>NZ_CP157432.1:0-3966982 GCF_041021905.1 Acinetobacter nosocomialis
ATGCTTTGGACAGACTGCTTAACTCGCTTGCGACAAGAGCTCTCTGATAACGTCTTTGCGATGTGGATTCGCCCTTTAGTAGCTGAAGAAGTAGAGGGTATCCTACGTCTATATGCCCCTAATCCTTATTGGACACGTTATATTCAAGAGAATCATTTAGAGTTAATATCTATATTGGCGGAACAATTGTCTGAGGGACGTGTACGTCAGGTTGAAATCTTGGTCGATTCGCGTCCTGGTAGTATTTTGTCTTCTAATGAACAACCAGCAACAACTACAGCTGCTTTACAAAGTGCACCAGTTTCACAACCTACTAAGGTTAAAAGAGAACCAGAACCTGTTGCTAACCCTGCAGTTAGTTCGAAAACTTCAAAAAAGAAACTATTAAACCCACAATTTACTTTTTCGCTATTTGTTGAAGGCCGTTCTAACCAAATGGCAGCGGAAACTTGTAGAAAAGTATTAACACAATTAGGTGCTTCTCAACATAACCCTTTGTTTTTATATGGTCCAACGGGTCTTGGTAAAACTCACTTAATGCAAGCGGTTGGTAATGCTTTACTGCAAGCTAAGCCGAATGCGAGAGTCATGTATATGACTTCGGAAAGTTTTGTACAAGATTTTGTGAGTTCATTACAAAAAGGAAAGGTTGAAGAGTTTAAGAAAAATTGTCGTTCTTTAGATTTGTTATTAGTGGATGATATTCACCTTTTGGCTGGTAAAGAAGCTAGTCTTGTTGAATTCTTTTATACATTTAACGCCTTACTTGATGAATCTAAACAAATTATTTTAACGTCTGATCGATATCCTAAAGAATTAACAGAACTTGATCCACGATTGGTTTCTCGTTTTTCTTGGGGACTGTCAGTAGGTGTTGAACCACCAGATATTGAAACACGAATCGAAATTCTACTTAAAAAAGCTGAGAATAGTGGCGTTGATTTGCCTAGAAACTGCGCATTATTTATTGCACAACAAGTGGTAGCAAACGTACGTGAACTTGAAGGTGCTCTTAATAAAGTTGTCGCAATTTCACGTTTTAAAGGTGCTCCAATCGACCTTGATGTTGTGCGAGAGTCTTTAAAAGATGTATTGGCAATCCGTGCTCGTACAATCAGTGTGGAAAATATCCAGCGTGTAGTGAGTGAATATTTCCGTATTCCTCTAAAAGAACTGGTAGGTCCAAAACGGACACGAATTTATGCTCGACCACGCCAATTGGCAATGGGGCTTGCCCGTGAGTTGACTGGTGATAGTTTTCCGGAAATTGGAATGGCTTTTGGTGGGCGAGACCATAGTACCGTGATGCATGCTTGTGAAAAAGTGGTCAGTTTGCGGGAAGAAGATCCTATCTTTGACGAAGATTATAAGAATTTACTACGTCTTCTTCAGAGTTAATGAAATCATAAGACGTTGTTGCAAAGTCTCCATAAGTGCAGCATAGTACACAGCTAAAAAATGAAATGTTTGCTCCAAGTTGCTAGAGGAATGAATCGTGCGTTTGAAAATCGCTAAAGAAAGTTTACTCAATGTTTTATCGCATGTTGTCGGTGCGGTAGAACGTCGTCATACCTTGAATATTCTTTCAAACGTCAAAATTCAGACTAATGGTCAAGCACTCACCATTACTGGTTCGGATTTAGAAGTTGAACTGGTGGCGAGCACTGCTTTATCAGAAGGGGCGTGTCTTGAAGCAGGTGAAACGACTGTTCCTGCTCGTAAGTTAATGGACATTTGTAAATCTTTGCCTACCGCTGCATTGATTGATTTACAAATTACTGAAGATCAAAGATGTATTTTAAAGTCTGGTAATAGCCGTTTTGTATTAGGTACTTTACCAGCAGAAGATTACCCGTTGTTAAATACTGAGAATAGCCAAGGTACGCAAGTACAGGTGACTCAACGTGAACTAAAGCGTTTATTTGAAAAAACTGCTTTTGCAATGGCTGTACAAGATGTACGTTTTTATTTAACTGGTACTTTGTTAGAAATTGATGAAAATCAATTGCGTGCAGTCACAACTGATGGCCACCGTCTTGCCCTTTGTGAAATTTTGGCCTCTTCTAGTTCGTCTCAATTAGTACAAGCAATTGTGCCTCGTAAAGCTGTTGGTGAACTACAACGCTTACTTAGTATTGAAGATGAGCAACTCACTTTGCTTATTGGTCGTGAATTATTAAATGTAACGATTAATACGCCAAGCCGTGATAAAGAACAAGGTGATATTACAGTTCGTTTTACGACAAAATTGATTGATGGGAAATTCCCAGACTACCGCCGTGTGATTCCACGTGGTGGCGATAAACATGTTTTGATTGGTCATGACGTATTTAAACAATCATTACAACGTGTCGCAATTTTAAGTAATGAGAAATTACGTGGTGTGTTCTTAAACTTTAATCAGGATTCTTTACAGCTTCGTGCAAATAACCCTGAACAAGATGAAGCGATTGAGGATTTAGCAATCCAATATCAAAATACGCCATTAGAAATGTCATTTAATGCTCAATATTTACTTGATGTGTTGGGTGTATTAGATGGCGATGATGTAAATATGAGCATGACTGAAGCGAACCAGTCAGTATTAGTACAAGATCCTGCTCATCCTGACCAGACTTATGTTGTTATGCCGATGCGTGTCTAAACTGGTTTAATTCTATGCATCTTACGCGCTTAAACATAGAACGCGTGCGTAATTTAAAAACGGTTGCACTCCATGGTTTGCAACCGTTTAATGTTTTTTATGGCGCTAACGGTTCGGGTAAAACATCAATTTTGGAAGCGATCCATTTACTTGCAACAGGTCGCTCATTCCGTACACATATCCCAAAAAACTATATTCAATATGAGGCTGACGACGCGATTGTGTTTGCTCAGTCAGCAACTGAAAAAATTGGTATGCAGAAACTCGCTTCTGGCGAGCAGTTGATGAAAGTGAATGGAGATACAGTTGCAACCCAAGGTCAACTCGCCAAATTACTCCCTTTACAACATATTGATCCACAAAGTACAGATATTATTGACCATGGTGCTAAGCCAAGACGTCAGCTTTTAGATTGGCTAATGTTCCACGTGGAACCTGAGTTTTATTTTGCTTGGCAGTATTACTCTCGAGCTTTAAAACAGCGAAATACTTTACTCAAAACAAGACGCAATCTTTCTTTGGCTGACTTAGAGCCGTGGAACAAAATGTTGAGTAATTATGGTGAAATTTTACACTCACAGCGTTTAAGTATCGTAGAACAATGGAACGTATATTTCCAAAATGATTTAAGACAGTTACTACCTGATTTAGAGATTGAGCTGGAATATAGCCCCGGTTTTCATACAGAGCAGGGGCTCATGCAAGACTTGCTGAATCAGCATCAAAAAGACATTGAAAGACGTTATACAGAGTATGGTCCACATCGGGCAGATTTGCGCTTAAAAACACCTTTTGGACACGCCGATGATGTTTTATCAAGAGGTCAGAAAAAACTCCTGATTATTGCCTTAAAACTGTCACAAATTGCAATGTTGCATGCGAGTAATAAGGAAACTGTGGTATTATTAGATGATCTGACAGCAGAATTAGACTTAACCGCACAACAACGTTTAATTGAACGATTAAGCCAACTTGGTAGCCAGGTTTTTATGACAACTTTAGATCATGCATCGGTAAAAAAACATTTACATGATCTGTCTATTTCATATCAATTATTCAGTGTTGAATCCGGTCAAGTTAGTCTTGCTTCACCATAATTTTTTGATGTTAACCATCTTTGAATAAACCTATATTTGCTAGGGAGAAACCATGAGTTCAGAGTCTCAATCAGCCTCTCAAACAGAACAAACCAATGAAAAGGCTTATGATTCCTCTAGTATTAAAGTATTACGTGGATTAGATGCAGTTCGTAAACGTCCGGGCATGTATATTGGGGATACAGACGACGGTACCGGTTTACACCATATGGTATTCGAGGTTGTCGATAACGCAATCGATGAAGCCTTAGCGGGTCACTGTGACGAAATTATTGTCACGATTCACGAAGATGAATCGGTGAGTGTTTCAGATAATGGCCGTGGTATTCCAACTGATATTCACCCTGAAGAAGGTGTATCTGCAGCAGAAGTTATTCTTACCATTCTGCATGCAGGCGGTAAGTTTGATGATAACAGCTATAAAGTTTCAGGTGGTTTGCACGGTGTAGGTGTATCAGTCGTAAACGCACTGTCTAGTAAATTACATTTAATTATTAATCGTGCTGGCCAAATTCATGAACAAGAATACCATCATGGTGATCCGCAATATCCATTACGTGTGATTGGTGAAACGGATAACACAGGTACGATTGTACGCTTCTGGCCAAGTGCAGAAACTTTTAGTCAAACCATTTTTAACGTTGAAATTTTAGCGCGCCGCTTACGTGAACTTTCTTTCTTAAATGCTGGTGTACGTATCGTTTTACGTGATGAGCGTATTAATCTTGAACATGTTTATGACTATGAAGGTGGTTTATCTGAGTTTGTTAAATACATTAACGAAGGTAAAAATCATCTGAACGAAATTTTCCATTTCACGGCTGATGCAGATAACGGCATTGCTGTAGAAGTTGCATTGCAGTGGAATGATAGTTATCAAGAAAATGTTCGTTGTTTTACAAACAACATTCCACAAAAAGATGGTGGTACACACTTAGCAGGTTTCCGTGCGGCATTAACGCGTGGCTTAAACCAATATCTTGAAAATGAAAACATTCTCAAGAAAGAAAAAGTGAATGTGACTGGTGATGATGCGCGTGAAGGTTTAACTGCTATTATTTCGGTTAAAGTTCCTGATCCAAAATTCTCTTCTCAAACGAAAGAAAAATTGGTGTCTAGTGAGGTAAAACCAGCAGTAGAGCAAGCAATGAACAAAGAGTTCTCTGCTTACTTACTAGAAAACCCGCAAGCTGCAAAATCAATTGCTGGTAAGATTATTGACGCTGCTCGTGCACGTGATGCTGCGCGTAAAGCGCGTGAAATGACACGTCGTAAGAGTGCATTAGATATTGCAGGCTTGCCAGGTAAATTGGCTGACTGTCAGGAAAAAGATCCGGCACTTTCTGAATTATATCTTGTCGAGGGTGATTCTGCGGGTGGTAGTGCCAAGCAAGGTCGTAACCGTAAAATGCAAGCTATTTTACCTTTGAAAGGTAAAATCTTGAACGTTGAACGTGCCCGCTTTGACAAAATGATTTCGAGTCAGGAAGTCGGTACATTAATTACAGCACTTGGCTGTGGTATTGGCCGTGAAGAATATAACCCTGACAAGCTTCGTTACCATAAAATTATTATTATGACCGATGCCGACGTCGATGGTTCGCACATCCGTACATTGTTATTAACGTTCTTCTTCCGTCAAATGCCGGAGCTGGTTGAACGTGGTCATATCTATATTGCACAGCCACCTTTGTATAAGCTCAAAAAGGGTAAGCAAGAGCAATATATTAAAGATAATGATGCCTTGGAAACTTATTTAATTTCAAATGCAATTGATGAGCTTGCTTTGCATATTAGTGCAGAAGCACCTGCAATTACAGGCGAAGCATTAGCAAAAGTGATCCAAGACTATCAAGTTTCACAAAAGAGTTTACAACGTTTAACGTTGCGTTATCCAGCAAGCTTACTTGATGCATTACTTGAAGTAGATGCCTTTAAAGCTGATCAGAACCATGACCAGGCTTATGTACAGCAATGGGCAGATCAAGTACGCGAAGCTGTACAAAGACTACAGCCAAGTTTGCGTCCTGAAATTACGCTTGAAACCTTTGAACGTGAAAATGCTCAAGGCGAGAAAACAGCGCATTATTGGCCACGTGTGACGGTATATGTCCATAACTTGCCACATGCTTACTTGCTTGATGCTGGTTTATTAAACTCAGCAGAATATGCACGTTTATTGAAGAACTCTAAGAGTTGGTTCAATTTAATTGAAGATGGTGCATATTTACAGAAGGGTGATCGTCGTATTCAAGTGGCTAACTTCCATCAGGTATGGCAGCACATTCTGCAAGATTCGCGCCGTGGAATGATGATCCAGCGCTATAAAGGTCTGGGTGAGATGAATGCTGAACAGCTTTGGGAAACCACAATGGACCCTGAAAACCGTAATATGTTACAGGTGACTATTGATGATGCAATCGAAGCCGATCGTATGTTCTCATGCTTAATGGGTGATGACGTTGAACCACGTCGTGCCTTCATTGAAGAAAATGCATTAAATGCAGATATTGATGCTTAATTGATAGCTAGATTCTAAATCAGTCTAAGGAGAGAAGATGATGAGTCAAAAGTTTATAGCAAGTATGCTGATTTCATGTGCAGCTTTAGTGAGTCATTCTGCATTTGCAGCTGACTTGGAAGCTGACATGAAAACTTTAGCAAAGAGCACAAAAGCCTTTGCTGAAGCGAAAGATCTCAATAACGCAAAACAGCAGCTTGTGATTATGCGTCAGACTGCATTATCTTCAAAAAAATCTTTACCTCATAAGTTAGAAGGTTTACCGCCGGAAAATGTACAGGTAAAGCAATATCAAGCGGGTTTAGATCAGTTGGTTGCTGAAATTGATCGCGTTACTGTATTGGTTGATAAAGGTCAATTAGACCAAGCCAAAACTGAAGCAATAAATCTGGTTAATATTCGTAATGAAAACCATAAAAAATTTAGATAGATTCATTTTGATCTAAATAAAATAAAGGGAATAATTGATTCATTCCCTTTATTTTTTTGGTTTATTTGAGTGGATTAACTTGAAAAAGATTAATTTTCTACTAAGTCTGTAACTTGAATGAGTGCGTGGCCAAACAAATATCCAGCAGTTAACAAAAGGCAGATCCACAAAATAGCTCCAGCGACATTATAGATTAAAAACTTTCCATAACTCATATTGCTAGAGCCAGCAGCTAATGGTGCAAAAGAGCGTGCAAAAGGAATAAAGCGTGCCAGAAGAATGGTTTTGCCACCGTGTTGTAAGAAATAACGGTTGGTTTTATTTAAATACTCTTTCTTAATAAAACGTGATTTTGCTTCAAAAATACGGTTACCAAAATGACGTCCAATAGAGTAGTTCACAATATAGCCTAGGGTGGCAGCTATGGTAAGCAAAGTAATCATATAACCCAGATGCATCATTTCAATTACTGAGCAAAGTGCCCCTACAGTTAGAAGTAAACTATCTCCTGGTAAAAAGAACATAAAAACAAAAGCTGTCTCAGAAAAAATGATCAAAAAGAGTATGGCATAGACCCATGCGCCATACTCCTGAATTAAAATAGGTAAAAAATGTTCAAAATTAGTAATAAAATCAATAAAATTCATTCAGTTTGTCTGATCCCGAATTAAATACCTACTCAAGAAGGGTAAAAACGAAGTTACAGAATTTAGTTAAATTATCTGTATATGGCAACCCTTAAGATGTAGCTTAAGTTTTATATGTTATCAAATTTGAATCTATCTCAAAAATTTAACAGCTGAATGAAATATTATTAGAAGTCATTCAAATTTTTATATAGTAGTGCAAATAAAGCTCTAATTTGAACTAAAAGCCAGTACTGGTACTTAAAAATACCAGTACTGGTAAGAACTTAGTTTTCGAAAGAAGCTTCCATTTCCTCAAGTTCCATCATGAGTTCTAAAAGTTGCTCTTCATGTTGTTCAAGCTTCGCCTTCAACTCAGTCTGTTCATTCATCAGCTTAAGCAAATCATCTTTACGATTCGCTTCATATAATGAGCTATCTGCTAAAGCTTCTTCAATTTCAGCAAGTCGCGGTTGAAGTTTTTCAATTTGTGACTCAACTTTTTCAATATTTTTACGAATAGGACGAGTCTGTTCGCGACGGCGTGCGGCTTCCTTACGCTGTGCTTCTTTATCAACTTTAGTTGGAGCAGGGGCAGCAGCAGATGAGTTATTTGCTGCTATAGCAGTCTGAGCATTGATCTGCTGCTGACGCGCTTCACGTAGCCATTTAGCATAATCCTGCAAATCACCTTCAAATTCGGTACATTTGCCGCCGTGTACTAAAAGAAGCTCATCACACACACTGGCAATAAGTTGACGTTCGTGGGAAACCAGAACAACAGCACCTTCAAAATCTTGTAAAGCCATGCTCAGTGCATGACGCATATCAAGATCTAAATGGTTTGTTGGCTCATCGAGAATTAAAACATTTGGACGCTGCCATACAATCAGTGCTAGGGCCAAACGAGCGCGCTCACCGCCAGAAAAGCTTTCACATGGTGTATCCATGCGTTCACCACTAAACCCGAAACTCCCCAGAAATGAACGTAAAGTGGCTTCACTAATTTGTTTATCTGCCAAACGGGCAAGTTGAAGCATCGGGCTGGCATGGCCGTCTAAAGCATCCATTTGGTGCTGTGCAAAGTAACCAATATTAAGTAACTCTGAAGCTTTACGTTCACCTGCTAGAAGTGGTAAATCACCGACCAAGCTCTTAATCAAAGTTGATTTACCTGCGCCGTTCATACCAAGTAAACCAATACGCGAATTTGGTGTAATTTGTAATCTGATTTTTTCAGCAATTAGCTTTTCGCCATAACCTATGCTGGCATTGTCTAACGTCAGCAACGGTGAACTCATTTTGGTCGGTTCACGAAAACTAAAAGTAAACGGTGTATCTACATGAGCAGGTGCGAGTTGCTGCATACGCTCAAGTTGTTTTATACGACTTTGTGCCTGACGAGCTTTAGTTGCTTTTGCTTTGAAACGGTCAATAAATTTTTGTAGGTGAGCACGTGTTTCTTGTTGCTTTTCAAAAGCTTGTTGTTGTTGTGCTAAACGTTCACTTCGAGTTGTTTCAAATGTGGAGTAATTACCGGTGTAAAGCGTGAGTTCCTGATTCTCAATATGGAGAATATGGTCTGTAATTGCATCTAAAAAGTCGCGGTCATGCGAAATGAGGATGAGGGTACCTTCATAGGCTTTAAGCCAGTCTTCTAACCACAAAATTGCGTCTAAATCTAAGTGGTTTGTTGGTTCATCTAGTAAAAGTAGATCAGAACGACTCATTAATGTACGCGCTAAGTTTAAGCGCATACGCCATCCACCAGAAAAGCTAGCAACATTTAAACGTAATTGATGTTCTAAAAAACCTAAGCCAGCCATAAGCTGGGCAGCTTTAGATGGTGCTGAATAACCGTGAATTTCATCAAAGCGGCCATGTAGTTTAGCCAAGTCTGAATCTGTGAGTTGATCTGGATGAGCAAGCTTATTTTGAATATCCCAATATTCTTCATCACCAGAAAGAACAAAATCGATGGCAGGCATGTCTAGAGCTTTAACTTCTTGTGCCATATGCGCCACTGTCCAGACCGAAGGGCGAGTAAGAGTACCTTCATCTGCGCCTAAACTGCCTAGTAATGCTGCAAATAATGTTGATTTACCTGCACCATTGACCCCAGTCAGACCAATCTTCCAACCTGGGTGTAATTGCATAGACGCTTTTTGAAAGAGAACACGTCCACCGCGGCGTAAAGAAACTTGGTCAAATTGAATCATCTTGTCTTATCGAGGTGAGTTAGGGATGCTGTATTTTAAAGAGAACTGAACCTGAAAACAAAACTTTCAGAGTTTTAGTTTCTAAATGTTGAGATTGCATGGCTTAACCTATCTTTATTAAAGCTATTCGTCTGAAAATATCTAAATTTTTAACGAGATAGACCACATTCTAAAAAATATGGCTAAAATAAAAACAATTTAAAACTTGGTTGATAAATGAACTCCTAATAAAACTAGACTAAGGAAAGTCAAATGAAAAAAGGATTGGGGATAATTGGTGCAGTATTTTGCTGTGCTATGGGAACAGCACATGCTGGGCAAAATGTATGTGTATTCGATTTATTGGGAAAATCAGGTGAATCCTACAAAATGATGGAAGAGTGGGCACTGGCAGCGAAAAGTTGGCAGGCCGACATTACTTTAATTCCATTTCAAGACGAAGCTTTGGTAGATCGTAGACTGCGTGAGGGCAAATGTGACGCAGCTTATATGACCTCAATGCGAGCGCGAAATTACAATAAATTTGCAGGTTCGATTGATGCTATTGGTGGGGTGACAAGTAATGCAATTGCTCAAAAGGCAATTAGTTACGTTTTAGACCAACGTAATAAACATCGTATGGTAACTGCACAAAATGGAACAAACTACGAGGTGGTGGGGATTGTCCAGATTGGTTTGGCTTACTTGTTTGTAAGAGATAAAAGCCTCAACTCAATTGAAAAAGTACGCGGTACTAAATTTGCTATTTTACAATATGACGCAGCCCAAAAAATTATGGTGGAAAGTGTAGGTGCGCATCCTATCCCATCAGAAATTACAGATTTTGTGAAAAAATTTAATAATGGCCAAGTCGATACCATTGCCGCTCCTGCTTATGCTTATAAACCATTAGAAATAGGCAAAGGTATTGGAACAAATGGGGCAATGTTTACTTTTCCCGTAGTCAACGTTACAGGGGACTTAATTGCAAGAAGTGATAGGTTTCCAGCCAATTTTGGAATGAAGTCTCGTGACTGGTTCATTAAGCAATTACCGCAAAATTTTACGATGGTGAAACGGTTGGAAGCTGGAGTACCCTCTAAAATTAAAATCAATTTTTCAGTTGAAGATAAACTGAAATATCAAAAAATATTACGAGAAGGTCGCCTTGGCCTTACAAAGCAAGGAGTATATGACGCAACCATGATGAGTGTACTAAAACGTGCACGATGTACCATTGAACGAACAAATTTTGAATGTACGCTCAATGGTGAGTAGTTTGTTTTTAAATCACAAAATCGCTACACATATTTCAAAGCTGAATATGGGTATGAAAATTGTGAATATAAAAAGTAACTTACGGAAAATTAGTAGTTTTTAATTTTGATAAATAATTTAAATAGCACAAACAATGATCCAATGAGATAAAAATATTTGAGTAAAAGCTCTATTTTTTTCTAAAAAACATGATTAATATCTGTGTTTGAAAGGAAACTTCAAACAAAAAATCTGTTCCGTGGAAGGATGAAGAAAATGAAAAAAATCGTACTTGCTATGGCTGCCGCTTCTGTTGTTGGTTTTTCTGCTTCAGCGCAAGCAGCGAGTACCGTGTGTGTATTCGACCTCTTAGGAAAAGCAGGCGACTCATATAAAATGATGGAAGAATGGGCTCTAGCTGCAAAAGGCTGGGGTACTGAAATTAACTTGGTTCCTCGTCAGGACGAGGCTGTTGCAGATAATGATTTCAAAGCTGGTAAATGTGATGCGGTAGCAATGACTGCTATGCGCGCACGCCAATATAACAAATTCGCAGGATCAATCGACTCGCTTGGTGGTGTTCCTAATAACCAAATCGCGCAACGTGCTATTACTTATGTATTAGATGCACGTAATGCTGCCAAAATGACAACTAACCTTGGTGGTAAAAAATACGAAGTTGCTGGTATCTCTCCGCTAGGTTCAGCATTCATTTTCGTACGTGACAAAAACATCAACTCTGTTGAAAAAGCTGCGGGTAAAAAATTCGCCGTGTTAGGCTATGACGATGCACAAAAAATTATGGTGCAGCGTGTAGGTGCTCAGGCGGTTCTTTCTGATATTTCAAACTTTGCTGCTAAATTTAACAATGGTCAGGTAGATATGGTAGGTGCGCCTGCTTATGCATACAAACCATTAGAATTAAACAAAGGTTTGGGTGCAAATGGTGTAATGTGGAACTTCCCAGTATTGCATGTAACTGCTGACCTAGTATTACGTGCTGATAAATTCCCTGCTGGCTTTGGCCAAAAGTCTCGTGACTGGTTCGTGAAACAATTACCTAAAAACTTTGCAATGATTAACCGTTTAGAAGCGCAAATTCCAGGTAAATATAAAATGAACCTAAGTGCTGAAGACAAACTTAAGTATCAAAAAATGTTACGTGATGGCCGTATGGACTTAACTAAACGTGGTATTTACGATGCTGGTATGATGTCTGTATTGAAAAAAGCACGTTGTTCTGTAGACAAAGCTAACTTTGAATGTTCAATGCCTGGTGAATAATTCATATTGATCTTAAAAGCCTAGACTTAGTTCTAGGCTTTTTTGCTTTATATAGGCTGTCAATTCAGCCATTGTGGTGAATTGAAAAGTCGCTAATCTAATTTGAAGATAAAACTTCATCTGGATATATGAAGGTATAAAAACTGAACAAGGATGTGAGTGATCAAAGAAGTACTATCGATATTTAAATATCTATTTTTCTTTAATTGAGCTCATATAAACAGAATTGCTCGTAAAAATATCTTAATCGCAAATTTTAGATGAAGCATATCTCATGAGAATCATGCCGACCAGCGTGAAATTTCTTGATGCTAAAAACAAAAAATCTACAAGGAAAGGAAAAGAATATGCGATTTTCCAAAACGCTTTTACTTGCGATGGGACTCACAACAATTTCATTTGCAGCCGAAGCCAAACAAACTATTTGTGTTTTTGACTTCGTTGGTAAAAATGGTGACGTCTATGCACTCATGAAAGATTATCAGCTTGCAGCGAAAAACTGGGGAGCTGATATCGAACTCAAAGTAAATCAAAACGAAGCAGTGATTGCTGAAGATTTTAAAGCTGGTAAATGTGATGGCATTAGCGTATCGGGTATGCGTGGGCGTCAATTCAACTCATTTACAGGTTCATTAGATGCTATTGGTGCGATTCCCGATCTCAAACTTGCTGTTAAAGTCATGCAAGGTTTGGCGAGTCCAACCTTTAGTAAATATATGGTGAATGGGCGCTATGAAGTCGTTGGTGTTATTCCGGTAGGGGACGCTTACCTTTTAGTAAAGGACCGTAGTATTAATACAGTGGCGAAAGCTGCGGGTAAAAAAATTGCTGTACTAGATTACGATGAAGCGCAAAAAATTATGGTTCAGCAGGTAGGGGCACAGGCTGTGAGTGCTGATGTGACTAACTTTGGAGCTAAATTTAATAATCATCAGGTTGATATTATTGGTGCGCCAGCAGCGGCGTTTAAACCTTTAGAACTACAAAAAGGCTTAGGCACGAAAGGAGCAATCGTTAACTATCCAATCTTACAGGTGACTGGAAATATTATTATTCGTCCAGATAAATTCCCAGCTGGATTTGGTCAGAAATCTAGAGAATGGGTGGCAGGCCAGTTACCACGTGCCTTTACTATCTTAGGAAAAATGAAAGCTGATATTCCGCAAAAATACTGGATGGATGTACCTGCTGCCGATAAACCGGGCTATCAAAAGCTTATGCGTGAATCACGAATTAACCTTACAAAGCGCGGCGTTTATGATAAACGGATGATGAAACTATTATGGCAATTCCGTTGTAAACAAGATGCGAAAAACTTCGAATGTGGCTTACAAGATGAGAATTACAAATAATCTTGATAAAAATACTCAAGATTCGCTTTAAACTTCGAAGACAGACCCTATATTGATTATGCTATACTCAATATAGGGTCTTTTTTATTTTGAAAGGCACAGCAAAATCCGAGGAACAATCATCATGAATGCCCAAGCTCTAGTTTTGACAGATAATGCTGCCAATAAGGTACGCCAACTCCGTGATAGTGAAGGGAATGACGATCTCATGTTACGTGTATATGTAACCGGAGGCGGGTGTTCAGGGTTTTCATACGGCTTCAATTTCGCTGAAAGCGTAAATGAAGATGATGCTGAATTTGTAAATGGCGATGTAAAGATGCTTGTTGACTCACTCAGCTATCAATATTTAGTTGGCTCAGTGGTTGATTACGTTGAAGGCCTTGAAGGTTCACGCTTTATTGTGCAGAACCCAAATGCGACAACAACTTGTGGTTGTGGTTCTTCGTTCTCGATTTAAAAAGAATTTTAAATAAAAAAGCCTCTCTATTTTGAGAGGTTTTTTTATTAGTCAAATCATTATTTTTTACTGATAGATTCTAAAAAGTATTGAACCAGTTCAGGTGCATTCTGATAAGGAATCCAATGAGAAGCGTTCATGAAAATGGCTTTATAACTATTTTTAAAATAACCTGAATTTAACTTGGCACTTTTTTCTGTTACGGCAATATCATCTCTACCCCAAATAAATAGAGTCGGCACATCTATTAATTTAAAAGGATTCTGAGGTTTATCCCAGAAAAATCCACGGTACCAATTTAACGCCGTAGTTAGCCTATTTTCTTTTATAAACTCATTCTCGAATATTTCAATTTGCTGTTCGGTCATGCCTGATGACTTTAGAAACTTACGGCCTAATTTCGGTATCTTTTTAAATAAAAGTTCGGGCACAATCGGTAGCTGAAAAATTGCAAAATAATAAGATTTAAAAAGTTGTCTACTGCTTAAACAAGCTTTTAAAAATGCGGCTTGATGCGGCACAGAAACTAAAGTGAGATGTTGAATATACTGCGGGTACTTCATAGCTACACTAGACGCAATTACAGAACCCCAATCGTGCCCAATTAAATAAACTGGTTGACCAAGCCCCTTAATAAAAACTGCGACATCTTCAGTTAGTTCACTTAAAGCGTAATGAAAGCGGCTTTGTGGTCTAGCGTTTAGACTATAACCACGTTGATGAATCGCAAGTGTTCTAAATCCATGCTGATGCAATAGTCCAGAAGTTTGCACCCAACTATGTGCAGTTTCTGGAAAGCCATGCAATAAAACCACGAGAGGGCCATCTATAGGGCCTGAATCAATCACATCGAATGTCCAAGCCCCACGAGTATATTGATGAATACGGTTGGTCAAATCCATAACAACATGCCTTACTTATTTTTGTTGGCATTTATCATGAGTTTTTATGCACATTTAAATAACAGCATTTCGGGTCAGTAAATGTGCTATAAGGTCGAATCTAGGTAAAAGAACTTATAAAAAGTCTTATACCGCCGTGATTGTTCCTAAAATTCTAAAATCAGACGCACCAGTTACTGCTGGTAAATTACCACTTAAACTATTCACAAAACGCATTGCTAACCATGCAAATGCTGTAGCCTCGACCCAGGTAGGGGAGAGTCCTAAAACATCTGTGGTTTGAACTGACCAATTGTGCTTACGTAAACGCCAGCGTAATTGTTCTAACAAATAAGAGTTATAAGCCCCACCACCGCATACATATACTTCGCCTGTTTCCATATCAGAACGATAAATCGCTTTTTGAATAGCACGCACAGTAAGTTTTAATAAGGTTGCTTGAATATTTTCTGGTGTATCTTCTAACTCATCGTAAGTTAAATCATTACGCCAATCGATTAACTGATCATCTAGCCAGTCAATATTGAAATCTTCACGTCCCGTACTTTTAGGTGGCTCTTTAGAAAAATATTCATGCGCATGAAGGCGGTCGAGTAACGAACGAATAGGATGCCCATAAGCAGCCCAATCACCATTTTCATCATATGGATGACCCGTATGGCGATGACACCATGCATCCATCAAAATATTCGCAGGCCCCGTATCAAAACCAAATACGCCGTCAGGATTATTGGCAGGTAACATACTTACATTGGCAATGCCGCCTAAATTCAAAATCACACGATGAATGCTTGGATGTTGAAATAATGCTTGATGAAAAGCTGGAACTAATGGAGCACCTTGTCCGCCTGCAGCCATATCTCTACGACGGAAATCTGAAACAACTGGGATTTGAGTGATTTCAGTAATAATGTTTGGATCGCCAATTTGTAACGTAAAGCCATGCTCTGGACGATGACGAATAGTTTGCCCATGCGAACCGATCGCTTTAATTTGGCTACGGTCTAATTGATGCTTTTCAATTAAGCTATTAATCCCATGACCAATCATTTTGGCTAGAGCAACATCAGCTTTACCCATACGGTCAATTTCATTGTCATCGGGTAAAGTTAATGCCATAAGCTCATCACGTAACTCGGGTTCGAAAGGAACTGTAAGAGTGGCATGAAGCTGTAGTGGCTCAAATGAAGCCGCAACAATATCTACACCATCCATACTAGTGCCAGTCATTACGCCGATATAGATTGCGCTCATATGCAACTTCCCCTGCAAGACGCTGAAAAAATGTTAGTATATCGCACAAATTGAATAACTGATGTGTTTAGGTTTTGTGATGTCAAATTTCTTGCCCGCCGAAGAACAGCTTGCCCTCATCCAACGAGGCACGCACGAAATTATTTCAGAAGAAGATTTACTGAAAAAGCTTAAAGAGAATCGTCCTCTTAAAATTAAAGCTGGTTTTGACCCTACAGCACCAGATTTACATTTAGGACATACGGTTCTTATTAACAAACTAAAAACGTTCCAAGACTTGGGCCATGAAGTTACCTTCTTGATTGGTGACTATACAGCAATGATTGGTGACCCAACTGGTAAAAGTGCAACTCGTCCGCCGTTGTCACGTGAACAAGTTGAAGCCAATGCTAAAACTTATCAAGAACAAGTTTTTAAAATCTTAGACCCGAATAAAACAAAAGTACGTTTTAACTCAGAGTGGTTTAACCAAAAGTCTGCTGCTGACCTTATTCAGTTAGCCAGTCAACAAACCGTATCGCGTATGTTAGAGCGTGATGACTTTACTAAGCGTTATAGCAACCATCAGCCAATTGCGATTCATGAGTTCTTATATCCTTTAGTTCAAGGCTATGACTCAATTGCGCTTGAAGCTGACGTTGAGTTAGGTGGTACAGACCAAACCTTTAACTTACTCATGGGTCGTACTTTACAAAGCCGTTATGGTCAAGAATCACAAGTGTGTATCACTGTGCCGATTCTAGAAGGTTTAGATGGCGTAAATAAAATGTCTAAATCTTTAGGTAACTATATTGGTGTTTTTGATGCGCCAGGTGCAATGTACCAAAAAGTATTATCAATGCCTGACTCTTTAATCGAACGTTATTTCGATTTATTAAGTTTTAAATCTCTAGATGAGATCAAAGCTTTATTAGATGAAATCGCGGCTGGTCGTAATCCACAAGAAGTAAAACGTATTCTTGCACTCGAGTTGGTTGAACGCTTCTATGATGCTGAAGCAGCTGCCAATGCTCATAAGAGTGCAGGTAACCGTATTACAGAAGGTGAGGTGCCAGAAGATACACCTGAAGTGACTATTTCACGTGGTGAGTTTGGAGGCGAAATCTTTATTGCTACGATTTTACGTGTAGCAGGCCTAAATCCAAATGCAGCAGCTGCAAAAGATGCTGTAGCACGTGGTGCAGTAAAAGTTGATTGGAATGTAGTAGATGCAGGTTTCTCTGTAAAAGAAAATGGCACTTTCATTATTCAGTCAGGTAAGAAAGCAATTGCACGTGTAACTTTCACTGACTAAGAAAGTTATATAGTGAAAAAGCAGGAGTAATCCTGCTTTTTTTATTTCTGGATCTCAAAATCAATTAAGGGTTCCACGTGGAACAATTTGTAATTAACTTAATAGGTAGAAAAATAGAATAAGAAAAAAATAGAAAGTATGAATCAATAAATAGAGTATTTACTCTAGTTTATCTTTGGAATCTTTGGAATCTTTGGAATCTTTGGAATCTTTGGAATCTTTGGAATCTTTGGAATCTTTGGAATCTTTGGAATAGAAAATGCTATATATGCCTATAACTTCTATAAGAAGACATCAAAAATCTAATGTGAACTGTATTTTCCTAAAATAAAATGAATAAAAGTGGTGAAAATGCCTAAAAAAAAGCCATATATATCACTTTTTTCGAAAAATAGTAGAAAAAAACGGCACTCAATAGAAAAAGGCTGAAATACCCCTTGCAAAGGTAAGTTAATGGTCTATAATGCACATCCATCGGCGGTGATGCAGATAGAAACTTGTTGAAAAACAGTTACTTGAGATTAAGTTGATTGCTTTAAGTGATGAATTTGATGTTAAGTTGGTTTAAAAGACAAGTTTTAAAAATATCGAAATTACCTGTTGACTTTTAAGAGATTAAGAGTAATATAGCCGACCTAGCTTGCTGGTGACGAACCAGGAAGAAGATCATTAAGAGAATTGAAGAACAACTTGTGTGGATTTTTACTGATTGATTAATCGAAATAATTTTCATTGATTGATTGGTTTAAATTACTCGAAGTTTATTTGAGCGAAATTTAAGTCAGTAATTGATGAGCCAGAATTGGCACCTTGTCTATAATAAGGTGCAAAATGATTTTAACTGAAGAGTTTGATCATGGCTCAGATTGAACGCTGGCGGCAGGCTTAACACATGCAAGTCGAGCGGGGGAAGGTAGCTTGCTACTGGACCTAGCGGCGGACGGGTGAGTAATGCTTAGGAATCTGCCTATTAGTGGGGGACAACATCTCGAAAGGGATGCTAATACCGCATACGTCCTACGGGAGAAAGCAGGGGATCTTCGGACCTTGCGCTAATAGATGAGCCTAAGTCGGATTAGCTAGTTGGTGGGGTAAAGGCCTACCAAGGCGACGATCTGTAGCGGGTCTGAGAGGATGATCCGCCACACTGGGACTGAGACACGGCCCAGACTCCTACGGGAGGCAGCAGTGGGGAATATTGGACAATGGGCGCAAGCCTGATCCAGCCATGCCGCGTGTGTGAAGAAGGCCTTATGGTTGTAAAGCACTTTAAGCGAGGAGGAGGCTACTTTAGATAATACCTAGAGATAGTGGACGTTACTCGCAGAATAAGCACCGGCTAACTCTGTGCCAGCAGCCGCGGTAATACAGAGGGTGCAAGCGTTAATCGGATTTACTGGGCGTAAAGCGCGCGTAGGCGGCTAATTAAGTCAAATGTGAAATCCCCGAGCTTAACTTGGGAATTGCATTCGATACTGGTTAGCTAGAGTGTGGGAGAGGATGGTAGAATTCCAGGTGTAGCGGTGAAATGCGTAGAGATCTGGAGGAATACCGATGGCGAAGGCAGCCATCTGGCCTAACACTGACGCTGAGGTGCGAAAGCATGGGGAGCAAACAGGATTAGATACCCTGGTAGTCCATGCCGTAAACGATGTCTACTAGCCGTTGGGGCCTTTGAGGCTTTAGTGGCGCAGCTAACGCGATAAGTAGACCGCCTGGGGAGTACGGTCGCAAGACTAAAACTCAAATGAATTGACGGGGGCCCGCACAAGCGGTGGAGCATGTGGTTTAATTCGATGCAACGCGAAGAACCTTACCTGGCCTTGACATAGTAAGAACTTTCCAGAGATGGATTGGTGCCTTCGGGAACTTACATACAGGTGCTGCATGGCTGTCGTCAGCTCGTGTCGTGAGATGTTGGGTTAAGTCCCGCAACGAGCGCAACCCTTTTCCTTATTTGCCAGCGAGTAATGTCGGGAACTTTAAGGATACTGCCAGTGACAAACTGGAGGAAGGCGGGGACGACGTCAAGTCATCATGGCCCTTACGGCCAGGGCTACACACGTGCTACAATGGTCGGTACAAAGGGTTGCTACACAGCGATGTGATGCTAATCTCAAAAAGCCGATCGTAGTCCGGATTGGAGTCTGCAACTCGACTCCATGAAGTCGGAATCGCTAGTAATCGCGGATCAGAATGCCGCGGTGAATACGTTCCCGGGCCTTGTACACACCGCCCGTCACACCATGGGAGTTTGTTGCACCAGAAGTAGCTAGCCTAACTGCAAAGAGGGCGGTTACCACGGTGTGGCCGATGACTGGGGTGAAGTCGTAACAAGGTAGCCGTAGGGGAACCTGCGGCTGGATCACCTCCTTAACGAAAGATTGACGATTGGTAAGAATCCACAACAAGTTGTTCTTCATAGATGTATCTGAGGGTCTGTAGCTCAGTTGGTTAGAGCACACGCTTGATAAGCGTGGGGTCACAAGTTCAAGTCTTGTCAGACCCACCATGACTTTGACTGGTTAAAGTTATAGATAAAAGATACATGACTGATGATGTAAGCTGGGGACTTAGCTTAGTTGGTAGAGCGCCTGCTTTGCACGCAGGAGGTCAGGAGTTCGACTCTCCTAGTCTCCACCAGAACTTAAGATAAGTTCGGATTACAGAAATTAGTAAATAGAGATTTCGGTCTTGGTTTATTAACTTCTGTGATTTAAGTATCACGGTATTAAGCATGACCTGACGAAGGCGTGTTTATTCATTAACAGATTGGCAAAATTGAGTCTGAAATAAATTGTTCACTCAAGAGTTTAGATTAAGTAATTAATCTGAATGAATTGAGAACTAGCAAATTAACTGAATCAAGCGTTTTGGTATATGAATTTAGATTGAAGCTGTACAGTGTTTAAATACACAGTGCTCTAAACTGAAATGTTGAAGTTACTAACTTGTAGGTAACGTCGACTGTTTGGGGTTGTATAGTCAAGTAATTAAGTGCATGTGGTGGATGCCTTGGCAGTCAGAGGCGATGAAAGACGTGATAGCCTGCGAAAAGCTCCGGGGAGGCGGCAAATATCCTTTGATCCGGAGATGTCTGAATGGGGGAACCCACCTACTTTAAGGTAGGTATTGCAACATGAATACATAGTGTTGCAAGGCGAACGAGGGGAAGTGAAACATCTCAGTACCCTTAGGAAAAGAAATCAATTGAGATTCCCTCAGTAGCGGCGAGCGAACGGGGATCAGCCCATTAAGTTATGTGTGTTTTAGTGGAACGCTCTGGGAAGTGCGAACGTAGAGGGTGATATTCCCGTACACGAAAGGGCACACATAATGATGACGAGTAGGGCGAGGCACGTGAAACCTTGTCTGAATATGGGGGGACCATCCTCCAAGGCTAAATACTCCTGACTGACCGATAGTGAACCAGTACCGTGAGGGAAAGGCGAAAAGAACCCCTGTGAGGGGAGTGAAATAGATCCTGAAACCGCATGCATACAAGCAGTGGGAGCACCTTCGTGGTGTGACTGCGTACCTTTTGTATAATGGGTCAGCGACTTATATTCAGTAGCGAGGTTAACCGTATAGGGGAGCCGTAGAGAAATCGAGTCTTAATAGGGCGTTTAGTTGCTGGGTATAGACCCGAAACCAGGCGATCTATCCATGAGCAGGTTGAAGGTTGGGTAACACTAACTGGAGGACCGAACCCACTGTCGTTGAAAAGCCAGGGGATGACTTGTGGATAGGGGTGAAAGGCTAATCAAGCCTGGTGATAGCTGGTTCTCCCCGAAAGCTATTTAGGTAGCGCCTCGGACGAATACCATAGGGGGTAGAGCACTGTTTCGGCTAGGGGGTCATCCCGACTTACCAAACCGATGCAAACTCCGAATACCTATGAGTACTATCCGGGAGACAGACTGCGGGTGCTAACGTCCGTAGTCAAGAGGAAAACAATCCAGACCGCCAGCTAAGGCCCCAAAATCATAGTTAAGTGGGAAACGATGTGGGAAGGCATAGACAGCTAGGAGGTTGGCTTAGAAGCAGCCACCCTTTAAAGAAAGCGTAATAGCTCACTAGTCGAGTCGGCCTGCGCGGAAGATGTAACGGGGCTAAAACTATGTGCCGAAGCTGCGGATTTGACATTAGTCAAGTGGTAGGGGAGCGTTCTGTAAGCCGATGAAGGTGTATTGAGAAGTATGCTGGAGGTATCAGAAGTGCGAATGCTGACGTGAGTAACGACAAAACGGGTGAAAAACCCGTTCGCCGAAAGACCAAGGGTTCCAGTCCAACGTTAATCGGGGCTGGGTGAGTCGACCCCTAAGGCGAGGCCGAAAGGCGTAGTCGATGGGAAATTGGTTAATATTCCAATACTTCTGTGTAATGCGATGAGAGGACGGAGAAGGTTAAGTCAGCCTGGCGTTGGTTGTCCAGGTGGAAGGATGTAGGTATGTATCTTAGGCAAATCCGGGGTACTCTATACTGAGATCCGATAGCAAGCTGTACTTGTACAGCGAAGTGGCTGATACCATGCTTCCAGGAAAAGTCTCTAAGCTTCAGTTACACAGGAATCGTACCCGAAACCGACACAGGTGGTCAGGTCGAGTAGACCAAGGCGCTTGAGAGAACTCTGCTGAAGGAACTAGGCAAAATGGTACCGTAACTTCGGGAGAAGGTACGCTGTTGTTGGTGATGGAACTTGCTTCCTGAGCTGATGACAGCCGCAGAAACCAGGCCGCTGCAACTGTTTATTAAAAACATAGCACTCTGCAAACACGAAAGTGGACGTATAGGGTGTGATGCCTGCCCGGTGCTGGAAGGTTAATTGATGGGGTTAGCGTAAGCGAAGCTCTTGATCGAAGCCCCAGTAAACGGCGGCCGTAACTATAACGGTCCTAAGGTAGCGAAATTCCTTGTCGGGTAAGTTCCGACCTGCACGAATGGCATAATGATGGCGGCGCTGTCTCCAGCAGAGGCTCAGTGAAATCGAAATCGCTGTGAAGATGCAGTGTACCCGCGGCTAGACGGAAAGACCCCGTGAACCTTTACTGCAGCTTGACACTGAACTTTGACCTTACTTGTGTAGGATAGGTGGGAGGCTTTGAAGTTGGAACGCTAGTTCCAATGGAGCCGTCCTTGAAATACCACCCTGGTAATGTTGAGGTTCTAACTCTGTCCCGTTATCCGGGACGAGGACCGTGTCTGGTGGGTAGTTTGACTGGGGCGGTCTCCTCCTAAAGAGTAACGGAGGAGTACGAAGGTGCGCTCAGCGTGGTCGGAAATCACGCGTAGAGTATAAAGGCAAAAGCGCGCTTAACTGCGAGACCCACAAGTCGAGCAGGTACGAAAGTAGGTCTTAGTGATCCGGTGGTTCTGTATGGAAGGGCCATCGCTCAACGGATAAAAGGTACTCTGGGGATAACAGGCTGATACCGCCCAAGAGTTCATATCGACGGCGGTGTTTGGCACCTCGATGTCGGCTCATCTCATCCTGGGGCTGAAGCAGGTCCCAAGGGTATGGCTGTTCGCCATTTAAAGAGGTACGCGAGCTGGGTTTAGAACGTCGTGAGACAGTTCGGTCCCTATCTACCGTGGGCGCTGGAAATTTGAGAGGATCTGCTCCTAGTACGAGAGGACCAGAGTGGACGAACCTCTGGTGTACCGGTTGTGACGCCAGTCGCATCGCCGGGTAGCTATGTTCGGAAGGGATAACCGCTGAAAGCATCTAAGCGGGAAGCCTACCTCAAGATAAGATTTCCCTAGGAATTTATTCCTCTAAAGAGCCGTTCGAGACTAGGACGTTGATAGGTTGGATGTGGAAGCATAGTGATATGTGAAGCTGACCAATACTAATTGCTCGTGAGGCTTGACTATACAACACCCAAGCAGTTGTATATAAAGCATCAATCGATTCATAAATCTACAAAGCAACTTGATTTAGTTATTCCACTAGATAAAATGAACACAGCCAGATTCAATCAGCCCAATCTGTAAAGATTTGGAAAACGCTTCGGCAGTCAATAAGACCAAAGCAAGTATCCATAAACAGTTGTGCTGGCGACCATAGCAAGAGTGAACCACCTGATCCCTTCCCGAACTCAGAAGTGAAACCTCTTAGCGCTGATGGTAGTGTGGGGTTACCCATGTGAGAGTAAGTCATCGCCAGCTCATTATTCCAAACACCCCCATTCTAAAGAGTGGGGGTGTTTTTTATTGCGCGCTATAAAGTGAAAACACATAACTAAAAATCAGATTTGCACGGTTGCCGAGCTTCAGGGATATAATGAAGAAGCTTTTTATTTGGGCGTGATCTCGTGAAATTTAATTCTTTCTCTCAATTACCTGAAAATAATGAAGAACTTTCTCTTCCAGGGTTGATCTATTGGGCATCTTTAGGAGATGTGGATCAAGTAAAACAATTATTAATAGATGGAGAAGACCCTAATCAGACTGATGAGGAAGGTTATAGTGCTTTACAAGCAGCTGCTGAAAATGACC
This sequence comes from Acinetobacter nosocomialis, assembly GCF_041021905.1. Taxonomy (NCBI): domain Bacteria; kingdom Pseudomonadati; phylum Pseudomonadota; class Gammaproteobacteria; order Moraxellales; family Moraxellaceae; genus Acinetobacter; species Acinetobacter nosocomialis. The sequence continues at coordinate 23,818 of NZ_CP157432.1, forward strand.
ATTTAGAGATAGTGAAGCTCTTGGTTGAAAAAGGGGCACATGTTGCTTATAAAAGCGAATACACAGCACTACAGCTAGCAGAAATGGCTGGGAATACAGACGTAGTGAATTATTTAAAAAGTTTATAAAATTAAAAAGCCCCTTTTATTGGGAAAAGAGGCTTTTTGTTCAATTTAAGACAAATGATATTTTTGCAGCTTTTCAACAATTAATTGAAGCGCTTTTACTTCAAATTCATTGGCTTCAAACTTTTCATCTTTATTGCGTTTAAAGATATCTCGTATTTCTATTACAGCATTTGGGTCAACAATACTTAAACTTGAGGTGACTTGGCGTATTTGGCTAATAGAGCGAGAGCCATTTGTGGAGCCATAGCCAATAAATGCGGCTGGTTTACCACTCCATTCTTTACCAACATAGTCCAGTGCATTTTTTAAAGCTGGGCTGTAACCATGATTGTATTCGGGGCTAATAAAGATAAATGCATCAGCTTTGGCAATTTTATCTGCCCATTCTTGTTGTTTTGGTTGATCATAAATACCTGTTGCAGGTGGGTGTGAGCCTGAAAATAACGGTAAATTCCACTCTTTTAAATCGACTACTTCGGTTTGGAAATCTTTTAGACCCAATGTTGGAATTGTTGATTCTACCCAATTGGCAATTTTAATTGCTGTACGTCCTTCACGAACACTTCCCACGACAATATAGACCAGCATATATTTTTCCTAAGGATTTTTATCTTTATAACTTAATTCATTACATAGGACGTGAGAATATAGAATTTGTAAGGATTATTATGTCATGTATAAAGATTAAATAATAAAAAAGCCCTCAATCGAGGGCTTTTTTTACATGATCTTAATGCCTTGCTGGCCAGCTGGAGTTACTTTGAATATCTCTACTTCAAAAGTAATATTTTTGCCGGCTAAAGGGTGGTTGAAATCGATTTCAGTAATATCATCATTCACTGACTTCACAACACCAAATAAAGTTGCTTTTGCTTTATCTTCAAACTCGATCATGTGACCAGGAATAGGCCGTTGTTCGAATTTAACCGTATCAAAAGTTTGTATATTTTCCGGATTCCAAGGACCAAAAGCATCTTCTGGTGGAAGATGTACAGTACGTCGATCACCTGCGCGTAAGCCAAGAAGGGCTTTCTCAAAGCCTGGTAATAAGTTACCGTCGCCAATAGTCAAGCTAACAGGCTCTTCACGGCTACGTGTATTGTCAATTTCTACACCATTTTCGATAGCAACAGAAAAGTGTAGGTCAACTTTAGAACCGTCAGTAATACGAATTTCTTCATTAGGTTGAATAATTTCGGTCATATTATGCATCCGAATTTTTAGGTCTTTGCTTCTCAAGGAAGAATGTATCAATGAGTAGCAAAATGGTACCTAGAGTAATGGCACTGTCCGCTATATTAAAAGCTGGAAAGTGATGATTTTGGTAATAAACATGAATGAAATCGACCACATACCCTAAAGTAATACGGTCAATTAGATTACCTAATGCTCCACCTAAAATTAAAGCGATAGCTACAGGTAGCACCACCATTTTTTTAGGCATACGTAGCAACCAAAATACAAAAAGTATTGAAACTAAGCCTGCCAAAGATGTGAAGAAATAGCGTTGCCATCCTCCAGCATCAGATAAAAAGCTAAAAGCTGCACCATAGTTATGTAATAGTGTCCAGTTTAAAAATGGAAGTACAGGTACAGGATCTGCGTAGTTCAGATGTGTACTTGCAATCCATTTTGTCCATTGATCCAACACAATGGCAAGGACAGAAAGTCCAAGCCAAATGAGGTTGTGCGGATAAAACTGGAATAAGCCTTTTTTAGCTTGTGAATTAGGCATATTTTCTCACTTCGCCACGACCAGTGACGTTCACAATACAACGACCACATAAACCAGGATGATCGGCGTGTGTATTCACATCAGGAAGGACATGCCAGCAACGTGCACATTTTTCACCTTCAGCTGCAGATACTTGTACACGTAAGCCTTCCATTTCAGTTGCTTCACCTTGTTCAGCAAATGGATGTACTACTACTTGCGAAGTAATAAGAACAAAACGGAGTTCATCAGCCAGTTGGTTTAAAACTGTTTGTAATGATTCATTTGCCCAAAGTTCAACTTTGGCTGAAAGATTACTACCGACAAGTTTAGCGTTACGAGCTGCTTCAATCTGTTTATTTACTGCAGATTTTACGCTAATCAATGTTTGCCAATCTGCTTCAGAAAGTAAGTTTGCTTTTGATGAAACAGGTAGGTCATACCATTCAGCTGTAAATACATATTTTTCAGTTTGTTCTGGAATAAGTGGCCAAGCTTCTTGAGCAGTGAAGCTTAAGATTGGGCTCATCCAGCGCACAAATGCTTGTACGATATGGTAAAGCGCTGTTTGTGCAGAACGACGTGCTTGTGAGTCAGCCTTAGTGGTGTATTGACGGTCTTTGATGATATCTAGGTAGAAGCCACCTAAGTCATTAATACAGAAGCTTGTTAATGCGCTACACACGACATGGAAGTTCATTTCTTCATAGGCCGCGATAATAGTTTGTTGTACTTCATTCGCACGTTGTAAGATGTATTGATCAAGAGCAATAAGATCATCTACTGCCAGAGCATCTGTACTTGGTTTGAAACCATTTAAGTTTGCAAGCAAGAAGCGGAGCGTATTACGAATACGACGGTAGCTATCACTTACACGGCTAAAGATTTCTTTTGATGCTGCAATTTCATAGCGATAGTCGCTAGATGCTACATATAAACGTAAGCCATCGGCACCCAGTTGTTTGATGATTTCTTCAAGCGGAATATAGTTGCCTAAAGATTTCGACAATTTACGGCCATTTTCATCCACTGTAAAACCGTGAGTTAACAAGGCTTTATATGGCGCACGGTTGTGAATTGCCATAGAGGTTAATAAAGAAGATTGGAACCAGCCACGGTGTTGGTCTGAACCTTCTAAATATAAGTCAGCAGGGCTTTCTAATTCTTCACGTTGCTCAAGTACAGCGTAATGTGTTGTTCCAGAGTCAAACCATACATCAAGCGTATCACGAACAGCATTGTACTGTTCAGCATCTTCACCAATGAAGTCTTTTGCATCACGGTTAAACCATGCATCGATACCTTCTTGTTCGATAAGTTTTGCAACTTCTTCAATGAGTTCAGGCGTACGAGGGTGCAATTCATTCGTATCTTTATGAACGAAGAAAGGAATTGGCACACCCCAAGTACGTTGACGTGAGATACACCAGTCCGGACGGCCTTCGATCATTGATTCAATACGGTTTTTACCCCAGTTCGGTACAAACTCGATATCGTTTTCAATCGCGTTAAGCGCACCGTCACGTAAACCTTTTTGATCCATGCTGATAAACCATTGTGGTGTAGCACGGAAAATAATAGGAGTTTTATGGCGCCAGCAATGTGGATAGCTGTGTTTAATCGGTTGATGAGCCCACAAGCGTCCTACAGCACCTAAAGCTTCAATAATCTTTGGATTGGCTTTATAGATGTGCTCACCAGCAAAGATTGGTGCAGTTGGTAAGTAAACTCCGTTACCACCCACTGGGTTTTCAACTTTAAGGTTGTATTGAAGACCTACTTTATAGTCATCTGCACCGTGGCCAGGCGCAGTGTGTACAGCACCTGTACCGCTTGTTGCGATAACGTGTTCACCCAAAATAACCGGAACTTGGCGATCGGTAAGTAAAGGGTGTTGTAAAGTAAGGTTTTCAAGAGCTGAACCAGTGAAGTCAGCTAAAACAACTGGGTTTTCAAGCTTGTAACGCTCAATTGCAGAAGCAACTAGGTCTTTAGCAAGAATAAAGTTTTGCTTACCACGTTCAGTAATCACTTGTACCAATTGATATTCAATTTCGGCATGCAATGCAACTGCTTGGTTCGCAGGTAATGTCCAAGGTGTAGTGGTCCAGATCACGATATCAGTTGGATCTTGAACATCTACATTTACACGAGTGCTTAAGTCTTTTAAATCTACAACGCCAAAACCAACGTCAATTGCGTCAGACTTTTTATCTTCGTATTCAACTTCAGCTTCTGCAAGTGCTGAGCCACAGTCCATACACCAGTTCACTGGCTTTAAGCCCGGCTGGATATGACCATTTTTTTGGATTAAACCTAAAGCACGAACGATATCGGCTTCTTGTTTGTAGTTCATGGTGAGGTAAGGATTATCCCAATCACCTAAAACACCAAGACGTTTAAAGTCAGCACGCTGTAAATCAATTTGTTTTAGCGCATATTCACGGCAGAGTTTACGGAAAGTCGCTGCGTCAACTTTTTCGCCTACTTTACCTACTTTTTCTTCAACTTTTAGTTCGATTGGCAAGCCATGACAGTCCCAACCCGGAACATATGGCGCATCGAAACCTGCCAAAGTACGGCTTTTTACGATGACGTCTTTGAGTACTTTGTTAACCGCATGACCCAAGTGAATTGTACCGTTCGCATATGGAGGGCCATCATGCAAAATATATTTTTTCTTGCCAATACGCGATGCACGAATCTGCTGATAAATGTTGTCGGTATACCACTCTTCTAACCATTTCACTTCACGTACTGCCAAATTTGCTTTCATTGCAAATTGAGTATCCGGCAGGTTTAGCGTGGCTTTGTAGTCCACTGCATTTTCAGTAGTTTGCTTATCGCTCATGCAAGTTGTCTTCCAGTTTAATCAGCTTGGGAGCCGACATGTTTTACAATCAAAATTCGAATTAAAAAGGAAATTGTGTCGTGTCGTTACGATATTGTCGTAATTGCTGCACGTCATTATCAATTCCTGCCTTAAGTGCCTCAAGCGAAGGGTAGTTCAATTCACCATGAAGATAGTGAAGAAAAGTCACCCGCATAAATAAGCCATACAGATTAGCAGAAACATCAGGGAAATGTACTTCTAATCTCCACTCTGGATGCTCTTGCTGGATGGCTGGGCGAGTACCGACATGACCTGCACCATAAAGGCTGTTTTCATGATATCCGGCAATTCCCGGTTTTTCAGGATTATCCTGAAGCACTTTTTGAGTTAGCGAAGTTGTCTCGCAAATGACTTCAACGCCATAAATACCATTTAAACAAGGCTTATGGCGGTTTAGACGAACATTAATCGTTGGAAAATCTAAAGTTCGTCCAATTTGGTCGCCATATTGAACTCGTCCAGTAATACTGTACGGACGGCCTAATAATTTAGCTGCTAAAGCGAGATTACCCACTTGAAGCACTTGGCGAATACGAGTTGAACTGACGCGTTCACCTTCGAGTTCAATCGTATGTAAATTTGTGACTTGAAATCCGTAATTCTTTAAAAATTCGCTGTTACCTTGACGGTCTTTGCCGAAATGAAAGTCATCTCCTAAAACCAAAGCTTGAGCATTTAATTTATCTTTTAATAAATCTGCAAACTCAGAAGCACTCATGCTACGGAAATGCTGGTCAAACTTGGCAACCGCAATGTAATCCACCCCAAGTTCTGCTAGATATTCAACTTTTTCCCGTAAGGAATTAATACGAGGCGGGGCATCGTAGCCTTTAAAGAACTCAAGCGGTTGGGGCTCAAAAATCATGACCAATGTTTTTAAGCCTTGTGCTGCAGCAATTTTTTTCAGTTGAGCAATCATCGCTTGGTGACCTAAATGGACACCATCAAAATTACCAATAGTTACCGCTGTTTGCGGCAACTGGAAATTGGGCGATAACGCATTAAGACGTAGCAGTTTCATGAACTTAAAATATGGCTATTTTTGCAAGGGCTATATATTGCCATAATCTCACAGATTCGTCTTGTTGTTGTGTTTTTACTCAGGTATTTTTCAATATGAATATCTGTTATATCTAAAAAATTGATGAATTAAATAAAGATAAATCAATTTTTCTTATTATTAATTTATCCTACTATAGTTTCATCCACTCTTTGATTAGAGAATTAAGATGAAAAGACCCTTTTACCAATTAAATCAAAGTAAAGATGTTATACGGCATTTTACCCCAAATTGGTTTACAGCAACTATGGGTACTGGTGTGGTGAGTATGATTTTAATTCAGCTACCATTTGCCAAATCATTTTTATTTATGCTGGCGACACTGTTATGGCAATTTAATATTGTTCTATTTAGTGTTTTTTCAGTTCTCTATTTATTGCGGTGGTTACTATTCCCACATGAAGCGAAGCAAATATTTAATCATCCAAATATGAGCTTGTTTTTAGGCGCTATACCGATGGGACTTGCAACCATACTAAATGGCTTTTTAAGCTTCGGAATCGGGCTTTATGGTGAAGTAGCAATCCATATTGCCCAAGCTTTATGGTACATCGATGTCTTTTTAGCGTTAGCAATTGCGTGGATCGTACCATTTTGCATGTTTAGCCGTCAGAATCATAAGCTACATACCATGACTGCAATTTGGTTGTTACCTGTGGTTGCTTGTGAAGTCGCTGCAAGCTCTGCGGGCATGTTGGTTGCACATTTACCAGCAGATTTTCACAGCTTTCATTTATTGTTAGCGGGATATGTACTCTGGGGAATTTCTGTATTACCTGCATTTGCCATTTTAACGATTTTAATGTTGCGTATGGCTTTGCATCAGTTACCAGAAAAAGAAGTCGCAATTTCTAGCTGGTTATCTTTAGGCCCAATTGGCACAGGTGCTTTAGGTCTATTGTTGCTAGGTGAACAGGCAAAAAGAGTATTGGTAAATGTTGACTTTTCTGAGTTTGCCCATGTATTTCAAGCATTAGGCGTTGTGGGTAGTCTGGTACTTTTAGGGTTCGGGTTATGGTGGCTAGGTCTTGCGATTTTAACAACACTTCGTCATGCAAAAACAGGTATTCCGTTTAACTTGGGTTGGTGGGGTTTAACTTTCCCATTTGGTGTGTTTATTTTGGCTTTATTTAATCTAAGTCATCAGATTGAAGTTATATTTCTACAATACGTTGCTGTGGCATTCAGTATTTTATTACTTGTAATGTGGAGCGTAGTAATGAAGAAAACCCTAGCTGGCGCATATAGTGGCAAGCTGTTCTTTTCTCCATGTTTGGTAGCTTTACAACAAAAAATGCAGTAGTGGTAAAAACGTGCAAAAAGCTTTTGCACCTGATTTATACTTATTTTCTAATTTATTAATCTTGAATTGAGCCTTTTTGAATGAACAAAGATATCGCTTTAATTATGGCACTTCCTAATGAATCTAAAGGTTTATTTGAGCAAGCAGGTATTGAAGTCCATTACAGTGGTATAGGTAAAATCAACGCTGCTTTTAAAGCATTTGAAGTTATTCAAAAAACAGGCTGTAAAACTCTAATTAACTTAGGTACAGCTGGAAGTTCGTCTTTTAATCGACATGATTTAGTTGAAGTAAAAACCTTTGTACAACGTGATATGGATGTTTCACCATTAGGGTTTGAAGTAGGTGTAACGCCGTTAGATGATCACTTGCCCGCTGCAATTCATCTTCAACCACATTTTGCTGATTTACCAAAAGGCATTTGCGGGACAGGGGACTCATTTGAAACGGGTCAGCCGAAAGTCGCTTGTGATGTGGTGGATATGGAAGGGTATGCCTTAGCCAAAGTTTGCCATAAGCTAGGTGTACGCCTAATTTCAGTCAAGTATATTACTGATGGCGCAGACGATACCGCTCATTTAGATTGGGAAGAAAATTTATTATTGGGTGCGCAAAAGCTCTTGACTCTTTATCAAAATCATTTCTAAAAAAAAGATCGGCAAATTTGCCGATCTTTTTTATTTTAGCGAGGTAATACGCCGTAGAGCATCATATGTACTGTATGCTCAATCGAGCGCTGGAACATACTGCGGTTACGCAGTGTTTTCCCGGTTACCATTTCCATTTGAGTGGCAAAATCAGCATAGTTTTGCGTAAGCCCCCAAATATTAAGTATTAACAGCTCAGGGTCGATATCTGGAGAAATTTTTCCTTCTTCTTGCCATGTCTGAATAACCTTAGCTTTACGCTTAAATAGCTTTTTCAAAGGCCCTTTCAGTATAGGCAAAATGTGTGGTGCCCCTTGGATAATTTCCAAAGCAAATAATCGCGAAGCCTTTGGTTGGCTACGAGAAAGTTCGATTTTTTGTATTAAGTAGTGAGACAAAGCTTCGGCTGGTTCTAACTCAGCTTCTAAAGTTTGTAAGGGAGCAAGCCATTTTTGTAAAACTGTGGTCAGCACTTCCACATATAAAGACTCTTTATTTTCATAGTAATAGAAAATATTCGACTTATGCATGTCAGCGAGTTGGGCAATTTCATCCAGACTTGCACCACTGAACCCATATAGTGAAAACACATCAAGGGCGGCAGCAAGAAGCTGATTGCGCTTTTGAGTACTCTTCTTTTGTTCCATTTGCTGCATAAATTAAAAAGATAGTGCTCCCATTGTAAGGTAAATCGTTTGATTTGTGCACAGGTGTCTCACTTTTTTAGTGAAAAAACGGATAGTTATTTGAGCAATAGATATACTATTGTGCAAAAAATAGAGAGATTCACTAGTTTATTGTTATTCTTAAAAATATTTTTTTATATTCGCCCTAAAAAAGAGCAATAAATCATCAGTTTTATTGCTCGTTAATTGGGCATTTTGTTATTGAAATGGTTCTCATTACTCATCTCAACCTTAAGTTGCTAAGACTGCGTCGAGTACTTGTTGTTCAAGCTGGGCAAAAGTGATGCTCTTTTTCCGTGGACGCGGCAAATTAACTTGAAAACTTTGAGCAATCTGACCCTTATCTAACAATATAATACGGTCAGCCAGTTGCACTGCTTCACTTACATCGTGTGTGACTAAAATGGCAGTAAAACCTTGCTCTTTCCACAAGCGCTCAATCAAGCTTTGCATCTCAAGACGAGTTAACGCGTCTAATGCACCCAAAGGTTCATCTAATAATAAAATACGGGGAGTATGAGATAACGCACGGGCTAGGGCAGTACGTTGACGTTGGCCACCTGAGAGCTGTGAAGGCCATTGTCCCGCTTTTTCTTTTAAACCTACTTTCTCTAATAATTCTTCTGCCAAAGCATGTTGCGATTTTGGTAGCCCAAGTTGAACGTTCTGAAGAATATTTCTCCAAGGAAGTAGGCGGGGGTCTTGAAACATAACCCGTATGTCATCGTTAGTAATACCTTCACGCAAATGTCGGGCAGATTTAAATTTGATTTCTCCAAAACTGGCTTTTTCAAGTTGGGCAATTAAACGCAATAAAGTACTTTTACCGCAGCCACTACGACCAACAATAGCTAAAAATTCACCCGGTTGAATATGAAGGTTAAGATCTTCAAGAACTTTAACTTCACCATAAAACTTATAAAGCTGTTCAATCAGAATCTCTGCGCCTACCACAGGTTCTTGTGACTCTGGATGGTTTTCTGGAATGAGCTCTACGTCATTCTGATTAATATTTAAATTCAGATTTGTCATATTTTAAGCTCCTTTATTTTTGATAACCGGCATGCCAGCGTAGTAAATAACGTTCCAAAAGTTGCGCTAGAACATCGGCTAATTTGCCTAATAGGGCATAAAGAAGAATACCGACCAGAACCACATCTGTTTGCAAAAACTCTCGTGCATTCATGGTCATGTAACCGATACCTGCTTGTGCTGAAATAGTCTCAGCTACAATGAGCAACACCCAAACCAAACCTAATGCAAAACGTAAACCGACTAAAATAGAAGGCATCGCACCCGGTAGAATAATTTCTTTGTAAAGCTGCCAACGGGAAAGGCCATAGCTTTTACCCATCTCAATCAATTGGGGATCGACTGAACGAATACCGTGATAGGTGTTGATATAAATAGGGAAGAAGACTCCGACCGCCACCAAAAATAATTTGGCTGTTTCATCAATACCGAACCACAAGATAACCAGTGGAATAAGTGCTAATGCTGGGATGTTACGAATCATTTGCAAGGTTGTATCGAGCAGGGTAGAGGCGAAACGCGAAGACCCATTGAGCAGACCCAATAGCAAACCTAAACCACCACCAATAAATAGTCCGAGTAAGGCTCGTCCTGCACTGACTTTAACGTGCTGCCAAAGCTCGCCGCTAATGAGTAGATGCCAAAAAGCAGAAACGACAGCCGTAGGAGCCGGCAGAATACGATTTTCTAAAAGGCCTGAACTCGATGCGATTTGCCAAACAACCAATAGAACAATCGGGAAAATCCAAGGCAGCAGACGCTGCCCGACTTGTTTCGTTCCACGTGAAACAATATTTATATCTTTGCTCATGCAGGCTCCTTGACGGAACTATTTTGTTTCTTCTCGTCTGGAACATAGTTGTTGGCAATGATTTCACCGAATGGACCGGTTAAATTTGGCTGAGCAAGTTTAGCTCGGGTCTCGATTGGTAATAATGGGAATACTAACTCTGCAAAACGGATTGACTCTTCAAGGTGTGGATAGCCTGAGAAAATAAAGGTATCGATACCTAAATCTGCATATTCTTGAATACGTGCAGCAACGGTTGCTGGATCGCCGACAAGTGCTGTACCTGCACCACCGCGGACTAGACCGATACCTGCCCAAAGATTTGGAGATACTTCAAGTTTGTCTCGATTACCGCCATGTAACGCGGCCATACGTTGTTGGCCTACAGAGTCCATTTGTGCAAATTTTTTCTGTGCTGCAGCAATAGTTGCATCGTCTAGATACTGAATAAGTTCGTTAGCAGCTGCCCATGCTTGTTCGTTGGTTTCACGAACAATGACATGTAAGCGAATGCCATAAGTTAATTTACGGCCTTTAGCCTCCGCTTTTGCACGAACATGTTCGATCTTTTCTTTCACGGCCGCTGGCGGTTCTCCCCAAGTGAGGTAAGTGTCCACTTGCTCAGCCGCAAGGTCGACCGCGACATCTGAGGAACCGCCAAACCAAAGAGGTGGGTAAGGTTTTTGAACAGGTGGATAAAGTAGTTTTGCATCATCGACTTGTAAGCGTTCGCCGTGGAATGTAAAAGCTTCACCTGTATGTGAACGCGTCAAAATTTCGCGCCAGATTTTTACGTATTCATTGGCAGTTTGATAACGCGTTGAGTGATCTTCATATAAACCGTCACCGCGTAGTTCAGCTTCATCGCCACCTGTTACCAAGTTGAGTAATACACGGCCATTGGACAGACGGTCAAAAGTTGCAGCCATACGCGCAGCTAAAGCTGGTGTTGTTACACCCGGACGTAACGCAACTAAAAACTTAAGGTGCTGAGTTGCATCGATTAGGCTTGCCGCCGTAATCCATGGGTCTTCACATGAACGGCCCGTTGGAATAAGTACACCTTCATAACCTAAATTATCTACTGCCACAGCAATTTGCTTCATATAGGCATGGTCAACCTGACGAGCGCCTTTACTTGTACCTAAATAGCGACTATCACCGTGGGTAGGAATAAACCAGAAAATTTTCATGTGCATTACCTATATGTCTATTGAAATTACTTGGCACCCCAAACAGCTTGTTTAATGCTGATTGGTTTTGGAATGATGCCTTGTTGAGTAAAGATGTCTGCAAGCTGCTGTTGTTCAGCAATAACTTTGCTGTTAAGAGGAGCTGCTGCTGATGGACGTGGACGACGTTTAATGAATAAATCACTAGTTGCAGGTTTTAAGCCTGTACTTTGGCCAATCGCACTTGCTGTTTCTGCTTGATGGCTTTGAACCCATTTGTCGGCTTGATTGATTTGTTTGATGAGTTCAGGAACAGCTTTTGGATATTGCTTAACAAAATTTGGAGCGGCTAAATAAAAGGTATAGTTCGGGCTTAGACCTTTACCAGATGCAAGAACACGAGCTTGGTCTTCTAATTGTGCTGAAGCGTAGTAAGGATCCCAAATTGCCCATGCATCAACGGCACCTTTTTGGAATGCAGCGCGAGCATCGGCAGGTGTGAGCCAAATTGGCGTAATGTCGCTCCATTTTAAGCCCGCTTTCCGCACAGCCTGTACAAGTAGGTAATGTGAGCTAGAACCTTTTTGTAGCGCAATACGTTTGCCTTTCAGGTCTTTAAGTTGAGTAAGCTGTGAGTTTTTTGGAACTAAAATTGCCGACGCTAAAGGTTTAGCTGCTTCATAAGCAATATAATATAAAGGCTTGCTAGCGGCTTGAGCATAGACTGGTGGCGTGTCTCCAGTAACGCCAACATCGAGTGAGCCAACAGCCAAAGCTTCTAAAATTTGAGGGCCAGCGGGAAATTCATTCCAAGTGATTTTGGCATTCGGAAATTCTTGTTCAAATAGTTTTTGTTGCTTGGCAATCGCGAAGTTAATCGAGCTTTTTTGGAAACCGATACGCAGTTCTTTTACAGTTGGGTCAATTGCCCAAGCAGGCGCTGCGATTGTTAAACCAAATACAGCGAGCGCGCTAAAGCGCTTAACTAAACGAGTCCACTGACTCTTCTTAAATAATGACTGATCTTGCATATTGATACCCTTGTTCCCTTAAGGCAAGGCACAGCATTTATATCGTTATTTAAGCTGTGCCAAAGCTAGGTTTATTTCAGTTTTAAAATGGCTTCTTGTATGGTGAGCTTGTTGGGAATGAGCTTTTGCGCGTAGAAGGCATCAGCTACATATTGTTGTTCTTGGGCGACCTTGTCAGATATTGGCTGAACTCCAAAACCCATTCGCGAAATGGACGTTTTGAGTACATCAAACTCAAGTGCCGTAGGTTTTTCGAGTAATTTGGCAGCCTCATCTTGGTGTGTGCTGACCCATTCAGTTGTCTGATTTAACGTTTGCACAACAGTGTTGAGTACTTTCGGATTACTTTCTGCAAATTTACGATCAGCCAAGTAGAACTGATGATTGCTCACCAAATTTTCACCAGTCGCTAAAACACGAGCTTGAATTTGATGTTCAGCTGCTGCAAAGAACGGATCCCAAATCACCCATGCGTCGACAGCTCCTTTTTCAAAGGCTGCACGCGCATCTGATGGTGGTAAATAAACAGGTTGTATATCACTTAAGCTCAAGTGATTTGCTTCTAAGACTTTTAATAAAAGGTAGTGAACATTCGAACCTTTATTCAGTGCGACACGTTTGCCTTTTAGATCCTGAATAGAGTGAACAGGAGAGTCCTTTTGTACCAATAATGCTTCTGCTTTTGGTGCAGCCGGTTGGTTTGCAACATAGACTAAATTTGGATTGGCCGCTTGAGCAAAAATAGGAGGTGCTTCGCCTGCTTCACCTAATGAAACGCTTCCGACATTTAGACCTTCAAGTAATTGAGGTCCCGCAGGAAACTCAACCCATTTCACTTGTACACCTTGGTCTTTTAGTGCTTTTTCCAAGTCACCACGTGCTTTTAAAATAGGAAGGATGCCATATTTCTGGTATCCAATATTTAGAGTTGTGGTGGTGTGTTCCTCTTTTTTGGCACAACCACCTAGCATCATCACTCCCGCAAGGCTGGCAGCAATGACTGAATATTTTGCCCATGAAGTGGAATTAAAAAGTGCCATGTGGTTTTGTGCTCCCCGAAAGAGAAAAAGAAAAATAATTGGATGAGCAGATACCCTAAAGGGATTTTTATTCCATAAAAAATAAGTATTCGGTCTTTATTTATGCAAAAAAAAACTAAAAACTTTCGGCGATAAACTTATGAAAAAAAAAGATTTATTAAACAGAATAATATTTAGAAAATGGTGTTTAAGGCTTTGTAAATAAAATGAAAAATATGAAATGAAGAAAATTTAAAGATTTAAAAAAAGTACAACCATACATTAATCGTATTTATGGTTGTACTTTTTGGACTAAGCTTATCTGAAATAAGAATATCTTAAAAAATGCAAAGACTAAGGAAGCAGTTTTTTAAAGACTAAAGAATTTCTTTGATAGTTATAAAGTGCCTGACGGGCATTTGGTAACTCATCAACGGTGACTTGGTGGAAACCATGTTCTAAAAACCAGTGTGCAGTTCGGGTTGTTAAAACAAATAATTGACGAATGCCTTGTTGTTTGGCCTTTTCTTCAAGGAATTGCAAAATTTGGCTGCCACGGTTCGATTTACGATAACTTGGGTGTACTGCTACACAAGCAATTTCTGCTGAACGAGTTTCGTTAAACTCCGTCGGAATTGGATAAAGAGCAGCACAGGCCAAAATCATACCGTCTCGTTCAATAACCGCAAACTGGCTAATTTCTTGCTCTAAACGTTCACGTGAACGATAAACCAAAATACCTTCTTCTTCTAACGGGCGTAATAAGTTCATTAAGCCGCCAACATCTTGAATATGCGCCATACGAACTTCTTCATAATGTGCATCGGTAATCATAGTACCTACACCATCACGTGTGAACAGTTCTTCAATAAGTGCGCCATCATAGGCATATGAAATTAAATGAACACGATGTACACCTGACAGAGAAGCTTTTTTTGCTTCTTCTAAATGTAGAGTTAGAGTTGGACTGGTGGTTTGGTATTGCTGAATATAGTAGTCAAGTTGATGCGGACTTAATTCACGCAATAATTGTCCTTCTTCATTGAGCAAACCTTGTTGCTCACCTAAAAATATTAATTTATCTGCTTTTAAATAGGTTGCAGTTTTCGTTGCAACTTCTTCAGCTCTTAAATTAAATACTTCACCTGTGGTTGAATAGCCAGTTGGACCAAGTAAAACAATATTATCGTTATCAAGATGGCGTTCAATCGCGTCGGTGTCTATGGAACGAACCTCTCCTGTAAGCTGAAAATCCATACCATCACGAATACCATAAGGTTTAGCTGTTACGAAGTTCCCTGATACGACGTCTATGCGAGCACCGTACATTGGAGAGTTAGCTAAGCCCATAGATAACAATGCTTCGATTTCTAAACGAATAGAACCGACAGCACTCATGACACAGCTTAATGATTCACGTGTGGTAATACGGCTATTGTCATAAAAAGGTGTTTCGATACCTTTATCTTTAAGGTTTTGATTAATTTGTGGACGTGCGCCGTGGACTAAAATTAAGCGAATACCAAGTGAATGCAATAAAGCAATATCATGGATAATGTGTTCAAAATTAGGATCGCGGACTGCTTCACCGCCGAACATTAAAACAAAAGTTTTATCGCGATGGGCATTAATATAAGGTGCTGAATGTCGGAACCAATGTACATAATGTTGGGTGTTATTATGTGATTTCTCTAAAGACTTAGTTGGCATACCGATCTCGAATCAACAGCAAAAAGATATAAAGATGATTCTAAACAAAAAAGCTTAAAGTCGCATGTATTAGATAGAAAAACACCCAAATTACATTTGGGTGTTTGTTGGGTTATTAAATTAACGAATCACTTTGATAATTTTATGACTTTGCTCATTTACGAGTACGTAGTTACCGTTCACTTTATACCATTTTTGAAAACGTCCAGGCTTAGTCAATTTATCATGCGTACGATAGTCGATGACATAACGTGGGTGCTGATATTCATGTGGTACGACTTGGCCTTCTCGCCAGATATTGGCACGATCATCTTTATGAATTACTTTGACTGGTCTGACGTCATGGTTTCGGTAGTTATCATGATGGTCATGATCATTTGGTGCAGCCATCGCTGTTGATGCGATTAAACCACTCATTGAAAGAACAATTGCTGTTGTTAGTTTTTTCATAATGAACCTCGAATGATAAATTAAATTTCGATAATTGAAGATTAGTGAAGAATTACAGATAAATCGTGAAGACTAAGAACAATAAATGTGAAAAATATCTAGGAAATAAGAAGAAATTTAGAATATATAAATTTTTAATATCTTATTGATATAAAAATAAAAAAAGGATAAAACCAATGGGCTTTATCCTTTTTTACTAACTGATGAGTGAGGAGCTATCAGTTTTATAAACCACGAATGCTAACAATGCTATTAGAATCTGTGTCGACTAAAATATAGTCATTATTGATTTTGTACCATTGTTGATTACGGTCTGGTTTAGGTAAGTTATTGTCTCTATAGTCGACCTTATAGCCATTACCGCGATAATGCTGTGGCATAACATAGCCTGGCTGCCAGCGATGTTGTTTTAGACGCTCAAAACCGCGTTCTTCGCGCATACGACGCTCATCGCGAAAACGATCTTCATGATCGTCACGGTCATGTTTATGCCCACGATCATTCCATTCACCACGAGGCCCACCTTTAGGTCCTTTCTGGCCATGTCCTCGGTCAAATGGAGGATCAGCAAAGCTTGCCATACTGGTGGTCAGTACAGTTATGCTAAGGGCTAAGATGGTGAACAACTTTTTCATGATGCATCCTCGTTTACATCTGATGTCTCTCATGTTGAATACTGTACGCGCAAAATGCAGAGAAACTGTGAAGATCATTTAATGCTTCAATTAAAATTACGGATAAATCCAGTGTTTTATCAATAATAAAAAAGGCTTGTATATATCTTTTCAGGTATAGCCAAGCCAGATGTGATGATCGGCCGTAATTTATTTTAGCTTTTCATCTATAGTTATTTAGTCCTGTGCATCAATACTTTGACCATTGAGCGTCAGGCTATCTTCACCCATTAAATAGAGATAAGCTGGCATGATTGACTCTGGTGTTGGTAATGTTTTTGGATCTTCTTCAGGATAAGCTTTAGCACGCATTGCAGTACGTGTTGCACCTGGGTTAATGCAGTTAAAGCGAATATTTGGATAAGTATGCTCAGCTGCAAAAATCTTGCTCACAGCTTCAATCGCGACTTTAGATACTGAATAAGCACCCCAAAGTGCACGTGCTTCGCGACCTACGCCAGAGCTGGTAAACACAACAGAAGCGTTATCTGATTTTTGTAAAAGTGGGAGTAAGGCTTGAGTAAGCGCAAAAGGTGCACGTAAATTGACTGCCATCACATCATCCCACACTTCTGCTGGGTAATGAGCGAGTTCTACTCGATCACCTAAAATACCGGCATTATGCAAAATACCATCTAGACGTCCAAATTGCTTTTCTAACGTATTGACTAAAAAGTCATAATCACGATCAGAAGCACTCGAAAGCTGGAGCGGTAAAATTGCAGGTTGAGGGGCGCCTAAACCTTCAATTTCATCATAAATTACTTCAAGTTTATTTAAGGTTCTACCATGCAAAACCACAGTTGCACCGTGTAAAGCATAACTGAGGGCCGCAGCTCGCCCGATTCCATCACCTGCACCGGTGATTAAAATAATTCGATCTTTGAGTAGATCTGGACGAGGTTGATATTCTGAATATTTCATTGGTAAACCTCCTTCTTTTTATACTGATATAAATAACCGTTAAAAAAGCCTGTAAAACTCTTGTGTTAACTTATCATACGCTGATTTTCCTGTAGAGCAGGAAGCTTTTGACGTAACATCTCGTGTAATTCTGTCACCGTATTTACAATCGAATCGGCTTGCCACGCGGCTAAATCATCGCGATGTTCGATAGGTAAATAGCCGTATGCTGCCAAGATGGTATACATATTGGCATTGCGACCAGCATCAATATCACGTGGGTGATCGCCCACATAAATAATTTCATCTGCTGGAATATTTAACTGCTTTGCAGCCAAATACATCGGTTCTGGGTCTGGTTTAGTTTTAGAAACATCTTCCGGACACACTAAAACTGCACAGCGTTCAGTCAGGTTTAGCTTTTCTAGAAGAGATTCACTTAAACCACGTGGTTTATTGGTGACAATACCCCACGGTATTTGCTGGGCTTCCAACTCTGCTAAAAGCGGATACATCCCTTCAAATAGATCTGTATCGACGACAATATTATTGCCATACATATCTAAAAAATTTTGTCGATGTGCCAAGAAGATTGGATTGGTTACATCCAGCTCTGGATAGACCAATTTGACCATGGCGCGTGCACCTTCAGACACCTGAGTGCGAATAAGGTCTGCTTCTACAACAGGACGTCTTGCATCACGGCACATTTGTTGAATAATACGAATAAAGTCGGCAGCGGTATCGATGAGAGTGCCGTCTAAATCAAATAAAACAGCTTTCATCATGCACCTGTCTTTACGGTATGAACCATATAGTTAACATCAACATTTGGTGCTAACCAATAACGCTTCGTAATTGGGTTGTAGTGCAAACCTGTCATTTCTTTTAAAGTTAAACCTGCATTACGAATGTCATGTGCCATTTCTGACGGGCGAATAAACTTGTGATAATCATGCGTACCTTTTGGAAGCATACGCAACACGTATTCAGCACCAATAATGGCAAATAAATATGATTTTGGGTTACGGTTAATGGTCGAGAAGAACACATGGCCATCTGGCTTAACCAAAGCCTGACATGCTTTAACAATAGATGCAGGGTCTGGAACGTGTTCCATCATTTCCATGCAAGTGACCACATCATATTGACCTGCTTGTTCTTGAGCCAACTCTTCAACTGGAATTTGGCGATATTCAATATTTTGAACATTTTCTTGTTGAGCATGTAAACGACCTACTGCTAAAGGCGCTTCTCCCATATCGATGCCGAGTACGTCTGCACCGCGGCGCGCCATGCTTTCAGCTAAAATACCGCCACCACAGCCAACATCAAGCACCTTTTTACCAGCAAGACCACCGGCACGTTCATCAATCCAATTTAAACGTAATGGGTTAATTTGATGGAGTGGGCGAAATTCAGAATGTTGATCCCACCATTTGGCAGCAAGAGCTTCAAATTTTGCGATTTCTTGTAAATCAACATTCAATTGCGACATGGTGCTACCTCTAAACTTGGGTTATCTTTTTGATGTAGTTCGCTGTTAGTGTAGCGATTATTGGGAAAAAAGCGATAAACCCAATAAAAAACTTCACAGAAGCAAAACGAATTTAGCATATTTGTTTTATATTTAGGGCATAAGCTAATGCATAACAACTTAGAGGAAAAGCTGTAACAATGAAAAAATTGGTTTTGGGTGGTTTGAGTGCAGCAATTATGGCCATATCGGGTAGTGCAATGGCAGCAGATTTCGTTGCTGGTAAAGACTACACCGTAATTGCCAATCCAGGCAAAGTGGAAGTACCGGGGAAAATCGAAGTTCGTGAGTTCTTTTGGTATGGTTGTCCGCACTGTTTTAAACTTGAACCGCATATGCAAGAGTGGTTAAAACAGATTCCGAGCGATGTACGTTTCGTACGTACGCCAGCTGCTATGAACAAAGTATGGGAACAAGGGGCACGTACTTACTATACATCTGAGGCATTAGGCGTACGTAAGCGCACGCATTTACCATTATTCCATGCAATTCAGGTGAATGGTCAGCAGATTTTTGACCAGGCTTCTGCGGCTAAATTCTTTACTCGTTACGGTGTGCCTGAACAAAAATTTAATAGCACTTACAACTCATTTGCAGTAACTGCAAAAGTTGCCGAGTCAAATAAACTTGCTCAACAGTACCAATTAACAGGCGTTCCTGCTGTAGTGGTAAATGGTAAGTATGTTGTACAGGGTGAAGATGGTAAAGTTACTCAAGTACTTAATTACTTAATTGAGAAAGAACGTAAAGCAAAATAATTTTGAGTGCGTTAGTAAAAGGGCTTCATCAGAAGCCCTTTTTTATAAAATTTATTTCATAATCACGAAATCATTCAATTAATTTTGAGAGTTCTCGTCTTCAATCTGAAAATTTAACGCATCAAAATTGGTGGTTTGGGTGGGTAGTGATAAGGCTTGGTTAATATATAAATTAATCAATTTTTGGCGAGAACCAATCGAACGCTGATAATAAGTCGAATTTAAAAGTAGTGATGCGCCGTAAGTTAGTGACCAGATATAAGATAAATAGTCACGAATCGACATGTCATAATTTAATGATTTTAAATAACTTTCTGTAATATCTTTAATTGCTAAAATGCGTTGCTGGCGAATTTCATAAAGCTCTTCAAAAAGGTGCTTCAACTTAGACTCTGTCATCGTCAGATTTTCTTCAAGCTGATGCAATAAAATCGTTTTTCCCGGTGTGAGCAAATGATGGAGCATGTAACGCGGAGCATACTCTTTGAAATCAGTATTATATTTTTGAGAAATTTCTAAAATTTGTTTTTCATTTTGAATAATGAGTTCAAGCAGAAGTTCATTTTTACTTCTAAAGTGTTTATAAAGCGTACCTTTTGCGATATCTAGCTCGGCCACTAATTCATCTAGAGTAATTTCCTGATTGTTTTCTAGTAACAATTTTTCTGCAACGCTTAGAATTTTTTCTTTGCGCATCAAAAATTGTGTATGACGATCAAGATTCATAGGTATTCCCACACCAGTTTGGCCTAACGAATAGTTTACTTCCTGTAAAAAGAAAAAGACTTTTCTCGAAATTTTCGCCTTTTTCTTTCACTCTTTACGTATTAACACATAACCTGTTTTTTGTCATTTGCCTGTTTTACCGTTCCCAGTTGGCAATGCCTCTAAACAGTAAGCGAACTTGTGTAGACGCATTTTCAATAAACGCAGTTTGTTGCTGTTTGAGCTGCTCACCTTGATATTGTTTGGCGAGGTTGAGCCACGTCATTGCCCATGTAAATGACATATTGGTCAAAATGGTAGATAAGACATTTAAGTCTTGAGGGTTTTGAATATGTTTAAAATTTTCGAGTTTAGTCAGATCTGTTGTTAGATCTTCAATCAAAAATTCAATTTCTCTAGCAATGGCTGCACGAACGGTTTCGGAACCTCCCCAACGTTCAGCAATCATAAATTGCCATTGCTTTGGACTATGGTTCACTGCTTGTACAAATAATTCAATACTGGTTTGGGTTTTAGCAGATTTATGTTGTAAATAACTTTGTCCAAGTTGATGTAAAACGCTTTTTAAATGTAGGGCAACTTGGTCAACCAATTCTTTCCCAAGTTCATCCATGTCTTGAAAATGACGATAGAACGCAGTTGGCACTAAACCTACTTCACGTGCAACTTCACGCAAACTAATACTACTGAACGAACGCCCAGACGTGCTTAGATGCAAGGCTGCATCGAGAAGTGCCTGACGACTTTGCTGTTTTCGTTCATCTCGTATCGACATTAAAAAAACCTATTTAAACCGTGAGCCAAAGTCTAACAAAAAAGAGCAAACTTTCATAAAAAAAATAGTGAACAAGTGTTGACTGAGTGAACACTTATAAATATAGTGTACATATGTTCACTATACGAACATGTGTTCACTCAAATAAATAGCCAGAAACAAAAGAGGAACGTATGAACGCAACACTTAACTATCAACCACATTGGGTTCGAGAAGATTTCGTTGATTTTGTTTTGCAGAAAATTAACGCGACTTGGGCTTGGAAAAGGGTACTTGCAGAAGTTACCGCTGTTCAGCCGCTTCATACCGATATGGTGCTCATTAGACTTAAACCAAATCGTAATTTTAATTTCGATCAGGTTTGTGCGGGACAAAGTATTCTATTGACGTTGCTTATCGATGGCGTTTATCAACAACGTAGCTATTCGATTATTGAAGTAACCACTCAAGGTGAAATCACTTTAGGTATTAAAGTACAAGGCTTGGTGTCTCGTGCAGCTCAACTGTTACATGTGGGTGAGTGTGTTGAGATTTCACAGCCACAAGGTGATTTTACTTTGCATGAAGGTCAGCAGCCTGCAATTTTAATTGCATCAGGAAGTGGTATTACTGCAATTTATTCACTCTTGCAGCAAGCTTTAAAACAGCAGCTTGAACAAATTCATGTCATTTATTTTAATCGTGCGGAAATTTTTCATGCTGCATTAAAAGCTTTGGCAGAGCAGTACCCACAGCTTCAGTATCATTTTTTTAATACTACCGAGCAAAAGCAGCATTTAACTGAAAGCCTACTACAAAAGCTTGTTCCAGATTTTGCGCAGACTGCGACCTATATATGTGGGCACCACGGCATGATGCAGCAGGCGAATGAAATTTATGTGCAAAAAGGAGCCCAGTCTCAGCTTCACCAAGAATATTTCCAACCACTTCAAGTGACTGGTACACATGCAGCACAGCCTGTTATTTTCCGCCGTGCTCAACACGAATTTTTAGCTGAAACAAATTTACTGAGCAGTGCAGAGCAGGCGGGACTACGTCCGCAACATGGCTGCCGTATGGGTGTTTGCAATAAATGCAGTTGTACCAAAGTGAGCGGAGTCACTCAAAACCTGTTAACAGGTGAAATTGAAGACCAACCGAATCGTCCAATTAAACTATGTGTGAGCCAGGCATTAAGCCCAGTCACGATTGATCTATAAAAAGAATTAAAGAGGATTAACCCTATGAATATGGCATTAGAATTTTCTACTGTTTCTAAATCTGCTCATTTAACACCGGAACAAACTGAAGAATTTGGCCGCCGTGTTGAACAGATTCGACAAGATGTTATGAAAAGTCTTGGTGAGCAAGATGCAAAATATATCTACAAAGTCCGTAACTTTGTTCGCTATACCGAAATCGCATCACGTGGCATGTTGATGTTTGGTGGCTGGATTCCTCCTGTCTGGTTATTGGGCACAGGTTTACTGGGTATTTCTAAAATTGTAGAAAACATGGAGCTTGGTCATAACGTTATGCACGGACAGTTTGACTGGTTAAATGAACCAAGTCTGAATGGTAATACCTATGATTGGGATACCATTGCCTCTGGTGATGACTGGCGTGAAACACACAACTATGTACACCACACCTACACCAATATTGTCGGTAAAGACCACGATGTCGGTTATGGTATTTTGCGAGTAAGTGATCAACAGAAGTGGGAACCTCGTCACCTGTTTAATATTCCACTCGGTCTACAGTTAATGTTTTTCTTTGAATGGTATGTAGGTGTACAAAACTTACATCTTGAAGATGCATTAGTTTATAAAACCAAGAGCTGGAAACAGGTGTGGAAAGATTCTGCTAAAGTCCGTAAAAAAGCCACACGCCAAGTTTTAAAAGATTATGTATTTTTCCCTGTGATTTCTGGCCCTATGTTTTTACCAGTTTTTGCGGGAAATGTAGTTGCCAATATTATTCGTAACTTATGGTCATCAGCTGTAATTTTTAATGGTCATTTTACTGAAGACGCAGAAACGTTTGAGCCGGATAATACCGACACTGAAACCAAGGCAGAGTGGTATTTACGTCAGATTCGTGGTTCAAGTAATTTTAGTGGTACAGAATGGCTTCATTTTATGAGTGGCAACTTAAGCCATCAAATTGAACACCATCTATTTCCAGATATGCCTGCTAACCGCTATAAAGAAGTAGCACCGAAAATTAAGGCACTCTGTGCAGAATACGGCATTAACTACAACGAAGCTAATTTCATGCGTCAGTTCTGGAGTGTATGGGTGCGTTTAGCAAAATGCTCATTACCAAACCACACAACTGCAAAAGTGATGCAGACATTAGAAAAATTAAAAGCAAAATTCAAATTTGCCTAATCGATAGACCAGTAAATAGCTCCTAAAAAGGGGCTATTTTTATTTTTAAGTCATGAAAAGTGCAGACTTACATTTGAAAGTAGGGAATAAACTCAACCTGTCAAAATCCTTTGCTATACTATGCCCAAGTTTGTATTTAAGAGAATTTAGGAAGGATTATGCGTATTGACCAACGTGCATTAGACCAATTACGTGAAGTGAAAATTACACGAAACTACACCCGTTATGCTGAAGGTTCTGTGCTGGTCGAATTTGGTCACACCAAAGTCCTTTGTACTGCAAGCATTGATAACTCAGTGCCACGCTTTTTAAAAGGCCAAGGTCAAGGCTGGGTAACAGCAGAATATGGCATGTTACCGCGTTCAACACACTCACGTTGTGACCGTGAGGCTGCTCGTGGTAAACAAACTGGTCGTACTCAAGAGATCCAACGCCTGATTGGTCGTAGTTTACGTGCGATGGTTGATTTGAAAAAGCTGGGTGAAAATACCATTACCATCGACTGTGATGTCATTCAGGCAGATGGCGGTACACGTACTGCTTCAATCACTGGTGCTGCTGTAGCATTGGTTGATGCGATGAATGTTTTACTTGCACAGAAAAAAATTAAGCAAGATCCACTTAAAGGCTTAGTTGCTGCAATTTCTGTAGGCATGTATCAAGACGAAGTATTGCTTGATCTTTGCTATGAAGAAGACTCGAACTGTCAAACTGACTTAAACGTAGTAATGACACAAGCTGGCGAGTTTATTGAAATTCAAGGTACAGCGGAAGACAAACCTTTTACCCGTGCTCAAAGCAATGCCATGTTAGAAATGGCTGAAAAAGGAATTGCCGAGCTGATTAAAAAGCAACAAGAAGCTTTAGGCTGGTAATTTCAAGTTATCTAAAAAACGCATCTTCGGATGCGTTTTTTTATGCCTTCATCAAATCGACATAAAAACATCACTTGTCTGTCACCTTTTCACTTTATTAGTAGTTCGCATTTAAACCGTTTGGAAAAAATCAATGCGAAAATTTTCACTTTTATTAATTACATCTTTAGCGCTTATGCTCAGTGCTTGTAACGATGACAACAACTCAGATAATTCATCGCCAACACCACCAATCAGCAATTGCAAAATGCACTGTGCACCATAATAAAAATTAAGGATGAAAAAATGAATCGTCGCGAATTTCTTTTAAATTCTACAAAAACTATGTTTGGGACAGCCGCTCTGGCAAGTTTTCCGCTAAGTATTCAAAAAGCGCTGGCTATTGACGCCAAAGTTGAAAGTGGAACTATTCAAGATGTTAAACACATCGTGATTTTGACTCAGGAAAACCGTTCTTTCGATAATTATTTCGGAACATTAAAAGGTGTACGTGGTTTTGGTGACCGTTTTACCATTCCTATGACAGAAAGCCGCAAGGTATGGGAACAATACGATGCTAAGAAAAATAAAGTACTGCCTTACCATCTCGACAGCCGTTTAGGAAATGCTCAGCGTGTTTCAGGTACACCTCACTCATGGTCAGATGGCCAAGCTGCTTGGGATAATGGGCGTATGAGTGATTGGGTGGCATATAAAAAACCGCAGTCAATGGGCTACTATAAAAAGCAAGAAGTTGAATATCAGTTTGCTTTAGCCAACGCTTTTACCATTTGTGATGCCTACCATTGCTCTATGCATGCGGGAACCAACCCGAACCGTAAATTTATCTGGACGGGAACTAATGGACCTACAGGGGCAGGTGTTGCGAGTGTGGTCAACGAATTTGATGGCATTGGCCCATCAACAGAAGGTTATGAATGGACGACTTATCCTGAGCGTTTACAGCAAGCTGGCGTGACATGGAAAGTTTATCAAAATATGCCAGATAACTTTACCGACAACCCTTTAGCTGGTTTCAAACAGTATCGCCGTGCAAATGAGCAATCTGGTCAGCCAGTCAGTAACGATACCCTCACTTGTCCAGCATATGATGAAAAAATCGATGCTACTCAACCACTTTATAAAGGTATTGCCAATACCATGCCGGACGGTGGTTTTCTAGGAACTTTTAAAGCTGATATTGCGCAAGGTAAATTACCGCAAGTGAGTTGGTTAGTTGCTCCTGCAACTTACAGTGAACATCCAGGGCCATCTAGTCCTGTGCAAGGCGCTTGGTATATTCAGGAAGTATTAAATGCGTTAACTGAAAATGCTGAGTTGTGGAGTCAAACCGTTTTATTGGTGAACTTCGATGAAAATGACGGTTTCTTTGACCATGTTCCTTCACCAAGTGCACCTTCTAAAGATATAAACGGTGTTGTATATGGAAAAACCACTTTAACGGACCAACAAGTGTCTTATGAGTACTTTAACCATCCAGCAGTAGCGACTTCGAAATCTCAACCTAAGCCAGATGGGCGAGTGTATGGTCCGGGTGTACGCGTTCCCATGTATGTGATTTCGCCGTGGAGCCGTGGAGGGTGGGTAAATTCTCAAGTCTTTGACCATACTTCTATTTTACAGTTCTTGGAAAAACGTTTTAGTGTGCAAGAGCCGAATATTAGCCCATACCGCCGTGCTGTATGTGGTGATTTAACAACGGCTTTTAATTTTAAAACACCGAATCTTTTGCCTGTTGCTGAACTAGATGGGAAGAAAACCAAAGCCGAAGCCGATGCGATTCGTGTTGCTCAAGCTTTATTGCCCCAAGTTCCTGTTCCGAGCCAGCAGCAATTTCCGCAGCAGGAAATGGGGATTCGACCATCACGTGCTTTGCCATATATTTTGCACACCAGTGCCAAAGTTGATGGCACTCAAAAAACAGTTAAATTGATGTTCTCTAATACGGGTAAACAGGCAGCCGTTTTCCATGTGTATAACCGATTGGACCTAACGTCAATTCCACGCCGTTATATGGTTGAAGCGGGTAAACAGCTTGATGATGTGTGGAATACTACAAATGGACAGTACGATTTATGGGTACTCGGACCAAATGGTTTCCACCGTGCGTTTAAAGGTAATTTGAGCCAAGTTAACCAAACTCAAGCATTACCGGAAATTAGAGTATGTGTGGAAGAGTGTGATGCGAATTTGTATTTAAAAGTGCGTCATGATGGTAATAAGTCAATCAAGCTCACAGTCAAAGCAAATGCTTATCTACCAAATAAAACATGGACTATAGAAACCAATAGTTCTGAAAAAGAATTGGTTTGGGATATGTCTGAATTTGGTGGTTGGTATGACTTTACGGTGACATTAGCTGATGATGCAACGTTTAGTCGCCGTTTTGCAGGACGTATAGAAACTCAAGAAGATTCAATTTCTGATCCATATATGGGTTATTTAGAGTCTTAAGTTGCTCTAATGGATGAATGATTAAGATGAAGTCTTAAGTTAATCATATTTTAAATTAGCTAGCACGACGGAGTCTTATCATTTATTCATCCAGTGGAAGTAGCTAATTCGTTACTTTGGTTTCGCCCAAAGTAACCAAATGCATTTGTCATCTACAAAACTTGTTCTCTTCCTGCATATATCTGATTTATTGCAAAAACAATATATTCATAGATTTTGGGCAGGTTGTAGATGACATCTCGCACAATCTAATGTTGGGAAATATAAATGAAGGGGAGTAATATCTTATTATTTAGATGAATAATAAAAATAAAGGTTTACCTTTTGTAACAGAATCTCCTAAGCCTGGTCATATTTATCTTTTACCTTGAAACCCTAATTTTTTTAAAGTGATGGGGAAAATTTATGCTACAAGGTTTTATTGTATTATTAGCAGTAGTTACTTTTGTTTTAATGGCTGCCGACCCACGGGATAGTGGGGCACAAGCGACTCAGTCAGCATGGCAAAAAACACAAGCAGCAGACATGACCAAGTCGCAAAAAAATACCAATAATGATGCTGATTTTATTTAAGCATTAAAACGCATTGATAAATCAACGGCTTTGACGTCTTTAGTCAATACGCCCATAGAAATATAGTCGACACCAGTCGTCGCTACTTCGCGTAAGTTTTCAATAGTGATATTGCCCGAAGCTTCGAGTTTACAACGTCCAGCCACATGTTTTACGGCATCAATCATTTGTTGTTGGCTAAAGTTGTCGAGCATGACAATGTCTGCACCTGCTTCAAGCGCTTGGTTTAGCTCATCCCAAGTTTCAACTTCGACTTCAACAGGTTTGCCAGGCGCAATTTGGTGTGCTTTTGCAATCGCTTGGGCAATACCGCCTGCTGCCATAATATGGTTTTCTTTAATTAAGAATGCATCAAATAAACCGAGGCGGTGATTTTGTCCGCCGCCGACGGTTACTGCGTATTTTTGTGCAATACGTAGGCCCGGTAAAGTTTTACGTGTATCGAGAAGTTTTGTATTTAAACCTTCAAGATGTTGAACATATTCAGCAGTTTTTGTAGCCACAGCCGATAATGTTTGAATAAAGTTTAGAGCAGGGCGCTCTACAGTTAGTAAGCTACGTGCAGAACCAGCAATCTTTAAAAAGGCTTCATTTGCAGCAACATGGTCACCTTCTTGTTTTAACCAAGTCACCTGTACAGTGTTGTCATAAGCTGAGATGAGTGCATTAACCCATGGCTGTCCAGCTAAAACCATATCTTCACGGCTAATAATGGTTGCAGTGGCCTGCTCATCTTCAGGTGTGAGCATAGCGGTAATGTCGCCGTCCCCAATATCTTCTTGTAATGCTTGTTGAATATTGATTTGAATTGACTGTTCAAGCAAAGACTGAGGTATGCTCATACGGTTTCCATTTTGTCGATGACCCTAAAACTTGCGATATATTAGCACCGTCGACTTTAAAAATAAGCTGTTTTATTCGCTTAATCGCGATAAACAATCGTACTGGCTACTCTGAAAAGCATATAACTGTTTTAAACTAAAACAATTGGCAAGCAATTTATTGGCATCTCAATGAAGCAAATCACACCGTATGAAGTTATAGATGGGCATTTAAAAGGGGCGAGACAAGTTCCTTCTCCAAATTTTAACCAGCGTCCGGCTGGTACCGAAATTCAAATGATTGTGGTTCATAATATTAGCTTGCCACCTTCTCAATTTGGGGGAGGCTATATTGAGCAGTTTTTCCAAAATAAGTTAGATTGGTCTGTACATCCCTATTTTCAGACTATTGAAGGGATGCAGGTCTCTACGCACCTGTTAATTTTACGAACAGGTGAGGTCCTACAGTTTGTTAATTTTAATGATCGTGCATGGCACGCAGGGCGTTCGAGCTATTTAGCCAAAGTTGAATGCAATGATTATTCAATTGGTATTGAGCTTGAAGGAAGTGATGATTTACCTTTTGAAGAAATACAGTACGACGTACTAACAGATGTGGTTAGGGCTATTCGCCAAGCTTACCCTGAAATTAAGAATCACATTGCAGGGCATTCAGACATTGCACCGGGCCGAAAAACCGATCCGGGTCCTTATTTTAAATGGCAGCATTTTAGACAACTGTTAACACAGAAAAAAACTTGAGTTCATTCATCATTTCACAACGAAAAGATTTTCTAGTTTCATTACAATAGCGACTTTCGAATATATAGCTGTAGGTGAGTACGATGGCATTATGGCGATCGACTTTTATTGTCAGTGCGATGACGATGTTGTCACGTGTGTTGGGGTTGGTACGAGATGTCGTATTGCTCAACGTGTTTGGTGCGGGTAAAGATTTCGATACCTTCGTTGTGGCTTTTCGTATTCCCAATTTCTTTCGACGATTGTTTGCCGAAGGAGCTTTTTCTCAGGCTTTTATTCCGGTACTAACCGAATATAAAACAGGCCGAGTACATGCTGAAGTTCAAATCCTGATTAGTCGGGTATTTGGTTGCTTACTCACGGTCATGACCTTACTCACTTTTGTGGCTATGGTGTTAGCTCCGGCGATCATCTATATGTATGCGCCGGGCTTCCATAATGACCCTGAAAAGTTCGATTTAGCGGTCAGTATGTTCCGTCTGACTATTCCATATTTAATGTTTATGTCATTGACTGCTTTTGCTAGCAGTATCTTAAACAGTTATGGTTCTTTTGCTTCCCCAGCTTTTTCACCTGTATTGCTCAATGTAGCAATGATTGCTGGCGCATGGTGGCTTACGCCATATATGGCTGAGCCAATTAAAGCATTAGGATGGTCAGTTGTAGCAGCGGGTATTTTACAGTTAGCTGTACAAATTCCTGAGTTATGGCGTAAAAACCTCCTAATTCCGCCTAAAGTTGATTTTAAACACGAGGGTGTAGAACGTATTTTAAAATTAATGCTTCCTGCATTATTTGGCGTATCTGTAACTCAGATTAACCTGTTGTTAAATACAATTTGGGCATCTTTCATGCAAGATGGTTCGGTATCTTGGCTCTATAGTGCTGAGCGTATGACAGAACTACCTTTAGGTTTAATTGGTGTTGCGATTGGTACAGTGATTTTACCTTCGCTTTCAGCACGCCATGCTGAGCAAGATCAAGAAAAGTTCCGCGGTATGATCGACTGGGCAGCAAAAGTTATTGTATTGGTGGGATTACCAGCAAGTATTGCCTTATTTATGCTTTCTACACCGATTATTCAGGCTCTATTCCAACGTGGTGAGTTTGACCTACATGACACTCAAATGACTGCACTTGCATTGCAATGTATGAGTGCTGGTGTAATTTCCTTTATGTTAATTAAGGTATTTGCACCGGGTTTCTATGCTCAGCAAGATACTAAAACACCAGTTCGTGTGGGTTTAATGTCTGTTGCCGCAAATGCTATTTTAAACGTTGTATTTATTGGATTCTTTAAACTCACCCATTGGCAGGCTGAACATATGGCGCTTGCGTTGGCATCTTCTGGTTCAGCTTTGGTAAATGCTGGTTTGCTCTACTTCTATCTACATAAGCGTAATATTTTTCGATTCGGCTCACATTGGAAAAAACTGATTGTTCAATATGGATTGGCAAACCTTGCCATGATCGCAGCGCTTTGGTTTGGGTTAAATTGGTATAACGGCGAGCTTTCTCAATGGATCCGCATTGCTGAGGTCGCAGGTCTATGTGTAGTAGGCGTAATCGCTTACTTAATTGGCTTATTGATTAGTGGCTTTAGACCAAGAGATTTAAAACACTAAAATAAAAAGCGATCAATTTAGATCGCTTTTTTTATATTTTAGAGGATTACTTTGGCAAAACTTGTAGCAATTCAATATCAAAAATTAACGTACTATTTGGACCGATACTATCACCAGCACCTACTTCACCATAAGCAAGTTTAGCTGGAATGAAGAAACGAGTTTTACCACCTTCTTTCATTGTTTGTAAGCCTTCCGTCCAGCCGGCAATAACCTGATTTAATTGAAAATCTACAGGATGATTGCGTGCAATTGAGCTATCAAAAACAGTCCCGTCAAGTAAACGACCTTCATAGTTGACTTTTACGCGAGAAGTAGCTTTAGGTGTTTTACCAGAACCTTCTTTTAATACCTGATATTGCAAACCCGATTTAGTTGTAATCACACCAGATTTTTTCGCATTTTCAGCGAGAAAAGCAGCGCCAGCCTGAGCATTTTGTTGCCCTAGTTTTTGAAACTCAACGAGCTGTTTAGCTTCTAAAGTTTTCTTATACTCATTAATTGCTTTAGCCATTTCTTCGTCTGTCAGGCGTGCAGTTTTTTTCTGTGCACCTTCTTGAAGACCTTGATAAAAGATATCAAGATTTAAATCTGTTAATGCATCAGTATTATTACGACCCATTAAATAGCCATAACTATAACTAAACTGATCTTTTGCTGGACTTTTATTTGTTACAGGTGTCGCAGCAATAACCGATAAACTCATTGTTGATGCAGCAATAACCAAACTGATTTTTTTCATGCCATTTTCCAAAAAAAACAGGAGAGTATAACGACTCTCCTGGATTGTTATTATTTCACTGAAATGAGTTCAACATCAAAAATCAGTGTACTGTTTGCTGGGATCCCTGGAAGTTCTTGTGGACCGTATGCAAGGTTTGATGGGATAAAGAAAGTCGCTTTTCCGCCTTCTTTCATGAGTTGAAGACCTTCAGTCCAACCTGGAATGACCTGATTAAGAGGGAACTCAACTGGCTGACCACGCTTATAAGAACTATCAAAAACCTGACCGTTAATTAAACGACCTTCATAATGTACTTTAACAACTGACTGAGCTGTTGGCTGTTTACCAGTACCTTCTTTCGTAATGATATATTGCAAGCCTGATGCTGTAGTTTTTACTCCAGCTTTAGTTTTGTTTTCTGCAAGGAACTGTGCGTCTGCAGATTCAGAGGCTGTACCCTCGTGCTCTGGTTTATCTTGATGCTGCATTTTTTGTTGTAACTCTTTTTCATAAGCTGCAACAGCTGCTTTTAAATCTTCTTGAGTATAAGCACTTGGTTGCTTGCCACGAGCATCATGGATCCCTTGAACAAAGGCCTTAGTGTCCAATTCTGGAGGAGTTTGTTGCGCAACTTCATAACCAAGAACATAACTGATTTTTTGAATTGGAGAAGCATTTTTGTCTGCTTTACGTCCGACTTCTGTGGTCGGATGTTGAGTTGCATAATATACAGGTACAAGTGCAGCACCGCCTAAAACTACAGCGACAGCAATGGGTAAGGCTTTACTCATAAAAGGTTCCAAAAATAATCATTTGAGTCTAAAAGGCTGCTTCGATCTTAGCATGCTTCGACTTAAGCATAGAATGTTTAACAAAAAAAACGAGTGGTTTTTTTATATATTTTAGTTAGTTTTAATTTGGTGAAACTTAAAAATCAAATAAAAAAGCCAGATCATTTGATCCGGCTTTTTTTAAAAAACTCTTAATTAATCTTCTTTTTGTGCTTTATAAGCATAAGCGTAGTTATAGCCATAACCACCGCCACTAGAGCGTTGAATATCGTTAAGGATAAAGCCATTCACTTTAACACCAGCTTGTTCAAAACGGTTAACGGTTAATTCAAGCTCTTTCATATGTGACTTAGCATAACGAGCAACAATTAAGTTCACACCAGTGTACTGAGAAATAATAATACCATCAGTTACCGCAAGCACTGGAGGAGTATCAATAATGATATGGTCATATTGAGTCTGGAACTTCTCTAGTAAGGCTTTGAAATGTGTAGAGCTTAACATTTCTGAAGGGTTAGTTGGACTCTTACCACGGGTAATCACGTCGAGATTCGCAACTTGCGTTTTATGTAAAACTTGTGTCAAGTCAGCTTGGCCACTTAATAATTCAGAAAGACCAGGTTTCACATCAACATCGAAATATTTATGCATATAACCACGGCGCATATCTGCATCAATCAGTAATACGCGTTTATTCCCTTGTGCGAAAATAGTCGCTAAGTTAGTTGAAATAAATGATTTACCGACTTCTGGAGACGGGCCAGCAATCATAATAATATTATTTTTTGCTGAGGTTAAAGCGAAGTGAATGGCAGTACGAATGCTACGTAAACTTTCAATCGCAATATCATCACTACTTTTAACTGCTAAAATAGGAATACTCTTTTTCTTTTTCAAAATACTCATACGAGTCTCTTGAATAGGAGAACGAGGTACAGTCGCATAAACTGGCAGATCTAATTCATTTTCAATTTGAGCTGAATCATTAACTCCGCTACGCATCATTTTGCGTAATAATGCAATTAATACACCGATAAAACCACCAACAAAAATAGAAAGTATTAGGACAATCAATTTTTTAGGTTTAATAGGTTTAACAGGTTCTACAGCAGTATCAATAATGCGAACATTACCAATCTCACCCGCATTAGCGATTTTGAGTTGCTGGTATGAGTTGAGTAATGATGTATATAGCTCAGTATTGACCTTTACATCACGATATAGTTGTAAATATAAACGTTGGGTCTCAGGAAGTTGAGTTAAACGATTATTAAGATCAGCAATCTTTTTATTAATCTCTGTAATTTGTGCATCAATTTGTAAGATTAATGGATGATCATTGGTATATTTAGCAGAAAGCTCAGCTTGTTTCTGTTGTAACTCAATTTTAAGCTTTTCTAAATCAATATTTTGTTTAAGTAATAATTCAGATT
Source organism: Acinetobacter nosocomialis (assembly GCF_041021905.1). NCBI lineage: Bacteria > Pseudomonadati > Pseudomonadota > Gammaproteobacteria > Moraxellales > Moraxellaceae > Acinetobacter > Acinetobacter nosocomialis. Next base: position 57,256 of record NZ_CP157432.1, read on the forward strand.
CAGCATTAACATCGACCGTTTTATATTTTTCACGGAACTGGTTAAATTTGATCTCAGAATCTTCTAACTGTTTTCTAAGGTCTGGTAACTGTTTTTCAAGGAAAGCTAAAGTCTGTTTTGTTTCTAATGACTTTCTCTCAATATTTTGTTCATGATAAACGGTTAAAATATTATTCAGCACTTGAGTGATATGTTCAGGATCTTGACCTAAATAGCTTAGACCAATAACACCAGTCATTTTACCTTTTTCAGCAACGTTGTAAATGGAGTTGAATTGATTTACAGCTGTCAAAAGGGCTAGTTTAGTTAAAGTATAACTTTGTTTATTAAACTCACCTTGAGTATTGATTTGAATTTGCCATAAACCCTTATTTGTACTTAACACATTTTTTTTATTAACTGTACCGCTAAATACAACTTGATCTTTATGAATTAGATTAAATTGATTTGTATCTTTAAACTCTAATTTTAAAGGTTTATCTAAATAATATACTGGTATGTTGAATTGTTTAATGGTTAATCTATTATTTTTTTTAGAATAAATTACAGCATCATGAAGATATTCAATTTTACTTTTATCATCAGTAATTAGCTTATTCGTCAAGCCAGATAGATTATCTTTAATCTTAAGATCAAGATTGAGGTTGTGAATTACTTGCCCCAAAACCATACGAGATTTCAAAATTTCAATTTCTGCATCTGCAGGAGATTTTTGTCCTAAGCCACCTGTTACTTTCGATAAGTCTCCAAGTAAAGCGGCAGAGGCAGCACCTTTACTTTCTTCAACTTGTACCATTGCATCTACAGAATAAGTATCTGGCGTTATCCGTAAATATAGCAAAGCACAAATTAAACTTAAGACCACGCAGCATGCTATGATTTTCCACTGTGCAATCAATGAAAAGAATAACTCTTTTAAATCGATGCTATCTTCGTTAGTTTTAGAGTTTTGATTCATAAATTTACAACTAATAGAGATTTATAATTGAGTACGCCAATCTTGCACATAGCTTTGAATGTTGCGGCAAGTCTGATCAAAAAAAGCTTGGTCATGCTGATAGGGGTCAGGTATATTTTGCCCTTGCCAATGGCCAAGCCTAAAAATTTTACCCTTAGCAAATGGCCAAGTTTGTTCAATATGCTTTTGCTGATTATTGCTCATTACCAAAATCAAATCATTTTGTTTGATCAATTCAGCGCTGAGCTGACGAGCCACGTGTGGTCTCATATCAATATTCAACTGATCCATACAATGAATAGCTTTGTCATCTGCATTATGACCTACTAGGGCTGAAATACCAGCAGATGAGATATTTAATGTAGGATGCTGGGCCTTTAAAAAGTACTCTGCCATTGGGCTGCGGCAAATATTACCAACACAGACCACTAAGATGTTTTGTAACTGCATGCTAGTTTTTACCCAATTGATCAAAGGTATAAAGTGCACTTGAGAACGGTACAATCTGGTTCATGATACGCTGCCAGCGTGTTAAACCAGTTGCATCGATATAAACAATATCATTTTTTTGCATTTGAAATTGATTAGATAATGCAAGGTTACCAATACTACTCAAATTGAGCTGATAAATTGTTGATTTTCTTGTATGTAAATCAGTACGCATCACATAAATACGCGCAGCACTTGCAGAGTATGGGTTAACACCTTCACTTTCACCTAATACATCACTTAGTGTCATACCCTGATCCCTTAATGGAATAGCTGAGCTTTTATTAGACTCACCCATAACATAGAGTTTTTGATTTTGTTTGGTATTTACATAGATCGTATCATTGGGTTGAACCAATAATTTGTGAAGTGAATAGCCTTGTTTCTCAAGGGCAACAACATTTAAGTTATAAACTTCGCCATTACGAATAAGCTGAATATCAGTATTGTCACCAGATTCTTGATTTACACCCCCAGCCATACTGAGGGCTGTATAAATACTGATAGGTTGATCATCTAAGGTATATTGACCACTTTTCATAACCTGACCATTAACAAAGTAGCGTTTTGCCTGATAAGACAAGACTCGAACTACAACATCAGGTGTTTTTAAATATTTAGCAAATTGATTACGTAAATATTTATTAGTCTCAGCAAGTGTTTTTCCAGCAATATGTACTTGGCCTACAAGTGGCAATTGAACATTTCCAGAAGAATCAATTGGATAACCAAATGCTTTAATATCACTTGAAGCCCCTTGAATAGGGGGAGTAATTTCAGGATATGCCCAAAGTTGAATAGATAAAACATCCCCAGGACTTAAGCGATATTGATAAAAGGGACTATTAAATAAGGCGCTTATATTTCCTTGCGGACGCAAAGACTCAGAACTAATCTTTGGAATATTGTTTTGGGTGAGTTGGACAACAGAAACTTCTGCTCCTTGAGCTGTTTTAAAGCTCCCTTGTTCGGGTAAGTCGTAAGTTTGTAAGCCTGAGGTGACTGCACATCCTGTAAACGAAAGTGAAATGGTTAAAAATAATAATGTGCTCTGATGCTTCACATTCAAACCCTTTATTGTTTGTAATCCAATGATACTTTGCATGAAGATATTGGATTGTAGTCTATAATTAACCCAAATCATACTTTATTTGCTAAGCGCAGATTGTATATTTCAAGAAATTTTTTTTTAAAGTCTGCTATATTATCGTAGTAGGTCGTATCCATGATGTTTGTCCATTTAGATCTAAATGGTTAGGTTTTATATATGTTTCAACACGAACAATTAAAAATATCAATTATCGGCTTAGGGTATGTTGGGCTGCCTTTAGCGGTTGAATTTGGTAAACATAAACCTACAATAGGCTTTGATATAAACCCGCAACGGATACGAGAGTTACAAGGTGGCTATGACCATACATTAGAAGTCACATCAGATGAGCTAAAACAAGTAGAGCATCTCTCCTACACTGCAGATATCAATGATTTAAAAAATTCAAATTTCTTTATAGTTACTGTACCTACACCAATCGATGACTTTAAACAACCAGACCTGACTCCGCTTATAAAAGCATCCCAAAGCATTGCTAAAGTTCTAAAAAAAGGCGATATCGTTGTTTATGAGTCAACAGTTTATCCTGGTGCGACAGAAGAGGTATGTATACCTGAATTAGAAAAATATTCAGGGTTAATATTTAATAAAGATTTCTTTGTTGGTTATAGTCCGGAACGTATTAATCCTGGTGATAAACAACGACGTGTCACTAATATTTTAAAAATTACCTCAGGTTCGACTCCAGAGGTCACTGAGTATGTTGATCAAGTATATAACTTAATTATTGAGGCGGGCACACATAAGGCCCCGAGTATAAAAGTTGCTGAGGCTGCTAAAGTCATTGAAAATACACAAAGAGATGTAAATATTGCATTAATCAATGAGTTGGCTCTGATTTTTAATAAAATGGGTATTGATACCGAAGATGTGCTCAAGGCAGCAGGTACAAAATGGAATTTTTTAAACTTTAGACCTGGTTTAGTTGGTGGTCATTGTATTGGTGTTGATCCGTATTATTTAACGCATAAAGCAGAGTCAATTGGTTTACATCCAGAAATTATTTTAGCAGCTCGTCGTTTAAATGATCGTATGGGTGAATATGTTGCAACCCAATTGATCAAAGAAATGGTAAAGCAGCGCATACAAGTAGTAGGTGCTCGTATATTAATTTTAGGTTTGAGTTTTAAAGAAAACTGCCCAGATATCCGGAACACCAAAATTGTAGATATGGTGAAAGCACTAAAGGAATACGATTTAGATCTTGATATTTACGATCCTTGGGTGGATAGTGCCGAAGTTGAAGGCGAGTATGGCTTAGCTCCGGTTACGGAATTAAAGCAAGATCATTATGATGCAATAGTTATTGCTGTTGCCCATGATCAGTTTAAAACAATGTCGAGTCAGGAGCTCATTGCACTAGGTAAAGAGAAACATGTTTTATATGACTTAAAATATGTTTTGGATAAAGAACAAAGTGATATTCGACTGTAAAAATTACTAGTTATTAGCATAGGAATTTTATGAAAATTTTAGTCACTGGTGGTGCAGGTTTTATTGGTTCTGCTGTCATTAGAAATATTATAAAAAATACTCAAGATGAAGTATTAAATATAGATAAATTAACATATGCAGGCAATTTAGAATCATTGTCTGAAATTGATATGGATCCACGATATCAATTTGCACAAGTTGATATTTGTAATAGTGAGCAGTTAACAGAAACTTTTAAAATTTTCCAACCAGATGCTGTGATGCATCTAGCGGCCGAGTCACATGTAGATCGTTCTATTGATGGTCCCGCTGAGTTTATTACAACAAATATTGTGGGAACTTATACATTATTAGAGGTTGCACGTAAGTATTGGCTACAATTAAATGAAGAAAAGAAAGCCTCTTTTAAATTTCATCATATTTCAACAGATGAGGTTTATGGTGATTTAGAAGATACAACAGATCTATTCACTGAAACGACATCTTATGCGCCAAGTTCACCTTATTCAGCAAGTAAAGCAAGTTCTGATCATTTAGTACGTGCTTGGCATAGAACATATGGTTTACCAGCTGTAGTAACGAATTGTTCAAACAATTATGGTCCATACCACTTTCCAGAAAAGCTCATTCCATTGGTGATCTTAAATGCGCTGGATGGTAAGGCTTTACCGATTTATGGTAAAGGTGATCAGATCCGTGATTGGTTGTATGTAGAAGATCATGCCAAAGCTTTATATAAAGTTGTGACTGAAGGTAAAGTTGGAGAAACCTATAATATCGGTGGTCATAATGAAAAACAAAATATAGAAGTTGTGAAAACAATTTGTAAAATTTTAGATGAATTAAAACCACAAAATAATCGTCAACCTTATGAGACATTAATCACTTTCGTAAAAGATCGTCCAGGACATGATTTACGTTATGCAATTGATGCCTCAAAAATTGCAAAAGATTTAGGCTGGAAGCCTGAGGAAACATTTGAAACAGGTATTAGAAAGACTGTTGAGTGGTATTTAAATAATTTAGAGTGGTGCCGCCGAGTACAAGATGGTAGTTACCAAAGAGAAAGATTAGGTGTAAGTGTATAATGAGTACAAAAGGTATAATTTTAGCAGGTGGTTCTGGGACACGTTTGTATCCGATCACAAAAGGCGTTTCAAAACAATTGTTACCAATTTACGATAAGCCAATGGTTTACTATCCATTGTCTGTTTTGATGTTGGCTGGTATTCGTGAAGTTCTTATTATCAGTACACCAGACGATATAGATGGCTTTAAGCGATTGTTGGGTGATGGTTCACAGTTCGGTGTTGAATTAAGTTATGCGATTCAACCAAGTCCGGATGGTTTAGCTCAAGCATTTATTATTGGTGAAGAGTTTATTGGTGAAAGTAATGTTTGTTTAGTACTTGGCGACAATATTTTCTATGGTCAAGGTTTTACACCGATGTTACGTCAAGCTGTGGCCCGTCAAAAGGGTGCAACAGTATTTGGTTATCAAGTCAAAGATCCTGAACGTTTTGGTGTCGTTGAGTTTGACGAGCAAAAAAGAGCAGTTTCATTAGAAGAAAAACCGAAACATCCAAAATCGAATTTTGCGGTAACCGGACTTTATTTTTATGATAATGATGTAGTGAAAATTGCAAAACAAGTAAAACCTTCAAACCGTGGTGAACTTGAGATTACGACAGTGAACCAGATGTATCTAGACCGTGGTGATCTCAATGTTGAATTACTTGGACGCGGGTTTGCTTGGTTAGATACAGGAACACATGCAAGCTTGCTTGAGGCAGCTCAGTTTGTTGAAACGATTGAAAAACGTCAAGGTTATAAAGTGGCTTGTCTGGAAGAAATAGCTTTTCATAATGGTTGGTTGACAAAAGCTCAAGTGCTAGAAATTGGCCAAAGTATGAATAAAAATGATTATGGTCAATATTTAATTTCTTTATTGGATGAGTAACAATGAGTTTAATTGAATGGGTTGAATTGCCAAATTTGGGTGATCACCGTGGTTCATTGGTTGTACTAGAGTCAAATAAAAATATCCCATTTGAATTCAAGCGAATTTATTACATTTTTGATGTGAAAACTGATACTCCTCGTGGTTTTCATGCACATAAAAACCTATACCAAATAGCATTTTGTATAAAAGGTAAATTTAAAATGTTAATGGATAATGGTTTAGAAAAGCAGGAAGTTATTGTTTCGCAACCTAATAAAGGTCTACTAATTCCTCCTATGGTATGGCATGAAATGCATGATTTTTCTAATGATTGTATTCTGCTAGTAATAGCGAATGATTACTATGATGAAAGTGATTACATACGTAATTATGAAAATTTTTTAGAGGGAGCAGTCTAATGGTAAATTTTAATTTAAAAGCAAATACAACATATTTAAGACTTGTAGAGGAAAATGATGCAGAGTTTATTTGTACATTAAGAAATAATGATAAATTAAATACATATATCTCAAAATCAACTGGTGATATAAAATCACAAGCAGAATGGATTAGAAATTATAAAAATAGAGAGAATAATGGTGAGGAATATTATTTTATAATTTTCAGATCGGATGACCAGTCACCAATAGGAACAGTTCGTTTATATGATTTCCATGAAAATCCTAAATCTTTCTGTTGGGGGAGTTGGATCTTAAATGAACATAAAACTAAATATGCTGCAGTAGAAAGTGCTTTATTAGTTTATGAGGCTGGTTTTTCAACTTTAGGGTTTGAACAAAGTCATTTTGAAGTTATGAAAGGTAATGATAAAGTCCATTCATTTCATTTGAAAATGGGAGCACAAAAGATTAGTGAAGATGATGAAAATATATACTATATATTCCCTAAAAGTAAGTATAAAGAAAATAAAATACAATACGCAAGATTTTTAGGAAAATAGAAATGTTATTAATTTCTGATTATAAGGTAGGAATGACAGCGGAGCTTACTAAAAGCTTTTCAGATGAAGATGTAGACTCGTTTGCGAGGCTTTCAGGTGATATAAATCCTGTTCACTTAGATGAAAATTATGCTAAAGAAACAATTTTTGGAGCACGCATAGTACATGGTGCTTTAGTTTCAAGTATTTTTTCTACAATTTTTGCAAATAATTTACCAGGAGCTGGTTGTATTTATTTGAAGTCTGAAAATAAATTTTTAAAGCCCGTTTATTTAAATGAGCCAGTTCGCTTTAAAGTGGAAATTAGTGAGGTTATTAAAGAGAAAAAACGAGTAATTTTTAAAACTTCAGCAATTTCCAAAGATGTTGAGTGTATTGTAGGTACAGCAGAGTTATATATACCAGATTGAAGATAATATGATGATTCCTTTCTTAGATTTAAAAAATATAAATAGTCAATATCGTGCAAAACTCATTGAGGCTTGTACTCGTGTCATAGACTCTGGCTGGTACATAGGCGGAAATGAGCTAGCTCAATTTGAAAAAAACTTTGCGGAATATTGTGGAGTAAAATTTGCAATTGGAGTTGCAAATGGTTTAGATGCCTTGATTCTTACGCTTCGAGCATGGAAAGAGTTAGGGAGAGTAAATGATGGTGATGAAGTAATCGTCCCATCAAATACATACATTGCAAGTATTTTATCAATCACTGCAAATAACCTAACTCCAGTTTTAGTTGAACCGGATATTAATACTTATAATATCGATCCAAGCAAGATTGAGGCTGCAATTACTTCAAAAACGAAAGTAATTTTACCTGTTCATCTATATGGGCAATTGGCAGAAATGCCTGCAATCAGGGCAATTGCAAATAAATATAATTTACTTGTTTTAGAAGATTCAGCTCAATCACATAGCGCTGAAATTAATGGAATAAAAGCTGGTAACTGGGGAGATGCTTCTGGTTTCAGTTTCTATCCTGGTAAAAATTTAGGTGCTTTAGGGGATGCCGGTGCTATAACCACTAACAATGAAGAGCTTGCACAAATGTTACATGCTCTTCGTAATTATGGTTCTCATGAGAAATATAAAAATTTAGTGCCTGGTGTAAATAGTCGTCTTGATGAAATTCAAGCTGCCATGCTAGATATTAAATTAAAATATTTAGATCATGAAATAGCTCATCGCCGTAAAATTGCGCAATTGTATTTGCAGCATATAGTAAACCCTTTAATCAAATTACCCTTAGTTCAGAAAAATGCTGAAGAGTATAAGCAACATGTTTGGCACTTGTTTGTGATTCGTACTGAGCATCGTGAAGCTTTACAAAAGTATTTGGCTGAACAAGGTGTGCAAACTTTAATTCATTATCCTATCCCACCTCACAAGCAACAGGCTTATAAAGAATGGAATGATTTAAGTTATCCAGTATCTGAGCAGATCCATGCAGAAGTAATGAGTTTACCCATAGGACCAACTTTAAGCTTGGAAGAGGCTGAGAAAGTAATTCAGATCTGTAATAATTTTAAAGTTTAAAATGAATTTACTTAAAACAAGTGTACTAAATGGAGTGGCTGTTTTAATTAAAACAGCCACAATGTTTATTTTAAACAAGATTTTAGCTCTTTATGTTGGTCCAGCTGGTTATGCTGCTATTGGCCAGTTCCAAAATTTTATACAAATGGTGACAACCTTTGCCGGTAGTGCAATCAATACTGCAGTTATTAAATATACTGCAGAGTATTATGAAGATGAAACCAAACAACGAAATATATGGAAAACAGCGGGAAGTATTGTCTTACTTTTTAGCTTAATTTTTTCATTAATTATTCTAATTTTTCAAAAGCAACTTTCAATTTATATTTTTCATACGGATATTTATCAAACAGTTTTTGTTTGGTTTGCTGTATTTCTGACATTTTTTACTTTTAATGCACTTTTTTTAGCCATTTTAAATGGGAAAAAAGAAGTTTTAAGATTGGTTATTGCAAATATTGTAGGCAGTATTTTTTCTTTAGCTGTCACAAGCCTTTTAGCAATAAAATATAATTTATATGGGGCTTTAGTTGCGCTTTCAATTTATCAATCATTAGCTTTTTTGGTAACCCTGTTATTATGTTATAAAGCTAATTGGTTTAGACTCTCATATTTATTTGGAAAAATAGATAAAACCGTAGCCAAAAATTTTGCTGCTTTTGCTTTAATGGCGTTGGTCAGTGCAATATGTGTTCCGCTTTCTCAAATGGCTATTCGAAGTTATTTAACCTATGAATATGGTCTAACTTATGCAGGATATTGGGAAGCCATGATCCGTTTAAGTGCAGCATATCTTATGTTAGTCACAACAACCTTAGGGGTATATTATTTACCTCGACTTTCTGAGCTATCTGAAATTAAGGAGATAAAGGCAGAAGTTTACAATGGTTATAAGTTTATATTTCCATTAGCTGCCTTAGGTGGTCTAACTGTGTATATTCTTAGAGACTGGATTATAGCGATTTTATTTACCAAAACATTTTTACCTATGCGAGATTTGTTTCTTTGGCAAATGATAGGTGACTCTCTAAAAATTGGTAGCTGGATACTTGCCTATTTAATGTTAAGTAAAGCTATGACAAGATTATTTATAACCACTGAAGTGATATTTGCAATTACCTCAATATTATTAACTTATATATGTACGCAAATTTTTGGTTTTGAAGGGGTATCCATTGCTCATCTGATTAACTATGGAGTTTACTGGCTTATAATGAGTATTTGTGTTTTTAAAAGTTTAAAAGAAAAGGGTACGATATGAGTAATCAAGAACAACCTTTAGTATCAGTTGTCATACCTTGTTATAACCATGAAAATTTCGTACAGCATTGTATACAAAGTGTAATAGATCAAAGCTATGAAAATATAGAGTTGATTATTATTGATGATGGCTCGAAAGATAACTCTGTTTTAAAAATAAATGAAATGTTAGAGAAGTGTAAAGAACGCTTTACTCATTTTGAATTTAGATATAGGTCGAATAAAGGTTTAACATCAACACTCAATGAAGCATTAGAGTGGTGTCGAGGCGAATATTTTTCTGCTATCGCCTCAGATGATTTAATGAAAGAAAAAAAGACAGAAAAGCAGGTACATTTTTTGCGTGAAAATCAGCAAGTTGCAGCAGTTTTTGGTGGGGTAGAATTAATAAATGATAAAAATGAAATTGTAGATATAAGAGTTCACCCTGATAAAACATATACTTTTAAAGAAATAATTTTAAATAAGCATGATCTTCCTGCTTCTACACAAATGGCTAGATTAAAGTTGATTAAGGATATTGGGGGATACAACACAGATTATAAAATTGAAGACTGGTACATGTTACTAAAAATGGCAAAAAAAGAATTTGATATAGTTTATATGAAAGAAGTTTTTTGTTCTTATCGATTTCATGAAAATAATTTTTCGAAAAATATGGAAATTATGGGTAATGAAATGAAAAAAATTATAGCAGAATATAAAGATAATATTTTTTATAAAGAGGCTTTAAAAATCATATATAAGCAAGAATTTAATTATTTTAAAAATAAGAAAGATTATATTAAAGCGTTCAATACTCTATTTAAATTCTTTATTGTATCTGTAGTGAGTAAGTAATGAAGATTTTAATTATAGTGCCTGATCTATCTTTTGGTGGAGTAACCAGCGTTGTAAGTAATTTGGTTAGGAACTTAAAAGAAAAGTTTAAAGCAGAAATTCGTATAGTTACATTATTTCCTAAAAATGAAATAAATATAAATGATATAGATGTCATCCATTTAAATATTTCTTCTATTAGTGATATTTTAAAAGGATTACTTTTGTTGAAGAATATCATAAAAGAGTATGAACCAGATATCGTTCATAGTCATACCTTATATCCACATTTGTTTGTAGATTTTCTGAGCCTATTTTATAAAAAAAATTATAAACTTATTAATAGCGAGCATGGTACATATAACTCTACATTAAAATTCTATAAAAGAATGAATTTTTTTAGAATACTCAACCCTCAAGCTGAACTGGTTACAAATGTAAGTGTAGCTAGTTGTGAGAGCTATATTAATTCACATATAGTAAAAAGAGAGAAAATAAAACCTATTTATAATGGTATTGATACTGAGAAATATTATTTTTCTCAAAGTGTTAGAAATAAAATTAGAAAAAATCTCAATATTGATGAGAAAATTAAAGTCATTGGATATGTTGGTCGATTATCTGCAGAAAAGAATGTCACGAATTTGATTGAGGCAATATCGCGGATTCATTTAATTGATTTTAAATTAATTATTATTGGTGATGGGCCGGAACGCGTGAATTTAGAAAGATTGGTATCTGAAAAGCACTTAAATGATAAAGTTTCTTTTCTCGGTGCTTTGTCCAATGCAAATGAATATTATTCTGCATTTGATATGCTAGTTCTTTCAAGTAATACAGAGGGTTTACCAACTGTTATTCTTGAGGCTATTTCATCAAACTGTCTTGTTGTATCAACAGATTGTGGTGGTGTAAGAGAAATGTTACCAGAAAATTATGAATTTTTAGCGAAACCCAATTGTCCCGAAGAACTTTCTTTAGTTATTAATAACATTTTGAAATTAGATCCTTTAATATTAAATCAAATTAAAGAAAGTTGTTTTAAAAGGTTGGAAATGTATTTCTCAAATGAAGCTATGTGCCAAAATTGGTGGAGAATTTACAATGAATTGTAGGGCTCTAGAGAATGAGGTATATTTTTATGATGTATAAAAAACATCCTGAAAGTAAAATGAAGGGGTTTAGTAGTTCATTATGCTTCTTATTAATATTATTTTGTTCTTTTTTTAGTGTAAATTCCTTGCCTGTAAACCCAGTTTATTGCTTAGGTTTTCCTTTAATACTGTTTTCTTTTTTATTTTTTAAGTCAGTTATCGATAAATTTCAATTAGGTTTTTATTGCTATTTCTTAATTTCATGTATGTTTTTTGCGATTGGTAGTTATTATTTTTCTAATATTGATTCAAAGATAAATTATTTGTCTACTATTCTTTACTTGTATTGTATCCTTATGGGCGCCCAAACAGTTGCAACGGGCATGAATATTGGGATTAATCGTCGAGTTTATATTTATAGATTTATTTTTAATCTTTTAATTGTTTTTATGATTCTTGAGTTTTTTTTAAGAGTAGTTAATTCGAGTCATACAGGTTCATTTTATGACTATAAGTGGAGTTTATTGTATTTCGATTCAAATTTTGTTTCATTTATTATTTTATTCTTTTTAATGTTTGCTGTTTTCTTGAAAGAAAAAAAGATTTTTAATATTGGGAAAATGCGTTTTTCTTTTTTATTTGTTTTATTAATTCTTACATTTTCAAGAGCAAGCTTGGTTTCATTTATAGTTACCTACTTATTTGTTAAATCTGGAAATAAATATAAAACTCCGTTTTTTATTCTATTTTTGATAGGTTATTTTTATATCGCATCTGAGCTAATTGGTAAATATACATCTGGTGTTAGTTATGTAGATGTTGATGGAAGTTTCAATAGTAAATTTTATTTAATTTCTGTTGCTATTGATAATTATAATTCTATTCCGGTAATAAATAAATTGTTTGGAATCGGCTTAAATAACTTTTTATATTATTCTGATGGTATTTTTGCTCATAATATATTTATTACATTGCTTTATGAGTTTGGAGTATTAGGTACTATAATGTTTATATTTTTTTTATGTTATTCATATTATAAAATAGGAAAGGATGTTGCTTATATTTATATTCCTTTGTTAGTCGCGGGATTCTCTTTGTTTTCAGCTTATGTACCATTTTTATTTGTATTAATAGCTTGTATGTACATTGAAACAAGATATCTTAAACAAAAGTTTAAATATTAATTGTATTTAGAAGCTCAAACATAGATAGGACAATTTAAATGTTAGTATCAAAACCTTTGATAAGTATTCTTATTCCAGTTTACAATGTTGAGGCTTTTGTTAAAGAAGCAGTCCTTTCAATTTGTAATCAAACATATAAAAATATTGAAATAATAGTAGTTGATGACTGCTCTACTGATAATACATATAATATAGTTGCTGAATTAGCTATTATTGATCCAAGAATTAGACTTTATAAAAATGATAAAAACTCAAAAATAGTAAAAACTTTAAATTTCGCATTAGAACAGGCGAAAGGAGAATTTATTGCAAGAATGGATGGCGATGACATAAGTACGCCAGAAAGACTAGAAAAACAGTTAGAATTTTTGTTAAAAAATCCTCAATATTATTTAGTTGGTTGTCATGTTAATACTATAGACCCTAATAATAGAATAATTGGTAAGCAAGAAATGCCAATCAATGATAATATTATTAATAAAACAATAAAGTATACCTCGCCAGTTCTACATATTTGGTTAGCTAAGCGAGAGGTTTATACCAAACTTAAAGGATATAGAGAAATTCCTGGTGCTGAAGACTATGATTTTTTATTAAGAATGCATTCACTAGGTTTACTCTTTACTAATCTAAATAGTTATGAATATTCAGTTCGTATTCGTGAAGGGAATACTACCTCTACAATAGGTTTTAACCAGAGATTGATGTCAAATTATGTACTTGATCTATATGAGATGAGATTGAAAACTGGAAAAGACGATTTTAGTGAATTGAATGTTTCACAATATTTAGAAAAATATTCTAAATATAAAGCAGATTTTGATCAGTCAAATATTTTTTTAAAATCTGCATTTATGGCAAAAGCTGATAAAAAGTTTTTGAAAATGTTATTTTTTATATGTTTATGTGTCATGAAATCCAGATTTCAATTGCAATATCTTTTAAAGCGATTGGTTTTTAAAATAATTACGATAGGCTAAGCTATGAAAATTCTTTTTGTAATTAATTCATTAAAGAACAAATCTGGAACTGAACGTGTTGCCATTGAACTGGCAAATAAATTATCACTCATGGCTAATTATGATATTACTCTCTTAAATAGAGAATCAATTAAAAGTAATACAGCTTATCCAGTTTCTGATAATGTAAATGTAGTGGCATTTTCGGGTAATTTCTTTGAATTTTATAAAAAATTAAAGGTACATCTTTCTTTTCATTCTTATGATATGGTGATTGTACATAATATGGGTAAGTTATCTTTATTATGTGCTCTTTTACCTAAAATCAAAAAATTGGTTACCTTAGAGCATGTCTCTTTTGTTAGTCGACCTAAAAAAGTTCAAATCTTAAGTAAATTCTTTTACAAGTGGGTTGATCAGGTTGTTACTTTAACCCAAAAAGATAAAGAACAATTTGATAAATTTCATTCTAAAGTTATTGTTATTCCCAATTTTTCACCTTTTCCTATTATCTCAGAATCTCCGCTGAGTAGTAAACAAATTGTAACCATAGGTCGTTTAACCGATCAGAAAAATTATCTTCATTTATTGAAAGCTTGGAAAAAAATATATCAAATGATACCAGAGTGGCACCTTAATATTTATGGTGAAGGTGAACATAAAAAAATGCTACAAGATTATATTGAGGAGAACTCTCTACAGCGCGTTATTTTGAAAGGCAGTACATCAAATGTGCAAGAGGTATATAGACAATCAGACTTTTTTGTAATGTCGTCTAAGTATGAAGGTTTACCTATGGTTTTAGTAGAGGCGCAGAGTTTCGGGTTACCTATTGTTTCTTATGATTGTCCTTTTGGACCAAGTGATGTTATTCAAAATCATAAAAATGGCTTATTGGTTGAGAACCAAAATATTGAGGCATTGGCGAATGCGATTTTACAACTTGCTTCCTCTCCAGATATGTTGGCGCAATTCTCACAAAATTCATTGATCAATGCTAAAAAATATCAGCCTGAACAGATCTTAAAAGTTTGGATTGAAAAGGTTTTGGAAGGTTAAAATTGTATGTTTTCGGTTCTATTATCTCTATATCATAAAGAAAAACCTGAATATCTAGAAAAGTGTTTTGAAAGCATTTGGGATAATCAGAGCTTGAAGCCAAGTGAAATAGTTTTAGTTTTAGATGGGCCTATTGGTCAGCAACTCACAACTTCTGTACAGGAGTGGCAAGTTAAAATCGGTGAAAAACTAAAAGTAGTTGCTTTACCGCAAAACGTAGGGCTTGGTAAGGCATTAAATGAAGGGCTAAAACAGTGTAGTGCTGATTGGGTTTTTCGTATGGATACTGATGATATTTGTACATCTGATCGATTTGAAAAACAACTTGCTTTCATAAAACAAAACCCCGATGTTGTTTTGTTTAGTTCTCAAGTAGTTGAATTTAATCAAGATATTGCTGATGCCGATGTAATCAAGTCTGTGCCTTTAACACATGACGAGATTAAAAAATTTGCACAAAAACGTTGTCCCTTTAACCATATGACCGTCGTGTACAAGCGTGATGTTATTTTATCTCTCGGAGGTTATCAGCATCATTTATTTATGGAAGACTACAACTTATGGTTACGTGTAATTGGGAATAATTATAAAGTTGCGAACTTACCTGACGTCCTTCTATATGCTCGTGTTGGTAATGGTATGCACGCACGACGAAAAGGTTTCCAATATATTAAAAGTGAAAAACAGTTACTAGATTTAAAAAAACAACTAAAGTTACAAAATCCTGTATATGCTAATATGCTGTTTCTGATACGGTCTGCGTTTAGACTGTTGCCAGCAAATATGCTAGGTAAAATTTATAATACCTTTCTTCGTAAAGATATTAAAAAATGAGTGAATGAAAATATGAAACGTTTAGTAGACATAGTCATTTCTTTAATAGCTCTAACCGTACTGTCGCCAATATTTCTGATAGTTGCTTATAAGGTCCGTAAAAATTTAGGTTCACCCATATTCTTTTATCAAGAAAGACCTGGGAAGGACGGAAAATTATTTAAAATGATTAAGTTCCGTTCGATGAAGGATGCCTTTGATGCGCAGGGGAATCCATTGCCGGATGAGGCTCGTATTACTCCATTTGGGCAGAAGTTGCGTTCTACTAGCTTAGATGAAATGCCACAGCTTATTAATGTTTTAAAAGGTGATATGAGTGTGGTGGGTCCTCGTCCAATGTTAAAAGACTTTGTCGCTTTATATTCACCAGAACAAGCACGTCGCTTAGAAGTACGTCCTGGAATGACTGGTTTAGCTCAGGTCAGTGGACGTAATGAACTGGATTATGAAGAACGGTTTAAATGTGACGTTTGGTATGTAGACAATCATAGTGTTTGGGTTGATTTTAAAATCATGTTTAAAACAGTCAAAGTGATGTTAAGACGCGAAGGTATTAATGCACCAGGACATGTAGGACCATCTTTATTTAAAGGTAATGACGTCCAAGAAAATGTCGACTCATCTGTAAAGTAAATTTTATATCTTGAAATATTTCTTATGATCAAAAAAGCAGTTTTACCAGTAGCCGGTTTAGGAACGCGTTTTTTACCTGCAAGTAAGTCAATTCCAAAGGAAATGGTTACCGTTGTTGATCGCCCAGCTATTGAATATGTAGTGCGTGAAGCGGTGGAAGCAGGAATTGAGCAGATTATTTTAGTGACTCACTCTTCAAAAGCTTCGATTGAAAATTATTTTGATCGAAACTTTGAATTAGAAACAATATTAAATGAAAAGAAGAAATTGGATTTACTTGCAGAGATTACGCAAATTGTTCCTTCTCATGTGAGTGTTGTGAGTGTACGACAACCTCAACCTCTAGGCTTAGGGCATGCTGTTTTATGTGCGAAAAGTGTAGTAGGACAAGATGATTTTGCTGTGCTATTACCAGATGTATTGGTGAAAGATAGTTCGGGGCAGAATGATTTATCGCGTATGATTTCTCGTTATGATGAAAGTAACGCGGCACAGATAATGGTAGAAGCTGTGCCTGATCACTTGGTAGATCAATATGGTATTGTTGATGTTGCACAGAGCCCAAATGAAGGCGAAAGCATTGCTATGCAAGGTATTGTTGAAAAACCTGCTGTAGGTTCTGCACCGTCTAATTTATCTGTTGTTGGTCGCTACGTTTTACCTGCAAGAATTATGGAACTACTCGAAAATACACCAAAAGGTGCGGGTAATGAAATTCAACTAACAGATGCAATTGCGATGCTGCAACAGACTGATGTAGTTGAAGCTTATCGTATGCAAGGTCAAACCTTTGACTGTGGTAGTAAGCTTGGTTATTTAAAAGCTGTTCTACACTATGGTGTTGAACATCCTAAATTAGGAAATGATTTTAAACAGTTGATTCAAGAACTTAAATTATAAAATTTTGTAGCTCAACTTAAGTGTTTGTAAAAAACAATGAATATGTGAGCTGTTCAATATATTCTCTTCCCATAATGGGAAGAGAATTCTATAGAATATTAAAATCAGGTATACAATGAAAATCGCGGTATTTGGAACCACCTTGCACGCCGGTGTAATGGCAGCGTTACTAGCTGAATATGGTAATCAGATCTATTGGTGTACAAGTGTCACCTGTGAAGAAAATATATCTGTACTTTCATATCAAGATCAAGAAGTTAATTATTATTTAAATAAACAAAGAAAGGCAGGTTTTTTAATAGAAAGTCCTTTTTCTCAAATTCCTTTAGATATTGAAGTTTATTTATTCTGTTTTAGCCCTACACAAATAGACCTTGCCTTAAAAACTGTTGAGAAGTTAAGTGAACGTCCAATTGTTCATCCAAGGTTAATGGTTAATGGCTCAACTTTTGGTTTACATGGTACAGAAAAATTAAAGCAACATTTACCTAAAGACGAGTGGGTCTATTTCCCTGACGTGATTCAGGAGGGTAATGCGATTAACAGTGTACTCAATGTAAAACATGTCATTGTTGGTGTTGAATCAAGCTATGCTCAAGACATAATGCAAGAGTTATTACGTCCATTTTTCCGTTTTAGTTATCAATATCTATTTATGCCGATTTTAGATGCTGAATTTACCAAGCTCAGCATTTCAGGCATGTTAGCGACTAGAATTAGTTATATGAATGATCTTGCTCTAGTTGCGGAAAAGTTAGGTATTGATATTGCTAATGTAAAGCATGGCATTGCTGCAGATACACGTATTGGCGCAGCTTATTTATCTGCAGGTGTTGGATTTGGTGGAGAAAATTTTTCACATGATATTTTAACACTCTCCAGTACGGTTTCTGAAACAGGTGCGAAAAGCCGTCTTCTAGAACAAGTATGGGCGATTAATGAACAACAAAAAGAAATTTTATTCCGTAAATTATGGAACTATTATCATTGTGACTTGAGTGGAAAAACTGTTGCAATTTGGGGAGCTTCATTTAAAGAGAACACTCCAAGTACACATAACTCACCTATTCATATCTTATTGGCTGCTTTATGGGCCCAAGGTGTAAAAGTACGGTTACATGATCCGCAAGCTCTTGATGAAATTGCGGCTTTATATGGCAGCCGAGAAGACCTGATTTTATGCGCTGATCAATATGAAGCAGCGGAAGGAGTGCATGCACTGTGCTTAGTTACAGCATGGAAGCAGTATTGGAGCCCTGACTTTAAACAGTTACAACAATTGATGCAGCATCCTCTTATTTTGGATGGGCGTAATATTTATGATCCAGCATATGTGAAATCTAAAGGTTTTGCTTATGAAGGAGTAGGTCGATTATGAGTAAATCTATCGAGAAGTTCCCCAAAGAGTTAGTTTCGCCTATTGCGCAGCTTCATTCTTTGGTTGAGAAAAATTCAAATTTACATATAAAAGAATTATTTGCATCAGAGCCTGATCGATTTCAGCAATATTCTGTAAAGTTCGATCAACTGGTCTTTGATTATAGTAAACACCGCGTAACTAAGAATGTTCTAGAGCAATTGGTAGCTTTAGCAAAAACTAAACAATTGACTCACTGGATTGAACGATTATTTTCTCAAGATAAAGTCAACTGTACCGAACAGCGTGCTGCAATGCATTGGGCTTTACGTTTACCCTTAGAATATTCTAAATTTCCAGAATTAACTGAAAAGGTTCATAGCCAATTGCAGCGTATGTATGCGTTGGTTGAGAAAATACATGCTGGACAATATCGTGGTGCTACAGGTGAAGTCATTCAGGATGTTGTTAATATTGGGGTAGGGGGATCTGATTTAGGGCCACAAATGGTGACCCATGCATTGTGTGATTTTAAAGTAAAAACAGCTAAACCACTCAATGTACATTTCGTATCGACTATGGATGGTAGTCAGTTATCGGACCTCCTGCATCAACTACGTCCTGAAACGACTTTATTTATTATTTCGTCGAAGTCGTTTGGTACTATTGATACTTTATCCAATGCACAAACTGTTCGACAGTGGCTTGAGAAAGCGTTAGGGAAACACGAACGGGTGGTAAAAAGCCATTTTATTGGTGTTTCTACAAAAGCTAACAAAATGTCAGAGTGGGGGATTGCTCCTGAAAATCAATTATTACTTTGGGATTGGGTTGGTGGACGTTATTCTCTTTGGTCGTGCATTGGGTTGCCTATCGCATTGTCAGTTGGGGTTGAAGGTTTCCAACAGCTTTTAGCTGGTGCCCATGCTGTTGATGAGCATTTCCAAAATACAAGTTTTGAGCAGAACATACCTGTGCTTATGGCATTATTAGGCGTCTGGAATAATAACTTTTTAAATATTCAGACCCATGCTGTATTACCTTATGATGGCCGTTTGAAATATTTTGCAGCTTATTTGCAACAGCTCGAAATGGAGTCTAATGGTAAATCGGTACAACGTGGTGGACAAAAAGTTGAATTAGATACTTGCCCAATTGTATGGGGTGAAGTTGGGCCAAATGCTCAACATGCCTTTTATCAGTTACTCCATCAAGGAACTCAGGCAGTAAGTTGTGATTTTATTGCCCCTATACAACGTTACAATGCAGATCATTTTACTTATGTAGAAAATGCTGAAGCATTAGTTGAGCAACATCATCTTGCGCTTTCAAACTGTTTAGCACAATCACGTTTATTGGCTTTTGGTAACGAAGCTCTAGATACAAAAGAACTGGAGAGTTTACCTATTTATAAGCAATATGAAGGAAACCAGCCAAGTTCAACATTACTTTTAAAAGAGCTTAATCCTTATAGTTTAGGAATGTTGATTGCTTTATATGAGCATAAAGTATTTGTTCAGTCTGTAATCTGGAACATTAATCCCTTTGATCAGTGGGGAGTGGAAAAAGGTAAGCAGATTGCTGATCAGTTACTCCCGATTTTAAATGGTGTTCAAAACGATCTTTCAACACTCGATGCTTCAACGCGTGGATTAATTAAAATTTTATTAGGAAAAATAGATGGCTAAAATTCTGGTGACTGGCGGTGCTGGCTATATTGGTTCACATACCTGTGTAGAGCTTTTGAATGCTGGCCATGAAGTTATTGTTTATGACAACCTTTCAAATAGTTCAGAAGAGTCTTTAAATAGAGTTCAAGAACTCACCCAAAAAAGTTTAACTTTTGTAGAGGGAGATATTCGGAATGCAGATGAACTTGATAGTGTATTTGAAAATTATACAATCGATGCAGTGATCCATTTCGCAGGTTTAAAAGCAGTTGGTGAAAGCCAGGAAAAACCCCTTATTTATTTCGACAATAATATTACAGGTAGTATCCAACTGGTTAAGTCAATGGAGAAAGCAGGTGTTTATACACTTGTGTTTAGCTCATCTGCAACAGTATATGATGAAGTGAATACGTCACCTTTAAATGAAGAAATGCCAACAGGTATGCCAAGTAATAATTATGGTTATACCAAATTGATTGTTGAGCAATTATTACAAAAATTGTCTGTTTCTAATTCTAAATGGTCGATTGCTTTACTTCGTTATTTTAACCCGGTAGGAGCACATAAAAGTGGACGTATTGGCGAAGATCCACAAGGTATTCCAAATAATTTAATGCCTTACGTTACACAGGTTGCTGTTGGCCGCCGTGAAAAATTATCTATTTATGGTAATGACTATGACACAGTAGATGGTACGGGGGTGCGTGATTATATTCATGTCGTTGACTTAGCCAATGCACATCTATGTGCTCTAAATAATCGATTACAAGCAACAGGTTGCCGTGCATGGAATATTGGAACGGGTAATGGCTCATCAGTATTACAGGTTAAAAATACCTTTGAACAGGTCAATGGCGTAGCTATTGCTTTTGAATTTGCACCGCGTAGAGCTGGTGATGTAGCGACTTCTTTTGCAGATAATGCCCGTGCTATTGCTGAGTTGGGGTGGAAACCTCAATACGGTTTAGAAGATATGCTTAAGGATAGCTGGAATTGGCAAAAGCAGAATCCAACGGGTTATAAAAATTGATTATTTAATTTTTCTAAATATCAATTACCTAGCTTTCTTGAATTGAGATAAAGCTCTTTTCTAAAAAGAGGCTACAGTTGTAGTGACTACTTTCATGCTAGTATTCGCCACAATCCTGTTAGTCTCTTTTTGTCATCATGGTTTTTCTCCGTCAGCAATTGTTGTTTATCTTTATTGCCTTTTTATCCACCTGTATCGGTGTATATGTTGCATGGGATATGAACCTGACTTGGCATAAGTTTTATAACTATTTGATTTCAGAAAAAGCTATTTTTTCAATTCTATTTAACTATGCCGTAATTCAACTATTTTTTATTGTAGTTGGTCGTAAGTATACGGCTCTTTTTTTAAGCCAATTATTCGTTATATTTTTAAATTTTATTAATAAGAAGAAGCAACAATATCTATTTAGTAATTTAAGCCCTGAAGATATTTTTTTACTTCCTGAGGCTATGAAAGCGACTCCTTGGCACTTACAGCTCATCTTTTTTATGCTGATTATTTTCTTTCTTATTGTACTGCTTATCGCTATACGTAAAGAAAGTAAAGCTACTTTTCACGCCTATGTTCCTAATATTATTATTTTTGCATTGCTTGCAAGTGGCTTAATTTACTTAAATTTTATTAAAAATCCCACAGGAGCGTGTTTTTCAGAAAATAAACCTATGATTTGTGCCAGCTTACAAGAATTTCCAAATACGAGAAATGACTGGATCGGCGACTATCGAAAAATTCAAGATTACGGGTTTGTGACTTTTTACGTATCTAAGGTATTGGATAATGTAACCAGTGTTTTATTACCTAACCGTAAAGTATCTGAGCAAGAGATACAGCAGATTTTGCAGGAACATCATTTGGTTCAATCTTTAGAAGACAATGAGAAGGAATATCCGAACATTGTTATCGTGATGGAAGAATCTTTTTGGGATTCTCATCATTTAGATAGTGATTTACCAAAAGACTTACTATCTTTTGTTCATCAAAATCAGGTCTCTAATTTACTGTCTCCTTCTTTTGGAGGAGGTACTGCGAATGTTGAATTTGAAGTTCTTACGAGCCTCAATACAACTTTTTTCCCAAATGAGTTGTTATATGTTTCTAAGCTGAAAAAGCCAATTTATGCATTACCTTATTATTTAAATACAATTGGTTATCAAACAATTGCAATGCATAATAACTATGGTTATTACTATAATCGCAATAAGGTATATCCAGCATTGGGGTTTGATAAATTTATATCACTTGAAAATATGATTGCCCAAAAAGATCGGTCTACAGTCTTTAATTTAGGTGGATGGGCCACAGATGATCTTATTTTTGATTCGATTAAGTCTACTTTAGAAGAGAACGAGCAACAGCCAAAGTTTATTTATGCGATTACTGTTGAAAATCATCCTATGTATAACGATGATCGTTTTGGTAAGCAAAATTATAAATTTAACAAAGAGCTGTCTGAGACTGAAAAGCAAAAGTTAAGTACTTATACTGCTGGAACTGCGCGTGCTAACCAAAAGTTAAAAGAGCTCGCTGAATATTTAAAGACAGTAGATCGACCAACAATTTTAATTGCTTTTGGCGATCATTTGCCGAATCTACAAGAAGTTTATGAGAGTTATGGATTTTTTAAAGATGATTCTGAGCGAACTAATTTAAAAAATTATCAGACACCGTTTGTGGTATGGAGCAATTATAAATTAGATAAGAAGCCTTTGAAGCAACCTTATATTGCCGCAAGTTTCGTTGCTCCAAAACTATTAAAGCTAGCAGGGTTACCTTTATCTGATTACTATCAATTTGTTGATGATGTTTCGAGTTGTTATAGTGCCATTCACCAAAAATTTATCAATGAAAATCCAACGTGTAATTTTGATAAGAAAGCGCTGTTAAAAGGTTATGAGAATCTAAATAAGGATGTATTAGATGGACATAATCATACTTATAAAATTATGCAGAATAACCAAAAAGAGATGGAACAATAATGTTCCATCTCTTTGAGATGAACTCTATTAAGACTGAATTAATCCAGTCAATTCATCTACATAATGTTGCATTGGCTGAGCTTGGCGGTCTGCACGGCTTTCAATATTAAGACGTAACAAAGGCTCGGTGTTTGAAGCACGGACATTAAAACGCCACGCACCAAAGTCGAGGCTTACACCATCGGTACGGTCAATTTCCGGATTTTGAGCAGCATAGAAATCAAAAATCTTTTGAATAGTGATTTGTGTATCAGTTACTTTAAAGTTGATTTCACCACTACAAGGAAACTTGGCAATCATATTTTCAACGAGGGTTGAAAGTGATTGCCCAGTTTCAGAAAGCAGGGCAACCGTAAGTAACCACGGAATCATACCGCTGTCACAGTAAGCAAAGTCACGGAAATAGTGATGAGCACTCATTTCCCCGCCATATACGGCATTGTGTTCACGCATAACGTCTTTAATGAACGCGTGACCAGATTTTGACTGTACAGCAACACCTTTGTATTCATCTACGATATCAAACGTGTTCCACACTAAACGTGGGTCATGCACAATTTTTTCGCCTGATTGTTTAATCAAGAAAGCTTGAGCCAATAGACCCACAATATAGTAGCCTTCAATAAACTGACCTTTTTCATCGAACAAGAAACAGCGGTCAAAGTCGCCGTCCCATGCAATACCCATATCTGCTTTATGCTCAAGAACAGCATTTCGGGTACTGTCACGGTTTTCAATTAAAATTGGGTTGGGGATGCCATTTGGGAAAGTACCATCTGCTTCATGATGAATTTTAATAAATTCAACTGGTACATTAAGCGCTTTAAATTTTTCTTCAATGGCA
This sequence comes from Acinetobacter nosocomialis, assembly GCF_041021905.1. NCBI lineage: Bacteria > Pseudomonadati > Pseudomonadota > Gammaproteobacteria > Moraxellales > Moraxellaceae > Acinetobacter > Acinetobacter nosocomialis. The sequence continues at coordinate 81,309 of NZ_CP157432.1, forward strand.
TCAATCACATGACCAGCTGCACCATTACCCGCGTTTACCACTAACTTTAATGGACGGATTTTTGCAGGTTCAATATAAGTAATTAAGTGATCAACGAACTCAGGCAAAATGTTATAGCTTTGCGTTGTACCTTTTTGGCTAACTTCTTCAAAGTTATTAGTTTCTGCTAAAGCCTGAATTTCTTTTAAACCAGTATCGGCACTAATTGGACGAGCATTTTCGCGAACCAATTTCATACCGTTATAGTCCATTGGGTTATGACTGGCAGTAACTTCTATACCACCTTGTACATCTAGATGGAAAGCAGCGAAATAAACTTCTTCAGTCCCCGTCATACCCAAATCAAGAACGTTCACACCCGCATCATTTAACCCGCGGATGGTCGCTTGTTTTAAGGCTTCACTGCTTAGACGAATATCACATCCTACAACCACAGTCTTTGGTTTATAGATTTGTCCGTAAGCGCGGCCAATTTTATAGGCGATTTCTTCATTCAATTCGGTGCCGAGTTTGCCTCGGATATCATAAGCTTTAAAACACGTTAAAGTAGTCATTATTCAATTCAATACATGTGGTTTGAGTTGTGTGCACATTATACATAGATCATGAAACAGGTATGTTTATAGTTTTATATTCAAATTTTTCATTCCATTTCTGTAGTTCATATTTAAGTTTATAAGAAAGTATTTTTACGACTTTAGTCTAATAAATAAATTTATAAATTAGAAATTACTTGATTTTACTTAATACTATTGGTCATACCAATTATGGTGATTATTTAATTGTTGATCTTGCCAATATCTGTGTTTATGATGCGATCTGCGGTTTAAGGAATAACATTTGCACTTAAATTTTAATTGGTAATACCAATTGTGTTGAATGTTTAAAAATTTAAGGTAAAAAAATTCGCCCCGGCATTTCAAGGAGATGACAATGCTCAATATGTGGCAACAACTTTATGACCCTTTAAATAATATTTGGCTGTCCAGTGCGGTTGCGTTAATCCCGATTATTTTCTTCTTTTTGGCATTGGCTGTTTTTCGTTTAAAAGGCAGTATCGCGGGTACGGGCACAGTCATTATTGCATTATTGATTGCGCTGTTTTTTTATCAAATGCCGGGTCAAATGGCCTTTGCATCTATTATTTACGGTTTCTTCTATGGTCTATGGCCAATTTCGTGGATCATTATCGGGGCAGTGTTTCTATACAAGATTTCGGTAAAAACAGGCCAGTTTGAAGTTATCCGTTCAAGTATTTTGTCGATTACTGAAGACCAACGTCTGCAAATGTTACTGGTTGGTTTTGCATTTGGTACTTTCCTTGAGGGGGCGGCGGGCTTTGGTGCTCCTGTTGCAATTACCGCTGCACTACTTGTCGGTTTAGGCTTTAAACCACTTTATGCTGCTGGTTTATGTTTGATCGTAAATACAGCACCAGTTGCGTTCGGTGCAATGGGTATTCCAATTATTGTGGCTGGGCAGGTGTCGGGTGTAGACACTATGGAAATTAGCCAGATGGTGGGGCGTCAGTTGCCATTTTTAACGCTAATTGTGCTGTTCTGGATTATGGCGATTATGGATGGCTGGCGTGGTGTTAAGGAAACTTGGCCTGCAGTGTTGGTCGGTGGTGGTTCGTTTGCGATTGCCCAGTATCTCACCTCTAACTTTATTGGCCCTGAGTTACCAGATATTACTGCTGCAATTGCGTCTTTGGTCAGCCTGACTTTGTTATTCCGTGTGTGGAAACCAAAACATATTTTCCGTTTTGAACCTGAAGCGGGTCAGACTTTGACTCAGCAACCTACAACAGTTCAACGTTATAGCATTGGGAAAATTGCAAAGGCATGGTCTCCATTTGCTATTTTAACAGTCATGGTCACGATCTGGAGTATTAAGCCATTTAAAGCATTATTTGCAAAAGATGGGGCTCTTGAACACTGGATTTTTAAGCTTGAAGTGCCGTATTTGCATAAATTGGTCGAAAAAATGCCGCCAATTGTGGCAGAGATGAAACCATACGAAGCGATTTATAAGTTTGACTGGTTCTCTGCAACAGGTACTGCAATTTTTATTGCTGCAATTATCACTGCTATTTTCTTAAAAATGAAAGCAAGTGAGGCAGTAACAACCTTCGGTGAAACACTCAATGAGTTGAAAACACCGATTTACTCGATTGGTATGGTGTTGGCATTTGCTTTTATTGCGAACTATTCAGGTTTATCTGCAACTTTGGCTTTGGCTCTATCGCATACGGGTCATGCGTTTACTTTCTTCTCGCCATTTTTGGGTTGGCTTGGTGTGTTCCTTACGGGTTCAGACACTTCTTCAAATGCTTTGTTCTCGGCATTACAGGCAACTACAGCACAGCAAATTGGTATTCCAGAAGTATTGCTTGTGGCTGCAAATACCAGTGGTGGCGTAACAGGTAAGATGATTTCTCCACAGTCGATTGCGATTGCGTGTGCAGCAGTAGGCTTAGTTGGAAAAGAATCTGACTTGTTCCGTTTCACGGTAAAACATAGCATCATATTCACTGTCTTTGTTGGCATCATTATTACGGTTCAGGCTTATCTGGTTCCGTGGATGATTCCATAACTCCAGTGAAGGAAACGCGATGAGAATCTCCGATCAAGTGGTCATGAAATTGCAGGCATTAATTGAAGAGCGTCACATGAAAAAAGGTGACCGCTTGCCTGCCGAACGCCAGCTTGCAACTAGCTTAGGAGTTTCTCGTCCGTCTTTGCGTGAAGCCATTCAACAGCTCAATAGTCAAGGTGTACTGATTAGCCGCCGTGGCGATGGGACTTATATTCAGCAGTTACCTGAACAGTGGCCACAGCAACTGATTGTGAACCCAATTAGTAACTTGATTGAAGAAGATCCGTTATACCGTTTTGATGTGCAAGAGGCGCGGTTATTACTTGAAGGTGGCACGGCATGGTATGCCGCATTACGTTCAACGCCTGAAGATCGAGCCAAAATTCATCATTATTTTAATGAAATTAGCCGCCATCAAAATGCAGGTGACTCGGCACAGGCCGCGGTGGCAGATGCAGAATTTCACTTAGCAATTGCTGAAGCCTCTCACAATGTGGTGCTGATTCAAATGATGCGAAGCCTGTTTGATTTACTGCAATACAACGTCTTGTTAGGGCGTAAAAAAGTTTATAACGACCCCGTAAATGGTGACTTGCTGAGCGAGCAGCATTTTCAGGTGATGGATGCTATTGATCGTAAAGATCCCGAGGCCGCACGCCAAGCTGTCTGCGGTCATATTGAATTTGTGATTAACCATGTACGTTCTCTGGATGAAGACGAAGCTCGCCAGAAACGTGCAAATCGTTTAAATAGAGTTGATTCAAAATGATTATTTCTTCTGGCAATGATTACCGTGCTGCGGCACAACGTCGCTTACCTCCATTTTTATTTCATTACATCGATGGTGGAGCGTATTCGGAATATACCTTAAAGCGTAACGTACAAGATTTGTCAGAAATTGCATTGCGTCAGCGTGTGCTGAATGACATGTCCGCGTTGAGTTTAGAGACAAAACTGTTTAATGAAACGCTATCGATGCCAGTTGCCTTGGCGCCTGTGGGTTTAACAGGTATGTATGCACGCCGTGGTGAAGTACAAGCCGCAATGGCAGCCGATAAAAAAGGTATTCCATTTACGCTTTCAACGGTTTCTGTTTGCCCGATTGAGGAAGTTGCACCTGCAATTAACCGTCCGATGTGGTTCCAGCTTTATGTGTTACGTGACCGCGGTTTTATGCGTAATGCTTTGGAACGTGCAAAAGCGGCGGGTTGTTCAACACTGGTGTTTACCGTAGATATGCCTGTGCCGGGTGCACGTTATCGTGATGCCCATTCGGGTATGAGTGGGCCAAATGCTGCGATGCGCCGTTATATGCAATCAGTATTTCATCCGCACTGGACATGGAATGTCGGTTTAATGGGGCGTCCGCACGACTTGGGAAATATATCTAAATATTTAGGTAAGCCGACTGGGCTTGAAGATTATATTGGTTGGTTAGGCTCGAACTTTGACCCATCCATTTCATGGAAAGACCTTGAGTGGATTCGTGAGTTTTGGGATGGCCCAATGGTGATTAAAGGTATTTTAGATCCTGAAGATGCCAAAGATGCTGTGCGTTTTGGTGCAGATGGCATTGTGGTATCAAATCACGGCGGTCGTCAGTTAGATGGCGTGATGTCATCTGCTCGTGCATTACCTGCAATTGCCGACGCAGTTAAAGGTGATTTGGCGATTTTGGCTGACTCAGGCATTCGTAATGGTTTAGATGTGGTGCGTATGTTGGCGCTCGGTGCCGATACGGTTTTACTTGGCCGTGCGTTTGTTTATGCCTTGGCAGCAGCAGGTGGACAAGGTGTGTCGAACTTACTTGATTTGATTGATAAGGAAATGCGTGTTGCGATGACGCTCACGGGTGCTAAGTCGATTTCGGATATTAATGCGGATTGTTTAGTACAGGCGATGAAGCTCTAACGTTTCCGTATTAACTTTGATGATATTGGCACGACGGAGTCTTATCGAGAAAAGTTCAATATAAGTAGCTAATTGACGTTACTTTTTTAAAAAAGTAACCAAAAACTTTAGTTTCGATGACGGTACGTCCTTGCTACTGCATCGAAACGGCGGCATCCCTGCCGCCAACCACGATAGTAAATATAGGGCTGGTTCGAATTAGAGAATGAGCTAATTAAATTATAAATTACAAACGGTAAGATCCCGTCGTGTTGGTCTAATTTGATAAATGGATGACCAAAAGGAAACCATCATGCAAACACTTTCTCCTCAAGCAGTGATCGAACGTTTACAAAATATTGTAGGGCGTTCTTATGTTTTGACCGATGACCAAAGCACGCGTCAGTATCGTCAAGGTCGTCGTTTTGGTGAGGGGAAAGTGCTTGCTGTAGTGGTGCCAGGAACCTTGCTAGAGCAATGGCAGGTTTTGCAGGCGGCAATTGAGGCAGATTGTATTGTCATTATGCAGGCAGCAAATACAGGACTCACTGGTGGTTCAACGCCTTATGGCGATGACTATGACCGTCCTGTTTTAGTCATGAGTACACGCCGAGTAAAGGGTATTCAAGTCATCCATGACGGCAAGCAAGTCATTTGTTTACCGGGTGCAACCTTAGATAATTTAGAGCAAATTTTAAAAGGCTATAATCGAGAACCGCATTCGGTCATTGGTTCATCGTGTATTGGGGCTTCAGTACTGGGTGGGGTGTGTAATAACTCTGGTGGTGCACTGGTACGCCGTGGACCCGCGTATACTGAACTGGCGTTATATGCTCAGGTGAATGCCACTGGTCAATTAGAACTGGTGAACCATTTAGGCGTAAATTTAGGTACGACTCCCGAAGAGATTTTGACGCGTTTAGAGAAGCAGCAGTACCAAGCTGTAGATATTTTAGATGACAGTGAAAAACAGGCATCGGATCATCGCTATGCGCATGATGTGACTCAGGTCGATGAAGATACGCCTGCTCGTTTTAATGCAGACCCGTCACGTTTGTTTGAGGCTTCGGGTTCGGCAGGTAAAGTCTGTGTGTTTGCTGTACGCCTTGATACCTATGAAAAAGTAGAGAGCTGTGTTTTTTATATTGGTAGTAATGATGCCGATGATTTAACTGCTATTCGTCGTTACTTACTGACCTCACTGCCAAGCTTGCCAATTGCAGGTGAATATATTCACCGTGATGCTTACTTGATTGGTGAAAAATACGGAAAAGACACATTCTTATTTATTGAAAAGTTTGGTACAGCCAATGTTCCTAAAGCTTTTGCGATGAAAGATAAAGTCGATGGCTTTTTAGAAAAATTTAAAATTAAAGGCTTAACAGACCAGATTTTACAGGCGATAACCTTCTTTTTACCGAGTCATTTGCCGAAGCGTATGACCGAATATCGAGATCGTTATGAGCACCATCTAGTTTTACGTGTCGAAAATAATTCAAAAGCACAGACCGAGCAGTTTTTAAAAGAATATTTTGCAGTGCATCAGTCTGGTCACTATTTCGTATGTAGTGAAGAGGAAGGACGAAAGGCGTTCTTGCACCGTTTTGCGATTGCGGGGGCGGCAATTCGTTATCGTGATACACACCGTAGTGAAGTTGAAGATATTGTGGCGCTTGATATCGCTCTACGCCGTAATGATCGCGAATGGGTAGAGCAACTACCAGCCGAGATGGAAAATAAAATCATCCATAAACTCTATTATGGGCATTTCTTTTGTCATGTGTTCCATCAGGACTATATTCTTAAAAAGGGCAATGACCCGTTAGAAATGGAACATCAAATGTGGAAATTACTCGATGCACGCCGTGCTGAGTATCCAGCAGAGCATAATGTTGGGCATCTCTACATTGCCAAACCTGCATTGGCCAATTTCTATCAAAAACTCGACCCAACTAACAGCTTTAATGTGGGGATTGGACATACCTCAAAACTGAAATATTGGGGTAAAATCAAACCTTAATATCGAGACATAAAAAAAGGCGCCGAAGCGCCTTTTTTTAATAAATGCTTTATGCTGCTTCTACTGATTTAGCAAGCACTTCAGACATCGCTTTAGCAACAGTATAAACATTTTTCATGTTTAAGCCTGCTACACAAATACGGCCACTACGTACTAAGTAGATTGCATATTCTTCACGCAAGATATCCACTTGCTCAGCAGTTAGACCTGTGTAGCTGAACATACCTTTTTGGTTTACAAGGTAGCTAAAGTCACGGTCTGGTAAAGCTTTAGTAAGTTCATCTTTCAAGATGCTACGCATTTTAATAATACGCTCACGCATCTCTTTGACTTCGCCTTGCCATTGTTGGTTAAGTTCAGCGTCATTTAACACTTCATCAACTAACCAAGCACCTGTTGTAGGAGGGCTAGAGTAAATACGGCGTACAGTCGCTTTTAACTGACCGAATGTACATTGAGCAGCTTCTGCATCGTCACATACGAAAGTTAAGCCGCCAACGCGCTCGCCATATAAAGAGAAGATTTTAGAGAACGAGTTGCTCACAATGAAGTTTAGACCTGCTTGGTCTAAAGCACGGATTGCATACGCATCTTCTTCCATACCGTCACCAAAACCTTGGTAAGCGATGTCTAGGAATGGAATAAGGTTACGATCTTTTAATACTGCAATTACTTGGTCCCATTGCGCTGGGTTTAAGTCAGCACCCGTTGGGTTATGGCAGCATGGGTGCAACAACACAATGCTTTGCTCAGGCAAAGTTTTAAGTGTAGAAAGCATACCGTCAAAATCTACACCGCGCGTTTCTGCATCGAAATATGGGTAGAAATGAGTCTTAATGCCAGCGCCATTGAAAATCGCAACGTGGTTGTCCCAAGTTGGTTGGCTCACCCAAACGTCTGAATTTGGGAAATAAGTTTTTAAGAAATCCGCACCAACTTTTAATGCACCTGAACCACCAAGTGTTTGGATAGTTACAGCACGGCCAGCTTTAACTGCTGGGCTGTTTGCACCAAATAAAAGTGCTTGAATTGCTTCACGGTAAGGTTTGAAGCCTTCCATTGGCAAATAAAGTTTGGTTTTACCGTTCTTAGGCTCAATACGCTTTTGCGCCTCGATAATGGTCTCTAACTGAGGAACAATGCTGTCTTCGTTATAATAAAGACCAATACTCAAGTTTACTTTTTCAGAACGAGTATCAGCATTGAACTGTTCCATTAAAGAGAGAATTGGATCGCCTGCGTATGGGGGGATATGTTGAAACATCAAAAAAGTCCTTTCATTCAACAATATGCATAGTGCTGGGTTTTTTCTGTCTCGAAAAATACGCCACAACTATGTCGATGCTCAATAATGTATCAATAAAGCTACCGTGAAGCACCTGATAATTTCACTAATATCGATATTTTCTGGCTGAAAATGATAAAAAGATTTAAAAGAAATTACGGTAAATAGAAACTAATTTCTAACTCATGCTTTCATTCAAGCAGATTGTCTACAATCTTGCTGTAATACATTGGTTGTAGACTAAAGTTTGAAACAAAAGATTAGAGGCCGAAAAGCAACTAAAAAAGTGCCATAAATTTATAGGTAAATTAATATTAACTAACTGTTTTATAAATATTAATTGGCAAGTGGTGGAATGCTATAAATATAAGGTGAGGTAACAGGACTAGCGATAAAAATTGACCTGATGCGTTCTGTAAAGTGTCAACAATTACCTTGATTTTTTTCATTCATCCCGCTATAAAACTCATAATTGATTAAAAATTGTCGACAATATGCAAGATTTGACCTTCGCACCAGAGCCACTACAAAGTCAGGGAAGAACACTGACCGAGAATGTATTTAAACAAATACAGACGGCAATTGTTTTGGGTCAAATTCCGGCAGGTAGCAAAATTTCTGAACCTGAATTGGCGCGCACTTACGGCATTAGCCGTGGGCCTTTGCGTGAAGCGATTCATCGCCTTGAAGGGCAGCGTTTGGTTGAGCGCACTGCTCATGTGGGCGCGCGCGTGGTTTCGCTCTCACTGCAACAATTCAAAGAGCTTTACCAGATTCGTGCATCTTTAGAAGGTTTGGCTTGCAAACTTGCCGCACAGCATATTGATAAAAAGCAAATTTTGGCGCTACGTGATGTCTTGCGTATGCATGCTGAAGATGAAAACTTTAAAGCTGGTAAAGGATATTACTTGCAAGAAGGGCAGGACGATTTTCACTACTGCATTATCAAAAGTAGTGGCAATAAAACCCTAGAAAAAATGCTATGTGATGAGCTTTATCACCTCATCCGTATGTACCGAATTCAGTTTTCAAACACACCTGATCGACCGAGCAAAGCTTGGGACGAACATATCCGTATTTTAGATGCAATTGCAGAAGGCGATGGTGAACTTGCCGAGCTGCTCATGCATCGACATATCAATGCTTCTTACAAAATTATTGAGCAAACACTGCTACAAGCACAAGGAGAACATAACAATGGCTAAACAATCCGCAGGTCAGCTATTTCGCGATGCCGTAGCCCAAGAAAAGCCATTACAAGTGGTTGGAACCATCAATGCCAATCATGCACTTTTGGCAAAACGTGCAGGTTATAAAGCGATTTACTTATCAGGTGGTGGTGTAGCAGCTGGTTCTTTAGGCTTACCTGATTTGGGAATTAGTAACCTTGATGATGTGTTGACAGATGTACGTCGTATTACCGATGTATGTGATCTTCCATTATTGGTCGATGCGGACACAGGCTTTGGTGCTTCTGCATTTAACATTGCCCGTACTACAAAAGCACTCATCAAGTTTGGTGCTGCGGCAATGCACATTGAAGACCAAGTGGGTGCAAAACGTTGTGGTCACCGTCCGAACAAAGCCATTGTGACTCAAGAAGAAATGGTTGACCGTATTAAAGCAGCGGTTGATGCGCGTGGTGATGACAGCTTCGTGATTATGGCGCGTACTGATGCGTTAGCGGTTGAAGGCTTACAAGCGGCAATTGACCGTGCGGGTGCCTACATTGAAGCTGGTGCAGACATGTTGTTCCCTGAAGCCATTACCGAGCTTGATATGTACAAGCAATTTGCTCAGAAGACAGGCGTACCAATTTTGGCAAACATTACCGAGTTTGGTTCTACACCACTGTTTACCACTGAAGAGTTGGCATCTGCCGATGTAAGCCTTGCGCTTTATCCACTTTCTGCTTTCCGTGCCATGAACAAGGCAGCCGAAACTGTGTATGAAACCTTGCGTAAAGAAGGTACACAAAAGAACGTGGTTGATATTATGCAAACGCGTAAAGAGTTATATGAACGCATTAATTACTACGCGTTTGAAGACTACTTAGACAACGCATTTGCTAAAAAGAAGTAATAAATTAAAAAGTTGATTAATTGGAATCTGATACTCGGAGGCGTCATCTGCAACTGTTTGAGACAGGACTACATTTTTTAAAATTGGTTCTGCGATAGATAGGATATTTGATGGTTGTGGACGAGTTTTGCAGATGACAATGGTTTTGCCTACTTTTGCCAAAACAAAAGTAGGTCGAACCGAAGGTTAATCCTGAAATAAGAAGTGAAAATGGTACGACTCCGTCGTGCTTAATAAATAAATTCAGATAGATAGGAAAGGACAATCTTATGAGCTCAAATGAAACAACAACAGGCTTCAAACCAAAAAAATCAGTTGCACTTAGCGGACAAGTTGCAGGCAACACAGCACTTTGTACCGTAGGACGTAGCGGTAACGACTTGCACTATCGTGGCTATGACATTCTTGACCTTGCAGCGGGTAGCCAGTTTGAAGAAGTTGCTCACTTGCTCGTACATGGCAAATTACCAAACAAAGCTGAACTCAAAGCATATAAAGCAAAATTAAAAGCGCTTCGTGGCTTACCGGCAGCACTGAAAACAGCACTTGAGCAATTACCACCGTCTGCACACCCAATGGATGTGATGCGTACAGGTGTTTCAGTACTAGGTTGCTTAACGCCAGAACACGAAGACCACAACGAAGCGGGCGCAAAAGACATTGCTGACAAATTAATGGCAAGCTTAGGCTCAATGCTGCTTTATTGGTACCACTTCAGCAACAACGGCCGTCGTATTGAAGTTGAAACAGATGACGACTCAATTGCAGCGCATTTCTTACATTTACTTCATGGCGAAAAACCATGTGAAGAATGGATTCAAGCGATGCATACATCACTTATTTTGTATGCTGAGCATGAGTTTAACGCATCAACATTTACCTCACGTGTGGTTGCAGGTACAGGTTCTGACATGTACTCGGCAATTACAGGTGGTATTGGTGCACTTCGTGGACCTAAACATGGCGGTGCCAACGAAGTTGCATTCGTGATTCAACAACGTTATGACAATCCAGACGAAGCAGAAGCGGATATCCGTAAACGTGTTGAAAATAAAGAAGTCGTGATCGGATTTGGTCACCCTGTATATACAGTTTCTGACCCACGTAACGAAGTAATCAAGAAAGTGGCGCATGACTTAGCGCAAGCACAAGAGAACACCAAAATGTACCTTATCGCTGAGCGTTTAGAAGCAGTGATGAAAGAAGTGAAAAACATGTTCCCGAACCTCGACTGGTTCAGTGCGGTGAGCTATCACTTAATGGGTGTTCCAACTGCAATGTTCACACCATTGTTCGTAATTGCACGTACAGCAGGTTGGTCTGCGCACGTGATTGAACAACGTCAAGACGGCAAAATCATTCGTCCAAGCGCGAACTACACAGGCCCTGAAAACCTCAAATTCAAACCATTGGCGGAGCGTGGTTAATGAACACAAAATACCGTAAGCCGCTGGCAGGTACCCAGCTTGAATATTACGACGTGCGTCAAGCCGTTGAAGATATTCAGCCAGGCGCATACGAAAAACTGCCTTACACCTCTAAAGTACTTGCAGAGCAATTGGTACGCCGTGCCGATGCCGAGAACTTAACTGCTTATTTAACGCAGTTGATTGAACGCCGTCAGGACTTAGACTTTCCTTGGTATCCTGCACGCGTGGTGTGTCATGACATCTTGGGTCAAACTGCATTGGTTGACCTTGCAGGTTTGCGTGATGCGATTGCTGAGAAGGGCGGTGACCCATCTAAAGTCAATCCAGTTGTACCAACACAGCTTATTGTTGACCACTCTTTAGCAGTGGAATACGGTGGTGCTGACCCAGACGCTTTTGCAAAAAACCGTGCTGTTGAAGACCGTCGTAACGAAGACCGTTTCCACTTTATTGAGTGGACTAAAACCGCATTTAAAAATGTCGATGTGATCCCTGCTGGGAACGGCATTATGCACCAGATTAACCTAGAGAAAATGTCTCCGGTCATTCAGGCGCGTGATGGCGTAGCATTCCCAGACACATGCGTCGGTACAGACTCACATACCCCACATACCGACGCTTTGGGTGTAATCTCTGTAGGTGTGGGTGGTTTAGAAGCTGAAAACGTAATGTTAGGCCGTGCATCTTGGATGCGTCTGCCAGACATCATTGGTGTTGAGTTGGTTGGCCAACGTCAGGCAGGCATTACTGCAACAGATATCGTACTTGCTCTAACAGAGTTCTTGCGTAAAGAACGTGTAGTGGGTGCTTACCTTGAGTTCTTTGGTGAAGGCGCTGACAGTATGTCTGTGGGCGACCGTGCAACCATTTCGAATATGACACCAGAATATGGCGCTACGGCTGCGATGTTCTACATTGACCAAAACACAATCGACTACTTACGCCTAACAGGCCGTGAAGATGCTCAAGTGGCATTGGTTGAACAGTACGCAAAAGAAATCGGCCTTTGGGCATCTGAAATGACTAAAGCAGAGTACCCACGTGTACTACGTTTTGATCTATCGACAGTAACACGTAACATTGCTGGTCCATCAAACCCGCATGCACGTGTTTCAACGAGCGACCTAAAAGAAAAAGGCATCGCAGGTGTTGTTGAAAACCGTTCTGATGGCTTAATGCCAGATGGTGCAATCATTATTGCTGCAATTACTTCATGTACCAATACTTCTAATCCACGTAACACCGTGGCGGCAGGTTTGTTGGCACGTAAAGCAAATGAACTTGGCCTAACACGTAAACCGTGGGTGAAAACCTCATTTGCACCGGGTTCAAAAGCGGCTGCACTTTACCTTGAAGAAGCAGGTGTTCTAAAAGACTTAGAGCAACTTGGTTTTGGTATTGTGGCTTACGCTTGTACGACGTGTAATGGTATGTCGGGTGCGTTAGATCCAGCTATTCAGCAAGAAATTATTGACCGTGACCTGTACGCAACTGCAGTACTGTCTGGTAACCGTAACTTCGATGGCCGTATCCATCCATATGCAAAACAAGCATTCTTGGCATCTCCACCGCTTGTTGTGGCATATGCAATTGCGGGCACAATTCGTTTTGACATCGAAAAAGATGCGTTAGGTCATGACAAAGAAGGTAACCCGATTTACCTCAAAGACATCTGGCCATCTGACGCTGAAATTGATGCCTTAGTTAAAGAAGCCGTGAAACCTGAACAGTTCCGTAAAGTCTACATTCCAATGTTTGACTTGGGCGAAGTTGAGCAAGCGAAGAGCCCGCTTTACGACTGGCGTCCACAAAGTACTTACATCCGCCGTCCGCCTTACTGGGAAGGGGCGTTGGCTGCACCACGTACTTTGGCGAACATGCGTCCGCTTGCGATTTTGGGTGACAACATTACTACCGACCACTTGTCGCCTTCAAACGCGATTTTGATGGACTCGGCTGCGGGTGAATATCTTCACAAAATGGGCGTACCAGAAGAAGACTTCAACTCATATGCAACGCACCGTGGTGACCACTTGACTGCACAACGTGCAACATTTGCCAACCCGAAACTCTATAACGAAATGGTTCGCCGTTCAGACGGTACCATTAAGCAAGGTTCAAAGGCGCGTGTAGAGCCAGAAGGCGAAGTCATGCGTATGTGGGAAGCGATTGAAACCTACATGAACCGTAAGCAACCGCTAATCATTATTGCGGGTGCTGACTATGGTCAGGGTTCAAGCCGTGACTGGGCTGCAAAAGGTGTACGCCTTGCAGGTGTTGAAGCAATTGTAGCAGAAGGTTTTGAGCGTATTCACCGTACCAACTTGGTGGGTATGGGCGTGTTACCGCTTGAGTTTAAACCGGGTGTAAACCGCAAGACTTTAAAACTAGATGGTACAGAGCTTTATAGCGTGATTGGTAATATTGCGCCGCGTTCGACTTTAACTTTAGTGATTGAACGTGCCACAGCGGATGGTAAAGAAGAGATTGTTGAAGTGCCTGTGACTTGCCGTTTAGATACAGAAGAAGAAGTTTCTGTATATGAAGCGGGCGGTGTATTACAGCGTTTTGCGCAAGACTTTTTAGAAGGCCAAGTGGCTTGATACTTTAGTTAAACATTGTTGATATTTTTGAAAAAACTCCCTACTGTAAAGTGGGGTTTTTTTATAAATGTTATATGAGTATGAACGATATAAAAACAGTGAGAATCAGTACAGCTAAAGAATTATTTGATACAGTTTCTTTAGATTATAAAAATTTAATAGTTGATTATAGTGAGAATATAAACTTCATAAACTATTTTGATCTTAAACCAGAAGATTATTTGTATTTTGCAAAAAGTGATCTTATGAAAAAAGATAAAAGAGGTTTAATTAATGCATTGTCTAATGCTAAAAGAGCAATAGATTGTTTAATTGAAAATATATTAAAAAATTTTAATATAAATATAAAAAAATTACCAAAGGTTGCACTAGATTTTTGTGAAGAAGTTTTAGATGACGAAAGCAAAAATATTAAACCATTATCATTCCGTTTGTTTTGTGCTTTAGGACTTTCTCCAATTATATTAGTAAAAGAAGTAAGAAGTTTAAGAAATAAAGTAGAACATGAGTTTAATAATCCGCAAAAAGAAGATGTTCTAAGGGCTTGTGAAGTTGCAGAATTATTAATAAATAATTTAAAAGCTAAAGAGGTCTATTCATGTGGAATAGAGATTTCTGATATTCATCGTACTAGACATACCTCACAGGGGGGTATTAAAAGTATAAGATTCGACTATACATTTGTGGGAGATATTAATAATGGACGTTTTAATATTTATTTCTATGATTCGAATAAGGGGATTTGCCAATACTTTCTAAATCCAGAAGATAAAATATACTATTATTTTTTAAAGGCAATGTTTATTGCTGAGTTTGATACAGATGAACTAGAATTATGTATTAAAAGAATTGTAAGAGAAATAAATCCAAATTTAGATTTAGATGAAATAAATATAAGAATTTAAAAATAGAATATTATTTATCAAAAAAAAGCCCGACATCCTGTCGGGCTTTTTCGTATTTGGTTGCTAGATATGACTCCTGTCGTATCTCACGATCCTGATGCATGAACCTATTATTGTTGTTTTATGTTCCGGAACATCCTGTTCCTCTATGAACTCATCATAGAAAAAAAGCAGAGGACAGCCAATCCGCTAAATCCCTAAATCTGTGTAAGATAAATCGTACAAATAACATTTTTTGCATTTATGCCATCATCATCGGGCGAAATGGACAATTGACATTCACTTTAAGTGGGTTATATTCCTGTTTAATATATATACGATTATAGGAATGTAATCATGGTAACAGCTGGCGAAAAACCCGGAACAGGCTTCTATTTCTGTGCTCAGTGCGGTCATAGAGTGTTTTTAGAAATTAATACCGACCCTTTACCACCTTGCACCAAATGCTACTGCACACAATTTAAACGTTAAGAATGAAATAATATTTGCGTTCGCATTTAACAAAAAGCCCTGTCACCCGATGGGGCTTTTTTGTTAATTTAAAAATAAGACTTACATAACAAGACCCGTGATGGGCATGAAGAAGGAAACCGTTATGGAAACGATATTGGGTTTATGTATTGGTGTGGGCCTGAGTGCTGCCTGCGGTTTTCGCGTGTTTGTGCCGCTACTGGTCATGAGCATTGCCACCATGATGGGCTGGTTTGAGCCATCGAAAGGCTTTGAATGGTTAGCTCTGCCATCGGTGTGTTTGGCTTTAAGTGTGGCAACGGTGTGTGAAGTTGCGGCTTACTATATTCCGTGGGTCGATAATGCCTTAGACACAGTCGCAACCCCTGCGGCTATGATTGCGGGTACATTAGCGACAATGGCGGTGAGTAGTGGAGAAATGTCTCAGTTTGCCAGTTGGGCAGCAGCCATTATTGTCGGTGGTGGTACGGCAGGTGTGGTGCAAATGAGTACAGTTGCTGCACGTGGTGTTTCAACTGCAACCACAGGTGGCTTGGGTAACTTTGTCGTTGCAACAGGTGAGTGGATTGGCGCAATCTTACTTTCGGTTTCAGCAATGCTGGTGCCTGCACTTGTGGCAATAGTGGTGCTGATTGCAGTTATTTGGGTGGTGCGTTGGATTCGCCATAAAAAGCAAGAACAGGCGCATACCCCGCTATAAGTATATGCAAATATCAATTTTTAATAAGCATAAAAAAAGCCCGACATCCTGTCGGGCTTTCTTGTATTTGGTGATTAGATATGACTCCTGTCGTATCTCACGCTCCTGGTGCTTGAACGTATTATTGTTGTTTTGTGTTCTGGAACATCCTGTTCCTGTATGACTTCATATTAGAAAAAAAGTTGTAAGTCGCCAATCCGCAAAATCCTTAAAAGTTTGTAAGAAAAATCTTACATGAGTGAATGCTTGGGAAATGAGTTGTAGTAGAGGCATTCAAGCAGATAGGTAGAGCCTATTTTAAGAGTAATCCTTTAGGGCTAAGAGAAGAAAAAGAGTTGTTATTGATAACATTATGTTATTTTTAAATGCTGCTTATAAAAAGAACAACTTTTTGGGAGTAATAAATGACCGTTATGTTGGTAAAACCTCATTTAAGATTTAAAGATAGCTATAACAGCTACATTAATGAATTAGCTGACGAAGAACGTTACCCTTTGACAATGGATTTTGATCATAGAAATTTTGATGCGTTTTTGAACAAACTGAGTGACTATGAAAAAGGGAAATCTTTACATGAAGGCCATGTTGCCAACATTACGTATTGGTTGGTAGAGGGCAGTGAAATTATTGGTGTATCTAACTTAAGACCTAAGCTCAATGAACAGATTCAATATTGTGGTGGACATATTGGGTTAGGTATTCGTCCTTCTAAACGTAAACAAAATTTTGGTTCAAAATTGTTGGAGCTTACAATTCAGGAGGCATGGAAGCTGGGCCTAACTGAGTTACATATACATTGTTATAAATCTAATTTTGCTTCTGCAAAACTTATTGAAGCAAACAAGGGTCGTCTTCATTCCGAAATTACACTTGAACAAGTAGTTCAAAGATATATAGTGAATAAAACAATATGAAAATTTTCTTTCAGAGCATTTTTAAACAGTAATAAAAAAAGCCCAACATCATGTTGGGCTTTTTCGTATTTGGGTACTAGATATGACTCCTGTCGTATCTCACGATCCTGATGCATGAACCTATTATTGTTGTTTTATGTTCCGGAACATCCTGTTCCTGTATGAGTTCATATTAGGAAAAAAGAAGGGTGCCGCCAATCCGCAAAAACCCTAAAAGTTTGTAGGATAAAACGTACAAGAACGCCTTTTATTTATCTTATTTTGAATTCATCTTTAAGCCTCTGTGCCACAACAGACTTTAATTTTTTGCGCTGATTTAAAGTACAACACCATTGCGACACAGAGATAAAGAGCTAAGCCAACGCTTAGCCCAGACTACTTTTGTCACAACGCTGCATGACGCTGAAAAAATTAGGGGCAAAGTCCTGTGGGAGAACAGGACTTTGCAAACTGACATGTTCTAGGCGCTGCATCATTTTCGGGGAATAAGCTTTTTCAAGTTGCTGGTAAATACACTCACAACTGGCCTCGCTATGCCCACCTGACAGGCAAATTTTTTCAAACTCCTGTTGAGCATGAAGGCTGCAACCTGCAACACCTAAGCTACCGACTATGAAACTTAAAGCCAAAAAGGGTTTATAAATTTTCATATTATTCTCATGAGTATTTATACGTATAACTAAAATAAAAAATATATTTGCTTGGGAAATTAAAATAATTTTTTAAATAAAAGTTAATCCTCCTATGAATACAGGAAAATAAAATAATTAAAATTTTAAAATAAAATTAGTTTATAAATTTAAAAAAATAAGGCGTAAAAATCCAAATTTTAAATAAATAAAATAGTTAAAAAACAGAGAAAATAAGATTAAAAAATGTCATGGCCAACTCCTTAAAAAATGGAGTTCTACCACCAGATTACCGCGAATTAATTAGGGTGGTAGAACGAAAGGGGGTTGACAGACTGGAGCTCATAGACCCAGCACGCACGGGGCGTCCCCCTCCCGTCCTACCGCAAAGAAAGGGGGACGCAAGGGTCTAACGAATTATAGTAGAACTACAATCCGCTATGAGCTTACGGTCTGTCAAAACCGTCTGGCAATGTAGGCCAGCAACGAGATAATAATCGGTGATTTTAAATACGTCAATTTAATATTTAAAATATTTTTGATTTAATAATAAAACTAAATATTATTTTAAAATAAAAATATTATTATTAACTTTTTATTTATATTTGATGAGAAAAAATAATAGATATAGAAATATTTTGCCAGTTCCAAAAAAGAACTTGATTGTTAAGATCTATTTTTGTCGTTTTTATAGAGATAAGAATGGAACGAGTTGTCATCACAGGTATGGGAATTAATTCTTGTATTGGAAATACATTAGAAACAGTAACCGAGTCCTTAAAAGCAGGCCGCTCAGGCATTCGCTATAACGATGTCTATGCAAAACTAAACTTTCGAAGTCATGTGAGCGCCACTGCCGAAATGCATTTTGAAAATATCAATCCAGAATTAAAAAAACACATGGGCGTTTGCGCGATGTATGCCTACAACTCGGCACTCGATGCGCTACAACATGCCGATCTTGATGTAAATGATATTGCCAACAACTCAAAGTATGGCGTGATTGGCGGAACAGGTGGCACCTCAACAGCGTCCATCATTGACATGTTGCATACCTTAAAAGAAAAAGGCGCAAGCGAAGTATCGCCCGATTTAGCACCACGCTACCTCACCAGTACCATTAGCGCTAACCTATCGCGTGCCTTTAACTTAAAAGGTGTATCTCAATCGGTTGCGAGTGCCTGCGCCACTTCAGCCGACGCAATTGGTTATGCATATCACCTTATTGCGGCTGGTAAACAAGACCTCATGCTGGCGGGTGGCGGCGAAGAAGACCATTGGTCGCAAACGGCAATATTCGATGCGATGGGCGCCTTATGCTCTAAATATAACGATGCACCAGAAACCGCTTCACGCCCATATTCAGTAGATAATGACGGCTTTGTAATCGCCGGCGGCGGTGGCATGGTAGTTTTGGAGTCTTTAAGCCATGCCCAAAAACGTGGAGCAAAAATTTTGGCAGAAGTGGTTGGGTACGCTGCCACTAGTGATGGTGTCGATATGGTGGCCCCGAGCGGTGAAGGCGCGACACGTTGCATTAAACTGGCACTCGCAGAAGCTAAACAAAACGGCTGTGAAACCATCGACTATATCAACACGCATGGCACTTCAACGCCGGCAGGCGACATTCCCGAACTATTGGCCATAGAGCGAGCTTTTGGTGGCGAAAAAGTCCCGCCACTCAGTTCGACCAAGTCGATGACTGGGCATAGTTTGGGGGCAGCAGGCGTACACGAAGCGATTTATTCTATTTTAATGCTGCAAAATAACTTTATTGCGCCGAGTATTAATATTACCGAACTGCGCGAAGAAGCTAAAAAGTTCAATATTGTTCAAACGAGCCGAGAAACCGAACTCAAAACAGTGATGAGTAATAGCTTTGGTTTTGGTGGGGTAAATACCTGTCTGATTTTTAGAAAATGGGAAGGGTAGTTTAAACTCGAAATATATATGGGCGTGAGAAAAAGAATAAAATAGGTCATATATAGGGTTTTATAAGTGGTGGGAATTAATTAGTTGATGAATGACATTCACCCAAAAAGAAAAATATAGATAAGAGCTTTACTTTAAAATTTATAAAAACATGCAATTTATTGGTTTTTATGAATATTTTTAGCTTAAATACGTTTCCACTAAGTTGTGCTGGGAATTAATTATCTCTTGCTTAGCTATATCATTTAAGTATCTATAAATAATTTAAAATGCATTAAAATGATCGAAGTTTACTTTTGACATACCTATTGAATAAAAAATTAACGTAAAAATGCATATTTTGACTAGTTACATTTGAAAATGAGTATAGATAGACAGATTAGTCTTTTTTTAATTAAAATAGGGCCTAAATATAAGTTTGATTGATAATAAAAATGCAGATGAGTGTGTCGAGTATATTGGAACGTTTAGGCCTTGTTTCACAAAATCGTGCTGTACATATCCAATTCTCAAATCAGTCTTTAAATCAGCAAGTCTTCTTACAACGTATTGAGGGCGAACATACGCTTAATCAGGGTAGCGTTGCTGAATTATTGTGTCTGTCTACAAATGCGCATATTGCATTAAAACAATTTATTGGCTGTCAGGTTGCTATCGATCAGGTCACTGACATGGGCCAATTTTTTAGAACGACAGGTATTATTACCGAAGCCAGCCAAGGCCAAAGTGACGGCTCACTCACTATTTATAATTTAACTTTAAAAGACCCAACTGCACTCTGGCATAAACGCCGCAATAGCCGCGTGTTTATGAATAAAAGTGTGCGCGATATTAGCGAAATTTTGTTTAAAGAATGGCAAGGTAAAAGTCCGCTGTTTGCCTCAAGCTTAACGCTCGACACATCTGGCTTAACTAAGGACTACGATGTGCGTCCATTTGTGATGCAGTCTAACGAAAGCGATTATGACTTTTTAACCCGTTTGTGGCGTAGTGAAGGCATTAATTGGCTGGTCGATGAGTCACAGCTTTTAGTCGCGGACCCGAATGCTTCTATTCAGCCACAAGTGCTACGTTTAATTGATGAAAATCAAAATTATAAAATTCTTGAACGCCGTAGCCTACGTTACCAACGCAGCAGTGCCACAGAACAGTTTGATACCATTACCCAAGTCAAAGCTGAGCGTCGTTTACAACCAACCTCGGTTCATATCCAACGCTGGCAAGCCGATGCATTACAACAAGAAGAAGGTAGTGGCAGCGTACAAGGCACACAAAAGCACAGCGAACACTATGACAATGCTAGCCTGAACCTTGAAGATGCATGGCATGTTAGCCCTGCTTGGATGCAGGACTTAAAAGGCGAAGACCAAGCCACTGCTTCAGGCAACAGTCAAATTGAACAGCTTAACCAACACATTAACGCTTACCATCACCTGAGTTCTAAACAGTTTACCGTTGCAGGTAACATCCGTGATGCGCAGGTGGGTTACTGGTTTGAACTCAATGAACACCCTGAACTCGACCAGCATGACAGTGCTGATAAAGAGTTTTTAATCTTAAGCAAGCACTACTACAACCAGAATAATTTACCGAAAGAATTACAACAGCAACTTGAACACCTATTACCACAAGACAAACTCAAGGCAACTGAACTCGACACGCAAAATCCTGAGCAGCGCCACTTTGCTGAACTCAATGTCGTTCGACGCAACGTTAAAGCTGTACCTGAATATAACCCGCTAGAACACCGACCGGTAGCTTACCCGCAGCGCGCTAAAGTTGTGGGGCTAGAGGGTGAAAGCATTCATGTTGACCAGTGGGGGCGTATTAAAGTCCGATTCCTGTTTACCCGAGCTGATGACCATAGCCATGATGGTGGAGCCGGTAGTAACGACAATGACACCGATTCGGCTTGGGTGGATGTGCTGACCCCATGGGCGGGTGCAGGCTATGGAGCACGCTTCTTGCCACGTGTTGGTGAGATTGTGGTAATCGACTTCTTTGACGGCAACATTGACCGCCCGTTTGTGGTGGGACGTATTCATGAGGCCGAACGCCACCCAACCCAATTCGACCAGAAAGGCCAATTACCTGATACCAAAAAGCTCAGTGGTATTCGCTCTGAAGAAGTCGACGGTAAAGGCTTTAACCAACTCCGTTTTGATGACACCACAGGTCAAATCAGTGCTCAGTTACAAAGCAGCCATGCAGCTAGCCAATTAAATCTCGGTAACTTAAGCCATCCAAAAGACAAGGCGGAAAGCGACGGTCGTGGAGAAGGCTTTGAACTCAGAACTGACCAGTGGGGCGCGGTACGTGCAGGCAGTGGCTTACTTATTAGTACCCATAAACAAGACCAAGCCCAAGGTGTACACCTAGACGCAGCTGAGGCCAAACAACAAATTGAAGGTGGCCTCAATAATGCCAAGGCACTCAGTGAAGTTGCTAAAAATCAGCAAACTGACCCCTTAGAACATTTAGAAAACCTAAAGTCGTTTATTGAAAAACTTGAACAGCAAGACAACGCAAAAGCCAAAACTTTCAAAGATGCGATCATGCTACTGGCAAGCCCAAATAGTATTGCGGTCGCGAGTAATGAAGACATTCACTTAAGTGCAGATGGGCAGC
Source organism: Acinetobacter nosocomialis (assembly GCF_041021905.1). NCBI lineage: Bacteria > Pseudomonadati > Pseudomonadota > Gammaproteobacteria > Moraxellales > Moraxellaceae > Acinetobacter > Acinetobacter nosocomialis. The sequence continues at coordinate 103,396 of NZ_CP157432.1, forward strand.
TCAACCAAACTGCGGGCGACAGTATTAACCTATCTACTCAAAAGAACCTGATCGCACACGCCCAAAATAAAATTAGCCTTTTTGCAGCGCAAGAAGGGGCAAGACTCTATGCAGGCAAAGGTAAAGTCGAGATACAAGCGCAAGGCGATGGAGCAGATTTAATTGCCCGTAAAGCTGTTCAGGTTATTTCGACTGAAGACAAAATCGAAGCGACCGCATCCAAGGAAATTGTGCTCACCGCAGGCGGCTCTCAAGTCAGAATTACCGGTTCGGGGATTTTTATGACTACAGGCGGCAAATTTGAGGTGAAGTCTGGGCAGCATAAATTTATGGGGGGAGCTGAGGTAGGTATGAACCTTCAAGGGTTACCCGCTTACGAAGCCTATAATGAAAAGTTCAAGATGCTATTACCTTCAGGTGAGCCACTTTCATTTATTGATTACAAGATATCTTCTGAAGGTAAAGAAATTTTTGCTAACTCAGATAAGAAAGGTCAAACCAAAGAAATACATAGTCCCAAAGAACAGGAACTTAAGCTCGATTTATTATGGTTGGATTTAGAAACAGTAGATGAGACCGAAGTTTGGGTAGATCCAGCGCAAGGAAGTAAATAAAAATGTCTAACAGTTTAGATTGGAACAGTAAAACGAACATAAGTGAACATAGTTGTAAGGATGCTCACTGTGACTGTTTGACATTTTGGGAAATATATCAGCAAGAAGCCATCAAGAGATTATCTAACTTACAAAAAGCGAATAGCTATAAACTTGAGCCAGGATATGAGGCAAGAGCAAGAAGAATTGCCTCCGTATATGCCAAAATATTTTTAGAAATAGAGCTCGGTGGAAATAAGAACCTTTTGGGGCGATATTATTGGATGGGCTTAGGAGCTTTTGCCTCAAAAACAGTTGCAACTATATTTAAGCATTGGGGGAGTCTGCTTGGCTATAATGTCGGTGTACAAGAGGCTATAAATCTTTTTGCTCGTGGCAATTTGTGGTTGTTTATGGATATTGCTCCTTGGCATTTAGCTTGGAGTGCATCTTCAGAATCTTTTAAGAGTTGTAAAGGTACGCGAGATACTAGTACTTTCAAATTTGTTAAGCCAGCATTAATGAATTTGCCATGGTCATCGTGTTTACCTAGTATTAAAAATTTAAAGGTGACGAAAGAAATTAATGATGCTTTTACTTTATTACCTGCCATTGAGAAAGCTTTTTTGAATGGAGGTGATGAGAAAAGTAAATATAGAAAAGCGAGTCAAAATCTATTCGATCATTTGATGGCTATTGCGGTACAGGAACAACATAATATTCTTCAAGTCGTTGTTTGGGAAAATTGCTCAGTTAAATTTGGTGCGTGGATGCAACGTTGGTTTATAGGTATGCCAGATGCCACACTTGTTCTATCAAGTGATTATAGTGTAGACGCGGTAAAAAAGAATTGGTTTGGTAATTATACAGGTAGTAAAGCTGATCAATTAGTAGAATTAAAAGAGGACGTTTACATTGCTCCTCTCAAGGGTACGATTGCTGAAGATTATGATAGTCGTATGAAATGGATTGGTAAAGCAGCTGAAAAATATCACCGTTTAATGCTTGATGAAAAAGGTAGGCCATTTTTACAACAAGAATTGAAAACTATTTCTAAATGGGGAAATAGTAAAGCCGATTTTAAAATACATTCAAGTAGTAATGAAGGGAAGGTATGATGCTAGACAAAGCTGGAAACCTATTATGAAAAACTATTTATATTTATTTATCTGCATTATTACATGCATCTTTTTAATCTCTTGTAAGCCCGCAAATAATACTACCCAAGGAAATAAGTCAATGAACCAAAATCAAGATGTAATAGCCCTTCATTTTGGTGAACAAGGCATGCAAGATTTTAGTAAAAATAGTACTACACCAGTTGATCGTCAACCTGCAGGGATGAATTTTTTATCATTAGATTGGACTCCACCAAAACTAGGTCGAGTGCGTGTATTTAGTGAAAAGAGTAATTTAGAAATTGAAAATGTAATCAGTGTGCTAGGTACACAAGTAGCTCGACGAAGCAATGATGGTATTCAAATCATGGACATTAATGCTAGCTTGCATCCAAATGAATATACTACGAGCCAAGAGGCTTATACTGCTTATACTAAATTAGTACATCAGATTAATGACAAACAATGGAAGCAGTATTTTTTACCTTTTAGTGCTCGAATTGATAAACAAGATAATCTAAAGCATATGACTGAGACTATGGGAGAGGTTATAGATCCAACTTATATCTTAAGTTTTAAAGAATGGCAGGATGTGCTTTCGAAAACAAATAGGTTGGTATTTAATTTGTATAATGGGGATGTGGAGCTGGGTATTAGTCTTCGACGGACCTATAAAGATGATAAAAAAGAACAGTATATGGTGAGGTACAGCTTTGAAAACTTTAAATATGCAGGGCGAAATGCTATCTCTGATTCAGATAAGATGAATTCAGAGCAGTTAAAGCAAGCATTTGAAACTGAAGTTGCTAATAATAAAAAAGCCCGTAAAACTGAAGAAAATAATATGAAAAAAGAGGGTTATCATATAGATGAGAACTATATAGACCCAGACATTTGGCCTTATGTAAAATAAACTGTAAGAAGTGTAATTGATTACGCTTCTTCTCTCATAAAAAATAATTTAAGCAGTTTGAATGGCTCTCCACAAAGAGAAACAGTTTCTTGTTTATGTTGATGTAAGTACCAGAACTGCTCCGCAACCGTTTCTGGATGGATCGTATAAGTTTTATCTTTAGCTTCAGGTGGTTCATCTGCAAAACCATTTACAATCCTTAGCCCACATAAACATTTGAGTCAGCAAGACTATGAGCCAGTAAGTTAGTGGTTTTGTATTGAGCAGCAGCGGTAGTTGCTAAGGATGAATATTCTTTGGTAACAAAGTCGATGCCAATTGCATCGAAAGCAAAAATCCCGTTTGTCGATAAAATACTGCCATAATTCTTTTCTAAATCACCAGAGCAAATATTGCAAGCCGAATTAAAAAAGGTTCAAGTAAAATGAAATTTTTATCATGTATATGGATATTTTTATTATTTGGTTGTACTTCTAAAAACATAAATTCTCAATCTACCGATATTAATTTTGGAAAATTTAAATATTTCCAATCTATGTATAGTGGAGAAAAAATATACCAAGGTTTTGTTACAAGCTCTTCTTCTTTAAAAGAAATTTCTGAAAAAAATGTATTTCCTATTTCTAAGCTAAATTGTTTGGAAAATCAGCTTATGGTAAGAGGTGGGGTAGACTTAGATTCAGAAGAAATTAATAATCAATTATATAAATATATGGTACATGTCGAAATATGTAAAAATGATGATTGTTCAGTCGATATTAAAAAAGCAAAAATTGATACTGAATGCAGAATTGAATTAAGAAAAAATTACTCAAATGATGCTTATCAATCAAATAAAGCAAAGTTGACGAATGCTAATTTTGAATAAAATGGATGTATAAATATTTTTTAATTGTGCTCAGCCTTTATGGATGTACAGGAAAATATACTTCATCTGGATACTTCAAAGTTTGCGAAGATGAATCAATGAATGTATGTATCGATAAAAACCAGTTAGAAAAATTGTTAACTAGCAATATGTCTTGTAGAGTAGTTTTTGGTGGCTTATTACAAAGCAGTAAAGTTATGGTAGATAATATTCTGATATCAAAAGAAGCTGTAAGAAAATCCAATTTTCAATAGAGTTTTAAATGAAAAAATTTCTTTACCTATTAGGGCTAATTTTTTTAAGTGGATGTAGTGAAAAAATTTCAAATTTCACAATAGAACATACTAGGAAAAGTAATGAAAAGTTAAATTTTTCTATTAATTTTAAGAACAATGAAGTTTTGGATAAAGTAAAAGAATCATCATCGAAAAAAATAGTTTGCAAAAATACTGCTAATAACAACCAAATGTTGGATGCTTATATAGATAAGATTGAAAATAACAAAATTGATGTATCTGTAGAATTCTGCTCAAATAATGATAATAGAAGCTGTGAACCTATAGATATCAGTTCAGTTAAAAAAATTAATTTAGAATGCCAAGCCATTTTCTCTGCAATGATTGGTAATGTCTCTAAATCAGAAAAATTTCCAATCGTATGGGAAGAAAAATAACTTGTTTAAAAATCTGAAGCTTAAATTAGTAACTTTGGGTGTGCCATTGTGGGTTATGACAGGGTGTGGTCACGAATATACAATTGAGCCGGAAAGGCTTCCAGTAGCCTATGTAGGTAAGGCATATAATCAGCAATTGAAAATCACAGGTGGTAAAGTCTCGGAACAACATTTTGAATTAACTTCTAATATTCCAGAAAATCAGGGAATTCAAATTACTCCAGTAGATGATATAGATGGATACAATCATATAAAAATAGAAGGTATTCCCAAATATAAAGGAAGATACAAAATTTTAATTAATGCATATTTTTATGGAAGAGGCGATGACAAGTTAACTAAGACCTATGAATTCGTAGTTAAAGAATAAAAGATATTTTTAAAGAAGTAGATATGAAAAAGAATTTATTAATTACCGTACTAATTTTACTTTTTATCATACAGTCTTTATTAAATTATTACTTCTGGAACCGTACAAAGACACCAGAAATTCATGTTCTAGAGAAACCTCTACGAATAGCATCAAATTTCGATAACTATTCATCATATACAATTCTTCCAGCAGGCACAGTTCTATATGATGATAGTGATTCTTTAAATAGAAGAGTTATGGTCTATTTTAACTTACAAGGTGTAGATTTTAAGTTTGAAAAACAAGTTCCGAATATTTTGAAACAACCTAGTGAAGTCAGTGCTATAAGGTCAGCAGACTTACCAGATTTACTAAAAGAAGTTCCTCTGACTAAAAAAGATATTTATTTAATTATTAAGCATGATGAAGAAATAAAAGATTCTGTACGTTCTATTCTCTTTAAAACATACAAAATTGATCCTTCAGACTATGAGAAATAATTAAAGAATTCGGATGCATACAGACATCAATTTAAAAACGAGAAGAAGCCTAATTGATTACACTTCTTCTCTCATCAGAAATAGTTTAAGCAGCTTGAATGGCTTCTCCACAAAGAGAAACGGTTTCTTGTTTATGCTGGTGTAAGTACCAGAACTGATCTGCAACTGTTTCTGGATGTACCGCGTAAGTTTTTCCTTCGCTTCTGGGGTTCCATCTACGAAACCGTTTACAATCACTTGGCTCACATAAACATTTGAGTCAGCAAGACTATGAGCAAGCAAGTTGGTGGCTTTGTATTGAGCGGCAGCAGTAGTTGCTAGCGATGAATATTCTTTGGCAACCAAGTCGATGCCAACTGCATCGAAAGCAAAAATTCCGTTTGTCGATAAAATGCTACCGCGGTTCTTCTCTAAATCACCTAAGCAAGCTTGTACCGTCGCAATATAGCTCGAAACACGAATATGAAAGCTTTTAGTAAGCTCTAGTGGAGGGGTTTTTAAGATATTGCCTTCAATATCATGGAAAGCATTCCAATGAATATTTTTAATCTCTCCTAATTGATCTTTAATGCGTTTAATTAGGTTTGGTATATCTTCAAGAACCGCTAAATCACATGTAAAAGCGTAAGCTTCAATACCTTGTGCTTTAAGTTCTAAAATGGCTTTTTCGAGTTTTTCAGCATTACGTGCCACTAAACCGATTTTATAGCCTTCTTTACCAAACTTATGTGCTACGGCTTTGGAAATACCTGTTCCATAACCAAAAATTATAATATTGTTGTTCATTATAAAGTTCCAAAAAACCAATTATTTGGTTAGAAATAGTTTATAATATGTTTTTATAATGTATTCAAGCGAAAAAATTAAATCTAAAAATAATGCAGAAAGAACAAGACAAAAATATGAAAAACCTAGGGTAGTGATTTCTGAATTGAAGAACCGTTTGCTATAGAAATAATTTTTTAGTTTGACTTCTCTATCTTCCTATCATAGATTAATTGGAACGATCGTTCCTGTTAAGTAAGTTTTATGCGAACCAAAGAATTTGAAACCGATGAAATTGCTGATGCTGCAATGCAGGTTTTTTGGCGTCGTGGTTATGCTGCAACTTCAGTTCAAGACTTGGTTGATGGTACGGGGCTATCTAGAAGTAGCCTTTACAGTACCTTTCAAAACAAACAGGGTCTTTATCAAAAAGCGTTACAGCGCTATGAGCTTTTAATCACACTTAACAATGTGGAACTATTGTCTAGTTCAGGCTCACCAAAAGCACTGATTCGGCAATTACTGATAAATGTGGTTGAAGATGAGCTGAATGATTCACAACACAAAGGCTGTTTTGTTGCAAATGCTTGTTTGGAACTGGCTGGACATGATGAAGATGTCTCTCAATTCGTTGCAAGTAACCTACAGAAACTTCAACATGCTTTAGAGAGTTTATTAATTAAAGCTCAACAATCTGGTGAAATCGCTTCTACCCAAAACCCGCGTGCGCTAGCAAGTTTCTTTCTAAACACTATGCAAGGTTTACGTGTTTTAGGGAAAGGCAGCCCACTTGAACAAAGAAAGCAATGTTTAATGGATGTGGTTGAGGTTGCTTTAAACGTTTTATAAAACTCATTTAAACCTTAACTATGGTTGAGCTGAATAGTTAAGGTTTTTATTTAACTTAAATTGGAATGATCATTCCAAAATAATGATTTTAGTTCACATGGAGAACAAATGTCTTCCCATCCTAACCTGATAAAACAAGCTTATAGCAAGAAAGAGCAGAGTAAGTACGCTGTAAAAGAATTTGAGAGTAAAGCTTTATGAATACTAAGAGTAATGAAACATCTCATCAGTTAACTGATGAATTCTCTACTCAATTACCAATTTGGAAACTGTTGGCTTTTACAGTTGCAGGCTTTCTGACCATTATGACAGAAACCATGCCAGCAGGGCTTTTGCCCCAAATCAGTCAAGGCTTACATATTTCAGAAGCGTATGCAGGACAGCTTATAGCAGTGTATGCCTTAGGTTCTGTTTTAGCGGCAATACCGCTAATTAGTCTTACCCGTAGTTGGAATCGGAGACCCTTATTACTCAGTGCTATTGCAGGGTTACTTGTATTTAACGCGATTACTGCCTTATCAAATGACTATATGCTGACTTTGATTGCTCGTTTTATTGCAGGTATGGCTGCGGGTGTTATATGGGGACTTTTAGCGGGTTATGTAAGACGTATGGTCCCTGCGTCCTACCAAGGACGAGCTTTAGCAATTGCCGGGGTTGGGCAACCCATTGCTTTATCAATTGGAGTTCCTTTGGGTGCATGGTTGGGAGCGTTATTTGAGTGGCGGGGTGTCTTCTGGATCATGTCTTTATTGGCATTAATTTTATTTGTCTGGATTCGGTTTAGCATTCCTGATTTTGCAGGGCAGTCAGCACAGAAAAGGTTACCCATTTTAAAAGTTCTTTTAATACCGGGCATTAGAGCTGTTTTAACAGTCGTCTTCCTTTGGATATTGGCACATAGCATTCTCTATACTTATATTTCATCATTTCTGGCCTCGACAGGGCACACATACAAAGTTGAGAATATCCTGTTTATATTCGGCATTTCTTCAATTGTCGGCATTCTCATTACAGGCATGTTTATCGATCGTTCATTAAGAAAAATAACGCTTTTAAGTTTATTGATCTTTGCTATCGCAACAGTGCTCTTGGGTGTTTATAGCTCTTCAAGTTTTGTCGTACTGGCGGGTGTTGTGTTATGGGGAGTTACTTTTGGTGGGGCTCCAACACTATTACAAACAGCCTTGGCAAATTCTGCGGGTCACGAAGCAGATGTAGCGCAGTCTATGTTGGTCACGGTATTTAACCTTGCTATTGCATTCGGTGGAATGATTGGCGGAGGACTGCTTGAAAGTTTTGGGGCAGCTTCTTTTCCATGGTTTATGCTAGTTTTTGCCTTGATCGCATTATGTACCGTTTACCAAGCCCGTAAACATGGTTTTATCTCTTCATAAAAGACTTTTGCCCTTCATGACAAAAAAATGAAGGGTAATTTACTTTTTATAGTCTGATGCCTAATTGCTCAAAACAGTTAATGCTTTGGTAAAATAAACCGAAAAATACAATTAAAGTGGAATTTAAATATAACTAATTATAGGTAAATGGGAATAAATTCTTTTAAATTTGCCTAATGGCGTAAAAATTCCCAAAAATATTAAAAATTCGCTTTTCTTAGAAAAACAATCCCGCAGGGTGCTGGCTAAACTATATCTCAAGGGTGTGATAGGGATCGAAAAGAGTAGCATGCACCAAAACGTATAACGTTAGTGTGTACTCACCCAAAAGGTCTCGATTCGGCTTAGGACGCTATAGATCAAAAGTTTATAGGCACAAGGTTATAACTTACAAAGTTATGATTGTTGAAGTAAACCATAGATGTTTTCCCTTGACACCCTAAAAAATTCTCTATAATAAAAACGATACTTTACAAGAATATAATCTATGAATAAGCCTTATCTTTCTGCTTTACCTAGCGACAGTCAAATCTCATCTCAATTGAACAATGCCTACTTCCACGACTCGTGGAGTATTGTGCTGGGTCAGCCAGACCTGAATGTATTTGGGCAACTTATTAAACTGTTCCATCACACTCCAGAGTGGGTAGAGTGGAGCATGAATGTGCGTAATAAAATTACTTCAAAGATTGGGCTTAAAGACTTAGGAAGTTTTAAGCAAATTGATTCGAATAAAAAAGAAAATGAATATGTCGCAGGCGACCGAATTGGAATTTTCACCTTACGGCAACGTACCGAAAATGAATTAGTGATTGGAGATGATGACAAGCATTTAAATGTGACTTTATCTATTTATAAGAATGAAAAGACTCAAGTATTGACGGTAACCACAGTGGTGCATGTTAAAAATTGGCTTGGAAGACTCTACATGGTTCCGGTGATTCCTGCACATCGAAAAATAGTGCCAGCAACTTTACAAATATTGGGTTAAAGCATTATTTTTATTTACGATGTTGTCGCCTGAAATCATTTATATAATATCCTTATTATTATAATTGCGAGCTGAATAAGATGGAGAATAAAAACCAGTGTCGCCAATGTGCCGTATGCGGAAAGAATTTCCCGTTAAAAGATCTGGTTTCGGGTGAAGTCATTCGAAATGTGATTAGCGATGAAATTATCCAAGATCATCCAGATTGGAATTACTCAAGCTTTATTTGTCGAGCCGATCTGGCAGATTATCGAATTAAATACGTGCAATCATTATTACGCTCGGAAAAGGGCGAACTCTCTAATTTAGAAAATGAAGTAATTGGCAGTATGCAACGCCATGAGCTAATTAGCCGAAATACAGAGTCAGATTTTGATCAAAACTGGACGTTTGGAGAAAAACTGGCAGATAAAATCGCGTCATTTGGTGGTAGCTGGGCTTTTCTCATTTGTTTTGCTTTATTTTTAACGGGGTGGATTGTCTTAAATACGGTGGTGATGGTGGTCCGCCCCGTTGACCCTTATCCTTTTATTTTGCTGAATTTAGTGTTGTCATGTTTAGCGGCAATTCAGGCACCTATTATTATGATGAGTCAAAATCGTCAAGAAGCCAAAGACCGTTTGCGCTCTCAACATGACTATCAAATTAATTTAAAAGCCGAGCTTGAGATTCGCCATTTACATGAAAAAATGGATCATCTTTTATCGCATCAGTGGGAAAGGCTTGCACATATTCAAGAAATTCAGCTCGATCTTTTAGCGGAAATGAATAAAAAGCGATAAAGATTTTTCGAGTTTCACGTGGAACATGTTGATAGCTTATAGATTGTTTTGCGGTAGGTCTGAAATTTCTTTATGATTTGCCGCCATGCTCCATTGCTGTTTCTACGACTATGCCTTTAAACGACAACTTTGTTTATGCTCCACCACAAGATCCGCTTTCAATTTTATTTGAAGATGACGATTTGATTGTGGTTGATAAACCTGCGGGTTTGTTGTCGGTCATGGGCCGGTTACCTGAGCATCATGACAGTGCTTATTTAAGGGTGCTGGAAAAGTTCCCTTTGGCTAAAGTGACGCATCGTTTAGATATGGCAACGTCGGGCCTACTTATGTTTGCCAAGCACCGTGATGCAGAAGTCGCGGTAAGTAAAATGTTTCAGGCCAGAACAGTCAAAAAGCATTATATTGCTTTGGTGCAAGGTCAAGTAAAGCAAGAGGGCAGTGTTGAAGTTCCACTCATTACCGACTGGGAAAATCGCCCAAGACAAATTGTACATTTTGAATTAGGCAAACATGCCAAAACCTTGTTTCAACCGCTCGTTTATGATGAAAAAACAGATCAAACTCGGGTGTTACTTGAACCAGTCACAGGGCGTTCACATCAGCTACGTGTGCACATGATGCATATTGGCCATCCGATTATGGGAGACAAGTTGTATCACCCTGAACCTAAACGTTTTCATTTAAGCCGTATGGCCTTACATGCTGCGTATTTGGCTTTTCAACATCCATTGAAAGGAACCGATGTAGTGATTGAGTCGCAAGTGCCTTTTTAAAAAATTAAAATTTGATGCAATTCGCAACTGAATACATATCCAAACTGCAATAAAAGTCGGTTATTCTTGATGTCGAATAATACAAATTAGAGCAACAACAAGGACAATCTAATGAATCGCGACTACGAACAATTTCCCGATGACGATAACGGCAATGTACTTTGGCAAATGGTTGAAGATGGGGATGACTTAACAGAGCTGCATGAAATTGAATTTTCAATTGCTTTTCATGATCAAAAAAATGCAGAGCAATGTGCACTTTATTTACTTTACCAAGAACAAAAAGTTTCTCTTTTTCAAGATGACTCTGTTGAGCCGAATGAATGGGTAATTACCATCTTTGTGAATATGGAACCTGAGTATTCAGATATTGTTGACTTGGAACAATGGTTTGCCAGCATCGCTGAAAAATTTCAGGGTGAATATGATGGTTGGGGCTGCATGGCCTATGTCTTCGAAGAAGAGAGTGAGGAAGATGACCTGTTACAGTAAGGTCTAAAATAGTAGGAGATAATCATGAGCTTATCTCAGAAACAAATTGCGGTACGGTTTCTAGAACTTGCCGCAGCAGGCGAAGTCGATGAAGCCTATAGCAATTACACTGCGCCTAATTTCAAGCATCACAATCCTTATTATGCGGGTGATGCGACTTCTTTGAAGGAAGGGATGCGTGAAAGCGCGGCTGAAAATCCCAATAAAGTCTTTAATGTTCAACATGTCATTGAAGATGGGACTTTGGTCGCCGTGCATTCGAAACTTGAAATGCAAATGAATGACAAAGCCACCATTTTGGCTGTGGTTCATATTTGCCGTTTTGAAAATGGAAAAATTGCGGAGCTTTGGGATATCGGGCAAATACAGCCCGAACAGCTTGTAAATGAAAATGGCATGTTCTAATAAAAAAGCCCGAAAATAATTCGGGCTTTTTTATTTTATAGATAAATTAAAACTTCCACTGTGCCGAAATTGAAGCATTCAATGGTTCACCCGGCTGAACCCATAAATCGCTATAGCTTGAGACATAGTAGGTTTTATCAAATAGGTTGTTTACGTTCAGTTGATAGCGTAAGCGGTCAGATGGAGCATAGTAAGCATTTAAGTTTACGAGGGTATAGCTTGGTAAATTAAAGCCATTATCAAGGTTATGTCCACTGCGTTCACCCACATAGGTAAGGTTGGCACCTACACCTGCTTTTGTTGAGCCGTCTTGTAGAAACTCATAATTGGTACTTACAGCACCTTGGTGTTTTGGAACATTACTTAGACGTGCACCTTTTGCCAAGTCTTGATCTTTTTCAATTTGAGCATCGGTATAGCTATAGTTGGCATTGACGAACCAGCGGTCAGTGATTTGGCTATTTAAGTCAAATTCAACTCCTTTACTACTCACTTCGCCTGCTGCGGTTTGAAAGTTACTGTCTATTGGGTCAGTTGTGAGTACATTTCGTTTTTTCATTTTAAACAGAGCGAGACTAATCACACTTTGGTCATTCACTTTATATTTGGTGCCGACCTCGTAGCTTTCGCCTTTTTCAGGAGCAAAAGTCTGACCATTTCGGTTCATACCACTATTCATGGCAAATGAGCGACCATAGTTGGTATAAAACGCCCATTGGTCAGAGGCTTTAAAATTTATTCCGAAACGCGGACTATTTTGGTGAAGCGTCTGGTTGCTTTCAGTCTGAGTCAGGTGATTTTTAAAGTCTTGTTCGACCTGATCAAAACGGTTGCCAAATAGCACACTCCACTGGTCATTAAAAAAGATCTGATCTTGTACATTAAGCGCAAAGTAACGCTGCTGTTCTTTTGTATTGGTAAATGGTGCTAGGTTTGGTAAATATTTGCCATATTCAGGTTGGTAAATATCAATTGTGTTTGGTGAGCTTGTGCTGTGATTACGACGAAGCTGGTTTTGTTTGTAGTCGAGTTGACCAAGTTCGGTTGAAAGTAAAATTTCATGGCGAGCCCAAGACGTATCAAGCTTGCCAAGTAACTCTGTCTGAGCCAGCACATCTTCGCTTGTATAATCACGATAGCGACGTTGACGCTCTAAAGTACGTCCATCGGCTTGTATACGACGAGGTTCGGTTGCAAAGCCGACCATTTTAGCGTCTTTATAGCTAACCGCACTATTTAGCTTCCAGTCAGGGTTAAATTCGTGACTCAGACGTAATTGGTAAAAGTAATCTTTTATTTTCAAATCGCCATCGTCAGGTTCACCTGTAAAGGTTTTCGGGTCCATCACAAACTGGTGATTGACTGTGCTTACACCACGGTCAAAGGTTCCTTTATGCTCTGTAAATTCACTGTCAAAGTCGAGTTGCGTTTGGTCTGAAATTTTCCATGTGAGCTGTGGTGAAAAGAACCAGCGTTCACTGCTGACATGATCACGAAAGCTTTGATTATCTTCATGAGCCACTGCTACACGATAGGCCAGTTCATCGTTTATAGGCGCCGTGTGTTCCAGGCTAATTCGATATTGTTCTTGGGTATTGGCACGTAGGTTAACTTCACTTTCGCTTTCCCACTGTGGTTTTTTACTGTTGAGGTTAAGCAAACCACCTGTTTCGCCGCGACCATATAAAGCCGCCATAGGCCCTTTTAAAAACTCTAAAGATTCAATATTTACGACATCTTTGGGAGCGCTAATCCCTCGGTTGACACTCAAGCCGTTTCGAATCATGGATGCACCTAAATTGGGGTCGGTACTAAAACCACGGAAAGAGTAGTTTTCCCAAAAGCCGCCACCAAAACTGTTTTGATGAAAAACCCCACTCACCAAGCTTAATGCGTCATCAATCCGTTGAACGTCTTGTTGTTCCATCATTTGTTTTGAAACATAAGCACGGTTAAAAGGGACATCTAAAACATCGTGAGAAAATTTAGTCGCCGAGCTATTTTGGCTCACACCTTCTTGGGTACTTTCAGCCTGAACGCGTATGGTCTCAAGTACCGTTGACGTTTCTTCTGCCCAAGTGAATGTCGATATAAATGATAGACCCAACGAAGACAACAATCCTAATTTGTGTTGCATAAATAATCAGCCATAAAAGACAAAAGAACTATAATGTAATAGTATAACGTTACATTATTTTATTGATTATCGCTATGCCTATAGAAAAAAATATTGAACGTTTACAGTCGATTGATGCATTGCGTGGTTTGGTTATCCTCATTATGTTGCTCGACCATGTAAGAGAAACTTTCTATTTACATAAACAGGTTACCGATCCAATGGACGTAACAGTAACAGAACCAGCATTATTTGGCAGTCGTTTATTGGCCCATATTTGTGCTCCGGTTTTTGTACTTTTAACCGGTATTTCTGCATTTTTATTTCAATCAAAAAAACAGGACTTACAACAAACGCGTGCCTTTCTATTAAAACGCGGCTTATTTTTAATTGTATTAGAGCTTACCCTTGTGAACTTTGCATGGACAGCGACTTTTCCACCCGAAGTCATTTATTTACAGGTGATTTGGGCGATTGGTATTAGCATGGTGGTGCTAGCTTGTTGTGTAAGTTTGCCTTTGCCAGTCCTTGCTGGTGTAGCGTTAGTCATTATTTTTGGGCACAACTTATTAGATTCTGTGCACTTCTCACAAGGCATTCTACAAAATATATGGTTCGTTTTACACGAACGTGGCTGGCTTGAGTTTGCGGGCATTAAGCTTCGTACAAGCTATCCGGTTTTACCTTGGATTGGGGTAATTTTATTGGGCTATGTATTAGGCCAGTTGTTTAGTTCAAAATATACAGCAAAACAAAGAGGCCTCGCTTTACTTAGTCTAGGTTTCGCAAGTATTGGGTTGTTTGTTTTACTACGTTTGATCAACGTCTATGGTGACCAGCCGTGGCAGCATTTTGAGTCATTACAACTAAGCCTCATGAGCTTTTTTAACCTCACAAAGTATCCGCCGTCTTTATTGTTTATTTTGCTAAATGTTGGGATCGGATTAATTGTACTGACTGCTTTTGAACGTATGCAGCAATACTCATTTTTAAAACCATTGGTTGTATTTGGCTCGGTGCCGATGTTCTTTTATTTACTGCATTTATATGTGCTGAAACTGATGTATGTGTTTGCGCTAAGTATGTGGGGAGCTAACTATGGGAGTTATTTGTCGGTCAGCCATGTATGGATGCTGTGGCTAATCACGATTGTGTTGTCTTTTGCACTCTATCCAGCGGTGAAATGGTTCTCGAAATTTAAACATCAAAACAAGCATATTTCGATTTTAAAATATTTCTAATTTTCAAAAGGTAAGTAAAGCGAGTTCAATAATCCTCGCTTTACTTACTTACATCTAAATATAAAGTTTCTTTCACTTCTTCCATGACCACATAACTGTGTGATGATGCCGAAGCGGGGAGTTTCTTTAATAGATCTCCCAATAAACGGCGGTATGCACTCATTTCTTTTAAACGCGCTTTTACAAGGTAGTCAAATTCGCCTGAAATGAGGTGGCATTCAAGCACTTCAGGAATCTCAACGAGGTCTCTGGCCACTTGGTCGAATACATCGCCAGATTTGGCAGATAACTTGATTTCTAAAAAGACCAGCAGGTTACGGTCTACGTAGGCTGGGTTTAGCCGTGCGTAATAACCCATGATAATGCCATCGCGCTCAAGGCGTTTTACTCGCTCTGAACAGGGGGTGGTAGAGAGGTTGACTCTCGATGCCAATTCACTAATCGCAATTCGTCCTTCACGCTGCAAAATATCCAGAATCATGCGATCTATACGATCTAAGGGGCGCATAGATATTTCCTCTTTTTTTAAAATTCTCGCGAGAAAAACATAAATTTACCTAGATTATAGCCTGAAAAACAGTGAAATAAACTATTTAAGCAGAAATATACTAGTGAAATAAACTGGTGTGCGTGAGGGAATGGAAATGCGCGTAATTGTACTAGGTAGCGGCGTTATTGGAGTGGCAAGTGCCTATTATCTGGCTCGACAAGGAGCTGAGGTTACTGTTCTCGATCGCCAGTCAGGTCCTGCTGAAGAAACAAGTTTTGGTAATGCAGGTCAAATTTCGCCTGGGTATTCGACCCCTTGGGCAGCACCAGGAATTCCTTTTAAAGCTGTGAAATGGATGTTCCAACACCATGCACCGCTTGCGATTAATTTAGATGGCAGCATGTGGCAATTACAGTGGATGGCGCAAATGCTGAAAAACTGTAATCCACAAAGTTATGCTGTGAACAAAGAACGTATGATGCGTGTGGCTGAATACAGCCGTGACTGCTTACGTGAACTCAGAAAAGACACGGGTATTCACTACGAAAACCGCGCTAAAGGTACTTTGCAGCTATTCCGTAAAGAAGCACAAATGGAAGCGGTTCAACGCGACATTAGCGTGCTTGAAGAATGCGGCGTAAGCTACGAGTTATTAAATGCTAATGAACTCGGTCGTGTAGAGCCTGCTTTGGCAAATGCACAAGATAAACTCGTGGGTGGTTTACACTTACCAAATGATGAAACAGGCGACTGCTATTTATTTACCAATGCTTTAGCTCAAATTGCTAAAGAGTTGGGCGTTAATTTCCAGTTTAAACAGAACGTAGAAAAATTGATTGTTGAAGGCGATCAAATTAAGGGCGTTCAAGTTAATGGTAAAGTTTTAACAGCAGATCGTTATGTTCTAGCGTTTGGTAGCTATTCACGTGATTTCTTGAAACCGCTTGATCTACAGTTACCTGTATATCCTGTAAAAGGTTACTCGTTGACGATTCCTATTGTTGATCCTGCTTTTGCTCCGCAATCTACAGTGCTGGATGAAACCTACAAAATCGCGATTACTCGTTTTGACCAACGTATCCGTGTAGGTGGAATGGCAGAGTTAAGCGGTTTCAATTTGGGTCTAAACGAAGACCGCCGTGCAACCTTGCAAATGGTGACTCAAGACCTGTTCCCGGGCGGCGATATGGCACAGGCGTCTTTCTGGACAGGTTTACGTCCAATGACACCAGACAGTACTCCAATTATTGGTGCGACTCGCTTTAAAAATCTGTTCTTGAATACAGGTCACGGTACTTTAGGTTGGACCATGGCGTGTGGTTCAGGAAAATTAATCAGTGACATCGTATTGAATCATAAGACTGATATCAGTACCGATGGCCTTTCAATTCAACGTTATTCTCACGCGCACGCAGCTTAACGGACGTTAGGAAAGTAAATCATGCCTCGTCCTATTACCGCAGTCATCCACCGTCAAGCTTTACAAAATAACTTGGCGGTGGTGCGCAAGGCTATGCCAAACAGTAAGGTCTTTGCCGTTGTAAAAGCCAATGCTTACGGACACGGAATTGAACGTGTTTATGAAGCATTTAAAGCAGCAGATGGCTTTGCCTTACTTGATCTTGATGAAGCAAAACGAATTCGTGCTCTAGGTTGGACAGGTCCAATTTTATTGCTCGAAGGAGTTTTCTCTCCTCAAGATTTATTTGATTGTGTGCAGTATCAACTCAGTTTCACCGTTCATAGTGAAGTGCAAATAGAGTGGGTAGAAAAGCATCCTTATCCAGCTCAATTTGATGTTTTCTTGAAAATGAACAGTGGTATGAACCGTCTTGGTTTTAAACCACAAAACTATGTTCAAGCTTGGGAACGTTTAAATAACTTGGCAAATGTGTCCAAGATTACGCACATGACGCATTTTTCAGATGCAGATGCCGATCGTTTTGGTCAGCAAGGTATTGATTATCAAATTACTGCCTTTGAAGAAATTGTGAAGGATTTACCGGGTGAAAGATCGGTAAGTAATAGTGCGGCAATTTTGCGCTATCAAGACCAGCTCAAATCAGATTATGCCCGCAGTGGCATCATGCTCTATGGTAGCTCGCCAGATTACCCGAGCCATAGTATTGCAGATTGGGGCTTACAACCGACCATGAGCTTACGCAGTGAAATTATTTCCGTTCAGCATTTAGAACCGAATGAAAGCGTAGGTTATGGTTCAAACTTTGTCGCAGAGCAACCCATGACGATTGGGATTGTGGCTTGCGGCTATGCCGATGGTTATCAACGTATTTCGCCAACAGGTACTCCAGTTTTAGTGGACTCAGTACGCACGCGTACAGTTGGCCGCGTCAGTATGGATATGTTGGCAGTCGATTTAACGGGTATTGAGAGTGCCAAAGTCGGTAGTGAAGTGGTGCTCTGGGGGCAATCAAGTACAGGCGTCGTTCTACCTATTGATGATGTCGCTGTTTCATCCGGTACGGTGGGTTATGAACTGATGTGTGCCGTCACCGCCCGTGTTCAATTTATTAATCAGGTATAAGGAAATCCGAATGTCTAATTCAGATATACAAAAGATCAACACCAACGAAGTCATGAGCGCCGTGACTGTTTTTAACAAAGTGGTTTATCTGTCAGGTCAGGTGCCTAAAAATACCGAGCAAGACGTGGCAGGCCAAACTCGTGAAATTCTTGCC
Source organism: Acinetobacter nosocomialis (assembly GCF_041021905.1). Lineage (NCBI taxonomy): Bacteria > Pseudomonadati > Pseudomonadota > Gammaproteobacteria > Moraxellales > Moraxellaceae > Acinetobacter > Acinetobacter nosocomialis. The sequence continues at coordinate 121,416 of NZ_CP157432.1, forward strand.
ACGATTGATGAACTTTTGGCATTAGCCAATACCGATAAATCTCGCTTACTTTCTGCGCAGCTCTATTTGAAAAATCTTTCTGACTTTTCAACCGTAAATGCAATTTGGGTTGACTGGTTAAAAGGGTGTGTTGCTCCATCGCGTGCCACAATTCAGGCCGATTTGGTCAATCCGGATTGGCTCATTGAAATTGCCGTGACGGCAGCACAAAAGTAATTCGGCTTTACTCCAAAAACGATGATGTATCTAACAGAAGGAAGATAGATACGGTTTAACCAGTCGTTTTTTGGTGAACAGATTCAGTGACCTATGGCATACGGTTCAATTTTCGCCATAGGTTGCTGATCTTAACAAAGGAATTCAAAAAGGAATTTTAATATGACAACGGCTCGTCATTCAGATACGGAAAATTCTCCCGATCATCTGCAACGAAAACTGTCTAACCGTCATTTACAACTGATTGCAATTGGCGGTGCAATTGGAACTGGCCTATTTATGGGCTCAGGTAAAACCATCTCCCTCGCAGGTCCTTCAATTCTCTTTATTTATATGATTATTGGAGGCATGTTCTTTTTCTTAATGCGTGCAATGGGTGAGTTGCTCCTTGCAAATCTGCATTACAAATCTTTTGTTGATATGGCTCATGACCTGATTGGTCCTTGGGCTGGTTACTATTTGGGTTGGACCTATTGGTTAGGTTGGGTGCTGGTCGGTATTGCGGACCTTTCAGCAGTCATTAACTATTTGAGCTTCTGGCTACCCGATGGTGCAAGCTTCTCTCCAATACAGCAGGCCATGATTAGTGCAGGCTGTGTATTGTTTGTGATGGGACTTAACCTCCTTACAGTACGACTATTTGGTGAAATTGAATTCTGGTTTGCCCTTATTAAGATTCTGGCAATTATTGGCCTGATCGGTGTGGGTGGCTACATGATTTTCAGCCATTTCCAAGCTCCGCAAGGCGCTGTTGCCAGCATTAGTAATGTCTGGTCACATGGCGGTTTATTCCCGAAAGGTACAGAAGGTTTCTTGGCAGGATTCCAGATTGCCGTTTTTGCGTTTGTCGGGGTTGAGTTGGTTGGTACAACAGCTGCTGAAACCAAAGACCCGCAGAAGAACTTACCGAAAGCAATTAACGCGATTCCGGTACGTATTATTTTGTTCTATGTATTGGCGTTATTTATTGTGATGTCGGTAACACCGTGGGATCACATTCGTGCAGATAAAAGCCCGTTTGTTGAGTTATTCTTAAATGCGGGTATTCCGGTTTCTGCGATTATCATGAACTTGGTAGTGCTGTCTTCGGTCATGTCTTCAATGAACAGCGGTGTGTTTTCAACCAGCCGTATGCTGTTCGGTTTATCAAAAGATGGTCAGGCGCCGGGAGCATTTGGCCGTTTATCAAAACGTGCAGTCCCTTCAAATGGTTTGATTTTCTCTTGTACTTTCATTATGGGCGGGGCAGTGCTTCAGTACTTTGTTCCAAACACCATGGAGGCATTTACGTTGGCAAGTTCACTTTGTGTGATTCTATTCATTAGTGTGTGGAGTCTCATTATGGTGTGCTATTTACGCTATCGTAAATTACGTCCTGAATTACATGAAAAATCTACATTCAAAATGCCGGGCGGCATTTGGATGAGTTATGTTGTTTTGGCATTTATGCTTTTTACTTTAGTCATCTTGGCATTAGAGCCAGATACTTTGAAAGCTTTATATGTCAGTCCGGTATGGTTAGTTATTTTAGGTGTTACCTATCATGTGTTGTATAAACCACGCATGAAAAAGCTAGGACGTGAACTCGTTAACGATCATTAAGTTTTATTAAAAAGCCAATCAATCATGATTGGCTTTTTTTATTTTCATCAGTTTTTTTATCGGAATAATATTGTTTATTTTTGAATCAATAGCACAGTTTTGAGGGGGGGAGTAAAGCGACATCTAGCATTATCACATGCTAAACTCCGGCTAATCTGGTGAATCGAGATTGGATAATTAAAATTGCCGTGAAGGCAGTACATAAATAATGCAACTTAAAAAATAGGGACAAAAGATAGATCAATTAAGGAAAAAATATACTTGAACATCTTGTCCTGAGGTATAGACTCAGCAACCCACGATATACGGTTCGTTTTCTCCCTATAGGTTGCTGATTTAAATTAAGCAAAATATAAAAAGGACTTCTAATATGACAATGGTTCATCATTCAGATGAGGCAGGCTCCCCTGATCATTTACAACGGAAATTAAGTAATCGCCACTTACAGCTCATTGCAATTGGCGGCGCAATTGGTACCGGTCTATTTATGGGCTCGGGCAAAACCATCTCTCTCGCAGGTCCTTCAATTCTTGTAATCTACATGTTAATTGGTGGAATGTTCTTCTTCCTTATGCGCGCATTGGGTGAATTACTACTTGCTAATTTACATTACAAGTCATTTGTCGACATGGCGTATGACTTGATTGGTCCGTGGGCTGGCTACTATATAGGTTGGACCTATTGGTTAGGCTGGGTACTGGTCGGTATTGCCGATCTTTCTGCGGTTATTAACTATTTAAGTTTCTGGTTACCCGAAGGCGCCAGTTTTTCACCCATGCAACAAGCGATGATTAGTGCGGGCTGTGTACTATTCGTCTTAAGCCTTAACCTTCTTACAGTGAAGTTGTTTGGTGAGGTTGAGTTCTGGTTTGCGCTTATTAAGATTTTAGCCATTATCGGTTTGATTGGTGTGGGCGGCTACATGATTTTAACCCACTTCCAAGCTCCTCATGGTGACGTGGTAAGCATCAGTAACGTCTGGTCACATGGTGGTATATTTCCAAAAGGTGTAAGCGGGTTTTTGGCAGGTTTCCAGATCGCCGTATTTGCCTTTATTGGTGTTGAGCTGATTGGTACAACTGCTGCTGAAACGAAAGATCCAGAAAAGAACCTACCAAAAGCAATTAACGCGATTCCGGTACGTATTATCCTGTTTTATGTGTTAGCACTTTTTGTGGTGATGTCTGTAACACCTTGGGATCATATTCGTGCCGATAAAAGCCCATTTGTTGAGTTGTTCTTAAATGCAGGTATTCCTATTTCTGCAATTATTATGAACTTGGTTGTGCTGTCGTCGGTCATGTCTTCAATGAACAGTGGCGTGTTTTCAACAAGCCGTATGTTGTTCGGTTTATCAAAAGATGGTCAAGCGCCGGGTATATTAGGACGTTTATCAAAACGTGCCGTACCTTCAAATGGTTTAATCTTCTCATGTATTTTCATTATGGGTGGGGCAGTGCTTCAGTACTTTGTTCCAAACACAATGGAAGCATTTACTCTGGCAAGTTCACTCTGTGTAATCTTGTTCATTAGCGTGTGGATTTTGATCATGGCGTGCTATTTACGTTATCGTAAAACTCGTCCTGAACTTCACGCTGCATCAACCTTTAAAATGCCGGGCGGCGTATTAATGGCGTATGCAGTTATTGCCTTTTTCTTGTTTACTTTAGTGATTTTGGCATTAGAGCCAGATACATTAAAAGCGCTCTACGTCAGTCCAGTATGGGTGGTGGTTTTAGGTGTGACTTACTATGCATTCTATAAGCCGCGCATGAAAAAATTAGGCCGAGAAATCTTTTAATTATCCTTTCTCGATTTACCAAAAAGCCAATCATCATTGATTGGCTTTTTTATTAAAAGATTAATCGACTAGCAAATGTTGATATTTATCAGCTTGTTTACGCAAATAGTCCCAGACCAGTTTAATGCGAGGTTCATGCTGTAAATCGACGAAGGTCAGCATCCAGAAGGTATGGGTAAAACGAACTTGTTGCTCTAATACCTCTTCGAGCTCAGGTTTGTCATCTGCTAAAAACTTCGGCAAAATTGCAAGCCCTGCGCCAGCACTCACTGCAATTTGTTGGGCCAAAATACTGCTACTGCGAAAGTTAGCATTCAGTTTTAAAGGTAAACGTTCTAGACAATACAGCTCCGGGCTATACACCAGATCATCAATATAATTTACAAAGCGATGCTGAGTTAAATCTTCTAAACCACGAATCGGTGGATTTTGTGCTAGATAGCTCTGGCTGCCATAAATTTTTAAACAATAATCAGACAAGCGCGTAATGATATAAGGCCCCGAGGTTGGGCGTTCAATGGATACCACAATATCTGCTTCACGGTGTGAGAGCTTAATCATTTTTGGTACGGGTATTAGGTCAATAGTAAGCAGTGGATACTGAATAGAGAACTCAGCTAGTAAGCGGGCTAAAAATGCGGTTCCAAAGCCCTCAGGTGTGCCAATTCGCACACGTCCTTGTAAAGGTTGATGCGGTTTTTCAATTTGTAAGAAAGCTTGTTCCATTTGCTCAACTCGAGGGACAAGTGCCATGCCTTCGAGAGTTAACTCATAGCCCGTTGCTTCACGCTTAAATAGCGTCGTACCCAGAGCAAGTTCTAGGGCCTGAATCCGTCTAGCTACCGTACTATGTTCAACACCAATAATACGTGCAGCATTGGTTAGAGTTTTAGTGCGTGCTAAAACCAGAAAAAACTGTAGATGATCCCAATCCACTTTCATTTTTGTTATTGTCCCTGTGCATATTTGCACAACAATCGTGCATGAATTTGCGTTGGTGGTCAAAGATTTCTTTGTTAGTCTCAAATAAAACCTGAATAAAGAAAATACGTAGAAAAGTATTTTCTAATAACTGAACACAATAAAAATATGACCTACGGAGAGGTTATGAACACAATCCAGAAAATCGAATTGGACACCGCTAAATTACTTATTAACGGACAGTTTATCGAATCTAAAACCCAAGAATGGCAAGACATTATTAACCCTGCAACTCAGGAAGTGATTGGCCGCGTGCCTTTTGCAACGGTTGAAGAAGTCGACGCTGCTATTCAAGCTGCACAAGATGCTTTTACTTCTTGGCGCCAAACCCCAATTCAGGCACGTATGCGCATCATGCTCAAGCTACAAGACTTGATTCGTGCCAACATGAAAGAAATTGCACAAGTATTGACGGCTGAACAAGGTAAAACCTTGGCAGATGCTGAAGGCGATATTCAACGTGGTCTAGAAGTGGTTGAACATGCCTGTTCAGTTGGTACTTTACAAATGGGCGAGTACGTCGAAGGTGTAGCACGTGGTGTAGATACATATACCTTGCAACAACCTTTGGGTGTTTGTGCGGGTATTACGCCGTTTAATTTTCCTGCCATGATTCCACTTTGGATGTTCCCAATGGCAATCGTGTGCGGCAATACCTTCGTTTTAAAACCATCAGAACAAGATCCGTTATCAACCATGATGTTGGTTGAACTTGCGATTCAAGCTGGTATTCCAGCAGGTGTGCTGAACGTTGTGCATGGTGGCAAAGAAGTGGTTGACCGTTTGTGTACCCATAAAGACATTAAAGCGATTTCATTTGTAGGTTCAACTGCGGTTGGAACACATGTTTATAACCTTGCAGGGCAACATGGTAAACGTGTGCAAGCCATGATGGGCGCAAAAAACCATGTGGTTGTTATGCCAGATGCCAATAAAGAACAAACGCTAAATGCCTTAGTGGGCGCAGCGTTTGGTGCTGCTGGGCAACGTTGTATGGCATTGTCGGTTGCAGTGATGGTTGGCGACAGTAAACAGTGGATTCAAGAGTTAGTTGAAAAAGCGAAAACTCTAAAAGTAAATGCAGGTCATGAACCAAATACTGACATTGGCCCAGTCATTTCAAAACGTGCCAAAGCGCGTGTAATTGACTTGATTAATAGCGGTGTTGAACAAGGTGCAGAGTTACTACTCGATGGTCGCAATGTTCAAGTACAAGGTTATGAGTCAGGTAACTTTGTGGGTGCCACGATTTTTAGTGGCGTAAACACCGACATGCGTATTTATAAAGAAGAAATCTTTGGCCCAGTACTTTCAATTATTTGTGTCGATACACTCGATGAAGCAATTGCTCTTATCAATGCCAACCCATTTGGTAACGGTGTAGGTTTATTCACACAAAGCGGTGCTATTGCACGTACTTTCCAAAACTTGATTGATATCGGCCAAGTCGGTATCAACATTCCAATTCCTGTACCTGTGCCGTTCTTTAGTTTTACCGGCTCAAGAGGATCAAAACTTGGCGACTTGGGGCCATACGGCAAACAGGCTGTCCAGTTCTATACCCAAACTAAAACCATTACCAGTCGCTGGTTTGAAGATAGCCATGAAGTTGGCGGTGTAAATACAACCATTAGTTTACGTTAAGGGGATCACGGATGAATATCGCCTTTATCGGTCTAGGCAATATGGGCGGCAGAATGGCCCAAAACCTATTAAAAGCCGGACTCAAAGTTTATGGTTACGACCTCAGTGAAGTCGCGATCCAGCACTTCGCCGAGGCAGGTGGCATAGTCTGCGACAGCCCCCAGAATGCAGCTAAACAAGCAGATGTGGTCATTACCATGTTGCCTGCGGCGAAGCATGTTAAAGAGGTTTACTTGGGTGAAAATGGTGTCTTGGAAGTGCTAAAACCAGGTAGCTTATGCATTGATAGCAGCACTATTGACCCGCAAACTATTAAAGACATTGCTGCTGTTGCACATAGCAAAAATATTAAAATTTGTGATGCACCAGTTTCTGGTGGAACCATTGGTGCTCAAGCAGGAACCTTAACCTTTATGGTGGGTGCCGATGAACAAACCTTTAACGAAGTAAAACCTGTGCTCAGCCATATGGGCAAAAATATTGTTCATTGTGGTGATGTCGGTGCAGGCCAAATTGCCAAAATTTGCAATAACCTGATTTTAGGTATTTCAATGGCTGCAGTAGCCGAAGGTATGGCGCTTGGTGTGAAGTTAGGCATCGACCCACAAGCATTGGCAGGCGTCATTAACACCTCAAGCGGTCGTTGCTGGAGTTCGGATGTATGTAACCCATGGCCGCATATTAATGAAAATGCGCCAGCATCTCGAGGCTATCAAGACGGCTTTGCGACTCAGTTGATGCTAAAAGATTTAGGACTCGCTGTAGAAGCCGCAGGCCAAGTCAAACAGCCTGTTGTATTAGGTGGTATGGTGCAACAGCTTTATCAGCAAATGTGCATGCGTGGTAATGCCAATCTCGATTTTTCGAGCATTATTCAGCAATACCTACCACAAGAGGCATAACGGTAAAGCCAAAGGATGGCTTTAAACCAATAAATCAAACCCTGTCGTGAATAACAACAAATCCGGACTGAGGGAAAAGATATGATGGATTATCAAAATGCTGTACAGGCTTTCGATTTGGAAAGCACTGCTAAACAGATGTTGTCAGGTTCAATCGATGCACTGAACGCTTGTTATGAATGCTGTGATCGACATGCAGATGGCGACAAAATCGCGCTGTACTGGCAAGGAAAAGACGGTCGCAAAGAGCAATATACCTTCCGTGAGCTAAAAGAATGGTCGAGTCAATTTGCTAACTTTTTAAAAGCTCAAGGTGTAAAAGCAGGCGACCGTATTTCAGGCTTATTGCCAAGAACACCTGAACTGATTGTAACCATTTTGGCGGCTTGGCGAATTGGTGCTGTGTACCAGCCTTTATTTACTGCCTTTGGCCCAAAAGCGATTGAGCACCGTATTCAGCTTGCACAAAGCAAGTTGGTGGTGACCGATATGGGTAACCGTAGCAAGCTCGACGAAATTGAAAAGTGTCCTGCAATTATGACGGTGGCCGATGCTCAAGGTACTGCGCTTAAAGCAGGGGATTTTAATTTTTGGAATGAAGTGAAACAGCAGTCCGATCAATGTGATCTAGTCATGCGTAACATTCAAGATCCTTTCTTGCTCATGTTTACTTCAGGCACAACAGGGCCTGCTAAACCCTTGGAAGTGCCATTAAAAGCACTCATTGCCTTTGGGCGATATATGCAAGATGCCATTGGTTTAACCGAAGAGGACTCGTTTTGGAATATTGCCGACCCAGGTTGGGCGTATGGCCTGTACTATGCGATTACTGGACCGTTATTTTTAGGCCATGCCACTTTGTTTTATGAAGGTGGTTTCAGTACAGATAGCCTATGCCAAATTGTGAAAGATTATAAAGTTAACAACTTGGCAGGTGCACCAACAGCTTACCGTATGATGATGGCAGCAGATCCGGTACAAATGGCACCATTAAAAGGCCAATTTCGCGTGGTGAGTAGTGCAGGTGAACCGCTTAATCCGGAAGTGATTCGCTGGTTTAAACAAGTCTTAGACGCTCCAATTTATGACCATTACGGACAAACCGAAGTCGGCATGGTGGTGTGTAATCATCATGGTTTAAAACATGAAATTCATGCTGGCTCAGCAGGTTTCCCAAGTCCGGGCTATCGTGTTGCGATTGTTAATGAACAAGGTGAAGAACTTCCGCCAGACACACCGGGAATTTTAGCAGTCGACATTAGCCAGTCTCCAATGATGTGGTTTGGTGGCTATAAAGAAAGCCGTAAATCACCTTTCGTCAGTCATTACTACTTGACGGGTGATACTGCCGAACTTCATGCCGATGGCAGTATGAGTTTTGTCGGCCGTAGCGATGATGTAATCACCACATCAGGCTATCGTATTGGGCCCTTTGATGTAGAAAGCGCACTGCTTGAACATGATGCTGTGATTGAAGCCGCAGTAATAGGCGTGCCTGATCCAGATCGTACTGAAGTCGTTAAGGCTTTTGTAATTTTAGCTGCGGGCGTACAACCTTCAGATGCACTTGCTGAAGAACTCAGCCAGTTTGTGAAAAGACGACTTTCTGCACATGCTTACCCAAGATTAGTTGAATTTGTGAGTGAATTACCTAAAACTCCAAGTGGCAAAATTCAGCGCTTTTTATTGCGTAATCAAGAAATTGCTAAACAACAAGCTAAAGCAGGGTAAAGGAAATAATAATGCAATTTACCGAAGAACAATTACTCATTCGTGATATGGCGAAAAGTTTCGCCCAAGAACAAATCAAGCCTAATGCCAGCGATTGGGACCGAGACGGGACTTTCCCAAAAGAAACTCTGACTCAAATGGGACAACTCGGTTTTATGGGAATGCTTGTTTCAGAGCAATGGGGCGGTTCAGACACGGGTAACTTAGCCTATGTACTGGCACTCGAGGAAGTTGCGGCAGCAGATGGTGCAACCTCGACCATCATGAGTGTTCATAACTCGGTTGGTTGTGTACCTATTTTAAAATTTGGGACCGACGAGCAAAAAGAGCGCTTTTTAAAGCCTCTGGCGCAAGGTGAAATGATCGGTGCTTTTGCTTTAACCGAACCACATACTGGCTCAGATGCAGCAGCCATCAAAACCCGTGCAGTGAAAGATGGTGACGATTACATTTTAAATGGTGCCAAGCAATTTATTACCTCGGGTAATAATGCCGGTGTCATTATCGTGTTTGCAGTGACCGACCCGAGCGCAGGTAAAAAGGGCATTAGTGCCTTTTTAGTTCCACGCGAAACACCGGGTTATGAAGTGATTCGTGTAGAAGAAAAACTCGGTCTGCATGCTTCAGATACCTGCCAAATTGCGCTGACAGATGTACGCATCCATAAAAGTCTCATGCTAGGTAAAGAAGGCGAAGGTTTAAAAATCGCACTTGCCAATTTAGAAGGTGGGCGTATTGGTATTGCTGCACAAGCAGTCGGTCTAGCACGTGCGGCACTCGAAGAAGCAACTCGTTATGCCAAAGAGCGTATTACTTTTGGAAAACCAATTTTTGAGCATCAAACCATCGCATTTCGCCTTGCCAGTATGGCAACCGAAATTGAAGCAGCGAGACAACTCGTTCACTACGCTGCGCGTTTAAAAGAAGCAGGCCAACCGTGTCTCAACGAAGCCTCAATGGCTAAGTTATTTGCTTCAGAAATGACTGAGCGTGTGTGCTCAAGTGCCCTACAAGTGTTTGGTGGCTATGGCTATCTCAGAGACTTCCCAATTGAGCGTATTTATCGTGATGCGCGTATTTGTCAAATTTACGAAGGCACAAGTGATATCCAACGTTTAGTCATCGCACGTAGTCTATAAAACCAAAACAAGGAATAAATAATGCAGTGGCAAAGTATTTTATTAGAAAAGCGTAATGGGGTTGGATTGATTACATTAAATCGCCCTCAAGCGCTGAATGCCTTAAATAGCGAATTAATTAGTGAAATTAATCAGGCATTAGATCAACTCGAAAAAGACCGCGAAATTGGTTGCATCGTATTGGCAGGCTCAGAAAAAGCTTTTGCCGCAGGGGCCGACATTAAAGAAATGGCCGATTTGGCTTTCCCCGATATTTATTTAGATGACTTTTTTCATCTTGCAGACCGTATTGCACAGCGCCGTAAACCTTTAATTGCTGCGGTGAGTGGCTATGCATTGGGTGGTGGCTGTGAGCTGGCGCTTATGTGTGACTTTATTTATTGTGCTGACAACGCCAAGTTTGGTTTACCCGAAGTCACTTTAGGGGTAATTCCGGGTATTGGTGGGACACAGCGTTTAACCCATGCCATTGGTAAAGCTAAGGCAATGGAAATGTGCCTTACCGCTCGTCAAATGGGCGCAGTAGAGGCAGAGCAAAGCGGTTTGGTTGCACGTGTGTTTAGTAAAGAAGAATTACTTGAACAAACCTTGCAAGCCGCTGAAAAAATCGCAACGCGGTCTTTAACTGCAAACATGATGCTCAAAGAAACCATTAACCGAGCTTTTGAGGTGAACCTCACCGAAGGTTTACGTTTTGAACGCCGCATGTTCCACTCCATTTTTGCAACTGCGGACCAAAAAGAAGGCATGCAGGCCTTTGTTGAAAAACGGCAGGCAAATTTTAAAAATCAGTAAGAGATCAATAAAATGAATACAGAAAATCACTTAATGATTGAGCGACAAGGTAAGCTCGGCGTGATTACCTTAGACCGTGTGACTCATCTTAATGCATTGTCGCTAGATATGATTGAAGGAATTGGCGCCCAATTGGAACTGTGGCGAAATGATGCTGCTGTTCAGGCGATCTTAATCAAATCAAATAGCCCAAAAGCCTTCTGTGCAGGTGGCGATATTCGCTATCTCTACGACAGTTATAAAAATGGCACAGCCGATTACAAAGGCTACTTTAGTGCCGAATATAAAATGCTCAATACACTGCGCGAATATGAAAAGCCAATCATTGTTGTGCTTGATGGCTACGTATTAGGCGGTGGTTTTGGCTTGGCTCAGGCGTGTCACATTGTGGTAAGCAGTGAAAAGTCCAGATTTGCCATGCCTGAAACAGCGATTGGTTTTTTCCCAGACGTTGGTGCAACTCATTTCCTGTCTCGGCTTGATGATATTGGCGTTTATATGGCAATTACGGGTGAGCAGATTAGTAGTAGCGATGCGCTCTATCTCGATTTAATTGACTACCATGTGCCAAGCGAGCAGTTACAAGCTTTACAAGAGGCTCTCGTTGAAGCGCCAAGCTTAAGCAAAGAGGGAATTGAACGCATCATTACCCGATTTATTACTCGGCCTGCCGAAAGTGAGCTTAAACAACTTGCCGAAGGCATCCGTAAACATTTCGGATATCAGCATTTAGATGAAATCGAACAAAGCCTTGAAAATGAACAGGATGAAAGCTTAAAGACTTGGGCGAGTAAGATGCTTAGTATTTTGCAGCAGCGTTCATTTATTGCCAAACAAACTAGCTTGAAACTGCAACATTTAGGCCGTGGACTTTCACTACAGCAGTGTATGCAGCTTGAGCGTGATTTACAGGATATCTGGTTTGAGCATGGTGACTTTATTGAGGGCGTTCGTGCACTGATTGTCGATAAAGATAAACAACCACGTTGGCAAGAACGTAATCCGGAGTTAGAGCAAATTTTAGAAAAACTAAGCTAACCCATTTTAAAAACACACAAAAAGCTTAAGGAGATCAAGCGAGACCTGAACATGCTTATGGTCAGGACAGATCATAAGCATAAAAAGACAAAACAAGAAAATCTAAAAAGGACATTACGATGCAAACAATACATGGAAACGGTTCACATCCTAAAAAGTCGTCACATCGATTAGCAGGCATCTCTAGCATGGTTGGCACCACGATTGAGTGGTATGACTTTTTTGTTTATGGCGCAGCAGCAGCCCTCATTTTTAACAAGCTATTTTTCCCAAATCTGGACCCACTTACAGGTGTGCTTGCAGCATTTGCAACTTATGCTGTTGGGTTTATTGGGCGGCCTTTAGGTGGCTTGCTCTTTGGTCATTTCGGTGACAAGATCGGTCGTAAGTCAATGTTGTTGTTAACGCTGATGCTCATGGGAATTCCAACCGTACTGATTGGCCTCTTACCAACTTATGAATCAATTGGATATTGGGCTGCAATTGGCTTGGTGATCTTACGATTTATTCAAGGTATGGCCATGGGGGGTGAATGGGGCGGTGCCGTGCTTATGGCCGTTGAACATGCACCCGAAGGTGGTAAAGGGTTTTGGGGAAGTTTGCCACAGGCGAGTACAGGTGGTGGCTTAATGCTCGCCTCAATCGCACTAGGACTGGTGTCGTTATTACCTGAGCAAGCACTGTTTAGCTGGGGCTGGCGTTTACCATTTCTTGCCAGCATTATTTTACTGGCAGTGGGCTGGTATATTCGTGTAAAAGTGCCTGAGTCACCAGATTTTGAAAAAGTAAAACAGCAGTCTGAAGAAGTCAAAGTTCCTGCCTTTCAGGTTTTTAAAAACCATCCAAAACAACTTATCACCATTATTTTGGCGAGAGCTGCTGAAAATGCATGGTTTTATATTGCGTCAACATTTACTTTGGCTTATACCACTGCACAACTTGGTATTCCCCGCCAAGATATTTTATTTGCCACCATTTGTGGTGCAGCCGTGATTTTATTTATGACGCCGTTATGCGGACATTTGTCCGATAAAGTCGGTCAACGCAATATGTTTATGTTTGGCTTATGCGTATTAGCACTTTATTCTTATCCATTTTTTAGCATGCTCAATACCAAAGATCCGGTACTGGTCTGGACAGCAATTGTGCTGGCGATTGGTGTGGTGTTTCCAATTATGTATGCGCCACAAGCTCAGCTTTTTGCGCGTCAATTTCCTGCTGAAATTCGTTATAGCGGCATCTCTATTTCAGTACAGTTGGCAGGTGTTTTGGGTGGTGGTTTAGCCCCTATGATTGCCACCAAGCTGCTCAGTATTGGGCAAGGTAACCCATATTTAATTATGCTTTATATTGGAAGTATGGCTGTCGTTGCAATTATATCGACCTCATTTATGCCGCGTGATGGAAACCCTAAAACGGATGAAACTTATTATAAAAAAACAAACTTAAATTTAAAAACCAAGATTGATTGATACGCGTTATTTATTCTTCGCAATAAGCGTATTTCTTGATTATAAAAAACCAGGTTAACTCATGGCCGAGAGACAAGAGTTAACCTTTAAACCATTACACATCAATTAAACAGGCAAACATAGAATAGCCATCAATCGTCATTGGTGGGCCTGCACGATGGGCACGAAAACCAGCAGCACGTAATAAACGCTCTACACCCAGAGGAGAAGTCGTAATAAGTTGTTTGGCCCCTTGTGCTCTTGCAAAGTTAATCGCTTCTTGCAGAATTGCAATAGAAACTGGCGATGACACTGCTTGACTTGCTGTTGTAGGCGGATTTGAAAAATCTACGGCTGAAAATCTTGATAATTCCCAAATTTCTGGGGAACACGGGAGAGGTATTCCATTCATTAATTGAGGAAATATTTCACCAAGTAAATACGGTTGAGTCGTAGGTAGTAATCTGGCACAGCCAATAATATTAGAGTCTCTATCTTGAGCGACCACATAAGCTGTATCGACTTTATCAAATTGATCGAGTTCTTCATTATGTGGGCAGTTTAACTCCCATCCTAAATGCTCAACAAATACCTTATAACGGTAACTTTTAAATTTGCTATATAAGCCTTCTGAAAAATTGTTTTGAAATCCAGCAATAATATTCACTACAAGTGCTTCCACTTATTTTTGATGTGACTTTACTGAACAGCTGGAAAGGCGGTAACTGTAAAAATTTACAGGTTTCTAAGAGAAATTCAGACTTACTTTAGACTTGATTAAGCTTGTATTGATTTGAGCATAAATGAACTGTTCCCAGAACAAAGTATCTATCTTCCTTTTGATTAATGTTTCAGTGCTATCAAATCCAATATCTGTACCAGATATATCAACAATCATAATATTGCTTCTAGGCAGACCAGTTCGTTTTAAAGTAACAAAACCGTTTTGTTCAACGAATTCCCAGTCCCATCCTGTACTTAAAGCAGGAGTTTTTAATGTCGCCCATTCAGTAAAACCATAATAAACAATTTGAGATTTTTCAATTTGGGTTGATTCAACGATAGATACAACGTGTTGAAAAGGGTAATTCATGAGTTGGTTCTCATTCATACGAATAAAACCATCTGTCGAAATTGAAAAATGAGGGGTAATGTTGGCCATGCTACCTGTTCAAGTACCCTGAAATAGAAATCTTTTGATAAATACCATAAATTATTGCCAATTAAATACTGTTATGTTTAACAGGTTAAATATAATTTGATGCCCTATATCGTTAAGCTATTCTTATTGGAAGATTACTCAAGTATTAAGGTTGGCTAAAGTAAAAAATGATTATCTTGTAGTTATAATATAAAAAATGCTTTTGACAATGCTCAATTGACTTACTTTTTTTAGCTTTTTTAAGTGGCTTTTATACTTGTTATCAAAACAATAGTTTTAACTAAAATAAGCTACCATGTAATTATTTGATTTGCTAAATAATTATTTGTTTTTTTAGTTTGAATATATAATGATTGGTAAAATTATATTGCTTGGATCATTGTTGAAATGTATTATTTAATTAAATTAATAAAATATAATTTCAAGATTAAATAATGAGCATTGTTTTTTTATTTTAAAAACTATATTTTTTGGAATAAAATGCATCCTGTAAAATTTAATTTTTTCAAGCATAATCTGTATATTGAATATAACAACCTTAAAGGCTTTCAGAAATTTAGTTTATCTGAATAATTTACAACCATTTGGGCTTAAAAGTGTTGTTAATTGGATGATGAGTTCAAAATCTGCAATTGAGAAAGTAATAAAAGAAGATGAAGTAATGGAAATATTTTAACAGCCTCATAATCTTTTAGATTTTTGTAGAGTTCTATTGAAATAAAGGTAAAAAAATAGCCCTACGCTTCAATTTAATTATTTGGATTCACAAGAGATAACTGAACAAAAAATAATTTCTGAATGGAGCCTAATGAGAGCAAATGGAAAGTTGGCAAGAGGATTTATTATCAGCATTTTTGGTCGTAAAAAATGAAGATGAATTGTTTGAAGTAGTCAAATCGACAGCGTCAAAGCTTGGATTTGATTATTGTGCTTATGGTATGCAGTCACCGCTGTCTATTGCTGAACCAAAAACAATTATGTTGAATAATTATCCTCAGGCATGGCAAAAGCGCTATATAGAACAACGTTACGTGAAGGTAGACCCTACTGTGCAGCATTGTATGGTATCACTTCAACCTCTTGTCTGGTCGAGTCAAAATGCAAAAACACAAGAAGAAAAAGATTTCTGGGAAGAGGCGCGTTCTTATGGTTTAAATGTCGGTTGGGCTCAGTCAAGTCGTGATTTTATTGGGACGAGAGGGATGTTAACACTAGCAAGATCCACCGATCAATTATCAGAAAAAGAGCAAAAAGCACAATATACAAATATGTATTGGTTGACCCAAACAGTGCATTCCAGCATTGCTAAAATTGTCAATGATGTAGAGTTCT
Source organism: Acinetobacter nosocomialis (assembly GCF_041021905.1). NCBI lineage: Bacteria > Pseudomonadati > Pseudomonadota > Gammaproteobacteria > Moraxellales > Moraxellaceae > Acinetobacter > Acinetobacter nosocomialis. Next base: position 137,210 of record NZ_CP157432.1, read on the forward strand.
CTCAGTTCAACCTTTATTTAACGAACCGAGAAAAAGAAGCTTTACGTTGGACAGCAGAGGGTAAAACCTCAGCAGAGATTGCTCAGATTATTGGGGTTACTGAAAGAACTGTAAATTTTCATCTTTGTAACTCGATGCAAAAATTAAATGTAAATAATAAAATTTCAGCAGCTATTCGAGCAGTAATGCTGGGACTTTTGTAAAAAGATATATAAAGAATATAGAGTATTATAAAATAAATAATTATATGATATTTGTTTAAATATTTTTATAATGTGTATCTTAAGTTTTTATTTTAAAAAGTTAATCTATGAATTTAAAGTAAGGAATAAGTTTATTATTTTTTAAATAAAATTATTTATAGTTTATTATAATAATATATAAATTAAATTTTAATTATCTGAAATAAAATTAAGTAGGCGGTATTAATAATTTAATCTTAAAAGTAAAATTATACGAGAGTTGATATTATTTGATAATTTATCTTTAAAAGAACTATAAATTATATCTCATATAGAAACTAAAAAAATTAAAACAAACGCAGCAGAAGAAAAACTGAGTAATGATCTGAAGATTAAAAAATTTTACTTAAGAGTATCTAAAAGTAGATCAAAGAATGGTCGCTTTTTTAATTATTTAAAAGTTCTTAAACTATATAACTGAATAAAAAATAATTTTTAAAAATATTTTAGCTTCTTATTTTTCAATAAGTAACATCTAACCTGTAAACCCTTACAGGTGTAATAAAGGACACTTGTGCATAAAATATAATGTGAATTTATATTTTAAAGAAAAAGTATATTCATTTTTATTAAAACCCCCAACTAGAAATTAATTTCTGAATCAGCAGGTTTTAAGGGTTAATTATAATTAATCGGAGTAAGTTATGGCTGTAATGTGTACGGATAATATCATTGCAACTTTGGAATCCCACGCGAACCTAAATGGGGGTAAGACTGCTTTTGAGTATTTGGGACGCCAATCTGGTGGGATTCAATCTCTAACGTATGCAGATCTGAATAAGCGAGTTCAACACCAAGCTCAGATATTAATGAACCTTGTAGACAGTGGTGATCGTGCAGTCTTGCTGTTCGAACCGGGGCTAGACTTTATCGTATCGTTCTTTGCTTGTCTGAAAGCTAAAATTATCGCAGTACCAGTTAGCCTGCCGTTTAATCGCAATGGTTTTTCTAATATTTTGAATATTATGAATGACTGTGAGCCAAAAATCGTGCTCACAACAAAAAAGATTCTTGAGTTATCTGGCCTAATTACATTAAAAGCTCAAAATGAAAGTTTAATACTACATGCTGTTGATACGGAATTTCAGCGAGACTTGGTGGAAAAGGATTTTCCTTATATTGATGCAGATGATGTTTGTTTCCTTCAATACACTTCAGGATCGACCGGTTGGCCTAAAGGTGTAATTGTTACCCACAAAAATATTATGGCAAATGAAGCCATGATTACGGAAGCTTTTTGTACACAACCTGATGATATCGGCCTTACATGGTTGCCTGTTTATCATGATATGGGATTGATCGGCTCGGTTTTGCAGAGCGTGTATGTGGGGCTAACTTGTTATGTAATGTCGCCTCTGGACTTCATACGTAAGCCGCTTAAATGGCTACAATTTATTAGTGAAAAAGGCGTCACGATCAGTGGTGGTCCAAACTTTGCGTATGAGTTGTGCTTGCATCGTATTTCAGATGAAGACGCAGTAACGCTTGATCTGAGCCGCGTACGTGTACTATTTAACGGTGCGGAACCAATCAAAGCGCATGTCATGCAGCGTTTCATGGAGAAGTTCAATACTCAGTCCAAACTGAAACTAGATACTTTCTTGCCATGCTATGGCTTGGCGGAAGTGACGCTCTTAGTCAGTGGTGTGACTGGCCCTCTCAATGCAATTTCTCTTGATCGTGATAAGTTGAATGCCCACTTGGTACAAACCAGTCAGGATCAGACCGCGGTGCAAGTGGTGAGCTGTGGCAAGATCTCGGCGCACATTGATTGCCGCATAGTTAATCCGCATACCCATAAAGAAGTAGCAGCTCATGAAGTTGGTGAAATCTGGCTAGCAGGAGAGAGTGTCACAGCAGGCTACTGGCAGAAGCCTGAGATCAATCAGGAAACCTTTGAAGCAACGATCCTTGATGAAGCAGGTCAGCCAAGTAAAGAATATTACTTAAGAACGGGTGATATGGGCTTTATCAAAGATGGAGACCTGTATGTAACTGGCCGTCTTAAGGATGTAATTATTATCCGTGGCAAAAACTATTACCCACAAGATATCGAATGCTCTGTTGAAATGGCACATCCTGCTGTTCGTAAAGGCTGTGTTGCAGCAGTAAATTTTGCTGATTCTGAGGGTGTTACGGTTGTACTTGAGATCAAGAAGAAGTCATTAAACAAGACTCTTAATTTTGAAAACATCAGGACTCAGGTTAAAGAACAAGTGGCAGCTGATATTGGCTTGCCTGTAGAAGGGGTCTATTTATTGCATCAAGGCCGAATAAATAAAACGACTAGCGGCAAAATTAGAAGAAGAAAAATTAAAGAACAGATCGAGCGAGGTCAGCTGGTCTGTTTGACCCATCCAAACCGTAGAACGGTGATTGCTCGAAATTATATCAAGAACGGCTTAGACGTCATCCGTGATCGTGAGCAGCGGGGGCAGTTGATTCGTTATAGCTCCAATCTACTCAACTCAATGATCAAGGAACGTGAAGTACGCACGCTGATTTTTAATCGTCTGAAAAGTGCTTTGTTTTAACCCTTACCCTTTAATCATTTGAGTGAAAATTCATGTCACTTACTTCCAATTTGCGGCAGTTTCAATCTGCTGCTCGTCTGGAGCAAATTTTAGGCTCCGTACATGATACCAACAATGATTTTTCTTGGTCCGCTGCCATCGAGCGTGATGAAAAGGAACAGTATCCTCAGCGTGCTGTTGATTTTCTGAATGCGGTGGGCATGAACCGTTTCTATGTACCTTCAGAACTTGGGGGGCGCATGGAAATTGGTGAAGAGTTGTTATATCTGCATCGTGTGTTAGCACGACGCGATCTAACCATCAATTCGACCTATAGTACGAATGCTTGGTCTGTGATCGTATGGATCGGTGGTAATGCGAATCAATGTCAAAACATCGCTAACCGAATTTTAAGTGGTGCTGCGCCAGCACTAGCCTATAGTGAAAAAGCACATGGCGCTGACCTGTTATCTAGTGAAGTGACTGCACAATCTGCTGAAAGCAAATATGTCTTAAATGGCGAAAAATGGTCGATCAATCGCGCCACTTTAGGTGACTCTTTAAGTCTGATTGCTAAAACATCGAATGATCGTGGACCGCGTAGTTTGAGTGCATTCTGGCTCGATAAGCGTCAAATGGCTTCGAAAGGAACGTATAGCCTGAACCGTCTGCCAACAGTGGGTATGCGTGGTCTAGATATTAGCGGTATTGGTTTTAATAATGCTGAAATTCACAAAGACGCTCTAATCGGTGAAGAAGGCCAGGGCTTGGAGCTTGGTCTCAAGACGCTACAGGTAACACGTGCATATTGCAGTAGTTTCTCGCTCGGAGCGGGTGACACGATGCTACGTATCGCGACCGAATTTGCTATTGAGCGCGAGTTATATAACAAAAAAGTGATAAACATTCCGCTAGTGCGTGAGCAACTCGCCACCGCCTATGCTTATCTTTTAGCGGCTGAGGTGTTATCACTCGTTGGTGCGCGTGGATTACATGTTTGTATCAATCAATTCAGTACATGGTCACCAATCGTCAAGGTCGTAGTACCTGAGTATGTGGAGTCACTTGCCAAGATCACTTCTTCAGTGCTTGGCTCACGTTTTTTCTTAAGAAATGCATATGCTGATGGAATGTACCAAAAAGCATTCAGAGACCATCTGATTGTTAGTGTATTTGATGGTAGCAGTACCGTCTGTCTAGACAGCCTGAGTTTTCAGCTCAAGTCTGCCAATAAAGGTCGTAGTAAAAAAGCCGATCAACTCAATCAAGCCGAAGCTAAAGCACGCTATCGCCAGTTGTATGACTTGCAGGTAGAGACAGGGGCTATTGATTTTCGTGAGCTTGAGATTTTTAACCGAGATGGTGACTTGGTAATGGAGTCGCTCGGGACAATCATCGAAATGCTCAACAATACCGATGTCACAGCAGAATTGTCTGCCCAAACGCTTTCTACACTACGTGAGCGAGCAAACCAGTTGCTTGTTGAACAGAGCTCATTGGATCAAAAAATTCAGGATTACTTTTCAAACTCTGAGCAAAGCAACGAATTTGAAACGCTGCGCTTTAGCCTTGCCCGTGGTTACGCCGAGCTGTTTGCCCGCATTGCTGTGCTGGGTTTCTGGGTTTTTAACCGTCATGGTTTAAGGCCTGCTTTGCAGGATGGTGCATGGCTGATCATTTTCTTAAATACCGCTGAAGGAGAGACATCTCCTCCTATGGCATCAGTACGTGAAAGCACATTGGCAGATTTGCTAGACCGAATTTCAACTAACCATATGTTATCTGTTATCGATTTTGCATTGGCACCGCGCGATGCCAAACCAGTTAAAGAGGAGATTACCCCATGAATAAGGATAAAGCTTACTGGAGCGCGATCATTCGTACACTAGTAGCCAAAGAAATGCGTGTAGAGCCTGAGACGATTGATCCAGAGCAAAAATTTACTAGTTATGGTCTTGATTCGATCGTTGCTTTGTCTGTCTCTGGGGATTTAGAAGATCTGACAAAACTGGAGCTTGAGCCGACATTACTGTGGGATTACCCAACAATTAATACATTGGCCGAATATCTTGTTTCTGAGTTGCAACAGGGGGTTGCTTCATGAATAACATTGCACACCTAGAGCCAAAAATTCTGTCACGTCACGCGATTTCTGCAGAGCAGCTTGGTATTTGGTATATCCAACGTTTTGAGCCAACTTGCAGTGCCTACAATATGGTGGTGGCCTTTGATGTAAAGGTCAATCAACCATTAGGCAACAAACCGATGGAGATTTTGGAAGCGGTGATGGATGATTACCCGCTATTGCGTGTAAGCATGCCTGCCAATGAACAGGGGATTGAGCAACTTATCTGGGATCGCGTGTATCCTAATATTATTTTCACTGATGCTCGACATGTTGAAGCTTCTGATTTGACGCAATTGGTTGAACAAGATACCAAGCAGCCATTTGATCTGACTCAACCACCATTGTGGCGTATTCATTGTTATGAACGTGGTCAGAATCATTATGTGGTCGCAGTTGTGATTCATCATGCCTTAATGGATTTCTGGTCAATTGGTCTGTTGCTGCGTGATGTCTGCAAGCGCTTTGGACTAATTACAGAGTCAAATGCAGTAGACGGAATCGAGTTCGCACAGTATGCGGATAAGCAGAAGAACAATGCGACCGACGATGCTGATGAAAGCCTACTTTTCTGGAAAAATGCGTTACAGCACGCACCACATGTGCATAGTATTCCGCTTGATTACCCACGTCCAGCTGTGCAGCAACATAAAGGTAGCTCGGTGATTTTCCGTGTGCCTGAGTCAGTATCATCTGGGCTTGTGAGCTTGGCGAAAGATTATGAGATCACTTTGTTTGGTCTTGTACTATCTGGCTTTTATATCCTACTTAACAAACTATCAAATGAAAATAATCTAGTTATTGCCACAGCAGTAGCAGGTAGGCTTGAGCGTTCTTTGCGTAATGCGCTTGGGCAATTTGTCAATACAATAGCTCTTCATGTAGACATTGATGCTGATCAAACCTTACGCCAATTTACGCAACAGGTCCAAGAACAATTAAAACAAAGCCTAAAACATCAAAAAGTTGCCTTTTCCAGAGTAGTTGAGGCTGTCTCACCAAAGCGCGATGGCAGTATTAACCCATTGGCTCAGGTGGGAATGTTCTGGGAACGTCTAGGCGGCATGGATGAGTTTAAGGAACTACTCTTACCAATCCAGAATCCAGCTACATTAGTTGGTCAAGACCTGACTTTAGGAAGCTTTCCAGTTCGCCAGCAAGAAGGTCAATTAGACATTATGCTGGAAATGGGGGGTGAATATCAGGGTGAACTGGTTGGTGTACTGAAATACAATTCCGAAATATTCTCTGCAGAGTCTGCCGAGAATATGGTGCAACTGCTGCAAATCATACTATCGGAGATGGTGACCCATCCTGAGCGTAAGCTCATTGAGTTAGATATTGCTCCTAGTTATGCGAATAACATCCAGCTAGGCTATCTACATGGTCAGGTTACGGACTATTCTAAGCATGATTTATTGGCAATGATTCTGAAGCAGATTGACGAGCGTGGTGATAACTATGCTACGACCTGCAGAGATCATGCTGTCAGCTATCATGAGTTAGGTCAGCATATCGCTGGTATCGCTGAATATTTGCGTGCACACAATATTACCAATGGTGATCGTGTAGGTCTGATGTTAGACCGTACTACGCTATTGCCTGCTGCAATCCTCGGAATTTGGGCGGCAGGAGCAGCATATGTACCATTAGATCCTAGTTTCCCAAGAGAACGTCTGCATAACATCGTAGAAGACGCTGAACCTAAAGTCATCTTGACTCAAGCTGAGTTAATGGATGCTCTTAATGTTTCTGTGCCTCATTTAGATATTAATCAAGCTGGTGTTGTACCCCTTGAGCAAGTGCGTGAGACACTTGCCTTTGGTGATACCGCTTATGTGATGTACACCTCAGGTTCGACAGGGAAGCCTAAAGGCGTGCGTATTGGGCATCCTTCAATGGCTAATTTCTTGCTGTCTGTGAATGATAGGCTGCAAGCAACGCCAGATATGCAGTTATTGGCGATTACAACTTATGCCTTTGATATTTCGGTTGTTGAGCTATTGATTCCGTTGATGTACGGCGGTGTGGTACACGTCTGCCCACGTGAGGTATCGCTAGATGGTAACTTGCTGGTGGACTATATGCAGGCGAAGTCGATCAATATTATGCAGGCAACACCAGCCTCTTGGAAAATGCTTTTAGATAGCGACTGGAACGGTATTCCGGGTATGACTGCAATTAGTGGCGGCGAGGCACTCGATCCTATACTTGCAGAAAAACTTTTGGGCAAAGTAAGTTGTCTCTGGAATATCTATGGCCCGACCGAAACTACGGTATGGTCGAGTGCAGCCCACATTACCGATGCAAAATTGATTGATTTAGGCCAGCCAATGGCGAACACCCAGCTCTATGTTCTTGATGAACAACAGCGGTTGGTCCCACGCGGTGTTATGGGAGAGCTCTGGATTGGAGGTGATGGTCTAGCAATTGATTACTGGCAACGACCTGATTTGACAGATGCACAATTCAGAACCTTACCATCTCTACCAAATGCTGGTCGACTTTATCGTACTGGAGATAAAGTCTGTTTGCGTATGGATGGGCGTTTGACCCATCACGGACGTCTGGACTTCCAAGTCAAGATCCGTGGATTCCGTATTGAACTGGGTGAAATTGAGAATGTTCTCAAACAGATCGATGGTATTACAGATGCCGTAGTATTGGTTAAGACCACTGCCGACAACGATCAGAAACTGGTGGCCTATGTGACAGGGTCTGAGATTGATATGGCAGGTTTGAAAAAGACCCTGCAAATCCATCTCCCAGCTTATATGGTGCCAAGTACGTTTATCCGTTTGGATGAATTTCCAATGACGGGTAGTAACAAAATAGATCGTAAGGCGTTCCCTGAGCCAGTGTTTGAGCAGAGCAATGATTATGTTGCACCACGAGATTCGATCGAAATCGAGCTATGTACTACCTTTGAGCAGATTTTGTCAGTTAAGCGAGTGGGTATACATGATGATTTCTTTGAGTTAGGCGGGCATTCATTACTTGCGGTGAAGCTTGTCAATCATCTCAAGAAGGTATTTGGTACCGAATTATCAGTTGCCTTACTAGCACAGTACTCCACTGTAGAAAGTTTAGGCGAGATCATCCGTGAAAATAAAGAAATCAAACCTTCCATCGTAATCGAATTACGTCGTGGAACCTATGAACAACCGTTGTGGCTGTTCCATCCGATTGGTGGTAGTACTTTCTGTTATATGGAGCTTTCGCGTCATCTCAATCCGAATCGTACTTTACGTGCTATTCAGTCTCCAGGATTGATTGAAGCAGATGCCGCTGAAGTAGCCATTGAAGAAATGGCGACACTCTATATTGCTGAAATGCAGAAGATGCAGCCTGAGGGGCCTTATTTCCTCGGTGGATGGTGCTTTGGTGGTGCGATTGCATACGAGATCAGTCGTCAGTTGCGTCAAATGGGGCAGCAGGTCACAGGGATTGTCATGATCGATACTCGTGCTCCAATTCCAGAAAATGTACCTGAAGATGCTGATGATGCCATGCTCTTGTCTTGGTTTGCTCGTGATTTAGCTGTCCCATATGGGAAAAAGCTGATGATCCCAGCGCAATACTTGCGCGAATTAAGTTCAGATCACATGTTTGATCATGTGCTTAAAGAAGCTAAAGCTATCAATGTTATACCTTTGGATGCTAATCCATCAGATTTTCGACTTTACTTTGACACTTATTTGGCTAATGGCGTCGCACTCCAGACCTATTTCCCAGAACCTGAAGATTTTCCGATCCTCTTGGTCAAGGCTAAAGATGAGATGGAAGATTTCGGGGAAAGCCTCGGTTGGGATCAACTGATCAAAGATACGCTTACACAAGTGGATCTGCCTGGTGACCATTCATCGATTATGTTCGCTGAGAATGTGGCGGCTGTGGCCCAGACAATTGATCAGATGTATCCAGTTCCTGCATAAAAAATATAAGAAGGTAGAACCACTATGGTGACCATAGAACATGCTTTCCTCATACCAGGCGATATTGATAAGGTCTTTAAATATCTCGCCAACCCGGGTCATGATGTAAGCTGGCAATTGTCATGTAAGCATTCTGAGCTACTAGATAATACTCCGCGTGTGGGCAGTAGGTATGAAATCGGTTTGACCTTTGCGGGTCGTGAGTTGGCCTTTAAAGGTGAAATTACTCATCTGGTACCTAACGAATTATATGCCTTTCAAGTGCTAGAAGGACCTTTTCTTTATACGGGTACTTACCACTTTAAACCGCATCCAGAAGGTACATGGATTGAGTGGCTTTTTGTGGCTGAACCAGGCGGCTTTTTTGGTGTCTTTCCCGATGCACTGCTAAAAAAGATGGTTCTTGCCCAGTTCAAGAAAGATCTTATTAATCTCCAAGCACTGGCCAAAAAGGGTGGAACCTATGAGGCAGTGAGTCAGCAAGCACAGGAGATCGAAGAACCGTCGCAAGAGATCGAGAAGCCATCACAAGAGATTGAAGAGCCAGCACAAGAGGCCGATAAAAAATCACACGAGATCGAAACACCACTTCAAAAGACTCATCCAGTGATGGAAAAATATGCGCGTTGGATTCTCAGCCATCGCCGTATTGTGCTGACCGTAGTCATGCTCTTAACGATTGTCTTGGCATATCTCGCATCGGGCGTAAAAATTATTATTGATCCGGGCGCACTTGCACCTAATGGGCATCCTTATATCACCTCGACCAAACTGATCGAAAAGAAATTCGGTTCCAAGTATATGGTCGTGATCGGCATTACACCGAAACAAGGTGATATTTATCAGCCGCAAGTATTAGAAAAAGTTAAACATATTACCGAAGAAGTTGACAATGCACCTGGCGTAGTTCGTTCTACGATGATGAGTCTGGCTGCACGCCAAGCCAAAGGGATCATGGCTAATTCGGAAGGGTTTGATGCCAAGAAATTATTGCCAACCAGTTCTGTAACTCAGGACGATATCGATCATTTGAAAAAAATGTTGGCAATGAACCCGACCTATATGAATTCAGTCGTATCTAAAGATCAAAGAACTGCTGCAATTTTGCTTGAGCTTGAGGAAAGCCCGGAAGGCTTCCAGAAGATGATGGCTCCAATCAACAAAATTGTAGAGAGCGAACAATCTAAAGATATGACCATCAGTGTTGGTGGCAATCCCGTCTATCTCGATAAAGCTGAAGATTATTCTAAGCGTATCAATATCTTGTTCCCAATTGCTGTGTTGGTGATAGGTTTATTGCACTTTGAAGCATTTCGCAGTAAGCAGGGGTTGATCTTGCCACTCGTTACAGCTTTGCTGTCTGTGGCATGGGGTATGGGCATGATGGGCCTATTTAAACAGCCGATGGATATTTTTAACTCGCCTACACCAATTTTGATTTTGGCCATCGCAGCAGGTCATGCCGTACAGTTGTTAAAGCGGTACTACGAAGACTTTGACCGTTTGCTTGCTCAAGGGATGGAGCCTAAAGCTGCCAATAGTGAAGCTGTTGTTCAATCTCTGGTCCGTGTTGGTCCTGTTATGATATTGGCTGGCGGAATTGCAGCGGCTGGGTTCTTCTCCCTGTTAACTTTCAATATTCCGACTATTCGTTCATTCGGTATTTTTACTGGGATCGGGATCATTAGTACACTCGTGATTGAGATGACTTTTATTCCGGCACTGCGCTCGATGTTGCCACCACCTTCTGCTACGAAGGTCAAACGTAAAGGTCTACCGATATGGGATTGGATTCCAAACCGTATTGGTGATGCTATTTTGTCAGTTCGTCCGCGAATGATGTTAATGACTGCGATTGCGGTAGTAGGTGTCTTACTTGCTATCGGCACCAGCCGTATTGTAGTAGATAACGATAGTCGAAATTTCTTCTCGCGTGACCTGCCAATGCAGCAAGACGACAGATTTTTGAATCAGTCTCTTGGTGGAACAAATAGCCTTTACATTATGGTCGATACTAAAGTTCGTGATGGTATCGAAAACCCTGAAATTCTCAAAGCAATTGATAATACAGAAAAGTTCGCGAATTCAATTCCAGAGGTCGGTAAAACAATCTCTATTGTGGACTATATCAAACGAATGAATCAGGCCATGAATGCCGATCAGCCACAGGCATTTCAGGTTCCTGCAACCAAAGATGTTGTTGCTCAGTATTTACTGTTGTATTCAATGTCTGGTGAGCCGACAGATTTTGATTCTTACATTGATACCACTCAGCGCTATGCCAAGATTACGATTCTTATGAAAACAGGTAGTAATCATCGCATTACAGAAATCCTTGAATCGTTAAAAACTTATATGGCAGGTCAATTCGGTGATAAAGCTGTAGTAAGTTTTGGTGGTGACGTGACTCAGACTATTGCTTTAACTGAAACAATGGTCCACGGCAAACTCATGAATATTCTACAAATTTCATTTGCCGTCTTCTTTATATCAGCTTTGGTCTTCCGCTCACTTTCAGCTGGGCTGATCGTTCTGACACCCCTTTTATTCTCAATTCTTGCGATCTTTGGGGTAATGGGTTGGCTCAATATTCCCCTCAATATTCCAAACTCTCTCATCTCGGCCATGGCTGTTGGTATCGGTGCGGATTACGCCATCTACTTCCTCTATCGCTTGCGTGAAATCTTGCGTGAAGAAGGCGGAGATATCAAAGATGCTGTTCGTAAAACCTTAAGTACAGCTGGTAAGGCTTCTCTTTTCGTCGCGACTGCGGTTGCTGGTGGTTATGGTGTACTGTCCTTATCACAGGGCTTCCACGTACATCAATGGCTAGCGCTGTTTATTGTGATTGCGATGCTTTTCAGTGTATTTGCAACCTTAATTATGGTACCTACAATGATTTTGATGCTAAAACCACGTTTTATCTTTTCTTCAAATAAGAAGAGCATTCCTGTTGCACAAACTGTCGTGACAAGCCTTTTGTTGGGTACGGCACTTACTTTTTCACTACCTAAAACATCACATGCAGATGAGGCTCAAGACATTGTTAATCGTAGTGATGATGCCTCTAAGTTCTTGTCTTCAACTGCTAGCGCCAAATTTATTCTGACGTCTAAAAATGGTGAGCAACGTGTACGTATGACTAAAAATATGACTAAGCTTGCTGGAAATACTCAGAACAATATGCGTTTGACTGAGTTCATCTCGCCAGCGGATGTCCAAGGCACTACTACACTGTTGATTGAAAATGCAAAAGGCAGTGATAGCATGTTTGTCTATTTGCCTGCATTGAAAAAAGTACGTCGACTAGCATCAGCGAATAAGGGCGATGCTTTTATTGGTACCGATTTTAGTTATGGTGATGTACTTGGCTATAAGCTCAGTGACTGGAAGTACACGAAACTGGCAGATGGCAAATTTAATGGTAAAGATTGCTACATGATTGAAGCAACGCCAATCAATAATACGGTGAAGAGTGACTTTGGTTATAGCAAACGTCGCATGTGCATACTCAAAGACAACTTTGTTACAGCAACCATCGACATTTGGGATACCGCAGGTAAGCCGTTAAAGCACATTGAGTTCACCGATATCCGTCCTTACGGCAAAGTGAAACCAAGATGGCAGGCCATGAAATCTATGGCGAAAAACTTGCAAACTCAACATATGACGCAAGTTATCGTCAATGATTTTGCCGCAGAAAAAACTTTATCCGATAAGCTTTTCTCACCGCAGAGCCTTGAAAAATGACGCAAGGTGCCTATTGGGTATTTGCATGCTGTAGTAGCTTTATGCTACTGCAACATGCTTATGCAGATGACAGCGAAATTAGTTTTGTAAGCCAGAACTCGGCCAGACTCGATGTGTGGTCATCAGATCGTGATTTAAGTTCGTTAAAAAATATTGGACAAGCAAGTTTCTGGTCCAATGGTACGCTTAAGTTTAACCCAGCGTTTAAGATCCATTACGATATAAATATTGGAGACGAAACGGACCATACTGTAAATCCGGATCAGGTGAGTAAGGTGAATCGCAACTTACGTGAGTTGTATGCATCTTATAACTGGGATCAAACGTTTTATTTCGACTTTGGTCGCCAGATTGTGGTCTGGGGGAGAGCTGATGGGATTAACCCGACGGATAATCTCTCGCCTCGTGACTATACGCGTCTAGTGCCAGATGAGACAGATCAACGTCTTGGAAATGACGCACTCAAATTGACGTATATTCCTGAATCTGGAACTAATAAATGGACGGCATTATGGTATCCGCGTAGCCGTTCAGATGTGATTCCATTGCGTCAGATTGCTGGTGTTCAGTATGACATAGACCGTAAGAGCCGTCCTGCGTTTGCAGTGCGTTGGGATTATTCCGTAGATGGTCTAGATGTAGGTGCATCGTATTTTTCAGGTTTAGATCACATGCCTGATCTGTCATTGCAGTCGTTATCTCCAACAGGAGCAACGTTACAATTGAAAAATAATCCTATGTCTGTCTATGGGATTGATTTCAGTTATAACCGTAACGATATCGTGTGGCGTGGTGAAGCTGCATATACAAAGACTGACTCGGATGGCAGCGAAGATCTTACGCATAAGAAAAATAATTTAACCGTGGTCATGGGACCCGAATGGTCATTAAAAAATACTACGCTAAGCTTAATGGGTGTGTACAAACATACAGAGGACGTAAGGTCTGCCGATAGCTTGACAGATCCATTATTGAGAGAAGTTTACCGTTATCAGCAAACAATTAGTGATCAATATCAGCAAAATCAGTATGGAGCTATGCTGCGCTATGCACTTAACCTGCTGAATGACAATTTAAAGTTAGAAGTAACAGGGTTCTATTTTGCGCCCAAACCGAATGAGTTACTAAGAGTACGTATTAATTACAACCTCAATGATCACTGGCAGCTGAATGCAGGTGGCGATCGCTTCTGGGGCAGAAATGATACTGTGTTTGGACAATTTAGAGATAACAGTCTGGTATATGCCCAGATTCGATATAATTTTTAAGATAATCCGCTTCAAGTAATACTGGAGCTCGCAATCCCTAATAAGGTGATTTATGGATAATTTAAATAAAGCAAAAAAAGATAATTTTTCACGGAAAACTATATTAGTAACAGGTGCAGCTGGTTTTATTGGAAGCAGATTAATTGTTGAACTTTTACGTGAAGGTCATCAAGTAATCGCTGCACTGCGTAATGCTCCAACCAAGAAAGAAAAACTATTAGATTTCATTGCAACAGAAGGGCTGATTGATCCCTCTATTTCTTTTGTTGAATATGATTTAAGCCGTGATTTTAAGCTGGACTCTCTATTAGCGGATACTCAAACGAAGATCCATGTTATTTATCATCTGGCTGCATCATTTAATTGGGGAATTAGTAAAGCTGATGCTCAACTTACCAATGTAAAATCAGGCCTTGCCTTGATTGAGTGGGCGGCAACATTAAAACAGCTTGAGCGATTCATCTGGATTGGTGGATATCGCATGGTTTCTCCACCGAAAGGTTCACCTGATGATTTATATCGTAAATACGGCGGTTATGAGGCTTCGAAACTTTTAGGTCATCAAGCTTTCATTGAGGCTTGTAAGCGTTTAAATGTGCCATGGACTGCAATACATCCTGCTACAGTTATTGATGGTTTTTATCGTTATGGCGATATGCAATATATTGGTATTGCCGAAATGATTGGTAAGTTATATCAGGGACGACTGATGGCACTGCCTGGTGGCCGTGACACATTCTTACCACTTTGTAATATGCAATATATTGTAAGCTTCCTAATCCGCACCATGTTTTATCCTGAAACCATTGCTCAGGAGTATATGCTGCTCGATCCTGCGACGCCGAAATTTCATCACCTGATCCATCTGGCTGCCGAGTATTTAGGAGTGAGTACACCACATTTGCAACTCCCTAAAATTCTACTCGAGAAATTACCTGAAGTATTGCTTGATAGCTCCAAAGAGCAACTTGCTTTCATTTCTAATGAAAACTATCAAGTCGCTGAAACAGAGATGATGGCAACGAAGATGGGGATTGCTGATCTAATCAATACTACTCCTTATTTCTCTCACTGGATTGATCGTCTGGTACTCACACGTTTTGGTCATATGCAAGTAGCTACACCGAGTCGTTTCAGCTATCAGAGTCGATATTGGACAGAAACCTATATTAAACAGTCGCTTGGTTCAGAAAAAGCTTCTGCATTATTTTTACATGGAATCCCATTTGATAGCGCATGCTGGTCTCCAATCATCAATAGAATTACATATGATCAGGTCGCTATGATGGATCTACCGGGACTTGGGCGTTCGGGTAGTTATGAGATAATGGAAGATAACAACCATCAATTTATTGATGTTGCTTCAAAGCTTTTAGCACCAAATAGTGTTGTGATTGCTCACTCGTTAGGGTGTCTTTTTGCATTGAATCTTGCAAAGAAATATCCAGATAAAGTTGCTCGCCTTATCCTGATATCACCTTATTTTGTACAGGCGCGGGCTGCTAAAATATTCCAAATACAGGCCATCTCTAATTTAATTTTCCGTTTTGTGCCGAAAGATATCATTGCTAAAGATCTGCATCCAGATGGACAAAAAAATCCGTCAGTGGGCTATGCGATGGATTCATTATGCCGTGTACCAGTATCTAAGCATATTAGCGAGTATATGCATCTCGTTAATTTGCCACAGCAACGAGCCGCTCAAACTACTCTGCTCAATGAGCTTCGATCTAAAGTCGAGATTATTATTGGAGAGAAAAATCCAATTGTTACCCCAATAAGTCCTGATATTCCTGTACATATCATTGCTGGCGCAGGTCATAATCCACACATTACCCATGTAGAAGCGGTTTATGATTACCTCACACCAGTTCTGACAAAGTATATCAGTACTACAGCACAACTTAGTGATGTCTGATATACCTCAAGTGCAGGTTTATATTTGCCCAGTTTCACGGGTACCAGATAACCATCTCATATTGAGTCATTATCTCAGCTTTCTCAATGCCGCAGAAAAGTTGAGATATGATCAATATCTTCCTCAGGCAGCGCGTCTTTTCTTAATTTCTCGTGTCTTAACGAAGTCTGTTCTAGCAGATAAGCTGGGTATTTCAGCCCATCAAGTCAATATTCAATTACAACCGAACGGCAAACCTTTTATACAAGGTAGTAAGACGATTTATTTTAATCTTAGTCATTCAGCGGACGTTATTGTCCTTGCTGTGACTGAAGAAGGGGAAATCGGTATTGATGTTGAACGAGTGAATCGAGAGTTCCAATGGAAGCGGGTTGATAGCGTTTTAGACCTAAGTGAAATAGAGTGGATTCAGGAAAATGAACCGATTGACCCATTCAGCGTATATCAGCGGTTTTTTCAAATATGGACCTTGAAAGAAGCCTATATTAAATGTACTGGTCAAGGAATGAGTAGCCATTTAAAGAAGCTGAATTTCCGTATCTTTTCTGAACATATAAAGTTTTTTGATGCAACTCATAATGCTCAAAAAACAGAACATTATTATTTTCAAAGTTATATCTATGACTGCAATTTTATCTTTTCCATATGTTTACAGCAGAGCCACCATATAGAACGCTTTAATATGGACTGTTTCCAATTATTGCCGTGTATATCTATGCATCCAATGAAGCCGACACCTTGTAAATATAATTAAATGGATGTAACTGGCAATTTAAAAAGGTGAATCGGGTAGAAGCTAGAAAGACTTTCGTTGGACTTGAACCAGGTTCTTCTCAGTAAGTTATGCTGTGAATTGATAAAGTAAAAAATAAGGATCGATAAAAAGAAAAAAGCCCCAGTCTTTTGACTAGGGCTTTTTAAATTTGGAGCGGGAAACGAGACTCGAACTCGCGACCCCAACCTTGGCAAGGTTATGCTCTACCAACTGAGCTATTCCCGCATATATGAGCAGTTTTTACTAAAACTTTCTCAAAAAAAACCAATTTGGAGCGGGAAACGAGACTCGAACTCGCGACCCCAACCTTGGCAAGGTTATGCTCTACCAACTGAGCTATTCCCGCGTGCCGCTTATAATACATTAAGCAAAACAAGGGTCAACAACTTTATGCAAATAATTATGCTGATTGCATAAAATAAAAACAGAAATGAGTATTTAGAGCCGTTTTTATTGATAAGTTGCCGAATAAATAGACATTTTGTTTGAAGTCAAAGCGTACAAGAGCAACTTTTGTTTGTGTGTAGACAGGGTATACTAGGTCTAAATATACGAATAATCGTAAAAGGAAAAGCTATGAGCCTTGAACAACAGTTGATTGAACGGTTACAAACCCTTGCACCTAGCCATTTAGAAGTCATTAATGAGTCTGCTGGCCACGGTGGATATTTTCCAGGTAAAGAATCACATTTTAAAGTGATTGTGGTGAGTGAAGAGTTTAACGGCTTGCGTTTGGTTCAACGTCATCAAAAAGTTTATGCCTTGGCTTCTGATTTAATGAATCCGGGACAAATCCATGCTTTAGCAATTCACGCTTATTTACCAAGTGAGTGGCAAGGTCAAGCGCCAGCGAGTCCAGAATGTGCACATGCACCTAAGAGCTAAGGGCTTAGTTTATGGACGCACATTTACTCACTAAAATTATTCATATGACTGCGGTAGCAGCCGCACTTATGGTTTTTGTATTACGCGCTTCTACACTGTTTATTGGTGTACAAGGTCAACAACTTAACCCAGCAGGGCGTAAAGCGTTAGTTGCTTTACAGCATCTATCTTTTACAGTCGTTTTTATTACTGGTGCGATTTTACTGGTAATGAAGAACTTTCAGGTCCAGCCGTGGTTTTACGCTAAAATTATCTTATTTTTAGTGCTCTTATCATCATTAATGAAAGCCTTTAAAAAGGATGACACTATTTTATTAGCCCAGCGCCGTGCGGGTTTGGTTATTAGTGCAATCGCATTTGTTGCCATTATTATTTTGGTCATCGTGAAACCGGTTTTTGCTTAATTGTTCTACATTCTTTGCCTTTTTGCTTAAGCTCTAGGTTAAACTGCATACAGTAAAAAAATATGTAGAGGGAAACATGTTAACTCGTGTGGTGTTTAACCAAAAAGGCGGTGTAGGGAAATCAAGTATTACTGTAAATTTGGCTGCAATTAGTGCCAAACATGGCTTAAGGACCTTGGTGATCGACCTTGATCCTCAAGCCAACTCTAGCCAATACCTTTTAGGTGAAGAGGCAACATACGCTGCTGATAAAGCAGTTTTAGAACCAAATATTGAAAACTTCTTTGAAGATGTGCTGGGGAATAATCAACAAAAAGGTCTAATTGGTAATGCTATAGGCTCAATTTTAAAAGCCCCTCGTAATAAAGATCTCGACAGTTTTGTACACTCAACATCTTTTGCAAAACTAGATGTGCTTCCGGCTAGCCCTACGCTCGGTGCTCTTGAACATGCACTTGAAAGCAAACATAAAATTTATAAATTACGTGATTCAATTCAAAGCTTAATTGGACGATATGACCGCATTTATATTGATACACCACCAGCTTTTAATTTTTTTACCTTGTCTGCTTTAATTGCTGCAGATAAAGTTCTGATTCCTTTCGACTGTGATGTATTTTCAAAACGTGCGTTACAAACATTGATTGAAAATGTTCTCGAAACGCAAGATGATCATAATGACCGCTTGGAAATTGAGGGAATTGTGGTGAATCAGTTCCAGTCCCAAGCAAAACTACCGCGGGAAGTGGTTCAACAGTTAAAAGATGAAGGTTTACCTGTACTTAATAGCATGTTACCACCATCAATTTTAATGAAAGAATCACATCAGAAAAATTTACCTTTGGCTCACTTGGCGCCAGAACATAAATTGACTCAATCTTATGAGGCATTGTTCAGCGAAATTGAACCAAAACGATAAGAGAAAAATGATGAAAGGCTTATATCTTGTGCCTTTGGCAGCAGCCACTTTACTATTGGGCGCTTGTGCCACGACGGTAAAACCGACTTATGTGTCTCCGACACAGTATCAATCTTTGAGTTGCCAACAACTGCAAAGTGAATATAACCGTATTCAACAATATATCGACAATGGTGTACAGACTCCAAAAAGTACAGGTATGGGCGTTGGCGTTGGACTGGGTGGCGGCTGGGGACGAGGCGGTTGGGGATTCGGTCCATCCATCTCTGTCAACATGGGGCAATCTTCTTCAACCAAGAACACTGAACTTTCACGTGTAATGGGTCAACAAGAGGCAATTGTTCAGGCTGCTCAGTTTAAGAATTGTCCAATTATTGTTCGTAAAAAGGTGAAATAATAGTCAATTTTGAATCACAATATGCTAATCAAAGCATATTGTGATGAATAAAGTTTAGCAAAATGTTTCATAATAAAATCAATATAAATCAAAAGCTTTTTTAAAATATAACTTTAAAGTGGCTGTATTTTTTCTAGTCAATATACTCACTAAACTTGCTATATTTTGCCTATTTCGTTTAAGGTTGCCGCATCTTTATCAATGTGGAAACTTTATGATTGAAAGCTGGTTTTTTGTATTAGCAATGTTGGCTGTTTTGCTTATCCCTGGTCCGACAAATGCATTACTTGCAACCGCAGCTCACTCACAAGGTTTATCTAAAACATTCTGGCTTATTCCAATGCAATGGTTAGGCTATGCCTATGGCATCAGCTTTTGGGCCGTGTTTATTCATTTAGCAGCTCCAGTCTGGCCAGCGCTGCTACTCATTTTGCATATTACGAGTGTGTTATATGTATTCTGGATGGCATTCCGTTTATGGAAAACCACACATTTACAACAGTTTAGCCAGAACCATCGCAATATTCGCCCACGTCAACTATTCTTCTCAACTTTAAAGAATCCTAAGTCCTTACTGTTTGCAGCTGGTATTTTCCCAGCTGAAACATGGAATTCGCCCGAAAATTTTCTTATGGTCTTTGCTGCTTTTACTTTGACCCTTATTCCTGCTGCGAGTTTCTGGATGATTTTTGGACGTGCTTTATTAACGGGTTCAATGCAAAAAATAAAAGCCGATCATTTATATAAAGGATCGGCCATGTTACTTATTTTGTGTATGCTTCCGGTGGTATTTCGTTTCTTCTAAAGGAACCCTTAAACGTTAGCTTTACGGTTCTTTAATTTTTCGCGGATAAATCCAATAATACCTGGTAAAACACTAATAATAATGATGCCGAAAATAAGATGGGTAAAGTTATCTTTCACAACTGGCATATTTCCAAATAAATACCCTAACGTTACAAAAGAAGCCACCCAACAGAATGCTCCAATTAGGTTGTATGTCAGGAAAAACTTATAATTCATACTACCAGCACCGGCAACAAAAGGGGCGAAGGTGCGGGCAAATGGAATAAAACGAGCAAAAATAATTGTTTTGCCACCATGACGGGCAAAGAATTCTTGAGTTTTGGTTAAATGCTGTTTGTTAATGAGTCGGGAATTCATTTCAAACACACGTGGACCGATAAAACGACCAATATGATAGTTCACAGTGTCGCCTAAAACTGCTGCAATAAAAAGTAGAGCACCCAGTAACCATGGATCCATCTTACCCGTAGATGCCGCTAAAGCACCTGCTGCAAACAATAAACTATCTCCCGGTAAGAACGGCATGACCACTAGACCGGTTTCGACAAAAATAATTAAAAATAAAATGCCATAAATCCAGACTCCGTAATTTGTAATAAATTCGGCGAGATGCTGGTCAACGTGTAGAATAAAATCAAGAAGTTCCATGAGATGACTAAGTGGTAAACCGTGCTCAAATCGTAGCAGTGAGCCTATCGAAAGTCAGTATAAAACATCAAAAATATACAAATTGATCATCCTATTTGTGCAACGATATATATGGATTTTGAGTATTTAATTATCAATGTCCCAAACCTAGAATGAGTTCATCAACAAATAAGCATTTAAATAAAGGTGGCTGTATGTTTAATCCAAATGTGGTGGTCAAAAATATCGTAACGCAACCAGGCGCGGATAGTTTCATTAGCCTTGTTGCTCGTCTTCTTATCGCTTACATCTTTCTTGTTGCTGGTTGGGGGAAAATTACCGGTTATGCAGCAACAGTAGGTTATATGGAAGCTATGGGTGTTCCAGGTGGAATTCTACCATTAGTCATTTTGGTTGAGTTCGGTGGTGGTTTAGCTTTGTTATTTGGTTTCCAAGCGCGTTTTGCAGCTTTTGGTCTAGGAATCTTTAGTATCTTGACTGCATTCTTGTTTCACCAAGGTGGTGCTGATGCAGCAGCGCAATATAATAATGGCATCCATTTTATGAAAAACTTTGCAATGGCAGGTGGTTTGTTCTTCTTGATGCTTCATGGCGCTGGACGTATTAGCTTAGACCATGCAATTGAAAAATAATATTCAAGACAAAATAAAACCGGATGAGCAATTCATCCGGTTTTTTTATATTTAAAAATTAGAGCATAAACTGGATTTGTAATTCCCCAACAACAAAACCAAGTACGGCGCCTACTGCAATGAGTGCCCACTCATCTTCTTTGAACGCAGGACGTAACATGCCTTCAAATTCGGATGGTGTTAATTTTTGCATACGTTCAATTAAAGTACTGCGAATATTCATCGCATCTTCTGCATACGACTCAACATATTTCATGGTCTCTGGCAGCTGTTGCATAATACGTTCTGCAACCTGTGTTTTCATATTCTGGTATTTTTCGCCGCCAATCGCGTATACAACAAGTGGGCGAATTACACCTGCTTGCATGTCAATTTCCTGTTTAACATGGCGGTTAACCAACTCAATTACACGTGCAGAGTGAGTACCTGAAAACAACTCTTCCATCATATGACGTGAAGTTAAAAGCTGTTTGGAAATTAAGGCTGCGTAGTCAGCCGCTACTTCATTTTGACGTTTAATAAATAGACCTTGCCATGTATAGCCCAATATCTTTTTCGGATAGAGCGGTCTAAACATCATTTGTAGAGCAATCCAGTCACTAAAGAATCCTACAAATCCACCAAATAGCGGTAGCATCCAAGGGTATTTGCCTTGAGTAATAATCCAGCACAACATTTGGATTACACCAATTCCAAAACCGAATACAAAACCAACGTTACTGAAGAATTTAAATTCTTGTTTGCCTACACGCTTAAAAATATTGTTGAGTAGACGTTTATCTTTAAGCAAGTTGCTAATCACCAAATGCTTAATATCAAAATATCGATTTACGTCACGTTGCACTTCACTCATGATGTGCTCGACAATTTCCGGTGCTTTTGATTGCACTCTACGGATCAGTCTTTGGCGGGCAAACTCAGGCATACCTTCCCATAAACCGGGTTGATACTCTTGCGCGACTTCACGCGTAATATCTTCTGCTGCTGCCATTAATGGTTTTTCAATTTCTTTGGCAATACGCTTTGGGTCAAGGCGCGCAAAAATTTCTTCGGGTTTAATCAGCTTGGCTGTCATGAGTTCAACAGCAATGGTTGCCATTTTTTCAGCTTTACGAGGCACGATACCTTGCCAGCCAAAAAACGGTTTAATACCTTTAAATTCAAGTGGTGAGAACATCATTTGAATGGCAATCACTTTAGTGACATAGCCAATTAAACCACTCATGAAAGGAATAGAGACATACAACCAAAAATGTTGCTGGAAATCTGCAATCATAGTTTGAAGCATTGTTGTTCCTTAGATTTCTATTGATTTTGATATGGGGCAACAAGCCATAAAAAAACGGATAACTGTTCAAGGACAGACAAATATCGCTAATGGTATTTACCTTTCCATGGTAATGCCTGTTTTATCGGGTCATCTTAACATCAAATTCACGACGATGTTGCATAGAATGTGATGAATTTATCAATGTGTATGAAGTTTTTAAGGGGTATACAGTATATTGATAAATATCAATAAATTTTAATTTATATTGATCAATCCCAATATAGAAATGATTCTGATATGAAAAAAATAAGATATATGATGATTTGCGGTGCGCCGAAGCGTGAAAAATGTTAAAATGGCGCGCTTAATTCTTTTGCCATTTAGTGGTTTGTCATGACTACCAATACTCAAATTACTGAAGATCGTATCCTGATCCTGGATTTCGGCTCTCAATATAGTCAGCTCATTGCACGTCGTGTACGTGAAGCTGGTGTTTACTCTGAAATGTATGCCTTTGATATGTCTGAAGAAGACATCCGTGCTTTTAAGCCAAACGGTATCATTTTATCAGGTGGACCTGAGAGTGTGCATGAAGAGGGCAGCCCGCGAGCACCGCAAGTGGTGTTTGAATTAGGTGTTCCAGTATTGGGTATTTGCTATGGTTTACAAACCATGTCTGAACAGTTAGGCGGTAAAGTTGAGCCGGGTACTGTACATGAGTTTGGTTATGCCGAAGTTGATATCGTTAAACGTGACCAACTTATTGGCAACTTACAAGACCGCGAAAACCAGTTACACGTTTGGATGAGCCACGGCGACAAAGTGAGCAAAATTCCAGAAGGTTTTACAATTACTGCAAGCACACCAAGTTGTCCAGTTGCTGCTGTAAGTGATGAAGCACGTCGTTTCTATGGCGTGCAATTCCACCCAGAAGTAACGCACACGGCAAAAGGTGAAGAGTTACTTGCAAACTTCGTTCATAAAATTTGTGGATGTGGTGGCCTTTGGACACCTGAACACATTATCGATTTACGTGTAGAACAATTACGTGAACAAATCGGTAATGAAAAGGTTCTTTTGGGTCTTTCTGGTGGTGTTGACTCATCTGTGGTTGCTGCACTTTTGCACAAAGCAATTGGCGATCAGTTAACATGTGTATTTGTTGATAACGGTTTACTTCGTTTAAACGAAGGTGACCAAGTGATGCAAATGTTTGCCGAAAACATGGGTATCCGTGTAATTCGTGCAGATGCTGAACAACGTTTCTTAAATGCATTGGCTGGTGAAGTTGATCCAGAGAAAAAACGTAAGATCATTGGCCGTGAATTTATCGAAGTATTTGCTGAAGAAGCACGTAAACTTGATGGCGTGAAATTCTTGGCGCAAGGTACGATTTACCCAGACGTAATTGAATCTGCTGCAAGCAAACAAGGTAAAGCACACGTTATTAAATCTCACCACAATGTGGGTGGTTTACCAGACGATTTAGCATTTGAATTGGTTGAACCTTTACGTGACTTGTTTAAAGATGAAGTACGTAAATTAGGTACTACACTTGGTTTACCGCATAGCATGATCTACCGTCATCCATTCCCAGGTCCAGGTTTAGGTGTTCGTATTTTGGGTGAAGTGAAAAAAGAATATGCAGATATTCTTCGTCTTGCTGATGACATCTTCATGCAAGAGCTTCGTGACAGTGGTTGGTATGATAAAACTGCTCAAGCGTTTGCTGTGTTCCAACCTGTTAAGTCAGTTGGTGTAGTAGGTGATGGCCGTCGTTATGCTTGGGTGATTGCACTTCGTGCAGTTGAAACAGTTGACTTTATGACAGCTCGTTTTGCACATTTACCATACGAATTGGTTGATAAAATCTCAACGCGTATTATGAATGAAATTAAAGATGTATCACGTGTGGTATACGACGTGTCATCTAAACCACCAGCAACGATTGAGTGGGAATAAGCAAATGAAAAGGCAGGATTTAATCCTGCCTTTTTTATGTCTATTGATAAAAGCATTATTTATGTTTATCGATATACTGATGATTAGTAATAAAAAAAATACTTTGATTTGAACCAAAACGTTCTACTGATTTCTCAAAAACCATTCCAACACGTTCTAGTAATTTGATTGATGCTTTGTTCTGTGTTTGAGTCTCAGCTATTACTTTCTTAAGATTTAATTCATTAAATGAATAATTTAAAACAAATTCAAGTGCTTGAGTTGCATATCCATATCCCATATATTCCGGCAGCAATTCATATGATACTTCGATATCTGAGCCGTCATGATGAGTATCCAGAGATATAATTCCTAGAAAATTATGATCAGTAGAAGATCGAATTGCCCAAATAGGTAATTTACTTGGAGTATTAATATCAGTATGTGCTCGCGTTTGAGCTAGAGATACTTCCAAGGGTCCACCTAAATACTTTCTAGTCGTATCATTTGTATAAAGTCTAACTAAATTAGAGGCATCTGCTAATGTTAAATCGCTTAAATAACACAAGTGCATATTATTTATGATTAAAAAGAAAAATTAACATATTACATTTTATAAGAAATTCATCCTAAATATTATTTTCTTTCGTCAGCTTAAACTTCTTCTCAGAAAACTAGCTAGTAAGATGCTTAGGCACTCTTTTTTTATTGCTTAACTTTTAGCTAAAAATTAATCTTGATAACTATCAATACAATAGATCGTATATTATTACTTATACTTGATAAAAGATATATTAAGATATATCTTAATAATTATAAATTAAGCATATTAGAGAACCTTCAAAGATGAGACAACAATCAGAACATCATCATGCTGAACATAATGACCATCATCACGGCCATCACCGTTCAGGACGCCGTGGAAGACTTTTTGAAGCTGGACGAATTAAACTTTTAGTCCTCCATCTTATTCAGCAAAGTCCTAAGCATGGTTATGAAATTATTAAAGAAATCAGTGATTTGGTAGGCGATGGCTATACCCCAAGTGCAGGAACAATTTATCCGACTTTAACCAGTCTGGAAGAAATGAACCTAATTAACTTGTTAGATATAGAGCGTAAGCAATATCAAATTACGGAGTTTGGTGAGGCTTATTTAACTGAACAAAAAGATAAGTTAAATGCGCTGTTAGAAAAATTACGCTTAAGACGTGAAATTCACAGTAATGATCAATTAATTGAAATTCACCGCGCCATGGAAAATTTGAAAACAGCCTTACGTTTGAAATTGAATACTACTGACTTGAAGCAAGAGCAGATCTATCAAATTGCCGAAAAAATTGATCAGGCTGCGGTTGCAATCGGGCGTCTATAAGTTGAGATAAGCCATGCTAGAGCTACAGCAAAAAATCAAAGAAGCGGGCCTAAAAGTCACTCATCCAAGACTTGTTGTTTTATCTTTAATTCAGGAGCAAGCGGAAGATTTAACGGTTAAACAGATTTATCAAAAGCTCTATATCCAAAAACAGAAGTTGAGCTTGGCAACAGTTTATCGGGTGGTCAGTGATTTGGAAGGAGCAGGCCTAATCTCAAATACTCAATTTCAGCGTGGTGAAGCGAAATTTAATTTATCAGAGTTAGCCAATAATCAACTTCTACAAATTTATTGTGCAGAGTTGACACAAGCGAAACAAGAACAATTTCTAGCGAGTTTGCAATCTGTATTTACTCAATTTCAAGTTGACTTGAAGCAGATTGAAATTATCCAAAACCATTAATTTTTAATAGAGAATTTATATATGAAACAGCATCAATATCACGTTACTGTACAACATTTAAAAGATGCCAAAGGCGAAGTTTCTAACTATATGGAAAGGCTCGAGTTCTATACTGGTAATCATGATGACATTTTTGAGATTGTTGAAAAGTTAAAGAACGCAGAATTTTTCGATGATCAAACTACGAAATCTTTTGGAGTTGGTCTAAAACTTTTTAGTGAAGTCATGTTGGAAAATCGGGACCATCCACTGTTTCAAGAGTTCTTTCCCCAGTTCGGGCAATTTATGAAAAATCTAAAACAGCTCGTTAAAACTCAATCATCTTAAGCTGCTTAAAGCAGCTTTAATTATTTTCTATTTTATAATTAAAAATCGATTGTCTCATTCATAAGACCCTGTGTATTACTAAAAGACTATATTGAATAATAAGTGTATTGTTAAGATCAGTATAACAACTCATTGCAAAAGCATAGGTAAAAGAGAGTAATATCATGAGCAATAATAACGATTACGATATTTCTGATTCAAAGGATTGCGAGAAATTTGCCAATCAATTCATTCAGGAATTTCCAATTCGCTCTGCTGAAATTGGACAGGGGACGGTGATTAAGCGGGCTTTACCTAGCCGACAAAAGCGAATGATTGGGGCGTGGTGTTTTCTGGATCATGCAGGCCCGGTAACATTTCCTGCAGGTAATGGTTTAGATGTGGGTCCGCACCCGCATATTGGTTTGCAAACCTTCACGTGGATGATTGAAGGCACCATGATGCATACCGATAGCTTAGGTTCAAAACAATTAATTCGTCCTAAACAAGTTAATTTAATGACAGCCGGTCATGGTATCTCTCATACAGAAGTTGCACCTGATACTGAAACCCAAATGCATGCTGCGCAGCTCTGGATTGCTTTACCTGATCATAAGCGCAATATGGATCCGAAATTTGAACATTATCCTGAGTTGCCTGTTGTTGAAAAAGATGGTCTAGAATTTACTGTACTTGTGGGTAAATATTTAGAGACGACTTCTCCAGTCGTGGTGCATACACCATTAATAGGTGTTGATTTAATTGCTACTCGTGATACTAAAACACGTATTCCATTAAATCCTGAGTTTGAATATGGTTTTATGGCATTAGATGGAGTTGCTCATGTGAATGGGCATGAACTTACTGCTGACAATATGGTGGTATTAGATACGGGTTTAAGTGAAATTGAGATTGAAGTAAAGAAAGGGAACCGTGTGTTATTAATTGGTGGTGAACCTTTTGAAACTCCAATCTTATTATGGTGGAACTTTGTAGCACGTACTATGGATGATTTAAAAGAAGCGCGTGAGCAGTGGATTAATCATGATGTACGTTTTGGCGAAATTCCCGATTATGTTGGCGCACGTTTAGAAGCCCCAGTTCTTCCAGATCAAATGAGAGCATCAAAATGACAGCAGTAATCGCGAGCAGTAAAGCAAAGCCACTTGCTGAACAGTGGAAGGGTGAGATTACCAGTGGCCGCCATCAATACTTTTGTGATGAGCCAGAAAAGTTAGAAGGTCATGATCAAGGTCCAGCACCTTATGATTTGCTGACTGGAAGTCTGGCAGCTTGTACACTCATTACTTTAAGAATGTATGCAAAGCATAAAGATTATGACTTTGGTGAGTTTTCGGTTGAAATTGATTTTCATACCAATCGTGAGCATGAAGAACATATCGAGCGTCGTATTGTTTTTAAAGAGTTGCCGAACGAAGAGCTTCAACAAAAAATCTTAACGGTATGTAGTAAAACGCCAGTAACTAAAACTTTGTTACGTAGTTTAGACATTCATACTGTGCTTGTTACAGCATAAAAATGCTATTTTGTTGCGGTGGATGATTTTATATCCATCCCACAAATGGAATAAAACAGCATGTTCACATGCTGTTTTTTATGTAAAAAAGAAAAATAAAAGTAGGCAGTATCATGATTAGTGTACACCACCTGGAATGTTCGCGATCGTTTCGGATTTTATGGGCTTTAGAAGAGTTAGGCTTAGATTATGATATTCATTATTATCAACGTCTTCCCAACTATTCAGCACCAGAAACTTTGAAATGTATCCACCCGCTCGGCAAGGCGCCAATTTTGACAGACGATGAGCAAGTTATTGCAGAATCAGCTGTTATTTTAGAGTATTTGCAGCAACGTTATGATCAAAATCAGCAGTTTAAACCTAAGCAAGCTCAGGATTTGCAGCAGTATATTTACTGGATGCACTATGCCGAAGGGTCACTTATGCCCTTATTGGTCATGACTCTAGTGATGAATAACGTGAATAAACATGTACCTTGGTTAATTCAACCTGTAGCAAAGAAAATTATAGAAGGGGTTAAAGCAAATTTTGTTCGTCCACGTATGAAAGATCATATTAGTTTTTTAGAAAACTACTTGTCTGAGCATGAGTATTTTGCAGGGGATTTTTCATTTGCCGATATTCAAATGAGCTTTCCATTAGAGGCTCTACAGTCCCGTCTTCAAGGCAAATATCCGCATATTCAGGCATTTTTGCATCGGATTCAGCAAAGACCAGCATTTCAAAAAGCAAGACAGAAAGGTTTGGGGTCAAACGAAAGAAATTGTGCTGATATATAAAAGAAAAGGAACAAATACTTGTTCCTTTTTTATTACTTAATCTTTATTTGCGTTTAATTACGATAGAGTCAATGCCGCTATGCTGTAAGGTTTGCTGAGCAGCAAGAGCAGCTTCTTGGGTATCGTATGGGCCAGAAATAACACGGTACCAAGTCTTTCCATTTTCAGAGCTTTTAATTACATCAGCTGATAAGCCATTTAAAATGATCTCTGCACGTCGAGCATCTGCTTGATCTGGGTCAGCATAGCTACGAACTTGTAAAATATAATTTGGTTGTTGAGGTGCAGCAGCTGTAGAGTCAGTATTGTCATCAGTATTAGCAACAGATTCTGATGCAGCAGGTTGAGCAGTACTAGGTGCCTCAACAATCATAGCAGTACCTTGGTTTTTACTTTCTGGAATAGCCTGTTCCGGAATAGGGGTAACTTGCTGTTGAGGTAATAAATCGTAAAAACGGTAATCTTTATTGGTTTCTTCTTCTTTGTAGTGGTCAGAAGTAATCTGGTTTTTTGAAGAAACAGGTTGCCACGGTTTCCAAAGCATGAGCACTACTGCGATACATAAGACCGCTAAAATAGCGACAAGTGTCCCTAACCATTTAGGAATTAAAGGCTTTTTAGGCTTATTAGGTCTTTCAGATACACCGCGTTGCGTTTTGCCAAACACGTGGATTATTCCTCTGTCTTTTGTTTGTTTTATTTCGAGTTTAGTTCTCGTTTACTTTAAAACATCGCTTTGTATAGGTGAAGACCTTACAAAGCGTTATTTCTTGCAACACGAAGGGGTATATGACTTTGCCAAATACCCCAACATGAACTTACATGGCTTCAGGTGCAGAAACACCGAGTAATTCTAAGCCATTGCGCAGTACTTGTTGTACGTTGATTGAAAGTAATAAGCGTGCTTGTGTAAGTTCAGCATCATCACTTAGAACTTTATGCTCATTGTACCAACCGTGGAATAGCGCAGCTAATTCTTTTAAGTAGTTACCTACTTGATGTGGTTCATACGCATTAGCAGCACGTAATACAACGTCTGGATATGCAGCTAGTTTAGCAAGAATTTCAGTTTCTGCATCAAGTGACAAGCGCGCAGCATGTGAACGAGCTGCACTTACTTCAAATTGTAAGCCAGTGCTTGTTGCTTTTTCTAACATGCGGCAAATACGTGCATGAGCATATTGAATATAATACACCGCATTATCTTTACTTTGTGACACAGCAAGGTCAAGGTCAAAGTCAATGTGTTGTTCGCTCTTACGCATTACATAATAAAAACGTGCAGCATCGTTACCAACTTCTTTACGTAAGTCGCGTAAAGTCACGAACTGACCCGAACGAGATGACATTTGAACCATCTCACCACCGCGCCATAAACTTACGAACTGAACTAAAAGAACAGTTAATTTTTTCGAGTCATAACCCATTGCATCAATCGCAGCTTTTACGCGAGAGATATAACCGTGGTGGTCAGAACCCCAAATATCAACAAGGTCAGTATAACCACGTTGTAGTTTATTTAAGTGATATGCAATGTCAGATGCAAAGTAAGTCGTTTGACCATTACGACGTTTAACAACACGGTCTTTTTCATCGCCAAATTCAGTCGATTTAAACCAGATGTTGCCATCTTTTTCATATAAGAAGCCACGTTGATCAAGTGTTTCCAACGCTTCGTCAATTTTTGCGCTAAGAGACGCTTCGCTAAACCATTGGTTAAAGGTTACACCGAAGTCAGCAAGGTCATCTTTAATGTCATCTAAAATGGCATGAAGAGCTGCTTGATGGAAAACACGGTAGCCTTCACCTAATAATTGTTGTGAGTTGGCAATAAGACCATCAATGTGTTTTTCTTTGTCGCCAGATAATACGACTTTGTTGCCTTCGCTATCTAGCTCTTCAGCATATTGCACATCTTCTGGTACATCTTTATAGACGTCTGCTACATCACGAACATATGCATTGTTATCTTTGTCGATAATGCTTTGGGCGATCTCTTTAACATAGTCGCCTTGATAAGCATTTTTTGGGAATACAAGATTTTGACCCAATAATTCTAAATAACGTAAATAGGTAGAAGTCGCCAAAATATCCATTTGACGGCCAGCATCATTTACATAATATTCGCGATCAACTTTAGCACCTGTTGCTTCAAGTAAGTTTGCAACAGTCATACCATAAGCAGCACCGCGACCGTGACCTACGTGTAGGCTAGATGTCGGGTTTGCTGAAACAAATTCAACTTGAATCTTTTTAGCTGCATTTGATTGGCTACGACCAAAGCTTTCTTTTTGAGCTTGAATTTGGTCAAGAATCGCAAAACGTTGGTCTGCATTTAAAAAGAAATTGATAAAACCAGGACCTGCGATTTCAGCTTTGCTGATGTCTGCAACTTCTGGTAATGCTGCTAGAATTTTCTCAGCTAAATCGCGTGGTTTCATACCAGCAGCTTTAGAGCCAATCATGGCAATATTAGAAGCAAAGTCGCCATGGCTTCGGTCTTTGGTGCGCGTTAAATTGCTTGAATTATTCCAATCCGAAGGAAGCACACCTTCTTGCTGAAGGGTTTGCACTGCATGGTCGAGAGCTGCTTGTATTGCCGTATTCATATCAATCGAAAATAGATGTCGCAGAAAAACGTCAAATATAGCAAATTTCCTATGAGTTAGGGGAGTGCATTTAACGCTTTCATTTAATTTCTTTCTTGAAGTTCCGTATAACTATTTTTTTTGTAAATATTAAAAAATGAATGTGATTCAATTCTGAAAATACGTAAATACAGGCTTTGTAGGCAATATTTTTTAAATTATAAGGTAGTAAAACACTTGGTATTTTTTATGAAAATGTAAGCTAGTAAGAAAATATAAGATTTTAAGTCAGATATAGAGTTAATTAAGAATAATTTTAAAAAAGATGAAAAATGTAAGTAATTAATTTTTAATATTAATTTTGTTGTATGTTTTTTCTAAATAGTATTCAATTTCAATATCACGGTTTAAAATACCTATTTTGTATTAAATAGTCTTAAGCTTACGCATACAACGAGCTTTAGAGAGTGCTGAACTGTACTTTTCGGAGTTCTAAGCTGGAAAATGAGATAGGCAATGATATCAGGTCACCCAAGTAAACATCCCCTTTATATCCCTTATGCAGGCTATACACTTTTAGAGTTACCCCTTTTGAATAAAGGGTCCGCTTTCACTCAAGAAGAAAGAAGTAACTTTAACTTACATGGGTTACTTCCACATATTATTGAAACTATCGAAGAGCAAAGCCAACGCTCTTATCAGCAATATTGCGCTTTCAATGATGATATTAATAAGCACATCTATTTACGTAATATCCAAGATACCAACGAAACTCTGTTCTACCATTTAATTGAAAATCATCTTGAAGAGATGATGCCAATTATTTACACACCAACCGTAGGTGAGGCATGTCAACGTTTCTCTGATATCTATCGCCGTCATCGTGGTGTTTTTATTTCATATCCAGATCGCGATGTGATTGATGATATTTTGCAGAATGTTAATAAAAACAACGTTAAAGTCATCGTAATTACGGATGGTGAACGTATTTTAGGTCTTGGTGACCAAGGCATTGGCGGTATGGGTATTCCAATTGGAAAACTTTCGCTTTATACCGCATGTGGTGGTATTAGCCCTGCATACACATTGCCAATCACAATCGATGTAGGGACGAATAACCCTCAATTATTAAATGACCCGATCTACATGGGATGGCGTCAACCACGTATTAGTGGTGATGAGTATTATGAATTTGTAGATATGGTGATTGAAGCTGTAAAACGTCGTTGGCCAAAAGCACTCATCCAGTTTGAAGATTTCGCACAAAAAAATGCGATGCCATTATTAGAAAAATATCGCGATAAAATTTGTTGTTTCAATGATGATATTCAAGGAACAGCAGCGGTTTCTGTTGGTAGTTTGATTGCTGCAAGCCGTGCAGCAGGTAAACAATTAAAAGATCAGAAAATTGCTTTCTTAGGTGCGGGTTCAGCGGGTTGTGGTATTGCAGAGCAAATCGTTGCGCAAATGGTTTCAGAAGGTCTAACCGATGCTGAAGCACGTGCTCGTGTTTACATGGTAGATCGTTTTGGTTTAATCACTGAAAACCAGCCGAACTTATTAGAGTTCCAACGTAAATTAGCTCAAAAAGCTGAAGTAGTAGATCAGTGGGGCAACATTGAAGAAGTAATTTCGTTACTTGATTTTGTTAAAAATGCCAAGCCTACAGTGTTAATCGGTGTTTCTGGTCAGCCAGGTTTATTCACCGAAGAAATTATTAAGACCATGGCTGCCAATTGTGAACGACCAATTGTGATGCCGTTATCTAACCCGACTTCACGTGTGGAAGCTGTACCAGCTGATATTGTGGAGTGGACTGAAGGTAAAGCATTAATTGCAACGGGTAGCCCATTTGCACCTGTAAATCATCACGGCAAGCTTTACAATATTTCGCAGTGCAATAACTCATACATTTTCCCTGGTATTGGTTTAGGTGTAGTAGCATCAGGTGCTAAACGTGTTACAGAAAACATGCTTATGGCATCAAGTAGTGCTTTAGCAGACTGTTCACCGTTGTTGAAAGATCCACAAGCGGATTTATTGCCACCTTTAGGTGAAATTCAACAAGTGTCTAAAGTGATTGCATTTGAAGTGGCAAAAGCTGCAATGGCAGATGGTGTGGCTGTGACCATTAGTGATGATTTGCTTAAGCAGAAGATTGATCAATCGTTCTGGAAACCAGAATACCGTAAATATAAACGTATTCCTTTCTAAGAATGAGAATATAAAAAGAGGAGCTTAAGCTCCTCTTTTTATCTTTTAAGCCTCTAAAATTTCTTCTAGCAACTCTTCACTTGGTGCAAAGTAATATGCGCCGTCTAGTGGTGTCACGAAGTGCAGTAAGCGGTCATGAATGCCATCGCCACTTGTACCAAACATACGCTTTAACATGGCATCAATAATGTTTAGGTCTTTGGTGTAGGCAATGAAGAATAAGCCTTGATCACCTCGACCGTCACCGTAAGGTAAGCTGTGACGTAAAATTTCCATTTCTTCGCCTTCATCATCTTCAACGACAGTACGAGCGACATGGGCATTTTCCGGTTTAACATCATCATCTAATTCAATAGATTCAAGCTTGGTACGGCCCATGACATTTTCTTGTGCGTCGACTTTAAGTTTTTTCCATTTTTCCAAGTCGTGTGCATAGCGCTGCGCAAAGATGAAACTACCATCTGCAAATACTCCAGCACTTTCTGGGAGGAGAGCGGTTTCTGCGCGGTCGTCTGGAAATTGAGGATTTTCAGTGCCATCTATAAAGCCAGTAATATCGCGACCATCGAAGTAACGGAAACAAACACGCTCATCCAGAACCTCAACTTTATCTTTAATACCTTCAAAAAATGCTTGGCTTAAAGCAAAACAAATATCAGAACGCATACTGGCAATGTGGATAAGCACATCAGCTGGTACGACGGGCATGTTGAATGCACCATTTTCTGGTTCAAGTTGTTTAAAGCCAGCAGGAGATTGACTGTAAAGCTGTTTCCAAAGTTCTGGACCAAAAGCGACTGCTGTTTTAATTTGCGCGTCTGAATGCTGAGTAATGAGACGGTCACGTGTTTCGAATAAAGCTTCGAGTTGTTCTTTTAATTCAGCAATTGTTAGATCTTTTAAACGAAGAACAATAAAACGGGCATGATCAGATGGTAATGGCAAAATGACAGATTGAGCAGTCATTAGAAGATCTCTCCTCAATTATAATTTAGTATGAGCTTTAATTATTGTGCCTGATGCGAAGAGCTGTTAGTAGTCTATTTATTGATTTTATTGTTTGAATTATCGCCGCGATAGTTTTATAAAACGGTATAATTCCACTTTTATTGTCTATTTTCGCTATGTCTTTGCAAGTTTGGTTTGCTTATATGTTGGCCTGTTGGGTCATTAGTATTTCTCCGGGAGCAGGGGCTATTGCTTCTATGTCGAGCGGCTTAAATTATGGCTTTAGACATGGCTACTGGAATGCAATTGGCTTGCAAATCGCCTTGTTAATTCAAATCATGATTGTGGCGGCAGGTGTAGGTGTTTTATTTGCGACGACCCCATTAGCTTTTCAGGCTGTTAAGTGGTTTGGGGTAGCTTATTTGCTGTATTTAGCTTATTTGCAGTGGACTGCACCAGTAAAAGACATAGAAATTCAACACGAAAAAAAGGATAAAACTGTTTCTGCTCTGCTGTTAAATGGATTTGTGGTCAATATCAGTAACCCTAAAGCGATTGTATTTTTATTGGCAGTTTTGCCTCAGTTCTTAGATTTAAACAAACCTCAATGGATACAATATCTAATTATGGCAGTCACTATGGTTACGATTGATTTGATTGTAATGGCTGGTTATACAGGGCTGGCTTCAAAAGTTTTAAGATTACTACGTTCTCCTAAGCAACAAAAATATTTGAACCGTGGTTTTGCTGTCATGTTTAGTTGCGCAGCATTATTGTTAAGTACGGTCCATCAAGCAGCCTGATTTAGGCCGCTTGAGTTTGATTTTTGATTTTTTGAACCATAAAAATAAGAGCAAAACTCAAAGCCATACATAAAACAATACTGAGGCCAGTCGAGATATTAAGTGCTGCGCTTGACCATAGGCCAACACTGACACCGAGTTGAGCTAAAACAAAAGCCCAAATAACCATTTGCTTTGGTGAGTGAGCGAGTAATCGGGCGCTCAATGCTGGAATAACCAGTAGTGCTCCCATTAAAAGTGAACCAACTGCACGTAAAGCTAATACTGTAAATAAGGCTAGCAGTAACATGAAGATAAGACGCTGCCATTTCGCATTCACACCTTCACTAATCGCAATGTCCGGATCAATTGCAATTTGAATTTGAGGTTGCCAAAAGCGATAAAGAATTGCCAGTGATATAGCAATAATTAATGTGAAAACAGGTAGGTCTGGCCAGTCAATACTCAGTAAGTCACCGAATAAATAACTTAAAAGCTCCGGTCTTAAACTTGGAACATGCTGAATAAACAGGAGGCCACTACATAGTAATGTTGCTGAACATAGGGCAAGCAAAGCATCGTTTGGTAAACGATTGTCATGTAGTGCCCATAAAATAGCGACTAATAAAATAGCCGTACCTGCCACGCCAAGCCAGAGGGGAAGGCTTAAAGCACCAGCAATTGCTACCCCAAGTAAGGTTCCATGTGCCATGGTGTCTGCAAAAAAAGACATACGTCTCCATAGCATGAGACAACCAAGTGGTGCGGTCAAAAAGACCAATAGGGTTCCCATAATCCATGCGGGCAACAATAATTGTAACCATTCCATCATGGCTTAAGCTTCCGGTTCTGGGTGGATGTGAGGTCTACTATTGTGAGGGCAGGGGTGTGCCGCATCACCATGCGCACAGTGGTCATGATGGTGTTGATAAAAGACTCGCTGGGTGCCAAATATTGCCTGATATTCAGGATGCTGCTGAATATTTTCGGGTAATCCACTACAACATATATGTTTGTTTAAACAAACAACTCTATGCGTGCCTTGCATAACCCATTGTAGGTCATGGGAAACAATTAAGATGGCGCATCCATAACGCTCCGGCAGACTACGTACATATTCATAAAGCTCAGCTTCAGATTGAATATCTAGACCTTGCATCGGTTCATCAAGAACGAGAATATCTGGTTTTCTAAGTAAAGCGCGTGCCAATAGTACGCGTTGACGTTCGCCACCGGAAAGTTGTTGAACTTTTGATTGTTGTAACTTTGCAATACCGGTGTCTTGAATAATTTCCTGACGAAGGGCAGGGCTACACTTTTCAAGATTTAATAAATCTTGAACACGTAAAGGAAGGCTATGAGAGGGATTAAACTTTTGAGGGACATAAGCCATTTTTAGTTTTTTATCGCTTATGACACGTCCGCTACTTGGCTTTAAAATACCAAGTAGAACTTTAATTAAAGTCGACTTACCCGCACCATTTGGACCAATTAAGGTCACAATTTCATTTTGATGCAGATCAAAATCGACTTTTTTTAATATATCCCGATCATCACGGCGAACAGAAACCTGTTCAAGTTGTATTAATACAGGATTTAGCGAGCTGTGCGGCACTGCTGGCATTTCCCCGAAATTTCAATAATGCTGTGTTGTGCTGTGAAATCATCTAAAGCTGCAAGTTGGTCGAGTTGTTGAGTTAGACCTTGTGAAGATGCTTCTTTAACAGTGTGACATTCGGTGCAAATTAGGAATGCAGCTTGATGTCCTTCACGTGGATGACAGCATGGAATATAAGCATTAATAGATGTTAAGCGATGAATTAGACCCTTTTCTAATAAGAAGTCTAAAGTTCTATAAACAGTAGGCGGAGCGGCAGGGCGATCTGTCTGACTTTTAATACGTGCTAATAAGTCATACGCACCCATTGGACCTGAAGCATTTAAAATGAGCTCAAGAACTTCTTTACGTAAAGGCGTAAGACGTGCGCCAACTGCAGAACATAAAGTTTCTGCTTCAGCTAAACGACTTGCGACATTATGGTGATCATGTACACCATGCAAAGAATCATGATGTTCATGCGTGCAAGAACTCATAGACATAACCTCAAATTTTTAATGGAATATTAGCATGAAGCGATGCTTCATTCGATTAATCTTAGGTATTTTTGTAACTTTGTTATATTATAACATGCTTCGAGCTATTACTAATTGATGGTCTGTCATGTTCCGCGTTTTTGTTTTCAGTATGTTCTCTCTTTTGAGTACGCTAGGTTGGAGTCAGGGTTTGGTTGTCTCTACACACCCAATCTATTTGATTGCAAAAGAAATTACCAAAGGTGTTGAAGAACCTCAATTATTACTTCAGGGCCAAAGTGGACATGACGTACAACTCACCCCGGCACATCGTAAAGCAATCAATGATGCCTCTTTGGTGATTTGGTTAGGAAAGGCTCATGAAGCTCCGCTAAACAAACTGCTGAGTAACAATAAGAAAGCAATTTCTTTATTAGACAGTGGTATTCTTTCTATTTTGCCGCAGCGTAATACGCGTGGTGCTGCTTTACCAAATACTGTGGATACGCATGTGTGGTTGGAGCCAAACAATGCAGTACGGATTGGCTTTTTTATTGCAGCTTTGCGTTCACAGCAGCATCCTGAAAACAAAGCAAAGTATTGGAATAATGCCAATATATTTGCCCGGAATATGTTACAGGCAGCTCAAGCTTACGATAGCTCAAGTAATGGGAAACCATATTGGTCTTATCATGATGCTTATCAGTATTTGGAACGCTCGCTTAATTTAAAGTTTGCAGGTGCTTTAACGGATGACCCGCATGTTGCACCTACAGCAGCTCAAATTAAATATCTTAATGATAATCGACCAAAACCTCAGATGTGTTTACTTGCAGAAAGTTTCACAACAAAAGGTCAATATCAGAAACTGGGCAGTATTACCTTCCAACCCGTTGATGAAAGTATGAATAATGAGGACGATTTTGTAACAGCATGGAAGAAACTGGCGATAAAAACCGATAAATGTGTATTAAATACGCAAAAGTAAGATAAAAAGTAAACAAAGGCTGACTGTAGCGTCAGCACCACCTGTCACGAAAAACCCCGACTAAAGTCGGGAAAAGATTGCATGTTCAGGGGTGTAACTCTATAATGCCTGCGATTAAAAGCGATCATCAGCTAAACTTGTCAAGCATTTATGCTGTGAGTGGATAAATAATGAGCCAAACTAGTCGCTTGATTGACCGACGATTAGCAAAAGCTTTGGTCTTCTTACAAGCATGCATGATCCCTGTTTCCGCACTTGTGGCGTGGAGCATAAAAGACATGACAGCAGCATTAAGTGCGGCACTTGGTGCATTGGTCTGCTGGCTTGCTACCAGTTATTTTGCGTGGCAATCCTTCAGGACGGCAGGTGCGAGAGCATCTAAACAAGTGCTGTCTAACATGTATAGGGGCATGTTAGGCAAATTTGCAATTATGATCGTTGGATTTATTTTGATTTTGAGCAATGTTAAACCTTTATCACCGTTAGCATTGCTGTTTGGTTTTATCCTCGTTCAAGCGATGTCGTGGGTTGCTCCTTTTTGGGTTTCACGTCTACAAAAACGAGTATAGAAACAAGAAGAATTGAAGATTTTTTGGAGGGTGGCGAGATATCGACAGTACGCCGATGTTCGTTTCCCTTCTTTTTAGTAATTGACATTGACCAGGTGTGATTTATGGCTGCTGAAGAACATGCCCTCACTTCGACAGAGTATATCAAGCATCACTTGACCAATATGACCTATGGCAAAATGCCAGACGGTACATGGAAATTGGCTGAGACTGCTGAAGAAGCTCATTCGATGGGGTTCACTGCAATTCACTTGGATTCAATGGGTTGGTCAATTGGCCTTGGTGTGATTTTCTGTTTGTTGTTTTGGATGGTTGCGAAAACTGCGAAAGCTGGCGTTCCAACAAAATTCCAATCTGCAATTGAAATGATCATTGAGTTTGTTGACTCAAGTGTCCGTGATACTTTTCATGGCAAATCACGTTTAATTGCTCCACTTGCACTCACTATTTTCGTGTGGATTTTCCTCATGAACTTAATGGACTTGATTCCAGTTGACTGGATTCCTCAAGTTGCTGCATTTGTTGGTGCTCACGTATTTGGCATGGACCCTCACCACGTTTACTTCAAGATCGTTCCATCTACAGATCCAAACATTACCCTTGGTATGTCTTTATCTGTATTTGTACTTATCTTGTTCTACAGCATCCGCGAGAAGGGTGTTGGTGGTTTCGTAGGCGAGTTGGCACTTAACCCATTTAACCCAAGTAATCCAGTTGCAAAAGCGTTGCTTATTCCAGTGAACTTGATTTTGGAATTGGTAACATTCCTTGCTCGTCCTATTTCATTGGCTCTCCGACTGTTCGGTAACATGTATGCCGGTGAGTTAATCTTTATCCTGATCGCATTATTGCCGTTCTGGATTCAATGGGCGTTATCTGTGCCTTGGGCGATCTTCCACATTCTTGTAATCACGTTGCAGGCATTCATCTTTATGATGCTTACCATCGTTTACTTGAGCATGGCAAGCGAAAAACATTAATGGTATTGCCTAACTATCAAATGATGGTTGGGCTGAATTTTTTTAATTTAATTTGGTAATAACCTAACCTCTGAGGAATTTTTCATGGAACTCACTTTAGGTCTAGTTGCAATTGCATCTGCTATCTTGATCGCTTTCGGTGCTTTGGGTACTGCGATTGGTTTTGGTCTTTTGGGTGGTCGCTTTTTAGAAGCTGTAGCTCGTCAACCAGAATTAGCTCCACAACTTCAAACTCGTATGTTCTTAATCGCGGGTCTTCTTGATGCTGTGCCTATGATCGGTGTTGGTATTGGCTTGTTCTTCATCTTCGCTAATCCATTTGTAGGTTAATCAGCTTAATTCCGAAATCCACTATTTGAGGAATTGCAATGAATATCAACCTCACATTGATTGGTCAAGCGATTGCGTTTGCGTTTTTTGTCGCATTCTGCATGAAGTTTGTTTGGCCACCACTAATCAATGCGATTAGTGAGCGTCAGCGTAAAATCGCTGATGGCTTAAATGCAGCAGAAAAAGCGAAAGCTGACCTTGCCGATGCACAAGCGCAAGTGAAGCAAGAGCTTGATGCAGCTAAAGCACAAGCGGCTCAATTGATCGAACAAGCGAACCGTCGTGCAGCGCAATTGATCGAAGAAGCTCGTACTCAAGCTGCGGCTGAAGGTGAGCGTATTCGTCAACAAGCTAAAGAAGTTGTTGATCAAGAGATCAATTCTGCTCGCGAAGAATTACGTCAACAAGTAGCTGCCTTGGCAGTGACTGGTGCAGAAAAGATCCTGAACCAACAAGTTGATGCAGAAGCTCATAACGCCATGCTGTCTCAGCTGGCTGCTAAACTTTAAGCGAGGCGAATTATGGCTGAACTCTTGACGTTGGCACGTCCGTATGCCAAAGCAGCATTTGCTTATGCTTCTGAGCAAGGTGCAACAGACAATTGGTCGAATGCGTTACAAGTGCTCAGTGCTGCGGTGCAAGACGAAGCATTTTCCGCTTATTTAAATCGCCCTGAACTTACTCCTGCGGAGCAAGTGAAGCTTTTTGCTAAAGTTTTAGGTGAAGATCAATCTCAAGCAGTGTCTAACTTTTTGACACTTCTTGCAGATAACGATCGATTAGTGTTGTTACCTGAAATTGCAGCAGAATATGAACAGCTTAAATCACAGAATAACAATACGGTTGATGTCGTGATTGAATCGGCGTTTCCGTTAACTTCTGTTCAGGAACAATTGCTTGCACATGCGTTAGAAAAACGCTTCAAGGCAGCAGTTAATGTTTCTGTCGAAGTTAATCCTGCTTTGATTGCAGGTGTGGTTATTCGTGCAGGCGATCAAGTGATAGATGATTCTGCGCTTAACAAGCTTGAAAAAATGCGTACTCGTCTTCTTGCATAATGCAAATGATGAAGACTGAACTAATAAAAGATTGAGGAATAGCGCAATGCAACAACTGAATCCATCCGAGATCAGTGCGCTCATTAAACAGCGTATCGGAGATCTGGACACCAGCGCGACCGCTAAAAACGAAGGTACCATTGTTATGGTATCCGACGGTATCGTGCGTATTCACGGTCTTGCTGATGCAATGTACGGTGAAATGATCGAATTCGACGGCGGCTTATTTGGTATGGCACTGAACCTAGAACAGGATTCAGTGGGTGCCGTTGTTTTAGGTAACTACCTAAGCCTTCAAGAAGGCCAAAAAGCTCGTTGTACAGGTCGTGTTTTAGAAGTTCCAGTTGGTCCTGAACTTCTTGGCCGTGTAGTAGATGCTTTGGGTAACCCAATTGATGGTAAAGGCCCAATTGATGCAAAATTAACTGATGCTGTTGAAAAAGTAGCACCAGGCGTAATTTGGCGTCAATCTGTAGACGAGCCTGTTCAAACTGGTTATAAATCAGTTGATACCATGATTCCTGTGGGTCGTGGTCAGCGTGAGTTGATTATTGGTGACCGTCAAACTGGTAAAACAGCAATGGCGATCGATGCGATTATCGCTCAGAAAAACTCTGGCATTAAGTGTGTATACGTTGCGATTGGTCAAAAACAATCAACAATTGCAAACGTTGTACGTAAGCTAGAAGAAACTGGCGCTATGGCGTATACAACTGTTGTCGCTGCTGCGGCTGCTGATCCTGCTGCAATGCAGTACTTAGCTCCGTACTCTGGCTGTACAATGGGTGAATACTTCCGTGACCGCGGTGAAGACGCTCTTATCATTTATGATGATTTGTCTAAGCAAGCTGTTGCTTACCGTCAAATTTCATTGCTTTTACGTCGTCCACCAGGTCGTGAAGCGTATCCAGGTGACGTATTCTATCTTCACTCACGTCTTCTTGAACGTGCTTCTCGTGTATCTGCTGAATACGTTGAGAAATTCACTAATGGCGCAGTAACTGGTCAAACTGGTTCTTTAACTGCATTGCCAATTATTGAAACTCAAGCAGGTGACGTATCTGCATTCGTACCAACGAACGTAATTTCGATTACTGACGGTCAGATCTTCTTAGAAACATCATTATTCAACGCAGGTATCCGTCCTGCTGTGAACGCGGGTATCTCTGTATCTCGTGTTGGTGGTTCTGCTCAAACTAAGATCATCAAAAAATTGTCTGGTGGTATCCGTACTGCTTTAGCACAATACCGTGAATTGGCTGCGTTTGCTCAGTTTGCTTCTGACCTTGACGAAGCAACTCGTAAGCAACTTGAACATGGTCAACGCGTAACTGAGTTAATGAAGCAAAAACAATATGCTCCTTACTCAATTGCTGACCAAGCTGTTTCTGTTTATGCATCTAACGAAGGCTATATGGCTGACGTAGAAGTTAAGAAAATCGTAGACTTTGATGCTGCGTTAATTGCTTACTTCCGTTCTGAATATGCTCCGTTGATGAAACAAATCGATGAAACTGGTGATTACAACAAAGACATCGAAGCAGCAATCAAAGCAGGTATTGAAAGCTTTAAAGCGACTCAAACTTACTAAGTTCAGTTTTAGTTAAGTTTGGTTCACGGATCAACCTTCGGAAGCTCGAAAGGGCTTTCGAATACTAGGTTAAGCGTATGGCAAATTTAAAAGAAATTCGCGCCAAAGTAGCTAGTATCAAGAGCACGCAAAAGATTACTCGCGCGATGCAAATGGTAGCTGCTTCTAAAATGCGTCGTGCGCAAGAGCGCATGGCTCAAGGCCGTCCGTATGCCGATAATATGCGCCGTGTAATTGCTCACTTGGTACAAGCAAACCCTGAATATAAACACCGTTATATGGTTGACCGCCCAGTTAAGCGTGTTGGCTATATCGTAGTGTCTTCAGATCGTGGTTTG
The DNA here is from genome assembly GCF_041021905.1 of Acinetobacter nosocomialis. Lineage (NCBI taxonomy): Bacteria > Pseudomonadati > Pseudomonadota > Gammaproteobacteria > Moraxellales > Moraxellaceae > Acinetobacter > Acinetobacter nosocomialis. Next base: position 180,500 of record NZ_CP157432.1, read on the forward strand.
GCAGGTGGCTTGAACATTAACTTGTTCAAGAAAGTTGTGCAGCATGTCAAAGCACAACAACAGCAGTCAATTGAAGTTGAATTTGCTTTAATTGGTCAAAAAGCGGTTTCGTTTTTTAAGAATTACGGCGGTAAAGTGCTTGGTGCAACTACCCAACTTGGCGATGCGCCGAGTTTGGAACAGTTAACTGGCTCAGTGCAAGTTATGCTTGATGCATTTGATAAGGGCGAATTAGATCGTATCTATCTCGTATCAAATGGCTTCGTTAATGCAATGACTCAGCAGCCTAAAGTAGAACAACTTGTTCCTTTAGCACCAGCAGAAGAAGGCGATGACCTCAACCGTACTTATGGTTGGGATTATATCTACGAACCAGAAGCAGAAGAATTGTTAAATGGTTTGTTGGTTCGCTATATCGAGTCTATGGTTTATCAAGGTGTGATTGAAAACGTTGCATGTGAGCAGTCAGCTCGTATGGTCGCGATGAAAGCAGCGACAGACAACGCAGGACAATTGATTAAAGACCTACAACTCATTTACAACAAGCTGCGTCAAGCCGCGATTACTCAGGAAATTTCCGAGATCGTTGGCGGTGCCGCTGCCGTTTAACATTATTAAGTTTGAATTGAGGAGACAGCAATGAGTAGCGGTCGTATCATTCAGATCATCGGCGCGGTTATCGACGTCGAGTTTGAGCGCACAAGCGTTCCTAAGATCTATGACGCTCTCCAAGTTGACGGTACTGAAACTACTTTAGAAGTTCAGCAACAACTTGGTGATGGTGTTGTTCGTACCATCGCAATGGGTTCTACAGAAGGTCTTAAACGTGGTCTTACTGTAACTAGCACAAACGCACCGATCTCTGTTCCAGTTGGTACAGCCACTCTTGGCCGTATCATGGACGTTTTAGGTCGTCCTATCGATGAAGCAGGTCCTGTTGCGACTGAAGAACGTTTGCCGATTCACCGTCAAGCGCCTTCTTATGCTGAACAAGCAGCTTCTACTGATCTTTTAGAAACTGGTATTAAAGTAATTGACTTACTTTGCCCGTTCGCAAAAGGTGGTAAAGTTGGTTTATTCGGTGGTGCGGGTGTTGGTAAAACCGTTAACATGATGGAATTGATCAACAACATCGCAAAAGCACACTCAGGTTTATCTGTGTTTGCTGGTGTTGGTGAGCGTACTCGTGAAGGTAACGACTTCTATCACGAAATGAAAGATTCTAACGTTCTTGACAAAGTAGCAATGGTCTACGGTCAGATGAACGAGCCACCAGGTAACCGTTTACGCGTAGCGTTAACTGGTTTGACTATGGCTGAATACTTCCGTGATCAAAAAGACGAAAATGGTAAAGGTCGTGACGTATTATTATTCGTCGACAACATCTACCGTTATACACTTGCGGGTACTGAAGTATCAGCATTGTTAGGTCGTATGCCATCTGCGGTAGGTTACCAACCTACACTTGCAGAAGAAATGGGTGTTCTTCAAGAGCGTATTACGTCTACTAAATCTGGTTCGATCACTTCGATCCAGGCAGTATACGTACCTGCCGATGACTTAACAGACCCATCGCCTGCGACTACATTTGCTCACTTAGATGCAACAGTAGTATTGAGCCGTGACATCGCATCTTCTGGTATTTACCCAGCGATCGATCCACTTGACTCAACTTCACGTCAGTTAGACCCATTAGTTGTTGGTCAAGAGCACTATGAAATTGCGCGCGCAGTACAAAACGTATTGCAACGCTATAAAGAGCTTAAAGACATCATCGCAATCTTGGGTATGGATGAATTGGCAGAAGAAGATAAATTGGTTGTTTACCGTGCGCGTAAAATCCAACGTTTCTTCTCTCAACCATTCCACGTAGCTGAAGTATTTACTGGTGCTCCTGGTAAATTAGTACCACTTAAAGAAACGATTCGTGGCTTTAAAGGTCTATTAGCTGGTGAATACGATCACATCCCAGAACAAGCGTTCTATATGGTTGGTGGTATTGACGAAGTGATTGCTAAAGCTGAGAAACTCTAATTTAAGGAGATCATCTCATGGCGACTATGCAATGTGATGTCGTAAGTGTTAAAGAGTCTATTTACTCTGGCGCAGTGACGATGTTAATCGCGAAAGGTGCAGGTGGTGAACTTGGTATTTTGCCAGGTCACGCTCCACTTGTAACTTTGCTTCAACCGGGCCCGATTCGTGTTCTGTTGGAAAATGGTACAGAAGAAATCGTCTATGTATCTGGCGGTGTTTTAGAAGTTCAACCTCATGTTGTAACGGTTCTTGCAGATACTGCAATCCGTGCTGACAATTTGGATGAAGCTGCAATTTTAGAAGCACGTAAAAATGCTGAACAATTGCTTGCAAACCAAAAGAGTGATTTGGACTCAGCTGCTGCTTTGGCATCTCTTTCAGAGATCTCAGGCCAGCTTGAAACAATCCGTAAAATCAAAAACCGCGCTCAATAAGACGCGGTTCGAGATTGAAAAAGCCACCTTACGGTGGCTTTTTTTATTGTTAGAAAGAAAATTAAGAATCAGTTTTTGAATCAGACTTTTCATCTCCTGCCATAATCAGTGCAGCAAGTTTGACCATATCCATTTGGATGGTATTGAGTTGCTTCTCAATTTGGTCGAAATCAATTTGTTCTAATTTCCCATTTAATAAAGGCATACTTAAAGCTTGTTGGTTTGCTTGTAGTAGGTTTTGACGAATATTTTCAACTTCCTGACTTCTTATATCTAAAGTCAATAGTGCTTGATTTAAGCCTTTTAACTGCTGTTTTAAAGTGGTCACAGTTGTTTTTAGTTCTTGTTGATCTTTATCTTGGATGGCTTGTTCAACATCAAGTTGAGTGTCTTTAAGCTTTTCAATATAGTCGCCTGCCTTTAACTGTAAGTTAGCTGCATCACGAACGATATAAAAAACATTACCGCTTTTTAACTCAGCTTTATTTTTAGTAGGTGCGATTTCTTGTTGAGAATCATCTGCTTGTTCTGATACTTCGTCATTGGTTTGAGCAGATTCTTGTTCCTTAGCATGGTCTTGTGCCTGATCGCATCCAAGTAACAACATACCGGAAGCAAAAATCACAAATGGAAAAAATGCGCCTTGTAAAACTTTTTTCATAACTACAAACAATACCAAGTAAAGCAAGTGCGTACTATATGCATAAAATATGTAGAAATAAGGTATTGTTGCAAATGAACAACATTTTGACCAGACAATAAAAAAAGAGTGCCGTAGCACTCTTTTTTCTTAAATTGCGCTAAAAATTATTTAGCGAGTTCAGCTTCAACTGCTTTTACAATTTGTTCATCGTCTGCTGTTAAGTTTGGCGCAAAACGAGCAACAACTTCACCATTTTTATTGATGAGGAATTTCTCAAAGTTCCATAATACTTCTGGAGCAGGGTTTGTTGGAATGCCTAAACCTTCTAAACGCTCACGGAAAGGACCATCACCAATGCGTTCTGGTTGAGCTGTTGTCAGTGCCTGATAAAGAGGATGTTTATCTGCACCTGCTACAGAAATTTTAGAGAAAAGCGGGAAATGAACATCGTAGTTTAATGAACAGAATTGTTGGATTTCTTCATCTGAACCAGGCTCTTGTTCTTTGAAGTTATTTGCAGGGAAACCTAAGATTTCAAGACCTTGATCTTTTTTCGCTTGATAAAGCTTTTCTAAACCTTCGTATTGTGGAGTTAAACCACATTTAGATGCTGTGTTTACGATTAATAAAACCTTACCTTTATATTGGTCAAGGTCAACCGTTTCGCCTGAAATAGCTTTTACTGGAATATGGTATACAGATTGAGTCATGTGTCTTTCCTGAAGATTGTAATTAATATCAAGTAACGCATTTGTTTTAACTGCTATTCTTGAGGAGTGCAATAATATTCGTGTTCAAAAAATAAAAAGAGAAGAAAAAACTGTCTGCGATCTAATTGTTTCTGATTTGAACAGGTGTTTGACCTGTATATCTTTTAAAAAATTCAATAAAACTGGAACTGTGTTGGTAACCTAAATCGTATGCTAAACGTTTAATGGGTATACCTTGTCGAATTTGATGGATGGCATAAACAATTTTAGCTCTATTACGCCATTCCGATAAAGAAAGTTGTAATTCTTGTTGGCTTAAGCGCAATAAATGGCGATCACTGACAGAAAAATTCTGCAGTAATTGTTGTAAAGATTGATTAAAAAACAAGGGGTCTGAAAGCTTTTCCAAAATTGGCAATAAAACAGGATGTCGTGTTTGTGGCAAATAATGAGAATATGCGGTGGCTTGCTGTAATTGATCGAATAAAACTTGCAGAAGGTGTACTAAATATTCAGGTTTTCCATTTTGTTTTTGCTGTTCCAGAATTTGTAAAACTAGAGTTCGAAAGAAAGGCTGAATGCTAAAGCACTTACAGACATTACCTAAAATAGAACATAAACGAGGGTGGAGGCGGATACAAATATAGTGAATTTCATGATCGATATGAGTAGATTGATGAACAGTTTGAGGTGGAATCCAAAGTCCATAGCTTGGAGGTGACAAATAGATTTGTTCTTCTACCTGCATTTCCAAAATACCATTCAAACTGAAATTAAAATCTCCCCAAAGTGAAGCATGAGGACGAACAATATCTTCTTTTTCATATAGAAATTCATGAACTTCTATATCATTCAATAAAGAAAATTGTTGGTCCTCATTTTTCATCTACTTACTCTGAATAATATTTTAGTTTTCACAAGTCGCTTTAGGATTATTTAAGCCTTTGGCAAAGGTAAATGTACTAATTAATGCTAAAGCAACGAAGCTTAATACACCATAAATTAAAGTATTTTCATTGAAATGATCAACTACATAACCACCTAATAATGAACCTGTAGCAATCATGACTTGAAACATGCCAACAAAAAGAGGCATACCTTTTTCTACGGCATGGGGTGCATGTACAAACATCCAAATATTGGCAGAGGTAGGAAAGGCGCCAAATGCGAAGCCCCATAGTGCAGTAAGAACGATGGCACCAAATTCATGAATAGCAAAGATAGGGAAGCCAAAAAATACGATTGCAAAACATGTCCCAACAAATGCGAGTGTGTAACGAACATTTAAGTTGCCACTATATCCTGCAAATGCATTTCCAAAGATACCAGCAATTCCGTAAAGCAATAATAATGAACTAATAGTGGTGCCATTGAACCCTGCAATATTCTTAAAAAAAGGCGCTAAATAACTGTAGGCACAGAAATGAGCAAGACCAATTAATAAAACAATAAGCATGCCGCTACGTGCTTTGGGCGTACGTAATAGAGCAGGTAAATCACGAATATGAATGGCTGATTCTGGTAAAAGTTTTGGTAAGAAAATAAGCTGAAGGACGAGTACAACAAGGCCGATCGCAGCGGTAATACCAAATGCACTACGCCATCCATAAAACTCGCTTAGCCAAGTTCCAATCGGAACCCCTAATACAGTCGCAAAGGTTACACCAGCCATGACTACGGCAGTTGCTTTAGCAATAGGCAAATGTGCAGGTGCCAGCTTGCCGCTTAACGCAATAGCTGTGGCCCAAAAGCCACCGATTGAGATACCTAAAATTAAGCGGCTCAGTAATAAAACATGAAAGTTTTCAGCAAAAGCAGTAATGGTATTGGCTATCACCATAATTGCAGTCAGTAAAATAAGCACGTAACGACGGTCAAGTTGTTTTACTGAAACAGGTAATAGAGGGGCTGCAATGGCTGCCATAATGCCAGGTACAGTAATAATAAGACCAGCGGTACCGACAGAAATATGTAAGTCAGCTGCAACGCTATTTAAAACACCAACCGGTAAAAATTCACTTGTTACTAATGCAAATGCTGCAATGGCAACCGCCAAAATAGCAAACCAACTCCCTTGTGTGGAAGTCATGGGTCGCGGTTTAGAGGTAGTAGATTGGTCCATAATAAATCCTTACTTGGCTAAATTTAGAGTGAAGAAAGGCAATTTTTAATTAACTAACGATCATTATGAAAATAAAATAGTTGATAAAAAATCAAACGTCAATTAATTTAATAACGATTGTTATAAAAATAGATGTGATCTTTATGACAAATAGGCATGAAACAGATCTTATGGTTAATGAAGATACGCTGAAAAAGAAGCGTGGACGCCCTAAATGCTTTGATGAACAGCAAGTTTTAGAGAAGGCTATGTTGCTTTTTTGGGAACATGGTTATGAAGCAACGTCTATTAGTGACTTAACGCAGGCTTTAGAAATTACGGCGCCTAGTTTATACAGTACTTTTGGTGATAAGGCAGGCTTGTTTTATAAAAGTATTGATTATTACTTAGCTCATGAAGCATGTCCTATTGAAACGATCTTTTTAGAAGCAAAAACTGCAAAAATTGCTTTTGAGTTGTATCTTTATGACAATGTAAAACGATTGGTTCAACCCAATAAACCAGCAGGTTGTATGTTGGTGGTTGCAGCTATGAATTGCTCTGATGCGACACAAGAGGTCCAGCAAAATCTATTAGATAAGCGTATAAAAACTAAAGAAAAATTATTAAAACGTTTGGAACAAGGTGTAGAGCAGGGTGATTTATCAGCTAATGCTCCTCTACAAGAAATGACAGACTTCTATGCTACTGTTATTCAAGGACTGACTATTCAAGCGAGAGATGGCGCGACCACTGAGCAACTACATAAAGTGGTAGAACATGCCATGAAAGCTTGGACATTATTTTAAAAAATTAATGATGTCCTAAGTTCAATATCAATGTCGGAAATGCGATATTTCAATTTATTAAGACATTCTTCAAAATAAAATCTCTTTTGTAGATGGTGTATTACTATGAGTCAGGTCATGAAATATCACAAATGGGCATTTATTTTTCCCATTCTGGCAGTACTGATTTGGTCTTTAAATATTGTAGTCACCCGCTACGTCTCGGATTATATTTCTCCAGTTAGCATTAGTTTTTATCGGTGGTTAATTGCCTTTATTATTTTGACTCCATTTATGTTTATATCTGTTTGGAGACAAAGACGAATAGTAATACCCTATTTACCTAAGCTTGCTGTGTTAAGTGCATTTGGGATGGTGCTTTATCAAGGCCTTGCTTATACGGCGGCTCATTATACCAGTGCAACTAATATGGGTATTGTTAATGCCTTTATTCCGATTTTTACTATTTTTGTTTCTCTTGCGATTTTAAAAGATGTACCTAATCGTTTTGCTGTCTTTGGTAGTATTTTATCTTTCGCGGGTTTGCTATATGTCATGTCCCAAGGAAATATTAATAAGCTTTTAAGTGGTGGCGGACACCTTGGTGATGCGCTCATGATTGTTGCTGTATTCTTCTATGCATTTTATGGGGTTTTCTTAAAGAAATGGCAGCTTCCACTTCCAATTATGACGAGCTTATATGTCCAGATTGGGTTTTCTGTGCTGTTCCATTTACCTTTAATTTTCTGGTTTGGTCTTGATGGCTTAAATGCACAAAATGCGCCAAGTGCAATTTATGCCGGTGTATTTGCTTCTTTAATTGCGCCGTTAGTTTGGATGTTGGCTGTACAACAACTCGGGCCAAATAGAACCAGTATATTTATGAACCTTGTACCAGTGTTCACAGCCATTATTGCAAGCCTCTGGTTATCTGAGCAATGGACGATCTATCATACTTTCGGTGGAATTATGATTCTCGTGGGTATTATCATGGCACAAAAGAAGGTTAAATCTAAAAAATCAGATCTCCTGCCAGAGCAAAATTAAGAATAATAAAAAAACTATGGCATATTTTTAAAAAAAGTAATGAAAATATGCCAATTTTTTTGTTAATCCAAGCTTTTCTATATGATTTATAAATATATTTATAAAAATATTGTGTAATATAAATATTAAAAAAGACCAATAAAAATATTAATATAATTTTAACTTAATTGCTAAAAACGCCAAATTCCCTACACTTTTCATGCTTTTTTTAGAGAAATAATATATTTCTCTCATTTAGTCTCTTACCACATAATAGCGACCACTACGAAAGATGCTCTTTTAAGCAATTTTCTTTCGTTCCAGAGATATCCAAACCCTCTGGATGTGGTATATACCCATCCTTTTTTATGCTCAGTTATCCCTATATAACTGAGCTTTTTTTTGTCTGGAATTAAGGACGAATGACTTCACCAGTTAAGGCGTTAATGATGCGGCTTGGCTGTTGGCTTTGACCTAAATCACCATTGAGATAGTTTAATTGTGAACCAAAGTATTGGCAGGCATCTTGTAAAGAATGGGCTGGTTCTTGTCCACTAGGGTTGGCACTCGTCGAGACAATAAATCCATGAAAAGCATTGCATAAAGCGACACATAAAGGATGTGTCGTTACACGGACTGCAACAAGAGGATGCTCGCCTTTAATCCATGAAGGAATGTGTTGATCGGCTGGCAATAGCCAAGTTGTGGCTCTTTCTGATGGTTGGTGGTTCGTCCAGCAATCAATAATTTCTTGCTGAGTCGTTTGCGGTAAGGAAGTTAGTAAATGTTCTACTTGACTAATATGGCCAGCCAATAAAATGACGCCCTTTTCAATAGGGCGCTGTTTCAATTCAAGAATCTTTTGAAAAGCTTGTTCATTAAATGGATCACAGCCCAGTCCCCAGACTGCCTCAGTTGGATATGCCAAAACTTGACCTTGTTGTAAACATTCGGCTGCTTCGGTCACTGAGGTCGTAATCATGGTAATACTTTCCTTTCAATCAAACAGAATCGCTATTGTGCGCTCTAATACTAAGAACGACAACGTAAATACAGCCCTGATTGTTGCATACATAAACCGAGTAGTTCTAGTTCCATTAGTGAAGAGGTCAGTTCAGAAACCGAAACATTATGATGAATTACAAGCTGGTCAATATTTTGTCCTACCCAGTCTAAAGACTGATAAAGATCAATCAAATGCACAGGAATTTCTGGAGTATTCGTATTAGTTTCTTCATTTTGACTTTGTTGCTGGCTTTGCCATTGAGTTGGTAAGGCGAGGTCTTCAATAATTTGTTCGGGATGATCAACTAAAATTGCTCCCTCACGAATAAGTTGATGGCATCCTTGATGGAACTCACTATAAATATGACCCGGAATAGCGAATACGGTTTTGCCTTGTTCAGCAGCTTTATTGGCCGTGATGAGTGAGCCGCTTTTTAATGTCGCTTCTACCACCAAAACGCCTAAACTCAAACCACTGACAATTCGGTTTCTACGTGGGAAATGCTGTTGTAATGGTGGTGTACCCGGTAAAAACTCAGTAATAATGGCGCCGTTCTGAGCCAAAATATGTTCTGCCAGTTTTTTATTTTGAGCTGGATAAGTAGTGTCTAGGCCCGTACCCGTGACTGCAATTGTACGTTGATGAGCGGATGCACCTTGATGAGCTGCTTCATCAATGCCATAAGCCAGACCACTACTAATAAAAAAGCCCTTTTCACTTAAGTAGTAGGCAAAATCATAAGCCACCTGACGTCCATGTGGGCTTGGTTTTCGGCTGCCGACAATCGCAATTTGCGGTTGCAATAATGCCTGTGCCTGACCTTTTCCAAAAATAACAGGTGGATGATCTGTATAAGGGAGTAATTGAGTAGGGTAGCCAGAGTCATCGGGCGTCAAAATAAAATCAGTATGCTGCTGAACTTGTTGTATAAGCTGTTCGAACTGAGCTTGGCCTTGTGCCGTTTGAAATTCGTTTACACGCTTTAAGTGATTAGCATGTAACCCCAAAGAGGACCACTTTGCTAAACCATCAGGTTGAGTTGCTTTTTCACAAGTTCCAAAATAATCGATAATTTTTTTAAAACTAACTAATGAGTGCTGCACCAAATACCACACTTTAAGAGTGTGGTAATGGTGTGAAGAAAGTTGGGTGAGCATTGTAGAAGGTACATCCAACATTAATCATTAAAGCGAGGTGGCTGAATGCTTGAGCCGACTTTAATAGGCAAATCGCTTTCTAGAACATAGGCATAACTCAGCTGATCAAAAGTTCTAAAAACCATCAGACTCCCAATTTGTTGACCAGGAAGTTGAATCGCTTCTTTAGTTTTAGGATCGCGAATTGTCTCGCCTTGTTGTGTAATATCAAAAACTTGACCTACCTGAACACCTTGTGCTGTACCGCGGTCCAAAGTCACTACACTATGTTTTGCAGCTCTACCGATTGAACCCATGACACGAATAATTTTGCCCCCATCAGTCACTTGTTTGGCATCTACTGGGTAAAATAAGGTTGGCAAAGTAGCTTGTTCTTCAGGCATAACACGATCGCCACGACGTACTTCAGCGTTATAACTATCTGTTAGCTCTAATGTAGTAATGTCTTTTTCAGAAGATACCGCAACACCTGAAGCAACCTGTAGTAGCTCAATACCAAGGCTATGCTTTTTACCTTTACTATCTGTGAAATAGTAAGGTTCACCTTCTCGATAGACTGCATAACGCTGACCATCAACTAGACCTTTTCCTCTTGCATAAATAGTTTGACCTTTTCCTGCAAGTACACGTTGGTCGGCTGTACCAACAACGTAAGGTGTGTTGGTAATTGAATCGGCTGGTAAAATAGTGCTGTTCTCTAGCCACTGTTTAATATGTTCAAGTGGAATAACTGGCACACTATTATTTAATGCTTCTACGCGAACTTGTGGTTGTAAGTTTGTGGTTTGGCCTGTGTAACGACGAATAATGCCTACACAGCCATCCCCTTCATCTTTGCCCACAAGTGGACGTCCATCTAAGCTACATAACAGTAATCGATCGCCCGGATAAATCCAGTGAGGGTTTTTAACATGTTGATTACTTGCCCAGATTTCAGGCCAACGCCATGGCTTATTGAGAAAATGGCCGGAAATATCCCATAGGGTATCCCCACGTTTTACAACATACACATTTGGTGCATTGCTTTTAAGAGAAGGTGGATTATGATTTGGACTGGCAGCATGAACCTCTGCTACCGTACCTAGTGCGACAGTTGTACAGAGTGCTAAAGCAAGTAAATGCTTCTTTATCCCCAAAGCATGAAATTCAGCCATGCCGTTAAAAACCTTTTTCATTATGATAATTCCTAAAAATTATGCGTGCAGATGCGTTATAATAGGCGGCTTACACACAATTTTTCGATGAAGTATTTCCTTCATTTGGTTTTTCAATCAATGGCATAAGTGAGGACGTCAGTATGGCCTTATTACCTATTTTAAGTTTTCCTGATCCCCGTCTTCGTACCATTGCTAAGCCTGTTGAAGAAGTTACTGATGAAATTCGTCAACTTGCAGCAGATATGTTTGAAACCATGTATGCGGCACCCGGTATTGGTTTAGCAGCTTCTCAGGTCGATCGTCATATTCAGCTTATCGTCATGGATTTGTCTGAATCTAAAGATGAACCTATGGTTTTCATTAACCCCAAAATAACTCCACTGACTGAAGAGACGCAGCCGTACGAAGAAGGCTGTCTATCAGTGCCACAAATATACGATAAAGTTGACCGTCCGTCACGTGTGAAAATCGAGGCAATTAACCTTGAAGGTCAAGCATTTGAGATAGAAGCTGACGGACTTCTCGCTGTTTGTATCCAACATGAAATGGATCACTTAAAAGGCAAATTGTTTGTGGATTATTTGTCGCCACTTAAACGTCAGCGTGCACGTGAAAAAGTCGAAAAGATTGTTCGCCAACGCGAGCGTGAAAAAGTTGCGGTAAAACGTTAAAAGTTTTCAAATATCAATATAGCGTGGATGTGATTTTTGGTTTTTCGTAGTGGTCTGTTGCTCGCATGTGCAGCAGTGTTTTTACAGATTGCGGTATTTCTACAGCCGCTATTACCGAAGCAATATCAAATTGCTCCGGTCTGTGAAACTATTACCCGTGCTTTGCTTAAACCTAAGGCACAGATGGAAACCATGTCACATGCCATGCACCATTCACATCACGACCACCATATCGGACAGGCACAAGTACCTGAACATCATGACCACCATGATGCAAATCACCAGTGCCAATATTGTACTGTCTATGCCAATCTGGTTTTACCACCTGAATTTGGCGTAAAAGAGGTGCTTGTTCGTATACAAGTTCGCTTAGTCGCTTATCAACAAGCATTTAGACATGTTTATTTTGCGCTACAGCGACTCTTCTTACTTCCGCAAGGGCGTGCACCACCTCTATTTGCATAAATAAAAGCAATTTTTGTTGGGGTCTTTATTGACTTCGATATCACTTTATTTATGTTTTAGAGCTTATAAAAATGCCACATTCTAAATTTTTACTACAACCTTTATGGGTTGCGATGCTTGCTGTTTCTCATTCAGGCTTAGCTTTTGCCGATTCAGAGAAAAATGATACTGATACCAACACACTTCATTCATTAGCACCTATTGTTGTTACAGCACAGCAAGGTAACGATGCAAATGGTCTGATTGTACATGCGGACCCGAAACAGCCAATTCAGCCAGTACCTGCTACAGATGGCGCAGACTATTTACAAAGTATTATGGGTTTTAACTCAATACAAAGCGGTGGAACAAATGGTGATGTGACATTCCGAGGGATGTTTGGTTCACGTATTAAAATTCTAACAGACGGTACGGAGAACCTCGGTGCATGCCCAAACCGTATGGATGCTCCAACTTCTTATATTTCACCAGAAAGCTATGATCGTATTTCTGTGATTAAAGGCCCGCAAACGGTTCAATATGCCAATACTGGTTCGGCAGCAACAGTCCTGTTTGAACGTCAGCCTGAGAAACTTACTTCCGAAAAACCTTATCGTGGTCAAGCAAGTGTTTTACTAGGTTCATATGGACGTATCGACCATAATGTTGAAGCAGCAGTTGGCGATGAGAAAAAATATATTCGTTTAAATGCCAACCGTTCAGAGTCCAATAGTTATCAAGACGGTGATGGTAATACTGTACCTTCAGCATGGAAGAAGTGGAATGCTGATGTAGTACTTGGCTTTACTCCAGATGAAAACACGTGGATCGAACTCACAGGTGGAAAATCTGATGGTGAGTCACTTTATGCAGGACGTTCAATGGATGGTTCTCAGTTTGCGCGTGAAAGCTTAGGACTGCGTTTCGAAAAGAAAAATATCACCGGTATCATTAAAAAAATCGAAGGGCAGGTGAACTACAGCTATAACGACCATATTATGGATAATTTTAGTTTGCGCACACCGCCATTAGTTGAAATGAACCATGGTGGTATGACCATGCTCATGCCAAACGCGATGGCCATGCAAGTAACGCGCCGTACACTAAATTCTCGCTTAGCCATGACCTCTGAATGGGATAAATGGAGCCTGATCACTGGGGTAGATTCACAATTTAATAAACATGGCGGTAGCATGTCATCGCCAACAATGCCTTCTATGAATGTTCCATATCGACAAGATATGCGTTTTCAATCATATGGAGCTTTCGGTGAACTTGGCTATGAATGGAATGATAAAAACAAGTTAGTGACAGGTGCACGTTTAGATCGGGTAACAGTTGAAGATGAGCGAGCCGATTCTAAAGCCCAAGGCTTTAATACGAAGCTTGAGAAGACTTTGCCAAGCGCATTTGTTCGCTGGGAAAACCAACATCCTGAGCATGACCTCAAAAGTTATATCGGTTTAGGTTATGTAGAGCGTATGCCTGATTATTGGGAGCTTTTCTCTCCTAAACATGGTAATGCTGGCTCAACCAATACCTTTAACGGTGTGAATCCTGAGAAAACATTGCAGTTAGATCTAGGCTTCCAACAACAACATGGTGCTTTAAACACATGGGCTTCTGCTTATGTAGGCTTAGTAGATGACTACATATTAATGAGTTATCACCATCACCCGAGTATGGGAATGGGTGGGCATGATATGAGCCATGATATTACTGCAGGTGCCAAGAATGTTGATGCAACTATTGCTGGTGCAGAAGCAGGTATTGGATATCAATTTACCGACCGTATTCAGGCAGATTTGAGTGCTATGTATGCGTGGGGTAAAAACACTACAGATGACAAACCGTTACCTCAAATTTCCCCGTTAGAAGGTCGATTAAATATTCGCTATGTAGCCGACAAATATAACTTAGGCCTGTTGTGGCGAGCTGTTGCTGAGCAAAACCGTGTGAGTCTACATCAAGGTAATATCGTGGGATATGATCTAAAACCAAGTAAAGGTTTCTCAACACTTTCTTTAAACGGAAGTTACAACCTTCGTAAAGATGTTGATGTCTCTGTTGGCATCGATAACGTATTAGATAAGACCTATACCGAACACTTAAATAAGGCGGGTAGTGCAGGCTTTGGATTTGCGAGCGAAGAGCAGTTTAACAATATTGGAAGAAATTACTGGGTTCGTATGAGTATGAAGTTTTAATAGGCTTTAGCGAATTAAAGAACTGAAATTATTAATTTAATGAGAGAAATGAAATGACAAATAAATTATCGCCTGAACAGTCTTGGTGGGGATGGAAGTTACTTATTGTGGCTTCTATCTTGAGTGTATTGTTTATGATTGTTTTTTACTTGGCCATCAACAATGAGCCTGACTACATGCCAAGTCAAAAAAATAAGCAGATGATGGAAACGCATGAGCAAATGAATCATGCTGAAGTGCATAGTTCATCAGCTCAATAAGGTTATTAATATTTGAAAATGGAAGCCTGGATAACGGCTTCCATTTTTTATTTTGAGGTTTTAATAATTATTGATGCATACTTGCTAAGATTTTTGCCTTACCTTGATTCTGATAAAGCGTTAAGCCAAGTTTTTGTATATTACGGCCTGATTTAGATAAAAACTTTTCAACTTTTGGTGAAAGCTTTGCGCCATTATAAAGTAGTAAATTACGCACAATTAAATAATAAGCAAACCATGAGGCAGATTGCTGAGGCAATCCGAGTAGTTTCATTCTTTTCTTACCAATAAAAAATTGGGTAAGTTCTAAGTGTTGTCGATAAGCAAGTTTCTGCTGTAAAGAGCGTAAATGCAGATATTTTCTCTCAAAAGGTTCTTTCGACAAGCTCGATCCTAATTCAACACTGCTGTGATCGGAGCGAGGATGAGCAAACTGCATCCAGTAAAGTAACCTCCAACCCTCAGGTTCAGACTGAATAAGCCACTTTTCATCAATACCCATTAACCAACCAACATAACGCCAGAAATGTAAAAAACTCTTTGCCTCTTGTTTTGTTGGCCATATACCTAAAGCTCTAATACCGAGTAAAACTACACTACTAAAAGCCAAATTAGTCATTGCTAAATCAAATTGATTAAGAGGAATTCCCCAAACCTCGCTATCCCAACGATCAGACTTTTTTAATTGCCGGCGAACGAGTGCATGAATAAAGCGAACATAAATCGTTGACGTAAAACCTGCACTCAAACGAGAAAGCCCTTGAGGTTCAGTAATATCCACCCACCATTTTGTGGTTTCTGCTAAACGTGTTCCCGCTTCTTTCTTTAATGCACCCGTTAAAATTAGGGGTTGATTAAATCCCGGATATAAATATCCCGCCATTAAGGATAAATCTCTAAGAATAAAACCATTATTTATTCCTAAACGATGAGTAAATTTAATAGCCTCATCAATTTGTTGCTGGTCTAACCATTCAGGCTTTTGTTCAATGTAATTAAAGAAATTTTCTAACTCAGCAGGTAGCGACTCAGATAGATCATCGCGGCCTTGAAATAATATTTTCTCAAAAATTATTCGGTGATCTTTGGGATTTTGCATAACCCAATCAATCAGCTTATCCATTTCAACGTCCCCTTCGCAAAGAGCACGTTGTAAAGATACATATTCTGTATAGTTTGGTTGTACTGGTTTTTCACAGCAGATATTTAAAAACTGAGTAAAGAAATTACTGTCTTGCATATCATTAAAAGAAGCAAGTCGAGTCGGGTTAATCATTTGCATATCTTTACTTGCGTATTGAACTGAATAATAAATAGGCTAATATGAATAATTATTCGCATTCAATTCGCATTTAATGAATTCAAACTAATGAGAAAAGCTCCACAGCAACAGCGTTCAAAACTTATTGTTGACCATATTTTAGAAGCGACACAGCAATGTATTGCCCAATATGGATTGCTTCATACAACAACTACCAAAATTGCAGAGAAATCTGGAGTGAGTGTAGGTTCGATTTACCAATACTTTGAGAATAAAGATCAAATCGTAGAAGAACTATTACGCCGTAAAAGTGAATTATTAGGGCAGCAACTTAAAGAATTAGTTATGCAGCAGGGGAATATTCCTTTAGATCTGCTTATCCCCTTGGCAATAGAGCTAGGATTTAATGCATTAAAAGCTGATCAAGGCTTTTTTATAGAAGTACTGAAACATTGGCATGACTACAGTCATTCGCAAGCTGCTCAGATTTTAGAAAAGCATTTTTTTGAAGTAGGTTTATATACATTTAGTAGAAATCCTCATCAGTGGGACTTCGAGCAGGTAAAGCATAAATCCTTTGTAATTATTAATAGTACGCTTTTTACGATGATGCGTTACGTGAGCCAGAACAATTTTCTTATCTCAGAACAACAACTTAAACGAGAATTATCAAGCATGATACTGGCTTATTTAGGCCAAAAATAAGAAATAAAAATAATTATTTATATAAAACAAATACTTGATTTGTATTTTGGTTTAAAATTGAACGCTCAAGTCATTAATTTCTAATTTCCGCTTGCAAAGGTAAGTTAATGGTCTATAATGCACATCCATCGGCGGTGATGCAGATAGAAACTTGTTGAAAAACAGTTACTTGAGATTAAGTTGATTGCTTTAAGTGATGAATTTGATGTTAAGTTGGTTTAAAAGACAAGTTTTAAAAATATCGAAATTACCTGTTGACTTTTAAGAGATTAAGAGTAATATAGCCGACCTAGCTTGCTGGTGACGAACCAGGAAGAAGATCATTAAGAGAATTGAAGAACAACTTGTGTGGATTTTTACTGATTGATTAATCGAAATAATTTTCATTGATTGATTGGTTTAAATTACTCGAAGTTTATTTGAGCGAAATTTAAGTCAGTAATTGATGAGCCAGAATTGGCACCTTGTCTATAATAAGGTGCAAAATGATTTTAACTGAAGAGTTTGATCATGGCTCAGATTGAACGCTGGCGGCAGGCTTAACACATGCAAGTCGAGCGGGGGAAGGTAGCTTGCTACTGGACCTAGCGGCGGACGGGTGAGTAATGCTTAGGAATCTGCCTATTAGTGGGGGACAACATCTCGAAAGGGATGCTAATACCGCATACGTCCTACGGGAGAAAGCAGGGGATCTTCGGACCTTGCGCTAATAGATGAGCCTAAGTCGGATTAGCTAGTTGGTGGGGTAAAGGCCTACCAAGGCGACGATCTGTAGCGGGTCTGAGAGGATGATCCGCCACACTGGGACTGAGACACGGCCCAGACTCCTACGGGAGGCAGCAGTGGGGAATATTGGACAATGGGCGCAAGCCTGATCCAGCCATGCCGCGTGTGTGAAGAAGGCCTTATGGTTGTAAAGCACTTTAAGCGAGGAGGAGGCTACTTTAGATAATACCTAGAGATAGTGGACGTTACTCGCAGAATAAGCACCGGCTAACTCTGTGCCAGCAGCCGCGGTAATACAGAGGGTGCAAGCGTTAATCGGATTTACTGGGCGTAAAGCGCGCGTAGGCGGCTAATTAAGTCAAATGTGAAATCCCCGAGCTTAACTTGGGAATTGCATTCGATACTGGTTAGCTAGAGTGTGGGAGAGGATGGTAGAATTCCAGGTGTAGCGGTGAAATGCGTAGAGATCTGGAGGAATACCGATGGCGAAGGCAGCCATCTGGCCTAACACTGACGCTGAGGTGCGAAAGCATGGGGAGCAAACAGGATTAGATACCCTGGTAGTCCATGCCGTAAACGATGTCTACTAGCCGTTGGGGCCTTTGAGGCTTTAGTGGCGCAGCTAACGCGATAAGTAGACCGCCTGGGGAGTACGGTCGCAAGACTAAAACTCAAATGAATTGACGGGGGCCCGCACAAGCGGTGGAGCATGTGGTTTAATTCGATGCAACGCGAAGAACCTTACCTGGCCTTGACATAGTAAGAACTTTCCAGAGATGGATTGGTGCCTTCGGGAACTTACATACAGGTGCTGCATGGCTGTCGTCAGCTCGTGTCGTGAGATGTTGGGTTAAGTCCCGCAACGAGCGCAACCCTTTTCCTTATTTGCCAGCGAGTAATGTCGGGAACTTTAAGGATACTGCCAGTGACAAACTGGAGGAAGGCGGGGACGACGTCAAGTCATCATGGCCCTTACGGCCAGGGCTACACACGTGCTACAATGGTCGGTACAAAGGGTTGCTACACAGCGATGTGATGCTAATCTCAAAAAGCCGATCGTAGTCCGGATTGGAGTCTGCAACTCGACTCCATGAAGTCGGAATCGCTAGTAATCGCGGATCAGAATGCCGCGGTGAATACGTTCCCGGGCCTTGTACACACCGCCCGTCACACCATGGGAGTTTGTTGCACCAGAAGTAGCTAGCCTAACTGCAAAGAGGGCGGTTACCACGGTGTGGCCGATGACTGGGGTGAAGTCGTAACAAGGTAGCCGTAGGGGAACCTGCGGCTGGATCACCTCCTTAACGAAAGATTGACGATTGGTAAGAATCCACAACAAGTTGTTCTTCATAGATGTATCTGAGGGTCTGTAGCTCAGTTGGTTAGAGCACACGCTTGATAAGCGTGGGGTCACAAGTTCAAGTCTTGTCAGACCCACCATGACTTTGACTGGTTAAAGTTATAGATAAAAGATACATGACTGATGATGTAAGCTGGGGACTTAGCTTAGTTGGTAGAGCGCCTGCTTTGCACGCAGGAGGTCAGGAGTTCGACTCTCCTAGTCTCCACCAGAACTTAAGATAAGTTCGGATTACAGAAATTAGTAAATAGAGATTTCGGTCTTGGTTTATTAACTTCTGTGATTTAAGTATCACGGTATTAAGCATGACCTGACGAAGGCGTGTTTATTCATTAACAGATTGGCAAAATTGAGTCTGAAATAAATTGTTCACTCAAGAGTTTAGATTAAGTAATTAATCTGAATGAATTGAGAACTAGCAAATTAACTGAATCAAGCGTTTTGGTATATGAATTTAGATTGAAGCTGTACAGTGTTTAAATACACAGTGCTCTAAACTGAAATGTTGAAGTTACTAACTTGTAGGTAACGTCGACTGTTTGGGGTTGTATAGTCAAGTAATTAAGTGCATGTGGTGGATGCCTTGGCAGTCAGAGGCGATGAAAGACGTGATAGCCTGCGAAAAGCTCCGGGGAGGCGGCAAATATCCTTTGATCCGGAGATGTCTGAATGGGGGAACCCACCTACTTTAAGGTAGGTATTGCAACATGAATACATAGTGTTGCAAGGCGAACGAGGGGAAGTGAAACATCTCAGTACCCTTAGGAAAAGAAATCAATTGAGATTCCCTCAGTAGCGGCGAGCGAACGGGGATCAGCCCATTAAGTTATGTGTGTTTTAGTGGAACGCTCTGGGAAGTGCGAACGTAGAGGGTGATATTCCCGTACACGAAAGGGCACACATAATGATGACGAGTAGGGCGAGGCACGTGAAACCTTGTCTGAATATGGGGGGACCATCCTCCAAGGCTAAATACTCCTGACTGACCGATAGTGAACCAGTACCGTGAGGGAAAGGCGAAAAGAACCCCTGTGAGGGGAGTGAAATAGATCCTGAAACCGCATGCATACAAGCAGTGGGAGCACCTTCGTGGTGTGACTGCGTACCTTTTGTATAATGGGTCAGCGACTTATATTCAGTAGCGAGGTTAACCGTATAGGGGAGCCGTAGAGAAATCGAGTCTTAATAGGGCGTTTAGTTGCTGGGTATAGACCCGAAACCAGGCGATCTATCCATGAGCAGGTTGAAGGTTGGGTAACACTAACTGGAGGACCGAACCCACTGTCGTTGAAAAGCCAGGGGATGACTTGTGGATAGGGGTGAAAGGCTAATCAAGCCTGGTGATAGCTGGTTCTCCCCGAAAGCTATTTAGGTAGCGCCTCGGACGAATACCATAGGGGGTAGAGCACTGTTTCGGCTAGGGGGTCATCCCGACTTACCAAACCGATGCAAACTCCGAATACCTATGAGTACTATCCGGGAGACAGACTGCGGGTGCTAACGTCCGTAGTCAAGAGGAAAACAATCCAGACCGCCAGCTAAGGCCCCAAAATCATAGTTAAGTGGGAAACGATGTGGGAAGGCATAGACAGCTAGGAGGTTGGCTTAGAAGCAGCCACCCTTTAAAGAAAGCGTAATAGCTCACTAGTCGAGTCGGCCTGCGCGGAAGATGTAACGGGGCTAAAACTATGTGCCGAAGCTGCGGATTTGACATTAGTCAAGTGGTAGGGGAGCGTTCTGTAAGCCGATGAAGGTGTATTGAGAAGTATGCTGGAGGTATCAGAAGTGCGAATGCTGACGTGAGTAACGACAAAACGGGTGAAAAACCCGTTCGCCGAAAGACCAAGGGTTCCAGTCCAACGTTAATCGGGGCTGGGTGAGTCGACCCCTAAGGCGAGGCCGAAAGGCGTAGTCGATGGGAAATTGGTTAATATTCCAATACTTCTGTGTAATGCGATGAGAGGACGGAGAAGGTTAAGTCAGCCTGGCGTTGGTTGTCCAGGTGGAAGGATGTAGGTATGTATCTTAGGCAAATCCGGGGTACTCTATACTGAGATCCGATAGCAAGCTGTACTTGTACAGCGAAGTGGCTGATACCATGCTTCCAGGAAAAGTCTCTAAGCTTCAGTTACACAGGAATCGTACCCGAAACCGACACAGGTGGTCAGGTCGAGTAGACCAAGGCGCTTGAGAGAACTCTGCTGAAGGAACTAGGCAAAATGGTACCGTAACTTCGGGAGAAGGTACGCTGTTGTTGGTGATGGAACTTGCTTCCTGAGCTGATGACAGCCGCAGAAACCAGGCCGCTGCAACTGTTTATTAAAAACATAGCACTCTGCAAACACGAAAGTGGACGTATAGGGTGTGATGCCTGCCCGGTGCTGGAAGGTTAATTGATGGGGTTAGCGTAAGCGAAGCTCTTGATCGAAGCCCCAGTAAACGGCGGCCGTAACTATAACGGTCCTAAGGTAGCGAAATTCCTTGTCGGGTAAGTTCCGACCTGCACGAATGGCATAATGATGGCGGCGCTGTCTCCAGCAGAGGCTCAGTGAAATCGAAATCGCTGTGAAGATGCAGTGTACCCGCGGCTAGACGGAAAGACCCCGTGAACCTTTACTGCAGCTTGACACTGAACTTTGACCTTACTTGTGTAGGATAGGTGGGAGGCTTTGAAGTTGGAACGCTAGTTCCAATGGAGCCGTCCTTGAAATACCACCCTGGTAATGTTGAGGTTCTAACTCTGTCCCGTTATCCGGGACGAGGACCGTGTCTGGTGGGTAGTTTGACTGGGGCGGTCTCCTCCTAAAGAGTAACGGAGGAGTACGAAGGTGCGCTCAGCGTGGTCGGAAATCACGCGTAGAGTATAAAGGCAAAAGCGCGCTTAACTGCGAGACCCACAAGTCGAGCAGGTACGAAAGTAGGTCTTAGTGATCCGGTGGTTCTGTATGGAAGGGCCATCGCTCAACGGATAAAAGGTACTCTGGGGATAACAGGCTGATACCGCCCAAGAGTTCATATCGACGGCGGTGTTTGGCACCTCGATGTCGGCTCATCTCATCCTGGGGCTGAAGCAGGTCCCAAGGGTATGGCTGTTCGCCATTTAAAGAGGTACGCGAGCTGGGTTTAGAACGTCGTGAGACAGTTCGGTCCCTATCTACCGTGGGCGCTGGAAATTTGAGAGGATCTGCTCCTAGTACGAGAGGACCAGAGTGGACGAACCTCTGGTGTACCGGTTGTGACGCCAGTCGCATCGCCGGGTAGCTATGTTCGGAAGGGATAACCGCTGAAAGCATCTAAGCGGGAAGCCTACCTCAAGATAAGATTTCCCTAGGAATTTATTCCTCTAAAGAGCCGTTCGAGACTAGGACGTTGATAGGTTGGATGTGGAAGCATAGTGATATGTGAAGCTGACCAATACTAATTGCTCGTGAGGCTTGACTATACAACACCCAAGCAGTTGTATATAAAGCATCAATCGATTCATAAATCTACAAAGCAACTTGATTTAGTTATTCCACTAGATAAAATGAACACAGCCAGATTCAATCAGCCCAATCTGTAAAGATTTGGAAAACGCTTCGGCAGTCAATAAGACCAAAGCAAGTATCCATAAACAGTTGTGCTGGCGACCATAGCAAGAGTGAACCACCTGATCCCTTCCCGAACTCAGAAGTGAAACCTCTTAGCGCTGATGGTAGTGTGGGGTTACCCATGTGAGAGTAAGTCATCGCCAGCTCATTATTCCAAACACCCCCATTCTAAAGAGTGGGGGTGTTTTTTATTGCGCGCTATAAAGTGAAAACACATAACTAAAAATCAGATTTGCACGGTTGTTTTGCTTCAGAGATATAGGGTCTTAGTTCAATGTAATAAAAAACATTTCATAATATTCCAATCTTTGCTTAATCTATAAATAATTAAATTTGAGTTTTCATCTATGCAGTTCAAAATTATCGCAGCCCAAGATCTAGATAAAAATCAATGCAATCAAATTGCTGAATTGTGTTTTGCTGCTTTTGATGAAGATCCTTGGAGCCAATATGCTTTCATGCAAAAAGCATTTCATGTCGTGGGTATATTAGATGATCAAATTGTTTCACATGCCTTATGGACGGATAGAGTGTTTACTATAAATGGTAGCTTCGATGTAAAAACTGCTTATGTAGAGTATGTGACCACTGATTACACCATGAGAGGTAAGGGGCTTGCGTCACAATTATTAAAATATTTAGTTGAAGCATTAACGGACTTGGAATATGGACTTGCTGCATTACAACCTGAAGATGAAGCGTTTTATAAAAAATTAGGTTGGACTACTTGGTGGGGTGATTTGTACATCAAACAAGATACATCTACTTATCTAACCGATGACTATGAAATTATGCTATATCCTTTGAGTATCCATATGAAAGATCTACTCTCACACAGTTCAGAGGACGATAGTATTTGCGCAGAATGGCGAGAGGGTGAAGTTTGGTAGTTCTAATGATCTAATAAATTCATTTTTTTATTCTGTCTAAAATAGATGTAGCTGTCTTTTTTTCATATTACTTAACTTTTTCTACTTTCCTGTTTATTGGACAAGCCTATAATGATTCAGAATCATTCCAAATCTAATAAGGATATAACATGTCTACCGATCAGCAATTTCCAACTCCCAACAATTTAGGTATCGCGGTATATTCAAATAATGCCGAAGCCATTGGTAATACACCTTTAGTACGTATTAACCGTTTGATTAAACCGGGCGCAACCGTATTAGCAAAAGTGGAAAGCCGTAACCCTGCATTTTCTGTGAAATGCCGCATCGGAGCGGCACTTATTGCAGATGCAGAGAAACGTGGTGTATTAAAAGAAGGTATGCACATTGTTGAGCCAACCAGTGGTAATACTGGTATTGCATTGGCGTTTGTTGCTGCGGCAAAAGGATATCCAATAACTTTAACTATGCCTGCAAGTATGAGCCTTGAGCGTAGAAAAGTATTAAAAGCTTTAGGTGCTAATTTGGTATTAACTGAACCCGTAAAAGGAATGAAAGGTGCAGTTGATGAGGCTATACGATTAGCAACTGAACAGCCAGATCTTTATTTCTTGCCACAACAATTTGAAAACCCAGCGAATCCACAAATTCATGTAGACACAACTGGTCCTGAAATTTGGCAAGCTACAGGTGGGCAAGTCGATATTTTAGTTGCGGGCGTCGGTACAGGCGGTACGATTACAGGTATTTCTCGTTACTTTGAACAGGTTCAAAATAAACATTTGTATTCAGTAGCAGTTGAACCTGCTGAGTCTCCAATTATTACTCAAACCAAAAATGGTGAAAACATTACACCTGCACCACATAAAATTCAGGGAATTGGTGCGAACTTTATTCCAAAGAATCTTGATTTGGACCTTGTGGATGAAGTCTTACCAGTGAGTAGCGAAGAAGCAATTCAATGGGCGAGAAACTGTGCAACCCAAGAAGGTATTTTAGTGGGTATTTCAAGTGGCGCTGCCCTGGCTGCTGCTGCAAAAATTGCAGAACGTCCTGAAAATGCTGGTAAAACCATTGTTGTTATTCTGCCAGACAGTGGGGAGCGTTATTTGTCTTCTGTCTTATTTGAAGGTTTATTTGACGAATAAAATTAATCGCATAAAAAAGCCCATCCATTGATGGGCTTTTATTTAAGCTTATTTATAAGGCACTTTTTAAGTTTTTTTGATGGTGCTTAATAGATCGAGCATATTTTTTCGCTTTGTGGCGGGTCCAGAAGCTTCGATCATATCCTGTTGGCCCAACATTATAATAGGCCGTGGCTTTGAACCAGCTATCTGCTGTTTGATAGTAATGATTTAAAATATAAGCACCACATTGGATATTTGTAGATTCATCATACAAATTACCAGCACAAGTTTGTTGCCAATAGCTTGGAATAATTTGAGTTAGTCCCACAGCTCCAGTCGGAGATCGGGCATTACTATTGTAATTCGACTCTTGTCTAATAACTGCCGCGAGTAAAAGTGGAGGAACATTATATTTGTCAGCACTTTGAATAATCATTGGAGATAATCGATTGGCTGTACTCGGTGGAACGGAATAAGCTTTTTGTAAACCAGATGATAGCTTATTTGAACGCCAAGAAAATGAGCCACTATTGGGGCCTAAGCTTGTACATCCTGTCATTATGATCATCAAGAAAATTATGAAAAATTTCAGACTAAGGATGTGTAATTGTGATGGTTCAAAACGATTTTGGGTTAAAGATGGGGTAAGCAAAATACAAAACCAATAATGAAGTTTCAAATAAAATGATGGTATTTAGCCGTACTTATAGGATCAATGTTAGTTCTGTTGCTCAGCACATCTAAAAAGTAAGAATTTTGTATAATTGAAATGAAAAAACCCCGACATCCTGTCGAGGTTCCTTCGTATTCAGCTTTATGTAGCTAACTCCTGTCAACTACCGCTTCCTGCGTTCTTATTCTTCTTCAATGAGACATCCTGTCTCTCTATGATTCATATATTATGAAATAATACTAAAGCTGAATATCCGCAAATCACCGCAACTTTTGTACGTTTTAACTTACAGACGTACTTTTTTAACTTTCTTAAATACAAGGTCAACGAGTTTCTGAGCTATAGGGGCACAAATCAATACACTTGGGAAAGCCAGTATCCATGCAATAATCCAGGCTGATACCCATAATGAAACGAAGTGATGATTTAGTCCTACTACTTTAAAAGTTGAAATACCCGAAATGATAAATGACATCATCCCTGATAAAATTAAGAGGAATAAAAGTTTCTGTGCTTTCATGGGTTTATAGTCCTTGATAAGCATTCAAGGTTAATGCAAAATTTTCTCCAAATTGTTGAGCAGTTTTAATATCTCCTTCATCAAACCTATCGGCATTACTGCCGTGTTCCGCCTGAGCCATTAAGCCTGACCATGAACCAAGACGGTTGGCTGCTTGAGCATAAGGAATACCTTGGTGCTGCTCAGGCATAATCGGGTTACCAATCCATAACATGCCGTGTTGCATACAAAAGGTAAAAATCGAAATTAGTGTCGATTGTTTATCACCAGCGGGAAGAGAGGAAACGGTAAATCCAGCTGCAAGCTTTCCCTTAAAGTTCTGTTTTTTCCATAATGGGCCCGTTGCATCCATGAGTTGTTTTAACTTGGAAGATACACCTCCTAAATAAGTAGGAGATCCCCAAATTAAGCCGTCATATTGAATTAGGGTTTCTGGATTTTCGATAATATCTTCAGCATTAAGTAAATCTACTTCAATATCTTGATGGCTTAAAATACCAGTTTGAACTTGCTGAGCAATAAATTGGGTATGACCTTGGCGACTATAGTAAATAATGGCAACAGTTTTCATGAGTATTTTCCTCTTTATCTAAATTTGAAATATTTTTGCAGTGAGATATAAACCACAGCCAAAGACACTATGGTTCAGTAAGCTTTTTAAGCAGTTCATAAAAGGATGCAGTGTTTTTGACAAAGCAAAACCACTTCCCATGGCCGGTTGCATAATAAAAAAAGGAATAACAACGGTGACCACACCAAACAGTAGTGCTGAGTAAAACTGAGGATGAATGAGCCAATCTGAGCCGATAATGAGAAGAAAGCTCAATGCAAAGATAATCCCAACACTATAATGAGTAATCCAGCCCAATAAATATTCACCCTGAATTTGAGGGCTTTGAGCGATAGATTGATGGATGAGTTTTCCTTGAAATATCCAACCTACCCAGCGTCCGAGAAAGGAAAAATTTAAAGTCGGGATCTTAAATATTTTTAGTATTAACAGCCATATATCCATAATAACTGTTGCACCAACACCAAGACATAAAGCTTGAAAGAATAATGTGGAGGTATTCATTTTTTACACCTTGCTTTTATACGTATGAAACGTGATAAATTTATTGTGCAAGTTCAAGTTCACTTGAAGTCAAGAGGGTGTTATGGATATTGGTGAAGTTTCTAAGAAGGCAAAAGTCACAACAGCTACGCTACGTTTTTATGAAGAGAAGGGGTTAATTAAGTCGATTGGGCGGCAAGGTTTACGTCGGCAGTATGGTAAGCAGGTGCTTGATCAACTGGCACTTATTGCTTTAGGACGTGCTGCCGGATTTTCTTTAAATGAGATCGCTACTATGTTTGGACAAGATGGTCGGCCTGATCTTGACCGCCAAAAACTAAAAGATAAAGCTGAACAACTAGAGCAAATGGCAAAGCGATTACATTTTATTAGTCAAGGATTACAACATGCAGCTGTCTGTCCAGCCGAAAATCATATGGAATGCCCAACCTTTCAGAACTTTTTGAAAGCAGCAATTGCTGGAGAATATCAGCCAACAAAACTTTAATTTTTTTGATGAAGTTATTTAGTTTGTAACTGTATTGAATAGTTGGGTTTGTCATATATTCGCCATAAAGATTTCATCTTTTTGAAGCAAAAACTTCATATAAGCTTGATTAAATTTGCTTAATTTTTTACCAAATGTATAAAATCATGAGCAAAAAAACTTTAGTCGCATTATTATGCTGTGCCAGTTTAGGATTGACGGCATGTAATGATGATAACGATCAAGAACAAACTTCACCTGCAGAAAACGTTACCGAACCAACTTTAATTTCTTTTGCCAAATTGCCTGTAGAAACCTATGCTGCTGGCCCAGACTCTGGTGCATATGTAAAAGGTGCAAATGGAATTTATCCGCCATTTAAAGGCCAGCCTGTACAAGGTTTTTCGGCTGCATTAAAAAATGAAGATGGTAGCTATATGGCAATGGCCGATAATGGTTTTGGTACCCAAGATAATTCTTCTGACTTTTTGCTTCGTATTTATAAATTAAAACCTGATTTTAAAACTAAAGCCAAAGGTACAGGGCAAGTTACTGTACAAAGCTTTATTCAATTGCGTGATCCAAACAAGTTAATTCCTTTTAATATCGTGAATGGTAACACGCCTGAGCGTTTATTAACGGGTGCTGATTTTGACCCAGAGTCAATGCAACGTACTAGCGATGGCACTTATTGGATTGGGGATGAGTTTGGACCTTATTTACTTCATTTTTCAGCGGATGGTGTGTTATTAGATGCCCCAATTCCTTTACCAAATCCGTTAAATCCGACTCAAGAATTACGTTCACCACAAAATCAGTTTAATAAAGCACAAATTAATTTTGTAGAACCTCTAGTTCAGCAAAGTGGTGGTTTTGAAGGTATGGCAATTTCACCAGATGGGCAGTATCTTTACCCGCTTATAGAAAAGCCAATTAAATCAATTCGGGAAACGGAAAGACAATTACTGATTTCTCAATTCGATATTAAGAAAAAAGCCTATACAGGAAAATATTATTGGTTCCAGCTAGATAGTAAGGCAACCAACATTGGAGATTTCCAACTCTTTAATGATAAAGAAGGCATTATTATTGAGCGTGATGCAACTCAGAATAATTTAGGCGGCTATAAAAAATTAATTCGTATTAAATTGAATGAGTCAGGCCAGCTAGTAAGCCGTGAAGATTTAGTCGATTTAATTAAAATTGCTAACCCGAATATGTTGTATGGCACAGCTAGAGCGGGGGATATTGGTACGGGACAGGTGTTTGCTTTCCCGTTTGAAACCATTGAAGATGTGATTATTGAAAATGGTACAACGCTCACGGTACTAAATGACAATAACTTCCCTGGTTCAACAGGACGCAACGCAAAACTGGCTGATGATAACGAGATTATTCAAATTCGTTTACCAAAAGCTTTGTTCTAATGCCTATAAATAAATTGTGTTAAGACTACGGCGGATTTTATTCCGTCGTATTTATTCTGAGAATAAAAATATTGGATAAACTTTAATCAAATTAATTTCTATATTATTGTTTTCGTATGTTTTATAAACAAGGAAAATGAATGAAATTCATGTTAAAATGATCGGCTTTCATCTTTAGATGTCTCTCCTTCATCTGCTAGCCGAGATTCGCAAGCCATGTCTACCGCTTATACCATGCAAACTGCGCCAAAAGCGTTGTTTGATTACGACAAATATTGGGCGTCGTGTTTTGAACCAGCGCCATTTTTGCCGATGTCACGAGAAGAAATGGACCAACTCGGCTGGGATGCGTGTGACTTTATTTTAGTCTGTGGTGATGCTTATATTGACCACCCATCATTTGTGTCGGGTGTGATTGGGCGTGTACTTGAAGCACAAGGTTTCCGCGTCGGAATTATTGCGCAGCCCGACTGGACCAACGTTGAAAGCTTCCGCGTTTTAGGTAAGCCAACGATTGCTTGGGGTGTAACCGCAGGTAATATGGATTCGATGATTAACCGTTATACGGCAGATCGTAAAATCCGTTCGGATGATGCTTATTCCCCAAATAATGAACCAAATAAACGTCCTGACCGTGCTGCAACAGTATATTGCCAACGTTGTCGTGAAGCTTTCCCAGATGTACCAGTATTATTAGGTGGGATTGAGGGCAGTTTACGTCGTATCGCGCACTATGATTATTGGTCAGATAAAGTGCGTCGTTCAATTTTAATGGACTCAAAAGCCGATATGCTGATGTATGGTAATGGTGAACGTGCCATTATTGACGTAATGCACCGTTTGGCTAAAGGTGAAAAAATCCACGAGATTACAGATGTTCGTGGGACAGCATTTATTATTAATAAAAATAACAGAGCATCTAAAGCAAAATTTGTTGAAATTGCCAGTAATGACGTAGATACGATTGGGCGTGTTGATCCAATTATTAACCCTTATGTCATGACTGAAGATATTGATGGCTGTGAGGTTGAGAAAGAAAAAGGTAACTCTTTAGCTCAATATCAAAATTTCCAAAAAGAGATTGTTGCAAATCCGATTGTACGTGAAGGCGATAAACTAGATGACGACACTCAAATTGTTCAACTAAAGCCTGCGCAATCAAAAGCAATTAAACACAAATTACCACCACGAGAGTTGGCGGTCATTCGCTTACCTTCTTTTGAAGAAGTGGCAAATGATCAAGTGCTTTACGCGCATGCAAACCGTATTTTGCACCTTGAAACTAATCCGGGTAATGCCCGTGCATTGGTGCAACGTCATGGTGAACGTGATGTATGGATTAACCCACCTCCAATTCCTTTAACGACTGAGGAAATGGATTATGTGTTTGATTTACCTTATGCACGGTTGCCACATCCTACTTATGGTGATGCTCGTTTTCCTGCATTTGATATGATCAAATTCTCGGTCAACATTATGCGTGGCTGTTTTGGTGGTTGTACGTTCTGTTCAATTACAGAACATGAAGGTCGTATTATCCAAAACCGTTCGGAAGATTCGATCTTACGTGAGATTGAAAAAATCCGTGATACAGCACCAAACTTCACAGGTATTATTTCAGACTTAGGTGGCCCAACAGCAAACATGTACCGTTTGCACTGTAAAGATCCAGAAATTGAGAAGAACTGTCGTAAACCTTCTTGCGTTTATCCGGGCGTTTGTCAAAACTTGCATACCGATCATGCGCCATTAGTGCAGCTTTACCGTAAAGCGCGCGCAATTAAAGGTGTGAAGAAGATTCTGATTGGTTCAGGTTTACGTTATGACCTTGCAGTATTGAACCCTGAATATGTCAAAGAGTTGGTACAACATCACGTGGGTGGTTATTTAAAAATTGCTCCTGAACATACTGAGCAAGGCCCGCTATCTAAGATGATGAAACCGGGTATTGGTACGTATGATCGTTTTAAACAAATGTTTGACCGTTTCAGTAAAGAAGCAGGAAAAGAGCAATATCTAATTCCTTACTTTATTGCTGCGCATCCGGGTACTTCAGATTATGACATGATGCACCTTGCTATTTGGTTGAAAAAGAATGGTTTCCGTGCCGATCAGGTACAGACTTTCTATCCTTCACCAATGGCAACTGCAACAACGATGTATTATTCGGGTAAAAACCCGCTTGCTAAAGTCGCTCGCTATACTGAAAAAGTTGATATTGTAAAAGGTGAAAAACGCCGTCGTTTGCATAAAGCATTCTTACGTTACCATGATCCAAATAACTGGCCATTACTTCGTGAAGCCTTAAAAGAAATGGGCCGTGCCGATTTAATTGGTAATTCAAAGCAGCATTTAATTCCGACTTATCAGCCAAAAGGTACTGAAGGGGAATATAAATCTGCCCGTAAGAAAAATTCGTCTACAGCAGGTGACTCAGTTAAACGAAATAACCAGCAAACGAATAATCATTCAAATCACAAGCGTCCACAAAAAGGTCAGGTACTTACCCAACATACGGGTTTACCTCCTCGTGAAACAGGTGAGAAGAGACCATTTGGTGGCAAAAGTAAACCAAAATCCAAAGCTCGTGGATAATGATAAAAAAGGCTCTTAAACAGAGCCTTTTTTATTTTTGAAGAGGGGATTTAAATCGTATAGTGAGATTTTTGAGAATTTTTGACCTAAAAAATGTAATCAAAAATGATAAATTCTAAAAATCTGACGAACTGCACTTGATTGTTGCTGACTCTATGATTATAAATAATGTGAGGGTGGCTAAATTTAAGCCAAGCTTGATAACTACAAGTGAAATTACTAAGTGAACCTTTTAAAAAAACGGCTATGTCGTTATCAATTAAAACAAAGCGTGATCTAGCAAAATCATTATAAAAAACTTAAAGGATTGGACCCATGTACTATTTAATTACGATCTTATTACTCTTTTTGACTGTCGTGATGGCAGTGAAAAGTCTCTCAAGAAAGCACCAACAAGACAGTGCTTTAAAGCGCCGCGCCGTGTTAAGTAGTCATGAACAAATGACACTAACCCGCTTACAAACAGTACTGCCTAAATTTACTGTATTAGCTCATGTTTCATTTGATGCCTTATTAACGACTAAATATGCTCATACTCGCCGCAAATATCAGAATATGACGGCTGACTTTGTTGTACTTGATCAAAATTATCAGGTTTTTGTGGTGGTTATGCTTGAGGAAAATGGGCTACGTCGAGCACATCAGCAATATGAGCGCCGTTTATTACAACTTGCAGGGTATCGTGTACTTCGTTATAGCAGTGTGCCTGATTATCATGACTTAAGAAGAGATTTATTAACTCCTGAATCTGAGATGGCAACTTTACCTGCCACACCTCAGTTAGAGAGAATTTCAAATGCTTTCGTGAAGTCTTAAAAGTTATAACTAGGTGTTATAGCAATTTAATTTTAGGGCTCATTAAAGAAGATTTGAATAAAATGCTGAAATTAAAATTTCTAAAAACATAAAAAACTGAGCACTATCTTAATCAATATTGCTCAGTTTTTTTATTAATTAAAATCAAAGAGAATTAAGGAAGTACTGCAACGACAGTCATTTCTACCAGTACATCAGGTGCATAAAGTTTAGACTCCACACAAGTACGAGCAGGCGGATGCTCTTTGCTAATCCATGCATCCCATACAGCATTCATAGCCGCATAATCCGTTTCAATATCTTTTAGAAAAATCATGACAGAAAGAATATGACTCTTGTCCGTACCAGCTTCAGCAAGTAAGCGATCAATATTGTCTAAAGTTTGTTGGGTCTGTGCTGTAATGTCCACGCTGGTATCATCAGCGAGCTGTCCTGCTAAATGAACCAAATTACCCGAAATCGCCACTTCACAATATCTTGAAGTCACGTGTAAGCGTTTTACCGTCATAAAAATGCTCTAAAGTTTCTTTATGGAATAGCTCGATTTTATGAAGAGTTAGTAGGCAGGTGCAAGCAACTGCAAAAGAATTTGGGTAGATTATTGTTGTGATTTATAAGGATGGGCAAGCTCCATGTACTTTAAGTGCCCTGTAATATTCGGATTTGGTCGTCGCGCCAATCACAGGACGATATGCCAAAAATAAAGGTTGTTTTTGACATGTTGCAAATACATGGGTAATGAATATGCGCTGATTAGATTACTTCAAACTTTGAGCAAAAGGGAATAGATTTTGTTTAAAAGTTGTTCTTTTGTATAAAAAAACAACACTTACCATAATGACAACTGAAAGTCGTCAGCTTTGGTCTGTAATTGATAAACTCCAATACCAATCAGCCGAAATTGGAAGTTTTCAGGAATATGCATCTCATTTAAAAGTAAGAATAAAACTTGAATGAGGTCTTGTTGAGAATGAATTGGGTTCTTAAAACTTTTACTGTGTTGCAAAGTCTGGAAATTCTTAAGTTTGAGCTTAATATTTACACCACGAGCATTAAGTTGCTTTTTCTCTAAACTTTGCCAGACTTTTTCGGCTAGGCCATGCCAGTAGGGTTGGCACTGGGCTAAAGTAAAGTCACTATCAAATGTGGTTTCTTTTGAAATTTGCTGACGAGCACGTTCAGCTTGAACAGGGCGGTTGTCGATGCCTTGGGCATATAAATAAAGCTGTTGCCCATATTTACCAAAGTGGTGAACCAAAACAGCTTCTTCAATTTTTTGTAAGTCACCCAGCGTATGTAACTCAAGCTGTTGGAGTTTTTCTTGGGTAACTTTACCGACCCCCGGAATTTTTTTTAAGGGCAAGTCTTGAATGAAACTGGCCACCTGAGAGGGCTTTATAACAAACAGGCCATTCGGTTTATTCCAGTCGGACGCAACTTTTGCCAAGAATTTATTGGGTGCTACACCAGCCGAAGCTGTTAGTCCTGTTAGCCTGAAAATATCTTCTCGTATATGCATGGCCACTTCGGTGGCACTCGCGATTTGTTTTAAATTTTCAGTAACATCGAGGTAGGCTTCATCTAAAGATAAAGGTTCAATAAGAGTGGTGTATTGTTGAAAAATGCTATGAATTTGAGCCGAGATAGCACGATATTTTTCAAAATTAGGTTCAATAATAACAACGTGAGGACATAGTTTTCTTGCTTGGCTCATAGACATAGCAGAGCGTAAACCAAACTCACGAGCAGGATAAGAAGCTGCCGCAATAACAGCGCGCGGATGATGTGAAGATATAACGACGGGCAGATGCTTTAGATCAGGACGTTCTCGCAATTCGACCGATGCATAAAAGGCATCCATATCGATATGAATGATTTTGCGCATATTATTGTGCTTTCACGATGCCTTGCTGCTGTAAAAATTGGTGCCATTCTTTGACTGAACCCTCATAAACATTTAAGTCTACTGGCTTGGTCATACCTTCAATTTTACCTTGATTACTATGTTGCCAAAAGAGCCATTTTCTTTTGTCTTTAAGCTCAGGTTTTCCTTCGTAATCTCTGACCCACAGAGGTGTATTAGGGAAACTACCTATTAATACAATGTGATAAAAAGTTTTGGAAATATAAAAGATAGGCTGTTTACCATAATGCTGTTTTAAGCGGTCATGCATGATGCCTATTTCTTTAAGTAGTTGTTCTTTGGTGTGCGCATTAATACAGTTGCCGTCATATTCCAAATCAATAACAGGGGGAAGGGCATCGGTCTTGTTGGGCACAGTGGCTATAAAATTTTCAGCTTGTGTTTTACCATCACGGCATAAACGATAAAAATGATAAGCCCCGACATGAAATCCATGTTCGCGTGCTTTTAGCCAGTTTTCTTGAAATTTTGGGTCTTTATAATCACCGCCTTCAGTTGCTTTTAAATAAACAAATTGGAATTTTTTTGGGGATATTTTTTTCCAGTTGATATCTTCTTGATGATGAGAAATATCAAAGCCTTGAACAGGGTAATCTTGAGCGATTGCTTTTTGTTGGTAGAACAGACCAAAGTAAGTCAGAACCCCCATAACACAAGCTAAAACAATCCCAATTAGGGTATTGTAGCGTGGTGCAGAAAAGGTTTTTGCCAGCTTGGTCATGCAAAACTCAGTATTGATATTAAGCCCACATCATAGCGTGATTTAAGAAATATAAACCATGCTAAAAATGCAACTGCTTACACAGGTGTATTTTTTGGAATTTGCCAAAAGATAAGCGCAGTAATGACATTAATACACCCTAAACAAATAAGGGTGACATGGAACGCTGTTGTTACATGGGCTGTACCATAGTAATTGGTAAATACATTGATGAGTGTACCTGCTAGCGCAACACCAATACTCATTGAAAGCATCATAATCATTGATAAGAAACTATTCCCACTACTCGCATCTTGCTGAGGCAAATCTTTTAAGGTGAGCGTATTCATTCCTACGAATTGTAATGAGTTTAATGTACCAAATAAGAAGAAGTGTAAAGCTCTAAACCAAGTTGGGGTGTCGACAGTCATAATTGCAAAAGACGCAATACATAGTCCCACTAAAGTTGTGTTAATTAACAGAAAACGACGATAACCCAGTTTCTGAATGATCGGTCTAACAATCGGCTTGGAGAAAAGCGAGCCTAACACTAGCGGAATCATCATTAATCCCGCAATGAATGGCTCAAAACCAAAAGCGACCTGTAGCATGAGTGGTAAAACAAAAGGTAGGGCATTACCACCAAAGCGGGCGAAGAAATTACCTAAAATACCAATCGCATAAATTTTATTTCTAAAGAGACGGCTACGGAATAATGCATTTTGATGTGTATGTGAATGATAGGCATACCAAAGCGTTGCGATTACTCCCACCACTAACAGTGAAATACTGAACCATTTGGAGTATTCAGGCGAGGCAATATGTTCAATACCTAAAGACCAGCCAATCATTGCAACGACTAAGAGCACAAAACCAATAAGATCAAAGGATTTTACTGTAGGTTCTTTTACATTTGGCATGACTTTTAATGTCATTAATATACCGAGTATACCCATTGGAATATTAATAAGAAAAATCCAGTGCCATGTTGCAACTTCAACGAGCCAGCCTCCGAGTGTGGGACCTGCCAAAGGACCAAGTAAACCTGCCAGACTCATAAGGCTCATGGCAGCTAGGAACTGAGTTCGGGGAATAATTTTTAAAAGTGATAAACGACCAACGGGGAGTAATAATGCCCCCCCAACACCCTGAATGACACGGAAAAATAAAAGTTCATTAAGGCTTTGAGAAAGACCACAACCTAAAGATGCAAGCGTAAAAATAACAATTGCTGATAAAAACGTATTTCTAACACCAAAGCGGTCGGCCAACCATCCACTTAAAGGAATACAGGCCGCCACAGATAAAACATAAGCTACCACCACGCTATGCATACGTAATGGATCTTCATTTAAATGATGTGCCATTGCAGGAATAGCTGTATTTACAATTGTTGTATCTAATGCCTGCATAAAAAAGCCAATGGAAACCAAAAGAACCAATAGGCGATATTCAGGTTGCAAAGCTTGATGAGTCGGCGTGGCATTCATAACATTTGAAAATTAACGTTTTCGCTTAGTGTAAAACAAATTGAAAGTAAAAAGAGTAAGGCAATGTTGAGTACCCCTTTACTAAATCTAATTGCTTTTGAAGGCAATCGTGAAAATAGTTAAAACAAAAAAAGCGGAAGAACCGCTTTTTTATTGAGATAGGAGAGTTTACACAACAAATCTTTTTGGCATTTTTAAATTTTTAATGACGTTATAAATTTGATCGATTTCTTCACATACAATTAATTTAGCTCGATGCTGAAGAGGGAGGAAGCCTTCTTGTACAGCATGGTCTAACTGAGCAATTAATGCATTATAAAAACCATTTACGTTATATAAAATCATAGGTTTTTGATGCTGATTGAGTTGACCCCACGTCGCAATTTCCAAAATTTCTTCGAATGTTCCCAAACCACCAGGTAGTGCGATAAAAGCACTCGCACGCTCTGCCATCATGGCTTTACGTTCATGCATGGTTTCGACCACATGCAGTTCGGTCAATCCTGCATGAGCCACTTCATAATCAAGCATAAATTCAGGAATGACACCTACAGCTTCTCCACCATGCGCAAGTACGCTTTCTGCAACTTGTCCCATTAGACCAATGCTGGCACCGCCGTAGACCAAACCAAAACCTTGTTCAGCAATTCCGCTGGCTAATTCAATTGCCTTTTCGCGATAAATCGGGTTATTTCCTGCTCGTGAGCCACAATATAATGCAATAAGAGGTTGTGTTGTTTTTACAGATGTTATTGGTGAATCATTTACTGCCATTGTTAATACGCTATTCATTGCTTTATTTTCACCTTATCACGTTCATATTTCTTGTCTACACTAAGCAAAAAATATGACAACTTTATAAGCAGTTTTATAGGAAAGATTCATGTTTTGTATGGGTTTGGTGAATACATATAATGATCAAATAAAAATGATGAATTTATGTTAAATCTTGCCTATACTGAAAATTCGTTTAACAACATATGAACAAATATGGGTAGTGGTTGTAGTCGCTCCGTTTTAATTTCTTGTCCTAAAAAAACATTATTCCCCCTTTGTCTAGGCACGCCTGTTGTGTTGCCCAATAAAGATAAAATCCACCCAGCACAGGAGCAGGATCAATGATCTTTGAATGGATGTCTGATCCGTCTGCTTGGGTAGGCTTAGCTACATTAATTGTTCTTGAAATCGTACTAGGGATCGATAACCTCGTCTTTATTGCTATTTTGGCTGAAAAGTTACCGCCAGAACAACGTACTAAGGCACGTATAGTGGGTTTAATACTCGCTTTGGGAATGCGTCTTATTCTGTTAGCTTCAATTGCTTGGGTTGTGACACTCACCCAACCACTTTTCCATATTTTTGACCATCCATTCTCTGGCCGTGATTTGATCTTGTTATTCGGTGGTGTGTTCTTGTTATTTAAAGGCACCATGGAATTGCATGAGCGCATGGAAGGTAAACAGCTTCATAAAGAAGATAATCCAGTTCATGCTGCGTTCTGGATGGTGATTGTCCAGATTGTAGTGCTTGATGCCGTATTCTCACTAGACAGCGTAATTACTGCTGTAGGTATGGTCAAAGAGCTTTCAATCATGATGGTTGCTGTTGTGATTGCTGTGGGTATTATGCTGTGGGCTTCAAGACCACTCATGGACTTTGTAAATAAGCACCCAACAGTCGTTATTCTGTGTCTTGGCTTCTTAATGATGATTGGTTTCTCGTTGGTGGTGGAAGGTTTTGGTTTCCATATTCCGAAGGGTTACTTATATGCTGCGATTGGTTTCTCGATTTTAGTTGAAATGATCAACCAAACCATGCGTCGCAATCAAGAAAAGCTAGTGACGACTACAGATTTACGTTATCGCACAGCTTCTGCGGTTTTACGTATGTTAGGCAGTAAAAATAGCGGTTCTACTTCAGATGCCCAAACGGCTGATAAAGAAGATGTATTGGCTACTCAAGCTTTTGCCGATGAAGTCTTTGATGAAGAAAATGGTGCTTACCATAGTGTGCTTGTACAAGGCGTACTTGGGTTATCTGAACGCCCAGTAAAGTCGGTGATGACTCCACGACCTGAGCTTGAATGGATTGACTTAGATGATGAACCAGAAGTTTTGAAAGAACGTTTAATGTCGATGACACATTCACGTTTAATTGTTGCTCGTGGTGAACTTGATAATATTGAAGGTATCGCGCTTACGCATAAAGTTCTAAATGGCTTCATTGAAACAGGCGTTGTTGATTTTCAAAAGTACTTACGTGAGCCAGTCATTGTGCATGAAAATGCTCAAGTGCTTATGGTGATGGAACAATTACGTCAGGCTCCTTTGCAAATGGCGATTGTTCTAAATGAATATGGTTCAATTGAAGGTATTGCGACACCAATTGATATTTTAGAAGCAATTGCTGGTGAGTTCCCTGATGAAGATGAACTAGATGCAGCAGCTGAAAGCTTAGAAGATGGTTCTTTAATACTTGAAGGTTCAACCGATATTCGTCATGTATCGCTTTTACTCGGTCGTGATTTGGTAGATGAAAGTGAACAGTACTCTACTTTATCGGGTTATTTGTTATTCCATTTAGGTCGCTTACCTGAAAATGGTGAAACTGTTGAAGCGGATGGTTATCGCTTTGAAGTTGTAACCATGGAAGGCCACAAGATCGAGAAAGTTCATATTGTTTCTATCGAACAAGATGAATCGAAAGATTAAATTGCGTGTCAGATTTAGAAACATCATAAAATAGCTCAACTTTGAGCTATTTTTTATTTGAGAAGTATCGAATGACCCAACAAACTTGTCCATGCGGAAAAGGTAGCTATGCAGAATGTTGTGAGCCTTTACATTTAGGCACAGCAAAAGCACTCACCGCAGAGCAGCTTATGCGTTCGCGTTATAGCGCATTTGCATTGCAGCAAATCGATTATATTGTGCAAACGACGGCTTTAGGTCAGCAAGCTGTTCTTGATAAAGAGGGGATTGCCGAATGGAGCAAACAGAATCAATGGCTCGGTTTAGAAGTCATACAGGCCAAAGAAAAATTAGACAAAACTCATGCACAGGTCGAGTTTAAGGCTCATTATCACGATGGAAAAAGTGCTCAAATCCATCATGAAGTTTCACATTTTGTATATCACCAGCAGCAATGGTTTTTTCTTGATCCAACGGTCGATATGCAGGTCACCATGAAACAACCGTGTATCTGTGGTTCAGGAAAAAAATTTAAGCAATGCTGTGCACAATTCCTATAACTTTATCTTAAAATACGCCCACCGTTTGGCCTGAGGGAAAGGGCAATGTTACTCACCGTTATTTATATTATTGCGATTACTGCCGAAGCCATGACTGGTGCATTGTCTGCTGGACGACGGAGTATGGACTGGTTCGGTGTTGTACTGATTGCCTGTGTGACGGCCTTGGGTGGTGGTTCTGTACGTGATGTACTACTTGGACACTATCCTTTAACGTGGGTAAAGCACCCTGAATATTTAGTTTTAACGTGTTGTGCTGCTTTTGTTACCATCATCATTGCTAAGTGGATGCGCCATTTACATAACATTTTCTTGGTGCTTGATGCTTTAGGTTTGATTGGATTTACCATTATTGGTTGCCAGATTGCCTTACAAATGGGACATGGCTTTGTCGTGTCGGCTGTAGCAGGCGTTTTAACGGGAGTTTCAGGTGGTATTTTACGTGACATCTTATGTAACGATGTCCCGTTTGTTTTCCGCCGTGAGCTCTATGCAAGTATTTCTTTTGTTGCCGTTATTTGCTATTGGGTCTGTCTAGACTTAGGTTTAAGTCTAGAACTTACTGTTATTTCAACCTTGGTATTTGGTTTTACGCTTCGTTTAATTGCCATTTATTTTGGTTTGGAAATGCCTAAATTTATTTATAAAGATGATGATGCAGAGTCGGCTTCTTCAACCGACGAACATTAATCATGCAGAACTTCATGTGGGCATGATATAACAATTCTATATATGGTCTTGTCCACTTATTCTTTCCAGTAGAGTTGTTCCTATGGATCTGGTTTCACGTATACAAAATCTTCCAATTGGCAAATTTCACTACACGCTTTTATGGGTAGTGGGCTTAGGTTGGATGTTTGATGCGATGGATACCGGTATTATCGCTTTTATTATGACGACCCTTGTTAAAGACTGGTCATTAACACCAGTTGAAAGTGGCTGGATTGTCAGTATTGGCTTTGTGGGAATGGCCATAGGAGCAGTTTGTTCTGGTGCCTTAGCAGATCGTTTTGGCCGAAAAACTGTATTTGCGATGACTATGGCCATCTATAGTATTGCGACTGCGTTATGTGCTTTTGCTCCAGATCTGAAGTGGCTATTAATTTTTCGTTTTATTGTGGGACTAGGGCTAGGTGGACAGTTACCTGTAGCAGTTACATTGGTCAGTGAATATGTTCCTGCTCATGTTCGTGGACGGTTTATTGTTCTGCTTGAAAGCTTTTGGGGATTAGGCTGGCTGGTTGCTGCGCTCATTTCTTATTTTATTATTCCTAAATTTGGCTGGCATATTGCCTTTCTTGTGGGAGGTCTTCCACTGATTTATATTTTAGTGATTTGGAAAAAAGTCCCTGAGTCGATACCGTATCTAATTAACCGTGGTCGTATTGAAGAAGCGCATGCACTTGTACAAAAACTAGAAGCTAAAGCAGGTGTGCAAATTGTTCACCATATTGAAGTCGTACCTGTAGCCATGCGACAAAAAGTTTCATTTAAACAGCTCTGGAGTGGCCAATTTGCTCGCAGAAGTCTAATGCTCTGGCTGATCTGGTTTGGTATTGTTTATTCCTATTACGGCATCTTTACGTGGTTGCCGAGTTTATTGGTGAAACAAGGTTACGACGTTGTCAAATCATTTGAATATGTATTGCTTATGATTTTGGCGCAGTTACCAGGCTACTTGGCGGCCGCGTGGTTTGTTGAACGGTTAGGTCGAAAAATCACACTTGCTGCATTTATCGGTTTTTGTGCTTTGTCGGCATATTTCTTTGGACAAGCCGACACTGTAAATAGCATTATGTTTTGGGGCTGTCTCATGTCATTCTTTAATTTGGGTGCATGGGGAGTGTTATATACCTACACACCAGAACAATATCCAGCCAACATTCGGGCCTTTGGTTCGGGGTGGGCATCGGCAATGGGGCGTATCGGTGGAATTGTTGCGCCAATGGTCGTGACACATATGATGGTCGCCAAAAACGGGTTTAATCACGTTTTTATGATGTTTACTGTTGTTTTACTTGCTGTGGCCTTAGTTATTTTGGTATTAGGTGAAGAGACTCAAGGTAAAAGGTTAGAGTCGATCGGGCTATAGTTTTTGCCTAACTTTATAGCAAGTAACTAAAAATATAGAGAGATAAGACACAATTTGACGCTCAGGTGACAGAGTCCCTCTTGTGTCTGTAACATAGCCCACT
Source organism: Acinetobacter nosocomialis (assembly GCF_041021905.1). Lineage (NCBI taxonomy): Bacteria > Pseudomonadati > Pseudomonadota > Gammaproteobacteria > Moraxellales > Moraxellaceae > Acinetobacter > Acinetobacter nosocomialis. The sequence goes on from NZ_CP157432.1 coordinate 221,934, forward strand.
TAGCATAATACACACTTAAAATAACGACTGATTTGGAAGATAAGCTGACTATGACCAGCCTTGCGCATCATGCGACAGAAAACCGCTCTGTAGCCGAATTTACTGAACAGGCTTACTTGAATTATGCCATGTACGTCATTATGGACCGTGCATTGCCGCATATCAGTGATGGCTTAAAGCCTGTACAGCGCCGTATTGTCTATGCTATGAGCGAACTAGGCTTAAAAAATAGTGGTAAGCCTAAAAAATCAGCGCGTACAGTGGGTGATGTACTGGGTAAATACCATCCACATGGTGACTCGGCTTGTTATGAAGCCATGGTCTTAATGGCCCAGCCATTTAGCTATCGCTATCCTTTAATTGAAGGTCAGGGGAACTGGGGTTCGCCAGATGATCCTAAGTCTTTTGCTGCGATGCGTTATACCGAAGCCAAACTCTCGGCTTATAGTGAATTATTGCTGAGCGAATTAGGTCAGGGCACTAGCGAATGGCAAGATAACTTTGATGGTTCGTTAAAAGAACCGATCACTTTACCTGCACGTGTACCTAATATTCTTCTCAATGGTACAACTGGTATTGCTGTGGGTATGGCCACCGATATTCCACCGCATAATTTGCGTGAAGTGGTAAAAGGAACGATTGCCTTAATCCGTAATCCACAAACCTCAGATGAAAAATTAGCTGAATATATTCCGGCTCCAGACTTACCAACCAAAGCTGAAATTATTACTCCGCCAGAAGAGTTACTTAAAATCCAGACGACTGGTCGTGGTAGCTACCGCATGAGAGCGGTTTATTCTGTTGAAAAGCATGAAATTGTGATTACTGAGCTGCCATATCAAGTATCTGGCTCTAAGGTGATTACTCAAATTGCTGACCAGATGCAGGCTAAAAAGCTGCCATTGGTCGTTGATGTGCGTGATGAGTCGGATCATGAAAACCCGACACGACTCGTGATTGTGCTGCGTTCTAACCGTATTGATGCGGAAGCAGTGATGAGTCACTTATTTGCGACCACCGATTTAGAATCAAGCTATCGTGTCAATTTAAATATGATTGGCGAAGATGGCCGCCCTCAAGTTAAATCGATTCGCCGTATTTTACTGGAATGGATTGAGATCCGTAAAAAAACGGTAACTCGTCGTTTGCAGTATCATTTAAACCGTATTGAAAAGCGCCTGCATATTTTGGCAGGTCTTTTAATTGCTTATCTCGATATTGATACAGTCATTCGTATTATTCGTGAAGAAGATCAGCCTAAACCAGTGTTGATGGAACACTTCAATATTGATGAGATACAGGCTGAAGCAATTTTAGAGCTTAAATTACGTCATTTGGCAAAACTTGAAGAGATGGAAATCCGTCATGAACAAGATGAGCTTTCGGCGAAAGCTGCCATTATTCGTGAACAACTCGAAAATCCTGAATCTCTAAAAAATCTGATTATTGGTGAACTAAAAGAAGATGCGAAAAAGTTCGGTGATGAGCGCCGTTCTCCAATTGTCGCACGTGCTGAAGCGGTTCAAATTAAAGAACAGGATTTAATGCCAGCCGAAACGGTAACAGTTGTGTTGTCTGAAGCTGGCTGGGTCCGTGCGGCAAAAGGTGCAGATGTTGATGCTGAAAATCTGAACTACCGCGCAGGGGACCAATATTTAAGTCATGCTGTCGGTAAAACCAATCAGCGAGTTTATTTCCTTGATGAAACAGGGCGTAGTTATGCCTTACCGATTAGTAATTTACCTTCAGCCAGAGGCTTGGGGGATCCATTAAGTTCTAAGCTTTCTCCAGCAAGTGGTGTATCGTTTATTCAGGTTTATTTAGATGATGATGAGTCTGAATTGATTGCTGCAAGTTCCGCAGGTTACGGTTTTAAAACTCAAACTAAGCAATTAGATACCACTGCGAAAGCCGGTAAGACATTTTTAACGGTACCAGAGAAGTCAAAAGCTCTACCACTCATTTCTGCCCAAAATATGACGCATTTGGCTGTACTGAGCTCAGCAGGGCGTTTGTTAATTTTAGATTTGGCCGAGCTGCCAAATTTAAATAAAGGTAAAGGTAATAAGTTGATACAACTTGAAGCCAAAGAGCAAATTTTATCCATGACAACCCTGAACTTAGATGAAATAATTCAGGTGGTTGCAGGTCAACAACATCTCAAATTAAAAGGTGATGATCTACAAAAATACATGGGTAAACGTGCTTCGAAAGGTCAGCTCTTACCACGTGGATATCAAAAAGCAAATAAACTGTTGATTCAGAGATAAAGCTAGCGTCTGGCAACATAAATACGCTATATATGGCAACAAGTTCAAGCAGTGAACTGAACTTGTTGGTATGGAATAATGATTAAAAGGGCAGCAATTTGGAGTACATAATTTGTACTCCATGCAAAAAATTTGGCAGGGTCAAATTGTCAAAACTTCTGTCTCATAATCTTGTTCGAAAGTGTCATGAATGTGCCAATAAGTTTTAAATATGTTCTGGCACCAAGAAGCTAAAGAATAGCTGGGGCATTGAATAACAGTTATTACTAAGGATTACGAATCGGAGATAATGGCATTATGGAAAAGATTTGGTTTGCAGAATACCAAAAGACAGGGATTCCAGAAACAGTAGCATTGCCTGCAGAAAATACCTCACTTGTTGATATTTTTGAGCGTAATTTCCAAAAATTTGGTTCTCGTGATGCCTTTATCTTTATGGATAAAGCCATGTCATTTAACGAGTTGGAACTTGCAAGCCGTAAGTTCGCGACCTATTTGCAAAATTTGGGGTTAGCAAAAGGTACGCGTGTTGCAGTAATGATGCCAAACGTATTGCAGTACCCTGTAGTGGCATTGGCAGTCTTCCGTGCTGGCTTGATTTTAGTGAATGTTAACCCGCTATACACAGCACGTGAGCTTGAACATCAGTTAAATGACTCAGGTGCTGAAGTTCTCGTCATTATTGAAAACTTTGCGAGTGTTTATCAAAGTATTTTAGGTAAAACTCCAGTCAAGCATGTTGTAGTTGCTTCTGTTGGAGACATGTTAGGTACACTAAAAGGTACTTTAGTGAACTTTGTTTTACGTAAAGTGCGTAAACAAATTCCAGCTTGGAATATTCCTGGCCATGTTAAATTTAATAGCGCATTAAATAAAGAAAACCCAAGCAATTATAAACGCCCGACTTTAACTTTAAGTGATACTGCTGTGCTTCAATATACGGGTGGTACAACAGGCGTTTCAAAAGGTGCTGAGCTGACGCATCGTAATTTGGTTGCTAACCTTTTACAGTGTGACGGTATTTTCCAAAGTAAATTTGGTGCAAATGATGGTGCTAAAGGTGATCGTATCGTTTGTGCATTACCGCTTTATCATATTTTTGCATTCATGGTTTGTGCGATGTACGGCATGTACAAAGGACAGGCAAATATCCTGATTCCGAACCCGCGTGATTTACCAGCCGTGATTAAGGAATTACGTAAATATCAACCTTCTTTCTTCCCAGCAGTAAATACATTGTTTAATGCCTTGGTAAATAATGAAGAGTTCAAACAACTTGACCATAGCAATTTAAAAATGGCAATGGGCGGTGGTATGGCAGTTTTACCTTCTACAGCAGAAGCTTGGAAGAAAATTACTGGCACTACCATTATTGAAGGTTACGGTTTATCAGAAACTTCTCCGGTAGCGACTGCAAACCCTCCAGCTTCTACTGAATTTAGCGGCACGATTGGTATTCCATTACCTTTAACAGAAGTTGCTATTTTAGATGATGACGGTAAAGAATTACCTTTAGGTGAACAAGGTGAAATCTCCATCCGTGGTCCTCAAGTGATGAAAGGCTATTGGAACCGTCCAGATGAGACCGCTAAAGTGATGACACCTGACGGCTTCTTCCGTACTGGTGACATTGGTGTAATGGACAGCCGTGGATATACAAAAATTGTAGACCGTAAAAAAGATATGATTTTGGTTTCAGGCTTTAACGTTTATCCAAGTGAAATTGAAGAAGTTATTGCTAAACATCCAAAAGTGTTGGAAGTTGCTGCAATTGGTGTTCCAGATGAAAAATCAGGTGAAGTACCAAAACTCTTTATTGTGAAAAAAGATCCAAGCTTGACCACAGAAGAAATTTTGAACTTTGCTAAAGAAAACTTAACAGGCTACAAACGCCCTCGTTATGTTGAGTTTATGGATGAATTACCAAAATCAAATGTAGGTAAAATTTTACGTAAAGATCTACGTAAACCTGCTTAATCGTTAGTGATTAAAAAAAGCGCCGTAGGGCGCTTTTTTATTTAGTGGCTTTTCATAAACCAGCGGTCTACATAAGGACGGCCGATTCCAACCATACCCACAAAAATAATCATTGTGCCGAGTTGTAGGCGTAAGTGAGACAAGTCAAGTTGGCCATAACTAAGGTAATTATCTATCAGACAATACACGGTAATTACAATCAGCCAATACCATAAAGGAAGTCTTTTGACACCTACTGCAATAAAAGTGATTGTCAAAATGACAAAGGTACCCAGTGTCGATTGCCAATTAAAATTCGCGCAAATCACACTCAGTAAAAAAGCGACAATTGGTAATACAATTTTGAAGATAAGATCTACCTGAAGCTGGTTCTTCTTTTGCTTTTCTAAGACCTCGAGCAATTCTTTTTGATCAGGTTGTTGCATACATAGCCCTATAAATCAGTGATGACATGCGATTGCATAAAATTTCAGGTAAAAACGATGAGTTATGATAGCATGATCAACAGTATTTTCAGTGATGGATGGCACTATGCACGGCATCAGCAGCATTATCTATATTATTTTAGTGGCATGTTTGCTGCCATACGCATTTACCGTAATTGCAAAATTTAAGGGTGGTTTTCAGCCCTCTGATAATCAGAACCCAAGAGATTTTCTTGCTAATACAAAGGGGATCGCTGCTCGGGCAAATGCAGTACAACAAAACAGTTTTGAAAGTTTACCTTTATTTTTAACAGCTATTTTGATGGCTGAATATATGGTGGTGCCTGAGTACTTTATTTTGAGACTGGGCTGGGCATATATTATTTTGCGCGTGATTTATGGCATTTGTTACTTGAGTAATTGGGCAACTTTACGCTCGATTGTCTGGTTTTTATCATTGTTATGCCCAATATTCTTGTTGATCGTGACAATTAAGTTGACTTGAGTGTCATTCTGTCACCATTCATATCAACTTTCGCGTGTGCGCATTGTATAATCGGCATCATTTTGATGATATCCACGTTATAATCGAGTGGATTTTACATCTGACTTCATAACGAAAGAGTATTGATATGAGTTACAGCAATATCCCAGCAGGTAAAGATGCACCAAATGACATCTATGTCATCATTGAAATTCCTGCAAATGCAGCGCCAATTAAATATGAAATTGACAAAGATTCTGATGCATTGTTTGTAGACCGTTTCATGGGCACAGCAATGTTCTATCCAGCAAACTATGGTTATGTACCAAATACTTTATCTGAAGATGGCGACCCATTAGACGTACTTGTTGTAACTCCGCATCCTGTTGCTGCTGGCTCTGTAATTCGTTGCCGTCCAGTGGGTAAATTAAACATGGAAGATGACGGCGGTATCGACGCGAAATTAATCGCGGTTCCACATGAGAAATTATCTCCACTTTACAAAGATGTGAAGGAATATACAGATCTTCCTCCATTGTTGATTAGCCAAGTTGAGCATTTCTTCAGCCACTATAAAGATTTAGAACCAGGCAAATGGGTAAAAATCAGCGGTTGGGAAGGTGCGGACGTTGCTAAAGCTGAAGTATTGAAAGCAATCGAAGCTGCTAAAAAATAAGTTTTGATTTTATGAGTCTAGTGTGTCTCAATTGATATTCTAGACTCAATAAAAAACCTACCTGTGTTACCAGAGGTAGGTTTTTTTTATGCTTGATAGATCTATGAATTAGAATAATTTCACAGGGATATCAAGGAAGATACGCCATTCGTTTGTATCACCGATGTACGCACCTTGGTAAGAATCACTTGCACGGTAATAAGAGTTACGGACACGAAGACTTGCATCTTTAGCAAAACCACTTTGAACTGTGTATTTTACTTGGTTGAAGAATTCGCGCTCTTGAGCATTGTCAGTTACATCACGAACTTTGATGTCCCAACCGTATACAAATGCAGTTGTCCAGTTCAAACCAGGTAATACGCCTAATTTACCGAAATCAACGTTGTATTGAATTTGTGCAGATTTCTCGTGGTTACCAATGAAATCAGACATATAAGAGTTTGGTAAATAAATACTTTGGAAACCGTCAGCGTTTTGACCATAGTCATAACCAACATTCCCAGTGTTTTGTTGGTAAGCAAGCATCACACTGTGTGGACCAGTAGCATAAGTTCCTGAAATTGCCCAAATATTGTTGGTCTTTTCTTCGCCTGCTTTACCATTATCAGCATAATCTGGTGCTACAAAGCCAGTTGCTGAATAAGTGCGTGCATTTGCATCAAACTTAGTATGGTATCCACTGAAATCATAAGTTAATGAACTGTCATTAGCCAAAGGCTGTTTATAGTTCACATTAGCATAATGACGTTCAAGTTTATTTTTGCTATCTAAACCATAGTAAGAGGCATTTAAGTTATCATCAAACTTGTATTTACCGCCCCAAACGATTGCACGATCAAGACCTTTACCAAATACATCAGCATCGGTATTAATTTGATCAGACATTTGGTCTTTAGTGAATTTACCAGCTACTAATTCAAGGTTCTTGATTTCATGGCTTGTTAATAAAGTACCTGTAAAGTATTCAGGAACCATACGGCCAGTGTTACTTGCTAAAACTGGTAAATCGAGTACTTGAGTACCATAACGTACAGTCGTATTTGAGAAACGAGCTTTAACGCTACCGCCACCACGGCCCCAATGATCGTAAGCTGAACCATCATTGTGCTTAGGAATCATTTGATTACCGGCATTATTATTTTCACCGATTTTAAATGAACCGTCACCAACAACGCCTACACCGAAACCAACAATACCAGGGGTAAAGCCAGATTCAAGATTTACAATTGCCGATTGAGCAAATGAACTAGTATCTTTCGCGCCTTGTTTTTTGTCGCGAGTTAGATAACCTGTACGGAAGAGAATAGAACCGTTCGCATCTTCAACAAATCCTTTTGCCTCACTTTGCTCGCTTGCCTGAGCTGAGGAAATTATTGCCGCAGAAATGAGAACTGCTAATGTAAGTTTTTGTGCATTTAGCATATTTAAAGAACCTCATAAAAACGATAAATCCTGTGCCTTGTTATAGTTCAGGGCCTAGGATTTCCATCAATTGTATAAGTAATCTATAAAAAAGATATATTTTTGTTGATTTTATTTTATATATGCTATGCAGAAATTGATTAATGTGCTACCGGTTATTTAGTAAATTTACTCATAGCCTTTTATACTTAATGTATTGTTTAAAATAAAAAAAGTAATTTATTTTTTAGTTGATTTTTACCATTTATTTTATAGTCAAACTTCAAAAAATACGTGATTCTTGTGTTCATTTTTTATCCTTTTTTGCTGGATATGTTTACTTTTTAACCTTGCTTTGAGTTGATTTTTTCAACGATTTATTTTAAGCCTACTTATAAATTGTTACTGTATAACATTGTTTTTAGAAGTACTGTATATATGAACCGATTGTTATAATAAGCCAATAGAATTTAATTGAACTGATCAAATCTAGTGCGATATTTTGCATAAATTCTGTGCAGTACTTTTTTTATTTATATTGTTGCCTAAAAAAGACCCAAAATAGTTCATCGACTTTAACTCAGAAATAAATACAGAAATGAAGTAAGCAAAAATGCTCAATCACAGATCATTTCATCTAACGCCTTCAATAATTTACATACTTTTTATATCTCAGCTTTAGATCTAAATAGAAAATTTACGCGTATCAAAGGAATACTTCTTACCTCGGTTACTAATTTCCGATAAGGGGTTTTTCTATGTTGAGTATTTTTAGATTTGTAATAAATCTATTTTATATATTTGTTTTTTATAAATATAAAGTTTCGTGTACTAAGCAATTTTTTCATTTTAAAAAGAATTTGATTTCAAAACTTATGCAGCCCAGCGATACCAAATATGGACTTGGCACAGCAATTGCTAAAGCTTAAGTAACAAAATTTGTTTAATTCAATTAAATCGTGCGTTCATTGTGGGGGAGATCAAAATGATGAAATTTGCACTTAAAGCAGTAGCAGTCGGCGTACTCACAGCAGGTTCAACCATGGTTATGGCTGAAAGTGCTCCATCTTTCTATGGAATCACGACAACAGGTAGCGTAGCAGCAACCACAGATTATCGTTTCCGTGGTGTTACACAATCTTCAAATAACCCTGCCATTCAAGGTGGTTTTACTTTTTCTCATAAATCAGGTGCTTATTTATCGCTTTGGGGTTCAAGTGTTGATTTTGGTGTAACAGGTAACTCAACTGAAACAGATGTCGCTTTGGGTTATACCAATACGTTAAAGTTATCCGATAAGCTTGCGCCAACTTATGATGTAGGTGTGATCCATTATGGTTACATTGGTTCGGGCCATAGTTTTGACCGTAACGGCATTGGTTACGATGGCAAAAATGGATTAGATTTTAATGAAATTTACGGTAAGTTAACGTTTGCCGATTCTTTATTTAAAGGCGATGCGCTCAGTGTGGGCGTTAACTATTCAAATGACTACTGGGCGAACTCTAAACAGTTCTGGTATTTTAACGTAGGTTATTCGGCACCAATTGCAAACACTGGATTTACTGGACTTGCATCAGTTGGTTATAACAAATTCAAAAACAAAGAGGCTTTAGCCGTAGTTGCGGGCGGCCCTGGTACAGACGACAGCTATATTGATTATAAAGTTGGTGTAAACCGTAACATTTTAGGTATTTTGGCTGAATTAGACGTAGTGGGTACTGATGTGAGTACTTCTGGTATGACTGATGCTCAGAAAAAGCCTTATGACGCTGGTCTAGTATTTAGTTTAACTAAAACTTTCTAAGTTTATGCTGTAAAAAAGCGGGTAAATAAACCCGCTTTTTTATTAGTTTTCTATTTCAGAAAGTAGTTGTTTTAACTGATTAAGCTCAATATTCGTGGCTTTAGACAAAGGCTTACGTGGTGACCCCGCAGAAATACCTTTTAACTGTAAACCTGCTTTAATCGTTTTAGGCAAACCACCAGTTACGATAAAACGTAGGATAGGAAGTTGTTGGTAAAATGACTTCTGAGCTTGCTCTAATTCACCATTTTTGACGTGTTGAATAAGCTGTTGAGGTTGTTGACCCAGCAAGTTTGGTGCTGCTGTACACCAACCGCTTGCTCCCGCACATAAGGCCTCTAAAGCTAGAGGATTACAACCGTTATAAAACGGAAGTTCACCTTTTGATAGTTCATAAATTTTATGCATGCGCTGAATATCGCCGCTGCTTTCTTTTACCATCGTGATATTTGCGATGTTGTTAAACATACGCACAATTAACTCTGGAGACATATCAACGCCACTGGTTGCAGGGTTGTTATACACCATAATTGGTAAACTCGTGGCCTGAGCAATCGCTTGATAATATTCAAAAATCTCTTGATCAGTTAGTTTCCAATAAGATACAGGAATCACCATAAGTGCATCTGCACCATAGCTTTGCGCGATCTGGGCTTTTTTGATGGCTTGATCAGTGGTGAGTTCTGAAATTCCAATAATGACAGGCACGCGCTTATTAATGCTTTCAATTGAGGTTTTTGCGACTAAGCACCATTCATCCCATTTAAGATAAGCGCTTTCGCCTGTACTGCCTAAAGGTGCAATTGCATCGCAACCATTTTCAATAAGCAAATTCAGCATTTGTTTTAGAACAGGAAGATTAATGGTGTTGTCATCAGAAAATGGAGTAACAGGGTAGCCAATAATGCCTTTTAGTTTCATGGTCGAAGTCTCTTTTTAAATACAGTCAGAATGGTTTTTCAAAGCTTTACGTGCGTAGTAAGCAAAGTTCACTTTGTTGCGTTTATCGGTAGATACCCAGTCATGTGCTTCTGTTGCTAGACTGTGGGGGATAGGCTGAATTTGCCCGGCAGACATTGCCAGTAGTTGCAGTTGGGCTGCGCGTTCAATTAAAAGAGCCAAGTTACATGCTTCTTCAATGGTTTTTCCTGTGACCAGTTGGCCGTGGTGAGACAACAAAACAGCGCGGTTTTTACCCAGAGCAGATGAAATCAAAATGCCTTCTTCATTACCCACAGGAACACCTGGCCAATGACCTACAAATGAGCAGTCCTCGTAAAGTGCACAGACGTCCATTTGAGAAATCATGAGTGGAATCTGTAGCATAGATAAAGCAGCTACATGGGTGGGATGTGTGTGAATAATGCAATTCACCTCTGGATGTTCTTTATAAATCCAAGTGTGAAAACGGTTGGCTGGGTTTGCCATTCCTTCTTGATTGATGGGTTCTAGATCTTGATTTACTTCAAGTAAGTTTGAAGCAGTAATTTCATCAAAACCTAATCCGAAACGTTGGGTAATAAAGGTTTCTTTATTTTCACTACGGCAAGTAATTTGTCCCGCTAAACCAGCATCATGACCATGATCAAATAAAATACGACAAGTAAGTGCAAGCTTTTGACGATCAGTTAAATCTGAGTCACTAATCCACTTTTGCATGTCTTGCTGTGCATGTTGCATCAGCTCTTGTTTGTTTACAGAAGCAGTCTTCATCTCTTCTCCAGTCCAGTTGACCAAATTAAGTAGGTGAAGGCAGAATAGAAAATAACTGGATGAATCAATACATCCAGTTTTTATAAGTTATATGGTCCAGATGAGGCGAATATGCTAAGACCTTGGCAAGTACATTTTCGTATCGATGAAAGAGAAGAAAAAACAGTTTTTTTAAAGCTTACTAACTTGATTAGCCAAGAAATTTTAAATGGGCGTTTAGTACAGGGAACTATGCTACCGGGGTCTCGTAGCTTGTCAAAAGAACTAGGAATTAATCGGAAAACGGTACAAGCGGTATATGAGGAATTAGAGGCACAAGGATGGCTAGTGACTCGCCCTCGAAAAGGCACATTTGTGGCAGATGTTTTGCCGGAAAAACAGCTTCAAATAGAGTCAGTATCTGAGCTAAAAGTTAATGATAAGCCAATTATTCAAGAAGTGATTCAACGTCCACATAACGATGGTGTGCCAGATCCGAGGCTTATTCCATACGAATTATTTTCGAGGGCTTATCGGCATGCACTCATTAAAATTACGCAAAATCAGTACATGGGATATGGTGACCCAAGAGGAATGATTGAGTTAAGACAAGCCTTGCAACAAATGCTATCGATGGAACGTTTTATGAATGTTGCCGAAGATGAGATCTGTGTTGTACGTGGAAGCCAGATGGGAATTTTTCTTGCATCGCGCGCGTTACCAAACCGCCAAGGCGTCATTGTGGTTGAAGAGCTGTATTACCCATCTGCTTTTAAGGCATTCCAGTCAAATGGTTTTCAGGTTGTTACTGTCAAATTAGATGGGCAAGGTATTGTCATTGAAGATTTGGAACGGATTTTACAAGAATATTCTGTCGCTGCCATTTATACAACGCCACATCATCAATATCCCACAACAGTTACCATGCCAATGAGTCGTCGTCTTCAACTCTTAGAGCTTTCAAAAAAATGGGGGTTTTACATTATTGAAGATGACTATGACCATGAATTTCACTATGACAGCCGACCTATGCCACCCTTAGCGAGCTTACCTCACTCTGAGTTGGTCATTCATGTGGGCTCATTGTCTAAAGTTTTTGCACCTGGTATTCGGTTAGGCTACATCGTGGCAGCTCCCCCCATCATTCACTCCATTACTGGAGATATTTTATTGATTGACCGGCAGGGCAATAATATTACGGAACTCGCTTTAGCGGATTTAATGCAGAGAGGAGAGATCAAACGACACATACGTAAAATGAAAAAGATTTATAAGTTACGTCGTGATCATGCCTTAGCTGAGTTTCAAAGAGTTTTTGCTCAAAGTATTCAAATACAACCACCTGCAGGTGGAATGGCTTTGTGGGTGAAATTTCAGAAAACATTTACCCAAGAACAGCTCATAAAGTTAAAAGAACTCAACATTGATGCAGAGCATAAGTTTAAACAGGAAGAACATCCTAATTGTAGTATTCGCTTTGGTTTTGCAGCTTTATCAGAGAAAGAAATTACGGCTTTAATTGAAAACTTAAACAATATTCTTAATAAAAATAAATGAACAGCGGACTCATAATCCGCTGTTTTATTTTAAGAATGATTGCCTCGATAGGAAAGAGCTTCTGTAAGGTGTGGACTTTGGATCATCTCACTTTGAGACAAATCGGCAATGGTGCGAGCAACCCGTAAAACTCGATGATAAGCACGTGCAGATAAATTTAAACGTTGCTGAGCCATTTCAATCATTCGCTGTGACGCGTCATCTAGGACAGCGAATTGTTCTAATTGTTTCGGTGAAAGTGCCTGATTCAAACAATCCTGCCTTTTTATTTGTTGTTCATAAGCATAAATCACACGTTGTCGCACAGTTGTTGAACCTTCGGCGGGTGTTGGATCTTGTAGTTCCTGAGCTTTTAATGCCGGTACATCGATATGTAAATCGATGCGGTCAAGTAATGGCCCCGATATACGATTTTGATAGCGCTTAATACTTTCGGGTGAACACTGACAACGACTGTCTTGATTAAATGCGTAACCACATGGGCAGGGGTTCATTGCTGCTATAAGCTGAAAGTTGGCAGGATAGGTAATTTGCCGGGCTGCCCGTGAAATGATAATTTCTTTTGACTCAAGCGGCTGGCGTAAGACTTCTAATACTTTGCGATCAAACTCGGGTAATTCATCTAAAAAGAGAACCCCTAAGTGAGATAAGGTAATTTCACCCGGTTTAGGATGCGAGCCGCTGTCATTTACAAAGAACTATGCGACAATTTAAGTATGAGTCAATAACTTAGAACACTTTTTACAAAGAACTGTGCGACAAATCTTATAATGAACTATGCGACGGAACCAAGAATGTACAATCAATTATGCGACACGGTAAAGATCGTACCGGCCCGAAGAAAAGTTGGTAATACACGCATTAGTGTATCTGGTCTGTACCCTTTTAAAAAAGATTCTGCTGTTGCTTTTGAATCTACACTTGAAAGAGATTTTCTTATCCGTTTGGAAATTGATCCCAACGTTCTTGCTGTTGAGTCTCAACCATTTACTATTGAGTATATTGATAATGGAAAGAAACGGGTTTATACCCCCGACTTTTTAGTAACTTATAAACATGATAACTATCTTCCTTTTATTCCCCCTAAATTAGTCGAAGTAAAGCCGGCAGCAGAGTTAGAACAGAATTTAAATCTTTGGAAAACAAGATACCGTGCTGCTATGACTATTTGCAAAGAAGAAGGCTGGAAATTCCATATCGCGCATGAAGGACGTATTCGTGATCGGTTATGGTTAAATGCTATGTTTCTGCAAAAATACCGAAAAATGAACTTTTCTTTCGCCGATTCAAAACATTTAATAGATTATGTACGAGATCGGGAAGTCGTCACTTTTGACACACTTTTAGCACGGCATTTTTCCGGTAAATGGGACCGTGCAAATGGCATTAGTCAAATTTGGTATTTAGTTGCTCATGGTTATTTAGTATGTGATCTAAGTCAGCCTTTGCAGCCTTCTACGGAACTTTGGACAAGCGGAAATTACTATGAATGATAGACGTATAAATATCAAGATTGCTGCTGGTGAATCCGTTCAGGTTAAAGGTGTTCCGCATACAATTCTTGAGATCATTGATCTTAAATCTGTCTTTGTTGAAAACAAGAATACGGGCAGAAAAGGTATTGCTGCTATTAGTGAATTGGAACCAGCACTACCCACTGAAAAGTATGAAGATATAAATCTCATTCCTGATAAAGATTGGGTGGAAGCTGAAAGGCGTTTCAATATCATCCGCCCCTTCATTGAGGAGGGTGTGAGTGGTCGTAAGGAAGTAGAGTTACGTGCGAAACAACATGATATAAACCCGGCAACTGTATATAGATGGTTAAAAATCTATAACGCATATGGAACTATTGATGGACTGAGACCTAAAAAAGAGGGTTTGCCTCAAGGTCAAAAAATGATTAATAAGCATGCCGAAGCAATTATTGAAAAAGCGATTAAAGATTTATACCTGACCAATCAGAGAATAAGTGTTCAAAAAGTTGTACTTGAGGTGAAACGCTTATGCCATGAATATCATATTCTTGATGTCCCTCATGCAAATACGGTACGAAATCGTATAGCAGCGATTAGTCAAAAAGAAGCTCTTCGTAAAAGAGGACATAAAGAAAAGGCAAATAATAGATTTACTCCTGCTGCTGGAAAATTTCCACATGCAGATTATCCACTTGCAGTGGTTCAGATTGACCATACCCCAGTGGACCTTATTTTAGTAGATGATTTTAATCGACAACCTATTGGACGTCCTTATCTAACCCTTGCAATTGATGTCTTTTCACGGGTTGTTGTCGGTTATTACCTTTCTTTAGATGCGCCTTCTGTAATGTCGATTGCTATGTGTGTATCTCAAGCAGTATTACCTAAAGAGAAATGGCTGGCCTTACGCAAAATCCAGACTGAGTGGCCTGTTTGGGGAATTATGAATACGATTCATGTAGACAATGGTTCCGAATTCCATTCAGAAACTTTCAGAAATGCCTGTATGGCGCATGATATTCGTCTCGAATATCGACCTGTTAAAAAACCACGCTTTGGTGGACATATTGAACGTTTGATGGGGACATTTGCTACAGATATTCATGCAGTACCAGGTACTACTTTCTCTAATATTTTTCAAAGAAAAGACTATAACTCTGATACAGAAGCCGTTTTCACATTTACAGAGTTTGAGGATTGGCTGATTGACTTTATCTGTAATGTTTACCATAAACGGAAACACTCAGCTTTAGGTACATCACCTCTACATGCTTTTGAACTTGGTATTTTTGGTGATAAGAATACTTTAGGATCTGGTGCAGCCAGATTACCTGCAAATGATCATAATTTTTTCCTTGATTTTTTACCGAGTTTTGAACGAACTATTCAAACCACAGGCGTAACTATTGATGGGCTGTCATATTATTCGGATGTATTGAGAGGCTGGATCAATTCAGTAGACCCTGATAACCATAAAGAGAAACGTAAGTTTATTTTTAGACGTGATCCACGGAATATCAGTGAAATATGGTTCTTTGACCCGGAAATCAAAAACTATTTTAAGGTTCCTTTAGCAGATCAAAGTATTCCGCCTTTTAGTATCTGGGAACATAAAAAAATTCAGGAACTGAAAAAAGAAACTGGTGAATATTTAAAAGATCATGAGCTTGGACAGGCTTTGGCTAAACTTCGTGAACGAGTACAAGAAGCGAGTACTAAGACTCGTCGTGCTCGCAGATCATATCAGCGTAGTACTCAACATCAACAGAGTATTAACCCTGCCTCAATTCAGGATAAAAAATCTCAGCAAGAGAGCACAGTTATGGAGCAACAACTTGAAAACTTATATGGGTTATTACCTTTAGATGAGCTAGAAAATGATGAGGATATTTCATGAGTAATTATCCACATATTTTCCAGGAATTTCGCCCTATTGTTGATCAATCTAATGAGGATCGGCTGTACTTTCTTGAAGAGGATCGTTGGATCGGATACCCGGCAGCGAATGATTTATTAGATCAGTTAAAGGGCATGCTTACCCTCCCAAAACGAAGTCGTATGCCTAATTTACTGGTGTTAAGTAAGCCTAATAATGGTAAGACATCAATCATTAACCAATTTTTTAAGCTCTATGGTGAGGGATATATCAATGAGCTGAATAATGCAGTAAAGCCTGTCATTGTTGTTCAAGCACCTGTTTCCCCTGATGAGAAAGCTTTATATATGGCGATCCTGGATAGATTTTGGGAACCTTTCCGGGAAAGAGATCCGGTTGCTAAATTAAGGTATCAGGTTGTGCACTGTCTTAAACTTTATGAGGTGAAGCTACTCATTATTGATGAGATGAATTCTTTATTATGTGGGACCCCCATTAAGCAGAGAACAGTCATGAATGCGATCAAATACTTGTGTAATGAAACCCAGATCCCGGTGGTGGGTTTTGGTACGGAAGAAGCAGTCCGTGTACTTTATACAGATCCGCAGCACGTGAGCCGTTTTCGTGTTGTTAACTTACCTTTATGGCAGCTTGATAAAGAATTTCAGGCTCTAGTAAATAAATTTGAAAAAGTACTTCCGCTTAAACAACCTTCAAGATTAGCTGAGCCAGCCACGGTAAAGTATTTACATGACATTACTGAAGGAAACTTAGGAAATTTACGTAGTTTGTTAAGAGAGGCTGCCAAGAAAGCTATTATTTCAGGTCAGGAATATATTGATCATCATTTATTAGAAGATGTGAGATAGTCTGTGAGGCTCCAATATGGCACCTACCCGAGAGACTTATTATTGGGTAACCCGAACACCTTTATTTCAGGATGAAGCTTTATCCTCTTGGTTAATACGGGTTGCCCTTGGATGCGGTTGTGATCCATTAAGTTTAACGGGAATAATTTGGCCTAAATGGAGAGTATGGACTATAGATATTGATAAAGGACTTAATCAAGAATATTTAGAAATATTAGCTCGTAAGACAGCTGTCAGTCAGGATCAATTAAATAACGCTACTTTTAAGGAATTATTTGTACAAAATAATGAACTAAACCCTCATCAATGGATTCTAGCTTTAGGTACAAGAAATCGTAAACATAGTGGCGGCTGGCAATATTGCCCGAAGTGCTTGGAAGAAGATCCTGTTGCTTACTACCACCTGAATTGGCGGTATGTATTACATGTGGGTTGTACTAAGCATCAGTTACGCTTAGTAGACCAGTGCCCCCACTGTCATAAGGCTATTCAACCAAGGTTATTGGAAGCCCCGGATCGAACTCTATCTTGCTGTGCTATATGTAAAAAGAAACTTCCTGATGTGAAAGCCAATACCATTGATCAAAATGCTTTGAGATTACAGGAAGATTTTGACCTTTTTCTAAGGCAAGGATATGCGATTTATACAAATACTTTAATTTCTATATCAGAATGGTTGAACGTCATTCAGGTCTTTAATCAATTCATTCGAAAAGTTCTTAGAGGTCCCTTAAATAGTAAGGGTTGGGCATTTTTAAAGGCTTTAGGAATTAAAATACCCCACATACAACTTTTATCGACAGGTTTAGTTCTTAGCCAACTTTCAGTAATGGAAAGAGAGCGAATCTTTTCCTATATTTATCAACTTTTAAATATCCCTCAAATAAGACTTATCGAAATAGCTCATTCTTTAAAGATGAATAGAACCTCTTTCTGGGATAAGAGATGTAGAATACCTGAAATATTACAGCCTCTAGAAAGACAACTAGACAAAGTTTCTCGGAAGTATCTCTTAATAAAAAAGGTTTCAGAAATTCCTAAACCTACGAGTAAAAAAACTATATTGCGAAAGATGAGGAGATTAAAGCAAAAGATCTCCTAAATTGAGGGAGAATAAGGAATGCCTCAATGTGATGAATGTGGCCGAAGCGTTAAAAAAATTCATAAAAACTATAAATCAAATAAATTCTGTCATACATGTTATGTACGGGTATTTAAAAAACGGGAATGTTCATCCTGCGGAAGTCTGGCTAGATTATATAAATATGATCATTTGGCAATTTGCCAGAAATGTGAAAACAATAGGCCATGTATTCGTTGTCAAAGAGTTGATTATTCCATAGGAAAAATTACAGAGAATGGTCCAGTTTGTAAAAGTTGTTCCGTTTATTTTAGAGAGTTTCAAGCTTGTGAGCGTTGTGGATGTCTTTCACAGAAACTTTTCCGAATTAGCCGTTTTGCAGATAATTTAAGAGTCTGTCCTAAGTGTGCAACTCGTGATTGTAGAACTTGCCCGTGTTGTCGCCGGTATCGCCTACTTGAAGTAGACATTTCAACAGGTCAGATGTACTGCAAAAAATGTTTAACTGGCCAACCTCATCCTTGCTTGTCTTGTAAACAGGAAATCCCGGCTGGACGTGGGAGTTATTGTGAAATATGTTCTTGGCACCAGGCTCTGGAGCGAAAAGTTGCGAAGCTGGTAAATAATCTAAAAGACGTAAACCTTAGACAACATTTTAAAAATTATTCTAAATGGCTTGAACAACGAGTTGGGCCACATAAAGCAGTATTATTTAGTGTTAAACATATAAAGTTTTTTGAAGTAACAAATGATCTTTGGAAGGAGCAAATTCCAGCTTATCGTGACTTCCTTGCACGATTAAGATCAAGTGGCTTACGTAAGTTCGTACTACCTATGCAATGGTTAACTCAAGTACATCATCTTGAAGTAGATATACAAGCAAAAGAATTTTGTTCTGAGCTGGACCAATTGAATAAGTTGAAAGATATTTGCCCGGAAACTTCATCCTCAGCTCAAATTCTTCAAGAGTACTATGAAGTATTAATGAATAGAGTATATAACGGCAAAACAAGTATTCGTTCTGCCCGATTAGCAATGAAACCTGCAGCAGCCTTAATGATACAGATCAGTAAATCAAGGTTTAAACTGCCACGGCTATGGCATATCAAGCACTATCTTTCTGAGCATCCTGGTCAGGCTGCCGCTCTTACAGGATTTCTAATTTTTTTAAATCAGAATTACGGTACCCATTTAGATTTTTCATTTACTAAAAACTCTAGTTTTCTAAAAACAGTTAGAAACAAGAAGTTAGAAAAAGAGATTATCAAACTAATAATGATAGCTGAGAGTAGTTTTGATCTTTTGTTGTGGACTAGGCTTTGCTTAAGGTTTTTCCATAAGTTAGATGTCGCCAACGCTAAACAAATACAACTAAATATGGTCAATGAAGTTGAAGATGGATTGGTTGTGAGTTTTAGAAATGAAAGTTTCTGGATACCCAAAAGAAGTAATTTCCTTGATAGAAGACAAGTACAAACCTAGATATGCAGTGTATTGATGTCTCTGCTTTTAAATTATAAAGGCCACTTATGCCGACTAGGGAATAGAAGCTTTCTATCCCCGTGTGTAATTAAAACGCATATGAAATCACTGGGGCTGAGGGCTTTGTACAAGTTTTAAATTTTGAAGATTATTTTCTTTAGTTAAATTTTGAGGGACCTCTTTCTTTTCTGCTTGGTTATGGGAAAGCGAGGTTTTATCTGAGTGATCATGATCTGTAATTTTACTTAATTCACTGTCATCAAGAGCATGCATAGTTTTAGGTGAAGCTGGTTTAGCCCATACCGAAGTAAGCATTACAACAGACATAACAGCAATAAAGATTTTTTTCATCCATGAAATCATTGCTTATTACTCCCGTTACTCAATCCCGACTACAGTTGTAATATATCCAGTCGTTAAAAGGATCATTAGGCCTAATGACATTTCAAATAAAATGGCATAACCCAACTGTCCGGCAAATTTTGGGTCTTCTAAGCGAGGAGTAAAATACCATTTGTTAAAGGCAGCTAATAATAAAATGCTTAGAACAAATGCGATCTTAATAATAAAACCATGCCCATAAGGAGTATTTAGTAGCGTATTAAAATCTTTAATGAGTAACAGCGCAATACTGGCACCACAAGCGAGTAGAATTCCTACAACAAATGTTGCGATTCTTCCAAATAAGTGCATGCGATCTTTTAATGATAGACCAGTAATTTTTTTAGTTGTTCTCCATAAAGGGAAAAGTGATCCCATCCATAAGGACATTACAAGTACATGTATTGATAATAAGAATTGAGCGAATAAAGGTAAATTTGTAACATGGCCTAGCTGTGAAAAACTAAAAACTATGGGGATGAGCAGGATGGTAAAAATTGTCCCTTCTACTTTGGAAACCTGAATAGTCCCTTTACTAAGCTTTACGATCATAAATAACAGTAAAATTGCAAAGCTAACTGTACGGATGATATGGATATGCCCAGTAGGTGTATTTACTAAAATATTAATGTAGTTATTGTCCCACATCCCAGAAAGGCCTGTATTGGCAAAACTTCCTATAAGAACGAAGAAACCTAAAGTACTTGAAATAAAGCCTAACCCGGCACCAATAGTAATGTACTTTAGGAGAGTTTCCTTGATTTCTACATAGCGTCCCAGTAGAAAGTAGCTAAAGGCGCCCCCAACGACAAAGGCTATTCCTAAATATAAAACGACTTTAATCAGCCATGTTGCATATATCCAAGTTTCAGGATTCATATTTTTTCCCCTGCTATTGCAATATGCCAGCAAGCTGCTGGCATATAGACTACTGATGTTTTATGGTTATTTCGCTGATTTAATAGTGAAGCTATATTCACCATTCATGTTATGACCATCAGTACCCATTGTGGTCCAAACCACTGTGTATTTGCCTTTTTTAAGTTTAGGTACTGCTACTTCAAATGATTTTTTTAAATCATGAGTTACCTTGTAATTTAAAGGGATGTCTTTACGTTGAGCGTCAAGTAATTTGACATTCATTAACATGACTTCTTCACCAAAATTCAAAGTTATATTTTTTGGCTGACTTGCTACAGATGCATTAATAGCTGGAGTAGCACTTTCAAGTTTGACATGAGCAAATGCGCTTGAAGCAGCTACAACCATAGTCGCACCTACTAGTACATTACGTAGAGCTGACACTTTATTTTGGAAAAATTTCATTTCATCACCTTTTTAAAATTAGTACATGCTAAGTAATGACCCAGTGAAATTCCTAAATTGATCGAGTTGGTCATCACTCTTTGTATGCCTATTATTTAAGAAAGAGAGAAACGTCTTGATGACTCCAAAATTACATTTTTGTCATTTTTAGAATTGAAAACTCACAAGTGCTACACTGACTTTATCAAGAAAAATGTTCATTAAATATTCAAATAACCGGAAATTTATTTCTGTCCGAAGCTAATTATTTTTTTAAAAAAATTAAATATGAAGGAGGTTTATATATGGACCATCATCATGAAAAGAAAACTATAAATGAAGCACTTAAGGATCCTGTCTGTGGTATGGCTGTAACAGAGGAATCTAAATTTCATGAACAGGTTGGCAATAAGACTTTTTACTTTTGTAGTGAAAAATGTCAGCTAAAATTTAAGCATGATCCCGCTTTGTATATTGCTAAAGAAGATGGATCTGCTTCCGCAAATACCTCTTTAAATAAGATGGAAGCACAGTCAAATAGTGTAAATACCTCATCAATTTATACTTGCCCAATGCATCCGGAAATCCGGCAAAATCATCCTGGTAACTGTCCCATATGTGGTATGTCACTAGAACCATTACTACCCAATCTAGATGAAGCTGATGATAATCCTGAACTTAAAGATTTTAAAAGAAGATTTTGGTACACCTTACCTTTAACGCTCATCGTCATATTTTTGGCGATGTTCGGGCATCAGTTGAACTGGTT
Source organism: Acinetobacter nosocomialis (assembly GCF_041021905.1). Classification (NCBI taxonomy): domain Bacteria; kingdom Pseudomonadati; phylum Pseudomonadota; class Gammaproteobacteria; order Moraxellales; family Moraxellaceae; genus Acinetobacter; species Acinetobacter nosocomialis. The sequence continues at coordinate 243,467 of NZ_CP157432.1, forward strand.
TGAAATGAAGGTGCAAAGCTGGATTGAACTTGTCCTTACTTTACCTATCGTCTTTTGGGCAGGTTGGCCATTTTTTGTTAGATGTTGGCACTCAATTTTAAATCGTAGTCCGAATATGTGGACTTTAATTGGAATTGGGACTGGAGCTGCATTTATTTATAGTGTCGTTGGGACTGTAGCCCCACAAGTTTTCCCAGCATCTTTCATCTCTATGGGGCGTGTTGCTGTATATTTTGAGGCAACAGCCGCAATTATTTCACTGACCTTATTAGGCCAGGTTCTTGAGTTAAAAGCACGTTCGCAAACTTCTACAGCAATAAAATCTTTACTTGGGTTGGCACCGAAAACCGCAAGAAAAATCAATGAAGATGGCACAGAGGAAGATATTCCACTTTCCCATGTCCATGTTGGAGATTTACTGAGAGTGCGGCCAGGTGAAAAAGTACCTGTTGATGGAATAATTACAGAAGGTTCTAGTTCTATTGATGAGTCGATGTTAACGGGAGAGCCGGTTCCGGTAACAAAACGTATAGGTGACCAAGTAATAGGTGCGACAATGAATATGAACGGTTCATTAGTGATGCGCTCGGAAAAGGTCGGTTCATCAACCGTACTTTCACAGATAGTTCAAATGGTGGCACAGGCTCAGCGTTCTAAAGCCCCTATGCAAAGAATGGCAGACCAGGTAGCCGGCTGGTTTGTGCTGGTGGTGATCGGTATATCTATCCTTACCTTTTTGGGCTGGGGAATATTTGGACCAGAACCAAGTTGGGTATACGGACTAATCAATGCTGTCGCAGTTTTAATTATTGCTTGCCCGTGTGCTTTAGGATTGGCTACGCCCATGTCAATCATGGTCGCAACAGGTCGTGGTGCATCCAATGGCGTACTTTTCCGTGATGCTGCAGCAATAGAAAATTTACGTAAGATTGATACATTAATTATTGATAAAACAGGTACCTTAACAGAAGGTCGCCCCTCGTTTGATAAGGTCATTGCTTTATCCGGATATGAAGAGAATGAAGTTCTCAGATTAGCTGCCAGCTTGGATCAAGGTAGTGAACATCCATTAGCGGATGCAATTGTACGGGCTGCCCGTGAAAGAAATCTTGTACTAACAACACCAACCTCTTTCGAGTCAGGTTCCGGAATTGGTGTGAAGGGCGAGTTAGACGGGCAACAATTAGCATTAGGCAATACAGCCCTAATGGAACAACTTGGCATATCAGTTGATACATATATCCCTCAAGCTGAGCAATTAAGAACAGAAGGTGCGAGTGTTATGCATTTGGCTGTTGATGGAAAGCTCGTAGGGTTATTGGCTGTTTCAGATCCAATCAAAGCCAGTACACCTGAGGCTGTGCATGCTCTGAAGAATTCTGGTTTAAGAATTATAATGGCCACAGGAGATGGTTTAACTACTGCAAAATCAGTTGGTGCTAGATTAGGTATTGATGAAGTTTATGGAGAAGTTAAACCGGCAGATAAACTGGAACTGGTTAATAAATTACAAAAAGAAGGAAGAATGGTTGCAATGGCAGGTGATGGCATCAATGATGCCCCAGCTTTAGCTCAAGCGGATATTGGTATTGCAATGGGAACAGGAACAGATGTGGCCATGAATAGTGCTCAAGTCACTTTAGTCAAAGGTGATCTACGGGGTATAGAGATCGCTCGTTCCCTGTCAGAGGCCACTATTAAAAATATGAGGCAAAACCTGATGTTTGCATTTCTTTATAATGCTTTAGGCATCCCTTTGGCTGCGGGTATTTTATATCCATTTACCGGTTGGCTACTTTCTCCTATGATCGCAGCTTTAGCAATGAGCCTAAGTTCAGCATCGGTTATTGGTAATGCTTTAAGGTTACGTAGTTAAGAAAGGATCATTCTCTGACTACTCATAATTTTTTAGATACAGATATGAGTAGTCAGTTATTTTTTATTCACAAGTATTTATTTTTTAAAAATTATTTTAAAAGCTATCCGATCGTTGTTATAGTCCGCTTGAATCGTTGCACCATGTACATCAAGAATTGACTTTGTAATTGCTAGACCTAAACCTGTGCCTTCCTCAACTCTTTGTCTGGACGCATCCGTACGGTAAAAACGGTCAAATAACCGATTCAGCTGCTCAGATGTTATTGGTGAGCTTACATTTTCGATCGTAAATATAGTGGTATCAATATTTTGTCGGCAGTTAATCTTAATTACTGTATCAGGTTTGCCATATTTGATCGCATTTGATAGTAAATTACTCAGTGCACGACGTAACATTGAAGGATCGCCTTTTACATATCCTTGTCCACTTTGTTCTAGGGACATTCCCTTTTCAGCAGCGATAGCATCATAGAAGTCAAATAAAGCAGAAATTTCTTGTACCAGGTTGACCTGTTGCAGGTTTGGTAAGTGTAGGCCATGCTCTGCCTTTGCAAGAAATAACATATCTGAAACCATTCGAGCCAAACGTTCAAACTCTTCCAGATTAGAAAAGAGGACTTCCTGATAAGTATTAATATCCCGACTACGAGATAAACATACTTGAGTCTGAGTCATTAAATTATTAATTGGCGTTCTAATTTCATGGGCAAGATCAGATGAAAAATCTGAGAGTTTTTCTACAGCAGTTTCTAATCGATCTAGCATATCGTTAAAGGCTATGGCTAATGATTTTAGTTCGGTGGGAGTGTTATCGACCGCTAACCGTTCAGATAGATGCTGAGCTGAAATGCCTTCTGCAACTTTTGCCATTTTCTGAACTGGACGTAAACCCCTCCATGCGGCAAACCAACCTAAAAACATTAAACAAATTGTGCCCACAATTCCGATATATAACAATTGTCGTCTAAAGACGTTTAAAAAATGTTGATGTTCGGAGGTATCGATTCCAACAATAATTTGAGCAGTTGGAACACTCATATTTTTATCAAACGACTTTTTATAAACTAATCCGCGGTATATTTTATTTTGAATTTCCCACTCTATCCAAGGGATATGTTTAGACTTTACTAATGTTTGAGCCTTTATAACGGCAGGTGCTGAACTAAAAATGATTTGGCCAGTTGGGCGTTCAATCTGGACAATTAGATCGTGATGGCCAACTAAAGCATCTTTTAAATATATCTTTAGTTCATCAGTATTTTTCGGATTCTGTTCCAGTAAATTTTCTAAAAGCTGAATTTTCCCTTCTAGCTGAGTACGGTCCTGAGTTTCGAAATGATGCATAACAAGCTGATGAATGACCAGCCCCATAATCATTAAGATAATAATGGTAGATAACGAAAAGATGAGTGCAATACGGAAACTGATCGCATTAAACAGTTTATGAGTCATCTTCTACCTCTAAGACATACCCCATTCCGCGGATGTTTTGAATCAACTTGGGACTGAAATTACTATCTACTTTATTTCTTAGACGCTTGATAGCGACTTCTACAACGTTGGTATCACTATCAAAATTCATATCCCATATTTGAGAAGCAATGAGAGCACGAGGCAGAATCTCGCCACGTCTACGCATGAACAATTCCATCAATGCGAACTCTTTAGCTGTAAGGTCAATTCTTTGTCCAGCACGTGTGACGCGACGTTTACGAAGATCAAGTTCAAGATCAGCAATCGTAATAATGTTGCTATCTTCCTTTTGTTGACCGCGACGAAGTAAGGTTTTAATTCGGGCAAGAAGTTCTGCAAAAGCAAAAGGCTTAACGAGATAATCATCAGCTCCTAGTTCCAGTCCTTTAACTCTATCTTCAATTTGATCACGAGCTGAGAGAAAAAGGATGGGCATAGTTTTGCCACTTTTGCGAATATCATTAATGATATTCCAGCCATCTAACTTCGGTAACATTACATCTAGTATAATTAGATCGTATTCTTCAGAAAGAGCTTGATGTTTACCTGATAAGCCATCTGTAACCCAGTCTGTAATATATCCTGCCTCAGAAAGACCTTGCTTTAGATAATCACCAGTTTTTTGTTCATCTTCAACTAGTAAGATTCTCATTTATTAAGCCCCGTATCGCATATTAAGACCATAATAACGTTATAAATACACGATGCGATGTAGATTACAAAAATGTCATTTTCAAGTCACATAGATGTCCGGTTCCAACCTATAAGTTAGTTATATAAAATTTATTTTTGGAGCAATCAATGAAAACTCTATTCCGTCGTAGCTTAACTGCTTTTATGTGTGTTGGGACTTTAATTGCTGGAAGCCAATCTTGGGCTGCTGACGCTCAACATAAAAATACTTTAAGTACAGAAGTTAAAGTAAATGCAAAAGCACAAGAGAAATGCAAAAAGCCTTGTGATATGAAAGATGGTAAGGAAAATCAACAGAACCATAGTCAGCATGATCACAGCCAAATGTCTGATATGTCCCAAATGGACCATTCTAAGATGACGGACATGGACCATTCTAAGATGATGGATATGGACCATTCTAAAATGATGGACATGGACCATTCTAAAATGAATATGCCAAATAAATAATTAATACGCGAAATAAGATATTGAGGGAAAAGTATTTTATCCACCTGCTTAGCCCTCAATTAACTATAGATAGGTGAAAATAAATGTCTAGAAAATTAAGTCATGTCCTTTTAATAGGAGTCGGATTGTTTTCGTCGACTTGGGTTATGGCGGCGGTTAAAGAATATGATTTAACAATTGCTGAACAGACGGTGAATATTACAGGAAAGCCTCTAAAACGAATTACTGTAAATGGTAAGTTTGTTGCGCCTCTTCTTGAGTTTGAGGAAGGCGATGATGCCGTTATTCGTGTACACAACAAGTTGAAAAACCAAGATTCTTCTATTCATTGGCATGGTTTAATTTTACCTGGCATCATGGATGGAGTACCAGGGTTCAACCAGTTTGATGGTATTGCACCAAATAAAACCTATGAATATAAATTCAAGGTTCGTCAGAATGGAACCTATTGGTATCACTCGCATAGTAAAGGTCAAGAGCAAGATGGTCTGTATGGCCCTTTAGTCATTTATCCCAAAAATAAAGTTCCTTTAACGGCCGGAGAAAAAGCTGATAGAGATTACGTAGTCTTACTCTCTGATTTTCACAATTCTACTAGTGGTCAGATTATGAGTAATCTCAAGAAAGAAGCTGATTACTACCAGAATCGAAGAGAAACAGTTTTTGATGTTTTTAGGCAGATTAAAAGAGATGGTTTAAAAGCAACATGGAAAGATCGTTCCATGTGGAATCAGATGCGAATGCTTAAGACAGATATGTCTGATGTAACAAACTATACGTTTTTAATGAATGGTAAGACTCCAGAACAAAATTGGACTGGAAATTTTAAAGCTGGAGAAAAAGTACGTCTCCGGTTTATCAATGCCTCGGCAATGTCTTTGTTCGATGTAAGAATTCCCAATCTGAAAATGACAGTAGTCAGCGCGGATGGACAACCAGTCAAACCCGTGCCAGTGGATGAGTTCCGGATAGGAACAGCGGAAACTTATGATGTTATCGTAGAACCGAAACAGGCAAATTATCAGATTGAAGCTGAATCTATTGACCGAAGTGGTTTTTCTATCGGTACATTACATGACGAAAATACTTCACCTGTAAAAAGTATTGTGATGCCGACACCTCGTCCCCGTGCTTTACTGACGATGGAAGATATGGGCATGAATCATGACATGTCTTCAATGAAAGGTATGGATCATGATATGTCTTCAATGAAAGGTATGGATCATGACATGTCTTCAATGAAAGGTATGGATCATGACATGTCTTCAATGAAAGGTATGGATCATGACATGTCTTCAATGAAAGGTATGGATCATGACATGTCTTCAATGAAAGGTATGGATCATGACATGTCTTCAATGAAAGGTATGGATCATGATATGTCTTCAATGAAAGGTATGGACCATGACATGTCTCCAAAAACAATGAGCTCTTCTGGATCAGATGAAGTGGTTTACGGATGGGCGAATGCCTCAACCCCAGCTGGACTAAAAGCACTTCAATATAGTGATCTACAATCTTTAACCCCTCAAAAAGATACCCGTGCTCCAGAGCGTGAAATTGAAATCCGCTTAGGTGGAAATATGGAGCGCTATATTTGGACAATTAATGGTAAGAAGTTTAATGAAACTGAACCATTTAAAGTGAAATATGGTGAGCGTATACGCTTGAAATTTGTTAATGATAGTATGATGGCTCATCCGATGCATTTACACGGCATGTTTATGCAGCTGGAAAATGGCCAAGATCCAAGTAATATGCCGAATAAACATACAATTATTGTTCCACCAGGTAAAACAGTTACAACTTTATTAACGGCTGATGAGTTAGGTGAATGGGCTATTCATTGCCATTTGCTCTATCACATGTCTGCTGGAATGATGAATAAACTTATTGTGGCAAATGTCGATAGTAATAGTACTGATTCGAAAGATGTTGTTGCTCAACCTAATACTAATGATAAGGGGGTAAATCAACATGCGCACCACTAAAAAAATATATTCTAAGACACTTTTATCAATAGCTTTAATTGGATTATCAGGTCTAGCTTTTGCAAATGATACAGATATTCAAAGCATGGATAATAGTACTAAATCCTTTCAGTCCGAGAGTATGAAAATGCTGTTAAAAGAGCCTGGCGGGCTAGGTTACGTTGACCGTAATACTTACCAAAATTCAACTTCTGGTAATGATGGAGATAACAGTACAGGTCTTGAAGCCGAAACATCTAATAGCCGAAATCATGATAAACATCTGAAAGAGCATGGTGGACAAGTTTTTCAAACGACTAAATTTGAGAATGAGTGGACTGTGGATGAAGATGGCAAAGGTACTTTAGGATCGAAAATTGAAACATTGATAGGCACAGATGAAAATCGCCTATTTATTGAAGCAAATTTGGATAAAGCGGAAAGTCATGATCCAAAATATGATGTGTCTGCACTTTATAGCCGTAATGTAGCACCCTTCTGGGATGTACAGGCTGGGGTGAGATACAGTGAAGATAAAAATAACAGCAACAGTGATCGGGTTGATGGTGTTATTGGCGTATTGGGATTAGCTCCCTATTTCTTTGAAACCCAAGCTTATTTGTACGGTGGTGAGAATAATTTCTGGGGGGCGAGCTTAGAAGTCGAGCGTGATTTCCTGTTAACCCAGAAATTGATCACACAACCTTATTTAGAAGTAGATGCTGTGTTTAGCGATGATTCTAAATATGCTGCAAAATCAGGTTTATCTGAGTTAAAAACTGGTATCAAAACCCGGTATGAGATCACTAAAAGAATCCGACCTTTCATTGATGTGGCCTACCAATATGAAAAAGGACAAAAAGCGACTAACATGCAAGAAGCCACTGATTCTGAAAAAGAATGGGTCTATGGTGCGGGTATCGAATTGGTATTTTAAATAAATCAATTTGATGTATTAGTTCCTATCCGATCAGATAATTTATACAAATATTAATAACTAACTGATCAGATCGGAGCTAATACGAATTTTAAACGCCATTGAATTAATTGATATTTTTACTTATTTAACCTAAATTTTTCAATACACCGCATTGATCAGCATTACACATACCATCGCAGGTTTTCCGAATTTCTAACAGTTGTTCGATAAGTTTTTGTTGTTTGCGGATGTTGTTTTGCACTTCTTTAATATGTGAATCAATGAGCTCATTAACTTCAGAACAATTTTGATTAGGAATGTCTTTGTAAGACAGTAATTTCTTAATCTCACTTAAATTCATATTTAGTGAACGGCAATTCACAATGAATTTAAGTCTATCAATATAGCTTTCAGAATACAGCCTATAATTCCCCTGATTTCTTTCAGGCTGAGGGATTAAACCTTCTTTTTCGTAGAACCTTATTGTTAATACTGAACAAGAAGTTTTTTCAGATAACTCACCTATTTTTAAAAACATGGTAATCAACTAAAACTAGCTTGACTCTATAGTAACTATAGGGATTTAAATATGCAATAAGTGAAGATATGACTATAGGCACGTCAATGAGTGGTTGCGGTTGTAATAAAGAAAGCGCTTTTGAAGAAACGGAGCAAAAATTAAAGACTTCTCAACAGGATGCTTGTAAAGCATCAGGTTCGGCGCCTGAAAAAAATAATAGTTCTTGTTGCGGAAGTGATACAGAGCAAGAGCTGGGTGGTAAAGAGAAGCTGTCTTGTGGCAGTACTAAGCCCTGTTCAAGTGGGACGAATTCACAATGTGGTTCAGATTCAAAAACAAATGCAGTAATGGCGGCTGAGAACGTAAGTAAAGTGACTTTTATTAGTGAATATCATATCCCGAAAATGGATTGTTCCGCAGAAGAACAAATGGTTCGGATGACACTATCATCACTCGCGAATATTGATAAGCTGATTTTTGATTTACCAAATAGAAGCCTTAAAGTTCGCCACAGCGGTGAAGTTAATGAAATTACTGCCAAACTAGAGAATCTCGGATTTGGAGCCAAATTAAATAAATCAGAGATTCTGGAAAGTCAACCGAGTGCGAAAGAAGTAAGTACCTATTCAATTCCAAAAATGGATTGTTCTGCTGAAGAGCAAATGGTAAGAATGACTCTTTCGCCTTTACAACAGATTAAGGGCTTAACCTTTGATTTATCACAAAGAAATTTAAAGGTTTATCATACAAACGGTATTAATGAAATTACCGAAAAGCTTGAGTCTTTAGGATTCGGTGCAGTACTTATTGAAACTGTAAGAACTACCGAGGATTTACCAGAAACACCTGATCCAGCTCAACAGACAAAAGTCTTAAAATTATTGTTGGCAATTAATGGTGTCCTTTTCTTTATTGAATTTATAAGTGGAATTATCGCTGCTTCAACAGGTCTTATTGCTGATTCCCTTGATATGTTTGCAGATGCGGCTGTATATGGCATTGCATTGTATGCAGTAGGAAAAGCAGCGAGGTATCAAGTAAAAGCGGCACACTTGGCTGGTTGGATACAACTTATATTGGCCTCAATCGTTATTGTAGATGTAGTTAGACGTTTTATGTTTGGTAGCGAACCTGAATCCAATATCATGATTATTATTGCTTTATGTGCACTCATTGCAAATGCTGCCTGTCTCTATTTACTGACAGGCCATAAAAATGGAGGCGCCCATATGAAAGCAAGTTGGATATTCACTGCAAATGATGTCATCGTGAATATGGGAGTAATTTTGGCAGGAATATTAGTCGCTTGGACTGGTTCAGCTTATCCAGATTTGATTATTGGTATCCTTGTTTCATTGTTTGTGCTGAATGGAGCACGAAAAATTTTGGCATTGAAATAAGGTATTGAAAATGAATTTATTTCAAGTAAAGCAAGCTCAAACTGTAAAAATTATTGAACTTAAAAAGGGTAATCATTATCCAGATAATAATGATCCTGTTCTAGAACGTTTGAAATTACTTGGCTTTAGAGTAGGTGAATCTTTACAAGTACTTGCCAAAGGACTTTTTGGTGGAGAGCCTATTCTAGTTCAAATTGAGACTTCCCGTTTTGCTTTAAGAAAAAATGAAGCTGAAAGAATTATTGTAGAGATTGCCAATGAACACTAAAAATATTGCACTTATTGGTAATCCCAATTGTGGTAAGACATCACTCTTTAACACACTTACAGGAACACGCCAAAAAGTTGCAAATTACGCAGGTGTAACTGTAGAGAGAAAAGAAGGCTTTTTTAAATTGCCTTCTGGCAATACAATTCGAGTGTTAGATTTGCCAGGGACTTACAGTTTAAAACCAAGTAGTTTAGATGAGGAAGTGACCAGAGCTGTATGTTTTGGAGAGTTAAAAGGTGAAGTAATACCTGACATTTTTGTATGTGTTGTTGATGCTACTAATCTACATCTCCATTTAAGTTTAGTGCTTGAGGTTAGAGCTCTTAATAGGCCAATGATTCTAGTTCTAAACATGATGGATGAGGTTAGAAAGCGCGGAATCTCAATTGATACATTAAAATTATCTGAACTCTTAGGAGTTCCTGTTGTTGAGGCAATAGCTGTCAAGACAAAAGGCATACAAGGTTTATTGACTGAATTAGATAAAAAGAATTTATTTGTCACGCCTTATCATTCAAATTTAAGTCATTTCGATCAAATTAAATACATTACACAACAAGTCATTTTGAAAAATGATAACGGTGATAAGCGAACAGCTTTCTTAGACAAAATATTTTTGCATCCTGTTTTTGGATTATTAATATTAGCCTTTACTATGTTCGTAATGTTTCAGGCTGTCTTTATTTGGGCACAGCCATTCATTTCTTTTGTTGAAGATTCGATTACATGGTTGGGAAGTTTTATAGGTTCCTTGATCCCTCAACCGTTATTAAGAAGTTTAGTTGTTGATGGAGTGATTGCAGGAGCAGGTAGTGTACTTGCTTATATGCCTCAGATTCTTATTCTATTTTTCTTTATATTAATTTTAGAGGAATCAGGATATTTACCTAGAGCAGCCTTTTTATTAGATAAATTAATGTCTAAAGCTGGGTTAAGTGGGCGTTCATTTATTCCATTACTTTCTAGTTTTGCTTGTGCTATTCCGGGCATTATGGCAACAAGAAGTATTAGCTCGGAAAGAGATCGTTTAGCAACAATTATGATTGCTCCCTTAATGACATGCTCTGCTCGACTACCTGTATACGCTTTATTAATTGCAGCTTTTATACCGAATAAGCTAATTTACGGTTGGCTCAGTTTACAAGGTCTGGTTTTGTTTGGACTGTACATGTCTGGTATCGTATCGGCTCTACTCGTTTCCTTATTTTTGAAATTAGTAAGAAAAGATAAAACAGAAAGTATTTTTATTTTTGAGTTACCAACCTACCGCCTTCCAGATGTTAGAAATGTTGCGTTAGGACTTTATGATAGAGCCACTATTTTCTTAAAAAGGGTTGGCGGAATTATTGTAGCATTATCTGTCTTATTATGGTTCTTGGTGACATTCCCTTTACCACCTGATAATCCAACTATGCCTCCGATTAATTATAGTATTGCAGGTCAGTTGGGGCATTTAATTCATCCAATATTTGCGCCGATCGGTTTCACTTGGGAAATCTGTATTGCCTTAATTCCTGCTATGGCTGCGCGTGAAGTAATCATCGCTGCTTTAGGGGTAATCTATGCTATGTCGGGTGATGAAGATACCGTTACGCAGACCCTTTTGTCGCAAATATCAGGCCCTGATGGATGGGGATTGGCAACGGGGATGTCTCTATTAGTCTGGTTTATCTTTGCACCTCATTGTTTAGCAACCTTGGCGACTATCAGAAGAGAAACTGGGAGTTGGAAGCAACCAACTATAATGGCAGTTTACCTTTTCTCTCTCGCATATTTATTCTCTTTCATAACGTATCAGCTTGTCAGCCGGTGGTGATGAATTAATTTAAGATAAAACAGTGATATTTATGTCACTGTTTTATTTAGTCTTTCCTGTTTTTAATAATTTTCTTAAGTCATACAGTTTTTGCGTATTATCTGTTGCCCTTTGTGATGGAATCTGCAAAACTAATAAAGCTTAAAATTTGGTCTATATCTATGCAGTGGTTAAAAACATGTCTATCGCTGTTTTTATCGTTTGCTATCCTGTTAGTAGGATCGGCCGCTGTTGCTTCGTCTGTACATAAACGATGTTTAATGCCATCTGAACAAATGCCACCCATGTTAATGGGAGCATCTCAAAATCAGCAGATGATGCATACGGATTGTATGAAAGTAGAAGTAAAGACCAAAAAAACTCTACACGACCCATCTTGTATGTCAGAACAAGATTGCATTATGTCCTTTAGCAAGCTTGTATATGGTCATGATGTTCAGAGTATTTTGTACTCAACTGTTTCCTTTCCTATAGAGCGCTCAGCTTTTTACTCTCCAGATCAAAATCTCCCTTCTCCATACCCTTCGGGTTTATGGAAGCCCCCACGCTCTAACTAATTTGATAGTCCTCTATCATTCATAGAATTTTCTATGGATGTTCTGCGCGTGCGCGTAATCATTTTAGAGCAAAAAATATGAATATTTATAAAGAAAAGCGATCTCTTAGTAAGAGATGGCCAATAGCTACGATCTGTTTCTGTCTGATCTATGGTCAGGCTTATGCTGAACCATTGACTTTGGATACAGCTTTAAAGCTTGCTGAGCAATATGCACCTAACCTAAGAGCAAGTAGTGCACGGATTGAAGGGGCTGAAAATATGGTTTCAGCTTCAGGTATTTTACCTAACCCTAAATTATTTGTGGGTTTAGATAATTACCCTGTATCGGGTGATGCAGCATGGTCAGTCACACGCGAAGGTATGACCATGCAGAAAATTGGGGTTATGCAGGATTTTCCAAACCGGGCTAAAAGGCAAGCAGAGGTCGAGTTAGCAAAAGCTGAATTAGGTTCTGCCAATGCCCAAACTGAGATTCTACGGATTGAACTACGTCAAAAAGTCGCATCTGCTTGGTTTAAGCGCTTTTATCTTGAACGTAAATTGGCCCTATACGATGAATTATTTGCTGAGAATCGATTACTTTCTGAAATTACGCAAACTCAAGTCACGTCTGGCCGGACAATGATTGCCGATGCACTTGAGCCAAGACAGCAGACTATCGTATTGCTTGACCAAAAGGATGATTTACTCCGTGATTTAAATAAGGCAAAACTTGAATTGCATCGGTTGATCAGTGCAGACCCTACTGAAAATCTCTCCCAGATTGAAGCCTTGCCTTCCCAACCACCTGTTATTCATCTCGACACTTCAAAGTTGTATGGTCATTTGCATCAACATCCTGAATTAAAAGCTTTTCAGGCAGAAAAGCAAACTGCCGAAGCAAAATTAAAGCAAGCTCAAGCTTTACAGAAACCAGATTGGGGTATTGAACTTGCTTATCAGCATCGGGCTCCAGAATTTGGCGATATGATTGGAGTACAACTAACCACTGAGCTTCCCGTATTTTCAAAAAGACGAAGTACACCACTCATCCAGGCCGCTTTAGCGGAACAAAACAGAATTACCGCTGATCAAGAAGCCCAGTACCGTGAACACCTTACCAAATTAGATGATGGGCTATCTGATCTTGAAGCGCTTAACCAGCAAATTAAGCGTGCAATTCAAACGGGTATTCCATTAGCCAAACAAAAAGTGAAATTACAGTTGGCAAGCTATCAAGCGGGGAAAACTAATTTATCCAATGTGATTGCTGTCCGACAAACTCTTTTGGAGCAACAGCTACGACTCATTGATCTTCAACAACAACAAGCGATTACAACAGCACAGCTTTTCTTTACCTTTGAAGAGCCGACCTTAAACCATATTGGGGAGCAGCCATAATGTTAAGGAATAAATTGACAGTTGCTATTATGGGAGTCGCCGCAATTAGTCTGGTTGCAGGTGGCGGTGCTGGATACTGGTTTGCCCATAAAAAAGAAGAATCTCAACCGTGGGTGGAAAGCCAAAAACAGGATAAAAAAGTTCTTTATTGGTACGATCCAATGAAGCCGGAACAGCATTTTGATAAACCCGGTAAGTCTCCATTTATGGATATGGAACTGGTACCTAAATATGCAGATGAAAATACAGGGATAAAAGATGATAGTCATTCTACAGTCAAGATTGATCCATCTATTCAACAAAATTTAGCCATTCGTTATGTCACAGTTGAACAAGCAGTCATTGGAAACGCCCTGTTAACTAATGGCATATTACAGGCCAATGAAAGGCAAGTCGCGATTTTACAAACCAGAGCAAATGGTTTTGTTCAACGGGTTTATGGACATGCCCCTGGTGATATGGTGAACCAAGGCAGCCCGATTGCAGATATTTCCATACCCGAATGGACAGGAGAACAAACCGAGTTTTTAGCTGTACTCCGAACTGGAGACCGTTCTCTGATTCAGGCAAGCCGACAACGTTTGCAGCTTTTAGGAATTCCGCAAACTGTGATTCGTCAGGTCGAACGTACTCATCGAGTGCAATCTAGTATGACTTTGTCTGCGCCTGTGAGTGGTTTTATTGACTCATTGGAAGTTCGTAATGGAATGACTTTAGCGATGGGACAAACCCTAGCCACGATTAAAGGGATTAACCCAATCTGGTTAGAAGCATCTGTCTCAGAAACACAAATTGCCGGTATAAAACGAGGGATGAGAGTCGAAGCAACTCTAGCTGCATACCCTCAAGCAGTGCTTGGTAAAGTAACAGATATTTTACCCACTTTAGATCCTACCAGTAGAACCATAAAGGTTCGTATTGAATTACCTAACAGTGATGGCCACCTCAAGCCAGGAATGTATGCCTCTGTCAGATTATCGAATCATCCCCAAAGCAGCTTAGTTGTGCCAGAACAAGCTGTTATACGCACAGGTACTCGAAATGTTGTCATTGTGGGACATGATCAAGGACGCTTTGAACCTGTTGTTGTACAGCTAGGGCAAAGCGATGGTAATAAGATTGCCATTCTACAAGGTTTGAAAGCTGGCCAGAAAGTGGTGATTTCAGGACAATTCCTCATTGATTCTGAAGCAAATTTACAAGGTGTAATGGATAAGCTAAATACTGGACAATCAATTACGTCATCTCAAAAAGTTAAGAACGCTATATATCAAAGTACCGGTAAAGTGGAAAAAATCACCACTCAAGAGATTACTATTTCACATCAGGCTATTCCTGAGCTGGGATGGGGAGCTATGACAATGGGCTTTAAACAGCCTGTACGACCATTTAGCCAGGTTCAGCAAGGTGATCAGGTCAGCTTTAGCTTTATACATGCTGGAAATGCTTACACTATTTCTGAGATTTCCAAAATATCTCAGGCCCCTATGAAGAACTAACGGGAGAACTATTATGATTGCCCGTATTATTCGTTTTTCAATTATAAATCGCATATTTGTCTTGTTAGCGGCTGTAGTTCTTGCGATTTGGGGAACTTGGGCTGTAAGGAATACTCCCGTTGATGCTTTGCCAGATCTGTCTGATGTGCAAGTAATTGTCAGAACTAATTTTCCAGGGCAGGCACCACAAATTGTTGAAAACCAGGTGACTTACCCTTTAACAACGACGATGTTATCGGTACCAGGTGTTAAAGCTGTACGTGGCTATTCTTTTTTTGGAGATTCATTTGTTTATGTCATTTTTGATGAACATACCGATCTCTACTGGGCACGATCTCGTGTATTGGAATATCTAAACCAGATTCAAGGGAAAATGCCTGCGAATGCAAAATCCTCCTTAGGACCAGATGCGACAGGTGTTGGTTGGGTTTATGAATATGCATTGGTTGACCAAACAGGAAAACATGATCTTTCCCAGTTGAGAAGTATACAAGACTGGTTTTTAAAGTATGAATTAAAAACATTACCCAATGTGGCTGAGGTTGCTTCTATTGGCGGGATGGTTAAGCAATATCAAGTTGTTTTAGACCCCAACAAAATGGCAACCTTTGGTATTACCCAAAACAATGTCATTGAAGCGATTCAAAAGGCCAATCAGGAAACTGGTGGTTCAGTACTGGAAATGGCTGAAACGGAATATATGGTACGTGCTTCCGGTTATTTAAAGACATTAGATGACTTTCGACAGATTCCACTACGAACAAATAGTTTTGGCATTCCGGTTACTTTAAATGATGTTGCGACCATTCAGCTTGGACCAGAAATGCGTCGAGGTATCAGTGAGCTGAATGGACAAGGTGAAACTGTTGGTGGTGTCGTGATTCTACGGGCAGGAAAAAATGCACGGGAAACGATTGCCGCTGTGAAAGAAAAACTTGCTGAATTACAAGTTAGCTTACCGAAAGGTGTGCAAGTTGTTCCGGTATATGATCGTAGTCAATTGATTGATCGGGCTGTAGAGAATCTCAGCCATAAATTGATTGAAGAATTCATTGTAGTAGCTTTAGTTTGTGGATTATTCCTCTGGCATTTACGTTCAGCAATGGTAGCCATTGTTTCTCTGCCTCTTGGGATTTTATCAGCTTTCTTGGTTATGCATTATCAGGGCTTAAATGCCAATATCATGTCTCTCGGTGGTATTGCTATTGCAATTGGTGCCATGGTTGATGCTGCGGTTGTGATGGTCGAAAATGCACATAAGCATATCGAGGCTTGGCAGCATGAATACCCTGATCAGGTATTAGATACTCAAGTTCGTTGGGACATTATTACACGCTCAGCGAGTGAGGTTGGTCCTGCATTATTTTTCTGCTTACTCATCATTACTTTATCCTTTATCCCTATTTTTACTTTGCAGGCACAAGAAGGACGTTTATTTTCACCATTGGCATTTACCAAAACCTACGCCATGGCAGCAGCAGCTGGTTTATCCATTACCTTGATTCCAGTCTTGATGGGTTATTGGATTCGAGGAAAATTACCCTCAGAACAGCATAATCCATTAAATCGATTTCTGATCAGAATATACCGTCCTATGTTGGACGTAGTATTAGCTCATCCAAAGATAACCCTGTTTGCTGCACTATTCATTTTTTTAGTAAGCCTTTTCCCCCTAACACGCTTAGGTGGAGAATTCTTACCTAATATGGATGAAGGTGATTTACTGTACATGCCATCAGCTTTACCGGGATTGTCCGCAGCTAAAGCTTCCGAACTGTTGCAGCAAACTGACCGGATGATTAAGACTGTACCTGAAGTTGCAACTGTATTTGGTAAGGCTGGAAGAGCTGAATCGGCGACTGATCCAGCACCACTGGAGATGTTTGAAACCACAATTCAGTTTAAACCGCGATCAGAGTGGCGTTCAGGGATGACACCTGACAAATTGATAAAAGAGCTGGATAAGGCTGTTCAAGTGCCAGGATTAACGAATATATGGGTACCACCGATTCGTAATCGGATTGATATGTTGGCAACAGGAGTTAAAAGCCCAATTGGTATTAAAATTTCAGCAAATGATCTGCAAAATATTGATCAGGTTGCACAGCAAGTTGAGAAAATAGCAAGAAAGGTGCCTGGCGTAAGCTCAGCCTTGGCAGAGCGACTCACTGGTGGGCGATATATTGATGTCGATATCAACCGGATACAAGCTGCACGATATGGTCTCAATATTGCAGATGTACAGCAAATTGTGTCTTCAGCGATAGGTGGGGAAAATATTGGGGAAACGGTTGAAGGATTAGCAAGATATCCAATTAACGTGCGTTATCCTCGAGAGATCCGAGACTCATTAGAGGCTTTAAGAAACTTACCGATTGTCACGGGCTCTGGCCAGCAAATTATCTTGAGTAGTGTTGCCAATATTCAAATTACAGATGGCCCTCCAATGCTGAAAAGTGAGAATGCCCGTCCAAGTGGTTGGGTCTATGTCGATGTACAAGGACGAGATTTAGCTTCAGTTGTTCGAGATCTAAAACAGGCTATTGATCAGCAGGTAAAACGAACAGTTGGTATGAGTATCAGTTATTCTGGCCAATTTGAGTTTATGGAAAGAGCAAATGCTCGCCTAAAAATAGTCATTCCAATTACTTTGATGATTATTTTTTTATTGCTCTATCTAATTTTTAGAGAAGTACAAGATGCAGTTCTGATTATGGCCACTCTTCCTTTTGCCCTTATCGGTGGTATATGGGCCATGTATTTCAGTGGTTATCATTTTTCTGTTGCAATTGCTGTTGGATTTATTGCACTAGCAGGCGTTGCCGCAGAGTTTGGCGTAGTTATGTTGTTTTATCTAAAGCAAGCGATCAAACATACACAGCAAAGTCTATCTTCTTCAGCAGCATCCTTATCGGAACAACAACTCAATGATGCGATTCGGTCCGGTGCCGTGCTACGTGTGCGTCCTAAAGCCATGACAGTAGCTGTCATTCTGGCAGGCTTATTTCCTATTCTTTTAGGAAATGGAACCGGCTCTGAACTCATGAGCCGTATAGCTTTACCTATGGTTGGGGGCATGATTTCAGCCCCCCTCTTATCTATGTTTGTTATCCCGGCTGCCTATCAGCTTTTAATCAAAAGGAAATTATCAAAACATTGATAGTTTCATTATTTAGTCTAAGAGGTTTTATTATGTTGAAATTTATGAAAATTGCAGTATTTGTTGGAACAGTAGCCGCGTTAAGTGCGTGTACTAAAAACGAAGCATCTGAGCAAAAGAAAGCGGAAGCACCTATGGAACAGATGAATAAAGAGTCATCTAAAGCGGTAACAGCCCAAGCCGTTGGGGTGATTACTGCTATTGATAAAAAAGGAAATATTTTAACACTCGAACATGAAGCAATTCCTGCGATTAAGTGGCCAGCAATGACTATGGGCTTTAAAGTTGCTGATCCTGCACTTCTAGAAGGTCTAACCATAGGACAACATGTAGAGTTTGAGCTAAAAGCTGAAGGTGAAAACTATATTATTGTTGCAGTTAAACCAAAAACGGCATAAATAAAAGTGTATTTTGGCCAATAGTATCTTCTGTTGATATGTGATTGATACTATTGGTTCCAACTATATGTTTCTAATTTTTAAAAGAAATTTTTTCTATACCTATTTTCCTCAAAGCATTTAATAGCGTTGATTCTCCTTCAGTTAATCCCTTTGTATTTGAATGCCGGAATAAGAATACTTGTGTGACGAGTAGACTCTGAAAAACTTCTTGAGGATATGAACCTTCGTAAAGCGGAAGTAAATACATCAAATCAGATATGAATTGTTCTAGATCTTTTTCTTGTTTCATTCGGAAAACTAATCCTGCATGTCCTCTTTCTTTTGTCAGATTTTCACCTTCTACAGTAGACGTATATGTTGCGGGCTGTATATCAAAAATATAAACAGGTTCTAATTGCGATACAGTTAATCTGATAATTAATGCTCCTCTTATCTGAGTTTTTAATGAATTTGCGTAGCACCAAGTCTTGTGAACCTGCACTTCCGACTCTGTAAAAAAACCGATCAGCATCGGGAGTTCGGAATAGTTAAATCCCTTTTCAAATGTGTAGTAGTGAACTTGTTGTATTAAATCTGGATTGAAATCCATGGCTTTTACACAAGCTTTCCATAATCCAATAATTCTGCCATCCTCGGAGGCCTGAAACTCTGTCGATTGATTTGTTGAAGGAACTATTTGGCCGTTTAATACTTCTGGTGAGTTGTCAGGAGCTCCAGTTCCTATAGTCTGTGTTTCTATATATTTCTTCTTTCTTTTTGGACGTTTAGTCTGTTTTACATATTTGTATTTACTTAATTCATTAGCTGGACCGCCATCAATCCATTCAAAGTCATCTTCTAAGAATTCATAATCAGAAGGCGGACGTCGACCGCCCTGATTTGTGGAAACATTAATATCACCGCTACCTAATTGAGGTAAAGGGGGATTAGGCTGGTTAGTGTCTGTAATGGTATTAATACGTTCAGTTGCTCTAGGTATTATTCTAATATGATCATTTTTTGGTGACTTCATTCCTCTGATTCTTGTCACAACAAATGTTTTTGTTCCCGCTAAGCGGAACCCTGACACTCGGATAGGTAAGGTCTCCGTATGCCAAGGGACAACTTTTGGATAGATATTGGCTTGTTTTAAATCAGAATTTCTAACGATACTACTATATAAGATACGTGTAGCATTCTTAGCGAGTTCAGTATATTTATAATATGCGACAAAGTCGGCATCCTGCCGGGTAATTCTATCGCCAAGTAGTACACTCCAAAGATCCTTTTCCCCTACGTGGGGAATATATAATCGAGATTCTCGTTCACTTTCATTATATGTAGTAAGTATTCGTATGAGCTCAGTTGATAAACCATATGCTCTAGTGAGAAATTCTAGACATGGTATTAAAAGCTCATCAAATTCAGGGTGGTTCACTTTGAAAGAAATACAATTTTTTCTCTCTTTCGTATCCACTATTTCACATTCTTCTCGATTTTTGAAAAAGTTAATTTTCTTCTTCTCATCCACATTCTCATAGATTTTTAAAAATTTAAATTCGAAATCAGTATGATTAATAACAAATTCATAGATATCCTGGTTTGCAAAATCTATTTTTCGTTGCTGATGCCAAATTGAATCAACTCGCCAAGATACAAGATCTGTAATGTTTGCTGTAATCTGGATAAAATTATCAGTGGGACGCAAATCTTCTAAAACTTCTCTGAATAAGACATGAACCTGTGGCTGATCTCCAGGCCTTTTTCCTTTTTCCATCCCTCCATACCACCAAACTTGTAAATATTTATCTTTATAGGGTTTAAGGATCTCCCATAATAGTTTTACTTTATTTTCATCAGAAGAGTTTTTATCTTGATCAGTAGAAGTATTAGTCATAAGGTCTATCCCATTTTTAATATATTAAAAATAAGCTTGTAAAATAGGTTTTTTAGGGAAGTTCTAAGTGATTTCCGCGTGAATCATTTCTAATAATGAGTTTAGGAAGCATAGTATCTTGCGCAAAGTCATAGATAATAATATCAGGATGATGTAGATCAATAGCTTGTCCTAAAGCTATACAGGCTGCATTTGGTGCGGCAATTAAAAGATGGACTCTCTTTACACCATGTTTATCTTTTAATAGATGAAAAAGTTTCTGAAGCTCAGCGGTGAACTTTGAAATATTATGGGGATGAGGAACCGCCTTACTTCCTAAATATGCTTCAAGCGCATTAATTTCAATAATATCAGCACCCAATTCAGCTTTTAGCTCAAGAGCCTTATTTTTGATTTTATCAATAAGAGCTGTGAAATTTATACATAAAACAACATCGGGAGCCTTTCGAAGAGTTTCAATTCCGATCGTTTCATATGATTGATCAGCAGCTGAAGTATTTGGCCATCCCCATCGATTTGCTTCTCTATCCCTTAACATTGGGAGAAACTTTCCTTTATTACCTAATAAAGCACCTAAGCCAATAAGTGCCGGCATAGGTCCGAATGCAAAGATGGCAGCACGATGTCCATTTAAACTTGTTTGCTGGATAATTTTGTCAGCTTCATTCTGAATAATCATGACGAGTTGTTGTGAAAACTGGTCAGGATTTTTCATATATATCGTATTACTATCACATAACCTTTGAAGGTAACCATCCATCCGATGTTGTAATGGTGATAAACATGAAGCAATCTCTTTAGGCTCTGGATGACCAACAGCATTACTATTTACAGACCATAAAATTGAATATACAGGAATTGGGCTGAATGCTAGGGCGTCAAGTAAAGTGTTTGCTAAATCACAATATGATTTTCTCATTTCGCTCAGTTGTTGTGCTGAGTAATCACTTGCTGCAATTTTATCAATTAACCGGTGATGTTTATCACACAAAAGGAGTACATTTGCCGGGTCATCAGAAAGCAAGTCGGAAAGGTACGGAATTCCTCTTTCACCTCTTTCTGAAGAGGCTACATTATGAGCCAGATATCCTATATTACCCTTCATGCCTGTAAGTTGTTCGATATCTAGACGATCACCGCATCCAGTGAACATGCAGCGGCCATGACTATCTTGCATGACGAGTCGCTTTGTCTCAGCAGTAAACGGATTACCTCGTCCAATTTTTTTTACTGGCTTAAAATAGCTTTTGATGAATTTTTTAATGTCATTTACTTTAATAAATTCTGTAGCTTGATAAGCGCTTTTATTATGCCAAATATGCTCAAGTTTTTTTAAATCGCTCAAATGAGAACAATTTATTGTATGACCTTGCCAAGCATGCAGAATAATTTTTTTGGTTTGTTTATTAGATAGTTCTAATATGAATTGAAGTAGATCAGTCTCATACAGGTTAGCCCTTAGGGAACTGATTACAGTATCGTTTTCTAATAATAAAATAACTAAATTTTGACCACTTTCATCAATAAGTAGACCGACTGTATCCCATGTAATGAAATCTTGAATTGTAGTTGTAAACTCTTGTGCAGTCTTTAATGAATCAAATGGAGGATTTACCGTTTGTACAAGTGTTTCAGTAAAAGTAACTTCAGTCATTCTTATAGTCCTTATCGTACTTGTTGATTATTGATCTCTGCTTGATTCCACCCTTGAAGGGAGGAGTAAAAGAAAATTCGTATTGCTTGAATGCCCACTATGGCAAAAAAAAGCTGGCGGTCAGGATTCCTCAAAATGCAACTTTTCCAGTCTGCATAATCAATATTTGACGGAGTTGGGATGTTTTGTGGGTGGCTATGCCAAGTTCCTAAATAAACCGAGGTTCCGTTTGATTTTGAAAATGCCGAATCTACTTTCTTTTGATGTCCCGGATCTTTTAAGGTGAACCTATGCGTAGATCTGCAATCTTTTGGCATAGGCTCAGTTAAGTCCTCAATCCAGTACTGATTAGGGTTAGAGGAGCTCTGATTGCCAATCAGAACACCACATGCTTCTAGATCTTTTCTATCAAGTTGCTTATATCTCGTCCATGTTTGAATAACTTCATGGGAAATATAGAGTTCAAACTGTTTAGAGGGGAGCAAGTAATAATTTTCAATCATTGCAAAGATCACACCCGCTATTTAGAAGAGGGAGAATTTCTAATGATTTTGAAAACTGTGTATATCGATCAGTTACCTGGAAACCAGCTTGGACGACATCAAAATCACTGCCTTTCCAGCTCACTTTTGAAGAGCTGTGTAATTGGCCCATTAAAAACTTGATCGCTAAATTAGAAGTAATAAGAGCGGTTTGTAATGCACTTAAGTTGCTATAAGGTAAGAATGCATTTCCGCAACCCGCAAGATTTTTCGTAAGGTTTTGATTAGGTTTCAAAAAATTAAGGTTGGAACCTAGACCTCGTGAAAAATCAATTGGATCAACATATGCACATCTTAAACAACCTTTTGAATCAGGAATATCTAGTACAGCATGGCCCCCAATTCCGTAACCTTCCACCCAGGTATTTATGACAGCAGTTTCAATTGAATTCTTAATACAGTAATCATGAAAAATACGTTCTTGTGTAGGTGAACCGATTGCGATAATGATGAGATCGAAAGTATTTAATACATTTTCATATCTTAGGCTTAGGAGTTCTGAAAACATAACCTGGACTTCTAGCCACGGATATTTATTACTCAATTCTGTTTGTAAGCCCCAGGTCTTAGGCCAGCTAATATAATGAGCTGCAAGAGTATGGCGATATAAATTATCCAAAGAAAAAGTCTCGGGATCTGAAAGTGTGATATGGCCAATACCTGTGGATGCAAGTTGATTAGCAATTTGACTCCCAACCGATCCGCAACCTACCAGTAAAACTTTTTTGTTTTGTAATTCTTGAATAGCTCCACTTCGGGGCATGACTCGTTCTTTATTAAATAAACGTACATTCATTGCCTTGAGTTCCCAGAACTCTAAATGCTCACGATTAAGAGGCAGGCCTTTTTTGCTTTTAATATTATTTTTTAAATGAAAATGGATACCAAACCAAGTTTTACCTGATGGTGTATCCGCATTAAATACAAGCCAAAAGGCATGGTCTCGAGTTTGTCCGAGGGTACGGGTTAAAGACTCAAAAACATCCTGAGAAATAAACTTGAGTATTTCAAGATACCATTCTTCTAAGTCTGCACTCTGCCATGGGGCAGGGATTAACTTTTCTAAAGGAACAATACATCCAATTCCTTTAGGTTTACCACGGTTATTGATGTGATCATTAATTACTGAAAACTGAGGCTTTTGTTTAAATTCCTGAGGTATCCCAAAATGGCAAGCATTCAGTCCGTATTTAACGCCTTTCTTGGGAGGAAGAATATTAAGAAGCTCAAATTCTCCTTTATCAGACAAGCATAAAAAGTCCTCATACTTTTGGTCCTGAATATGATTCCAGCCTGCTAAAAATTCTCGTAATAACTCTTCTTCATTCCATTTGGGATCAGATAAACATCTTTCTAATAAAGAAATATGCCGTTTTAAGGATTCTTCAAAGGCTCGTTCGGGCACCTCAAAATTGATAGACACCGAATCCGGAACATTTACGCATATTGAAGCTACATTTAAAGTCTTATTCGCAAGTGTGTGCGCGATTCGCCCGTACTTATCAGGAGACTTTAGAAAAAAAGAAGGCAGAGCTGTAAGTTCTTCATCTTTTAGATGAATTAAGGTGATATCGTAACCTGCAACGGAACATTCGATACTCAGAGCCGGAAACAAACAGAACTCTGTTGCGGATACTTGGTATCCGCGGTCTGTCAGATGATTAATGATTGAAGAGTAGTTCATGCGCCTTGAGATGTCCCTACAGCTCCAGAGGTAGCGAATTGCACTTTTTGAGCCGTGCTTGCACTGTTGGTATTAACATTATTTGGAAAGTCATCACCGAATACTTTGACCAGTAAAGAGCATTGTTCAGCTTCATCTGATGTATCAATTACATCCTGCAAGGTAGATCGTAAATTAGTGAATTGATTTCTAAATCTAGTGCCCGTATTTAGGCTACTACCATGAAAAATATCTCTAGATGGATAAACCGGGAGGTTAACTTTTACTTTCCATTGATCATCAGAGTGCAATTGAAAATAGCCAGACCAATCCAGAATTGAATCAACTGTAGCTTTTAGTGCGAGTAAATCATTTGGAAACCCGTCTTCATCAATACTTGGTTTAAAGTTCTGTTTAATCATTACAGTTAGACCGATTGAATAGATCTTTCTGCACACGTCAGGACTAAACTTCAGGTTTCTCCAACGTTTGAGGTACCTTACCAATCTGCGAAATTGATGTAGTTTTTCTGTGGCATATACGCCATATTGAGATGAGTCATTGACCCAGTCAATGAGTTCTA
This sequence comes from Acinetobacter nosocomialis, assembly GCF_041021905.1. NCBI lineage: Bacteria > Pseudomonadati > Pseudomonadota > Gammaproteobacteria > Moraxellales > Moraxellaceae > Acinetobacter > Acinetobacter nosocomialis. The sequence continues at coordinate 268,174 of NZ_CP157432.1, forward strand.
TTGGCGAGGATTCTGACCAAATTTTATGTTCATCAGCTGAGTCTTTTTTCCCTACTGCTAATTCATATCCTCCCCAGGAATTCTTTCTATATACCGGGATATCAATATGTAGATTCTTAAATTTATAATCAGCAGTAACACAAGGTTTTTTAATTTTAGCATTTTGAAATCCACGATCTTCCAGAATTTCTAAAATGACTTTTTTGGGAACTAAAGGATCTGATGGAGAATCTTCATAATCAATGACTATGGCACGGTCAATATCAAAATCTTTACCAGGTTCTTTAATAGTCGTATAAGTAGCAAGTGACCCTTGAACAAAGTTATCAATAACAGGATAACCTTTTTCTTTAAATTTAGCCTTGATTGCAGCTGTAATGCTATCGTCTTTTTCACGAGCATTTGAATACTCGGAATCATGACGGGTTAGATAGATTCGTTGATTAAACGTATTAAATTTATTTTGCAAACTCATGTGTTGCTCTCTCAAAATGTAAGTTTATTTGGTACCCAGCCCCCCTAAAAAAACTGGGTAGAGAACAATTACTTAAACTTTTAAAAGCCATTAGCTCAGTTAATTCACTCTAAGACTTTGACTTTTTTGAACGTTTCGGAAACTTATATAAACCACCTTTTGGGTGATAAATACGTTTGCCGTTTCTGGTAATGAATCGTGTGTACACATATTCAATGCCATCGTCGTTTGTAGACATAGGTCTACTCCTCACATAGGGCATGGTAATGTGAGTGCGACTTAGGAGTAGACAGGGTTGTCCGTTGCGGAGGAGAGAGCTTTTACGTTAGAATCGAGACACCACATCACGAGGACTAACGTGAAAGACATCTATCCGTACTTATGGATAGTCAAGTCTTTTGTCCTGAAATCGCAGGGGCATATGCCCAAATCTGCCTTTCTCACGTTTACTAGCCGACCTTCGGGTCGGCTAAAATATTAAGAAGCCATAGAAAATCTCTCCATCTCTTCGATATCAGCTTTATAAAGCTGAGTGAAATCTTCCGGGTATAAGTTAAAGAAGGATGATAAATCTGGAATGACTTTTGACTTATCACCTTGGCAAAAATCCATCATTAATTTAGCAAAGCGTTGAGGGTGCTCTCTTTCTAGGGAATAAGGCTCAGCTTTGCGGTAACCGTACATACTCATTTGACGCCATAACGTTGCTGACTGTCTGTCACTTATGTCTCCAATGTGTTTTGATTTCACAATTAGAGCAGCCATGGAAACTTTCCAGAACAACTTATGCGTTGCGTAAGTCTTAAGATTAGTTGTTTGTAACTGGCCTTGCACAGCGTCAGTTGGTATTAAAAACTCTGCAGCAAATTCATTCGCTTCTTCTTCCATGTCTATAGATGGAGCATATTTATGAAGAATTAAATGTCCTAACTCATGTGCTAAGGTAAAGCGAATTCGGTCATTAGGTTGATTTGCATTGAGGAAAATACATGGAGGGCTATTTTGAGTTTGTAAAGATACCCCATCAATGTGATCTTCTTCAAAATTACAATAGAAAATAAAGACTCCAGCTTTCTCAATGAGTCCGGTCAAATCTTCAATAGGGTTTAGTCCCAAATTCCATTCTTTACGAAGCTTTAATGCAGCTTCAGTGGCTGAACTAACATTTATATGTATCTGATAACTTGGTAATGGTAAAGATGATTCTAACTGACAAAACAGATCAAGCTTATCTAGATTTGAAGCTTTAATTGTCATTTCAGCATTGATTTGATTTAGGATTTTAGCTGTAGTTGAAGCTTTTTTTCGGTATGCATGTAGACTAATTGGGGACACTTTAAAGTGGTCATCTTGATGAAAGAACCTTTCTGGGAAATTAAGGGTCTTAGCAATATTAAACTTTGTTTCATCTGAAGGCTTAATGTCGCCTTTCTCAATTTTGGATAAAGCAGCTTGAGTAATATTTCCCATTTTTTGGACAAGCTCAGTCTGGCTCATCCCTCTTAGGTCCCGAGCAATTCTTAACATGTCTGGATTAAATGTAGGCATATGTCCTCCCTGAAACAAAAATTTCTTTTGATTCATGCCGGTAAGATAGTGGAAATATTTGGGGCTGTCAATTTTTTGTGAAACTATAACCGAAATTAAAATTGGGTCTATATATTGTGTTTGTTTTTTAGTTTTTTACTAAATATAGTTTTTGGCTGAAACATTTATTAAATTTTATGACAAGAAAGCTAGTTTTTAAAGCAGTTAGATCAGCTAAAGTTCTTAAGATATTCTGAAAGATGGGACCATAAGACGGGTTATTGAAGGCCATATTTCTATAGATAATTTAGTTATTCTGGAATGATTGTTATTAGACTCTTAGATTTCTAGAACTGTTAAAGCTCCCCCAAAAACAGCGCCTGTATCAATAAAAAAACAGTTTTGATGCTGGACTGGTTCTTTAACTACGGTATGACCGAAATAGATTTCATCAACCCCTGTTACAGTTCTATACCCAGGGTGATATTTACTAAATCTAACTCGTCCTCGATGCCATAAAGCAATTTGTATAGCTGACTGCTCGCCTGCAATGAAATAATCGTTCTCAAGAATTTTTTGCTTGAAGTCTTCCCAGTCATTGATATTTATATCTGCATGAACAAAACCATAAACCTTATTGTTATGATGAATTTCAAGAATTATGGGTAAATTACGGCATTGATCAACTATGCTTTGCTGTTGCTCAATAGGTAAATCGTATAGCCAGGCTCCCCCATGATGGGTATGCATATCCTTCATTTCATTATCAAGAGTCGCTTCAATACACATCTGTTCATGATTGCCCCGGATTGCCTTAAACCATGGTTCATTAATAAGGTTTAGGCACTCAAGATTCTCATTGCCGCGGTCGACTAAATCTCCAACAGATACTAATAAATCCTGCTGAAAATTGAATTTTATTTCTTTTAATTTATTCATGAGTAGGGTGTAACATCCATGAAGATCACCCACTACAAAAAGACGGCCCTGTATAGGCTTAGAATAGTGTTCAATTAAATTATGTCCTAAATCTATTTCTTTCATAATTCTAATTCACTAGTTAAAAATAATGAGTTTACATAATCATGGTTCATATGAAGAATATCAACTTTGACTATTACATTTAACTTAAGCCAAGATTATCTAATTGGTTAAAGTCAAAATTTTCATCAAATAAGTGATTTAATTTTTTCTGATTTCTTAAATAAGAAAGTGTCCCTAAGAAGCAGGATTTACATAGTCGAACTTCATATTTATCTTTCTTATCATCGGTGTTCGGATCCCAGTCTGATTTCAGTACACCATAATTGCTTGAAGTTGGCTGGTCACAAATATCACACGTTATACATTGTGTGGTTTTCGTTTGTAGAGAATTATTAGTGCTCAAGGTTAATACTCCAAAATATTGATTATAAAAATATATTTAGCCAGTGAACTCCCAATTTAACGCTTAAGAAGAGCACAAGATATTCTCAACCTAACAATAAAATATTCTCTTAATTAACTATCTGTTAATAAGTTAATATTTATTTAATTTATTATTTTTCATAATGATTTTTAAATATAATGAAGTGGCAATGTATAATTTAGAAAGTTTGTATTAACTCCTTTAATACGTTTACTTTTGATTGAAGTGAAAATTGATAATCTTTCTTTTTTTGTATCAAAAGTTCAATCTGAAATCTAATACTAGGAAACTCATTAAAACACTCGTTAAGACATTCAATTTCGAGTTCATTTTGCTGTAGTGTTTTATTAAGTTGATTAGTCTTCTCACAAATAGATTCATAAGGCTCTTGTAATTCCACAGGTAAACAAAACTTCTTGATTTGATATGCATGATATTTAGAAGTGTATTTTTGAGGAATATTTATAGAATCCACAATAAAGTACTCCTTTACTAAATGATGAATAAAAAAGCTATGAACTACTTCAAAGTTTTCATCGTTATTTAAATAGCTGTTATGGCCTACAAATAACGACCATATTTCTGTGAACGCCAATTTATGAAAAGAATTTTTCATAAGGAAACGTAAAAACAATCTTTGCAGAATTTGTCTTTTCGTCATTTCTACCATCAAGTAACAATTAATATCCTATTTTGGGATATTTTTTAAAATAGTACACCATCTTCGGTTATGAGCTCAATACATGACCCTAGATATATTGGTCTAATACAATGTTTAATATCTTTACGTGAGGAAAAAAATATAACTCAGGTAGAAGTAGCTTCATTTCTAAAAAAACATCAGTCGTATGTTGCTAAAGTAGAAAATTTAGATCGTAGATTGGATGTAATTGAATTACATGACTGGCTAAAAGCCCTTGATATACAACTTTCAGAATTTATTATAATTTCTAAATTAGAAAAACATTAATTTTAATTAGATAAGATTTGTTTTGTCTTAAAACTTAATATCAACCTCTCAAAATTACGCTTTAACTCTCCAAAACACATTATTACAGAGTATTTTGTCGCATAGTTGTTTGTAACGTCGCATAGTTGTTTGTAAATCACAGCCGCCCCCAACTAGTGCAATTGCTGAGGCTGTATGGTGGGGTGCACGAAAAGGGCGCTGTCCAAAAATATGCGGTGTATTTGAAATCGAATAAATACTCGCAACTTCAAGCGTTTCTTGAGTAGAAAGTGGTGGTAAAATTGAAGGAAGACGTGAGGCGAGTAAAGTCTTACCTGTACCCGGTGGTCCTTTAAAGAGCAGGGAGTGCCCTCCAGCAGCTGCAATTTCCAGTGCACGACGTGGACGTAGCTGACCTTTTACATCAGCAAGGTCAAATTTATACGGCATGTCATTTGAGCGGGAAGATGATTGCACCTGAGATAGCTTGGTATTTCCTAAAAAGTGTTCACAAACTTCTTTTAAATGACTAACCGGATAACACTCAAGATTTGGTAAATGACTAATATCTTGACTATTATCTTGGGGTAAAACAATTTTATGCTGGGCTTGTTGGCAGGCCATTGCCAAAGTTAAAGCACCTGAAATAGGTCTTACATGACCATCTAGTGCTAACTCTCCAATAAATTCAAAGTCTTCAGTGCAGTTCTCTGGAAGCTGACCTGAGGCAATTAATATCCCTAATGCAATCGGTAAATCTAAACGTGAACCATCTTTGGGCAAATCTGCGGGAGCAAGATTAATAGTCAGCCGTTTAGTCGGAAACTGAAATCCACTATTAATAATTGCTGAGCGAACCCTGTCCTTACTCTCCCTGACTGCTGCTTCAGCAAGCCCTACGATCGTTAGAGAAGGTAAGCCTTGACTCACATGTACCTCTACTTCAATGAGAGGCGCATGTAAGCCTAAAAGTCCCCGAGTATAAATTTTAGAAAAAGACATCTTCTTGTTCCATTGTGGTGCTTAATTTTTAATCGTTGTAAAGTATAAGTGCGCTACATTGGTGCTTATTTTTTATTCTTTAAAGTTTCTTCTAATAGACTTACTTGTTTTTGTAGCTCTTCTAAACGTTGGTTGGCTAAATGAAGTGCAGTTTTTTGTCTTTCGATTTCTTGTTTAGACACGAGGTCTAATTTCTCGACAGTTTCATTTAATAATGCACGTAAGTTTTTTTCTAAATCTTTTTTAGGCTCGTCAATTTGTTCCAAAATAGCCTGTAATAGAGTTTCTAGCATGAGATATCCAAACTGTTGTATTACCTTATGCTTGCCAGTTTAACACTGCTTGAACCTCGTATATAGGCTTCTTGGCTTTTCCATATTGGATAACGATAAAATGAAATAAAAACAGGACTGCAAATTCATTTTATTTTTAGTAGCTCATCTACATCTTGATAACTAAATAGGTTATAAAGAAAGCTCATGCAAAAGATTCATCTCCTCCAACCTTTGAAATATTGGCATGAAAATTGAACATAAAACCTTACTGGTGAAAAGAAGCCGAAGGAAACAAACATGAAGCTTGTAACTGCAATTGTAAAACCGTTTAAATTAGATGATGTGCGTGAAGCACTCTCTGACATTGGTGTACAAGGGATTACCGTAACTGAAGTTAAAGGTTTTGGTCGTCAAAAAGGGCATACAGAACTTTACCGCGGCGCGGAGTATGTGGTTGATTTCTTACCTAAAGTAAAAATCGAAATTGCGATTAGCGATGAAATGGTCGACGCAGTAATTGAGTCAATTACTCGTGTGGCAAGCACTGGGAAAATCGGCGACGGTAAGATTTTTGTGACTAACCTGGAACAAGTCATCCGTATCCGTACGGGTGAAACAGGACCAGATGCTGTCTAAATTGGCACAAAGCTTGCTGAGCAATAAATAGCTCGCAAATGAGGTTGGGGGACACGAATGAAAAAAATGCTTATGGCGCTGAGTCTAACAGGCGCACTTTTGGGTGGTACTGCCGCTTGGGCAGAAGAGACTGTAACAACACCGACATCTGAGGTTACAGCAACATCAACGTCTGCAGCACCTGCAACATCTGCAGCAGCACCAGCAGCTGCCGCAACTCCGGCAGCTCCAGCACCGACACCAAAACTCGATACAGGCGATACATCTTGGATTTTAGTTTCAACAGCTTTAGTACTGTTGATGACGATTCCTGGCTTGGCATTGTTCTACGGCGGTATGGTCCGTAAGAAAAACGTATTAAGTACCATGATGTTCAGCCTTTCTGCTGCAATTTTGGTAAGTTTGCTTTGGGTGATTGCTGGTTATTCACTCGCGTTCTCTGGCACAGGTGCATACTTTGGTGACTTGTCTAAAGCTATGCTCAATGGCGTAGGTTTTAACGCACTAAGTGGAACAATTCCTGAAAGCTTATTTGTTATTTTCCAAATGACTTTTGCCATCATTACTGTCGCAATTTTGAGTGGTTCGATTGCTGACCGTATGAAATATTCAGCTTTCATGGCCTTTATTACAATTTGGGTACTTGTGGTTTATGCGCCAATTACTCACTGGGTCTGGGCAACAGATGGTTGGTTATTTAAAGCAGGCGCATTAGATTTTGCTGGTGGTACAGTTGTACATATCAACTCTGGTGTTGCGGGTTTAGTCGCAGCTTACATGCTTGGTAAACGTATTGGCCTTGGCCGTGAATCTATGGCACCGCATAACTTAACTTTAACTGTAATCGGTGCAAGCTTACTTTGGGTAGGTTGGTTCGGCTTTAATGGTGGTAGTGCGTTAGGCGCTGGTGCTCGTGCAAGTATGGCAATTTTAGTGACTCAAGTTGCTGCCGCTGCTGCTGCCTTCTCTTGGTTAGTTGTAGAACGTATGATTCGTGGTAAAGCTTCTGTATTAGGTGGTGCATCTGGTGCTGTGGCTGGTTTGGTTGTGATTACACCAGCAGCAGGTTTCGTCGGCGTAGGCGGAGCTCTAGTGATGGGCTTAATCGGTGGTGTAGTCTGCTTCTGGGGTATTACAGCACTTAAACGTTTACTCAAAGCGGATGATGCATTGGATGCCTTTGGTTTACATGCAGTAGGTGGTATTGTCGGCGCGATTTTAACTGGCGTGTTCTATAGTGATGAAATCATTAAAGCAGCTAGTGTGACTTTAGCACCAACATTTGCAGGCCAATTGTGGGTACAAGTTGAAGGTGTACTTGCAACTATGGTTTACAGCGGTATTGCAACCTTCATTATTCTTAAAGTAATTGATGTGGTGATTGGTCTGCGTGTTAATGCCGATGATGAACGTATGGGTCTGGATTTAAGCCAACATGGCGAACGTATTGAATAATTCATAATATATTTGCTGTACTAAAAACAGTCTTGGGCTGTGATCAAAGCGATGCTTTGATCTGGCTCAGGGCTGTTTTTTTGTCTCATAGAATGCTGGTTCAGTAAGCGTAGAAATTTTGCTACACTAGGTCAAAGTAATTGACCCTATTAAGTCCGCTATGCATTGTCCATTTTGCAACGCCGCAGATAGTAAAGTCATCGATTCTCGGCTGGCCGCAGAAGGCTGTCAGATTCGTCGACGTCGTGAGTGTGTAGTTTGCGGTGAACGTTTTACCACTTTTGAAAGCTATGAAGTGGTGATGCCCCGTGTGATCAAATCGAATGGAAAGAATGAGCCATTCGATGAAGCGAAGCTACGTCGTTCACTTATGCATGCTTTACAAAAGCGTCCAGTGACACAAGAGCAGATCGAAACGGTTCTGAGTGATATTCAATTGCAGATTCGCCGTTTAGGTGAACGTGATGTTAAGTCTAGAACTATTGGTGAAATTGTCATGCAATCTTTATTTGCACTTGATCATGTTGCCTATGTTCGTTTTGCTTCGGTTTATCAAGACTTTCAGGATGTTGAAGCGTTTCGCCGTCAAATTGAGCAAATGCAACAACGTGAACATTAATCATTTGAGATTTATATGTCTGAGTTGAAACAAGATCAGTACTGGATGCAGCAAGCCATTGAACTTGCCAAACGAGGACTCTATTCGACAAAACCAAATCCAAATGTCGGTTGTGTTATTGTCAAAGACAATCAAGTGATTGGTGAAGGTTTTCATCCGAAAGCTGGTCAACCTCATGCTGAAGTTTTTGCGCTGCGTCAGGCGGGTGAACAAGCACAAGGTGCAACCGCTTATGTGACGCTTGAGCCTTGTGCTCATTATGGACGAACCCCGCCGTGTGCTGAAGCATTGGTTAAAGCACAGGTTAAAAAAGTGGTGGTGGCGTGTCCCGATCCCAATCCGCTTGTTGCAGGTAAAGGTGTTCAGATCTTAAAAAATGCCGGTATTGAAGTAGAAATCGGGATTTGTGAAGATTTGGCAGCCAAACTTAATCAAGGCTTTTTAAAAGCGATGTCTACGGGCATGCCATATGTGCGTTTAAAAGTTGCTTCTAGTTTAGATGGGCGTACTGCAATGGCATCGGGTGAGTCGAAGTGGATTACTGGTTCTGCTGCTCGTCAAGATGTCCAACATTGGCGTGCGATTTCAGGTGCCGTGATTACAGGTATTGATACTGTGATTGCTGATGACTGTCAGCTTAATGTACGGTCACTCCATAATCTTGATATCGAAACAGTTGCGCAGCCAAAACGGGTAATTCTAGATCGAAGAGGGCGTTTACCGCTCACTGCTAAAATTTTAGAAAATCCTGAAACTGTCATGGTGATGGGGCCATATCGTCAGGAACTTGCTGACTTAGGCGTGATACAATTAGAAATTCAGCCTTTAAAAACACTATTACAGGCCTTATCTAAGCAATACCAAATTTATGATGTGCTGGTTGAAGCTGGCGCAACATTGTCTACCGTCTTTTTGCAAGAAGGTTTGGTAGATGAAATGATCAGTTATGTTGCCCCGACTTTATTGGGGCAAAGTGCAAGAGCCATGTTCAACGCAGATTTTGAATATATGGCACAGCAACTTCGTTTTAAACTTCTTGATGTAATACAACTTGATCAAGATATACGCTTAAGGTTAATCCCTACGCAAGAGAAAGTATGAATTCAGAGCCTTCGGTTTACCACAAACGTCGTCATGCAGCCCGCACGACAGACGAATATCTTTTTCATCAGCTTGTACCATACTTGGGTAACAAGCGCCGATTGCTCCACTTGATTTTAGAAGCTCTGGAAATTACAGGGACGCTGAACAGCAAGAAAAAGAATCCTCCGATTTTTGCCGACTTCTTCGCAGGTAGTGGTGTGGTGTCTCGCTTGGCACGCCAAAACGGTTACCGAGTCATTGCAAATGACTGGGAACCTTATAGCCATGCTTTAAATCATGCAATTTTAGCGTGTGTCGATGCACCCGCGTTTAAAGAGCTTGGTGGCTACCAGAAAGCCATCGATTATTTAAACCGCTTACCTGAGGTTAAAGGTTGGGTAACGCATAACCTTTGCCCTCGTAATGATGATGTCTATGATCCATCTCGTGACCGTTTGTTCTTTAAGCGTCGTAATGGTATGCGCATTGATGCGATTCGCCAGCAGATTGCAACATGGCAGGCACAAGGCGCAATTAATGATGTAGAAATGAGTGCCTTGCTTGCGCCATTACTCTATTCGGCAAGTTTTGTGAGTAATACCAGTGGTGTATTTAAAAGCTTCCACCAAGGGTGGGGCGGACGTACACAAACGGCCTTAGAACGAATTGAATCATTGCTGTGGCTCACACCGAGCCGTTTTTGTGAGATTGGTGACCGTAAGCGTCCAGCTGCTGAAATGTGGTGTGTAGATGCTCAGCATTTAGCAAATCAGATGAGCGGTTTTGAAGTAGATGTAGCCTATCTTGACCCACCTTATAACCAGCATGCTTATAGTAGTAACTACCACGTTTTAAATGCATTGACGTTATGGGATCAAGTCGACCTACCACCGCCAGACACGAAAGGTTATAAGAGTGGTATTGACCGTGCATGGCGTAAAGAGCGTCCAAGTCCATACAACTCGTCTAAACATGCAAAAGATGCGTATGAAAAATTACTTTCAACCATCAATGCGCGTTATATTCTGACCAGTTATTCCACCGATGGTAATATTGAGCCAAAAGACTTACTAATGGCCAATCTGGAGCGTGGAAAAGTCACTTTATTGACTCAAGATGTTCCACGTTATCGCGTAAGTAAACAACGTCAGTCAGAGCGCGCACGTGTGCTTGAGTTTATTGTGATTACAGATACTCATGCCAAACCAGGGCCGCCGTTACGTCAATTGTTAGGCCAGCTTTACCACTTTGCCGAGCTAGGTGGTGTAGATACTTCAGGTAACAGTACGCAGCTCGCACTTTGGTAAGCGCTGCAATTTAAGCAGTGTAAAAGATTTGGAGATTGAGCCATGTTTACAGGCATTATTGAAAGTTTAGGTAAAGTAGAAAGCCTGCAAAGTGTAGGTGGCGATGTGCGTTTACGTATTCAAACCGATTTGGATATGTCGGATGTACATTTAGGTGACTCAATTGCAACCAATGGGATCTGTCTCACCGTTATTGAGTGGGGGGATAATTGGTACGCAGCTGATGTTTCTCGCGAAAGTTTAAACCGTACCACTTTGGGTAACTGGAAAGTGGGTCAACGTGTCAATGTTGAAAAGGCGATGCTGCCAACAACCCGTTTTGGTGGACACATTGTAAGTGGTCATGTTGATGGTGTAGGTGAAATTACCGTAGTCCGTGAAGATGCTCGCTCAATTTATTATGAAGTGACAGCACCTGTAGAACTTGCTAAATACTTAGCAGAGAAAGGTTCTGTGACAGTAGATGGTATTAGTTTAACCATTAATCATTTACGCGGTAATATTTTAAGTTTGAACTTAATTCCGCACACAGCAGAACGTACCAATATTGGAACCTGGCAAGTCGGTAGCAAAGTTAACCTAGAAGTCGATGTATTAGCGCGTTATATTGAGCGTTTATTACTGGGTGATAAAGCTGCTGAACAAAAAACCGAGTCAAATATTAGTATGGCTTTCTTAGCTGAAAATGGCTTTTTAAAATAAAGTTTTAAATCGCTAAAATAAAAAAACCGGACATATGTTCCGGTTTTTTATTTTTGAAATTAATGTTTGGTCAGAGTAACCGAGTGTGTGCCTACCCATGGTTTATTATGCTGGGTGCGTGTAATTGAAAACTCACCTTTTTCTGACGCTCGTGTGAGTAAAATTGAAAGTGAATTAAAGTCGTTATGACTCATATAAAGTTCTTGTGCTGAAAATGTCCATTGCTCACCCTGATTAAGCTGCTCAAGTTGCATTGAAATCTGATGTGGAATGTCCATTTTTACCCTCATTAATTTTCATAAATACACATGCGTTATTCTAATAATTATTTGAACTAAAAGAATATTATGCATGACTATTTTGTGACAATTAAATGTCATTTTTATGACAAGGAACGTTGTATAAACTTTACTTTTCTATTTTTTCATCAGAAAACTTAGAATTTTTTAAAATATATTCAATTTCTTCTTGAGCTGCCGAATTTAGCTTAGCTCGGAAAGCCGTAACAGACTGTTCAATTAAGTTCTCAGCTTCAAGCTCTAAACGAATACGTAAACTTTCAAGCTCAGATAAGATTTGGTCATCGGTAATGCTAAGCTTTACCCCAGAAGAGTAGTTCACTGCTGGTGTTTCAGGATTTTTCTGATAACGCGCAGTGTGTTCAGCAACTTCTTGTTCTAAATGACTGCGGAAAGCTTGTAGAGCTTGAGTTTGTTCACTAAATTTACGAACTTCGTCTGCTTGTAATTCAGCAGCATAGGCTGCTTCCATTGCGCGCTTATCTGCAAGAGACTTTTCTAAAGCAAGCTGACGACGAATACGTGCCTGTTCGATTAACTCTGCTTTTAAGTCAGCATAAGCTTGTTCAATGTTTTGCTGTGATTCTAGCTGTGCCTTCTCATCATTGAGTACCCAAAGTTGAATAGGCGTCTGAGGCTCTAATAAATCACAAATACGTGCCAAATCCTGTTGATAGGCATGACGGACAGCTTCAGGCGCATTTAACCATCTTTTTTTAAAATCTTGCCCGACATTTAATGCCACCACAGTTCTCCTTTGCTCAACAGTATCTACATTTTAGCGCGTTATAATTTAAAGGTTCGAGGTTCTATACCTAAACGACGATACATTTTAAATTTTTCTCGGCCAATTTGCTTGGCTGCTTCATTATTTTCAACAATTTCTATAATGTGGCTAAAATGATTCACTTGTTCAAGTGCATGATTGTTAAAATTAAATACCAACCAGCCTTGTTCAGAAGGTTGTTTAGCCGAAATACATACTGCTGCGTCTGCCTGATCAATCCCATGCGCAATGAAACTGGTCGGATCAAAGCTCCACAATTTTTCATCAAGTGTCTGTTGTAGCTGTACATCTGGGCAATACCACCAGATGTTTGAATGCTTTAGTAAGATCTTTCGACATAAACGGCAAGCACTATCGACTTGCCGTTCTTCACTGGTTTCAAACAGATAAAAGCTAACTTTAGCCATTCGTATTTACACGGTTAGCCAAGAATTGCATAAGTAGTGGTACTGGACGGCCAGTTGCACCTTTTGCTGTACCTGATAACCAAGCTGTTCCTGCTACATCTAGGTGAGCCCAACGATAGTCACGAGTAAAACGCTCAAGGAAGCAGGCCGCTGTAATTGCACCACCGTGTGGTCCACCAATGTTAGCGATATCTGCAAAAGGTGAGTCCAAGAGTTCTTGATAATCATCAATCACTGGCATGCGCCATACACGGTCGAATGACTGCTCACCAGCTTGTTGTAGCTCAGTTGCTAAAGCATCGTCAGGAGAGAACAAACCGCTTAACACTTTACCTAATGCCACTACACAAGCACCGGTTAATGTTGCGATATCAATCACAACTGCCGGATTGAAACGTTTGATATACGTTAACGTATCGCAAAGAACTAAACGGCCTTCAGCGTCAGTATTTAAAATTTCAACAGTTTGGCCGCTCATGGTCGTTACGATATCGCCTGGGCGGGTCGCTTTACCCGAAGGCATATTTTCTGCTGCTGCAATCGCACCCACCACATGAATTGGAAGGCGTGCTTCACATAGTGCGCGAATCGTACCAAGTACAGAGGCTGCACCACACATATCGAACTTCATTTCATCCATGCCAAGGCCTGGTTTTAAAGAAATACCGCCTGTATCAAAAGTAACGCCTTTACCGACAAGTACGACAGGGGCTTGTTCAAGCTGTGCTTGGTATTCAAGAGTGACAATACGACCCGGACGCTCAGATCCTTTACTCACAGCAAGGAAAGCATACATGCCTAAGTCAGCCATTTGCTGCTCATTTAAGACAGTCACTTTGAGTAAATCAGGGAATTCTGCTGCTAAAGCTAAAGCCTGTTCAGCCAAATATTCAGGGAAACAGATATTACCTGGACGGTTACCTAAGTCACGCGCAAAAGATTGACCAGATTGTACGGCATGTACTAAAGCAAGTTGATTTTCATCAAGGCTAGTGTGTGGACTAATTAAATCAACTTGTTGTAACACAAATTCATTTTTTTTCGATTTAAACTCATCATAACCATAAGCTGCTTGAGTTAAGCTTAATGCAAATAAATAATGGTATTCGACAGGTAATGCAGCAATATCAATTGCGATATGCTTAAATTTATTTTGTGTCGATTTGATAATGGTTTGTGCCAATTTTGCTAACTTAACTGCTTGAAGTTCAGCTGCTTTTCCTAAACCAAGTAGTTGGCTGTGAGGTTGATTGCTAAGCTGACCAAATAATGGCAGTGTCTCATTGAAGTTAGCTTTATATTGAGTCGCCGTAAGAATACTTTCTAGGTTATTGATTTGATATGTATTGAGGCTGCTTTGTAGCTGTTCTGAATCAACTAAAACCCACAAAGATTCATTAGATGTTTGTTCAGGAAAAGTTGTATAAGTTGTAAATTTCATGGCTGCCGTGATTGCCTATAGAAAGTTATGTTGAATTAAAACATTGAAACACTTTCAAGCATAGCGTTGCAATGTGCGGTTTTATATTTTTAACATTCGGGTAAACTAGCGTTCGTCCCGTTTAGCCTTTTGGAAGTATTAATTTGATTATTCGGCGTTATCTCGTCAAGCAAGTTGTCTCTACCTCATTGGTGGTCATCGCATTATTGACCCTAATCATGATGGGTGGTCGTCTGATCAAATACTTTGGTGTGGCGGCACAGGGGCGTTTAGATGCAAGTATTTTATTTAGCATCATTGGATACCGCTTACCTGAATTTTTAACACTCATTTTACCACTGGGATTTTTTATTGGTTTAATGTTGGTGTTTGGTCGTTTATATGTTGACCATGAAATGGCTGTCTTGAATGGTAGCGGGGTAAGCCGTCATCAATTGGCACGCTTACTCATTCCAATGACACTGGTTTATATGGTTTGTCAGTCTGTGCTTATGCTGTGGATGACGCCGTGGGGACTACGTGAATTTGAAAAATTAACAACGACCCAAGCTGTACGGACAGGCTTTGACTTGGTTCGACCAAGAGAGTTTATTTCTTCAGGACCTTATACGATTTATGCAGGTTCACTGTCGGAAGACCGTAAAAACCTCAAGGATATTTTCTTTTACCAGCGGGCTGCCAAAGAAGGCAAACCAGATGTCATGATTTTGGCGAAAGAGGCGACACGTGTTGAGGTTGCCAATGATACTGCCAATGTCGTCGATCTGGTTCAAGGGCGCCGTTATGAAATATATCCGGGACAACCTAAATATACGCAAGCAGAGTTTCAGTCTTATCGTTTAAGACTTGAGAATGATAAAGACGTCAAGTTTGAGAGTAGTGACGTAGAAGCACTTCCAACCTCTAAACTATTGGCTAAAACAAATGATCCAGTCATTAGAAGTGAATTAGGTTGGCGTTTATTCGGTCCGTTTACCATTATTGTTGCTCTCATGATGTCGGTTGCGTTGTCTGAGGTGAGTCCTCGACAAGGTCGTTATTATCGTCTCATTCCATCTATTTTTATTTTTGCGAGCTTGATTGTACTTATGATTGCGATTAAGACTCGTATTAGTAAAGGTGAGCTCGATATTTGGGCGTATCCAGCGGCTTTATTGGTTTATGCAATTGCAGCTGCCTTATTTTCACGTAAACAGAAATTAGGGCCGAAAATCAAGAAACAGATCAAGCGAGTGAAATTATAATGTTAGCACGTCGAATAGTCGCCAAATATGTGACGAAAACCACTGCGCTTGCAATGTTCGGTACCACCATTGTCTTATCTGTTTTGCAAGTCTTGTTTACCTATTTAGGTGAACTGGGTGAGTTAAAGCCTGACTATAATGCATGGCAAGCTTTTATCTATGTGTTATGGGGTGCTCCTCGTTATCTATATGAAATTTTGCCTATTTCAGCTTTAATTGGTGCGGTAATTGGATTGGGCGCTTTAGCATCCAACAGTGAACTCATCGTGATGCGCTCGGTTGGGATCAGTTTATGGCGTATTGTGGGCTGGGTAATGCGCTCAGCTTTGCTACTGATTGTTTTATCTTTTGCGTTAAGTGAATGGGTTGTTCCCTATACCAATGAGAAAGCACAAAGTATCAAAAGTCATCGTTCAGTTGCTGCTCTAGGCGAAGTAAAAGGCTATTGGTCAAGAGAAGGACAACGTTTTATTTATATTGACTATGCGAACTCACAAGGAAACTTAAGAGATATTCAGGTTGTCGACTTTGATAAAGAATATCACTTGCAGTCTGTAATTAATGCAGAGCAAGGAAAGTTTATTAAAGATGGTCAATGGTCTTTGCAAAAAGCCAGCCAGACAGACATTCTGACAGATGGTAATTCGATACTAAATAATCATGATCAGCAGTCTTTAGGATTGGCTCTACAACCTAAATATGTCCACATGGTGACTTTAGACCCTGAAGACTTATCTCCAAGTCAGCTCATTAGTTTTATGCGCTATATGGATGAATATAGCCAAGTTCCTAAAACTTACCAATTGGCTTTCTGGCAAAAAGTTGCTTCTCCATTTTCATTGATTACGCTTGTATTAGTGGCTTGTTCTTTTATTTTTGGTCCACTGCGTCAACAGTCAATGGGCTTTCGTTTGGTGATCGCACTCTTTATCGGTTTAGGCTTTTATTACTTACAAGATTTCTTGGGTTACGCAAGTTTGGTATACGCGCCTTCACCAGCGTGGTTTGTACTTGTACCTATTATTTTAATGTTTGGTGCCGGTAGTTACTTACTTTACCGTGCTCGCTAATCCGAAAGAATATAAATGGCTTTCTCAATGAGATGCATTGGTGAAAGCCATAGGAAAAAATAGAGTCTTCACCGAAAATTCGGTAAGATATTGCGATGAAATTGTAGACAAAAGAGAAATTGATTATGACGGATGCAACTGCTGGCAAGATCCCTCACGTTCTGGTCATTATGGATGGTGTTGGACACCGTGAAGCGATTGAAGATAATGCTTTTCTTGCAGCAAAAACCCCGAATTTAACTGCAATGAAAGCAAAGCATCCAAATAGTCTTATTTCTGGTTCTGGTGAAGATGTAGGTCTACCTGATGGACAAATGGGTAATTCTGAAGTTGGCCATATGAATCTTGGCGCTGGACGTGTGTTGTATCAAGATTTTACCCGTATTACTAAAGACATCCGTACTGGTGACTTTTTCAAACATGAAGTATTAATTGATGCTGTTGAAAAAGCCAAAGCTGCTGGTGGTGCAGTTCATATTATGGGCTTGCTCTCAGAAGGTGGCGTTCACTCACATGAAGACCACATTGTGGCGATGTGTGAACTCGCATTAAAACGTGGTGCAAAAGTTTATCTTCATGCATTCCTTGATGGTCGTGATACTCCTCCACGTAGTGCACAATCTTCACTAGAAAAATTAGACGCTCTATTTGCTCAATATGAAGGCAAGGGCCGTATTGCAACTATGATTGGCCGCTATTTTGCAATGGATCGTGATAATCGTTGGGATCGTGTAGAACAGGCTTACCGCCTATTGACCGAAGGTGAAGCAGTTCGTACAGCAAATACTGCTGTTGAAGGTTTAGAACTTGCATATGCAGCCAATGAAAATGATGAATTTGTGAAAGCAACTCGTATTGGTGATGTGGCTAAAGTTCAAGATGGCGATAGCGTTGTTTTCATGAACTTCCGTGCTGACCGTGCTCGTGAAATTACACGTGCGTTTGTTGAAAAGGACTTCGCAGGTTTTGAGCGTAAAGTTGTACCGAACCTTTCTAAATTTGTCATGTTGACACGTTATCAGGCCAGCATTGATGCACCTGTGGCATATATGCCTGAAGAGTTGAAAAACTCACTTGGTGAATATTTATCTTCTCTTGGCAAAACGCAATTACGTATTGCTGAAACAGAAAAATATGCGCATGTGACTTTCTTCTTTAGTGGTGGTCGAGAAGATGAATACCCAGGTGAGAAGCGTATTCTAATTCCATCACCAAACGTTGCGACATATGATCTAAAGCCTGAAATGAGTGCTTATGAAGTAACTGATGAACTCGTTAAGGCAATTAACTCGGGTGAGTACGATTTACTTGTTGTGAATTATGCCAATGGTGATATGGTCGGTCATACAGGCGTATTTGATGCCGCGGTTAAGGCGGTTGAAGCAGTTGATACATGTTTAGGTCGTGTATACGAAGCTGTGATGGCCAAGAAAGGTCATATGCTTATTACTGCTGACCATGGTAATGTTGAGCAAATGCAGGACTACGAAAGTGGCCAAGTTCATACACAACATACAACAGAGCTTGTACCATTTATTTATGTTGGTCCAACACAAGCGACTATCGCAGAAGGTGGTGTACTTGCAGATGTTGCACCGACTATCCTTCATCTAATGCAGATTCCTGTACCTGCGGAAATGCAAGGTCGTAATCTGATTACATTATCTGCATAAGCGATAGGTGAATAAATGCTGCAACACAATATATATAAAGCTTTTTTGGGTAGTGTATTGATGTGTTGCAGCCAGTTTGCTCTTGGTGCTCCTGTTGTAAAAGAAAAATTATCGCCTCAGCATGCTGATTCACCAGAATCAGAAGAAAGTTATGCAGAAGTCCCTATTGAGTCGATTCAGCAGTTTGTACAAATTTATGGGATTGTTCGCGATAACTATGTCGATGAAAAATCGGACGATGCTTTATTTTTACAAGCAATTAAAGGTCTTGTTAGTGGTCTAGACCGTTACTCACGCTATTTGTCAGCTGAAGAATACCGTCAACTCATTCAATACACCGAAGGTGATCTTGCTTCGGTTGATTTTGCATTAAGCCCAGAAGCACATGTCCATAAATGGATGATTCGTGACCTGAAGGCAGGTTCTGATTCATATAAACTAGGCTTGAGAAATGGACAGACCATTTTAAAGATAGATAATCAGGAACTTAAAAATCTAACCCAAGATCAGGTGCTTGGTTTGTTGTATGGTTCAATAGGTTCAACGCTGCAAGTACAGACAGAAGAGTCAAATACTCCAATCAGTTTAGTCCGTAATAAAAAGATTGAAACTGATATCGAACCTGTCATGTTACATAATCAGGTATTGGTACTAAAAATTAGAGTATTCCAGCAAGATACCGCCAATGAAATTAAACGTTTAATTGAAGAAAATAGTTCTTCGCGTTTAAAAGCTGTATTAATTGATTTAAGAAATAACCCAGGCGGGCTGCTATCTGCTGCTGTTGAGTCAGCCGATTTATTTTTAAATCATGGCATTATTGTTTCTACAAAAAGTCGTTCAGAAGGTAATCAGCAATTTCAGGCCTTACCGGGAAATGATTTTCAAAATATAAAAGTTGGTATTTTAATTAATCACCGATCTGCCTCGGCAGCAGAAGTTTTTACTGCTGCAATGAAAGAGCATCAACGTGCTTGGGTCATGGGTGAAAAAAGTTATGGAAAGGGCGTTGTACAGAAACTTTTCCCTTTGCCAAGTGGGGCAGCCTTGCAAATGACGGTCTCACATTACTACACGCCAAATGGTAATATGATCGAAGGTCAAGGTATTCAGCCTAACCAGACCTATCCCTTGCCTCCAGAAATGAAAGACGAAGTTTATTTAGAGCGTGTTGCCGACCTACTTCTAAAAAGGAAGTAAGCTTTATACTTCCTGTTCAGTTTCAGTATCTAACCCAAATTTCTTCAAACGGTAGCGTAAAGAACGGAAAGTCATTCCTAATTTTTTAGCTGCTAAGGTTCGATTCCAATGGGTCATATTGAGTGCATTGAGCAGAATATCTTTTTCAATACTCTCTAAATAACGCTCTAGACCCTCACTTGGTAATTTTTTTACAATCTGTGGCGTAGCTACGGGATTCTGAAAGCTTTGAGATACCGTTGCGATTGAATTAGAAATATTTGCTCTTAAAGGGGCAGGGTGCAAATGTGGTACATCAATATTGGCATCGTCACTTAAAGTAATTGCTCGCTCAATCATATTTCTTAATTCGCGAACATTGCCGGGAAAGTGTTGTTGTAGCAGATAAGTTTCAGCGCCCTCGGTTAATTGTTTAAGTGGGGTTTCCCACTCCATACAAATTTTCTGAATAAAGTGATTCGCAAGTAACAAGACATCTTCACCACGTTCGCGTAAAGGCGGTAACATGAGATCCATAACATGGATACGGAAGAATAAATCCTGACGAAATTTGCCTTGTCGAACCAATAAATCTAAGTCTTGATGACTCGCACTAATCACCCGAAAATCAACATCAATTTCCTGATCGGAACCGACAGGACGAATCTTTTTTTCTTGTACTGCGCGTAGTAATTTAACCTGCATACTAAGTGGTAATTCGGCAATTTCATCTAAAAATAAACTGCCACCATGAGCAGATAAAATGAGGCCTTGTTTGTCTTGCGTTGCCCCTGTAAAGCTACCTTTTTTATGTCCGAACAGCTCGCTTTCCATCAGTTCAGTTGGAATAGCGCCACAGTTAATCGCAATAAAAGGCCCTTCACTACGGTTACTCAGCCGATGAACTAGGTTGGCAACCACTTCTTTACCTGTTCCAGACTCGCCAGTAACAAATACAGGTGCTTGAGAACGAGCAATTTTTTTAATTGCGATGCGTAGTTGTTGAATAGGCTGAGAGCGGCCGATTAATAATTTGTTTTCTAGAGCACTCTCTGCAAAATCATGCTCTATTTTTTGCCGATTTAAGGCTTTCTGTAATAATTGATCTAGATGTACTTGGTTGACCGGTTTGCTTACAAAATCAAAAGCCCCTGCTTTTAATGCTGCAATTGCAATATCCATATTGCCGTAAGCAGTTAAAACCGCAATGGGTGTGTTTGTATAATTTTGAGAGACATGTTTGACTAACTCTAACCCACTCCCATCGGGTAAGTTTAGATCGGTTAAACATGCATCGTAATGAAACTGTGTGAAGAGTTGTTTGGCCTGTTCAACCCGATAAGCAAGATGTGTTTTAATCCCCATTCGTGCAAGTGTCATTTGCATTAAAAGGCACAAATCTTCCTCATCGTCTACAAGCAAAACGAGTGGTTGCTGTTCTGCCATTTCCCCAAAAACCTAATAAAAAATCAAAATATTATTGGGCATTCTATTCTGAAGCATGCCCCTTGTTTTTGCTCTACATAGGTGAGCTTTGCATGGTTTGCCTCACAAAAACTATGAGACAAGTATAATCCTAAACCAGTTCCATTAATTTCGGTACTAAAAAATGGTTTAAATAATTGAGATATATCACGTTTTGAAACACCTTCACCGTAATCGATCACATCAATATAAATTTTATTTGTTTGTGAATGAATGTTGATCATGACATTCGGTGAGTCGGGTGCATTATGTCGTAAAGCATTTCGCACTAAATTGATCATGACTTGTCTTAGTTGTTTTTCGTCAAATAAAAATTTTAAAGAACGATCAGAAATTTTGAGTTGAATTGAGTGCTTAACGTCAGATAAATCTTCATCGAGTAGCGTATTTATAAAATTGTTTAAGTCAATCTGAATAGGGTGTGTTCTTTCGCTACGAGCAAGTCCTAAGGTGTCCTGAACAATACTATCAATGCGTTTAGTTTGTTTGCCAATCATATGGCGTAAAGTATTTTGTTGTTCGAGATCACTATCTTTAAGTAACTCATTTGCTTGAACAATTGCAGCCAGAGGATTGCGGATTTCATGTGCAATACTTGCCGAGAGTTGCCCTAAAGCGGCAAGTTTAAGTTGCTGTGCTTGCTGATTAATTTGTTGGGCATCTTGTAAAATGAGTAGTGTCAGAGCTTGTTGCGGCACTAAAAGATGCTGTACTTTAATATTAATGGAATAAGCCGATAGCCGAGACTCAAAAATAAATCGGTCATTTTCTTTTAAGTCGCCAAACTTCAATATTTCAAATAAATCGGCATGCCACTTTGCTAAAGGATATTTTTCATTGGCATACTGGGGAGGAATACCAAGCAATGAACAAGCAGCGGGATTGCTAACAACAATGTCGTAATTTTCGTCTAAAACTAAATAGCCTTGTTCAATTTGCTCTAAAATATAACGGTTAATATTTTGAAGCTGGTAAAGCTCGATTGACTGGTGAAAGGTGAGTGCCTCAAGTAATTTAAAGCGCTGCACTGCAATTTGTCCAATCCCGTGAACAACGAAAAATAAAAAAGCTAATAAAGCGCTATTACCGATTGTGTTTAGATTGTTGTAGTCAAATAAACTACCCACGAAGCGTTGATAAATAACCGCAATAACCGCAAGTAAGGTAATAACTAAAGACACTCTTGCACTGAGCAAAATCGCCGAAGTAAAGATTGCAATCACATACAGCAAACTAATTTGTAAATTAGGCTCCCCAGCAGAAAATGAAAGGAGGCTTAAACAAATAATGTCGACAATAAAAAATAAAATAAGCTGCCGAGTAGTTTGGATAGCAATAAATTTAAAGCATAACAATTGCACAAGACTTACAATTGAATAGCTTAGTAAAGTGTAAAAATATAAAGAGGGTTGCTGCAAACTATTGTCGGTTTGAGCATTGGTTAAAACCAAAATAATATTCAGGCTAACCGCAATAATAAGACGGTATAAACCATACCAAGTGCCCAAACGAAAAATCGTATGGGACAGGGATGAATTTAAAGGAGAGTGCATGTAAGTCTGATTATGGTTTGATCAGACCGTAACGAATCGCAAGATGTGTGAGTTTTACATCACTATCAATTCCTAACTTTTCAAAAATACGGTAACGGTAAGTATTTACAGTTTTCACACTTACAAAAAGTTTATCGGCAATTTCTTGTGCGCTAATACAGTTAACGACCATCATCGCAACTTGCATTTCCCGCTCCGATAACGAATCAAAAGGAGATTGTTGAGTATCAGATAAATAAGAGCTTGCCAGTTGCTCGGCAATATCGGCACTAAAATATTTACCACCCTGCATGACCTTATTAATTGCACGAACCATCTCGGCAATTGGGGCTCCTTTGGTGATATAGCCTTTTGCTCCAGCTTTTAGCAATAAAGATGGGTAGGGTTCTTCGGCAAGGCCACTTACAGCAATGACTTTCGTCTCTGGAGCTGTTTGTAATAAACGACGAGTTGTTTCTACACCACCGATGCCTGGCATGTTGACATCAAGTAGTACGACTTGCGGATGTTGCTGGCGAACGATAGCAATAGCTTCTTCCCCAGATTCGGCTTGTCCAATTACCTCAACATCTGCATGATCTTCTAACATACGGCAAATACCCGTACGTACCAGTTCATGGTCATCGACAACTAAAACTGTAATCAAGAAGACCTCCTTTCTTTCAAAAAACAAGTTTTTTGTTACATAAAGCAAAATAAGCTTGCAATGGAATGACAAAATTAGCAATCCTATTCTTCTATAGTGAGCGAATAGTTGTGCACAATTGTGTCGGTAAAGCTTTATACCTTATATCTCAAATGTAAGGCATAATGATAGTAAGCGCAAATGTGTGTCACCCTGAGTCGAGTATTGTGCCGTGAAAAATTCTAAAAAGTCTTTAATGCATGTGCTAAGCATGTCTATTTTGCTTAGTTTGAGTTCAACAAGCTTTGCAGAACTCGTCAATAACCCGTCCTCAGGGAGTACTGGTACTGCAAGTTTAAATTGGTCTGCAGCGGATGCTAGTCAACTTTTAAATGATGAAGATGATGAGCCGACTCCGCAAGGTTCAACGTCTGTTACTACAACTTTACGTGGCAGTAATGCACCGAAAGTTATTAGCTCTACACCTAGAGTTGCTCCAATCCGTGATACCGTGGGCTATAATGCCCAGCCGAGTGTTAGTGCACGTGCTGCACTTGTAATGGATGCGCAAACGGGTGAGGTCCTTTATAGTAAAAACACCAACGCGTCAGTACCGATTGCGTCTATTACCAAATTAATGACAGCAGTTGTAACCGCAGATGCGCGTTTAAACATGTCAGAAGAAATTACACTTGAGCAAATCGATTTTGCCGGTGCAAATGGTAAGAACTCAAGCTCTACCTTACGTGTGGGCGACAAGATGAACCGTGCAGAAGTTCTTCTGTTTGCTTTAATGAAGTCAGAAAACCCAGCGGCAGCAGCTTTAGCGCGTACTTATCCAGGCGGTCGTCCTGCATTCGTAGCAGCGATGAATGCTAAAGCACGTTCTTTGGGTATGAATGCCACTCATTATTACGAATCAACTGGTTTAGACCCACGTAATGTCTCTTCGGCGCGTGACTTGGGAATTTTGGCGAGTACAGCGTCTCAGTATGGTTTGATCCGTCAATTCTCAACAACACCAACTTACGACTTTAATTTAGGCTACCGTGTACTCAAGTCAAACAATACCAATGCTTTAGTGCGTAATGGTGGTTGGAATATCAACTTATCTAAGACTGGCTATATTAATGAAGCAGGCCGTTGTGTTGTTATGCATACTACTGTGAACTCACGTCCAGCAGTCATTGTATTGCTTGGTGAACCAAGTACACAGGCGCGTAATAACGATGCAACTAACTTGTTAGGTTGGTTGAGTAATTTGCCAAAACGTATTTAAGTTAAATATTTTAAAAACGCTTCTATTAAGAAGCGTTTTTTTATGCCATTTTAAATAGCATAAAAAAACGGCTGTTTAATACAGCCGTTTTTTATAAAAATTCAGATTTTACATATTAGATAAAATCGAATCTTTTACTTGATCCATTGTTGCATCAATTGACAACATCACTGCATCAGCACATTGTTTGATTGCAGTATCAGGATCTTTCAAGCCATTACCAGTTACTGTACATACGATGACAGAACCTTCAGCAA
Organism: Acinetobacter nosocomialis; assembly: GCF_041021905.1. Taxonomy (NCBI): domain Bacteria; kingdom Pseudomonadati; phylum Pseudomonadota; class Gammaproteobacteria; order Moraxellales; family Moraxellaceae; genus Acinetobacter; species Acinetobacter nosocomialis. Next base: position 292,911 of record NZ_CP157432.1, read on the forward strand.
TTTTACCCGCTTTAATGTCACGGATCGCACCACCGATAGAAGCAGCAGACGCTGGCTCAACAAATACACCTTCATACATAGAAAGTAAGCGTTGAGCTTCTAAAATTTCGCTGTCTTGAAGTTCATCAAACCAGCCTTTAGAGTCGCGTACCACAGCTTTTGCATGGTTCCAGCTTTGTGGATTACCAATACGGATTGCAGTTGCAACTGTTTCAGGGCTTTCAACTGGAGCACCACGCAAGAATGGAGCTGCACCAGAAGCTTGGTAACCTACCATTGTTGGTAAGCCTTCTGGTTTAGGACCGGTAAATTGATCGGTCGCAGCATCATATATAACTTGTTCGAACTGATCAGCAGGTTGGTTTGCTACAGCTTCTGTATAACCCATCCAGTGAGCGGTGATGTTACCTGCGTTACCTACTGGCAAGCAGTGATAGTCAGGTGCACGGCCTAAAGCTTCAACAATTTCATAAGCAATCGTCTTTTGACCTTGTAAACGGTAAGGGTTGATTGAGTTTACAATCGTTACAGGAGCTTGATCAGCCACTTCTTTTACTAGACGCATGCCATCATCGAAGTTACCACGGATTTGCATAGTGATCGCACCATACATCATGGCTTGAGCCATTTTACCCATCGCGATTTTGCCTTCTGGGATCAAAACAAATGCTTTGATACCAGCACGCGCAGCGTATGCGGCGGCAGCAGCAGAAGTGTTACCTGTAGATGCACAGATAATTGCTTTAGAACCTTCTTCAACCGCTTTGGTTACAGCCATGGTCATACCACGGTCTTTAAATGAACCAGTCGGGTTTAAGCCCTCATATTTCACATAAATTTCAACATCTTTGCCAATAATACGTGGAATATTCTCAAGTTTAATGAGAGGGGTGTTGCCTTCACCCAAAGAGATAGCACGAGTAGTTGCCGAAACTGGCAAACGGTCACGATAACGATCTACAAGACCAGTATAACGATTGGCATTAGACATGATGGTGTTCCAATTATGAGGTGAAGCGGGAGAGGGAATCTTTCCCTCAACCTGATTAACTATCGAGCGATTCTAAACGAATTCTTACGATTTCGCCACGAATTGCAGGTAATGCTTGAATTTGCGCAAGAGCGTCATCCATTTTTGATTCAACGATTGGATCGGTCAAAATTACGATTGGAATGAGGTCTTTTAAGCGTGATTGTTGCATGATGGCATCAATACTGATTCCAGCACGGCTTAAGATGGTTGTTACATCTGCAAGTACACCAGTCTGATCTTCAGCATTTAAGCGGATGTAATAACCTGTAGTCATTTGTTCACGGCTTAAAATTGGCATATTTGTTAATGCTTCGAAAGCCAGTTGAGGAATTGTGCCTGCTCCATCTTCTGTATAAGAGATGTCACGAACAATATCAATCACATCGGCAACGACCGCAGAAGCTGTTGGACCAGCGCCAGCACCAGCGCCGTAGTACAGCGTTGGACCAACGGCATTGGCTTGAACTAAGACAGCATTTTTAACGCCGTTTACGTTGGCAATAAGCTGCTCATCTGGAATAAGCGTTGGGTGAACACGTAACTCAATACCATGTTCAGCACGACGTGCAATACCTAAATGTTTAATGCGGAAACCAAGTTCTTCGGCATACTTCACATCTTGTGCAGTAATTTTGCTGATACCTTCGGTATAGACTTTATCGAACTGTAGAGGAATACCGAACGCACAAGACGCTAAAATTGTAAGTTTATGCGCAGCATCAATACCTTCAACATCAAAAGTTGGGTCTGCTTCTGCATAACCGAGTTCTTGAGCTTCTTTTAATACATCATCAAATGCACGACCTTTCTCACGCATTTCAGTGAGAATAAAGTTACCTGTACCATTAATGATGCCTGCTAGCCATTCAATATGGTTTGCAGCAAGGCCTTCACGAATCACTTTAATAATTGGAATGCCGCCAGCAACTGCTGCTTCATAAGCAATTTGGACAGCGTTGTCTTCTGCTGCTTTAAATAGTTCATTACCATGTTCAGCGAGTAAAGCTTTGTTTGCAGTAACAACTTGTTTGCCGTGTTTGATCGCTTCCATAATGACTTCGTAAGCAGGGTGAATACCACCCATCACTTCTACAACCACATCTACATCGGGTTGACGAACGATATCAAGTAAGTCTGCGCTTTGTTTAATCCCTTCCAATTCGAGATCTGGACGAGGGCGACGTGTTCCAACGTGGGTAATTTGAATTTCTCGACCGGTGCGACGTTTAATTTCAGCGGCATTTTCTTGTAGTAGTTTAAGGGCTCCTCCACCTACGGTACCTAGACCGAGTATTGCCAGGCGAACTGGTTTCACGTCACACTCCATATCATCATTGAATCATTTAATTGAAGCTAGATCATAGCTAAAAAAAACGCCAGACTCTAGCGCTTTTCGTGCCTGTTCAATCAATTAGAGTGCGATGTTCGGAAAAGCAGAGTAGATCAGTCTTTAAACACTGGCATGTAAAGAACTATTTGTTGAAAAAACAAAGCGCTGCATTAAGAGCAGCACTTTGTGTACAAGATAACTGGTGAACTATTCATCAAAATTGAGAATATTATTTATCCAGACGTTTAACTAACTCATCTGGTGTTAAGTAGCCACCGAGATATTGTCCGTCAACGTTGTAGATGGCTGGAGTACCATTTACGCCCATGTTTAAACCAAGTTGATATTGTTCGCGAACAGGGTTTTTGCATTGAGCAGGTGGAATACTAATGCCTTGTACAGCTTGATTAAATGCAGCTTTACGGTCTGCACTACACCAAACGGCTTCCATCGTTGGCATAAATTGTTCGCCGCGCGGCCACGCAATGTAACGAACCTCAATGCCTTTCTCATTAATCTCGGCTAAATGCTCATGTAGTTTGTGGCAATAAGGACAACTTGCATCGGTAAACACATAAATTACATGTTTAGCTTTACCACCCTTAGCTGGGTAAACAATCAAATCTTCATTTTTTAAAGCAGCAAGGTGCTTTTTGTTTTCTGATGCTTGAAGGTTGTCGCCAATATTATGCAGCTCTTTACCGCCTAAACGGATGACATCACCTTGAATAAGGTACTTACCATCACTTGTCGTATAAACAGAAGTCATACCTTCAAGGTTTACCCAATATAAATTAGGTACTTCAGTCGGTTTGATGTCTAAAATTTTGACGTTGATGTTTGCATTCTTAAATTGTTTTTGCAAAGTTTCGATTAAACGCTGTTTAGCATTACGTTCAATGATGGTTGAAGCTTCCCCAGTAGCAGGTGCGGTCGCTGTGAGCGCATCTTCTTTTTGTGGTTTGTTTTCTTTAGAACAAGCACTGAACAACAAGCTAGAAGCCAAAGCACAGGCAAGAAAAATTTGAGATCGGGTAAAGGACATAGATAACCCTTATTTCATCAGTATTTATAGTCAGAAGCTGCTAAGCATAACAAAAAATCTAGTGTGTATTGTTAAAACTTTCTTAACCTTTGTGAACGAAATCAAATGATTGTTCGGTGTATTTCATATAATTCGTTTAAAAATTTTTAACCCCTAGGGTGATGTTTTTCATGTAATTGTTGCATTCTTACTTGCGCTACGTGGGTATAGATTTGGGTGGTAGATAAGTCACTATGGCCCAGTAACATTTGTACTACGCGTAAGTCAGCGCCGTGATTGAGCAAGTGTGTTGCAAAGGCATGGCGTAAGGTATGAGGCGACAGCTCAGCCTGAATATTGGCTTGTAATGCATATCGTTTAATTGCATACCAAAAATTCTGACGGCTCATGATTCCGCCATGTTGAGTTAAAAATAAATAGTCAGTGGAAGTTTTATAAAGTTGTGGACGTGCATCATTTAAGTAGCGTTCTACCCAGTCACAAGCATATTGGCCTAATGGTACTAAACGTTCTTTATTGCCTTTACCAGTAATACGTAAATAGCCTTGTTTTAAATTGATTAGCTCCAAGCGCAAGTTGATTAGCTCAGAAACACGTAAACCACATGCATAAAGAACTTCAAACATCGCTCGATCACGTAACCCCAAAGCTGTTGTAATGTCAGGCGCTTGAATCAGTGCTTCGACATCTTCTTCTGATAAATCTTTGGGTAAAGCTCGGCCAATTTTGGGTGAGTGATGTGTCGCTACCGGGTTATCGCTTCGTAATTTTTGTTCACGTAAAAATTTGTAAAACTGGCGTAGGGCAGATAAACAACGTGCAATTGAGCGTGGACTTTTTCCTATTTTGGTGAGTTCAATGAGAACATCAGAAATGTCATCACTCGACCATTTCGGCAAGCTATTTTTTTTATGAAGTTCAGCACATTGAATCAGGTCAGATAAATAAGCATTACGAGTATGTGGACTCACTGTTTGTGCAACTAAATAGTCGCGAAAACCTTGTAAAAAGCTCAAATGTTCAGGAATTTGAACAGGGCTTGGAATACGCGGTTTCTTATTTATCATAAACAATGTCCTCTAAACCACTGTACTTTAAAAGAAACTTTAAGATTTGTCGATTAAAGTAGGTGAGAATTGAAATTTAACCTTATTTGGTAATTATTCTCATTTATATGTATACTAGTAAAAAAGGTTTAGGATCGGATGCGGTGCGTTTATCAGCGTTGAAAGTGAAGCAAGCGGCTACCATCACCAAAGTAGATCGGATGACACAAACATCCGAGCAACAAGATTTGGTCGCAATTCGTTTGGAAAGCTTGGGCTTTGTACCAGGTACTCGAGTAGAGGTGATTACCAAAGGTATTTTTGGTGGTGATCCGATCTTAATCCAAATTGGCTTTACTCGTTTCGCTTTACGTAAGGCGGAAGCGGAAAAAATCGAGATTCAGTTAGAAGGAGTACCCGCATGAGTAATGCGCTACGTATTGCCCTTGTGGGAAACCCGAACTGCGGTAAAACTTCGCTGTTTAACCATTTAACTGGAACAAGACAAAAAGTTGCTAACTATGCGGGTGTAACTGTAGAGCGTAAAGTCGGTAACTTTCAATTACCTTCAGGCCGTGCAGTTCGTGTACTAGATTTACCGGGTACCTATAGTTTGCAGGCAACTAGCCCAGATGAAGAAATTACCCGTGATGTCTGCCAAGGCAAAATTGCCGAAGAAGGGCAGCAAGATGCTTTTTTATGTATTGTCGATGCGACGAACTTAAAACTGCATTTGGGTTTGGTGCTTGAAATTATTGAATTAGGGCGTCCAATTCTGGTTGTATTGAACATGATGGATGAAGCGCGTCGTCGCGGTATTCAAATCAATACACAGAAACTCTCTGAGCGTTTAGGTGTTCCTGTTGTTGAAACGGTTGCCGTACGTAATTCAGGTATTGAAAATTTATTGCATGCGCTCGATCAAGAAAAATATACCGTACCTCATACTGAACTGAGTGGTTTAAGTGGTGGGCATCATCAGAAAATCGAAACGATTTTTAAAGATGTGGTTAATTTTGTTGATCATGATGATAAGCGTACTGACTTTCTAGATCGAATTTTCTTACATCCTGTATTGGGTTTACTCAGCTTGGCAGTAATGATGTTTATTGTCTTTCAGGCAGTATTTGCTTGGGCTGAACCTTTTAAAGCTGCAATTGAAGATGGGGTAATCCCATGGTTAGGTGAGTGGTTAAATGGAGCCATCCATCAACCTGTGCTACGCAGTTTAGTCGTAGACGGTGTTCTGGCAGGAGCGGGTACAGTACTGGCTTTCTTGCCACAAATTTTGATTCTCTTCTTCTTTATTTTGGTACTCGAAGAATCAGGTTATTTACCGCGTGCAGCGTTCTTGCTCGATAAATTAATGTTTAAAGCCGGCTTGAGTGGTCGTTCTTTCATTCCATTATTATCAAGTTTTGCCTGTGCGATTCCTGGCATTATGGCAACCCGAAGTATTAGTGATTCACGTGACCGTTTTACCACGATCATGGTTGCACCCCTCATGACATGTTCGGCACGTTTGCCTGTCTATGCCTTGTTAATTGGTGCATTTATTCCAAGTCAAACTGTTTTAGGCATCTTTAACTTACAAGGTTTGGTGCTGTTTGGTTTATACATGGCAGGTATTTTAAGTGCACTTTGTGTTGCCTTTGTGATGAAGTTTTTGCGTAAAGACAAATCACAGCATGCCTTGTTAATGGAATTACCAAGTTATCGTTTTCCTGATCCAAAAAGTATCGCTATTGGGTTGATGGAACGTGCAAAGATTTTCTTGCGTCGTGTTGGTGGGATTATTGTTGCATTGACCATTATTCTTTGGTTCTTGTGTACTTTCCCTCAACCACCCGAAGGCGCAACGCTACCAGCAATTGATTATAGTTTTGCGGGCATGGCAGGGCACTTTATTCAGCCTTTATTCGCACCGCTTGGCTTTAACTGGCAAATCGTGGTGGCTCTCATTCCCGCAATGGCTGCTCGTGAGGTTGTGGTTGCAGCATTAGGTACGGTATATGCGTTATCTGGTGCCGATGATAATGCTGTTGCACAGGGGCTTGCTCATTTGATTAGTGCAAACGGCACGGGTTGGTCATTGGCTACAGGGCTATCTTTATTGGTCTGGTTTATTTATGCACCACATTGTTTAGCAACCTTGGCAACGGTACGCCGTGAGACAGGTTCATGGAAACATGTGGCAGTCATGACGGCTTATCTATTTGGTTTGGCTTATCTCATGTCATTTTTAACCTACCAAATTGCATCACGCATTTGGGGTTAATAGGAGGCGCTTATGTTTGATTACCTTATTGTTGCTGTATTGGTGTTGTGGAGTGCCATTGTTGTCTTTAAAAAGGTATTTCCTCAAACGTCCGCTTCAGTATTTCTTGCATTATCAATCCAGTGTCAACGCTTGGGTTGGCAGCGTTTGGCATCATGGTTGAAGCCTAAACAGGCTGCCGGTTGTGGTGGCAATTGTGGCTGTTCTACTGATGATGCACCTACCCAAAAGTCCGCTCCGGTACAAACGGTGAAGTGGCGTTAACTTTTCTGTATAAAAAGCCATCGAATGATGGCTTTTTTACGCACTGACACAAAAAAAGTAGAATAAAAGTCAAACTGAAAAAGTATTCAAAACAGCAAAGTGCTAACATTTTTGCCATTCTGTCGATTGATAAATTGTGGGGCAAAAATGTTAATACAACGTGGTGGGTTAAAAGTTGTAGCAGGCTTGGGTATATCAGGTGTTTCTGCTGTAAATTTCCTGCATGAACAAGGCTACCAAGTTGCAGTAACGGATTCCCGCCCCACACCTCCCGGACATGATCAAATTCCTGCAGACGTGAAGACCAGTTTTGGTCAACTGGATCAAGAATTATTACTACAAGCAGAAGAAATTATTTTAAGCCCGGGCCTTGCACCACAATTACCAGAAATTCAGGCTGCTATTGCTAAAGGTATTTCTGTAGTAGGTGATATTCAGCTACTTCGCCGTGCAACTGATGTACCGATTGTTGCGATTACAGGCTCTAACGCGAAGAGTACTGTTACTACTTTAATGGGCTTAATGGCTAAAGATGCAGGTAAGAAAGTTGCCGTTGGTGGTAACCTTGGTCGCCCAGCTCTAGATTTACTTAAAGATCAACCAGAGTTATTGGTACTTGAGTTATCAAGCTTCCAGTTAGAAACCACATCTCACTTAAATGCTGAAGTAGCTGTGGTACTGAACATGAGTGAAGATCACTTAGATCGTCATGGCAATATGCTGGGGTATCACCAAGCAAAGCACCGTATTTTCCAAGGTGTCAAGAAAGTTGTATTTAACCGTGATGACGCTTTAAGCCGTCCTCTTGTACCTGATATAACGCCAATGCAAAGCTTTGGTCTAAATGCACCTGACTTAAACCAGTACGGCGTTTTAAGAGATGCTGACGGTACACTTTGGCTTGCTCGTGGCTTGCAGCGTTTAATTAAAAGCTCAGACTTATATATTCAAGGTATGCACAACGTAGCCAATGCTTTAGCGTGTTTAGCATTGGGTGAAGCAATTGGCTTACCTATGGAATCTATGCTTGAAACTTTAAAACACTTTAAAGGTTTAGAGCACCGCTGTGAGTATGTAAAGACCGTACATGATGTACGTTATTACAATGACTCAAAAGGAACCAATGTTGGCGCTACACTTGCAGCAATTGATGGTTTAGGTGCTGCGATTGAAGTGAAAAAAGGTAAAGTTGCCCTAATTTTAGGTGGGCAGGGTAAAGGTCAAGACTTTACTCCTTTACGTTCTTCTATCGAAAAGTATGCCAAAGTTGTGGTATTGATTGGTGAAGATGCGCCTGTCATCGAGCAGGCCATTCAAGGTGCAACTAAAATTTTACATGCGGCAACACTTAAAGAAGCTGTAGAGCTATGTCAACGTGAAACACAAGCTGAAGATGTGGTATTGCTATCACCAGCATGTGCAAGTTTTGATATGTTTAAAAGTTATAATGACCGTGGTCAGCAGTTTGTTGCCTGCGTCAATTCGTTGGTTTAAAGAAAATATGATTAGGAATGTAGTATGGCAGGCTTAGCTCAGACCACAATCCAGAAAATCAATCATTGGTATGAACGGATATTGCCGAAATGGCCAGCGGAAGTGACGCCACGTAATGTCTTGATTTTCTGTGTCGTTGCATTGTTATGTATCGGTTCGGTGATGGTAGCATCTGCTTCGATGCCTTATGCAGAATATATGCATGAGAACCCGTTTCACTATGTCATCCGCCATGCGATATCTATTGCGGTTGCTGGGGTCGTGGCGTATTTGACTTACCGAATCTCCCTCAATACATGGTTTAAAAATACGTTTCCGCTGTGGTTGTTAACCATGGTTCTGTTACTTGCTGCTTTGGCTGTAGGTTCGGAAGTCAATGGTTCTACACGTTGGATTAAAATCGGTGGTTTTACCTTACAGCCTACAGAGGTTGCCAAAGTCATGATGGCAATCTTTACGGCAGACTACGTGGTACGCCGTGCTAAAGAAGTTCGTACACATTGGAAAGGTTTACTGCGTTTAAGTGGTGTGATGGCGATTACGGTCGGTTTAATCATTGCCGAGCCTGACTTGGGTGCGACGATCGTTATTGTCATGATGATGGTCGGCGTGTTCTTTTTAGCTGGTGCGCCGCCAACACAGTTCTTAATTATGCTTGGTGCGATTGTCACTGGTATCGTGTTTTTGATCTTGTTTGAGCCTTACCGTTTCCAGCGTTTGATTTCGTTTACCGACCCATGGGCAGATCCATTAGGTGTGGGTTATCAGTTATCAAATGCACTCATGGCTTTTGGCCGTGGTGAATGGTTTGGAACAGGTTTAGGGCATAGTGTTCAAAAGCTATCTTATTTACCAGAAGCGCATACTGACTTTATGTTGGCCGTGTTAGGCGAAGAGTTTGGCTTCTTTGGTATTTCGATTGTCATTGGCTTATCTTTCTTGATGTTGGCTTGTTGTATCAAAATTGGACACCGTGCCTTGAAACATCATTATCTTCGCGCGGGCTATTTGGCTTACGGTATTAGTATTATTTTCTTACTCCAGATTTTGGTAAATGCGGGTATGAACATGGGCTTAATGCCAACCAAAGGTTTAACTCTGCCATTTATTAGTTATGGTGGTACGTCTTTAATGATGTGTGCAGCTATGATTAGCTTGATCTTAAAGATTGATGCATCAACTCAAGAAGTAAACCCTGAAAGAGAAGAATCGAACTTCTAAACTATTTCAGTTGTTATGAAAAGCCCGATATCGAATCGGGCTTTTTTTATTTATAAATATATTCCGCCAAGCTCTTGTCCGTGAGGAATTAAATCCACATTCCACTGCGCTACAGCTTGCTTGAGCATCACTTCAGGGCGATCTAAATCAACCTTGGGTTGACCTAGGGCTTGTATGGCGTGTTGTAGTAATTGAGGAGCTTTAGTTAAATCGAGTGCTTGAGCAAGATTTTGTTTAGAAAGCTTTTGCCCCTGATCATTCATAGCCAGAGGAAGATGCATATAGCTTAGTTTAGGGTAACCGAGGAGCTGACCCAGCCAGATTTGGCGTTCAGTGTTATCTAAAAGGTCTGCACCACGAACAACGTGTGTAATACCTTGTAGATAATCATCCACGACAACAGCAAGTTGATAGTTAATAATGCCATCACGGCGTTTAAGAACAAAGTCACCAAGGTCATGTTGTAGATTAGAACAATGAAGTCCTTGCAATCGATCATCGAAACAGATCTGCTGATCCTGAACTTTTACGCGAATCGCTTGATCTTGAAAATCGAGATGCAAATCACGGCAAGTACCTGCATAGATTGCATTTGAACCGAGCATTTTACGGGTACACTGACATGCGTAAACTAAACCTTCTTTTTTAAGTTGGTCTAATACGCTTTCGTAAATATTTAGGCGGTCTTTTTGAAAGATGATCTCTGCATCAGGATCGAACTGAAAAGCTTCAATTGATGCGAGTATATGGTCTTCACTACCAGGATAGATGCGCGGAATGTCAGTATCTTCAACACGAACAAACCATCGCCCTTTGTGAGCTCTAGCATCACAGTAACTGGCAACAGCAGTAATCAGTGATCCGAAATGTAAAGGGCCGGTTGGCGAGGGCGCAAACCGACCTGAGTATGAGCAGCGATTAAGTGGAACATTGTTCCGCCGCTGAGCAAGAGAAAAGCTATGCTTTTCTGGCAAGCGATTTAACTGCTGCGCAAGAGCCGAGTCGAACTCGGCTGGAGAATTCTTAACCGTCACAATTAACCGTTATTTTGCTTCTCTTTAATTTCTGCCAAGGTTTTGCAGTCAATACATAACGTTGCAGTTGGGCGTGCTTCTAAACGACGTAAGCCGATTTCGATACCACAAGTTTCACAGAAACCGTAGTCTTCGTTTTTAATCGCTTCAAGAGATTGTTCGATTTTACGAATTAATTTACGTTCACGGTCACGTGTACGTAATTCAATTGCAAATTCTTCTTCTTGGGTAGCACGGTCATTTACGTCTGGCAATGCAGTTGATTCATCTTGCATCGTATTTAAAGTACGATCAACTTCAGACATTAATTCAGCTTTCCATGCTTGCAGAATTTGTCGGAAATGCTCGAGCTGTCCTTCAGACATGTACTCTTCATTTTTCTTAGGTTGATAAGGTGCAATACCAAATAAACTTGCAGTTGAGCCTACGTCAGAAGTTTTAGGTTTCACTTTACGTGCACGTTTTGCAGAAGCTTTATCACCTTCTACTACAACTTCTGTATGTTCATCCAAAACTTGGTTGTGGTTGTCATTCGCCATAATAGGGCATTCCTCATCATACACGTATTATCTATACGCAAAAAATATGGTGATATGCAAGTGTTTTTATAGAAAACCATCGATGGATTTTTCCATCGGGTCGTCATCATATAGATTTTTCCTGCAAGATGATAGTCATTCTATCCCGTAAATAATTTCAAAACGTGTTTGCCCTAGTCATAATTCCTCATAGAGGTATTCAATTTAGGACTAATATCCTGAAATATCAGTGTTTATATGGGTTTCGAAATTTTCAAGTCGAAACACTTTTGTTTCAAAAGTACCATCATTATTCAGACGAATGTAACGGTAACCCGGTGCATTGTGATCGAGTGCAAAATCGTTACTAAACGGTTTAAATTGTACACTTGTGGAAGGTGTCGAGAAAAATTCGATACCTTGCCAAATATTAAGAGAGTCTTGATGTACGTGTCCACAAACTAAAGCCTTTACATTTTTAAATGGGCTTAACGTATCTAGCAGTGCATTTGAGTTTTGTAGCTTATGATGATCAATCCATTTTGATTTCATGGCAAATGGGTGATGATGGCAAGCCAGCAGAACTGGATGATCTGCAAATTGCTCAAGTAAGTTTTCTAAATTTTCTAATTGTTCCAATGACAAATGACCATCTACTTTTCCCTTTACGGCACTGTTGAGCATAATGATGCGCCAATTCCCTAAACCGACCACCACAGGTTCCTGATGATTTTCGTTATGCAGTGGAAAGTGGTCCACATTGTCATGATTACCGAGCGTGTGGAAAAAAGGCAAACCTAAGGTTTGCATAAAGTTGATATAACGCTTGTAGGTAATAGGGGTGGGGGCTTGCGCGAGGTCTCCGGTATGAATAATCGCGTCCGCTTCTGGATGTTGTTTCAATATCTGCTGGATAATGGCATGGAAACTTTCTTCAGGATTCATCCCCACAAATTCTAGCTGTGGATACTCCAATAAATGTGTATCGGTAATTTGTATGATGACATGATTTTTTTGTGAAAGTGTTGAGACTTGGAAAGTCACCGTCCTACCTCTTCGGATTTATTATCGTTTTGCTGTGTTGAGCCAGCCATTGTAATGCCATAATAACAGGGGCATTTCTTAAACGTCCGCTGTCGAGTAGTGTTTGAATTTCGCTATAACTAAACAAATGCAGCTGAATATTTTCACCCTCATCATCTACTCCAAAAACACCGCCTACAGCGGGTAATTCGGTTTCGGCGACATATAGATGAAATAATTCTGAACAGGCGCCTGCTGATGGGTAAAAACTAAATAGATGCTCTAAATCCTGAACTTCACAACCTGATTCTTCAAGGCTTTCACGTCGAATACAACCTTCTGGTGACTCATTGCCATCTAACACGCCTGCAATAATTTCGAGTTGCCACGGCGATTGAGAGTCATCTAAAGCACCAACACGAAACTGTTCAATTAGGGCAAACTGTTGTTTTTGGTCATTGTAGAGTAGAACGCCAGCCGCTTCAGGTCGATGCACAAGTTCGCGCTGCAATACAGGAGTATATTCAGATTGATTAAATAGACGATGTCGAAGGCTGACTTTTTCAACTTGAATAAAACCACTGAACAGAAGTTCACGTGATGTTACTTCGACATCTTTAGATGTATAACTTGGATGCTCGACAATACTCATGATTCGATCAGGACGAAATCTATTTATTTCATCCTAACCGAGAATCATGGCTAGGCAAGTGTTTTTTTTGAATATTTACACTTTATGATACAGTTTTTGTCCTTGCTCTTGGTAAACCTCTTTCATTGCTTTGAGGCCTTCTTCAACCTCTGAATCGCTATTGGTGAGATTGTTGGCATAGTCACGTACATTCTGGGTGATTTTCATTGAACAGAATTTCGGACCACACATTGAGCAAAAGTGTGCAGATTTATGCGCTTCTTTCGGTAAAGTCTCGTCATGCATGCTGCGTGCTGTATCTGGGTCTAGGCTTAGGTTGAACTGATCATCCCAACGGAATTCGAAACGTGCTTTAGACAAGGCATTATCACGAACCTGTGCACCCGGATGGCCTTTGGCAAGATCGGCTGCGTGTGCTGCAATCTTGTAGGTAATAATTCCGTCTTTTACATCTTTCTTGTTTGGCAAACCTAAATGCTCTTTTGGTGTCACATAACAAAGCATTGCTGTGCCATACCAACCAATCATAGCTGCGCCAATTGCAGAAGTAATGTGATCATAACCCGGAGCGATGTCTGTAGTTAAAGGCCCAAGTGTATAGAATGGTGCTTCTTTACATACCTCTAACTGCAAGTCCATGTTCTCTTTAATCATGTGCATTGGTACATGGCCCGGACCTTCAATCATGACCTGAACATCATGTTCCCATGCACGGTGTGTAAGCTCACCCAATGTTTTAAGTTCGCTGAACTGCGCTTCGTCATTTGCATCTTGAATACAACCCGGACGTAAGCCATCGCCTAAGCTAAATGACACATCATAGGCTTTCATGATTTCACAGATTTCATCGAAGTGTGTGTATAAGAAGTTCTCTTCATGATGAGCGAGACACCACTGCGCCATGATTGAACCACCACGAGACACAATACCTGTTAAACGGTTTGCTGTAAGTGGCACATAACGAAGTAGAACACCTGCGTGAATGGTGAAGTAGTCAACACCTTGTTCAGCTTGTTCAATAAGCGTGTCTTTAAAGATTTCCCAAGTCAGGTTCTCGGCAACACCATCAACTTTTTCAAGTGCTTGATAAATTGGTACGGTACCGATTGGAACTGGTGAGTTACGAATAATCCATTCACGTGTTTCATGAATGTTCTTACCTGTAGACAAGTCCATAATGGTGTCAGCGCCCCAACGGGTTGCCCATGTCATTTTCGCAACTTCTTCATCAATTGAAGAACCAAGCGCCGAGTTACCAATATTGGCATTAATCTTAACCAAGAAATTACGGCCAATAATCATTGGTTCAAGTTCTGGGTGGTTAATGTTGGCAGGAATGATCGCACGACCTTCGGCAACTTCTTGGCGAACAAACTCAGGTGTAATTTCTTTTAAGTTTTTCGCACCAAAGTTTTGACCTGGGTGCTGGCGCATATCTACAGCTTCGCGTTGACGCTGATTTTCACGAATCGCAATATATTCCATTTCAGGCGTAATAATACCCTGTTTGGCATAGTGCATTTGAGTGACATTTTTGCCTGCTTTAGCACGGCGTGGGTTTTGAATATGTGCAAAGCGAATATCAGCAGTACGAATATCTTTTAAACGCTCCTGTCCAAACTTTGAAGTTAGGCCAGAAAGAACGTCAGTATCGTTACGCTCTTCAATCCATTTTTGACGAACTGAAGGTAAACCTTTGTTTAAATCAATTTGAACATTCGGGTCAGTATAAACACCTGAAGTGTCATATACCATAATAGGTGGGTTGTGCTCACCACCAAGGCCAGTTGGGGTATCGGTTAAAGAAATTTCTCGCATTGGAACCTGAATATCAGGGCGAGAGCCTTCAATATAAACTTTTTTAGAAGCGGGTAAGATGCGGGTTAAGTCTTTTGCATCTTGTTCATGTTGTGCTGAAATTTCAGCAGAAGAGAGATTCGTTAATTGGTTCATCACATGATCCTTATGAATAACATCAACGAATCAAGCACGACCAAAAACGATGGCGGATTTATCTTGAACTAGATAAATTGAGGGCTTAGGTTTTCAGATGGCTTGATTCCTACGCAGGTCTTAACCTGATCAGGTTCAACGGTACTTGTGATCAAACTTGTGTTGCGATAACACGAAATTTACACAATCTCAGCGAGCTATTACTCGCGCTCCGTCAAGCGATTTAAAGACTAACATGTTTTAGGTTGGCTGGCATTGTCAATTTGTATCTATACAAACCGCATCCATGTGGCAGTCACGATAACTTTTGGTATTCCAGGGTGACTCTAATTCTAATAATTGCTCAAGTTGTTCATGCACAATCTGATAGGTAGATTTCTTTTGCCCATTTTCATCAATTAAATCTGTCTTGAATTGTGTATTACGCTCATCCACAGGAGTGGCAATAAACTTCAGAAATTGTTGAGCGGGTTTTGCTAAGCTGGATTGTTTTTGTGTAGATAAGAAACGAATTTGTTGTAGAGCATCTTTATCAATCCATGTGTTTGGAGCAAACTCATCGGATACAGGCGTATTATCTAGCCCAAAGAAAATAAAATATCGATACTCATTAAACAATAATTTTGCATCATTAATAAAATAACTCTTTGGATATTTTTGAATAAATTTCTCCCAAAATAATGCACGCTCAGTAAGCTCTTTCCATGAGATAGCCAACGCACCATCGTCATAGAAAATGTCTTTATTGTCTTTTGCCATGCGAGTTAAGAACTCTTTTTGGTCAGCGGGTAGGGCTTTAGCAAAAACATCAACTAAATAGTTCGGCTGACGGCGGTAAGTAAACATGCCCTCACCTTGATAGAGTAGCTCAATATAGGCTTGGCCCTCGTGTTGAATCAGATATTGATCACGAGTAACGAGTTGATCGAATAACTTTTTCTTGGTTTTCATTGTTTTTTTAGCATCTAATGGTTCTTGTTCTAAAATGGCATATCCAAAAGCTTCAAACGCTTTTGCTGTTTTTTCATTATGTTCTTGTTTTAGAAAACGCTGATACATAGCCGTCGATGCTTCAATTAGCTTAAGCTGTTCATTATTTTTTAAAGAGGGAACACAGGTTTTAAGTTTTTCATTAATTTGGTTTAATTCTTCTATTTTACTGTTTTGATTAATTTTCTGCATAGCAGCCATAATTTGTAAGCAGCTACTGTCTCGCTGTTCGGTGGACTTTTGTGCAGTTGATTTTTGCTCTTTAGATACAGCCTGATCTTGCTCTGATGTTTTACTACATCCAGCTAAAAGTAGTGCACTGCACATACTCATCATTAGAATTTTTTTCATCTTTATATTTTTATCGAAATTGATATTGCTCAAATTATAACGCTTAAAAAGATTGCATCACTGTTAGAAATCTTTATTATTGGGTAGATCGGTCTACTTAGGTGAAAGCTATGAATGATAAAACAGCAAGACAGAAAATTCTCGATGCAGCGGCAACACTGTTTTATAACGATGGCATTACTGCAACAGGAATTAATACGGTTACGGCTAAAGCAGATGTAGCCAAGATGTCGCTTTACAATAATTTTTCTTCAAAAGGAGATCTTGTTGATGCCTACATTGCTGCACGACATCAAGAGTGGTTAGACCTTTATCAAAACCGTTTAGAAAAAACAAAAACAGCTAAAGAAGCTATTTTGGCCGTATTTGATGCCTATCAAGATCATGCCGAGTTTGCTTATGAAAAGGGTTTTAGGGGATGTGGACTTTTAAATGCTGCTGCTGAGTTTCCTGTAAATAGTGCAGGACGAAGTTCGGTAAGAAGGCATAAAGAAGAAGTTGAGGCTATTGTTGCCGAGCATTTAAAAAAATTAATACCAGACTCACAGCGTATTAGCTATATCGCCTCACAACTTTCTTTTTTATTAGAAGGTTCTATGGCAAGAGCTGGTTTAGAGGGTAGTAGCCGTCAACTTCAATTAGCGAGGCAAATGGCAGAAGATATTTTAGATCGAGAATGCCAACATGATTAGCCTTATTAAAAATAGTAGTTATGGTGGCACAATTGCAATTTTAGTTGCCTCTGTTTTGTGGGGGACAACAGGAACTGCGGCAGCATTTGCCCCAACACTTGGACCACTGGCAATTGGTGCTGTAGCGATGGGCGGTGGAGGCCTTTTACAAGCTCTGGTTGCATCACGAGCTATACGGGAAAACCGGCAATTTATTAGGCGTAATATTCTTATTATTCTTTTGGGCATTGCAGCAGTTGGGATATATCCCTTAGCTTTTTATTCTTCTATGCATTATGCCGGAATTACGATTGGTACAGTGGTTTCAATTGGTTCGGCTCCACTCATTGCAGCAGTTTTAGAGCGGTTCTTTGACCGTAAAGTTTTATCTAAAACATGGTTCCTGAGTTTCGTGTTTGGTGTTGTGGGAGTAAGTTTATTATCTATGGGTGAAAGCCACACAGCACAAGATATTACAAATGAATGGAATAAATACTTCGGTATTTTTCTGGGGCTTGTTGCTGCTACAACTTATTCGCTTTATTCATGGGCAGCAAAAAGATTAATAGATCGAGGTATTGCTGCTAAAGCTGCAATGGGCATGATTATGGGTGGCGGAGCAGTTATTTTACTTCCTACTTTGTTGCTTACAGGGGGCGGTTTATTAGAGAGCTCAACAAATTTACTTGTGGCTGGTTATATGATGCTAATTCCTATGTTCCTCGGTTATTTACTTTTCGGCTTTGGGCTAAAGACTGTAAATGCGAGCAAAGCGACTACGTTAACTTTATCTGAGCCTTTAGTTGCTGCGATTTTTGCGATTGTGTTGGTCGGTGAACATATATCATGGGTGGGCTGGCTAGGCATGTTTTTGATTTTCATTTGTATTTTGATGTTATCAAAGCCTGAAAATACATAAAAATGAAAACTTTTACTGGCTTGAGTTTAAATCAAATTTTTCTTAGTCTTAAAGCCAAGTTTTATCGTTGATTTAGACAATGAAAATAAAATTAATGCTTGTGGCGAGTTTATGGAGTTTTGCATCGCCGAGTTTTGCTTTAGATTTAGTTGAAACTTATGAGCGCGCAAAGCAAAATGATCCGACATGGCAAGCGAATCAACAACAATTTGAAGCAGATCAGCTCAATTTAGGCTTAGCAACTGGTGCTTTATTACCTACAGTCACATTATCTGGAAAGATTAATCGTAATAGCCAAACCGTAAAGCGTTCAAATTTTCCCGGTGTTGATCAAGAGGGACTGTCCGATGCTTTGGTAAGTAATACATCAACAACCAAACAAGCAACTTTATCTGCTCGTCAGCCTCTTTTTCGTATGGATGCATGGGAAGGTTATAAACAGGTTAAAACCTCGGTTGCACTTAGTGAAATTACTTTACGCCTGCAAAAACAAGATCATGTTTTAAACGTGGCAGAAGCCTATTTTAATGTACTACGTCAGCAGGCACTTACCGCTGCATATTTACAAGAAGAAAAGGCTTTACTTGAACAACTCAATATGATGAATGCCAAGCTTAAAGAAGGTTTGGTGGCACGTAGTGATGTAAGTGAGGCAAATGCCCAGTATCAAAATGCCAGAGCCAACCGTATTGCAACTAATGTTCAACTTCTTTTAGCTCAAGAACAGCTCTCTGAATATATTGGCCCTTATCAAGATAAGCTTGCAGTACTGCGAAGTGATTTTACTTTTCAAAAGCCTTATCCAGCCCAGCTTGATGACTGGATTGGCTTAGCCCAACAACAAAATCTAAAGATTCAGCAAGCCCGTTTACAAAAGCGATATGCTGAAGATCAACGCCGTGTGGAAAAAGCTGCACTTTATCCACAAATAGATGCTGTGGCGAGTTATGGTTATACCAAACAAACACCAGAAACACTGATTTCGACTGATGGAAAGTTTGATCAGGTTGGCGTAGAGATGAACTGGAATTTATTTAATGGAGGACAGACCCGAACCTCTATTAAAAAAGCCACTATAGAGTTAAATAAAGCGCAATCCCAGCTCGATGCGGCCATTCGTCGTGCCAATGTTGATGTAAAAAGCGCTTTTATGCAGGTGGATACCGACCGTGCAAAACTTGAAGCAAGAAAGGCGGCAATGGACTCTTCTTCACTTGTCTCTCAAGCCTCAAAAGCAAGTTATAACGAGGGCTTAAAAAGTATGGTCGATGTTTTATTAGCACAGCGTAATGCTTTTTCAGCAAAACAGGATTATCTTAATGCTCAGTATGACTATTTATTAAATGTACTTCGTTTAAAAGCGGCTGTAGGTCAGCTAGGCGAAAAA
The DNA here is from genome assembly GCF_041021905.1 of Acinetobacter nosocomialis. NCBI lineage: Bacteria > Pseudomonadati > Pseudomonadota > Gammaproteobacteria > Moraxellales > Moraxellaceae > Acinetobacter > Acinetobacter nosocomialis. The sequence continues at coordinate 312,120 of NZ_CP157432.1, forward strand.
GATCTAGTTGAATTAAACAGCTGGTTAACGTATCAGTAATAAAAAAATGCTTTTATCTGAAATTTAATTTTGTCATAAAAATTTAATGATTGATGTGTTTTAATGCTCAATCATTTTATCCCTGCGCCATCATGTTGGAGGCTTCCCTTGAGTCCGAGTAATCCGGTGTTAAGCCATCATATTTCTTCTCAATTTAATGAAGATTTGCAAGATGTGAACACAAAGTTTATGACCATGGGTGGCTTGGTCGAACAACAGGTTGCCAATGCAATTCATTCTTTACTTGATACAGATGCGAACTTAGCAATTGATGTTCAATTTAAAGATAATGCAGTCAATCAATATGAACGTGATATTGATGAAGGGCTGACGCTGATTTTGGCACGTCGTCATCCAGCCGCAATTGACTTGCGTATGGTAATTGCCATGAGTAAAGCCAATACTGACTTAGAGCGTATTGGGGATGAAGCTGCAAAAATTGCCCGTATTGCGCAAAATCTATGTGAAGAGGGCGGTTCTCCTCGTGGTTACATGGAAACCCGCCATATTGGTAATCAAGTACGTGTCATGATTCACGATGCCCTAGATGCTTTTGCACGTTTAGATGCTGATCAAGCATTACGTGTACTTTTAGCCGATGCCGACATTGACCGTGAATATCAGTCAGCAACACGTACTTTAATGACTTATATGATTGAAGATCCGCGTCATATTGCACGTGTAATTAACGTGATGTGGGTTTTACGTTCTTTAGAGCGTATTGGTGACCATGCTCGTAACATTGCTGAACAAGTGATTTACATGGCAAAAGGTTTTGATGCTCGCCATACCAAAATTGAAGAAATTGAAGCAAAAGTTCACGAAAAGTAATACTTGAGTTGAAGTATCGAAAGGCCTTGTTTGAAACAAGGCTTTTTTTATTTTTTAGAAATAATAGATAAAAAAATGTCCCGAACTTTGGGGGGAAGTTCAGGACAGAAAATCAAGTGCATTAAGAGAAAACACGACAGGGATCGTGTCTTACTTGCTATGAATTGATATTAAGGTGTGAGCCAATTTATGTCATGTAGAGTCCTGTGCGCTCTATGTAAGGCTTTATATGTTTGTGTAAGTTTCACGTAAAAAAAGGCAGGTCTATGTATATAAACCCGCCTTTTTAATGATGATGAGCTTAGAAAAAACGAATTATTCTGGCTTCCAACCTTCTGCTTTTTCAACGCTTTCATCATTATTGAAGAACTTCTCACGTTGTTCTTCAAGGAATTTTTTCGCTTCTGGATCAAAAACGTTTAAACGCTTTTCATTAATTAGCGTAGTTTGGTGTTGTAGCCATTCTTGCCATGCTTGCTTAGAAACATTTTCAAAAAATTCTTGGCCTTTAGCACCTGGAAACGGAGCAAAGTCTAATCCTTCCATTTCCTTTTGATATTTACGGCAAAATACTTGTCGACTCATTTTGTATCCTTAAGCGTATAACTGTTCTAGACGTTTATGGGCACGGGCAATCGCAGCTTCAACCTGTTTTGGTGAAGTTCCGCCAATATGATCACGTGCATTTACCGAAGCTTCTAGTGTCAAAGCTTTATCAAATACATCTGCTGTAATTAGGTCAGAGAATTGTTGTAATTGCTCAAGTGTGAGTTCAGATAAATCTTTTTCTTCAGCCACACCTAATGCAACAGCTTTACCCACAATTTCATGCGCATCACGGAACGCAACGCCTTTTTTCACTAAATAGTCAGCAAGGTCTGTAGCAGTCGAGAACCCACGAAGTGCAGCTTCACGCATGATTTCAATATTTGGAACCAATGCAGGAATCATGTCTGCAAATGCCATGAGTGAACCACGAACTGTATCGATTGCATCAAATAAAGGTTCTTTATCTTCTTGGTTGTCTTTGTTGTACGCCAATGGCTGACCTTTCATGAGCGTAAGTAAACTAATTAAGTCACCAAACACACGGCCAGATTTACCACGAATCAGTTCTGGAACATCAGGGTTTTTCTTCTGTGGCATGATTGAAGAACCAGTACAGAAACGGTCAGGAATGTTCACAAATTTAAACTGTGCAGAAGTCCAAAGAATAAGTTCTTCAGACATACGTGATAAGTGCATCATGATTAAAGATGCTGCTGCATTAAATTCGATGGCAAAATCACGGTCAGATACAGCATCAAGAGAGTTTTCAGATACAGCTTCAAAGCCTAGTAATTCTGCTGTGTAAGCACGGTCAATCGGATAGGTAGTACCAGCAAGCGCCGCAGAACCAAGTGGCATACGGTTTACACGTTTACGGCAGTCTTGAAGACGCTCAGTGTCACGAACTAACATTTCAAACCATGCCAATAAGTGATGGCCGAAAGTTACTGGTTGAGCTGTTTGCAAATGAGTGAAGCCAGGCATAATAGTGTTTACATTTTTGGCAGCCAAGCCCAACAAACCTTTTTGTAAACGCCCTAATAAGCCTAAAATATCATCAATTTCGTCGCGAAGATAAAGACGTATATCCGTTGCAACTTGGTCATTACGGCTACGACCAGTGTGTAATTTTTTACCTGTAATGCCGATACGTTGAGTCAAACGTGATTCAATGTTCATGTGAACATCTTCAAGATCGATACGCCATTCAAAGTTTCCAGCTTCAATTTCTGCGCGAATGGTGCTTAAACCTTCAATAATGTCGTCTCGTTCTGCTTCTGTCAGTACGCCAACTTTCGCAAGCATGGTAGCATGCGCAATAGAACCAGCGATGTCTTGTTTATAAAAACGTTGGTCAAACTGAACAGAGGCAGTAAATTCTGCTACAAAAGCGTCTGTCGCTTCAGAAAAACGACCACCCCACATACCTGAGGTTTGGTTTGGGGCTGCTGAATTAGGGGGATTTGAAGATGTGGTCATGGTGGCTCAGTAAAATAAAAAAGAGTATATCACTTGCCGAAGCTCAACAAACAAAGTTGTTTTCTACAGCATATCGAAATCAAAATTCCTCCTATTTTTTTACGAAAATTGATCGTTGGCAACACTTATTAGAATTAATTATTGCAAGTAATGTTTTGGCATTGGTTCTAGCCTTGGCGGAAGCGCAGTCTTGGCATGCATTAAGTGGGTCACGCCTTTTACAATATATGATTTTTATTAACTGGGTGATTTTGTCTTTTTTTGCTTTAGTTGAATATTTTCAAAATTTTTTTAGTCAGCTTCAGCAAAAATATGCTTTGGCCATTGGTTTTGTCTTGTTGCAAGCAATTGTGGTGGCGACCACCATCATAACTAATTTTTTTCAATTCGGAATTTTGAAAAGGATGTCTGCTATAGGACAGGACTGGAGTATTTATTTTACTCATGTCCCATTATATTTAAGTTATGGAATATTACTCGGCGCATTTTGTTTACGCTATTTATATGTTCGGGAACAATGGTTACACCAACAATATGCAGAATTAAATGCTCGTATTCAGGCTATGCAAGCACGCATTCATCCTCATTTTTTATTTAATAGTTTAAATAATGTGGTGAGTTTAATTACCATAGACCCAGATAAAGCAGAAAGTATGCTGATTAGTCTGTCACGTTTATTTAGAGCGAGTTTTCAAGAATTAAAATTGGTAAGCTTGTATGAAGAAATTGAGCTTAGTAAACAATATTTAATAATTGAACAAATACGTTTAGGTGAGCGTTTACAAGTTGACTGGAAAATGGAAATTGAACCTTTGCAATTAAAGCAGGTCACGATTCCTTTATTGACATTACAACCTTTGTTAGAGAATAGTATTTTTCATGGGGTCGAACCAATGATAGGTAAAGCAACCATTGGGGTATTGGTTGAAATATTGCAAAATCAGGTCAGTATAGTCATTACCAACCCTTATACAGACGATACAATAAAATCACGGAAAGGGCATGGAATCGCTCTTGAAAATGTTAAGCAGCGCTTGAAGGCGTATTATGGGAACTCTGTTAGGTTCCAGGTGTATAAGGGTGAAACTTTATATACCACTATTATGAGCTATCACTACCAATCAAAATAATAAGTCAGTCAGAGTTAACCATAAAAAAATGGACCAAGTTAACGGTGACAAGGAGGATGAATGAAGGTGCTAATTTGTGATGACGAGCCACTTGCAGTGGAACGATTATCACGTTTAGTTTCAAAGATGGGACATGATGTTGTCGCAACAGCTCATCATGGCCAAGATGCCTTGGAACAGGCACGGCTTCATCAACCGGATGTGATTTTACTTGATATCCAAATGCCGGGTATGAATGGTCTCGTCTGTGCGGAGCAATTAAGTCAGCTTAATCCTCGACCTGCTATCGTATTTTGCACAGCCTATGATCAACATGCTCTAGAAGCATTTAAATCACAGGCACAAGCTTATCTTCTTAAACCGATTGACCCTCAAGAACTTGAGCAGGTTTTTAAGCAATTAACTCAACTTACTCAAGCGCAGCTCAGTGCCTTACCTAATCCTACGCTTTTGCAGGATTTAAAAACCCAAAGACATCAAATTGCTGCTAAAACCTATCGCGGTGTTGAGCTGATTCCTGTTGAAAATATCTATTATTTTTTGGCAGATCAGAAATATGTCACGGTACGACATAAAAATGGCAGTGTCTTGATTGATGAAACGCTAAAAGAACTTGAAACTGAATTTGCAGATCAGTTTATCCGTATTCATCGAAATGCTTTGGTCTCAATTGCTTATTTAGATGGTTTAGAGCTTGTGAGTTCAGGTCAGTATCAGGTTCGATTACGTGGCTTGGATGAAAGACTTTCCGTTAGCCGCCGTCATTTATCTACTCTTAGAGAGCGAATACACCAACTTTAATGAGTCAGCATCCTATTTTCTCAGTGAGATTTTACTTGCAATTTTAAGGGATCAAGTTAAGTTTAGGGTGTATTGTTTGACCAGCCCATGCTTGAATTTATGAAAACCTTGAAAATTGCTACACGACAAAGCCCACTTGCTCTTTGGCAGGCAGAACATATTCGTGCCCGTTTACAGGAGCTTCACCCAGATTTAACGGTGGAGTTGGTTAAGTTTGTCACGCAGGGCGATAAAATTTTAGATACACCTTTAGCAAAAATTGGTGGTAAAGGGTTGTTCGTTAAAGAGTTGGAAGCAGCACTTTTAGATGGTCGTGCCGACCTTGCTGTGCATTCAATGAAAGATGTTCCAATGGCATTACCAGAAGGTTTAACTTTAGCGGTCATTTGCGAACGTGAAGATCCATTAGATGCTTTCGTTTCAAATCATTTTGAAAAATTTGCTGACTTGCCGCAAGGAGCTAGAGTTGGTACATCAAGCTTACGTCGTAAATCACAAATTTTAAAACAACGCCCAGATCTACAAATTATTGATTTACGTGGAAATGTTGGAACTCGCTTAAGTAAGTTAGATGATGGTCAATACGACGCGATTATTTTGGCGAGCGCTGGTTTAAAACGTTTAGGGTTAGAAGAACGCATTCGTCACTGTATCGAGCCAAGTGTAAGTTTGCCTGCGGTTGGGCAGGGCGCTCTTGGTTTAGAATGTCGTGCAGATGATCAAGACGTATTGGCTTTAATACAACCTCTTTTACATACAGAGACTGATGTTTGTGTGCGTGCTGAGCGTGCTTTTAATGCCTATCTTGAAGGTGGTTGTCAGGTTCCAATTGCAGGCTATGCAACCCTACAAGACGGCAAAATTCATATTGAAGGCCGTGTAGGGAGTGTTGATGGGCAAACATTACTGCGTGCTGAACTCACAGATGAAGCACACAATGCTCAGCAATTAGGTGAAAACCTTGCTCGAAACTTACTTGAACAAGGCGCTGGCGATTTATTAAAGGCCCTTTACTAACGTTATGCTGTTTATTAATACTCGACCTGATTCACGTGCGGCTGAATTAACTCAAGCTTTGCAAAATAAGGGGTTTCAGGTCGAGTCTTTACCTCTTTTAGAGCTGGTTGCTCAACCTTTTTCAGAATCACTCGCTCAACTCTATCAGCAGTTATCTGGCGCACAAGCGATTGTAGTTGTGAGCCCCACTGCTGTTGATGTGGGGATGCAATATTTAAAGCAAAGTGGTTTAAAGCTAGACGACTTAAAACATATTCAGTGGATTGCGGTTGGACAGGCTACGGCACATCGTCTTTATGAATATGGAGTTGAAGCACATGTTCCAGATGTTGAAACGTCTGAAGGAATGCTCAATCTTCCTATTCTTCATAATATGCGACAGACGGGTAGTGTGGCTTTTTGGAGAGGTGAAGGTGGCCGTCAATTTATGATGGAAACTTTGCAGCAGCAAGGCATTCAGATTTTGAATTTTGTCTTATATCATCGACAGTGCCCAGAAGTTTCATATTCAAAGTTCAAACATCTGACACAGAATTCAAATTATAATTTAGAAAAATGGCTTGTCTTAATTACCAGTGAGGCAAGCTGGAAATATTGGTTAGAGCTTTGTTTAAAAAATAATGTACAACCTGATTGTGTATATTTGGTTTTAGGGCCACGTCTTTTTCAACTTGTAAAAAAATATCGCGATCAACAACAGGCCTATTTTCACATTATTCAACTTGAAAATTTATCGCCTTCGGGGATGATTCATCACATTCAGGCATTATAAGGATTCGTATGAGAAAACTTGTTTCTATCATCATTTTGCTGAGCATCGCTTGGTTGGCTAAGCTCAGTTACGATATGTGGCAAATTTCTCGTACTGTTCCTGAGCTTCAGCAGAGCTTACTGCAATCGGAGCAGCAGTATGCCAATTTAAATGATCAATTGGTGGCATTAAAAAGACAAACACAGACTCAGTCGAGTAGTGACGTTCAAACAGCACCTTTAACAAATCATGAAATCATTCATACTGGTATTGCGCCAACGGTGGTCATTAAACAAAAATTAGATTTAATTCAGTTTGCGATAGATCAACAACAGTTTATTTATGCGGTAGATCATTTAACTCAGCTACAACAATCCTTACCCCAATATGAAATTGCCCCGGCATTACAACACAGTTTAAATCAGGCGATTGAACAGGATAAACAGGCAATACAGCAATACGTAATTGCTCAAAATCAGCGTCATCAATTGATTGATGATTTACTGCAAACTATTGATAAGAATATTCAACAAGCATTAGCTCAACCTAAACTTGAAATGGATCAATCCGAGGCAGTGTCTTGGTGGAAAAAATGGTTCCGTATTGAAAAAGTAGAAACGCCGTCTATTAATTTAATGAATCGAAGTGTTGTATTTAAAGAAGTGCAATTAAGACTCTTAATTGCTGAGCAGGCACTAAATCAAGGAAAGATGGCAGAGTATCAAAATGAGCTGCAATCAGTAATGCAAAAACTAAATGAACTGCCAGACGCCACCAGTCAACAATTGAAAAACCGTATTGCTAAAGTGGCTCACTTATCTATCGTGCCTGTGCCTAAATTATCAACTCTTGGTCTATTAGGCTCATAAGGAGGACATATGAAACATCTCCTATGGGTTTATCTACTCATTAGCTTAGTACTTTTTGCGGCTTTAGCTTTATTGAGTTATGGCTACGGCATGGGTTACGTCTATATCTACTGGCGTCAATTGCAACTGCAAACAAATGTGTGGGGCTTAGTCCTTACCTTTGTTGTGATGAGTTTTATTGCTCAGTTAATATGGCTTTGGATTAAACGTTATTCCTCGCGTGAACAGAGGAAAAGAGAAAATATTTTTCAATTTAAAAACCTTCATCCTTATGAGCAATTAGGTATTGTTTGGCTATTAGAAGCGGCCGAAGACCAACGGGTATTTATCGAACGCGTTTTTACTCAGTCGGGTCTTTTAAAAAATATTATTGATGCCAAGTTTTTAGTTTTAAGTGGAGATTATCAAAAAGCATTAGATGCTTTAGATCAATCCCCACCAATGGCTTTTGAATTAGCCGAGTTGCAGCGTATTGAAATATTTTTAGCTCAAAATGAAGCTGAACGTGCATTAACTCATCTTGAGTTTCTATATCAACATCAATTATCACCTTGGCTTGAAGAGATCGAGACTGCATATCAACAACGATTAACCGCGTTATGGGGGCAGCTTGCTTTACAGCAACCATGGATATATTTGCGTTCAATGAAGTATGGATTATTGGATGCTGAGCATCGTGATTTATGGTTGCAACAGCTTCTACAACAATTCGATCAAGCTTCGGTAGACGATTTACATGCACTGCAACAGCGCTATCTAGATTTAGAGTCTGAAATTCAAACCAGACCTTATAGTAGTAAATTGCTATGGCTAAAACTTTTGGCACGTATGCCAGAAATGAGTATTCAGCATGAAGCATTAACCTTGCATTTACTCAAAGAGCAATTTGATCCAGACGTATTTTACTTATGGTTTCAGCAACAATTGCTTAAGCAGGTTCCTGACTATGCAGATGTTGAGGAAAAGATTAATCAATTCGAATCTCAATATATGAATTTGCCGGTTTTAACATTTGCAAAATGGCATGTTTACATGGCAACGGAGCGTCAAGCTGAAGCAGAAATATTATTAAGTTTATACCCAGATAATATTTTAATGAGCTATTTACGTATTAAATCAACCTTAAAAGAAGATGATGAGTTAATCAAACAGTTAAACCTAATCTTTGAAAATGATGCGAATTTTTTAAAATTTAAAATATGAGGTAAAAATGAAAGAACTGTCTGTCTACCCTGTAATATACGACCAGAAAGTAGCATGGGGAGATATGGATGCTTTTGGTCATGTCAATAATGTACAATATTATAGATATATTGAAAGCTCACGTATTTTATATATGGAAAATGTAAATATATTGACCCCAAATATATATACTGTTGTTGCTTCAAGTCAGTGCAAATATTTAAAACCTGTGTTTTATCCAGATGTATTGAAAGTAGGGGTTCGTGTAGAAGAGATGCGCAATAGCGCATTCCGTATGGCTTATATATTATGGAGTGAAACGCAGCAGCAAATCATTGCTACAGCTGAAGCAGTAATGGTTTGTGTAGATAAATCTACAGGTTTAAAATGTGAAATACCAAATGAAGTAAAAAGTAAAATTATTGAATTAGAAAAATCAGTAGGGCATGACTTAATACATTTAGCTTAAATAAATATTAAGAAAATATATTTCAATTATAATTATTAATGTAATTAAAAAGTAAATTTATAGCATTATTCTGACGAACTCGTCTTTCAAACTATTGCTTATTGAATAGATTATAAATACTATTGGTTATGATTTAATGTTTTTAAATTTTGTCTGTATTATTTGAATTGTCTGTAAGACTGGAGTATTTATTAATGAAACCGGATATTAGTGAATTATCTGTTGAAGAGTTAAAACGCTTACAAGAAGAAGCAGAAGCTTTAATTGCAAGCAAAAAAGATCAAGCAATTGAAGATGCATATAATCAAATTATCGAGATTGCTGAAAATGTAGGTTTTAGTGTTGAACAACTTCTTGAGTTTGGTGCTCAAAAACGTAAGAAAACAACACGTAAATCTGTAGAACCACGCTACCGTAACAAAAACAACTCTGAAGAGACTTGGACTGGTCGCGGTAAACAACCACGCTGGTTAGTTGCTGAAATTGAAAAGGGTGCAAAACTTGAAGATTTCTTAATCTAATTGTATTGCTTCTTAAAAAGCCAAGCGATTTAGCTTGGCTTTTTTATTTTAAAAAGAATTAAAACTTTTATTTAAAAAATAAAGTATTCAATAAAGTGTTTAAATTCCTGAATAAATACATTGTTGAGACTAAATTTGCATTTAGTGAGATCAATCGTCAATTTTCATGATTTTGTCATACGTACAACTTATAGTCTTTAAGAAGACGCCAAGCCTGATTGCTTGGTTTTTTTATATGAAGTGAATTGGCGATGTTGAAAAAGTATGCATAATGTCAGACTAGAGAGGAACTCTCATATAAGGACGATAATTTGCATGTTGGTAAGGCTGAATGAAGAAAAAGTCTAAGCAATGGAAGTGGTGGTTTTTTGCCCTCATTGCATTTTTAATTTTTATTATTTTACAGATTCCGGCGACTTGGCTTATCTCTAAATTTTCAAAAAATAATCAAACTGTCCATAATGTAAGTGGCAACATCTGGCAGGGGCAAGCAGATTGGCATCGTGGTGCTTTACGGGGAACCATTCACTGGAAAACGAGACCTCTAGATTTACTTTTATTACGCTTTGCTGCAGATGTTGATATTCATAGCGGTAATACACAATTAGCGGGAATCATGGCATATGGTTTTGGCAAAAAAGTAATTGTACGAAATATGAATGGTCAAGTTGCTCCAGAAACACTGAAGCAGATTGTGAACTGGCAATGGCCTGTAAATAGTATTCAACTTAAAGATATTCAATTTAATTATAAAAAAGAGCAAGGCTTTGCAGCGGTTGATGGACAGTTGCATTGGGGTGGTGGAGCGCTAGTTTATAATATTGGTGATCGTCAAGATCGTATGAACATGCCTTCTTTAAGTGGGCAGTTGGCTGACCACAATGGACAGCTACAAGTTGACATCCGTGATCAGCGAAATCAAAAAATGGCGAATCTTTTACTTGATGCCAATATGATGCTTGATGTTCAACTCACGCAGCGTTTATTGCTTAACGTTCCATCTTATGATGGAAAAGCTGGTTTAGACACTTTTGTCATTAGTTCTCGCCAACCATTACTACAAGGTGGTAACTAATGAAAGCATGGCTTGATAAATTACAGCAATTACAATGGCAAAAATTAGATCGACTCAGTGTAGTCGTCTTAGCCATTTTAATTTTATGGTTGTGTTGGAAATTGGCTTCATTTTTTTGGTTGGTGATTGCTCCTCCACAAATGATGCAGTTTGATCGGGTAGAGCTCGGTTCTCAGCAGCCACAAATACCAAACATTAGTACTTTTTCACTTTTTAATGAACCTTCTGCCAATGCGGCTCAGGAAAGTGTGAATCTAGAATTACAAGGCGTAATGGTGGGTTATCCAAACCGCTTCTCTTCGGCTGTTATTAAAGTTGATAATATTGCTGAGCGTTATCGGGTTGGTGAAACCATTGGTTCTACTTCTTACCAACTGGCAGAAGTTTATTGGGATCATGTGGTGTTACGTCAAGGAAATGGCAGTACCCGAGAACTTGAGTTTAAAGGTTTGCCAAATGGTTTATATCAACCGATGACGCCAGATGCTTCACAACAACCTACTACACCTTCTCAACCTGCGGCACCTGTAAATACGACCCAACAAGCCCTAGGGCAAGCGATTCAGCAGATGCAAGGTAATCGAGAGCAGTACCTCAAAGATATGGGGGTCAGTGGCAACTCAAGTGAAGGTTATGAAGTTACAGAACGTACACCGACTGCGCTTAGAAATAAGTTAGGTTTAAGGCCTGGCGATCGAATTGTCTCTTTAAATGGTCAAACGGTTGGGCAAGGGCAAACGGATGTGCAATTACTTGAACAAGCTCGTCGAGCAGGGCAAGTAAAAATAGAAATAAAACGTGGTGATCAAGTGATGACCATACAACAAAATTTTTAGTGATAACACGTCACCATAAGAGTTAGGAAATATCGCGAGTTATGGCTTTATTGAATCATCAACGTCCACTTTGGGCATTACTTGCAGCAGCCCCATTGATTGCGACAGTGAGTAGCAGTGCCTATGCCCAAACATGGAAGATCAATTTACGTGATGCTGACTTAACTGCTTTTATTAATGAAGTTGCAGACATTACAGGAAAGAACTTCGCTGTAGATCCAAGAGTACGTGGTAACGTCACGGTCATTTCTAATAAGCCATTAAATAAAGATGAAGTTTATGACCTATTTCTTGGGGTTTTAAATGTAAATGGGGTTGTTGCAATTCCTTCTGGTAATACGATTAAGCTTGTGCCGGATAGCAACGTTAAAAACTCAGGAATTCCTTATGATGCTAGAAATAGGGTTCGTGGAGATCAAATCGTTACACGAGTGATTTGGCTTGAAAATACTAATCCAAATGACTTAATTCCAGCACTTCGCCCTTTAATGCCTCAGTTTGCGCATATGGCTGCGATTGCAGGAACCAATGCACTGATTGTTTCGGACCGTGCAGCAAATATCTATCAGCTTGAAAATATTATCCGTAACTTAGACGGGACTGGGCAAAACGATATTGAAGCGATCAATCTTCAATCGAGCCAAGCAGAAGAAATCATCACACAACTTGAAGCAATGAGCGCAACAGGTGCATCTAAAGATTTTAGCGGTGCTCGTATTCGTATTATTGCAGACAACCGAACAAACCGTATTTTAGTAAAAGGTGATCCAGAAACACGTAAGCGTATTCGCCACATGATTGAAATGCTGGATGTGCCTTCTGCTGATCGTTTGGGTGGCTTAAAAGTTTTTAGACTAAAATATGCGAGTGCTAAAAATTTATCAGAAATTTTACAAGGACTAGTCACTGGTCAAGCAGTATCTTCTTCTGGCAACAATAAGAACTCATCTAATTCATCAAATTCGATTAATGGTTTGATTGGGAATAACCAAAATTCTAGTTCAAACACGTCGGGTTCAAATGGTAGTTCAATATCTACCCCATCAATCAACCTAAGTGGTAATTCAAACAATAGTAATCAGAACAATATCACCAGCTTTAACCAAAATGGTGTAAGTATTATTGCAGATAATGCTCAGAACTCATTGGTGGTTAAAGCTGATCCCCAATTAATGCGTGAAATTGAATCTGCAATTCAACAACTAGACGTCCGTCGTCAACAAGTGCTTATCGAGGCCGCAATTATTGAAGTCTCTGGAGATGATGCAGATCAACTTGGAATTCAATGGGCGCTCGGCGATTTATCTAGTGGAATTGGTTTACTTAGCTTTAGTAATGTAGGGGCGAGTTTATCTTCTATTGCTGCTGGTTATTTATCAGGTGGGACGGCTGGAGCTGCATCTGCTATCGCTAATGGAGCTAATAAAGGTAATGGTGCAACTTTAGGATTGGGTAGTTTTGATAACTCTCGTAAGGCGTATGGTGCATTAATTCAAGCTCTCAAAACCAATACAAAATCAAACTTACTTTCAACGCCATCCATTGTAACGATGGATAATGAAGAAGCTTATATTGTTGTAGGTCAAAACGTTCCATTTGTCACAGGATCAGTCACTACCAATAGTACGGGTATTAATCCATACACTACTGTGGAACGCAAAGATGTCGGTGTAACATTAAAAGTTATTCCACATATTGGTGAAGGCGGTACAGTGCGTCTGGAAGTAGAGCAAGAGGTCTCTGCTGTTCAGGATAGTCGTGGGCAAGCTGCTGACTTGGTGACAAGTAAACGTGCTATTAAAACAGCTGTTTTGGCGGAACATGGGCAGACTGTAGTGCTGGGTGGTTTGGTATCAGATGACACATCACTTTCAAGGCAAGGTATACCAGGATTAAGTAGTATCCCTTATGTGGGGCGATTATTCCGATCGGATAATAGAAGTAATGTAAAACGTAATCTACTTGTCTTTATTCACCCAACAATTGTAGGCGATGCGAATGATGTTCGCCGTTTATCTCAGCAGCGCTATAATCAGCTTTATAGCTTGCAATTGGCTATGGATAAAAATGGTAATTTCGCAAAATTACCTGAGCAGGTTGATGATGTTTACAATCAAAAAATGACACCACCAAGTATTGGAACTCAATCCAAAAATTATCAACAGGTTCCATCAGGTGGAAAAAGCACGACCATAACCACACCAGTGGCGGTAGAGCCTGCTGTTCAGAAACAGACCTTGCAGTTACCTGATCCGGAAGTGAATCGAACTAAAAATACAGTAACAACAACGACACTGCGTCCAAGCACGGCACCGTAGTAGCATGTTATGATTGATAAAAAATGAATAGGACATAGGCATGACTTGGAAACTACAAGCAATTACTGGTGAATTTACTGGTCAAGAAATTAGTATTGATCGTGATATGTTGGTGGGACGTCATCAAGATGCTGATTTGCTATTACAGGCCGCTGAAATTTCGCGTCGCCATGCGGCATTGCTTTTAAAGGACCAATTGTTATGGGTGCAAGACCTTAATTCATCAAATGGTACATTTATAAACGATATTCGTATTGAGCAAGAAAAGCAGCTGCATGATGGCGATATTGTTCAATTTGCAAGTTTTAAATTTTCAGTACTAGCGCCTGCTCAAGAAAATAATGATTTACCTGAAATTGAAGCAGAGCCAGTACAAGCTGCACCGGCACAAGATTTAAGTGATCAAGGCATGCCAAGCCTTGCAGAGCGTGCTGCAGAGGTGGAAGTTCGCCACGATGGTATGCCGCAGAATATTTCTATTCCAAAACCTGCACCGATTCCTGAAGGAGTGAATATTCATGCTCAGCCTGAGCAAACTCCGGTTGCTATTGAAGAACCTGTTTCTCGTGTAGCTGAAGAAAAAGAGCAGCAAAAGAATGCATCTATTGGTTTAATTACTATTATTATTTTAGTGATTTTGGCTGTATTGGCATGGTTATTCTTTAAATAATTCGTTGGTGCATTTACAATCAAGGCATGCTAAACGCATGCCTTTTTAATTTTGAGTAGAAGAAAATGTCTGTTGCACAACTAAGTAAGCGCGATTTAATTTTATTTGACCTAGATGGAACCTTGGTTGATTCTGCTGCCGATTTATATCGGTCTATGAACTTAAGTCTGCAATCACTTAGTTGGCCATTAGTAACAGAAGCACAAATACGGGAATGGGTAGGCAAAGGGGCTTCAAAACTTTGTGAAAGTGTTCTGCTTCATATATTTGGAAAATTGGATGCTGAACAACATCAGGTTTTATTGCAAAAGTTTGTAGACATATATGGTGCAGAGCTGTGTGTAAATACTCAAATTTACCCAGGCGTACCTGAATTTTTAAAACATTGCCAAACTTTGAATATAAAAATGGCATGTGTTACCAATAAGCCTGTCAAGCTTGCTCAGGGACTGTTGGATGCCTTAGAGCTTTCTCCTTATTTTCAAGTTGTACTTGGAGGAGATAGCTTACCTGAAAGAAAACCGCACCCACTACCACTATTACATTGCATGGAAAGCCTAAAAACATCTGCTTCACAGTCCTTAATGATTGGTGACTCAAGTAATGATATTGAAGCTGCCCGCCGTGCCGGAATTGATTGTATTGTGGTTAGCTATGGCTATAATCATGGAGAAAATATCTATGATTGCCAACCTCAGCAAGTTGTTGATAGTCTTGCTGAGTTAATTGTCTAATGAAGAAAATGGAGATAAGAATGAATAAGCGTATGGTTTTTCGATGGCGTGTCTAACTCGAATCTAGAAAAACACACTTTTAAATCGAAACCATATTAGAGAAGATTCATGACAACATTAGCGCAATTTGAGCAACTTAAAACTGCTGGTTACAATACTATTCCAGTCTATCGTCAACGATTAGCAGATACTGAAACTCCATTATCGGTTTTTGCCCGCTTTAAAGATCAAACACAAGCTTACTTGTTTGAATCAGTTGAAGGTGGAGAGAACTGGGCTCGCTATTCTATGATTGGATTGGGTGAATCAACAGTTTTTTCCTGCAATGCTGGTGTTTTATCTATACAGCATGCTGATGGATCAATCACACAACAAGATTGTCTAGATCCATTTCAATACATTCGTGAATTCCAAAAACAATTTAAAGTACCCCCAGCCGATCTATTACCAGATTTACCAAGCTTTACAGGCGGATTAGTAGGTTATTTGGGCTATGACGCAGTCCGTTATATCGAGCCACGTTTAAAGAATGTTCCTACAGCCGATCCAATTACGCTTCCAGATTTATGGTTGATGCTTTCAAAAACGGTTATTGTTTTTGACAATCTTAAAGATACGTTATTTTTAATTGTTCATGCGGATGCAGAGCAGAGTAACGCCTATAATGATGCTCAACAAAAATTAGATCAATTAGAACAACTGTTGGCAACACCAGTTAGTTTGCAAGCGAAGCCGCATACACCTCCACATTTTGAATCGATCACTGGTAAAGCAAAATTTTTAGAGACAGTAGAAAAAGTTAAAGAATACATTCGTGCTGGCGATGTGATGCAGGTTGTTCCAGGGCAACGTATGGTTTCCGAATTTGATGGAGAAGCTTTACAGGTTTACCGTGCATTACGTCATCTAAATCCTTCACCTTATCTATTTTTAGTTCAAGGCCAAACGATTACTGATAAAAAACCATTTCATATAGTAGGTTCTTCGCCAGAAATTTTATCTCGTTTAGAAAATGGTATTGCTACGGTTCGGCCGTTAGCGGGAACCAGACCACGCGGTAAAACTAAAGAAGAAGATATTGCACTAGAAAAAGATTTGCTCTCTGACGAAAAAGAGATTGCTGAACATTTGATGCTGATTGACCTTGGTCGAAATGATGTAGGGCGTGTATCAAAAATTGGTAAGGTCCAAGTAACAGATCAAATGGTAATTGAGCGCTATTCACATGTCATGCATATTGTTTCAAATGTGCAAGGGGAAGTGCGTGATGATATCGATGCACTTGATGTATTTAAGGCAACCTTCCCGGCAGGAACCTTATCCGGTGCCCCAAAAATACGCGCAATGGAAATTATTGATGAAGTAGAGCCCGTAAAACGAGGTGTCTTTGGTGGAGCAGTGGGATATTTAGGTTGGCATGGTGAAAT
This sequence comes from Acinetobacter nosocomialis, assembly GCF_041021905.1. NCBI lineage: Bacteria > Pseudomonadati > Pseudomonadota > Gammaproteobacteria > Moraxellales > Moraxellaceae > Acinetobacter > Acinetobacter nosocomialis. The sequence goes on from NZ_CP157432.1 coordinate 328,818, forward strand.
GGATATGTCGATTGCAATCCGTACTTGTGTTATCCGTGATAAAAAAGTGTATGTGCAAGCTGGAGCAGGGCTTGTTGCTGACTCAAATCCAGAATCTGAGTGGAATGAAACCCAAATAAAAGCTCGCGCAGTGATCAAAGCGGTTGAATTATCATCAAACGGATTGATTTTATGAGTTTTTAGCGGTTTTTTTTAAAAAACCGCTTGCATCGTTTGGAAGTTTTGCTAAACTGCACACCGTTCCGATACGAAACGTACGAAACACTAAGAAACGCCGGCATAGCTCAGTTGGTAGAGCAACTGACTTGTAATCAGTAGGTCCACAGTTCGAATCCGTGTGCCGGCACCATTTTAAAGTGTTAAGTTGAATGAGTAAAGAACAGCACTGTAGATAAGTGCGATATTGGTGAGATTCCCGAGCGGCCAAAGGGGGCAGACTGTAACTCTGTTGCGAAAGCTTCGAAGGTTCGAATCCTTCTCTCACCACCATCCTAAACTTCGAATGAAGTGGTTATTACCAACGTTGCGGGAGTAGCTCAGTTGGTAGAGCGGCAGCCTTCCAAGCTGCATGTCGCGAGTTCGATCCTCGTCTCCCGCTCCATCGAAGGATAGTCGCTCTTATAGCTCAGTGGTAGAGCACTCCCTTGGTAAGGGAGAGGTCTCGAGTTCAAATCTCGATAAGAGCTCCAGATATTAAAGTTTGAGTGGATTTCCACAAAGTTTTCAGAAAGCAGGCTATATAGTCTGCTTTTCAAGTATTGGGTGTCTGTTTTTTAGGCGATATGTCGATAAGCTGAGTTAGTTCAGCGCCATTTGTAGTTGGTTCGACGTAAACGAGGAAGATCATCATGGCTAAAGCCAAGTTTGAACGTAATAAACCACACGTAAACGTGGGTACAATCGGTCACGTTGACCATGGTAAAACAACTTTAACTGCTGCGATTGCAACTATTTGTGCAAAAACTTACGGCGGTGAAGCGAAAGATTACTCGCAAATCGACTCAGCACCTGAAGAAAAAGCACGTGGTATTACAATTAATACTTCACACGTAGAATACGATTCTCCAATTCGTCACTACGCACACGTTGACTGCCCGGGCCACGCCGATTACGTTAAAAACATGATCACTGGTGCTGCTCAGATGGACGGCGCGATCCTTGTATGTGCTGCGACTGACGGTCCAATGCCACAAACTCGTGAACACATCCTTCTTTCTCGTCAGGTTGGTGTACCTTACATCATCGTATTCTTAAACAAATGCGACCTTGTTGACGACGAAGAATTACTTGAATTAGTAGAAATGGAAGTTCGTGAACTTCTTTCTACTTACGACTTCCCAGGTGATGACACTCCAGTAATCCGTGGTTCAGCTCTTGCTGCTCTTAACGGTGAAGCAGGTCCTTACGGTGAAGAATCAGTTCTTGCTCTTGTAGCAGCTCTTGACTCTTACATCCCAGAACCAGAACGTGCTATCGACAAAGCATTCTTAATGCCAATCGAAGACGTATTCTCAATTTCTGGTCGTGGTACAGTAGTAACAGGCCGTGTAGAATCTGGTATCGTTAAAGTTGGTGAAGAAGTAGAGATCGTTGGTATTAAAGATACAGTTAAAACAACTGTAACTGGCGTAGAAATGTTCCGTAAACTTCTTGACGAAGGCCGTGCAGGCGAGAACTGTGGTGTATTACTTCGTGGTACTAAACGTGAAGACGTACAACGTGGTCAAGTACTTGCTAAACCAGGTACAATCAAGCCGCACACTAAATTCGACGCAGAAGTATACGTACTTTCTAAAGAAGAAGGTGGTCGTCACACTCCATTCTTAAATGGTTACCGTCCACAGTTCTACTTCCGTACAACTGACGTAACTGGTGCGATCCAGTTGAAAGAAGGCGTTGAAATGGTAATGCCAGGTGACAACGTTGAAATGTCAGTAGAATTAATCCACCCAATCGCAATGGACCCAGGTCTACGTTTTGCGATCCGTGAAGGTGGTCGTACTGTAGGTGCTGGTGTTGTTGCGAAAGTAACTGCATAAGCATAATATAGTGACGTATTACGTCTCAAGTTGAGAGCTTTGGCTCTCAACTTGCTTTATAGGTCAGTAGTTCAATTGGTAGAGCGTCGGTCTCCAAAACCGAATGTTGGGGGTTCGAGTCCCTCCTGACCTGCCATATTTTGAAATAAAAAGCTTGATGCTGGCTTAGTTGTTCATATAATAAGTCGCGAGTTCTACGACGAGTACAAAAATGTCGAATGATAAATCGCGTGACGCATTGAGCGACGCGCCAATTCCTCAAAGAAATAATTCTGCTGAAGTTGTTCGTACTGGTTCGCCTTTAGATATCGTTCTATGGGTGATAGCAATTGCATTATTGCTCTCGGCTACCATGGTGAATCAGCATTTACCAGCGTATTGGGCCCCTGCAAATAATGTATGGGTGCGCGTTGGGGTAATTTTTGCTTGTATCGTTGTGGCTTTAGGTTTATTATACGCCACCCATCAAGGTAAAGGCTTCGTTCGTTTGCTGAAAGATGCACGAGTCGAATTGCGTCGAGTAACTTGGCCAACAAAACAAGAAACAGTCACTACATCGTGGCAAGTTCTATTGGTTGTAGTTGTTGCATCGTTAGTATTATGGTGCTTCGACTATGGTTTGGGTTGGTTAATTAAGTTGATTATCGGGTAAAAGAGCTATGAAACGTTGGTACATTATTCATGCCTACTCTGGTTATGAAAAACAAGTGATGCGTTCACTTACAGAACGAATCCAGCGTAGCGCTGTTGCCGATAGCTTTGGTGATGTCCTAGTTCCTACCGAAGAAGTGGTAGAAATGAAGGATGGTAAGAAACGTAAATCTGAGCGTAAATTCTTTCCTGGCTATGTGTTAGTTGAAATGGAAATGAATGATGATACTTGGCACATTGTTAAAGAATGTCCAAAAGTATTAGGTTTTATCGGGGGTACACCTGAAAAACCTGCGCCAATCACTCAACGTGAAGCAGATGCGATTCTTGCGCGTGTACGTAATACTGGTGAAGCTCCACGTCCTAAGACGATGTTTGAACCAGGTGAAGAATTACTCGTTATTGACGGTCCATTCACAGACTTTAAAGGTGTGGTGGAAGAGGTTCAATACGACAAGTCACGTTTAACGTTGACGATTAACGTGTTTAATCGACCAACTCAGGTTGAACTCGAATTTCGCCAAGTCGAAAAAACGATTTAATCTTAATTGGTTGAAAAGCGCCCGATTTTATCGGGCATTGTTGTTGTAACAGTGTTGTTACGTAGAAATTGGGGAGCCTAACGGCGCCTGTACCCAGAGGTATTTTAAAATGGCTAAGAAGATTGACGGCTATATCAAGCTGCAAGTTCCAGCTGGTAAAGCAAATCCATCTCCACCAATTGGTCCTGCACTAGGTCAACGTGGTGTAAACATCATGGCATTCTGTAAAGAATTCAATGCTGCTACACAAAAAGTTGAACCAGGTCTTCCAATTCCTGTAGTGATTACTGTGTACAACGACAAGTCGTTCACATTCATCATGAAAACTCCTCCAGCTTCTATTCTTCTTAAGAAAGCTGCTGGTATCCAAAAGGGTTCATCTGTACCTAACAAAACTAAAGTTGGTAAGTTGACTCGTGCTCAATTAGAAGAAATCGCGACTACTAAAGAACCAGACTTAACTGGTGCTGATTTAGACGCGCGTGTTCGTACCATTGCTGGTTCTGCACGTTCTATGGGCTTGGAAGTGGAGCTATAAGACATGGCAAAGTTAACTAAACGTCAAAAAGCCATTGCTGCTGCTGTAGAAGCAAACAAAGTTTACACTTTGGAAGAAGCAGTACAGGTTCTTAACAGCTTACCTGCTGCAAAGTTCAAAGAATCTTTAGACATCTCTGTAAACCTTGGTGTAGATCCACGTAAATCTGATCAGGTTGTTCGTGGTGCGACTACATTACCTGCAGGTACTGGTAAAACTGTACGTGTAGCTGTATTTGCTCAAGGCGCTCAAGCAGAAGCTGCTAAAGAAGCTGGTGCTGATGTTGTAGGTTTTGATGACCTTGCTGAAAGCATCCAAGGTGGAAACCTTGACTTTGATGTTGTGATCGCTGCTCCAGACGCTATGCGTGTTGTTGGTAAGCTCGGTACAATTCTTGGTCCACGTGGTTTAATGCCAAACCCTAAAGTAGGTACTGTAACTCCTGATGTTGCGAATGCTGTTAAAAACGCGAAATCTGGTCAGGCTCGTTACCGTGTAGACAAAGCGGGTATTATCCACGCTGCGATTGGTCAAGTTGGCTTTGATGCTGCTGCAATCCGTCAAAACGTTGAAACTTTAGTTGCTGACTTGAAAAAGTTAAAACCTGCAACTTCTAAAGGTGTATACATCAAAAAGATCACTTTGAGCTCAACTATGGGTCCTGGTCTTACTGTTGATGTAAACAACGTTTCTAACTAAGTTTTAACTTAGTTCTGTACAGAATTTTAAAGTCCTGATTGAGTAGGTAGCAAAAATAGAAATAAGTTTCTATTTTTGCGCAGTTAAAGCAACGCTTTGACTCTTGCTTATCAGGCGGACTTTGAATTGATGAATGAGAATTTATCAGCGTCAAAGACCTCAGGCGAGAAGGCGTTATTTTCGGATAGCGGCTTTTCTTAATAATCCAGCCTGCGTAGACGCGGTGGTGTGATTTGTTCCTCCTCCGCGTGTAAGTCGAAAGGCTTACGAATTGGGAGTGTGCCCATTGGGTGCATAAATCACCTTAGGAGGTTTTACAATGGCTCTTCTTATCGAAGACAAAAAACAGATCGTTTCAGAAGTAAGTGAAGTTGCTTCTAAAGCGTTTGCAGCCGTTGTTGCTGACTATCAAGGTTTAAGCGTAGAGCAATTAACAACACTTCGTGTTGAAGCTCGTAAGTTAGGTGTAACTACACGTATCGTACGTAACACTTTGGCTAAGCGCGCATTCCAAGGTACTCAATTTGATATCTTGAACGACAACCTTGTTGGTCCAACAATTCTAGGTTTTTCAACTTCTGAAGATGACATGGGTGCAGCTGCACGCTTGTTTGAAGAATTTGCAAAAACTAACAAAGCATTTGAATTAAAAGCTGCTGCATTTGACGGCAAAGTTTATCAAGGTGCTGATGTTAGCGTAATTGCTAATCTTCCAAACCAAGAGAAAGCGCTTACTATGCTTGCCTCTGTTCTTCAAGCTCCTATTTCGAAATTGGGTCGCCTCATTACAGCGCTCAAAGAGAAAAACGAGTCAGAAGCTGCTTAATCAATTTTACACACCATTCAATATCCATTTGGAGTTATTCTCATGGCTTTAACTAACGAAGAAATCTTAAACGCAGTTGCTGAAAAAACTGTTCTTGAACTTGTTGAATTAATTTCTGCTTTCGAAGAGAAATTCAACGTTTCAGCTGCAGCTGTTGCTGTTGCTGCTCCAGCTGGTGGCGCTGCTGCAGCTGCTGAAGAACAATCTGAATTCAACGTTGAGTTGACTTCTTTCGGTGCTAACAAAGTAGCTGTTATTAAAGCAGTTCGTGAAGCAACTGGCCTTGGTCTTAAAGAAGCTAAAGACCTAGTTGAAGGTGCTCCTCAAGTTCTTAAAGAAGGCGTTTCTAAAGAAGAAGGCGAAGAACTTAAGAAGAAACTTGAAGAAGCTGGTGCTACAGTTACACTTAAGTAATTGTAAAAGGAGTCGGTTTTTAAATCGGCTCCATAAAATGGCTGATGGCTCTTGGGTCATCAGCCTTTTTGCGTTACAATAATCGGCTCGATTTTTGTTAGTTTTGTTTGATTTTTAGAAAAATCTAAATAAAACAAGAAATTTCAAATGTTTACCAATATTTTTCTTTTTTAAAAATATTGTTAAGCGTTTTTATACCACTAAAAATTGCAGCATTTGTAAACAGTGGTGGCCATATCGGCCTGCGTAATTCCTTCTGAGCCCGTTCTGCAGGCGGGCTTAGTTTACTTTCCGAGGACTCCAGATGGCATACTCATATACCGAAAAGAAACGGATCCGTAAGAATTTTGGTAAATTGCCCCAAGTAATGGATGCACCGTACTTACTATCGATTCAGGTCGATTCGTACAGAACATTCTTGCAAGATGGCAAAACTCCAAAAAACCGCGAAGATATCGGTCTCCAAGCCGCATTTCGTTCAGTTTTTCCTATCGAAAGTTATTCTGGCAATGCTGCTTTAGAATTTGTTGAGTATAGCCTTGGTAAACCTGAGTTCGATGTACGCGAATGTATTCTTCGTGGTTCGACTTATGCGGCACCAATGCGCGTTAAAATTCGTTTGATTATTAAAGATCGCGAAACTAAATCAATTAAAGACGTACGTGAACAAGAAGTCTATATGGGTGAAATTCCACTCATGACTGAAAACGGTACCTTTGTTATCAATGGTACTGAGCGTGTAATCGTATCTCAATTACACCGTTCACCAGGCGTATTCTTTGACCATGATAAAGGTAAGACTCACTCAAGTGGTAAAGTGTTGTATTCAGCACGTATCATTCCTTACCGTGGTTCATGGTTAGACTTTGAATTTGATGCAAAAGACCTTGTTTACGTACGTATTGACCGTCGTCGTAAATTACTTGCTACTGTTGTGTTACGTGCACTAGGTTATAACAATGAACAAATCTTGAATTTGTTCTACGAAAAAGTACCTGTGTATCTTGACATGGGCAGCTATCAAATTGACCTTGTTCCTGAGCGTTTACGTGGTGAAATGGCTCAATTTGATATTGCTGACAATGAAGGTAAAGTCATTGTTGAGCAAGGCAAACGTATTAATGCGCGTCACGTACGTCAAATGGAAGCTGCAGGTTTAACTAAACTTTCAGTTCCTGATGAGTACTTATATGAACGTATTACGGCTGAAGATATTACTTTACGTGATGGTGAAGTAATTGCTGCAAATACGTTGTTAAGCCATGAAGTAATGGTGAAGTTGGCAGAAGGTGGTGTTAAACAATTTAACATCCTATTCACGAACGACATCGACCGTGGTTCATTTGTTGCTGATACATTGCGTGCAGACACAACAGCGGGACGTGAAGAAGCATTAGTAGAAATCTACAAAGTAATGCGTCCAGGCGAGCCGCCAACAAAAGAAGCTGCTGAAAACCTATTCAATAACTTATTCTTCTCTTCTGAGCGTTATGACTTATCTCCAGTAGGTCGTATGAAGTTCAACCGTCGTCTAGGTCGTCCTTACGAAGTTGGCACTGATCAAAAATCTCGTGAAGTTGAAGGTATTTTATCGCACGAAGATATCATCGATGTATTACGTACGTTGGTTGAAATCCGTAACGGTAAAGGCGAAGTAGACGATATCGACCATTTAGGTAACCGTCGTGTACGTTCTGTTGGTGAAATGACAGAGAACCAATTCCGTGTTGGTTTAGTACGTGTTGAGCGTGCTGTTAAAGAGCGTTTAAGCCAAGCAGAAACTGATAACTTGTCTCCACAAGACTTGATTAATGCTAAGCCAGTTGCTGCTGCAATCAAAGAATTCTTTGGTTCAAGCCAGTTATCTCAGTTCATGGACCAAAACAACCCATTATCTGAGATTACACATAAGCGTCGTGTATCTGCGCTTGGCCCAGGTGGTTTAACACGTGAACGTGCAGGCTTTGAAGTACGTGACGTACATCAAACTCACTATGGTCGTGTGTGTCCAATTGAAACACCTGAAGGTCCAAACATTGGTTTGATTAACTCGCTTTCTGTATATGCAAAAGCGAATGACTTCGGTTTCTTGGAAACACCATACCGTAAAGTTGTAGATGGTCGTGTAACTGATGATGTTGAATATTTATCTGCAATTGAAGAAGTAGGTACTGTTATTGCACAGGCCGACTCAGCAGTAGATAAAGATGGCAACTTAACAGAAGAATTTGTTTCTGTTCGTCACCAAGGTGAATTCGTACGTATGCCACCTGAAAAAGTGACGCATATGGACGTTTCTGCACAGCAGGTTGTATCTGTTGCTGCATCACTTATTCCATTCCTTGAACACGATGACGCGAACCGTGCATTGATGGGTTCGAACATGCAACGTCAGGCTGTTCCTACTTTACGTGCTGACAAGCCTCTTGTTGGTACTGGTATGGAAGCGAATGTAGCACGTGATTCGGGTGTGTGTGTAATCGCAAACCGTGGTGGTGCAATTGAATATGTAGATGCTTCTCGTATCGTTATTCGTGTAAACGAAGATGAAATGGTTGCAGGTGAGGCAGGTGTAGATATCTATAACCTCATCAAATATACACGTTCGAACCAAAATACTTGTATTAACCAAAATGTTATCGTGAATTTGGGCGACAAAGTTGCTCGTGGTGACATCTTGGCAGATGGTCCGTCAACAGACATGGGTGAACTTGCGCTTGGTCAAAACATGCGTGTAGCGTTCATGACATGGAATGGTTACAACTATGAAGACTCGATCTTATTATCTGAGCGTGTTCTTCAAGAAGACCGTTTAACTTCTATTCATATTCAAGAATTGTCATGTGTGGCACGTGATACTAAGTTAGGTGCAGAAGAAATTACTGCCGATATTCCTAACGTAGGTGAAGCTGCGCTTTCTAAACTTGATGAATCAGGTATCGTTTATATCGGTGCTGAAGTTACTGCTGGTGACATCTTAGTTGGTAAAGTAACCCCTAAAGGCGAAACTCAGTTAACTCCTGAAGAAAAATTGCTTCGTGCAATCTTTGGTGAAAAAGCTGCTGACGTTAAAGATTCATCTTTACGTGTTCCATCTGGTACTAAAGGTACAGTTATCGACGTTCAAGTCTTCACTCGTGATGGCTTAGAGAAAGATGACCGTGCATTAGCGATTGAAAAAGCACAGCTTGATTCTTATCGTAAAGACTTGAAAGAAGAATATAAAATCTTCGAAGAAGCGGCTCGTGAACGTGTAATCCGTTTACTTAAAGGCCAAGAGTCTAATGGCGGTGGTTCAACTAAACGTGGCGATAAACTTTCTGAAGATTTATTGTCTGGTTTAGAGCTTGTTGATTTACTTGAAATTCAACCGACAGATGAAGCAATCGCTGAGCGTTTAACTCAGATTCAAGTGTTCTTGAAAGAGAAGAGCGCAGAAATCGATGAGAAATTCGCTGAGAAGAAACGTAAGCTTGCAACAGGTGATGAGTTAACAACTGGCGTATTGAAAGTTGTTAAAGTTTACTTAGCTGTTAAACGTCGTATTCAGCCTGGTGATAAGATGGCTGGTCGTCATGGTAACAAGGGTGTTGTTTCTAACATCTTACCTGTTGAAGACATGCCACACGATGCGAACGGTGTACCTGTAGATATCGTATTGAACCCGTTGGGCGTACCATCTCGTATGAACGTGGGTCAGATTCTCGAGACTCACTTGGGTATGGCGGCTAAAGGGCTTGGTGACAAAATCGAAAAAATGTTGAAAGAACAGCGTACAGTTTTAGAACTACGTGAATTCTTAGACAAGATTTATAACAAAGTCGGTGGCGAGCAAGAAGATCTTGATAGCTTGACTGATGATGAAATCCTAGCACTTTCAGGCAACTTGCGTGCTGGTGTTCCTTTGGCTACTCCTGTATTTGATGGTGCTGAAGAAAGTCAAATTAAAGATTTACTTGAGTTGGCTGACATTTCACGTACAGGTCAAACAGTATTGTTTGATGGACGTACAGGTGAACAGTTTGACCGTCCAGTAACTGTTGGTTACATGTACATGTTGAAGTTGAACCACTTAGTTGATGACAAGATGCATGCGCGTTCAACTGGTTCTTACTCATTAGTTACACAACAACCGCTTGGTGGTAAAGCACAATTCGGTGGTCAGCGTTTCGGTGAGATGGAAGTATGGGCACTTGAAGCATACGGTGCAGCATATACACTCCAAGAAATGCTCACAGTGAAATCGGATGACGTTGAAGGCCGTACTCGCATCTATAAGAATATTGTAGATGGTAACCATTATATGGATCCGGGTATGCCTGAATCGTTCAACGTATTGACCAAAGAGATCCGTTCTTTAGGTATCAACATTGAACTGAAAAATGGTGATTAAGTCGTAAGACTCACGATTTTTTAGGAAAAAACAATATTTGTGACCCAGTCGGGTAAGCGAGGCTTCCCGACACACGGAGAAAAAAATTGAAAGACTTGCTCGATATCATGCGTAAGAAAACGGATTCAGATGGTCATGCGCCAGTTGAGTTTGACCGTATCCGTATTGGTCTTGCGTCACCAGAAATGATTAAGTCATGGTCTCATGGTGAAGTTAAAAAACCTGAGACGATCAACTATCGTACGTTCAAGCCAGAACGTGACGGTTTATTCTGTGCCAAAATCTTTGGTCCAGTAAAAGATTACGAATGCTTGTGTGGTAAATACAAGCGTATGAAATACAAAGGCGTCATTTGTGAAAAATGTGGCGTTGAAGTAACTACAGCGAAAGTTCGTCGTGAACGTATGGGTCACATTGAACTTGCTTCTCCAGTTGCGCATATCTGGTTCTTAAAATCGTTACCTAGCCGTATCGGTTTATTACTTGATATGACACTTCGTGATATCGAACGTGTATTGTATTTCGAATCATATGTTGTTACTGATCCTGGCATGACGCCTTTCGAAAAGTATCAACTTCTTAATGACGAAGAATACTTTACAGCTTTAGAAGAGCACGGTGACGAGTTCGTTGCAAAAATGGGTGCGGAAGCAGTTCAAGACTTGTTGAAAGACATTGATCTTGAAGCTGAGATTGCTCGTTTACGTGAAGAAATTCCTCAAACAACTTCTGAAACGAAGTTGAAAAAAGCATCTAAACGCTTGAAATTGATGGAAGCATTCAAAGACTCGAACAACAAGCCAGAATGGATGGTAATGAATGTACTTCCGGTGCTTCCACCAGATTTACGTCCATTAGTTCCACTTGAAGGTGGTCGTTTCGCGACTTCTGACTTGAACGATTTATATCGTCGTGTAATTAACCGTAACAACCGTTTGAAGCGTCTTCTTGACCTTGCAGCGCCGGACATCATCGTACGTAACGAAAAACGTATGTTACAAGAGTCTGTAGATGCGTTGCTTGATAACGGTCGTCGTGGTCGTGCAATTACTGGTTCTAACAAACGTCCATTAAAATCTTTGGCAGACATGATCAAAGGTAAACAAGGTCGTTTCCGTCAGAACTTGTTAGGTAAGCGTGTTGACTACTCTGGTCGTTCGGTAATTACTGTAGGTCCTACTTTACGTCTTCACCAATGTGGTCTTCCGAAGAAAATGGCACTTGAATTATTCAAGCCATTCATTTTCGCGAAATTACAAGCTTCAGGTCAGGCAACAACCATTAAAGCTGCGAAGAAAATGGTTGAGCGTGAGACTCCGGAAGTTTGGGACGTTCTTGCATCTGTAATTCGTCAACATCCAGTAATGTTGAACCGTGCGCCAACACTTCACCGTTTAGGTCTTCAAGCATTTGAACCTATTCTTATTGAAGGTAAGGCAATCCGTCTTCACCCACTCGTTTGTGCTGCGTTTAACGCCGACTTCGATGGTGACCAAATGGCGGTACACGTTCCATTGACACTTGAAGCACAGTTAGAAGCTCGTGCATTGATGATGTCAACAAACAACATCTTGTCACCAGCAAACGGTGAGCCAATTATCGTTCCTTCTCAGGACGTTGTCTTGGGTCTTTACTACATCACACGTGATGCAGTAAATGCTAAAGGTGAAGGCATGGTGTTTGCGGATACTCACGAAGTAAACCGTGCACTTGCAACTGGTCAAGTTGCGATTCATGCTCGTGTTAAAGTACGTGTGCATCAAACTGTTATCAATGAAAATGGTGAGCGTGAACAGCAAACTATTATTGTTGATACGACACCAGGTCGTTGCTTACTTTGGGAAGTTGTTCCAGAAGGTTTAAGCTTTGACATGATCAACCTTGAGATGACTAAAAAGAACATCTCGAAGTTAATCAACTCTTGCTACCGTAAACTTGGTTTGAAAGATACAGTTATTTTCGCTGACCAGTTAATGTACTTGGGCTTCCGTCAAGCGACTCGTTCAGGTGTATCTGTAGGTATGGAAGACATGTTAATTCCACCTACTAAGCACACAATTATTGATAAAGCTGAAACAGAAGTTCGTGAAATCGAACAACAGTTCGAACAAGGTTTCGTAACTGCTGGTGAGCGTTATAACAAAGTTGTCGATATTTGGGCGCGTACAAACGACCAAGTTGCTAAAGCGATGATGGATAACTTGTCTTACACACTTGTGAAAAACAAACAAGGTGAAGATGAGAAGCAAAAATCATTCAACAGCATCTATATGATGTCTGACTCTGGTGCCCGTGGTAGTGCGGCGCAGATTCGTCAGCTTGCTGGTATGCGTGGTTTGATGGCAAAACCGGATGGCTCGATTATTGAGACACCAATTAAAGCGAACTTCCGTGAAGGTTTAACAGTACTTCAGTACTTTATTTCTACACACGGTGCGCGTAAAGGTTTGGCCGATACAGCATTGAAAACAGCGAACTCTGGTTACTTGACTCGTCGTCTTGTAGACGTAGCACAAGACTTGGTAATTACTGAGCCTGATTGTGGTACAAATGGCGGCCTAGTAATGACTCCATTCATTCAAGGTGGTGATGTCATCGAGCCATTACGTGACCGTGTATTAGGTCGTGTAACTGCTGAAGATGTACGTCGTGCTTCTGATGATGAAGTTGTATTACCTCGCGGTACGTTAATTGACGAGAAAATCGCAGCTCAGCTTGAAGAGGCTGGTGTCGATGAAGTTAAAGTACGTTCAGTAATCGCATGTGAATCTACATTCGGTGTATGTGCTCGTTGTTATGGTCGTGACCTTGCACGTGGTCACTTGGTGAACCCAGGTGAATCAGTAGGTGTAATGGCTGCGCAATCAATTGGTGAGCCAGGTACACAGTTAACGATGCGTACGTTCCACGTAGGTGGTGCTGCGAGCCGAACTTCTGCTGCAAACAGTGTTCAAGTACGTAACAAAGGTACTGTACGTTTCCACAACGTGAAAACTGTACAACACGCGAAAGGTCACTTGGTTTCAGTTTCACGTTCAGGTGAAATTGGTATTGCCGATGAGTTAGGTCGTGAGCGTGAGCGTTATAAACTTCCTTACGGTGCAAGCATCTTGTTGAAAGATGGTGAAGTCGTTGAGGCAGGTGGTATCGTTGCGACTTGGGATCCGCATACACATCCATTAGTAACAGAAGTTGCTGGTAAAGCACGTTTCAGCCAAATCGCTGATGGTGTAACTGCAACATCGAAAACTGATGATGCAACTGGTATGACAACTGTTGAAATCTTGCCTGTAACAGCACGTCCTGCTTCTGGTAAAGATTTACGTCCAGCAATCGTATTGGATACGGCTGATGGCGGCGAACAGTTCTACTTCTTGCCACAAAACACAATTGTTACCGTTCGTGATGGCGAAACAATTGGTGTGGGTGACGTTATTGGTCGTGTACCACAAGAATCTTCACGTACTCGTGATATTACCGGTGGTCTTCCACGTGTTGCTGACTTGTTCGAAGCACGTAAGCCGAAAGAACACGCGATCTTGGCAGAAGTGTCTGGTATCGTAAGCTTTGGTAAAGAGACTAAAGGTAAGAACCGTTTAGTAATTACTCCAGATGACGGTTCTGAAATTTACGAAGAGTTGATTCCAAAATGGCGTCAAATCAACGTGTTTGAAGGTGAACATGTGAACCGTGGTGAAACCATTTCTGATGGTCCACAAAACCCACATGACATCTTACGCTTGAAAGGCGAAGTTGCTTTAACTAACTACATCGTGAACGAAGTTCAAGACGTTTACCGTCTCCAAGGTGTAAAAATCAACGATAAGCACATTGAAGTTATCGTACGTCAAATGTTGCGTAAAGTTGATATCATCGATGGTGGTGATACAAGCTTCATTAAAGGCGAACAAGTGGATTACATCCGCGTTGTTCAAGAGAACCAAGCTGTCTTGGCTCAGAACAAGTTCCCTGCGAAGTTTGAACGTCAATTGATGGGTATTACGAAAGCATCGCTTTCTACTGACTCGTTCATCTCTGCTGCATCGTTCCAGGAAACAACTCGTGTGTTAACTGAAGCGGCTGTAACAGGTAAAGAAGATGATTTACGCGGCTTGAAAGAGAACGTTGTAGTGGGTCGCTTGATTCCAGCTGGTACTGGTCTTGCATACCATTTAGAACGTCGTCGTCAAGAAGCAGAAGCTGCAGAACATGAGCTTCATAATGACTTCAGCGAAGTAGACCAAGCATTTAGCCAAGCTTTAAACTCAGAACAATTCTAAGCTTAAAGTTCTATTAAAAAGACGCCTTAGGGCGTCTTTTTTGTGGAAAAAATAAGCTATTTTTACAAAAGTCTATTAAAGCACTCTTAATCTATTACTTAATGAGAAAAAACTCTTCATGAAAGCATACTATCCTAGGCACAACTGAGTAGAGGAGTAGCTTTCAATGAAAAAAATGATGATGATTGCAGGTGTGGGTCTGATGTCAACCACTCTATTTGTAGGTTGCCAAAATGCAAGTCCAGAAAGTAAACGTATTGGTTCTGCAGCTATTGGTGGCGGTGCAGGGGGGGCGGTAGGTAAACATGTGGGCGGTAATATTGGTGCAGGTTTAGGGGCAGCTCTTGGCGCAGGCGTTGCAGCAAATGCAAAAGGGTCTAACAGTAAAACTGTACGTAACAGTGCAATTGGTGCCGGTGTTGGTGCAATCTTAGGTGGTGCAGTGATTGGTGGTGATGCTGGTGCTGCTGCAGGTGGTGCACTTGGTGGTAGTGCGGGCGCGGCCTATGAAGAGAAAAAAGGGAAATACTAAAAGTACCTTTAAATATATTTAAACTAGAAGCTCTTTGTAAAATAAGAGCTTCTATTTTCTTTGCTTATTAGATTGAAATTTAAATAATAACTAGACCTAGAATGCTTTTACAAAATATCAATCTATTGCCACAGTGCGATAACATAAACTGATCAAATTCCTCATAAAAGAAGATTATGCTTTGATTAGAGCACAATGGAGTGAGTATGGTCATGAAAAAAACAATTGGTTTAATTTCTACTTTAATGTTATCTGCATTCATGTTCACTGGTTGTCAGAATATGAGTCCATCTGATCAGCGTATTGGTGCAGCGGCATTAGGCGGTGCTGTTGGTGGTGGTGTCGGTAACCATGTTGGTGGCGGGCTAGGCGCTGGTGTAGGTGCAGCAGCTGGTGCGGGTGTAGGTGCGAATGCTAAAGGTAGTAATAAGAGTTCCACAACAAGTAGTGCTATCGGTGCCGGTATTGGATCTGTAGTAGGGAAAGCCATTTTTGGTGGTGACACAGGCGCTGCGATTGGTGGTGCACTTGGTGGTGGTGCCGGCGCTGCGATTGAAGAAAAGCGTTAGAATTTACTAAAATAAAAATAAGTGCCTTTAGGCACTTATTTTTATGGGTATAAGGCTTTTGCCTTTTTTCTACGGATGTATAGCGTCTTTTGCACTTCAGCAATTCTCACACCTGATTCATCAAAAATATTTAAATGATATGTTCTAAGCACTGGAGCATAGTTCTCGGCAAGTTCTCGAATCTGTTCAATTTCTGCTAAATCAACTCGAATATCAGCATAAACAGTGCTTCGCCCAGGCGATAAAAAATTAATCTCAGCCGCTTTATCCCAAACTATATATTTTGATCCAAGGTGATGCATAAGAATCAGCATATAAAATGGATCAACCATAGAATAAAGACTACCCCCAAAATGAGTACCTACCAGATTTTGGTTTTTCCAGGTCAGTGGCATTTTTACGCGAACATGACAAAGCTCTAAATTCATGATTTCAATATGAATCCCTGCACCACGGTAGGGAGGATAATAATTAAATAAGAATTTAGAAATTGAGGGAATGTTCTGAAGTTTTTTTAAAATAGCCATAATAGTCAATTTTTTTTATTGCAACACTGGTCATACTAGATAAGTATCATCTTTTTTATATTGATGGCAATGCTTTATCCGATTAACGACATGATCGATTGAAAAACAAAATAGGAAATGATTATGCAGCCAAAGATTTATACAGTAACAACAAGTGATCAACAAACTCTATGCGCTAAGGCTTGGGGTGATGAGAAAAATACTCCATTAGTTTTAGTACATGGTTATCCAGATAATCAGGAAGTATGGGAATCGGTCATTGAGCATTTAATCAATGATTTTTATATTGTTACTTATGATGTCCGTGGAGCGGGTTTGTCATCTATTCCTAAACGAATACGGGATTATCGTTTAGAACGTTTATCTTTAGACTTACAAGAAGTCGTCGATGAAGTACTCCCAAATCGACAGTTCCATATGGCTGCCCATGATTGGGGATCAATTCAGTCTTGGGAGTCTGCAACTGAACCTAAATTTAAAGGCCGTTTACTCTCTTATACAACCATTTCTGGTCCTTGTTTAGATCATGCTGCGCTGTTCTTAAGAGATAAATTTAAAACGACTCCTGCAAAAATCTTAAAAATACTAACAAAATCATGGTATATCGGTGCTTTCCATTTACCATTAATTGCTCCGACGGTGTGGTCTCTTTTTACTCCAGAAAAATGGGGCAAAATATTAAAAGACTTAGAGAGAAAAGATAATTTACCGTTAAATAGTAATATTTCTGCTGATGGTAAATACGGGATTAATTTATATCGTGCGAATTTTATTTCTCGCTTAACAACTCCTCGCCAGCGTTATGCACAGTGTCCAGTCAAAGCAATAATTTTAAAATACGATACTTTTGTGAGTCCTGAATATATTACGGAAGCAATGCCAAAATGGGTTGAAAACTTTGAGTATGTTGAGCTTGAAGCAAACCATTGGGCGATTCTGAGTCAGGCTGAAAAAGTGGCAGGACATATTCGTCAGTTCATCGAATCACAAAGTTAATAAGTGACTGTTTAATTTACAAAACTGATAATTTGGCGATATTTTCGGCTTCGTAGATGTGAATCTGATAGAATATCGCCTTTTGTTTTGTTCTGAATTTGTTCATGAATGCTGTTGTTGTGGCGATTGCTGTGATGTTTTTACTATCACTAGCACGCGTTTCTGTCGTATTGACATTAGTGGTCTCTGCCATTGTTGGTGGTCTTGTCGCGGGTTTAAGTCTTTCTCAAACAGTTGAAGCTTTTAATGCTGGTCTGGGTGATGGAGCCGAAGTTGCTCTCGCTTATGCTGTATTAGGTGCATTTGCACTCGCTCTCTCTAAATCGGGTTTACCCGACCTGCTTGCTCATAAACTTATTGGTCTGTTGGGAATGGAAGCGGGGAAAAGCCGTGAAACCAAAGTAAAATATTTACTCTTAGGTATTTTACTTATTGCTGCCATTTTCTCTCAAAACCTCATACCGGTTCATATCGCGTTTATTCCTGTACTGGTGCCGCCATTATTACGAGTCATGAATCATTTAAAACTAGACCGCCGTGCAGCAGCTTGTGTCCTGACTTTAGGTTTAGTAGGTACTTATATTTTTCTACCCGTTGGCTTTGGTGCGATTTTCCTTGAACAAATTTTGATGGGGAATATCAACAAAATCGGTGCTGCTTATGGTTTGCATGTAGAACGTGGGATGATGCCAATTGGCATGGCTATTCCAGTTTTAGGTATGGTTTTAGGTACTTTGGTTGCAGTATTTATTAGTTACCGTAAGCCAAGAATTTATGCGGACCGTGCCATTACCCCTGTAGCTACCATTGATTTAGACAAACCTCTGCGTGCAACAGCGCAAGATGAAACAGTAGATCTAAAAGCAGATGCAGAAGAACTTAAACACGAAGCAGAGCAAGGCCCTGTAATTGCGAAAAAAACAATTTTTATGGCTTTACTGGCTATAGGTCTCACTTTAGTTGCACAGCTTTATTCCGGCTCAATGATTTTGGGTGGTTTAGTAGGCTTTGCGGTTCTGTCTACAGCCGGCATTTTTAAATGGCAAGATGCAGATGATGTCTTTGTACAAGGCATGCGAATGATGGCTCTAGTAGGCTTTATTATGATCTCTGCCGCCGGTTTCGCTTCAGTCATGACGCATACAGGAGATATCAATCAACTGGTTAAAGGGGTGGTTGAAATCATTGGTGATAATCGTGCGCTCGCGGCTTTCTTAATGCTGAGTATTGGTTTATTTGTCACGATTGGTATTGGTTCATCTTTTTCAAGTGTGCCTGTTTTAGCAGTTATTTATGTACCTTTATGTGTACAGTTTGGTTTTTCGCCATTAGCGACAATTGCATTGATTGGTACAGCTGCGGCTTTAGGTGATGCTGGATCTCCAGCTTCCGATTCTACCTTAGGACCAACAGCTGGTTTAGGGATCGATGGACAACATGACCATATTTGGGATACCGTCATTCCAACATTTATCCACTTTAATATTCCATTGTTAGTTTTTGGTTGGATTGCAGCCATGGTTTTATAAGTTTTTTATAATATATTAAATTAAAACCTTCTTAATAATTATCTTAAGATAAGCATTGAGAAGGTTTTTTTATGCTCTAAATAAAATATGTATTTAAAATAAATTATATTAAAATACTCGGAATTTAAAGTATATTAAAAAGGTTGGTTATATAAAATAATTCTGATTAATTAAGTTGGGATAAAAACCAATTAAAATGGTTGGTTAATATATATTTTTATTTAAAACAGTTATTTAAAAATAAATATAAAAATAATTTTATAATGGGTGTTGCATCAATTTAAAATAAATGTTTATTATAAATATAAATAAGGTTGGAGATATTAACGTGTTCAAAAAAGCTTTGATTATTGCATTAATGGGGATGTCTTCATTTACTTTTGCTGGTAATTGGCAAGTAAAATTTGGGGGTAGTGTTATTGCTCCATCTGACGATACAACAACTGCTTTAGGTGTAGTAAAAGCTGATCATGAATATGCATTTACACCATCAGTTGAATACTTTTTTGGTGAATCACCTTTTTCGGCAGAATTATTATTAGCAGCGCCGGTTAATCATGATGTTTTATTAGACGGTAAAAATGTAGCACGTATTAAACAATTACCTCCGACAATTACCGCAAAATATCATTTTAAAAACTCAACTCGTTTCACACCGTATATTGGTATCGGGGCGACAGCATTTATTCCTTGGGATGAACAAGGTGTTGCTGACAAAGTAAAAGAAGATTTTGGTGTAGCTGGACAAGTTGGTTTTAACTTCCAACCTGCTGATGCGAAAAATTGGGGGGTATTTGTAGATGTTCGCTATGCGGATATTAGCCCAGAAGTTACTTTAACAAATGGTGCTAAATTTGACTTGGATATTAATCCGTTTGTTTACACTTTAGGTTATAGCTATAAATTTTAAGCATAATAATAAATAGAAAAAATATAATAACAAACCTAGACTCAGGCACCTCACATAGATTTTATGTGAGGTTTTTTATTTTATTGCTCTCACTAAAAAAAGCATAAAACAGACAGTTTTATACATATTCTTTTGGTCTTTATTTTTAAACTATTTTTTATATATTTTTAAAGGAATAACCTCATGAATAGAAAATTTGCCATAGGTCTAGCACTTTTTAGTGGCATCACTCTTGCTCATAATGTACAGGCTGCTAGTTTTTCCTGTGATGCTGCAAAAACTAAGACTGAGCTGAGTATTTGCAAAAATCGTTCTTTAAATGATGCTGATGTCAAAATGGCAACAACATATCAAATTGTTTTACATGCATTGCCAATGGGTGGCCGTGATAATCAAAAAGATACACAGCAGCAGTGGTTAAAAAAAAGGAATGCTTGTGCAGCTAATGTAAGTTGTATTTCTAAAGCTTATCAGCAGAGACAACAACAATTGGACTCTATCTTGCAAGATAGGGTACTAAGTCATGGTCCATTTTAATTAAAGAAAAATTTTTTAATATTCAGGATTGAAAAATTGTAGAAGTACTCCATTCATAAAGCATTCGAGAACAAACAAACTTCAAAATTTAAGGAGTGATTTATGAGTGAACAAGCATCACAAAATTATAGTTTCCAAGCAGAAGTAGCCCAGCTTTTACATTTAGTGACGCATTCTCTCTATTCGAACCCTGAAATTTTCTTACGTGAACTTATCTCTAATGCATCTGATGCATGTGATAAGTTGCGTTTTGAAGGAATTAATCATCCTGAATATTATGAAAATGATCCGGACTTACATGTACGCATCAGCTTAAACAAAGAAGATAAAACTTTAACGATTTCTGATAACGGTATTGGATTAAGCCAACAAGAAGCAATTGATAACTTGGGTACTATTGCAAAATCAGGCACTAAAGACTTCATGTCAAAATTAACGGGCGACCAGAAAGCGGATGCTCAGTTGATTGGTCAGTTTGGTGTTGGTTTCTACTCAGGTTTTATTGTTGCCGATAAAATTACAGTTGAATCACGCCGCGCAGGTCTCGATGCTTCTGAAGGGGTGCGTTGGATCAGCGGTGGCACAGGTGAGTTTGAAGTTCAGCAAATTGATAAAGCTTCACGCGGTACTGACATTATTCTTCACCTGCGTGATGACGCGCTTGATTATTTAGAGTCTTATAAAGTTAAGCAAATCGTTAATAAATACTCTGACCACATTAGCTTGCCAATTGAAATGCAAAAAGAAGTTTGGCAGGAAGAGGAGGTTGCTGAAGGTGAAGAGCCTAAAGGCGGCCAAATGGTCAAGACTGATGAATGGGAAGCGATTAACTCTGCAAGTGCTTTATGGACACGCAACAAGAGTGAAGTGACAGAAGAGCAATATGTTGAGTTCTATAAAAACTTAACTCATGACTTCGAAGCACCACTGGCTTGGGCACATAACCGTGTTGAAGGTAGCACCGAATATACCCAATTACTTTATATTCCAAGTAAAGCACCACATGACATTTTTACACGTGAAGCAAAAGCGGGAATTAAGCTGTATGTAAAACGTGTTTTCATTATGGATGATGCGGATAATTTAATTCCAAACTATTTACGCTTTGTTCAAGGTGTCGTGGACAGCGCCGATTTACCGCTTAATGTGAGCCGTGAGTTGTTGCAAGAAAGTCGTGATGTTAAAACAATTCGTGAAGGTAACGCACGCCGTGTACTCACTTTGCTTGATGGTTTGGCTAAATCAGAAGATGAAAAAGACCAAGAAAAATTCAAGACCTTCTACACTGAGTTTGGCTCAGTACTGAAAGAAGGCTTGGGCGAAGACTTTGGTAACCGCGAACGTATTTTAAAATTATTACGTTATGCAACTTCAACAAATGATGAAGTGGTAACTTCTTTTGCAGACTATAAAGCGCGCATGAAAGAAGGCCAAAAAGCCATTTATTATGTTACTGCTGACAGTTTAGCTGCTGCTAAAAACTCTCCACAGTTGGAGTTGTTTAAGAAAAAAGGCATTGAAGTATTGTTAATGGCAGAGCGTGTTGATGAGTGGGCAATGAACTTTGTTCATGAGTTTGACGGTACACCATTAAAGAATGTATCTAAAGGCGCTGTTGATTTAGGTGACTTGCAAGATGCAGAAGAGAAAAAGGCACTAGAGCAAGCGGCTGAACAGTTTAAACCTGTTGTTGAGAAATTAAGTGATTCATTGAAGGCTAAAACTAAAGAAGTACGTGTAACGACCCGTTTAGTAGATTCTCCTGCGTGTTTAGTAACAAGTGAAGGTGAGTTGTCTCCTCAACTTATTCGTATGCTCAAACAAGCAGGGCAAGCTGTACCTGAAATCAAGCCAATTTTAGAAATTAACCCTGAGCATCCTTTAGTGAAAAAACTTGAAGGTTCAGAGCAGTTTGATGACTTGGCAAACGTGATTTTTGATCAGGCTGTGATTGCAGAAGGTGGTTTACCAGAAGACCCTGCAGCTTATGTGAAGCGTATTAATAGCTTATTGTTGAAATAATATTTGATGTAAAAAAGCCTCTGAACTGTCAGAGGCTTTTTTTGTGGATAAAGAAAGAGTTATCCACAACTTGATGATTTTTGGCTAAAAATTAGCTTCTAAATTCATTTGGACACTAAGCTGATGTTTCGGGTCATCATCAATATGATTAAAAAAATTAAGATCATTTTGCATAAAAATCCAATCTCGCCATACGGGCTGGCGCCATGAAATATAAGGTCCCCAACTATTTACCCGCATGTCATTTTTAGTATATACACCGCCACTATAAATGCCGTAAGTCAGACTATTATCTTTTACGAACTCAAATTGCTGAAAAGTCCAATTGCCCCAGTTGAATTCTTCATTTTCACTCTTATTCACATTAAATTTGTTAGCAAACAGGGTGTTGTCTTGCATCTTTTGCGTTAAGTTTAGCGTGGTTTCAGTATAGTTTCGGCTGGTTGAGCCATAGCGAAAGACTTGTTCGGTATCTATGCTAATGTTATGTCTTAAATTCCATTTTTTTTTGGCAAGAAATTGTACATAAACATCACTTTCTGAATTTGAGCCTAAATCAAGATTATTTTCGAAAGGCATCCATGTTGAAATCGTATCCCAGCTTGCAGTAATTGGGTTGCTGATCGAAATATGGGGTGTTGAAGCTTTCTTCTTTTTCTTACCCAAGGTTTTATAAGGTTGTTTGTGCTGGGTTGCTCGGTTCCACAGCGTATCATTTCCAAACACGGCCATCAGGTCCTGAATGAGTGCTGCATCTGAATCATTATTATTTTCTACTTCACATGGTGAATTTGAAAAAGTTAGAGAATGACTTTTGCTTTTTATGAATAGGCTCGACGGATGTAGGGAGCGTCTCGTGGAGCGTTGATGCTTTAAGGGCGTAGAGAAAAGCTGTGTATGAGGGATTAAAACCAACATACCTAAACTATAAATACAAAGTAGAGCTTTAGATTTATATTCAAATGACAAAGAAGAGAATTGATTCATTTTTCTGAAAATCAGGAATCAAAAGTTAGCTCAGTATTGTAAGGGAAAAAGCTTAAATTTTTATTTAAAAGTATTTTATTATTCATCACCTTGGAGATAACCTCCAAGGTGATCTTGCTCAATTAGAAAAGTGCTTCTAAACGTAAGAATGTGCTGACAAAATGGTTACGGTCTTCACGGTGGTCATTAAAGTAGTTGACGTCACCTTGTACAAAGAACCACTCACGTAAGAGCGGCTGACGCCATGATACAAATGGCCCCCAACTGTTTAAGCGTAAATCGTTGTCGTTGTAATAGCCACCTGTGTAAATACCATAGTTAAAACGGTTATTTGCAAAGAAACTATGTTCACGGAAAACTCGGTTTTCCCATGTTAAATCATCATCTTGATCGTCAGCATAAGTTAGGCTGAACTGATTTGATAAGATGGGTTGATTTGGACGAGCATGGGTGAGTTCCAAATTAGTACGTAAATAATTTTCACTATGAATGCCATAGCGATAAATTTCTTCAGCATAAAACTTAAAGTCATTACGGAGTTGCCAATCTCTTGATGCTTTTAAGCGAACATACACGTCGTCTCCAGAACGAATACCTAAGTCGGCATCTGTTTCAAACGGCAGTTTTTTAGAGAAATTTGACCAACGTAATGCGATTGAGCTGTTATCATCTCGTGTTCGTTTAGTATCAAGTTTCTTATTTGAATCTTGATTTGGGTTCTGGTTAATATTGGCTGGACTATTATTAAATTCGTTATCTAAAGAGTCATCACCAAATACTACGCTTAAGCGTTTTTCTAGCGTCGGGAGTTTAATTTTACCGCGTATTCTTGGCTTAATTTCAAAGTTATCATATTCGTTCCAATAGTTATCAATCATGACTCGAATGGTGGCCGAAGCAGGCTTTTGAGGGTCGACTTCACCAAACCAGTTATCAATTTTTTCTGAAGTGTGATCGGCCCAATTTCGAATTTTCTTTTGCTTACGGTCAAACCAGGTCTGGTCTTCGGTCTGCTCGGTAGGTGGAACAATTGGTTCGTTGGACTGCTCCGGAAAAATCGTTGGAGTGGCATCAATCCACCTTGGAATTTGATCTAAAAGATTTTCATCTTTATTTTCTTCGGTTTGTACTCCAGATGACGAACCATTGACTTGTTGAGTTGAAGAAGAATTTACTTCTGCATGAGCCATGCATATAGAACCAAATCCCAATGTTACAAGTGCAAAAAGCTGCCGATACGTAATAACGTGAAATGTTTTCATATCTATCTTTATGTTTTGTTGTTATTGCCACTTTTGTTGATTTTTCTAATAAAATCAAGAGGACGACACAAAAGTTAAGTAAATTTAACTTTTCTTACATATTTGAAATAACTTAAAAAGTTTAAGCTATTAGCGAGAATTTTTAAGCAAAAAAAATCCCCCAAACTAGGGGGATTTTAGATCAAGGAAACTTCAAATTCCGATCATTAAACACATAAAAAACAGAACATTACAGCGCGAATATTCTAAGTGGCAATCATAAACGCATTTTAAGCAATTGAATAGTTCTTTTTTTAGAACGCTCTATTGCTAAAACGATGATAAAACATACGATTTGTTCACACTTTGCAATTAAGACTGTTTATTTTGTGGAATATCACATGTTTCATCATTACAAACAGCAGCATCATCTTGCTCGATTTCTTCAGCATTTGCCTTCAGCTGTGCTTGTTCTAAGACTTGTAAAAACACTTCACGAGGTTGTGCGCCTGCAAGCGCAATTCTTTGATCAAATACAAAGAATGGTACGCCTGTTACATTAAGTTGCTCATGCGCAATCTTTTCGTCATGACGAACAAAGTCAGCTAATTCATTTGTATCGAGTACATATTCAACTTCGGCATTATCTAGGCCAATACGAGAAGCGATTTCTTCTACGACTTCGCGTTCGCCAATAGCTAAACCTTCAGTCATATAAGCGTGAAAAAAGGCTTCTTTTGCTTCGTTACCTAAGCCTTTACTTTGAGCTAGGTGAATAATACGGTGGGCGTTAAAGCTATTGCCTGAGTTGGCTTTTTGCCATTGGAAGTCGATTCCTTCAGAGGCAGCCATGGCCGCAATGTTGCGCTCCATTTCTTCCATCTCTTCATAGGTACGACCATATTTTTTCGCTAAACGCTCAGTATTTGAAGTGTCGTGGGTCGCTGGCGCATTCGGATCTAACTCGAAACTATGCCAATGAATATCAAGTTCAATGCCAGCTTCAGCCGCGACATGCTCAAGGCGTTTTTTGCCGATGTAACAAAAAGGACAAACTACATCAGACCAGACATCAACACGCATGGGAGAATCTCATAAATTTTAATTACTCATCATAATAGGGATGATGTACAAGGATTTAAAGCATTGAATAGCGAATAGAGTGTTGCGTATTGTGAAATAAATGACATATAAAGAAGTAAGAGCTCTATTTTATAACTATAAAGAGCAAAACTATAAGAATGGAAATAGGAGGTGTGTATGCGCCGAATTTTGATTGCGATTGCAGGTTTGGTGGTAATTGCAGGTATTGTCTTTTTTTCCTATCAACATATTAAACAGCAACAAGCTAAAGACAGTAGCCAAATGTTCGATGTGGTGATGAATGAAAAAATGAGTGAACTTTATGAACAGGCTCAAGATTGGTCTAAACCTGTACAACTCGATATTCATGATAAACGGCTCGCAGGGCATTATAAGCAAGTCTCAGAATTTCTTTTAAGTTATTGGGTTCAAAATGTAAATGCGCGTAATGAATATTTAAGAGAACTAAAGGCTGCAAAATGGGATACTTTTTTAAATGTTGACCGTTTGGATATTGATAAAAAACAAAAATATGCTGAAACAGAAAAGATGTTGGCTGACGTTCGAAAAGCTTCAGATAAATACCAATCTGAATATGAAAAAATTCATAAAATCTTTCTCGCTAAAATACAGGAATTATCTGTTGATGCAGATACCAGACAACTTCTTGAAATGAAATTGGGAACTCAGCAAAAGGCTGATCAAGACCATACGATTTTTATGATTGAGCTGCAAATTTTAGATGACGCAGAGCAAATGTTTAAACTTCTAAAAAACTATTCGTGGCAAAAGAAAGACCATATGATTCTTTTTCATGAAAATGCTCAAGTTAAAAAATTTAACGAGCTTTACCAACATGTCTTAAAGCTTAATGCAAAAATTGAAAGTATTAAGAAAAAGAACGTGGCTGCTTTAGAAAATGAGTTAGAAGAATAATTACAGCATGAGCATCAATCATGATGTATTGGTGCTCTCAGCTTTGCCTTTTATCAAGAAAGATTGTAATAAACTTTGAGAAGTTTGTAGTTTGTTTAACTGCTCCGATACATGCATCAGCTCTGTTTGTAGCTTTTCTTGAACAATAGGGCAAAGCGTAAATACCCTTTCATCTAAATCAAAACATGGTAATAACACTTGGATATCTTTTAGTGTCATACCCGCATCATTTAATATTTTAATTTTCTTAATATTTTCAATATCTTTTTGCGTATAACTTCGATAGTTATTACTTGCTCGATGCGGTTGTATTAGCCCTAAACTTTCATAATAACGCAGCATACGCGGACTAACTTTTGTAAGCTCAGCGACTTTAGCTAGGTTCATAAAATAGGCTTGACCTTAACAGTGGTGTCATAGTTTAGCATGTTTTTATCTTTCAAAATGGTACTTGTTCAATGATCAGAAAACTCATTTTATTGGTGTTATTCGGATTAATGTCATTTGCTGCAAATACCAAAACACTGGAACATTAGGAGAAGAACATGCGTCAAATATTTGTACTTCACGGTTATTCGGCTTCTATACATGATCACTGGTTCTTGGACCTAAAAAATCAAATAGAAGACGAAAATACCTCTGTTACTTTAATACCATTTCCAGATTCTGAGCATCCCAATGTAGATGCTTGGCAGAAGGTTTTAGATGAACAGATACCAGAGGTTAATGAAAATAATTATTTTGTGGCACATAGTTTGGGTGTCATTACCCTACTGCACTTTTTGCAAAGACATGATTATAAAAATATTGGAGGAATGATTTTAGTATCCGGATTCTCTGGACCAATTGCAGATTCTTCCCCTCTCACAGCTTATATAACAAAGAGCAAAGTCGACACCAATTATTTTAAGAGCATAAAGAAAAAGTTGGTGTATTTATCTGATAATGATGATTTGGTTCCACCACACTTAACGATTCAATTGGCTAAGGATATTGATGCGCCGTATATTACTGTTCCTAATGGCGGGCACTTTTTAGGTCGGGAAGGTTATACGGCATTTCCTCAATTGGTCGACTCTTTAAAAGAAATGTTAGAGAATAAATAAAATCTATAAGATAAATCTCACCCTATAAATGGTTATAACTCATTTATAGGGTGGTTTTTCTATTCAGCTTTTTATTAAGAAAGTCCCTTACTATTACATTAAAAATTTTAATTATATTTACCGTTTATCTGAGCCTTACTGAATCAAAAAGCAGTTTGTTGTAGCCTATTTATAGAGACCTTTATTTGAATCTTCATCTTTTGATTGAAACAGGATGACTGATTTTTTGGAGCTAGTTATGAACTTTCTAAAACAATCAGCTTTAATCGCTGCATTTGCTTTTATGGGTTTACCAACTGTTCAGGCAGAAGAAGTAACGACTTTACCCACTATTCGCGTTATGGCTGAATCTGAGCTACGTGATGAGGTGGGCTTTGTGCCGTTTCAAGAAGATAAGAAGGTACGCCAAGCACTACAACACCATGAATATAAAATACATAACGATATACAGAATGCTTTAGTCCCAGAAGGGATGACGACCATAGATTATCAGCCCGTTATGGCGCAGCCTGATCTCTCACAACTTTCTCCATTTTTACGAGAATATATTCTAGCGGTAGCGGGCGGGATTCAGTCTTCTGACCCAACCAATGGTCTTTTTGAAATGTTAAAACCGTTGAACATTAACCGAAGTAATGTCGATGCTTATCGTGAAGGTACGATGAAAGTAAATTTAGATGATATTTTGAAATTACAGCAACAAATCCAAGATGGTTTAAAAGGCCGGTAAAATAAAAATCCCCGCATTGAGCGGGGATTTTTTATCTTGGTGTTAATTAAACACGTTCGATAATCGTTGCGATACCTTGACCAAGGCCGATACACATGGTCGCAAGACCGATTTGAGTATCTTGTTGTTCCATTACGTTTAACAACGTAGTGGTGATACGAGCACCTGAACAGCCTAGTGGGTGACCAAGAGCGATTGCACCACCATTTAAGTTCACGATGTCTTGTTTGTCATACAGACCTAAGCCTTTAAGAACAGACAAGCCTTGTGCAGCAAATGCTTCATTTAACTCAACAGTCTGGATATCAGCAATTGATAAGCCAGCACGCTTAAGCGCTTTTTGAGTCGCTGGAACTGGACCGTAACCCATGATTGCTGCGTCACAGCCTGCTACTGCCATAGAGCGAATGACAGCACGTGGTTTTAAACCTAATGCTTGTGCACGTTCAGCAGACATAAGCAACATTGCAGAAGCACCGTCAGAAAGAGCAGAAGAAGTTGCTGCTGTTACTGAACCACCTTTAGGGTCAAATACAGGTTTTAATGCTTTGAATGCTTCAAGGTTTGCATCTGGACGAATCACTTCGTCGATGTCACAAAGGATTTTGAAACCATTTGCATCGTGGCCTTCAACACCAACGATTTCATTTTTGAAACGACCTTCCTGAGTTGCAGCCCAAGCACGGCGGTGAGATTCGACACCGAACGCATCTTGTTCTTCACGAGTAATGCCGTTCATACGACCTAACATTTCAGCAGTTAAGCCCATCATATTAGATGCTTTTGCATAGTGTTTAGATGCTTCTGGGTTAAGGTCGATGCCGTGCATCATACCTACATGGCCCATGTGCTCTACACCACCAATAATGAAGATGTCACCTTGGTTAGTCGCAATTTGTGCAGCCGCAGTGTGGATTGCCTGCATAGACGAACCACAAAGACGGTTCACTGTTTGACCAGCAACAGTTTTAGGCAAGTCAGCCAATAAACCGATGTTACGGCCAATGTTCATACCTTGTTCTAGAGTCTGGTTTACACAGCCCCAGATCAGGTCTTCAACTTCGTTTACATCAAACTGGTTACGGGCAACGAGCGCACGTACAAGTTCAGCAGATAAACTGTCGGCACGTACATTACGGAACATACCGTTTTTAGATTTGCCCATGGCAGAACGAACGCCATCAACA
Source organism: Acinetobacter nosocomialis (assembly GCF_041021905.1). Lineage (NCBI taxonomy): Bacteria > Pseudomonadati > Pseudomonadota > Gammaproteobacteria > Moraxellales > Moraxellaceae > Acinetobacter > Acinetobacter nosocomialis. The sequence goes on from NZ_CP157432.1 coordinate 358,092, forward strand.
ATCACAACGTCACGTGGATTTAAAGTAGCCATTCACGTCGCTCCTTAACCGTAGAATTTTTTATTGTTAGTAGCCATGTCGCGCAACATTTGCGGCGCTTCATAAGCCTTACCTAAGTGTGCATATTTATCGCAAAGTGCAACGTATTCAGCAACACCTGTTTGGTCGATGTAACGGCATGGACCACCACGGAATGGAGGGAAACCTACACCCATAATCATTGCCATGTCTGCTTCAGATGCAGTTGCTACAATCTTGTCTTCCAAGCAACGAACTGTTTCGTTACAGAAAGCAAGCATCATACGGTCAATGATTTCTTGGTTATCAAATTCGCGTTTTTCGCCAGTTACGAACGGAGCAATCACTTCATACGCTGTTGGATCAACAGTTTTTGCTTTCTTGCCTTTCTTGTCGAGTTCGTATTTGTAGAAACCTACGTCATTCTTTTGACCAAGACGCTTCGCTTCATACATTGCTTGGATTGCGCCTTTGTAGTCTGGCTTCATACGGTCAGGGAAACCTTCAGCCATTACTTCTGCACCATGCACACCTGTATCAATACCTACAACATCGATCAGGTAAGCAGGGCCCATTGGCCAACCAAACTTAGACATTACATTGTCGATTTGTTGGAAATCTGCGCCGTCTTTTACAAGAAGGTCAAATGCACCGAAGTAAGGGAACAATACACGGTTAACCAAGAACCCTGGGCAGTCGTTTACAACGATTGGTGTTTTACCCATTTTTTGAGCAAGAACGACTGTCGTTGCAATTGCTTCTTCAGAAGTCTTTTCACCACGAATAACTTCTACAAGCGGCATCATGTGAACTGGGTTGAAGAAGTGCATACCAACGAAGTTTTCAGGACGTTGTAATGCTTTTGCCAAACGTGTAATTGAAATTGTAGAAGTATTAGAAGCAATGATCGTGTTTTCACGAACATTTTTCTCAGTTTCTGCAAGTACGATTTCTTTAACTTTTGGATTTTCAGTTACCGCTTCGATCACGATGTCGACTTCTTTAAACTCTTCGTAGCTTAAAGTAGGACGGATGCGAGCAAGCGTTTCACCCATTTGTGCAGGCTTCATTTTCTTGCGTTCAACTTGCTTAGTTAACAAGTTGTTAGCTTCTGACATACCTAGTGCAAGTTGTGGGTTACCAATATCTTTCATGATAATTGGAGTGCCTTTGCTTGCTGCTTGGTAAGCAATACCACCACCCATAATACCTGCACCTAGAACAGCCGCTTGGTTTACAGGGTGAGCACCTTTTTCATGTTGTTTAGATGCCTTTTTCACAACTTGGTCATTGATGAATAGACCAATCAATGCGCCAGCTTGTGGAGTAATTGCTGCTTTAGCAAAGCCTTCAGCTTCAGCTTTTAATGCTTCATCACGTGCAAGGCTTGCACCAGCTTGTAATGAATCAAGTAATAGTTTTGGAGCAGGGTATTGAGCAGGATTTGCTTTAGCAAGTACTGCACCTTTTGCTGTGTTGAACGCCATCATTTGTTCAAGCGGATTCAATTTTACAGCTTCAAGTTTTTCTTGGCGTTTTGCTTTCCAGTTTAAACGACCAGAAATTGCTTGTTTAACCAAGTCAGTTGCAGCATCAAGTAATTTGTCAGCAGCAACCACAGCATCTACAGCGCCATCTTTAAGTGCAGCAGCCGGTTTCTTTGGAGTAGCCATTGCCATCCATTCAACAGCATTATCAATACCAATAAGACGGCTTAAACGAACACTACCACCGAAACCAGGGTAAATACCGAGTTTGATTTCTGGTAAACCGACTTGTGCAGCTTCTGACATCACGCGATAGTCACAAACTAAACACATTTCAAAACCACCGCCCAAAGCCATGCCGTTAATAGCAGCAACTTTTGGAACGTCTAAATCTTCAAAGCTATTGAAGATTTCGTGAACAGGCATAAGCCAGTCAACAATCGCTTTTTCGCCTTGTGCGAAGTTTTCACCAAACTCGGTAATATCTGCACCTACAATAAAGGTAGATTTACCAGAAGTTACGACTAAGCCTTTAATATCGTTATTAGCTTTTACAGCCGCGATAGCAGCTTTGAAATCTTCAATTGTTGCACGGTTAAATTTATTGACCGACTCACCTTGTAAGTCAAAGCGGAATTCTGCAATTCCGTCCGCAAGCATTTGGACGGTAATGGCATTGCCAGCGTGGATCATGCCTGATCTCCTTAGTTTTGGAGGATTTCTAAGTTGATGTTATGAAGCGTGTGTACAGCTCCGGTACACATTTATGCTTCGCTAATCTTACGATAACTATATCTAAAAAGAACCCGACAAGTTGTATCAAGCCGTGACGCAAGGGTCATCTTATTTTTTGTTGAATTCATACCACTTAAATGCATAAAGAAAATCATAGAGATAGCTATTGGTTAGAGGTTTTTGTTTTAATTTAAGTTTTTAATTATAAAAAGTATAAATCTTTAATTCTTTATATAAAAAATGTGAATTTTATTCCTTTCACTTCTTGTCAAAAAGGTCAATTGTTCTGGTGTAATGACTGAAAAAACCGACTATAAAGTCACAATTTTCTAATGAATTAGAACCACAAAAATTTACGTACTATTTTTTATATTAAAGTACTTAATGTTCCGAAATATGCTGTTTAATTTTTTACATTCGCTTTTTATAAGTCAATTTTGCTAAAATTTGCGCCAATTAAATATTCTTCTGGCTACTATTACCTTCGAAAATTAAGGTAATGTTGCCCTAAACTTTTGAAAGAGTAGCAATATGATTAAGTGGATCGTATTAGCGATTTTTGTAATATCTGCATTGTATATCCAACATCGCGGCAAAGTGCGTCACTCGTTTTATCGTCAATTTTTTGACCATTCAACCTTGCTCGCACCGATTAACTTTTTAATGTACATCTTTTCAAAGGTACCGAATCAGCCTTATATCGACACTCAACACTTCAAAGATTTAAAAGTGTTAGATGAAAATTGGGAAATGATTCGAGACGAAGCGAAAGCTTTATATGACCAAGGTGGGATTAAAGCATCGAGTACCTACAATGACTTAGGTTTTAACTCATTCTTTAAAACAGGTTGGAAACGTTTTTACCTCAAGTGGTATGAATCAAGTCATCCTTCAGCTGCTGAGCTTTGCCCAAAAACAACGGCTTTACTCAAAACATTACCAACGATTAAAGCGGCAATGTTTACCGAACTTGCTCCTGATAGCCGTTTGGTTAGACACCGTGACCCGTACGCAGGTTCACTTCGTTATCACTTGGGTTTAATTACACCAAATGATGACCGTTGTTTTATTGATGTAGATGGTGAAAGATACTCTTGGCGTGATGGTCAAAGTGTCGTGTTTGATGAAACTTATATTCACTATGCTGAAAATAAGACTGATCAAAACCGTATTATTTTCTTCGCAGACGTTGAGCGTCCAATGAAAGTGAAATGGATGGAACGTTTCAACCATTGGTTTGGTCGTAATGTGATGACTGCGGCAAGCTCACCGAATGAAACAGGTGACCAAACAGGGGGCTTAAATAAAGCCTTTGGTTATGTTTATCAAATTCGTATTAAAGCTAAAGCTTTAAAAGCTAAAAACCGTAAGTTGTATTACTTCTTGAAATGGTTCCTCATGCTTGGAATTTTCTTCCTGATTTTTGTTCGACCATACGTGTTTTAATGAAAGCGCCCGAAATAAAAATTCTGCGTGATTGAACTAAGCCACACCTTCGAGTGTGGTTTTTTTTTTGTGGAAATTTTCTGAGAGGCCTCTGTGCCACAACATACTTTAATTTTTTGCGCTGATTTAAAGTAATCAACCATTGTGACACAGAGATAAAGAGCTGAGCCAACGCTTAGCCCAGACTACTTTTGTCACACCGCTGCATGGTGCTTAAAAAAGTAGGGGCAAAGTCCCGTGGGAGAACAGGACTTTGCAAACTGACATGTTCTAGGCGCTGCATCATTTTCGGGGAATAAGCTTTTTCAAGTTGCTGGTAAATACAGTCACAACTGGCCTCGCTATGCCCACCTGACAAGCAAATTTTTTCAAACTCCTGCTGAGTATATAAATTGCAACCCGAAATACCCAAGCTACCTAGAACTAAACTAAAAGTTAAAATAGATTTATAAGTTTTCATATTATTCTCATAATGATTTATATCTATGAGTGGAGTAAAAATATAATGGGTTTAAATGGTTAAAATAAATTTTAAGTAATAATTAATCCTCCTAAAAACAGGAAAATAAAATGATTAAAATTTTTAAAATAAAAATAATTTATAGATATAAAAAATAAAGCATAAAACCAAATTTTAAATAAATAAAATAATTAAATTAGAGAGAAAACAAGTTTGAATAATGGCATGGCCAACTCCTTAAAAAATGGAGTCCTACCACCAGATTACCGCGAATTAATTAGGGTGGTAGAACGGAAAGGGGTTGACAGACTGGGATCCATAGAACCAGCACGCACGGGGCGTCCCCCAACCGTCCTACCGCAAAGAAGGGGGACGCAAGGGTCCAGCGAATTATAGCAGAACTATAATCCGTGGTGGATCAACGGTCTGTCAAAACCGACTGGCAATGTAGGCCAGCAACGAGATAATAATAGTTAAAATGAAAAGCGTCAATTATTAAAAGGGATTTTTATTTAAAATAAATGTGATTTATTTTTATTAAATTTTTTCATTTTAAATATTATTTGGGGAAATATTTATAATATTTAAAATTTCTAATTAATCTGAAGTTTTATATAAGTGTTTGGTCGGTTGAAATGAATTTGATTGATTGGTTGTAGCTAAGTATTTTGCTTTTATAAGAGGATATCTTTGCCTCAATATTTATAGAAAGATTAAAGGGCCAGAAAAGGTATTTTTTTATAAAATAAAAACGATAAATTCATTTTGTGACTCATTTCACAGTGCTGGCAATTTGTTACAACTATTAAAAGCCAACGCATAATTTTGATTCTACAATTGCTCCGTTTTTTCGAAGACTGATTAGCGGAAGTAGGTTTCAAAATGGCTCATGCTCATCACGTAGCTCATGCACATGTTCACCATATTAAATTGAGAAAAGAAGAAAGTTCTCAGGGTGACTTAAAAACGAAAGCGATGTTAAACAAAGCTTCTGCTGAGACTAAAAAGCATGGCCGAACGACTTCTAAAAGACATAAAGTAGAAGATCAAAACATTGATCTACATAAGTTCTCAAGCAAACTTGAAAGCATGTCAGCAAAGCACAGCAAAGAGAAATGTGCCAAGAATATCCGTATTGCTCTACAAGCAGCAGGTGCAGATGTATCAAAGCATCCTGTAGCTGCATCTGACTGGGGACATACCTTAGAAAAGAACGGCTATAAGAAAATCAAACCGGCATTTAACCGTCCTCAAGAAGGGGATATCTATATTATTGAACGCACCAGTGGGCATACCTACGGACACATTGCTGGCTATACGGGTAATGGTTGGTTCTCAGATTTTCGTCAAAAAACCTATGCGGTATATAAAGAAAAAGACGTGAAATATAGTTACTATCGCCTCGATTCTTAAGGAAGTACGACACATATTGTCGGGCTAATTCATGATGTGTTTTCAAATTTAGGTTCTGCCACAGTAAAGCACTTGAAAAGTAAGGGTGAAAACATCACATTAGGTATTCAATATTAAGCCATGTATGCCAATAGTGAATCAAAACGCTCGTCCCCATATTGAAAAAATTTTAGCTAACCTGACCCAACTTCCAGGCGTTTATAAGATGCTAGGGAAAGAGGGAGAGTTGTTATATGTGGGTAAAGCTAAAAACCTAAAAAATCGGGTATCGAGTTATTTTGTCAAAACTATTGAGCATCCGAAAACTCAGGCTTTAGTTGCACGAATTTATGATATTGAAACGCTCGTTACGCGTTCAGAAACTGAAGCGCTGCTTTTAGAACAAAACTTAATTAAGCAACATCGTCCGCCTTATAACATTATGCTGCGTGACGATAAGTCATATGTCTATATCTTTGTATCGGCAGATAAGCCTTATCCGCGAATTGCCAGTGGACGTGGCAAAGGTAAGCATCAAATCGGGAAGTTCTTTGGCCCGTATCCAAGCGCTTATAGTGCTCGAGATACCTTACTGGTTTTACAAAAACTTTTTAATGTGCGCCAATGTGAAAATACTTACTTCTCACAGCGCAAGCGTCCATGTTTGCAATATCAAATCAAACGTTGCTCGGCCCCATGTGTAGGCTTAGTCTCACCAGAAGATTACAAAGAAGACGTCAATAACAGTATTCGCTTCTTACAAGGTGATACCAAAGAATTAAACCAAGAACTGATTGCGAAAATGGAGCAGGCAGCGGCAGATCTTGAATTTGAAAAAGCTGTTTTTTATCGAGACCGTTTGTCTTTGCTCCGTGAAGTACAAGCACAGCAAGCTGTTTTCAAAGTGAAAGGTGAGGCGGATATTTTAGCCATTGCCTATCAGGCTGGAGTGACATGTGTGCAGATTATGCATGTGCGTAATGGTCGTATGTTAGGCGGCAAAAGTTATTTCCCTGATATGTTAGGGGATGACCTCGGGCAAATGCTAAGTGACTTTATGGCAAACTTTTACTTTCAGGTTGCCGATGAAGTACCAAGCGAACTGATAGTAAATACTGCTTTACCTGACCGTAAAGAGTTGGAAGAAGCCTTAGCACAGCAGTTTGGTAAGAAAGTTCAAATTAAGAGTAATGTACGAGAAACACGTGCTGAATGGTTAGAACTTGCTGAAATGAATGTTCAGCATGCGATTAAAGGACAGTTGAGTAATCATTTAGAACTTAATGAGCGTTTCCACCAGCTTGAGCAGGTAGTTGGCCGTCCGATCGATCGTATTGAGTGTTTTGATATTAGCCATACCATGGGTGAAGCGCCTATTGCATCGTGTGTGGTGTTTGACCAAGGCGGTGCACGTAAACGGGATTATCGACAATTTGCCATTCAAGATATTACCGCAGGCGATGATTACGCTGCGATGCGACAAGCTTTAACACGTCGTTATAAAAAGGCAATGTTGCCAGATTTACTTTTAATTGATGGTGGTAAAGGCCAGCTCCATATGGCCATGGAAGTTATGCAAGATCTTGGACTTGATGCTTTCATGATTGGTGTTTCAAAAGGTGAGGGACGTAAACCGGGCCTTGAAACGCTTCATTTTACTGATGGCACAAAAATCCAGTTACCTGAAGATAACAAGGCACTACATTTGATTCAACAGGTGCGTGATGAAGCTCACCGTTTTGCCATTACTAAACACCGCGCTAAACGCGACAAACGCCGTAGTACTTCAGTTTTAGAAGCAATTCCGGGCTTAGGACCTAAACGCCGTCGAGATTTATTAACACATTTTGGTGGAATTCAAGGTGTGTTAAAAGCATCTGAAAAAGAACTGACAGTCGTGCCGGGCTTGGGTGAAGTGATGGCAAGAACGATTTATAAAATTTTGCATGAGTAGTCATGTCTTATTTATGTGAGTGACAAAAGCGCTCGTAAATTAATAGCTGAATGATCATTCACATACCATTCAAAATAATGAAAGATATTTCCTTATCACGCGCATGATTTAGGGATAGGAATGTCGTTACTACAACTATTTGAAGATGTAAAACAAAATGAATGGATTGATATACCCGCAGGATGGTTACAGGGCCGCACCGTTTTTGGGGGTCTTGTTGCAGGGTTATTAATGCAAAAAGCATGCGCCCATATTCAAGATTCAAATAAAAGGTTATTAAGTTGTAGTGTTACTTTTGTAGGCCCTGTACAACAAGGTTCTGCCCGATTGACTATTGAAGTTTTAAGAGAAGGAAAGTCAGTCACTACGCTTGAAGCACGGTTATGGCAAGATGATGCAGTACAAACGATTTTGGTTGCAAGTTTTGGCGTGTCTCGTGTGTCGAGTATTGAGGTAAAACAAGAACCCATAGCACCTGCTTATGTACAACCAGAAAATTTAACCGTCATTCCTTTTGCGAAACATATGCCGGAATGCTTTCAGCATTTTGAAGTCTGTTGGGCTGAGGGTAATTATCCGGTAACGGCAAGTGGGCATCCTGACTTTGGTGGTTGGTCAAGGTTCTCACCAGAACAACATGAAAATCGTCAAATGACATTACCTGATTTGATTGTACTTATGGATATTTGGCCGCCGGGTGTATTGCCAATGTTTAAGCAAGTTGCGCCAGCAAGCTCTTTAACATGGCACATTACTTATGTTCATCCAGTTCGGCATCAGTTGTGCGACTGGTTTAAATATAAAGTCACGACTGAATATGCGGCTGAGGGTTATTCCACAGAATATGCATATCTTTGGGATCAAAATGATCATTTAATTGCAATCTTGCGGCAAACTGTTACGGTATTTACCTAAGTAATCTACTTTCTCGATTCACATATTTCGTATAAAGTGGCTGTTACAGATAGATACAATATTGAAGTATGTGTCGTTGTCTGTTAAAAGATGCGTGAAGACTAAATTGGCGGTGTTTATGACCACAGGGCGAATCCTGAATATCCCAAATATCCTAACTTTGGCGCGTATCGCGCTTATTCCTGTATTTTTGGTGATTGCATATTGGCCGCCTGCAATAGGTATTGGTGAGCACGTAGGAAGTATGACACGTCATATTATCTTGACGGCTATTTTCGTGCTGGCTGCCGTAACTGACTGGTTTGATGGCTACTTAGCACGAACTTTGAATCAGACTTCAGCATTTGGCCGATTCTTAGACCCAGTTGCAGACAAACTTATGGTGGCAGCTGCACTTATTGTTTTAGTGCAGTGGAAACCGACAATTGCAATGGCTTTCGCTGCAATTGTTATTATTTCACGGGAAATTACTGTGTCTGCTTTACGTGAGTGGATGGCAGAACTTGGCGCGCGGACCAGTGTAGCCGTATCAACAGTCGGTAAATATAAAACTGCATTTCAAATGATTGCAATTAGCGTATTTCTGTTGAATTGGCAGCCTTTAGAAATGCTGGCTTATGCTTTGTTATATACCGCTGTGATTCTGACCTTATGGTCAATGTTTATTTATTTAAAAGCTGCATGGCCATACCTAAAGCAGCCATAAAATTAAAAAGATGTTCAAAAGCCTTTCCTTGAGAAAGGCTTTTTTATTGGAAAGTGCAAGAATCGGGTCGTCATGGTGTCTTGGCTACTTTAAAGTAAGATTGAGTACTAAGGAGGTGACAGATGCAAATGCTTTCTTCTCGGCAATTTGCTGCGATTGCCACAATTATTGAATATTTATATGAACATCTAGACCAGCAACCAAGCTTAGAAGATGTCGCTACATATATGGATTTAAGTCCAAGTTATATCCAGCGGCAGTTTCAGGAATGGGTAGGCATTAGCCCTAAAAAGTTTGTGCAATATATGAGCTTGCAGCAGGCAAAGTATTATTTAATGCAGCAACGTAGCTTATTAGATACTGCTTTAAATACTGGACTATCGGGTACGGGTCGTTTACATGATTTGTTTATTCAGCTTGAGGGGATGACCCCAGGTGAATACAAGCAGCAAGGTGATGGGGTTGAACTGAATTATTCAGTTGAAACAAGCCCATTTGGTGATTTATTAGTAGTAAGTAGTGAGAAAGGGATTTGTTCTGTTCGCTTTGTTGATAGTCGTGAAAATATTGAAGACATCATTAAACAATACTTTCCGAAAGCTCAACTAAGAAATCACTCTCCGATTTGGCATCAGCAAATTGCACAGTGGTTTAGACAAGATTTTTCAGAACACTTACAGCAGAAATTACCGCTTAATCTTGCAGGAACACCATTTCAGCTTCAAGTGTGGGAAGCATTACTTACTATTCCCGAAGGACAGCTACGTACTTACCAAGATATTGCTGAGCAAATTGGAAAACCTAAAGCAGTCAGAGCAGTCGCTACAGCAATTGGACAAAATCCGATTGCATATTTAATTCCATGTCATCGAGTCATTCGTGCAACAGGAATGGTCGGTGAGTACCATTGGCAAAAAGGACGTAAACTGGCATTGTTAGCTTGGGAGATGGCTAAGCAGCAAGGGGAGATCGCATGACACTAGATTTATTTTCTCCGGAACCTTGTTCAAACTTATTGCCTTATGATGGTGAGGTTCAGGACTATGGGTGTATCTTAACTGCTGAAGAAGCTGAACAATATTTTCATTATTTGTACCACCATTTGGCATGGCGACATGATGAAGCGAAGCTATATGGCAAGCACTTTATAACACCTCGTAAAGTTGCTTGGTATGGAGATGAGCATTATCGATATAAATATTCTGGTGTTTTCCGTGATTCTTTGCCGTGGGACAGAGCACTTGCCAAGCTAAAGCAGCAAGTCGAGCAGATTCTTTCAGAAAAATTTAACTCTTGCTTGGCAAATCTTTATGAAGACGGAACGCAAGGTATGGCTTGGCATAGTGATTCGGATGTGTCTTTAGCTAGAACTACTACAATTGCTTCTTTAAGTTTTGGAGCAACGCGGAAATTCTCTTTTAGACATATTCAAACCAAGGAAAAAGTTGAGATGTGGTTACAACCGGGTCAACTTATTGTGATGCGTGGTGAGACTCAACAATATTGGCAACACCGTTTAAATCGTTCTACAAAGATTTTACAACCGCGTATTAATCTGACATTCCGTCAGTTCAAATTTTCATAAGTTTTATTCTAAAAAATGGGCAAGAAAAAAGCCCATGATGGCAGCATGAGCTTATTCCTCTGAGGGAGAGCCTTCTATTGATGAGCTGCTGATGAAAAGAATCATCAATAGGTGCTAAAATCATAATATGAGAATATTTGGATATTTTCAATGCTTCAAAGTGTAAGAAAACTTTAAATTATCAAAAATATTATTTTAGATCTCGCCTTTTTCGGAAAGTTCCATAAAGCGCTGTTCTATTAATGCAGCATTTTCTTGCAAAATTTCAATGAGTTTTTCAATATTTAAAAAATCAAAGCGATTTTTTGATGCGACTAGTGTTAAAGCTAATGGAACTTCTTTACTTGAAAAACGAACGGGTACAGCAAGCCCTGAAACATTAGGATCAATCTCACCTTGTGAGAAATAGAAGCCTTGTTTCTTTATTTTACGCATACGTTGAATAAAGCTAGGTTCATCCAGAGCAAAACCTGATTCAGACAGCTCATGTTGAAAACGTTGATAATAGTCATGCATGCGCTGTTTACTTAAATGTGACACCATTGTTTTTGGTGATGCTCCAACATAGATCGGACGCGGACAACCTCGGCCATATGAAAGTAGCTCTGTATCTTTAAAAATCTCATGATGAATATCAATGCAGTAGTCATCATTTAAATAGGTGAGTAAACAGCAAAGTTCAGTGCGTTCAACAATGTTACGCATAAACGGCGTACTGATTTGAACTAATGGATCGGTTGTTCTGGATACATAGTCAAGAACTGCTATTTTTGAGCCTAAAGTGTAATCGCCAGAAGTACCATTAATACGTTTTAATAAGTCGGCTGATACGAGTTCTTTCAGATAACGATAGCTGGTCGGTTTAGACAAGCCAAGTTCTTCGCAAATAATATCGACATTAATCACTGGTCGTGAAACTGAAAATAAATCCAGTACGGTTAAAATTTTGCCAAAACTTGAAATTGCCATGATGTCTTATTCGTATCCTTAATAAACGGGTCACACTTGAGTTCTTATAACAGAAAAATTGAAGCTTTGTCTCAATTCCAAGATAACTACCTGATTTAAATATTTTACGCTCAGAATCAGAAAAGTTCTCTTGATTCACACATCATATATGATTAACTGAAAACATATCAAATTATCAAATAAAGATATTTTAGTTGACTAAATTACTTTATTTTGAAAAAATTGTGCAGCAAAATATCTAATCGAGAAATTGGTTTACTCTGCCGACTTTTTCGATGTCTCTCCTTTCCTAAGCTTGGTCGTATAAATAGCGGCCAAACTGAAATCATCTCGGTACATCATGCAGAGGTGTAGGAAAAATCATTGTATTGAAGGATGCTCTCATTAACTCATTTGTCTATAAGGCAAATGACAAAGTCGTGTTGTCTTTTTAAAAGGCAAATGGACACTGATGAGCATGCTCATCAGTTCAAATCTGTATTTGAGATGAGTTCATGTTATTAAAGCAAATACTGGCTTTCCGCCCGAGTAAGCTGGATCTAATTTTTGCAATAAAGACATTTATTGCCGGCATGTTGGCATTATTTGTTTCGTTTGAATTAGACCTGATTAATCCAATGTGGTCGATCGGTACCGTCCTGATTATCGCCAACCCTTATTCGGGTATGGTGTCGTCTAAGTGTGTCTATCGTGTTTTAGGCACGGTGGGTGGTGCCATTGTTGCGTTAACAATAACACCTCACCTGATTAATACGCCGTGGATATTTACGGTTGTGTTGTCACTATGGGTGGGCTTTGCGCTTTATGTATCCTTACTCGACCGGACACCTCGCAGTTATGCATTTATGTTGGCGGGTTATTCAACTGCAATGATTGCGTATAACGCGATTACATATATTGATCAGTACAATATTTTTGATATTGCTTTGGCGCGTGTACTCGAGATTTCAATTGGGGTGATTTCGAGTGCGGTTGTGTCCGCAACTATTTTGCCGATGCATATTGGTTCGGCTATTAAACAGCGTGTAACTAAGACACTCAAAGATACAGAGAACCTATTTGCTAATTTGTTAAATGCAGACCAGCAGCAAAACAATACACAGCTTTTGGCTGCTATTACTCGTGATACCACCGATATTCATGCTTTAGCAGTTCACTTGAGCTATGAAAAAGGTGAGTTGCATGGCATGACCAAACCTTTGCAAGAAATGCTCCATCAAATGTCGATGGTAGTTGCAAACTTAGTTGCTTTGTCCGAGCGAATTAAACAGTTACAAGAACTTAATTTTATTGAAAGTCATTCAGACAAATTAAAGCAGCTTTCAGGTCACGTGATTCATTTTCTTGAACAAAAAGACCAGATGACTGATGAAAATGTTTTGCAGTTACCTGACGAGTTTGAAAATGATTTTTTGAACTTAAATGACTCGGCTTCAGAACATCAACAAGTGCTATTGGCTGCCATGAAAATGGATGTCCGCCACTTTATTAGTAATGTTCTAGCTGTAAAAGTTTTATGGCAACGCATCAAGCAAGGTAATAAAGAGATTCCAGATAACATTACCCCAATGACGACTAAATATCCAAGTTTGCACCGAGATCATGGTGTAGCAGTCAGAGGCGGTATTAGTGCGGTACTCATTACATTTATTGTGACAGGTGTGTGGATTCTCTCTGGCTGGAAAGCTGGATTTATGATGGCACAGATTGGTGCAGTAACTGCTTGTATTTTAACGGCCTTAGATAACCCTGTTCCTGTCTTGCGTATTTTTATATGGGGCAGTGTGGCTTCGGCTGTTTTAGTGTTTATTTATGCTTTTGGTGTTTTTCCTCATGTCACTACATTTTGGGAACTTGGACTCGTTTTGTTGCCGATGTTCTTATTTGCGGTTTCTATGATGGCGAATCAAGCACTCATGCCAGTGGGAATGGTGCTGGGTATTAACACCATGATGGGTCTGAACTTGCACAATGCTTATAGCATGGATGCAGTGTCTTACCTAGACAGCTCATTTGGTATGGTTATGGGCGTATTGGTGTCTCTCATTGTGATAGATGTGGTACGAGCGATGTCACCCGATACCAGTGCAAACCGTATTTTAGCTTTACATTATCGCGCGATGCGTCAAGCGATTTATATACCTTATGGCATTGAATTCAAAGTACATTTACGGGCGATGTTAGACCGTGTTGGTGTTTTAAATACCAAAATGGTTCAGTCAGAAGAGATTAAAAAATCGATTCATCAAGCATTGGTTGAATCAAGTGCGATTGTCGATTTAAGCCGACTTCAAGAGTTAGCAAATCAATTTCAGCCATCTTCAGAACTAGCTCATCACATTGGCCGTTTGCAACAAGATTTAGATGAGCTGTTTAGAGCCAAAGAAAATGAAAAAGATGAAAGTGATGTATTGGTACAGCACATTCATCAGACCTTGTTTGAACTTAAACAACTTGCTTCACATATTGAAGATATGACTTTGCGTCAAAGATTATTTATTTCGCTAAATAATATTGCTTATAGCATGTGTCATGTTTCATCAAACCAAATGAATGCAGATCGTACGCTTACAGGAGCCACAGCGCATGGGTGAGTTTAATGTCTACGGTATTTACCTGCCTGCTTTGCTCGTCCAAGCCTTATTTGCATATATATGTTTCCGCTTGTTAAGTCCTTTAACTAACAAATGGATTGCACAAGGCTGGATTGCACTACCCAGCATTTTCAATTTGTGTTTTTACCTTTTACTACTTTTGGTGATACACCAAATTTTTGTTGGGTTAGGTGCTTAAAGATGATTGCCAGATTAAAGATTGAGTTAGGTGAGTAAAATGAATCAATTGGAGTTGAAAAAAGTCATCCGTCCAGTGATTTTGATTGTCGCATTAATGATTGCGGTCTATACCATTGTGCATTTATGGAACTACTATAATGCAGCGCCGTGGACACGTGATGGCCGAGTTCGTGGTGACGTTATTCAAGTCTCCTCAGATGTAGCAGGACTTGTAACGGAAGTATTGGTTCAAGATAACCAGACTGTCAAAAAAGGTCAGGTGCTTTTTAAAATTGATGTCTCTCGCCGAGCTTTAGATGTAGAGCAAGCAAAGTCTGATTTGGCAAAAGCAAAAGCGGCATATGCTCAGGCACAAGCAGGTTTAGCACAAGCCAAAGCAAACTTGATTAAGTCGAGCACTAACATTAAGTTAGCCGAGAAAAACGCAAACCGTTATTCAAACTTAATGGATGGCGCGATTTCTAAACAAGAACAAGATCAGGTCTTTGCAACTCGCGATCAATCACATGCGGAACATGAGCAACTCCAAGCAGCTATTCAACAAGCTGAAGCCACTATTAAACAGCAACAAGCATTGGTTGAAGCAGCAACAAGTAACTTACATTTAGCAGAACTCAATATGCACCGTGCCGCTGTTGTTGCACCGGCAGATGGAACACTCTCTAACTTTGATTTGCGTCCGGGTAATTATGTCCAAGTTGGTCAAGCGGTTGCAGCATTGCTAGATCGTAAACAACTTTATGTGGTGGGATATTTTGAAGAAACAAAATTAGACCGCATTCATATTGGCGATCAAGCAAGTGTGCAATTAATGGGTGACAGTCAGAAAATTAAAGGCCATGTGCAAGGTATTGCATCGGGTATTGAAGATCGTGAGCGTTCAAGTAGTTCTAAATTGCTTGCAAACGTAAACCCGACGTTTAGCTGGGTTCGTTTAGCACAGCGTGTACCTGTAAAAATTGTGTTAGATGAAGCACCAAAAAACGAGCTGGCTTTTGTTTCTGGTCGTACTGCTACAGTACATATTATTGAAAAATAAAAAATTGAAGTTTTTAAACCCAATAAAAAAGCATGTGTAAAACATGCTTTTTTATTTTTTATGGTGTTAAACCAACTGGATTGCGATACCAGCTTTGAATCAGCAAAGCTGCGGCAAAACTATCTGCTGATAATTTCTTTGCACGGCCTTGTTCTTGATAAAAACCAAGTTCTTCTCTTGCTTCACGGGTGGTGAGTCGTTCATCTACCATCCATGTTTCAATATTGGTTTGATGGCGTAAACGGCGTGCAAACTTACGTGCACGTGTAGAAAGCTCTGATTCGCTATCATCCATATTTAATGGAAGACCGACAATAAACAAATCAGGTTGCCATTCTTTGACAATTTTTAAAAGTTGGTCCCAGTTGGGAATCCCATCTTTCATCACAAATAATGGCAATGGATTAGCACTTTCAATTGCAGATTGGCCGATCGCCATTCCCATTTTTTGAGTACCAAAGTCAAAAGCCATAATTGATTTTGATTGTGTTGCAGTCATTAAGCATGTCCGATTTCAGAAGCCAGCCATGTACGATCTACACCAATTTTTTTATAGGCTGCATCCCAACGGTCATCGTACGGCAAGTTAAAAATCAGATCCATGTCGGCATCACAGATGAGCCAGTCACCACGAGCAATTTCATCTTCTAGCTGGTTTTTACCCCAACTCGCATAACCGAGGGCGATTTGGTAGCGACCAACACCTTCGTTATGTGCAATTGCATCGAGAATATCTTTACTGGTGGTAATACAGACATTTTCACCGACAGCAATAGAGGAGTGCCATGTTGGTTGACCAGTATGAAGGACAAAGCCTGCTTCAGGGCGTAAAGGTCCACCTTGTAAAACCTCATGCGGATTTACATTGTCTGCATCAATGTCTAAATCATTGAGTAGTTCTTTAATTTGGATACCAGCAGGGCGATTGATAATAATACCTTGAGCACCTTCTTCGTCATGGCGGGCAAGATAAATTACAGTATTTGCAAAAAAGTCATCTGCCATTTCTGGCGGGGCAATCAGACAACGGTGAGTCATGTATTGTTTGGTCACCTAAGCGGTTCTCCCTCAAAAAATGTCGCTATAGGGTCTCTCGACCCTTTTTATGTATATAGGTTCTTTTTATCAACATACAAGAGTTAATCGGATTTCGCCAATCTTTTTCTCTCATTTTCTTTATTAATTTGAAGAAGCCTGAAATTTAAGTTGGCGTAATTGTTTAGCATGCTGCAAGGTCGTTTCATTAATTTCAACTCCACCTGACATACGTGCTAGTTCAGAAATAATCTGATTTTCATCGAGTTGTACGATGGTGCTGCTTGCCGGATCTGTTTGCTGTTTTTTAACTAACAAATGTTGATCAGATTGTGCAGCGACCTGCGCTTGGTGAGTAATACATAGCAGTTGGACATGCTGAGCCAAATCGGCAAGTAATCGTCCAACCACTTCGGCCGTGCCGCCACTAATCCCGACATCAATCTCGTCAAATACCAAAACTTCTGCTTCGGTCTTTTCAGCATTCATCACTTGCATGACGAGTGCAATACGTGAAAGCTCACCACCTGATGCCACACGCGCCAATGGTTGTGGTGGTATGCCTTTGTTGGCAGTAAATAAAAGTTGAATAAAGCTTAAGCCTTCTGCACTTGGTTGCTCTAATGGCTCAAATTTAAACTCAAAGTGTGCTTCAGGTAGTGCCAAAGGCTTAACCTGCTCGGTTAATTGTTTTGCAAGTGGAGTAGCAGCTTCACGACGAATATTGTCTAAATGCTGGGCTTTTTCTAAGAACTCTTGATGTGACTTTTCTACTTGTTCTGCCAGAGTCTCTGGGTCTTCAAGTTGATGTAACTGTTCAAGCTCATTTTGCCATGTTTCGTACTCTTCTTTCAGCGTCTCTGGCTGAGTACGGTATTTACGTGCCAGACGATGGAAAACTTCCAATTTGGAATTCAGTTCTTCCATCCGTTCAGGGTCAAAGCTCTGACGGTCAATAAACTGACGTAAATTTGATGTTGCATCATCAATTTCACTTTGAGCATTAAGTAAAGAATTATAAATTTCAGAAAGCTGTTCACTACGTCCAGCATGAGACTCTAGACGGCGAATGATTGATGACATTTCTTGAGTAATGTTTTGTTCAGCTTCATCAAGCGCATTCAAGCTATAGCTACAATCTTGCATGATATGTTCATGATGACTGAGACGATCAAACTCTTGCTCGATTTCTTTGTAATCGGTCTGAATGACTTCCTCAAGTTCTTCGATTTGCAGCTCTAAGGTCGCAATACGTTGTAGACGAGTTGCTTGAGCATCTAAGGCTGCTTGGTGTAAACGAATCGTGCGTTGCCATGTGCTATAAGCTTCGCGGACATCATTCGCTTCAGCATAAAAATTGTTATACCGGTCTAACCAATGCTTTGGATAAGGTGGTTCAAGAAGCTGTTGCTGGCTGTGCTGGCTATATAATTGAACCAATAGGCGCCCCAATTCTTTAAGCTCAGAGAGGCTACTTGGGCGGCCATTCACCCATGCTTTACTACGACCAGTTGCGAAAATAACCCGACGTAAATGAATTTCCCCAGAATCATCATCTAGTTCATGGTCCTGTAACCATTTTGCCTCAGGGCTATTGTTCTGATAAGTAAAAACTGCGGTTACATCCGCTTTGTCCGAACCATAGCGGACATAATTTGTATCTGTACGTTCCCCTAAGCAGGCAGAGAGTGCATCCAGTAATAATGATTTTCCGGCACCTGTCTCACCTGTTAGAACATTAAATCCTTGTTCTATATCGATAGCTAAATGATCAGCTAATGCAAAATTGATTAAAGTTAAATGTGTGAGCATAAACGCATCCAACGCGCCAAATTATGGGTTAAAGATAGAGAAGTTTTGAATTTGCTACAAGTGATCTATTATTCTAAATGAAATTATAGAACAGCAAGATTGCGGAACTTTACAATGAAAAAAACATTAAGCTTACCGAAAGCACCAATAGGGATGATCAACCGCCATAAAAAAACAAATCCTGCTGAAATGAATAAAATTTTAAGTCAGCATTTTAATGCATTTAAACAGGCTGCTGCACAAGGTGATTATGCCAAAGCTTATCAGCATGTAAAAAAAGCGGTAAATCTAGTGCCACAGCATCCTGGAGCACTATCTGATTTAGCTTATACTGAGCTGCGGTTACGCCGTTATGACGATGCATATCAACATTATATGCAAGCTATTAAAGCAAGTGGTTCCAACGTTAATACAAATTTATATGATGGCTTAACCGAAGTTTGTCATCATTTAAATAAAAAAGAAGAAAAAATCAAATTTGGGCGTTTAGCCATTTCAACAAAAAAAGAACTCACAATGAATGAGCCTGCTTTAAATATACCCCCGCATAAACCTGTACCATTTAGTCCCAATCCGCAAGAAAACATTATTGCTTTTTCTTTATTTGGAGCAAATCCGCGTTACTGTGAAACTTCAATTTTAAATACTAAGTTAGCACAAGAAATTTATCCGGAATGGACGTGTCGGTTCTATATAGATGATACCGTTCCTGAACTTGTACAGAAACGTTTACAAGCAAATGGTGCCCAAGTAGTACATGTCAGCTCCACTCAAAAACAGTTATCTGGTTTATTTTGGCGCTTTTTAGTCATGGATGATCCACTAGTTAAACGATTTTTGATACGGGATGCTGACTCTATTGTGTCTTATCGTGAAAAAGCTGCTGTCGATGCTTGGCTCAAGAGTGATCAATGGTTTCATTTAATGAGAGATAGCTATTCTCACACTGAATTAATTTTGGCGGGAATGTGGGGTGGTTGCTCAGGTATTTTTCATAATATTGAAGCACATGTCAGAGATTATGTCGCCACTGGAAAGTATCCGGACAATCGGGTCATAGATCAGCATTATCTTCGTTATCGTGTTTGGCCGACTTTAAAACAAAGTGTACTTGTGCATGACAGCCAGCAATTTGATGAAAATGGCATCGATTTTCCGGCTTACGAGTCAGCTTCAATGCAAAATGACCCAGACAATTTTCATGTTGGCATGGATAATGGTTTACCAGTGGTTACAACTGCTGTGACACACCCAACTGCAGAGAAAGTTTATTGGGTTGTATTCGATGAAAATCACGATGAAGTTTGCAGATATGATGCAATAGTGTCGAAGAGTCGAAATATTGAAGTAAATTTACCCCACGCTTTTGCTAAAAAAATTCAGTTACAGCAGTGGAAATTACAAGTCTATCCGTATGAAAACTGATTGATTAGTTATTTAGGCACAATTAAACTACATTCATCATAATTTATATAAATGCGGCATTATCTGGAGAGTGTGCATGAGTTCAACCCAATTTGATCATGTAACGGTCATCAAAAAATCAAATGTTTATTTTGGTGGAGCATGTATCAGCCATACCGTGCAATTTGAAGATGGAACGAAAAAAACATTAGGTGTTATTTTGCCGACTGAGCAGCCTTTAACATTTGAAACACATGTTCCTGAGCGTATGGAAATTATTTCAGGTGAATGTCGCGTTAAAATTGCAGATAGCAATGAAAGTGAATTGTTCCGCGCTGGTCAATCATTTTATGTACCAGGCAATAGCGTTTTTAAAATCGAGACTGATGAAGTACTCGATTATGTTTGCCATTTAGAAGGCTAAGAAATTCCTGTTTAAATCGGGTACACTATCCCCAAAGAAATCCTGTGAAGTTGGCTTTGCAGGATTTTTATTTTTTGCTCAAACGTTGTTAGAGGTCATGCATGGCAAAACCGGAATATTATTATGGCGTTCACTCAGTGGAGTCATTGTTAGAACTTGAGCCGGAGCGCGTGCTGACCTTGTTTACATTGAAGGGGCGCGATGATCAACGTTTACAAAAGATTTTGCAATTGGCTGAGCCTTTTGGAATTAGCGTACAAAAAGCAAGCCGTGAAAGTCTTGAGAAGCTTGCAGGCTTACCATTCCACCAAGGTGTAGTTGCAGCAGTACGTCCGCATCCGACGTTAAATGAAAAAGATCTCGATCAGATTTTGGCTGAAACTCCAGATGCCTTATTGCTGGCATTAGATCAGGTGACAGACCCGCATAACTTAGGGGCTTGTATTCGTACAGCCGCTGCAATGGGTGTTCAAGCAGTCATTGTTCCTCGTGATCGCTCAGCAAGCTTAACTCCAACTGCTCGCAAAGTCGCAGCGGGTGGGGCCGAAAAAGTTAAATTTATTCAAGTAACAAACTTAGCGCGTACTTTAGCGCATCTTAAAGAGACAACTCACGTACGTGTGATTGGTACAATGCTTGATGAAAGTGCTTTGCCTATTCAAAAATGTGATTTCTCTGGCCCAGTTGTCATTGTTATGGGTGCAGAAGACACAGGTTTACGTCCAATTACTCAGGCACAGTGTGATCATAAAGTTTATATCCCGATGTCTGGGAATTTACAGAGCCTAAATGTGAGTGTGGCAACAGGTATGGCACTTTATGAGGCTTGCCGTCAGCGTTCTGAGGTATAATTTAGCTGCCTTTCTCGTTTTAAAGCAGTCTTAATATGTCTCCCCGTAAGCAAGGTTATTTTTTTGTATTGGTGACCATGTGCATTTGGGGCGGGTTTACGCTTTTTGCCCGTTTAAATGCACAATGGCACATCAGTGCTTGGGATATTGCTGCACTGCGCTTCGCTATTGCTTTTCTAATTTTGATGCCTATCTTAATTTATAAAAAAGATCTCGCTTTTTTATGGAGTAAGCATGCGGTTATTTTGGCGCTCATTGGTGGAGTCATCTATTGTCTCACCGTCTATACTGCGTTTCTTTATGCGCCAGCTGCACATGCCGCAATATTTTTAAATGGTTGTATCCCCATCTGTACAGCTATAGCTGCCTATATTCTATTTAGACAACCATTTGATAAACATACATGGGTGAGTCTGGCAATTATGATCACTGCCTTGGCCCTCATGAGTGCATTAATGCTACAAAGTAGTACCTCTGCTTTTGAAATTGGCGATTTACTTCTGTTTATCAGTGCAATTTGGTGGGGAATTTTTACTGTACTACTTAAACAGTGGAAACTCTCTGCTTGGCACTCTATGGCAAGCGTCGCGATTTGGTCTGCAATTATTTATTTGCCGATTTACCTATTATTCTTACCTAAACATTTTATGGATGTAGATCCTGTACATTTGGCTGTACAAGGCATTTTCCATGGCGTGTTTGTCGTTATTATTGCAACATTGACCTATGTTGCTGCTATTCAGCGTCTTGGCGCATTTAAAACGGGAAGTATTGTAACTTTGGCGCCGTTTATTGCTGCTATTTTAGCTGTACCCTTACTTGGTGAATCATTAAGCCCATCAATTGTAGTGGGCTTAGTCGGTATGGGAATAGGCGCTTTACAGCCTTGGCGCTGGTTTAGACAAGATAGCCTGACACAAAAGATTAAGCAGCAAAATACACGAAATTAGTTTACACGCTTCAAATAGCTTTGATGTAAAGGCTCTAATTGCTGATATAAATGTTCGAGTAATCCGTCGTTAAACACGATGTCATTGGCAAGCTCACGTTTTCGTTCGCGTGGCATTTGTGCAGCAATGATTTTCTGGATTTGTTCTTGGTTTTGCCCATCGCGCTGGCTTGCACGCTGAATTTGAGTTTGTTCACTCGCATCAATTAGTAGCGTGTGATTGACCAGTTCATGTTGATTTGTTTCAAACAATAATGGCGAAACTAAAATTACATAAGGACTTTTAGGATTTTGTAGCTGTTGAATAATAGATTGACGGATTGCAGGGTGGGTAATTTGCTCGAGTGTATGACGCGCTTGTGGATTTTGAAAAATATATTCACGTAAGGCACGACGGTCTAAACTGCCATCGGGTTGAAGCACCCAGTCTCCAAAAGTTTGCTGAATTTTTTGAAGGGCAGGTTGGCCCTTTTCAACTACTTCGCGAGCAACAATATCGGCATCGACGACTTGGATTCCTTGGGATTCAAACCATTGTGTTGCAGCTGATTTACCACTGCCTATACCACCTGTGATTCCCAGAATAAAAGCCATCTTAACCTCCTAAATAAATTTTCATAATTTGATCACCCCATAAAAAGGCAACCCAACCTGCAATGGCAATATATGGCCCAAATGCAAATGGCTGATTGTCATTTCTTAATTTTAATAAAATGATGCCAATGATTGCGCCAAGTAACGATGACAATAACACAATTAACGGCAGCATCAATGGCCCCATCCATGCACCTAATGCTGCAAGCAATTTAAAGTCGCCGTAGCCCATACCTTCTTTGCCAGTAATTACTTTAAATAAGTAATAGACAATCCAAAGACATAGAAAACCAATGAGGTAACCCCAAATGGCCGAGTTGGGTGAGGTGTAGATATTAAAGGTGTTAATGCCTAAACCAAGCGCAGCTAAAGGTAGGGTAAAGCGATCAGGCAATAATTGTGTATCGAAATCAATAAAGGTAAGTGCTATCAGTACCCATGTGAGGACCAGTCCAAAAAGCATTTGTATGGTTGGACCAAACACCATAACCACCACCAATGAACATAGCATGGTAAGTAGTTCGATGGCTGGATAGCGAATGCTAATCGGGTGCTGGCAATGACCACATTTTCCTCTTAACACTAGCCAGCTTATGAGTGGGATATTTTGATACCAACGGATCGGTTGATGGCATGCAGGGCATGATGAAGCAGGCTTACTTAAAGTTAGCTTCTCATGATCGATAATGGGTTGCTCAGGATTGAGTAACATTTGGCATTCTTGCTGCCAATCTTGCTCCATCATTCTTGGTGTGCGGTAAATCACTACATTCAGAAAGCTACCGATACATAGGCTCACGAGTGCAACAGCAATATAAAGTGCAGTTAAGTTTTGAATAAAATACGCAATGATGTCTTGCATTATACAACTGAGCCCATTTGGAAAATTGGAAGATACATAGCAATTACCAGACCGCCTACGAGTACCCCTAAAATTGCCATAATTAAAGGTTCCATCATAGAAGTTAAACCATCAACGGCATTATCCACTTCATTTTCATAGTAAGTGGCAACTTTATCGAGCATGCTGTCTAGTGCACCCGATTCTTCACCAATTGCAACCATTTGTATAGCCATAGATGGAAAACGATTAGTTACTCGCATAGCAAATTGAAGTTGTTGACCGGTTGCCACATCTTCACGAATTTTCATCACAGCTTGCTCATAAATGACATTATTTGTTGCGCCTGCAGTTGACTCTAGTGCATCAATAAGCGGAACACCTGCTGCAAATGTTGTAGCAAGCGTACGGCTATAACGGGCAATAATTGCTTTATAAACCAGATCTCCGAAAATAGGTAACTTAAGCGCTAGTTTATCTAAGCCATCACGAAACTTTTTACTACGTTTTTTTGCTTCTAAAAACGCAGCAATAAATACACCAATTGCAATAATCATAACGAACCAGTATTCCTGCATCCATTTCGACATATTCACGACCATCTGTGTGAATGCTGGTAATTCTGCGCCGAAAGAAGAAAACAGATCTTGGAAAACGGGAACTACTTTAACCATCAAAATAATAGTCACCACAATGGCTACCACAATAACTGTTGCAGGGTATTTCATTGCTTTCTTGATTTTTTGTTTGAGCAACTCACTTTTTTCTTTATAAATTGCAACGCGGTCCAACATCGTTTCGAGTGCACCTGACTGTTCACCAGATTCAACAAGTGAACAAAACAAGTTATCAAAATGTTGAGGGTACTTTTTTAAAGCTAAGGCAAAGGTACTACCACCTTCAACTTCACTTTTAATACCGAGGACAACCTCTCGCATGGCAGGGTTTTCTAAACCTTCTGCTACAATTTCAAAGCCTTGTACTAGAGGTACACCAGCTTTCATCATGGTCGCCAGTTGTCGGGTAAAAATCGTAATATCGAGTGTGGTGACTTTTTTCTTAAATAAACCTTCAAGAATATTTTTACGTTTTTCACGTATAGTTCGAACAGTCACCCCTTGTTTGCGTAAGGTTACTTTGGCTAAAGCCATATTTTTAGCCGGAAGTTCTCCTTTAATTTTTACGCCCTTACGGTCAACCCCTTCATAAGCAAAAGTCGGCATCATTTGTGCCTTTTTGACAGCCATTAGATTATCCTTATTTTAAATAGTGTCTTATTCACTGGTTACACGGTTAACTTCTTGTAAAGAGGTCACCCCTTGCATCACCTTTTTTAAACCTGAACGACGTAGATTATTAAACCCCAATTTTTCAGAAGCAGCCGCGATTTCTAAAGCGTTGCCATCTTCCATAATAATCTTGGAAATTTCAGGTGTAACTTTCATTACCTCATAAATACCGACACGGCCTTTATAACCTTCACGACATTCAGGACAGCCCACGGGTTGAAAAACCCGAAAATCTGGATGTGCTAAATCTTGTTCGGTAAAGCCCATTTCTAATAAGCTTTGTTTAGGAATATCAGCAGGTATTTTACATTGAGAACAAAGACGACGTGCTAAACGCTGTGCAATCACTAGATTTACCGATGTTGCAATATTAAAAGAAGGAACCCCCATATTGCGTAAACGGGTCAATGTTTCCGGAGCACTATTGGTATGTAGTGTTGACATCACCATATGGCCGGTTTGAGCAGCTTTAATCGCAATTTCTGCTGTTTCCAAGTCACGAATCTCACCGACCATAATAATGTCAGGGTCTTGACGTAAAAAAGACTTAAGGGCAGCTGCAAACGTTAAACCCACTTTAGGATTGACGTTAACCTGATTAATACCTTCTAAGTTAATTTCCACTGGATCTTCGGCAGTAGAAATATTGGAACTTTCAGTATTTAAAATATTTAAGCCTGTATATAAAGATACAGTTTTACCGGAACCTGTTGGTCCAGTAATCAAAAGCATACCTTGTGGTTTATCTAAAGCTTCCATAAATAAAGCTTTTTGTTCTTCTTCGTAGCCTAATGCATCAATGCCTAGCATTGCGCTTGATGGGTCAAGAATACGTAGAACTAACTTTTCACCAAACAAGGTAGGGAGCGAGTTCACACGGAAATCAATTGCTTTGGTTTTTGACAGCTTAAGTTTAATACGTCCATCTTGTGGGACGCGTTTTTCAGAAATGTCCATTTGAGACATTACTTTTAAGCGTGATGCCAAACGGTTTGCAAGTTGTAAAGGCGGATTGGCAATTTGACGTAACACACCATCGACACGATAACGTACCCGATATGACTTTTCATAAGGCTCAAAATGTAAATCTGACGCGCCCATACGAATGGCATCAATAAGCAACTTATTAATATATTTAACAATAGGAGCTTCATCACCTTGAGGTATTTCTTCTTCATCTTCTTGAGTGGTAGGACCATCAAGGCTGACGTCAAGATCAAACTCTTCATCATTAAAGTCAAAGCTGCTTTCTTCTGCAAAATGCTGGCCTAAAACTTTTTCCAGCTTATGATGCTCGACAATAACAGGTTCAACCAGCAATTTACTGTTAAAACGGATTGCATCGATTGCTTCAATATTACTTGGATTGCTGGTGGCGACATATAGAATTTGTCCTCTTTGAATGAGCGGCAAAATTCGATGTTTTAAAATCAGTTTTTGATCGACCAGATCTTTAGGAATCTGAGATGTGTCATAAACATCTAGATCAAAATATGGTTCAGCAAACTCCGCAGAAATGGTTTCAGCCAATAAAGAAGGGGAGAGATGTACCTCTTCAATTAAATATGCGACTGTATCCTGCTTGGCTCTCTTTGCTGCATCTAATGCATTTTGCATGGTCGCTGCCGACACATGCTTTTCTTCGACTAAACGCCGAAAAAACCCCGTAAATTTTGGAGATGTATGTAATACTGACATCTGCCTGCCTATGCTAATGTGTTTATAATTGGTATATGAAAAATTATACTTTTGTTATGTAAAATTACTACCTTATAAAGTGTTGCTCTAGTCTTACTCGAGCTATTAAAGCTTGAACTAGTCGAAGTTTTTAAAGATTAATTTTTAGAATGTTTAACTTCGAATGGCTATAAAGCTTTTCTTAATTTCAAAGAGAAGAAACGATATAAGTAATCCCTTTAAAGAAAAGTATCTGAAATTTGTATAAATGCGTGTAGAATGTGCTGCATTTTTGATGAAAGGTGAGCAGTATGTCGGGTTCGACGATTACGCCTTGGGTAGTTGGCAACTGGAAAATGAATCCAATGCGTGCTAACGCCAACCAACTTATAGAAGAATTTAAACAATTATTGCAACAAAACCAAATTGCAGATGAAAGCTGCCATGTGGGCGTTGCCCCTGTTTCTATTGCACTTACAACAGTACAGGCGCAATTGCAGGATGCTGCAAGAACGGTATATACAGTTGCGCAAGATGTATCGCGTATTGCAGGTACAGGTGCTTATACTGGCGAAGTTAGTGCAGAATTATTAAAAGATAGCCAAATTAATTTCGTATTGGTCGGACACTCTGAACGCCGTGATATTTTTGGCGATAACGTTGAAATTTTGAAGGCGAAACTCCAAAATGCATTAAATGCGGGCTTGACTGTCATTTATTGTGTGGGCGAAAGTCTTGAACAGCGTGAACAAGGGCAGGCAGAGCAAGTTGTTTTACAACAAATTTGTGATATTGCACCCGTAGTGACTGCTGAACAGTGGCAAAACCAAGTCGTAATTGCTTATGAGCCGATTTGGGCAATTGGTACTGGTAAAACAGCTTCACCACAAGATGCGCAAGCAATGCACGCTAAAATTCGTGAAGGCTTATGCCAGCTTACTTCAGCGGGTTCAAGTATTGCTATTTTATATGGTGGTAGTGTAAAAGCTGAAAATGCTGTTGAATTAGCTGCATGTCCAGATATTAATGGTGCGTTGGTGGGTGGTGCTTCATTAAATGCAGCATCTTTTTATCAAATTGTACAAGCCTTCGCGCAAAGCAAATAACGAGGATAGGGTATGCACTCTTTTGTACTTGTTGTACATATTATTTTAGCTGTACTGATGATTGCATTGATTTTAGTGCAACATGGTAAAGGCGCAGATGCTGGTGCTTCTTTTGGTGGTGGCGGTGCAGCAACTGTATTTGGTGCATCTGGTTCGGGTAACTTCCTTACTCGCCTGACTGCTGTTTTAACTGCATTGTTTTTTGTAACGAGTTTGACTCTTGCTGTTTTTGCAAAAAAACAGACTACAGAGGCATATAGTTTGAAAACTGTACAAACAACAGCACCAGCTCAAACAACATCGCCTGAAACTTCACCAAATGCACCAAAAACGGGTCAATAATTCGAAATAGGGCTTTCCTTTTGCAGTTGGAAGGACTAGAATGCGTCCCACAAGCTGCGGTGGTGGTGGAATTGGTAGACACGCTACCTTGAGGTGGTAGTGCCTTCGGGCGTGGGGGTTCAAGTCCCCCCTTCCGCACCAACTTTGAACCAGAAAGTTGAGTGCAAGCAGTTTATTGATGCGGGATGGAGCAGTCTGGTAGCTCGTCGGGCTCATAACCCGAAGGTCGTTGGTTCAAATCCAGCTCCCGCTACCAATTTGATTAAGGTGCAACTTAATCAAGCGAATATTGTAAAGTTTACATTGACTTTTTTCGATATTTGTATATAATTTTTGCACGTTGATGCGGGATGGAGCAGTCTGGTAGCTCGTCGGGCTCATAACCCGAAGGTCGTTGGTTCAAATCCAGCTCCCGCTACCAAGTTTCTTAAAAGAGGCTCACAGACAGGTGGGCCTTTTTGCACAGTGGACTATTGTTTTCTGTGCTACATAGGGGCGATTAACGCCCTTTTTTATTGGTTATCGTATCGCTATCGTGTAGTGTCGACATCAATTGGTCAAATAGTCATGCTTCACTATAGTAGGTCTGTGTCGGTTAAAACAACCGATTGAATCGCACGAGAATGACGAGAGTAAATGAAATTATCAAATAAATCCCAAGCATTGTATGACATGATTGCTCCAGCAGTGCAGGCATGTGGTGTTGACCTGTGGGGAATCGAATTCCTTCCACAAGGTAAACGTTCATTATTGCGTATTTATATCGATAGACCGGTTGATGAAAACGCTGAACCAGTGATTAATGAAGATGGTGAAGTAGAACAAGGTCGTGGTATTGGCGTACAAGATTGTGTACGTGTTACACAACAAGTCGGCGCGATGTTGGATGTTCATGATCCGATTTCAGGTGAATATTCTTTAGAAGTTTCTTCACCAGGTTGGGATCGCCCATTTTTTCAACTCGAACAGTTGCAAAGCTATATTGGACAACAAGTTGCTTTGCGTTTAATTGCAGCAGTAGAAAATCGCCGTAAATTTCAAGCAAAACTCCTTGCTGTAGACCTTGAAAATGAAGAGATTAAGGTTGAAGTTGAAGGAAAGCATGTGCTTGATATCGACAGCAACAATATCGATAAAGCAAACTTGATCTATCAAGATTAAATTTATTTAAATTATATAAGAAATCGGTAGGTGACTTATGGGCCGCGAAATTCTTACCGTTGTAGAAACGGTTAGTAATGAAAAAGGTGTTAGTCGTGAAGCGATCTTCGAGGCTTTAGAACAAGCTCTAGTTGCTGCAACGAAAAAAAGATTTTACGAAGGTACGCATGCTGAAGAAGCTCAGCTTCGTGTAGAGATTGATCGTAAAACTGGTGATTACCGTACATTCCGTCAATGGACTGTAGTGGCGGATGAAGATCATGAAATGCCAGCTTGCCAAGATGCGATCTCTGATGTTGATCCATCGAAATGGTCAATTGGTGATGTGCGTGAACTTGAAGTTGAATCTATCGAGTTTGGCCGTATTGCTGCGCAAATTGCAAAACAGGTTATCGTACAAAAAATCCGTGAAGCTGAGCGTGCTTTAGTTGCTGATGCATATGAATCTAAAGTGGGTGAGTTAATCTACGGTGAAGTGAAAAAACAAACCAAAGATGGTTTCATCATTGATTTAGGCGACAACGCAGAAGCTTATCTTGCTCGCGAAGAAATGATTCCTAAAGAAATTCTTCGTCCAAAGCAACGTGTAAACGCTATCTTATATAATGTTAACCGTGAAGGCCGCGGCGCTCAGTTATTGTTATCACGCGCTAAGCCTGAAATGTTAATCGCTTTAATGAAAAAAGAAATTCCTGAAATTTCTGAAGAGATTATCGAAATTAAAGCAGCGGCACGTCAACCAGGTGTCCGTGCTAAAATTGCAGTGAAAACAAATGATCACCGTATCGACCCTGTAGGTGCATGTATTGGTATGCGTGGTACGCGTATTCAAGCTGTACAGCAGGAGTTAAACGGTGAACGTATTGATGTAGTGGTTTGGTCTGATGATCCAGCTCAATACATTGCTAGCGCATTAGAACCAGCTGATGTTTCAGGCATCGTGCTTGATGAAGATGCAAGAAGTGCCGATATTATTTTTGCAACCAGCGATCAATTAGCTCGTGCGATTGGCTCACAAGGTCAAAACGTTCGCTTAGCTTCTGATTTAACTGGCTACAAACTCGACATGATGCTTGAAGAAGAGTATCGTGCTCGTCAGCAAAATGAAGCTCAACAATATCTCGACATGTTTGTATCACGTTTAGATATTGAAGAAGATTTAGCAATGGCATTGGTAGAAATGGGCTTCACTTCTTTAGAAGAGATTGCTTATGTTCCTGCTGAAACTTTTGACGAAATTGAGCTTGATGCTGAATTGGTTGAGTTATTGCAAAGTCGTGCAAAAGAAGCAGCCCTTACTGATGCTTTGAAACAGCAAGAAAATATTCAAGAACCGAGCGCAGACCTTCTCACAATGGAAGGCATGACTTCTGAGATCGCTTACTCGCTTGCCGCTCGCGGTATTATTACCGTGGATGATTTGGCAGATCAGGCTACTGACGATATCTCTGATATTGAAGGTCTTGATCATGAAAAAGCAGGTCAATTGATCATGAAAGCTCGCGAATCATGGTTTAACTAGGAGATGAAATATGACGGACAAGTCGATTAAAGAGTTAGCTCTCAGTGTAGGACGTCCTGTTGAGAAGCTCCTAGAACAGGCTCGCGAAGCAGGTTTGCCTCAACGTACAGCAGACGACATTATTACCACTGAACAACAGGACACTTTAGTCAATCATTTGAAAAAAGTGCATGGTCAGGAAAGTGGTAACACAGGAAAAATTGCGTTGAAACGTAAAACAACCAGTACCGCTAAAGTTGCAAGTACTTCAGGTAAAGCAAAAACAATTAACGTAGAAGTACGTAAAAAACAGGTTTTTGCTAAACCAAACCCAGAACAAATTGCAGCAGAAGCTAAAGCGCGTGCAGAAGCAGAAGCTAAAGCACGTGCAGATCAACAAGCGCGTGAAACTGCAGAGCAAAAAGCGCGTCTTCAAACAGAGCAAAAAGCAAAAGCAACTTTAGATGCAATGCGTGCTGCTCATCAACAAGATAGCGCTGCACAGTCAGCTCCTAAAGCTGCCGTTGTAGTGAAAAAACGTGGTGGTGGTACAGTAAAACCTGCACCAAAACCAGCAGAAACATTAGAGCAAAAGAAAGCGCGTGAAGCTCAAACAGCTCAGTTAAAAGCAACTGAAGAAGCTGCACGTCGTAAAGCGGCTGAAGAAGCTCAGCAACGTACGCTTGAACAAATGCGCAAAATGGCATCTAAGTACTCAAATGACGATGCTACTACCACAATTCGTGTAATTGATGATTCTCCACTTGCTTCAGGTCTTGTTGGCCAAGCGTATGAAGATTCATTCAAGCAAGAAGACCGTGAAATTAAACGCGGTGGCGCAACTACTAATCCGCGTGCGGGTAAGAAAGGCGGTCGTCGTGGTCAAGAAGAGCAAAGCTTCGTTAACCATAACAAACGTGGTTTAAAATCAAGCCAAGCAAACAAGCATGGATTTGAAAAGCCAGTTAAAAAGCAAGTCTATGACGTAGAAATCGGTTCAAGTATTGTTGTTGCCGATCTTGCTCAAAAGATGGCGATTAAAGTACGTGAAGTTATCAAAACACTTATGAAAATGGGTGAGTTGGTTAATCAAGATCAAGCTATTGACCAAGATACAGCTGCACTTGTTGTAGAAGAAATGGGACACAACCCTGTTCTAGTTTCTGATACACAGGCGGAAGATAACTTGCTTGAAGCGGCTGAAGAAGCACGTGGTGAGCAAACAACTCGTCCACCAGTTGTTACGATTATGGGTCACGTTGACCATGGTAAAACATCATTGCTTGACCGTATCCGTCGTTCGAAAGTTGCGGCTGGTGAAGCAGGTGGTATTACCCAGCACATTGGTGCGTATCATGTTGAAACAGACAAAGGGATTATTACATTCCTTGATACACCGGGACATGCTGCGTTTACTTCAATGCGTGCACGTGGTGCTAAAGCAACAGATATCGTGGTATTGGTTGTTGCGGCAGATGACGGTGTAATGCCACAAACTGCAGAAGCAATTGACCATGCTCGTGCAGCAGGTACTCCAATTATTGTTGCAATCAACAAGATGGATAAAGAATCTGCTGATCCAGACCGTGTGTTAAATGAATTAACAACGAAACAAATCGTTCCAGAAGAATGGGGTGGTGATGTTCCGATTGCTAAAGTTTCAGCACATACTGGACAAGGTATTGATGAACTTCTTGATTTAATTCTTATTCAATCAGAATTGATGGAATTAAAAGCATCTGCTGAAGGTGCTGCGCAAGGTGTTGTTATTGAAGCGCGTGTTGATAAAGGCCGTGGTGCAGTAACTTCTATTCTTGTTCAAAACGGTACATTAAATATTGGTGACCTTGTTCTTGCAGGTTCATCTTATGGTCGTGTCCGTGCAATGTCTGATGAAAACGGTAAGCCAATTAAATCAGCAGGACCATCTATTCCGGTAGAAATTCTGGGTCTTCCAGATGCTCCAATGGCGGGTGACGAAGTTCTTGTTGTAAATGACGAGAAAAAAGCACGTGAAGTTGCCGATGCTCGTGCTGACCGTGAGCGTCAAAAACGTATTGAGCGTCAAAGTGCAATGCGTCTTGAAAATATCATGTCGTCAATGGGCAAAAAAGATGTTCCTACAGTGAACGTCGTTTTAAGAACTGACGTACGTGGTACTTTAGAAGCATTGAATGCAGCATTATATGAACTCTCTACTGATGAAGTAAAAGTTCGTGTAATTAGTTCTGGTGTTGGTGCGATTACTGAATCTGATGTAATTCTTGCTGAATCTTCAGAAGCAGTATTGTTAGGCTTCAACGTTCGTGCTGATACAGCTGCGCGTCAGAGAAGTGACCAAGACGGTATCGATATTCGTTACTACAGCATCATCTATGAATTGATTGATGATGTGAAAGATGCCATGAGCGGTAAACTTGCTCCTGAACACCGTGAAACAATCTTGGGTGTTGCTGAAGTACGTGAAGTATTCCACTCAAGTAAGTTTGGTGCAGCAGCAGGCTGTATGGTACTTGAAGGTACATTACACCGTAATAAACCGATTCGCGTATTACGTGATGACGTGGTTGTGTTCCAAGGTGAACTTGAATCATTACGTCGTTATAAAGATGTAGTTGATGAAGTTCGTGCTGGTATGGAATGTGGTCTTGCGGTTAAAGGTTATAAAGACATCAAAGTACAAGATAAGATCGAAGTATATGATGTTCAATTGATTAAACGGAGTCTTTAATGGCGGGTAGCCAACGCTTAAAGCGAATGGCGGATTCAGTACAGCGTGAGCTGTCTGATCTAATCCGTCAGGAGTTAAAAGATCCGCGTCTGGGTGGTCTAGTGACCATCTCAGCCGTGAAAGTCAGTGCGGATATGGGATACGCTGAAGTTTACGTTACTGTTATGGGGCGTGAGCTAGGTGATGAGCAAAGTGAATCAGCAAATAAAGAAACTTTAGATGTATTAAATAAAGCTTCTGGTTTCTTGCGTCATGAACTCAGTCGTCGTATCAAAACACGTATTACGCCTCGCTTACGTTTCCATTACGATAAGACGAATGCATATGGTAATTATATGTTTGGTCTTATTGAAAAAGCGGTACAAGATTTACCGGAACGTAAGTCAGATGACGAAGAGTAATTTATACTCAAAATAAAAAAGCCACCTTTGGGTGGCTTTTTTATTTGTTCACATTTTTATTCCTGAGGAGGCTCCATCGGAGGTTTGTTTTGTGAAAAGCGTTGTCCGATTTTATAGCGATCCCATGGTAATGGACGTTCGATTGCTTCAGGAACTTCACCACTTAATGAGCGTAAACGCAGATGTAGTGCTGCTTGTGCAATTAAATTGGCTGAAACAGGTGCCGTAATGAAAGCTAACAGAGTAATGAGAAGTTCAGCAAAGCCAAAACGACCTTGAAAAGCAAAAAAGATCATTGAAGCAATTAAAAAGCTACCTAGTCCTAATGTACTCGATTTGGTAGGCGCATGTAGTCGCATAAATAAATCGGGTAGGCGTACCATGCCGATAGAACCAACTAACATAAAGAACGAACCAAAAACTAGAAAGATCGAAACAATAATTTCCATTGTAATTTGCATTTTGACCTCCCTCTAATCGATTACATGACCGGTTGTAAAATAACGAGCCAAAGCAGCTGTCGATACAAACCCTAGCATGGCAACTAATAATGCCCCTTCAAATAAAGAGGTGGTTGTCCAATAAATACCTAATACAACAATGAGACAAGTTGCATTTAGA
Source organism: Acinetobacter nosocomialis (assembly GCF_041021905.1). NCBI lineage: Bacteria > Pseudomonadati > Pseudomonadota > Gammaproteobacteria > Moraxellales > Moraxellaceae > Acinetobacter > Acinetobacter nosocomialis. The sequence continues at coordinate 392,332 of NZ_CP157432.1, forward strand.
AAAAGGGTATCAAGTGCTAAAAGGCGATCTACAATTGATGGTCCCATCACCATGCGAAACAGACAGAGCAACATAGAGATCGTGATGGCAATCAAGCTAATGCCAAGTGCATAAGGTAGGATGGTCATGTGTTGTCCTCCGATTTGCTTTTCACATCAAAAATTTCCATGAGTGGAGCCTCATAGCGTTGTTTGATGTCTTGCACATCACTTTCAGTATTTTCTGTACTGAGCGAGTGTACCAAAATGTCACCACGCTCTTGATCAATACCAGCAGAGACCGTACCTGGTGTTGTGGTAATAATCATTGCGAGTAAAGAATTTACTTGTTCATGTTCTGTTTCTAATGGAACACGGTACCATTTGGGATGTAATTTTTTAGGTGACCCTAATACCAGTTTAGCAACGCGAAAATTGGAAACAATAATATCCCACAGTACAACAAAGCATAGTTTTACTGCTGGTTGCCAATGAATGTGCGGTGTTCTAGTAATAAAAGGTCGAACCAATCGAGGAATCACAAGCCCCAAAATTACAGCCATAAGCAGGTCACTTGCATCAAGACTATGCGAGAGCATTAACCAAAAAACGATAATTAAAAAAGAAACAAATGGATGCGGAAACCAGCGGTCAAGCAATTTAGATAGCTGCATTGTTATGGCTCCATAGGTTTCAGTTGACTTTCATCAGCAATGGTTGGGGTTTGCAATTTTTCTTGCTGCTGAATCTGGCGGTGTTTGTATTCGGAAATATGTACACCGTTGTATGTGTCTTTAGAAATAATGTCAGGTATCAGATAGGCATTATGATCTTCAACTTCTCCACCATATTTTGTTTCTGGTAAATAAGTTGAATCATAAGGCTGCACACTAATGATTTCGCCATTTTGATCAGTTTTAAGAATAGATTGCTGATATAAGGCGTGATTTTGAATTTGCTGAGCAGTGCTTGTGGTGTAGTGCAACACAGGTGAAGCAAATACGACATAAGCCACTAAACCTGCAAGCAAAATATAAATCACTGAATCATTACGTGGTGGTGCACGTTCAGGTAAAGCCCGATAAATAATATAAGCAGGATTGATCGGATCTTCTTCTGGTGCTGAGGCACGCCAGAATAAAATAAATCCGACACGTGTTAACGCAATAATGCTTAATAGACTGACCACAAGCACAATACCAATTACCCAGCCTTGATATGCTGTTTCAACAGTTGCTTGTAAAATAAACACCTTTCCAAAGAAGCCACTAAAAGGTGGTAAACCAGCGAGCATCATGGCAATTAAGAAATAAGTCAGCATGGCTGCTTTTTCTTGCTTAATTCTTGGTGCGATTTTTAAGTGATCTTTGAAATCACCGCGTTGCGAAGTCATCCAACCACAGAACAAGTAAAATGCAGCACCGATCAGTGTACTGTGGACTAAATAGAATAGTGCCCCTGACCACGCTTGCGTATTTGACATAGCAATTGCAGTCAATAATGTACCAATCGAAGACAGCACCATAAAACCAACAAAACGTCTAAGGCGATCTGCACCGATTGCTCCAACCACACCGTATAGAGACGTAATTAAGCCAATTGGAAGAAGCCAACTTTTAAAGATTTCTTGGCTAAGTACATCATTAAATACAGTTCCATTTACACGCAAAATGGCATAGATGCCCACTTTAGTCATAATGGTAAAGATCGCTGCGACAGGTGTACTTGCAACGGCATAAGTTTTTGGTAGCCAAAAACCCACTGGTAGCATGGCTGCTTTAATACCAAACACGACAAATAACAGTAGGGCACCAGCGACTGCTAATTTATGTTGATCTGCATCTAAAGTTGGTAAAAGGCGTGAAACGTCAGTCATATTTAGACTGCCTACACTGCCATAAATCATACCAAGGCCAATTAAGAATAGGGCAGAGGCTAAGAGATTGATAATGACATAGTGTACGCCAAGCTGAAAACGTGGTTTGCCTTGTCCATGCAACAGCAAAACATAGGACGCCATAAGCAAGATTTCAAAGAAAACGAACAGGTTGAATAAGTCACCTGTAAGAAATGCTCCGCATAGGCCCATTAAAAGAAAATGGAATATAGCGTGGAAATAGCGACCTCTCGTATCCCAATTCTCACTTGCATACCATAAAACCGGGACTGCTAAGGCATAGGTTAAAACCAGCATAAATGCTGAAAGTCGATCAAGTACCAGCACAATACCAAATGGTGCTGACCACTCGCTCAACTGGTAAACAGTAATTTGGCCTGTATTAGCAACAATCAGATAACTAACAGCAGTGACTAAACCTGCGATTGCTGAGAGCAAGCTAATGCCACGTCGCCAAGGTTGACGCCAGTCTTCTTTTAATGCACCAGCGCCAGGATTGCCTAGAAGCAGTAAAATAAAACCAGTAAATGCCGGGATGAGGATGCTGAAAATTGGTGTATTTGCTTGCCAAAAAGATAAAAAATCAAACATCACGGCTCATCCTCACGTGGGTCGTATGTTGGAGAAATATCTTCTTTTGCATCAACGTGGTCACTACCTGATTCATAACGGCTGCGTAAAGCCAGTTGCACAATAAACGCTGTGGTTGCGAAACCGATAACGATCGCAGTTAAAACAAGCGCTTGTGGAAGCGGATCTGTAATATTGGTAGTCTCCGTTAGGATAGCTGGCGAGCTGACTTGCAGACGGCCCATCGCAAACAAAAATAAGTTAACCGCATAACCTAGTACGGCTAAACCCAACACAACAGGAAAGGTACGCGCACGCAAAATAAGATAGATGCCTGTAGCAACAAGTAGCCCAATGGCAGAGGCCAGTAAGAATTCTAAACTGATCATGATGATTTCTCCCCATGAGGTACAGGACCAGACATACTCGAGTGGCGAGAGTCTCCTAATACAGAAATGAGTAGCATAGTGGCGCCTACCACGGTGATATACACACCCAAATCAAAGCTTGCTGCTGAAGCCAGATGTAGTTTTCCTAAAATTGGTAACTCAACATAGACATGAGCACTAGTTAAGAATGGACGTGCCCAGAACCATGCGGCAATGCCAGTAAGGCCTGCAATTGTTAATCCGGAACCAATCCAGATTTCGTAAAGACGACCGGATTGGGCTTTTAACATTTGTTCTGCTTGATCTTGACCTAAAGCAATGTATTGAATAATGAGTGCCATTGAGGTAATTAAACCTGCAATGAAGCCACCGCCAGGGTAGTTATGTCCGCGCATAAAGATATAGACACTTACCACCAGCGCTAAAGGTAACACCCAAGAGGCCGTAATACGGAACATAAGCGGAGATGGGTTAAAGCGGTAGGTGAGGCCTTGTGTCATGGTAGTACCGTGTACGCGCATGCCATCCATAAGACATAGCGCACCAATCGCAGCAATGCCTAATACGGTAATTTCACCAAAGGTATCGAAACCACGGAAGTCCACCAAAATAACATTCACGATGTTAGAACCACCGCCAAGTGGTAAAGATTGCTGAGCAAAGAACCATGAAATCGAATTATGGTCACGCGTTAAAATGAGCCACGTAATCCAGCCGATACCTAAGCCACCAATAATTGCTAAAAATGCATCTCTTAAACGTCTTGAGCGAGTAGATTCATAAGGTGTCAGCTGTGGTAGTAAAGACAAACTCATCAACAAAAGAACAGTCGTAACCACATCTACCGTAATTTGAGTAAGTGCTAAGTCAGGTGCAGACATCGTAACAAACACCATGGTCACCACGAGACCAATTGCACCGCTAATGAGTACAGCTTTGATGCGTTCATGGTGAAACCAGAGCATCATCCAGCAACCTGAGAATAAGGTTAGCCAAAGCACAACTGCAATCCATGGGGCATGAGTAAGCTCGCGTGTACCAGTGGTAAGCCCTTGATTGAGCAAAGGCATGGTCACCATGATGATGCTAAAAGCAATGATTAAAAACAGGTAGCTTTGCAAAGAACCATTTTCGGTTTTTTGTTTGATTTTTCGGCTCGTTAATAATAAATGCTTTAAGAATAAATCAAATAAAATACGGCCTTGTAAGCGACCGAGCCTTGGATCAAGATCGATCTTACGAATCATGCCATCTTTTGCTAGGGCAAAATAGAAAAGCGTACCTCCAGCCAAGGCAATAATACTCATGACTAATGGCGCATTGAATCCATGCCAAATTGCAAGATGAGTTCCTGCAAAATCAGGCTGCATAAGACTTGCGCGTGTCACACTGTTAACTAAAGGCTCGACCAGTAGGGCAGGGAAAATACCGACCAAAATACATAGTGCCGCGAGCAATATAGCTGGTGCTCTCATGCCGATAGGTGGCTCGTGGGCATTTTTATTTGGAACTTGTTTACCCAATGGGCCATCAAAAAATACGCCGTGAACTAACCGAATTGAATAACTCACTGCAAAAATACCGGCAAGGGTCGCAATAATACTGGCAAAAATAACAGCCGATCCTGAAAGGTTCGCTAACAGTTCGGTAAAGAACATTTCTTTAGAAATAAAGCCATTGGTAAGAGGAACACCTGCCATTGAGGCTGCAGTGATCATAGTGAGCGTTGCGGTAAACGGTAGTAGCTGCCAAACACCACTTAATTTTCTAAGATCACGTGTACCTGTTTCATGGTCAATAATCCCTGCAATCATAAACAGGGCAGCTTTAAAGGTTGCGTGGTTAATAATATGAAAAATTGCAGCGGCAACCGCTAAAGGTGAACCAATACCTAACAAGCAGACAATAAGACCTAAATGACTAATAGTGGAATAGGCTAATAATCCTTTTAAATCTTCTTTGAAGATAGCAAAGCATGCCGCCATACAAAGCGTGAATAGGCCGACAAACGTGACAATGTTGTGATAAAGCGCCGCACCAATAAAGATAGGTGCAAGACGTGCTAATAAGAAAATACCTGCCTTAACCATAGTGGCAGAGTGCAAATAGGCTGACACCGGGGTGGGTGCTGCCATTGCATTGGGTAACCAAAAATGAAAAGGGAACTGAGCACTTTTAGTAAAAGCACCAAGTAGGATAAGCAAAAGCATCGGAACAAAAAGATGATGACTTTGAATGAGCTCTTTCATTCCGACAATATCATTAATTTCATAAGTACCGGTGATTTGCCCTAATAAGACAAATCCACCTAGCATGGCGAGTCCACCCATTCCTGTAATGGTAAGTGCCATGCGCGAGCCACGTTGAGCAGCTTCGTAATGACTCCAGTAACCCACTAATAAGAAAGATGAAATACTGGTAAGTTCCCAAAACACTAATAAAATAATTAAATTGTTTGAAAGGGAAATACCCAGCATTGCTGCCATAAACAGCATGAGTAATAAATATAATTTACTTAATGAATTTTTAGGGCCTAAATAATAATAGGCATAAATATAAATGAGTGTACCGATACCGGTAATAAGAAGAGAAAATAATAAACCAAGGGCATCAAGTCTAAAGCTCAGATTAATTCCTAATTGCGGTAACCAATCCCAACTTTGTTGAATGCTTGCACCACCAAGCACAGTTTTAGCCTGAGTCAGTAATAAACCAAAACTGGTTAAACTGACTCCGATCGCCCCTAAAGCCGTTACTCCACGTGAAAACCGTTGAAGCAATGAAACAAGGGTGGTGCCTAATATTAACGGTAATAAGATAATTATCGGTAGCACACTCGTATCCATATATAATTTAGACCGAAGCCTAAAGGTGAAATTTTCATTTCAGAATAGATAGGAATTCAAAGAGATTTCCAAAGCTTATATTCTGAAAACCCGACCAAATTAGAAAAATAAAGCGAGAAACAAGTTGTATTGCGCAACTTGAATAATAAAAACGCAAAATGAAATTTATTGTACACTAAAAAATCATTAAAAATCTGATGTTATTACATGTGGTAACAACATCTAGTGATTTTTCAGCTCAAAAAACAGATTTCATCGTATATTTAGCGAATCCGGTTTTTATTATAAAAATTGAGCTATATGGATAATAACGTCTACAGAGATGAGGTTTCTTCCGAAGTATCTCCTGCATGAATCATACGTAATAATTCATTTTTTTGTTGTTCATTTAAGTTTTGAATTTGTTGGTACAAATTGTCGATCTGGGCTGTTGTAGGTTCAGTATCAGGTGGCAAAGTATCTATATGTGGTGCTAAAGCTTCATCTCGATGCAAGAGGGTATAAAGGTGTTCGAGCTGCTGCTGAGTCGTATTTAAATCAAGTTGACCTACTTTGCCATGTTCTAATTTAAAACATTGATAAGCAGTCGCATGCTCAAGTAATTCTTCACGGCTCCCAGTCACTATAATTTGTAAACGCGGAAATGCTTGATGAAGTCGATTTAAAATTTCTGAACAATGTTGAGCATCTAGTTGTGAATCGATCTGGTCAATTAATAAAATTCCTTCGCCTTCAAGGCAAGGATCTAAGCTGAGTGGGTTGAGCAAACAAAGTCTGCGTACAACATCCCCTACGAGTGCGATCCATGTTTTTGTGGTATTGGAAAGTTGTTGAAATGCTAAAGCTTCACCTTTGTAATGTACCATGAGTTGAAGCCGTGGATGATATTGTAGGTAAAGGTCTTCAAGTTCTGGAAATATAATCTTTAACGCTGATTTAAGCGCATATAGATTTGGTGAAGGAAGCTGTTTAGGTTGCCCTGCCAATTCGATTTGAAGCTGATGTAAAAGTTCTTCCTGATTTTGTGGATTAGATTGTTTTGAAATAATTCGTTGTACAACCTGCGCTGCTTGCGCATTTTCAATATCGCTAATTTCACGTAACCATTCAAAAAAGCGAGTAAAAGTTGTAAACGGGATTAAACTAATTTCATAAGCAGAAATAGACTGAGTAATACCTGGAAGGTTTTTATTGAGTAAATTTATATCGTTAACAAATCGTTCAGATGGGTAATAGGCAAGTAGAGGAAGTCCTTGAAGCGGGTCTTTTCTGGTGACTTGATGATAAAGCGTAACAGTTTGATCGAGCTGCTGAGTTTCAACTTGACTAATACCCACACCAGTTGCATTTAAGGTCTTAAATAGTTTCCAACTACAAACGGATGTGTCGGTTTGCTGTGCAGATGTAGTTTCAGGTAATTGCCCGAACTCTGAAGGAATATGGATACTCACTTCTATTTTAGATTGTAAACGAGAATGAGTAATGTCTTGATCGGGCATGACAACACCCGGAGTGCGGACATCTTTAAGACGCGCAGGAAACCACGTTAAAGCATGATAAATATGCTTAAGTAGCATACTTTTACCGGTTGCCTGCTCACCTAAAATTAAAGTAATCGGTTGCTTATCATATTGAAATTGGATCTTTAGGTCATGAAACAGAGCAACATGTTTAAATTGGATGGATTGAAGTCTCATAGGCTCACCTAATTATGAGCGCTTCAACCAACCGACTTACGAAGACTTAAAGGCGCCCTTACTTTTAATTGTTGTATCAGATCATAAAGATGATGGATGTTTAGACTTACTTTAGCACGAGTACAGGCCACGTAAAGTAATCTTAATTCCTCATCTGTAATCTTGTGTTCTAAACCATTAATTTTAAATTGATAATCATCTTCAATATGGACGCGGTTCCACTCTAGTCCTTTTGCTTTATGGGCAGTCGAGATGACATAGTCAGCTTGCTCAAGTGGGGTAATCTTTGCAAGTGCTTTTTTCAGTGGATCGGTACCGTGATCATCCACCAGTTTAACCAATGGTTTAATATCGCTTCCTTCATTGGTTTCGCAGTACTCATGAACATCATGCCATGAGTTAAACCATGCCAACTCAGGAACGTCAGTAACTCGTTTTCCTTGCTTCAAGAGACTTGCAGCATCTACAAAACGGTTTAGTTTTTGATGGTCAGCTTGCAAACTCACTTTATCGCCGTGAACTAAGCCTGCCAATAACAGCTCCATTGCGCGAGCATTAGTACGACATAAAATCGCATCACGCATTTTTGTATGCGGTTTATTGACTACGCTTGATTTTTGGTTCGGATTACCAAGTAAAGGAACTGTCTCATTTAAGCCACCTAATAACGCATTGGCAACATCGGCAATTGCCTCTCCAAAACGAAAAGAGGTCGTTAGGCGAGACTCTGGCAAAGGCAGTTGTTGCATGGCATTTACTGCACCACGCCACGCGTAGATTTGCTGGTGGGCATCACCTACATAAATAACCTGCGTACTTTTTTGACGTAGCAAAATACCCAACATTAAAGGGTCAGCATCTTGGGCTTCATCAAATAAGACATAATCTGCCGGAATGTTAGGTTCAGACAATGCCCAAAGCTTGAGATAAATATCATGACCAATTCCCGCTTGATGGTTTGGGTCGATGGACTCAAGCCAGCGGCGTTCAACAGCAGGGTAAAGGTGGGTCTGTAGCTCAGTAATATCGTCTGGATGTAACCAGTTTGGCGCCTGAATATGTCGAGGCGCTGGATATTGAGAACTGGTCGAACAGAAATAGCTTACTGCATTGGCGACAAGACTCGCTAATCGACTTGGCATTAAGACGTATTTTTCATAACGTCCACCCATCATGCGTCGTAAGGTAATCGGTTCTAGTCGATATTCTTTGGCAATAAAACTTGGACTTAAGCGAGGTAAGCGTAATTTATCAGTCACACCACGTGGCACACTACGAAACGCGAGTGAGTGAAAAGTACGGCAGTCTACATTGCGATGAAATTTGTTCTGAGCTTCGCCTGCAATGGCTTTGTTAAATGCCAAATACATTCCACGCCGTTCAGGCATGGCATCACTAATCATTTGTAAGGTAGTAGTTTTACCTGTACCCGCATAGGCAATCACTTTAAATGATTGCCCAAGACGTGCGTTATCTATGGCAATTGCTTGCTCATAGGTGGCTTTAGGTTTTTCGATATTCGACACTGAGTGATTTTAAACCTTATTGCGGTTAGCTTTTTCAACTAAACCAGATAAACCCTGACGACGAGCTAATTCGTCAATAATAAGCTGTGGATTAAGATCGAAATAACCCAACATGACAATGCTATGGAACCACAAATCGGCAGTTTCATAAATCAAGTCATTTAAATTGCTTTCTGTATTTTGAGCAGCGTAGTCTTTTGCAGCAATAATAGTTTCTACGCTTTCTTCGCCAACTTTTTCTAAAATTTTATTGATGCCTTTTTTGTAGAGGCTTGCCACATATGAAGTGTCTGCTTCTGCTTGCTTACGCTCTTGCATCAATTGCCCTAAGTGAGCGAGTACATCCACTTGTTCAGTCGTGTGAGCATGATCGTGACTTTCAGTTTTAGCTTTGTCACCATAAATTGCAGTAGGGTCTTTTAATTGTGCATCGACAATTTCCCAGCCCTGTGGGGTAAGTTTACGGTAGAAACAAGACTCACGACCTGTATGGCACGCGATACCGCCGTGTTGCTCAACTTGTAATACGATTACATCACCATCGCAGTCCAGACGAATTTCATAAACTGTTTGGAAATGGCCTGATTCTTCACCCTTGTGCCAAAGTTTTTGGCGAGAGCGAGAGAAATACACAGCCTGGTTTTTTTCTGCTGTGAGCGCAAGTGCTTCACGGTTCATCCACGCTACCATCAAAATACGTCCGGTTTGATGATGTTGAGCAATGGCAGGGATAAGACCTTGTTCGTTAAATTTTACTTCATCGAGCCATTGCGTGTTATTCATGAGGAATCACCAAAGAAATATGAACTATAAATTGATTTCAGTCAGATGCTAAAAATAGCTTGTATAGTGTACGGCATCAAAGCCACTTTGCGGAAAAATTCTTTGTCCTTTTTGTCTCTCCCAGCGTAATGAGGAGCTTGTGCTCGGCTACTTTTAAAAATCAGTCAGAGATTCACTTTTTAAATTAAAAGCACTACTTTCTTTAGGTAGTTGAGCTACTTGTTCATAATCAAGATGTCTAAATGGCCCTGTCTTTAAACCTGAAATTGTGATGGCCATTTCTTTTCGAAAATAAGGAATTTGATACATCCAAGGGAAAACTAGATCTCTTAAACTTCCCGCCCACCAATGGTCAGATTGATATAGTGGTGTTAGTAAGCGACTAAGAAATTGATAAAACTGGATGGATGAACGGCGAAGCTGGTGATAATGCTGCCAGAGCAAGGACCAATCAATATTCTGGTTTTTTTGAGCTTGCCGCAATGATTGAGAAAAAGCCCAAGCATCTAATAATGCCATATTCGCACCTTGTCCTAACTGAGGACTCATTGCATGAGCTGCATCTCCAATTACCCCAATTCGACCTTGACCAAATTGGGTCATGACGACATCACGATAGTTTGCAGATAACCATTTAGGCTGAGTTTGACTGTTATACAAAATTTCTTTGAGCCACTCTGCAACATTGGGCCAACGCTCAGAGACTTGCTTTAACCAGGCTTGTTTCGCCTGCTCATCTTGCAAAAAGTTTTGTAATTGTGTGGTAGGTAAGCTCCAAAATATACTCGAAAGGCGCTGTTGAGGTTCGGTTGGAATAGCTCCTGTAGGAAGAATTCCCATCATAATTTTCGAGCGATCATAAAATTGATGCAGAATTTCAGAATCGAGTACTTTACACTCAGGCACGATACTCCATGCCGCACCCCATGGATAAGCTTGATCAACTTTTACCCATGCTTTAGGGCGTAATTGACTACGAGCACCATTGGCAATGAGTAGGCCATCAAAACAAGCATCAAACTTTTGGTTTTGATGACTGCCGAATAGCCGAACCTCTTCGTTATGTTCTTCAAATTTTTCAACAGAATGGTTCATATGCCAAGTAATCTGGCTTGAATACTCGCTAAGCTTTTGAGTAAGTACATGACACAAAGTGGCACGGTGTATACCTAAACCATAAAGATTTGCTGATGCTTCGTGATAGTGACTGTTAACTAAAAGACGCTTGTCCGGAAGTTGTCCTTCTAGGCCTGTGACTCTTGCACCTAATGTTAAGGCTTTGTCGAGTACACCTAAATGTTGAAATACAGCTAAGCCCGCGGGTTGTAGTAATAACCCAGCTCCTACCGGGGATAACTCATCAACTTGTTCAAAAATAGTAACGTTGTTGCCTTCACGGGCGAGCAAAATTGCGGCGGCTAAACCTGCCGTGCCTGCACCAACAATGGCAAAATGAGGTGTTTTCATTGTTTGTTCTTTTCAAGCATTTACAGCTTCAATTTAGCAATGAACGAATAAACGATCTATATTTTTTTAAAATTAAAGTTTAGGCATAAAAAAATCCCTTGCGAGGCAAGGGATTTAGAATTTATTTCAACACACGCCAAAGCGCTATTAAACTACTCAGCACAATTAAAATAATGGAAACAAACCAAGGGCTAATAATGGCAATGGTTAGTAAAATCAGCATGGTACTGCCAAACATCCAGCTACGACGCTGTTGATGTTCCATTTGCAAACGAAGTTGCTGAATTTCACGTAACTGACGGTCCTGCCAAGCAGATTGGTTCTTTAAACCATTTAAGCTATCAATAATTAAGCTTGGGAAATCTTGAGCGCCTAAAAGCAGGTCAGGTAATTGCTGGCCAAGTTCTTTTACATTTTTGACTGGGTTCATGTTGGACTTAACCCATTCTGTCAAAATAGGTTTTGCCAATTTCCAGATGTCGAGTTGCGGATAAAGGTCCGTACCTAAGCCTTCTACATGCACTAAAGTTTTGAGCAGCAGCATGAGCTGTGGTGGAATCTCAAGATGGAAGCGACGGGCAATGTCCATCACTTGAATTAAGATACCTGCAAAATCAAGTTGATCCATAGGTTTAGAAACCATTGGCCCAACAGTACGGCGCATCTCACGTGCTAAAGCGTCTTGATCGGTACCCGGTGGAATCCAGCCAGCTTGATGCACAATTTGAATAAGCTGCATAAAGTTGCTATTCATTACGGCAAGCAACATGCGGGCAACCGTCATTTGGTCATGCTTAGAAAGCTCACCCATGATCGCACAATCCAGTGCAATAAAGCGTGGATTGCTTGGATTGATAGTTTCTACAAAGACATTGCCGGGGTGCATGTCGGCATGGAAAAAGTTATCGCGGAATACTTGCGTAAAGAAAATCGTTAAGCCTTTTTCTGCAAGTTGTGCGCGGTCCATGCCTAAACGGTCAAAGGTTGCCGTGTCTGAAATAGGCACACCAGTAATACGTTCAGCCACCATAACATCTTTGGTGTCCATGTAGACTTCTGGCACATACATCATGGTTGAGCCAGTAAAGTAATGGCGCATACGACGAGTGTTATCTGCCTCAATACTCAAGTCCAGCTCATTTAAAATGATCTGGCGGTAGTCTTGAATAATTTCAGATAAATGTAATGCACGAGCAGCTTCAAGGCGGCTTTCTAGTGTATTTCCTAGCCATGCCAAAATTTCAAAGTCTTGTAAAATCTGGCTACGAATATCTGGACGAGTGACTTTAACAACAACTTCTCGGCCATCATGTAGTGCCGCTGTATGAACTTGTGCAATTGAGGCAGCAGCAAGGGGTTGGTCATCAAAGCGAGCAAATAGTGTATTTACGTCTGCTTTTAAAGAGTCTTGAATACGTTGTTTGGCAACATTGCTATCAAAAGGTTTCACCTGATCTTGAAGTAAAACCAATTGAGCGAGTATTTCAGGTGGAATCAAATCACGTCGAGTTGACAGTAACTGCCCAAGCTTAATTGCAAGTGGTCCCATGTCTTCTAAAGCTTCTTTAAGCTTTAAAGGATTCTTGCGCTCACGACTCGACCATGCTGCCGGATGCATCTTAATAATATTTAATGCATGTTTAGCTTTAACTGGTAGTTCATCCGCAGGGAACAACGTATCGAGTCTATAGTGCGCTGCAATACGCCAAAGTTCGAGTAAACGTGAAACGTGCGGAATCATATACGGTCTTACCTAGTCTTGAGTGGGTTGTAGTTGTGCATTGAGCTGCTGTAATTTAGCTTCTAGACGGTCAATATCTTGATTAAGCTTACGCGTAGCTTGATTTAAATCGTCCATTTCCCAACGTGGGGCAAATAAACCACTGTCTTCTTTTAAAGCATCTTCAGCGAAAAATAGATGGCTTTGAAGAGAGCGTTTTAGATGCTTGGGTGCAAGTTGAATCTTACCAATTTCATGAGCGAGTTGAGGGCCAACCCATTTTGATAAATGCGCAGCTAAATCAGGTTCAGCCTGCTGCATAATTTTTTGAATATCCTGTAATAGATGATAGTCACCTTGTAGCGGGATATTACCAATCTGGTCGGGATCGCTCACCAATAGTTTGATGAGTTCAACAACATCTTTGATATGTAAAGTAGCTGTTGCTTCAGAAATTTTAAATTGCGGATCAAAAGGGCGTTGTTCAAAAATAGAAGGTTTTTCGCTGTGCCCAGTTGCAGTAGGTTCAAGACGTACTTTTTCTTGGTCAAAGAATACATCGACAGAAAGCTGCGGGCTATCGATGACAACACGCAACATTTTGCCCTGTAACTGATTGAGCTGAATGCGGGTTAATGCATCCAGATCGATCAGATGATGAATGATACGTTCGACTGCACCGAGTGCTAGAATCGACCACATATCGCTATCCCTTACAGTTTGAAACCGCGGTGAACAGCAACAATACCGCCAGTCAGGTTGTGATAGTCACAGTTCTGGAAGCCGGCATTTTCCATCATGCCTTTTAAGGTACGTTGGTCTGGATGCATACGAATTGATTCAGCCAAATATTTATAACTTTCTGAGTCATTGGCAACCAATTTACCCATAATCGGTAAAGCGGTGAATGAGTAGAGGTCATAAAGTTTTGAAAAAGGCTCAAATACTGGTTTAGAAAACTCAAGAATCAGTAAACGACCACCTGGTTTAAGTACACGGAACATAGAGGCAAGCGCAGCATCTTTATCCGTTACGTTGCGTAGACCAAAGCTAATGGTAACAAGGTCAAAGCTGTTATCTGCAAAAGGTTCTAAAGTTTCAGCATTGGCAAGTACGAAATCGACATTGGTACAGCCTGCATCAATCAGACGGTCACGGCCAACATTCAGCATAGATTCGTTAATGTCTGAAAGTACCACATGACCTTGAGGACCAACTTCACGGCTAAATACTTTTGCTAAGTCGCCTGTACCACCAGCAATGTCTAACACGTGTTGACCACGGCGAACACCAGACATGTTAATTGCAAAGCGTTTCCATAAACGGTGAATACCAAATGACATCAAGTCATTCATAAGGTCATATTTGCTTGCAACCGAGTGGAAAACTTCAGCAACTTTTTGAGCTTTATCTTCGGTTCGAACTGTTGAGTAACCAAAGTGAGTTGTTTCACCAACGTTGCCAGTGTTGCCTGCACCACGTGGTAAATTGTATTTTGGTACAGAACCGCTAACAGGTGTATCTGTTAAGGTTTGCTGTAAAGTTTGTTGTTGCCCTTGAGGGGTACCTTGCGGTAAAGGTGAGCTTAGGAATGGGCTAACTTTGTCTGAACTTTGTGCCTGCTCAGTTGGAGATGTTGGCTTTTGGTTTTCGTTAGACATATTGTCTCTCCTAGACTCAAACTCAAGTGAAACGGAATAAGTTCTGCATGATGACAGATTTTGTCTATTTTTACAGGCATCATCATGCAAATATAATGAATAAAATCTCAACTTCGCGAGGTTGAGTTTTTTCTATGTGCCGACCTTATCACACTCTAAACGGATTCGGATGTCCTGAATGTACTTTTTCAACAATCTGACGTTCTTTTTCCGTAAAAGTCTTAATAAAAGCCTCTGCTGATTTTAATGGTTTCATTGCGGTAAAACCATCTTGAATAAAATCATACATCAATTCGAAGTGATATTTTTGTGCAATACCTTTACACATTTTAAAAGCAGTGAACATCATAAATGAACGCATGTATTTATCGAGTGCTATCCCTAAGTCATCAAGAAGGGCAAGCTGCTGGTAACGGGCTTCGGCCTGATCAAGCTTGATTAAGGTTAAACGCATGATCTCATCAGTGAGTACTGTATCTGCTGGATAGTCTTCAAGAAGCTGCATGGCCACTTGTTCATCAAGTTGCGTGGCAAGTACAGCCAAACTTACCGACTTTGTTCCTGTTTTAATTGCGTTTTCAGGTAGGACTTTTTCTGCTTTATGGGCATATTTCAATAGTCGTTCAATTTGTGCAGCAAGCGCATCAAACTCTGGGCCGCCATATAAACGGTTTAAAAAATACTCTGACATGAGCTTGTGCTCTGGCAGATTAAAAAAGTCGTGATGCGTTTCTTTCATCCGCTCTTTTAACCATGTTTGTACATCTTGCAAACGCTGGGCAAGCACTGGATTATCGTGATAATTAAATGTTTTATATTGTTGTAAAAGATCATCAAAAGCAGCGAGTTTAGACATTTAAGGCTCTAATATTGGGCTATTTGCAAAAAATCATAAAAGGCATTGTAACCTTCTACTATGGCGAGTAGATGTAAAAAAAATGATTTATGCGTCAATTTTTAGACAGAATTTTGCTGCAATGACATAATTTGTATAGCAATTCATCATCTAAGCGCATAAGTTAAATAACAACGAAATTAAACAATAAAAGATTAGAGCAGTGGACTATGAGTGAACAACAACCAAAATTTGAAATTCGAGATGAAGAACAGCTTTCGGTCGATTTGATTGAAGCACAATATGCTTTAAAAGATAGTCGCGGTAAAAAAAATGCTAAAAGTACGCTCATTTTAATGAGTGGTATCGAACTGGCCGGAAAAGGTGAGGCTGTTAAACAGCTTCGAGAATGGTTAGATCCGAGATATCTAAGGGTAAAAGCAGATGCACCGCGTGTGCTGACAGATACAGAAGCTTTTTGGCAGTCATATTCAGAGTTTATTCCGACTGAAGGCCAAATTGTGGTGATGTTTGGCAATTGGTATAGCGACTTGTTGGTTACCGCGACGCATGTGTCAGAGCCTTTGGATGAGGCACGTTTTGATGCATATGTGGAAAATATGCGTTCATTTGAACAAGACCTAAAAAATAATTATGTCGATGTTATTAAAGTCTGGTTTGATCTTTCTTGGAAATCATTGCAAAAACGTTTAGATAAAATAGACCCTTCTGAACAACATTGGCATAAACTCCACGGCCTAGACTGGCGTAATAAAAAACAATATGACACTTTGCAAAAGTTACGCCGCCGCTTCACTGACGATTGGTACATTATTGATGGGGAAGATGAAAAACAGCGCGATCAATTTTTTGCTCAGTATCTTTTACAACATATGCGTCAGCTACCTGAACATGAAAGTGAAGTCAAAGGGAAATGGCAGCAGGCCAAGATTCCCGAGAGTTTATTAAAACCTGCTCAAGAACAGCTTGATAAAGCTGAGTACAAAAAAGAGCTCGATAAACTCAGCAAAAAAATTGCCGATACCATGCGTTTTGATAAACGTAATTTTGTGATTGCTTTTGAAGGAATGGATGCTTCGGGCAAAGGGGGTGCCATTAAGCGCATTGTCAAAAATCTAGACCCACGTGAATATGATATTCATTGTATTGGAGCACCTGAACGTTTCGAAGCAAGGCATCCTTATTTGTGGCGTTTTTGGAACCGCATTAATGAAGCCGAAAAAATTACGATTTTTGACCGTACTTGGTATGGCCGAGTGCTAGTAGAACGTGTTGAAGGTTTTGCGTCACCTTTGGAATGGCAAAGAGCATACGACGAAATTAATCGCTTTGAAAAAGACTTATTTGATAGCCAAACTATTGTGGTAAAAATTTGGCTAGCGATTAGTAAAGATGAGCAAGAACAACGTTTTAAAGCCAGAGAAGAGACACCGCATAAACGCTTTAAAATTACCGCAGAAGACTGGCGTAATCGTGACAAATGGGATGATTATTTAAAAGCAGCAGCAGATATGTTTGAACGAACCAGTACCGAATATGCTCCTTGGCATATTGTTGCCACTGATGATAAATATACTGCGCGTTTAGAAGTGTTAAGAGCGATTTTAAAACAGTTAAAGGCAGACTAACGTCTCCTTTAACTGTTTGAATATTATTGAACTGTTGGTTGTACAAATTGATCCTCAATTGAAGAGGATTTTGTAGCAAGAGTTTGTCGATTGCGAAATACAATAAGCGTTGCAATCAAACTGATGATTGCGGCAAACATTAACCAGAAAGCAGGCATACTTTTGCTGCCAGATTCTTGTACAAGATATGTGGCAATCATAGGTGTTAACCCACCAAATATAGAAGTGGCAAGACTATACGCTACAGAAAAACCAGCAATTCTTACAGAGCTTGGCATCATTTCAGTTAGGGAAACGACCAATGCGCCGTTATAGAAACTATAGAGCAGAGATAGCCATAGTAGTGAAAGTAACATGTGTGCCAAACTAATGTTTTGAGTTAGCCAACTTAATAAAGGATAGGCACTTACAAAAATTAAAATGGTTGTGGTGATTAATAATGGCTTTCGGCCAATTTTATCTGATAAATAACCACCTATAGGTAATAAAATAAAATTACTTGCTCCCACCATCACTGTTGCAAATAAGCTTTCTGTGCTTGTTAAGTGTAGGACTTCTTTTCCATAAGTTGGGGTGTAAACTGTAATGAAATAGAACATGGTTGTAGTTGTTGCAACCATACACATTCCAACGACTACAATTTTCCAATTCGCTGCAAGCGTTGACATAATTTGTTTAGTTGTTGGATGCTCTTTTCGAGAGGCAAAAGCTTCGGTTTCGGCTAAAGATTTACGTAACCAGAATATAAACGGAATAATTGCACAACCGACAAAAAATGGAATACGCCAAGCCCAAGCATCAACTTGTGCTTTCGTAAAGGCTAGACTGACTAAATAGCCTAATGTGGCAGCAAAAATTACAGCAACTTGTTGGTTGGCAGATTGCCAACTGGTAATAAAACCACGGTTATGTGGTTCCGCAATTTCAGATAAGTAAACCGAAACACCACCTAACTCAACGCCAGCTGAAAAACCTTGGGCTAAACGGCCAACAAATATTAAGACAGTGGCTGCAAAGCCGATAGTGGCATATCCAGGTGTTAGTGCAATTAACAATGAGCCAATTGCCATAATACTTAAGGTGACCATCAGTCCTTTCCGGCGTCCAATTCGATCGACATATGGACCTAAGACGAGTGCGCCAATTGGACGCATTAAAAAACTAACGGCAAATACCAAAAAAGTTTTCATTAGTGCGCCATAGCTGCTATCAGAATGGAAAAAAGTTTCACCTATCGCTTTTGCATACAGACCGAAGAGAAAAAAGTCATATTGTTCTAGGAAGTTGCCACTGGTCACATTAAAAATGGCACGTAAACGGGATGTTGATTGTCCATATTCCACAATGGCTCTCCGTATTTCATTTGGCATTGTAAACTGAATAATAGACTTTTAAACTTTAGTAAAACTTAAAAAAATAAGTGAAGATTAAAGTTTTTAATATATCTTTTGTTTTATTGTGTAAATTTTAAAAGTAAAAAATAAGGCACAGTCATGTGCCTTAAAATTATGATAGGACTATATTAATGCTCAAGTACTGTTGAGTTGCGTCCTTTTTGTTGGATACGTTTAGCAAGATTGTAGCTGTCATTTAAGTGAGTTTGGGCTATTTTTTTCATCATAAAATAACCTAAACTTGCTGCAACAATTTGTCCGCCTAACGGAATAAATTTCGTCACTTGTTTCGTTACGATTTTGCCAAAGAAACCGTTAAAAGTTTTTTTAACGGTTGTACGCGCGACCACAAAACCTGAAAATTGAAAGCCACGTTTACGCAATTCATCCCAATGAATGGTTTTTGTTTTTGGATCATAGACGCTGACATGTTCAGGCGCTAAACCAAAACGGGAATTAATATCGGGAATAAGCTGTGACAAAATTCCCAAATCTACTACCACGTCAAAAAAAGGAATGGGTACAATTGCTGCACCAGCAGAGACGTAAGCTCTTTTTTGAATGAGATCGTGGCACTCATCGCGAATTTGTTCCAGATTTAGGCTAGGATCAATATAGTCAGGAATGTTATCAATTTTCATAATGTTTTACCTGTAATGTGTTCCTTAAAGGTGCCTTGCCAACATAAGGTAAGTGACACCTAAAATGAGATTATGCTGTGTTTAAACCAACGTGACATAGTCAGATTCAGTTGTATAGTAATGAATGTTTATGATTTTGTGCATAAATTATGCGAGTAGGATATGAAATAAATGGGCATCCATGTTATTCAAAGTCAACGTATTGATGTGTTGTTGCAGGGCGTACTAGCATCTACGTCCCAACCTTCAACGCATCCATTACAGGTTTTGAAAGCCCAGCATTTTATTGTGCCAAGTCCTGCCATAGAGCAATGGCTGATACAAAAACTTGCAGAACAACAAGGAATGAGCGCCAACTACCAGTTCCACCAACGTGTGCGCGGGTTTCAGTGGTATGCCTATCAACAGGTCCTCACGGCGCATAAGGAACAGGTTCGTAAGGCCAATATTCCACGCTTGATTTTTAAATGGCGTGTACATCAAGCCTTACAAGAATTTATTCAGCCTGATGAGATCAGTATAGATGGCTCTCATCCACTGCATTCTATTGTTCAACGTATTTATGACAGCGCAGATCGACTCGAACAAGGGATTGAGAAGCAGCTAAAAAAACAAAAAATGTTGTATTGGGTTGCCGAGCAGGTTGCCGATTTATTTAGTAACTACATGGTCTATCGGGGACAGTGCCAGCGGGGTTGTGAAAATACCTGTACTTGTCCAAATAACTGGTTAGCAGCGTGGGGTCAAGGTCGATCACTTGATATCGAAAAGTATATTGCGAAGAAAGATAAAGAAGTTTCGGCATTTACTTTACAGCAAACACAAGAGTTAGAGCGTTGGCAGCGCTGGTTATGGCAGCAGCATTTTCATGATGATTTTATGCAAATGCAGCAAATTGATGAGTTGTTTTGGCAAGAGTTAGAGCATCCTGAGCGCCAGAAGAAGGCATTGGCTCGTTTGCCGGAGCAAATAGTCATTTTTACTTTGCTAGACTTACCGCCTAGCCAGCTTCAGTTTTTGCGCCGTTTAGGGCAATACATTGATGTGTTGATTTTGCACTATAACCCTTCGCAAGAATATTGGGCCGATAGTGTCGACCCACTCTGGAAACAGCGCTATGACTTAGGGGTAAAAGAGCGTTTTATAGCAAAGAATCCCCAAGCGACCGATGCGGAAATTGCCGATTTTTTTAATAAATTTACGCTTAACTTTAATGCTGAGGCGCGTGAGTCAAGACATCCACTATTAACCAGATTAGGGAAACAAGCCCGCGACCACTTCTCCTTACTCTCAAACTTGTCTACAGGTGAAGAGGGTAAGTGGGTGGATGCCTTTGTAGATGATTTTCCTGAAAGTTTACTTGGTAAAGTTCAGTCAGATATTTTGCACTTGGTGGAGCCCCAAGCCAAGCAATATGAGCTTGCCCCTAACGATGACTCAATTCAGATTCATGTTTGCCACTCGACATTACGGCAACTTGAAGTATTGAAAGAACAATTGATTGGCTGGTTGGCAAAACCGCACGAACAGCCGCGTCGTCCAAATGATATTTTGGTTTTGGTTCCTAATTTGGCTGAGGTAGAGCCTTTAATACGAAGTGTTTTTCCTGCTACAGCGACTGAGCAAGGCGTGCATTTGCCTGTCAAAATAGCAGGTGTTGCCTCACTTGATGCACTCAATGCATGGCGTGCCGTAATTGGCCGAATTAACCTCATGCAAGGGCGATTTGGCTTTGATGACTTTGCTGACTGGCTTGGTTTGCATGCGACACAGCAGCGTTATGCACTTGAATATGCTCAAGTAGAACGAATTTTAAACTTACTTGCCGATGCAGGGTTTAAACGTGGGCTTGATGCAGAGCATCTGAAACGTAGCTTATGTGACGGCGATGATGATTATCGATATAGCTTTAAATTTGCTTTAGAGCGGTTAGCGCTCGGTATAGCAATTCCTGAACACGCTACATTTAATCAGGTGCTGAGTTACGCTAAGGTCCAACCGAGTGATTTTGAGCTTATTGGTACGCTCATTCAGATTTATCAAGATTTAAATGAACGCCGTGACTGGCTCATTATGCATGAGCAGAAAAAGAGTTATACGGTGGAATACTGGCTACAAATACTCTCGCAAGATATTATCGAGTTTGAGCAGGCCGGTGTGGCTGCTTTAAAAACTGCGCGGGAAATTGTAAAAAAACAAGAGCGTATGTTAACGCTTGCAAGCTACTATGCCGAGACAGAAACAGGCGCCTTACGTAAAATCACCTTGCCTTTGCCTTATATTCTGGATGAGATTCAGCGAACTTTAGAAAATCAGACAGCCCAAGCTGAACCGACCGGACAGATTACCTTTGCCCAGATTGGACAAATTCGTCCTTTGCCTTATCGCTTAATTGTGATGTTGAACCTTGATGCAGGGCAGTTTCCAAACCGTGATACCCACGTGCCATTTGATTTGATGGATGCATTACGTCAACAACTAGGTGACCGTTCCCGTCTTGAGGATGATCAAGGTGCTTTCTTGGATGCCTTACTTTTAGCTCAAGAAAACTTATGGCTGTTTTATAACGGTTTTGATGTTAATGACGGTGAGGTGAGAGATCCTTCTAGTATTCTTCAAGAGTTCCGTGAGCATCTTGCGCTTATTGTAAAACCGGAGCCAAATGCACCTGACCGTGAAGTGATTGAAGGCATTGAAATTCCGTCTCAATTAAAACAGCTCTATCACTTACATTATTTACAGCCGTTTGACCCGAAGGGTTTTATGGCCGAGAAAAGTTATATTCGCTACCAAGATCACTGGTTTAATGTGGCGATGCAAATTCAGCAAGCTTCTGGTGTTCTTAAGCCTTGGGCAAATACATCTTATCCTTTAGAAATACCTGACATGCTGGTTTTAGACAGCCATCAGTGGATACAAGATGTGACTTTCCCGGCACGTCTATATTTAAAAACTTTAGGCGTAGAAAACTTGGGAAGTGTTGGGGAGCTAGATCAGAATGAACCTCTGCTTTTAGATGGTTTGGGCCGCTATACCATTCGACATTTTTTGCAACAAAATGAACAGCAGGCACAGCCAGAAGCTCTACTTGATCAGTTGCCTGTAGGCAAAGTTCAGTACAGTGCTTGGCAACAGGGCATTTTTGAACAAGAGTGTTTGCTTGAGCGTCTTCATCACTATGCGTCAGCCGTGACTCAAACCACGCAGCGTGTGTGGCGAATTGCCAAACAGCTTCATATGAATATTACGGTGCCAAAATCTGAAACTCAAGATTGGGTCAGCATGGAAGCATCAAGTGCCCGAGCAAAAAGACGTGCAAAAGTCTGGTTAGAGTACCTGCTTTGGTTGGCCTATTTAAATGAAGGAAGTGCAGGAGCTGAAAGACGCCGTATTGTGGTTTTTAGTGATCAAACTGTCATCTGTAAAGGTATTAGTTCGGTGCAAGCTCGGCAGTATTTACAACCGTGGTTTAAAATCTGGCGTTATGCTCAACAGCAGCCACTCGTGTTACCAGCGGCTTTATTATTAAAGCCACTTGAAAAAGCTAAGGCATATCAGTGGGAAACAACAAATCCCACAGAAAAAATAAAACTCGATGAGAAGAGCTATGTGGAGCTGTTAAAATACTGGAATGAAACAGGGTCATTTACTTCTATCGATATGACACAAAATGAAGCGTGCAAGTTACATCAAGACTGGCGTTTCATTTTGCAAGAACAAGATGCACAAGCATTACTTCAACATGCTTGTGATGAGTTTGCTTATGACCTGTATCATCCGGTTTTTCAATTTCAACATTCGGAGTAAGGCATGAACTCAAGAGTACAGGTGTCTTATCAACCTATTATTGATATTGAATTTAGTGGACTGCATTTAATTGAGGCTTCGGCGGGTACCGGGAAAACCTATACACTGTCGAGTTTAATGGTCCGTATTTTTCTTGAGAAATATTTACCGGGCCAAGTTATTGCAACAACATTCACCCGTGCTGCCGCTGCCGAGTTAAAAAGCCGAATTCGTGCGCGTTTGGTCGAAACCTACCGTTACTTAGATGCCAAGCGGAGCTTGACTGAAAAAGAGATCCTTTTACAGGCTGAGCAAGAATCTGATTTATTACTGCAACATGTTCTCAAGCATTTTGCGACACGTATTGCCTATGCCTGTGAGCGTTTAAAGCTCGTCATCGATCAGCTAGATGAGCTATTTGTCGGAACACTCGATAGCTTTAGCCAAAAGCTATTACGTGAGTTTGCTTTTGAGAGCGGCAAAATTGAACGTGCTCAAATTACCGATGATGCCAAAACCTATAGCCGACAACTGATTCATGATGTTTTACGTGAATGGATACAGTCTCAGCCTCAAACCGTGATTGATGCGTTGTATCTGGCAGGTGAGTTAAAAAGTGTCGACAGTTTTGTCAAACTGGTCGAAGACTCACTGAATTTTAGTTCGGCTCATTTTAAACTTCCCGAAAAGCCTACCATTCAGTTTGAACAGCTTGCTCAGCTCAAACAGTTGGCAGCAGAAATTGATATCAGTCTTCTAGAACCGTATTACTCGCTTGATGGCGAACACTATAAACATGTAAGCGGTACAATATTTCGTAATGGGGCATTTAATAAGTTATTTAGTGAATGTTTGCCACAGTTATTACAAGTTTTAAAGCAAAGCGACAGTATTTTAGTTTTTGATGGGTCTTTAGCAGTACAACGGGAACTCGTTTTTAAGTTTTTAGGCCAACTTGCCGATCAGAAAATTTTCAAGAAATGTCCTGCCGAAATTTCGGATGGATTTTATCAGCATCCTTGTATTCAGCAGATTCAGCAGTTGTTTGGTGTGCTGAAAAACTATGCTGAACAGTTCGATCAGCTTGATATTTATTTAAAAGCTTATTTGTGTGTAGAGGTTAAAAAACGTTTACCACAGGTTTTACAAAACAAGGGCGAGACGACTTTTTCTCAGCAAATTCGCACTTTGTCAGAAGCTTTAAAGGGTGAGCAGGGGCAACGTTTCGCCGTATTTGTGCAGGCTCGATACCCCTTAATTTTGGTTGATGAGTTTCAAGACACCAACCAAGACCAAGATGACATGCTCGCCAGCATTTGGCGTCATCCAGAACGTTACCAAAAAGGTTGCATGATTATGGTGGGGGACCGTAAGCAGGCAATTTACGGTTTCCGTGGTGGGGATATGCTCACCTTTTTAAATGCCTACAAAGATATTCAGGCAAAGCATGGCCGTGAATATAAGTTAATTCATAACCACCGTTCAGTCGCTGACTTGGTTGAAGTGGTTGATGCGTTATTTCAAAGGCAAATCGACTTTGGTGAACAGGTTCAATATGATCCGATTCGTGCAGGGACTCGACCTCACCCAGTTTTAATCGATCAAAATCAGCCTAACCCGTACCCTTTACGTTGGCTCATGCTAAAAGACAAGGAAACGGAGGCACAGCAAGTTGCGTGGAAAATACGTGATTTACTCAATCAGTCACATGCTGGACAACTTTATTTTCAAAAAGATGCGCAGACTCAAACCTTAAATGAAGATGATATTGCGGTCTTGTCTCGTAATCATGATGGCCTTGATAAAGTTCAATTTGAATTAGAACGTTTAGGAATACGAGTTAACCGGCCATCAAAACGAAGTGTTTTTGATTGCACTATTGCTCAGGATGTTGGGGCCTTACTCACAGCGATACTCCATCCTTACGATGAGGCCAAAGTAAAACGAGCTTTGATTAGCCGTTTATTTGCTATGGACCTTAAACAGCTGTTGCAACTCGAACAAACGGCCGAAGGTTTAAGCCAGTTTATGACGGGTTTTGATGCTATTCGTGAGCTTTGGTCAGCTCAGGGCTTTTTAGTAGCATGGCAGCAATGTTTAAACCAATTTGGCATTTGGAAAAATCTGGTTGCTGTCCAGAGTAAAGATAATGAGCGGGTTGTGGTGAACTTGCGTCATTTGACCGAAATTTTGAGCCAACATAGCGAGAAATATCAGGGTGCGCAAAATCTCTATCATTGGTATCTCAAGCAACTACAGTCACCGCTTGACCGTGAATGGGAGTTAGAACGTAGGTTGTCGAGTGAAGCTGGCGTACAGCTCATGACCATTCACCAGTCAAAAGGTCTTGAGTTTAAAATTGTCTTTTTGCTCGGGGCCGACAAGCCATTTCGGGAAAATAACAAGACACTTAACTTCTCGACCCAAGATATAACGGTTCCAGAGTCGGCTCAAACTCTAACACAACGTGTCGTTGCGATTGCCGATAAAACATATTTAAACGAAACCGAGCTGAAGCAGCATGAAGAACGGGCTTTAGCGGAACAAAATCGTCTATGGTACGTTGCTTTAACCCGGGCAAGTCATCGTGTTTATGCGCTCTTACAAGATACGGATGGCAAGTCTGTTTCAGGTTTGGCATTTTGGAAAAACAGAGCTGAACCATTCCAGCACCGTTGTTGTACCGATGAAATAATTTTGGAGCAACCACCTGCTGCAAGGCATTTAAATCAAAACATCAATATTATTGAGATACAGGCACAGCATTTTCCTGATCAGCGCTTTTATTCAAGAGGCAAAACCAGTTTTAGTTATCTGGCACAGCATTTAAGACATAAAGTAGGTACAGATTTACTTGCGAGCCAGAGCCATGAAGCTGTTTTAGCCGAGGATGAACTCGATCAGGTTATTTCTGTTGAGGCGCCCGCAGCACAGCCAATTAGCTGGATCAAAAGCAATTTTCCGAGAGGGACGCTCGCAGGTAATTTCTTACATGAAATTTTTGAACATATTGATTTTCAATGTTCAGATGAGTGGGTAAGTGAAATACGCCGTCGTTTTAAAAATGACTACAGTAGTTTGTGGCAAGATTTATTAATCAAATACCAAGAAAGCTTTCCCGAAGAACAAGAAGCGGAATATTCGCTTTATCACGCTGTGGCCGAATGGTTGCAAGAGATTCTAAGTACGCCGTTATATCAAGGTTTTCGTTTAAATCAGTTACAGCCAGAGCACTATTTATCAGAGTGTCCTTTTTATTTAGCACTGTCAGATCGTGTGCTAGCCATGAAACGTATTCATCAACTTTTTGCTGAATATGGTATGGAAATGCCAGAGTTATTAGAGGCTCGTTCTGCTCGCTATTTAAATGGTTCGATAGACTTGGTTTATTTTGATGGGCAGCGTTATCACATTGCTGACTATAAGAGTAACTACTTAGGTGAAAACCTTGCCGATTACAGTGTAGAAAGCATTGCACAAAGTATGTCTTTAGCCAGCTATTGGCTACAAGCAGGCCTGTATTTGGTTGCGTTACATCGTTATTTAAAAGTCAAAATGCAGAATTATGATATTGAACAACACTTAGGTGGGGCAACTTATCTTTACTTACGCGGTATGAATGGCGAAGCTGAGCAAGGCTATTATTATTGGCAGCCAAGTACAGAATTTGTTCTACGCCTTGATGCTATTTTAGGGTACTTTGCTGAGGATAAAATTGCATAAAAAATGCTGATAAATGATCTAATTTTAGAATTAACAAATACTTGGGGTGTGGATAAGCCTGTCTATAACCATGTGGACAAGCGTGTGGAAAACTAGGTGGATAAGTGTGTGGACAATCTAAATAGCCCTGAACAAAGCGATTTAAGCTGGTTAATGACTTGGAGTACCTTTCTAAATCAAGCCCCGTTTACTGCACAGACACAAGCTCCAGAGGCAGCTTATTTTTTGCAGCAGCTGATTGAAGCGAGCTTGCAGGGTGACAGTTGTATTGAGATTAGCCCAGAGCAAATAGAAACACTTGGCCAACTGGTGATATCTGCTGAACAAGCAAAGTCTCAAGTTGCCCCTTGTGTCCACGACGGGCAGGGGTTGGCATTATACCGATATTGGAACCTAGAGCAACGTCTAGCTGAGCAAATTCGCCGATTAAAGCAACAACCAATTCAACCTGTTTCATGTGAAGAGCATTTAGACTTACTCACTGATCCTCATCAGCAAGCTGCTTTGCAAATGGTGACTCGGCAGAGCTTAAGTATTATTACAGGTGGACCGGGTACAGGTAAGACCTATACGCTCGCTCGTATTATTGCTGTGCTTAGTCAGGCAATTCCGCATATTCGTGTGGCGATGGCTGCTCCGACGGGTAAAGCTGCACAACGTATGCAAGAAGCCTTACAAAACTCGTTTAATGATCCCAAACTGCTTGAGTCGGGATTAATAAGTGATGAGCTAAGAAACCAAAGTACCCAAACTATCCATCGGTTATTAGGTATGGGGCATAGTCAAACTCCACGGTTTAATCAAAAACAGCCGTTGCCTTATGACGTTATTGTGGTGGATGAAGCCTCTATGCTGGATTTAAATCTGGCAACGTTATTATTTGAAGCTGTTCCTGAGTCGTGTCGAATTATTTTATTAGGTGATGCCAACCAGCTTGCTTCTGTAGATGTTGGAGCAGTACTTGCAGATTTACAGCAAATAGAGGCTTTATCTGAAAACCGTGTTCACCTTCAAACCAGCCGTCGTTTTGCAGAAGGTGCTTTGATTGGTCAGGTTGCTCGATTTATTCAAATGCAAACTAGTCAAATCAACCATGAGCAAGTTTTACAACAATTTGAAATTGATATTGTTCAGGTTTCAGAATTACGCTCAATTCCTTTAGAAGCTGATATGCCCGATGTAGTTCAGCTTGAATATTTACCTGAAGGATCATTTACAGAGCTGGAAGCTTACTATCAAAAATTGATGGTGGGCTTTCAAGGCTATGTGCAAAGCCTAAAAGCTTATTTACAAGATGATCGATCACTTGAGCATATTGAAAATATCGTTAAGTCATTCGATGACTACCGTATTTTAACGGCAGTTCGTCATGGGCCATTTGGCTTGCAGCAACTTAATCAATATGCCGAACGCTGGTTACAACAACAGCTAGGTATTGTGACTTTAGGAGGATGGTATGTAGGCCGTCCGGTCATGATGACTTATAACGATTACCAGCTTGGTATTTCAAATGGTGACATTGGTTTATGTTTTGAACATAGAACCCAGCCGCAACAGTTTGAAGTCTATTTCCCAAGTTTAAATAAGTGGGTTGCTGCAAACCGATTACCTAAAAGTATTCAAAGTGCATTTGCTTTAACCATTCACAAATCGCAAGGGTCTGAATTTACACATACTGCTGTTGTTCTCGATCAGGCCGCTAAGAATTTGTTAAGCCAAGAGTTAATTTACACTGCGATTACACGAGCGAAAAAAGTGGTCAGTCTGTTGGTTCATCCAGAGGCTTTATTGCAATCTTTTACAGTTCGTACGACCAGAAAAAGCGGTTTAGTTGAAAAAGTTAATCGGTTAGTTCGTTAAGGCAAACTTAATATTTTTGCCCTTGTAAGAAAAAGCTTACATGGATTCGAGATATTTGCTGCTAGAGAACATACCCTGTTTTTGAGATTATAAACGCACAACGAGCTTGGCAAGGAATGTCGGGCAAAATCGCACAATAATAACAACTTAAGTCGAGAGACTGCGAACTTACAATGAAGTAGGTGAATAAAGAGGAAACTTACAGCCGCTAAGCCTTGTAGTTTTGGGAGAGACTACAGGGCTTTTTTATATTTTGAGTTTTTATCACGTTAAATAAATTAAATAACCCCTTGTTTGCGTCGTGCTATTTCTTATTCTGATTATCAATAATTTAACTCAAGCATATTAATATATTTATTTGTAATATGATTCTTAAATGGGCATTTTTCGCGTGAATTGTTAAGTTAAATGTTATACAGAACCGTACGTTATTTAGCTGTTACAGATAAACGCTAAATATTAGACAGACCTGTACGTTTTCGCTTACATGATGATAAGAAAAATACTACTTTTCTTCATAATTGGATATGACAAAATACATCACATAAGGAAATAGAAATAAAAACAACGGAAGTGAGTAAAACGAGAAGAAGGATGTGGAAAGCATCTCACACATAACAATAAGAACAGCGATAAACACGATAAACAAGAACTACAGCGCCAAAAACCCAAGCAGAAATGCTTGGGTTTTTTATTTTAGCGCTAAGTTATTACGATTTAGACTAGATCTGTTTCATGTGAATCGCTACCAAACAATGAGCGACGCTGATCTCTAGGAATTCGTGGGCATTGGCTAGAAATTTGATAGAGCAAGTTGGCTAGAGCCGGAAGGTGAGTGCCTACTACGGACTTTCCAGTGGTTAACAGTGAAACGCTAATATCTCGCTCTGGGTCGGCCCAACATAAAATATTAGAAAAGCCGAGATGACCAAAAGCTTGTCCAGTCATTGGACCAAATAAACCTACTGGATTGCTACCGAGCATGGGACCTAGTGCATAACGCATAGGTATTAATAAGGTTCGGTCAATGTTAACTCCTGTGGTCGGTAGAGTTGCTCTAAAAATTGTTTTCTCACTTAAAATTTGTTTGCCTTGGTAACTTCCTCCACTTAAAAGCATTTCAAAGAAGCGTCCAGCTTGTTCGGCACTGGTATAAATGTTGCCAGCAGGGCAGATGGTATCCATAAAGCGGCTATCATTAGTGACATCTACAGCGAGTTGTAAGCCGCCACCTAGTACATGATTTAAATAATGATCTGTTCCTAAGCGAGGATGTAAACCTGTTGCACAATTGAGTGCAACTTTGGAGCGATACTCTGGCTTCAAACCATAGTTGAAATAAGGCATGTCCATAGGCTTCTCGATGGTCTCATGCACAAATTGGCGAAGGTCTTGTCCTGTGACTCGCTCAATAATTTCACCTAAAATATAACCTGCCGTTACTGCATGATAGGCGAGGTGATTTCCTGCTGGAGAAACAGGTCTTGCTGCATATAGGCGCTTTAAAATTTCATCTTTATCAAAAAGCAGTTCAGGAGTGACTTCTCCATCAACATAAGGAATGCCTCCCCGATGTGCTAACAAATGAAAGATGGTCGCACGGCGCTTCCCATTTACACCATATTCAGGAATGTAATAACTGACGGGGTCAAGTAAGTTGATTTCACCTTTTTCATCTAAAAGATGAATCAACATAGCAGTAATCATTTTGGATGCTGAAAATAAGCAAACAGGAGTATCCGGCGTTGCGATGAGGGCATTATTTTGCAAACCTTCTGGAGAGTTCCCTTGAGCATAGCCAATGCTTCGATTTAATAAAATTTTCCCTTGTCTACGTAAACAAAAAGTAATGAGCGGATAGTTCCCGGTTTTATAGAGCGACTCAATACTCTTCCAGATCTTTTGAACCTGACGTTCATTCATTCCACCTTGTTCAGCAGGTACCTCATCTTTGTGATGAATGACCGATCCAATATCGTCTGGTACTGGACAGGTGTTGGTCGAAAATATTTTCACACGTCCCTCGCGTTTCTTTCTTTTTATTGACGGTCAAGTGTGCAGGGTTCGGATGCGTATGTCAGTGTCTAAAATGACAGGTAACTGAAAACAATTTTGCAATCCATATATAGATACCTTAAAATAGGCAACTTGCTGTAGTGATGCACGGCAGTCAGTTGCGCTCAACTGATTCATATCATTTTATTTTTTAAGCATCTCGGAGAAATCGAATGGCTTTAACTAATGCAGACCGCGCAGAGATCATTGCTAAATTTGCTCGCGCTGAAAACGACACTGGTTCACCAGAAGTACAAGTAGCTTTATTGACTGCTCAAATCAATGATTTACAAGGTCACTTTAAAGCTCACAAACACGACCACCATAGCCGTCGCGGTTTGATCCGTATGGTTAACCAACGTCGTAAATTACTTGACTACTTAAATGGTAAAGACCACGAGCGTTACACTGCTTTGATCGGTGCTTTAGGTCTACGTCGTTAATTCGATTTTGCTTTGTTTTCGGTTTATCGCATGTTGCTATGCTTTGTTTCTGGAAAGAAAGTTTCGCCTAATCAACTGTTAGGCGATTTATAGAAGGGGCGCTTGTGCGCTCCTTCTTTGCGTTTAATATTATTTAAAATTTTTGGTCTAGTGTGATGGCTTCTAAGCTTTGTCATTTATCTACCAATAGTTGTAGTCTGAATGCCAAACCTTAGGGGTCTCACTAGAATAAAATTAGGAAAATACAATACATGTCAATGTTTAACATCGTTCGTAAAGAATTCCAGTTCGGTCAACATCAAGTCGTTTTAGAAACGGGTCGCGTTGCACGTCAAGCAAATACAGTTTTAATTACAATGGGCGGCGTAACTGTTTTAGTTGCAGTTGTTGCTCAATCTAAAGCAAAAGCGGGTCAAGACTTTTTCCCGTTAACAGTTAACTATCAAGAAAAACAATATGCAGCTGGTCGTATCCCTGGTGGTTACGGTAAGCGTGAAGGTCGTGCTTCTGAAGCTGAAACTTTAATTTCACGTCTTATTGACCGTCCAATTCGTCCATTGTTCCCAGAAGGTTACTTCAACGAAATTCAAGTAACAGCAACAGTTGTTTCTTCTGACAAAACTATGGAAGCTGATATTGCTGCAATGTTAGGTACTTCTGCTGCATTAGCAATTGCAGGTACACCATTCCGTGGCCCAATCGGTGCAGCTCGTGTTGGTTTAATTAACGGCGAATATGTTTTAAACCCGAATTTTGAACAAATGGCTCAGTCTGACCTTGACCTTGTAGTTGCTGGTACAGAAGCGGCTGTATTAATGGTTGAATCTGAAGCAAAAGAACTTTCAGAAGACCAAATGCTTGGTGCAGTGCTTTTCGGTCATGACGAAATGCAAATCGCGATTCAAGCAATTAAAGAATTTGCTGCTGCTGCCGGTGCAGTGGAATCAACTTGGGTTGCTCCAGCTAAAAATGAAACACTTCGTGAGCAATTAAAAGCAGCTTTCGAAGCTAAAATTTCTGAAGCGTATACGATTGCGGTTAAACAAGATCGTTATGCAGCATTAGATGCACTTTATGCAGAAGCTGTAGCTCAGTTTGTTCCTGAAAATGACGAAACTGGTCTTGCTGACGAAGTAAACGAATTATTTGAAGACCTTAAATACCGTACAGTACGTGACAACATCTTGTCAGGTAAGCCACGTATTGATGGTCGTGATACTAAAACTGTTCGTGCAATCGACGTTCAAGTTGGCGTATTAGACCGTGCACATGGTTCTGCATTATTTACACGTGGTGAAACTCAGGCGTTAGTAACAACAACTTTAGGTAATACTCGTGATGCGTTAATGGTTGATACGCTTTCTGGTACTAAAACTGATAACTTCATGTTGCACTACAACTTCCCTGCATACTCTGTAGGTGAAACAGGTCGTGAGTCTGGTCCTAAGCGTCGTGAAATTGGTCATGGTCGTTTAGCACGTCGTGGTGTTCAAGCTGTTCTTCCTGCTGCTGACCGCTTCCCATACGTTATTCGTATTGTATCTGACATTACTGAATCTAACGGTTCATCTTCAATGGCTTCTGTATGTGGTGCGTCATTATCTCTTATGGATGCAGGTGTTCCACTTAAAGCACCAGTTGCGGGTATCGCAATGGGCTTAGTGAAAGAAGGCGATCGTTTTGCGGTACTTTCAGACATCTTAGGTGACGAAGACCACCTTGGTGACATGGACTTTAAAGTAGCAGGTTCTGCAAACGGTATTACTGCACTTCAAATGGACATCAAGATCGAAGGTATTACTGAAGAAATTATGGAAGTTGCGTTAAACCAAGCATTTGCTGGTCGTATGCACATCCTTAATGAAATGAATAAAGTAATTTCACGCGCTCGTCCTGAAATTTCAATGCATGCTCCAACATTCGAAGTAATTACAATTAATCCGGACAAGATTCGTGATGTAATTGGTAAAGGTGGTGCAACAATCCGCCAAATTACTGAAGAAACTAAAGCTGCTATTGATATTGAAGATAACGGTACAGTTCGCGTATTTGGTGAAACTAAAGCTGCTGCTAAAGCTGCAATTGCAAAAATCCAAGCGATTACTGCTGAAGTTGAACCAGGTAAAATCTACGACGGTAAAGTTATCCGTATTGTAGAATTTGGTGCATTCGTAAACATTATGCCAGGTACTGATGGTCTTCTTCATATTTCGCAAATCTCTAATGAGCGTATTGCGAACGTAACTGATGTTCTTAAAGAAGGTCAGGAAGTGAAAGTACAAGTTGCTGATGTTGACAACCGTGGTCGTATCAAATTGACTATGAAAGATATTGAGCAAGCATAATTGCTTAACTCACTAAAAAAGTCCGCTTGATGCGGGCTTTTTTTATGGCATGATGCAAGTAACACACAAATAGATCGACGTGGTATGCAGGTTTATTATTTTTATCGTCATCAAAAGGATGGCTATGTTTTTTTGAGCCGAGAAAAGCACACTGAACATGTTCTGGAATTTTTCTGGATTGATAGTGTGAGATCTGACGTTGTTAATCATAATGAAGAGTGGCAACAAAAAATTCAGCAGCTTTCAGATGTCGCAATTAATGAATTTCATATGCGAGATATTGCCAATATCGAGCACCCCTGTGCCTTTGATACGCTTGAAGAATATGACCTGCTCATTTTCAAAAAGCTTGTTACACCTGATGATGAAATTAAAAATGGAGAAACACATGAGAGTGTGTTTGGCTTAGCTACCACGCCAATTAGTTTTATTTTTACCCCTAAAGTTCTGATTAGTGTACGTGAGCAGGGCAACAAGTCGATTGAAAATTATATTCAGCGTCTTGAAAATATTTTATGTAAAACCTTAGAAGAACAAAATAAAACCCGTAAGTTGCCTAATTCACCTGTAGATTTGTGTTTGCGTCTGCTCAATAGCATGGTGGATGGTTATCTTGATATTCGTTCGCCTTTAACCAGACGAGTCGAGCATTGGCAACAACAACTATTACAGGGCAATCGTCGTTTTAAACAATGGCATCAACTGTTTCATGAAAACATGGCCTTTCAGCAGGTCGAAAACTTGTGTGAAGAACAAATCGAAACTCTACAAGAGTTTCGGGATGAAATTGTAGAAAATTATCATCATGTGATTGGTGAGCGTACGCATAGTTCACAAGATCTTTTATTAGTTCGTTTGAATGATTTAATGAGTCATGTCGAGCGTATTCAAAAACATACTTTACGTTTACGGAGTGCGATTCAATCGGCAATAGATTTGCATTTCTCAGCGATTGCAAACCAGACCAATGAAAATATGCGTATTCTTGCCATTATTACCGCTGTGTTTGCACCACTTACGCTTTTAACTGGTATTTACGGAATGAACTTTGAGTTTATTCCGGGGCTTAAGTCGCCAGTGGGTTTCTGGATTATGCTCGGTGTCATGTTGCTCAGTACAGTTTTATTGTTGTACTACTTCTATAGACAGCATTTAGTGGGGCGTGGTGAGAAAAGCGTTATTGATTTATTGGCTCAGCAGCACCGCCAAGAGCGTATGAATTTGTTCTGGTTTTTGGAATATGAACCGATTAAGCAGACTTTGAAGGAAGTGGAGAAGATTACTCGGTTGAAGTAATAGGAATTTTCAAAGATCATTAAAGTTGATTTGTTAGTACTGCCTCAAATATATGGATTAATTAGATATTTTTTGTATAGGCATATCCTTACTTTTGACTGGGCAAAAGTAACAAAAACCCCTTTATTGGACTGACGGTACATCCATGTTACCGCAGTCCAAAAGGCGGCATCCATGCCGCCCATCACGTTAGTTCATACCTACTTTAAAGATTATTTAGAAGAAAAAATCTTAATGGAAATGCTTCAACTGTTTTCTAAGTTGTTGCACTTCATCAATCAAATCTAACATCACCGCAACTGCTGCCAAACTTGCATCAAAGTCACGTTGCAAACGATAGGCTTTACGAGCGCGAATAACATCTTCACCCATGAACTGATGTTTTTCAGGTGGAGTATCAATCGCTAAAATATCGTACTCAATGAGCTGGAGAATCCAGTCTGGGCTTTGACCACAGGCTTGAGCAAATTGTTGCAGATCAAATGTACATTGTTCATCAACGACTTCAGCACTAAAGGTGTGGCCGTCACATACAATTTCTCGATAATGGATGGTTGTCATGATCTTGCTCCCTAATGAGATGAACGAGGTTCGAATGAAGCAAAGGCTTCTGCCAATTGCTGATAGGCTTCTTTTTCTTTTTCAGAATGCGCAGGTGGGAATACAATATTTAAAATTAAATAAAGATGGCCTGGCGTTTTATTTGGTATCCCTTTGTCTTTTAAACGTAGCTGTTGTCCTTGTTTTGCATTTTTTGGTAAATTGACATGTAAAGGTCCTGCAGGTGTTTTTACTTCAATACCTTGACCTAATGCGGCCTCCCATGGAGCTACATCTACAGTTAAATATACATCACTGCCTTCTACATGAACACGATCTGTATCTTTATATTGAATCTCGATATAAAGATCGCCGTTGGCACCACCATTGATGCCACTTTGCCCTTGTCCGCTTAGACGAATTTGTTGGCCTTCCTTCATCCCTTTAGGTATTTTCACCTGTAGGGTTTTGCGCTGTACCTCAGGCTCACCATAAACATTCACAGTCGGAATTTGTAAGGTAATCTGTTGTGTTGACCCATGATAGGCAATATCAAGATCGACCTCTATGCTGGCATGTTGATCTTCACCCCGATAACTACGTTGTTGTCTTTGATATTGCTGTTGTCCACCGCCGAAGCCTGCACCAAAACGACCAAATAGGTCTTCAAAACCGCTAAAGTCAGCTTGTTCACCGCCGCCTGTAAAGCCCTGACGATAAAAGCGTGCGCCATCAAATCCACCTTGAGCTGCACCTTGGCCAAAGCCGTTGAAACCTTGTGGGTGGTCTAACATTTGGTCATATTCAGCCTTTTTTTCGGCATTGCTTAAGGTGTCGTAGGCGACGTTAATAGCCTGCATCTTTTCTTCTGCATCTTTTTCTTTGCTGATATCGGGGTGATATTTACGAGCTAATTTGCGATATGCTTTTTTAATTTCATCAGCAGAGGCTTCTCGTTTAACCCCTAATTCTTCATAATAATTTTTGGCCATAATGTTTTATCACGATGGTGTTGTTTATTTCATTATGAAACAATTTTTAAGGCTTTCAATGAGCTAGATTGTATAAGAGTTGTTCTCTTACAAAAATGGGAGACTAGGTGGAAGAGACATAAGTCGATTAGGACTATGCCTCTCATTCTTTATATGAAAGTTTGATATAAACCGTATAGGGCAATTAATAAAAGCAATAGGCCGCATAAGCCGAGTATTTTAGGGTATAAGTGGCTGTTAGAAAGGCGACGGAAGAATACATAAACTAAAGATAGGGTTAAAAAATCTAAAACAATCCATGTCAGTGTAAGAAGGGTCAAACTGAAATTTAGGTTAGGTGAAATAGAGACAAATTGAGGAAAGAAAGCCGAAAAGAAAATAATATCTTTAGGGTTTGAAATACCCACTAAAAAGCCTTTTTTAAAACCACCATTTTGGGCAGAAACGGTTTGTATTGCTTCCGGATGAGGGGCTTGGATGACTTCTTTGAGAATATTAAACCCTAAATAGCCAATATAGAGACAGCCTAAAATACGAATAATATTTAAATAGCTTTCATTAATACCGAGTACTCCTTTAAGTACGAGTACCGAAATAAAAATTAAAACCAGTGAGGCGAGATTTGTACCAAAAATGGTTTCCAGTGCTTTTTTATATCCGCCTTTCAGTCCGGCGCTTGCCACCAAGATCATGACAGGGCCAGGGGTCGCAATCATAATAATGACACTGAAAATAAAGAGAAAATAATCAAAATAATTCATGAAATATAAGCATCTTATTTATTGGGTTATCAAGTAAGCTCATATTAACTGATTTAAAATAACATGCTGAAAATTATCATCAAAAATTATAGATAAATAAAAAGGCGGTTTGACCGCCTTTTTATAAAGTAAGGGATTAACTCAAGTGTTCACCAAATAAACCCAATGCTTCTTCGGCAGTGAATTCATAACGAGTATTACAGAACTGGCAATCCATTTGAATCGGGTTTTGTGCTTCCAATGTTTCATGAACAGCATCAACACCAATTTGAATGAGTGCTTTAGCACAGCGCTCTTTAGAGCAAGTACAGCCAAATTTTAAATGTTCAACCTCTGGCAAGCGTACTTCTTCTTCATTATAGAGACGATACAAAATTTCATTCGCTGAAAGCTCAGTTAGTTCTTCAGGCTTGAGCGTTTCAGTCAGCATGGTTAAACGTGGCCATAAATCTTCATCAACCAGTTTTTGCTCTTCCTCATCATGACGAGGTAATAACTGAATGAGTAAACCACCAGAGCGTTTAGCTGTACTTGCCAATACAATACGAGTTGGAATTTGAGCAGATAAATCATAATACTGCATCAAACAGCCCGCTAAGTTTGTTTGGTCAAGAGGTACGATCCCTTGATAACGCTCACCATGCTCAGGTTCGATGTTAATAAATAAAATTGGATTAACTAAAGCGCCAAGGACTGTACTGCTGTCAGTTGCTTCAATAAAACGTGGATCTGTTTCGTAGTCTGCTAAAGCACGAACTTCACCTAAGTGATTACATTCAGCCATAGCCCATTTGAAAGAGCCGCTAGCCTGGATTTGCAAGCTGATACGGCCTTTGATTTTTAAAGTACTTGCAAGTAATGCAGTCGCGCTCAACATCTCGCCTAATAGAATCTTAACCGCAGGCATGTAGTCGCGTTGAGCTAAAATAGTTTGTAATGCTTCTTCCAGATGAACTACTTCACCGCGAACAGGAAAGTCCTCTATATAAAAGCGTTGGCGTAAATCAGACATAATATTCTCCAGGGCCCTAAGCAGATTATAACAACTTCGGTTTAATCAAGCTTAGGGAATGCAGCGTGGCTGCAAGCAGGACATCGGCAACTCTTGTACCGATTGTCGCAATCATTTAGGCAATGTGAATAAGTCCTTAATATAGCCATTTTGCGAAATCTCAAGTTATTCTTCGTGATCTCGTGTAATGTCGATACGATTTGGTTGTAAATGACGCTTTAAATTCACGTCATGTCTTGATGCGGCTTGCTGTGCATCGCTTTCAAAGAGATGTTCAAGTTCAGCCAGCGCATTACGATGAGTTTCAAAAACCTTTTGTTCATCGGTATAAATGCTTTGCTGCTGAATGAGTAATTTCTCATCATAATCTCGAAAGATTTCGATATTGTTATAGGCTTGTTCATCGGAAATACCAAGTTCGCGTAAAGCGCGATAAGCCATACCTAGTGATGATAAATAGGTTTCACGCCAAATATGTTCAACACCTAAGTCTCTTAATAGATGTACATGGTGTCGGTCACGTGCACGTGCTAGTAACTTTATGTGTGGATAGTTCAATCTTAGATGCCGTGCAACGTTCATAGAGTCTTCGACATCGTCTATTGCGAGAATAAATACTTGGGCTTTTTCGATGCCTGCCGAGCGAAGTAAGTCAGGTTGGGTGACATCGCCATAATAGAGTTTACCGCCGTATCGACGCACAAAGTCCACTTGGTGAAGGTTGTTGTCGATGGCAGTAAAGCCTAAGTGCTGCAAGCGGGCAATACGCGCAATAATTTGTCCAAAGCGACCAAACCCAGCAATGATAATTGGATTATCTTGTTGCGGAATTTCATCATATTCAGGTGGGCGTTCTTTATTAAACAAAGGAATGATTTTAGTTGCCATAATCCAGTAAATCACTGGGGTAAGGACCATCGACAACGTCACAATCAGGGTAACAGGTTCTAATAAAGCATCAGTCAAAACTTTTTCACTTTTGGCGAGGCTTAAAATGACAAATGCAAATTCACCACCTTGCGCTAAACATGTTCCAAGCAGCAGGCTATTGTTCCAACTATATTTTTTATAGCGGGCAATAGCGGTCAACACGAGGGTTTTTATAACGAGTAAGCCTATCGCTCCGCCAATAATGAGCCAAGGCATTTCAATAAATAAAGACAGTTGTGTGGTCATGCCCACAGTCATAAAGAACAAACCAAGTAATAGCCCTTTAAACGGAGCAATACTTGCTTCAAGTTCATGACGAAATTCTGAGTCGGCTAAAAGCACCCCAGTAAGAAAAGCGCCTAGTGTCGTGCTAATTCCTAAAGTATCCATAAGTAGCACAACAGCAAGAATAATAAATAACCCCACTGCGGTAATCAGTTCGGTCGCACCACTTTTTGCGACAAAACGAAAAAATGGACGCATCACATAACGACTAAATAGGAATAGTCCACTAAATGTTGCGATGATGGCAGCAAAATAAGCAATACCATGATGGGTAGATTCGGTTCCTGCCAAGAGGGGAATGACTGCTAGTAAAGGTATTGCTGCAATATCTTGGAACAGTAAAATTGAAAATGATTGCTGGCCATAAGTCGTATTGAGCTGTTGTTTTTCAGACAGAAGCTGTAATACAAAAGCCGTAGAAGATAGCGCAAGCGCAAAACCAATCACAAAGCTCGAAGTGAGGTGTTGTTGAAATAGCAAGAATATGGTGAGCATGAGAATTATGCCCGTAATCACCACTTGCAAACTTCCCATCACGAAAATAGAGTCACGCATTTCCCATAAGCGCTGTGGACGTAACTCTAAGCCAATCAGGAACATAAGTAAGATGACCCCAAACTCAGCCAATTCCATAATGGCTTCAGGGTCATGGGCAATATTTAAAACACTTGGGCCAAGAAGTATGCCCGTAAATAAATAACCTAAAACTGTTGCAATCCCTAAGCGTTTACCCAAAGGGACTAAAATCAGAGAAGCTCCAAGAAAAATAGTTGCTTGCAGTAGGAATGACATTCATTACCCCGAATGTATTGATCTTTTTAAGTGTAAAGCCAAAAAGGTTTCTTCACACCATGATATTCAAGTCATCTAACTAAATTCTTGCGGGTCAACATCAATAGAGAGTCTGAGTTGATGCTGTCTTTGCGCATGGACCAACTGAGCCCACCATTGTCTTAAGTAAAAATGCAGACGAGCGCGGTCAGCAGACAAAATCACCATATGGGCGCGGTAACGTCCCGCTTTACGTTCCATTGGTGCGGGAATTGGCCCCCAAATATCAACAATACCACCTGCAATTTGGCGAAGTTGCTCGGCAGCTTCATTTAAAAAATGTAAAGTATAGTCACGATCTTTTGACTCAGCACGAATTAAAACTGCATAACGATAAGGCGGCAGTAAAGCAACTTTACGTTCAGCCAATGTTTGCTTTGCGACTGCCCGATAATCTTTTTCAATAAGCGTGGTTAATAAAGGGTGATCTGGCCTTAAAGTCTGTAAATAAACATGGCCTTTATGTTCTCCACGACCTGCACGACCAGCCACTTGTACAATCAATTGAGCAGTACGCTCTGGCGCTCGAATATCGACACTCAATAAACCTGCATCAATATCTAAAATAGCAACCAAGGTCACATGTGGAAAATGGTGACCTTTTGCCAACATTTGCGTACCAAGCAAAATCGAAGGTTTATTTTGCTGAATGCGATCATAAATTTTTTGCCAGCTACCTACTCGGCTGGTGCTGTCACGATCGACCCGAATCACATCATGATCTGGAAATAATTCTTGTAAATGCTCTTCAACCTTGGCTGTGCCAGCACCTAAAGTTTTGAGGCTCTTTTGCTGACATTCAGGGCAGTGATCTGGCAAGCGATGAACTGTGCCGCAGTGATGGCAATGTAAGTAAGAGTAGGGCTGAGTGTGCAACGTAAAATGCGCATCACAATGCGGACAATTCGCTTGCCAACCACAACTTTCACAGACCAGAACAGGTGCATAACCACGTCGGTTTAAAAAAATTAAAACCTGTTCTTTTCTTGCTAAGGTATTTTTAATCTGTTCGATTAAAGGCTGACTAATACCATGTTGTTTTTTGACAATTTTAAGATCAATCAAATGCATTTTTGGTAAAAGTGCATGGCCTGCACGTTGGTTCAGCTGAAGTGCAGTTAACTTGCCAGTTTCGACTAAGTGATAGCTATCAATGCTTGGGGTTGCCGAACCTAAAAGAACAGGACAGCCTTGTAAATGTCCGCGGTAAAGCGCGACATCACGCGCATGGTAACGAAAGCCTTCTTGCTGTTTATAAGACAGGTCATGTTCTTCATCTAAAATGATAAGGCCCAAACGTGGCAGCGGCGTATAAATGGCTGAACGCGTCCCTAAAATAATAGAGGCCTTTCCAGTCTGTGCCTGTTGCCATGCTTGTAAGCGTTTAGAGTCATTTAAGCCCGAATGTAATAAAGCAATGTCGCAGTTAAAACGAGACTTAAAGCGCGAAATGGTTTGAGGGGTTAAACCAATTTCAGGAACTAACACCAATACTTGCTTACCTTGTTTTAGCACTTCATGCATGATGTGCAGGTAAACTTCAGTTTTACCACTTCCCGTTAAACCATCTAACAAAAACGCTTGATATTGATGCTGTGCATTAATGACGTGCTGAGTTGCTTTCTTTTGGTCTTCATTGAGCGTGAGTGGCATTTGAGCCAATTGTACGGGTGCTGGGCTAAAGTCATGTGGCTCAAGCGTACAGTCTACCAGTCCTTTCTTTTGAAGTGCTTTAAGTGTCGCAGTTTCTACACCACTCAAATTAAGAATATTTTCTGTAGTTCCGGCAGGGTGTAATTTTAAAATTTGATAAGCGTCTTGTTGTTTGATTGAGCGTTTTAGCAGAGCTTCAACATTGTCACATGGAATGATTTTCCATAAATGAAATAACACATCCATGGGTTTACCCTGACGTAATAACGCAGGTAAAGCAGTTTGCATGACCTCACCAATCGGAAATTGGTAATATTGTGCTGACCATGTCAATAAATTTAAAACTTGTTCATCTAAAATAGGCTCATCATCTAAAAGTTCAGAAATGGCTTTAAGCTGAAAGTTACCTGTAAATGATTCTTGTGGGTCAACTTTTTCAGTAATGATACCAATCAGGTTTTGCCGTCCAAATGAAATTGCGACGCGTGAACCTATTTGAGCCCGTTCATATTGTGCTTTGGTGAGTGTATAGTCAAAAGTGTCGTACAGATGCACAGGTACGGCAACACGCACACGATAAACAACTGAATCAGGCTTTGGCGTTATGGTCATAGAGGCTCATTTCGTCAATTTTAAAAAACGGCATAGCGTCGTGAAGAGGACTTGGGTATTCTACACAGGCTATAGAATGAATATGAATGATTGCGTAGCATAGATGCAACAGCAGCGACTATTATTTTTGGAAAATTAGAACATTACCATGCCTGCATATCAATTTACTGCTATTGATGCTTCAGGGAAGCAGCAAAAGGGGGTGCTTGAAGGAGACTCAGCACGTCAGATTCGCCAACAATTACGCGATAAAGCATGGACTCCGATTAGCGTTGACCCTGTTGAGCAAAAAGATAAGCATCAAAGCCACGGGCTATTCCAGAAAAAGTTTAGTGCTTATGATTTAGCACTGATGACCAGACAACTCTCCGTTTTGGTCGCTGCTGCAATTCCTTTAGAAGAAGCTTTACGCGCCGTGAGCAGACAAAGTGAAAAAGCACATGTGCAAAATCTTTTACTCTCGGTTCGTTCAAGAGTATTAGAAGGGCATTCACTTGCGCAAGGCATGCAACAGTCAGGTCGTTTTCCTGACCTTTATATTGCAACGGTTGCAGCAGGTGAGCGTTCAGGTCATTTAGATCTTATTTTAGATCAGCTATCAGACTACACTGAGAACCGTTTTGCCATGCAAAAGAAAGTTCAAGGTGCCATGATTTACCCAATCATTTTAATGCTGATGTCATTTGGTATTGTGATGGGATTAATGACCTATGTGGTTCCAGAGATTGTAAAAACCTTCGATCAAAGCAAAGATGCCTTACCATGGATTACAGTCGCTTTAATGAAAGCGAGTGATTTTATTCGCCATGCGTGGGTCTTTATCATCCTTTTTGCTGTGATAGGCGTTGTTGCCTTTGTGCGGTTTTTAAAAACAACGGCTGGTCATTATGCTTTTGATCGCTTAACACTCAAATTGCCATTATTCGGTAAACTGTCTCGTGGTATTAATGCTGCACGCTTTGCCAGTACTTTATCTATTTTGACTCGTTCGGGTGTGCCGTTGGTGGATGCTCTAAAAATTGGTGCTGCTGTGACCAATAACTGGGTCATCCGTGACTCTATTGCCCATGCTGCTGAGCG
Source organism: Acinetobacter nosocomialis (assembly GCF_041021905.1). NCBI lineage: Bacteria > Pseudomonadati > Pseudomonadota > Gammaproteobacteria > Moraxellales > Moraxellaceae > Acinetobacter > Acinetobacter nosocomialis. Next base: position 435,589 of record NZ_CP157432.1, read on the forward strand.
TGTTACCGAAGGTGGTAACTTGGGTACGCAATTGGAGCGCAGTGGTTATTTCCCACCAATGATGGTACAAATGATTCGAAGTGGTGAGGCATCAGGTGAGCTTGACCGTATGCTGGAACGTGCATCAACTATGCAAGACCGTGAGGTGACGACATTTATTTCAACCTTATTGGCATTACTTGAACCGCTTATGCTGGTATTAATGGCAAGCATTGTGTTGGTTATTGTAATTGCGGTTATGCTGCCAATCGTAAATATGAACAATATGATTTAATAACTTTGATATTAGAGATAATGATGAAGATGGTCATGAAACAAAAAGAGCACGTTAAGGATGCTCAAAAAACCTCAAGCGTAGCTTTCGGACTTTCAGCACGTTCGAGCGGTGCTCGAATGAAACGTGCCTCAGGCTTTACCCTTATTGAAGTCATGGTCGTGATTGTTATTTTAGGTGTGTTGGCGGCTTTAATTGTGCCGAACGTCATGGGGCGTAGTGAAAAAGCTAAAATCGATACCACTCAAATTACCTTGAAGGGGGTAGCGGGTGCTTTAGATCAGTACAAGCTCGATAACGGACATTTCCCAACTATGCAAGAAGGTGGACTAGATGCACTTATTAATCAACCTGCTACAGCAAAAAACTGGATGCCAGGTGGTTATGTGAAAGGTGGTTATCCTAAAGACAGTTGGAAAAATGATATTCAATATGTCATTCCTGGAAAAGACGGTCATCCTTTTGACTTATATTCATTTGGTGCAGACGGTAAAGAAGGTGGTGAAGGTAACGATGCCGATATTTACTACCAGCCTTAATTAAAATGTAAGAGAGATTATCGATTCGGTTAATAAGATGAAACGATAATCCGAATTGATAATCTTTCTTAATCACAAAAATATAATAACTAATTGAAAATAAGGTAAAAAAGTTAATATCTAATTTTGAGATTTAAAATAAGAATTATTCCCATATTTAATAGTTACAAGAAAGTTAAAATATGAGAGAAAATAAGCTATATATTTAAATAAAAGCTTTGCATAATAAATAAAAACCACTTTATAAAACTATGGGAGAGATTAAATGAAAGCATTTCTCGTACTTGATGAACTGAATCAGTTTCATTGGGCGATGCTTAAGTCTGTCCTATTGATTTTAGCATTATTACCAATTTCTGAAGTTTCATTAAAACTATGGCTGAGTACAGAAGGTAGCAGCCAAATCATGATTGGTTTCTTCGCATTAAGTATTGTCAGTGCATGGTTAATGGTGAGCTTTTTCACTGCATTAAAAGCAAGCATATGGCAAGCGAAACAAATATCATCTAAATATGAGCAATTAGTTTTTAAAGCTTATCGCTATGTACCAATGGTTTTTTTATCAAGTCTAGTTGCCTATTTATCTTTGCAGTTATCTATCGCTTTTTAATACTGATAGCTAACTTCATTTTTGAAAAAGACGTAGATATTAAATCTACGTCTTTTTTGTTTAAGCAGGCTGTACCAATAGTGTCGTGATTTTACGGACGATCGGTAAGACTAAAAGTAATGTTGGAAAAGCGATTATCCAAGAAATTGCCCATGCCGACATCCATACATATAGAGAAAATTCTTCTAATCCCAAACTTCGTAATGTACTAATCATTGAAACCACAAAAGTCATAATGATCGATAAAAGAAAGGGTAAAACGATAGAGGTATAGCGATTTGGAAGTTTTCTAAAACTAGATAAAGATTTTGAGTTTTTCATTTTAACTCCGTAAACCAACAAACGCCCGTGCCATTCAAAATATAAAAATATTTTGAATAAATAGCTCCAAGCATTGTTGGAGGTATGTTGGCACGTTGATTGACGTAAACGTTTACGGCTTTTGAGTCAGCAGATTTAATTTAACATGAATTTTGAGAGCTGAAAATAAAAAGAGGGTGTTTCTTTATTTGTACATATTATATGCTTCAAATCAGATATTTAAGAATATGAGAAAAGTAAATGGAACAAATCGAGTGGAATGATTTTTTAAAAGTAGAGCTTCGTGTAGGTAAAATTATTCAAGCTGAGGTTTTTGAAAAGGCGCGTAAACCTGCTTATATTCTGCATGTAGATTTTGGTGAAGAATTGGGTGTACGTAAATCGAGTGCCCAGATTACTAAACTTTATCAACCGCAGGACTTGATTGATAAATTAGTGGTTGCTGTCGTGAATTTCCCTAAAAAACAAATTGGTCCTATTCAGTCAGAATGCTTAGTGACAGGGTTTCATAACGCAGATGGGGATGTTGCACTTTGTATCCCAGAGTTTGAAGTTCCTCTGGGTACAAAGCTATTATAACTTAGCGACGTGATTTATAAGACACATCAACTTTACGTGGACGATAGATCCAACCTAAAACCAACAGTAATACTGCAAATCCTAAAATTGGATAATCACCTAAACGGTTATAGAGAGTTTGGCCTTGCATAGCCGGTAAATCACCTCTCAAGACAAACTCTTTATCAATCGGTGCTTGTTCAGTGATATGACCATTTTGATCAATAAATGCTGTTACACCTGTGTTGGTTGCACGAATAAACCAGCGACCATTTTCTTTCGCGCGCATTTGTACCATTTGTAAATGTTGCCATGGGCCAGCAGTACCTGTAAACCAAGCATCATTAGATACAGTCACCAAGAAGTCGCTATCTTCTGCATTACGTCGTGTCAGGTTTGGATATGCCACTTCATAACAAATTGCAGCAGCAAGCGCATGCCCTTTAATTAAGAGTGGTTTCTGGTTGCTCTCACCACGTGTAAATCCGCTCATGCTAATATCATTTTGCATGGCTGGTAATACCCAAGAGAGTAAACCTGAAAGCGGAATATATTCACCAAACGGCACAAGACGCTGCTTTTTATAAAGGCCGCTTGAATCGCTGCCAGACGCCATAATACTGTTGTAATACAGAGGACTGCCGACTTGATGTGATTTTGCAACATCCCAATAAGGAATACCGGTTACCCAAGCAGTATGGTTCTTTTTCGCTTGTGCATCCATGGCATCCAAAAACGGTTCAATGTCGGTTTGGAAGAGTGGAATTGAAGACTCAGGCCATACAATGAGGTCACGGCCCCATTCAGATTGAGTTAAACCTGCATAAATTTCTAATGTTCTAACTTGATACTCGGTTAGCCATTTTAAATCTTGTGGAATGTTACCTTGAATAAGCGAAACGCTCAGTGGTTTAGCCGCTTTAGGTTGTACAAACTGAATATATGATGCTCCCCATGCACCTAAAACTAATAGGGCAGAAGGAATAACCCAGAAAATACGCTTACGCAGAACTTCAACTAAAGCACATGCTAGTACAATTGCCACGAAAGAAATTGCATAAATACCAAATAGCGGTGCATAGCCATCAAGTAAACGTTCGGTAAAAGCGTACCCTACAAATAGCCATGGGAAACCTGTAAACACCCAAGTTTTAGCCCACTCAAAAACAATCCAGAGAGGGGCGAAAGTCAGCGGTGTTTCAGGGAAGAAGCGTCGATAAACCCAAGTTTGAAATGCTGTAAATAACCCCATCACAAGAGCCATAACAGCAATCATACATACGCTTAAAAAGGCATTGGTATCGCCATATACATGGATAGATGTATAGAGCCAGAAAGCCCCTACAAACCATAAACCAAAACCATAACTCCAGCCAATCGCAAATGCTTGTTTAGCTGAGCGTTTATGCAATGTCGCATAGAGTAGGGCAGGAGACAAAATTGCCAGCCACCACCAATAATAAGGTGCCAGTGCAAAACTGAACAAGGCACCTGAAAATAAAGCAATGAGCAATGGAAAAATTAAAGGAAGCTGTTTTTGTTGTTGCGAAGAATCTAACAGCTTTTCAAAGTATGCTCTCATTGACGTACAGCTCGAATCAGATGAATAGTGCGGGCATCTGCTTCAACAATCGTAAATAACCATTTTCCAAGTTCAACTGTCTGACCTTGTAAATCACTGACTAGACCAATTTCTTGAAGCAATAAACCGCCGACAGTTTCTACTTCATCGTCAGAAAAATCAGCATCTAAAACAGTGTTGAAGTGTTCAATTGGTGTAAGTGCCTGCACCATCCATGCATTCGCTACAGTATGGTCGTTATCTGGAACAATGTACTGTGCATCTTCATCAGCAGTATCATGTTCGTCTTCAATTTCACCAACAATCTCTTCAAGAATATCTTCAAGCGTAACAAGACCAGCCGTAGAGCCATATTCATCAATGACAATTGCGATATGGGTTTGGGTATGTTTGAGCATACGAAGAACTTGATCTGAACGTGCGCTTTCAGGCACAAATAATGGCTGGCGCATAAGCGAGCCAATATCTAATTTGGTATTCGGTTCAGTCAAAAATGGCAGTAAATCTTTTGCCAATAAAATACCGACGACGTTATCGGGTTGGTCAGCTGAGAAAACTGGAAAACGTGAGTGAGCAGACTCAACCAATACGTGAAGAATATCAAGTAACTGATCATCTTCTTGCATACTGATCATTGCTGTTCGTGGCGTCATGACTTCACGAATTTTTGTAGCAGGAAGGTCAAGAACACCTTCAAGCATGGCAACAGTATCAGGTTCTAAAAAACGACGTGAATTTTGGACTAGTTTTAATAATTCATCTCGGGTTTCGGGCGCTGTACCTAACCACTTTCGTAAGCCTCGCATTCCCCACGACGGACTCGGTTCCTCTTGCATGATCTTTCCTAAAGACTCAATGTATCAAATGAATACATTGATCATACCGAAGAAAAGGCCCTTATGCATCTATAAAACAAAGTAAAAGACAAAACACATATTGTTATGTAAACACCAGTTACAGTTCATAAGTCAGTGATCAGTTTATGCTAAAATGTGAAAATTCTATTTGTTCGAGTTTGTTATGTCAGAACAACCTATTTCACCTACTGTACAACTCAATACGCGTGGTTTACGTTGTCCGGAACCTGTCATGATGTTGCATCAAGCCATTCGTAAATCTAAGTCTGGAGATGTGGTTGAGGTCTTCGCAACAGACAATTCGACTTCGTGGGATATTCCTAAATTTTGTATGCATTTAGGTCACGAGTTACTTTTGCAAGAAGAACGCTTAGATGAAAATGGTCATAAAGAATTTCATTATCTGGTGAAAAAGGGTTAATAGAATAAATAAGGCTTCTAATGAATAGTGTTGGGAGCCATTAAATATTTAAATTATTTTAAAATGATAATTTTTTTACAAATAAGAATCATTATATAATCAATAAAATTAAGTATATAAATGGCATATAAAAATGAAAGATTATTTTCTAAAACGAAGCTTATTTATTTTCCTTTGGTTCGCATGTCTTGCTGGTTTGTTAAGTATAAAAGTTTCTTGGTTAACTGAGACTATGGCTACAATAATTTTATTCACTTTTATAATTCTCGGTTCAATTATATTAGGTTATAGAAATACATCTTTTGCTCCAGAATCAAAAATTAATAATAGCCTCATCTTACATACAGGATTCATGGGATTTATGCTAATGATTGATTTATTGTTTGGAAAATCAGCTTGGTATATTGATCTAGCACGGAATTTTGGTTTTCTTAGCTTATTTTTATTAGGCACATTTATTTTCTATAAAAAGAATTTTAATCTAAAAGTATCAAAAATACCGCCTTTTCAATAAGTGGATACTAATAAAAAAGCCCCGATTATTCGGGGCTTTTTTATTACATATTAGGGTAATTCGGACCACCGCCGCCTTCAGGCGTTACCCATGTAATGTTTTGAGATGGGTCTTTAATATCACAAGTCTTACAGTGAACACAGTTTGCTGCGTTAATCTGGAAGCGTTTAGAACCATCATCATTTTCCATGATTTCATAAACACCAGCAGGGCAGTAGCGCTGAGCAGGCTCATCCCATTTTGGTAAGTTCACATTCACTGGAATTGAAGGATCAGTAAGCTTCAAGTGAGCTGGCTGATTTTCTTCATGTACAGTGTTTGAGATAAACACCGAAGACAAACGATCAAATGTAAGCTTGCCATCTGGTTTTGGATAGTTTGGCTTAAAGCTCGTTGTATCAACAGTTTTCAATGCAGCGAAGTCTTGTTTCAAATCATGCAAAGTGAATGGAACTTTAAAGACGTTCTGGTCGATAAAGTTAAATGCACCACCAATCCATTGACCAAATTTATGCATTGCTGGGCCAAAGTTACGAGAGTTATAAAGCTCTTCTTTTAACCAGCTGTTGTTAAATTTGTCAGTGTATGAAGTTAATTCTTTAACGAATAAATCTTCACCTTCAGTAACACGAGCAATCGCAAGGTCACCGCCTTTTTCTACACCAGCAGCAATCGCTTCAAATACAGCTTCACCACATAACATGCCTGATTTCATGGCAGTGTGTGAGCCTTTGATTTTTGCAAAGTTTAAGAAGCCTGCATCATCACCAATTAAGCAACCACCTGGGAAAGTCAATTTAGGCAATGAGTTGAAACCGCCTTTCACTACAGCACGTGCGCCGTAAGAAATACGCTTACCACCTTCTAAATACTGTTTAATAAGTGGGTGAGTTTTCCAGCGCTGCATTTCCATAAATGGATACATGTGTGGATTTTCATAAGACAAGTCCACAATCATACCCAAAGTCACTTGGTTGTTTTCAGCATGATATAACCACCAACCACCAGACGAACCAGTTTCAGATAATGGCCAACCTGCACCGTGCATCACTAAGCCCGGCTTATGTTTTGCTGGGTCAATTTCCCAAAGTTCTTTAATCCCGATACCGTAGTGCTGAGGGTCAGCATCTTTATCAAGATTATATTTTGCAATTAGGCGTTTACCTAAGTGACCACGGCAACCTTCAGCAAAGAGGGTGTATTTAGCGTGAAGCTCATAACCCGGAGTAAAGTTATGCGTTGGTTCGCCATCTTTACCAATACCCATGTCGCCAGTTTGAATACCTTTTACAGTACCGTCTTCATGGTAAAGCACTTCAGATGCAGCAAAACCAGGGAAAATAGAAACTTCTAATTCTTCAGCTTTTTGACCTAACCAGCGAACAACGTTACCTAGCGAGATAACATAGTTACCGTCATTGTGCATGGTTTTTGGAACCATCCAGTGAGGTGCTTCTTTAGACGTAGTTTCTGAAAGCAAGAAGAAAGTTTTGTCTTCAGTTACAGGCACGTTAAGAGGCGCACCTTCTTCTTTCCAGTTTGGGAAAAGTTCATTAATAGCACGCGGTTCAAGTACAGCACCAGATAAGATATGCGCACCTACTTCAGAGCCTTTTTCAACTACACAAACTGAAAGATCGGGTAAGTTATTCTCAATCGCTAATTGACGGATCTTAATCGCAGCAGATAGACCTGCAGGTCCTGCACCTACGATGACAACGTCAAACTCCATCGATTCGCGTTCGATGTGTTCCATGTAGGACTCCTCAATACTTAAAGGTGGCAACCGTAATGTCAGATCATCCGGTGCTGCCGTGAGTTTTAATCCATAGGCGCAAATATGCTATTGTGCCTTTTATCGTTTTGGCTAGTATAGTTTTAAACCATGATCTAGCCAATTGGCTGAGTCGTCATATTTTCTCGTCAGCAAGGCATAAACTATGGTAAATCAAAATAATTCCCCATCGGATATGGGAAAAATACCGTTATCTGATGATAAAAACTTAATGAACATTGCACAATACTTAAAAGGTGTACAGCAAAGTCACAAAAGGTCAATCCCACCTTTAGAGCAATGGCATCCAAAGCATTGCGGTAAAATGGATTTAACGGTTAAAGCCAATGGAGAATGGTGGCACGAAGGTCAATTAATCAAGCGCCAAGCCCTATTGGATTTGTTTACCAAAGTCCTATGGAAAGAAGAGGGTAAATTCTACCTGAAAACCCCTGTAGAACAAATTGAAATCGAAGTTGAAGATGAACCTTTATTGGTCAATCAGGTCGATCAGGTTGAAATTTCAGGTGATCAGTTTTTGCAACTGACTACCACCAATCAAGATGTGATTTTAGTTGATGCAGAACACCCGATTTTTATGCGCGAATATGCAGGAGAATTACGCCCATACGTGCATGTCCGATTTGGTATTAATGCGCTTATTCAACGTCAGGCTTTCTATCATCTCGTGAACTACGGAACACTGGTCGAAAATGATAAAGGCGAAACCATTTTGCAGTTAAAAAGTGGTAATTTGCACTTGCAATTAGGCACTTGAGGTTTAAGCTTTATAGAGTGAAATTTTCCGACACTCTCTAGTACTGCCATGACAGCCATACAGCCTTTATTTACCGAATTAGAATCTATGCCTAAAGCATCGGCAGATGCCCCAATTGGTATTTTTGATTCAGGTATTGGAGGTATGTCAGTTGCAGCAGAAATTGCCAGATATTTGCCAAACGAACATATTGTGTATTATGCCGATACAGCCTATGTTCCTTATGGCCCTCGTTCTGATGAAGAAATTAGAGAGCTTACCGCTCGCGCTGTCGACTGGTTATACCGCCAAGGTTGTAAAATTGCAGTCGTGGCATGTAATACTGCCTCAGCATTTAGTCTTGACCATTTACGTGAACATTATGGCGAGCACTTTCCCATTGTTGGTTTAGTACCGGCATTAAAACCTGCCGTATTACAAACCCGTTCTAAAGTAGTTGCAGTATTGGCAACGCCTGCTACTTTTCGTGGGCAACTTATTAAAGATGTCGTTGAAAAATTTGCTGTTCCAGCGGGTGTTAAAGTCATGACTTTAACCAATCTGGAGCTTGTTCCTTGTGTCGAAGCAGGCCAGCAAATGAGTCCTGTTTGTTTGAATGCATTAAAAGAGGTTTTACAGCCTGCAGCCGATCAAGGGGCTGACTATTTAGTGCTCGGTTGTACACATTATCCGTTCTTAAATGAAGCAATTCATCATCTTTTTGATAACCAATTCACACTGGTTGATTCGGGATTGGCAGTTGCCCGACAAACAGCCCGTATTTTAATAAAAAATGAGTTATTATGTGACCAAATACGTCAGAATGTTGCACGTATTGAATGTTATGTAAGTGGTAATAATGCCGAAGCATTGCAACCTGTTTTACAGAATATGATTCCACAAGAATTGACATGGACGCTACACAATCTGAGTTGAGCTCTGTTGTAGGCATTCAGAAGAAAGCGTTTTTTTATATTTATTTTTCTTATTTGGGGCGGTTCATAATCTTGGCTTATTTGGGCCATATTAAGATTATGGGGCGATAAGGGTATTGTTATGCTCGATACACGCTATCAGATTTTTATTTCAACATCAGGTCGCGAGATGCAACCTGAACGTATGGTTCTCTCTCAAACTTTAGTCAGTATGGGTTTTTTTGCTTGGGGTTTAGAGTATAGAAGTCCTTTAACTACAACACTTGCCCGTCGGCAAATTGATGAATCGGATTATGTTGTTTTGTTGCTAGGTAGCCAGTATGGTGAACAATCTATTTCTGGTGCTAGTTACTTTGCTCTAGAGTATGAATACGCTTTAAGTCGAGCTAAACCGATTGTTGTATTTATGCATGAACAGCCGGAAAGCCGCGAGATGCATTTACAAGAGGCTCATCCACAGCTTAAAGAAAAATTTCTCGCATTTAGAAAAAAACTATTACATGAAGCTCACCACATATTTTACTTTAAAAGCCCTCGTGACTTAGAGTTAGCGGTCCGTTTAAATATGCCTCTAATAGTTGAACAGCATGTGGGGCAAGGCTGGGTACCTGCACACCAAGCACATCAATTAGAAGATGAAATTAATCGATTAAAAAGTAAAATTTCACAATTAGAGCAACAGTTAGTAGAGTCATCAACTCAAACCAATGAAGTGGCTCCACATGATGTTTTTGCGTTTGAATATCAGATTCAAGCTTTTCAAGATGGCAACTTTAGAGAGCTTAAGCGTCAGAGACAAATGACTTGGTCACAGCTCTTAAGTATATTGGCTAAACATTTTGAGACAGCCATGCCAGAAGAAAACTTTGGAACTTGTCTCAATGAATATCTCAATCATGCAGGACTAGAGGATGCCCGTCAGGAGCTGCCAAGAGCACATGCGGTGGCTGGCGCACAGATTAATCACAAGGCACTATTCCGTATTAAAAATCAGATGCAATCACAGGGTTGGATTGTTCCAACCAAGATTGATCAGCAGCATAGTTTATGGAAGGTGACGACAAAAGCGCAAAAGCTCTTGCTGAGTTATAAATGGAATCATCGGAGTACTCGATTAAAAGCTTAGAGCGATTCAATTTAGATATGACCATGAAAGCTGTTACATTAGTGTCATAAGATGAATTGAAAGGCATTTACACATGTCGTTTGAACAAAAACCGAAAGTTACTGTCATTTTAGCGAATTTAGGCACGCCGGATGAGGCAAATGTCCCAGCGGTGCGCCGTTTTTTAAAGCAGTTTTTATCTGATCCACGTGTGATTGAAATTCCAAAATTCATTTGGTGGATTATTTTAAATCTATTTGTCTTGCCTTTTCGCCCAAAAAGAGTAGCGCATGCCTATGCTTCGGTATGGTCTACCGATTCGCCCATGCGTGAAATTGTATTTGAGCAAACTCAACGTGTGCAGGCTTATTTAGAGCGTGAAAATAAACAGTTTGACTTAACTGTGTTGCCCGCCATGACTTATGGTAATCCGGGTATTGATGCAGTTTTAGAAAAGTTAGCAGCTCATCCACAAGAGCATGTCATTTTATTGCCTTTATTTCCTCAGTATTCTGCCACATCGACAGCACCGTTATATGACGCATTTGCTAAGTGGATTCCTACTCAGCGAAATTTGCCAGGCTTGACCATTATTAAAGACTACTACCAGCACCCAATGTTTATTCAAGCACTGGCAGAAAGTGTTTTAGCTTATCAAGCACAGCATGGTAAGCCTGAAAAACTATTGATGTCTTTTCATGGTATTCCGCAGCCTTATGCAGATAAAGGAGATCCTTATGCAGATCGTTGTCGTATTACTGCAAAGTTAGTCGCTGAAGCTTTGCATTTAAAAGATGATGAATGGGCTATTAGTTTCCAATCACGGTTTGGAAAACAAGAATGGGTGAAACCTTATACCGATCAGCTCTTACAAGATTGGGCGAAGCAAGGCGTTAAGTCTGTTCAGGTTTTAAGTCCCGCTTTCTCTGCTGACTGTTTAGAAACACTTGAAGAGCTCGCTATACAAAACGCTGAGTTGTTTCAAGAGGCAGGTGGCGGAAGCTATGCTTACATTCCTGCTTTAAATAGCGATCAAGCTCATATTGATTTGCTTGCAGGTTTAGTTCAGGCTAATCTTGATGCCCTTACCCATACCTTAGCCCACCGTTAATTGCGTTTTAGCCAGAGGTTCTTATGCTGCAAGTCAAAATTGTTCCAGTTACTGCTTTTGCTCAAAATTGTTCTTTAGTTTGGGACAGTGAAACAAAAGAAGCAGTTTTGATTGATGCAGGCGGTGACGCTGCTGTTTTGAAGAAAGAAGTAGAAGCCTTAGGTTTAAAAGTAAAAGCGTTATGGCTCACTCATGGGCATTTAGACCACGCAGGGGCAGTGGGTGAACTCGCAAAAGAGTGGAGTGTTCCTGTTGTTGGTCCGCATAAAGAAGATCAGTTCTGGCTAGATATGATTCAGGAAGTTTCAGCACGTTATGGTTTTCCAATTCCACAGCCAGTAAAAGTTGATCAATGGCTTGAAGGCGGTGAAGTGCTAAAACTCGGTGAAGATGAGTTTGAAGTGCGTTTTGCACCAGGACATACACCAGGTCACGTCATGTTCTATAACAAGAATCATGGTTTACTCTGGACTGGCGATGTCCTGTTTAAAGGCTCAATAGGCAGAACAGACTTTCCACGTGGTAACCATGAGCAACTCATTGAATCGATTCAACGTGAATGCTTTAGCTTGCCAGATCAAACCCAATTTATTTCAGGTCATGGTCCAATGAGTACCATTGGCTATGAAAAACAATTTAACCCTTTTGTCGCAGGTAAAGCGGGTTAATCTTCATAATCATCTTCATACTGACTACCCTTGTCTTGCTGAGGAGCATCTTGGGTAGGCAGTCTATATTCATCGTTTGCCCAAGCGCCTAAATCAATGAGTTTACAACGTTCAGAACAAAACGGACGAAATTCATTGCCTTCCCAAACACTTGGTTCACCACAACGTGGGCAGGGGAATGTACGTGGCATAAAGCGATATCCTCAAAGTGAAGAGAAATAGATTAGGCAAAAGTCAGGTGACTTGTTAGACTTGTGCCGATTTTTATTTAGTTTGATGTGATTATGCAGATTCGTCAATTTCAAGCACAACGTATGCAAGCGCCTCGTGATTTTACCCCAATTGAAAATACTCCGATTTGTGTAGAAATTGGGGCAGGCAAAGGTAAACATGCTTTGCTATTTAGTGGGCAAAATCCTCAGCACACGTTATATGCAATTGAACGAACTAGAGAAAAATTCTTAGCGATGCAAAAGCAGCATGGTTTGGAACCAAGAGACAACTTGGTACCTGTACATGCAGATGCTTTACCTTGGGTTGTACATGCTTTACACCCTGCTCAAGTTGAACATTTTTTTATTCTCTATCCGAACCCAGAACCTCATAATCCAGCACAACGCTGGTTGAACATGCCATTTTTTGAGTTCCTGTTATCACGCCTGAAAACAGGTGGAACTATTACTTTAGCAAGTAATATTCCTGAATATATTGAAGAAGCTGAACAACAGTTATTAAACGTGTGGAAGCTGCTTTACCAAAAAGAAAAAATTGCGCAAGCCTCTGCACGCACTCATTTTGAAATTAAATATTTAGAGCGTGGCGAGCCTTGTCAACAGCTCATTATGACCAAGCCGGAAGGTTATCAAACTCGATTTGATGAGTTTACGCCAATGCAAGGGCAAACACATGGCGAATAAGCGGATTGCCATTATTGGTGCGGGTCCGGCTGGTTTAATGGCAGCTGAGGTACTGAGTCAGTATGCTTATGAAATTGATGTGTTTGAGCAAAAACCTTCGGCTGCGCGTAAGTTTTTGATGGCAGGCAAAACGGGCTTAAATATTTCGCATGCTGAACCATTAGCCCAGTTCATTGAACGTTATGACCATGCAGAATGGCTCAAACCGTGGGTTAAAAAATGGGATGCAGTCTGGATTCAGAACTGGATGAAAAGTCTGGGAATAGACTCGTATGTAGGTAGTTCCGGTCGTATTTTCCCTGTTGAAATGAAAGCTGCTCCTTTACTTCGTGCTTGGTTAAAACGTTTAGCAGAACAGCAAGTTAAATTCTTTTATCGTCATCGTTGTATTAATTTGCAAGGTACAACAGTGACTTTAGAAAACCAAAATAATCAAATCACTGAAACTTTTACCCAACAATACGATGCAGTGGTATTAGCATGCGGAGCGGTGTCTTGGTCTCAATTGGGTAGTGATGGCGCTTGGCAAAAATGGATGGATCAATCCAGTATCGAACCTTTTCAAGCGAGTAACGCAGGGGTATTGCACACTTGGTCAGCTTTTATGGAAAGTTGTTTTGGGGAACCTTTAAAGCGTATCAATGCGTGGGTTGAACCTAACCAAGTTACTCATGGTGATATTGTGATTACTCACTACGGTTTAGAAAGTGGGGTCATTTATAAACTCGGACGAGCTTTAAGAGAACAACAAAAACAAGGAAAAAGTTTAAATCTATTTTTAGACTTATTGCCTGATGTAGAGCTTACACAGTTAGTTAAAAAGTTACAGGCTAGCAAAAAACAATCGCTTACTAATATCTGGCGTAAAGCGGGCTTAGACACGGCCAAAATTAACTTAATTAGAGAAGTGGTTGATAAATCGCTATGGAGCCAACCAGAGGTTATGGCTCAGCAAATTAAAGCACTTCAAATTAAATTAGATGGTTTTAGACCGATTGAAGAAGCAATTAGTTGTGCTGGTGGCGTCAAGCAAGGTGCATTAACTGAAAGTCTAGAGCTTAAGCAAACTTCAGGTGTTTTTTGCTGTGGCGAAATGCTGGATTGGGATGCTCCTACAGGCGGATATTTGCTTACAGCATGTTTTGCTACGGGCCGAGCAGCTGGTGAAGGTGTGCATTCATTCTTAGAAAAATAACAGCGAATTTGGTGCTATGTTTGATATGTGAAAAGTGTTATTTTTGAGCGATCAATAATAATAGGATTTATGAGAACATGTCTCAGACATCACCAGTTTATCAAGGAAGTTGTTTATGTCAGGGTATCCGCTATGAAATTAAAGGCGGTATCGGAGATATTATTCAGTGTCATTGCCAACGCTGTCGGAAAGCCAATGGAACAGCATTTGCCACGAATGCTCCTGTCAACAGTGCAGATTTTAAAATTACACAAGGTGAAGACCTCGTCAAAAAATTTGCTGTGAACGGTGTGTACCGTTGGTTTTGTAGTGAATGTGGTTCACCGCTTATTAGTTCGCGTGATGCCCAACCAGAAATGTATCGTTTAAGAATTGGGACACTAGATACACCATTAGACCAAAAGCCGACAATGCATATTTTTGCTGCTTCAAAAGCAGAGTGGGAAAGCATTTGTGACGATTTACCGCAATACGATGAACGTCCATGATTTAAAAAGTATGTTTTAATCAACTTTTAGATGATTTAATATACTTAAAACAGGGAGATGGCATTCCTCCCTTGAAAAACCGCCGTATTGGCTAATGATGCCTACGTTACCCTCATATATTTATATCGCTGGGTACGTAGGTTATTGCGTACTCTGCTTATTTTTGGAGTACGCCATGTCACTTTTCCCATCATTTTTATTTGCTCTTTTAGCATCTCACTAAAGGGGTGGTTCTATGTATTATCCTTTACTTTCAATTGCTTTAGGCTCAGTTCTAGGGGCGTGGTTGCGTTGGTTTTTAGGTTTAAAACTCAACCCGATTTATCCGCAAATTCCGTTGGGTACTGTTACTGTTAATTTGGTCGGTGGCTTTATTATTGGTTTTGCGATGGCTTATTTTGCTCATAGTGATTTGAACCCGAATTATAAGCTTTTTGTGATTACCGGTTTTTGTGGTGCTTTAACTACTTTTTCAACGTTCTCGATTGAGATCGTCACCTTATTGCAAAGTGGTAAGTGGGGAATGGCGATGTTGGCGATTTCTATTCATTTAATTGGGTCTTTAATTTTTACGTGTTTGGGGTTGGCGACTTATTATTGGGTAGCGGGCAACTGATATTCCGATGTTTAAGGAGCGAGATATACGGCACGGCCTCCGTTTTACGATATTCTCAAAGAGCATTTGTATAGGCATACCTTACTTTTGAAAGATCAAAAGTAAGCAAAAATCTTCTGTTTCGCTGATGCTACATCCATGTAGCACAGCAAAACAGCGGCATTCATGCCGCTTGTCACGATAGTAAATGATGAATTAAAAACATCTGATTTATTTTAGGATTTGATACGCGTTAAAGTCATCAACAGCCTGACTGAAATCAGCTATATCTTGTTTTTGCAAGATAGTTGATAAGTGTAAACAGGGAACAGGTTCTGTTGATGACAAATGTCTTTGGTTACTTTGGGCAAAACCAAAGTAACAGAATTAGCTACTTTCATTTGAGAATAAACGGTAAGACTCCCTCGTGTATTCACAAATTCTTAATTACTTTTCAGTTAAAGCCTGACCTTCCAACTTCACACCATCCCAACCATTTTGCATAAACTGACGAATATTTTGGTGGTCAGTTCCCTCTGGGGTAGCCAATACAGATGCGTAGTGCTCTGCAAATAAACTTAAAGTTTGTGCTTGGTCTAAACCTTGTAACTTGGCAAAAGAGAAAACTTTTGCACTGCCTTGATTTTCAGTTGCAGCGTTATGCTGTGCGCCATTTTGAAAAGCTGTTGGAGTATGTTGGTAGCGTGCTTCAATATAAGCTAAAACGTCTGAAAATTTTGCTGTGCCTGCTTGTAATTGGGCAAGTAACTCTTGTGCCATAATCTTAAACTTCCTAACAAATGGGGCTTAAGCATAGCATCGAATACACGCTTTGAAAGCGTGGGAGCTATAAAAAAATGATGGGATATTTGGAAAATTGAGAATATTTTTTAGACAAGATGTGGATAAGTTTTAGTTTATACACAACTGAAAAAAATATAGAAAAAATCCACATAAAAAAAGAAGCCTAAGTGGAGGAGATGAGTCTTAGGCTTCCAATGATTTAAGTGTATTGGTTAAAACTTAACGTAAGATTAACTTTTACGATTGAAGCGGGCGAAGCGTTTGTTAAAGCTTGCAACACGCCCTTCATTACTTGCTTGACGTACTTCACCTGTATAGAACGGGTGTGATGCACTTGAAATATCAAGAGTCACATAAGGATAGACTTGTCCTTGATATTCTTTGGTTTGTTTCGTCTGAATGGTACTACCAATTAAGAAGTACACGTCTGCATTGGTGTCATGAAATAACACTTGTTGATAAGCAGGATGAATATCTTTACGCATGAGAGATTGTCCTAAATTATTTTTGATTAAAGAAATGTTATAACATAACAATTAATAAGTCAATGTAACCCTAAAAGGCTACATTGATAAGTAAATTAAGTTAGTTAGAAGGTGGAACCAGCTCTTCAAATAAATCATTCAGGTTGTCATGTACTTTTAAGTGAATGAGGTTCCAGTAGTGTCCTGAAATGGTTCTATTAACCATTAATGTATCTGGTGAAGGTTTAAAGACATCCCAATATTTTAAAGACTTTTTCACGAGTAACATGCCATCATGATGTGATGAATTCTCTGCAAAATCATAGGTTGTGGTAAGCGGACGCAATAACACTTCAATCCAGAGTTTATAAAGATCGCTCGGGAATTTACCTTTTTCGGTCAGTGAGTGTAGAGCAAGTAACTCAGTTTCAATAAGATCAATATCTTCATGACGAGCTGCATTCACCAATCGTTTAAAGCTATAGACAATTTCATTGGAAAGCGTTTTAACACTGCCATAGTCATAAATAATGACACTGCCATCTTGGCGGAAGGCAAAGTTACCCGGATGAGGGTCACAGTGAAAACGTTTTAAAAAGAACATTTCCTGACCTAAAGCGCGGATTAAACGTCGGCCAATTGTGTTTCGAATTTCGATAGGCCAAGAACTAGCAGTTTCAATA
Source organism: Acinetobacter nosocomialis (assembly GCF_041021905.1). NCBI lineage: Bacteria > Pseudomonadati > Pseudomonadota > Gammaproteobacteria > Moraxellales > Moraxellaceae > Acinetobacter > Acinetobacter nosocomialis. Next base: position 452,761 of record NZ_CP157432.1, read on the forward strand.
CTGTCACCTTGTTCAAGGCTTAAGGTTAAAATACGTCTTGAAGAGTAATCTTTATAAACAGTCGGGATAATAATTTTGTCGTCTAATTTACTATGAAAAGTTTTAAAGACCTCAAGATTTTGAGCTTCGATTTCATAGTTAAGCTCTGCTGATAGACTATCTTGAATCTCTGCAAAAAGCTGATCTTGCAGCTTTTTATCAATCTTAAGTACACCCATTAAGCGTAGTGCTAAACGTACTTGTTTTAAGTCACTTTCGCAGGCTTCATCAACACCGGGATATTGAACCTTAACCACAACTTGTTCACCATTTGGCAAAACTGCTTTGTGAACTTGTCCAATCGATGCAGCAGCAAAAGGCTGTTCATCAAAAGATTTAAAGGCAGCGTTGAGCGGTTTTCCAAGCTCACGTTCAACTTGTTGCTGAATCGCTGCAAAAGGCATGGCTGGAGCTTGGCGTTGTAGTTTTGATATTGCTTTAGCAACTTCTGGTGGGAAGATATCTTTATATTGCGATGCAATTTGCCCAACTTTCATGACAGCACCTTTCATTTCGCCTAAGGTGTCTGCAATCTGTAGACCGATATCTTGAAACAATTTAGTTTTTGCAGCCAGTTTCTGTTCTTCATCCGCAGTCAGGTTTCGAATCGAGTTAGAAACGGTTTTTGTTGCAATGCTCGCGGTCATTCCTGCAAGTTTCATAAATCGTTTGCCAGGTGAACTTGCATTCTTTGCCATATCTTCGATACCTCGTTGACTACAACATAATATTGTCTAGTTTTGATCATAGGTGACAAAACTTAAAAAGCCTATATGAAATTGTTTATCGCATGTAAGAAAATTTTCGAAAAACAAAACGTTATTTTTAAAGTAAAAAATGTGAAAAGCTTTTCAAAATTCATTTCATAAACAAAGCTTTAATATCTATAAAGTCGCTGTTTTTTTAGTGCTAAGGTGAAGGACATGTTAAATAAGAAATAGAGACAATAAAAGTTATGACCAGTCTAAATTCGTCCTATGGGCGCTCTCAAGCGGTTCCTTTATCTGTATTCGAGCAGTCGAAAGATGCACATATTATTCGTTCTGATGAAGAAGCAATTGAGATTGCCAAGCAACTTGCTCAAGAGTTTGCACAAGAAGCATCAGATCGTGATAGAGAGCGCCGTTTACCCTTAAATGAAATTCAGCAGTTCTCACAAAGCGGCCTATGGGCCATTACAGTACCTAAGCAATTTGGTGGCGCACAAGTCAAGTATCGAACTTTAGCAGAAGTGATCAAAACAATTGCAAGTGTCGATCCTTCTCTTGCTCAGTTGCCTCAAAATCACTTGGCTTTTATTGAACATTTAAGACTAGATGCGAAACCTGAACAGCAACAGTTCTTCTTTAATTTGGTGCTAAGAGGAATTCGTTTTGGCAATGCATTTTCGGAAAAACACAGTAGGACAGTCGCGGAGCTCACAACTAAACTTGAAAAGACCGAACATGGCTATGAAATTAATGGCAAAAAATTCTTTGCAACGGGTGCTTTGCTTGCCCACTGGATTCCAATTGTTGCTGTAAATGAACAGGGGCAACCTTATGCTGCACTTGTGCCACGTGAAACATCTGGGGTCAATATTATTAATGACTGGTCTGGTTTTGGACAACGTACCACGGCTAGCGGTACGGTAGAGCTGAATCAGGTGCCAGTACGTGAAGAATATTTAGTTCCGATTTACCAAGCATTTGAACGCCCAACACCAGCAGGTGCTATTTCTCAGTTTATTCAGGCTGCAGTCGATGCAGGTATTGCGCGTGGTGCAATTGAAGAAACGATTCAATACGTCAAAAATCACAGCCGTGCATGGATTGATTCAGGTCTGGAAAAAGCCAGCGATGACCCTTACACCATTGCAAATATTGGTGACTTAAAAATCAAACTGCGTGCAGCAGAAGCAGTCCTTGACTTGGCTGGAGATGCAATTGATCAAGCGATTGCTGACACCAGCGAAGAACATGTAAACCAAGCGACACTATTGGTTGCCGAGGCAAAAGTACTTACCACAGAAATTGCTATTTTGGCTGCCAATAAACTTTTTGAGTTATCGGGTACGCGTTCTACTTTATCTGAACTCAACCTTGACCGTCACTGGCGCAATGCCCGTACCCACACCTTGCATGACCCTGTGCGTTGGAAATATCACATTGTCGGTAACTACTACCTCAATGGAGTTCAACCACCTCGTCATGCATGGAGTTAAATTGAAGAAAAAACAAAATTAGGAGAATAACGATGACAACAGCTCAAATTGAATTAGAAGAACTATCGGTAGGCGCGGATTATGAGAAGGTTGCAAACAGATTTCGTCCCATTTTTGAAAAAATTGCGCAAGGTGCAATTCAACGGGAAAAAGAGCGAATCTTACCTTTTGAACCGATTCAGTGGTTAAAAGAAGCTAAGTTGGGTGCTGTACGAGTACCCCGTAAATATGGTGGAGATGGGGTTTCATTACCTCAACTGTTCCAGCTTTTAGCAGAGTTAGCAGAAGCTGATTCCAATATTGTACAAGCTTTACGTGGTCATTTTGCATTTGTTGAAGACCGTTTGGTTGCTCATAAAGAGCACTCACAAGAGGTCTGGTTTCAGCGTTTTATACAAGGCGATTTAGTCGGAAATGCATGGACAGAAGTTGGAAACGTACAGATTGGTGATGTCGTTACACGTGTCACCAAAGACGCTTCGGGTAACTTGGTGGTAAATGGCGAAAAGTACTATTCAACAGGAAGTATTTTTGCTGACTGGATTGATTTATTTGCTTACGATGAGGTGAATGACCGTCATGTGATTGCTGCTATTTACCGTCATGAAACAGGTGTAAGTGTACTTGATGATTGGGATGGCTTTGGTCAAAAGACAACCGGCAGTGGTACTTTAAAAGTACATCAAGTTCATTTGCCAGCTTCAAACCTCATCCCATTTGACCAACGTTTTAAGTATCAAACCGCTTTTTATCAGGTGGTGCATCTTGCAACATTAACAGGTATTGCGCGCGCTGCAGTCGAGACGTTCAGTCAGGAAATTCGTGAACGCAAACGTATTTTTAGTCATGGTAATGGTGACTTGGTTCGTCACGACCCACAAGTTTTACAAGTGGTCGGTAAGGCCTCAGCTCAAGCTTATGCAAGTGAAGCAATCACCTTGAAAACGGCCGAGGCATTACAAAAGGCTTATGAAAGCCATTTTGCCGAGTCTGAAGTGAAAGAGCATCAGTTTAATGTAGATGCCGAGCTTGAGTCGGCACAAGGGCAGGTCGTGATTTCCAATTTAGTGCTTGATTTAACAAGTCAGTTATTTAATGCATTAGGTGCATCAGCAAGTAGCCAAACGAAACAACTTGACCGTTTCTGGCGTAATGCGCGTACTGTGTCTTCACATAATCCGCTTATTTATAAAGAAAAAGTGATTGGAGATTGGGAAGTAAACCGTACGGATTTACCTTTTGTCTGGCAAATTGGAGCAAGCCCGCGCGCAAAGTCTGCATAAAATAAAAAAGCCGATATTTCATCGGCTTTTTTATTAGGTTTGACTTAGGCGCTTTGTATTTAGGTAGAGCCGTGAGAGCAGTAAAACACAGGCAATACTTAAACCAATAATTAAACCAAGCCATACGCCAGCTACGCCCCAATGGGTATAACGTGCCAAATAAAGCCCGATTGGGAAAGCGATCACCCAATAAGCCATTAGGGTAATCCACATTGGTGCTTGTGTGTCTTGCATGCCTCTTAAACAGCCGGCAGCGCTGACTTGTAGGGCATCCATCAACTGATACCCCATTGCGAACCAGAGCAAATACATGGCAACAGGTACAACGTCTATATCTTGAGTGTAAACCGAGACAATTTGTTCACGGCCTAGAGCAATAAAAGACATGGTCAGTAGAGCAAAAAATACTGCTGTGCTTAGACCAATCTTTTGTACTTGGTACATGGAAGCCCAGTTCTTTTCACCATAATACGTCCCCACGCGAATGGTTAAGGCAATTGCAAGTGATAGCGGAATCATAAACAACACAGAAGTAACTGAAATAGCCACTTGGTGTGCAGCAATAAACACTTCACCTAATGGGCTAAGGACTAATGCACCTGTACTAAAAATACTTACTTCAAAGAACACTGCTAAACCAATTGGCAAGCCAAGCTTTAAAATTCTTTTAACCCAAGTCAGATTAATTTTGTCAAATCTACTAAAAATAGAGGTATTTCGATAAGCAGAAGCTTTATAAATATAGCCTGCTAAAGTGATCAGCATCAGCCATTGTAAAATGGAGGTCGCAAAACCACAGCCTGCGCTACCCAAAGCAGGTATTGGTCCTAAGCCATGCATAAAAATCATGTTAAGTGGGATTAAAACCACTAAGGCCAATAAGCTAATCGCGGTTACAGGACGTGGGTGGCCTAAAGCTTCTGAATAGCCACGTAGCGCTGCGTACATAGTTACAGCAGGCATACCTAAACCAATAGCATGCAAGAATAAACTTGCTTTAGGTCTTAAGCTTTCTGGAACACCGAATACGTGTAAGAAAAAAGGCATAAGCTGCAAAATGAGCATAGCCATTACACCTAAAATGATGGCAACCCATAATGACTGACGAACAATCACAGGAATTTGTTCTGTATTTCTCGCGCCTTTTGCCTCTGCAACTAACGGCGTAGTGGCAATCATGATTCCACTAAACAGAAGCATAATGGGAACCCATAAACCTACACCTACCGCAATAGCGGCTAAGTCTGCGGCAGATAAATGCCCAGCCATAATGGTATCAATTAACCCGAACCCTGCTTGAGCAAACTGCGTAATTAAAATAGGTAACATTAAATGGAAGAGTTGTTTTAATTCAGCCCGAAACGACGTGACATTCGACACAAAAGGTACTCTTTATAAATATAAAAATGAAACTAGCGCTGCAAGGTGAGTAACACACCAACAAAGATGACCACTCCACCAAGAAACCGTTGCCATGTAACAGGTGTCTTTTCGGTACCTAACCAGCCAAAATGATCAAGTAACATAGAAATGACCAATTGTCCAAAAACGACTAACCCTGTAAAGGTTAAAAAACCAAGCTTAGGTGCAGTATAAATGCTCATGCTAATTGCATAAACCCCAAGGAATCCTCCGGTCCAAAGAAGCCAAGGAATATTAGATATTTCACTTAAAGAGGGTTTTTCAGCACTTTGGAAGAACACCATAATGGCCAAGACAATAGTGCCTATGAAAAATGATAACAATGCCGCTTGTAATGGTGAGTGTAATTGCTCACGAAGCTGAGCATTGATTGCAGTCTGAAAAGCCATGGCAACACCGATTCCCATAGCTAAGGGTAAGATCAGGAAAAGTTGACTAGAGAATTTCATCATTTTTATCAATATTTAAGTATGTTTAAAAACAGTCTAAAGCAATTAAGGTATGTTTTCATAAGCCCATTGATGCAGTCATGTTAAAATAGAAATATTGTGTAAATTGGACCCTGTTCCTTGGCTGTATTAAACCCTGCTTCTGTTCCGTTATCTTTATATATCCACATGCCTTGGTGCGTGCGTAAATGTCCATATTGTGACTTTAACTCGCATGCGGTGCCTGATGGTGCGCTTTCGTCAGAACTCGAGCAAATCTATTTAAAAGCCTTAGTGGCCGACTTTGAAACTCAAGTTGAGATGGCACAAGGGCGTTCAATTCACAGTGTATTTATTGGTGGGGGAACGCCTTCACTTATTTCTGCTAAAGGTTATGCATGGCTGTTTGAGCAGCTTAAGTCATTACTTAACTTTGAAGATGACTGTGAAATTACTTTAGAAGCTAATCCGGGAACACTAGAACATGACCCGTTCGCAGGCTATTTAGAGGCGGGTATTAATCGTTTGTCGATTGGTGTACAGACTTTTAATACAGATCACTTGCAAAAGCTTGGACGTATTCATTCAGCAAACAATGCTATGGATGCAATAGAGCAAGCAAGACAAGCAGGCTTTAAGCGAGTTAATGTCGATTTAATGCATGGGCTGCCTGAACAAACACTAGAGCAAGCACTTTATGATTTAAAGATGGCTGTAGAGCATGGTGCTACACATATCAGTTGGTATCAACTTACTATTGAGCCAAATACCGTGTTTTTCCGAACGCAGCCTGTTCTACCTCAAGATGAAGTGTTAGAAGATATTCAAGAGCAAGGCGAAGCATATCTAAAAGCAAATGGCTTTATCAATTATGAAGTGTCAGCTTGGCGTAAAGAGCAGCCTTCAGCTCATAATTTAAATTATTGGGAGTTTGGTGATTATCTTGCAATTGGTGCAGGTGCACATGGCAAAGTAACACAGTCAGATGGCGTCTATCGTTTCCAAAAGACTCGTTTGCCGAAAGACTATTTAGCTAAAGTTCCAGCAGAACATTTGCAAATGAAAAAGATTGAAGCAGATGAATTACCTTTTGAGTTTATGATGAATACTTTACGCTTAAATGATGGGGTAAAAGCCGATTTATATAAACAGCGTACAGGCTTAAGTTTAGATGATTTAAATGATGTGCTTACTTCATTACGGGCGAGGAAACTTCTGGTAGAGGACAGCGCTCGTTTGGCCTGTACAGAGCAAGGGCATATTTTCTTAAATTCGGTACTGGAAGAGTTTTTATAATTAAATAGTCCTAAAGGAAAAGCCGCATGATGAGATGCGGCTTTTTTAATTTTAGCGGGTGGTATAACCGCCATTTGCGAAAATCGTTTGGCCCGTAATCCACCAACCATCGGTGACTAAAAAGCGAACGAGAGACTCAATATCTTCAATTTTAGTAAGTCCACCTAAAGCTGAAGCCGATTTATGGTAAGCCACTGCTTCAGCAGACTCCTGACCATAAAAGAATGGTGTGTCCATTGGTCCTGGCGCAACAGCAGTCACAGAAATTTGGCGGTCACCAAATTCTTTTGATGCAGCGCGAGTGTAATGTTCAACAGGTGCTTTTAAACCTTCATAGGTTGAATAGAACCCAGTATAGGCTGCAAGAAGTGAAGTCACGATTGAACAAATCTTGCCGCCGTCATTTAAATGACGACCCGCCGATTGAATAAAGAAATAGGCAATTTTTGAGTTGATATCGCTCATGCTATCAAACTCTTGTTCTGTTGTTTCTAAAAACGACTTCTTTAAGACCTTTCCAACTGTATTAATCGCAATATCTATTCCACCAAAATGCTGCTTAGTGTCTAAGAATAGCTTCTCGATGTTATCGATATCTGTTAGATCTGCCTGAATTAGAATTGCATCTGTACCTAAGGCTTTTACGTCTGCGAGTGTTTGCTCGGCATCTGCTTGAGTTTCTGAACTATTATAGTGAATTGCGAGTTTTGCTCCTTGTTCTGCAAATTTTCGGCTAATGAGTCCGCCGAGGTTTTTAGCACCGCCAGTAATCAATACAACTTTATCTTTGAGGCTATGAGTTGTCATGATGATTGTTCCTATGATGACTTGTTTTAATGTATTTTTAGTCTAGATTGGCGGTAATTTTTGATCAATTGTGCTAGTTTGGTTTAACTATTCAGAAAATACGAACAATTAAATGGATCGTTTGCAGCAATTTTTTATTTTTACAGAAGTCGCTAAACGACAAAGCTTTAGTGAGGTTGCACATCGACTCGATTTACCGCGCTCAACAGTAACGAGTGCTATTCAACAGCTTGAGACTCACTATGGCGTACGCTTATTTCATCGAACTACACGTAAAGTCAGTCTTACGCAAGATGGACAGCGAATATTGCCAGAATGCCAAAATCTTTTATTGGACTATGAACAATTAGAACAACTCATTCAGACCCAAAAACAGCATTACCGAGGTACATTAAAAATTTCGATGCCCAGTCGGATTGTGCATCAAGTAATTATTCCTGAACTGTCAGATTTTTATCATTGCTATCCAGATATACATTTGCAGCTTAATAGTTCTGATGACATGACTGACTTAATTGAAAAGGGAATTGACTGTGTTGTTCGGGTAGGTGAACTAGATAGCAGTAGTTTAATTGCAAGATTTATTGGTCATTTAGTTATGGTGAATTGTGCAAGTAGAGGCTATTTAGAACAGTACGGTATGCCTGAACAATTAGAAGATCTAGCTCAGCACAAACTCATTAACTATGCAGGAGCCGTAGGTGAAAAGCAGGGGGAGTTTGTATATCAAGGAGGAAGCGTGATGATGGATAGTGCTTTAAGTGTAAATAATACCGAAGCTTATAGTGCTGCGGCCTGTGCAGGTTTAGGGATTATTCAAGTTCCTTACTATGATGTTCAAGATAAAATTGAGCAGGGAATCTTGGTTGAAGTCCTGAGTGCTTATAGTGCACCGTCACTTCCACTTAATATTTTATATCCCAACAGGACTTATATTCCGAAACGATTAGAAGTTTTTATGAATTGGGTGGGAGAGGTTTTAAATCGAAAATGTATCGTCATCTTTTAGTCATAAAAAGAAAATAAGATAACAATAAAAAAAGCCTCTCAAATTGTGAGAGGCTTTTTAGAATTTGGTGGGTCGTCCGCGACTCGAACGCGGGACCAACGGATTAAAAGTCCGCTGCTCTACCAACTGAGCTAACGACCCAAATAGGTTCAAAACAGATAAGTGGTGGGTCGTCCGCGACTCGAACGCGGGACCAACGGATTAAAAGTCCGCTGCTCTACCAACTGAGCTAACGACCCGTATCGTTTTGATGTCGCGTATTTTAGCAAGTTATTCAACTAACACAAGAGGAAATTTAAAAACATTTGCATGATTGCCTATAAAAAGCACGATTTCCTCTTGTTTAGCTAAAAAATGAACTAAAAACGGTATTTATATGCCTGAATGTTGTCAAAAATTTCAGTTGTGATGTCACAGTAACTGCTTGCACCAGGCAATAAAGCGAGTAAACGTTCAGAAGTTTTGCTCGGATTAAACGCATCTTCTTTCAGTTTATTCTTCTGATATTTAAATGTGCCTGTTGTTTCGACCTTTTTTTGTACACGTAAAAATACCGGTACAGCATAAGCAGGCAAACACTTCTTAAACACAGTGACCATTTCGGTTAAATCTGCATCATTTAACTCTTCACCATCTGCCAGCGTAATTGCTGCCATACCAGCACGGCCGTTGGTATTTGGAATTTCTACACCATACACAACAGCTTCAGCAATTTTTTCGTATTCACACACCATGTTTTCCACTTCAGTGGTCGATACGTTTTCACCTTTCCAGCGGAAAGTGTCGCCTAGGCGGTCCACAAACTGAGCATGACGGAAACCGATATCTCGAACTAAATCACCAGTGTTGAAATAAGAGTCACCTTTTTTGAAAACATCTTTCCAGATCACAGACTTGTTCTTTTCAGGGTCGGTGTAACCATCAAATGGAGAACGGCTAGTAATTTTCCCAATGAGTAGGCCAACTTCACCTGCTTTTACTTTTTGGCACCAGCCGTTTTTATCGCGGATTGGTTCATTTTTTTCTTTGTCGAACTGAACAATGGCATATGGTGTAGGAGAGAAGCCAACTGTGTTGTCAAAGTTGAAAATGTTGCTAAATCCGACGTTACCTTCGCTCGATGCATAAAGCTCAAGCACTTCTTTAACACCGAAACGTTGTTTGAACTTGTCCCAGATATTTGGGCGCATGCCGTTACCGATCATTTTGGTAACACGATGGTTACGGTCAAGTTCCGTAACAGGAGCATCCATTAAGTAGCGACAAAGTTCACCGACATAACCAATAGCAGATGCATTAAATTTTTGAACGTCTTTCCAGAATGCGCTAGTCGAATATTTACGACGAATTGCAAGGGTTGCACTTCCAGCAATTACACCACACCAGCAAACCACCACACCTGTTGCATGGTAAAGCGGTAAGGTGACGTACATAACGTCATCTGGTCCTAAGTTTAAGATATGGCCATAAGTACCATACGCTAATGTCCAGCGACTGTGCTTGAAAATAACCGCCTTTGGTAAACCTGTTGTACCAGAGGTGTAAATATAAAACAGGCCATCATTACCAGTCACAGAATGGGTAGTGGATGGGTTAAATTTTGGAAATTGATCAATTTGGTCAGCTAGATTGATATAACCTTGAGGTGCTGTACCCGAATTTTGACGGGTTGCCTGATCTGCGAACCAGTGGAAACGATCTTTAGGAACATTTAAATCCTGACGAATTTCGTCAATAGCAGCACGAACTTCTTCACCCGCAATAACAGCAATTGGCTTTACCAGATTGATGCTATGAGCAAGAACCTTACCGACTTGTGATGTATTCACAAGCGCAATCGTGACTCCAATCTTGGCTAAACCAATAATTGTTGCGATTAGCTCAGAGCGGTTTTCAATCATTACAGCAATGACGTCACCCTTATGCGCTCCCAGCGAAAGGTAGTAATGGGAAATCTGGTTTGCCCATTCATTTAAAGCTTCATAAGAATAACTTTGATCTTCAAATAATAATGCCGCGCCTTTAGGATTTCGCTTAACAGCTTTTTCAAAAGCAATACCCAAACCTGTTGGAGTATGTGATGTTCTTAAATAAGCCTGTCTAAGACCATTTAGGATATGGGGTACTTTGGGAATGAAGCTAGGAAGTCTTGTGGCAACATCACCAAGCGTAATGATATCGGTCTGTGTTGTCTGGCTCATATCAATCCTATTTATTTTTCGATCAATCCAAAAAAGGTTGTGGGGCAAAAAGTCCAATAGTTTTCATGGTTCACCATGCTTTTAAAACTTTTCTTCTAGTGCAATCAACCTAATTGGTTAAAAATAACAAAAAAAACCTAGTCATCGAAATGACTAGGTTTGTTTAAATTAGCTGCAATTGAGCAAATGGCTTACTCAGCTACAGGATTAGCTTTTTTTGGCGGACGGCCACGAGGACGGCGAGGACGACTTGGTTTATCCTTGTCGGCTTTAGCGTCTTCTGTTTCAGCATCAGCTGCCGCTTCAGTCGGAGCCGCTGTTTCTTCAGGAGCTACTTTCGCTTTGCTTGTTGCTTTTGATGGCGCAGGTTCTTTTGCTACAGGAGCTTCAGCTACTGTTTCTGTAGTTTTTTCTTCTACAGGAGCAGCTTCAGGCTGTGCAACTTCAGTTGACTGATTAAGTTCAAGCGGTTGCTGTTCTGGTTCAGCAGTAGCTTGTGTTTCAGCTGGTGCAGTAGCAACAGTTTCTTCTGCTACAGGAGCAGGAGTTACAACTTCTTCTTGAGCAGAATGTTGTTGTTTCACTTGCTCAAATGCTTGCTCCGCAGCTAATTTTGCTAAACGGCGACGTTCACGCGGGTCATTTGCAACACGTGGAGTCGGTGTTTGCGATGGAGTAAGTGGAAGTACTGGTGCTGGTTCTGCTTCTTCAGCCGGTTTATGGCTTGGAAGTTCTGCATCACGAGTTACAGGCTTTTTCTCTTCTGTTTCAGAAGTTACTTCAACCACTAAAGTACTTGCATACTGTTCTGCAAACTTTTGCAATGCACGATTAAACGTTGGTACTAAACCAAATTGTTCAATCAATACGGTACAGTCTTCGCCATATACATGACGAATTAAGCTACCAATCGTGTGTTGTGCCAAAGTTGGTATTTGCGATGGCGCAATAGATGGCACAGCAGCTTTGGCTTGTTTAGCCTCACGTTGCTGACGACGACGCATACGTGGGTCATTGCTAGCACGTTGGATTTGTGGCTGAGCAGCTTGTTCAGTTGGCTGAGCTTCATTTTTTGCTTCAGCAACAACTGCTTTCTCTTCTGCAACAGGAGCTGGTGTTGACTCCGGAGCAACTTCAGCAGGAGCAGACTCAACACGCTCAACTTGGCGTTCAGGTGTAAGCGCCACAATCTCGCTTTGACCTTGATCAACATTAATAATTAAAGCAGTGTTCATGACATCATGCTTAGGCGCATCAATCACATCAACTTTAACTTGTTTTTCATCAACAACAACTGGTGCCGGCGTATTTTGATTTTCATTTAATACGCTTGGATCGCGGTGGCGATTTGGGCGGTTCGGACGCTGTTGATTATTGCGATCACGACGTGGAACAACATTTTCAGTTTGTTGTACATCATTATTTTGATGTTGCTGATCTTGCTGTTGTTGACGTTTTTGCTGACGTTTTAACTCACGTTGCTCTTGGCGTGACAACTGAACCACTTCTTCATGCACTTGATGTTGCTGTTCATGAGATTGGTGATGCTGCTCACGTTGCTCTTTATGTTTACGCTTTTTGTTGTTCTGACGTTGTTGCTGAGATTTATCGTCTTTTTCAACATGTTCACGAACTTCTTGTTTCACAGGTGACTGTGAAATATAAGCGTTATTTGTTTGAACTGGTGCAACTTCTGCAACAGCAGGTACGGCTACTTGACCGAACTGACCACGGCTAACAGCACCCGTATTTACCATTTGCTCAATCGCAGCAGCAGCGTTTTGTGCTGAACGAGATTGATCAACAGTTTGCGCTTGTTTTTGAACAAATAAGTTTTCTAACCATGCACAAGGACTTGCTGCTTTTTGAGCTGCAGGTTGCTGTACTACAGGTTGAGTTGTATGGCTTGTCTTTTTCTGAGCAGAACCATTTTTTGAAGCAGGGGCTGTTACATGAGCATGATCTGCTTCTTCTAAATGCCATTCAGAAGACTCATAACCTAACTCTTTCTCACTAGAGCGAGTTGCTTCAGTACGTTCATAGCTAGATGGAGCAAAACCATCTGGGTTATAAGCGATTTCGTAATGTGGAGTTTCTAAGTGCGGGTGAGGTAATACTGTTACACGTACACCAGAAGTTTGCTCTAAATACACCAAACTATGGCGTTTTTCATTAAGCAAGAAGGCTGCAATTTCAACTGGAACTTCAACCTGAACTTCACCATGACGTTCACGAAGAGCAATCTCTTCAACTTTACGCATGATTGAAAGAGAAAGTGAACGTAAGTCACGAACCATGCCTGTACCATGACAGCGAGGGCATACATAACCTGTTGCTTCTTCAAGCGATGGACGTAAGCGTTGACGGCTCATTTCCATTAAGCCAAAACGAGACAACTGACCGAACTGAATACGGGCACGATCGCTTTGGGTTGCTTCACGAAGTTTTGCTTCAACCATACGTTGATTGCGTTCTTTAGTCATATCGATGAAGTCGATGACAACTAAACCGCCAATGTCACGAAGACGAAGTTGACGAGCAATTTCTTCTGCTGCTTCAAGGTTTGTATTCAGTGCAGTTTCTTCAACATCATGTCCGCGAGTTGATTTCGCAGAGTTAATGTCGATTGAAACTAAAGCTTCAGTCTGGTCAATTACGATTGAACCGCCAGAAGGAAGTTTTACTTCACGTTCGTAAGCAGTTTGAATTTGGCTTTCAATACCAAAATGAGCGAACAATGGCTCGTTTAAAGTATAAGTTTTTAATTTGTCTAATTGACGTGGCATAACTGCTTTAACAAAGTTATATGCTTCGTTATAAGCCTGTTCACTATCAATTAAGATTTCAGCAACGTCATCACGTAAGTAATCACGAATCGCACGTGTTACAACGCCAGCTTCCTGATGAACAAGCATCGGAGAAGGGCCTGAGCTTGCTGTACTTTGAATTTGTGCCCAAAGGTCAAGCAAGTGTTGTAAGTCGAGTTGTAATTCTTCTTGAGTACGGCCAATACCAGCGGTACGTACAATAACGCTCATACCACGAGGTACATTTAAAGACGCTAAAATTTCTTTTAACTCTTCACGCACTGAACCTGAAATTTGACGGCTAATACCACCACCTTTCGGGTTGTTTGGCATAAGAACCAAATAACGGCCTGCAAGAGAAATAAAAGTAGAAAGGGCTGCACCTTTATTACCACGTTCTTCTTTTTCAACCTGAACTAAAAGCTCTGTGCCTTCAGTAATAAGTTCACGAATGTTTGAAGTTTGACGTGGGTCTGCCTGAAAATAGCTGTTCGCAATTTCACGCATAGATAAGAAGCCTTGACGACCTGCGCCGTATTCAACAAAAACAGCTTCTAATGAAGGTTCTACGCGGGTGACATGGCCTTTATAGATATTGGATTTTTTCTGTTCTCGGGTACGATTCTCTAAATCAAAATCGTAAAGACGATTACCAGTGATAAGTGCAACGCGAACTTCTTCGGCATGAGTTGCATTAATCAACATACGTTTCATGGGTGTGACACCTAATAGTGACTCACACAAACAAACCAAACAAACTTAAAGGTTCTGAACGAACATCGAACATGACGGATCATTTCCCAGATCTCAAAATACTTGTGGTCTGAGTCATCTGTTACCGGCTACATTTAGCCTTAGCTTCGATTCTCGTCTGTGATGTAGGCAATACTGCTTCAACCTTTAAATCGGAATTCCCTTTTGCTTCACTGGCGGGTGAGCGGTGCATTGGTTAATGACTTTCACTGTCATTGGGCGCGAAGTGACTTCTTTATTGGAAGTTTGATACGGAATGCTCATCGTATCGGTGCTTTCGGCAGTTCCAATGCATCAACGCTTTAGCCTGAAGGCAACATTAAGGAGCGATTTGTCTGATGTGTATCAGTTTACGTTCCATAACCAACTAGAGTTGGTAACATATTTTTTTGAACAAACTGAATTAAACGCAACAGTTTGTCATTTTGCCGATATAATAAGCCTTCGGCGTCGGCATAATTCTTTAGGACCTGTCCGAGCTGGTGATGAAAGCATCATTTTGATTGAGGTTTCAATCAGGAAAATTTCCCTTTAGATGTTCACTTACGGTGGTATCCGTGCGCTGACTATATCAAACCTTGCAGCATCTGCCTATGGGCTAAGCTTAGATTTCTTGTGAAAAAACTAAGCTAATCGGTCATTTATTAATCAAATTTCGTAAAATTTCAGGTTTAAATATTAGTATGAATTCTACACAGCAATGGCAAAGTGTCACTTGGTTTGAGGTGGATGAGCATCAAGCAGGACAACGAATCGATAATTTCCTGTTTTCACGTTTGAAGGGTGTACCAAAGAGTCGAATTTATCGTTTGATTCGTGAAGGTCAGGTTCGCGTGAATAAAAAACGTATTAAAGCCGAGACCAAACTTACAATTGGGGACCAGATTCGCGTTGCGCCTATTCGCTATGAACAAAAAGATGAAACTGCTGTTCCTGTAAGCGACAGTGTAGCTCAAGGTTTATTAAGCCGTGTGGTTTACGAAGATGAAGGCCTATTAGTTGTAAATAAACCTTCAGGTATTGCCGTACATGGCGGTAGTGGCATGGCGTATGGTTTGATTGAGGCACTACGCGCGGCAACAGGTAAAAAATATTTAGAACTGATTCATCGTATTGACCGTGACACTTCTGGTCTGGTCATGATTAGTAAAAAGCGTAGCACTTTAAAGTTGCTACAAGATATGTTGCGTGAACACAAAATTCGTAAGACCTATGCCGCTATTGTAAAAGGTCAGGTAAGTCTTGATAAACAACTCATTGATGCTCCTCTATTTCGCTATGAGTTAGCAAATGGCGAGCGTCGCGTACGTGTATCTAAAGAAGGTAAGCCAAGTAAAACCGAATGGGTGGTTGCAGAGCGCTTTAAAAATGCCACACTGGTTCATGCTTCGCCTTTATCAGGTCGTACCCATCAAATTCGTGTACATGGTTTAAGTATTGGACATCCTTTGCTGGGTGACGATAAATATGGTCACAACACTGCTTATGCGGGGCCTGAAGCACGCCGTTTGTGTTTGCATGCCATGCGTTTAGATATTCCGGGTTATCCAACGATTGAAGCACCGTTACCAGAAGACATGACCCAGTTATTAGAGGCTTTGAGAGTAGCAAAATGAGTCTGAAAACCGAATTAGTGATTTTTGACTGGGATGGTACTTTATATAATTCTGTTGGTCAGATTGTGGCAAGTTTACAGCATGCGGCCGAGCAGCATGAGTTAACGCTAACGGATGAAGCCGCAAAAAGTATTATCGGTTTAGGTTTACCGGAAGTAATGCAAACTTTATTTCCGGAAACACCAGAGCTACATGAATCGATTTTAAAAGCATATGGCGATCACTATATTGCCAACTCGACAAATGATGCATGGTTCGAAGGTATTTCTGAGTTACTTCATGACTTAAAAGCTCAAGGTTTAAAACTTGCAGTCGCAACGGGTAAAAACCGCCGTGGATTAGACCGTGTGATTGCAAAAACACAAAGTACTCATCTGTTTGATGTTACTCGAGCAGCCAATGAAACCCGTTCAAAACCAGACCCGCTTATGTTGCAGGAAATTTTGAATGTAACAGGGGTAAGCGTCGAGCGTGCCATAATGATTGGTGATAGTAGCTATGATCTTGAGATGGCACAGCGTTTAGGTATGCCACGTATTGGTGTTGGCTATGGTGTGCATTCAATCGAAGTTCTACAACAGTTCCAGCCTTTAACGATTGCTAAAGATGTACCTGAACTGCACAACTTTTTAAGAGAGTATGCAAAGCTCTCTAATGCAGATGTAGCGTAATTTAGAATGATATAAGAAGGGGGAATTTATTCCCTCTTATTGTATGTCCAATAACAATAAGACGAGAAAAATGAGCCGTTCTATTCGTTTATTAAATCTTTTACAGCAACTTCGTGAATCCCGTTATCCAGTGACTGCACAAGTCTTGGCTGAGCGTATGGGAATTAGTGTTCGTAGTATTTACCGCGATATCGATAGTCTACGTGCCCAAGGTGTGAGAATCGATGCATCAGCGGGTTTAGGATTTCAGCTTAAAGAAGACATAGTATTGCCACCAATGACGCTCAATGAAAATGAAGTTGAAGCTATTTTTCTGGCGTTGTATTGGTTGAAGAGTGTACCCGATCAATCTTTACAATCGGCTTCTACATCAATCTTAGCTAAATTAAATTCTGTTCTGCCTGAACATCGCCAATATTTATTACAGCAAACAACCTTAAGAGCGTTTAACACATGGCTGCCTGTAGATAAAAATCAGGTTGAACAAGTACGTTTAGCCATTCGGCAGCAAGTCAAAATTACGATGCATTATCAGGATGAACAACAACGAAGTAGTGTTCGAATCTTGTGGCCTTTTGCCTTGGGATACTTTAATGACAAAATTGTGTTGGCCGCATGGTGTGAATTAAGACAAGACTTTCGACATTTTAGAATGGATCGTATTCAACACTTAAGTTTAACCCAAGAATTATATCCATCATTTAAGCAGCAACTCTTCCAGCAGTGGTGGGCACAAGAATCGCAGACTACTGACAAAAACTGACAACAGATATTTGTAGACTAGAACCACGATAAACAAGGAGCCATAAAAATGAGCCTTAAACTTTATACTAACAAAGAATCGCGTGGTGTAGTGATCGACTGGCTTTTAGTCGAGCTTGGTGTTGAATGTGAACGTATTGAAGTTGCATACCGAACCGAGATGAAGTCACCAGAATATTTAAAAATTAATCCTTTTGGAAAAGTACCTGTATTGGTAGATGGCGATGTTGTTATTTATGAGTTAGGGGCAATTTGCGCATATCTTGCGGACAAGTTTAGTGACAAAGGCTTGGCACCAGCCTTGAATGATCCGAAGCGTGGTTTGTACTATCGTTGGTTATTTATGATGGCTGGACCTTGGGAAGCTGCTGGCGTTGATAAAGCTCTAGGAATAAAAGTATCTCCTGAGCAAAAAATGTTTGTGAGTTATGGTGATTACAACGATGCTTACCAAGCTTTGATTCAAGGGCTGAGTGAGGCTAATCCATACTTATGTGGTGAACAGTTTACGGCAGCAGATGTCAGCGTGGGCGCGATGTTGTTATGGCAATTGAAAATGAACACGATTGAATCACACCCTACCATTACACGTTATGTTGAAACGATTAAACAACGTGAAGGGCTAAAACAAAGCAGTATGGGCGGATTATTGTAAACCTATGCTGCTTCGAGCCACCTTTTAAGGTGGCTTTTTGTTTTTTAATCAAAAGCTTTAATTGCTAATAAAACCCGCAGCGACGTTAATACAAATTGCTAAAATAGTCGTGTTAAAGCCAAATGCCAGAACGAAATGAAATAAGTTTAGCAAACGCATATGCCTAGTGGTAACCGATACATCTGCTGTTTGTGCTGAAGTACCAATAATATAACTAAAATATAAGAAATCAGGATATGTTGGATTTTTGGTCCCTGGAAAATCTAATCCACCACTTTCTTCATTTCTGGATAAAGCCATGTAAAAGTCATGTGCATAGTGCAAGGCGAAAACGGTGTGCATAAAAAGCCATGCTGAAACAATGGTAAGTAAAGCTAAAGCAACGTGTCCTAATTTTGCATAATGGTCAGAAGGAAGCTGAGACAGCTGTACTAATATAGCAACTAGACACATAGAAATTGCAAGTAAAACAATCAGCATAATGACCCATTTGCTTTCATCTTGTTTTTTAGCTTGCTGCTGCATTTGAGAGTGATCAGCATTTTTCATAAGTTTGAAAACATTCAATAAATATAGGCCAATCGAACCGTTCCAGCTTACTAATAAAATAGTAGACCATTTCCATGAGGTAAACCAAGTCAATAGAATTCCGGCAATAACGCCAACGAATAAAGCAATAAAGAAGTGAGGTCGGTTTTTTACGCTACGCCCCAAATGCTTTAATAGTCCCAACATTTACTCGACTCTCCTTATGCCGTAAAAACTATTTTTTTACTATTTGGTTAATTTAACATTAAGTTTTATATATTGTTTATACTTTTGATTGTCTTTTTAAATAATATTTTTGATAAGCTAAAATATAAAAAATTATCGCAATTTAAATAATGGATCAAAAGTATAAAATAAATCTTAAGCTCATTTATTTTATACTTTAATTTAGATTTTCTAACTAATTTATTATTGCCAAATAAAGTTAACTTTAATTTGTCGTATTTAATCGAGATTCTTATCAAGATGAAACACTTTATTGAGCTGGTCAATAAATCTTTTAACACCTACAGATTCTGTATTTTTACGATAACTGACAAATAAATCTAAAGAAGGTAAATCCACATCCAAAGGGCGAACTACTGTATTTGATACACCTAGAGGTGCAACATAGGCTGGTAAAATCGTACAACCTAGACCTGACCCAATAGAATTAATATTGAGTAAAATACTATCGGCCTTTTGTACGATATTCAGATCAATACCATGAGTTTTAGTAAATTCTAAAATAGTATTGTGCAGCGTATTCGATTGTTCGGCGGCAGGAATAATAAAATCTATACCGTGTAAAGCTTTTACAGGAATGCGTTCATATTTAGCCAAAGGATGGTTTCTAGGTAATAAAAAAATTAATGGTTCTGTTAAAACAAATTGGCTTTGGATTTCATCGGTTTCGGTATTATCACGAGTGAAGGTGATGTCGAGTTCACCTCTTTTTAATGCTTTGAGTTGTTCTGTATTATTTAAGCTTGATAGTTCAATGGTCAGGTCAGGATGTTGTAATCGTAGATTTGGAAGTACGTACGGGAAAATTTTCATTTCTGCAATGGGGACAAAACCAATACGTAATAATTGTTGTTTGGCCTTTGAGACTTGACGTGCCATCGCTACAGCTTTATCTGCTTGAGCAAGTGTTAAACGGGCATGTTCTAAAAATACTTCACCTTCTTCAGTTAACTCGACTTTACGTTTTGTGCGGTTTAAAAGTCGTACACCGACATCTTCTTCTAAATCTTTAATTTGTTGGCTAAGGGAGGGTTGAGCAGTATAGAGTTTTAGAGCGGCCTTACTAAAATTTAATTCTTCAGCAACAGTGATGAAATATCGAAGATGGCGTAATTCCATAAGACTAATCCAAAAAATGTCTTACTATGATTTAAGTAAAGTATAAAGCATAAAACTATATAGCGTGAAGATGCTTTAGATATTTATAAAATAAATGAAAATTTATAAATCATTATTAAATTAATATGAAATTTTTCTTAATTATTAATTTATAAAATATATTAATTGCCGATTATTAACTGTTTTTTTTAAATTTTCATAGGAAATTTTAATTTCTTTTTTAAAAATCACTTAAAGTTTTCTCATATTATGAAAAAATCTATTATTAATGCAGAGATTTAGGTGTTGATTTTTTTAGCGAAAAATTTTGGAAAGTATTTTTATAGTAAATGTATCACACTTATATTGCTCTATTTTTTAGTTTATCAAGCATCGATAAAAGTTGATAAAATTAAGCAATTTAAAAGATTTATTGAATAACTAAGATAAAAGTAGTTCATGCTTTAGCTGTAGATTACTTATTATATACTATTGTTATGTTATACAGTAGCTTTTAATAAGAACTGTAAGTAACGAATCACAAACTCAACACATCTAAACATTTTTTTGTGGCACTTTAGATTGGTGTATGTCGGCGGCGACAAAAATAAAGGGATATTTATATGATAAATAAGTGTAAGTGTCATAGCTTAATTTATTTAAATCGCTAAGATAGAAAATTGAATGAATCATCCTCCTGATGCTACAACCATAGAATAAGCCCATGAAAGACAAGCCGACATTAACTTATCAATTGCCGACTCAGTCCTGTTGGACGCATACATGGATAAAACCGCCTTTTTGTCATCCTGAATTGGGCCATGAAAACGACACCCGTTTTTATAATCAGCAGCCTAGATCGCCTGCACGAGGATCGAAAGAATTATTGCGTTGGTTAGTCACTCGTGAATCTTATACATGGAATGTTGATATTCAAGGTGAATACGAAACTCGTGTGAATACACCAATTGCCTTACCACAGAACCGTCCTCATGCGGATTTAGATGATTGGCAAGTATGGTTTGTAGGTCACGCTACTGTACTCATTCAAATTGGACCATATAACTTTATTACCGACCCGGTTTGGTGTGATTATGCGAGTCCGTTGCATGGGCGTGGACCACGCCGTGTATGCCCGGCCGGTTTTGCTTTGGAACAGTTGCCCACTATTCATGGAGTCTTACTGAGCCATAATCATTATGATCATATGGATTTGGCAACGCTTGAATGGTTGCACAAGAAATTTGCGATGCCGATTTATACAGGGCTTGGCAACGGGTTTTACTTGCCTAAAGATTTCCATGTCATTGAAATGGATTGGTGGCAAGAAATTCCTTATCATGAGTTAAGAATTGTCTATACACCTGCTCAGCACGGTTCGGGGCGGG
The DNA here is from genome assembly GCF_041021905.1 of Acinetobacter nosocomialis. NCBI lineage: Bacteria > Pseudomonadati > Pseudomonadota > Gammaproteobacteria > Moraxellales > Moraxellaceae > Acinetobacter > Acinetobacter nosocomialis. The sequence continues at coordinate 473,973 of NZ_CP157432.1, forward strand.
GCTTACGTGATCAAAATAAAGCACTTTGGGGTGGTTTTTCGGTTTTAGCAAAAACAGGTCATTGTTTTTTCGCTGGTGACACTGGCTATGCAGCACACTTCAAACAGATACATGCACGTTATGGCGCACCACGTGTTGCTTTACTTCCAATTGGAGCTTATGAACCTCGTAAACTAATGAGCTACGTTCACATGAACCCTCAAGATGCAGTTCATGCACATTTGGATTTACAAGCGCATCGTTCTGTTGCGATTCACTATCGAACTTTCCAGTTAACAGATGAAGATCGGGAAGACCCTGAACATGCTTTAGCTCAAGCTATTAAAGCTTCATCAAAACTTGCTAATCCCTTTTATTGTATTCGAGAAGGGCATAAATTGACTGTCTAAAAGCCTATGGTTTTTATATTAAAAAAGCCAGTTCAAATTGAACTGGCTTTTTATTATTTCGACTTAAATTAAGCTAAGTCAAAACGGTCAAGATTCATGACTTTTGTCCATGCTGCAACAAAGTCTTTAACAAATTTTTCTTTACCGTCGGCTTGAGCATAAACCTCTGCCAATGCACGTAAGATTGAATTAGAACCAAAGACTAAATCATTGCGTGTTGCAGTAAATTTAACTGCACCTGTTTTACGATCTTTGCCTTCAAATACTTCACTTGTTGAATCAACAGGTGCCCATACATTCGACATGTCGAGTAAGTTTGTAAAGAAATCTGTGCTAAGTACACCGACTTGCTGAGTGAATACACCATGCTGTGAACCATCCCAATTGGTGCCCAGTACACGTAAACCACCAATTAATGCAGTTAACTCTGGTGCAGTCAAAGTCAGTTGCTGAGCTTTATCAATCAATAAGATTTCAGCTGGTGTGTTGACTCCCTGTTTTTTCCAGTTTCTAAAGCCATCAGCAGCGCCGAGTAGTAATTGGAAAGTTTCGATATCAGTTTGACTTTGTAATGCATCTACACGACCAGGAGCGAATGGTACGCTAACGTTGAAACCTGCCGCCTGAGCAGCTTGTTCTACACCGATGTTCCCTGCAAGCACAATTAAGTCAGCCAATGATAATTGAGTTGATGCTTTGAGTTCTTCAATTTTAGTTAAAGTCTCAACAGCTTTTTTATTGACTTCCCAACCACGTTGAGGAGCTAAAGCAATGCGTGCACCGTTTGCTCCACCGCGTTTGTCTCCACCACGGAATGTTGATGCTGATGCCCAACCAAGAGAAACCAACTCACCGGCAGATAATCCTAATGCAACAATTTTTGCTTTTGCATCAGCAATACTTGCAGCAGATGGAATAGCGTTAGCGGCCGGTAATGGGTCTTGCCAAATTAAATCTTCAGCAGGGACTTCAGGACCTAAATAACGTGCTTTTGGACCCATATCACGGTGAGTTAATTTGAACCAGGCACGAGCAAAAGCATTTGCGAAAGCTTGAGGGTCGTTATGGAAGCGACGAGAGATCTTTTCAAATTCAGGGTCAAAACGTAAAGTCAAATCTGTAGTCAACATTGTTGGCTTACGTTTAATTGACGGGTCGAAAGGATCAGGAATAATTGCCTCAGCATCTGCTGCTACCCATTGGATTGCACCAGCAGGTGAACGTTCTTGTACCCACTCGTATTTGAATAGGTTTTCAAAGAAGTAATTGCTCCATTGTGTTGGTGTCTGTGACCAAATCACTTCTAAACCTGACGTGATCGCATCTTTACCCACACCTGTGCCATAGCTATTTGCCCAGCCAAAGCCCATTTGCTCAATTGGAGCGCCTTCTGGATCGGCATGAACATGGTCAGCAGAGGCTGCACCGTGAGTTTTACCTAAAGTATGACCGCCTGCAATCAAAGCAACAATTTCTTCATCGTCCATTGCCATGTTGCCGAAAGTCGCGCGAATAAAAGGCGCAGCTGATCTTGGGTCACCGCTAGCTTCTGGGCCTTCAGGGTTTACATAAATTAGTCCCATCTCGGTTGCCGCAAGATTACTGCCAGCTAAAGCTTCAGAGTTACGGTGAGCTAACCATTCTTTTTCATCGCCCCAGTTTACATCGTTGTCTGGTTCCCAAACATCTTCACGGCCTGCACCAAAACCAAAGGTACGGAAGCCAGAAGACTCAAGTGCAATATTCCCGGCAAGAATAAATAAGTCAGCCCATGATATTTTTTGACCGTATTTTTGTTTAACAGGCCATAGTAAACGGCGTGCTTTATCTAAACTTGCGTTGTCGGGCCAGCTATTTAAAGGCGCAAAACGTTGTTGACCACGACCCGCACCACCACGGCCATCACCCATACGGTAGGTGCCGGCAGCATGCCATGCTAAACGAATAAATAAGCCTGTGTAATTTCCCCAATCGGCTGGCCACCAATCTTGGGAATCGGTTAAGACATTTTTGATATCCGCTTTAAGTGCGTAGTAGTCAATTTTTTTAAATTCTTCACGGTAATTAAAATCTTTACCAAGTGGATTAGAGCGTTCTGAATGTTGATTGAGTAAGTCGACGCGTAATTGATTTGGCCACCAGTGCAAATTAGTCGTGCCACCACCGACTGTTACTTGCGGTTTTGAGTTATGACCTGAAAAAGGACATTTTGATTCGTTTGACATGATTATATTCTCTCTGGGTAATATTTATTTGAGCTCTTAATGGAACCGAAAGCTCATTTTCCTGGACTTCTGGGTTAAAAAAATGATGCTTATCGAATAAAGAAATGAGGAAACAAGTGGTGAGATAAACCGTTTTAAAAATTTTTCACTGTTATGTCAGCTCATCATTTTTATTCAACAATACATGAGTTTCCTTTGTTTATTATTCCTTCAATTTACTGCATGAAGGCTAAAAAACAAGAGGGAAAATGGTTCGACTTTTGCAAATAATGATGCATGGCATGAGCTCCTTAATCATTGAAACATCGCAATATCTTTCAATTTCGTTCTTTAAATATACTAAAATTTGATTGTTTATTTTTCAAATGGATTAAATTGTCTATATTAATAGGTAAAATCGATTTTAAGGGTTAAGCAAAATTGTTGAGTACGGTAAATGGGGATTTGAAAAAAGAAAAAACTAAAACTAGTTCAATTAAAAAGGAGAGTTAAAACTCTCCTTTTTTAAATATTTATACGGTGACAAGGCGGTTAGATTTAACCATATCCGCCAAACCATGCGTTTTAAAGTAATACTCAAGCCAGCTTTTTACAATAAGCGGGTTATTCATTTTCATGACATCATCAAGTAACTTTTGCGCATCTGTCATTGGTACATGGCAAATTGCTTTACGCACACGCAAGATATTGCTTGAACTCATAGAAAGAGTATTAAAGCCCATTGCCATTAGTAAGATTGCTGATAATGGGTCACCCGCCATCTCACCACAAATACTTACCGGTTTTTGGTATTTGTGACATTCCTTCACCAGTCGAGTCAACGCACGCAAAATAGATGGATGGAAGTGTGAATATACGCTAGCCACATGCGGATTATTACGGTCTACCGCAAGTAAGTATTGAGTTAAGTCATTTGAACCAACCGAGAAGAAATCGACAAGTTCAGCAAACTCATCAATTTGTAGCAGTACACTTGGTACCTCTACCATAATCCCGATTTTTGGTTTAGTAATTTTAACTTGCTCTTCTTCTTGCACGGCTATCCAGTCTCGCTCAAGTAAATAAAGTACTTCTTCGACTTCACTTACTGTTGTCACCATTGGCAATAGAATATGCAAGTTATTTAAACCAATACTGGCTTTGAGCATTGCTCGGATTTGTGCTGAGAAAATCTCTGGATGATCGAGTGTAAAACGAATACCGCGCCATCCTAATGCTGAGTTTTCTTCTTCGATACTAAAGTACGGTAAATCTTTATCGGCACCAATATCGAGGGTTCGCATTACCACTGGTTTATTGGCAAAGTGACTCAACTGTTGGCGGTAGATTGCACGTTGTTCTTCTTCACCCGGGAAACGTTCCCGTAACATGAATGGAATTTCACTTCGGTATAGACCTACACCTTGCGCGCCGCGTTGTACGCCGCGAACAACATCAATCATGAGACCTGTGTTTACAAATAGTTGAACAGAAACCCCATCAGGAGTAATCGCTTCTTTGGTCTCGTATTGTTTGAGATCTTTTGCGATTTGCTCGTCTTCTTTTTGAATTTCTTTATAGCGTTGGCGTAAACGACGTGGAGGGTTCACAAAAACACGACCCTGATAGGCATCCACAATCATTTCCGCGTCATCAAGCGTATTTACAGGCAGTTCAGTAACACCAACTACAGTTGGAATACCTAATGCGCGTGCCACAATCACCATATGTGAATTAGCTGCACCTTCTGAGGTTACAATAGCAGCGATATTATCGACCGGTAACTCGACGAGCGCAGCAGTACTAATTTCTTCACCAATTAAAATACTGTCTGGACTGAGTTCACGGTGGCTAGAATCTTCTTCTTGTAAACACGCTAAAATACGTCGGCCTAAATCTTTAAGATCGGAAACGCGTTCGCGAAGATAGTCATCTTCCATTTGCGCAAATAGGGCAGTGTGCTTTTCAATTACACGACGTACAGCACCTTGTGCCCAATGACCATCACGAATCAGATCTTTAATTTCTGCGGGTAATGCATTTTCATCTAGCATTCTTAAGAAAACACTAAATAAAGCGCGTTCTTCTGCCATGAGTGAATCATGCATTTTTTCGTCTAAAGAACGAATCTCTGAACGAACTGATGAGATCGCTTGATCTAAAAGGCGAAGTTCATGGCTAATATCTTCTGCTTCACGGTCAGGGACAGCACCCAAATCGGCAGGTGGATATAAAATGATAGCGCGGCCTAAAGCAACACCGCCTGCACCTGAAGCGCCTTGGAAGGTTTTATAGGCAGGTCCATTGCTTGGTTTACGAAATACATCGATATTACCAACCGCGTGAGCATGTGCAATTACCCCGGAAAGCTGTGCACATAGCGTAACTAAAAAGGACTCGGCTGCTTCGCTAAAATCTTGAGGAAGTCTATTTTGGACGACTAAAACACCCATAACCTTACGACGGTACATGACAGGTACGCCGAGGAATGAGTTATAAATTTCTTCGCCCGTTTCGGGTAAGTACAAGAAGCGCTCATGCTTTGGGGCATTATCAAGGTTAACGATTTCCTCACGTTGCCCAACCAGACCGACCAAGCCTTCACCTAACTGCAATGAGACATGTCCAACAGATTCTGGATTTAAGCCTTTTGAGGCCATCAAGACATAACGCTGATTGCGTTCATCGAGTAAATAAATAGAGCAAACATCCACTTTCATGGCCTCAGCAACCTGATTGACCATAATGTCTAACGATTCATGCAAACTCACGGACGCATTAATCTCTTGGACAATGCGTCTTAGAGTGTCGAGTTGCATGTTTGACATGGATGTATACTCCAGTATTTTTTAGACTATGAATGTATTTATAACAGCACTTTTAATAAAAATCATTTGCTAGATAAATGATTTTTAGGGTAATTGTTGCATAGGCAACTGTGTACACAACTCCACCATGGCTTTGCGGTAAACATCACGCTTAAAGTTCACCACTTGACCAAGAGGATACCAATAGCTAACCCACTGCCATTCATCGAATTCGGGCGGGTCAGAGAGGTTCAACTGAATATTTTTTGCAGGCGCAGTTAACTTCAGTAAAAACCATTTTTGTTTCTGTCCGATACATACGGGGTCAGAGTCTGACCGAATGTACCGATGTGGCAAACGATAACGCAGCCATCCCTTGGTTTGCGCAATAATCTGGACATGTTCGGGCAATAAGCCGATTTCTTCTCTCAGTTCTCGAAAAAGTGCCTGTTCAGGGGTTTCTCCAAACTGGATGCCTCCTTGTGGAAATTGCCAAGCATTGTGACCAATGCGCTTTGCCCATAAAACCTGTCCATCATCGTTTGCCAAAATGATCCCGACATTCGGTCGGAAACCTTCTGAGTCGATCATTTGGCTACCTAAATATTTGTCTATATCGTTGACTTTGACCACGGGGACCAACAACTTTTTATGTCCAGCTCGAAAAGATCAAAGTAAAATGTTTAAATTGTTACGATCTTAACGAATTTCTATCGACTAGCGGAGATAGATTTACATTTTTTTTCTTAAATTTCAGTTTAAACGAGAATTTTCATGAAACTGGCGTTGTTTGATTTAGACCATACCTTGTTAAATACCGATTCAGACCATTCTTGGGGTGAATTTTTAGTCAATGAAGGTTTGGTTGATCCGGTTCATCATCGTCAGATGAATGATAAATTTTATGAAGATTACAAAGCTGGGCAACTTGACCCCTATGCTTATAATGAATTTGTTTTTGGCTTTTTAACTAAGCATGACAATAACTATTTAACTGAGCTTCATCAGTTGTTTATGGAAAAAGTAATTCGCCCTCAAATGCGTCCTAAAGGTTTTGAGGCGATTAAGAAACATCAAGATTTAGGCCATACCATTGTGGGTATTACGGCAACGAGTGATTTTATTACGGCGCCGATTTTCCGTGAATTTGGCATTACTGAAATTTTAGCAACCAATGCCGAAGTTGTTGATGGCAAATATACAGGTAAAGTTGCGGGCTTGGCATGTTATCAAAAAGGTAAGCTTGCGCGTCTTGACGATTGGTTGGCTGGACGCAGTGTGTCTGAGTCTTGGGCTTATTCAGATTCAATCAATGACCGTTTTTTACTTGAATATGCAACACATGCAATTGCTGTAAATCCTGATGATCGTCTAGAAAAGTTAGCTCAAGAGCATAACTGGGAAATTCAGGACTGGTCGATTTAAGATTGTAGAGTTGGAAGACCCATACGGTATTTAAGGTTTTCCAACTCTTAATTCATTAGGTTTAAATCATCCTTTTTATATCCCATGAAAATCCTAATCCAAAAATAAATATTGATAAGTTCAATAAAAATAAATTTAAAAAAAGAGGTAATAATGTCAAAAACACCACAGATTAAATTACCAGAACAACTTTGGAATAATCAAAGCATTGATTTAACACGTCATAGCTATCAAGGAAAATTACTGAGTAAAAGTGAGGGTTTTAAATTAGGTAAGACTCAACGGAAAAAAGTACCGCTTGAACAACTTTCAAAACTTTCTGAACGGCCAGAAGGAACAACTGCTTTAACGATCTATGATTGGAGTAACCAAGGACGTTTAGAAAAACTCAAACCGATTCGTGCAAAACGGATGAGCGTTTCACCATTTACATTTTATCGTGGCATGCCTTCTTTGATGCTATTTGACCAAGTGTGGGAGCCACTAAATTCAGGTTTATTTCAACAGATTTGTGGTGATTGTCATTTAAGTAACTTTGGTGGTTTTGCAAGTCCAGAACGTAACCTGTTATTCGGAATTAATGATTTTGATGAAACTTTAGTTGCCCCGTTTGAATGGGATGTAAAGCGTTTAGCAACCAGTTTTGTGATTGCAGCACGCGATATTAATCTTGCAGATAAAGTGGGTTTAAAAGCAGTTAAAATAATGCTGAATAGTTATCGTCAGCACTTATTGGAAAATGCGAAACTTTCGCCCCTACAAGTTTGGTATGAAAAAATTGATGCTGTTACCTTATTAGAAAATACTGAATGCCGAAAACTAAGAAAGAAAAGCGAAAAGGATCTTGATTCTGCGCAGAAAAAAACGGTGTACTCTGTATTGCCGAAGCTTACACAGCAAGACCAAGATACAGGCTTGCGTCATTTTGTAGATGATGCGCCGTTATTATGGCACCCAAATGCAGATGAACCATTTAGTAAAGATGTTGACGTATTCTTTAAACAATACCGTGACTCTTTGAAATATGATCGCCAAGTCCTTTTTGATCGTTATCAATGTACAGATGTGGCTTTTAAAGTGGTTGGTATTGGAAGTGTTGGTACACGATCAGCCATAGCATTATTTCAGGATGCAGATCGGGAGCCGTTAATTTTACAAATGAAAGAAGCGAATCCATCAATTCTTAGTCCGTTATTTGTAGAAAAAGTAAATCACGAAGGTGAACGTGTAATACATGGACAGCAACTGATGCAAGCCGCAAGTGATATATTTCTTGGATTTTCCTCAATATCAACTCAACATTTTCATGTACGTCAGTTACGTGATATGAAAATCTCTTTTAATCTTAAGGATATGGATGAAGAGTATTTCTATAAGTATGCTGAAGATTGTGGCTTGGCTTTAGCGCATGCCCATGCAAAATCGGGAAATGCAGATGTGCTTATAGGATATCTTGGAGAGGGTGATACGATTATAGACGTATTACAAACCTATGCAGAAGAATATGCAGAGCGTAATCTAAACGACTATCAGCAATTTATGAATGAAATTGCTGATAGTAAGATTCAGCTCGCCGGAGATGATGCACTTTAATAAATTATTTAACTTTCTCTGTGACATGCCAAATATTTGGGTCAGGGTTCTGTTGATGCCAATGCTTGAATTGCGCCCGCCATTGCTGAAAGGGCTCTGATAACGTAGGGCGTGGATCATCACTTAAGCTATAAGCCATGCCTTCTACCAGCCATTTAGGTTTAGTCAGCATTGCTATATTTCCCCATTCTTCGGCTTGTCGATGATGAATAAGTTCATGAGTGATATAGAAATCTTTCCAGCCTCGTGGTGCAACCAATAACCCCAAATTACCAACCGCTTTAGCGGCTGCTTTTTCCATACCAAAGGTATTGGCACATTGTGGAGTGGAGCAAAAAACCATAGTGGGCTGTTGATGAAAAGCACCTAATTTATCTTGGGTTTCTTGTAATGCCTGATTATAAAGTGTGTTCGCAAGAGGTTGTGTCTTTGGATCATCTACACAGACTTGACCATCACAATGTAACAATGAAAGGTGATGGGCGAAAATAACACGTATCGGTTTAAACCAAATAAATGTAACTAGAACTAAGATAGCTAAAGTTATAAATATATATAAACCGACTTTAATTATATTTGAATATGGATTCTTCACGATCATGAATCTTAAGCGAAAAGTATAAGGATAGTAGAGTAAAGGGTATATATTTACAGTATTATTTCTAATCAATATATAACTTTATTAATTAAAATAGCATGACTAAAAATAAGCGCACTAAAAGTAAAGGTAGCAATGGTTTCTTTCAAGAATTTATAGATCAGCTCATTACCGCTATTTTTGGTGAGTTACTTATTTATATCATTGCTTTACTGTTTATGAGTGCACTTGGCGGAATTATTTTCGCTGCCATATGTTTCAGTTGGGGCGTTCTATTTTTACTACTACCTTTCGCGGTTTTGATTTATATCCTTGTTAAAAAATATAGCCATTAATACCGTTATTCTTGCATCATTTTAATTAGTTCCTGCATGGCTCTAGATTGAGTACGTGCAGGATGCCATACCATGCCTAATTGACGATTCATCTCGACATTTAAATCAAGCTGCTGCATATCTTGATTCAGCAGAGTTTTTGGTAAAACTGACCAACCTAAACCAATAGAGACCAACATGCGAATAGATTCAAGAGGGTTATTGCTCATGGTAATTTTCGGTTTAAGGCCTTGTTTTTCAAACTCAGCTAAAGTGATTTGAGCTGTATAAGTCTGTGCGGCAGGCAGCAAACTTGGATATTCAATTAAATCTTGTAAGGTCAAATTCTTTTTTTGAGCCAAGGGATGAAATGGAGCAGCTACAAAAACTAAAGGATCATTCCAGATCGTAATATAGTTAAGGCGCTCATCACCTGAGGGCGGGAGTGTTAAAAATGCTAACTCTAAATCGCCAGCAAGTACCTGTTCGTGTGCTTGTTCGGAATCAACAAAATGTACGTCTAGCGTGACTTGAGGAAACTGCTGAACGAAGTGTTTAAGCGGAGCAGGCAAGTGATGCAAACCGATGTGATGACTCGTCCCGATTTTTAAACGACCTTGTATTTGGGTTTGTTCATGACTTAGCGTGTGGTGAATATCTCGAAGTTCATTTAACCAGCTTTTAACTTTTGGTAATAATGAATGCGCAGCATGAGTTGCTTGAACCCCACGGCCTGCCGACTCAAATAGCTTTACACCAAAGTACTCTTCTAGGCTATGAATACGTTTGGTGACAGCAGGTTGGGTAATAAATAGTTGATCCGCAGCCACAGAGATCGAACCTGTTTCCATAACTTTTACAAAAGCTTCAAAGGCTGCAAGATTCATAATACAACTCTACTTGGAATAGAAAAATCGAGAGAGGCTAAAGTTGCCAAGCCAAAATCGTATCATGCTTGCAGCTCAACGTTCTATAAAGTTGTGATTTAGCGTATTAATCTTAATCTAAGCAGTTGTCTCATTTTTGCTTAAAGCTGATATACGGCGGTCTTTTGCTGCCCATACTTTTTCATGAAAGAAAAATGCAAATGCCTGTACTGTTGGTTCTAACATACTTAATGTTAAAGCCATCCAAATATTACCCGTTACAAAGTAGGCAACTAGCATGGCTACCGTAATATGCATAATGTAGTAACTTAAGGTTTTCTTTAATGTACGTTGATTATTAACAACGAATTTTTGAATATTAGCCATAACCATTCTCTCTATCTGTATTTGATATTTTTAGTATAGAGATGAGAGTATAAGATTAAAAATGGATTATGCAAATGATAATCATTAACAAATCCCATTTATATATTTTGACCGATATTAAGACATTCAGGAATGATTCCTAAAAGTTTTCTAATTTATAAAAATGATAAATTAGATTTATGTAAAACTCTGGCTATAATCGAAGAAAGATTAGAATTACCCAGTCCAATGGAGCAAGACGACATGGCAGGCAAAACTTTATATGACAAATTGTGGGATGACCACGTAGTTACAGAGCGTGATGATGGTTCGTGCTTACTTTATATCGACCGTCATTTATTGCATGAAGTAACAAGTCCACAAGCATTTGAAGGTTTGCAACTTGCGGGTCGTCAACCGTGGCGTTTAAGCGCAAACGTAGCTACACCAGACCACAACGTTCCAACGTCTAAAAAAGAGCGTGATCAGGGCATTGCAGGTATTGAAGATGATACGTCTCGTATTCAGGTTCAGACCTTAGATGATAACTGTAAAGCATTTAATATCGTTGAATTCGGTATTAATGACATTCGCCAAGGTATTGTACATGTTGTTGGTCCTGAACAAGGCTTAACTTTACCGGGTATGACGGTGGTATGCGGTGACTCGCATACAGCAACTCACGGTGCCTTTGGTTGTTTGGCACATGGTATCGGGACATCTGAAGTTGAACACGTTTTAGCGACACAATGTTTGATTCAGAAAAAATCAAAAAATATGTTGGTTCGTGTTGATGGCGTTTTAGGTAAGGGCGTAACACCAAAAGATGTGGTGTTGGCGATTATCGGTAAAATCGGTACCGCAGGCGGTACGGGTTACGCAATTGAGTTCGGTGGTCAAGTTTTCCGTGATATGTCGATTGAAGGACGTATGACGGTATGTAACATGGCGATTGAAGCGGGTGCACGTGTTGGTATGGTTGCAGTTGATGACAAAACCATTGAATACGTAAAAGGCCGTAGCTACGCACCAAAAGGTGAGCAGTGGGAACAAGCGGTTGCTTATTGGAACACTTTACATTCAGACGATGATGCTGTTTTTGATGCAGTTGTTGAGTTAAATGGCGCAGAGATTGAACCACAGGTATCTTGGGGTACTTCACCTGAGATGGTAATTCCAGTATCTAAAGCTGTACCAACTTTAGAACAAGCGAAAGATGACGTACAACGTAGTGACTGGACACGTGCGTATCAATATATGGGGTTAAACGCAGGTCAGGCATTGGCTGAAATTCAACTTGACCGTGTATTTATTGGTTCTTGCACTAACTCACGTATTGAAGATATCCGTGCTGCTGCTGAGGTAGTTAAAGGTCGTAAAGTGGCTTCTAGCATTAAGCAAGCGATGATTGTTCCGGGTTCTGGTTTAGTGAAACAGCAAGCAGAAAAAGAAGGTTTGGATAAAATTTTCTTAGAAGCTGGTTTCGAGTGGCGTGAACCGGGTTGTTCAATGTGTTTAGCCATGAATGCAGACAAGTTACAACCGGGCGAACACTGTGCATCGACATCAAACCGTAACTTTGAAGGTCGTCAGGGTAATGGTGGCCGTACTCACTTGGTAAGTCCGGCAATGGCAGCTGCTGCTGCGATTGCAGGTCATTTTGTTGACGTTCGTTCATTTTAATTCGGTCTGGAGCAAACCATGAAAGCTTATACAGTTGAACAAGGTATCGTTGCACCATTAGATCGTGCCAATGTTGATACAGATTTAATTATTCCGAAACAGTTCTTAAAATCGATTAAACGTACTGGTTTTGGCGACAACTTATTTGATGAACTTCGTTATTTGGATGAAGGTTACCCAGGTCAAGATAACTCGGTACGTCCAAAAAATCCGGACTTTGTTTTGAATCAACCACGTTATCAGGGAGCAACAGTTTTAATTGCTCGTACGAACTTTGGTTGTGGTTCAAGTCGTGAGCATGCACCTTGGGCATTAAACGAATATGGTTTCCGTACCGTTATTGCGCCAAGCTTTGCTGATATTTTCTTTAATAACTGTTTTAAAAACGGCATGTTACCAGTTATTTTATCTGAGAATATTGTTGATCAATTATTCAAAGAATGTGCTGCGAATGAAGGATATCAATTAACAATTGATTTGGCTGCGCAAGAAGTTCGTACACCAACAGGTGAAGCATTTAAATTCGAAGTGGATCCATTTCGTAAGCATTGCTTGTTAAATGGCTTGGATGATATTGGCTTAACCCTTCAAAATGCGGACGCAATTCGCGCTTATGAAGAAAAAACCAAACAGGTTCGTCCTTGGGTATTCCAAGAGATAAATTAACCTTTTGGTACATTTTAAACATAGTCATGGCGTCGTGTTCAAACTCTTGCTAACATGCTAAAGCATAACAACAGCTTAAAATTATGCACTAGATGAGGATTGGGCTTGAACAATGAAGAGGAACGTTACTCATAGCTTTTTGTTGGGCCTGTGCGCAATAACACTAAGTGCTTGTCAGAGCACTTACAATGTAGTGGATACTGTTCGTATTAAGCAGGCTGAACAAGAAAATTTGGGGCAGAATGCAGCAATATATTGTTCGGGCGCAAAAAGTTGCGAATTTGAACGGCTAAATGATATTACTGTTGTTGATGCACAGACACGTCGTATTAGTAATCAGGCAATTCATCAAGGAATTGTGAGATTAAATGGTTCGGTGTTAAGTCAAAGCAATAGTTTGTATTTATCTGTGCCTGCCAAACAATATGAAGTGGTGATTCGTTACTATCCGATTTCTCCAGATCGGGCAGAAACCATCCATGTTATTCACCAATTCAAAGCCAACCATCGCTATATGTTTAAAATGTACCGAGACAAATCTAACCGTTCGGGTAGTTTGCTGAATGTTTCTGTACCAGATCCATTATGTGTTGACTTAGAGCAGGATGGGCGTGTAATTCGCCGTTTTTGTCGACCATTTGATGTAACCACAGGACTCGGTGAATTTCTCGAACAGAAAAAACTAACACCACGACAGTCATAACACTGTCTTGTCTTTGAAAATGGAAAACTTCATGTCTAAACAGATTTTAATTTTGGCTGGCGATGGGATTGGTCCTGAAATTGTTGGGGCAGCAGAAAAAGTATTAAATAAAGTAAATGAAAAATTTAATTTGTCTTTGACTTGGGAACATGGCTTGTTAGGTGGAGCTGCGATTGATGCTCATGGAGAACCGTATCCAGCTGTAACAAGTGAGCAAGCCAAAAAAGCTGATGCCATTTTATTAGGCGCCGTTGGTGGACCAAAATGGGACACTATTGAACGCTCTATTCGCCCTGAACGCGGTCTTTTAAAAATTCGTAGTGAACTTAACTTGTTTGCTAACTTGCGCCCAGCGATTTTATATCCACAATTAGCCGATGCTTCTAGCTTAAAGCCTGAGATTGTTGCTGGTTTAGATATTTTAATTGTTCGTGAATTGACAGGTGGCATCTATTTTGGTCAACCACGTGGTATTCGTGAACTCGAAAATGGTGAAAAACAGGGCTATAACACTGACGTTTATTCTGAGAGCGAAATTAAGCGTATTGCAAAAGTTGCTTTTGAACTTGCAGGATTACGTGGCGGTAAAGTGTGTTCTGTAGATAAAGCCAATGTTTTAGAAGTAACAGAGCTTTGGAAGCAAACAGTCACGGATTTACAGCAAGCCAACTATCCAAATATTAAGCTTTCACACATGTATGTGGACAATGCTGCCATGCAGCTTGTACGTGCGCCTAAACAGTTTGACGTAATCGTGACAGGCAACTTGTTTGGCGATATCTTGTCTGATGAAGCAGCAATGCTTACAGGCTCAATTGGTATGTTGCCGTCAGCTTCTTTAGATGAAAATGGCAAAGGCATGTATGAACCTTGTCATGGTTCGGCGCCTGATATTGCGGGTCAAAATGTGGCAAACCCATTAGCAACCATTCTTTCTGTTGCAATGATGCTTCGTTATACATTCCGTGCAGAAGCTGCTGCTAAAGCAATTGAAGATGCAGTAGGGCAAGTACTTGATCAAGGTTTCCGTACAGCCGATATTATGTCTGAAGGCATGACTAAAGTAGGTACAGCCGAGATGGGTGAAGCAGTCGTTGCTGCTCTTGCTTAATCGCTACTTTGCTAAAAAACGCAGCTTCAAGCTGCGTTTTTTTATGGTTGTGTTTAGCAAGCTTTACCTTCGTATTGAATAGATTCAGCAATGTCATTTTTAAGCTGAAAAATAACTTTGCAATTAAAATTAACATCGTAAGAGTTGCTCCCTAATGTCCCCGATTGAATAGGAACTGGATTACCACCCATCTCTACATTACTCACCATAGGAATGGGAATACTTAATGGCCGTAGAATCGTGTAGATGAGTTGATTTGATGTTTTTTGTGGAACATGCGCAATTTGAAAGCCAAGACCGCGTAAGTTTAGTTCTTGTTGAATGGTGGTCGATGATTTGCCCAGAAAGCCTTTTAAATATTCTTGTAAGTCGACAGATTGGCGTGGTTGAGTTGCGCAACCGTTCAAATAAATAGACATCACTGAGAGCAAGGTTATTCGGCATAAGTTCGGTATATTCATTTTTCTCTCTATCAAATTATATTTATTGTTAGATAACGGTAGGTTGGATTGCCTAGCTTGTAAAGAAAAAAAGGAAGTTTATGATAAATGGAGGATGAGTTTATCTAGCAATTCATACTCACATCTGAAAGGCTTTATAATTATTTTGCAAAAAACTTAAGGAAAACATGATGAAAAAAATACTTTTAGCACTTTTATGCAGCTTTGGAGTAACAGCGGTATATGCCGATAATTGCGATACTACTCGTAATACCTATGATGATATTTACTGTACAAATAAAATCTATGCGAGTGCTGATGCGGATCTAAATAAAAATTATCAGGCATTAAGAGCAAAATTGAATGCGGCGCAAAGAAATACGCTTAAGAAGTCTCAGCTTGCGTGGATACGTCAACGTGATGCTGAATGTACAGATTCAAATAGAAATAGTGTAGACGTGCAGTGTCGTTTACAGACAACGCAGGAAAGAAACCATTGGCTACAAGAAAGATTGCGTGAATGCCAAACAGTTGGATGTAAGTCTAGTCGATTAAGTGAATAAATAAAGCAATAAAAAAGCCACATCATGAAGTGGCTTTTTTGCATTCACTAATTAGCGAGCACGGTACGTAATACGACCTTTAGTTAAGTCATATGGAGTCATTTCGACTTTTACACTGTCGCCAGTAAGAATACGGATATAGTGTTTACGCATTTTACCAGAAATGTGTGCAATAACTTCGTGACCGTTTTCAAGACGTACACGGAACATCGTATTAGGAAGCGTTTCGGTGACAACGCCTTCGAACTCAATGAGTTCCTCTTTATTGGCCATAGCCTACCTGATGATCAAATTGGAAAGGCGCAAATTATAGTCAATTTATTTAAAAAAAACAAGATAGACATCTTCTTGTTAAAGCATCTGGTTAAACTATGACTAGTAAAAAAAGATGTAATTTTTTTCACAAAACAACTCTAATTCTGTTGTCAGTTTGGTCAATCAACGCTAATCTAAAATCATAGTTATTAGGGACTGTTCATGCATAAAGAGTCAACAGCTCCTAAGTATCAATGAAGTATCTACATGGAAGGGCACTGCGTGGGTCAGCTAACAGATGCATCAGTTGTATTACGTTTTGGCTATCAAGCAATTCGTCGTGCAGGATTGCCAACAGAAGAAATATTAACTAAAGCGGGAGTCGCTTTAAATCAGGTCGATACAAATGCACGTACTCCGTTAAGTGCACAGTATGCCTTTTGGACTGCAGCTCAGGAAGTCAGTAAAGATCCAGACATCGGTTTGCATTTAGGTGAGCATTTGCCTTTGTACCGTGGTCAGGTGATTGAACATTTATTTATTAGTAGTGAAACCTTTGGTGAAGGCCTTAAAAGAGCTTTAGCGTATCAACGTCTAATTAGTGATGCATTTGATGCAAAGCTGGTTGTCGAAGATGGGCGTTGCTATTTAACCAATGGTGAGCAAGTGGGGGCTGATAACCTTGTGAATCGTCATTTTTCAGAATGTGCGATTTCTGGTGTGCTTCGATTCTTCAAATTTATTACCGAAGGTCAGTTTCATCCTATCTTCATCGATTTTAACTTTAGTGAAGGTGCTTCGGAAGATGAATATTTCCGAGTTTATGGCTGTCCGGTAAGTTTAGGGCAAAAAGAAACAAGGCTATATTTTGACCCTGCTATTTTAGACTTCCAGCTTTGGCAGGCGGAACCTGAACTATTGCAACTGCATGAACAGCTCGCAATTGAAAAGCTACAAGAATTGGCACGTTATGATTTGGTCGGTGAGGTTCGTCGAGCGATTGGTTCAACACTAGAAAGTGGAGAAACTACGCTAGAAACTGTAGCAGCACAACTAAATATTACGCCACGTCGTTTACGCACTCAGTTGAGTGAAGCGAATACTAGTTTCCAACAAATACTTTCTGACTATCGTTGTCGTTTAGCTAAAAAACTTTTGGCAAATACCAGTGAGAGTGTGGAGCGTATTGTGTATTTAACGGGTTTCTCTGAACCAAGTACGTTCTATCGTGCGTTTAAACGTTGGACTAATGAAACACCAGTTGAGTACCGTAAGCGTAAACAGCACCGCTAATAAAAATGGGTTAAGCCTACTCAGGTAGGTTTAACCAGTGTGGCCCAAGTGGTGGTTGTGGTAAGTCAAACTGCTCGGGATAGTAACATTGAATAAAGTAGAGACCGTCAGGTGGAGCAGTGACTCCTGCTGCTTTACGATCTTGTGCTGCAAACATCGTATCGATATGGTCTATTTCATACATACCTTGACCAATTTCGAGTAAGCATCCAACAATATTACGCACCATATGGTGTAAAAAACCATCTGCTTGAATATCTAACACTAAATAGCGGCCATGTTCAAATAGACGACAATGCGTTACATGTCGAACAGGTTTATTGGACTGGCATGCTGCTGCGCGAAAGGTTTCAAAGTTATGTGTACCTTCAAATTTACTAGCAGCTTTAATCATCTTTTGCACATCTAGCTGTTGGTAAATGTGCGTGACCTGTTTATGTAAGAGGGCTGGTCGACAAGGAGCGTTATAAATAACATAGCGGTAACGTCGAGCCGTTGCTTTAAAGCGTGCATGAAAATTTTCATCCATCAGTTTAATCCACTGAATGGAAATATCTTTAGGTAACTGGCTATTTGCTCCTCTCAACCATCCCATTTCTGGACGAATGGCGTTCGTATCGAAGTGTGCCACCATATTCGTTGCATGTACTCCCGCATCTGTTCGGCCCGCACCGTGAAGTGCAATAGGTTCATCTGCGATTTTGCTGAGTACACGCTCAATAGTTTCCTGAACGCTGGCAACGCCTGGCTGTTGTGTTTGCCATCCTCGATATTGAACTCCGCTAAACTCAATACCGACCGCATAACGTTGCATAGCTTTACCTCTATTTAATGCAAATTTTCATTCCAATGGCTGAGCCATTGTTCTGGGGTTGGGTATTTTAAATAGATTTGAAGTGCTTTTGCATAAAGATCTGCATGACTATGTGCATCATTAATGACAATTTTTGCAGTTTTGGCCCATGCACTAATTGCATAACGTTGGTCAATGCCGCCAAATGTCACTTGTGTTGCCAAGATTGGAACACAACCATGAGCATAGAGTTCATCTAATGTTGCCAATAGTTCAGGGTTAACTGCGATATTGCCTGTACCAAAGCCTTGTAACACTAAAAAGTGCGGTGGAGCAGGAAGTAAGTGACGTAACTGTTGTACCAAGTGCTGTGTTGAAATCGGTTGCATCATCCAGTTTAAAATCTGAAATGAAGCAGCTCGTTCAATTTGAGCATCTTGTACGATCAATTCATTTTGTTGAGGCGTAAATTCAACTTCACTACTTAAACCTGAAAATGCATCGAGTTCAGTTGTATGAGTTTTTAATGCAGTTTGTGCATGGAATACTTGATGATGGAATGCAAGATAAGCACCTACAGGTAAGCTAATCACTTGTTCTAATGCAAGATATAAGTTCTCGATTGCATCAGTGAATTCACGAGTATTATCACCTTGAACATTGAGTAACGGGTATTGGCTACCAGTAATCACAATATGACAGCTTTGGCCTAAAAAGCGAGCTAGGGTCGCAGCCGCATAACTGAGCGTGTCTGTACCGTGAATAACAACGAAATGCTGATAGCCTTCAAGTTGTAGTTGTTGTATGCGTTGAATTAGACGTAACCAATCAGGTGCCGTACATGCACTGCTATCGACAATATTGGGTGCTGCAAAGCAGTCAACTGTTAAGTGTGGAGGTATCACTTTCTCAAGTTGAGGTAAGAATTGGTCATAAGGCATAGGTGCTAAAGGCTCACCGACGCAGCCAAAAGTACCACCCATGTAAAATAAGGCTATTTTTTTCATATTTTTGCAGGCATAAAAAAGCAGTCATCTCTGACTGCTTATGGTAAATCGAACAGTTCTAAGAAGCTATGCGATTAAGTAGGTTTTTCGCATGTTGTTGTTGTTCTGTGTTGAATTTTTGCTCATTAGCCTGTAGTAAATTGCGCGCTGCTTGGTTCTCACCAAACTTGATATATTGCTCAGCCAGTTTTAAGTCGAGCTCACTTTCATTTACTTGTTTTAATTCTGGAAATGCCTCTAGAAGTGGATCCTCTATTTGAGTTTGAGTAGCCTCTTTAGTTACTACATCTAAATGGTTTTGAGTTTCAATTTCTGGTGCTGTAACTAGTGCAGGTTCATCTAGCGAAAACTCAAGAGGTGCGATAGAAGTCGCTTCTAATGGTGCTTGTTCTACGAGTGTAAGTTCATCTAATGATGGAACTTGTTCATCAGATTTCTTTTCTGAAATTGAAGGATTTAAGTCAAGGTTAAAATCTAATGCATTAAGGCTATTTTCTTGATTTGCTTTTACTTCTACTGCTTGAGTTTTTTCTTCATTTTCATGCAGAGGTGCCAAGTCAAAAGAAAACTCTAAATCAGCTAGTTCATTTGTTTCTTGAGATGACGAAACTTCTGGTATTTGCTGAGATGTTGATTGTTCTGGTTCCTGTACGGGTTGACTGATATTTTCGGTAGCTGCATTTTTTTCAAATGAAAAGTTAAATTCTAAAGGTTCAACTTCAACCGCTGGTTCTTGTTTTACAGGTGTATAGTCTTTCTGTAAGTCATCAAAAGAAGTTTCAGAAGAACTTGTTGTTAACTGGTCAAACTGAGCAGTTGTGTCAGGTGTGTTTTTCGGTTCTTCATATGATTGAGCTTGAGGAAAATCAATAGCATCAGGTTGTCTTGCAGACTCATATTCTTTTTGTCTTGCTTCTGCTTTAATCGCGATTTCATTTAATGCCAAACTGCGAATGTGGCTAATTAGTTGTTGAATCGCGAATTCATCTTTTTGAGCAATATGAACTTCAAGAAGTAATAAATACAATTCGTGCTGGGTATTGTCTTTTTTTAGTGCCTGATTGACTTGAGCTTCAGCCGCTGAAAACTGTTTTTCTTGAATGAGCTGTTGAATATTTTGACGAACAGCCTCAGGAACAGGACTACTTTGTGGAAGAGCAGGAGTGATTTCTTCAACTACATTGGCTTTACTTTTTTCACGCGAGCTTTTACTCGATTTGGCACCTGCTTTTTTGCCCGATTTTTTACTTATACTTTTTGGGGAGGTGGTCTCTTGTTTTTGGCCATTCTCGCGCTTTTTTAAAACAACGGCGACCACGAGTAATATGATAAACGGAATCACATATAACATTACTTTCCCCTTAAAAAATAAAATTTTGCAATATAAAGCGAGCTAACTCTGGTTTTAACTTAGTGTTTTTGCTTGTGAGTTTGTTGCTGTGCTTTTAATTGCTGCTGTAACTCTGCCAAACGCGCATTCAGAAGTTGAATACGTTGGTCTTTTAAACTTAAAGTTTGATTTAGTTTGGTTACATTCCTTTGTAATGTAACGGTTTTTTCTCGAGTTGTCATAACTTTTACTGCTAACTCAGTATTGTTTTGACCTTGTTGTGTGCTCTTTTTTGCACTTCCATGATTAGAATTTGGGCTGTTCTCTGCCACAATGCTCATTTCAGCTTGTTGCAAACGATATTTAGCTCGGCCAGAAGTAGGTTTTGCTAAGTTAGCTTCAGTTGATTTAGGTTTTGTATGAGGCGCTTTGGCTGTATTTGCTGCTGTTAAATTTAGTGAAATTCCCTGACGTAAACGGTTTACATCGCCTTGGATAAAAGCATGTCGATTTTGAGCTTGGATATCTCGCATGACTTTAGCTACAGGTTGTTTAGTTTGTGCTGCGATACGATTAGCAATAGTCCATAAAGACTCATTCCGTTGTACAACATATTTACCGGTAGGTGCTGGGCCTTTATAAGTGCTGATTTTTTGTTTTTTTTGTGTGTTTTTACTTAATAGATTTTTTTGTTGAGCAGGTTTAGATTGAGCTACTTTTTTGACTGTAGTGGCTTGATTGTCACTGCTTGGTTTAAGAGGCGTAGATGGCTGTTTTTCTACAGCAGATGGTTCATTACTCATTGCTGCGATAGTTTGCTGTGGCGCTTGAGCTGAAGATTGGTCTGTAACAGAAGCCATAGGAGCAGAGCTATTTAAAGTTGGAGCAGCTCCAGTGCTAATACTTAAATTACGTTCATTCGTTGTAGTGTCTATTACGGTTGATGAGGTATCGGCAGCCGTATAACGAGCACTTTCAGGTAGGTTTAACGCAATGTCTTTTTCATTTACGATAAATTGTGGTGAAAGTGGAGTTTCATTCGCAGCAACCTTTTTAATAGGTGATGGCTTTAAAACAGTTTTAATATGTTGAAGGCGAGTTGCATTACCCTCACTAACTTTTACGACAATATTCAGTTCAGGATCAATAATAGGGCGAGATGAGGTAATCACAATAACGCCAGAACCTTGGCCATTTTGGCGTGTATAAAAATTCAGATTACCAGGAGGTTGGTGAGTGACTCCCAAACTATTAAGATCTTCTTGAGTGGCTAAACTGACTTGTAATGGGGTATTTGGATCCGCTTGCTGAAAATTCATTTCTGCATAAAGTAATTCCCCAGGTGCAGATTGAATTTGAATAGGATCTAATGTAATCGCATAAACACAAGGCGAAGACATAATGGTGAAAATGGCAATTTTTAATTTGTTATATGCAGTCATCTCAATCCATGACCTGATCAGTCGTAAAGTCGTTCAAAATTATACAATAATGAAATGTAAATAAATTGTTAATTTTTCACAAACCAGTTACGAAAAAGCCGATCAAATGTGATCGGCTTTTTATTTTGACTGAATAATTCAGGTCAAATTATGAGCTTTTGTATTCTACTAAAATACGTAACATACGACGTAAAGGTTCAGCAGCGCCCCAAAGTAGCTGATCGCCTACTGTGAATGCACCGAGATACTCTTTACCCATATTGAGTTTGCGTAAACGGCCTACAGGTACAGTTAAGGTACCAGTCACAGCTACAGGTGTAAGATCAGTCATTGATGCTTCACGTGTATTTGGTACAACTTTAGCCCACTGGTTTGAGTTACGAATCATATCTTCGATCTCATCAAGCGGAACATCTTTTTTCAGTTTGATGGTTAATGCTTGAGAGTGGCAACGCATTGCACCGATACGCACACAGTGACCATCAATAGGAACAATTTGAGAGTTACCTAAAATCTTGTTGGTTTCAACTTGACCTTTCCACTCTTCTTTAGATTGACCGCTTTCAAGCTGTTTATCAATGTAAGGAATCAATGAACCAGCAAGTGGCACACCAAAGTTCGCAGAAGGGAAGCCTTCACCACGTTGTAACTCAGCAACTTGACGATCAATATCAAGAATTGCAGATTTAGGATCATCTAACAATGTCTTGGTATTGTTGTACAAATAACCCATACCTGTTAACAACTCACGCATGTTTTGTGCGCCAGCACCTGATGCTGCTTGATAAGTCATAGCAGTCATCCACTCAACCAAATTATTTTGGAAAAGTGCGCCTACGCCCATCAACATAAGTGATACTGTACAGTTACCACCAACGAAAGTTTTAGTACCTTTCGCTAAACCGTCTTTAATTACGTTAAGGTTAACTGGATCAAGAACGATGATTGCATCATCAGACATACGTAAAGTAGATGCAGCATCAATCCAGTAGCCATCCCAACCAGTTGCTTTTAACTGTGGGAAAACTTCAGACGTGTAGTCACCACCTTGGCAGGTAATAATGACATCCATTTGCTTCAGACTGGTAATGTCTGTAGCTTCCATAAGTGCTGGGGCAGTCTTACCACCAAATGAAGGAGCTTCACCACCTGCATTACTGGTAGAGAAGTAGAATGGCTCAATATGAGCAAAATCATTCTCTTCAACCATACGTTGCATAAGGACGGAACCGACCATCCCGCGCCAACCGACCAGACCTACTTTCATGTCATTTTGCCTCGGTGCGTTAAAATTGTTAGGGGGAGTTGAGTGTATCAAAAGTGCTCACAACTGCAAGCGTTACAGAATCAAAACAGCAATTTTATTGAGTAGAATATCTTGTTTATGTTACATACAAAATTGATAAAGATGACAAAAACATTAAAAAACAAATCATCTTAAAAGAGTAATTTCAATGATTTATATCGAAGTTGTGTCTGTGGTGGTGATTTGGTTGACTTTCTGGTCACTTATCCCTCGTGATGAGTGGTGGTTTAGAGGGGCTGATTTTCCACGTTTACAAATTCTGTTTGTGGGCTTTATTGCTTTAATTGGCATGTTGTTTTGGCCGTCTGAATGGAACATATGGCGTGAGCTTTTGCTTGCAGTACTCATTGCAGCAATTGCTTATCAACTTAAAATGGTTTTGCCTTATACCTTGTTTTGGAAAAAACAGGTTAAAAAGGTAAAGCAACATCAAGTAGATCCTAAAAAACAGATTTCACTAATTGTTTCTAATGTGCTTACACCCAATGATAAATATCATTTATTACTTGAGCATGTACGGACATTAAAACCTGATTTATTGTTGACGTTAGAAAGTGACAAGACATGGGAAAATGCTCTAAAAGAAATTGAAGAGGAGTACCCTTACCGTGTGCCTGTACCATTAGATAATTTATATGGCATGCATTTATATAGTCGATTACCGCTTAGAAATACTGAGGTCAAGTTCATTTTAAGTAATGAAATTCCTTCTATTCATACCACTGTAATCTTACGTTCTGGGATGCCTGTTCAGCTCTACTGTTTACATCCTAAGCCGCCTAGTCCAACTGAAGCAAAAGATTCAACACTACGAGATGCAGAGCTTTTAATTGTTGGAGATCAAATTAAAGATCTGGATGAGAGTTGTATCGTGATGGGAGATCTAAATGATGTCGCATGGTCACGAACAACACGTTTATTTCAGCGTATTAGTGGATTACTCGACCCGCGAGTTGGCCGACACTTTATTAATACTTTTCACGCAGATTACTCTTTATTGCGTTGGTCACTTGATCATATCTTTCATAGTACAGACTTTGGTTTAGTAAAAATGCAGCGTTTATCTCATATGGGCTCAGATCATTTTCCTGTCTACGTCGTTTTACAAACAGGTCGAATATTTGAAGAGATTCAAGAAGAAGTTGAAGAAACTCAAGATGATGAAGAAGAAGCTCAAGCTGCAATACAAGAAGGTATTGCTAAAGCTGAAAAAGAAGAAAAAATAGTGACTGATGAAATTGCAGAGCCTTATAAAGAGAAAAGTATATAAAAGCAGGTTGTAAGCAATATCGTACAAAGATTTGAGTCTAGGTCCAATAGGCAGGGGGAACTAAAACCCGTATTCTACATTCATCGGCACACGGAAGCGGGAATGGATAATCCCAAGTAAGGATGCACTAAGCTGATATGGAACGACATCACGGATAAGATGTTAGAACGGAAGCAATAAAAAGAATTATATACCCTGAAAGCACAACCTCATTTACCCGAGTTTTGCAGGACGCAGAACTCGGGTTGATATTTTATATAAATACTATTTAATTATTTGTAAATTAAAGAAATATTTTTAAGATTATCTTAATTTTAAAATCTATTTAATTATAGGTAGTTGTCCATAAGTTTTTTTATATATCCGAGCCTTTTTCGATGAAAATAGATACAAAAATTTTTTTTGATAAGTTTTTGTTTTTATAGATTATTGAAGAATAAATATAGGCTTTGGTCTATTTAGACATAAATTGGACTTGTTTAATTGGCAAATCTCAATAGAATGTGCCGATCGTTGACATGTTGGATCGTCAACAGGCATTGTTGTTTACTTCGCCGGATCGGCGGGTTGTGATTTGCTTGTGCATTTAAATTTCTGTTTGGAAATTAGTGTACATATTGAGGTTTCACTCTAAGATAGTGGTCTTCTCCCTCTCATATTTGATACTTTGCGGTGCATAAGGATTGTCTTATGAAGAATTTTAAATTTAGCCTTGCGTGGCAAATTTTAATTGCTTTAATCCTAGGGATAGTTGTCGGGGCTGTTTTACATAATCAGCCTGAAATCAAAGATAGTATTGTAAATAACGTTCTTACGCTGTTAGGTAAGATCTTTATTAGCCTGATTAAAATGATTGTTATTCCAATCGTTTTCTCTACATTGATTTTAGGTATTGCGGGTGTTGGCAGTACAAAAAGTCTTGGGCGTCTTGGTTTTAAAACCATTCTCTATTTCGAAATTATTACTACTATTGCTATTTTGGTCGGCTTGGTTGCAGCAAATATCTTCCATCCAGGTTCAGGCATTGATATGTCTCAACTGGTTCAAACTGATATTTCTCAATATAAGCATACAACTGAAGAAGTACAGTCACAGTCTCATGGTATTATCCAGACGATATTATCGCTTATCCCAACGAACATTATTAGTTCAATGGCACATGGCGAAATGTTACCAGTGATTTTCTTTGCTGTGCTTTTTGGTATTGGCTTATCTTCATTGCCAGCTACAACAAAAGACCCATTATTAAATGTATTTCATGCTGTATCGGAAACAATGTTCCGTGTGACACACATCATCATGAAATATGCGCCAGTGGGTGTATTTGGTTTAATCGCTGTAACTGTTGCAAACTTTGGTTTTGCTTCACTTATTCCATTAGGTAAATTGGTTGTATTGGTTTACGGTGCAATCTTGTTCTTTGCTTTAGTGGTACTTGGTTTAACTGCAAAAATGTTCAGCATCAATATCTTTACTTTGTTTAAGATTTTGAAAGATGAATTAATCTTGGCGTATTCGACTGCAAGTTCGGAAACAGTTTTACCGCGTATTATGCAAAAAATGGAAGCTTATGGTGCACCAAAAGCGATTTCTAGTTTTGTAATCCCAACTGGTTATTCTTTTAACCTTGACGGTTCTACGCTTTATCAAAGTATCGCAGCAATCTTTATTGCACAGCTTTACGGTATTGAAATGTCGATCAGCCAACAAGTTATTTTGGTTGTAACATTAATGATTACTTCGAAAGGTATTGCAGGTGTTCCTGGCGTATCGTTTGTTGTGTTATTAGCGACATTAGGTAGTGTTGGTATTCCTGTGGAAGGCTTAGCGTTTATTGCTGGTGTTGACCGTATCATGGATATGGCACGTACTGCGTTGAACGTTGTTGGTAACGCACTTGCTGTACTTGTTATCAGTAAGTGGGAAAAACAATATGACTATGAAAAAGCTGCTGCTTATGAAGCAACCTTTAAATAAGACTGCTTTCTTTTAGTTAATAAAAAACCCGCGATGATCGCGGGTTTTTTATTATGTTATTTCAATACACTTTGATAGAGCTCAAGGGTTTGGTCACACATATCTTTTAAACTGAACATTGTCACAGGAGCGACTGTTTGAGGTTGTTCAATATGATGCTTTACTGTTTCTAATAAAGCTTTTTCATTTTCGGCTTCAACAAGACCTTGTGGATATACATGAGATAAAATCTCTGCAACACCTCCACGGTTCCAGCCAATTACTGGCGTACCGACTGACAGTGCTTCTAATGCTGTTCTACCGAATGTTTCTGCTTGATTGGATAGAGAGAGCACAATGTCGCTAAAAGCGAGCCATTCACGTATATCTGAGCGATGTCCTACAAAGGTGATCTTATCTGCAAGTCCTTTGTTTTGAATGGTGCTTTGCAACTCACTTAAATAGGCCTGTTTTTTAGCATCGGCACCCCCCACAACAACAGCATGAAGTTGAGGATATTGCGACTGAAGTTGTTGCATCAATTCAATTAAGCTTTCATGTCCTTTTAAACGCGTAATACGGCCAGGCAAGCAAAGTAAAAATTTATTTTCGAGTTCAGGAAAGTCATTAAAAACTTGATTAAACCACTGTGCTGAGGGTTGGTAGTTATGCGGGAAAGCAGCTGGATCAATCCCTCGATAAATCCGGACAATATCTTGTGGTGGACAGTTTTTATAATGGTCAGTGATGTATTTAACCACGCTGTCAGAAACGGCAATTACTTTTTCTGCCTGAGTCATGATCGCACTATAGCGATTGACTGAGTAGAAACCATGTACTGTACTGATGAGGTGAGGGCGCTTATGGGCTGGTATTCCTTTTAAAGCAAAATGGGTAAGCCATGCAGGAACACGTGAGCGTACATGAACAATATCGGGCTGATGCTCTTCAATAAGTCGACGTAAAGGGCGGATTTGCCATAAGCTCGATAAAGATTTTTTATGAATCGGTAGTGTTAAGTGTTTAGAGCCCTCGGCTTCAAGTTGAGACACTAATCGTCCGCCATTTGATACAACCAAAGATTGGTGGCCTTGTGCAACCAGTGCACTTGCAATTTCCAGTGTGCCGCGTTCTACGCCACCGCTATTGAGTTCTGGGAGAAGTTGCATCACTTTCATTGATTTTGCCTTTAGGTTGTAGCAAAGCGGTGTTTTACCGGTTATTCATTTAATAGGTGGAGTTTACTCCTTACTTTTGTTTTGGCAAAAGTAACAAAACCATTTGTTGGACTAACGACACATCCATGATGTCGTAGTCCAACGGGCGACGTCCTTGTCGCCTTCGCACGATAGTACATGTTGGTGTTTATTTAGATGTTTATTACTACAGTGCGGCCGTTACTGAAGATTATTTAATAGATCTCTTCATATCCCTCAGGACGTGTCTTAAAACGACGGTGAAACCACATATATTGAGTTGGTGCGATACGAAGCTGGTTCTCAATAATCTTATTCACGCGGGTTGCATCATCGACTTCATCTTCGCTTGGCATATTGTCGACTGCAGGTTCAATTAGAATATGATATTTAGGGTCCTGTACATCGCCATGACGATAAAAATATAAAGGAACAGCAACCGCTTTGGAAATTTTTAATAAACGACGGTGAGCCGTTACTGTCGCAGCTGGCACTCCAAAAAATGGTGCCATAACGCCTTGTTTAAGCCCGAAGTCTTGATCGGGACTATACCAAATGGCATCACCATCTTTAAGGTGACGAATTAAGCCGCGCATATCATCATGATCAATTTGTGCTTTGTAGATTGTGCCGCGGCAGCGATAAATCAGCATATCGAGTAGTGGATTATTTTGAGGACGATAAACAACATCGGGTTCAAAATATTGAGCACATACATAACCACCGGCATCAAGCAAAGTACTATGAGTTCCCAGTAATAAAACACCTTTGCCCTGAGCTTGAGCATCAGTAATGTGTTCTAAACCTTCAATTGTGACGCGGTTTTTAAACCAGTAAGGCTTATACCATGCGTTTAAGGTCTCAAAAATACCAAGCATCATATCTACAAAAACTTGTTTTGCTTGTTGCTGTACTTTTTCAGGTGACCATTCAGGGAAGCAAACTTCTAAATTACGAATAGTAGTTTTGCGACGAGATTTTAAATATTTCCAAGCAAGGTTTGCTAATCCATGAGCTAAACGCCATTGGATCGCCCATGGTAAAATAGCCAAAAGCATGAGGAAAGTAATCGCAATCCATACACCCCAATATTTAGGTAATAAAAAGGACCATTGAAACTCACCGGGCGTATAAGGCTGCTTTTGGCTCATAACGATATAAAGAATTTAAAAAGTTAAAACTGGCAAAAGTGTATCACGAACTGAATTTATCGTCGTAATACACAGGAGTAAATTGAAGTTTTAGAGCAGGGGGAAGAAAACAAAGTGGGTTATCGGCGGTGTTCTAAAAGAATACGAACAGCGAGTCCGGCTAATACAGTCCCCATAATCCAGCGTTGAATGCTCGCCCAAAGCGGTTTTTGCTGTAGAAAGAGCGCAATACTACCTGCAGAAAATACAATCAGTGCATTGACTGAAACACTGACAAAAATTTGTATGGTCCCGAGTTGAATGGACTGCGCTAAAATACTGCCTTGTTGTGGATGTATAAACTGTGGCAATAAAGACAAATACATAATTGCAATTTTAGGATTAAGTAAATTTGTCAAAAAGCCCATTAAAAATAATTTTAATGGTGAGTCAATAGATAAGTCTTTTACACTAAAAATAGGCGCTGCATTTGGACGTAATGCTTTCCATGCAAGCCAGAGTAAATATATGGCACCGACAATACGAATTGTGTCATAAGCATATGGAACTGCCACAACAAGCGCTGTGATCCCGAAAGAAGCGCAGAGCATATAAAATACAAAACCAACAGCAACCCCACCGAGGGAAATAAAACCTGCTATTTTGCCTTGACTAATGGAGCGAGAGATAAGATAAATCATGTTCGGACCCGGGGTGAGTACCATCGCCAAGCAAATGAGTCCGAATGCCAAAATTTGAGAGAGATCTAGCACGGAATTATCCTTAAATATTATTATACTGGTAGGTATATCATAATTATTTTATATACAGCGAAACTTTATTCATTGTCTTTTTGAATCAAAAAATAAGAATAATTCAGTATGATATGAATATCCTGATTTCATAGAAATTTATGAGAAATCTCCATATCGATGCTACAAAAGGCATCTTAATTTTTCTGGTTGTATTAGGTCATTACCTTGAAAGGTTAATTGGCTGGAACGAGTCTCTAAATCAAGCGATTTTAGGGAGCATTTACTTTGTTCATATGCCAGCTTTTATTTTTATATCAGGCATGTTTTTTAAAGAAGAGAAAATACTAGAAAAATTAATTTACTTTTTATCGTTATATTTGCCATTCCAGTTTTTATTTCAATTGCTTGACGCTTTTTATAATGGAAGTCTTTGGACTGGTACATTTCATTTGGTATGGTTTGCTAAACCTTATTGGGTGTTATGGTATTTATTTGGCATGGGAGCTTGGACGGTTCTCGCTTTTTTCCTAAAAAAGACGGCATATCCAGTTCTGTTTTCAATAGTTTTAGCTTTACTGGTTGGATGCTCACCCATCAATAATTACAGCTATTCGATGGGTCGAATTTTCGTATTTCTACCTTTTTTTATGGCTGGGGCGATTTATGGTAAAACCATTTTTCAGTATATATCGCAGTTGCCTTATGCAAAGTTATTTGCTGTTATTACATTATTCATCATTACTGCTGTAGCGGCTATAAGTCATTATAGTTATTACTGGTTATTTGGCAGTTTATCTTATCTACAGTTACATGTGGATGTTTGGCAAGGAATGCTGATTCGCAGTGTAATAATGTTGCTATCGGCTATGGGAGTTTTGAGTTTATTTATACTCACTCAAAGCTTTAAACAACCTTGGATCGGTTTAGGCCAAAAAACGCTACCAGTTTATATATTGCATGGTTTTGTAATTATTGTTTTGACTCATCAACTAAGTTTTAAATATTCGGTCGAGATCAATATTTTGATTAGTCTTGTTTTGGCTATCCTCACTTGTATGATTTTGCAGTTACAGATATTTGAACGTTTAATTCGCTTCATCTCTTTATTTGTTTATAAACCTTTTATGGCATTACTAGAAATTCTAAATCCAAAAAAAGGGCTTTAATTAAAGCCCTTTTTTATTGATTAACTGCCTTTACTCATTTGCTCAAGTTCATCCCAACGCTCTAATTTTTCAAGCAATAATTCTTCAATTTCTGCTAGGCGTTGACTTGCTTGAGTCGCAGCATCTGCATCAGACACAAACCATGAACCATCTGCAAGTTTGTCAGAAAGCTCGGCTTGTTCAACTTCCAGCTTTTCAATTTCAGCAGGAAGTTGCTCAAGTTCACGTTGGTCTTTATAGCTCAATTTCACCTTTTTTACGCTACTTTGAACAGCAGCTTTTTCAGCTTCAGCTTTTGCCTGAGCTTTCTTAACGTCAGACTTCTGGTCTACCACTTTTTCATCTGGGCGTTGTAGTAAGTAATCTTGGTAACCACCGATGTACTCTGCAATACCACCTTTACCATCAAAGACCCAAGTAGAAGTGACAACGTTGTCCATAAATGCACGGTCATGCGAAATAAGTAATAGCGTGCCTTTATATTCGGAGAGCATCTCTTCAAGTAGCTCAAGAGTTACCATATCCAAGTCATTGGTTGGTTCGTCCATCACAATCAGGTTCGATGGTTTAAGCAATAATTTAGCAAGCAAAATACGGTTACGCTCACCACCAGAAAGGGCTTTTACTGGTGTACGTGCACGTTCAGGTGAGAACAAGAAATCTTGTAAATAACTGTAGATATGACGACGGTTGCCATTTACATCAACAAAGTCAGAGCCTTCTGAAACGTTTGCCATGACTGTTTTTTCAAGATCTAAGGCATTACGTAATTGATCAAAATAAGCAATCTCTAATTGAGTACCTGTTTTAACAGAGCCACCGTGTTCGATTTCACCTAAAATAGCTTTAATTAAAGTCGTTTTACCGACACCGTTATCACCGACTAAGCCAATACGGTCACCACGCATGACAAGCGTAGAGAAGTCTTTGATGAGTGGTTTACCATCATAAGATACGCTCAAGTGCTCAATATCAAATACTAATTTACCAGAGCGATTTGCTTCTTGAGTCGCCATGCTCACTTTGCCTTGTTGTGAACGGCGTGCTTTCGATTCTTCGCGTAAAGCTTTTAATGCACGAACACGGCCTTCGTTACGTGTACGACGTGCTTTAATGCCTTGACGAATCCAAGCCTCTTCTTCAGCTAATTTTTTATCAAATAAAGCATTTTGTTTCTCTTCGGCTTCCATTTGCTGAGCTTTAAGCTCCAAATAGCGTGAATAGTTACCTTCGTAGCCACGTAAGATGCCGCGGTCAAGTTCAACAATTCGAGTCGCAATGCTATCTACAAAAGAGCGGTCATGCGAAATAAATAGAAGTGTTAAATTATTTTGATCGAGTAGGAATTTTTCTAGCCACTCAATACTTTCAACATCTAAATGGTTGGTTGGTTCGTCTAGAAGCAATACGTCTGGCTGCGTTAAAAGAGCACGAGCGAGTAAAACACGACGTTTACGTCCACCAGATAAGTCTGCCAAATCTGCATTTGGGTCGAGACCCATTTTACTTAATAGAGCATTAACCTTGTTTTCAAGTGCCCAACCGTCTAGTTGGTCTAGCTTGTGCTGAAGGTTACCCATACGGTCGCAAGCTTCCATATCGCCAAGCATACAAGCATCGGTTGCTTGGTGATACGCTTTGAGTACTTCAGCCGCTTCTCCTGCGCCGTCTGCTACAATATCAGCAACCTTACCTGAATCCATTGGAACGTCTTGGGCTAACATGGAAACCGTTAAACCATTTTGGATAGAAACTTCACCAGAATCCGGTAATAAGCTTCCCTCGATGAGTTTAAGTAAAGTAGACTTACCTTCACCATTACGCCCAATTAAACAGACTCGTTCGCCACGTTCTAGATTAAAGTTCGCGCCATCGAGCAGGGCAGGTCCGCCAAAAGCAAGTTGGACATCCCTTAGGGTAATATAGGCCATAATGTTTTCCAGAATCTCAAATGAGGATTTAAATGACTAAACCACCATATCATGATGATCAAGCGTCATTTTCCGCACCCATTGAAGATTTGCAAGTGCGAATTACATTTTTGGATGATTTAGTTGAACAATTAAATCAACAACTCGCTATTCAAACTCAGGAAATAGCTGATTTGAAAAAACAAATGCAATTGCTTTATCAACGTGTGGAATCTTCGGATTTATCAGAAGGCATTGCACCTTTTGACCCTTTAACGAATAAACCTCCGCACTATTAATAAAAAGGCAAGTTCAATACTTGCCTTTTTATTAGGAGGTATTTTGAATTTTACTTAAAAACCTTGTAAAACAATCTTCCCTTTTGTTGTTCCACTTTCAATTTGCTGATGAACCCGTTTTAAGTTTTCAGCATTAATTGGACTTAAAACTTCAGTCACAGTTGTTTTAATTTTCCCTTCATCAACCAGCTTGCTGACTTCATTTAATAGGTCACTTTGTTTTTGCATATCTTCAGTCTGAAACATTGAACGTGTAAACATAAATTCCCAATGTACGGATACAGACTTCGATTTAAACGGTTTAATATCTAACTGTTCAGGGTCATCAATTAAGCCAAAATGCCCTTGTGGTGCAATCAACTCTACAATATCTGATAAATGCTGATACGTTTGAGTGGTCGAGAACACATATGAAGGTGCATTTAAGTCTAATTGCTTGATTTGTGGGGCTAAAGGCTCGCGATGATCTAATAGATAGTCGGCACCTAGTTGTTCTACCCATTCTTTTGTTTCAGGGCGTGAAGCTGTAGCAATAATCGTGAGGTTAGTTAATTGCTTAAGAAGCTGAATGGTAATTGAACCTACACCGCCAGCTCCACCAATCACTAAAATAGTTGTATTAGCAGGTGCAGTCTTTGGAACTTGCAGACGATCAAATAGCATTTCCCAAGCTGTGATTGCAGTTAAAGGGAGAGCTGCTGCCTCTGTTGCTTCTAAAATTTTTGGTTTATGACCAACAATACGTTCATCAACCAATTGCAATTCACTATTACTGCCTTGGCGATTTAAAGCACCTGCATACCAAACAACATCGCCTACTTTGAATTGAGTGACTTTATCTCCAGTCGCTTCAACCACGCCTACAGCATCCCAGCCAAGCACTTTCCAGCCGGATTCCGCACTTATATTTTTACGTATTTTGGTATCGACTGGATTTACTGAAATAGCTTGCACGCGAACTAGTAAATCGTGCCCCTTCGCAACAGGTGTATCGAGTTCAATATCAACGAGTGATTCTGGCGATGTAATGGGACCTGCTTTTTGATATGCGACAGCTTTCATAATTGTGATTCCTCTTGTTGAGAGTTTGATCATAACGTAAGCTTAAAAATAGTGACTACAGACAAATAACGCTCATAGTGTCAAAAAGGATACTGTAAAATGGCAAAAGCTCGACATTCAAGTTTTGACTGCTCACCGGGTTGTTCAGTTGAAGCCGCGATCAGTTTGATTGATGGCAAATGGAAATGCGTCATTCTTTGGCATTTATTAAATGAAGGAACTTTACGATTTAATGAAATCCGTAAACGAGTTCCAAGCATTACGCAAAGAATGCTCACCAATCAGCTTCGTGAGTTAGAACAAGATGGCATTATTCATCGCGAGGTTTATCCTCAAGTTCCTCCTAAAGTGGAATATAGCCTGACTGATTTAGGACGTGGGCTTGAGCATATACTTCTTGCTCTAAAAACGTGGGGAGATGCACATCTGGATCAGTTTGGTAAGTTAGCTACTCTTGAAACTGAAAAGAGCGCCTAAATATTGTGCCTAGATTGCTAAGAATATCTATGAGGAAATGTTGTAGTTTTTAACCTCGTCGGTTAATTGGACATTATTTTTATGATGTAACTTGCGTTTTCTGGTCAGCTTATGCAACTCTAATAAAAGAGATTAATAGGTTTTGCTATGGACAATATCGGAATTTGGGTTACCGTTATCATTGTTCTTTTTGTGCTGGGCTCCATTTTTGGTTTAAGAGTGAGTCCGCGTGAAAAGGCACTCGGTATTATGCGAGACAAAGCCCGTAAAATGGGACTACATCCACGCATAATTGCCGCACCTGAATGGACACATGTCCCGATGGCAACTGAAAAGCGTGCCAGCATGGTTGCTTATTATAGTGTATTGATCCCCGATGCTCGTTTAACGCTCATGCGTGCTCGTGTTATAGACGGAAAATTAAAAGTAGTGCAGGGTGATGAGAAATTTAATGATTCTCCCATTGCATTAAAAGGGATTTATGCTATTGATATGCAGGCAAACTGTGTGGGCCTTTATTGGGATGAGGAATCGGACCTAAAAGCCACGCAATTAGATGAGATGAAGGCTTATCTGTTGGCCTTGGCTGAAGCCTGATTTTTAAATTTATTGGTATAGGAATAACATTTTATATGGCGAATACCTCGCGCTCTGCATCTCAAAGCACAGCATCTACTGCCTCTGCTGCACATAAACGTGCCTTAGTGATTGTGGAGTCGCCTGCCAAAGCGAAAACCATCAACAAATATTTAGGTTCGCAGTACATTGTTAAGTCTTCTGTAGGTCACGTACGTGACTTGCCAACAGGCGGCAGCAAATCAACAGAGAAAAAGCCGGCTGCCCGGACAAAACTCACTGAAGCTGAAAAAGAACAAAAAGCCCAATCTGCGCTGATTAATCGTATGGGTGTCGATCCGGAACATGACTGGAAAGCACACTACGAGGTTCTACCTGGCAAAGAAAATGTTGTTGCTGAACTCAAGAAACTTGCCAAAGATGCAGATGCAATCTATCTCGCAACGGACTTGGATAGAGAAGGGGAAGCAATCGCTTGGCACTTACGCGAAGTGATTGGTGGTGACGATAGCCGTTATCATCGTGTGGTATTTAACGAAATTACTAAAAATGCCATTCAAGAAGCATTTAAACAGCCAACTCGCCTAGATTTAAACCGTGTTAATGCACAGCAAGCGCGTCGTTTCTTGGACCGTGTAGTAGGCTTCATGGTTTCGCCATTACTATGGGAAAAGATTGCCCGTGGTTTGTCAGCAGGTCGTGTACAGTCTGTAGCGGTAAAGCTTGTTGTTGAACGTGAACGTGAAATTCGTGCTTTTATTCCAGAAGAATATTGGCAAGTGTTTGCAGACACTAAAGCTAAAAAAGATGATATTCGTCTTGAGGCTGTGAAACAGGCTGGTAAAACACTTAAATTAAAGAACAAAGCTGAAACAGATGCCCTGTTGGATGTATTAAAGGGCGCTGAATATAAAGTTGCACAGCGTGAAGATAAGCCGACTAAGGTGAATCCGAGTGCACCATATATCACGTCGACTTTACAACAGGCGGCAAGTACACGCTTAGGTTTCTCTGTAAAGAAAACCATGATGTTGGCGCAACGTTTGTATGAAGCTGGTTTTATTACCTATATGCGTACGGACTCAACATTCTTGAGTGATGACGCTGTAAGTATGGTCCGTGCTCATATTGAAAGCCAGTTTGGTGAGAAATATTTACCAGCAAAGCCAAACCGCTATGGTAACAAAGCGGGTGCTCAAGAAGCCCATGAAGCAATTCGTCCGTCAAATGTTGCACTTACAGGTGATCAACTTGCAGGTGTAGAGCGTGATGCGCAGCGTTTATATGATTTAATTTGGCGTCAATTTGTTGCTTGCCAAATGACTCCGGCAGAATATTTATCTTCAACTTTAACCGTTGAAGCTGGCAATGTGGAGTTAAAGGCAAAAGGCCGTACGCTTGTATTTGATGGCTTCACTAAAGTTCGTGGTGCTAACAAATCTGATGACGATATCATTTTACCTGCAATTAAAGTGGGTGAAATTTTAAAATTAGAAAAGCTAGATCCGAGTCAGCACTTTACTAAACCACCAGCTCGTTTTACTGAAGCATCTTTAGTAAAAGAACTTGAAAAACGTGGTATTGGTCGTCCGTCAACTTATGCTGCCATTATTTCTACAATTCAAGAACGTGGCTACGTTAAGTTAGAAAATCGCCGTCTCTTTGCCGAGAAAATGGGTGAGATCGTAACGGATCGTCTTGATGAAAGTTTTAATAACCTGATGAATTATGCTTTTACCGCAGATTTAGAAGGTCAGCTGGACCGTGTGGCAACGGGTGAGCGTAATTGGAAAGAATTACTCGATACATTCTACGGTGATTTTAAAAAGCGTCTGACCAATGCTCAAGGTGAGCAGGGAATGCGCCGTAATCAACCAGTTGAAGTACCAGCAGTACATTGTCCTGAATGTTCACGACCAATGCAGATTCGTACGGGTACTACAGGCGTATTCTTAGGTTGTTCAGGTTATAACTTGCCGCCTAAAGAACGCTGTAAAGGAACTTTGAACTTAACACCAGTTGAGTCATTAGCAGCGTTATCTGATGATGACAGTGCTGAAACCGCAGACTTGATGTCTAAACATCGTTGTCCTAAATGTGGTACAGCAATGGACAGTTATGTCATTGATGGTGGCCGTAAGTTACATGTTTGTGGTAACAACCCAGACTGTGATGGTTATGAGCTTGAAGAAGGCGAGTTCAAGATCAAAGGTTATGATGGCCCAACCATTCCATGTGATAAATGTGATGGTGAAATGCAGCTTAAAACTGGCCGTTTTGGTCCGTATTTCGCTTGTACAAGCTGTGATAATACCCGTAAAGTCTTGAAAAATGGTCAACCTGCACCACCACGCGTAGAACCAATCAAGATGGAACATTTGCGCTCGACCAAACATGATGATTATTTTGTGTTACGTGATGGCGCGGCTGGTCTGTTCTTGGCTGCAAGTAAGTTCCCGAAAATTCGTGAAACACGTGCACCAAAAGTTGCTGAGCTTCGTAGTGTTGCTGACCAACTTGATCCAAAATACCAGTTTATTTTACAAGCTCCGGATGTAGACCCTGAAGGTAACCCAACGATTGTGAAGTTTAGTCGTAAGAACCAATCACAGTATGTGGGATCTGAAACACCAGAAGGTAAACAAACTAAATGGAGCCTGATTTACCAAGACGGTAAATGGATTGAAGGCTAAATAAGACAAATGAAAAATGCTAGCTCAGCTAGCATTTTTTATATATAGAACAAGAAAAGAAAATTTAATTTTTATGGGGAACAAGAATGTGGAAAAACATTCGGATTTTGTGTCTATTGATTGTTTTATTAATCGTTGCAGTTCAGGCATGGCGTGACCAAAACCAAGACTGGAATCAGCCTATTGTTGTGGTATTGCACCCAATAAATGCGGATGGTTTACAAACCACGCAAACTTATATTCATCAGCTACAAAACGCTGACTTCCAAACGCTTAAAAGCTACCTAAGTGAATGGTCACAGCATTATCGTGGGCAATCTAGTAACTTTGATATTCGTTTAGGGCAGCAACTACAGCAGAGGCCGCCTGTAGTTCCTCAAAATGCCAATATCCTGAATGTCATTTGGTGGAGCTTAAAGTTTCGTTTTTATGCATGGCGACAACAGCAGCCTGAAGATAGGGGCGCATCACTCAAACTTTATTTAAATTATTATGATCCAAGTTATCAAAAAGTTTTGGTGCATTCGACTGCTTTAGAAAAAGGCCGTATTGGTAGCGTTAATTTGTTTGCTACACGAGAGCAAGCCCCACAAAATCAGGTTGTTATCGTTCACGAGCTATTACACGGCTTTGGCGCAAAAGATAAATATGATTTAAAAACAGGCCAGCCGATTTATCCATTAGGCTATGCACAACCTGAAAAGGTGCCTCTTTATCCACAAACACGAGCAGAAATCATGGGTGGTCGAACACCATTATCTGAACAGACCAATAAAATGCCAAGTGATTTACAAGAAACTGTAATCGGTTTACCGACTGCTCAAGAAGTTGGATGGTTGAAATAAAATTGTGGATAAATACTGTTTTATCCCCATCAATTGTTAATAAACGATGCAGATCTTATACACACAATAAATGTGAAGTACATCACTATAATGACATTATATAAACTTTCTAATACCTGATAATAAGAGTAGCCATGATGAAAACTGTAGGTAATGATTTAGTTCGTAATCAGCTACATGCTGATCGTAAATGGTATCTAATATTAGGCTTTGTGCTCATTATTTTTGGTTTGGTGTTATTTAGCTCACTGCCATTTGCAACATTTTCGGTTGTTTTCCTATTTGGTATTTTAATGATGATAGGTGGTGTGCTGCACTTGATCGCTGCCATAAGTGTATTTAAGGGCGGTAGCCGATGGCTGTGGGCACTTTTTGGTGTGCTGTATTTAATGGCGGGCTATTACGCATTTTCTACGCCTGTGACTACGGCTGTGGTTTTAACTAGCTTATTATCAATTGCTCTGATTATTGCCGGGGTAATTCGTACTATAAATGCATTTTTATTGAGACCAATCGCTGGATGGGGCTGGACCTTATTTTCCGGGTTACTAACACTCGCTACCGGTATTTTAATTTTAGTTTCTAAAGACTCACCTTTTTGGGTGTTGGGAATGTTTTTAGCAGTAGATATTTTATTTCAGGGAATCAACTTTTTAGGACTTGCTTCTGCAATTAAACATTTGCCTTCTAGTTCAAAAACGGTTTCTTAATATAAATAACGAACAAAAGGACACCTAGGGTGTCCTTTTTTGTTTTTAGTGAGTGAAGGTCCATCTCATGGCATGGGTCTGTTAAACTAAGCCTTGGTGTTTTAGCGATATGTGTTATGAGTCTTGCAAAGTTAATTAATGAATTAAATGCTCAGCAAAAAAAAGCAGCAACTACTACAGCACAAAACTGTTTGGTTTTGGCTGGAGCGGGCTGTGGCAAGACTAAAACCATTGTTGCTCGCGCAGCTTATTTAATTGATCAGGGTTTGTCAGCCAATCAAATTCAGATTTTAACGTTCACGCGCCGTGCTGCGAGTGAAATTGTTGCAAGGGTTGAACAGCATGTTGGAACACAAGCCAAAGGCCTTCGCGCATCCACTTTCCATACCTTTTGCATGTATTTATTGCGTCGTAATCCGCAAGCGTTTGGTTTAACCCAATTTAGTATTATTGATCGTGATGATCAGTTACTCATGTTTCGCTTATTGAGAGGCAAAGACAAAGATAATGTTTTGCCTAAAGCGGCAGAGCTGTGTGATTTATATTCTTATGCCCGAAATACGCAATCTAAGCTGTCTGAAGCGTTACTCAAGCAATTACCTGAAGCATATGAATATAAATCACAAATTGCTGAGTTAATGAAAACCTATGAACAGCGTAAAAGAGAGCGTAATTTTTTAGATTATGATGACATTTTGTCGATCGTCGCTGTTCATTTACAAAACTCGGAAGCACTGACGAACTGGGTTGCAGGCTTTTGCCAAGCTTTACTGGTTGATGAGATGCAAGATACCAACCCTTTACAGTGGGCTCTTTTGCAGCCACTGATTGGTAAGGTGAAATTATTTTGTGTGGGAGATGATGCTCAGTCGATTTACGGTTTTCGTGGTGCCGACTTTGAAAACATTCATTCGTTTAAAGAGCGGATTCCAGACGCAGTAATTCATACTTTAGATTTAAATTATCGCTCGACTCAAGAAATATTAGATTTATCAAATTGGTTACTCGCCCACAGTCCAATCGATTATCAAAAACAGTTACAGGCACATCGTGGCAAAGGACAAAAGCCACAACTCCATTTGTTTGGTAATGAATTTGAAGAAGCCAACTGGATTGCACAAGACTTAATAGAGCGGCATCAGCAGGGCGCAAATTGGTACGATCATATGGTGTTAGTCCGCTCTGGGTACAGCGCTCGCTATTTGGAAGGGGCATTTATTGCTGCTGAAATTCCGTATCGTTTTATTGGGGGCGTAAAGTTACTTGAATCAGCGC
The DNA here is from genome assembly GCF_041021905.1 of Acinetobacter nosocomialis. Taxonomy (NCBI): domain Bacteria; kingdom Pseudomonadati; phylum Pseudomonadota; class Gammaproteobacteria; order Moraxellales; family Moraxellaceae; genus Acinetobacter; species Acinetobacter nosocomialis. The sequence goes on from NZ_CP157432.1 coordinate 514,447, forward strand.
ATGTAAAGGATGTGCTCAGTTTATTACGTATTGTGAGTAACCCGCAGGATGACTTGGCTTGGATGCGCTTTTTAACCTTATGGGATGGTATTGGTGACGTTGGGGCCAGCAAGTTAGCACAAGAGTTAATGAGCATTAGTGAGGTCGAAGAGCGTTGCCAGCGTTTGGAGCGTCATGGAAAAGTTCCTTTACAGGCTATTTTGATTTTGAAGCAGCTTGATGTGCTACAGCAGCATGTTGAGGCAAGTATTGGTCTAGCTCTTGATGCCTTAAGTGAACAGTTGGAGCAAAACTATAAAACTAAAGATTGGTCACGTCGCGCTAGAGATTTTGATTTAGTCAAACAACTTGCTCGCAAGCATGCATCTCTTGGTGAGTTCCTTGAAGAATATGTGCTTGAACCAATTTCAATTTCTGAAATTGAAAAAGCGGGTGATGATGATTTAGTGACCTTAATTACAATTCATTCGGCTAAAGGTGCAGAACAGAAGGTGTGTTATGTGCCGCATGTCTCACCAAATCAATATCCCTATGCGCGTGCGCAGGGCGATTTTGATGAAGTCGAAGAAGAACGCCGTGTATTGTATGTTGCATTAACACGTGCGGAAAATGAATTGATTTTGACGAAGCAAAATCTCAATACATGGTCACAAGATACATATGACGAACAAGGTCGTAAAATCGAAAGTTATTTCTTAAATGATCTACCTGCTCATTTGGTACAGGCAAAAATTCATCGGCAAGTTCCACAGCCATTTGCCAAAAAACAATGGAACACTTCACGAACAGTAAACTTAGGTTTTGGTATCGATCTTGACTAAACTACTGTATAAGACACTGTGAATACTCAAATGTATATTGGCCTTTATTTTGAAGGCTAATCAAGGTTGGAAAATGAAAATATTAGTTCGTAATTTAGATCGTTCAGTGACTGAAGCTGAAGTTTTAGAGCTGTTTAAGGCTTATGGTAAAGTTGAGTCTTGTGTGGTTGTTACCGATAAAGATACAGGTAAATCAAAAGGTTTTGGCTTTGTTGAAATGCCGAATCCGCGTGAAGCCATTAAAGCAATCAAAGGTCTAAATACACTTAAGGTAAAAGGTTACGGTATTCGCGTTAAGGCTGCTGAAGAGTAATACTTTTATGCAACAATTTTTAGCTCTTTCTGTGGTTGCTCCAAATGGAACCTATATAGCCCAAGGTGTAAAGACACTTGAAGTCCTTTCATGGGTGCCTACAGAGTTACCTCTTAAAGATCTATTCATTGTTGAAAACAAGAATTTTTTAATCAATGATGGTGATGAGGGATAACGTAAAATTTATCAAGTCTCTCTGGATTTACCATAAATAACGTTGATTTTATCAATGGAGTCGTTAAGCTAAGAATAGCCATATTGATGGCAATTTTAGAACAGGAAAGTTTAGTTATGTCACGTGTTGCTCGTTATCATGCCGATCGTACCAATCAAAAACTCTATTTTGCACGCCTAGCGTGTCAACAAGCAGAGCAAACTGATCATGTACAGCAGGTACAAGCGTATCGTGAAACAGCTGTCTTTCACTTGCATGGTGCGATGTTAGCATTCCTGCAAGAACTGGTACGTTATTACCGTTTAAATGACTCGCAGCCGACATTAAAATCGATTGAAGAGCATATGGCGGCAAAAGGACAAGTTTCTCCTGAAATTTCTGTATTGCAGCAATTGGCAAAAGATGGTTTTGTTGCAGAGTTAAAGCGTGCTTACCGCATGTGCCAATATGCACCGGAACCTACTGAACCGACACCGGAAGAAGAAACTTCTTCTAATTTGATCATTAAAGTGACTCAGGGGCCACAATCATGGTTACCTGATGTGAAAATTTTGCGTGAATGGCATAGAGAGTTAAGTCATTTAATTGATGGTTTTCGTAACGAAATGGTCGAGTTCTAAAATTAAACTGTCTGAGCGCTTGAAATTTAATCCTAGTGCGCCTATATAAATAAGACGAGAGATGCAAAGTGCAAGGGTGCTTTGCCACCATGTTGAAACATGGAGGAAGTATATGTCTATACAGCAATTGAAAGAGTTATTTGGAAATCAAGAAGCAGTGTTGGAGTTAGTCCAACTCGAAGGTGGTGAGCTCGCCTTGCGTAATGCTGGTTCTGAAAAAGAGCCTTTGGTTAAAATTCAATTTAGTGATGAACTAAAAGAGATATTAGGCGAGCAAACGCCTATCGTTGCCCAGCATATGATTCAAGCTGCTTTATTTGGACTGCTAGAGAAGCAGGTTAATGAATGGCAGGCTGAAGTTGTAGATGAGCAGCCTAAATTCCTAAGTTAAAAAAAGCGTACTCTTGAGTACGCTTTTTTGTATGCGTTAATGATGTGTTGACTGATGCGCAAGCTCGATTTGATTTAAAATATGATGGCTCATATTCTTCGCCATTTCTTCTTTCGCATAGAATACTTCACCAATGTGTTCGTCTCTAATCACTGCGGCTTCTTCTTTACTTTCTGCACAAATTAAAACCTGAATTTGAGGGTTCAATTGTTTGGCAATATCCACAATCCGGTGGATATCTAAAATATCCATAGGGGAAATCACCAATAGTCGTGCATGCATGATATGAGCCTGAATGAGAACGCCGGGTTCAGTTGCTACACCACTTACGGCAGCAATATTTGCTTGACGTAACTTTTCTACAATTTCACGATTTTCTTCGGCAATTACGACTTTAATATTCTGATTAATTAAATTTTCAGTAATACGTCGTCCAACGCCACCATATCCTACAATTACCACTTGATCGCGTAGATAAGCCTGATCGACTTCATCTGGCAACATAGCGAGTGGGTCACCACTACGTTCAAGAAGTCGTGCCAAATGAGAGCGTTCACGAATCCAACGTTGTACAGGTTCAACTGCCGAGAAAACAAAAGAGTTAAGCGTAATTGAGAACAAAGCACCCGCTAAAATCAGGTTTTGCGCTTCTAGGGTTAATAGACCTAAAGAAACTCCCAATGTAGCTAAAATAAATGAAAACTCACCAATTTGTGCAAGGCTGGCCCCGACTGTCAAAGCAGTATTAATTGGATAGCGGAAGAATAAAACCAAGGCCATTGCAGCAAGTGTTTTACCCACCATAATAATTGCGATAACTGCCAAAATATGCAGTGGACGCTCGATAAGAATATGTGGATCAAACAACATTCCTACCGAAACGAAAAATAAAATTGAGAAAATTTCACGTAGAGGAAGAGTCTCTTCTTCTGCACGATGGCTAAAGTCTGATTCTTTTACGACCATACCCGCAAAGAAGGCCCCTAAGGCCATTGAAACGCCAAAGATAGCATAAGAGCCATAGGCGATTGAAACAGCTGCAGCTACGACTGTCAGCGTAAATAGCTCTCTTGAACCTAAGCGAGCAACAAACTGCATAATGATAGGCACTACACGCTTGCCTACAATGAGCATGAACGCAATAAAGCCAATCACTTTTAATAGGGTGATTCCAAGCGTTAACCAAATGTTACCTTCCGCGCCTGCTGGTGCTTTGCCACCAAGTAAAACTGCTGTAGCTGGAAGAAGTACTAAAACAAGTACCATTACTAAGTCTTCAACTAACAGCCAACCCACAGCAATTTTACCGTTTACAGAGTCTAAAAGACCGCGGTCTCCTAAAGCTTTTAATAAGACAACAGTACTCGCACACGACAGACTTAAACCAAAAACCAGAGCGGAGCCAAAACTCCAGCCCCATAACATTGAAACGCCAATACCAAGTAAGGTGGCAACAGCAATCTGTAAAATTGCACCCGGCAAGGCAATACGACGAACTTGTAAAAGATCATTTAATGAAAAATGCATCCCAACGCCAAACATCAAGAACATTACGCCGAGTTCAGCAAGTTGGTTGGCAAGATGAATATCTGCTTCTATGCCGGGGGTATTCGGACTAATAATAATTCCGGCAATAAGGTAGCCAATAAGAGGGGGAAGTCGTAGTCGGGCGGCTATATAGCCAAAAAAGAGGGCAACACCGAAACCAACAGCAAGTAAAATAATTAAATCTACGTCATGCGGCACTAAAAACTCCTTTTACGTGAGTTAGGCTAAAGACAAGCATAAAAAATGCCAAGGCGGAATATGTAGAAAGTTTAACAAAAAGGCAGGTATAAAAAAAATGCAAAAAAAAAACGACTTCTTTAAGAAGTCGTTTTTTTCGACGCTAAAATTATTTGATTTTAGCTTCTTTGAAAATCACGTGTTGACGGATTTTTGGATCAAATTTTTTGATTTCCATTTTTTCCGGCATAGTACGTTTGTTTTTAGTCGTGGTATAGAAATAACCTGTACCAGCTGAAGAAACGAGACGAATCTTATCACGCATTGCTCAGACTCCTTAGATCTTTTGACCTTGAGCACGAAGGTCTGCAACAACCTTTTCGATACCCAATTTGTCAATAATACGCATACCTTTAGTGGTTAAACGAAGACGTACAAAACGTTTTTCGCTTTCTAACCAGAAACGGTGGTGGTGCAGGTTCGGCTCGAACCGGCGCTTGGTTTTGTTGTTGGCGTGTGAGACGTTGTTACCAACGACTGGACGCTTGCCGGTAACTTGGCAAACCTTAGACATGGTGTAACTCCATTGATTTAGCCAACAGCAAATCTGTGGCCAGTCATACTAAATGTAAACGGATGAATTCATTCAAGGGGCGTTTTATACCAAAAATACGATTAAAAGACAAGCGAAATTGGTAAAAACGAGGCATGATCTAGTGTAACAGATCATGCCTTGATCAGTTAACGCAACAAGGTTTTCGAAATGAAGCGATGAATTGGTTTATTGAACGGTGGAAGAATGTATTTCAAGCTATAAAGTTTTGGATTTGACATGACCGAACGTTCATGTGACAGCCCAAAAAAGCCTTCAGGTCCGTGGTATTTACCCATACCTGATGCGCCGATTCCTCCAAATGGCAAGTCATCTTGCGCAACATGGGTAATCACCATGTTAATTCCGAAATGCCCTGAATGAGTATGTTGAGAGATATAATCAGCGCGTGCCTGATCATAATCAAAATAATACATTGCTAAAGGACGCGGGCGACTATTAATAAACTCAATGACCTCTTCGATTTGGTCATATTCTAAAATTGGTAGAACAGGACCAAAAATTTCATTTTGCATAATATCCATTGCAGTTGTTACACCAGTCACTAGAGTCGGTGCAATTTTGCGGACATCATCTAAAATTTCATTTTGCGGATTAACTTCAACAATACGCGCACCTTGATCACGGGCATTTTCGAGATAGCCCTGAATACGGTTGTACTGTTTATCATTAATAATAGAGGTGTAGTCTTGGTTGTTACGGAAATGTGGGTACATTCCGGCCACAATCAATTTAAAGTTTTCAATGAACTCGGCAGTTTTTCCGCGTGGCAAGAAAATATGATCTGGCGCAACACAAGTTTGGCCTGCATTCCATAGTTTACCTACAGCAATACGCTGTGCGACATCTTTCATATCTACGGAAGCATGTACCAAAGCAGGGGATTTACCACCCAACTCAAGAATAACCGGAACCAGATTTTGAGCTGCGGCTGCCATGACGGTTTTACCAACAGAAGTCGAGCCAGTGAAAATCATTTTGTCGAAAGGCAAATGACTAAACGCATCAGAAATTACGCCGCCGCCATTTACCACTGCAACCAGCTCTTGTGGGAAGGCTTCAGAAAGTGCATTTTCAAGAACCTGTCCAAAATTTGGAGAAGCACTCGAAATTTTGATCATGGCATGGTTACCTGCAGCCAACGCACAAATAAGTGGACCAACAGACAGTAGTAACGGGTAGTTCCATGGTGTAATAATGCCAATTACGCCCATTGGTTGATATTGTACCCAACCTTTTGCTGGCTGATGTAATACACTGATATGGCGTTTTGATGGTTTCATCCATCCGGTCAGGTTCTTACTGTAATACTTGATTTGTTCAAGACAGGTAAGTAACTCACCAATTTTGGTTTCCATAATGGCACGATTGCCATAATCAAGGTTAATTGCTTCGGCAATCTGATCTTGATATTTTACCAAGACTCTTTTAAGACGAGCTAAACGATCAATACGCTCTTTAGCAGTGGGTACCGGATGACGTAAGTAGGCAATCTTTTGCTGCTCAAGCAAATCTTGTAAATGCTTAACATCATAAGGAACCTGAGTCTCTGGATTTGTTTTTGTTTGACTGTTCATCGGTACTTACCAAATATACTGATATACTTATTTTTTAGAGTAAATACTCTAAAGAGTCAAGTTGGTTTCTGTGCGCAAGTCTTAACCATATGAATTAACGAAGGTTATTAAAATGTCTCTACCTAAAGCTTTGAAGACAAAAGACCGGATTTTACAAATCAGTTTGCAGCTTTTTAATGAGCGTGGCGAACGGTCTGTCACTACCAATCATATTGCTGCAGAGTTGGGCATTAGTCCTGGAAACTTGTATTATCACTTTCGAAACAAGCATGAAATTATTAAAGAATTAATGTATCAATATCAGGTCGAGACTTTGGAAATGCTATCTTTACCTGAAGACAGACCATTAACGACCAATGACAAAATTAACTATTTTCAAGTGCTCAGCGGTCAGTTATGGAACTATCGTTTTATTCATCGTGATGTTTATCACTTAGTTGAAAGTAACGAAGACTTTAAGAAGATCTATCCGCGATTTGCGGGGCAGGTGATGCAACAAGGACAACGAATTTATCAGGCCTTTGTTGATGCAGGACTTATGAAAATGACAGCTTCTGAAATTGAAGCTTTAATTATTAACCTTTGGATTGTCTTAACGAACTGGACCAACTTTCTATATATGTCTGGGCATATTAGTGACAACAATCACCTTGAAGAGAAATGGGTCTGGCAAGCATTACGTCAAATGGTTTTCTTAGAAGGGCCTTATTTGATGGGTGAAAGCCGTGCGACTTATGAACAATTGTTAGAATCACTTGGACCCTCTGATCTTTTTGCAAGCTTGTCATCCTTAAAAGATGAATAGTTGTGCTTGTTTATTTAGAGCGCTAGAATACTCGGCTTATCAAAATTTTGTCTCAATTAAGTGATATTAACCAAATGAATATGACCACTGCCAATACAGCCCGTTTACTGATTACTTGTGAAGACAAGCCTGGGATCGTACAGGCTGTATCGAGCTTTTTGTACCACCAAGGTGCAAACATTACCGCGCTTGATCAGTATGCGACGGAAGCTCAAGGCGGGCGTTATTTCATGCGTGTTGAATTTGAACTTGATCATTTACAGTCACGTAAGGATGCTTTAATTCAGACTTTCGCTGTAAATGTTGCTGAACGTTATGGCATGCAATGGCGTCTTGCTTTTGTAAATGACGTTAAAAAGGTTGGTATTTTAGTTTCTAAAGTCGACCATGCTTTGCTTGAGTTATTGTGGCGCCATGCTCGTGGTTCTTTACCTTGTGAAATTACCCACGTTATTTCTAACCATGAAGATTTACGTGAAGCAGTTGAAAACTTTGGTATTCCGTTTACTGTGATTAAGGTAACTAAAGACAATAAAGCAGAAGCCTATGCTCAAATTCATGAAATGATGCAGGGTAATGACTTATTAGTTCTAGCGCGTTACATGCAGATTTTAAGTGAAGATTTCGTTTCTAAATGGGAAATGAAAATCATCAATATTCACCACTCATTCTTACCTGCTTTCGTTGGGGCAAATCCATATAAGCAAGCCTATGAAAAAGGTGTGAAGTTGATTGGTGCAACAGCTCACTATGTGACTGCTGATCTAGACCAAGGCCCAATTATTGAGCAAGACGTTGAACGTGTGAGCCACGATTATAATGTTGAGCAGTTACGTGAGCTTGGCGAAGATGTGGAACGTAATGTGTTAGCTCGTGCTGTCAAATGGCATTTAGAAGATCGAATCATTGTAGATGGTAATAAGACGGTTGTTTTCTAATTACCTCATATTTTTAAAAGCACACTTTTGAGTGTGCTTTTTTATGGCTAAAATAAAATTAAAATGTTATAACATAACTATGATTTGAGGTTTCATTGATTACATTCAATATAGCTGCTTAATGTTTTTTTAAGTTGAGCACGATTTGATAAGTAGTATCTGAAACCAACAAGTTTTAGTGCATTGTCTAAACATGAGAAAAGTAAAGTGATATCACTTTATGAAGTTAGATCGCACAATACTGGAAAGTGTTTTCGCAAAAAAGTAGTTGCAAATGAAAACACTTCTCATTTATTATTGTGGCACTTTATTGTTCTATCCGATGTTTGAAATCGTTTCTATAAATTGAAGTCGACTTCATCATCCATTAGGTAATTAGATTCTTATGAGTCAATCTTCCGCAGCCTTAAACTCTCCCAATCCGATGAAAAAGAAAGTCATCACGGCACTAATTGCGGTTGCAATTGGTCATATCGGGGTCTTATGGGCAGTTAGCCACATTAAGCCTGCTGAACTAAAGCCAATTGATAAGAAGCCTTTACAAGTCCGCTTTGTAAAAATTCAAGAACAACCAAAACCTTTACCACCGAAACCGAAAGAACCGCCTAAAAAGCCGGAACCTAAAAAAGAAGTGAAAGAAGTTAAGGTTGTTGAGAAACCTGTGACGCCGCCTAAACCAGTGGAAAAAATTCAGCAGGTGAAAAAGGCTGAAACTCCTAAACAAGCAGTAAAGACAGAACCTAAAGTTGAACCAAAAGTAGTGACCCCAACAACTACTGTGACTGAAAAAGTCGTTGAAAAGCCAAAGCCAGTGGTGCAAGAAGCACCTAAAGCTCAACCTGCGCCAGATCCATCACCAAAACATGTTTCAATTGGTGGTTCAGGTGTGCAGTGGAGCCGTTCACCACGTTTGACTGTTTCACCAAAAGATTTACAAGGCGAAGCGCGTTCGGTTGTTGTACTGATTGAAGCCGATGAAAAAGGTAAGATTACCAACGTACGTGTAACACGAAGCAGTGGCATTTCAAGTCTAGATGACAAAGTTGTCCGTGCTGTACGTGGTGCAAAATTTAAACCTTACATGGAAAACGGTGTTGCTTATCCAATTAAAGCCGAGCAACCCTTTGATTTAACCCCTTAAATGAATTTGAGTCCCAACGGCTAACCTTAATCAGGAGTTCTAATATGAACTTTTCAATCTATTGGCAACATGCAGATGCAGTGAGTAAAACTCTGTATTTCATCTTATTGGCAATGTCGATTGCTACCTGGACAGTTTTCATCTTACGTTTGATGGGGACTCGCCAATTAAAACAACAAGCTTACGCTCAACTCTCTAAAGCTATTAGTTCGCTAAAAGCAAAGTTACAGCCTTTGAGTTTTGAACAGCGTAAAGCAGTTGCAGAGCAAGCACTATTGCGCCAAATTTCTGCTGAAAAAGTCAATGCTGAGAAAGGTATTTCTGTTTTAGGAACAATTGCTTCAATTGCACCATTTGTTGGTTTGTTTGGTACGGTATGGGGTATTTTCCACGCGCTGGTTGCTGTAGGTAAGAGCGGACAAGCAGGTTTGGCTCAGGTGGCTACACCAGTAGGTGAAGCACTTATTATGACTGGTCTTGGTCTTGCAGTTGCGATTCCTGCGGTATTGGCTTATAACATTTGTGTACGTGCTAATCGTGGTCTTGCTCATGATTTACAAGATCAAGCACACAGTTTGTTAATCGACACCATGTTGCAGCAAGACTCAACTGTAAAGTCTGATGTTAAAACTGCAGAGCAAAGTTATGTTGGAGGTCAAGCTTAATGGCTTTTCAATTGGGTGAAGACCACGATAGTGGCATAAATGAGATGAACCTCATTCCGCTAATCGACATTATGTTGGTGTTAATGATCATCTTTTTGGTCACAGCAACAGTTGCCAACCCATCGATTCCATTAACACTGCCTAAAACAACTGCTGAAATTATTGATCCACCACCAAAAGCAATTACGATTAGTATCAATGCAAATGGTGAAGTGGCTTGGGATACTCAAGTAATTAGTCTTGATGAGCTTCAAAAACGTTTCCAAGAAGCAGGTCAAGGCGCGGTTAAACCAACCGTTCAACTTCGTGCTGATAAAGAGTCGAAGTACGATACGGTAGCTCAGGTAATGTCTCGCGCCAGTGAAGCCGGACTGAGCGATATTGCCTTTGTAAGTGAAAACTAAAATTTAGTTTACTCAATAAAAAAGCAACCAAGTCGGTTGCTTTTTTATTGCTCTAATTTATTGATCTTTCATTAGATGCTGGAATTTACTATATAGCTTTAATAGCTTAGGTGGAATCGCAAAGTTGCAATAACCTTGTGAAGGATTCTTTGCATAGTAATTCTGATGATATTCTTCGGCTGGATAGAATGTAGGGGCAGGAGATAGCTCAGTCACAATATCAAGATCGTCATCTTTTAACGTTTGAATCGTATGTTCTGCTGCCTGTTTTTGCTCTTCATTAAAATAGTAAATAACAGAGCGGTACTGAGTACCAATATCATTACCTTGGCGATTTAAGGTCGTTGGATCATGCGTTGCAAAGAACACATCAAGTAACTGAGAATATGTAACTTGTTGTTCATCAAAGTCGATGAGAACTACTTCAGCATGCTGAGTGTCACCTTGACATACTTGCTCATAAGTTGGCTGAGTTGTATGCCCACCAGCATAACCACTTGTTACTTTTTCTACACCACGTATTTGTAAAAATACGGCTTCGACGCACCAAAAACAGCCGCCGCCAAATAATGCCTGTTGCATTGTTTTTCCCTCTATTTCCTGCCTATTACAATAGGGTCTATCTATCTAGATTACAAAGTAAAGCGTGTATAAAAAAGTAAAGAAAAAGAGAATAACTTATTTAGTTTTCGATAGCCACCAACAGATCCTCTATATTTAAAGGGTTTTTAAATAAGCTTCTAAATTGGAGAATGTTCCATTAAATCCTTGCGTCATTCCATCGCGTGCAGAATCAAAAGTTGAGTTACCAATATCGTCAGAGTTCCACGGTTGCCAAGTAATTGTGACTTTTGTTTTATTATCAATATCTTCAAAAGTTGTGGTTGCTAACATTTCTAATGGCCATGTCGGTGACATAGGGTGTCGTGTGTTGTTACCGTCTTTGTCTGAAAAAGATTGAATAAACATTAATCGCTCATTAGGTACAATCTCACGAAACACTTGCTTACCCCACATTTGTGTTCCATCGGGTCCTTCTAATCCATAGTGATAAGTGCCACCAACTCTAAAATCCATTGAGGTATGAATGATTTTGAAATTTTTTGGACTCATCCAATTTTGTAAGTGATTAATATCAGTATGTACCTTGAATACAAGATCACGAGGTGCATTAAATACTTTAGAAATACTAAATGGTGTAATTTTTTCTATCATGATTATTTTCCTTTATTAGAAAACTGGTTAACTTACAAATTGAATAAGTTTTGGAATTACTTTGTAATTTTTGCAGATCATATTCAATGCTCTCAAAGTGTTCTTCTAATATTTGGCGAAAATGAGTTTATAAAATATCAAGCAGACTCTAGTCAGCTTTGGGTAAACCTTGTCGCACAATTTGAGAGAAGTGTTCACTACTCTGATCTGAAAGTTGTTCAAAATGCTCAGTACGTGGATTGATATGTGCGATTTGATACCACTGTTTTAAACTAATATTTTGATTAAGTGCTTTAAGATCGTATAAATAATTAGGTAAGTAACCAGACGCAATTAACCGATAATCTTTAGGGAGTTGATATGGGTTAATGGCTTGAACCATATTAAAAATCAAGGTTGTGCAATTACTTGTGAGGGTGTTATACCATTTTGGCTGTGCACGTAGCTCATCTGACTTTTTAAGATATTCTAAAAATAGTGCTTTTTGTTCAGAGCGAGGCATATTGACCGGGAAATTATAAACTTGCTCTTTACGAATGTTGCTACGTGTGTAGACAATATCTTTTTCATCAGATGCAATTAAGCTCAGTTCATATTTTCTAAAGAAGCCACCAATTGCTGAAAACTCTTCAGTCTTTTCTTTTCGAATTTCGATGGAAAAAACTAAAGGTTGTTGATTTTTAAATTCGAAACTGACCAGTGTATGGGCAATTTGTGGCCCCATCCAATAAGAGGTAATGATATTTATGCCATTTAACTGGTTTAGATCAAAAGTACGGGTTTCCCAACGGACATCATAGGTTCCATCTGGATGCCAGTTGAAGTTACGGACATTGTGCAAAGTAATAACACTGCCGTGTTTTTCGTAACTTAACATATTGGCAACTTCAGGGTTCCAGTCACGGTCTTGACGTGCAGTAATCGAAAAGTACCAAACCAAAGAGCAGGCAAAAGCTAACAGGTAGATTAAAACGTCTGTACGACGGCTAATGATATGCCCATTAAAATATAAGCCTGCCATACTTAGAGCAAAGGCAATCCATATGCCGATAATAATACGGCTGCCTAACCAGCCAAAAGGTTGTTGCACCCATAAGGCTAAGCATACCCAAATGCTGGAAAGCACAATAAACAACGTGAATAAACTATGTAAAGCGCCGAAAGCGAGGGCGATAATAAATTCACGCGTTCCAATATTGTGCATAGGCGACCAGAAAATTATTTTTTATAAGTGGCAAATTCGAATGAAGTTCCTGATTTTTCATCTACTTGCTGTTCGCTTGCAGTTTTATGAAATTCACTCGGTATAGTTGGATAATGTGCATCACCTTGTACATCTAAGTCAACATGAGTGAGCTCAAGACGGTCTGCAATTGACAAGGTTTGCTTAAAGATTTCACCGCCACCAATAATGAATAAAGCTTGCTTTTCGGTGTTTTTGGCATCTTCTAAAGCAGCATTTAAAGCATCTTCAATTGAATACGCAATTTTTACGCCGTCAAAATGCCAGTTAATGTCACGGGTAATTACCCAGTTCACACGGTTCGGTAGAGCACGGCCCATAGACTCAAGGGTTTTGCGGCCCATGATCACCACACCACCTTGTGTGATTTCTTTAAAATGTTTTAAGTCGGCAGAGATATGCCATGGCAACGCATTGCCTTTACCAATACAGTGATTTTTGTCCATTGCGACAACGTGGACAACTTCTACATTTTGCCATGCCATAATCTTATTCTCTAAACCGTAATCTAATGAAATTTAAGCCGTCGTTATACTGCAACTGGTGCTTTAATTGCCGGATGTGACTCGTAACCTACAATCTCGATATCTTCAAATTTGAAGTCGAAAATATCTTTAACTTCCGGATTAAGTTTTAATTGGCAAAGTGCTAATGGCTCACGCGTCAATTGTAGTTTTGCCTGCTCAAAATGGTTGGCATAAAGATGCGTATCGCCACCTGTCCAAACAAAATCACCAACACCTAAGTCACACACCTGAGCAATCATATGGGTGAGTAGGGCATAGCTGGCAATATTAAATGGCACGCCTAAGAATACGTCAGCACTACGTTGATAAAGCTGGCATGACAACTTGTTGTCTTGTACAAAAAATTGGAAGAGTGTGTGGCAAGGCGGTAAAGCAACTTGTCCGGCCTCATTTGGGTTCCAGCCAGAGACAATTAAACGGCGTGAATTTGGGTTGGTTTTAATTTCATTAATTAACCATTTAATTTGGTCAAAACCATCTTGGTTATAAGTACCATCGGCATTCTTGGTTGCGCCGAAATTACGCCATTGATGGCCATAAACTGGGCCAAGCTCATGTTCTGGGCGGCCGAAACGGGCAGTTTGTTCTGCTGTTGCCCATTCATCCCAAATAGTGACTTTATTGTCTTGTAAGTACTTAACGTTAGTATCGCCTTTTAAGAACCAAAGTAACTCAATCACGATAGAACGAAAGTGAACTTTTTTTGTGGTGAGTAAAGGAAAACCTTTAGAGAGATCAAAACGCATTTGATGACCAAATACAGAACGGGTTCCTGTGCCTGTACGGTCGCCTTTGTCACCGCCATTATCAAGGATATGTTGTAGAAGGTCTAAATATGCACGCATAACACTCTCGAGTTCGGATTAATTCCATAAAATAAAAGGGAGACGGTTCATGGATCAATAAACCGTGGAAGATAATAGCATGCTTTAGGAATAGTAAAAACGAGCTAAACTTTATGCTTAAAAACGCTTGGCACGATTTTGATAAATTGAAACAAGAAAAAATCCAACCAGTACAAAGCCTAAAGCTTGTATTGTTGCGATCCAATTGTGTTGAGGGGGCAATAACCACATCACAATAACAACAATAATGAGAGGGTAAATTCTAAGCAGAAACTGGAGTTTAGATTTATATGAGCTGTGCTCTGGAATTTTTGTTTGTAAATATTGCCCGAAATGAAGCCCGAACCCTAACACGAGGCTAAGAACAGTGTAAGTCGACGATAAAGGCTGAACTTGATTGGCTGCATAAATTGCAGCACAAACGACAATAATGAAGATGAGTTTGATGTGACGCGGTGCGTTATACCAATAAGCCAACATAAAAAATGAGCCTATTTGTTAAATAACGATTGGGGTGAAAAAATAAAAGCAGCAAGCGCCATAAATGCGATGCCTTGAACGCCCCAGATCAGTAAGTTAGGCATGGTTTTTACAAAAATAAGTGCAAACAAGAGGGCAATAGGCACCCACGTAAATAGGCGGTAAAGTAAACCGGTTGGGTTACTTTGAGCAAAATGCAATTTAAAGTAACGACAGATTAAAAAAATAACCCCAGTTCCTGTAAACATTAAAATAGTATCTAAAGGCAATGGTTGATATTGATATAACCCAATACAGATTAAGAGGGTAATAATTAAGATCATTAATTTTTTAAAAGTCGGGACTTGCTTGTTAAACCAGAATTCCAGCATGGCGAATCTTCTTTCTTGGGAGATAAAAACTGTAGCATAAAAAAGAGGAGCCGAAACTCCTCTGATTTAGATGTTAACTGTTCTTTTGAGGACCCCAGTCATAAATTTTCTTTTGGTAGGCATACCACATCATCCAAAGGCCAATGAGTAGCATTGGAACGGTGAGGATTTGTCCTTTCGTCATCCAACCAAACAAGATAAAACCTTGGTCAGCATCTGGTTGACGGAAGAATTCCATCACAAAGCGTGCAACACCATAACCCATTAAAAATAGGGCAGATACGGCCATACGTGGGCGTGGTTTTGAGCTAAACCACCACAAAACAATGAATAGAATTAGACCTTCACAAAGCGCTTGATAAATTTGAGAAGGGTGACGAACTAAATGTAATGGGTCGGTTGGGAAAATCATGCCGAACGGATAATTCGGATCTGTAACCGCACGACCATATAATTCTCCACCAATAAAGTTACCGAAGCGTCCAAACATTAAGCCTGTCGGTACACAAGGGGCAATAAAGTCGAGTGTCTGGAACCATGTTTTTTGATATTTTTTACACCAGAATAGCATTGCAATCATGACGCCTAAGAAGCCGCCGTGGAAGCTCATACCACCTGTCCAGACTTGGAAGAGCCAGATCGGGTTTTCAAGGAATTTATCAAACTCATAGAAAAGCACATAGCCGATACGTCCGCCGAGTACAACCCCTAAGGCGCCGTAAAACACCAGATCGGAAACCATGTCCGATGTCCAGCCATCACGCTGTTTGGCACGGTAGGAAGCGAGTCCCCAAGCACATAAAAATGCCAATAAATACATGAGTCCATACCAATGGACTTGAAGAGGTCCTAGATGTATTGCGACCGGATCGATATTAGGATAGGTCAGCATTGCTGCTCCTTGATCTTACGTTTTGACAGATTGTAGCGGAATGATGTGAAAAATGTTGTACATTCAATGTGTAAACATAGGGAACAAGAATCAATGTGTATTGTGGCTTTAGCATGGCATGTTCTGGATGATATGCCCTTGTGTCTGATTTCAAACCGTGATGAGTTTTATCACCGACCAACAGCATTGTTGCATCAATGGGAACATACGCCAATCATTGCAGGGCAAGACTTACAGTCCGGTGGTACTTGGATGGGTGTTACGCCGCAGGGCCGATGGGCTGTGTTAACTAATTTCCGTGATGGACGTGATAAAAAACAATATGAAACTTCTCGTGGTCATTTGGTTCAGGCTTTTTTAGAGTCTGATTTATTACCGATTCGCTTTGCTCAGCAATTAGAACAACGGCAACAGAACTTTGCTGGTTTTAACCTGTTTATGGGGACTGCCGATCAAGCGGTCTACATGAGCAATCGTGGTGAGGCTCCTCAAGTATTAGCCAACGGTGTTTATGTGGTTTCGAATGGTTTAATGTCCGATCACTGGGAGAAAACCAGACATTTACGCACACGTTTTACGCAAGAGTTCTTGCCTATGCATCAGCACAAAACAAAAGAGTTAAGCTTGCAACATGCAGCGTGGGATATTTTAGAAGATGAGCGCAAGGTCACCACAGCATTGTTGCCAAATACAGGCATTCAACCAGAAATGGAAGAGTTGCTATCATCGACTTTTATTCAAAGTCCAGTATATGGAACCCGGTGTTCGAATTTTTTAAGAATGACCAATAATGAATGGATTTGGTTGGAAAAGACCCAGCAAGGCGAACATAGCGGCCAAATTGTACAGCAGCAGGTGCCTCTAAACCGTTAAAAGAATGCCGATCACTTGATCGGCATTTTCTAGGAAGAAATCAATTAACCAGCAATAACACCGCCATCTTTACGGGTAATAACTACAGTTGCCGAACGTGGGCGGGCAGTTTTGTTGCTTGGATCTTTTTGTGTGGCAGGCCAGTTACTTTCTGGTTTTGCATAACTTGCCGAGTCTTCACCAGGATGCTGAACATTAATGAAAATAGCTTTGTAGTCAGGTGTCATGGCAATACCAGTAATTTCACATTGCTTTGGTCCAACTAAGAAACGGCGTAATGTTGCGTCTGTAACTTTAGCACCTGTTATGGTTTGCTGACCATTTGAAGTAGTTGCCGCACCACCATCACCAATTTGTCCTGGTAGGGCAGCAAGCATCATACAGTTGGTGACATCTGTATAAGCGCCGTCATCTGTTTCAATCCAGAGAACACCGCGTGGGTCAAACCACATACCATCTGGAGATGAAAAGTCGTTATTGTCTGTTAAGCCTGACAAATTGATATTTGAAGCCATCGAAGCTTCTGCACCGAACAGATAAATATCCCATTTGAAGGTTTCAGCAGTGGTTTTGTCATCGGCTTCTCTAAAACGGATGATATGACCGTTCACATTTCCCTTTTGTTCTTTTGTGCCTGCATACAGATCGGTATAGTTACGAGGGTTAGCCGCATCTGTAGGGTAATCTTTTCCACGGTTTGAGTTGTTTGTAAGTGTGACATAGATTTCGCCATTGATTGGGTTAACTGTAGCCCACTCTGGACGATCCATTTTAGTTGCTCCGACTGAATCTGCTGCCAAGCGTGCAAAAGTGACTACCTCTGCCTGAGATTTAAATGGATAGGTAGTGTTACTTTCATTTAAACCATTTTTACCGTAGGCAAGTTCAATCCATTGACCTGAACCATCGTTATTAAACTTGGCAACATACAACTTACCTGAGTTCATGTATTTGTCACCGGCTGCATAACCGCCGTTTATATCTTTTGTGTCCCACACTGCGGTTGAAACAAACTTATAGATATATTCGCCACGAGAGTCATCCCCCATATAAAATGCGATTGGTTGACCTGCTACGGCACGGCATGCACTGTCTTCATGGGCAAAACGGCCTAATGATGTGCGTTTAACCGGATTTTGGCGGTTATCAAATGGGTCAATTTCGACCATCCAGCCAAATGTGTTTGGTCCATTGCGGTAATCTTGAGTTGCTTGAGCTGCTTTTACATCGGCATTCCAGCGGTCATATAGGTCTTGCGCCTCTACTTGACCAATTGCGGTTTCCCAACCGTAGCGAGAGCTTGATCCTGCTTTAAGACCATAGCGTTTAAGAGCAATAATTTCTTCTGGAGTACGTAGCGCATCATCAGTTGTACTACGCGCAAAATAACCAATGAAGTTTTCTTCCGTGGTTAAGTATGTTCCCCAAGGTGTATAGCCATTACCACAGTTGTTGTGTGTACCACGAGTCTGGCGACCAGCAGGCGAAAAACGCGTCGAAAGTAAGTTAGATCCTGCCGCGGCACCAGCGAAGTCCATGACTGTAGAACCTGTAATGCGTCTATTAAAAATAGAGTTTTTTACAACTTCGACTTTTTGAGTAGCAGGGTCTTTTTTGATATGAACTACAGAAACCCCATGGGCATTGGTTTCACGAATGACTTCGTCTTCTGGGCGGCGTCCATCAACTTTGGTCGGACCTTTAGGGTGTAGAAAGGTTTGGTTGATATATTCGTGGTTCATCACCAATAAACCTTGTGCTGAAACAGTGTCATCAAAACGGTTTGTTAATGTGTTTAAACCAAAATAGTGCATACCATCATGGCAGTCACCTGAGCGAAACTGGAAGCTTGGACCAGATGGAATATTGTTATCGTCCCAATCACCAAAAGAAGGATTAAGAGAATCACCTAAAGCGTAAATTACATTTACTTCGTAACCTTCTGGTACGGTCACAATATCTTTTAAATTTTTAGCAACTGGCGTAAAGGTAAGTTTTTCAGGCTTTTTGTTTGGATCGACTGGAGCAGTTCCACCGTTATTAGAACCAGAGTCATCGTTATTATCATTACAGCCCGTTAAAGTAGAGGCTAAAGTTAATGCCACAGCACCGCTTGCTGCTTTAGTAATGAGGCTACGACGGCTCACATATTGATCTAAAACATCACGAAAGTGAATATTGTCTGAAGTGTTGTTGTCTAATTCCTGATCTTCATGATATGGCGTCAAATCGTTCATATTAAATTCCTAATTCAAAATAAGTTTTTTCTAAAAGTCTTGATTAGCTTAAATTTTGAATATGACGAGGTCTTGACGTTTTAATGATAACTTAATGAAAAATTTGATCGTTTAGTCAAAAAAGAAAAGGGCCTTTTATTTTTATGAATGCTTTTAAATAAAAGAAACCTGCATAAAGCAGGCTTCTTTTGAGTTGCGCTAAGAATTATTTCTTCACAACAGATGGTGCGATAGGGTCAGCTGTAATATAGCCAACTGCTGCTGCAAAACGATCTTTGTAGTTTGCACGAACAAGAGGATCAAGCGTTGCTTTTACTTTATCGTGTAATGGAGATTCCCAGTCACCAGGGTGCTGGAAGTTACTCATGATGTAAGTCCAACCATTTACAGAGTCAACTGCGTGCAAACCTGTAGATTCTGCGCCAGCAGGTGTTGATAAGATACGGCTTAATTGTTTGGTATCAACATTATATGCCCATAAGAAGTTATTTACGTGCATACCACTATCTTCACCAATGAAGAGGGTACGTAAATTTTCAGAGAACTTAATGTTGTCTGGGTTGGCAATTTTATCTGCATTTGCAGTATTACCTAAAGCATCAGCAGTTGTTAGGTCTTCACCCACTAAAGCTGCAGGTGGTTCCATATGAGTCGATACCCATTCACTGTTAATAAGCTGACCTTTGTTATCAACTTGGCTGCCTTTTAACGTATGTGCGTAAATTGCACCAGCTTTTGGACCTTGTACTTGAATATCAGTAGTTTTATCAACCATAGAAGACTGTACATAAGACATCGCAGAGTAAGCGATTTTATCTTTGATATTTACAGTTGTGCCTTCCATCTTAGTAAAGCCCATACTTGCACCAACCAAGGCTGCATAACGATGCGTTTCTAAGAAAGCCGCTTCACGTTCTTTACCAGGTACAAGTTTTACCCAGTTGTCTTTACCGCTATAACGGATTTTGGTGTAGCTTGCATCTTTTGGATCAGACGTTTTTACATCCATCAGGTCGGTAATCTTATATTGATCAGCCCAGCTCTTTACTTCAGCACTTGTTGCATGACCAAGGTTAATCCAAGAAATATCACCGGCACCAGCACCTACACCTGAGGTTTGCTTCCATTTAGCAACATAGAGCGTACCCGCAGATAAGTCTTTTTCTTTATCTGCAACAAACATGAATAAACCGCCATTTGTTGCATCATCACCCATCAATGCAGTGCGGTTATCTGGCATAACTTGAATAAGTTCGTGAGAGATACGACCTAAACAGTAATGTTTTTTGATTGAACCTGTACCATCCGTATTTACAGTAACTTCTGGTAAGTGACCGTAGTGGTAAGGATTACCTTTTGTACTGTCGCCAAATAAGTTTTTGCTAAATACTGGTAAATAGCTTCCAGCAACATTGTTTGCATCTGGTTCATATTCTTCACTCGACAGGTGAGTTCCCCATGGAGATAAACTTGCACCACACGTGATCCATAAACCGTTTACTTTAGAGGTATCAACATTGTGGTATTTAACAAGGGTTAAATGACCAGTTTTAGGGTCTTGGTCTAAAGTTAAAATCGCAATTGGAGATGGTAGTAAACCATACATAGACGCTAAGCTTTGGTCACGAGTCGTATATTCAAATTGAACTACGTGAAATACAGGGTTGCCAGTAACACCTAAAGCTTGTTTGTCTGCATCGGTAAAGTCACGGCCTGTTGCTTGTTTAAAGCTAATTAAAGAGCTTCCGTCCGGACAGTCAGAGAAGAATTGACGTTCTTGACCTGGTTTTGACTTATCAATAATTGGTTGATTATTAATATCAACATAACCACCCGCCAGAATTTTTCCACCTTTACCGTCTGCAACCAAATCACCTGTGGTAAAGAAAGGCTTATACGCTAATGTGTAGTCAGTTTTTGAGCCATCTTCCCAATTAATTGAAAGGCTTGATGCAACAGTTGTGGTTGCCATCGCCGCTGGGTTAGCTAAAGATGGCGCTGCCATTGATGTAAAGGTTGCGTTTTTAAAGTTTACTGTTGGTGGTGGAGTAACAACATCTGAATCATTATTGCTGTCATTACAGCCTGCTAACGTTGCTGCCGTAGCCATCGCACCTAATGGAAGAAAAGGAATCCCCGTAAACCATTTTAAAATATCGCGACGTGTTGGGTGGTTAGAAGCAGTTGTCATAATAAATCCGTAACTTTTGTGTGTATATTTGTTGAGTCGATTCTATGGATTGGAAATGACACTTTTCTTACATTTTTAAGTCACTTTGAAGACAGTTTATGGTTTTGATTAATTAAGGCTATTTAAAAGTAAAAAGCCCAAATTTTAATATTCGGGCTTTTAAAAAGAGGTTTTAAATTATTCAGCAGTCTGGCTTTTTCTCTTCTCAAGAATCTTACCGAACAGTAGACCTATTTCAAAAAGTAACCACATTGGAATAGCTAACATCACCATTGAAATCGCATCTGGTGGGGTAATAAACATTGCAACAAAAAAACAGCCCACAATAATAAAACGTCTTTTTTCAGCAAGGCTTTGCGTATTTACTACACCAATCAAAATGAGTAGCAAGGTCGCGATAGGAATCTCAAAGGTCACACCAAATACCAAAAATAGCTTTAAACAGAAGCTTAAATAACTATTAATATCTGTCATTGGTGCTACTGTTTCAGGTGAAACGCTAATAAAGAAATGTAATATTGCAGGCAAGGTAATGTAATAAGCAAAAGCGACACCTGCATAAAATAGGACAATACTACCAATCAGTAACGGTAGCGCTAAATGGCGTTCTTTTTGATAAAGCGCAGGGCGAACAAAAGACCATATTTCATAAAGAATAAATGGCATTGCAAGCATAAGTGCGACAAATAAATTAAGTTTAAATGGCGCCATAAAGGTTGCTGTTACATCTGTTGCAATCATTGAAGATGATGCAGGAAGTTGTAACCTTAAAGGCTCAGATAATAATTGGTAAGTATTATTTCGAAAGGGTAATAAACAAAAGAATAAGAATAATGTTACCCCTACAATCCTGAATAAATGGCGTCTTAAAACAACCAAATGATTCATGATTGGCATTTGGTCTAAGTTTTCTTGACTATTTACAGTGGTTGAAGGTAGTTGGTTCATACGGCAATCTTCAATTCAACAGGAGATGTTTCTGCAATATCAGTTTGAGTCACTAAAGGCGTAGGTTTAGCAACATACGGTACTTTGTAATGGTCTGATATAGGAATACATTTCCGAATAGGCTTTGGTGTTGTTTTAGGCGTTTCAGTAACTTCTAAATGTTCTGAAATCTGCTGTTTTTGTATTTCTTCAAGCTGTTGCTGTACTTTTCGTTCCAATGCTTCGATGCGGTTAAGTTCCTCTTGCATTTCTTTGCGGAACTCAGAAAGACGCAGCTCCTGATCAATCTCGTTTTGCAGATTGGTAATATAGCGTTTTAGTCGAACATACCAGCGGCCTGCAAAGCGTGCAGCTTCGGGAAGCTTATCTGGACCTAAAACTAAAATTGCAATAATTGCAAAACAGAGTAGCTCTGTCATTCCTACATCAAGCATGGGTCAAACCTTTAGCTTTTCACTGATGTGCTTTCAGATGTTTTAACTTGTGCATCGATTGTACGAGGAGTATTTAAAGATGCAGCTTCGTCTTCTTCACGAACTGATTTTTTAAAGTCTCTTACTGCACCGCCAACATCTTTACCAATATTTTTTAATTTAGATGTACCGAACAATAAAATAACTACAATTGCGAAAATGACGACATGCCAAATAGATAAACCGGCCATAATTTTATACCTCTTTTTAGTTCGCTTTATCTCAACAGGTTGCCATGACAAGAATGTGACACTTATATTTCATTTTTAAGACAATATTTATAAGTAGACACTTATGATCAGTTTTTAAAAGATATTTTTTGGAAGGATTTTTAAGTTTTATTGAGCTTCTTTCTTAGACGAATTTACTTGAAATAGACCATACATTTCAAAATTAAAAGGTGTAGCATAACAAGCTGATTTTGACGAGTGAGAGGAGAGAACGTGGCATTACTACTGCCTGTATTGGCATTTATCACAGGACTTCTACTTGCTCAAACCTCCATTTCAGAAACCGTAAAACCTATTCTTTCAGCTTGGCTTGCACGACTCCTGATTCCGGTTGTAATTATTTACAACATGGTTTTTTATCAATCGGGAAGTTTGAGCTTAATGCTCTTTAGTTTTGGGTCGGCATTCATTATTTTCTTTGCTTATTTGGCTTTATTTAAAGACCGCTTATTGGCGCTTTGCGTAAGTTATACCAACATGGGATGGCTTGGTTTTCCTTTCGCTATGGCTTTATTTGGCCCTGAAGCAACTGCTCCGATTGTTGCTTTATATATTGGGATGTCGCTTTTTGGCAATGCTTGGGCTGTGACTGCTGTTACTACAGCACCGCAAAGTAAGCTCAATATATTAAAAAAGGTTTTAACGTCGCCACCTTGTATATCAATATTTTGTGCTGTTGTGCTCAGACTTTTAGGGGCCCAGCATATCGAAAGCCCTGCTATACATTGGGTTTATGAGGTTGCTAAATTTGCGATGACTTTTGCAGGTATGTGTGTGCTTGGAATGTGGCTACGCCGTACCAGAGTTTATGCAAAAGATTTAATTTACAGTACAAAAGCTCAAGCATTTAAAGTAGCCTGTGGATTTGTACTTTGTGGATTAAGTTATAGATTTTTACCGATTCCAAATATAAATCAGCATATTGGTGTAATGTTTTTAATGTTTTGCTTGCCACCAGCAGCTAATATTGTAGCCTTAGAAACACATTATCAAGGGACGGGTAGATCTGCGGCTTATATCGCCTCAGGGACGATTGTGAGTTGTGTGTGTATTGCGATTTATGCAGTGTTTTTACATCTTTATTTCTAAGTAAGATGTTTAGATCAGACTGCCTTTTAATAGTGGTTATATAGAGGTGGTCCCACATGTTTGAACAACTAAAAGCTTATTTATAAGTGATACTCTGCTCTAGTTAAGCTACCTTATTTTGTTGTGGTAGCTGGTCATAGTAAAACTCATCTGGAGTCATTTTGTCCAGACTCGAATGAGGTCGTTTCAAATTATAAAATTCAAAATATGCGTTTAATTGCTTCTTCGCATCCAAAACATTGCTGTAGGCTTTGAGATACACCTCTTCATATTTAACGCTCCGCCATAATCGTTCAACCATCACATTATCAACCCATCGACCTTTACCATCCATACTGATTTGAATGCCATTTGATTTCAATACATCAATAAATGCATCACTGGTAAACTGACTGCCTTGGTCTGTATTAAATATTTCAGGTCGACCATATTTTTCAATAGCTTCATTTAATGTTTCTATGCAAAATGTAACCTCCATACTAATCGATACTCTATGCGCAAGTACCTTGCGGCTATGCCAATCAATCACAGCACATAAATAAACAAAGCCTTTTGCCATAGGGATATACGTTATATCCGTAGACCACACTTGATTACTGCGCTGAATAGCCAATCCTTTGAGCAGATATGGATATTTGCGGTGAGCTTGATTAGCCTGGCTTAAATTTGGTTTGCAATATAACGCATTAATGCCCATTTTCTTCATTAAAGTACGTGTATGACGTCGTCCTATATGATGTCCTTGACGATTCAACAAATCACGCATCATACGGCTACCTGCAAAAGGGTATTGCATATGTAACTCATCCATACAGCGCATCAGCTTCAGATCTGATGCACTCACAGGTTTTGGGCGATAGTAATAACAACCACGGGAGACTTTCAGCAGCTGAGCTTGCTTAGATACTGAAATCTGAAGTGAGTCATCGATTAACTTTTGTGGTTGAAGCGGCCCAGTTTCTTCAACACACCTTCTAAAAAATCAATTTCTAATGCCTGCTCACCGATTTTTGCATGTAGTTTTTTTAGATCGATGGGTGGTTCTGTTGGAGCTTTTGATTGATCGAAAGCTTGCGAGGAAGCTGAAATCAGTTGATTTTTCCAGTCGATAATTTGGTTTTGATGAACATCAAATTCAGCACTCAATTCAGCAAGTGTTTTTTCTGCTTTAATCGCAGCAAGTGCTACCTTAGCTTTAAAATCATTTGAATGATTTCTTCTTGGTCTACGTGCCATAAAATACTCCATATATTGATGTTTATAACATCATTTGGGGAGCAAAATATCACTTATAAGTGTTGTTCAAATTTCCTGATCCACCTCTTATGCTTGTTTTGTGTATATAGGCAATATTTACTTTTGTTTCGTCAAAAGTAACAAAACCATTTGTCGAACTGACGACACATCCTTGATGTCGCAGTTCGACGGGCGACATCCATGTCGCCTAGCACGATAGCAAATGGCTTTAACGTTAAAATACATAAATGTTATATAAAGTTTTACTTCTGCAAGCTCTCTCTAAATAACTGCATCGCTTGTCCACGATGACTAATCTTATTTTTTTCTTCTTTAGACAACTCAGCGCTAGAAACTTGTAGCTCTGGCAACCAGAACAGTGGATCATAACCAAAACCATTTTCACCACGTGGCGCTTCTAAAATTTCACCATGCCAAATGCCTTGGAAAATTTGTGGTAATGGATCTTCCGCATGAGTCACTAAAGCAAGCACACATACGAACATGCCTTCAATCACTTCTCCATTTTTACGAAATGGCAAAAGATCATTTAATAACTTGGCATTATTCGCTGCATCGTCACCATGTTCTCCAGCATAGCGTGCTGAATAAATACCAGGTGCACCACCTAAAACCGGAACACAAATACCTGAGTCATCAGCCATAGCAGGTTTACCTGAAATTTTAGAGGCATGACGCGCTTTAATAATGGCGTTTTCAATAAAGCTTAAGCCGTCTTCAATGGCGTCGGGAATATTAAAGCGACCCTGAGGAATAATTTCTACAGGTAACTTAAGCTGTTCAAAAAGTTTTTCAAACTCTGCGACTTTACCTTTGTTGTTACTTGCAAGGACTAAAGAGCCCTGATCAAACCAATGTGGGGTAGACATAAGATAACCAAACTTTATAACCAATATTGAACGTGAGCTATGTTACGTGTTTTTTGAAAGGGGATATAGAGCAAAACAAATAGAATATAAAATTAGAAGCTTAAAAACTAAAACCACCTTATAGGTGATATAAGGTGGTTTTAGTCGAGTAAGTATAAGCTGGATTATTATTGTGCTTGAATCCATTTATCCGCGCGGTCACGTGCCATACGGATTTGCTCTTGAGTTAAGTTTGCAGCAAGAGCCGTCTTTTTACCTTCAGATAAGCTAATTACTTTATTGTCGAGCATGCCATCACGAGTTGAAAGCTCATACCACTGGTAAGCACCTACGTAGTTTTTCTTTTGCTCTTCCATCATCGCGAGGTTATAGCTTGCACGGTTATCGCCGTTACTTGCCGCTTTTTCGAAATACTTACGAGCCATAGACTCATCTTTCTTAACGCCAATACCATCGGCGTACATACGGCCAACATTTAATTGCGCAGGTGAAAGGCCTTGGTCAGCAGCAGCTTTGAACCAAGTAAAAGCTTGTTTATCGTCTTTTGCTACATCTTTACCGTATTGGTAACGTGTTCCAAGATAAAATTGTGCGCCAGCTTGACCCGCTTGAGCTGCTTTTTGAAGGTCATGAATCCCCATTGTGGAGAAGCGCGCAGCCTGGCTCGCAACCGATTGTGGCTGGGCGATATAATCTGCATGAGCCTGCATACTTAGCAGTCCTGCAATTAGTGTGCTAAATAATGTCTTTTTCATAGTGCACTCACTCGATAAATAGCGACTTCACCAAACAAATTCGGAACATGTTTGCTTAACAGGCTTCCCTGCTGGTTTCCATTGACGGCGAGTCGATTAATAATTTGTATTTGATTTTCCGCACATAGTGCTTCGAAATCTTTAAACGTACATAAATGAATGTTGGGGGTGTTATACCACATATATGGTAGAGCATCCGATACAGGCATCATTCCTTTTAATGCTAGAAAAGAGCGAGTCTTCCAATGCGCAAAGTTTGGAAAAGTAATAATAGCCTGTTTACCCACACGCACCATGTCTCTTAATAAAACATCGGGTGCATCTACGGCTTGCAAAGCCTGTGCCATAACCACATAGTCAAAAGACTGGTCGGCAAAACGGCTCAAACCGAGATTCAAATCTTGTTGAATAATATTTAACCCGCGACTGACGGCAATTGCAATCTTTTCTTGATCAATTTCTAAACCATAAGCACGAATTTGATGCTTTTGGCTCATATGAGCGAGTAATTCACCGTCACCACACCCTAAATCGAGTACGCTAGAGCCGGGTTTAATCCACTTTTCTGCCAGTTGTTGATCAATACGCATTAGCTTGCCTCCAGTGATGTCGATTTTAAATGTTCTTCACCGCCTAAGAAAGCGCGCAGTGTTTTGACATACAGAGGAATCGGGAATAAAAACGAGTCATGACCTTGTTCAGCATCAATATCGAGGTAACTTACCGGCTTATGATTGGTAATGAGTGCATCTACAATTTCTTGTGAACGGCTTGGTGCAAAACGCCAGTCAGTGGTGAACGAGACAATCAGGAACTGACATTTGGTCTTACTCATCGCTTCTGTAAGCGAGTGGCCGTACTCACGCGAAGGATCAAAATAATCCAAAGCTTTGGTCATAATCAGATAAGTATTGGCATCAAAGTTACGGCTAAACTGTTCACCTTGATAACGCAGATAACTTTCAACCTGAAACTCGACATCAAAACCATACATAAACTTGCCGGATTTTAAATCACGACCAAATTTTTGTTTCATGGCTTCTTCAGAAAGATAGGTAATATGGCCGACCATACGAGCCAAAATCAAACCACGTTTTGGATAGCTATCATTTTCCAAATAACGACCATGATGGAAGTCCGGGTCAGACAGAATTGACTGACGTGCCACTTCGTTAAACGCAATATTTTGTGCTGAAAGCTTTGGCGCACTGGCAATAACGACACATTTTTGTAAACGGTCAGGGTAATCTACCGACCATTGTAGTGCTTGCATGCCCCCTAATGAACCGCCAACGACTGCATACCAAACGCTTACTCCTAAACGATCAGAAAGCATGGCTTGAGTTTTAACCCAGTCGCGTACCGTTACTAATGGGAAATCTGGTCCATAAGGGCGATTGTCATTTTCAGGGTTTGGTGAAGTTGGACCGGTCGATCCGCTACATCCACCAATATTGTTGAGTGCAACTACAAAAAATTTATTTGTGTCGATTGCCTTACCCGGGCCAATACAGCTATCCCACCATCCAGCTTTTTTATCATCTTCATGGTGATAACCCGCTGCATGATGATGTCCGGAAAGGGCATGGCAGATTAAAATGGCATTTGATTTATCTGCATTTAAAGTGCCGTAAGTTTCAACCATTAACTCAAAGCGCGGTAAAACACGGCCACATTCAAGATGTAAGGGTTGTTCAAATTGGAACTTTTGCGGAGTGACTAACCCCACTGAGTCAGCTGGAAAAGACACGGGAACATTTCGCCTTTTAAATCTTTCAGGAATAAAAAGAAAGGATACCAAGCTAGGTATCCTTTCCAAAGTCTTTTTTTTAATTAAACAGCGGCGGCAACAACCTGATCTGTACTTAAAACACCTTGATCAATCAAACGGTTGGTACATGCAATAATGGCTTCAATAGATGAAGTGACTGTGTTGTCGTGAACCCCTGCACCAAATGAGCCTCTACCTGTACCTTTCACTTGAAGTTCAATTAAGGTTAATGCTTTGGCATTTGCACCTGAACTAATACTACGTTCTTCGTAGTTCAATACGTCAATTGGTAATTGGAGTGCATTTAAGAATGCAGAGATTGGACCATTACCTTCGCCACGTAATTGTTGAGTTTCACCTTCAACATCAATCTCAAGTTCAATAATTTGAGTACCATTAATATCAGATAACTTATAGTTTTTGACCGTGTAATGGTGGTTTTTCACTTCAACATACGTGTCTTTAAATAAAGTCCAGATTTGTTTAGCGCTAATCTCTGTACCATTTTCATCAGTATATTGTTGAACAACTTGACTAAATTCGATTTGTAAGCGACGAGGCAATACAACGTTATAGTTCGATTCTAATAAGTAAGCGATACCGCCTTTACCAGACTGACTATTTACACGAATGACAGCATCATAGTCGCGGCCCAAATCTTTCGGGTCGATTGGTAAGTAAGGCATATCCCAGATTTCTTCGTTTTTCTGGTATTCAAAGCCTTTTTTGATTGCGTCCTGATGCGAACCAGAGAATGCAGTAAATACCAAGTCACCTGCATATGGATGACGAGGGTGTACAGGTAAACCAGTACATTCTTCAACCGTTGCAATGACTTCATTAATATTAGAGAAATCTAACTCTGGCGCTACGCCTTGGGTGTACATGTTCAATGCAATTGCTGCAACGTCAACGTTACCGGTACGCTCGCCGTTACCAAACACGCAGCCTTCAACACGGTCGGCACCTGCCATAATGGCAAGTTCTGATGCAGCAATACCACAACCACGGTCATTGTGACAGTGAACAGAAATAATCACGCCATCACGACGTGCCAAATTACGATGCATCCATTCGATTTGGTCTGCATAAACATTTGGCGTAGAAACTTCGACAGTCGCAGGTAAGTTCAAAATAACTTTATGATCTGGACGTGCATCCCAAATTTCTGTAACCGCATCACAGACGTCTTTCGCTACTTCTAATTCAGTTGCAGAGAAACATTCTGGACTGTACTGGAAAATCCAATCAGTTTCAGGGTATTGCGCAGCATATTCTTTCACTTTCTGAGCTGCATTCACTGCCAACTGTTTTGCGCCATTTACATCTACATTCAACACTTTTTGACGGAAGGTTGGAGAGTTAGAGTTATAAATATGCACAATTGCGCGCTTAGCACCTGCTAAAGCTTCGAAGGTACGCTCGATTAAGTGGTCACGTGCCTGAACCAATACTTCAATGTATACATCATCCGGAATATGATTTTCTTCGATCAACATGCGAGTAAAATCGAAGTCAATTTGAGATGCAGAAGGGAAGCCGATTTCAATATGTTTAAAACCGATTTTTACAAGCATTTTGAACATTTTGAACTTTTGTTCCATGTTCATCGGTTCAAAAATTGCTTGGTTGCCATCACGTAAATCCGTGCTCATCCAGATTGGCGCTTTTGTAATTTCATTATTTGGCCATTGGCGATCTGGTAAATCGACTCGCTGGTACATACGGCGGTATTTTTTGCTAGGGTCAGCCAACATCATGAGAAAACTCCTTATCTCGTAGCACGGTTGCTCTAGGTATCGTATAAAAGGCAACGTTCTACAGTTATATATGGTATCTAATACAGAAAAATTAAAGGGAATTTGAAAAGGTCTGCTCTAAAATACAGACAAAAATTTATACGCGCGCGAGGCGCAGCATCAGGAGTTCGAGATGATGTCTTGCTTGAGTAGGCTGGGCAAACAAGTGATTCGTTTTCATCTATAGACCATGTAATAGTAAGTTTGGTGGTTTGCAAATATGCTTATTGTTTAGATATACCACATCTAAACAATGATTACACGTTGTGCAAAAGTCTTATACCCATTTTAATTTTAGTGTTAAGAAAATAATTTTCTAATTTTGCGCTGTTTAATGTTTTGTCGAAAATAATTTTCATTTTTTTGCCTTATTGAGATAAAAATAATTAATTAGTCCAAATAAGGCAAAAATAAATAGAGTTACAGTTCAGCCCATTTACGCATTAAGTTATGGTAAAGGTTAGTCAGTTTAATGACTTCGCTATGATTGTCACCCAGCTGCATTCTTAAGTTTTGTACTGTTTGATCTAGATTAAAGAGCATATGTCGCTCAGCATCATCACGCACCATACTTTGCACCCAGAAAAAAGAAGCAATACGACAGCCAGAAGTAATCGCCGTCACTTCATGTAAACTGGTAGATGGATATAAAATCATATCTCCTGCCGGAAGTTTCACTTCGTGATAGCCATAAGTGTCTTCTACGACTAGATCACCACCTTCATATTCTTCAGGTTCGCTTAAAAATAAAGTGCATGATAAATCGGTTCTAAGCCGTTCATTGGTACCACGTATGCGGCGGATAGAATTGTCTACGTGAAAACCAAAAGACTCCTGATTTTCATAACGATTAAACAGGGGAGGGATAATATCAAGTGGTATTGCAGCAGATAAAAATAATGGGTGAGTACCTAGTGCCTCAAGAATAATATTACTCAGATGGTGAGTAAGCGGATGATCTTCGGGTAATTGCTGATTGCGTTTTACAGTTGCAGAGAGTGTACCAGCTGTTACTTTGCCATTGACCCATTCAATTTTGTCCATTTCATTACGAAAATATTGAACCTGTTCTTTACTCAATACATTGGGAATATGGTGGATCACGGTGATACCTGCGAGTAATAGTAGTAGAAAATTAAAAATAGCCTCTAACTATAGAGGCTATTTTATATCAGAACCCATAAAAAGATTATGGGATTCTAGACTAACTTAGTATTTAAAGTTGATTGCGAGTACTGCGCTACGGCCTTCTGCTTCTGTTGCATAGTGAGAAGCATAAGCTTTAGTAAAGTAACGCTTATCAGATAAGTTGTTTAGGTTAAGCTGTAAATTAACATTTTTATTTACGTCATAACGAGCCATAGCATCGTAACGAACATAACCAGGAACGTATTTAGTATTTGCAGCATCTCCAAATACTTTATCCATAGCGACTGCACCAGCACCTACTGTCACTTGTGGTAATACTTTATAAGTTGTCCAAAGTGTCGCTGAGTTTTTCGCTACGTTTTGTACTTGATTACCGTTTGTTGGGCTTGGAACATAGTTGCCGTTACTATCTTTAGCATATCCACCATCAACGATTTCGCTATCTAAATAGGTGTAACCAGCAGAGACTGCCCACTTTTCAGTAATGTTACCGTTCGCACCTAATTCAATACCGTCAACACGTGTTTCACCAATATTTCTTGTGAAACCATCAGTACCTAAAGCACGTGTATTGGTTTTTTCAGTACGGAAGATTGCAGCAGTTAAGTTTAAACGGTTATTTAACACATCCCATTTTGTACCTAACTCATAAGTTTTAACTTCTTCTGGCTTAAGGTTATTAATAGCTCTTGCTTGTTCATCGGTTGTATTACGGTTTGGAACACTAATTCCTTCTGAACCGTCACCAGCATCTACACCTACTGGGTTAGCTGACGTTGCGTAGCTCAAATAAATAGAACCATTTTCAACAGGCTTAAATGTGATACCTGCTTGATAGTTAAAGAAGTCATTGCTTGAGCTGTATTTTGTGCCAGCTTTAATGAGCGTTGCACCTGAGCCTGAGTCCTTATTGTATTTAACATCAGTATCAAATTTGTCCCAGCGTACACCTAAGTCAATTAACCATTGAGGTGTAATTTCAATGTTGTTTAATGCGTAAATTGACTGGGTTTTAGATGTAATGTTGGTAACATTTGGGTTTGCTTGTATACGACCCAACCATGCATCATTTGGATTAGGGTTATTAAGGTCAGTACACCAGCCATTTGAGTTAGCAAGTGAACAAGCATTGGTTGAGCCACTACCTGTAATATTTGGTGCAGTATTTGGATCAGTTACGATGTTTGTGCCACGATCTGAATCTTGCTTGCTATATTCAGCACCAATATTAAAGCTGTGCTTAAGAGAACCCGTATTGAATTTACCTTTTAATGATAGCTGATCAGTAAAGCTGTCTGTATCAGTAATATTGGTATTTACACGGCGCCAAACCTTACCATTAACAATGTTACCTTGGCTGTCATCTGGCTGAGTCCATAAATAATTATTTTTAGACTTACCATAAACAGCGGTATTGCTGAGAGTTAGGTTATCGTTGAAGTCATGTTCAAGTTTAAGTGTACCAATCTGGTTTTCTTGCTTTTGGAAATCGCGATCTTTCCAACCGTAATAAATACCTTGTTTAACATCAACCGGTTTACCAGCAGTCGCTTTCTTTATGACGTCATATTGATAAGGCACACCAGAATCAGGTGTATCATCAGTTTTTAAATAGTAGTAGCTCAGTGTTCCGCGAGTAGCACTATCTAAACCGAAGCTAATACTTGGTGCGATACCAGCGCGTTTATATTCTGCGCCATTACTTTGGCCGGCTTTGTCATTTTGGTGTCCCATCACAATCACACGGGCAGCCACTCCATTGCCGAAGTCTTTATTGCCATCCAAAGTAACACGTGCATAGTTATCTGTGCCCCCGGCAACAGAACCTTCAAGAGAGTCACCTTTTTTCGCAACTTTCGTAATCAGGTTAATACTACCGCCTGAACCACCCGCACCACTTAAAGCAGATGAAGAACCTTTGGTCACTTCTACTTGCTCGACAGCAAACATTTCACGGTTTTGAGAAGTTGCGTTACGAACGCCGTCTACATACATCGAACTTTCTGAATTGTAGCCACGAATGAAAGGTCGGTCGCCATTTGGATTGCCACCTTCACCTGCACCTAACGTGATACCAGGGACGGTACGTAATGCATCTGATAAGGTTGTTACTTTTGTATCTTCAATAAGTTGTTTTGAAATCACTGAAACTGATTTCGGAGTATCTAAAAGGGGAGCAACGAATTTTGCATTTGCTGATTGATCTACCTTTAAAGATTCTTCTTGTGTTGCTTGAGTATGAATCGTTGGTAGTTGTGAAACAGCTTCTTGTGCCATTGCAGTAGTTGCAATCATAGAAAGGGATGAAGCGATTGCAGATGAAACAATTTTTTTACGTGTTCTAATCAATGACATGACTTTCAGGACTTAAATACAAAACGTTATGCGAATAATAATAATTCTTATTTATATGTACAGTTTGTGTTAATTGGTTTTGCCGATAGGATTATGAAGAAAATATGAAAGATTTAATAGGTTTTTGTGTCTAAAATTCTCTAATTGATTGATTATTCTTAACTGTTTGTAAAGTCGATAATAATGTGAAATTTAATTGTAATTTTAGATTCATGAAGAATAACTAAAAAATTACTTTGGCTTAAGGTTGAATTAAAAAAAATTAAAAAATCATAAAATTATTGTGAAATTTCCTGGAAAAACCACCTTCAATTTACTGATCTGATCGGTTAATTTTGTATATCTTGAAAGTTGTCATATAATACAGCACTTTTTTAAAAACTGTTCCTACTAACTAATTTTTATCGAGGAAGCCATGCAAGTAACGACTGAAGCGGTTTCGGGCGTTGCCCGTCGTTTAAATGTTTCTGTACCGACGAGCCGTATTAACGAGCAATTTGAAGCTCGTTTGAAGCGCACTGCCAAAACTGTGAAGATCAACGGCTTCCGTCCGGGCAAAGTACCTGCAAACGTTGTTCGTCGCGAATACGGTGCAAGTATTTATCAAGAAGTTGTGAATGACATCATTCGTGACAGCGTATTCGAAGCAATTCAACAAGAAAAAATCAATGCGGTAGGTATGCCGAACATTGAGAAAGTTGAACATAAAGAAGATGCTTTAGTTTTTGAAGCGACTGTAGAAGTTTATCCTGAAGTTGAAGTAAAAGCATTTGACGGCTTAGAAGTTGAACGTAAAACAGCTGAAATTAAAGATGCTGACGTCGACACTATGATCGAAAACTTGCAAAAACAACGTCAAACTTGGGCTGTGACCAAGGGTATGGCGAAAAAAGATATGCAAGTGACTTTTGACTTTGAAGGTTCTATCGATGGTGAGAAGTTCGAAGGCGGTTCTGCTGAAGACTTTAAACTTGTGTTAGGTTCAGGTCGTATGATTCCTGGCTTCGAAGACGGCATCATTGGTATGAAAGCTGGTGAAGAGAAAGTAATTGATGTGACTTTCCCTGAAGACTACCAAGCTGAAAACTTGGCTGGTAAAGCAGCTCAATTCAAAATCACTGTGAAGCAAGTTGAAAAACCTAAACTTCCAGAGATTGATGCTGAATTCTTAAAAATCTTCGGTGTTACTGAAGAAGAAGGCATTGAAAAATTAAAAGCTGACGTTCGTAAAAACATGGAACGTGAAGTTCGCAATGGTTTACGTAACCAAGTTAAACAAGCGGCATTTGATGCTCTTGTTGCTGCCAACGAAGTTGAAGTTCCAGCTGCAATGGTTGCTCAAGAAATTGACCGTCAACGTCAACAAATGGTTCAACAGTTCACTCAACAATTTGGTGGCGCTGGTGCTCAATCTTTTGACAAGAGCATGCTTCCTGACGAATTGTTCAAAGAACAAGCAGAGCGTTCTGTTAAACTTGGCGTATTAGTAAGCAAAGTATTAGCTGATGCTAAACTTGAAGTTGACCAATCACGTGTTGATGCTTACATCGACGACATGGCTTCTTCTTATGAAGATCCAACTGAAGTGATCGAATACTTCAAAAATGATGCTCAACAACGTGCTCAAATCGAAGCTGTTGTATTAGAAGATCAAGTTGTTGATCACATCTTAGCTGCTGCTAAAGTGACTGACAAAGCAGTATCTTACGAAGATTTATTGAAAGAACAACAAGCTCGCCGTATGGGCTAATCTTTTGAGAAGTCAGGAAAAGGCGCTTTAGGCGCCTTTTTCATTTTTTAGGTATGTGGTTAATTTGAGTACGTCATTAAGTACTTAGGTATAAATAATATAATATTTCAGTGCGAACCTTTTGCAATTTGAGAAATTATCCCGCATATTGTTGCCATAGGTTAAGTCACAAAAAATTTAGGAATAAATAACGTATGTATGTTCCAACAATTGAAAATGCTTTAGTTCCTGTTGTGGTTGAACAATCTTCTCGCGGCGAACGTTCTTTTGATATTTATTCACGACTTTTACGTGAGCGCGTCATTTTTCTAACTGGTGAAGTTGAAGACAACATGGCAAATTTGATTGTTGCTCAAATGTTGTTCTTAGAAGCTGAAAACCCAGATAAAGATATCCATCTTTATATTAACTCGCCTGGTGGTTCAGTCACTGCTGGTATGGCGATTTATGACACGATGCAATTTATCAAACCTGATGTAGTGACATACTGTATGGGGCAGGCTGCATCTATGGGGGCATTCTTATTAAATGCTGGTGCTAAAGGTAAGCGCTATTGCCTTGAAAATGCACGTGTAATGATTCACCAACCATTAGGTGGATTCCGTGGTCAGGCATCAGACATTGAAATTCACGCACGTGAAATTCTATTTATTAAAGAACGCTTGAATCGTTTGATGGCAGAACACAGTGGTCAAGACTATGACACGATTGCTCGTGATACTGATCGTGATAACTTTATGACTGCACAAGCAGCAAAAGAATATGGCTTAGTCGATCAGGTATTAAGTAAGCGTCCATAAGGGGAGTTTTTAAGTGGCTTGAGTTGTTAGAAAACGCCTCCATATAGTCATTTAACCCTATCGCTTGCCCTCATATTTAAGATTCTATTTGTGGAGAGAATATGTCCGAACATCCTCAAGGACAAAAACATTGTTCATTTTGCGGTAAAACGCAGTCTGAAGTCGGGAAACTGATTGCGGGCGAGGACGCATATATTTGTAATGAGTGTGTAGATGTCTGCTTAGACCTTGTACAAACCAGCCAACAGGTTGAAGCAGGTGACTGGGCGAGCAAGGCATTGCCAAAACCACATGAAATACGTGCTGCGCTTGATCAATATGTGATTGGTCAGGATCTTGCCAAAAAGACATTATCTGTTGCCGTTTATAACCATTATAAGCGTTTGAAAGTCGGGCAATCTGGTCATGTGTCTAAAGATGTGGAAATTGCTAAAAGTAACATTCTACTGATTGGACCTACCGGTTCAGGTAAAACATTACTTGCTCAAACATTGGCTCGTTTGTTAGATGTTCCATTTGCGATGGCAGATGCGACCACTTTAACTGAAGCGGGTTATGTCGGCGAAGACGTTGAAAATATTGTACAAAAGCTTTTGCAAAAAGCAGATTACGATGTAGAAAAAGCTCAAAAGGGCATTATCTATATCGATGAAATCGACAAGATTACACGTAAATCTGAAAATCCTTCGATTACGCGTGACGTTTCTGGTGAAGGTGTACAACAAGCATTGCTTAAGATGATTGAGGGTACTGTAGCTTCAATTCCACCACAAGGTGGACGTAAACATCCGCAGCAAGAGTTCATTCAAATTGATACCTCAAATATTTTATTTATTTGTGGTGGTGCATTTGCTGGACTGGAAAAAATTGTACAACAGCGTCAAGAGAAAGGCGGAATTGGCTTTACAGCTGACGTGAAGAAAAAAGATGAAAGCAAGAAAATTGCTGAATTGTTCCGTCAAGTTGAGCCAACTGACTTAGTAAAATTTGGTTTAATTCCAGAATTTATTGGCCGTTTACCAGTAATTGCAACGCTTGAAGAGCTTGATGAAGAAGCGTTAATGCAAATTCTGACTGAACCGAAAAATGCATTAACTCGTCAGTATCAATACTTGTTCAATATGGAAAATGTTGACCTCGTATTTGAAGACTCTGCTTTACGTGCAGTTGCTAAGCGAGCGCTTGAGCGTAATACCGGAGCTCGTGGTCTACGTTCGATTCTGGAAAACGTTTTACTTGAAACAATGTATGACTTACCAAGCCGTACAGATGTAGGAACAGTTTTCATTAATGAAGCAGTGATTAATGGTGAAGCTGAACCTGTTTATAAGCCAGAACGCCAGCCTAAAGAAACAACAACTCATGAAAGTGTTGCTAAGGCAGATTTAAAAGTAATTGATTCGAAGTCTGCTTAGATTTCATTCATCTAAAAAGCATGAATCGCGTAAGTGATTCATGCTTTTTTTGTTTTCAATTCACGTAGGTGGTGTTAATCTAAAAAAACAAAATACGCATAGTTTTGCGATATAGAAAAATCAAAAGAAAACGCTTTGAGGGATGTCATGCGTTATTTAATTATTGCATTAAGTTGTACCGCATTACTTGCAGGTTGCCAAAGTTCATCACACTTAGCAAAAAATTCAGGTGAGCTGACTGCGACTTTACCGAAAGTTGATGTAGATAAAGCACCTGGGGTGTTTGATCAATACCATGTCGGTGGCTTTAGCATGGGTGGGTGGGTAAATCAGAAACTAGGTCAGACATTTGTACCGATTAAACCGCAAAATGAACATGCGGCAGTTGTCTATCTGTATCGGCCAGATACTAAATGGAACCGTCAGGAAATTGCAGCCATCAATTTGTTTGTAAATGGCAAGCGAATTCCAAGTTTATTGCATAACCACTATTACTGGATTGAACTGCCAGCAGGAAGTTATCGTATTTCTGCAAGTCGGCCTTTGTTAGGTATTCATTTCCAAGAGCCAAAATATATTGATATTACGGTCGATGCAGGAACATCTTATTATTTAAAATACGATGAAGAAAATAAAATGGACCGTGGTGAACACACTGGCCCGTTTATGTTAATGCAAGATAATATCGGTCGTAGAGAAATTGCATTTACCGAGCTTAAATCTTCTAGCTATAATTTTGTTGCTGAAGATGCTTCAGGAAAAATACGTCATAAACCACAAGAGCTAAAACCAGCCAAATATGACGAAAAGTCAGATGTTCATCTGATTAAACCATTTAAATTATGGAATCCTTTAACGTGGTAATGGGTTGCAAAAGATAAAGAAAAGTTAAGACTTTTCTTTATCTTTCATGAGTGGGGCAATAATTTTAAGCATCTCTTCTTGCATATGATCACGTGCTTTAGGGTCATTAAAAGTTTGTTGTCCCAGCTCCATCATATATTCTGAAATTTGCCCCATAATCTGTACGTTTTTACGCGTAATCGATTGGCCTTCTGGGGTTTTTAAAAACTTTAAATTTGCCTGAACTTCTTCTTCAGTATATGTCTTTAAATAAATATCTTGTAGGGCTTGCGTAGTTTTTGGGCTACTAATGAGCTGGTTACTCGAATCTTTTAAAAGTAAGCCTAACTTTTTTGCGGCCTCTTTTTCTTTCGGGCCTAAAGTTTTGATGCCTGTAATATTGCTAATGATCTGTTCAGCTTGTTGATCATAATAAGGTGTTAATTCATTAATTGATTCTTTCAGTAAATAATCAATTTGGCTCATTTGCATGAGTTCTTTGACTGAACTTAATTTGGCAGGAGAAGCAAATAAGCTTGTCGTAATACAGCTTAGGCAGAGGCTGATTGAGAGATTTTTGAGAATAGGGCGGATAGTCATGAAATGACCTATATGCAATATATGGCGGGTGGGTTTATTTATTAATAACACAGATTGGTGAATCAATTGTTACAATTCTTTTCAATTTCCAAAAAAATTATAAGGCATAAAAAAAAGCACCGAATTCGGTGCTTTTCTTGATTAGCCTGCTGCGGCATCGATTACTGGAATTTTACCAATTTTCGCTTGCCAGATTTTTGGAGCCACTGCGTGAATTGAAGTACCGTTTACATCAACTGCTACAGATACAGGCATGTCTTCAACTACGAATTTGTAGATTGCTTCCATACCTAAGTCTGCAAATGCTACAACTTCAGCTTCGCGAACAGCTTTAGATACGAGGTAAGCCGCACCACCAACTGCCATGAGGTAAGTTGCTTTATTGTCTTTGATTGCTTCAATTGCTGCTGGACCACGGTCAGCTTTACCAATCATACCGAATAAACCAGTATGCTCGAGTACTTTACGTGTGAATTTGTCCATACGTGTTGCAGTTGTAGGACCAGCAGGACCAACGACTTCATCACCCACTGGATCAACAGGGCCAACGTAGTAAATAAATTTACCTTTAAGATCAACTGGTAATTCTTCACCATTGTCGATCATTTCAACCATACGTTTGTGCGCAGCGTCACGACCTGTGTACATTGTACCGCTAAGAAGTAATGTGTCACCTGGTTTCCAAGAATCCATTTCTTCTTGAGTAATGGTATCAAGGTTTACACGCTTAGATTGTGAAGAGTCCCAAGTGACTGAAGGGTAGTCTTCAAGTTTTGGTGCTTGAATATGAGCTACACCTGAACCATCAAGCTGGAAGTGAGCATGACGAGTCGCAGCACAGTTAGGAATCATACCGACTGGTTTGCCTGCAGCGTGACATGGATAATCTTTGATTTTAATATCAAGAACAGTCGTTAAACCGCCAAGACCTTGTGCACCAATACCAAGAGCATTTACTTTTTCAAAGATTTCGATACGAAGTTCTTCGATTTTGTTCTCTGGTCCACGGCGAAGTAATTCGTCCATGTTGATTTCTTCCATGAGCGCTTCTTTCGCAAGCATCATGGCTTTTTCAGCAGTACCACCAATACCGATACCGAGCATACCAGGAGGACACCAGCCTGCACCCATAGTCGGAACAGTTTTAAGTACCCAGTCAACAATCGAGTCAGATGGGTTAAGCATTGCAAGCTTAGATTTGTTTTCTGAACCACCACCTTTCGCAGCAACAGTAATATCTACCTTGTTACCCGGTACGAGTTTGTAGTGAATAACGGCAGGGGTATTGTCTTTTGTATTTTTACGACCAAATGCAGGGTCAGCAAGTACAGATGCACGAAGAACGTTACTGTTTTCAAGGTAGCCTTGGCGAACACCTTCGTTTACTGCATCGTCTAAGCTCATTGTTAAATCAAATTTAACATCTAAGCCCACTTCAAGGAAAACGTTAACAATACCAGTATCTTGGCAAATTGGGCGATGACCTTCCGCACACATGCGAGAGTTAATTAAAATCTGTGCAATTGCATCCTTTGCAGCTTTGTTTTCTTCGCGATCATAAGCACGGCTCATCGCTTGGATAAAGTCTTGCGGGTGATAGTACGAAATAAACTGTAGGGCGTCCTTGATTGATGTAATCAAGTCATCTTGTTTGATAATCGTTGTCATACCAGAAAATCTCTTGAGCGGGCTGTTAGCTAGCGGGCTAAATTATATGACAAAAAGACAATCTTGTGGGGGATTGGTTGATCTTTTGACCGAAAGTCGAATAGGACTAGTGCTAAGTGATTTAAAACTAAGAATAACCAAAAAGGAATGTTGTTATTTAAGAATAAAAAAAGCCATTTGAGCGGATATCAAATGGCGAGAGGTAGAAAAGATTAAATGATATTAATTATTTCGCAGCAGCCTGTTGTTCAGCCTGAATTGCTGTTAAGGCAATAGTAAAGACAATATCATCTACTAAAGCACCACGAGACAAGTCATTGACTGGCTTGTTTAGACCTTGCAGCATTGGTCCAACGCTGACTACATTTGCTGCACGTTGTACTGCTTTATAGGTCGTGTTACCTGTATTTAAGTCAGGGAAAATAAATACATTCGCACGGCCAGCTACAGGTGAATTCGGCGCCTTTTGGCGTCCGACACTTTCAACGGAAGCTGCATCATATTGGAGTGGACCGTCAATTAGTAAATCAGGACGGCGTTGCTGTGCAATTTGAGTCGCTTGTTGTACTTTTTCAACATCCGCACCTGTTCCAGACGTTCCAGTTGAATAGCTGATCATGGCAATACGTGGGTCAATTCCAAACGCTTTTGCAGAGTCAGCAGACTGAATCGCAATTTCAGCAAGTTGGTCGGCTGTAGGGTCTGGGTTAATTGCACAGTCACCGTAAACATATACTTCATCTGGTAAAAGCATAAAGAATATGGATGAAACTAAAGAGTAAGAAGGTGCGGTTTTAATCAGCTGAAAAGCAGGGCGCACGGTGTTAGCCGTGGTGTGAACTGCACCTGAAACCAAACCATCTACATGATCTAGCGCCAGCATCATGGTGCCAAGAACTACGGTGTCTTGTAATTGATCTTTGGCTTGTAACTCATTGAGTTTGCCTTTGCGGAGTTCAACCATAGGTGCAACATATTGATTGCGAATGCTGTCCGGATCAATAATTTCCAAGTCTGCTGGTAATTCAATACCGCGTGCTTTTGCAACGTCTTGTACCGCATCTGGTTTTGCTAACAAAATACAATGCGCAATACCACGAGCCTGACATATAGCAGCAGCTTCAATAGTGCGTGGTTCATCGCCTTCTGGAAGAACAATCCGTTTTTTGGCTGCAATCGATTTTTGTACCAGTTCGTGACGGAATGCAGAAGGAGAAAGACGTGGTACTGCTCCATTATTACTGTGTTGTTTAAGCCATTCGACATCGATATGACTTGAAACAAAACGAGTCACTTGCTCGGCACGCTCAGTGTCATCGGTTGGAATTTCATTACCAAAATCGGATAGGCGCTGTGCTGTTTCCAGTGTGTTTAAACGGGTATGTAAAATTGGCAACCCTTGTTTGATGGCACTTTGGCAGAACTCTAAAAGCTCAGGAGCAGGGGCTTCACGTTCAGTCAACACCAAGCCTGCCAGTGGAATACCATTACTGGTTGCTAAACTACTTGCAAGTAATACATCGGTACGTTCAGATGCACTAATAATCAGCTCACCTGCAATGAATTTATTAAGTTCATATTCAATACTTGAGGCAATTAAACTTGAGTGCAAAATACGACGTGTTTTCGCTTCGCCTTGATGTACCCATTGACCATCAATCACGTTCGCGATGTCTAAAGTTCTAGGTACACTTAAGGTATTACTAAATGGGACTAAACCAATAATTGGTAAATCGTTTGATCCAAAGTAGCGATTGTATTTTTGCAGTTCTGTCGTAAATTTTGCGATGTCTTCGGTTGGGCGTAGTGACGGATCAAATGCGACAGGTATTTGCGCTGTTTCCTCAGATAACCCACGTGTACGCATAAAGAGTACACCCGCTGTTCGGTTAGAGGTTGGACCACCAAATTGACGTAAGTGTGCTTCAACTTTCTCTGCTGTTTTACGTGGGTTTTGAATATCTGCTGTACTGACTAAAACCACTTCAGCATCTAGGGCTTGAGCAAGGCTCGCATTCAGCTCACTGGCAAAATGATCTTGCCCATTTGGCAATAAGCCTTCAACAATAATCACATTATTGTCTGCTGCAATACTACGATGAAGACTTACCGCTTCTTCAAGTAGTTCAGCGACTTCACCTGACGCAATGCGTTGGGTTAGTTTTTCATGAGAAATGGATTGAACAGTTTTACCTTGAAATAAGTGGCCAAATAAAGAGGTGGTCCGGTCTAAATTTTCTTGATCTACCTGAGAGAACGGTTTTAAAAAGCCTGCTTTAATCCCATTACAATCAAGTGCATAAATCATACCTAAACAGGCAGAGGTTAGACCAACCCCTTCACCTGTAGGAATTAATAAAATTGTATTCATATAAACCTATAAATAAATGAATAGCGTTTTTGACTTCTGTAATTAAGCAAGGCTAACTTCAGGAGATGTATTTGGTGAAACGTCTACAACCTGACGAGTTTCTTTAGCAATTCGGCCTTCTTCATCGGTTGGAATCACCCAAATTTGTGGACCTGTACCGCTATCGATACGGCCTTCTGTACCACGTTTTAAGTTGTTATTTTGATCTTTATCGAGCTGTAAACCGAAGTGAGGTAAATAAGCTAGAGTTTTTTCACGAATATAAGCTGAGTTTTCACCGATACCACCTGTGAAGATCAGACCATCAATACTTGGTAAACCACAACTTAAGGCAGCAAGTGATTTTGCAAGGCGATAGCTAAATACTTCTATTGCAAGGCGAGCGTCCTCGTTGCCGTTTTCAGAAGCTTCAATCACTGTACGCATATCATTAGAAAGTTGTGATAAGCCAAGTAATCCACTTTCGTTATTTAAAACTTTGTCTATTTTCGCTAAGTCCCAGCCAAGGTTTTTTGCAAGGAAGCTGTGTAAGCTTGGGTCGACATCACCACTACGGGTTCCCATTACAACGCCTTCAAGCGGAGTAAGGCCCATAGAAGTATCAACACTTTGTCCATTCCATACTGCACAAGTCGAGCTACCATTGCCCAAGTGTGCTGTTAGCCAACCACCTTTTTGGAAATTTCCAGCCAGTTCACTGCCGCGGTCAGACACATAAGCATGGCTTGTGCCGTGGAAGCCATAGCGGCGAACGTTATGGTCTGTATATAAAAATTTCGGAATTGCATAACGGTATGCATGCGCAGGCATGGTTTGGTGGAATGCGGTGTCAAATACGGCAACTTGAGGCAATTCAGGAAATAGGCGCATTGTTGCTTCAATCCCAATTAAGTGAGCAGGGTTATGAAGCGGGGCAAGAGGCGTGGCTGCACGAATACGTTCTATAATTTCAGGGGTGAGTAATTCAGCTTTAGTAAGACTTCCACCATGTACGACACGATGACCGATTGCTTGAGGTTTATAGTTTGCAAGACGTGCAAGTAAGGTTTCTAAAGCTTTGGCGTGGTCAGCATAGGGAATTGAAAGCTCTAGCGGTTCTCCACCGACTGTAATTCCTTTAATACGAGCATCGGCTGCCCCTAAGTTTTCTGCTAAACCATAAATACGATCTTCACGACGCTCTGAAACCAGTGCGTATTTGATAGATGAAGAACCGCAATTAATAACTAATACTGATGTAGCCACGTTGAAATACCCAAGTCCTGATTTAAAAATAGTT
Source organism: Acinetobacter nosocomialis (assembly GCF_041021905.1). Taxonomy (NCBI): domain Bacteria; kingdom Pseudomonadati; phylum Pseudomonadota; class Gammaproteobacteria; order Moraxellales; family Moraxellaceae; genus Acinetobacter; species Acinetobacter nosocomialis. The sequence continues at coordinate 558,930 of NZ_CP157432.1, forward strand.
TTCCTAACTTCCTGATCAAAAGGCATTAATTGCAATATGCACTAAGAGCAGGTTGTGATGTTTTAACATGTGTTGTTTTTCTGTCCAAGATAGACTTTAGCCCATTAGACTTAAGCACTATCGACCATTAAATTTTTTATAACTAATATTTGTTCAGTATAAAGCTTAACCACTGTATTCATTTATTTTTTGTAGATGAATTAAACAGTTTTTTGTATATATTTATGAAGAGTAAATTTGTTTTTAATGTAATTTTCAACTATTTGGTATAAATTTTTTAAGAAAAAGAAGTGCTGTTATTTTAATCAAGCTCGATGAATATATTACAAATAATATACGTAAATGGAATTAAGATTTAATCGTTTATATATAGGTTAAAATGAATAAATCATAAACATTTTTATTATAAAATTTAGTATAAAAAAACTGTGTTAATACATTTATAAAGATATTTTATTACTTTGATATTATGAGAATTTTCTCATAGTTATTAGAGGCTAATATACCGGTAAATATAGTCAAAAATAAAACCAGCTTCTTGTTTAAAACTTAAACATAATTTGTATTTAATACTCATACTCAGGTATTACCGTAAAGTTGTCTAGGGCTTGCATGTCGCTTTTTGCCTTAATAATATTGTTCCTCCCCCTTATCAAATGATGATGAAATATATCATTTGGTCTATTTTTATTGTTCCGGCTTATCCGGTTGTACAGGAGCGTCCAGCATGGACTTGCCGAATCCAATATTGGCAAAAGTTACCGAACGTGTAATTGCGCGTAGCCAAAAAACTCGTTCTGCATATTTACAACGTATTGAACATGCTCAAGGCAAATTTCCAGCTCGTGGAGCACTTTCATGTGCCAATCTGGCTCATGGATTTGCTGGCATGGAAGATAATGAAAAATTAATTATTAAAGTGGGGCGTGAACCAAATATTGGTATTGTGTCTTCTTATAATGAAATGCTTTCAGCACATGCCCCATATAAAACATTCCCTGACATTATAAAAACAGCTGCTCGCGAAAATGGCGGCGTTGCACAGTTTGCTGGTGGTGTACCGGCAATGTGTGATGGTATTACTCAAGGTAATGCCGGTATGGAATTGTCATTGTTTTCACGTGAAACAATTGCAATGAGTACAGCGATTGCACTTTCTCATAATATGTTTGACGCTGCATTGTGTCTCGGGGTATGCGATAAGATTGTGCCAGGCTTGCTGATTGGTGCTTTACAGTTTGGTTATCTACCAACTATTTTTGTACCCGCAGGTCCAATGAGCAGCGGTTTATCGAATGATGATAAAGCTAAAATCCGCCAGCAATTCGCTACAGGTCAAGTAGGTCGCGATGCCTTACTTGAAGCTGAGTCTGCTGCATATCATGGGCAGGGCACATGTACATTCTATGGTACTGCCAATAGTAACCAAATGTTGATGGAAGTGATGGGTTTACATTTGCCAAGTTCTGCATTTGTTCATCCTCACACACCACTACGTGACGCGCTTACTGCCGAAGCTGCTAAACGTGTACTTGACTTAACTGCTGAGCGAGGCAACTACACGCCAATTGGTCATGTTATTGATGAAAAAGCCATTATCAATGGCATTGTAGCTTTACTGGCTACAGGCGGTTCAACCAACCATACCTTACATCTTATTGCGATTGCACGTGCGGCTGGCATCTTAATTGACTGGGATGACTTTGATGAGTTGTCTGCTGTTGTTCCATTGCTCGCAAAAATCTATCCAAATGGTAAAGCCGATGTAAACCATTTCCAAGCAGCGGGTGGGGTGGCATTCCTTATTCGTAACTTACTTGAGGCTGGTTTACTACATAACGATGTGACGACAGTCGCTGGTAAAGGTTTACAGCACTACACTAAAGAACCGAAATTGATTGACGGTCAGCTCACTTGGGTTGACGGTGTGGTTCAAAGCCTTGATGACAAAGTACTCCGTAGTATTGATGCGCCGTTTCAGCCAGATGGTGGCTTGCGCTTAATGCAAGGTCGCCTTGGCCGTGGTGTTATTAAAATTTCTGCGGTTGCGCCAGAGCACCGTAAAGTGAAAGCACCAGCAATCGTATTTGACTCGCAAGAAGCGGTACAAGCGGCGTTTGATCGTGGTGAATTACACCGAGACTTTATTGCGGTGGTTCGTTTCCAAGGTGCTCGTGCGAATGGTATGCCTGAATTACACCGTTTAACGCCTGTGTTGGGTGTTTTACAGGATCAAGGTTTCCATGTTGCATTAGTGACTGATGGCCGTATGTCTGGTGCTTCAGGCAAAGTACCGGCAGTCATTCATTTGTCTCCAGAAGCGTTATTAAACGGTCCGATTGGAAAAGTTCAAACCGGAGATATGTTAATCATTGATGCTGAAGCTGGCGTACTCGATATTGAGTTAGATGAACAAACTTGGCAGTCACGCCCTGTTGCACAGCCAGAACATCAGGCTGAAAACGAAGTCGGTTTTGGACGTGAATTATTTGGTGTATTCCGTGCAGCAGCAGCGCCTGCTGAGCATGGTGCATCTGTGTTTGGTGCACTTGTTGGCGAAGAGCCACAAGCGCATATTTGAGACGAAGGAATTACAAAGTAATGAGCAAGATTGAAGATGTTGTCAAATTAGGTCCAGTAATTCCAGTGTTGGCTTTTGATTCTGCTGAACAAGGTGAGCATGTATCACGTGCGTTGCATGCTGGTGGTGTAAAAGTACTGGAAATTACTTTACGTACCGCTGCTGGTTTGGCTGCTATTGAGCGAGCGTCTCAGTTAGCAGATGACATTGTGGTGGGCGTAGGAACGATTACTAAGCCTGAGCATTGTGCTCAAGCTAAAAAAGCAGGTGCTAAATTTGGGGTATCTCCGGGTTTGACTAAAGACTTGCATCTGGCTGCGCAAGATGCGGGCTTGCCTCTTTTACCAGGGGTAATGACACCGAGTGATCTTATTCAAGCGATTGAATTGGGTTACGACATTGTGAAGTTTTTCCCTGCTCAACAGGCTGGTGGTGTAGAGATGCTAAAAGCATTTTATGGGCCATTTCCAAACTTACGTTTTTGTCCTACAGGTGGAATTACAGCGGAGTCAGCTCCAGATTTCTTGAAGCAACCTAATGTCGTGTGTGTAGGTGGGTCATGGTTAACACCTAAACCTGTTGTCGCTGCACAAGATTGGGCTGAAATTACCCGTTTAGCCCAAATTGCAAGTCAGTTGTGAGTTTTACGAAAGTAATTGTGGTTTGAAAATCTAAAGTATCTTTTAGGTGCTTTAGATTTTTTGTGATGCGGTGACTGGCGGATGCCAGTCATACAAAATATAAAAAATGAGTGCTTCAACAATGAGTATATCTCTGGTTGAAGAGCTTCGTTTGGGCAGTATGCCTAGATAGCATTATTCCAAGGAGAAAGTGTCACATGGAGACCGTTCAGGGTGGCATGTTGCTTATCTATACTTTAATCGCGATTGTTGCTTTGATTGTTATGATCGCGAAGTTTAGAATTTACCCCTTTTTAGTTCTTATTATTGTTTCTCTCGGTTTAGCTCTTGCAGTTGGCATGCCAATGGATGGGATCGTTAAATCATATGAGGCTGGTACCGGTAAAACATTAGGTCACCTTGCGATTGTGATTGCGCTAGGAACCATGCTTGGCAAGATGATGGCCGAGTCAGGTGGTGCAGAACGAATAGCAATTACTTTAATTAAATGGTTTGGTGAAAAACATATTCACTGGGCCATGATGTTCATTGCATTAATTGTGGGGCTTCCCGTATTTTTCGAAGTCGGTTTTGTACTTCTAATTCCAATTGCCTTCAACATTGCTAAACGCACAGGTAAATCATTGTTGGTTGTAGGTTTACCTATGGTTGCAGGTTTATCGGTCGTACACGGGTTGATTCCACCACATCCAGCAGCTTTGCTAGCGGTGCAGGCTTACCACGCCGACATCGGTAAAACCATTATGTACAGTTTGTTGGTTGGTGTCCCGACAGCGGTTGTTGCAGGTCCATTGTATGCATTATGGATCAACAAATATGTCAAATTGCCTGAAAATAATCCTTTAGCAAAGCAGTTTGTTGAAGCAGATGCTAACAAGACACGTGAATTACCAAGTTTTGGGATTACCTTATTTACGATCATGCTGCCAGTTGCATTGATGCTAGTTGGTAGTTGGGCAGATGTTTTCTTTGCTCCAAAAACTTTTCCAAATGAGTTATTACGCTTTATTGGTACTTCTGATATTGCATTGCTTATTGCTGTTTTGGTCAGCTTTATTACTTTCGGCACCATGCAGGGTTTCAACCGTGAACAAATTGAAAAGTTCTGTGGTGGGTGCTTGGCTTCAATTGCCGGTATTTTGTTGATTGTTGGTGCTGGTGGCGGTTTTGGCGGTATTTTAAGAGACAGTGGAATTTCTAATGAAATTGTATCTACTGCCTTAAAAGCAAACCTTTCACCATTGTTGTTAGGATGGCTTGTTGCAGCTCTTATACGCTTGGCGACAGGTTCGGCTACTGTTGCGATGGCTACGGCTTGTAGCATTGTTGCGCCTATTGCGGCGGCGGCAGGTGTAGTTGTTAGACCTGAACTTTTAGTATTAGCAACAGGTTCAGGATCATTAATTTTCTCGCATGTAAACGATGCTGGTTTCTGGCTAATCAAAGAATATTTTGGAATGACAGTTGGGCAGACACTGAAGACTTGGTCTGTACTGGAAACAATTATTTCAGTACTTGGTTTGTCTTTCACATTGTTGCTTAGCGCTGTTTTGTAATTAGAGGTAGGTAATCCATGATTGTGATAGCTATGGGTGTCTGTGGAACAGGGAAAACCCTCATTGGTGAGTTGTTGTCAGAGCGTTTGGCTTGTGAGTTTCTTGATGGCGATACGCTTCATTCCGCTGCAAATAAAAGCAAGATGAGCCAAGGTATTCCTTTAACTGATGAAGATCGCTTGCCATGGTTGCAAGCCATTCGTCAGGCAATTGAAACAAAACAAAGAGATGGTGAAACAGCTGTGTTTACATGCTCATCTTTAAAGCGGATGTATCGCGATATTTTAAGAGGGCAGGACCAGAATGTTAAGTTTGTATATCTAAAAGGTTCTTTTGAACTATTACAGCAAAGACTTGCAGAAAGATCTGGTCATTTTTTTGACCCATCGTTGTTACAAACTCAACTAGATACATTAGAAGAACCTGATGTGAATGAGGCAATAGCAATTGATATTGCTTTCACACCAGAACAGATCATTGAACAAGTCATCCAGAAGCTAGGGGTGACTGATAGTGTGTGTCGGGGGTAAATTCATCTAGGAAATATCGAAACTATCACAGCCTTAAGATATTCACCTTGCATCTACGGTTCAAGCAAGGTGAGTACTGATAATAATAGTAGTATTGACCCGAATAAGACCTGATTACAGTGAAAGCTCGGTAGATATAAAAAGATATACAAAGAATAAGGTATTAAGAAGAATGAATCAGTTAAATAATTTACAGCATAAATTTCCAGTAGTGGACAGTATTCCTGAAAGTGTCCGTCTGCCATCTCAAATTCATCAACGTGTCTCACTGGTGGACGGTGAGTTGAAGCTATGGGCTGGTCCAACCAAGAAAACATTATCTCCGATCTGGATTCAGCAGTCTGACGGTAGCCTACAGCAAGTTGAACTTGGTAGTTATCCAGTCATGGGGGAAAAAGAAAGTGATGAAGCTCTGGAAGCGGCAGTACGGGCTTACAACAATGGTCGCGGCGAATGGCCAATGATGAAAGTTGGTGAGCGTATTGCTTGTATGCAGAATTTCATTCAGCGCATGGTAGAGCAACGAGATCTGATTATTAAGCTGATCATGTGGGAAATTGGCAAGAGCTTGGCTGACTCAGAGAAAGAGTTTGATCGTACTATTACCTATATGCGTCAAACCATTGATGCTTTAAAAGATCTGGATAATGCTAACTCTCGCTTTGTAATTGCTGAAGGTACTATTGGTCAAATTCGTCGTACTCCATTAGGTGTTGTGTTGTGTATGGGACCATACAACTACCCACTGAATGAAACCTTCGCAACCCTCATCCCAGCTATGCTAATGGGTAATACCATTATTTTTAAACCACCTCAATTTGGAACTTTACTATTTGAACCATTGCTAGAGGCATTCCGAGATTCATTTCCAAAAGGCGTAATCAATACTATTTATGCACCCGGTTCTCTGGTAGTGCCTCACTTATTAGCGTCAGGGCAAATTAATGTATTGGCACTGATTGGTTCTAGTAAAGTGGCTGATCATTTGAAAAAGCAACATCCAAAATCCCATCGTCTGCGTGCGATTCTGGGGTTGGATGCGAAGAATGCAGCCATTATTCTGCCAGATGCTGACTTAGACCTGACAGTGAAAGAATGTCTATTAGGTGCATTGTCATTCAATGGTCAGCGTTGTACTGCTTTGAAAATGCTGATGGTACACCGCTCAATAGCCGATGAATTTGTTAATCGTTTAACGACTGAGCTGGCTAAACTGAAAGTAGGTATGCCGTGGGAAAAAGGTGTATCTATTACGCCGTTACCGGGTATGCACCGTACCGCCTATATGACTGAAGTGATTGAAGATGCTGTGGCAAAAGGGGCTAAAGTGGTTAATCCGGAAGGTGGTGAATTCTGCAAAACCATGTTCTATCCAGCTGTCGTTTATCCAGTGACTGAGGGGATGAGACTATATCGCGAAGAACAGTTTGGGCCAGTGGTACCAGTTGCTGTTTATGATGATATTGAAACTGTATTGGACTATGTCACTACTTCTGATCATGGTCAGCAGGTGAGTATCTTTGGTAGTGACCCAGCGCAAATTGGTCATTTGGTCGATACACTGGTACATCAAGTTTGTCGTGTAAACATCAACTGTCAATGTCAGCGTGGTCCTGATGTATTCCCATTTGGTGGTCGTAAAGATTCTGCAGAAGGTACACTGTCTGTGCATGATGCGCTTCGTGCATTCTCGATCCGCTCTATGATTGCGGCTAAACAGACTGATGACAGTAAAGGTATGCTGGCTTCTATGGTGTCTGAGCACTATTCGAAATTTGTGAATACCGACTTTATTTTCTAATTAATATACGATTAAAAAAACCAGCCTTCGGGCTGGCTTTTTTATGGGAAATAACAAAATAAAAACGCCTGATATGGATCAGGCATTTTTATTTAAATAAGGGATTTATTGACGAATTTGACCGTCACCTAACACAATCCATTTTTGAGAAGTTAAACCTTCTAAGCCAACAGGGCCGCGTGCATGGATTTTATCAGTTGAGATACCAATCTCAGCACCTAAACCATATTCAAAGCCATCAGCAAAACGAGTTGAGGCATTAACTACGACTGAACTTGAATCTACACGAGCCAAGAACTGACGAGCTAAAGTATAGTTTTCAGTCACAATTGCATCGGTATGATGCGAACCATATTTATTGATATGGTCAATTGCTTCATCAATCCCGCTAACCACTTTAATTGCAAGAATTGGTCCTAAATATTCGGTATACCAGTCTTCTTCTGTTGCAGGTTTGACAGTCGTACCCAAAATACGACGTGTTTCTGGACAGCCACGTAACTCAACTTGTTTTTCAGCATAAAGTTCAGCAATGCGTGGTAAGAAAACGTCTGCAATTTTTTCATCAACAAGCAGTGTTTCCATCGCATTACAAACACCGTAACGATGAGTTTTGGCATTTAAAGTAATCGGTAATGCTTTTTGCAAGTCTGCTTGTGCTTCTACAAACACGTGGCAGTTACCATCAAGATGCTTAATCACAGGAATACGGGCTTCGTTGGTCACACGCTCAATTAAGCTTTTACCACCGCGTGGAACAATGACATCTACATACTCAGCCATGGTAATGAGGTGACCAACTGCCGCACGGTCAGAAGTTTCAATCACTTGTACTGAGTGCTCAGGTAAACCAGCAACTTTTAAACCATGTTTAACTGCTTCTGCGATTGCTTTGTTTGACTCAAGTGCTTCTGAACCACCACGTAAAATAATGGCATTGCCCGATTTAATCGCTAAAGATGCAGCTTCAAGTGTGACGTTTGGGCGTGATTCATAAATCATACCTACTACACCCAAAGGCACACGCATTTTCCCAATTTGAATACCTGTGGGGCGATATGCAAGATCCGTAATTTCCCCAATTGGATCGACGAGAGCGATCACATCTTTTAAACCTTGCAACATCCCTTTAAAACGTGCGGGCGTAAGTTCAAGACGATCAAGTAAGGCACTGTCAAGTTGGTTACTACGGCCTTTTTCCATGTCGAGTTGATTCGCCGCCAAAATCGCTGCCTGATTATTTTCTAAAGCAGTGTAAATAGCAGAGAGCGCATGATTTTTAAGCGAAGTCGAAGCACTTGTTAAGACACGTGAAGCCTCACGTGCTTGTTGCCCGACTTTTTGCATATATTGTTCAATTGAATCTTGCATAGCAGTTTTTAATCATTTACCAATGACTACGATAGTAGCAGTCAAATGCGGAACAATGAATGGCTTTTTTTGAAAAATGTGACCGCTATAAAAAAACATTTAAATATTTTGCAAACTATTCGCGGCTTAAACAAGATGAGCGGTCATTTCAGCGATTGCGTATATTTCAGACAATTGTTTAGAATGGACTTGTGCAATACAAACTAATACAAATTTTAAAGATTTGTGCATAAAAGATTACATGTTCAAGAAGGAACTCTTGCAGCATAAAAAAATTACAGCAAGGAGGAAGCAAGGATATGAATTCCATTATTCAAATGGATTCGGAGATAAACCAAGCTTATGCCGGTTTTGGGTTTTTCGATATCTACCATAGAGATAGTTTTAAACAGCCAGCTCGTACGACATGGATTGACGGTTGGAAAATTGAATACATGGCGATTGCAGACCCAAAAACCATTCACAAAACACCGATTGTGATTGTTGGTGGTGCTTTTCAAAATTTTAACTCTTATAAATATTGTGTTGAGCAACTGTTTGAAAGTGGCCCGGTCATTTTAATCGACTTGCCATCTATGGGCGCAAATCAACAAATTACCAATCGAGATACCGGAATTTCTGCTGGAACATTAGAACTACCTGATTTGTCCGAAATGTTAGGTCGCTGGTTAGATATTGTGGGAATTCAAAAAGTTTCTGTAATGGGAATGTCGTTGGGTTCAGTTGTTGCTTCTTGTTTTGCTTATCACCGTCCAGATTTAATGGACCGTATGATTTTAATGGGTGTCATGCAAAAGACCCGTAAAAGTTGGCGGATGATTTTGGAAGAATCACTCAAACTCATGCAAGAAAACCGTATGGAAGAGTTTGGACAAGCGGTGATTCTATATTTGGTGAATCATGCCAAATTAGATAAAACACGTATGTCACCGACAGCTAAAAAATTATTTTTTAGGCAAATGGCTGAGTTTACGGGGACCGAGCGTGAACGTTATGACATTAACTGTAATCGACTTTTACGCTTAACAGATGTACCGATTCCACAGTGTAAAACACTGGTCGCAGCAGGGCAGTACGATAGTTTTACTTTGCCTCATGAAAATGCCAATTTTGCTTTGCAATGTCCGGATATGGAATTTGCTCTGATTGCTAACGCAGATCATGTGCCACAGCTTCAGCGCCGTAAAGAAACTATGAGTTTGTTCACTTCATTTTTGAAGGGTGAATCTATCCAAAATCTGGATGGCATTATTCCAATGACGCGTGAGCAAATGCAAAACATGGAACGCCGAGGTGAAGAGCGTATACCAGTTCTCCAGCCTAAAACGAAACTGAGCCACCGTGAATGTCAAACAGAGGTGCCAGTGACGATTGTTGATGTGACTTTCTTTGGAATGTATTTGAAGTTAGATGATGTGAAACAGCTCGACTTTGTAAATGAACATCCACGGGATCTGGCACTATATTTAGAAGATGAAGAGGGTGCTTTTTCGATTGAATGTTTAATCTTTGAAGCTACTGAACAAGGAATCCGTGCTTTATTTAAACATGGCAGTTTCGAACTTGCTGACCGTTTAAGTCGTTTTATTGCCCGCCAAAAGCAAGCAGCATAAAGTTTAATTTTTTATAAAAAAGAAGTCCCAAAAATATTGAGACTTCTTTTTTTATTTCAATTGAGCATGGATAGTCCATACTAAGTCACCTAAATGCTCTTCATCGTTCTCTTTAGAAACTTGTCCGAAGAATATTTGAGGTTGTTCAACGTTAACTTGACTAAAACCTGCATCTTTAAAAAAGTCTTTCACTTCTAGTGGAGTCTTAAAATGAAAACTAAATGAGCTTCGAGACATAAGTTTAAGTAATTTACTACTGTTCCAGATAATACTTGCGAGTTTGTTCTTAACGGGTTCAGGATACAGGTCGGTTAAATAATGAAGCTTTTTAAAAGAAGCACCATAGTGGGCAATGGATTGAATCAGTTGCTTTAATAAGTCTTTATCAAAATAGTTAATTAAACCTTCACTGATTACAACTAGTGGACGGCTAGGGTCAAACACTTCAAATGCTTGTGCGAAAGCCTCAGTAAATAAATCAACCGATAAAATTTCAGGTGCATTTTTTTCAATTTGTTTTAGTGCATTTTGTTTTGTTTGAGCCATATCGGGCAAATCAAGCTCTCGATAGCTAATAGAAGGATAATGCTGCCTAAACCACCAACCACGTGGTGATAAACCACAAGCGATTTCAAGCACCTGTAAATCAGGATTTTCTTGAATTAACTTCTCTAAATCATGATCAAGCATGGTATGGCGCTGTTTAAGCGTCGTGCGCATACTGCCACCGACATATTTCTCTGCCCAAGATTCTAATGGGTGAACTAAATATGCCAAAGATTTGCCTTTACTCGTAGCAAGTGCTTCGTGTGAGATCCCCATTTGGTACCAGATATAGCCTGTATAGTGGGCTGTAAAAGAAATGTGGCGGTGTTTTGAAAGGTCTTGTGTCATTCGTCCTGAACTCGATTTATTGTTTTTGTGTGATCTTCATTATTAATAACAATGAAGAGGTTCTAATACATTGATGGTGAATGAACCTGCATGACGGAGTCCTGTCAATTAGGTTGGCATTCTGGGATGAACTTTCAGTTGGAGTTACTTTTCTTTCGGGAAAAGTAACCAAAACCATTGTCATACGCAAAACCTGTTCACTTTCTGCATCTATCAAATATATTGAAGCAATCAATATCCTTCAGCAGATGAGCAGGTTGCGTATGACTTAACCGCGTATCAGATAGTGAATAGGTTTTTGTAGCCAATTAAAATTTTTACTAACTTAAATCGAATTCTTAAACTCTTCAATGGCTGTTTTGACAGCTTGCCATTCATTTCCAAGCGATAAAGTTTCACCCACTTGGATTTGTGGAATTCGACCACGCATACGTTCTAAACGTTCTTGATTTGGTAGTTCTAAGTTTGCAATACCATCGAGTGCTGTACATGCTGCACTACGGTCATTACACACTAGTCCCATATCACAACCAGCTGCCAGAGCTGCTTGAATACGCGCATCTGCACCACCAGCCACACATGCAGCTTGCATGCTTAAGTCATCAGAGAAAAGTACGCCATTAAACTTCAAGCGATTACGAAGGACTTCTTGAATCCAGAAAGGTGAGAAACCTGCCGGATTTGGGTCAACCTTGTCGTAAATTACATGTGCCGGCATGAGCGCATCGAGCTCAGGCATAAGCTTAATGAAGCTTTGCATATCATGGTTGTAAATTTCGTCATAGCTACGGCTGTCAATTGCGGCTGCGACATGTGAATCGGCTTTGACCGAACCGTGACCCGGGAAGTGCTTACCAGTATTTGCCATGCCGGCTTTTTTCATGCCGCGCATAAATGCACCAGCCAAAGGAGCAATATCTTCAATATTTTTAGAGAAGCCACGGTCGCCAATGACATCACTAATAGCATTAAGGTCTAAAACTGGTGCAAAACTAAAATCGATCCCCACAGCTAAGACTTCAGTTGCCATTAACCAGCCACACTGTTCAGCCAGTTCTAGAGCCTTTTGTGGTTGAGTGATATAGAGTTCGCCAAAGCGGCCCATAGCTGGCAATAGCGTAAAGCCAGATTTTAAACGTTGAACACGGCCGCCTTCTTGGTCGACAGCAATTAAAATATCTGGGCGAACTTGGCGCATATGGTCGGTTAAAGCACGGACTTGTTGTGGTGATTCAATATTTCGTGCAAATAAAATCATGCCACCGACTTGCGGAGCTTGTAATAGTTCAATATCTTCTTTAGTAAGTTCTGTGCCGGCAATGTCCAGCATCAACGCGCCAATCATATTGGTTCCATTTGAATTTTGATTGAAAAACAATAAGCGAATTTTGCAATGATTTGCTACATTTTGTCAGTACAGAATATGATAAAACTACACGGTATAAACAATTTAGTTGGTTAAGATGTTGAATCTGCTTAGTTCATATCGAAAACAGAGCGTGTAAGATACGAACACCCAAGGAAGTATTAAGAATTTATGAAACTTCAAACTATAGCTTGTGCAGTAGCAATCGCGACTGGCGGTTTATTCTTCTCTCATACGATGAACGAAGCAAGAGCAGCAACCAATACAGCTGCTGTTTCTCAATCGATCCAGCCAACGCAAGAGCAGGCCTTGGTGGCTCGTCAACTGGCAACTTTAGTTGATCGCCAACATTATTTAAATATGCGTTTGGATGCGAATACATCTAACCGTATTCTCGATATGTATTTAGATAGTCTTGATCCAGACCATTCATTATTTTTAGACGCTGAAGTTCAAAATTATAAAAAGCTCTATGGTTCAAATTTTGGTGCTTCATTAAAAGCGGGGAATTTAACTGGACCGTTTGCTATTCACCAGCAATATCGTGAACGCTTAAAACAATTTTATGAGTTCATGCTTGCTGAGTTAAAGAAACCACAAAATTTAAAACAGCCAAATACTTTTATTGAAGTAGATCGCGAAAAAGCACCGTATTTTAAAACATCGGCTGAGCAGCAAAATCACTGGCGTAAAATGTTAGTTTCGCAGTTAATTAATTTAACGATTAGCCGTGAAGAAGAGCAGGCGAAACAAAAGGCATTAAAAGAAAATCCATCACTTGCTGATGGTCAAGACTTAACAGGCCCAGAAGATTTAACACCGGCTCAGACTTTGACCAAGCGTTATACACGTCAGCTTGAAAGAATTAGCCGTGTGAAAAGCGACGATGTTTTAGATAAAACATTAAATGCAATGTTGGCGACTTATGATCCACATAGTAACTATTATCCGCCAATTGATGCGATAGAACTGAACCGCCAAACGACCTTACAACTTGAAGGTATTGGGGTATCGATTCGTCCAGAGCGTGGCAATGAAGATTACACCAAGATTGAAACCATTGTAGAAGGTGGCCCGGCAAGTAAGTCTGGTCAAGTGAAATCAGGAGACCGAATCGTTGGTGTCGCTCAAGAGGGCGGTAAAATGATTGATGTGGTCGGCTGGTCGAGTTCAGAAATTGTTGGGTTGATCCGTGGTAAGCGTGGCACAAAAGTAACGCTGAAACTTCTTGGTGCTGGTGCGTCAATGAGTCAGGCACGCAATGTGACCTTGGTGCGTGATGTCATTCAAGAAGAAGATGCGGGCGTCCGTTCACGTACAGTTGAAGTAACACGTGATGGAAAAAAACATCTATTAGGTGTCATTGAAATTCCATCTTTCTATTTCGACTATCGTTCACGTCGTGCTGGTCAGCAATATCGTTCAGTTTCTGAAGACACTGCAAATGCGTTTGAGGCATTAAAAGCTAAGAAAGTCGAAGGTATTATTATTGACTTGCGTAATGACCCAGGTGGTTCATTAGAAGAAGTTGCACGTATGCTTGGACAGGTAATTAAGTCAGGTCCGGTTGTGCAAATTCGTGACGGCAATGGCAATGTAAGTGTATTTGAAGACAACGATGGTGGTCAGCAAATCTATACAGGTCCACTCGCTGTATTGGTGAACTTAGCATCGGCATCTGCAAGTGAAATTTACTCTGCTGCAATTCAAGATTATGAGCGTGGCATTATCATTGGTAGTACAACCACAGGTAAAGGTACAGCTCAAGTTCAACTTGATACTTTGGCATATGGTCAAGCAACCTTAACTCAGCGTAAATTCTACCGTGTTACCGGTGGTAGTACGCAAAACAAAGGTGTAGTGCCAGACATTAAGCTTGTTGATATCTATAACGAAGAGTTTGGTGAGCGTAAATCGAAAAATGCGTTAAAGTGGGATACGATTCCAACTGCACCATTTAAACGTGAAGGTTCTGTTCAGCCATATGTGGCGAAGTTGTCTCAACTTTCAGAGCAACGTGTAGCAGTGGATCCTCAGTTTAAATATTTAAATAAACGTACGGCAATTGCGAAGGTGACTAGCGATCAGAAACAAGTTGTTCTTGATATTGATAAGCGCCGCGCAGAGCTTCTGAGTTTAGAAAAGCAAACTTTAGATGCTGAAAATGAACGCCGTGTAGCGACAGGTCAAAAACCTTTTGCTAACTGGGAAAGCTATCAGGCTTCATTAGATGCCTTGGCTGAATCTCGTGCCAAAATGAAAGCCAACCAACGTCCTGCATTGCCAGAAGAAGAAACATTTGTGAATGAAGCAGCAAATGTACTTATGGATTATGCAAAATTGCAGAACCGTTAAGTTTTTTGTCTGTTTATAAAAAAGCACGCTGTTCTCAGCGTGCTTTTTTAATTTTTCATGTCAGTAAACTGTCATGCATTTATCATCAAAGTGTCAAGAAAGCTGCTTAATCTTTAAGCATGAAAATAAATACATTGATGGATGGCGCTATGCAAGGCTCATACGCGACAGCACTATTAAAACAACAGCAACTCCCTGAAAGCTTCCACTTCTATTTTAAACAAAAACAGCAGTTGTCTAATACTCAGGAATTGCACCAACTCCACGGGTTGGTTCGTCCTCGTTTAAAAATTGCGATTGTGACAGAGACATGGCCACCAGAAATTAATGGTGTAGCGCTTTCCTTATTACAGTTATGTCAAGGTTTGCAAAAACAAGGTCATAAAATTCTACTGGTTCGCCCAGAACAAAAAGCCAAGTGTCATGATTTTCTACCAGAGCAAGAATGTCTCGTCATGTCGCAGGCTATTCCTAAATATCCAACTCTGCAATTTGGTTGGCCTCAATATTTAAAAGTTTCAAAAGCTTTTGAAAAATTTGCGCCAGATGTTGTGCACATCGTGACGGAAGGGCCTTTGGGCTTAACTGCCATGCAAGCTGCAAAAGCAAAAGATATTCCGGTCTCTAGTGGCTTTCATTCACCATTTCAAGATTTTAGCCGATTCTTTGATTTGGCTTTTTTAGTTAAGCCAATTCAAAAATATCTTTGCTGGTTTCATAACAATACTCAAGTGACTTGTGTGCCAAGTAAAGATACCGAAGAAGCTTTACGTGGTTTTGGTATTACCTGTCCACTGGTTGTGGTGGGACGAGGGGTCGATACCACACGCTTTTCACCAAAACATCGTTCGGAAAGCTTACGCCAGCAATGGGGTGCCGATGCCGATACTCGTGTCATGCTGTATGTAGGGCGTTTATCACCAGAAAAAGAAGTTCAATTGATAGTTGAAAGCTATGCAGCTATGCAAAATATGCAGCAACATAAAACTAAACTTGTGGTGGTAGGAGATGGCCCAGATCTTGCTCGATTAAAAGCATTACCTGAAGCGACAAATGTCATTTTTACGGGTAGTTTGCGTGGACAAGATTTAGCAATAGCATATGCAAGTGCTGATGTCTTTGTATTTGCGAGTCAGGTTGAAACGTTTGGTAACGTAGTTTTAGAGGCAATGGCAAGCGGTTTGCCTGTTATCGCGTATGATTATGCATGTGCACATCAATATTTAGTCCATAACGTAAGTGGCTGTTTAAGTCCACTTGGACAGAAAAACCATTTTATACAACAAATTTATCAACTCCCTTCAGTACAACAACTTAGAGAAATGGGCATACAAGCCTGTCGTAAAGTACAGCAAAGCGGTTGGCAACTTCCGGTACAGCAATTAGAACAGGCATTTTATCAGGTAGTGAAGGAATCCTCGGTGGACTTCACCTAAGTATCCTAAAATAGGAGAACAACCATGAAATTAAAGAATGCAAAAATAAAAATACTCGATCTAGATTTACGAGGCTGTTTATACCTCAATCACTTTTCCCATTCACAGCGTGTAGCTTTATTTTTTAAAATTATTAGCCGTGCGGGCGATGGGCCATTTTGGTACCTCATGCTGGCAATTGTATGGGGAATGCATGGCATTACCTATAGTTTGCAAATTATCTATTTGCTACTTGGTGGTTCGGTCGGAACAGCAATTTATAAATTCTTAAAACATAAAACCACGCGTCCACGCCCTTACCAAGTACATCAGGTGATTGTGCTTGGGGAAAGACCACTTGATCACTTTAGTTTTCCATCAGGTCATACGCTACATGCAGTGATGGTGACAATTGTGTTGGGTTATATCCAGCCTGTGTTGCTGGCTGCCATGTTGCCATTCATGGTGCTTGTGGCATTGTCTCGTATGGTGCTTGGGCTTCACTACCCAAGTGATGTGATTGTAGGCGCACTTATTGGTGCGGCAGTAGCAAGTCTGATTATTTTTGTCGCGCCATTATTGGGCATTGCTTTATAACGAACAGTAATTTTTATCAGCTTAAGCTATCGATTACGTTTGTGGATTTGCTAAAGTACACAGTTCGTGATTTAGCAGATTAAACAGATAGGAGCCGCTATGGGCTTACGTTGGACAGATACGATTGATATTGCCATTGAATTGTCAGAAGCACATCCAGAAGTTGATCCGCAATGGATTCGTTTTACCGATTTACATGCATGGGTATGTGCGTTACCAGACTTTAGTGATGACCCAAATAAATCAACCGAAGGATTGCTAGAAGCCATCCAAATGGCTTGGTTAGATGAAGTTCGCTAAAAACAGTAGAAAAAATCGCAACTTTTACACATTCAAAGCTGATTATTGCCTATGACATCGGTATAATGCGGCAAATTTTTTAAAGTTTAAATCTTAAAATAAAGGAGCCACTCATGGCAATTGAACGTACTTTGTCTATCGTAAAGCCAGATGCTGTGTCTAAAAACCACATCGGTGAAATTTTTGCTCGTTTCGAAAAAGCGGGTTTAAAAATTGTTGCGACTAAAATGAAACACCTTTCTCAAGCTGATGCTGAAGGTTTCTATGCAGAGCACAAAGAACGCGGTTTCTTTGGTGACTTAGTTGCATTCATGACTTCTGGTCCAGTTGTAGTATCTGTTCTTGAAGGTGAAAATGCAGTTCTTGCTCACCGTGAAATCTTAGGTGCTACAAACCCTAAAGAAGCGGCTCCTGGTACTATCCGTGCTGATTTCGCTGTAAGCATCGACGAAAATGCTGCTCACGGTTCTGACTCAGTTGCTTCTGCAGAGCGTGAAATTGCTTACTTCTTTGCTGACAACGAGATCTGCCCACGCACTCGTTAATCGAAAGCATTCAAACCAGATAAGTGGTATACTACTTATCTGGTTTTTTTATTCTCTCAAGAGCATATTGTTTGATTCTTGAACAATATATTCTTTTTTTGACATGGTTTAGGTAAATACACATGAGTTCTGCAGTGGTCGTTTCATCTGAAAATCTTGATGGACAGCAGCAATCTTCGTCCACGCCAGCATCGCCTGCTGCCGAAAAAGTGAATTTACTCGGCATGTCACGCGCTCAATTAGAAAAATTCTTTGAAGATATTGGTGAGAAAAAGTTTCGTGCCGGGCAGGTTATGAAATGGATTCATCAATATTTTGTCACTGATTTTGCTGAAATGACCAATATTTCAGGCAAATTGCGCGCAAAGCTTGAACAAATTTGTGAAATTAAAGCCCCTGAAGTGGTTCACCGTCATTATTCAAAAGACGGAACGCGTAAATGGGTGTTTCGTGTAGGTGAAGGTTCTGGCTCTTTAGTAGAAACTGTATTAATTCCTGCCGAAGATAAAACTGGTTCACGCAAAACCTTATGTATTTCTTCACAAGTGGGCTGCGCATTAGACTGCTCATTTTGTTCAACAGGTAAGCAAGGTTTTCAGCGCGATTTAACGCCAGATGAAATTATTGGGCAACTTTGGATGGCAAACTATTCTTATATGGAAGAAGTGCCTGTTGCCGAGCGCGAGCGTTCAGTAACTAATGTGGTGATGATGGGTATGGGTGAGCCATTACTCAACTATGATGCTGTATTAAGCTCAATGCACATTATGCTTGATGACTTTGCTTATGGCATGTCAAAACGTCGCGTGACTTTGTCAACGTCTGGTGTTGTACCGAAAATTGACCAACTTGCACAAGATATTGATGTTGCATTAGCAATTTCTTTACATGCACCAAACGATGAACTACGTAATGAACTTGTGCCTATTAATAAAAAATATCCATTGGCTCAGTTGATTGCAGCGTGTCAGCGTTATATTGCCAAAGATGGTAATGAAAGTGCGCGTAAACATGTGACTATCGAATATGTGATGTTAGAAGGTGTAAATGATCAGCCTGAACATGCACAGCAGTTACTTAAGTTGCTTAAAAACTTACCAAGTAAAATTAATTTAATTCCATTTAATCCATTCCCTCATGCGCCATATGGTCGCTCAAGTCGAAATCGTATTATCTCGTTCCAAAAAACTTTGTCTGATGCCGGATTTGTGTGTACGATTCGTCAAACACGTGGTGATGATATTGACGCTGCATGTGGACAGTTAGTGGGTCAAGTTGCTGACCGTACGCGCCGTGCTGAGCAGTGGCAAAAGAAAGTAGCGCAGCGACAAGAGATTTTACGTACACAAGGATAAAGTTGAGGGCAGACTTTGAGTACTCCGAAGTTAAAGATCATGTTATGTATGGGGGTTGCTGTTGCATTTCTGGCCAGTGGTTGTCAGTCTTCGCCAACGCTTAAAAAGGACCCGGAAAAAGCAGTTAAGGTGCGTACGCAGCTTGCCGCTGAATACATTCGTTCTGGTGACTTGGACTCTGCAAAGCGTTCCCTTGACCAAGCTTTAAGTGTCGATAGCCGTGATGCAACGGCAAATATGATGATGGGCATTTTATTGCAACAAGAAGGCAGTAAACCCAATTTAGAAAAAGCAGAACATTATTTTAAACGTGCAATTTCTTCTGAGCCAGATAATGCTCAGGCGCGTAATAATTATGGTACGTATTTGTACCAAATGGAGCGTTATAATGATGCCATTGAGCAATTCCGTATTGCTGGTGCAACATTAGGTTATGATCAACGCTATCAAGCCTTAGAAAATCTAGGGCGGATTTATTTAAAATTAGGTGATATTGCGAGTGCTGAAAAAACATTCAAACAAGCACTCCTTGCTAACCGCGATTCTTACATTTCAATGTTAGAGTTAGCAGAAATTTTTTATTTGCAGCAGCAGATTCCGGCTGCTACACAAATGTATGAACAATACGTTCGTACAGTGGGGCAGAAAAATCAGGGTGCTCGCGCACTTTGGATTGGTTTAAGAGTGGCTCGAGCCAATGCGGATAAAATGGGAATGCAAGTTTTAGTAAACCAGTTACGTGCTTTATTCCCGGAAAGTCCAGAATATCAACGTTATTTGCAATTACAGTATAGTACTGAGGCCGTATGGAAATAAATCCTAATTCACAGCAGCCAACTGGCTCAAGCTTACCGACTTCTGCTTTAGGAAATATTCAACGTCCTGGTGAGTATTTACGTCAAATTCGCGTTTCTCAGAAAAAAGAATTAGAGCAAGTATCTTCAGATTTAAATATGCCGCTTAAAACGCTAAGTGCGTTAGAGCAAGACGATTATAAATCTTTGCCAGAAGCGACTTTTATCAAAGGCTATTATCGTTCTTATGCGAAATATTTAAATGCTGATGCAACTGCAATTATTCAGCGTTTTGATGAAATTTATGCGAACGATACAGGTCTTTTGCCAAATCATGCTTTAAACAACTCACCAATTAAAATCATGGGTAAATTACCGGGTTCTAATAGTGATCGTAACAAAAAATGGTTAAAGCGTGCGTTACTTGCGATTTTGATTATTGCTGTCGTGTCATTGATTGTGATGGGTGTCCAAAAATGGACTTCAAACAAAGAAGAAGCTGATGTGCCAAAAGCCAATCAGTCTAATGTTGAAGTTTTACCTATGAAAGGAAGTGCCTCTGCAACAGCGGGTGATCAATTGGTGTTAAACTTTAACCGTCCAACTTCTGTTCATATTGTAGATGCAACAGGCAAGGTTTTAGCGACGGGTCGTCAGGCATCGACTTTAACCTTAAATGGTGAGTCTCCATTCCAGATTCGTCTTGATGATGCAACAGCTGTGTCATTAAGTCTAAACCAAGAACAGATTTCATTGTCTCCATATACGGTAAACGGTAAAGCTGAATTCCGTTTATCCCGCTAATACCATGAGTTGAGCGATACAATGATAGAGAACCCAATTAAACGTCGACCAACACGTAAAATCCGTGTTGGTTCGGTCTATGTCGGTGGCGATGCACCTATTAGCGTGCAAAGTATGACAAATACCGAAACTTGCGATGTCGATGCAACTGTTGCTCAGATTGAGCGTTGTGTTGACGCAGGTGCAGATATTATGCGTGTTTCAGTTCCTTCTATGGAAGCAGCTGAAGCCTTTGGTGCGATCCGCAAACGTGTTTCAGTTCCATTAGTGGCTGATATTCACTTTGACCATAGAATTGCCTTGGCAGTTGCAGACTATGGTGCAGACTGTTTGCGTATTAACCCGGGTAACATCGGTTCAGATCAAAAAGTTCGTGAAGTTGTTGCTGCTGCACGCCATCACGGTATTTCTATGCGTATTGGTGTGAATGCGGGTTCTCTAGAAAAAGATTTACAGAAAAAATATGGTGAGCCAACAGGGCAGGCACTGCTTGAGTCAGCTTTACGTCATATCGATATTTTAGACCGTCTAGATTTCCATGAGTTTAAAGTCAGCGTAAAAGCATCAAATGTGTTTTTAACCATGGATGCTTATCGTTTGCTTTCTCAGCAAATCGACAATCCATTGCACCTTGGTGTGACTGAAGCTGGTATTTACCGTACAGGTACTGTGAAATCAGCGATTGCTCTTGGTGGATTATTGATGGAAGGTATTGGCGATACCATGCGTATTTCGCTTGCTGCTGAACCAGAAGATGAAATCAAGATCGGTTTTGACATCTTGAAATCGCTTGGCCTACGTTCTAACGGTATTAACTTTATTGCTTGTCCAAGTTGTTCTCGCCAAGAATTTAACGTGATTCAGGTGATGCAAGCCTTAGAAGAGCGCCTAGAAGATATACGTACGCCAATGGATGTTTCAGTTATTGGTTGTAAGGTAAATGGCCCAGGTGAAGCAAAAGAAGCAGATATCGGGGTTGTTGGGGCTGCGCCTCGTTCACTGGTTTATCGTAATGGTGAGAAAAGCCATTTAATTGATACCAATCAATTGGTTGATGAAATCGAAACTATGGTTCGTCAACGTGTTCAAGAGCTTGAAGAAGCTAAATCTAAAGAAATTATTCGTAGTTCATCATGAGTTCAATTGTCGCAATCAAAGGTTTTAATGACGTTTTACCAACGCAAACAGCAGCGTGGAGACGTCTCGAGCAGCATTTAGCATCGTTAATGGATGCTTATGGTTACCAACAAATTCGTTTGCCGATCGTTGAACAAACGGGACTGTTTAAACGTGCTATTGGTGATGCGACCGATATCGTAGAAAAAGAAATGTACACCTTCTTCGATAAAGGAAACCCACCTGAGTCACTGACTTTACGTCCGGAAGGAACAGCGGGCTGTGTTCGCGCGTTGGTTGAACATAACTTGTTGCGTGGTGCTACGCCACGTGTGTGGTATATGGGACCTATGTTCCGTTATGAAAAACCACAAAAAGGCCGTTACCGCCAGTTCCATCAGTTTGGTGTGGAAACTTTTGGTGTGGCAACTCCTGATATTGAAGCTGAAGTTATCTTAATGACAGCTCGGTTATGGAAGCGTATGGGCGTTGCGCATATGGTTCAACTTGAGCTGAATACTTTAGGTGAAAAAGATGAACGTACAGAATATCGTAATGCTTTGGTTGCCTTCTTAAATGAACATAAAGATGCTTTGGATGAAGATTCACAGCGCCGTTTAACAACAAACCCATTACGTATTTTAGATTCTAAAATTGAATCGACTCAGAAAATTTTGGAAAATGCGCCGAAATTAAATGACTTTTTAAAAGAAGACAGTCTAAACCACTTCCAGCAATTACAAGATTATTTGACTGCTGCTGGCGTTAAATTTGTAATTAATCAAAAACTGGTTCGTGGTTTAGATTACTACAATAAAACTGTTTTTGAATGGACAACAACAGCACTTGGGTCGCAAGGTACAGTGTGTGGTGGCGGTCGCTATGATGGCTTGGTTGGTCAGCTAAAAGGTAAGGCAGACCAATCTGTACCCGCTGTTGGCTTCGGTATGGGGATGGAGCGTTTATTGCTTCTGATTGAGCAAGTTGAAAAAGCTGAAATTGTACGTGATTGTGAAGTTTTCTTGGTAGCAGAGCCAGCTTATCAAGCTAAAGCATTAGTTTTGGCAGAACAATTACGTGATCAGTTAGAAGCTGCGAATAGTAATATTCGTATTAAAACAGGTTCACAGGGTAGCATGAAGAGTCAGATGAAAAAGGCTGATCAGGCTGGGGCCGTTTACGCCATGATTTTGGGTGAACGTGAATGGGAAGCACAGCAGCTTGCTATCAAAGAGTTGGCAACAGCTGAGCAGACACAAGTTGCACTAGCTGAACTCGTACCATTCTTAATTGAAAAATTTACAAAATAAACTGAAACATCTGGAAAAGGACAATCACATGAGCTTAAGTGATGAAGAACAATTCGACAGCTTAAAGTCGTTCGCCAAAAAATATGGTTCTGCCATGATTAGCGGGATTCTCATTGCATTGATTGCCTTTTTCGGGTGGGAATATTGGCAAAAAAGAAACCTTGCAACAAGTCAGACAGAAACTGCAAAAGTACAGCAGTTAATGGATGAAGCAAATGCAACAGCCGATAATCCAAATGCTTTAGCTTCAATAACAGCATCGGCAGATAAACTTGTAAAAGACGATATTGATTCAGTTCAGGCGATACAAACTCAATTTGTATTAGCAAAGCTTGCATATGAAAAACAAGATTATGCTGCTGCTGAAAAAGCTTTGAAAAAAGTTGAAAACTCAAAAGTAAAAGATGAAGGACTGATTCAGGTTGTAAAATTGCGTTTAGCAGATGCACAATTAGCGCAAAACAAATATGATGAAGCTCTAAAAACCCTGTCTGGTAATGTCGATCCGGCATTTAAAGCAACAGTAGAAGAGTTACGTGGTGATATCTTTGTTGCTAAGAAAGATATTGATTCTGCTAAAAAAGCATATCAAGCTGCATGGGATTCGTTACTGGAACGTAAACAAGAGCGACAAATTTTACAAATTAAACTCGAAAGTGTTGGCGTTTTAGTTGAAGATCCACAGATTGAGCGCCCAATTTTGGAAACACAGGTGGAAGAGTCTTAATGAATCAGAAATTCAAACTGCCTTTGGCAATTGCAATCGCATCAGCTGTACTGGTGGGATGTTCTAGCAACAAAGTAAAAGAAGCAAAACCAAATCCACTACCGAAATTGACTGAGTCGAAAAAGGCTCTAGTACCGGTGTTTTCGCGCAGTGTTTCTTCTACGAATAAGGCAGATCCATTACGTTTACAACTTGACGCTAGTGATGGTGTTGTTTTTACGCTTGACCCTAAGGGTGAAGTTGCTGCATATCGTGGCAAACAACGTCTTTGGGAGAAAAAAGTCAGTAAATTGGGCTTAAGCTCTGGTGTTGAAGCTGCTGAAGGTATTGTTGTTGTAGGTAACAGCAAAGGTCAATTATTTGCTTTAGATCAAGCGACAGGTGAACAAAAATGGACTGCACAATTATCTGGTGCATTATTAAGTCCTTCTTTAGTTCAATCTGGACGTGTGATTACGATTGCAAACGACGGTACCGTATTTGCACATGATGCGTCATCAGGACAACAAGTTTGGGCATACAAATTGCCAAACGTTCAGTTCAGTTTACGCGGTCAACCATCACCGGTAAGTCTTGACCCACGTACTGTTTTAATTGCTTCTGCAAATGCATATGTTTATGCAATTGATACGATTAGTGGTATCCCACGTTTCCAACGTCGTGTTGCGGTAAGTGAAGGTCGTTCTGATATTCAACGTCTAATTGATATTGATGGTGATCCGGTTGTTGCAGGCCAACTCATGGTTACAACCAGCTTCCAAGGTCAAGTCACAGTGACTGATTTGGCTTCTCAACGTGTAGTTTGGAGTGAAGATTCAAGCAGCACCAAGCGTCCAGAAGTTTATGACAATAAAGTATTTGTTTCATCAACTGATGGCAAGTTGACTGCTTATGATTTATCTACAGGCGAAAAGCTTTGGGAAAATGATAGCTTGTTGAATCGTCATTTAAGTAACCCTGTTGTGTTGGGATCGGACCTTATTGTTGGCGATTTGGATGGTGTTTTACACCTGATCGACCCAGCAACTGGTAAATTGGTAGGTCGTTCTAAAACAAGTGGTGAGGTTAATACTTTACGTGTTATTGAGAATCAACTCTACGTTTCGACCCGAAAAGGCGATTTAAGTATTTGGCAGAATCGTTAATTTTGTTCGCTTGTGCTAAAATAGCCGCTTAACAAATTACGCTGTTAAAAAATATCGGGGTGTTTGAATTAAATCAGTTCAAAGCCCCGTCTTTTATTATGGTCATATCTGACCTTAAAATATATCTCCTGTACTGTTTCTAATGCTCATGCCATGAGATATGGCTGGTCTTGAATTAAGGTTATTGTATGAAACCCGTTATTGCGCTCATTGGTCGTCCGAATGTCGGAAAATCAACGTTATTTAACCAGATTACCAAGAGTCGTGATGCACTTGTAGCCGACTTCGCGGGTCTGACTCGTGACCGTAAAT
The DNA here is from genome assembly GCF_041021905.1 of Acinetobacter nosocomialis. NCBI lineage: Bacteria > Pseudomonadati > Pseudomonadota > Gammaproteobacteria > Moraxellales > Moraxellaceae > Acinetobacter > Acinetobacter nosocomialis. The sequence continues at coordinate 584,058 of NZ_CP157432.1, forward strand.
ATGGTGATGCGACTTATCAAAATAAGTCTTTCATTGTTGTTGATACGGGTGGTATCGGTGAAAGTGAAGGCGGTATCGATAACTACATGGCCGAGCAGTCAAAAACAGCCATCAACGAAGCAGATATTATTATTTTTGTGGTTGATGCGCGTGCCGGATTGTTAGCTTCTGATGAGCAAATTGCTCGTGAACTCCGTACGTTAGGCAAGAAAATTTATCTTGTTGCGAACAAGGTAGACGGTGTACATGCTGAAGCCGCTTTAGTTGAGTTCTATAAACTTGGTATGGGTGAACCATTACAAGTTGCAGCGAGTCATGGTCGTGGCGTTCAACAAATGCTTGAAGATGTACTTCAAGATGTTCCTGAAGATGAAAACCCAGAAGAGCATGATAAAGATACTGGCTTACGTTTAGCCATTATTGGTCGTCCAAACGTGGGTAAATCAACGTTGGTAAACCGCTTACTTGGTGAAGACCGTGTAGTGGCATTTGACCAACCGGGTACAACTCGTGATTCTATTTACATTCCTTTTGAACGTGAAGGCCGTAAATACACTTTAATTGATACAGCGGGTGTACGTCGTAAAGGTAAAGTTGATGAAATGATTGAGAAGTTCTCAATTGTGAAAACTTTACAGGCAATGAAAGATGCTCACGTTGTGGTTGTTGTGGTCGATGCTCGTGAAGGTATTGTTGAGCAAGACTTACATTTAATTGGCTATGCGCTTGAAGCTGGTCGTGCCATGGTGATCGCCATTAACAAATGGGACAACATGAGCGAGTACGACCGTAAACAATGTAAGCTTGACGTTGAACGTCGTTTTGACTTCATTCCTTGGGCAAAAATTCATTTAATTTCTGCACTGCATGGAACAGGGGTGGGCGAATTATATCCTTCTATCCACCGTGCTTATGAGTCTGCAAATTTAAAAGTTTCACCAGCAAAATTAACTCAAATTTTGAGTGATGCGACAGAAGCTCACCAACCGCCAATGATTAGTGGTCGCCGTATCAAAATGCGTTATGCGCATATGGGTGGACAAAACCCACCGACTATTGTGATTCATGGTAACAAGGTTGATAAGACACCTGCGGACTACCGTCGTTACTTAGAAAACGTGTTCCGTAAAGTGTATAAACTTGAAGGTACGCCAGTTCGTATTGACTTTAAAACTTCTGAAAACCCGTTTGAAGGTCGTAAGAGTCAAGTTGATGAACGTACAGCTGCGCGCCGTCGTCGTTATATTCAGAAATTCAAAAAAGCGGAAAAGAAATTTAATCGTTAATCTGTATAAATGTAAAAAAGCCCAAAGTATTCTTTGGGCTTTTTTTACAAAGAATTAAGACAGAACAAAGATTTATGAAAAAGTGTGATTGATAAACGTAATTTTTTGTAAATTTCATAACGAATGCTATAATCCATTTTTTTATAAAATAATCTATATTCCGAAAGAATAATGCTGCTTAAGGTTCTTTTTTAGCATGGTAACATTACATCTTGCTCAGTTAACGCTTACACATGCCCAACCTTCTTACGCGGCACTTGAGTGTATTCCCGCCATGCAAAGAAGGCGTCTGTCACCCTTGGCTAAATTAGCGCTCAATAGTGCAATTAGTACTTTAGATGGACAGGGTGTTGATTATATTGTTTGGGTATCACGTTATGGTGATGAAGCCAAAACTTTGGGAATATTACAAGATGTTCTGCAAGGCCAAACACCATCACCTACGCAGTTCTCTACCTCAGTTCACAATGCTATTTCTGGTATGTATTCTATTTTATGTCAGGATGACACTCCATCTACCAGTCTAAGTTGTTCATGGACTGAAGGATTAATAGAAGCTTACGCTGCATTAAAAGCTTTACCACGTATTCAGCGGGTTTTAGTCGTAGCCTACGATGAACCCTTACCAAACATTTATAGCGAGACTATTGATTTTCCTGCCTATGCAATGGCTGCTTTAGTAAGTCTGGATCAGCCTAATTTGCAATTTACTGAATGGTCACCTACAGATGAATTAGACGGTCTGACATTTTCTCGTTTTTGGCAAAGTGCTGATCTTTCTATGTCTGAATATGGGTGGAAAAAATGCTAAACCTTAAAAAGTTAAAGCAAAAAAGTAATTATTGTTGGCGGGTAGCTGCTACAGGTTTTAGCTTTGCGAGTTTTGGTGTAGGGGGGATGGCAATCGCGGCAGTCATTGCACCTGCATTGAAAGTGACCACATCCGATCCGGAAAAACGTCAACAATATGCACAAAGTATAATTAAACATAGCTTTAAAGGCTTTACTGAAATGATGGTTAAGCTTGGCATTATGACTTATTCGGTAGAAGGCTTGGAAAAATTAGAAAATAGTCGCCAAGAACTTGTGATTGCCAACCATCCGACTTTGATTGATGTTGTAGTACTAATTGGTATGATGCAGCAGGCTAATTGTGTGGTGAAGGAGTCTCTTTGGAGCAATCCATTTACCAAAGGACCAGTACAAAGTGCAGGTTATATTTTAAATGCAGGCTCTAAGCAATTTGTCGAGGATTGTGTTTCTCGGCTAAAAGAGGATAATGCCGCTTCTCTTTTGATCTTTCCGGAAGGTACTCGGACTGAAAAAGGAGTGATCCTTAATGAGTTTCAGCGAGGGGCCGCAAATATTGCCATTCGTGCAAATGTGCCAATTCGCCCAGTAGTGATTACATGTGCTCCATCTACATTAACCAAAAATGAAAAATGGTATCACGTACCATCTCGGCCGTTTCATATAGAAGTGAAGGTACTAGATGCAGTGTATGTAAAAGATCTATTAGAAGATTTAACGGTAGGACCTAAACAAGTTCGTGAGTTAAGTCGTAGTTTTTACAAAATTTTTGATGAAGAGTTATCTTGAAATGAGCAATCTTGCTGATGAACTAAAGCAAATGATTATTGATGTTTTAGCACTAGAAGATATTACTATTGCCGATATTAATACAGAAGCTCCATTATTTGGAGAAGGTTTAGGATTAGACTCGATTGATGCCCTTGAGTTAGGACTTGCTTTGAAAAAACGTTACAACATCCATTTAAGTGCAGAATCGGATGAGACCAAACAGCACTTTAAATCAGTTCAAAGTTTGGTTGCGTTGGTCGAAGCGCAGCAGCAAGCATAAGGAGTGTGATGATGTTATCTCAAGAACAAGTACTGGCAAAGCTCCGTGAATGGATGGAAGATTTATTTGAAATCGAACCTGAGTCTGTACAGTTAGATTCAAACTTATATTCAGATCTAGATGTAGACAGTATTGATGCAGTTGATTTGGTAGTGAAGATTAAAGAGCTAACAGGTAAACAAGTAAAACCTGAAGACTTTAAAAATGTAAGAACTGTGTTAGATGTGGTGACTGTTATTCAGAACATGACTGCTGAATGAAAATGTTAATTAAAGGGATAATTACAGCACTTTTCGTGCTGTATCCCTTTATTGTGGGCTGGAGTTTATCGCACGGACAATTTGTCTGGGTAAGTGCATTGCTTATAGGGCTGGGTGTTTTACGTTTATTTAGTAAAGGTAATCACCTTTTATGGCCTTTAACCAGCCTCGCTATTGTTTGTGGTGGCTTAAGCTTACTACTACAGGATCATGCATGGTTAAAGCTGTATCCGGTTGGGATGAGTTTAGGCGCTTTAGGTATTTTTGCATTCACCTTATTAAAACCTCCTTCTATGATTGAGCGTTTTGCTCGGTTGGTTGAACCTGATTTACCACCATCAGGAGTTCATTGGACTAGGCAGGTCACTAAGGTCTGGTGTGTTTTCTTTTTATGTAATGCATTAATTGCATTCATTACGGTTTTTTTTACTTCGACTCAAATTTGGGTCATTTATAATGGCTTTATTTCTTATGTGCTGATGGGTATGTTATTCCTTGGCGAATTTATTTTGCGTAAAAGGCATCAGCGTTTACATTCTTCAAATCACTAATTCAAAATTATGCAGTGTCATTTTCAGAAATTCATCGATTCGGTTCAGCCACTTTGCTTAGACAGTGCTCTGCATTCAACTAGCTTTAATCATTTTTGGCAAGATGTGGCTTTACAAGCTGGTGCAATTGCTCAATTAGAAAATTTAACTTGGGCTTTATGGGAAACAGATAGTTACGAATTTTTGGTTTTATTATTTGCTGCATTATTGGCTAAAAAGCAGGTGCTGTTACCGCCAAATCGAGTACGTGAATTAGAACAGGACTTTGCAGCACAGCATATTTATTTTTTAAAACGTCAAAGTGTTGAAACAGTTGTTCCCTTATCTTTAACGTTGGATGATGACTTTTTAGAGCAGACACAACTCTATTTTTATACCTCTGGTTCAACAGGGCAGCCTAAAAAAATCCCAAGAACCCTAAAACAATTACTCAATGAGGTACAAGGCTTAAGCCAAAGTTTTGTTTTTGAAAATAATGCTATAGCTATTGCAACGGTGAGTCACCAACATATTTATGGATTACTGTTTAAGCTACTTTTACCTCTTGCAACAGGGCGTTGTTTTTATATACCGCAAGTTGCTTATCCAGAAGATGTCGTACAAGTTCAAAAACAATTAAAAACACTGGGTTTAAGTAATTATTTGATTTCAAGCCCAGCTTTATTAAAACGCTGGACAACTGATGTGGTTTTAGAACAATGCCAGATGGTGTTTAGTTCTGGTGGCAAACTAGAAAGTGGCGTTCGTCCTTTAGTCAATTGCTTAATTATTGAAGTTTTGGGAAGTTCGGAAACGGGCGGCATTGCCCATCGTGCTAAAGATGATGACGTATGGACGCCTTTTGCCAATGTGGCTATTCGTATTGAAGACCATCAGCTCATGGTCAAAAGTAATCATGCTTATGAAGATGATTGGATTACCACAGGTGATCGTGCTGAATGGGCAGATCACATGTGTAAGAGCTTTCAGCTTTTAGGACGCACCGACCGAATTATTAAGCTTGAAGAAAAGCGTTTGAGTCTAGATGCGATTGAACAAAGTATTCAAGCCTTAGACGAAGTCAAACAGTGTCATGTACTGGTGTTTGAGCATGAGCATCGTCAAATGCTGGGTTGCATTGTGGTTTTGACAGAGCAGGCTCGTGAGCAGTTGAAAAAGCAGAGTAAAGCAGTCTTTGTTGGCCATTTAAAACAACAATTGAAAGATCATTTAGAAACCTTAGCAATTCCACGTCAATGGCGTTTTTTAAGTCAGCTACCGCAAAATACACAATCTAAACTCGATAAAGTTTATTTGAAAACGCTATTCAAGCCGATGTTGCAACCTGTTGTGCTATCACAGAGCCAAAGTGCAGATGACTATATTTTTAGTCTTGAGTTTCCACCTGAGTTAGCATGTTTTAAAGGCCACTTTCCAAACCAGCCTATTTATCCAGGAGTGGGGCAAATAGGTTTTTTACAACATTTTGCTAAATCAATTTGGTCCGATTTAAATTGGTGCCAAGGGTATGAGCAGTTAAAATTCCAAAATCTCATTTGTCCTTATGCTGTTGAGCAACTCAAGCTTTCTCGAAAAGAGCATAAGGTGAGTTTTGAATTACGTGATTCAGAACAGATTCTAGCTTCAGGACGACTATTATTTGCTTTGCAAACGGAAGTAGAGGGTTAAAAATGCAGACCAACTATGGCTTTGTTATTCCAGTCTATAATCATCCACATTTCTTAGCAGACTTGATTGCTAGTTTGGATGGTTTTCATCTGCCGATTGTGTTGGTAAATGACGGAAGTGATGATGCGTGTAGCCAAATTTTAAGAGACTTGGCAGAGCAATATCCTCAAATTCATTTAATTGAGCATGAGGTAAATAAAGGGAAAGGCCAAGCTGTAATAACTGGATTACGCGCAGCACGTGAGCTTGGTTTAAGTCATGCCTTACAACTCGATGCCGATGGTCAGCACTGCTGGGATGACATTCCAAAATTTCTGGAACAGTCTGGGCAGCATCCAGATGCGATGGTGATTGGTCAACCGTATTTCGATGCCTCTATTCCCAAAAAGCGCCTATATGGTCGTTACATTACCCACTTTTGGGTGTGGTTAAATAGTTTATCGTTTGAGATTAAAGACAGTATGTGTGGGTTCCGAGTGTATCCACTTGAGAGCACTATTAATGTATTGAATAGCGCTAAATTCCAACCACGTATGGGTTTTGATAGTGAAATTTTAGTGCGTTTAAAATGGGAAAATACCCCTTTTATTAATGTCCCGACGCCAGTGGTTTATCCAGAGCAGGGGATTTCCCATTTTCATGCTTGGCGAGACAACTTAGGTCTAAGTAAGGCACATGCAACTCTATTTATGGGGATGCTGATTCGTTTGCCAAAACTGTTAAAACATAAGCTGCAAGGTTAACCATGACACAGTCAGCTTCTCCAAAATGGAATGATATTAAAGAGCGTGGTGGCATGTTGCCATTAATGTTAATGCTTTGGTTTTATCGTTTTGGTGGACGCTGGTTATGTAAATTGGTGCTGTACTTTGTGATTATGTGGTATTGGTTATTTGCAGTTGCAGCAAGACAAGCTTCATTACTTTACTTACGAAAATTACATCGTTTTGCGGGAGCCAAATCTCCATTTACACATGAGCCAACTTTGGGAAATAGCTACACTCACTTTATGCAGTTCGGCGAATGTATTTTAGATAAAATTGAAGGCTGGTTAGGCAATATTCCAGAGCAAAAACTAGAAATCTTTGGACATGAGTATTTTCATCAGCACTACCAAAAGGGCGCTCTAATTGTTGTCTCGCATTTTGGTAATATTGAGTTGCTTCGCGCAATAAAATCAGACCATCCACAGAAAATTAATGTGTTGGTTTATCAAAAACATGCAACGAAATTTAATGATTTTCTCAAAAAAATAAATGATAAAGCAGATGTTTGTCTTTTATCGGTCGATGAGCTCGGTATTGAAACGGCTATGTTGCTACAAGATAAAATGCAACAAGGTGAGTGGGTCATTGTCGCGGCAGACCGAGTGCCTGTGCAGTCAGACCGAGTACAACAGCTAGAGTTTTTAGGTGAAACTGCTGCATTTCCACAAGGCGCATGGATTTTGGCAAATTTGCTTAAAATGCCAGTCATAGCCGTATTTTGTTATCGCATGCAGCAACAATTTCAAGTGCATATCCATCTCATTTCAGAGCAGGTAGATTTACCGCGTGCTCATCGTATTGAAAGTATGCAAAGTGTGACCCGAACCTATGTAAATGTATTAGAGCAGCATTGCATGCGAGCTCCTTATCAATGGTTTAATTTTTATAATTTTTGGACGAAATAACATGCGTGTGTTAACCGTAGGGGAACAACCACTTTGCATTGAAGATGTTGTTGCTGTAGCCAGAGGCGAATGTCAGGTTGCTTTACCTGCGTCTTCTGAATGGCGTGAACTGATTCAAAAAGGAGCTGATTTTCTCGATCAGTTGCTTGAAGAAGAAGGGGTAATCTATGGAGTAACGACGGGTTACGGTGACTCATGTTTAGTTGAAGTTCCATTGCATCAGGTCAATGAATTACCGCTGCATCTTTCTCGTTTTCATGGCTGTGGTTTAGGTGAAAACCTTGATGTAATCACCGCACGTGCAGTCGTTGTTACTCGTTTATGTTCATTGGCACGTGGTTATTCAGGTGTGTCGATTGCTTTGCTGGAACGCTTGGTTTGGTTACTTAATGAAAATGTGATTCCGGTTATTCCCTCTGAAGGTTCGGTGGGGGCAAGCGGTGATTTAACACCATTATCTTATATTGCGGGAACTTTAGTTGGTGAGCGTGATGTTTATGTCGATGGACGAATTGTTCCGGTTGCTCAAGTATATGCCGAAAAAGAGTTACAGCCTTTAACACTTAGACCGAAAGAGGGCTTGGCCCTTATGAATGGTACTGCGGTGATGACGGCAATTGCATGTTTAAATTATAAAAAAGCTGAGCAGATTGCTCTTGCAAGTACTTTGATTACTGCGCTGAACGTATTGGCATTAGAAGGTAATCCAAGTCATTTCGATGAAGTTCTGTTTGCACAAAAGCCGCATCCAGGGCAGCAACAGATTGCCAAGCAATTACGTGATTGGCTGAACAGTGAAGTACAAACAGCACACCAGAGCCCACGCCTACAAGATCGTTATTCATTACGCTGTGCGCCGCATATTATTGGTATTTTTGAAGACTCAAAAGTATGGTTACGTCAGTTTATTGAAAATGAATTGAATTCAAGTAACGACAATCCATTGATTGATCCAGTCGGGATGCGTGTATTGCATGGCGGTCATTTTTACGGTGGGCACATTGCACAAGCAATGGACAGCTTAAAAATTATGATTGCCAATATTGCCGACTTGATGGACAGACAAATTGCACAGCTAGTCGATCATAAAATGAATCATGGTTTACCACGTAATTTAACTGGTGCAACGGCTGAACGTTTACCATTGAATCATGGTTTTAAAGCGGTACAAATCGGGGTATCGGCGTGGACGGCGGAAGCTTTGAAAAATACTTTAGCAGCTTCAATTTTTTCACGTTCAACCGAATGTCATAACCAAGACAAAGTTAGCATGGGAACTATCGCTGCACGTGATGCGAGCCGTGTGATTACCCTGACACAGCAAGTAATTGCAGCGCTGTGCTGTGCAAGTGTACAGGCGATTCATTTGAAAGGTTTAACGGAACAATTAAGCCCAACATTACAAGCCTTTATGCAATGGACCTTACAAAGCTTTGCATTTGTCGAAGAAGATCGACCATTACAAACCGAATTACAACAGATTGTTGATCGTTTAGACCAACTTGAATTGTTTAATCAACCAGAATGTATGGGATAAGGTGAGCGAATGCATGCGGATGTAATCATTGAGATTCCATTTCATGATGTTGATACCATGAATGTGGTTTGGCATGGACACTATTTAAAGTATTTTGAAATTGCACGCTGTAAATTGCTTGATCAATTTCATTACAACTATATGCAAATGAAAGAATCTGGTTATGCATGGCCTGTGATAGAAAGTCACGTCCGTTATGCATATGGTATTGAGTTTGAACAAAAGATTCGGGTTCGGGCTATTTTAAAAGAATGGGAAAATCGTTTAAAAATAGACTATTTAATTTTTGATGCCAAGTCTGGAAAGCGTTTAACCAAAGGCTATACCACACAGGTTGCTGTAAATATTGCAAACCGTGAAATGTGCCTTCAGTCACCTCAGGTTTTATTTGAACGTTTAAATGCGTGGTCTGAGTTCCAACCAACGAGGGGAGCATGATGTCTAAATTTGTTAAAACTTTAGGGATAGGTCTCGCAGTATGGATGGGTAGCTTGAGTGCCGTTTATGCGGCCTCGACAGAAGTGACACAGATTTTTCAGCAGTTGGCACAAACGCCGATTGTCCGTGCTGATTTCGAGCAGCAAAAGAAATTACCGTCTTTGAATAAAACTTTTGTATCCAACGGTTCTTTATTATTTGCGAAATCTTATGGTGTGGCATGGCAAATTAAACGTCCGGTACAGGCGGATCTCATTGTTACTCCAACCAAACTGGTACAAAAAACTCAGCGAACATTTAGCCAGATTCAAATTGATCAATCGCCTTATAGTTCTGTTGCAACACTCTTTTTGCAGTTAATGTCAGGCAATGAACAAGCTTTGGCAAAGAATTTTAATGTAGTGAGTGCAAACTATAGTCCAGCGGGCTGGAATATTAGTTTAACGCCAAAAAGTAGCTTATTTAAAAAACTGTTTGTGCGTGTAGATGCTCAAGGTCAACAGTATGTAAACCAAATTGTGATTACTGAAAAAGCCAATAATTTGACCACAATTCGCTTTAGTCACCAGACTTCTAAACCGACGACTTTAATGGCTGCCGAGTATGCGCTTTTCCAATTGGCAAAATAAATTTACTGTACTGTGGCTAATCGCGCTCTTACTCATGGCTGTGGGGTTGGGTATAACGTGGCTTAAAAAAGATATCCATATTCAGACGGATATTTTTGCGTTATTGCCGAAAATGCAGCAGGACCCACAGCTTGCACGTACTCAGCAGTATATGAATGAGCAACTCAATAACAAAGTATTTGTTGTAGTGGATGCTAAAGATGAGTCTGAAATACAACGCGCGACGGAGCTTTTAACGGTACAAGCCAAAAGCAGTGCATTATGGCAACCTTTAAAACCACAGCTTAATTTTGATCAATTTGCAAAGCAGCTCTATCAACATCGGGTAGGTTTGTTAAGCGAGCAAGACCAGCAGTTACTACAAAAACAAGATTATTCGGCACTTAGCGAACAAAGCTTAATGCAAATGATGAGTCCGGGCCTACCTGTGACAGCAGAATCACTTAAGCAAGATCCATTACTCTTGTTTACTCGTTATGCCATGCAATTGGCCAAGCCATCGCAGCAAGATATTGAAATAGAACAAGGCTTTGCGACTATTCATCATGATCAGGGGCTTTCACGGTTATTTGTATTACAGTTAACCCAAAGCCCATACAATATTGATTATCAAGAACAAGTATCGAACTGGATTGATCAGACCAAACAAAAATTAGCTGCAATCGGGCTAAATTCCCATTGGACGGGAACGATCTTATTTACGAATTTTGGAACTCAATCAGCTAAAGAGGAAATTTCGACCATTGGTGTTGGTTCGACATTAGGTCTTATTTTTCTGGTGTGGTTTGGTTTTCGCTCATTACGTCCTATGGCGACAGAATTTATTGCTGTTTCGACCGGAAGCTTTGTTGCATTTGCAGCGACTCACTGGATATTTGGGGAAATCCATCTCATCACTTTAGTATTTGGCGCGAGTCTAATCGGGGTGTGTGTCGATTTTTCTTTTTACTTTATGGCAATGCAATCTCAGCATCGCAAGCTAGGTGGTTTCCAGATTTTATTACCTTTATTGCCTAGCTTATTTATGGGCTTAATGACCACCTTGGTGGCTTATGTCTTTTTGAGTTTTACACCATTTCCCGGGTTTAAACAGATTGCGGTATTTTCAATTGTCGGATTAACTGCGGCTTGGATTAGTAGTGTGCTTTTATTACCAAGACTACCTGCACTTAATGCCCAGCCAGCAATACATGCTTTGTCATGGATTGGACAAACACGACTGTGGTTTCAGCAACGTGCAAAAATACGTTATAGCTTAATCGCGACTATCTTAGTTGCGGGGACAGTTAGTCTTTTCTACCTTAAAACAAACGATGATATTCGTAATTTGCAAGGTATGGATGCGAGCTTAAAGCAGCAAGATCAAACTGTACGTGAACAATTTGGACAACAACAAGGCAGTGATTATTTTGTGGTAAAAGCCACCTCTGCAAATGAAATGCAGCAACAGGAACAACAACTCATTGGACAGTTGCAGCAGTTACAGGCAAAAGGGGAAATTTCTGCGTTTCAAGCTTTGGGACAGTGGATTCCACCGTTGGTTCAACAGCAACATAATGTGCAGCTATTACAAAGTATACCACGCTCGACTTTAGAAGAATATGCACAAAGTATGGGGCTAAATGTGGCTGATGTTTTGCAATGGCAACAGCAGCTAGCGAAACAACCCTTATTGGATTTCGCCGTATTTAAAGATCATCCTTTAGCTTTTTTACAGCTCCAAGCGAATGAGCGCTTGGTTATGGTGACAGGAATAAAACATCCAGAGGTTTTAAAAGGGCTACAGTCTCAATATGTGCATTTTCAGCAACCGATTGCAACAATGTCGCAAATGTTTGCCGAGCATAGGGTACAGGCTCAGCATCTTCTGATTTATGCGTTAATTGGTTTAACACTAGGCTTAGCCGTTATTTATGGACTAAGTTCAATTGTGCCTTTAGTTCTACCTGTAAGTTTGGCGTTATTGAGTACTTTTGCTGTTCAGGCATGGTTAGGTGTAGAAATTAATTTGTTTAGTATTATGGCAACTTTCCTGATTATTGGGATTGGTGTCGACTATGCAATTTTTTATCGACATGGACATGATCATCCACAAGTAGTTGGAATGGCATTATTTTTATGTATGATGTCGACCTTACTTGGCTTTGGTTTACTTTCATTTAGCCATACGTATGCAATTCACTGTTTTGGTTTGACGGTTTTATTTGGGGTTATTTTCTCATTCATCTATGCGACTTTATTCACCCCAGCAGATGAAAAACATATCGTGAATTTACAAGACCATTCATAATTTGAATAAATTAAAAAGGAAAGTTGTGCTATGAGCACTTTAGAAAAAATTGATGTAGTGATTATTGGGGCGGGTCCATCAGGAAGTTCTGCTGCGGCACTTCTGCGCAAAAAAGGCTATAAAGTCGCAGTTTTGGAAAAGCAGTATTTCCCACGGTTTTCAATTGGTGAGTCATTACTACCGCAATCTATGGCGTTTTTAGAAGAAGCTGGTTTACTAGAAACTGTTCGCGAGCATGTCGAGCAATATGCGTTTCAATTTAAAAATGGTGCGGCCTTTTTACGTGGTAAACAACGCAGTTTTTATGACTTTACTGAAAAATTTACGGATGGGCCGGGGACGACTTGGCAGGTTCGCCGTGCCGATTTTGACAATTTACTTGCTAAACAAGCTCAGGCTTATGGGGCAGATCTTCGTTTTGGACATGAAGTTTTAGATGTAGACGTAGCACCAGAACAGCCTATTCTTACGGTATTAGATGAAAAGCAGCAAAGCTATCAAATTCAAACCAAGTTCCTACTTGATGCAAGTGGGTTTGGTCGAATTTTGCCAAAATTGTTAGATTTAGAGAGTCCATCAAACTTTCCGGTACGTCGTGCATTGTTTACTCATATTGAAGATGGAATTACGGATGACCCTGAGTTTGACCGTAATAAAATTTTAATTACTGTACATGAAAAAGACCACCGTGCATGGTATTGGCTAATTCCATTTGCTGATGGCCGAGCTTCTTTTGGTGTAGTGGCTGAACAAGATTTCTTTGACAAATACACAGTTGAAAATGCTGCCGATAATGAGCCAGAGGCAATGTTCAAACGCATTTTAGCTGATGAACCAAGCTTGTCAGAGGTACTACGTCAAGCTAAGTTTGATACACCAGTACGTACTTTGGTGGGCTACTCTGCCAATGTTAAGCATTTGGCAGACCGCAACTATGCACTTTTAGGAAATGCAGGTGAGTTTCTTGATCCAGTGTTTTCATCAGGTGTGACTATCGCGTTAAAATCTTCCAGCTTGGCGGTTCCTTTTGTTGAGCGTGTTTTGCAAGGTGAACAGGTAGACTGGTTGCAAGAATATGAAAAACCGCTGCGCCGTGGTATTCAGGTGTTTCGTGCCTATGTTGAGTCATGGTATGAAGGTGAATTTCAGGACGTCGTTTTTTCACAAAATCAGAATGATGGCATTCGCCTTATGATTTCTTCATTACTGGCGGGTTATGCATGGGACGAAAAAAACCCAATTCATAAAAATGCCAAACGTAGACTTAGCACCCTAGCAGAATACTGTCGTGAAGGCTTAATGCAAGAACAGGTATTAGAGGTATAAGTATGCAGCGCAAATGGATGATGATATTACTTGGTAGTTACCTATGTTTTACGGGCTGCCAAGTGATGCCACATGCGAAAGGTTTACAAAGTCCCTTATGGCAAACTCAAGCTTATCAAAGACAAGATCAGGTTGAAGTTCAGTGGAAAAAGCAAAGTTTTAGTTTTTTGCTTTATCAGCAACAGCAAGGAACTGTACTGGATATGGTCGCTTTGAGCTTGACTGGTCAACAGTTGTTTAAATTACAGTTTGATGGGCAACGAGTTCATGTAGAGCAGCGTATTGACCAAATGCGCTTATTACCTTTTGAATTTGTAGTACGTGATCTTTTATTTGCGACCTATCCAAAATTTTCGAGCTTGGGACAACAAGCTGTAGAAATGAAGCAACAGGCTAATAATCAGGTGATTTATATTGATAAACAGCCTGTATTACACATCAAAAAAGATCAGGGAAGTATCGAACTACTTAATCAGCAAGTTCCTTATAGCATGACGCTAAGTTCGATTGAAAATACCTTGCAGCCTCAAAAAAGCAGTACACCATGAGCGTTTCATCTATAAATAATTCTGCTCAAATGGCAGTCGGCATACAGTTCAGCGTGGGTTTATCTGCATTAGGTTGTGAACCTGATCAAATCAAACAAGCATTACAAAAGCCACAGCAAACTTTAACTTTGCGTGATGATTTAATCGTTGATCGTAATGTTTGGGTGGGACAATATACGCACCTATTGTGTTCGAGTGTGCCGGATGCCTTACAGTCTGTCGATTCTCGTAATTTAAGATTTGCTCTGACTGCTTTAGCAAAAATTGAAACCGAACTAAAAAGTTATACAGAGAAGTTTCCATCAAAACGTTTAGCGATTGTGGTTGGAACCTCTACTTCTGGTATTTCCGATAGTGAATTATTGCTTAAGCAATATTTTGAAGGACAAACTCAACAACTCATTTCTCACCGACGTCAGGAAATGAGTTGTTTGGCAAAGGCCTTACAACAGTATTTAAATTGGGAAGGGCCTGCATATACTATCTCTACCGCTTGTTCCTCAAGTGCTAAAGCATTGGCTGCTGGGCAGCGTTTGCTACAAGCCGATTTAGCTGATGCAGTACTAGTAGGTGGTGTCGATACTTTGTGCCAACTCACACTCAATGGATTTAATAGCCTAGAGAGTTTATCTAGCGATATTTGTCAGCCATGTGGGGCTGGACGTGATGGTATTAATATTGGTGAAGCCGCAGCCTTCTTTTTGCTCACTAAAGAACAAACACCTGTCATGTTAATGGGTGCAGGAGAATCAATGGATGCATGGCATATTTCTGCTCCGCATCCGGAAGGTAAAGGTGCTGCGATCGCTATGGAGCGCGCATTGGAGATGGCAAATATATCTGCACAAGATATTGGATATTTAAATCTTCATGGAACTGCAACTCCACAAAACGATGCCATGGAAATAAAAGCTGTACGACAAGTCTTTGGCGGTTATCAAGTTGCCTTAAGTAGTACCAAGCATAAAACGGGACATTGTCTTGGGGCGGCTGGTGCTATAGAAGCGTTTATTTGTGAGCAGATTTTAAAAGATCAAAGCTGGCTACCATTGCATCGAAATATTGAGATTGATCCGGATTTGGTTGATCAAAACTATGTGCAAAATACCGAACTAAAACAGCCCATCCGTTATGTGATGAGTAATTCTTTCGCTTTTGGGGGAAGTAATATTAGTCTTGTTTTTGGAGTGAAGCCCTAATGAAACTAGAGGCAATTCAATATATTCCTCATGAGCAGCCAATGGTATTTATAGACCATTTAACTGAGGTTGCAGAAGGGCGAGCACAAGCTGAGCTAACCATTACACCTGAGCTTATGTTTTGTGAAGCAGAAGGTTTACCGACATGGGCTAGCATTGAAATTATGGCACAAACCATTAGTGCATACTCAGGCTGGCAAGGCCAACAGTCAAAACAAGCACCAAAAGTCGGATTTTTATTGGGAACACGTAAATTACATTTACCTATTCCTTATTTCGCCTTGGGTTCTCGATTGATCATTCAAATAGAGCAACAATATTTTCATGAAGGACTTGGGCAATTTTCCTGTGAAATTCAATATGCTGAACACTGCGTTCAAGCAACGTTAAGTGTATTTGAGCCAACAGAATCACCATTTGAATAACCACAAAGAATTAGGAATACATTGTGACAAGACGAATTTTAGTAACGGGTTCAAGTCGAGGAATTGGGAAGGCGATTGCATTACAACTGGCAAAGGCTGGTTTTGATGTAACGGTACATGCACGTTCGCGTCAGGCAGAGGCCGAGCAAGTCGTACAAGAGATCCAGGCATTAGGACAAAATAGCCATTATTTAATGTTTGATGTAAATGAACGCAGTACGGTTCAGCAAATTTTAGAACAAGATGTAGAGCAGCATGGCGCTTTTTATGGCGTGGTTCTCAATGCTGGGCTTACCCATGACGGTGCTTTTCCTGCACTCACCGAGCAAGACTGGGACGAAGTGATTTCGACCTCATTAGATGGTTTCTATAATGTTTTAAAACCGCTCATTATGCCAATGATTCATCTACGTAAGGGCGGGCGTATTGTCACTTTATCTTCTGTTTCTGGAATTATGGGTAACCGTGGTCAGGTGAACTATAGCGCTGCAAAAGCAGGTTTAATTGGTGCGACCAAAGCCTTGGCACTCGAGCTGGCGAAGCGAAAAATTACCGTGAATTGTGTTGCACCGGGGTTGATTGAAACCGAAATGGTCACCGATGAAGTTAAAGAACATGCACTTAAAATGATTCCCTTACAACGCATGGGACAGGCCGATGAAGTGGCAAGCGTAGTGAAATTTTTATGTTCAGATGAAGCCTCTTATGTAACCCGACAGGTGATCTCTGTAAATGGGGGACTCATCTGATGAAGCGCGTTGTTGTAACAGGAATGGCAGGGATTACCTCTTTAGGTGAAACTTCTGACGAGATTTTTTCTCAATTTAATGCAGCGAAAAGTGGTATCCGCTATATGCCAGAATGGGAACAGTATGTTGACCTTCGGACTAAGCTAGGTGGTCCAGTCGAAACATTTCATGTTCCTAAGCATTTTAATCGTAAAGTGACCCGTGGTATGGGGCGTGTTGCGCTCATGTCTGTGGTATGTGCTGAAACAGCTTTGCAAAATGCTGGTTTACTTGGGCACGAAATTTTGTCCAGTGGTGAAACAGGCGTTGCATTTGGTTCTTCTGCTGGGAGCGTAGAGGCTGTAGGTGAGTTTGCAAGCATGTTGCTTCATCAGAGCATGACTAAGATTAATGCAACCACTTATATACGTATGATGGCCCATACAAGTGCTGTCAACATGACCGTGTATTTTGGTCTAAAAGGCTTAACTTTACCAACGTCTAGTGCTTGTACTTCTGGTTCTATGGCTATTGGTCAAGCTTATGAAGCAATTAAGTATGGCAAACAACTGGTCATGATTGCCGGTGGTGCAGAAGAGCTCAGTGCTGCGGGCGCGGCTGTTTTTGATGTTCTATTTGCCACAAGTAATATGAATGATCAGCCAGAAAAAACACCACGTCCATTTGATGCAAAACGAGATGGTTTAGTGATTGGGGAAGGCGCAGGCTGTTTAATTTTAGAAGAATACGAACATGCTAAAGCTCGTGGTGCACATATCTATGCTGAACTTATTGGATATGGAAGCAATACTGATGGCCAGCATGTAACTAAACCTGACGCTGAAATGATGGGGCGTTGTATGGAGCTGGCGCTTAAAGATGCATCTTTGCAGGCTAGTGATATTGGTTATGTAAACGCACATGGCACATCGACCGATCAGGGGGATGTAGCAGAAAGTCAGGCGACGGCAAAAGTTTTAGGACGTAAGCCAATTAGTTCATTAAAAAGTTATTTTGGACATACTTTGGGGGCTTGTGGTGCCATTGAAGCTTGGCTCAGTATTGAAATGATGAACCGTAATTGCTTTATTCCAACATTAAATCTAGATGAAATTGACCCGCTTTGTGGAGATCTAGATTATATCGTTCAGCAACCTAAAGCACTCGATGCAGACATTATTATGAGCAACAATTTTGCTTTTGGTGGGATTAATACTTCACTTATTTTTAAACGTGTTAAACAATAAGGAACACAACAATGTTAAATAAGAAACTTTTATTGGTAGCAATGCTGAGTGCTGGTTTTACTGCTACCGTTCAGGCTGCTGATGAAGTACATCATTTAAACTTTAAAGAAGCTGTAGACCGTGCCGTAGCAGATGGAACTTTGGATGGCTCTGTAAAATTTTATTTAAGTGGTACAAAGTCGGGTGGTAAAGTCATTCAAAAAGATGTGGTAACCAATAAAAAGACTAATGGTTTTGCTAAATCAGCAGAAGCTTCATGTGATTGGGTTTTACGTTCAGCGCTTATTCAAATGCAAAACAATGCTAAAGCACAAGGTGCAAATGCAGTGACCAATATTGTGAGTTATTTTAAGTCAAATGAAACGCGTAGTACGACGACTTATGACTGTTATAAAGGCACAATGATGGCTGGCGTAACGCTTAAAGGCGACATCGTTAAATTTTAATTTATTTGGTAAATGGGATAGAGATAATGTCTGAGCATATTATAGAAGTTTATACAAAGGCATTATCTCAACTTCTTTTAAAGTCGAAACAAGACTTTCCAGACTTTCGTACATTTAATAATTATAAAAAGCAGCAAATACAGCACATTAAAAATAATTTATTAGCTCAAAAGCTAAATGTAAATCCAGAAGATTTGTTATTTGCTAAACATGAGTATGGCAAACCTTATTTGTTAAATCATACGTTGCATTTTAACCATTCACATAGCCAACAATATTATGCTTTAGCGCTAAGTGAGCGAGTTAAAGATATTGGTATAGATGTTGAAGAACTTGACCGTAAAGTACGTTTAGATAGTTTGGCACAACATGCTTTTCATCCTGATGAATATGCGACTTGGCAAAATCTAGAACAAGATAGAGAGTATTGGTTTAAAGTCTGGACCACTAAAGAAGCTGTTCTAAAAGCATCGGGCCTTGGTATACGTTTAGATTTAAATACTTTAAACACTCAAGCACACCCTGCAAATCATGGCGGATTATGTTCGCATGAACTTATTGGAACGTTTGCTTATCAAAATTTTGTTTCAGGTAACATGATTTTAACAGTGGCATGGCGTTCAGAGCAGTCTTGCCGTGGGTTTCAGTTACCTTCTATTCAGCTTCATTCACTTGAAGGATAGAGTGAGCCAAATAGCACATATAAAAAAACCGCGAATTACGCGGTTTTTTTAGTTGAGAGCAAGCTATAAAATTAAGCTTGACCTTCAACAGCAGCAGCTTGAGCACGTTCCATATTTGCTTCGAACTCTGCATCAAAGTTGATTGGAGTAAGAAGTAATTGTGGGAAGCTACCCTTAGTAACTAAGTCGTTTACAGCTTCACGTAGGAACGGGAACAAAATGTTCGGGCAGTATGCACCCAAAATGTAAGGTAAGCGGTCTTCTTCGATATTATCGATTAAGAAAATACCAGATTGAGTTACATCTACGATGAATGCTGTTTCATTGTCGTTATTGGCTTGAACCACAACTTTTAAAGATACTTCAAAGTGAGTTGGGTCAATCTTTTCAGCAGCAGAAGAAAGATTGATGTTAAGTTCAGGTTGCCATTGTTTAGTAAAAACTTGTGCCCCTGGAACCTCAAAAGAAATATCTTTTGTATAAATACGCTCTAAAGCTAATTGTGGTTGAACTTGTTGTTCTTCGCTCATTGTTTTTTCCTTAATATGGATGCGATGTTAAGCCAATAATTCGTCGAGTTTACCTTCACGCTCTAAAGCATAAAGTTGGTCAAAACCACCGATAAACTGATCATTAATAAAAATTTGTGGAACAGTACGATGATTTGTACGTTGCATTAATTCAGCACGTACTTCTGGTGCCTCAACAGAAAGATTTACTTCTTTGTAAGCAACACCTTTACGCTCAAGTAATTGTTTCGCGCGAACGCAGTACGGGCATACAGAAGTTGAGTAAACAATGACATTTGCTGCCATAACAATTCTCCTTAAGCTTTTGGTTTGCTTTTAACGAGAGGTAAGCCTTGAGCTTTCCAGTTACTGATACCACCATCAAGGCGATAGCTGTCATGGTGAGCAACTTTCTGTAAAGCGCTACCAGCAACTTGCCCTAGGTTGCAAATAAATACCAATGGACGGTCACTTGCTTTTAATTCATCAGCATGACTTGCAATTTGGCTATAAGGAATATTGCGGCTACCACTAATGTGACCTTCGCGGAAGTCTTTGCTATCGCGTAAGTCAATCAAAAGAGCATTTTTCGCTTTCACTAAAATACCAAGCGACTGTGGAGAAATTTTACGACCGTTACGTTGACCTTCAAAAATGAAGAACAATACGATCAAGACTCCGAGTGTACCAAACAAAATGGGGTGATTCCCCATAAACTCTAACCAGCGTTCCACAAGTCACCTAAAAAAATTAAAAACAAAATTGACCTAGAGTATAGCGTATATAGATGGTGATCAAAATCACCACTTCAAGGGCAAAAGGGGTAGAAAATTAGTTTTTTTGCTGCGCTTCTTGAATCTCGTCGATTAAACGTAAGAAGCTATCTAAGCGTCGCGGCAAAATTTCACCTGCTTCAACAGCCTGTTTTAAGCCACAGTTCTTTTCATGAGTATGCGTGCAGTTACGGAACTGACATGAACCTAAATGCGCTTCAATTTCAGGAAAACCCATACGAATTTTATCTAAATCGAGATGCCAAAGCCCAAACTCGCGAATTCCCGGCGAATCAATTAAGGCGCCATTTTTACCAAAGTTGATTAAGCGCGTAGAAGTCGTGGTGTGTTGTCCAAGTGCCGAGTTTTCAGAGATGATATTGGTTTTCTGCTCGGCATCTGGAATGAGCACATTAATAAGTGAGCTTTTACCAACACCTGACTGGCCTACAAAAGCTACTGTCTCACCATCAAGTCGTTGAGATAATGCTGAAATATCACCTTTAGAATGACAAATCATGACTTCATAACCTAAATTTTCATACTCTTTGAGCATGTCGAGAATCGGGTCATTTTCAGTGAGTAAATCCGATTTATTTAGTACTAGAAGAGCAGGAATATTTGCATCTGCACATGCTACTAAATAGCGGTCAATTAAAGTGGGTGCCGGTTCTGGAAGCGGAGCAAAAACAATAACGATTAAACTAATATTGGCTGCTACAGGCTTTACTTTATGATAGCGATCTGGGCGTGTAAGTAATGAAGTACGTGGATGAATTGCGGTAATAATCCCTAAACCTGTATTAGGGTCTGCTTGCCACTTCACTCTGTCACCCGTGACTAGTAGTTCAAGATTTGTACGAGTGTGGCAACGCCAAATACTTTTTAGTTCAATCGGTTTCCAAAATGGTTCTGGTTCGCCTTCGGCAACTTGAGGTTTTTCTGGGTGATGCTCGGGTACAGAAAGTGCCTGTACTTCAAGTTGACGGCCATAGTGCTGTACCACCAGCCCATCTAGATCTTGTGAAGTATCGACTTCTTCTTGGCGAGTTTTATGCTGTTTTTCAATACGACGTTGCTGTTGCTCAGTTAAACGACGCTTACGAATTAGAGCCATTCATATCCCAAAAAAACCATTGTTTGAAGACCGCAAAAATAGCACGAAGCTGGTATGGAATTACAGCGCAGAAGCAAGAAATTTGCTACTATTGATGTTTTTACGGCATTTTAGAACGTACATACATGAGCAGTACTTTAAATACACGATTAATTTGGATTGATCTGGAAATGACCGGTTTGGATACCGACAACGACCAGATTATTGAAATCGCAACAATTATTACAGATGATCATTTAAATGTACTTGCCGAAGGTCCGGTTTTGGCTATTCATCAACCTGATCGTATTTTAAATGCAATGGATGAGTGGAATACTCGCCAGCATGGCCAGTCAGGTTTAATTGAGCGAGTTCGCCGTAGTAAATTGACAGCTCGTGACGCTGAGTTACAGACTTTAGAATTCTTAAAAAAATGGGTCAATCCAAAAGTTTCACCAATGTGTGGTAACTCGATTTGTCAGGATCGCCGTTTCTTGCATCGTCTTATGCCTGAGCTAGAGCAGTATTTCCACTATCGTAATCTCGATGTGTCTACGATCAAAGAACTCTCAAAACGCTGGCGCCCTGAAATTATGAGCGGTCTGAAAAAGAATGCATCACATTTAGCTATGGATGATATTCGCGATTCAATTTCAGAGTTGAAATACTACCGCGAATATTTCTTCATTATGAACACTGATGGTAAAGATTGATTACGTTGTTCAAGTCATATGAAAGGGGGCAGTAGCCTCCTTTTTTATTGCTTATAAGACATCGTTACAATAATACCAAGGGGTAATTTGGCTTTCATATTCATTTTGCTTAAAATGATGTTTTAAGTTTATTTATTATAAAAAGAGAGCATTTATGCAAAGTAATAACCCGATACTGACTCGCGTTGAAACGGTCAGTGACTACAGTCAACCAATGACCGTGCAAGGTGCGATTCAAAAATCTGTGATGTTGACTATCATTGCTGCTGCAGTGGGTGTCGCTTTATTTTTCTATGCAGCCTTTACTGCAAATGTTGGTATTGCTTACGCAGCTTCAATTGTGGGTGCAATTGGTGGCTTGGTTTTAGCTTTAATCACAACGTTTAAACCAACGACTGCGCCAACTTTAGCAATTCCTTATGCTTTATTCGAAGGGGCATTTATTGGTGGTATTTCTTTTACTTTCCAGTTGAAATATCCGGGCGTTCCGCTTCAAGCCTTATTAGCAACTTTCGTTACCACTTTAGTGATGTTTGGTCTCTATAAGTTCCAAATTATACGCGCAACCGAAAAGTTCAAATCAGTTGTAATTTCGGCATCTCTAGCAATCTTTATTGTATTTATTGTACAGATGGTGATGCGTTTAGCGTTTGGTTCAAGCATTCCTTATATTTTTGAAAGCAACTGGTTGGGTATTGGTTTTGCTGCATTTGTTGCAGTCATTGCTTCACTTAACCTGATTTTAGATTTTGACTTGATCGAAACCAATGCAGCATACCGTGCTCCAAAATTCATGGAATGGTTGTGTGGTATTGCCTTACTTGCAACTTTAGTTTGGATGTATATCTCGTTCTTACGTCTACTTGGCTTATTGTCTGATGACTAAAAATGAGATGATAAAAAGTCGCTCCTACGTAGGGGCGATTTTTTTTCGTGCGATTTTTGAAAAAAGATGCATTATGCAATTTCGAAAAATGTTGAATATTGGCATTATGCTGGAAATTGTTTTGAGTGAGATCGGCATGACACAAGGACTTTTAGCAGGTAAACGCTTTTTGATTGCAGGCGTTGCTAGTAAATTATCAATTGCTTATGGTATTGCACAAGCATTACACCGTGAAGGTGCTGAGCTTGCATTTACTTATCCAAACGAAAAATTAAAAAAACGTGTAGATGAGTTTGCTGAGCAATTCGGTTCTAAACTTGTGTTTCCATGTGATGTTGCCGTTGATGCTGAAATTGATAATGCATTTGCGGAACTTGCAAAACATTGGGACGGCGTAGATGGTGTTGTACATTCAATCGGTTTTGCACCTGCACACACGCTTGACGGTGACTTTACTGACGTGACTGACCGTGATGGTTTTAAAATTGCTCATGACATTAGCGCATACAGCTTTGTTGCAATGGCACGTGCTGCAAAACCTTTATTACAAGCTCGCCAAGGTTGTTTATTAACTTTGACTTACCAAGGTTCTGAGCGCGTTATGCCTAACTACAATGTAATGGGTATGGCAAAAGCTTCTTTAGAAGCTGGTGTTCGTTACTTAGCATCAAGCTTAGGTGTTGATGGTATCCGTGTAAACGCGATTTCTGCGGGTCCAATCCGTACTTTAGCTGCTTCTGGTATTAAATCTTTCCGTAAAATGTTAGATGCTAACGAAAAAGTTGCACCGTTAAAGCGTAACGTAACGATTGAAGAAGTGGGTAACGCAGCGTTATTCCTATGCTCACCTTGGGCTTCAGGTATTACTGGTGAAATTCTATATGTAGACGCTGGTTTCAATACTGTCGGTATGAGCCAATCTATGATGGATGATGAATAAGTCTTAAGATTTATTCAGACATAAAAAAAGCCGTAGTTGAAGGACTACGGCTTTTTTACTGGGCGCAAGTTATTGTGGCAATTCTTTTACAGGTGAACCACCTAATGCCTGCATGAGGGTGACATAAGCGTTGTATTGGCTTTGTTTGGTTTCAACAAGACTCAAGCGCGCAGTACGTGTTGTTTGCTGGGCATCGAGAAGTGTTTTTAACGCAACAGCGCCATAACGGTAACGTACTTCGGTTAAACGTTCGGTTTTTTCTGCAAGTTCAACATTACGTTGTTGCAGTTCTACTTGTTTGTCGAGTTCTGTGCGGTTTGATAACGCGTTTTCTACATCAGCAAAAGCCTGATAAAGCGTTTGGCGATATTGAATAATCGCTTTTTCATAATCAAGATTACTAATCGCAATATCTTTCTTCATATCGTTATATTGCAAAAACGGTAAGCTCAAACTCGCCCCAAGCGTGAGAGCAGGGTTGCGTAATAACTCGGTTAACGATGTGCTGCTTGAACCTAAACTACTGGTTAAGCTAATAGACGGATAGTAACTTGCTTTGGTCGCATCTTTGGTTGCCAGAGCCTTTCTTAAACGAAGCTCGGCTGCTTGCAAGTCAGGGCGGCGTGACAAAATATCCGCCGGTAAACCTGCACCAATAGCAGGAAGCGCTGTACGTGGTAAACGCTGTGGTTCTTGAATGTTGAGTTGCTGTACTGGCTCATGCAATAACACTGCAATGGCTGTACGTGTTTCTACAAGCTGTTGTTCAATTTGGCTTAAACTTGCTTTTTGACTTTGAACAGATTGCTCGGCTTGCGTAAGGTCTAAGCCTGAAACTGCACCTGCTTTATACTGAGTTTGAACTAACTCATAAAGCTTTTGTGAAGTGGCTAAGCTCTGCTGTGCAGTTGCATAACGTTCATTTAAGTAGCCCAGTTGCCAGTAGAGTTTCGCTGTAGTGGCAATCAGACTTTGACCTGTAGACTGTAAGTCTTGTTCAGTCGCTAAAGCTTCCCATTTGCTCGCTTCGGTTTGGCGAGCAAGCTTGCCAAACAAATCAAGTTCATAACTTACGCCTGCACTTAAGGATAGTCCTTTAGCACTATCATCGCCTGAATTTAAGTCGAAAGTATGGCCTGTAGAAACATTTGAACTGGTACGTAGGCCTTGTTGATTTGCCGTTAAATCAGCTTTTAAGCGAGCTTGCTTTAAGGTAATTCCCGCTACAGCTAAATCGCTATTACGCTCTAATACGTTGTTTACAAGCTGATTGAGCTGTGCATCTCCAAACAGTGTCCACCAACGGTCAGAGTATTGTTCAACTGATGCTGTTTTAGTTTTAGTCGTATCGTACTGAAAACTACCCGGAACTTGTACAGACGGTGCTTGGTAAGGCGTTTTAACCATTGCCGCACATCCCACAAGAGAACTGCTGAGGAGAAGTGCTGCGCTAAGTTTAGTCATTGAAAAAGACATGCAATTTTCCTTATTCTCGTGATAGTGCTGCAACAGGGTCAAGTTTTGCGGCATTTTTGGCAGGCAAGAAACCGAATACGACACCAATCAGTGTTGAGCAAACAAATGCTGCCACAATCGAAGTCGTTGAATATGCCACTGCAAAATTACCTGCGGCTACTTTGTTAATAAGCTGTCCTAACCCTAGCGAAAGTAATACGCCGAGAACACCACCAATTAAACACACTAAAATTGCTTCAATTAGGAACTGTTGCAAAATATCACTTTGTCGAGCACCGACAGCCATACGTACACCAATTTCTTGCGTACGTTCAGTTACCGAAACCAACATAATGTTCATTACACCAATACCACCAACTACCAGAGAAATGACGGCAATTGCTGAGACCAGAAGGGTCATGGTGCTGGTTGTTTTTTCAATGGTTTGACGGATACTGTCACTGTTCATAGTGAAAATATCTTGGGCACCATGTCGCTGCGTTAATAAATTAACGATGGCGTTTTCAGCAGCGCTGGTCGAGTATTTATCATTAATACGTACAACAATATTGCGGACATGTGCCTGACCTAACATACGGCTCATGACCGTGGTATATGGCATATACACATTAAGCGTATCATCTGAGCCCATACTACTGGTCTGAGGTTCAACAATGCCGATAATACGAGCCGGCACACTACCTAGTAAGACCACTTGCCCGATTGGGTTGGTGCCATCGCTAAAGAATTGTTTTTGCGTATTCGTGTCAATCACTACATCTTGTGAACGGTCACGTACACTACGTTGATCAAAAGTTTGACCATCTTTAAAAACCAGACCTTTTACATCAAAAAAATCGTTACTTACGCCATTAATGGTCGCGTTCGCTTCATTTTGTTGATAACGCATAGTTTTGGATGTGCTGACCATTGGACTGACAGCACTCACATAAGGCTGCGTCATTAATGCATCGGCATCGGCAGGTACCAATGTTTTAAAATTGGCCGTCTTGGAGTTATCACCAAAACCACGCCCTTGGAATACCGTAATTGTGTTAGTACCGAGGCCGCTAATATTTTCCAAAATCTGCTTTTGTGAACCATTACCCAGTGCGACTACCGTTACGACAGATGCAATACCAATAATAATCCCGAGCATGGTTAAAAAGGTACGCATACGGTGGGCATTCATAGACAGCAAAGCCATTTGGAACGCCTCAGATAAGCGGTCTAAAGTTGAACGCCAAGCTGAAATGCTTTTACCTTTTTTCTGCTTATTTTGTAGAGCAGGGGCAGCATCGGGGTCAGATTTAACTTCTTCTGTAGATTGGTCTGGAACATTAGGACGGTCACTAATAATTTCTCCGTCACTAATTTCGATAATACGCGTTGCATTTTTCGCAACTTGCATATCGTGCGTGACCAAAATAATGGTGTGACCAGCCGCATTGAGTTCACGCAAAATTCGCATTACCTCAATACCACTATGTGAGTCGAGTGCACCTGTTGGCTCATCGGCTAAAATCACATCACCGCCATTCATTAAAGCACGGGCAATTGAAACACGTTGCTGTTGACCACCTGAAAGTTGGCTTGGTCGGTTTTGTGTTTTTGTGCCTAAACCTAACTCGGTAAGTAAGGCGGTTGCACGCTGTTTACGATCTGAAGGTGTAACACCTGCATAAACGGCTGGAACTTCAACGTTACCTTCGGCTGACAAGTCACCAAGTAAGTGATAGCGCTGGAAAATAAAGCCAAAATATTCACGGCGTAATTGGGCTAACTGGTCAGGTTCTAGCTTACCGGTTTCTTGACCATTAACCTTGTAACTACCACTTGTTGGGCGATCCAGACAGCCCAAAATATTCATGAGCGTTGATTTACCAGAACCGGACTGGCCGACAATCGCAACCAGTTCACCTTCATAAATGGTCAGGTCAATGCCTTTTAAAATTTGAATCGTGCTTTCGCCAGCAGGGAATTCCCGGACCAGATTGCTGACTTCAAGCAAAGCTTGTTTTGTCATGCTTACATTCCCATTGGACCATTACGGCGACGGTTATTACCACTATTTGCAGAGGCAGCAGAGTTTTCTGAACTATCCGCAATTACAACTTGATCACCTTGTTTTAATCCGGCAAGTACTTGTGCATTTACACGGTTATTAATACCTACCAAAATTTGTGTTGGTTTAGCTGTACCATCTGCTTGTAAAACACGAACTACGCTCAAGGTTGCTTTACCTTGTTCAATAAGTTGTTTTTGTTCAGGAGTTAAGTTTAAGCGTTCTAAACGGGCACCATTACCTGAATGTTTTCTTTCGGCATTTGGAGTTGAAGCTGCTTTATCTGCTGACTGACCAGGTTTTTTCTGACCAGAAAATTGTTTGCTACTTAAGGCAGAAGATGGAACCAGTAAGGCATTTTTTGCTGAATCTAATACGATATAAACTTGAGCAGTCATATCAATACGCAATTTGCCATCTGTATTTGGAACGTCAAATAAAGCGTTGTAGTAGACAGCTGAGCTACTGGTTGAACTTGTAGTACTGTTTGACTCACTAGAAATTGAATCTGGTGCTGGCTCAATCTGACGTAATGTCGCATAACGTTTACTGTCATCGCCTAAAGTAGTGAAGTAGACTTTTTGACCTTTTTCTACTCGCATGATATCTGCTTCACTTACCTGTGCTTTAATCGTCATATTTTGCAGTTTTGCAATCTTAACGATCGTTGGAGCACTTTGGTTCGCGTTTACGGTTTGGCCTTCTTCAGTCACAATCGCAACAACGGTACCATCAGTTGGCGCAACAATACGGGTATAGCCAATATTTGTTTGTGCTGTTGAACGAGTAACTTTCGCAGACTCGATTTGTGCATCTAATGCTTTGACTTGTGCTTGGGCTGTTTTATAAGCAGCTTCAGCTGACTCTAAATCTGCACGAGGTGTCGCATCTTGAGCATACATTTGTTGCTGACGACGATATTCGAGTTGCTTTTCATTTAAAGATGCCACTTGTTGAAGGCGCTGTGCCTCTAAGTTTTTAATATTGGCATCAGATGTTTTTAAACTGTTTTCTTGGGTGGTTGAGTCAATTTGTGCAATAAGTTGACCTTGTTTCACTTGATCACCAAGCTGCACATACATCTTTTTAACCTGACCGGATACCTGAGCACCGACACTAATGAGCTTGGTTGCATCAAGCGTACCGGTTGCAAGTACATTATTCTCAATATCTCCGCGAGTTACCTCAGCTGTAATATATTGAGGCTGCTGCTGTTTAGGTTTAAAAAACTTCCAAGCTAATGCAGCAATAACGGCTATACAGACGACAATAATAACGAGTTTAATGGGCTTTATTTTTGGCATGGCGAGAGGTCGAAAAGTCTAAAATTTTAATTAGTATAAGAGTCAATTGAGGATAAAACGTGAATTTTTATGATATTTCAACAAAGCAGACAAAGGATTTGACCGCTCTATTGTATAAATAATGTTTTCCCACACAACTCGGCAATCGCTTGTTGCATTAAATGTTCGGCATTTTCATTCGACATGCCTTTAATTGCCGCATCGATTTGCAAGAGTAGAGCAGACCATCCCAAAAATTGCTGTGGATTGAGTCTTCTTAAAGCTTGTTGGTATAAGCTAACTTTGGTTTTCCAAATACCGAGTTGCAATGCATTGTGTGGCTGTTCAAACAACTGCATTAATAAACGCATTTCTTTACTTAATGTCCATAAGATCAGACTTTCTGGTTCACCCGAACCAATTAAATATTGGAAAATCTTAATAGACTGAGCAAGATTGCCTTCTAATAAAGCATCGCTTAAATCATAAGTGGTGTAACGAGACTGATCTTGCAAACAAGCATATAACTGTTCAATTTGAATCAGTTTCTGGTCTGGGAAAGTATCTCTTACGCGCATCAAACTATTTTTAGCAGCGAGTAAATTGTGCTCATGATGTTGCATGAGCCACTGCCAAGCGTCATTGTCGAGTTGAATTTCGAGCTTTTCTGCTTCAGCAGCTAAAATTCTTTGGCGGTCTTGCGGATAGTTTGCAGTAAGAGCAACAACAACGCCGTTTGCTTCAACAACTTGGAAAAAAGCAGACTTTAAGCTACTGCTATCTTGTTTGGGTAAAACAATTAACAGCAGGTTGGTTTCATTATGCTGAATATAACTTTTAAGCTGTTTTAAACCATTTGCATCGGGCTTGATATTGCCGTGAACTTCAATAGCAAGTTGCTGTGAAAATAAAGACAAGCTGTTCAGGGCATTAAACACATTTTTCCAGTCACTCACACTACTAATATCATAGCGCTGTCTTTCAATGTCTTGTTGCTGCCAGCTTTTACGGAAAGTATCTAGTAAGTTTTGTTCAAGTAATGGTTCCTGACCATGCAGGATCCACGCACCCCGAGCTTCCGGAATGCGTTTAAGGGCTTGTAAGTAGTCAAGTTTCATTACTAAAGAATAGATAAATCTTATGGTTGAGCTTTTGGTAAGCGATTAGCTGAAATTTGACGAGTAATTTGCTGAGCAATGTCATCAATCACAATACGTTGCAAGTAACCTTCTTGCTGGTTTTCAGTGTTGACAGTTGCCAAGTCGTATTGATAACTACGAGCTGCGGTTAAAGTACGTGGCTCGGTAATTTTATTCCCTTGACGGTCTTCAATTTGGAAAGTCACAGTCAGACGTAATAAAACTTCTGTAAGCTTACCATTTAGAAGTTGGCGACGAGGCGTGTACTCTAAAACATGAAGAACATAGGCGTCGTTGTCATTGGTGAGCTGAACGCCATTTGCTGTTAAGTACACTTTTAATTGTGTTTCTAAGTCATCGGTTTTTGCCGGTAACTCAAGGCTCAACTTTTTATAAACAAGTGGAGTCGCAGTCGGGTTAGTTCCTTTTAAATGGAAACCACACCCGACTAAGCCTGCACTAAGGCCTAAGGTTAAAACAACAGCGGCTAAACGTTGGGCTAAGTGCATGCTTGATCCTCTCATTAATACCTGTAATTAAACCACGAGGTTAACCAATTTGTTTGGAACCACAATTTCTTTTTTGGTTGGTCCTGTTAAGAACTGTTGAACTTCTGGTAACGCTTTAGCTTGAGCTAATAATTCATCTTTAGAAATATCAACAGAAACTTCAAGTTTACCGCGAAGTTTACCATTTACTTGTACAACAATCGTTTGGGTATTGCGTGTTAACGCAGAAGCATCAACTTCAGGGAAAGTTGCTTCTGTTAAGTCCGTACCAAACTGAGCCAATAAAGTCTGGCTTAAATGCGGAGCAAATGGAGCAAGTAACGTTAACAATGTTGTGATTGCTTCACGTTCTACAGCAACGTCGTTATCATCTTTTGCTTCAAACTTATTGCTTGCATTTAATAATTCCATTAACGCGGCAATTGCAGTATTGAATGCATGACGACGTTCAATATCATCACTTACTTTTTGAATCGTTTCGTGAGTCTTACGACGTAAATCTTGAGCATCTTTAGACAAGTTTGCCGTATCGATTGCAGTTGCAGCGTTTCCTTTTTCAAGGAAGCTTGCTACCAGACGCCATACACGTTTCAAGAAACGGTTTGCGCCTTCAACACCTGCATCAGACCACTCTAAAGATTGATCTGGTGGAGCAGCAAACATCATGAATACACGTGCTGTATCTGCGCCGTATTGATCGATAATTGCTTGTGGGTCAATACCGTTATTTTTCGACTTAGACATTTTTTCTTGTCCGCCGATAATCACTTCTTGACCGTCACCTGAATATTTTGCAGAAATGATGCGACCTTTCTCATCACGTTCTAATTCGATGTCAGCAGGGTTGAACCAAGTTTTCTTACCATTTTCGGCTTCACGATAGAATGTATCTGCAAGCACCATGCCTTGAGTTAACAGGTTGGTAAATGGTTCATTACCTTGTACAACGCCTTCATCACGCATTAATTTGTGGAAGAAACGTGCATAAAGTAAGTGAAGAATCGCGTGTTCAACACCACCAATATATTGGTTTACAGGAAGCCAGTTTTGAGCTGCTTCAGGTTTAACCATACCGCCAGTGAAGTCTGGAGACGCATAGCGTGCGTAGTACCAAGATGACTCTACGAAAGTATCCAATGTATCTGTTTCACGACGAGCATCGCCACCACAGCAAGGACATTTTGTTTCATAGAATTCAGGCATTTTATTAAGCGGGTTACCTGAACCATCTGGAACAACATCAGTTGGTAATACAACCGGAAGTTGGTCTTCTGGAACTGTGACTTGACCACAAGTATCACAGTTAATCATTGGAATTGGACAACCCCAGTAACGTTGACGAGAAACACCCCAGTCACGTAAACGGAATTGAACCTTAGAATTTGCTAAACCTTGTGGTTCTAATTTCGCAAGGAATGCGTCAAACGCAGCTTGGAATTCTAAACCGTCAAACTCGCCAGAGTTAACAAGTTTACCTTCTTTAGAACCGTACCATTCTTGCCACTCAGTTGCAGAGTAGTCTGCATCGTCAGCGCCTTTGGCATCAATTACTTGCTTAATTGGCAAGTTGAACTTGTTCGCAAATTCAAAATCACGTTCGTCATGTGCTGGTACAGCCATTACTGCGCCAGAACCGTAAGACATTAATACGTAGTTTGCGATCCAGACAGGAAGCTCTTCACCAGTGACAGGATGTTTTACAAACAAGCCTGTTGCCATGCCTTTTTTCTCGGCTGTTGCCAAGTCAGCTTCTGCAACTGAACCCATGCGGCATTCTTCAATAAATGCAGCTAATTCAGGGTTGTTTTCAGCAGCTTTAAGCGCAAGAGGGTGTTCTGCTGCAACAGCAACGTATGTTACGCCCATAAGCGTATCAGCACGTGTTGTATAAACAGTTAAGCCGTCAGCATAAATTTCGGTATTAGCAGATGGGAAAGTAATTTCCATACCTGTAGAGCGACCAATCCAGTTACGTTGCATGGTCAACACTTGTTGAGGCCAGCCGTCTTGTAAGGTATCTAGGTCATCTAATAGTTCTTGTGCATAGTCCGTAATACGGAAGTAGTACATTGGAATATCGCGTTTTTCAACCAATGCACCAGAACGCCATCCACGACCATTTTCAACTTGTTCATTTGCCAAAACTGTTTGGTCAACCGGATCCCAGTTTACTGTTGAAAGTTTACGGTAGATCAAACCTTTTTTATAAAGCTGAACAAACAACCATTGTTCCCAGTGGTAGTACTCTGGTGTACACGTTGCAAATTCACGGTCCCAATCAACAGATAAACCTAATTTTTTTAATTGGTCACGCATATAAGCGATGTTTTCAAATGTCCATTTTGCCGGAGCAACTTTATGGGCAATTGCAGCGTTTTCCGCAGGCAAACCAAAAGCGTCCCAACCCATAGGTTGTAGTACGGTTTCGCCTTTTAAACGATAGAAACGGCTAATTACGTCGCCAATTGTATAGTTACGCACATGACCCATGTGCAGTTTGCCACTTGGGTAAGGGAACATTGACAGGATGTAACGATGTTTACCTTCGACAGTGTCGGCAACTTTAAAGACTTTACGATTTTCCCAATCTTGTTGGACGGATGGTTCAATCGTGTTTGCTTGATATTCTGGGTCAATGTGAGAAATAGTCATAGACGTAAGCTATACAACGAAAATTGAAATGAAAGATTGCTGCACAGCATAGCGCAAAATAGAGGAAAATGTCAGTTTTTAGATCACGATTTTATCTTTTAATATGCGCTATAAAAATTTCCCAACTTATTCTTCTTTATTTTAAATCCGAGAAGAGTGGTGAAAGTATTCACCACTCTCATTTTACTTATCGTGGTGCTGAAGCTGATGGAGCAGGTGCGGGTGCAGCAGGTGAAGCTGCTACTGCAGGTGCAGTTTTTTCCTGCATGGCGTTAGCTGCTTCTGGTACGGCTTTATCTGTTTTAGTCTGAGCTGGTTGTTCTGGGTTTGATGTCGGATTCTTTACAGAAGGCTGGGTACCGTAAGTTGAAACTTTGTTCAAATGTTTCGCACCCTTAGGTGGTGGCGTCGTGGTGTAATGTGTCGAGCCGTTTTTATCTACCCATTTATAATATTGCTCGGCTTGACTTTGAG
Source organism: Acinetobacter nosocomialis (assembly GCF_041021905.1). Taxonomy (NCBI): domain Bacteria; kingdom Pseudomonadati; phylum Pseudomonadota; class Gammaproteobacteria; order Moraxellales; family Moraxellaceae; genus Acinetobacter; species Acinetobacter nosocomialis. Next base: position 617,346 of record NZ_CP157432.1, read on the forward strand.
TTGAGCAAACAAAAATTGCTGTGGTGATTGCTGTATATAAGCTTGTTTTTAAATAAGATAAATTCATATTAGATGTTCCCCAAAAAATACTGACTATATTTAAATAAAGTTCATAAATAAGCAATTTAGAATGCTGGGTTTTATATAAAAAAGAGTGTTTTTTTAATAAAAATGGAGAGGGAATGAACAAATTTACGGCTTAATATTAGATTAAAAAAACAACAGCTAAAACTTTTTATGGAAAAACCATTTCTTTATTCTTGACTTTGTATATAGAAACAACAAAAATGCTTTCTCTAGTTTTATATGTATTTACTCGATCACCCTTCGAATAAATATCATGTTTTGTAATAGACATTCTCTCTAGCCGAGAGATTGATTTTACTAAAGTATGTATATCCAGACATGCTTTATTAATGTTAAAACAGCTTATACGGCTGAAAAACAGAAATTTTTCTATTGCAACGAAAACTAGACAATATGTGTGCTATAACAGTGCAGACAATTCAATGAATGAAACACTATTTGTGCCTTCCATAAATAGTGATAAAAATTTTAGGGTGAATCACGTTGGAACTTTTATCTGGTGGTGAAATGCTCGTTCGTGCTCTTGCGGACGAAGGCGTTGAACATGTTTTTGGTTATCCAGGCGGCGCTGTATTACATATTTATGATGCGCTATTTCAACAAGACAAAATCAATCATTACCTCGTGCGCCATGAGCAAGCTGCTGGTCATATGGCAGATGCCTACTCGCGTGCTACAGGTAAGACTGGCGTAGTACTGGTCACTTCTGGTCCAGGCGCAACCAATACAGTAACTCCAATTGCAACAGCTTATATGGACTCAATCCCAATGGTGATTTTGTCTGGCCAGGTTGCATCACATCTGATTGGTGAAGACGCTTTCCAGGAAACTGACATGGTTGGTATTTCACGTCCTATCGTGAAACACAGCTTTCAGGTCCGTCACGCGAGTGAAATCCCTGCAATTATTAAAAAAGCATTCTATATCGCGTCAAGTGGGCGCCCTGGTCCAGTTGTAGTTGATATTCCTAAAGATGCGACGAACCCTGCAGAAAAGTTTGCCTACGAATACCCTGAAAAAGTGAAGATGCGTTCATATCAACCGCCTTCACGTGGCCACTCTGGTCAAATTCGTAAAGCAATTGATGAATTACTTACTGCAAAACGTCCTGTTATTTATACAGGCGGTGGTGTCGTACAAGGTAATGCTTCTGCGTTATTAACCGAACTTGCACATTTACTTGGTTATCCGGTAACTAACACACTTATGGGGTTAGGCGGATTCCCGGGCGACGATCCACAGTTTATTGGCATGTTGGGCATGCACGGTACATACGAAGCCAATATGGCAATGCACCATGCAGACGTAATTTTGGCGATTGGTGCGCGTTTTGATGACCGCGTAACAAATAACCCAGCCAAATTCTGCCCGAACTCAAAAGTGATTCATGTCGATATCGATCCTGCGACCATTTCAAAAACGATTATGGCGCATATTCCGATCGTTGGTGCAGTAGAGCCTGTTCTTCAAGAAATGTTGGCACAGTTAAAACAGTTAAATGTGTCTAAACCAAATCCTGAAGCAATTGCGGCTTGGTGGTCTCAAATTAATGAATGGCGCAAAGTTCATGGTTTGAAATATGAAAACCCATCTGATGGCACCATGAAGCCACAGCAGGTTGTTGAAACTTTATATAAAGTAACCAATGGTGATGCCATCATTACTTCTGACGTTGGTCAACATCAGATGTTTGGTGCACTTTATTATAAGTACAAACGTCCTCGCCAATGGATCAACTCAGGTGGTCTTGGCACCATGGGTGTTGGCTTACCTTATGCAATGGCTGCGAAGCTTGCTTTCCCTGACCAACAAGTTGTTTGTATTACGGGTGAAGCTTCAATTCAGATGTGTATTCAGGAACTTTCAACCTGTAAACAATATGGCTTGAACGTAAAAATCTTGTGCTTGAATAACCGTGCTTTAGGTATGGTAAAACAATGGCAAGATATGAACTATGAAGGTCGTCATTCAAGTTCTTATGTTGAGTCATTACCTGACTTTGCCAAGTTAATGGAAGCTTATGGTCATGTAGGCATTCAAATTAATCATGCCGATGAACTTGAATCTAAGCTTGCAGAGGCAATGGCCATCAATGATAAATGCGTATTTATCAACGTTATGGTTGACCGTAGCGAACACGTTTATCCAATGCAGGTTGCAGGTCAATCTATGCGTGACATGTGGATTTCTAAAGGGGAGCGCATTTAATGAGACATATTATTTCTGTACTCGTTGAAAACGAAGCTGGTGCGCTTTCTCGTTTGGTGGGCTTATTCAGCCAACGTAACTACAACATTGAAACTTTGAATGTTGCACCAACCGAAGATCCGACATTATCGCGTTTGACGTTAACGACTTATGGCGATGACCATAAGATCGAACAAATTACGAAACAGCTCAACAAACTTGTTGAGGTGGTAAAAGTAGTTGATTTATCAGAAGGTTCACACATTGAACGTGAACTTATGCTAATCAAAGTAAAAGCATTAGGTGCTTCACGTGCCGAAATTAAGCGCACTGCGGATATTTTCCGTGCGCAAATTGTAGACGTGACACCAACGACCTATACCATTCAAATAGCAGGGACAACTGAAAAATTAGATGGTTTTATCGATGCGCTTGCAGAAAACACCATTCTTGAAGTCGTTCGCTCAGGTGTATCAGGTATCGCCCGTGGCGAAAAAGTTTTAGCCATTTAATTTTTTAAAAAGTATTTTAGCGGAGAACACAAATGCAAATTTTTTACGATAAAGACTGTGACTTATCAATCATCCAAGGCAAGAAAGTTGCGATTATTGGTTACGGTTCTCAAGGTCATGCTCATGCACTTAACCTTAAAGACTCAGGCGTAGACGTAACTGTAGGTTTACGTGCAGGTTCAGCTTCTTGGAAGAAAGCTGAAAACGCTGGTCTTAAAGTTGCTGAAGTCCCAGCAGCAGTTAAGCAAGCTGACCTCGTAATGATTTTGACTCCAGATGAATTCCAATCACAACTTTACCGTGACGTGATTGAGCCAAACATCAAAGAAGGCGCGACTTTAGCATTTGCTCATGGTTTCTCTGTTCTATATAACCAAGTTGTTCCACGTAAAGACTTAGACGTAATCATGGTTGCGCCTAAAGCTCCTGGTCACACTGTACGTTCTGAATTCCAACGTGGTTCAGGTGTTCCTGACCTAATCGCGATTCACCAAGACGCTTCTGGTAATGCACGTAACGTTGCGCTTTCTTACGCTTCTGGCGTAGGTGGTGGTCGTACAGGTATTATCGAAACTTCATTCCGTGAAGAAACTGAAACTGACTTATTCGGTGAGCAAGCAGTTCTTTGTGGTGGTGCAGTTGAACTTGTTAAAATGGGCTTCGAAACTTTGGTTGAAGCTGGTTATGCACCAGAAATGGCTTACTTCGAATGCTTACACGAACTTAAGTTAATCGTTGACTTGATGTTCGAAGGCGGTATCGCTGACATGAACTACTCAGTTTCTAACAACGCTGAGTACGGTGAATACGTAACTGGTCCTGAAGTAATTAACGAACAGTCTCGTGAAGCTATGCGTAATGCATTAAAACGTATTCAATCTGGTGAATACGCGAAGATGTTCATCCAAGAAGGTGCGTTGAACTACCCGTCTATGACAGCTCGTCGTCGTCAAAATGCTGCACACGGTATTGAACAAACTGGTGCTAAATTACGTGCGATGATGCCTTGGATTCAAGCGAACAAAATCGTAGACAAAGAGAAAAACTAATACTCTTTTCTATTGTTTAAAAAGACCCTGCTTCATGCAGGGTTTTTTTATTTTAGAGCAGCTAAAATAAGCTTAAAAAAACATCATTAAGGTCAATTGACCTAGATTTAAGAAATCCTATATTTTTCATATAATTGGATGCTTAATTTTTGTTTACTTTATTGATTTCTAAAGTAAAAAATACTTGACCAAATGTTAGATAATGTTATTGTTTATAACTGACCAAAAAAGTCGAATTTACTATTTTTCTTTAACGTGTTTAATTGTATTTTGTGCAATGAATTGAACAAAATAAAAAAAAGTATTGAATAATCATGGAAGTCCAATATGGGTCATGTTGATTACGATAGCACATTGATCGTCGGCTCTTTTATTGCGGCTGGCGCTATTTGCTATATTGTGATTTCCATGGAGCAATTAATATTTAAGCAAGCCTATCAAAAGATTGAACCGCTTATTTTATTATTTAATGGATTATTACTCGCAGCAGCGATTAGTATTGTCCATATTGTTGGCATGCATGCTTATCATTTATTTGAAACTGCCAACGCTAATCTTTCTTTAATTACGCTTTCTTTTGGTATTAGTGCTGTACTTTCTTGTGTGGCAATTTGGCTCACTTCCCGTTTTACACTACCATTATTTAGGTTGGTTTTAAGCTCAGTCATTATGGGCATTGGTATTTCAGCTTCATATTATGTGAGTATGCTGGGCTGGAATATTGATATTTATAAGAAAGATTACACCTCATTTCTCATTTTATTTTCTGTCTTAATTGCCATGAGTGGTTCAGGTCTAGCTTTTTTGTTGGCCTATAAATTAAAAGAGAGCGAGCGTAATCGAGTAAGTTTAAAACTCGCTTTTGCAGTCATGATGACTTTAAGCATTATGGGCATGCACTATACGGCACTCATTGCGACTAATATTACCGATAAATTTGTGAGCCAATATCAGGCTGAACATGACCTGTTGTTGTTTACTATTATTCTGGTTACATGTCTGGTACTGGTCGCGAGTTTTATTGTCGCCGTGCTGGAACAACGACTGAATCAACGAAATTTAGAACTCCGTAAAGCCAATAAAGAACTCGCCAATCTCTCCATTCAAGATAACTTAACTAAATTACCAAACCGACTTTATTTAGTTGATTACGCAGAAGTTCTTCTGTCAGACCATCGTTATAAAGACCAGAAAATTGCTTTTCTTTATATTGATTTAGACCGTTTTAAATCGGTAAATGATGCCTTTGGTCACCACATTGGTGATCAACTGCTTATACAAATGGCCAATCGCTTACATTGGCAACTCAATGAAAAGTGTAAGTTGCTTAGAATTGGCGGAGATGAGTTTTTATTAATAGCTGAAAATACCGATACTGAAGAGGCAATGCAACTTGCTGAAAAAGTATTGCAGCTTATTCAAGACAGTTACCAGATTTCCGGTAAAGAAATTAATATTTCGGCAAGCCTTGGCATCGCATTGTTCCCTGAACATGGGCAGAATGTTCAAGACCTGCTAATGAATGCCGATGCTGCCATGCTGATGTCTAAAGAGCAGGGCCGCAATACTTACACCGTCTTTAGTTATTCAACCCACCAACAAGAAACCAGAAGTCAGTCAAAACTGATCAATGATTTATATAAAGCAGTCGAAGAAAAACAATTTGTTCTCTATTACCAACCTAAATTTAATACCAACCTTGAGATTTGCGGGGTAGAGGCACTCATTCGCTGGAACCACCCAACTTTAGGTATGCTGACACCACACATGTTTATTGGTGGCGCGGAAAAGACAGGTTTAATTATTCCAATGGGATATTGGGCACTTGAGCAAGCTTGCCAGCAAATTCAGGAATGGGAACGTAGCAATACCCAGTTTTATCCAATCGCAGTCAATTTATCGGCTTTGCAGTTTGAAAATAAAAAGCTCTTTAGTACCCTCGAAGGTTTGTTAAAAAAATACCAAATTAAGCCTCATCACCTCATTATTGAAATTACTGAATCAACTGCAATGCGGCATATCGACTTAAGCATTCGTGCTTGTGAGCGGCTGCGTGATATGGGCATTCGTGTCGCAATTGATGACTTTGGAACAGGGCACTCAAGCTTCTTATATTTAAAAGACTTACCAGTCGATGAGCTTAAAATTGACCGTGGTTTTATTGTCGATTTAAAACCGGGCTCAAAAGAAGAAGTCATTTTAGAAAGTATTATTCATTTGGCGAAAAAGTTAGGTTTAACCGTAACAGCCGAAGGGGTGGAAACTCAGCAGCAAGTCGAAATTTTAACGCGTTTAGGCTGTCAGCAGTTCCAAGGTTACTTGTTAGGAATGCCTGTAAATGTAGGGCAACTGATTCAGTCACAAGGCGCTCATTTTGTTTAACGAACTTGTGATAAATTTTAAAATTACAACTTTATATAATATCTAAAATAATAATTTAGTTAATCTAATGAAAAATAATAAGAATTTTAAAAACTTGTCATAAATTCCACATTGACACTTCTAAACTCTCAGATTATCCTTTGCCTGCTGGCCTACATTGCCAGCCGGTTGTCGCAGACCGATTAGTAAAGGCATCAGATTATTCCCTCTGAGGAGTAGTCTTGTGTGTAAATCGTCCCTCGCTCGTTGCGGTAGGACGAGTGAGGGACACCTTCGGGTGTGCTGATTCTTTACTATCAGTCTGCGAACCCTTGCTCGTTCTGCCACCATAATTCTTTATTAATGCTTTGGCAGAACTCCCCATATAAGGAGTTGGCTGTGCATACTTTTTTTACACCTCCCAGTTAGTCTTTAACACAGTTTGATCACTTTCGAGTTTTCAGGCTTTAGTTCGTCACAACTAAAAAATCATATCAACAATAAACTTGAGATGCCCTAGGGCCATCTTTGGGGCCTTTGCATGCTTTTTTTGCCTAGAGCAAAAGTTGCGGCTGTTTTATCTCATTTAGACACAACAACAAATTATTTTATAACGGTACATATATGCCATATTCAGATCTCTCATTTCGCGCGTTAAGTGTGCTTCATACATCTCGTTATCTTTTTAATGACCATGGTTTTCACAACGTTGGTGTAGACCGCATTGTAGAAGAAGCGGAAGTGACCAAAACCACGTTTTATAAATATTTTCAGTCTAAAGAGCGGCTTATTGAAATGAGTTTAAACTTTCAAAAAGATGCTTTAAAAGAAAAAGTCTTCTCAATTATTTACACACAAAAAGATTTAGTGGTGCGTGAAAAGTTAAAGGAAATATTCTTTTTACATGTCAATCTGGAAGGGCATTATTATTTGCCATTTAGAGCTATTTTTGAAATTGAAAAAATTTACCCTACAGCCTATCAAGTGGTTATACAGTACCGTCAATGGTTAATTGATGAAGTTTATAAATTGCTTTTAACAGCGAAGAACGATGCTACTAAAAAAGATGCTCATATGTTTTTATTTGTAATTGATGGTGCCATTATTCAACTGCTAGATGAAACGAAGGCTGATAATAGAGAACTGTTATTGCAATATATTTTAAAAAGTATTTTTCTTAGTGATTAATTAATTAAATAGATGAGCTTAACTAACATTAGAGTTTTATTAATAAATTTTTTTTAAGAAAAGCTTGAGCTTATATAAAATAAGGCCGCTATGCATTTAAAACATAACGGCCTAATCTATATATAGCTAAGAAGATGAAACAAGTCTGTTCATGTAAAAGAGTATGTATTCAAGCTTTCGTATGGGTTAAAACAAGGTTTATTTATGAGATAGCATCATAAATAATTAAATCTATTTACGCAGCCGCACAGCTCTGCGTTGTTTCAAGCTCAATGAGTTTATTTATATAAGACCATGTTCTTTCAGCATTAATTTCTGGTTTATTAATGGTGCCATCGATAATAAGCCCATCAATAATATTTAGAAAAAGGCTGCTTAGAACTGTTGGATCTTCAATGTCTAGCTCTAAAAACATAGAGACTACTAAGTCGTAAATCCATTGTCTATATTGGTTCACTTGGCTTTTAATGGATGGATACATTTGTAAAACTTCTATAGTCGCTTTTTTAAATAAACAACCATAAAAATCTTCAGTGTTAATCCAGTCTATATACCAGTTAAAAACATTTTTAAGTTTATTTAACGGATCATGTGCGCGGTTTACCTTTTCTAATAAAGAAGCCTGCACTTCCAAAATTCTTCGCTGAAGGCATTCTTCAATTAAAACTTCTTTAGAAGAGAAGTACTTATAGAAAGTCATTTTTGCAACATTGGACTCAGCAATAATTTTGTCTACCCCAATTGAGGTATAACTTTTCTGATTAAAAAGGGTCATTGCTGTTGTTATAATCGTTTCTCTTTTTGACATTGGTTGCCCCGTCATAGATATTTTTTGATTAACTTTGCTATTGTAAAGTATGAAAGCTTAAATAAAACTTATTTTATGATATTTAAAAAATTATATTTATTCAATAGTTTGGTTTATTTTAAAAAACAATAATATATATTTTTTATTGGCAATAGTTTACTTTTTTAAATAATATTAATTAATCCATTGATTTGTTGAGATAATAAACATAATATCGACTCGTTAAGTATGGGTATATGGAATTTATCCTTTTAGCAATTGAGTGCGAAATGGAAATAGGGGGATAAGCCTTAGCTTAACTATAAGAAAAACTTTTTATTGAGAATGATTATGTCAAAAAAATTTGAAGACTTTGATAATCCAAGACAAAAAGCATTACAAGGTATGAAAAATAGTATTTCTGCCCAACAGTGGGAAGAAAACTTACAATTTCTCAAACAGTTAAGGAATAGAATTGCACATTTACCAGTAAGTCATCATCCAGCCATTGAAATATTAAATAACGGTTATCTTGATAAACAAACCTTGACACGTATTCATTTAGAATATCGTCATGCCATCGTACAAATTTTTACTGATGCTTTATTACAGGCACAGTTTTTAACAAAGCAATTGGAACCAAAGCTTCACTCTGGCGCCAAAATGTTTCCACGTGTGTTATTAAGCCTAAATATATTAGATGAATTTGGTTTTAGACCGGGTTTGGGTAAAGATAATTATTATTTAGGAAACCCTGAATACGCACATTATCCATTATATGAAGATTTATTAAATGACTACGGTTTGTCTGAGGACGACCGCCGTAATTATAAACCTTCAAAAATTGCAGATCAGGTGAGAACATTTTTAGAAGCTTCTTATGATAGCTATATGAATGTAGTGGCTTTATTGGCTGTAGCAGAAGAAGAGGTTATTCTTTTTAGCCCGCCATTAAGACAAGCCACCAAGTTCGTTAATATTGATGTTGAGGGTGGTGGTTATTATCACGTCCACGGCGTCTCAACAGATGAAACAGCAGAAGCTGCTGATGATGATCATCAAGACGACTTGTGGTTTGCATTAGCACAAGCGATTACCAAAGATGATTATGAAAGCTTGACCAAACTATGTCTTGATTATTGTGCATTGTGGACTGAGTTTTGGGATGCACAAATTGCCGATGTTCATTTTATTGAAGAAAAGAAATTGGCATAAGTTTTTTAAGTTCACTTGTAAAAGCCTGTTTATATTGGACAGGCTTTTTTATTGGTGTGAGGACCCGAATTTTTATATTTTCACCAAAGTTATTTCAAATATGAAAACACGGGCCAACAACTCAACAATCTCTAAACAGTACCTATAAATCTGCTACAATTACGCCAATTTTTATTTTGATCGACTTTAGATCTTTGGCACTGCAGTCTCCGCAGTAGGTGTATTTCATGAGTTTTAAAGATGAGTTAGCGGCACAGGTCGCTCAACGACGCACATTTGCTATTATTTCCCACCCAAATATTTGATATCTATTCAAGCCCATTCAACCTATTTCAAATATAATAATAAAATCATTGTAAGTACTGTAAAAATATAAAAATATTGCTATTCTTTATCTGATATATCTTTCAACCCCGTTCAATGAATTTCAAGTCTAGTCAGTATGTTTGTGTACATATGTGTGTACATATTTTCTAGAATTAGCTACTTGAAAAAAATATGTACACAGGTGGAGTAAAATGCCTTTAACAGATACTTGGCTTAAGAAGAATCTAGATCGTGAACGTTCAGCTATACATACAGAGCCTGATCAAGATGGATTGAGCGTTCGTGTATCACAAAAAGGAAAGCTCACTTTTCAGATGCGTTTTCGATATAACGATAAGCAAGCTCGTTTAGACTTGGGAACCTATCCAAATATGAGCCTTAAAGAAGCTCGTATTGAATTGCAGAAAATGAAAGCAATTTTAGAAAAGGGACATGACCCACGTATTCATAAAAAAGTAGAACTTCACAAGATCACAGAGGCTATAACTTTTGAAGCGTTATTTCGTGAGTGGCATGCGAAATATAGTATTCCTAATAAAAAGAATGCAGATCAATATTTGAGATCATTTGAACTTTATGTTTTCCCAAAGTTAGGTAGCATACCTGCTGAGCAAATCACATTACATATGTGGTTAGATTTACTAGAAGAGCAATTTAAACAGTCACCATCGATAACTGATCGTATTCTTACAAATACTAAGCAGTGCTTGGACTGGGGCGTTAATCGAAAGTTAATTGAGCAAAACCCTATACGACACATCACTGGAAAGCGTGACTTAAATATTAAGAAGAATAAAACGAATCGAGTGTTAAGAGATGATGAGTTATCTTTAATTTTTAAAATTTGTGAAGAATCGAGAACATCCCTAAGGAATGTTTTATTTCTCAAGTTATGTTTGTTTTATGGTAATCGATATAGTGAGTTGAGGCTTGCACGGAAATCAGATTTTGATTTTAGTAAAAATACATGGACAGTACCGTATGAAAATCATAAGACAGGAGAAAGTAAAGGGGACATTGTCCGACCTATTATTGATGAAATTAAACCGTGGCTTCAGTCTGCAATTGATTTGAGTAATTCTGAATACATTTTCCCACATGAAAATGGCAAAGAGCCAATGGGGCGTAGTGGGCCAACAGATACCCCTTATAACTTCATGCAATTTGCAAGGAAGAATTATAAAATTGAAATGGATCATTGGTCTATGCATGATTTACGGCGTACAGCAAGGACAAATTTCAGTGCGTTTACAAGTAGGGATGTTGCGGAACTGATGGTTGGTCATGTGATGCCTGGGGAACAGGGGACATATGACTATTATGATTATCAAAAAGAGATGTCGAAGGCTTATAAAAAATGGTGGAAAAAATTAAGTAATCTGTCTAGCTAGACAGATTACTCATTTGGTTGTTATTGAAATATTTGATTAGCCATTCGTTAAACGTTTCTTCATCCCAAAGGCTAGTAGAGCCAACGCATTTCTTAATAGGTTGTGGCATCGGTTGTTCGAACATTTTTTGATTGGGTTGTTGGTAACGCCATAATGTTGAAGGAGAGCAATTTTTAAGTTTGTGGCGAATTTCTTTAGATGTTAAGTAGCCCATACCTTTGATCCTTTTGTAGTCATAACAATTAGATGAAAGAACTAATTTCTAGCTTTAAATACAGGTCAGAGAGCAACGCGTATTTTTAAGTCATTAGTTCTGTTTGTTGATGAGGTCACTATAAAATTTAGAAAAGGATTAAAGTAGATCAGTACTCATGTATAAAAAAATTTTAGCATTATCAGGTTATAATGTTTTGTTAAATAATGGATTAAAAAATTATGGAATCAAAAATAACTTCAGATTTAGCATTACTTGAACAGAACATTGTTGAAAATTTCTGTTACTACTATCAGTGTGATTTGGTGGCAGAGTTTGGGAATCCATTATATGCAGCTATGAAAGAAAAAATTATGCTTCGAATGAAAGATAATGATTTTTCACTCAGTGAGCAAGCCTTAAGTCTGATAGAGGTGAGTAGTGACATTAAATCAATTCCTTTTAAGCCTGTCCAAATTTTTGAACTTCTAGTGCAGATCAATAGCTTAAGACAAGATATGGAGCAGTTAAAAAAGACGCTCCAAAAAAATCGTTACTCAAATATTTTAATGGCGTATGTAGATGCATTAAGTGGAAGGTTTTATTTAATCTGCGATACGAAGCTTGAAAGGCAAGCTAAAGCAACACAAGCAGCGGTGGCAAGCCATACCAAAAATTTATACCCAAGACAAGAAATAATATACAGAATTTTACGTGAGCAATTAGCTCAACGTGGTCGTAAATGGGATAACCTGAATCAGGCCGTCACTTCAATCATACCTATATTACTCAAAGAATTTGAAAAATATGATGTCATTTGGATCAAGTCTGAAATTACGCACATGCATGCTGAGCTTCAAAAACTTGAAAAAGGTGATGAGTTCATGTCTGAACCACGCTCAGATAACTCAGTAAAACGTAAAAAAGTATCATCTGCTGTAAAAGCTAAAAAAATCAATAAAATCCAAGTTGAAATTAAAAAACTAGAAAGTATTCTTCATTCTAAAAATCCTTCACTTAAGCTGAAGGATTTGAATTATAAAATGCCATATAACAACACTGCTTATTTAGATGAAACGATCATCCATTGGTTGAGGGGACAGCCTGAAATATTGGAGGAAATATTAAATCCAATTTAAGCTTATTTGTTGGTAAATAGTTTTACTTGGTTTGTAAGATACTTTGGCATAGCTTCTTGTTTATTATTAATTTTTTCTTCTATGTCATTATGACTAATTTCCCCTTGTTTAATAAATCCTGAAGGTCGTGGATAAATAGGTGGGTAATCGTTTTCAGAAATAGGCGCAATAGTTGTATGAAGGGGATTTGTGGTTTCTGATTTGAGTTCCAGTGTCGCTGTTATGCGGAGAAGGTTGTTATTAAAATCAGATTGTAAATTTGATTTTATTATCCTGCGAGAGTTCTCCTTTCCTTCGTCACTTTGAGAAGCATAAATTTGGTCAAGGTCATCTTCATTCGGAAATTGGTTTTCTAGGACTTCCAATTTTTGCTGGGTTGAAACCCATTGGCTGAATAAGTAATCCTGAATTTTCTGATTGAGTGCATGTGCTGTCTCAAGCTCTAATTTGTGCTTACTCTTTATATATTCTTCATAATCCCTCAGTTTTTGAATTTGTTCCTGTAATTTATTAATTTGAATTTGTTGCTTTAATTTGTCTTCGTCAAAACTATTAATGACATGTTCAAGTGTCCCTGAAGCACTGCTATGTTCAAGCTTTTTTTTGATTTGTTCAAGTTTAGATGTAGTGCTTTTACTTATTCTCGCTTGAATACGACTTTTATGTTGTTTAGAGAGTTGGTACTTGTACTCTCTAAACTTCTTACGAATAGTTTCATAAAACTCTTTAGATACGGTGACAATTTCTTTTGTTGAAAGTGTGGCTTGTTCTTGATCATAACCGAATAGGATAAGGGGTTGGGATATAGATACGTTAAACTTTTGGGGGATTGATTTGCTCCATGTATCTTTATTTTTTTGAATGAAATCTTCCTTCGTTTTATTGTCTTTCTTCATCCAATTTTCAAAATTTTCGTATGGTCTTGACATGGTGTTCATTTTTATTAAATAGATAACATGGTTAATATTAACTTATTAATAAATAAATGTTAACCATAATATTAAATTAATATTTACTAAATTTTAATAGTTGCGTATTTGATTATTATCATTCATATTTGTCCAATTATAAGCTGTATGAGTTGTAGAACTTCATGGAAAATAAATTTTTACTTTATTTGCTTGCTCATGAATTTTCTCCTATTACTTTGACCCCAACAGCACGATGGTTGTTACTCCAAATAATTAAGAGGTATGGAGAGCAAGAATTTTGTTTAACGACTGCAATGAGTGCAAAGGAATTTGTATTTCATGAAAAAAAATTGCAGACTACGCTGAATGAATTACAAGAGCATCAAACTATCATTCAAAGAACTGATGATAAATCTGGCAAAGCATTTGTAAAATTAGATATTGAAATGTTTAGTGTTAGGGGAAGTTTAAAGACCACAAGTCATTTTGATATTGAGCGATGGTTTACTAAGTTGATGAATCATGACCTTCCGCTTAAGGCATTATTTTTTCATCTTGTTGATACAAGACTACATGACTTTTATGTACATCACTTACAACATGTTAAACCGATATTATCTGGAAAAATCGATTTCAAAACAGCATTAGTGTTAATGGTATTGATTAGACATAGTAATCAATTTGGTATCACCAATAAATGTGGAATTCATAAGTTAAAGCATAAAACTGGACTGTCTAAAGATGCGATTTTTCGATGTGTTAAAAAATTAAAGCAACAGGGACTCATACGTACACGAGTCGATGGTACTCAATCAAGTAAAATTATCAGCCAAATAAATCCATTTTACGCACTCAACTTATCGCATGAACTTTGGGGTGATAAAGCTCGATATGGTCGATTTTATATTGAGAAAAATAAACCTACTCAGCTTTTTGAAGTGCAAAGCGTAAGTCGCTTTCTTAAGTTTTTTGAAACCTATGATAAAGAATTAGACTACCATTTAAATTATAAACAAGAGCCACATGCAGCATGGGTTTGTTTGAAGCAGCATGAGCCTAGAATATTGAGTGATCGCTTATGCCAGCGAACAGTATTTAATTTTGAAAATTCATCTAGACTAGTTCAGGATGATTTACAAAAAGAACTAGTTCTTAATTTATTGAGTGGTTATTTTGAATTAAAGAAGTTCCCTTTAGCTAAGAAGTTGTTGGGAGAAGTCATAAGTTATAATGAGTTGGACACCAAGCCGAATAATTTTGCTAACACTTCGATGGCTTGCGCATTATTTCAGTGTTATTTGGAACAGTGGAATTTAGAGCTGTATTCTTCCTCAAATAGACTAAAACAATTATTACTGAATTTTGATGCTATAGATGTGGATGATTTCAAGCGACTTGAAAATAAATTTAAGCTAAGCTCGTTGCTTCAGATGGCTGATCGTGACTTGAGTAAATTTTTCGTACTAGAAATTCAAAGTATTGCACATTTAATTCGTTTTTTACTGACAATGATTACAAACAATAAGCTTTACCCGTTCCTTACTAAGCAAGGTGATATTAAGCAGTTGAAACCATTTAGTATTATGCCTCGTTCCTATCATCAACAAACATATAGCTGCATTTTTATGCTTGATCCTACTATACGAGCAAATGAATTTTATTTAATAGATAATACAGATGATGACTCTATCATGAGTCAACAACACAAAAATAATGATTCAGATTTCAGTTCATTTAATTCACTTTGCTTGCCACAATTACAAAATTTTGGCTTACTTCCTACCGAATGTAGAGCGATAGATGGCTTCGCAGATATTTAAAAATATAGCGTAACTTTAGCCTATGCAAATCCCGATGTATTGCTGATAAGTTTGATATGGATGAATGATCTTATCGAACCAACCGCTCAGAATGCTTAACAGGTATCTTATATTATTATCTATAAGTAATATAATGATAACATAAACAATATCTTATCTGGTTGAGTAAGTACAATGAGTTGCTTAGTTTAGTATAGCCCATACTCAAATGGGCTATAGATAACGTATCCATATCAAATCACTAAAAATATGCAGAACTAACCCTATAGTATGTTCCAAAGTCTTTAAGCATATTCAGCTAAGCAGGATGACCACAACATCCTGCTACAGAATAAGGACTAGTAAAATTTTACATCGCTCACTTAGATATGAACCTTATGTTTCAGTGAGAACCTAAATGTACCAAAATGTTCAATTTCAAAATAATCCATATGATCAGCTTTACCATGAAGCAGAAGTATTGGCAGCAGTAGACCATTTCATTCAAGAGGTATGCTTGGGTAGTTATGATCTATATCATCAAAACTTTATGATAGACCTACAAAAATTAGTTCAGTCATTTAAGCCAATCTATAACGCTAATTTTTTCTATTGCAATACAGTGCAGATATTCATTGAAGTGGTGAACATCGTTGATCACACATTGAGCCAAATGCCACAGGCAGACTATGATTGTATAGTCTGTTTGGATGAGATGACCGTCTGGCATATTCTGACTTACATCCAATCATTATCAGGCTGTGTAAAACAGCAACTGATCGATTTTCAACAACGTGAATTAAAGAATCAACAGAGCCTTTTTGAATATGCATCCACACTCATTCATCATTATGCGAGAACATTAGTTGTTCGAGTGGATCTATCTATCAAGAAAGAATATCAAGCCTTATACAACATTCAGGCATTTAACCAAGCCTTAGAGGTCTTGCTTCGGCGTATCGCAGATCAGGATACTTGCTTTAGTGGTTTACATGGTTATGCATGGGCATTAGAGCATGGTGTAAGCAAAGGCTATCACTGCCATCTTCTGCTTATGTACGATGGGAATGTACATCGAAGTGGTTTTGAAATGGGGCAGTGGGTAGGTGAGTGTTGGGAGCAGATTACACATGGCTGTGGTTATATTTTTAACTGTAACCATCCCGACTATATGGATATATATAAAGCGATGGGAACATTAGGCATTGGTATGATTCATCGTGATGTTGAGCATGAAGTTTTTAACTTTCTTAATTATGCTGCGCCTTATCTAGTGAATTGTGAAAAAGAGCAGCAGCATCCGAGAGGAAAAGATAAGTCAAACATGCGTAGTTTTGGTAAAGGTGTGATCGATTCGAAAAACCGAAGAGGTTTATAAATTATTGACTTTTCAATAGAGAACACTGCTAATACCGTGTTCTCTATTCCATATTTACTAACCTCAAAAAGACAAACTCACATTGCCTTGGTCGGTCATTAATTCAGCTTCAAGTACCTGATCACCACGGCATTTCAACAAGTACGATACCGTAGAACTATAGCTCATTTGTACAGGCATCTTGCTATGAAAGTCAGCGGTGTAATAACCACAACGACCACGGTTAATACTCATACCTTGTAAAACAAAAGGTTGATCATTGGTGGACTGAATCTCTAGAATATATTCAATCGCCCCTTGTACATTAAAAGCAGATTGAGACTCACGACTGGAAATTTGGGCACGAACAGATAACGCAGGTTGCTCCATCTCCATCGGAATATTATTGCTATATTCAGGATTGTTGGGATCAAGATCAGACTCCATCATGGATTTGAGTGCTTCAGGATATTTATCCCAACTCTCAAGAAATGATTGGGCTTGTTTGACCGCAGCAGGGAGATATTCGGTATCATTTTCTACAATCTGAGTTAAGGCTTGTACTTTGGCTTCAACCTCTTCCTTGCTATATGGGGCATATTTAGATTGCTCCTTCTGTGTAGCAGTATTAGATGAGCTGTGTTCAGCTTGATCTGTAGCACTTTGTTGAGCTAGCTGATTGTTTTGACTACAAGCGATTAGTAAAGTTGAAAGTGCTACAGTGGAAAGTATTTTTTTCATGATTGCACTCCGTTATAACTTAGGTCGAATAACAACGAACCAAATGAATAAGAGGATCAAGATACCGCCTACAATTTTACCGATGACTGGAAACATTACAGCAGGCCACACTAAGCCTTGTCCCAAATTGTAGGTAAATGGCTTGTAGTTATACTGTCCCCAAAAGTGTTGATAGATGGCAAAGAAAAAACCAATCACCAAGTAGCTACTAATCACCCATGTCTTAATATTTGAATTCATTTACTTTCCCCCAATTGCATATTTTGCCAATGCAATAAAAATTCCCATCACGATCATGAAGCCAATAAATGGCAAACCTAAAAAGCAAATCACGGCGATGACACAGATGATGCCTGCAAGTGTTCTCATGGCTATTCCTTCATGCACTGATAGGAAACGTTGACCATATCCATCTGAAAGGATTCAGTTTGTTGAAGGGTGTACAGATTATTTTTAAGACCATCCTCTCCATATTTATCTTCAAGTTTGTCGTAGATGCATGAACAGGTACTGCCATCAATACCACCTGTTTTACAACCACTGATAAATTGACGTTCTGTTTTACTGGCACAACCTGAAGCCATCAATGCAATAGAGATGAGCACAAGTGAAGTTTGAATTTTCATCATTTCCCCGAATTATTATTGTGTAATTTAAAGTGTTATAAATTTTGCTTATGTTCTGAAATTTAGGCGAGACAAAGCCTTCCAAAGCTAAACCGCATTTGGATCAGTCATATCAGCAAAGGTTTATGAATGTTGCTAGGGCAACAAGGGGATAGAAAATCGCTTTAGGGAAAACAATAAAGATAGAAAATGCTGAGTCATGGCGACTACTCCTGTATGTATTAAGAAGCTCTACCAACTTACTGCTAAATAATGGTGGCAGAACGAAAAGGGGTTAGCAGACTGGACATACAGAACCAGCACGCGCGAACGCGTCCCCCTCCCGTTCTACCGCAAAGGGGGACGAGAAGGTTTTACGCATAAGGGATACTCAGAAGAATAAACCCTGATGCGCTGTATGAAACGGTCTGCTAAAACCGACTGACGATGTAGGTCAGCAGTTGAATGATAAAATTAAGGGTAGGTTTAGTCAATTCAGGAATTTAAAACAGTTTAATTTATAAAAGAAAACAGCCGAATTAATCACATTAATTCGGCTAATAGTAATAAGTGATAGTTTAATTTAATTTAGAAAAAAGAGTTTTCCATACGTTAATAGTATCTTCAGAAATTTTGTCTCGTGAAATTTTGAGTAAATGATTTTTTACAAGTTTAGCGAATTCAACTTTCCATCCTTTCTCAAGCATGATTTCATTTGTAACAGCAAACTCTTCCAATTGTTTAAGAATGGGTAAGTCTTTAGCGTAATAATCTTCAAAATCACAATCTGGGTCATTGGAACGCAATTGATATCTTGAAAGTTTTTTCATGATTGAAGGTGGTATTAAATCTTCAATTTCAGCTTGATCCATTCCTATAATTTCTGAAACTATTAGAATTGAATTAGGCGTGTCTTGGTACAAATCTTTTCTCAGAGCTTCTGCCATTTTTGAACCTTGAGTGTCACCATCTAATAAAACAATTGGCAGTTCATCATTTTTTCCCGTTAAAAGACTTACAATAGGTTTGACTCCTCGGGTTCCTCCAGATGGAATAAAAATTATATCCTTTTTGGGTGTTAACTCTCCAAAAGAAATTAATAAGGTTTTTATTGCTGATAAATAAATTTGATCTGAAGGACCTTCTACTAATACAGGGGTGCAATTATTGAATAACATTTCTGACACGCTTAAACCTAAGGCAGCATGAACTGGATAAATTGATTTTGTTTGAGAAGAGTTGCCCTCATTTGCTCTAAGGTTAGAAGAAATATTTGTGGTGCCATCATCCTGAATATATACGGCTTTTACCTGATTAAGATGGTTGGAATCAACTAGAAATGGAGAGTGTGTGGTATATAAAATTTGATTAGTCTTAGACAAGTTACCAAAAAATAATGATAAATCTTTCTGTGCTAAAGGATGAAGGGATAGACCAGGTTCGGGCACCTAATGAAAAATAACTTTGTACATCAGCTTCGGACATTACCAGAGATTTTTGAGGGGAATTTTTTTTGTATCCCAGACTATCAACGAGGGTATGCATGGGATGAAAAGCAGATTGATGAATTATTGAAAGATATTGATCATCTTCTTTTAGATACTTCAGCCGTTAGGCACTATACAGGTACACTTGTTTTATCACTGAATAAAGATCAGTCTAATCAATATCATATTGTAGATGGTCAACAGCGGTTAACTACCTTGGTTATTTTTTTAAAATGTATTTCTCTATTTGCTGATAGAGAGGACAAAGAGAGTATTGGCACCAAATATTTAAAGCGTGGTGATATTGGTAATGATCAGTTTGTTTTGAAGTTGAATTTAGATACTAATAAATTTTTTGAGAAAGTTATTTTATCTGATCGTAATTTAGAAAATTGCCCTATTACATTAGAGTCACACGAACGACTATTGAATGCTCATGATTTGATCCATAAATGGTTGACTCAAAAAACTTCTTCAGGAGTTCTTATTACGCAGATTTTAAATGTTTTAGAAGAGCGTTTAGGGTTTTTAGTTTATTCGCCAGTTGAAGATGCTGAAACTGGTATCATGTTTGAAGTGATTAACAATCGAGGTAAACAACTCAGTGAATTGGAAAAAGTCAAAAACTATTTAATTTATTGTTCAATTAAGCTATCTGCTTTTTCATTGCGGGATGATATTACTGAACATTGGTCTGATATTTTACAATCACTAAATAAAGCGAAAAAAACATCACCAAATGAAGAGAGTTCATTTTTAAGATATTGTTTGGTTGTATTTTTTAAAATGAATAAAACGGATAGCCAGTATGGGTATGATGTTCTTAAGGACAGAATAAAAATAGATCAATGTTTGCAGTCCAGTGAAAAGAAAAATCAAACAATAACCAAACTACAAGATTTTATTCAATTTTTAAAATTATCTGCAAAATGGTACGAACATCTTTATGCCCCTAATTATGTTGGGCTTGATAAAGCTATTCAACCACTAATTGAAAACATTCGTGCTCAGAATGTTCATGCTTCAATTATGCCCTTGTTTTTAGCATTGGTACTCAAAAATAAAGGTAAGGGTGAGATGCTTGAACGGCATTTACAATTATTAGAAACGTTAAATTTTAGAGTTTATATCGCTAACGGCATGACATTTAGAAAAGATACAGGTCAGGGTGACTTATACCAGTATGCGAGTAGGTACTACTATGGGAGTTTGTTAAACAGTTTTATTGCAGAGGAGAATAGAGTAGTTGGAAAAACAACACTAACAAATGATGACCAAGCATTGGAATATTTACTGGTTAGTTTTACTCAAAATCTTGCGCATGATGGTTGGTTCGAAGCCTCATTTTATTTGGATGGTAAGAGTTCTTTTGATTTTTATGGGTGGAGAGGACTTCGCTACTTCTTAATGAACTATGAATCTTCTTTACAACCTAATAAGACTATTAATATAGATAAGATTTTAAAGAGTAGATCATCTGGTAAAACCAATGATTATTTGTCGGTAGAGCATTTGTGGGCAACAGAGAATAG
Source organism: Acinetobacter nosocomialis (assembly GCF_041021905.1). Lineage (NCBI taxonomy): Bacteria > Pseudomonadati > Pseudomonadota > Gammaproteobacteria > Moraxellales > Moraxellaceae > Acinetobacter > Acinetobacter nosocomialis. The sequence continues at coordinate 638,214 of NZ_CP157432.1, forward strand.
AAATTTTGAGGGGCAAAATTGTAGAGAAGTTGATCGTTATCAAAAAAGAAGACTTGGAAATTTCGTCTTACTTGAACTCCGTTTAAATATTCAAGGTACTAATGATGATGCCTGGGTTAAAGCAGATCGATATCTTGACGGGTTTGAACAAGAAGCTCCAACAGATTTATATCATGTACGGCTAGCAGGTAAAAGTGTTCGGAAAACCTTTAACACTATGAGTGATGTCAAGAAAACTATTAATTATTATTCTGATTTTTATAGTGAAATTATTGATGAACAGGAAGAGCGTTACATTAAGTTTGCGATGAAAAGATGGTCATTAAAGGGGTATATTGGTTATAAAAAATATCACGAAGAATTGGAAAATTAAATATTTTTATTTTGCAGTACGTGGAAAAGTGCAAAATATATTTGCTTTGATAAAGGGGATATCGTATAGTGATTTCATGCAGTAAAAAGCTCAGTACGAGCTCTACTGCATGATTTGAAAAGTTGGGATTTGGCGATCAGACAACTTTTCAAAACAAAATCCACTATCACAGGAGACTTTGTTAAACAGATTATATCTGAAAAATAACGAAGTACTCCAAGTTTATTAAAGGAAGGACTATGGAGACAAAATTAAAAAATATTGCTGAGATTTATACGGGGTTCACACAGCGCCCTCCTGAAAAATCAGTAAATACTTTTGATTTAAAAACGATTCAAATTAAGGATTTAACCAAGGAGCAAGTCATCATTTTAGATGATCAACTGGTTGATCTTGAATGGTCTTATGAATCGAAGCCACAATATTTAAAGCATAATTCACTTATTGTTGTTGCTCGTGGAGAACCACGAGCATACGTATTTAAAGGTCAGCAACTGGATCAGGTTGCTGTGAGTAATCAATTTATCGTCGTGAATTTGAATGTTGATAACATTAAACCCGAATTTTTAGCTTGGTACTTTAATCATTCACAAGCAATGCGATCTTATTTTGAAATGAATAGTCGAGGATCATTGCTCATGATGCTCAGTATTTCGACTTTAAAAGAAGCGGAAATAGTTATTCCTTCTATGTTTCAACAAGAAGAGATTCTTCGTCTTGCCGAAAAAGCACACAATGAAGCTTTAATATTCAAACAATTGACAGCTTTAAGAGCTGAATACAATCAAGCGAAGAGCGAACAAATTTTAGCGCAAGCCAAAGTGGCGCAATAAACCGAATTTTTGAATTGGAGAAATGAAATGACAAATGAAGTAAATCAACACCCACAGCATTCTAAACTTGTTGGATTAGTTTGGAGTATTGCCAATATTATTCGTGGACCTTATCGTCCACCGCAGTATCGTCGTGTGATGTTGCCGTTAATTGTATTAGGGCGTTTTGATGCAATTCTTGCACCGCATGCAGATGAAATGAAAACATGCTATGAAAAAGCTGTGGCGAATTTGCAAGACAAAACCCCAAATGTCTTTTTACAAAAGCAGTTGAGCCAAATTGCGGATAAAAATCGTAAACAAAATCTTTATAACATCAGTGGTTTTAATCTACAAAAACTGTTGGATGATCCAGATCAATTCACGGCAAATTTAACAAAGTATATTGATGGTTTTTCACCTAAAGCGAAGGATATTTTTGCCAAGTTTGAATTTGCGAAAGAAATTGAAAAACTTGATGATGCAAACCGTTTATATAAAGTCTTTCAAGAGTTCCGTAATGGTTTGGTTGAATCAGGTTTAAGCCTTGCGCCTAGTAGCGTAAGTAACTTACAAATGGGCTACCTATTTGAAGAGTTAGTACGTAAGTTTAATGAACAGGCAAATGAGGAAGCAGGGGATCACTTTACCCCACGTGAAGTAATTGAACTTATGGTGAATTTGATTTTTGAGGAGGATCAGAAAGAGCTGATTAAAGCAGGCGTGCACCGTAGTATTTATGACCCAACGGCGGGTACGGGCGGGATGTTGTCTGAGTCTGAAAAATTTCTCAAAAAATACAATGAGAAGATTAGCCTTGATATGTATGGGCAAGAATATAACCCTGAGTCATATGCGATTTGTTGTTCTGACTTATTGATTAAAGATGAACCTGCTGAAAACATTGTGTATGGCGACACGCTTGGTGTGAAAAATGCCAAGGAAAAAGATGGGTATGTTCCGCGTGATGGTCATGCTGACAAAGACTTTCACTATATGTTCTCAAATCCTCCTTTTGGTGTGGAATGGAAAAACCAAAAAGAGTTTATTGATGAGGAAGAGAAGCAAGGCTTTTCAGGTCGCTTTGGTGCAGGCCTGCCACGTATCAATGATGGATCATTATTGTTCGCTCAACACATGATTTCTAAAATGAAGCCTTCGCCTGAAAATGGTGGGGAAGGTTCACGTATTGCTGTGGTGTTTAATGGCTCGCCATTATTTACAGGTGATGCAGGCAGTGGTGAAAGTAATATTCGTCGTTGGATTATTGAAAATGACTGGCTTGAAGCGATTATCGCTTTGCCTGATCAGATGTTCTATAACACAGGTATTTATACTTATATCTGGATTATTTCGAACAAAAAATCTGAACAGCGTAAAGGTAAAGTACAGCTCATTGATGGTACGGCGCATTATCAGAAAATGGCGAAAAGCTTAGGTAACAAGCGTCATGAGTTATCTAAAGACCATATTGCTGAACTGACGAAGTTCTATTCGAAATTTAAAGATCAAGACACCAGTGCAATGATTCAAACCAAAGCTGGTGAAGCGAAGGTATGTTCGAAGATTTTCAATAATCAAGACTTTGGTTATTTAAAGCTGACTGTAGAACGCCCATTACGTTTGAACTTTATGATTTCTGCTGAACGCATTGCTTTGTTGGATGATCAATCTGCCTTTGAAAACTTAGCCAAGAGTAAGAAAGTCAAAGATACTGCTGAAATTGCAAAGGAAGAAGCAGCAGGTCGCTTGCAGCAAGAAGAAATTAAACAGGTACTTACAGAAAAAATTTCTGATCAAGTTTGGAAGAATCGTAATGAATTTTTAAAAGTACTTGATCCAATTTTAAAAGGATTAAGCTTTAAACTTGGTGCACCTGTGAAGAAAGCGATTTTAGAAGCGTTGTCTGAACGTGATCAGACTGCGGATGTATGCAAAGACAGTAAAGGCAATATTGAACCAGATACGCAATTGCGTGATACAGAACTTGTTTCATTCCCTGACAATTTGACTTTACCTTTGCCTGTGAATTATGACAAAGAGCCTGACTTGTCTAAGTTATTGCCATTGGTTACAGCGCATTGCGAAGCTTATTTAAAAGCGGAAGTTTTACCGCATGTGGCTGATGCGTGGATTGACTACAGTAAAACTAAAGTGGGTTATGAAATTCCAATTAACCGTCATTTCTACGTATATGAGCCACCACGTCCTTTAGAAGAGATTAGGTCTGAGATTGTTCAGCTTGAGCAGGAGATTATGCAGATGTTAGGAGGTCTATCTGCATGAGCCAATTACCACGTTACGAAAGTTATAAGGATAGTGGCGTGCAATGGTTAGGGGAAATCCCTAGCCATTGGGATGTTAAACGCATGAAATTTGTAGTCGCTAATGTTGGGGATAAAATTGATGCTAAAGAATCTGATCTCAGATATTTTGGTCTAGAAAATATTGAATCATTTACAGGTAAATTACTTGATTCAGTAGAGCTTGAAAGTGAGGGGATAGGTCATAGATTCCAAAAGGATGATGTTCTATTTGGTAAGTTAAGACCCTATTTAGCTAAAGTTTTTTTAGCTCAAGAAGAAGGTTTATCTTCTACCGAAGCTTTGGTGTTTAGATCTTCTGAAGTAATTTATCCAAAGTTTTTAAGTTATTACTGCTTATCGCAAGATTTCATTAATGAAGTTAACGGAACAACTTTTGGCTCTAAAATGCCTCGTGCAAGTTGGGATAATATTTCTTCATTTAGAATGGTTTATCCAAGTTTGGATGAACAAAAACTCATTGCAGGTTTTTTAGATAAACGTCTTGCCCAAGTTGATGCTTTAATTGCCAAGCAAGAAACTTTATTGGAAAAATTGGCTGAACAACGAGTTGCTTTGATTTCTCATGCGGTGACTAAGGGTTTAAATCCTGATGTTGAGATGAAAGAGAGTGGGGATGTTTTCTTTAGAAAAGTTCCAAATCATTGGAAAGTTTTGGCATTACATTACATTGTGAGATTAGTTAGTGGAGATAGCATTACAGCATTAGATTTTGTAGCAGATGGTGATTATCCTGTTTATGGTGGGAATGGTTTTAGAGGTTATATTGATAGATATACTCATCAGGGTGATTATGTATTAATCGGTCGTCAAGGTGCTTTATGTGGAAATATTAACTTTGCTACGGGCAGTTTTTTTGCAACTGAACATGCGGTAGTAGTTAATCCATTGGTTGATATAAATTTTAAATGGCTAGGCTTTCTGTTAATGGCAATGAATTTGAATCAATATTCAACTACTGCGGCTCAACCAGGAATATCTGCGGAAGTGATTGGTCGATTAAAAATTTTACTTCCTGATGTCAAAGAGCAAAATCAAATAGCTGAATATATTGAAAATGTTTTATTAAATATTGGTGAGTTTGAAAATAAAGTAATTTTATTGAAATCTAAATTAAAAGAATACCGCTCAACCTTGATTACGCAAGTGGTGACAGGGAAGATCGATGTTCGAAATCTTAAAGTAAACTAAAAAACATTGGGTCATATTTTTTTGGGGAAATGCCATGCATAGCGAATATTATTTTGAACAAGCCATTGAACAGAGCTTAACAACGGATGGAGGCTATGTAAAAGGCAACCCGAAAGACTATGACCCAAGAATTGCTCTATTTCCTAAGGATGTCGTTGCCTTTATTCAGGCAACACAGCCGAAAACTTGGGAGAAAATTCATAACTCATGTAAAGAAGAAACAGCAACACGTATTGTGAATGACTTATCACATGCGTTAGATACCGAAGGTGCATTATCAGTTTTACGCCTAGGCTTTAAATGCTTTGGTAAAAAAATCAAAATGGCATACTTTGCACCCAATACCAGTATCAATAAAACCACCCAAGAACAATACGATGCCAATGTCCTTAAATGTACCAGACAGCTTCATACAGAATTTAATGAAATCCCAGATATGGTGCTTTCACTTAATGGTATTCCATTAATCACGCTTGAACTTAAAAATGAGTTTTCAGCATCGGGTTGGAATGTTGAAGATGCCAAAATTCAATTTAAGAAAGATCGGAATGCAAAAGGACGTTTATTCGATTTTAAAAAACGTACCTTGGTTCATTTTGCAGTAGATACCTGTGAAGTCTATATGACGACTAAGTTGGATGGAGAAAGCACCTTTTTTCTACCCTTCAACAAAGGTTATTTAAACGGAAAAGGTAATCCGCCTGTAGAAGGCGATGTATGCACGCATTACCTGTGGACAGAAACTTTAGCGCGTCATAGCTTTATGGAAATCTTTGCGCGTTATATGCATTTGAGTGTAGAAACCAAAAAAATTAGAACGGATACTGGTTTTCGATATATCGAAAAAGAAACCATGATTTTCCCACGCTACCATCAATTAGATGCTGTGCGTAAACTCACAAAACATAGTAAAGCCAATGGTTCAGGTCATAACTACTTAATTCAGCATTCAGCAGGCTCAGGCAAGTCAAATACCATTGCTTGGCTCGCACATCAATTGGCATCCATGCACAATGCAGATGATCAGAAAATTTTTAATTCTATTATTGTGATTACTGACCGTATTGTATTGGATCGTCAGTTACAAGAAACCATTGCACAGTTTGAGCATAAAGATGGCGTGGTTCAAAAGATTGATGAGAATACCTTACAGCTCACCAATGCTTTAGCTTCAAATGTACCGATCATTATTACGACAATTCAAAAATTCCCATACATCATGCAATCTATTCGTACCCAAGCGAAAAAAGGCATTAAGGTTGATTTGAGTACAGTAGGCAAGAATTTTGCTGTTATTGTCGATGAAGCCCACAGTTCACAAAGTGGGGAAACGGCAATGGAATTACGTAAAATTCTAAATAAGGATGGGATTGAATCTGCAATTGCTCAAGAGTTTTTAGATGATGGCGATGAGGATGAAAGCGAACTCACTGATGACGTGAAAAAGCATTTATTTGCAGAAGCGTCAAAACGTAGTCGCCAACCTAATTTAAGTTTCTTTGCCTTTACCGCTACACCAAAATGGAAAACGCTCGCTTGCTTTGATGAAGTAGGTGATAACGGCGAAGCTCCGTTTCATCATTACAGTATGAAACAGGCAATTCAGGAAGGCTTCATTTTAGATGTATTGGCAAACTACACGACTTATGAACAGTACTTTAAATTAATCAAAATCGCTGACAATGATCCAGAACTTGCAAAAAATAAAACCAAAGCCTTAATGGCTCGTTTTGTTTCCATGCATCCAAGCGTGATCGCTCAGAAAGTAGAAATCATTGTCGAGCATTTTAGAACAGTGACGATGCATCGAATTGGTGGTCGTGCCAAAGCTATGGTTGTTACCAATTCCCGTGAGCAAGCAGTGCGTTATAAACTCGCATTTGATGAATACATTAAAGAAAAAAAATATACAGGGATTAAGTCCTTAGTCGCTTTTTCAGGGAAACTAGAGGTTGATGGTACTGAATATACAGAACCTAAAATGAATGGTTTTAAAGAAACTGAGCTTCCTGACCAATTCGACACAGATGATTATCAAGTACTATTGGTTGCTGAAAAATATCAAACAGGCTTTGACCAGCCTTTACTACACACCATGTTCGTAGATAAGAAGCTATCTGGCATTCAAGCAGTACAAACCTTATCGCGTTTGAACCGTTGTGCTTATGGTAAAGAAGACACTTTTGTATTGGACTTTGTGAATACCCACGAAGATATTTATAAAGCATTTAAGCCATTCTACGAGCTAACTAAACTTGGCGATATTCCAAATGAGCAAAAATTGAATGAGCTTGGGCATACATTGGATCAATGGAAGTTCTACTTTGATGCTGATTTAATTGAGTTTGCAAATATTTGGTTTAAGGATAGAAGTAAGCTAACAGGGCATGAACATAAGCAGTTGAATAGTATTATTGATCGTGCTGTTGATAAATATAAGAAAATTCATCCTGATGATCTTGTACATCAACAAGAGCAACAAAAGCTATTTAAAAGCCAGTTGCAAAGCTATTTAAACTTATACTTATTTGTTTCACAAATTATGGACTTTACAGATTCAGAGCATGAGCAACGATATGCGTATTTAAAAGCTTTACTACAAAAGTTACCTAAAGGCTCTAAAGAAAATGAAGTTGATTTATCTAAAATTGTTGAACTTCAATTTTATCGCCTACAAAAGTTAAGTGAAAATAGTATCGATTTAGGGCATGGTGAAGCCAATGCCTTGAAAGGTTCAACGGATGTGGGAACAGGACAGGCAGAATCTACAGATAATGTATCGCATCTGATTGATGAATTGAATGAGGCATTTGGTACTGATTTTACAGTAGCAGATCAATTGTTCTTTGATCAGGTTGAGCAAGCAGCTATCGAAAATGAAGAAATTGTACAAGCAGTGAACGCAAATTCTTTAGACAGTTTTACAGAGTACTTATCTGGAAAGTTGATTGATCTGTTTCTTGTTCGACTTGCAGGAAATGAGGAAGTCTGTAATAAGGTTATGAGTACAGATGAGTTGCGTAAAAAAGTTGCTAAGCGATTGGCAAAGCATATTTATACACGGACGAAAAAGAAGGTTTGAAAATAATTCTATTTAAAATTAACGTCAACTTGTGCCGTGCTGTTATGAATGTTTATAGACAGTATTGCACAGTTAATTTATGTTAGCATAAGACAAGGTCAAATGGGCATAGAGGAGGGAATGTAATGTCAATGCGTATCGACACTAACACATTGAATTATTATGTTCAAAATGCCCAAATTTCTTTGAGTGTTTTAAGAACCAAAATTAATAATTTAGATGAAATTTTAAGTGGAGAAAAACAGCCAACTTTTAATCAGTTATCTGAAATAGCAAAAAAAATAAATGTTCCAACAGGTCTCTTATTACTAAATAAAACTATTGATATTGACATCAAACGATTGGACTTTAGGACACTTGAGTCTGATTCAATCGATGAAGCAAGTGAAGAGTTAAGAGATACGATTGCAGAAATGGAAGTCAAGCAGGAATTTTTGAAGAATGAAATTACTGACAATTTAGATTTTGTGGGTCAATTTTCTATTGATTCCAACTTTCTAGAGGTGGCTCAAAAAATACGTAATAAGCTAGAAATTCCTTTGTTTTTTCAGAATCAAGCTGATAATCCATTAAATTATCTACGTGATAAGATTAATGATATAGGTGTATTTGTTTTTTTTAATGGAAAAGTGAAAGACAATACACATAGGCCTCTTAGTGTGAAGGAATTCCGAGGTTTTGTATTACTTGATCATAAAGCACCTATAATTTTTATTAATCAAAAGGATACTAAGACTGGGCAACTTTTTACATTAGTACATGAGTTAGTGCATATTTTTGTAGGTACTGAAGAAATATTTAATATTGTAGATGCTGGTGATTATCAATTTGATCGAACTGAAGCATTTATAAATAAAGTAACAGCAGAAATTTTAGTTCCCCAAGAGATTTTCTTACAGTCTAATTCAACAGATAGTAATTTTTTAGCTAGAAAATTTAAAGTCAGTGAATTTGTAATTGTTAGAAAGTTATTAGACTTAAATAAAATAACACGCAAAGAATACCAGAGTAGAACTAGAGACTTAAAGGAAAGTCTTGAACGTTTTTTACCAAGTGAATCTAATGGTGGAAGTTATACAAATAACATTAGATTTAGGGTCGATAATAGATTTTTTAAATATGTAATGAATGCAGTAAATCATGATCGTATCTCATATACAGATGCATTTAATATTGTAGGTGTTGGTTTTAAAGGATATAAAATTTTGATGAATAGAGGTGGCAATGACTAAGTATTTATTGGACACTAATATTTATATCAACTTTTATGAAAGATATTATCAATTTGATTTTTTTCCAAGTTTTTGGGAGAAAATTAAAGTGATCATCAATTCACAAGTAGTACTTCCAGATATTGTTGTTAATGAACATTATCAAGATGAACGTTTTAAAAAATGGCTTGAAGAAAACTTTACGGGAGCTTCTTGTAGATACAAAGACTATGCTGATTTATGGGGTGAAGTTATTCAACATATTGCAACTCATGACTGTTATAGTGAGAAAGCCTTAACAAATGACAAAAGTTGGACACATGAAAAAATAGCAGATGGATGGCTGATCGCAATTGCAAAAAAAGATAATTTAGTGATTGTAACAAGTGAAGTTAAAAATATTAGTTTAAATAAAAAACAACCTTCACAAAGCCCAAAAGTTCCTGATATTGCTAATGATCTTGGGATTCGCTGTATCAATATGAATACTTTTTTTCAAGAGATTGGCTTAAAAATTTAGAGGTAATATTTATTTATAAGTTAATTGAATGTACTGGTTTAAAAATAGTTTTTAGATGAAGTCAGAACTAATACAGTTTAGTTGAGTAAACTAATAATGAAATACCAACCGCCTTATACCATCACTTCCAAAATTATTCATCTGATTGCACAGATCAGTGAGAATATAGGGCGCTTGACTGTTTTAGAGGAAATCCAAGATAGTCTTAAGCTCAGGAAGGCTAATCGTATCCGCACGATTCAAGGCTCACTAGCGATTGAAGGAAATACTTTAAGCACAGAGCAAATCACGGCGATCCTAAATGGTAAGACAGTAATAGCACCTCCAAAAGAAGTTCAGGAAGTACGTAATGCGATTAAAGCCTATGAAGCCTTTCAGCAGTGGCAACCAAGTCAAGAGTCGGACTTACTACAAGCTCATCAAATTTTAATGACAGGCTTGATTGATGAAGTTGGTCAGTATCGTCATGGTGGTGTCGGTGTGATGTCTGGTGATCGAGTAGTGCATATGGCTCCGCCTGCTAATCAGATCAATCGACTTATGGCTGATCTACTCGATTGGTTGAATGACAGCGATATACATCCACTGATTCAAAGCTCAGTCTTCCACTATGAATTTGAGTTTATCCATCCATTTGCTGATGGTAATGGGCGAATGGGTCGGCTCTGGCAAACTTTAATATTGAGTCGTTGGAATCCAATTTTTGCCAATATCCCTGTTGAAAGCCTGATCTACCAAAATCAAAAAGCCTATTATGAGGCTTTACAAGCAAGTACCGACCGAACAGACTCAGCCCCTTTTATAGAATTCATTTTACAGATGATTTTAGATGCAATCCTGAGTTCAACTGATACCGCTCAAGATAGTGATCATGTTACCGCTCAAGCTGGCGTACAAGTGAGCGATCAAGTTCAGCGTTTAATTTCGGCAATGAAGCAAGAAGACTATACTTTGGCTGAGTTGATGCAATTGGTCGGATTGACTCATCGAGCAACGTTCCAAAAGAATTACTTGAACCCTGCTATAGAAGCTGGCTTGATTGAGCGTACAATCCCAAATAAACCGAAGAGTCCGAAGCAAAAGTATAGATTGAGTGTATAAAACTAAGTAGCGTCATAGATAGACGATCGGTAGCTCAATTCCCCAAGCCGCTGGATTACCAACTATGCCTATATAACTCTAAATCTGCTACAATTGCGCCAATTTTGAATTCCCACTTTTTCAGTTTTGGTACATATTTAGAAATGTGTACATAACTGTGTACATATTGTAGATTTTTCTCATGTTTAAAGATGAATTAGCTAAGCAGGTAAAGGTTCGTAGGACTTTTGCTATTATTTCCCACCCCGATGCCGGTAAAACCACCATGACAGAAAAACTCTTGTTATGGGGTAAAGCGATTCAGGTTGCAGGGATGGTAAAAAGCCGTAAATCTGACCGTGCAGCTACATCTGACTGGATGGAAATGGAAAAAGAACGTGGTATCTCGATCACCACGTCTGTTATGCAGTTCCCATATAAAGGTCACACCATTAACTTACTCGATACACCGGGGCACGAAGACTTCTCGGAAGATACTTATCGTACGCTTACCGCGGTTGACTCTGCACTGATGGTGATTGACGGTGCAAAAGGTGTCGAAGAACGTACCATCAAATTGATGGAAGTGTGTCGTATGCGTGACACACCAATTATTTCTTTCGTCAACAAAATGGACCGTGAAATTCGTGAGCCACTTGAGTTGTTAGACGAAATCGAAAACGTTTTAAATATTCGCTGTGTACCAATTACATGGCCACTTGGTATGGGTCGTGACTTTGCTGGTGTATACAATATTCTTGAAGATAAATTGTATGTTTACAAAGCAGGTTTTGGTTCAACCATTACCGATATTGAAGTACGCGATGGTTATGATCACGCCGATATTCGTGACAAAGTAGGTGAGTTGGCTTGGGCTTCTTTTGAAGAGTCGCTTGAGCTGGTACAAATGGCAAACGAGCCATTAGACCGTGAACTTTTCTTACAAGGTAAACAAACACCTGTTCTATTTGGTACAGCATTAGGTAACTTTGGTGTTGACCACGTACTTGATGCATTTATGAACTGGGCACCTGAACCTAAAGCACATCCAACGCAAGAGCGTATGGTTGAAGCGAAAGAAGAAGGTTTCTCTGGCTTTGTATTTAAAATTCAAGCCAACATGGACCCTAAACACCGTGACCGTATTGCCTTTATGCGTATTTGTTCAGGTAAGTATGAAAAAGGCCTGAAAATGAACCACGTGCGTATTGGTAAAGAAGTCCGTATTAGTGATGCGTTGACTTTCTTGGCTGGTGAACGTGAGCACTTAGAAGAAGCATGGCCGGGCGATATTATTGGTTTACACAACCACGGTACCATCCAGATTGGTGATACTTTCACTAGCGGTGAAAACTTACACTTCACTGGTATTCCACACTTTGCGCCAGAAATGTTCCGTCGTGTACGTTTGAAAGATCCATTAAAGTCAAAACAATTGCAAAAAGGCTTGAAAGAGTTGTCTGAAGAAGGGGCAACTCAGGTGTTTATGCCACAAATTAGCAATGATTTGATTGTGGGCGCGGTTGGTGTGCTTCAGTTTGACGTTGTTGCTTACCGCTTGAAAGAAGAATATAAAGTTGACTGTGTTTACGAGCCAGTAAGTGTAAATACTGTGCGTTGGATTCATTGTGATGATGACAAGATTCTTAATGAGTTCAAGAAAAAAGCACATGATCAACTTTCAATTGATGGCGGCGGTCACTTAACGTATCTTGCTCCTAGCCGAGTAAACTTGCAGATTATGCAAGAGCGTTGGCCTGATATTGAGTTCCGTAGTACACGTGAACACTAAGCATATAAATGTGACAAACAGCTTCGAACAGAAGCTGTTTTGTTTTGAAAAATAAGAAAGGATGATGAAATGAATTTGAGTAAGAAGGCAATTATTGCGCTTGTAGTTGCAGCCGTAACACTAATCTCTGCTATTTCTGCATTTGTCTGGAAAAGCACTCAGTCCTCATCATCTTCTCAAAAAAATCCAATTTCTGCTCAAGAGCATCCTACTGAAAAGGCAGAGGTTTTACCTTACTTAAACTTGACTGAAACCAAGGCAAATTATGCAGTGCCTTTTTGTGAAAAGAAAAACTGTATTGATGTCGATATTCAAACCATAAAAACCCAAGATGCGTGGTTAAATAGCTGGATCGAAAAAAATCAGGCGAAAGTCATTCAGACTCAAATTAATTTGAAAAAAGATTTGAACCTGCAACAAGCAGTTGATGCTTACGTTAAAAAGTCAGACGAATGGCAAGATAAATATTCTAAAAACCGTGCCTATGAATTACACATTCATACACGTATTGCCTCGCAGCGTAATCAATATGTATTACTACAATTGGCTTTGGACAGTAAACAAGAAGAGATCACCATAAAAGATCGTTATTATTTTTTCGTGGCTGATCGTAAATTGCATAAAAGCTTAACTTTGCTTGATGTACTTCAAAAAGATCAGCAAACCACTGTGCATCAAATCGTGCAAACTGCGTATCAGGATTGGCTGAAAAAACAAAATGCTGACGTTAAAAAAGACGCACCAAAAACTTTGTATTGGGGACAGGCCGACTGGTTCTTTGATGGTGAGGGTGTAGGTCTGCATTATCAGGCAAATCAGATTACCAAAGATGCGCCTCAGCTCGATATTTATTTAACGACAGAACAAACCAAAAAAATATTACAACCTGAGGTTTATGAACAAATGTTTTAAGTTGGTAGCAGAATTTGCAACCTACTTATAGATGCGCTAACTTCATATGAGTTATGCATAATCTTCTCAGAATAAAGGCAAAATATGATGTTAACTTCTAAGGCCTCGCTACGTTTAACGCTACTTGCTTCTGCACTATTTTTAGTGGCATGTCAGCCTAAAAGTGATCCTAAAGAGTCGAAAGATCAGCAAAAGCCAGCAGTGGTTGAGCAAAAGCCTGTGGAACTGACTTTAAAAGGGGAAACAGTTCAAAGTAAGGTGGTTTTGCCAGACTGTAGTGGTAAAACTTGCCCTGAATTTACTGTAGAGCGCTTGCAAAGTAACTATCCATTTATTGATAAGATTATTGATCAACAAGTTTTAAAAGCACTTGGCCAGATTCTTGAAATTGCAGAACCAGATGCAAAAACAGCAAAAGCTGATAAAAAGACAGAAGCTTCGGGAGTTGCTGCTGCTGACCAACAAGATAGTTTCGATGCTCAGGTTCAGCGCTATGCAAACTCATTTATTGGTTTAGACAAGGAACTAAAAGAGTTAAGTAGTAATCATCAGATTAATCTTTTAGTAAAACCTAAAATCATACAGTCGCAAGGTAAAGTCGTAACTGTTGTAGTTAACAGTAGTAGCTATTTGGGTGGGGCGCATGGTTCGGCTGCCCAGCACTATTACAATTTTGATTTAAAAGAGGAAAAGCAAGTCAAACTTGAAAACTTGCTGCGTCCAGAGAAAAAAGCGGCTTTAGAAAAGTTAGCACATGAAGCGTTTAAAGCTTGGGTGACTGACTCAAAACTTGCAAATAGTGTGAGTGAATATGAGCAAGCTTGGCCGTTTAAACTCACAGAAAATTTCTTGCTCGGTGATCAGGGCTTGATTCTTCAATATGGCGAATATGAAATTGGACCTTATGTGGTTGGACTACCTCGTTTAGTCATTCCATATGACCAATTACAAGATGTATTGAAAGAAGAATATTTGCCGCAGCCTAAAGATAAGCCGGCTTCGACACCTGCCGCAAAAAGTGCCAGCTAATGCATCTGTTTGATACTCATACCCATTTTGATGTTGCCGATTTTGATAAAGATCGGCAGCAATTAGCACTTGAAGCTAAAAAAGTGGGTGTGGATGCTTTGGTGTTAATTGGCTTTTTACAGTCACGTTTTGATGAGTTGGTACGCACTCATCATCAGCTCAAGCAGTGGGAGAATGTGCCCACTTCTTATTTAGCGCCGGGGTTGCATCCGTTTTATATTGAGCAACACAGGCCAGAGCATCTTTCTCATCTTGAACAAATTTTGCAGCAAGAAGACTGCGTGGCAGTGGGTGAAATTGGCCTCGACACTTTTTTGAAAGAGCATAAGCAGCCCGATATATATGCCAAACAAAAACAGTATTTTGCCGATCAGTTAGATCTGGCAACTCAATACCAAAAGCCAGTGTTACTTCATATTCGAAAAGCACACGGGGACGTATTAGCAATATTAAAAGCACATAAGTTTAAACTCGGTGGAATTGCTCATGCTTTTAGTGGTGGTGTGGAAGAGGCAAAAGGTCTAATTAAGCTTGGTTTTAAAATTGGTGTGACGGGACAAGTAACTAACCCAAATGCGAAAAAGCTTCATACTGTGGTACAGGCTATAGGTGCAGAGCATTTAGTGATTGAAACAGACTGTCCTGATATGACGCCGCTTTGCTGTCAAACTTCAACTGAGCAGCGTACTCGCAATACGCCTGTGAACTTACCTTATGTACTCAAAAGTTTGGCCGAAAATTTAAATATGGCCGAGTCAGATTTAGCTGATTTGCTGTGGAAAAACTCACTATCAGCATTGAAATTATCGTAATAAAAATCAAAGATTAGAAATAGTAACTAAAACAAAACACAGCGATGAAAAAAGAAGCTTAAAGTAAGAAAACAACATGTAAAAACGTGAAAAATAACATTGCCAGACATGGGAGGATAACCCAATGGCTAAGTATAGCAATATCAATAGTTTTAATGCTCTACAGACGCTAACAGTAGGTTCCAGCAATTATCAGATTTTTAGCTTAACCCAAGCCGAGAAAAAGCTAGGTGACATTGCCAAACTGCCGAAATCATTAAAAGTACTGTTGGAAAACTTATTACGGTTTGAAGATCAGCACAGTGTTAAAACAGAACACATTCATGCTTTAGCTGAGTGGCTAAAAACCCGTACTTCCGATCAGGAAATTCAATATCGACCTGCACGGGTTTTAATGCAAGATTTTACCGGTGTTCCGGCAGTTGTTGACTTGGCTGCAATGCGTGCTGCAATGGCACAAGCGGGCGGCGACCCTGAAAAAATTAATCCTTTATCACCTGTAGACTTAGTCATTGATCACTCCGTGATGGTGGACTATTTTGCCGATGATCAGGCTTTTGAAGAAAACGTTCAAATTGAAATGCAGCGTAATGGCGAGCGATATCAATTTTTACGTTGGGGACAATCTGCATTTAATAACTTTAGTGTTGTGCCACCGGGTACAGGTATTTGCCATCAGGTCAATTTAGAGTATTTGGCTCAAGCGGTGTGGTTAGGTGAAGACAATGGTCAAACCTTTGCTTTCCCTGACACATTAGTAGGTACAGACTCACATACCACTATGATTAATGGTTTAGGGGTTTTAGGTTGGGGTGTTGGTGGTATTGAAGCAGAAGCTGCCATGTTGGGGCAGCCTATCTCTATGCTTATTCCTGAAGTGATCGGTTTTAAACTGACCGGAAAATTACAAGAGGGAATTACGGCAACTGACTTGGTACTCACCATTACTCAAATGCTTCGCCAAAAAGGTGTGGTAGGTAAATTTGTAGAATTCTATGGGGATGGCTTAGCCGACTTACCACTTGCTGACCGGGCGACCATTGCCAACATGGCACCTGAATATGGCGCAACTTGTGGTTTCTTCCCAATTGATGAAGTGACTTTGGGTTATTTGAAATTAACTGGTCGTCAAAGTGACCGTATTGCATTGGTTGAAGCATATAGCAAGGCACAAGGCTTATGGCGTAATCCGGGTGATGAACCTGTTTTCACAGATACCTTAAGTTTAGATATGAGTACGGTTCAGGCAAGTTTGGCAGGTCCAAAACGCCCTCAAGACCGTGTGCTTTTATCAGAAGTACCAAAAACGTTTAATGCGCTCATGGAGTTAACACTTAAGCCAGCCAAAGAAGCCAAAGAACGTTTGGAAAATGAAGGCGGTGGTGGTACGGCTGTAGAAGCGACCAAAGCCAATATTCAGCATGAAAGCCCATCTTGTGTGATTGAAGGACAGGAATATCCGTTAAATCATGGTGATGTCGTCATTTCAGCGATTACTTCATGTACCAATACCTCTAACCCAAGTGTAATGCTGGCGGCAGGTTTACTTGCTAAAAAAGCCATTGAAAAAGGCTTGCAGCGTAAACCGTGGGTAAAAAGTTCACTTGCACCTGGTTCTAAAGTCGTAACCGACTATTTATTGGCTGCTGGACTTACCCCGTATTTAGATGAGTTAGGCTATAACTTGGTAGGTTATGGTTGTACAACGTGTATTGGTAACTCGGGTCCTTTACCTGAACCAATTGAAGATGCAATTCAGTGTCATGATCTAAACGTGGCATCTGTACTTTCGGGTAACCGTAACTTTGAAGGGCGTGTGCATCCATTGGTTAAAACCAACTGGCTTGCTTCACCACCACTTGTAGTTGCTTATGGTTTAGTTGGGAATATCCGTACCGATTTAACGACTCAACCAATCGGGCAAGGGAAAGATGGGCAACCTGTTTACTTAAAAGACATTTGGCCAAGTCAGGCAGAAATTGATGCCGTCTTACAAAAAGTAAATACCGACATGTTCCACAAAGAATATGCTGCGGTGTTTGATGGTGATGAAAGCTGGCAAGCGATTCAGATTCCAAAAAGTAAAACTTACGAATGGGCTGATGATTCGACTTATATTCGCCATCCGCCGTTCTTTGAAGGCATTGGTGATCCGCCAAAACCAATCAAAAATATTGAACAGGCACGTATTTTGGCAGTGCTAGGTGACTCGGTAACCACCGACCATATTTCACCAGCGGGTAATATCAAAAAAGACAGTCCGGCAGGTCGATATTTACAAGAACAAGGTGTTGAGCCAAAAGACTTCAACTCTTATGGTTCACGACGTGGTAACCATGAAGTCATGATGCGAGGTACCTTTGCCAACATTCGTATTAAAAACGAAATGTTGGGTGGCGAAGAAGGTGGTAATACCATTCATGTGCCAAGTGGCGAGAAACTTGCCATTTATGATGCGGCGATGCGTTACCAACAAGAACATACACCGCTTGTGATTATTGCTGGTAAAGAATACGGAACAGGTTCTTCACGTGACTGGGCTGCCAAAGGAACGAACTTGTTAGGTGTTAAAGCTGTCATTGCCGAAAGTTTTGAACGTATTCACCGTTCAAATTTGGTGGGTATGGGCGTGTTGCCATTACAGTTTGTTGATGGTCAAACCAGACAGTCGCTTAACTTAACCGGTCATGAGGTTATTTCGATTCGTGGTTTATCGGATGGCATTCAGCCTCATGAAATTCTTGAAGTTGATGTGAAAGGGCCAAATGGAGTAGCCAGCCACTTTAATGTGTTATGTCGAATTGATACGTTAAATGAGGTTGAGTACTTTAAGGCAGGTGGTATTTTGCATTATGTACTACGGAATTTGATTGCTGGTTAATGTTGTCTTGAGATTAATACCAATCAATATTTTTATTGGTTGGTATTAATTGAGCTTTTACATTAGAACTTTTCATTTTATTTGCTTGAGCTAATCATCATTCACAACCTGCCCATTATAAAAACATAATAGTTTCTGCGATTCTTCTGATACTCGTGAACAGATGACAGGTTTTGTGAATGAGAAAGTTTTTGCTTACTTTTTTAAAAAAGTAAGAAGATTTAGCTGTTAGTACTTGAATTATAATGATAAGACTTGTCGTGAATTTAAATATCCCCATCTCAAGTTTTCTTTGATCTGAAATACACTTTCTTCTGAAAAGCAGTAAAATACTCTCCGTGTTTTATATCCCCTCAAAGAGTAGCAATGACCGATCTTCAACAAGATGAATATGACCGCCGTTTTGCAGGTGTAGCCAAAATTTATGGTGATTCATCGTTCCAGCACTATGAAAAAAGTCATGTGATGGTGATTGGTATTGGTGGTGTTGGCAGTTGGGCGGTAGAAGCTTTAGCACGCACGGGAATTGGTGAGATCACACTAGTCGATATGGATGTGGTTGCGGCATCAAATGTGAACCGTCAGCTACCTGCAATGACCTCTACTCTGGGCTGTGAAAAAGTTGAGATTATGGCGGAGCGTTGTCGCCAAATTAACCCACGTATTAAAGTTAATATTATTGATGACTTCTTAACACCACAGAATGTTGCAGAGCTTTTAAACCCTATACCAGATATTGTTTTGGACTGCATCGATGACGTTAAAGCAAAACTGGCTTTAATGCTGCACTGCCGTTTTAATAAAATTCCTTTGATCGTGTCGGGCGGAGCAGGTGGTAAGCTCGATCCACTTAAAATCCGTGTGGCTGATTTATCAAAAACAGAACAAGATCCAATGTTAGCGAAGCTACGTAGTCAACTTCGTGCTCGCGGCATCTGTAAAAAGCCAAAAGAGAAATTTGGCATTACCTGTATTTATTCTATCGACAATCCGTTTTCTAGTGCGGATGTCTGCCCATCGGCAGGGTTGCGCTGTGGTGGCTATGGTTCAGCAGTAGTAGTGACTTCAAGCTTTGCCATGATTGCTGTGGCCGAAGTTTTGAAAAAACTCGATTTAAAGAAAGCCTAATTTAAATATTGAAAAGGCATGCGCTTAGGTGAGAGTACATGCCTTTTATTTTTGAGAGAAACTATTTAATCGTACAGCTCTATGTGGTCTTGCTGTGGCTGTGTAGGTAGCTGCTGATCATAAAATTTAAAGCACCATAAAATTAAAATAACGATGGTGCATATTGCGAAACCTTTTAAATATTTCATGAAGAATTCAATCAAGTGAATGGTCTTAATAAAATTCTAGCGAAGGGAATCTATCTAATCTAATATAGAAAATAGACCAAATGATCTAATTTTGAGATGGTAATGCTCACATTAAAACAATTCCAATATTTCATAAAAATTGTTGAAGAAGGGAGTTTTACCGCTGCTTCGGAAAAACTATTTATTGCTCAGTCTGCTTTAAGTCGACAAATGAAGCTATTAGAAGAAGAGATAGGTTTTCAGTTATTTGATCGCACTGATAAAAGGGTAAAACTCACGGCAGCGGGAGAAGTGTTTTATAAGAAAATAAAAGATAATTTGCTCTACTTAAATGAAATTATTGATCTTGCCAAGAGTGTTTCGGAAGGGAAAAACCGCCAGATTAAAATTGCTCATTCAAGTAGCATTGTTATGGATCATAAAAAGGTACAAATATTAAAAGAAGTTAGCTTAACGCAGCAGCTGAGTTTTGAGATCAATACCTTGTCATCCGAGCAGCAAATCTTAGCTTTAATGAACGGTGAAATTGATATTGGTTTTATTAGACCTCCCGTTCGGCACACACTAGATGAGATGAGCATTCTTAAGTTATATGAAGAGCCTTTAATGGTGGCTGTGCATACCGAGCATGCCAAATTTGCTAAAGCACAAAAGGTTTATTTAAAAGACTTGAAAGATGAGTGTTTTGTAACTACACCTCATGCCGAAAGAGGGGGCTTGAGTTATTTGGTCGCAAATCTGTGTTTAGCTGCAGGATTTACTCCACAAAAAGCCCCAATTCTGTCACGTAAGGTTTCGCAGTTACAATTGATCGCTGCAAATTTGGGAATCAGTATAGTTCCTGAAGAGTTCAAACAAATTTTGCCTAATCAGGTAAAGCTATTACCTTTGGCAGATGATTTGTCATTCTCAGAAGTTTTGTTGGTTTATAGAAAAGATCAGGATGAAATGATTCAGCATTGTGCCGAGCAAATTCATCAAATGTTTCGATCTTAAAAAGCAGTAAACTAACCTAATCTGTAGTAAGTATAAGTGACGTTGTCATCTTTATAGACGTCGTAACTGCTTTGTTTGAAGTCCGAAACCCATTCACTTCCTGTGTAACCAGCGATGTGACCATAAACATGGTTGCGAGTTCTGTGAATGATGTAAATGTCGCCTTCTTGAGGCTCATCAAAAGCTGGGTTAATTTCTTTATAGCCAATCTTTTTCAGGGTATCGCCCCAATCAGATGCTGCAATTGGGTGGTTTTCAACATCGGCACCAGCAGATTCAAGTGCAAGACGAATGCTACGTGCACAACGAGCTTTGCTGCGTCTAGAAGTAACACTTTCTAGTTTTGCTACGAATTTTTCTACATCAATGGCGGGAGGGGTATTGCTTTCAGTGCGGTGATTGTTGGGTTTCATGGTGAAGGGATAAGGAAGGCTTGGTGTGCTGTGTGATACAACAATCGCTGCCTGATTTGAATCCTGATACATATAGTTATCAGCTACTTGTCCGTCATAAATAATCATCGTGAAATCTCTACCCGTACTACCTATATCCGTATTTAGAAAATCACCACCTACCTGTGGCGTTCAGAGATACTAATTGCCCAAACTTAAAAGTTTTGTTTATGTTATGTAATAACGTATCTTTTTTCCAGTTTTTATTTCTGACTGCGAAAAAATAGCCTAGTTAAAATAGCGGCTAAAACTAGTAAAATTTAAGTAACTGATATTATTGAGTATAAATAAGTAATCAGAGCTTAAATTTGAATATTTCGAGCCGACATTTGCGAATATACTCAAAATCTAAGTCTCTGATTTAAAATGCCACATTTTCTTACAATTTAAGAAGGCTGAGTGGGCTTAAGCCTGATGCTCTTTCACATATTCTTCAGTACGAATAATCGCAGCTTGCATGTTTCGAATAGCATTCTCGACATCAGTTAAAGTTTTTGCATTTCCACCGCTTAATGCTTGACGCCATTTACGGGCACCCGGTAGGTTTTGAAATAAACCTAAAATATGGCGCGTAATGATAGAGAGTGGAGCTCCTTCCGCCATACGTTGTTCAATATAAGGCAACATCTGCTCCATGATATCGAAACGGTCTGGTGCTTCTAAGTTCCAAAGTTGGCCAAGCTCAGCAAGTAGGTAAGGGTTGTGATAGGCTTCACGACCAATCATCACGCCATCAACGTGCTGTAAATGAGCTTGAGTTTCGGCAAAAGTTTTAATTCCGCCGTTAATTTCAATCGTTAAGTGCGGGCGTTCTTGCTTTAAACGGTAAACATCTTCATAGCGTAGCGGTGGTACTTCTCGGTTTTCCTTCGGAGATAAACCTTTTAATATCGCAATACGGGCATGGACGACAAAGTGTGTGCAGCCCGTTGCCGCAACGGTGTCTACGAAGTGCAGCATTTCTTCGTAAGACTGCATGTCATCAATACCAATACGGTGCTTAACCGTTACTGGAATATTCACCGCTTTTTGCATGCTATGAATACATTCAGCAACTAAGTCTGGCTCTGCCATTAAACATGCGCCGATTTTATTGTTCTGTACACGGTCACTTGGGCAGCCTACATTCAGGTTGACTTCGTCATAGCCCCAGTCTTCAGCCATTTTTGTACAAGTGGCAAGCTCTTGAGGATTTGAACCACCAAGTTGCAGTACGATTGGGTGTTCTTGAGCGTTATAGTCCAAGTGGCGTTTTGCATCGCCAAATAAAATCGCGCCTGTTGTCACCATTTCGGTATACAGCACAACGTTTGGGTTAAACAACCGTGCAAAGAATCGGTAATCCTTTGTAGTCCAGTCCATCATTGGGGCAACTGAAATACGAGGTTGTAACGATTGAAGTGATTGCATAATCAATAGACCCAAAAGTCGCTAAATTAAAGAAAGGGCAGCATTATACGGGGTTTAGCTCTGAATCGACAGAGACATTTAATCGCGTAATTTATAACCGCCCTTAGGATGAATGTAGAAAGATGATTTTTAACAAATTACCTTATGAGTGAGCCAACTGCTTTTTTTGTAAGAAGGCATCAATCACACTAAATAAAATACAAAACAGAACGAGTCCAACCCCTGCAAGGCAAGTCATGGCCCATCCACCATGATTCCAAGCAAAAATTCCTAATGCCGAACCAGCTGCGCCACCAATAAAGTAAGTGGTCATATAGATGGCATTAATACGGGATTTAGCATCTGGACGTAGACGGAAAATAATACTTTGGTTACTGGTGTGAACGAGCGCGAGTGCTAATTGAATTAACGCAAACCCAATGACATATGTAGAAAGTAGAGTTTGTCCAAAGTAGAAACAAACCCAACTGACTAAGAATAGTCCACAGCCCATCCATGTAAGTAATTTTGTGTAGCCTTGGTCGGCGTATTTACCAATATAGCGGGTTGATAATGCACCAAAAATACCAACTAGAGGAACGAGTCCGATAAACAGATCTGGTAAATGGTGTGCTGAGGTCAGTAGTAAGGCGATAGTGGAATATAAAGTACTTACTGCTGCAAAGGCGAAAGCACCTGTAAGCGCTCTTAGTAATAGTCGCTTTTCCTGCTTTAAAAGCTGAGCCATCGAAACAAAAATTTGCCCATAATTCATTTTCATACGCAAGACGTAAGGTAGACGGCTTTTTAAAGTAAATGCCAGTAATAGCATTAAAACGCCGCTTACCACATAAACGACTTTCCAGTGGAAAAGATTGGAAAATAAACCAGCCAGACTGGTGGAGAGTAAAATCCCGACCAATAAGCCACTCATTAAAAAACCGATAATCTCGCCTGTTTTTTCAGGTTTGACTGTCATAGTAGCTAATGGAATTAATACTTGAGCTGCAACAGAAAATAAGCCCGCTAAAATTGTACCAATCCAGAGCATAGGTAAGTTAACAGCAAAGGCAGAAGTAAATAGACCAACTGCGCAAAGCACCATCAAAAACGGAATAGCTTTGGCTTTATTGACGATGTCACCCATCGGAACAATAAAGAGTAGACCAAGGGCATAAGACACCTGAGCAAATGTCACTGTTAAAGCGGCTTGTGCTTGAGTTACAGCAAACTCTTGCTGAATAGAATGAATTAGAGGCTGACAGTAATAATTCACACCTGCACATAAGCCACATGCTGCTGCCATCAACCAAAGCAAAGGTTTATTTTGACTGATATCTTCAGGGGTAGACATGATATTCTCTCGGTTTTATTAGGTGTATGCTGTTGCTTCAACTTCAATGAGCATGCGCTCTAATGCAAGGCGTGGTACAGGAATGAGCGTACAGGCTGGAAAAGGATGATTTTTCCATAGATTTTGCATGATTTTAATTAAAATTTGGTGTTTTTCGTCTGAGTGGTCAACAATTAAAACCCTTAAAACAGCAATATCTGAGATTTTTGCTTCTGCTGCTGTTAATGCATTTTGAATGTTATTAAAAACTTGAGTGGCTTGTTCTTCAAAATTTGGGCTTAATTCCCCTTTCGAATCTTCACCGCCTTGTCCTGCAATATGAATAATATTTTTAAAATTTTGGACTACAGCAATATGGCTATAAGCATTTGGCGTTGGGTTATATAAAGTAGAGGGGTTTATGATTCTAAAAGTTTCTTTATTCATTGGAACTCAACCTTTCAGTAAAATTTAGATGAGTATCCAACCTCAACTTAAGTTGAGGTCAAGAGAATTTAATGTTTTAGTCTTTTCTTTCTAAGCGTAATCATCATTACCCCTACAATATTGAGTAGGCAACCGACCCATTGCCATATATTAAGATGCTCATTTAAGAAAACAACGGCAAGTAAAATAGTTAAAACTGGTCCGATTGAAGCGATCATTGCAGATTGTGATGCACCAAGACGTTCAATACTTTGTATGAGCATAACGGTGGGTAAGACAGTGACTAAAAAGCCTAAGCCGACTCCATACCAAATTACACTTGAGGGGAGTTGTAATATTAGTTGAATAGGGTGAGGAGTACTTAGTGCGTAATGTGTTAATGCCCCAATACAGGCCACAGTTAACGCTAAACCTGTGAAATTCCAAGAACCAAATTTTTTAATTAATGGTGGGGTTAACAGTAAATAACCAGCAAATGCTACAGCACTTGCAAATACAAAACTTGTTCCTAGCCAGAAATTGCCCTGAATTGGTGCGTTGTTGTGTTCTTGGAGCATCACTAGCACGGTTCCACCATAACTAAGAAAAATGGCGATTAAACTTTTTATATCTAATTTTTGTTTGTAGAGCAGGCTTGATGCAATCACGGTAAGTGTTGGATATAAAAATAAGATAATTCGCTCTAAAGAAGCACTAATAAACATAAGGCCCATGAAATCAAGCCAGCTGGCAAAGTAGTAGCCTAATAGACCGGCAAAAATTAAAATTAGCCAATCCTTCTTTTTTATGCCCTGATTATGATGCCTATTGAACCAGCAAATTAATAGAAAGAACGGTAAGGCGCTTAGCATACGTAAAGCCATCAGGACTGTACCGTCTACTAATGGAGAAAGGGCATAAGTTTGTTTAATAAAGATTGCTTTTGTACTGAATAGAAAAGCAGAACAAAGCGCGAAAAAAGACCCAATTTGAAACGAAGATAAAGAAATTTTCATATACAGGACTGTATAAGAGAGACTATTGTCTGCAAAAAAAAAGAAAAATCTTCCTATATTACACCTCAAGTCAAATATCGTGAATCATCAGTTCAAAATATGGGTATTTATTAAATAAATAGTGGGTGGTATTTTCAAAAAGTTCAATTAGAATCCAAATTCTGTACAAAGAATACACATGGGGGAAACATTGCGGGTTGCAATGTTTTTAACAATGAGAAATTAGCTTGAGGAACGCTCATGCAGATCGGAATCCCAACCGAAACTGTCGTCGGTGAAAATCGTGTAGCTGCTACGCCAGAGACAGTAAAGAAGTTGATTAGCGCTGGTCATAGCGTTGTGATTGAACGTGGTGCTGGTGTAAAGGCTGCGTACATTGATAGTGCTTATGAACAGGTCGGTGCAACCATTACGGATGATGCCTATACGGGTAGTCAAATTATTTTGAAAGTTCGTGCGCCACAAGGCGGGGAAATTCAAAAACTTGCAGCAAATACAGCTGTTGTAGCAATGTTTGATCCTTATCGTAATACCGAGCTAGATCAGTTTGCGAATCAGCAAGTGTCTGCTTTTGCTCTGGAATTGCTTCCTCGTACGCTTTCTCGTGCACAAAACATGGATGTGTTGTCTTCTCAGGCAAACTTGGCTGGTTATAAATCAGTCTTGCTTGCGGCTGCCGAGTATCAACGCATGTTCCCAATGCTGATGACTGCTGCTGGTACTGTAAAACCTGCACGTGTTGTGATTATGGGTGTTGGGGTTGCGGGCCTTCAAGCGATTGCTACAGCAAAACGTTTGGGTGCTGTTGTTGAAGCAACAGATTTACGTCCAACAGCTAAAGATCAAGTTGAGTCTTTAGGTGGTAAGTGGTTAGACGTACCAATGTCTGAAGAAGAACAGCAACGTGCAGCAGATGCAGCAAAAAATGGTTATGGCTGGATGCCGGGTGAGCAATACATCAAAGACCAAGCTGCAATTGTGGATAAAGCTGTGTCGAATGCCGATATCGTGATTACAACAGCATTGTTGCCGGGTCGTGATGCGCCGCGTCTGATTAAAGCTGAAACTGTTGCCAAAATGAAGCCGGGCTCTGTCATTTTAGATATGGCAGTTGAAACGGGTGGTAACGTTGAAGGTTCTAAAGTTGGCGAAACTGTTGTGACTGAAAATGGCGTGAAAATTTTGGGTATTCCAAATATTCCAGCCACTGTTGCGACAGAAGCTTCTGCATTATATGCACGTAACGTTTTCAATTTCGTAGAGACTTTATTCGACAAAGAGAAAAACTTTGCGATTAATCAAGAAGACGAAATCCAAAAAGCCCTATTGGTCACTCATGGCGGTCAAGTGCTGCTTAAGCGTGGTTAAGGAGATTTCTCATGGTTGAAACTATTACAATTTTCGTCCTTGCCATCTTCGTAGGTTATTACGTAGTTTGGGGTGTTACACCAGCTTTACATACGCCACTTATGGCGGTAACTAACGCATTGTCATCAATTATTGTCGTTGGTGCGATGTTGCAAACAGTCGGGCTGCCTGTACTTGGTGTAGATGCAAATGTTGCATTTCAAAGTGTGAATGTTGTAAGCGTACTTGGTGCGATTGCGGTATTTTTGGCAAGCATTAATATTTTCGGCGGCTTCGCAGTAACTGCACGCATGTTGGAAATGTTTAAGCCTAAGCAAAAGAAATAAGAGGGCTTTGACATGGAATTTATTCAAGCAAATGCAAACTGGTTGTACCTTGTAGGCGCAATTCTCTTTATCTTGACGCTTCGCGGTCTATCTGGTCCTAAAACAGCAATTCAAGGTAACCGTTACGGTATGATCGCAATGGCGATTGCAGTTGTAACAACCTTCTTTGTTGCCAACAACCCGGTTATTTGGATGATTGGCGGTGCAATGGTGCTTGGCGCGATTGTGGGTATTGCACGTGCACGTACTGTACCAATGACTCAAATGCCTGAAACTGTTGCACTTATGCACTCATTGGTAGGTTTGGCTGCAGTTTTAATTGCAGTTGCTGCAATTTTGCATAACAACCAGCTTACAGCATTGTTTGCTCAAAACGAGGCAGCATTAACAGCGGCTGGCGTGCAACATGCGCACATGAGCAAAGTTCATTTATTTGAATTGTTTGTGGGCTGTTTCGTTGGTGCGATTACCTTTACAGCATCTGTGTTTGCTTACGGTAAATTGGCTGCGAAAAAATGGGCTAAAACAATCTCTGGCGCATGGGTTAAACCTGTTCAAGCACTTATCTTTGTTGCGATGTTGGCTTGTGGTTTCTACTTCTTTACAACTGGTAATATGACTGCTTTCTGGGCAATGACAGCACTTGCACTTGCATTTGGCTGGGTATGGATTGCACCGGTAGGTGGTGGTGATATGCCTGTGGTGGTATCGCTTCTTAACTCGTTCTCTGGTTGGGCAGCGGCAGGTATTGGTTTTACCCTTGAAAATAACATGTTGATTGTTGCGGGTTCGCTTGTAGGTTCATCTGGTGCGATTCTGTCATACATCATGTGTAAAGCAATGAACCGTTCAATCATCAACGTATTGTTTGGTGGTGCAATGGGTGGTGCGGCAGTTTCTACAGCGGCTAAAGGTGAACAAGTTCAACGTAACTACCGTTCAGGTTCTGCTGATGATGCTGGCTTCTTGATGTCAAATGCAGACAGTGTTGTGATTGTACCGGGTTATGGTATGGCGCAAGGTCGTGCACAAAATGCTGTGAAAGAGCTGTGTGAAATTCTAAAAGAGCAAGGTGTTCGTGTTCGTTTCGCAATTCACCCGGTTGCAGGTCGTATGCCTGGTCACATGAACGTATTGCTTGCTGAAGCAGACGTAGCCTATGAAGACATCTTGGAAATGGATGAGATTAACTCTGACTTCCCGGCAACTGACGTAGTACTTGTTATTGGTGCAAACGACGTTGTGAACCCTGCTGCAAAAGATGACCCAGGTTCACCAATTTATGGTATGCCGATTCTTGAAGCACATAAAGCACGTACAATCATGGTGATTAAGCGTTCTATGGCGACGGGTTATGCCGGTCTTGATAATGACTTGTTCTATAACGAAAAAACAATGATGATCTTTGGTGATGCTAAGAAAGTTGTTGAAGACATGACTAAAGCAATTAATGGTACAGGTCACTAAGTTGCTTTGATACAAAAAACCACCTTCGGGTGGTTTTTTGCTTTTTGGGATTTAAAGAAACTTTTCTACTAAGTCCATTGATTGTTGGTAGAGGTCGCGTGCCAGTTGCTGGTTTTTGGCATGTGACGATTTCCAGTCAGGCATATGCGCACTGACATATTCGCCGTTGCGGTTTTGCCATGATTCTCCAATCGCCATCTCTGTTATGAGCTTTGCAGGAACTGATGTTGGAACTAAACCTACTTTCATGGCTGCATAAACTGGTTTTGGTAAGTCGCGATAAATATCGGAGGCAACACCACCAGGGTGTAGTGCATTATTGGTAATTGAACTGTCTGCTAGTCGTTCAGCTAGTGCATTGCTCAAGAGCAAGTTTGCAAGCTTGGATTGTCCATAATAGAACAGGGGATTGTAAAAACCTTCTGCGCGAAATTTATTAGGTTTAATTGAGCCAACCCAATGAGCAATAGAAGCAAGATGAATAATGCGTGCTTTAGGTGACTGTTTTAAAGCCGGAAGTAACTTTTGAGTAAGTAAGAAATGACCTAAGTAATTAACGCCAAATTGTTGCTCAAAACCATCTGCGGTGAGATGTTTTGTTTTTGCAAATAGCCCGGCATTGTTAATAAGCACATCAAGGCTGCCATATTTATCTGTAATTTCATCAGCAGCTTTTCGCGTTAGCTCAAGGCTATTCAGATCAAGAGAAACGACATCAACTTGTCCTTGGTTGAGTGAGCGTAGTTTGTTGTGTGCCTCTTGTGCTTTTTGAGGATTTCGGCATGCCAAAATCACATGTTGTCCTTGTTTTACAAGTTGTTCGGCTGTGGCAAAGCCAATCCCTGTGTTGGCGCCTGTAATGAGTATTTTCACTTTTTAGTGCTCCGGTTATGCTATTTATTGATGAGACTATAAGAGTAGTTATAGTGCTGTAATTCTGACAATTTGTCATGTCAAATTTAAGTAAGATTGATGACTAGCTCGTAAGTGCTGTTGAAGCTTTGATGAGGATATCTGAGGCTATAAAAGATAATTTTTTTAAATAAAATTTTGATTAGTTATATAAACAAAAAGCGGCTCAAAAGAGCCGCTTTTTTTTAAAAGCAAAAATTTTATGCGACTGACTCTGGGGCAGTACGCCATAAACTTTCTAAATCATAGAATTTGCGGGCAGTTGGTAGCATCACGTGTACTACAACAAAACCAAGATCAATTAAGATCCATTCGGCATCTCGTTCGCCTTCAACGCCAATCGGGCGGAAACCAGCTTTTCGAGCTTCTTCTGCAACATTGTCAGCAAGTGCTTTGACGTGACGAGTAGATGTACCACTCGCAATGACAATAGCATCCGCAACGTTGCTAATAGAACTAACATCTAACTGTAGAATATCTTTTGCTTTTACATCAACTAAAGCGTCATGGACGACTTTGAGACAAGCTTGTACGTCTTTATTTGAGGTGTTCATTGCGAAATCGTGAGAATTAGACACGCTGGGCGATGGTTCTAAATTCATATAGGGTATATTTTCCTGACAATTACTCACTATCTAATATAGTGGTTTTCACTCAGAATTTCAAACAAAACTAGTAACAGTTTATATATTTACATCATCGGAAAAGTATTTCTTTTTCCATGTAAATGACTGATTTGACCCGTTTTTAGGTTTATATTCTGCTGCAATGTAACCGTCATACGTGCTTTGTTTAATCCATGAAAAAATTTGCTCATAAGGGATTTGAGCCGTATCGGGTTCATGGCGTCCAGGACAGTCTGCAAACTGAATATGGCCAATCTGGTGAATATTTTCTTGTAACCCTTCAAGTACATCTTCACCCATCATTGCCATGTGATAACAGTCATATTGCATTTTTAAAGCAGGGTGGTTGACTGCTTCAAGCATCTCTTGAGCTTGGGCAATGTTCTGTACTAAAAAGCGTGGCATATCTGTGCCATTAATCATTTCAAATACAGGTTCAATGTTGTGTTCTGTAAGTAAATCACAAGCTAACTTTAAGTTGCTTGCAAGTGTTTTAAGGCAAGGAAGTAAGTCAGAATCTTGAGGTTGCTTACCTGCCAAAATATTAACACGAGGCACTTTTAAGGCAGTAGCATAGCGAATAGCTAACTCTAGTGCTTCACGGAATGCTGCTTCTTGGCCAGGTATGCCTGCTAAACCATTTCCACCTTGCATAAGATCGCCAGCAGGAACATTAATTAAACATAAACTTAGGTTGTAACGTTCAAGTTGGTCTTGAATATCGGCAATGGAAAGTTCGTATGGGAATTGGATTTCTACATGTTCAAAGCCCTCTGCATGGGCTAATGCAAAGCGATCAATTAAAGAAACTTCGGTAAAAATCATGGATAAGTTAACGGCAAGACGACCCATACAAAAACTCCGTTTATTATTGCTCTACTAATTGAATGATAGTAGCTAAATCTTTCTCAGCAAAGCCATTTTTTTGGTGAGTTTGTAGCTGTAATAGAGCTTTTTGTGCAACAGGTATGTCTAAATTAACATTGTTAGCCAATGTTACCGCGTTGTTAAGATCTTTGGATAATGTTTGAACTTTCCACTGAATAGGCTCGAAAGTATGAGTCGCCATGCGTGGTGCAAGTATTTGAAAAGGCTTTGAGTCAGCAAATCCACCTGCTAGGGCGGGAGCCAGTAATGTCGTGTCTACACCTGCGTGGTCTGCTAGTGCTACAGCTTCGGCAATAAGAGCACTATTTGCTGCCACAATCAGCTGATTGCAAATTTTAGTGGCTTGGCCTGTACCTGTATCGCCCATACGTGTTACACGTTGAGAAAGTACATTGTAAACAGGACTCAAAGCTTCAATAGTTTGAGCATCTCCACCTGCAAAAATGACTAGCGTGCCTTGTTCTGCCCCGGCTGTACCGCCTGAAACAGGAGAGTCAATCCATGTCACATGTTGTAACGCGGCAGCCTGAGCAAGTGCTTTTGTTGCAGCAACAGACAGGCTTGAGAAATCGACAATAACTTGATTTGCTTTTAAATGAGGCTGGATTTGCTCAAATACGGCTTGCACAGCTTTATCGTCAGCTAGGCAAGTTAAAACTATAGGGTATTGTCCGATGTTTGAAAGATCGAGAGCATGTGCGCCAATATCGATAAGTTCTTCACAAGCAGATGCTGTTCTGTTCCAGACAGCAACTTGAAAACCAGCTTGAATAAGGCGGCTAGCCATACGGCTCCCCATAAGTCCTATACCTAAAAAGGCAATAGGTGTATTACGATCAAAATTCATCTTCAAAGCTCTTATCTATATTGGCGTGGTAAAAATTTAACTTCCGGATGTTTGTCTTTTTTACGAGCAAGTTTGCTATTTTTACCAAGTAATAATTTAAGTTGCCAGATTTTTTCTAGACGCAATGATTTTTCTGGCTGGTGCTCCATTGCATCTAATACACGTTTTGCAGCAGTCAATGCATCAGGTGAGCGTTGTAGCATTTCTGAGGCAATTGCATTCGCTTTTTCTAAAGGGTTCTCGCTTAGGTGAGTTACAAGGCCAATATCTTTTGCATAGTTTCCGTCAAACACACGAGCAGTTAAGGTGAGTTCTTTGGCAAGGTCAACACCTATCAAACCTTTGAGTGAGCGAGTAAGTCCCATGTCAGGTACTAATCCCCAGCGACTTTCCATAATCGACATTTTTGTCTCTGGGTGGGCAATACGAATATCGGCAGCCAGCGCAAGTTGCATCCCCGCACCAAAGCAATAACCTTCAAGTGCCGCAATCACAGGTACAGGTAAGTTCTGCCAAATTAGAAATGCTTTTTGGAAAAGGCTTTGTCCAGGTTTTACAAGCTCCCAAATCGCAAATGCAGAGTTTTTAGGGTTGTTAAGGTCAGATAAATCAATACCAGCACTAAATACTTGTGCTTCACCAGTCAAAATTACACAGCGGATATCTCGGTCTTTTTGTATAGCTTTAGCCGTTGAAAGGAGTTCTTTGAGGAGGGCAAAACTCATGGCATTACGTTTATCAGGACGGTTTAGATAAACTGTTGCAATACCATTATTTTTTTCAATACGTAAAAGTGCCATGAAATTCCCGCTTATTTTTTTATCGATAAACGGAGCATAACATGGCTTGAAATTGGAAACATGACAGGTCAGTCATGCCTTTTTTACAGGTTCTTGTTTAGTCCGGTATAACTAAGATTTGATGAGCCGCACTTTCAACTTCTTTAATGACAAGACCTAATTCATCGAAACGTCTCATGACTTCTTCAATGAAGCCATCGTCAGCTCTGCGACGCTCTTTACGTAATGTTGAAACGAATTGCTCGAAGTCACCAGTAACTTGTTGAAGCTTTGGTGTGCCTACATAGCGAGTTGCACCATAGAGGCGGTGCAACACATGTTCGAGTTGAGGAAAGTCTTCAAGCTCAATGAGTTGCTGCATTTCACCTAACTCGGTTGGGAAACTGTCTACCAACATTTTCAATAAGTCTTGGGCAAGATCTTCTTTATTTGCAGCCAATTGTAGGCTTTGTTGCCAGTTTAATATTTCTGGGTCGAGTGCCTCGGCAACAACATGGTGATCTTTATCTAAAGCTTGTGCAGTGAAATTGTTTTTAGTCCATTGCGTTAAAATCTGAATGATTTGCTCCATTTGAATTGGTTTGGTGACATAGTCATTCATACCAACTTTCAGAAGCTTTTGTTTTTCATCAGCAAGAGCATGGGCTGTTAACGCAATAATTGGAAGCTGCATTTCTCCATCTAGCGTTGACTCTAGTGAACGGATCGCGCGAGTAGTATCAATGCCTGACATAACTGGCATTTGAATATCCATAAACACCAAATCAAACGGTTTGAGTTTTTGGTCAATGCGTTCTTGGATGATATTCAGCGCTTCTTGTCCACTTAAGGCTTTAGTGGTTTTAACATTTAACTCACCTAACAATGCGTCTAAAACAATTAAGTTCGGTAAATGGTCATCGACCGCTAAAATATGTAAACCCTGACCATTAAAGTCTTGTTGTTCCTCTTCAAAAATAGGTTGGTCACTTAATAATTGAATGAGTCCGCTACGGCTTAATGGTTGATAAAGTGGGCGAGCACGATATTCAGTGAGCATGTTTGGCTCAAGGGTCATTTGATAGCCGTAAACTGCTAAGTTGCCCTGATAGCGGCTACGAATTTCTTTAAGCAGAGCTTCTGTATCGCCACTATGATCAACAATAAGCCATGTATTGTCTTTCTGATCGAGGTGTTTTAGGCGGCTAAACAAGTCCAGAATTGATTGAGTTTCAATGTGTGGAACTTGGTAATTTTCAAGATAGTATCGTAATACACTTGCTGTTGCAGGATGTGCTAAATAAGACACCACTTGTAAGTGTTCGAAGTGAGGGTGTTCTATCTCATGTTCTTCATCTACAGCAAACTGTGCAGTAAACCAGAATGTTGAACCTTTTTCTGTTGGTGCACGTTCTTGGTTATCTTCAAAACCAATTTGTCCATGCATGAGATGAACCAGTTGTTTGGAAATTGCAAGGCCTAAGCCTGTACCACCAAATTGACGGGTAACAGATGCATCGCCTTGTGAAAATGATTCAAATAACTTTTTACGGTCAGTACCACTCAAACCAATACCACTATCTTGAACGCTAAAATGCAGCAAACATTGACCAATGTCATCATGTTCCATACGGACACGAACAATAATTTCTCCGTCTGGCGTGAACTTGATGGCATTTGAAATTAGGTTGGTCAAGATTTGCTTAAACCGTAAAGCATCTCCAATGACTTCTTGAGGAATGTTGTCTGCATAATAAAATGCCATGGCAATATGCTTTTGCGCAGCCAAAGGTGACAACATATCCATCACATCGAAAATAGCTTCTTCTAAATCAAACGGCGCTGTTTCAAGCTCTAATTTACCTGCATCAATTTTTGAGAAATCTAATACATCGTTAATTAATGCTAATAGATGGGCAGAAGATTTTCGAATAGTCTGTAAATAGAGATTTTGCTCATTACTTAGATTTTGTTGGCGAAGTAGTAAATGAATAAAGCCATCAATACTGTTAAGTGGTGTACGAAGCTCATGACTGATATTGGCAAGGAAAACTGATTTTGCCTGATTTGATGAAATCGCTTGGTCACGTGCTTGACGGTAAGTAATGTTTTGAACTTCGAGGGTATCTAATGTTCTACGTAAATCTTCTTCGGTTTGTTCGGTGTGTTCTTTAAGCTCTAAAAAACTAAAATGTAGTCTTTTCACCACACTTGCGATATCACGTTGGAGTAAGCGTAATTCACCCGTACTGTTAATGACCATATGCTGATCTAATGTGTCTGCATTAAGTCGCTGTAGTTGCATCCGAATTTCGTACATTGGTGCAACCCAGCGACGAGAGAAGAAATTTAGACAGAGCAAAAGTAAGAGCAGCGTCATTAAACTCGTAATAACTAAAGCGATCAGAATACGATAACGTGCTAATTCTAGTGGTTGATTATCCATTTCAATCACTAGCCAGACAGGGGTTTTACCTGTGATATTGCTGATGCGAACCCCATAAATATTGTTATTGTTATAAGAGATCGGACCAAAAAAACTATTGTTTTGCGTAAAGTTAGGCCAATAACGATTATCTCGATAGCCTACACTTAAGTAAGTCTGACCATTACTGTCAATTAAAGCAGCACGCTTGAGATTTTTTTCACTGAACATGCTTTGCATAATATGTTGAGCATGGTCATATTCATCGGGTTTGAGTTCTACTAATGTATAGAGATCTTTAGCGATTTGATTATAACGCGCCAAAATAGCTGAGGCATGATGCAGTTGCTGTTGTTTTGCAGAGTAAGATGTTTCAGTTAAAACCAGAAAAGCACCAACACCAGTTAAAATCATCATGGGCACAAAAATAAGAGCAATCAGTTGCCCATATGCATGATTCAGACGTAAGCGTTTCGATAAGGTTTTATTGAAATTAGACATGGCTACATCGGATTGATCTCTCTGTAGGGCATATTATCACGCTTTATTTTAAAACAGACGGCATTTTATAACTGACTGGGCTTTAATCACTTTAATTAAAAAGCATAGTGAAATGGGTGCAGTACCGATCATTTTTTCATACAATAGTGCCACCCCGATTTAGGTGTTGATCATGAGTAATACACAACCTGATTTTTTAGCCGACGAATTTTTGTTAGATCACTATGTAGGTAAAACACCTCTAGTCCGTTTGCAGCGCTTGGCTTGTCACACGCAGGCAACGGTTTTAGCAAAATTGGAAGGTAATAATCCGGCAGGTTCTGTAAAAGATCGCCCTGCATATAACATGATTATGCAGGCAGAAAAGCGTGGTCAAATTAAACCGGGCGATACGTTAATTGAAGCAACTAGCGGCAATACAGGTATTGCTTTGGCTATGGTTGCGGCAATGCGCGGCTATAAAATGAAACTTATCATGCCAAATAACATGAGCCAAGAACGCAAAGATGCGATGTTAGCTTATGGCGCAGAGCTGATAGAAGTGACTCCACAGCAAGGTATGGAAGGCGCACGTGATTTAGCTTTGCAAATGGAAAAAGACGGCAAAGGTCATGTTTTAAACCAGTTTGGTAATCCTGATAATGTTGAAGCTCATTACCTGACGACAGGTCCTGAAATCTGGAAGCAAACGGGTGGTAAAATTACTCACTTTGTAAGCTCAATGGGTACAACCGGTACTATTATGGGTGTTTCTAAGTATTTAAAAGAACAAAATCCAGACATTCAGATTGTGGGCTTACAACCAGCAGACGGTTCAAGTATTGCCGGTATTCGCCGCTGGCCAAAAGAATACTTACCAACAATTTTTGATAGCAGTCGTGTAGACCGAATTATTGATATTCCTCAAATTGAGGCGGAAAAAACCATGCGTAAATTGGCTCGTATGGAAGGTATCAGTGCAGGTACATCTTCAGGTGGTGCAGTTTGGGCATCAATTAAGATTGCAGAAGAAAATCCAGAAGCTGTTATTGTTTGCATTATCTGTGACCGTGGCGACCGCTACTTGTCTACAGGTTTGTTCTCAGTACAGGACGATAACTCATAATTGAGAGAAAGAATGCGTTTCCCAACTTTAGTTTTTGACATTGAAACTTTAACTGATTTAAAAG
This sequence comes from Acinetobacter nosocomialis, assembly GCF_041021905.1. NCBI lineage: Bacteria > Pseudomonadati > Pseudomonadota > Gammaproteobacteria > Moraxellales > Moraxellaceae > Acinetobacter > Acinetobacter nosocomialis. The sequence goes on from NZ_CP157432.1 coordinate 674,469, forward strand.
CGGGAGCGCATTTATATCATCTTGATTTGCCAGAGGCAGATGTTGAACAGGCACTCACAAAAATCCGCCGCCAAGAATCAGGTATGGATTTTCAGCGTTTGCCATTGCATGAAATCGTTTGTATCTCTGGTTTATGGATTGATGAATCGGGCTTTAGACTGTTTTCTTTTAGCCGAGAGCACTATTCAGAAGCTGAAATTTTACAGAAATTTCTATCTATTTTTGACAAGCGCCATCCCACTTTGGTGAGTTGGAATGGCTCACAATTTGATTTGCCGGTTATCTTGTTCCGTGCCATGTATCATGGTCTTTCTGCACCGGGCTTGTTCGATCAAGGTGAGCTTGATAGCCAGAAGCGTTTTAATAATTACCAAAACCGTTATCACCACCGTCATATTGATTTAATGGATGTGATGGCAATGTTTAATGGCCGTAATTTCCAGAAACTTGATGAGGTTGCCTGTATTTTAGGTTTACCAGGTAAGCGTGGTGAATCGGGGTATCATGTTCCTGAATATGTACGTGCTCAGCAATGGTTAAAGTTAACCAGTTATTGTGAGGGTGATGTACTCAATACATGGTTTATTTATTTGCGTTGGTTGTTACTTAAAGGTCAAATCAATGTAGATAAACATAATCATTGGATTAGTTCTAGTATTGAATATTTACAGACTATGCCTCAGCAGGCCGATTTTCTTGAAGTGTGGCAACGTACGTCGAAACATACCGACTTTACATGCCACTATTTTAATCCTTTAGATTTTTAGGTTCATTCTTTGAAACAGCAAGCCAAATCTCGCAAAGCTCAGCAACCTGAATATATTTTTCAGGTTGAAACTCTTTCTCATGAGGGGCGAGGAATTGCGCACTATGGTTCTCATCCGGATCATCCGGCAGATAAGCATGGTAAAAAGGTATTTATCCGTTATGCGTTGCCTGGAGAAACAGTAAAGGCTCAAATTACGCATGAGGCTAAGCGCCTTGAAGAAGCTGAAATGATTGAGCTTTTAGCAGAACCTTCGTCAAATCGCGTAGAGGCTGTTTGTCCTCATTATGGTATTTGTGGCGGCTGTAGCATGCAGCACATTCATCCAGATGAGCAAATTCGCTTAAAGCAAAATGTACTCCAGTCACATTTACAACACTTTGCGGGTATTCAACCTGAACAGTGGTTAGAGCCAATTCGATCTTTACAAAGTGATTATCGCCGTCGAGCGCGTATTGGTGTGCGCTATTTGCCAAAACAGGACCGTTTGATTTTAGGGTTTCGTGAGCATCATAGTAATCGTTTAACTTCTATCCATACCTGTAGTGTTTTGGACAAAAAATTATCAGATAGTCTGCCAGAATTACGTACTTTACTCCAAAGTCTAAAAGGCAAAGCGCATATTGGTCATGTAGAATTAGCAAAAGGTGATGATGAAATTTCTTTATTGGTTCGCCATGTAGAAAAATTAAACAATTCTGATGTCAACCAATTAAGACAATTCGCGTTACACAAAGGCTGGCAGTTGTATTTGCAACCTAAAGGTCCCGAAAGTCTTCGTCGTATTGATGAAGAGCAAGGCGCTATGCGATTACATTATGCTTTAAATGCATTTGAAGTAAATTTTGCTTTTTCGCCATTGGATTTTACGCAGGTCAATGGCACAGTAAATGAACAAATGGTGCAATTGGCATGTGAATTGCTTCAATTGCAGCAGGGTGAAAGAGTACTGGATCTGTTTTGCGGATTAGGTAATTTTTCGCTTCCACTTGCACGATGTGTTGGTGCAAATGGACAAGTTGTTGGTGTGGAAGCAAGTGAAGAAATGGTGCAGCGAGCAACGGATAATGCCAAGTGCAACAATCTGGTGCAAGCAAGCTTCTTTTCACAAGATTTAACAAAAGATTTTTCGCATCATTCTTGGGCAAATCAAGGATTTGATGCATTATTGATTGATCCTCCTCGTGCTGGTGCATATGAAATTATGCAGTATGTACCAAACTTTGGAGCAAAAAGAATCGTTTATGTATCATGTAATCCAGCAACACTAGCAAGGGATGCAGGTGTTTTGGCTCAACATGGATACAAGTTAAAAAAAGCAGCGGTTATGGACATGTTTACGCACACAGAACATGTTGAATCAATTGCTTTATTTGAAAAAATTCAAGAGATAAACGATTAAAAACATGAGTTACATATCCAGGAGAATGGTATGGTCACAGTACGTGAACAGTTACCTGAACAACTAACTGAGTTGTCAGAGGAAACGACTGTAGAGCATGCCGCCGAAACACAAGTCGGTTTAGCCTCATGGTTGGATCGGGTTCGTGAAATATTAGATGGGGCAGAGCTTAAACAACTCGAAGAGGTTGCGCATTTAACCCTGCAAAAAGAGTTAGATTCAACGGTTAATCATCGTTCCAATACATTTGCTACTGGTGTTGGAATGGCGGATATTCTGGCGCATTTACATGTAGATGAAGATACTTTATCTGCTGCAATGCTTTATCGTAGTGTTCGTGAAGACATTACTGATATAGAAGAAGTAAAGCGCAAGTTTGGTGAGCAAGTCTATAACCTTGTCAAAGGTACTTTGGCAATGGGTAAGCTTTCAGAACTCATTGAAAAAAATAAACGACTAGAAGACCATTTTAATAACAACCAGAGGGAACATTTAAGCGGCATTTATAAAATGCTGATTTCAGTGACTGAAGATGTCCGTGTTGTTTTAATTAAGTTAGCTGAGCGTACTTATTCTTTACGTGAGTTGGCCAATTCGTCACGTGAGCGTCAAGAGCGTGTAGCGCGTGAAATTCTAACTATTTATTCGCCATTAGCGCACCGTTTGGGTATTGCACAGCTTAAGTGGGAACTAGAAGATTTAGCCTTTCGTTATTTGGCACCAGACCGTTATAAAGAGATTGCTTCATTACTAAATGAAAAGCGTCTTGAGCGCGAACACTATATTCAGTTCGTAATCGACCGCTTAAAAAATGAATTGGCATCTTACGGTATTGAGGCGGAAATTACAGGTCGAGCAAAACACATTTATTCGATTTATCGAAAAATGAAAAGTAAAAACCTGAGTTTCGATCAGCTTTATGATATTCGTGCCTTACGTGTGTTAGTCAATAGCGTGCCGGAGTGTTATCACTCATTAGGTATTGTTCATCAAATCTGGCGCCATATTCCACACCAGTTTGATGACTATATTACCAACCCGAAAGCTAATGGTTATCGCTCATTACATACTGCTGTAATTGCTGAAAATAAATCTTTAGAGGTACAAATCCGTACTCATGAGATGCATGATGAAGCAGAATTAGGCGTATGTTCGCACTTTAACTACAAAGAAGGCTCGAAGAATACCGACCATTCTTTTAACCATCGTTTACATTCGCTTCGTGCCGTTTTGGAACATTACCAAGAACGTAATGAAACCACCGTACACCAAAACGAAGATGAGACGGAAGGCTTTGATCAGCTTCAAGACTTTGAAGGTTTTGAAAAGATTTATGTGTTTAGCCGTGATGGTGATATTAAAGAATTACCACGTGGTTCAACGGTTTTAGACTTTGCTTACCATGTGCATACAGAAGTAGGAAACAAGTGTTATGCGGCACGTGTTAACCAACGCTATGTACCATTAACCTATACGCTAAAAACTGGTGAACAGGTCGAGATTTTAACCAAAAAAGACCGTGAGCCTAACCGTGACTGGTTGGTGAACTCTTTAGGGTATATCAAGACAGCTCGTGCACGTGACAAACTACGTCATTGGTTCAGACAGCAAGATCGTAGCAAGAACCTTGAAGTTGGCCGTGAGTTATTAAACAAAGAATTGTCTCGATTGGCGATTCACCCTAAGAGTATCGACCTGAACGACTACTCATCACATTTTAATGTGAAAACAGGGGATGACATTTTAGTTAGTCTGGTCAGCGGTGATATCAGCTTGCATGCCTTGATTAATCAGATTAATCGTCAAATGCATCTGGATCAGGATGAGCCTGAGCTGGTACTTAAACCAACATTAAATCCACGTGCCAGTCATACTTTGTCGGCGCATGGCATCTTAATTGATGGTTTAGACAATGTTGAGTTACATATTGCGCAGTGTTGCCAACCGGTTCACGGGGAGTCAATTGCTGGCTATATCACATTGAACCGTGGTGTAAGTATTCACAAAGTCTTGTGCTCTGATTATCAACGTATGATCAAGCAAGAACCAGAACGTGCTGTTGAAGCCGATTGGGAAATGCAGCCAACTCGTGGTCAAAGTGTTCAAATTGTGGTTGAAGCTTACGATCGTCGTGGTTTGCTCAAAGACTTAACTCAAGTGATTTTTTCTGACCAAATTAATATTCGTCAGGTGAATACAATTTCTGAGGCAGATGGTATTGCCAATATGAAGTTGCTTATTGAGGTGAAAGGTTTGGCTCAGCTTTCACGTTTGTTAGCTCGTTTAGAGCAACAACCTGGAATTATTAGCGCACGACGCATGATTCAAGGTGTTTAATTAAATTAAAAAAGGCCGTCATTTGACGGCCTTTTTTATAAGCTACTTTCTCGATAAATAAATATTAGTTAAACGATTTAGAAACTGTGGGCTTATTGTTGAGAGTTGATAAAGCAATTTGGTTTTTATGCCAACAGGAGTATGAGTAGGAGTCCAGAAATGAGCTTTTTTCTCGACAAGTGAAAGGACCTGCTGAGCAATATCATTTGGAGTTAAGTCAACGCCCATATTTTGAATACTACCTGCATCCATATTATTGACCATTGCGGTTTGTACAAATAAAGGCATCACATCTAAAACACGAATACCATATTTTTTCCATTCCACATCTAAACCTTCGGTAATTCCGCGAACTGCAAACTTACTGGCTGAATATGAAATGAGATCAGCTTGCCCATAAATTGCAGAAGCTGAAGAGAGATTAATGACGCGTGCAAAAGAAGCTTGTTTTAAATAAGGGAGTGCAGCATGGCAACCGTTGATTACACCGTTTACATTAATATTGATTGTTCTTTGGTGTGAATTGATATCGATGTGTTCAAAAGCCCCAGAATATAAAATTCCTGCGTTATTCACTAAAATATTAAGCTCGCCAGCCCAGTCAGTAAATTCTTTTAATATATGTTGCCATTGCTCGTAATCACTGACATCTAAATAACCAGCGCATGCATTGGGTCCTAACTCTGTTGCTAAGCTTTGAGCAAGTGATTCGTTAATATCATAAATGCCTACTTTATATCCTTGGTTGTAAAATACTCGTGCAATTTCTGCTCCAATACCTTGAGCTGCGCCACTAATCAGAATGCTATGTTTCATCTTTTTTTCTCTTTATCGTTACAATATGACGAATGATTTGCCGCTTTAATTTTGATCATAGCAAATTAAGATTTTAAATTTACTGACCAACTTTTTAAACTTGAGGGTTAAATGGATAAATTGCTTAAAATTATGCAAGAGCTACGTGAAAAATGTCCGTGGGATCAAGAGCAAACCCCAATGTCACTGACTAAATATGCAATTGAAGAAGCATATGAAGTCGAAGCTGCTATCCGTCAGGGCGATATTGATGAAATTCGAAATGAGTTGGGTGATTTGTTATTACAAGTTGTATTTCAATCGCAAATGTTTAGCGAACAAGGGGCGTTCAATTTTCAAGATGTAGTTGAGGCAATTAGTGAAAAATTGATAAGACGTCATCCACATGTTTTCCAGGCTGATCAATTTAATAACTTAACACCAGAACAAGTAAGCGAGTTATGGAAACAAATTAAACGACAAGAAAAGCAAGGCAAGCCGAAATCAAGATTAGATGAAATTAAACATGGTCCTGCACTGACTCAAGCACAGGAAATTCAAAAGAATGTTGCAAAAGTCGGATTTGATTTTGAAACAGTAGAAGATGCTTATGTAAAATTAGAAGAAGAATTAGGTGAATTCAAAGAGGCGCTTAAAAATCAAAATATTGATGAAATTCAAGACGAATTTGGGGATTGTCTGTTTTCATTGGTCAATATAGGACGTAAACTTAACATTTCAAGTGAAACTTCACTTTTATCAACCATACATAAATTTAGAAGTCGTTTTGCTTTTATTGAAGAGCAAGCTATAAAACAGCAAAGAACATTAGAAGACATGACCTTGTCCGAGATGGATGAATTGTGGAACCAAGCAAAACGACAATTACATTCAGGGGAAAAACGACATGCGATACAGCATGAGACTTTGGAAAAATAATTGTTTTATTTTAATGATGTTGTGCTTAGGTGTGATTTCACCTTCGGTTTTTGCTCAATCGTTTGATCAGAATTTTCAGGAATGGAAGGCTAAACAGCAGATGTACGACCAAAAGTTAAACGTCTCTAAATCTTCTCATTCTTATGGTTCTAAAATTTATCAAACGAAGAGTTTAAATGATTCTATTGGGCAGATTCATTTAAATCAGGCTACTGTAAATGAGTTTCGGCAGTTAAAAGGTATAGGTGAGAAAAAGGCTCAAGCGATTGTGGAATACAGGCAAAAGAATGGTGGTTTTAAAAATATTGATGAAATTAAAAACGTCAAAGGAATCGGCCCCGCTATTTTTGAAAAAAATAAATCACGTTTAGCCTTATAAAAGTTCTATTCGTCAATTATCATTTCCTGCGCAATCTAAAGAGAATCAAATTGCCCTTTGTGTGTGTTAGAGCTATGATTAGCGACAACTTGTTATTTACGTCCTGACGTAGGAGACAGCGTCTTTTGCAAACCTTGCGAGCGTCAAAATGTGGTTTGTCCACAGCCCAACTTCCTTCTTCGATTTTAGATGTGATCGATAGTCTGACCAAAGCAGGCTATGAAGCTTATATTGTTGGGGGTGGTGTCCGTGATTTAATGCTAGGACTCAATCCTAAAGATTTCGATGCAGTCACCAATGCAACACCTTCTCAAATTAAAGAAGTTTTTGGTCGTCGATGCCGAATTATTGGCCGTCGATTTGAATTGGCACATGTCTATTCAGGACGTGAGCTGATCGAAGTTGCGACTTTCCGTGCTCCTCCTAAAAAAGCAGTTACCAATGCTTCTGGCATGATTTTGCGTGACAATAACTGGGGAACCATCGAACAGGACTTTGCTCGACGCGATTTTTCTATCAATACGCTTTATTACCAACCACGTAAGGGTATTGTGCTCGATTTTTGTAAAGCAATTGATGATGTCAAGAATAAGACTTTACGTTTATTGGGCGATCCTGTGCAACGTTTTGAAGAAGATCCGGTGCGTATGCTACGGACGTTACGTTTTGCAGCTAAGCTAAATTTTAAAATTGATCCAGCAATTCTCGATATTTTTGATGTTGAGATGACACAATTGCTTCGTGATGTTTCTCCGCACCGTTTATACGATGAGTCTCAGAAGCTTTTCACAATGGGTCATTTGGCACGTGTATTACCAATGCTAATTGAATTTGGCGTGTGGAAGCAGCTTTTTGCTGATATTCGTCCAGATCTCACCCCATTTATTCAACGCGCTGCAAAAAATACAGATCAACGCATTCAAATTGGTAAAACCATTAACCCTGCATTTTTCTATGCAGTTTTATTGTGGCAGCCATTTTTAGAGCGTTGTGACTTTTATTTATCAAAAGGCGTTGTTCCAGCCGAAGCACGTGCTCAAGCAGGTTTAGATGTTTTAAAACGTCAAGCGACACGTACAGTCATTCCTCGTTTTGCCGAAACTTTTATTCGTGAAGTTTGGGAAATGCAAACCCGATTGCTTAATCCAAAGCCACAGCAAATTGAAGCATTGGCAAGCCATGCGCGTTTCCGTGCAGGCTTTGACTTCTTATTACTTCGTGAAAAGTCAGGAGATGACACAACACAAGGAATGGGAAGCTGGTGGGATGCTTACCAAGAAATGTCAAACGATGAAAAAGAAGCTGCGATTAGCCAATATAATCGTCAAAAAGCTAAAAGTCGTCGTAAGGTTGCTGTTGAACCTATTGAAAACAATAGAGCTGATGCAGAAATTGAGCCTTTGGTGGATGTTCCAGAGCCTCGAAGCCGTCGTGGTAAGAAAGAACGTGCACGACAAGAGCAGTCTGTCGATCGTTTTATGGAAAAATCTTCCACATCACAAACCAATATGACGAGCGATCACCCAATTTTAAAGCGCAAGCGGGTACAACGTGATTTGAGCCAAGTTATTTTTGGGCCGACACAATGACAGTAACCACATATATTGGCTTAGGAAGTAACCTAGGTGACTCGCGCCAGATTTTGTCTGAAGCGATAGCCAAGCTTAAAACTATTGGTGAAGTGAAGGTATCCAAACTGTACCAAAGCCCACCAATGGGTCCCCAAGATCAACCCAATTATCTAAATGCAGTAGCTCAGCTAAAAACTGAGTTACTTCCGCTTGACTTACTCGATCATTTACAGCGTTTTGAGCAAGAAGCTGGGCGAGTAAGACTCCGTCATTGGGGGGAGCGAACTTTGGACCTAGACCTGCTGATTTATGGTGATGAAAAAATACAAAATGAGCGCTTAACGGTGCCGCATGTAGGAATAATGCAACGAGATTTTGTTGTGATTCCTTTATTAGATTTAGACGCTGATTTACATATCAATGATCAGCCACTTAAGAATTTAGAACTCTTACAGCAGCCAACGCTGACTGTACTTGCTGATGAGTCTTGGGCTTAAAGTCTGACTTATTACGTTCTGCAAACTCCTGTAGAGGATACCATCATGATTAGTCTAAGTGACTTAAGAAAATTTAAAGCCGAAGGACGTAAGTTCTCTTGTCTAACTTGTTACGATGCAAGTATGGCAAAAGCAATGGAACTTGCTGAAATTGATACTATCTTAATTGGTGATTCTCTTGGAATGGCAATTCAAGGTCGTGATTCAACTTTACCTGTAACTGTTGAAGACATGGCTTATCATACAGCGGCAGTGCGCCGTGGTAACCAGCATGCTTTGATTATGACTGATTTACCATTTATGAGTTATGCCACTTTAAATGATGCTTTGCAGAATGCGAAAACAGTTATGCAAGCTGGTGCGCAGATGATCAAAATCGAAGGTGGCGCATGGCTAAGTGAAACTGTACAGGTGTTAACACGTAATGGTGTGCCTGTATGCGTACATTTAGGTTTAACCCCTCAGTCTGTACATGTTTTTGGTGGCTACAAACTACAAGCTAGAACCCGTGAAGCAGCGGATCAACTTATTGCTGACTGTACGGCGGTGGTTGAAGCGGGCGCGGCAGTTTTATTGCTCGAGTGTGTTCCGGCACAATTAGGTCAAGAAATTGCTGAATTATTCCCGAATACTCCTGTGATTGGTATTGGGGCAGGTAATGCAACTGATGGTCAGGTACTTGTAGTACAAGACATGTTAGGTTTAACTTTTGGTCGAGTTGCACGTTTTGTGCGTAACTTTATGAAAGAACAATCTGGTGAAACAGCGATTTTAGATGCTTTTAAAGCTTTTCATGCTGCTGTACAGGACCAGTCGTTCCCAGCCAAAGAACATACTTTCCAAGTTGAGCTGTAATTCATGAAAACAGAAACCACTATACAAGGCTTAGCTGCTTCTTTAAATCCTGCTAGAGCTGCACGTAAAATCATTGGTTTTGTCCCAACTATGGGAAATCTACATGAAGGCCATCTCACCCTTGTTCGTGAAGCGAAAAAGTTATGTGATGTTGTGGTTGTGAGTATCTTCGTAAACCCGACCCAATTTGGTCCGGGTGAAGATTTTGATAACTATCCACGTACTTTAGAGCAGGACAGTCGTCTACTTGCTGATGTTGGTTGTGATATTATTTTTGCGCCTTCAGTTGAGCAAATGTACGGTACACAACCTCGTTTAACTAATATTAGTGTAAGCCAGATTACAGATGACTTATGCGGTAGTTCACGTCCTGGGCACTTTGACGGTGTAGCGCTAGTTGTCACAAAACTCTTTAATATTGTGCAACCGAATTATGCTTTTTTTGGTCAAAAAGATTATCAACAGTTGGCGGTGATTCGCCAGTTTGTACAAGACTTAAATATTCCATTAGAAGTGATTGGCGTACCCATTGTTCGTGCAGCAGATGGTTTAGCACTGAGTTCAAGAAATGGTTATTTGACTCCGGAACAACGTCAGATTGCGCCAGTCATCTATCAAGGACTAAAGCAAGCTGAAGAGCAATTACACCAAGGTAAAGATTTACAACAAGTCTTGGCAGATTTAAAAACGTTGTTGACAGACAATGGTTTTGTTGTGGATTATGTGGAAGCTCGTCAGCCAAACTTGTTGGCTGTGTCTCAATTTGATCGTGATATTGTGTTGTTTGTCGCGGCTAAGTTGGGCGGAACACGTTTAATTGATAATTTACAAGTTGCCTTTACACCTCAATAATACATAAAAGGACAGCCATGCCATGAAGCGTATACTTATCGTGACAGGACAGTCTGGTTCAGGAAAATCTTCAGCTCTTCAAGTATTAGAAGATTTGGGCTATTACTGTATTGATAATTTACCTTTGGCATTGCTGCCTGAAATTGTGGCAAAGCTAGATCATGAAAATAATCTTGAACAGCTGGCTTTAGGTGTAGATGTCCGAAGTACTCGGGCTGATATGCAAGAGTTCGACCATGTTTTTGAGCAATTACAAAAACATGGTACGGTTGATGTGATTTATCTGACGACACAAGATCAGGATTTGATTGCACGATTTAGTGCGTCGCGTCGTCCACATCCGTTGGCAAATCGCTTCAAAAGCCTTTTGCAATGTATTCATGAAGAAAAGCAGTTACTGATTCCAATTCAGTTTCGAGCAACGGTTCATATTGATACCACTGATAAAAGTGTTCATGATTTAAAACATATCTTGCTGTCAAAATTAGGGCAGTCAGATAATCTGATTGTTATATTGCAGTCATTTGGTTATAAACATGGCATTCCTTTAGATGCCGACTATGTTTTTGACGTACGGCATTTACCAAATCCGCATTGGGATTTAGAATTACGCCGCTTTTCTGGTTTAGACGAGCCAGTTAAGCAGTTTTTAGAAGCAAGTCCGCAAGCAAACGAAATGTTTGAGGATATACACCACTTCTTAAGAAAATGGCTGCCGGCATTTGCTGAAGGGCATCGTCATTATATGACGGTTTCAATAGGTTGCACTGGCGGCCAGCATCGTTCAGTTTATATGGTAGATAGACTAAAACAAGCACTTGAGGCAGAATGGTCTGTTCAGGTCTTACACAGAGAAATGAAGCACTGGTCATGATAGACACAACTGTTGATGTAATTAATAAACTCGGTTTACATGCACGTGCATCAGGAAAACTGATAGAGGTCACTACAAAGTTTCGTTCGTCAATTCAGATTGGTAAGGGCGATCATTTAGTAGATGCTAAAAATATTATGTCGTTACTGATGTTAGGTGCAGGAAAAGGGACCACTTTACGTTTGGTCATTGATGGCACTGACGAAGAACAGGCATTAAATGAAGTACAGGCGTTATTCGCCGCAAAATTTTATGAGGCAGATTAATCGTGGCACGTCGTCCCCAGCGTTATACTGAAGAAGATTTTGATTCTTTAGAAGGACGTGCAAGTAAAACCGAACAGAAAAAAGCAGTTCAACGTATGGCTGCTTTAGGTGAGCAGTTAGCACAACTTTCTATCAAACAGATTCAAAAGCTTCCGGTTGATGAGCGTTTAATTGATGCTCTTTTAGAAGTCCAGAATATTAGTTCGTTTGAAGCACGCCGTCGCCAATTTCAACGTGTTGGTAAACTCTTGCGTAATGAAGATGAGACAGTCATTTTATCTTATTTGACTCCTCAACAAGGCGCGAAAAAACAAGCTCAACTTATGCGTTGGGTAGATCGTATGATCGAGCAAGGTGATCCTGCAATTAACGAGTTTAGTAAAATCTATAATGCATCAGAACGTCATACTTTGCGTCAGCATGTGTTAAGGATTAACCGTGATAAGACTCAGCAAGTTCCAGAAGCAGATCTTGAAGCATCTAAAGGTAAGTTTATTAACTACGTGCAACAAGTCGCTTTATTGTCAGATCAAGGTTAATTTCGTTTTAACTAAAAAAGCGACGTTTAACACGTCGCTTTTTTATTTCCTATATTGTTTAAACGCGTTCTTTTGCCCATTCACGCAAAATGAATTTTTGCAATTTGCCTGTTGAGGTTTTTGGAATTTCAGTAATCACTACATCTTTGGGAACTTTAAAACGTGCCAGTTCTTTTTGACAATGTGCAATAATTTCTTCAGGAGTCACTGTAGCACCCGTTTTTAATTCAATAAATGCACATGGTACTTCTTGCCAACGTTCATCAGGTTTTGCCACAACAGCCGCTGTTAAAACCGCAGGGTGTTTATATAAAACATCTTCAACTTCTAAAGATGAAATATTCTCTCCGCCCGAGATAATAATATCTTTAGAGCGGTCAGTAATTTTTGCGTAACCATCTGGATGGCAAACAGCTAAATCTCCAGTATGAAACCAGCCACCAGCGAAAGCTTCTTCGGTTGCCTTTGGATTTTTTAAATATCCTTTCATAACAATATTGCCACGGAACATAATTTCTCCCATGGTTTCACCGTCATTTGGAACTGGTTGCATCGTTTTAGGGTCTAGTACTCGCATACTATCTTGAAGTGGATAAGGCACACCCTGACGAGAGTGTAGTTGCGCTTGTTCAGTAATTGATAGGTCACTCCATCCTGCTTGAGAGGCACAAAGGGCAGATGGTCCATAGGTTTCGGTTAATCCATAGACGTGGTTGACATTGATTCCAATATTTCGCATACCTTCAATTACAGCGACAGGTGGAGCAGCACCTGCCACCATAACTTCAACATGATGTTCTATGATTCGCTGCTTTTCTTTTGGTAGATTAATAATCATGGATAAGACGATTGGAGCGCCACAGAAGTAATCAACTTTATGTTTAGCAATAAGCTGCATCACCAGTTCGGGGTCAACTTTGCGTAAACAAATATTGGTTCCGCCACTTGCTGCAATACTCCACGCAAAGCACCAACCATTGCAGTGAAAAAGAGGAAGTGTCCATAAATAAACAGCTCGAGGTTTCATACCGCAAGCTAAAATATTACTAGCTGCATTTAAATAAGCACCTCGGTGGTGATAAACCACTCCTTTAGGATTACCCGTTGTTCCTGATGTGTAATTTAAACTAATTGCATCCCACTCATCTTGCGGTAAATGCCATTCGAAATTAGCATCGCCTTGAGCTATCCATTCTTCATATTCAAACGAACCAAGAAATTGATTTTCACCTTCATATTCTTCATCAGCTACATCAATCACAATGATATGTTGGTTTGGAATGAGTGATAGGGCTTCTCGGGCTAAATTAACAAACTCGGGGTCAACCAAAAGCACTTTCGTCTCAGCATGCTCTAGCATAAAAGCGATGGTTTTAGCATCTAAACGGGTGTTTAGTGTATTAAGAACGGCACCTGCCATAGGGACAGCAAAATGGGCTTTAATCATTGCTGGTACATTTGGCAATAAAACTGAAACGGTATCGTTTTTAGTTATGCCTAATTGTTGAAGCTGAGATGCAAATTGACGGCAGCGCTGATAAGTTTCTTTCCATGAAATCTGACGATTACCATGAATGATAGACGCTTGGTCTGGATAGATATAAGCTGCACGTTCTAAATAGCGCAGAGGGGATAACGCAACAAAGTTTGCGGGTGTGCGTGGTAATTCATCGTATGCACTAACCATGTGAAATAACTCCATGTTCTATTTTTTAATTCATTCTTTGAAAATATGACTTAATATTAATCAAAGCATTAATGCTTTAGTCTTAAACAGAAATACCCCTCAGTCAGGAAATGAGCACAAATGCTATTTTCAACATCTTAAAACAGTTCTGATGAATAATTATCCTATTTATGTATTTCTTAAAATTTAGGTAGAGCACTTATTAAAGTCACTTATTGCTGTTTACCGTATAAGCAAAATGTATTTATGATTTTATGAGTACAAAGGTTTTCACTTGGCTTGAACAAGTGTAAAATCTTTCAGGTTTTTTAATTTTGATTTACACCGTTTTTATATTTTGAGGCTTGCCTCGATCATAATCTCGCGGTGAAATGCTCCTTCGTATAGGGCATCACTCCTTAAGGATTTTTCTATGCCAATTATCACATTGCCAAATGGCGATCAAAAGAATTTTGATCACCCTGTATCTGTTATGGAAGTCGCTCAAAGTATTGGGCCTGGTTTAGCAAAAAATACCGTTGCTGGACGAGTAAATGATCGCTTAGTTGATGCATGTGACTTAATTACTGAAGACTCGACCTTACAAATTATCACTCCAAAAGATGAAGAAGGTCTTGAGATCATTCGCCACTCTTGTGCACACCTTGTAGGGCATGCAGTAAAGCAACTTTTCCCTGAAGCAAAGATGGTGATTGGTCCAGTCATTGAAGAAGGTTTCTATTACGACATCTGGATGCCACGTCCTTTTACATTAGATGATATGGCAGCAATCGAAGAGCGTATGAAAAAGCTCATCGATCAAGATTATGACGTTATCAAAAAAATGACTCCACGTGATGAAGTCATTGCTGAATTTACTGCTCGTGGTGAAGAATACAAATTACGCTTGATTGCAGACATGCCTGAAGAAACTCAAATGGGCTTGTACTACCATCAAGACTATTTAGATATGTGTCGTGGTCCGCACGTACCGAACACAAAATTCTTAAAATCATTCAAGCTTACTAAAATCTCTGGTGCTTACTGGCGCGGTGATGCGAAGAATGAACAGCTTCAACGTATTTACGGTACGGCTTGGGCTGATAAAAAACAATTAGCAGCTTACATCAAGCGTATTGAAGAAGCTGAAAAGCGTGACCACCGTAAAATTGGTAAAGCATTAGACTTGTTCCATATGCAAGAAGAAGCACCGGGTATGGTGTTCTGGCATGCAAATGGTTGGACTATTTATCAAGTACTAGAGCAGTACATGCGTAAAGTTCAGCAAGACAATGGTTACCAAGAAATTAAAACTCCGCAAATCGTAGACTTTACGCTTTGGGAGAAATCTGGTCACGCAGCAAACTATGCAGAAAACATGTTTACGACTCATTCAGAAAGTCGTAACTATGCTGTAAAACCAATGAACTGTCCTTGTCACGTTCAAGTGTTCAACCAAGGATTAAAATCTTACCGTGATTTACCAATTCGTTTAGCTGAGTTTGGTTCTTGTCACCGTAATGAACCATCTGGTTCTTTACACGGTATTATGCGTGTTCGTGGCTTTACACAAGATGATGCACATATCTTCTGTACTAAAGAACAGATTGGTAAAGAAGTTGCAGATTTTATTCAACTTACTTTAGACGTTTATAAAGACTTTGGCTTTGAAGAAGTTCAAATGAAGTTGTCTACTCGCCCAGAAAAACGTGTAGGTGATGACGCTCTTTGGGATTTAGCTGAAAAATCTTTAGCAGATGCTTTAGATGCAGCTGGTCTTAAATGGGAATTGCAGCCGGGTGAAGGCGCATTCTATGGTCCAAAGATTGAGTTCTCTTTAAAAGACTGTCTTGGTCGTGTATGGCAATGTGGTACCATTCAATGTGACTTCAACTTGCCAGTTCGTTTAGACGCTTCTTATGTAACTGAAGAAAACGAACGTGATCAGCCTGTAATGTTGCATCGTGCAATTCTTGGTAGTTTTGAGCGTTTTATTGGTATACTAATTGAACACTACGCTGGTTTCATGCCACCTTGGTTGTCACCTGTACAAGCATGTGTCATGAACATTACCGATGCTCAAGCTGAAGCAAGTGAGCAAGTTGTGGCAAAACTCAAGGAAAATGGCCTTCGCGCTATTTCTGACTTGAGAAATGAAAAAATCGGATTTAAGATTCGTGAGCGTACTCTAGAGCGCATTCCTTACCTGTTAGTTCTTGGTGATCGAGAAGTTGAAGAAGGTACAGTGAATGTACGTACTCGCTCAGGAAAAAATTTAGGTACTATGTCAGTGGATGCTTTCATTGACTTAGTGAAATCTGCCGTCGCCGAACGTGGCCGGTATATTGTGGAGTAAGAAAGATTAAACAGCCTGACCGTAACCAACAACAAGGTGCAAAGAGTAACCGTCCAGCAATTAACGATGAGATCCGTGCAAAAGAAGTACGCCTCGTCGCTGCTGATGGTGAGCAAAAAGGAATTGTTTCATTAAATGAAGCACTGCGTGCTGCTGAGGATGCAGATCTTGACCTTGTTGAGATTGTCGCAAACGCTGAGCCGCCTGTTTGTAAAATCATGGATTACAACAAGCACTTGTTTGACCTGAAACAGAAGCAAAAAGATGCCAAGAAAAAACAGCATCAAGTGCAAGTGAAGGAAATCAAACTACGCCCAGCAACTGATGTAGGTGATTATCAAGTTAAGCTTCGTGCTATTTTGAAGTTCCTTGAAGAAGGTAACAAAGTCAAAATCACTTTACGTTTCCGTGGTCGTGAAATGGCTCACCAACAACTTGGTTTAGCTCAATTGCAAAAGATTGAAGCAGACGTAGCTGAGTTTGGTATTGTAGAGCAAGCTCCGAAAATGGAAGGTCGACAAATGGGTATGTTACTTGGACCGAAAAAGAAAAAGTAATACTCAAAAAAAGCACTGCAAACGCAGTGCTTTTTTATGCCCGTCATTTCTTGATTTAATTCCTTTAAAGTGCGATTTAATAACTTTTTAAACCAAAGTTATTCTCAAATTTTATGTGTTTTTTGGTGTTGGACATATCATTGTATTAGCCAAAACATGATATAACGCAAGACGCAGTCATGATAACGATGAATAGGAAAATAGAATGATTGATCTATATTATTGGGGAACACCCAATGGACATAAAATCACAATTGCCTTAGAAGAAATGGGACTGGATTACACCCTTTATCCAATTAATATTTTAGAAAATGATCAATTTCAACCAGATTTCCTGAAAATTTCCCCGAATAATAAAATCCCCGCAATTGTTGATCAGGACGGTCCACGTGGTGAGCCAATTTCAGTATTTGAATCAGGCGCGATCTTACAATATTTAGGTCGAAAAACTGGATTGTTTTATCCAACAGATGAACAAGAGCGAGTTGAAGTTGAACAATGGCTCATGTGGCAAATGGGTGGGCTAGGGCCTATGCTTGGGCAGAATCATCATTTTAACCGCTTTGCGCCAGAGAAAATTCCTTATGCAATTGAACGTTATGTGAATGAAACTAAGCGTTTATATGGCGTATTAAACAAACAGCTTATTGGTCAGAAGTTTGTTGCAGGGGAATACTCAATTGCTGATATGGCAATTTTACCTTGGATTCTGCGCTATGAATGGCAGGGGATTCAATTAGAGGATTATCCTTATGTACAAGAATACATTGTCCGCCTAACAGCACGTCCTGCGGTACAAAAAGCTTTATCAATTAAAGTTATCTAATTTTGCTTGGTAGCACAATGAATAAAGTGAAAGGTAGTTTGGTTTAATTAGAATGCTAAGTTACTTTTTACTTTTTTTGAGTGCTTTTGGGGCTGCTACATTATTACCACTACAATCAGAAGCTGTACTCGCTGCTTTATTATTAAAAAATCAACAGTCCGCTTTTCTTCTCATTTCGATTGCTACTTTTGGAAACGTACTCGGTTCATGTGTGAACTGGTGGTTAGGTTTAAAAATAGAACAGTTTAAACATAAAAAATGGTTTCCAGTTTCTGAAAAACGTCTAGAACAAGCTCAACGTTTTTATCATAAGTATGGCTTTTATTCGCTACTTTTAAGTTGGACACCTGTGATTGGTGACCCTATTACTTTGGTTGCTGGCTTATTCAAAGAAAATTTTTGGCGCTTCTTATTTATGGTTCTTATTGCTAAGGCTGGGCGTTATATTTTCATTTATTGGGTAATTACAGACTTTATTTAAAATACAAGCATCCGAAGATGCTTATATTAAAACTATTTATTTAGTCTTCCGAGCTTTTGGTAATGTCGACTTTAAATAGGTCATTGGTTTTTAACCAACAGAACGTGACCACTGCAAGCGTCATACAACCACCAAAAATAGTCGCTGCAATAGTTCCCAAATATTTAGCAGCCAAGCCTGATTCAAATGCACCCAGCTCATTACTAGATGACACAAACATGCCATTTACAGCCGCTACCCGACCACGCATATTTTCTGGTGGGAATATTTGCAAAATGGTTTGTCGAACCACAACTGAAATACTGTCACAAGCACCTGTCATGGCCAGTGCAAATAGGGATAACCACATATTGTTTGAGAAAGCGAAAAGGATCGTAAATACACCAAATCCGGCAACTGCAAGTAGCATGTTGCGCCATGCGTGCTGAGTTGGCGGAAAACGGGTCAAAGCAATCATGGTAATGAGTGCACCAATAGAAGGCGCTGCACGCAAATAACCTAAGCCTTCTGGCCCTACTTTTAAAATATCTTCAGCAAAGATAGGCAGTAAGGCAATCACACCTCCAAATAAAACGGAGGCTAAGTCTAAAGAAATAGCCCAGAGAACGATTTTTGTTTTCCAAATAAAGCGGAAACCATCACCTAAGCTTTCTAATACATTCGCAGTTTCAATTTTAGGAAAGCTTCGTTTTTGTAATAAATTAATAAGAATAAAACAGATGCTGAGTAGGGTAGCAACACTAAAAAGACTGGTTTCTCTGCCTAAGTAAGCAAGCATAAAACCGCCTAGCATAGGCCCAATAATCACGCCACTTTGCCAACCAATTGTTGTCCATGTGGCACCATTGGCATAAAGCTCGCGTGGAATTAAGAATGGTTTCAATGAGGTGGCAGAGGGATTATAAAACCCACGTATCGTACCTAAGCCAAAGATGACTGCGTAAATACCCCAAGAAAGGAAATTTACACTGATATGACCTAAACCATGCAAGTGGAACAGCAACCACAAAACTAAAGGTAGAGGTACCGAGAAAAATAAACAGATTTTCATAATAACCTGTTTATTAAATTTATCAGCAAAATAGCCACCCCAAAGGGATAGGGCAATAAATGGAATGGCTTCTGCTAGTCCAATTAAACCTAAAGTTAGAGGATCTTTGGTAATTTGATAAAGTGAATAAGCAACAATAATTTCTTGAATCAAAATTGCTAACGTTAAGCAAAATTGATTAATGGTAACAATAGAGAAATCTCTATAGCGCAGTGCAGCGAATGCATCATGTTTCTGCATTTGAAATATCGTATGTTGATAATTTGAACATATTATAGAGCTAAACAAGCCATAATGTTGAATTTATTAACAGTGACCAATCTCTAAAAAAATGATATAAATTTTTAATTTGTTAAGACATTCATCTAAAAAAGCACTACGAGTAGTTTTAATTTTAGTCAGCATACTATAAAATACGCGCTTCCTTACCTGCAGGTCGATTTTGCAATGGTGCAATCGCGCCGAACAGGTGCCTAAAAGAGGTTACTATGGCTAAGTTAAAAACTCGCCGTGGTGCAGCTAAACGCTTCAAAGCGACTGCAAACGGTTTTAAGCGTAAACAAGCGTTCAAGCGCCACATCTTGACCAAAAAATCTGCTAAACGTATCCGTCAATTACGCGGCTGTGTAATGGTTCATGTTTCTGACATGAATTCAGTTCGTCGTATGTGCCCATACATCTAAGGAGATTATAAATGGCTCGTGTAAAACGTGGTGTAGTGGCTCATCGTCGTCACAAAAAAATTCTTGCTCGCGCTAAAGGTTACTATGGTGCTCGTTCACGCGTTTACCGCGTAGCGTTCCAAGCGGTAATCAAAGCTGGTCAATACGCTTACCGTGACCGCCGTCAAAAGAAACGTCAATTCCGTGCTCTATGGATTGCGCGTATCAATGCTGGTGCTCGTCAAAACGGTTTGTCTTACAGCCGTATGATCGATGGCTTGAAAAAAGCTCAAGTGATCATCGACCGTCGCGTATTAGCTGACATCGCTATGCATGATGCAGTAGCATTTGCTGCTTTAGCTGAAAAAGCTAAAGGTGCATTAGCTGCATAAGCTTAGAGATTCAAAAAGAGGCCGCTTTTTAGCGGTCTTTTTTATTTTTATTGGTTCTATTTTTAAAAGAGAAAATAATCAGAGATAAATGATGAAAGACGAAAAATTTCTAAATGACTTAATTCAAAAAGTACAGCAAGGTCACCAGTATAAATACTTATATTTTTGGGGACATACTCCTAAACAAGCTGATCTTGTTGATAAAAGCTGTTTTAGCCAGTGGTTCCCAGCGCAATTCAAAGTAGAAGGTGTCGAGTACTTTACTGCTGAACACTATATGATGGCGCAAAAAGCAAAATTATTTAATGATGAAGAAATTTTTGCACGGATTTTGCAGGTTAGACATCCGAATGAAGCGAAGCAACTCGGTCGTAAAGTGCGTAACTATGATGAACAGATATGGCGAGAAAAACGTTTTGACATAGTGGTGCAGGCGAATTTTGCTAAATTCTCACAGCATTCTGAATTGAAAAAATTCTTATTAGCAACGAAAGACCGTATTTTGGTTGAAGCATCTCCAGTCGATAAAATTTGGGGTATTGGTATGGCGCAAGACCAACCTCATGTCCAAGATCCATCTCTATGGCAAGGTCTAAATTTGTTGGGGTTTGCTTTAATGCATGTTCGAGAGCGGCTTTTAACTGAATAGGTTGATGTGAGATCAACCAATGCTTCACTTTAAAAAAGTAATAAGGTGGAGGGGAGTAAATTGAAGTCGTTAAATAATTCAGATATTCGTATAGCATCATTTAACGATGCATTATCTATTGCAGAAGTACATGTGCAAGGTTGGAAAGAAACCTATGCCGGTATGGTTAAGCAAGAAATATTAGATGAACTTAACGTACTAGATAAAGAACAGTTATGGAAAGAGATAAGCAGAAGTCCTGATCATAAGTTATTTATCTATACTGAAAATGGGGTAGTGAAAGGCTTTCTTGATGGCTATTTAAACCCAGAAAGTAATATTGCTGAAATTCTTGCTTTTTATCTTTTAAAAGAAGTTCAAAAACAAGGTATAGGTCGTGAATTATTCCAAAAGTTCTATCAATGCGCTTTAAATCAAGGTTATGCTTTTATTCGTTTAGAAGTCTTTAATAAAAATCCGAGCCGTTTCTTCTATGAAAAAATGGGAGCACAGTTAATTAATGAAGCCGAACTACCAGAGTTCGGCCTCGGAATAACAGAGTTACTTTATCAATGGAAACTTTAATCTTGATTAAAGACCAAAATAATAAGCTAAGGCACAAATAATTACCGTTAGTACAATAAGCTTAATTACACCTGTTCCTCCAGCTTTATGATGAGGTGCTTTTAAATGAGTTGCGGCTTCATTCGTTGCATCAAAAGGAGAAGGTTTTTCAACTGGTTTTAATTGTGCAGTTTGATAATGATTGGCTGCTTTCACAATGAGCTTTGCAAATAGATCATCAGTTTTGTGGGTAAAGTTTCTTAAGTTAATAATTTGTTCTTGGTCTAGGTCTTCCCCTAAAGGATCATTTGCGCTGCGTTTTTTCTGCTCTAAATAGTCCGATAAAGCTTGGGTGCGATAGAGGAGTTGATGCGCACAATCTGCTGGGTAGTTTTCAGGTATAAGTGCAAGTGTTGGTTGATGATCTATCGAAATTTGATGAGTTGATCCATCAAAATATTTTTTCTGAAATTCGGGTTCTTCAAAACCTGCTGCATACTTACTCCGAAATAACTCGGTTTCCATAAAGTCAGCAATTTCATCCCATTGGGGTGCCTTTAAGTCAGCTTCAACTTTCTTAGATAATTTTTCATTCAACTCAAAACGCCAGAAAGTTTCTAAGCGTAAATCGCTACGCTGATTTAAAGGTGGTTCAAATTCGTTATCGCTACTGTACCACTCTGCAAGCTCATGACCAAAAATCCATGCGATTTTTTTATTGTTTTGGTGGCTTACAATAAAATGAGCATAAGGTAAAAGCTCGACATTACTATTCGGGTTTTGTTCTTCATTTAAAATAGTAGATAGGTGAAGAGAGATTTGAGTCGTCCCTTGTTTTTTGAGTGCTTCTAACCAAACTTGGAAATGTTGAGCAAGTAAATGCTGTGAAATTAAGTCACGAAATTGAAAACTATGCTGGTCAAAAATATGATGTTGTCGCCATTGGTTGAAGCTTAAATTCTGGCGAAGGTATTCATTACCGTAGGTCACAAGTGTAAGTTGTTGTTTCCAAATCTGATTGAGCGCCATAATAATTGATCTCATTGACGATGCTATTATTTTATACGTTTTATCTTTTTGTTGCCTAATACATTTTTCATGATGGATAAACTTCATCAATACGGTGAAAAACTGTTAGAATGCAGTGTTTTATTATATTTTTAAATTTGTTGCTTTGAGAGTTAATATGTCACTGGAAGCCCTGACCACAGAAGCGCTTGCTGCCATTGCAGCAGCTCAAGACCTTGTTGCACTTGATCAGGTGCGTGTGCAATTTACAGGGAAAAAAAGCCAGCTTGCAGAACAATCGAAAGCATTAGGGAAAATGGACCCTGAAGAACGTAAAGTACAAGGTGCTGCGATTCATGCTGTTCGAGAAACGATTAATAGTGCTTTAACTGAGCGTCAAACGGCATTACAACAAGCTGCGCTAGCACAAAAACTAGCAAATGAGACCATTGATATTACTTTGCCAGGTCGTGGACAGCGTATTGGTACAGTTCATCCTGTTACTCAAGTGCAAGAACGTATTTGCCAATTCTTTACTAAAGCTGGTTTTACGGTTGCAACAGGGCCAGAAGTTGAAGATGACTATCATAACTTTGAAGCATTAAATATTCCTGGGCATCACCCTGCACGTGCCATGCACGATACTTTCTATTTTGATGCAAACCATTTGTTGCGTACGCATACCTCTGGTGTGCAAATTCGTACCATGGAAACAAGTCAGCCGCCAATTCGTATTGTATGTCCGGGCCGTGTATACCGCTGTGACTCAGACCAAACGCATTCGCCAATGTTCCATCAAATCGAAGGTTTGTACGTTGCTGAGAACACCAGCTTTGCTGAATTAAAAGGTTTATTAATTAACCTACTTAATGAGTTTTTTGAGAAAGATTTAAAAGTACGTTTCCGCCCATCATATTTCCCATTTACAGAGCCTAGTGCAGAAGTAGATATCATGGATGAGCGTGGACGTTGGTTAGAAGTATTAGGCTGTGGCATGGTGCATCCAAATGTATTACGTGCTGCGGGTATTGATCCTGATAAATACAAAGGCTTTGCTTTTGGTTTAGGGGTAGAACGTTTTGCAATGTTGCGTTATGGCATTAATGACTTGCGTATGTTCTATCAAAATGACGTGCGTTTCTTACGCCAATTTGCCTAACATTTTTTCAGGATTAAATAAGGTTTATAAAGATGAAGATTAGCGAAAATTGGTTACGCACATGGGTTAACCCTGCAATTGATAGTGATACATTATCTGATCAGTTGACTATGCTTGGTCTTGAGGTAGATGAACTAGCGCCTGTTGCTAAGCCATTTACCGGAGTTGTAGTGGGTGAAGTTCTAACAGTTGAACAGCATCCAGATGCAGACCGTCTACGTGTAACAACAGTGAATATTGGTACAGGAGAACCACTGCAAATTGTATGTGGTGCTCCTAACGTTCGTGCTGGAATGAAAGCACCTGTAGCAACTATTGGTGCAGTATTACCAGGCGATTTTAAAATCAAAAAAGGTAAGCTTCGTGGTGTCGAGTCACAAGGTATGCTGTGCGGCGCTTCTGAAATTGATCTTGAAGATAAAATCGATGGTTTACTTGAGTTACCTGATGATGCTCCAGTAGGGGTAAACATCCGTGAATACTTAAAACTTGATGATAACGTCATCGATATTAGTATTACGCCAAACCGTGGTGACTGTTTCAGTATCCGTGGTATCGCACGTGAAATTGCAGTGATTAACCAACTGCAAATGAATGAACCTGAAATTAAATCGGTTGATGCGACAATCACTGATGAGAAAAAGGTTGTTATCAGTACAGAGGGTGCTCCACGCTATTTAGGACGTGTCATTAAAAATGTAAATGTGAAAGCTGCTACTCCTGAATGGATGGAACAAGCTTTAGCACGTTCAGGTATTCGTACACACAGTATTTTAGTTGATGTAACGAACTACGTTCTAATGGAATTAGGCCAGCCAATGCATGCTTTTGATTTAGCTAAAATCGAAGGTACTGTACAAGTTCGCCAAGCTAAGCCGCAAGAAAAGTTGCAACTTTTGAATGATCAAGAAGTTGAATTGCAAGAAGATGTGATGGTTATTGCTGATGACCAGAAAGCTTTAGCAATTGCCGGTATTATGGGTGGTCTAGCATCAAGTGTAACTGATGATACAACAGATATTTTCTTAGAAAGTGCATTCTTTGCTCCGCTTGCGATTGCTGGGCGTGCTCGTCGTTTTGGTTTACACACAGACTCTTCGCAACGTTATGAACGCGGTGTAGATTTCGAATTACCTTTGATTGCGATGAACCGTGCTTCCCAGCTTATTCAAGAGTTGGCAGGTGGTGAGTTTGGTCCAATTACTATAGCTGAAAAATCTGATTTACTTCCTAAACGTGAAGCGATCGAACTTAAGCAAGCTCAGGTAGACCAATTATTGGGATATCAAGTTGCTGCTGAATTTATTACAGATGCTTTAACTCGACTAGGTTGTGAAGTAACTTTTAAAGCTGATGGCGAATGGAGCGTAGTTCCACCTTCACATCGTTATGATATGGCAATTTATCAAGATTTGATTGAAGAAGTTGCTCGTATTGATGGATATGACAATATTCAGATCAGCTTACCAAGCATGGATGTTCAGCTTGCTAAGTACCAAGATCGTTTTGAAATTGCACAGCTACGCCAAACAGTAGCTACTTTAGGTTACCAAGAAGCAATCAGCTTTAGCTTTGCTGATGCAAAACTTGAAAAGCAGTTAAACCCGCAAATCAATCCACTTATGCTAGCAAATCCAATTTCAAGTGATTTGGCAGCAATGCGTAGCACTTTGCTTTCTAGTTTAATTCCTTGTGTGCAATATAATTTAAATCGTCAGCAAAGCCGTGTACGTTTCTTTGAGCTTGGTTTACGTTTTGATTATCAAGATGCCAATTCTATTAAAGACTTAAAGCAAATCCCGACATTAGCTTTAATTGCTGTAGGTTCTCGTGAACCAGAATCATGGCATGCTAAGCCACAACCAATGGACTTCTTCGATTTTAAAGGTGAAGTAGAGGAAGTTTTAGCTGCTGGACGTGTCAAAGTTGAATATGTACGTTCAGAGCGTTCATGGTTACATCCAGGACAGTCTGCTGAAATTTTAGTTGATGGTAAATCAATTGGTTACCTAGGTCGTTTGCACCCATCTTTAGAAAATCAGCTCGATTTGAGCACAACTTGGGTTGCTGAGCTTGATCAGGCAGCAGTTTTGCAATCTTATGTATCTAATTTTACAGAATTATCACGTTTTCCTTCGGTTAGACGTGATATTGCGCTTTTAATCTCTGATAATATAAATGTTAGAGATATTCAGCAGTTAATCGAAAAAACTGGTGGAGAGCTTTTAGACTCTACTTGGTTATTCGATGTGTATACGGGGCAGGGTGTCGAAGAAGGTAAACGTTCATTAGCGTTTGCACTATTATGGCAACATCCTTCACGTACGCTTGAAGATGCTGAAATTAAATCTGGTATGGACAATATAATCCAAGTGTTGGAAAACACTTATCAAGCGACATTGAGGGCCTCATGACAGCACTAACTAAAGCAGACATGGCTGATCATTTAAGTGAGTTAACCAGCTTAAATCGCCGTGAAGCAAAACAAATGGTCGAGTTGTTCTTTGACGAAATTAGCCAAGCGCTTATCGCGGGTGAACAGGTTAAGCTTTCTGGTTTTGGTAATTTCGAGCTTAGAGATAAACGCGAGCGTCCAGGACGTAATCCTAAAACAGGCGAAGAAATTCCGATTTCTGCCCGTCGTGTAGTGACCTTTAGAGCAGGTCAGAAATTTAGACAACGCGTTGGAAATGAGCAGATCGATTGATCTGCTTTTTTTATTTATAATTTTTTATAGCTTTAGAATTAACATGTTTTATGGAGCGATTAAATTCATTTAAATCATATATCGAATATGTATTTGTTTAAAGCATAAAAAAAGAGGACATAACGTCCTCTTTTTATCTAATCTAGATTCTAGATTAGTGTGCAGCAGAAGCAGCAGCGTCAGTAGCAGCAGCAGCAGCGTCAGAAGCAGCAGCAGCAGCGTCAGAAGCAGTAGCAGTTTCAGAAGCAGCAGCGTCAACAGCAACAGCAGCTTCAGAAGCAGCAGCAGTAGCTTCAGAAGCAGCAGCTACAGCTTCAGAAGCAGCAGCAGCAGCTGGAGCTTCTTCTTTCTTAGAACAACCAACGAAAGCTAAAGTAGCGGCAACAGCAGCAGCAACAGCGAATTTTTTGAATAACATGGCATCACTCTCACAAAAAAAATTTGAGATTAAAAAAACCTAAGTTAGGCTGTTTTGCTTTTATTATTCCTAAACGTAGCTAGGTAACAACGCATGGAGCAGTCTAACTGGTCTGCCGCTATGCTATCACTGCAAATGTTGAAATACTACTGTCACCTGTCAAAAAAGCGCAGAAAAATTGAAAAAACAGCCTGTTTTTTAACAGAAAAAAACAATCAATTAGATTAGATATATTGGAAAAGGTATAAGTAAGCTACTAAAAAACATAATTTTTTTATATTAAAAATATTTGTTTTCAAAAGCTTAAATATAACCTTACATAAGGTTTAACAAAATGTATTTTTGTGTAAAGCATGTCAACCAAATAAAAAAGCTACTCATGAGAGTAGCTTTTTGGAAAACAATATAATGATTAAGTTGAAGCTTTACGTTTCATCTGATCAAAGAAATCATCATTTGTTTTGGTTTCTTTCATACGGTCAAGTAAGAATTCCATAGCAGCCAACTCATCCATAGGATGAAGAAGTTTACGGAGGATCCAGACTTTACGTAATTTATCTTCATCCATTAAACGTTCTTCACGACGTGTACCTGACTTCTTAATATTCATGGCAGGGAAGACACGCTTCTCAGCAATACGGCGATCAAGTGTAATTTCTTGGTTACCAGTACCTTTGAATTCTTCGTAAATTACATCGTCCATTTTACTGCCAGTTTCAATAAGAGCAGTAGAGATGATTGTTAAAGAACCGCCTTCTTCGATGTTACGAGCAGCACCGAAGAAACGTTTTGGACGTTCTAATGCATGTGCATCTACACCACCGGTCAATACCTTGCCTGATGAAGGAATTACAGTGTTGTATGCGCGAGCTAAACGTGTGATAGAGTCAAGTAAAATCACAACATCTTTTTTATGTTCAACAAGACGTTTTGCTTTTTCAATGACCATTTCAGCTACTTGTACGTGACGTGCTGGTGCTTCATCAAATGTTGAGGCAACGACTTCACCGCGTACGGTACGTTCCATTTCAGTTACTTCTTCTGGACGCTCATCAATAAGTAAAACAATAAGGAACACTTCCGGATTGTTTCTCACAATAGATTGCGCAATGTTTTGAAGTAACATTGTTTTACCCGCTTTTGGCGGTGCAACAATAATAGAACGTTGTCCTTTACCAATTGGCGCAACTAAGTCGACAACACGAGCAGTTAAGTCTTCTGTTGTACCATTACCAAGTTCCATAACCAATTGTTCGGTTGGGAAAAGGGGAGTTAAGTTTTCAAATAAAATTTTATTTCGAGAATTTTCTGGCGTGTCATAGTTAATCTGATTAACTTTGAGCAACGCAAAATAACGCTCACCTTCTTTCGGAGGGCGAATAGTACCTGTGATGGTATCACCTGTACGCAAGTTAAAGCGTCGGATTTGTGAGGGGCTCACATAAATATCATCCGGACCAGCTAAATACGAACCTGCGGCAGAGCGCAAAAAACCAAAACCATCAGAGAGAATTTCAAGAACGCCGTCACCAAAAATTTCTTCGCCATTCATTGCATGGCGTTTCAAGATGGCAAAGATAATATCTTGCTTTCGGTTACGAGCCATACCTTCAAGGCCCATAAATTCAGCAATTTTAATTAGTTCGCCGATTGGTTTTTTCTTGAGTTCAGTTAAGTTCATAGGGGTCAGAATTAGGAAAGAATAGAGTGTGGTTTAAAAGAAGAAAAATCGCTCGCATACAAAAAAGAGTATCGCAATTGTATTTACACAATAACAATTCAGAAGTCTAATTAACTGTTTCGAAGAGAAATGTGAAAAAACAATTTCTGTTGCCGAGTGGCGATCTTTATGTTTGTGTCTTGTAAGAAGCCGGACAGAAGACGATTCCCTTCAGTGCCTCTTGAGCATGCAATATAAGTGAGATCAGCTAATTTGTCAATTTATAGCCGAAAAAAATACGCTATAGAGATATAGCGTATTTCATATGTAACGTTCGGACTTAAACGTTTTCGTCAATGAAGCTAACGAGTTTAGAACGAGGTACAGCACCGATTTGCTGCGCTACTACTTCACCATTTTTGAAAAGTAATAAAGCAGGAATATTACGGATATTGTATTTCACTGCAGTATCTTCACAAGAAGTCACGTCAACTTTAACGATTTTTACTTTACCAGCATATTCACTTGATAAATCTTCAAGAACAGGTGCAATCGCTTTACAAGGTGCACACCAACCTGCCCAGAAGTCAACAAGTACAGGTGTTTCTGCATCTAGAACATCTGCTTGGAAGTTATCATCAGTTGTATTTACAATAGTCGCAGACATGGTACGGCTCCAATTTTTAGAAAAAAGTGCTATCACTATAGGAGGATATAATCTCTATCAGTATTACATAGCTACTTAGTTCAATGTAAGGGTTTGATGCTATTATTCAAGGCTTAATTAAATTTGTCTAATGGATGCTCACGATATTCACCATCGGCTTGTACAATCGTTTAACAAATCGAAAATTATCGATGGCTATTAATTGTTGATGAAAATGGCTTTTCAATTGCATTCTTGTGAATTACTCTAGGCGTGAATTGTTATGGGTTTAGTTCAATAATGTCTGACTTTCTGATTGATGAAGAATTACTTGCTGCCATAGATATGGGGTCGAACAGTTTTCACCTTGCCATTGCACGGGTAGATCACGGTGAAGTTAAAAAAGTGGCTTCAATGTCAGAAAAAGTACAGCTTGCAGCTGGTCTTGATGAAAATAAAAACTTAACAGAAGCTGCACAGCAACGTGGCTTGGCATGTTTGGCTCGTTTTGTCGGGCGTTTGGGGTCGGTTCAACCTAATCGTTTAAGAATTGTGGCAACGAATGCTTTGCGTCAGGCTAAAAATGGCCATGAGTTTATTCAAAAAGCTGCTGAAATTTTACCTAAACCTATTGAAATTATTGCAGGCCGTGAAGAAGCACGACTGATTTATCTTGGTGTATCTCACACGATGGCAAATGGTGGACGCCGCTTAGTTGTTGACATCGGTGGTGGGTCTACTGAGTTTATTATTGGCGAAGAATTCGAGCCGATTTATACCGAATCATTACAGATGGGTTGTGTAGCATATACTAAAGCCTACTTTGCTGATGGTGAAATTACCCAAAAAGCTTTTGATAAGGCAGTGGTTGCTGCGCGCAAAGAACTTTCAGCGATCGCAACAACTTATAAGATGGAAGGTTGGGATACTGTTGTTGGTTCTAGCGGAACAATTAAAGCCTGCCGCCAAATTATGGTAAATATGGGGTTAAGTGACGAGCAAGAAAATGTTACTCGTGAAGGCCTCTATAAACTTAAAGATAAGTTGCTCAAGTTCAAAAATATTTCTGAAATTGATTTTGAAGGACTTAGAGAGGATCGACGAGCAGTTTTGCCAGCCGGATTGGCAATTTTGTACGCAGTTTTTGAAGTATTAGAAATTGAACATTTGGCATATTCTGATGGTGCATTACGTGAAGGAGTCATGTATGACCTTTTAGGTCGTTTTAAGCATGAAGATATCCGCGACCGTAGTGTACAAGCCCTAATGGGACGTTATAACGCTGATCCGAAACAAGCAGAACGAGTTGTAAATACAGCTCAACACTTATTTGATGGGGTAGCAGAATCTCTGAATTTAACCAGTGAAGACAGTGACTTACTGCGCCGTGCAGCATATTTGCATGAAATTGGTTTAGCAATTAGTCATGGTGGTTATCATCGTCATGGTGCTTATTTATTACAGCATTCTGATATTCCTGGTTTCTCACAAATTGATCAAAACCATCTTTCACATTTAGTTGCTCATCATCGTCGTAAATTACGTAATGATGTAAAAAATGAAGTTTTAAAGGCGGGCGGTAATAAATTACTCTACCTAAGTCTATTACTTCGCCTTGCAGTTTTACTCAACCATAGTCGCAGTGATCAGATGCTTCCTGCCATTGAATTGACCATCATAAATGATCAACAATGGCAGCTTAGTGTTTCTGGTGATGCCAAACAATGGCCATTGTTAGTTGCCGACTTGCATGATGAGCAAGAGCAGTTTAAGCATTGGGACATTGAATTGAATATTCAGTCGGAAAAATTTATCGATTAAAGGGATAATATTCGACCTATGAAAAAAGCTACTCAGTCCAAAGCGTGGACAACGGTTCAAATTGCACGTCATCCTGATCGTCCGCAGTTTCTAGATTATGTCGGTGAAATCTTTACAGAGTTTGATGCCTTGCATGGTGATCGTTTGTTTGGTGACGATGGTGCGATGGTAGGTGGTCTTGCTCGTTTTGACGGTCAACCTGTGATGGTCATTGGACAACACCGTGGTCGTAGTACCCGTGAAAAATTAAAGCACAACTTTGGTATGGCGAACCCAGAAGGTTACCGTAAATCTCAGCGTTTACTAGATATGGCTGAGCGTTTTAATCTTCCGGTTTTCACGTTTATTGATACGATGGGTGCATATCCAGGTGTTGGTGCTGAGGAACGTGGACAAGCTGAAGCAATTGCCACTAGTCTTGCTCAACTTTCAAGTTTGAAAGTTCCTGTTGTTGCAACAGTACTCGGTGAAGGTGGTTCTGGCGGTGCTCTGGGTATTGGGGTTGCTGACCGTGTGATTATGCTATCACATAGTATTTATTCTGTGATTTCACCAGAAGGTTGTGCATCTATTTTATGGAAGACTGCTGAAAAAGCAGCTCAAGCGAGTGAAGCTTTAGGTTTAACAGCAGATAAACTACAATCTCTAGGTATTGTTGAATATGTAGTAGATGAAGGCGAAGGAGCTCATTTAGACCCTGAGCGTGTGATGCAAAACCTAAAAGTAGTTTTAAAGCAAGCTTTGGATGAATTGCTACCGATGGATGCAAATGAACGATGCGAAGCACGTTATCAACGTTTAATGAAGTTTGGCAGCGAAAATTTAGGCATCACGTCTTAAAGCAGGCTCAAGAGTTTTCAGAAAATAGTTCTTTTCTTATTGGATGTAGTGGTGGCATGGATTCAATGCTACTACTACATTTAATGACTCAAATTTTCCCTCAAAAGATCCGGGCGATTTACATTGATCATCAACTGCAAGAACAAAGTGCAGAATGGGGGAAACTTGTTGCCAGTCAGGCAACAAGTTTAAATATTTCTTATATTATTCAAAAAGTACAGATTTCTGATGGGAATCTGGAAGCTCAAGCACGTCAAGCACGTTATCAAGCTTATCAGCAACATTTACAACAAAATGAAATTCTATTGCTTGCTCATCATCAGCAAGATCAGGCCGAAACAGCTATTTTACGTTTATTGTCAGGTACAGGTGTAGATGGACTTGCTGCAATGCAAGCCATTGATTACCGTGAAAATATGACGATTTGGCGTCCTTTTTTGGATTTAACACGTGAGCAAATTGCTTCTTGGGCTGCTCAGCTTGAAGTGAAGTATATTGATGATCCAATGAATTATGATACCCATTATGACCGTGTGTGGTGTCGTGAAGAGCTTTGGCCATTTTTATCAAAAAGATTTCCAAAAATGCAGCAGGCGCTGAGCCGAACCAGTTATCTCATGCAGGATGCTTCCGAAATTTTAGAAGAAGTTCTGAAAAATGATTGGCAATATTCGGGTTCAGCTGACTATTTAGATTTAACGAAATTATTTGAGTTATCTTTTGCACGACAGCGCCAGTTACTTTCTGCATGGATGAAGGGTGATGGGCAATATCGGCCTGCATTTGAAATGGTCGAGCGCTTAAAAAAAGAAGTCATTGATTCTAAATCTGATGCACAAGCCGCTTTACATTGGAACCAGTTTTATTACGTCCGTTATCAAAATATTCTTTATAGGTTAAGTAAACAGATTTATCTTGCTGAAAAATTAAATCCGGTTGAAGCTGAACTGGAGTATTCATTTAAATTACAAGAAGAATGGCAGGGCGCAGCAGGGCTGTTCAATATTGAGAGTAAAAAAATTGGTTTAAGTCATTCTTTATTGAATAAAAAATTGAAAATAATTCGACGCCAAGGTGGGGAAAAGATTCATCTATATGGTCGTGTTGGACAATGGCCGTTAAAAAAAGCGATTCAAGAAGCACATATTTTGCCTTGGCTTCGTCATACAATTCAAATATTAGTCATAGATAATGTTATGCTTGGGGTTTTTACACCGAAAGGATTTTGGTTGGCTCAGTCTCCGTATTGTGAGCAAGGAGGATGGCAACCAGATTTAATTTCTCATTCTTGTGATCTGGTAAATGGCGAATATGGTTATGACAAGTGCAGTGAATAGTAATATCTGTTTTATTGGTGGTGGTAATATGGCCCAAGCGTTGATCGGCGGGCTGATTTCAAGAGGTTTGCCGCCAACACGTATTACCGTTTCAGATCCAGTTGAACAAATCCGTCATTTATTACAAGAAAAAGAAGTTCATGTAACACAAGATAATGTGGCTGCAATTAAAAATGCGGATGTTGTTGTACTTGCGGTAAAGCCACAAGTTCTAGCGAATGTTCTACGTCCGCTGAAAGGCTTATTATCGGATAAACTGGTTATTTCCATCATTGCTGGTGCGGAAATTAAGACAATATCAAATCTTATTGATAGCGAACGAATTGTTCGTGTTATGCCTAATACGCCAGCATTAGTTCAAACTGGCGCACATGGTATTTATGCGACTGATGTAGTTGGTGCTTCAGACCGTGAATTAACGAGTCAAATTTTAGCAGCAACTGGTTTAACAATTTGGGTAAACTCCGAAGCTCAAATTGATGCGGTAACAGCAGTTTCAGGTTCAGGCCCAGCTTACTTCTTCTATCTCATGGAAAGTATGATCCGTGCAGGTAAAAATCTAGGCCTAGATGAAAAAGTTGCAACTGCTTTAACTCTTCAAACAGCATTAGGTGCGGCTCAAATGGCAATTACGAGTTCAAATACTCCGTCTGAACTACGTAAAAATGTGACATCACCGAATGGTACAACACAAGCTGCACTTGAAGTTTTTGATCGTGCACAAATCTCTCAAAATATTCAATCTGCATTAGCTGCTGCACAGAAACGTAGCCAAGAATTGGCTCAAGAACTGAGTGACAGTGCAAAATAGCTTTAATAGGATAAGACAACTATGGGTGCAAATTCTGCGCTAATTTTTGGAATTTTAATTAACGTTGCGATTTTATTGGTCTTTTTCCGGTTCTTAATGCAATTGGCGGCAGTAAGTCCTTATAATCCTGTGGTTTTATCGACAGTAAAGGCGACGAAGATTGTTGATATTTTTGGCCGAATTTTTCCAACAGTCGCAAAAGGCCGATTCAATTTAGCCGCGTTAGTTCTTTTAATTATTTTATATTTACTGAAAATTTTCGGTGTGATGTATCTTTCAGGTTCAATGCCAAATAGTCCGATTCATTTAGTGATTCTGACATTTGTGACAATGATCCAAGATTTGATTCGTTTCTGTCGTTATTTAATTTTTGCGACAATCATTTTGAGTTGGGTGGTGATGTTCACTCAATCTCGTTCACCTTATATTGAAGTCATTCAAGATTTGGCAGAACCATTATTAGCGCCGTTCCGTCGCTTACTGCCTAATATGGGAATGATTGATTTGTCGCCAATTTTGGCATTCTTAGCGCTCTATATTGCTGAGATCTTAATGAATGAAGTTGCTAAAGTTCTTTTAACTGGACTTTAAGTTGAGACGATAAAAAAGGGCTGTATTTCACAGCCCTTTTTTATTGGTTTATTGATGACTTAGTGTGCATCATCCCAGTTTTGCCCTTGCCCAACTTCAACTACTAAAGGCACAGAAATTTCGACAACGGATTCCATAACACTTGCGATTTGCTTAGAAAGTTCTTCGGCAATGTTTTGATCGGCTTCAAACACTAATTCATCGTGTACCTGAAGTAGTAGTTTTGCTTGATCTTTTGGCAAGATTTTATCAACTGCAATCATTGCAAGTTTAATAATATCAGCTGCACTACCTTGTAAAGGCGCATTGATCGCAGCACGTTCAGCAGCCTTACGTACCATCACATTTCGAGCATCAATATCTGGTGTATAAAGACGACGTCCTAAAATAGTTTCAACAAAGCCTTGCTCCGATGCTACTTGGCGGGTACGTTGCATGTATTCATAAATACCCGGATAGCGTTGGAAGTATTGCTTAATATAGTTTTGCGACTCTTGACGTGTGAAGCCTAACTGACGAATTAAGCCAAACTCGGACATACCGTAAAGTAAACCAAAATTTACAGCTTTGGCTTGGCGACGCTGATCGTTTGTTACATCTTCGATCGCAATACCCAATACTTCTGCAGCAGTACGGCGGTGAACGTCTTGTCCGTGCTGGAACGCATGTACTAAAGCATCATCTTGAGAAAAATGAGCCATTAAACGAAGTTCAATTTGTGAGTAATCGGCTGCTAGTAAAACTCGTCCTTCTGGTGCAATGAATGCTTTACGAATTTGACGGCCAATTTGTCTACGAATTGGAATATTTTGTAAGTTAGGATCCGAAGAAGATAGACGACCTGTCGCTGTGAGAGCTTGGTGATAACTTGTATGTACGCGATGGGTATCGTTATGAGATTGTTCAACTAGACGGTCAGTATAGGTACTTTTTAGCTTTGCTAACCCACGATGTTCTAGAATAATTTCCGCTAATGGGTGTTCGATTTTTTCTAAAACACTTTCACTGGTACTGTATTGTCCAGTTGCAGTTTTTTTACCACCTTTAATACCTAATTTATCAAATAGGATTTCGCCTACTTGTTTAGGTGAAGCAATGTTAAAAGTTTCATCTGCAATTTCCATAGCCTGATTTTCAAGGCCTTCCATGGTTTTTGCAAATTCAACACTTAATTTATCTAAGAATGCATGATCTAAACGAATACCATCTTCTTCCATGCCTGACAAAATTCGGGCAACCGGCATTTCGATATTATATAAAATATTTTCTAGCTCAGGATGTGCTTTAAGTTTATTTGAAAGGACTTCATATAAACGATAAGTCACATGTGCATCTTCGGCTGCATAATGAGCTGCAACTTCAATCTCAATTTGATTAAAAGTCTTCTGTTTAGCACCTTTACCAGCAATTTGTTCAAAAGTTGTGGTTAAGTGACTTAAATAGACACGAGCTACATCATCCATACCGTGACGAGTTGCTGCTGCATTTAATACATAAGATGCCAGCATGCTATCGAAATACCAGCCTTTAAGTTCTATACCGTGATTAGCAAAAATGTGCGCATCATATTTAAGGTGATGACCGATTTTTTTAACCGCTTCATTTTCTAATACTGGCTTAATTTGAGCCAGAATTTGTTCACGATCCAGCTGCTGTGGCGCATTTTCATAGTTATGCGCTAAAGGCACATAATAGGCATCTTTTGCATCAAAGGCGATTGAAAAACCAACCATTTCGGCAATACGGTAATCAAGACTTGTGGTCTCTGTATCAATAGCAAAATGATCGGCATTTTGCATGCGTTGCCAGAGTTGATCCCAAGCTTCTTGAGTTAAAACAGTATGATAATTTGCAGTCCCAAGCTGATCATCTTGACTAGTTAAGCTAGCTTGATCTTCTGTTTCTATCGTTTCAGCAGGTTTAACTTCATTTTGAACCACGGTCTGTGAAGCTTGCTGTTTGTAGCTTGAACTATTTGGATTGTTTGGATGATCAAGCGACTGTAATTGGTTTCTAAACTCGAGCTCAGTGTATAGATTACGCAAAGCCTCTACGTTTGGATCAGTAAGCTTTAACTCATGCCAGTCGAGTTCTAAAGGAAGGTCGCAAACAATACTTGCCAACTGATGATCAAGCTTAATGTTATCTAAATTGTCTTTAATATTTTGGCTCAGTTTGCCTTTAAGCTGGTCTACATTAGCAATGATATTATCTAAAGTGCCATATTCGGTCAGTAACTTGGCTGCTGTTTTTGCTCCCACGCCAGGCACGCCCATAATACCGTCAGACGCATCGCCCATAAGGGTTAAGTAATCGATAATCTGATTTGGCCAAACACCAAATTTTTCAAATACACCTTCGGTGTCCATTACACGATCTTTAAAGCTATCTTCAAGTTTGACATGGTCATTGACGAGCTGAGCCATGTCTTTATCTCCAGTTGAGATCAGTACATGATGGCCCTCGAGTACGGCACGTTTAGCAAGTGTGCCGATAATGTCATCAGCTTCAGCACCCGGAAGGCTATATAAAGGAATTCCTTGCGCTTTAATTAGAGCGTGTAAATATGGAATCTGTTGAGATAACTCTTCCGGCATGGTTGGACGATCACCTTTATAAATAGGTGAAAGCTTATGACGGAAAGTTGGCTCAGGCGTATCGAAAATTACGGCCATATGTGTTGGTTGCATACGGCGCATTAATTTTTGAATGGCAGAAATTGCCCCACGTATTGCATTGGTATGTAACCCAGTAGAGGTCGTCAATGGTGGTAATGCATGATATGCACGAAATAAAAAATAGGACCCATCAACCAAGACAAATGGTGGCATTGAACAATTCCTTAATTTGAATTAGGGGTATTTTACGTGAAAACGGCTATGAATGCAGGTTTATGATTTTTGCAGTATTTTGTATGTATAAATATACGCTTGTATTGGCTTGAAGTAAGATGATAAGTAATGAAGGTGTCATATTGCTAAGCCCATGTATAAAAAAGACAAACAGGGAATGATTGTTGTTTTGATCGCTTTGACTTTGTTTTTAGCCATTTCAATTGGTTTTAAATTTCAGAGTGCCGTTGTTGCTTTATCTATTGCTCTAACTGTCATACTAGTTCAGTCGTTATCAAATCTACATCAACGTTTAACTCATTTAGAACAACAGTTTTCTCGGCAGAGAACCCCACTTTATTCTATTCACATACAACGCACAGCCATTTATGCGGCTGCTTTAGTTGCATTAGTTGCTTATATCAATCATTGGATGTGGATTGCTGGTGGGGCATTACTGGTTTTATTGTTATGTTTGATTCAAACTATTAGTACATTTCATACTCGTCTATTGTTCCTCGAGACAGCCAAGCAAACAGTAAATGTAAATGAATCTATACATACAGAAGCGATCACACCTGTATTAGAGCAAGTTGATCCAAACAATATTACCGAGCCAGCTTTACCTGAAACAATAGCATTAAATCAAGAAGAACAAATAGTTCGTACACAGACCACTGCATGGTGGCAACCAGCAGTCGATTGGATGATTCATGGTAATCCAATTTTAAGGGTTGCTGTTGCTGTGCTTATGGTTGGGGTGGTGCTTTTACTGCGTTTTGCCAGTGAGCATTGGCAGTTGAGCTTAGGTGTGAAACTTGGTTTTATTGCCATTGCAGGAGGTGTATTAACAGCATTTGGATATACCTTGCAAAAGAAAAACCAGTTATTTGCTGTGGCGTTGCAAGGTGTCGGGTTAGCGATTGTCTTTCTAACGCTTGTGTTCTCGCATCATTTCGGTGTAATCGCAAGTCTAACTACAGCGAGTATTTTATTTGCTATTTTATTATCAATTACGGTATTCCTGAGCTTAAAACAACAAGCCATTTATTTAGCAATACTGGCACTCGGTATGGCTTATGCGGCTCCTTTAGTGATTCCGCAATATCGTCCTGATGTGATTTTTCTATTTAGTTACTATTTTGTCATTAATCTTGCGGTCGCTGCCGTTAACTTTATTCAGCCATGGAAAGTTTTAAATCAAATTGCTTTCTTTGCCACAATGTTTATTGGTGGTAGTGCAATCGCATTTTATGCCGAGCCAGCAAAATTTGGCACATTAGACTGGATTTTATGGTGTCATATTGCTTTGTTTATTTGGTTAAGTGTTCGTTATAGCCAAAATATATCTCGGGTTTCAGCACATGAAAAACAAGAGGGGATTCGTGTACCTCCACTCTTAGATGTTGGCCTTATTTTTAGTGTTCCTGTATTAGGCTTTACGCTTCATGCCTATTTAGTTCATGAGTCGACCCAAGCTTTGACGATTGGTGCTGCTGTATTAGCGTGTACTTATGCGGTATTAACTTATTGGATTAAAAAATCCCATCCCCAACTTTCAGTTCTTGCAAAAAGTTTTTTTATACTCGCGGTTGCTTTTTTTGCCTTAATTTTTCCACTCGCAAAAGGGGCGCACTGGACTGCTATTGGCTGGGTTGCACAAGGTACGGCTTTAATCGTTTGGGGAGTAACTGAGCGCTATCGTTTAAGCCGATATATTGGCGTAGTTTTAGTTTTACTCAGTTCACTTGCACTGTTTTATCAGGTTTGGGCGAATGAAGAGTTTCCAACGCTAAGCACTAGCATTTATGCAATTGCTCAATTCATTTCTGCTTTTTATTTATTGCAATACAACAGTAAAGAGCAACGCTATTTTAGCGCAAGTATGTTTAGCGGTATTTTCTTATGCTTAGGTATGTATGCGGGCGCCGTAGCTGGTATAGAAATAATGGCATGGCATCATCATGGTTTAAGTCCGTATTTGATCTTCGCCGTAGCCCTAATCGCAATATTTAGCGCAGTCGTATACTATAAATTACGTGTGCGATGGCAGAGTTTGCAGTTAATTTTAATTAGCCTGTTACTGTTGTTAGTTTTGGGTGAGGCCTTTGCGAGTCAAGTATTTACTTTGTTTAAATGGGTAGACTCATTACAGCAAACTACTTTCCTAGTCGCTACAATTATTCTTAGCGGCTTATTTATTATGGCTCAACCACAGACGGGTGAGTCTGGATACTTAAAAGTCTGGGCTGGTTTAAGCTGGTTAGCGTTAGCAATAGTTGGCGTGGCTATTTTTCCAAAAATGCCAATTGTGGCTTTGGCTTTTGTTCCTGTGGTTTATTCACTTTGGACATATAAAGCTCATAAAACGACACTGTTGCATCAAATTCCGGTGTGGTGTTTAAGCTTACTGTGGTTGCTTGTGGTGAGTCTTGATGGTCATTCTGCTGAGTACCTTTATTTTATTCCTTTAATTAACTTAACGGACTTTCTTTCAATTGTGATATTTGCAGGTTTACTTTTTATTATTTATCAACATGATTTTGATCAAGATAAGTCACTGGAGTGGACTTTTAAAATTACAACAATTTTAGTGGGCTTACTGGTATTTAGTAGTGTAGTCGTTCGGGGCTTGCACCATTACTGGGCAACACCGCTATGGAGCGTGGCAATTTGGACAAATGGAATAGTCCAATTAAGCCTGACACTACTTTGGGTTATTTTGGCATTTGTATTGACCACATACTCTAGTCGAAAAATGATTCGTCAACTCTGGTTTGTAGGCGCTGCACTTTTAGGGATTGTTGTATTAAAGCTGATTTTGCTTGATCTATCGCAAAGTGCAACGTTAACTCGAGTTATTTCATTTATTGGAGCAGGTGGGGTAATGCTGATTATTGCTTATCTTGCACCATTACCACCATCATCCTCTGTAAAGAAGAATCAAGAGCCTAAGCTTTAGGCTCTCTTTTTAACTCTTTTTGATTACTGTATTGATCGATATCGTCTTCAGCAAAAATAGTAGATGGTCGATCAATTAATCCCATTTTAGGAACAGGAATTTCAATTTGATTATCTAAAAAGCCATTTCGGATACGTTCTTGCATTTCATCTCGAACTTTTAAAGAATTTTCTTGACGGCACCACATTGCAAATAAAAGCTCAATCGATGATTCCCTAAATGCAGTCACTGTAACCGCAGGTTTTGGGTCATCTAACACGAGTGGGTAATTTGCTGCGACGTTAAGTAGAACCTCACGGACTTTAATAATGTCTTCATGAAAATTAATGGCGAGTGTAATTGGAATACGGCGTATCGGGTATTTAGATAAGTTGTGTACAGGGGCACGAATAAGTTGTTCGTTTGGTAAACGAATATAGACGTTGTCGAGTGTAAGTAATTTTACCGAAAGCAAATCAATTGAGATAACTTCGCCTTCGATCGTATTCCCGCGAATAAGTGTAATTTGAATCGTATCACCGACCTCAAATGAACCTTCACCAATCAAAAATAAACCACTAATCAAGTTACTGGCAGATGTTTGTGATGCGAAACCGAGTGCTACTGTTAAGATCCCCGCTGCCCCTAGGAATACACTAAGTTTGAACCCGGCTTCTTTTAAACTCGTCATAATGAAGAGTAAGAAAATAAAATAGAAAATACCGCGGCGCCATACCAGACGCTGATGAGCATTAAAACGTGAGCCAACGGTTCTAATAAATGTATTTGAAATAATACGGGCAAGGACAAAACCAATAAAACAAAGCACAACACCGACTAAAATTTCACTGATACGTTCGGTATTAATATTGGTGAATATACTTTTGAGGCTATCAGCGATATCTCTAGGAATATTTGAATCAGCCATAGAACCCCCTTAAAAAAATGAATCAAACATATTAAATAGTGCACCGCCAGGTGAACGTGGGGGATGTACGTAAGTCACTTCACCTGCAAGAGGCGGTGTACGGTTTTCAATTCGTATACGAGCTGGACGGTCAGACCCCTCATAATAAACTTTAATCTGTGAGGTCCATAAGCGTCCCGTACTTTCACTATAAAATAGCGGTAGGGCGGTAACCGGAACATTCATACGATCAAAGCGTAATTGATGATTACTGGTATTGTGAAAATCAATCGGCGTAACTGCTCTAAAAGCACGTGGTGTTAATAGATTTAAATCGGTACGTCCATCAACAGAGGTGGCATAGCAAATTTCACCTTGCTGTGCATTGGGTCCAAACCATGTATCTTTAGGCTGAATTACAGGAATCTCAAATAAAGGTTCATGCTGACTTTCAACTAAACCTGCAATCCATAAAGGAGTACTAATATAAAGAGTCCCTCGCTGACCTGCTGGAATATAAATTGGATCAACAGGTTTAATCACAACAGATCGGTCTGCTAAACGTGGCATGAGTAGAAACTTCGGATTAGTTTTTCTAAACATGTAACGTTCGACTTGAACAGTATGGGGGAAACCAAAATTTGCATCCGAGATAATGTGCCAATCTTGTTCATTATCATCTTGGAGAGTGGGACGATAATATTCGATACGCCATTCTTTTATGCCCCGCGTTAAACGAAAGAGCATTGAACCGAATTGCCATGCTTTCGACTGGTTAATTTCAAAGTGCTGTTCACCCCACCATTTTAAAGAATTCTGGGGGCGAGGCTGATATTCATTATTTTCAAACAAGACGTAAAATTCCTCTACCGAGTTGTTAAACAGACTTCACGCTGTAATCTGCTTAGAGTACACTCAAAATCATCTTACTCATCATTATAAATTGTGATGCAAATATTGAAACAAATACAAGTTCCATATAGTTTTGCCAAGCGTCATGGTGTTTTATTTCGTTATGACGGTGATCAAGTTTTTATTGTTAGACGTCAAAATACAGAAAAAATTGCATTGCAGGAAGCAAGACGAATTTTGGGGAAGCCTGCACATTATCAGCTATGTACTGAACAAGAGTTTAATAGCTTATTAAGTACGAGTTACGCTGGTGACACAGGGGAGTCGCAACAAGTTGCAGCAGGTCTAGAAGATCATCCAGATTTATTGAGTTTGGCTGATCAGGTTCCTGAAACAGAAGACTTAATGGACCAAGAAGATGATGCGCCTATTGTTCGTCTAATTAATGCACTACTTTCAGAGGCGATTCGTGTTGGTGCTTCTGATATCCATATTGAAGCTTTTGAAAAAAAATTATCAGTTCGTTTGCGGGTAGATGGTCAATTACGTGAAATTGTACAGCCGCGCCGTGAGTTGGCACCGTTACTTGTTTCACGTATTAAAGTTATGGCGAAACTAGATATTGCCGAAAAGCGTGTGCCGCAAGATGGTCGTATTTCTTTACGTCTTGCTGGACGTGAAGTGGATGTGCGTGTATCTACTTTGCCTTCGTCTCATGGCGAGCGAGTTGTTATGCGTTTGCTTGATAAACAAGCGGGTCGCCTTAATATGACTCACTTGGGTTTAATGGCAAATGACTATGAGCGTTTAACTCAATTGGTGCATCGTCCACACGGAATTATTTTAGTTACAGGTCCTACGGGTTCGGGAAAAACCACTACCTTATATGCAGCTTTATCTGATTTAAATGATAATACGCGCAATATCTTAACTGCCGAAGACCCAATCGAATATCAACTTGAAGGCATAGGGCAAACACAAGTTAATACCAAAGTGGATATGACATTCGCTCGTGCTTTAAAGGCAATGTTACGTCAAGATCCAGATGTTGTAATGGTTGGTGAGATTCGTGATCTAGAAACTGCTGAAATTGCAGTACAAGCATCATTAACAGGTCATTTGGTTTTGTCGACACTACATACCAATACTGCTATTGGTGCAGTGACTCGACTTAAAGATATGGGGATTGAACCCTTCTTATTATCAAGTTCTTTAATTGGGGTAGTTGCACAGCGTTTGGTTCGTACTTTATGTCCACATTGTATGACATGGCGTGAAGCCGATACTTTTGAGAAGCAAGTTTTTCAGCATATTTCCCATGAACCAAGTTTAAAGTTACCAGAGGCTCAAGGGTGTGATCAGTGTTCTCATTTAGGGTTTAATGGCCGTACAGCGATTTATGAAATTGTACCTATTGATGAACCTATGCGCCGTCTCATTCATGGTAATGCAGCTGAATTTGAATTAGAAAACCATGCTCGTCAGTATGCTGGTTCTATTCGCGATGATGGTTTACGTAAGGTGCTCTCAGGTAAAACTACACTTGAAGAAGTGCTTCGTGTAACCAATGAAGCAAGTGAAGCATAATTTGTAAGATATAAAAAATGCCCGATATGATTCGGGCATTTTTTATATTAAAACTTATTCAGTCACAATATTAAACGTCACATCAATATTGTTACGAGTCGCATTTGAATATGGACAAACAATATGAGCTGCTGCAACTAATTTTTCAGCTTCTTCGCGGTCCATACCAATTAAATAAACATTTAAAGTAACTTCAATACTAAAACCTGTAGGAATTGGACCAATACCAACTTCACCTTCAACATAAGCATCTTTGCTAATGTTGAATTTATCGCGGTTAGCAACAAATTTTAAAGCGCCTAAAAAACACGCTGAATAACCAGCTGCAAATAATTGTTCTGGGTTGGTTACAGCACCACCAGCGCCACCCATTTCTTTAGGCACACCAAGTTGTACGTCTAATACACCGTCTGATGAAGTTGCACGACCATCACGGCCACCAGTTGCTTTAGCTTTTGCACGATACACAACTTTTTCTAAAGACATCTTTTTATTCCTAAATTAAATTGAATACAAATATATCGTACACGACTTAAATATTTTGACAAGTTAATTTTGTAAAAAAAGTGGTGATTATTTAGCTATATTTGTACGAAGCTGTGTCAGTTGATCTTTTAGGCCGAGTAACGTGGTCATATCACAAGAACTTGCTTCCAATATATGAGCTGGAATATTCACTGCCCGTTCTTTAAGTTTTTTTCCGTTTTCGCTTAACGTAATAATTACTTGTCGTTCATCTTCTTTTGAGCGAGTACGATTAACAAATTGCAGTGCTTCTAGCTTTTTTAAAATTGGTGTTAAGGTGGAGGACTCTAAAAATAACTTGCTGCCAATTTCTGAAACAGTAATCTCATCTTTTTCCCATAAAACCAACATCACCAAATATTGAGGATAGGTAATACCTAATGGAGTTAAAAGTTTACGATAAAGTTGATTAAGAGCTAAATTTGTTGAATAAATGAGGAAACATAATTGATTCTCAAGCTTTAAGTTTTGACAGTCTTGGTCCATATATTCCTCAGAAAACTAATGGGTGCTTTTCTAGTATATCGCTTTATGTTTAATTTCTTAAATGCTCATAATTCTGAGTTATTGATAAAAATCAGATAACGCAAAAAAAAAGAGTAATCAAAGGATTACCCTATAACTTTAAAATATGAATTTGAAACAATTACCAGAGGTCAGCAATTTTTTTCATTAAACGAGCACGGTATCTTGCAGTTGGATTGTTCTCATCGCGTTGTTGCTCTTGTTCGTAAAAATCCTGCCAAGCTGTAATCATTTCCAAGGTTGTCCCTTGTTTTTTTATC
This sequence comes from Acinetobacter nosocomialis, assembly GCF_041021905.1. NCBI lineage: Bacteria > Pseudomonadati > Pseudomonadota > Gammaproteobacteria > Moraxellales > Moraxellaceae > Acinetobacter > Acinetobacter nosocomialis. The sequence goes on from NZ_CP157432.1 coordinate 719,150, forward strand.
ATAGAAACATCAGCTGGTTGAATGTTTTCTAAACGTTGTCTTGCACCTTCAGCACCAGTTCCCCAGCCAATAATTCGTTGCCCAAAAGCAGGAAGAGGAATATTTTTTGGAGTAGGTGGAAAAGTATTTTGTTTAAGCTCTAAATTTGGGGAAACAAAATGATTTGTTGCACCGAAATCCGCTGCGTAACAGTGAATATTTGCCCCTAAGCAAAAAATGCTAAATAAGTATTTCCACATGAATAATTAAGCTTTTAATAGTGAATTAATTTACGATGAGTCATTAAAGGCATTGAAGTGCGAACAAGTTCTTGAGCAGCTAAATCAAAAGGTACAGTAATTAAACTATTACCTTCATATTCAATCATACTTAAAATTTGTCCACGGCTATCAGTTGCTCCTGCATGTCCCCAGGTTTGACGTTTTTCCCCATGCCAACCTTGTTGTGCCGCTCCTAAAACATAGCATTGGCTATCCATTGCACGTGCTTGCAACAACAGCTGCCAGTGCATTTGTCCTGTTGTATAGGTAAATGCTGCTGGAGCAGTCAATAGATGAGCGCCTTGTTGTCTGAGGGTTAAAGCTAACTCGGGAAAACGCAAGTCATAACATACCATTAGGCCGATATTGCCAAAAGGAGTAGATGTGACTACAACGTCTGTTCCAGGCTCAAAGAAACGGGATTCTTGATATCCACCAACAGCATCGCCAACTTGTACATCAAATAAATGTATTTTGTCGTATCGTGCTTCTGTACCTTCAGGACTGATACATAAGCTTACTGTACGCACACGGCCATCTTGAATGATAGATCCATCTGGACGGAATGGGCACGGCAGAGTACCTGCAACAATCCAGATTTGATATTGATGCGCAAGTTTCTCAAGTCTTTGCTGGATCGATTCAAATTGCTCAGCTGTTTCACGCTGTTTACCAGCAGCGAAACATACAAAGTTCTCGGGAAAAACAATTAAGCTAGCATTTTGAGCCTTGCTTTGCTGAATCAATGACTCAATTATTTGAAAGTTGCTTTCAATGTCATCTTGAGAATTCATTTGAACAACTGAAACAAGAGTCATATACAAATCCCGATTAGCAATAAAATTTAGGCATTTTGCTTATCAGATACTTGTTCAAGCGTATCTTGTTCTTTCTGCAATTGCTTAACAAGTGGCTCAAACATATTCTGATTATTTGCATTGAGTTTCATCAATGTCTTATGCGCATCCAGAACAGTTCTTAGCATCGCATTATGAGTAATGTGTTCATCCGTTAACGTTAAAGTACAAACGTTAGGATCGCCACAATAATTCAGAATGACAAAAACCTGCCCTAGCCCCATGCTGTTGGCTAAGGTTGTGATATCTGGATTGGTAGATAGCATCACAGCTTGAATATGATGAGTCTGTTTCAGTTTTAAACCTAGCTTAGCTAAGATACCTAATACAGTACTATCAATAAATGTTGTTTGGGTTAAATCAACGATTGCACCAACAACATTCTCTTGCTGTTCAATTCTGTTTAAAAGTTTGTCTAGACTTATACAAGAATGGGCTCGCACTTCACCAATAAGTTTGAAAATATGCGTTCCATTTAAGCTTGCATATTCAACATGACCTGTTGACATATAAATGCCATTTTCAGAGAAGGATAGAAAAATTATCACATAGTGCCATCTCAGACTCAAGAGTCCTTAAGTCGTATATTTTTTAATTGTTTGATTTTTAAATTAATTCATTCGACAAAGACTAAAGATGGCAATGTCATCAGCAACATGATCAGGGGCTTGGAATGATTGATTTTGCAAATGTTGAACCAATTGTTGAAATTGATCATTCAATCCGCCATCAAATGGTTCTAATGCTCCATCTGAACAAACTATAAAACGTGCATGACGATTTAATGTGCAAACGTGTTCTTCAACTTCTAGTTCGTCAGTTAAACCCAAAGGAAAGCTACTAGTTGTTAAAATTTTTGGAGGTTGATTAGGTTCAAAAATAATTGGAGGAGGGTAGTGACCTGCACTAGACCAACGAAGGCTATGTGTTTCCAGATTTAAAATACCAACTACAATCGTAATATGTTTTTCAATATTCTCTTGAACTAACATTCCATTTAATTTTTTAATCAACTGTCGCGGTGTTTTTGAACGACCATGAAAGGCAGCCATCCATGAAGTTAATAAACTGCTTGTAACACCGTGTCCCGATACATCGGCAAGATAGAATAAAACCTCTTTATCATTTAATTTCCAATAATCATACCAGTCACCTGATAGATAGGCGGAAGGTTGAAAAAAAGTTTCAACTTCATAATTTAATAAATCAATAGGATTTGGTAATAAACGTTTTTGCAATTCTGCGGCGGAAGGCAAATCGCGACTATCTTGATTGCGTTTATATTGAGCATCAATCCTTGTTAATGCCTTGTTTAAATCTTGAGGTAACTGGTTCCATACCCATCCCGCAAGAGCACCTGCTTCCCATGCTTGAGCTAAAGCACTACCTTCATGCTCAAAAGCAATCACAATGGTAGGTAAACGCCATTTATGAGTCAGGAAATCTTGTACATCTGCAATTGCGATAATTGTTGGATCATATAAATCGAGATCATCTATGTGAATGACTTGTAAGTCTGGTAATGCTTCCAGAGCTTGCTCTAAGAAAGGGATAGAGCGGGTCGGTTTAATAAAATACATAGAAGATATGGTAGTCCTTTTACAAGATCACTTTATCCATCATAGAGGATGTATGATCAAAATCAAGGTATTGCCTTTTTATATGAAGAGTACAATACCTTGATTTCTTCTTTAATTATTTTTTAGTTTTAGTTTGACTATCATCTGGTACATCTTCAGATTCGTCATCATCAATAAAAGATACGTCTGCTGAATTACCTTTTTTCTCAGCAATCTGGAAAGCCTTACGTTGGAGATACAAATCGCGAATCATCGCATATTGATCACCTTGTATGGTTTGATCCAAATCTAGATATTGAGCACGTGTATCAATGGCCTGTAAGACATTAGTTGACCAGTAAAGACCATCTTGGTTATCCATGATGTACTTTTGTGGACGAGCCTGAGAATCTACAGCTAAGCCAATCCCATCACGTAATGTACTCGGTCCAAAGAAAGGCAACATCAAAAATGGCCCAGAAGGAACGCCATAATAACCAAGAGTTACACCAAAGCTTTCATCTTCAGGCGGAAGGCCTAAGCGACTAGCAGGGTCAGCTAAACCTAAAGTTGTTAATGTATTAACAGTAAATCGGCCGAGTGTTTTTGCTGCACGTCCAGGGCGTCCTTGAATTAACTGGTTAACAGCATTCCATGGCTCTCCAAGATTTTTACGGAACTGACGATAAGAGCCACGCACATCTTCTGGAGTTTTCTCATTATATTGAACTGCAACTGGACGAAGAATATTGCGATCCAACATGTCATTAAAAGAATAAATCGGACGGTTTAATGACTGTAATGGATCTTTTACTGTATCCGGTTGAGCAGCGTTTGCATTAATTTTTAAATCTTTAGCTTTTAGTGCTTTCAAGTCTTTAATAATTTGTGAGCGGGGGCGGCCCTGCTGAGCCTCTGTCGAAGTAGCATCTTCCGGACTAGCGGCAGATTCTTCAGTAAGATTTTCCTGAGCGTGTGCTGAGGTATAAAGACCCACAGTTAATAAGCTCGATAATAGTAAATTAGAATAATTCATATAATTCCTTAACCGCTAGCCAGGCTCTGTTCAATATGCAGTTGGATAGAGATATATTTTAATACAGAAGCGATAAGCTATTATCAATGTAAAATTGGTCAAATAATATAGAAAAATGACTAAAAAGCCTAAAAAATGATCTGTTGATACGTTGGATGTTAAAAAGGTATTGCAAAGGGATTTGGATGGTCTATAATGCACATCCATCGGCGGTGATGCAGATAGAAACTTGTTGAAAAACAGTTACTTGAGATTAAGTTGATTGCTTTAAGTGATGAATTTGATGTTAAGTTGGTTTAAAAGACAAGTTTTAAAAATATCGAAATTACCTGTTGACTTTTAAGAGATTAAGAGTAATATAGCCGACCTAGCTTGCTGGTGACGAACCAGGAAGAAGATCATTAAGAGAATTGAAGAACAACTTGTGTGGATTTTTACTGATTGATTAATCGAAATAATTTTCATTGATTGATTGGTTTAAATTACTCGAAGTTTATTTGAGCGAAATTTAAGTCAGTAATTGATGAGCCAGAATTGGCACCTTGTCTATAATAAGGTGCAAAATGATTTTAACTGAAGAGTTTGATCATGGCTCAGATTGAACGCTGGCGGCAGGCTTAACACATGCAAGTCGAGCGGGGGAAGGTAGCTTGCTACTGGACCTAGCGGCGGACGGGTGAGTAATGCTTAGGAATCTGCCTATTAGTGGGGGACAACATCTCGAAAGGGATGCTAATACCGCATACGTCCTACGGGAGAAAGCAGGGGATCTTCGGACCTTGCGCTAATAGATGAGCCTAAGTCGGATTAGCTAGTTGGTGGGGTAAAGGCCTACCAAGGCGACGATCTGTAGCGGGTCTGAGAGGATGATCCGCCACACTGGGACTGAGACACGGCCCAGACTCCTACGGGAGGCAGCAGTGGGGAATATTGGACAATGGGCGCAAGCCTGATCCAGCCATGCCGCGTGTGTGAAGAAGGCCTTATGGTTGTAAAGCACTTTAAGCGAGGAGGAGGCTACTTTAGATAATACCTAGAGATAGTGGACGTTACTCGCAGAATAAGCACCGGCTAACTCTGTGCCAGCAGCCGCGGTAATACAGAGGGTGCAAGCGTTAATCGGATTTACTGGGCGTAAAGCGCGCGTAGGCGGCTAATTAAGTCAAATGTGAAATCCCCGAGCTTAACTTGGGAATTGCATTCGATACTGGTTAGCTAGAGTGTGGGAGAGGATGGTAGAATTCCAGGTGTAGCGGTGAAATGCGTAGAGATCTGGAGGAATACCGATGGCGAAGGCAGCCATCTGGCCTAACACTGACGCTGAGGTGCGAAAGCATGGGGAGCAAACAGGATTAGATACCCTGGTAGTCCATGCCGTAAACGATGTCTACTAGCCGTTGGGGCCTTTGAGGCTTTAGTGGCGCAGCTAACGCGATAAGTAGACCGCCTGGGGAGTACGGTCGCAAGACTAAAACTCAAATGAATTGACGGGGGCCCGCACAAGCGGTGGAGCATGTGGTTTAATTCGATGCAACGCGAAGAACCTTACCTGGCCTTGACATAGTAAGAACTTTCCAGAGATGGATTGGTGCCTTCGGGAACTTACATACAGGTGCTGCATGGCTGTCGTCAGCTCGTGTCGTGAGATGTTGGGTTAAGTCCCGCAACGAGCGCAACCCTTTTCCTTATTTGCCAGCGAGTAATGTCGGGAACTTTAAGGATACTGCCAGTGACAAACTGGAGGAAGGCGGGGACGACGTCAAGTCATCATGGCCCTTACGGCCAGGGCTACACACGTGCTACAATGGTCGGTACAAAGGGTTGCTACACAGCGATGTGATGCTAATCTCAAAAAGCCGATCGTAGTCCGGATTGGAGTCTGCAACTCGACTCCATGAAGTCGGAATCGCTAGTAATCGCGGATCAGAATGCCGCGGTGAATACGTTCCCGGGCCTTGTACACACCGCCCGTCACACCATGGGAGTTTGTTGCACCAGAAGTAGCTAGCCTAACTGCAAAGAGGGCGGTTACCACGGTGTGGCCGATGACTGGGGTGAAGTCGTAACAAGGTAGCCGTAGGGGAACCTGCGGCTGGATCACCTCCTTAACGAAAGATTGACGATTGGTAAGAATCCACAACAAGTTGTTCTTCATAGATGTATCTGAGGGTCTGTAGCTCAGTTGGTTAGAGCACACGCTTGATAAGCGTGGGGTCACAAGTTCAAGTCTTGTCAGACCCACCATGACTTTGACTGGTTAAAGTTATAGATAAAAGATACATGACTGATGATGTAAGCTGGGGACTTAGCTTAGTTGGTAGAGCGCCTGCTTTGCACGCAGGAGGTCAGGAGTTCGACTCTCCTAGTCTCCACCAGAACTTAAGATAAGTTCGGATTACAGAAATTAGTAAATAGAGATTTCGGTCTTGGTTTATTAACTTCTGTGATTTAAGTATCACGGTATTAAGCATGACCTGACGAAGGCGTGTTTATTCATTAACAGATTGGCAAAATTGAGTCTGAAATAAATTGTTCACTCAAGAGTTTAGATTAAGTAATTAATCTGAATGAATTGAGAACTAGCAAATTAACTGAATCAAGCGTTTTGGTATATGAATTTAGATTGAAGCTGTACAGTGTTTAAATACACAGTGCTCTAAACTGAAATGTTGAAGTTACTAACTTGTAGGTAACGTCGACTGTTTGGGGTTGTATAGTCAAGTAATTAAGTGCATGTGGTGGATGCCTTGGCAGTCAGAGGCGATGAAAGACGTGATAGCCTGCGAAAAGCTCCGGGGAGGCGGCAAATATCCTTTGATCCGGAGATGTCTGAATGGGGGAACCCACCTACTTTAAGGTAGGTATTGCAACATGAATACATAGTGTTGCAAGGCGAACGAGGGGAAGTGAAACATCTCAGTACCCTTAGGAAAAGAAATCAATTGAGATTCCCTCAGTAGCGGCGAGCGAACGGGGATCAGCCCATTAAGTTATGTGTGTTTTAGTGGAACGCTCTGGGAAGTGCGAACGTAGAGGGTGATATTCCCGTACACGAAAGGGCACACATAATGATGACGAGTAGGGCGAGGCACGTGAAACCTTGTCTGAATATGGGGGGACCATCCTCCAAGGCTAAATACTCCTGACTGACCGATAGTGAACCAGTACCGTGAGGGAAAGGCGAAAAGAACCCCTGTGAGGGGAGTGAAATAGATCCTGAAACCGCATGCATACAAGCAGTGGGAGCACCTTCGTGGTGTGACTGCGTACCTTTTGTATAATGGGTCAGCGACTTATATTCAGTAGCGAGGTTAACCGTATAGGGGAGCCGTAGAGAAATCGAGTCTTAATAGGGCGTTTAGTTGCTGGGTATAGACCCGAAACCAGGCGATCTATCCATGAGCAGGTTGAAGGTTGGGTAACACTAACTGGAGGACCGAACCCACTGTCGTTGAAAAGCCAGGGGATGACTTGTGGATAGGGGTGAAAGGCTAATCAAGCCTGGTGATAGCTGGTTCTCCCCGAAAGCTATTTAGGTAGCGCCTCGGACGAATACCATAGGGGGTAGAGCACTGTTTCGGCTAGGGGGTCATCCCGACTTACCAAACCGATGCAAACTCCGAATACCTATGAGTACTATCCGGGAGACAGACTGCGGGTGCTAACGTCCGTAGTCAAGAGGAAAACAATCCAGACCGCCAGCTAAGGCCCCAAAATCATAGTTAAGTGGGAAACGATGTGGGAAGGCATAGACAGCTAGGAGGTTGGCTTAGAAGCAGCCACCCTTTAAAGAAAGCGTAATAGCTCACTAGTCGAGTCGGCCTGCGCGGAAGATGTAACGGGGCTAAAACTATGTGCCGAAGCTGCGGATTTGACATTAGTCAAGTGGTAGGGGAGCGTTCTGTAAGCCGATGAAGGTGTATTGAGAAGTATGCTGGAGGTATCAGAAGTGCGAATGCTGACGTGAGTAACGACAAAACGGGTGAAAAACCCGTTCGCCGAAAGACCAAGGGTTCCAGTCCAACGTTAATCGGGGCTGGGTGAGTCGACCCCTAAGGCGAGGCCGAAAGGCGTAGTCGATGGGAAATTGGTTAATATTCCAATACTTCTGTGTAATGCGATGAGAGGACGGAGAAGGTTAAGTCAGCCTGGCGTTGGTTGTCCAGGTGGAAGGATGTAGGTATGTATCTTAGGCAAATCCGGGGTACTCTATACTGAGATCCGATAGCAAGCTGTACTTGTACAGCGAAGTGGCTGATACCATGCTTCCAGGAAAAGTCTCTAAGCTTCAGTTACACAGGAATCGTACCCGAAACCGACACAGGTGGTCAGGTCGAGTAGACCAAGGCGCTTGAGAGAACTCTGCTGAAGGAACTAGGCAAAATGGTACCGTAACTTCGGGAGAAGGTACGCTGTTGTTGGTGATGGAACTTGCTTCCTGAGCTGATGACAGCCGCAGAAACCAGGCCGCTGCAACTGTTTATTAAAAACATAGCACTCTGCAAACACGAAAGTGGACGTATAGGGTGTGATGCCTGCCCGGTGCTGGAAGGTTAATTGATGGGGTTAGCGTAAGCGAAGCTCTTGATCGAAGCCCCAGTAAACGGCGGCCGTAACTATAACGGTCCTAAGGTAGCGAAATTCCTTGTCGGGTAAGTTCCGACCTGCACGAATGGCATAATGATGGCGGCGCTGTCTCCAGCAGAGGCTCAGTGAAATCGAAATCGCTGTGAAGATGCAGTGTACCCGCGGCTAGACGGAAAGACCCCGTGAACCTTTACTGCAGCTTGACACTGAACTTTGACCTTACTTGTGTAGGATAGGTGGGAGGCTTTGAAGTTGGAACGCTAGTTCCAATGGAGCCGTCCTTGAAATACCACCCTGGTAATGTTGAGGTTCTAACTCTGTCCCGTTATCCGGGACGAGGACCGTGTCTGGTGGGTAGTTTGACTGGGGCGGTCTCCTCCTAAAGAGTAACGGAGGAGTACGAAGGTGCGCTCAGCGTGGTCGGAAATCACGCGTAGAGTATAAAGGCAAAAGCGCGCTTAACTGCGAGACCCACAAGTCGAGCAGGTACGAAAGTAGGTCTTAGTGATCCGGTGGTTCTGTATGGAAGGGCCATCGCTCAACGGATAAAAGGTACTCTGGGGATAACAGGCTGATACCGCCCAAGAGTTCATATCGACGGCGGTGTTTGGCACCTCGATGTCGGCTCATCTCATCCTGGGGCTGAAGCAGGTCCCAAGGGTATGGCTGTTCGCCATTTAAAGAGGTACGCGAGCTGGGTTTAGAACGTCGTGAGACAGTTCGGTCCCTATCTACCGTGGGCGCTGGAAATTTGAGAGGATCTGCTCCTAGTACGAGAGGACCAGAGTGGACGAACCTCTGGTGTACCGGTTGTGACGCCAGTCGCATCGCCGGGTAGCTATGTTCGGAAGGGATAACCGCTGAAAGCATCTAAGCGGGAAGCCTACCTCAAGATAAGATTTCCCTAGGAATTTATTCCTCTAAAGAGCCGTTCGAGACTAGGACGTTGATAGGTTGGATGTGGAAGCATAGTGATATGTGAAGCTGACCAATACTAATTGCTCGTGAGGCTTGACTATACAACACCCAAGCAGTTGTATATAAAGCATCAATCGATTCATAAATCTACAAAGCAACTTGATTTAGTTATTCCACTAGATAAAATGAACACAGCCAGATTCAATCAGCCCAATCTGTAAAGATTTGGAAAACGCTTCGGCAGTCAATAAGACCAAAGCAAGTATCCATAAACAGTTGTGCTGGCGACCATAGCAAGAGTGAACCACCTGATCCCTTCCCGAACTCAGAAGTGAAACCTCTTAGCGCTGATGGTAGTGTGGGGTTACCCATGTGAGAGTAAGTCATCGCCAGCTCATTATTCCAAACACCCCCATTCTAAAGAGTGGGGGTGTTTTTTATTGCGCGGTATAAAGTGAAAATTTAATTCATGAAGCAATAATCTTTTTTGATTATCCTCAATCGATCATTAGATATAACTCAAAATAACCTTAATATTATTTTAGAAGATTAAATTACTACTTTTCTCATGAAATGCTGAGTCAATATATAGGATAAACCATTACTATATGCTATAAATAATGAATAGGCATGATTTTTGCTTGTTTTTTGGAAAGAGAAATATATGAAATTATCTGTTGGATTGAAAGTTGCGAACTCTTTATCGTTAACACCTCAATTGCAGCAGGCAATCCGTTTACTGCAGCTCTCAAGCTTAGAATTAGAGCAAGAAATTCAAATTCAATTAGATAGTAATCCATTACTTGAAAAAGTGGAAGATGAATCAATAGCAGAAAGTTTATCCACTTTAGAAAAAAAAGAGGCGGATGATCTTACTACAGAGTTAAATGCAAACCATTTACCTGATGATTTACCTGTCGATACTGAGTGGGATGACATTTATACCCATCAGTCTACAGCTCTGGCTACACCTGAATTTGAAGAGCGTGAGGATAATCGTCAAGTTCAGATGACACTTAAAGAGCATATGTTAGAACAAGTCAATTTATTGCATTTTTCAAAAATAGATCAGTTGATTGCTTATTGTATTGTGGATGCCTTAGATGATAAGGGATTTTTAGATGCTGAGATAGAAGAGATAATCTTAGCTGTACAACATCTATTAAATGATATGGATATTGAGGAAGATGTTGAGGAAGATGAAGTTTTAGTTGTTCTAAAGCATATACAACGGCTTGATCCAATTGGCATTGGTGCTCGTAATCTTGCCGAATGTTTAAAAGTTCAGTTAGAGTTTTTGCCTAAAGAAACTGAATATCTAAAAGAAGCTAAAAATCTACTTCAATATTATGAATTATTGATTGCGAACGATCTCAATAAATTATTAAAACAAACAGGTCTTTCTAAAGATCAGTTAAAGTTTGCAGTTGATTTGCTAAAAACACTAAAGCCTTACCCAGGTATGGATTTTGAAAAGCAAGAATCAGAATATCAAATTCCTGATGTAGTAGTTGCTAAGAAGGATTTACATTGGCAAGTTCAGTTAAATCCTGATGTGATGCCAAAACTAAGAATTAATTCTTTTTATTCGAGTATGATTCGTAGGGCAGATCAGAGTGATGATAATTTATATCTACGTAATCAGATGCTTGAAGCTAAGAATTTTATAAAGAGCATTGATGAACGCCATAAAACTTTATTAAAAGTTGCGACTTGTATTGTTGAGCATCAAAAAGCATTTCTTGAAATAGGTCCTGAAGCAATGAAACCGTTGGTACTACGGGACGTTGCTGAGGAAGTGGAATTACATGAGTCTACAGTTTCTCGGGTTACAACAAATAAATATATGCTAACACCACGTGGACTTTTTGAGTTGAAATACTTCTTTTCTAGTCACGTGGGAACAACAGCAGGCGGGGAGGCTTCCTCTACCGCCATTCGAGCTATGATTAAAAAGTTGGTATCCAATGAAAATCCACGTAAACCATTGTCTGATAATGCAATTGCTGCTTTGTTAAAAGATGAAGGGATAGAAGTGGCTAGAAGGACTGTAGCAAAATATCGAGAATCGTTACATATTCCATCGTCATCCGAAAGAAAAGTCTTGATCTAGATTTTGAAGTATGACTATTCTAGATATTCATTATGACGAAATAATGAAATTTCAATTTCACCAAAAGGAGTAGCTAGAATGATTTAATTGTCCCAAATCATCTTTTTTAGATTGCATTAAATCGTTTTAGTTCTTCTTTATATAACCCAAAAAGGTGAGGGATAGAATTATGCAAATAACGATTCGTGGACATCATTTAGCAATTACACCAGCTATAGAAGAAAATATTAAAGCAAAATTTAATCAGTTAACAAAACATCTTGATCAGGTGAATAGTATGCAGATTAAATTAACCAAAGATCATCAGATTGATAAGCGATCGCATAAAGGTAGTTCTAATCATGTGGCCGAAGCAATAGTCCGGTTACCGGGAATTGAACTATTTGCTCAAGCAACAGCAGATGATATGTATACTTCAATTAAAAAACTGACTGAAAAACTAAAAAAACAATTGTTAAAATATCGGAAAATGCAATGTACGTATTCACAAGTTGCTGTTTCTATTTAATAAGTTTTTAATAATTGAGAGAGGCTTGAAATATAGCCTCTTTTTTATTGATAAAATATAAACACGTACTGAATTCTTTGAAAAAGTTATAGTAAAATACTTCGTTTTACACCGTAGGTTGTGCCAGAGGTCTTTGCAATGAATAGTGAACAGCTCACTCAAATTTTAAAAGAAGCTTTTCCTGAAGCGGAAGTAGCGGTGAGCGGACAGGCTGGAAAATTTGACCTCCGTATTGTGGATGATCAATTTGAAGGTAAGCGTACTGTTGCCCGTCAACAAGCAGTTTATGCACCATTAAATACTTATATTGCAAGTGGCGAAGTTCATGCCGTAACAATTCGTGCGATGACCAAAGATGAATGGCGCAAAGCAAGCCTTTTCGGAGCTTAAATATTAATGGATAAATTTTTAATTACGGGCGGTGTTAAGCTCGAAGGGGAAGTACGCATTTCTGGTGCTAAAAATGCGGCTTTACCATTACTTGCGGCAATGATTCTTGCTGACTCTCCAATTACATTAACCAATGTTCCAAATCTTAAAGATGTAAATACTTTGGTGAAATTAATTGGTGGTTTAGGCGTCACGATCAGTTATGAAAACGATACTGTCAAAGCTGATACCTCGACTTTAGATAACCAGTTTGCGCCTTATGAACTTGTAAAAACAATGCGTGCATCTATTTTGGTTTTAGGACCATTATTAGCGCGTTACGGAAATGCCAAAGTTTCATTACCTGGCGGATGTGCAATTGGCTCTCGACCAGTAGATCAACACTTAAAAGCCTTAGAAGCGTTAGGTGCTCATATCGAAGTCGAAAATGGTTATGTCCATGCGACTGTAGATGGTCGACTTAAAGGCGGTGAAGTAGTCTTCGATATGGTCACTGTCGGCGGTACTGAGAATATTTTAATGGCGGCTGCTTTAGCGGATGGTATAACTACAATTCGTAATGCTGCGCGTGAACCTGAAATTACTGACCTTGCCCAAATGCTTATTAAAATGGGCGCAAAAATTGAAGGTATAGATACCGATACACTCGTTGTTACTGGTGTTGAAAGTCTACATGGTTGTGAATATGCAGTTGTTGCAGACCGTATTGAAACAGGTTCTTACTTGGCTGCAGCGGCTATTACTGGTGGTCGTGTAAAAACAACACATACAGATCCTTCATTACTTGAATCTGTTTTAGACAAGTTTGAAGAAATGGGTGCTGAAGTGACCCGTGGCGATGACTGGATTGAATTGGATATGTTGGGTAAGCGTCCTAAAGCAGTAAGCTTTAGAACATTGCCGCATCCTGAATTCCCGACTGATATGCAAGCACAAATTATGGCCGTAAATGCAATTGGTCGTGGCTTTGCAACGATTTCTGAAACCATTTTTGAAAATCGTTTCATGCACGTTCCTGAATTGTCACGTATGGGTGCTAATATTCAGGTTGAAGGTCATGATGCTGTTGTGACTGGTGTTGAAAAATTACAGGCAGCACCTGTAATGGCAACAGATTTACGTGCTTCATTCTCTTTGGTTTTAGCGGCTTTGGTTGCTGAAGGTGATACATTAATTGACCGTATCTACCATATTGACCGTGGTTATGAGCATGTCGAAGAAAAACTTCAAGGTTTAGGTGCCAAAATTAAGCGAGTAAGTTAATGAATGACGTAAGAAACGATGATCCTAATTTTAACGTAATGGGTAATTTTGATCATGGTTTGACTTTGGCACTGAGTAAAGGACGTATTTTAAAAGAAACTTTACCTTTACTTGCTACAGCAGGTATTAATCTGCTTGAAGACCCGGAAAAATCGCGTAAGTTGATTTTTCCTACCACTCATAAGCAAGTTCGTATTTTGATTTTACGTGCGTCTGATGTGCCAACTTATGTTGAGAATGGTGCAGCTGACTTAGGTGTAGCCGGTAAAGACGTGCTTATGGAACATGGGGCTCAGCATGTTTATGAGTTATTAGACCTGCAGATTGCGAAATGTAAATTAATGACTGCTGGTAAAGTAGGAATGGAACGTCCAAAAGGTCGTCTAAAAATTGCGACTAAGTACGTCAATCTAACACGTCAATACTATGCAAGCTTAGGTGAGCAGGTGGATGTTATTAAGCTTTATGGTTCTATGGAGTTGGCACCACTCGTTGGTTTAGGTGATTATATTGTTGACGTCGTGGATACCGGAAATACTTTGCGAGCAAATGGTCTTGAACCATTAGAAGAAATTTGTAAAGTATCTTCACGCCTTATTGTTAATAAAGCGAGCTTTAAACGTAAACAAGGCTTATTAAACCCTATCATTTCCCAACTTGAACATGCTGTTCAATCACGTTAAAAGTAATTTCCTATCATGCTTTTGCGATAGTTGTAGATATGATGCCCACAAGAGTCTAGAAAAAGAGTAAACTTGGTTTTTCTTTTTCGCCTTGTGGGTAAATTGATGCGACGTTTATCGACTCAAGATCAGAACTTCAAACAAGTTTTTGCCGAGCTTTTAGCTTTTGAAACTGTTAATGATCCTAATTTAGTTCAAACAGTAGATCAAATTATTGCTGATGTTCGTCAGCATGGTGATGATCATGTTTTAAAACTTACTCAACAGTTCGATCGACATCCAGCGCATCAATTTTCCGATCTAGAATTGTCTCAACAACAACTTAAAGCTGCTTTTGATGGTTTAAACAAAGAGATTCGTGAAGCCTTACAACTCGCGGCTGATCGTATTCGTACATTTCATGAGGCTCAGAAACAAGATAGCTGGACTTATGTAGATGATTTAGGTAACACCTTAGGACAAAAAGTGACTCCACTTGACCGTGTTGGTATTTACGTACCAGGCGGACTTGCATCTTATCCTTCATCAGTACTTATGAATGCAGTGCCTGCACATGTGGCAGGTGTACCTGAAATTATTATGGTTGTGCCTGCGCCAAATGGTGAACTAAATCCACTCGTTTTAGCTGCTGCTTATTTAGCTGGTGTTAGCCGAGTATTTACTATTGGTGGTGCACAAGCTGTTGCTGCTTTAGCTTATGGTACTCAGACCGTTCCACGTGTTGATAAAATTACGGGCCCTGGAAACCGATTTGTAGCAGCAGCAAAACGTGCTGTATTTGGTCAGGTTGGTATCGATATGATTGCTGGGCCTTCTGAAATTTTAGTATATGCAGAAGGTGTAAATAACGCTGAATGGTTAGCGATGGATGTATTATCTCAAGCTGAACATGACACAGTGGCTCAAGCTATTTTCATTACTCCAGATGAAGCATTGCTAGAAGCTGTAGAGTGTGCAATTGAAAAACACTTAAGTGAATTGCCAAAAGCTGATATTGCACGTACATCGATTGAAAATCGTGGGGCTTTAGTTTTAGTAAAAGACCGTACAGAAGCTGTTGATTTGATTAATCAGGTTGCACCAGAGCATTTGGAGTTATGTCTTGATGATGCTGAAGCAATGAGCGAAGACATTCGTCATGCCGGGGCAATTTTCATGGGACGCTATACACCTGAAGCAATTGGTGATTACTGTGCTGGTCCAAACCACGTATTACCAACATCTGGTACAGCGCGCTTCTCATCGCCACTTGGTGTATATGATTTTCAAAAGCGTTCTAGCTTGATCATGTGCTCAAAAGAGGGCGTTAAAACATTAGCTAAGATGGCCGATGTCCTTGCTGTCCAAGAAAATCTTGATGCCCATGCACGTTCGGCTCGTTATCGTTATCAATAAGCTTTAAGCCTTTTAGTATTTTTAATGATTATTCAGGGCTGACTTTCAGCCCTTTTTTGAGATAAGACTATGACTGTATCTACAGCACAAATGCGTTTTTGGAGTCCTGAGGTTCGTGAACTAGAGCCTTATGTGCCAGGTGAACAACCAAAAATCCAAAATTTATTAAAGTTAAATACTAACGAAAATCCATATCCGCCATCACCCAAAGTAGTAGAAGCAGTTCAAGCGGTATTACATGAACAAGCTGATGCGCTTCGTCTATATCCAGATCCGGATGCTACAGCTTTAAAACAAGCGATTGCTAAGCAACAGGATATTGATGTATCTCAAGTTTTTGTAGGTAATGGTTCTGATGAGGTATTGGCTCATATTTTTAAAGCATTTTTCCTTCAAGAAGAACCGATTCTGTATCCGGATATTACTTATAGTTTTTACCCAGTTTATAGCCAGTTTTTTGGAACAAAAACAAAAGAAATTCCACTCAATGAGAATTTCGAGATTGATGTCAAAGATTATACTCAGCCTAATGGTGGGGTTATTATTACCAACCCAAATGCACCAACCAGTATTGCGTTAAGCTTGGCAGAGATTGAACAAGTGTTACAAGCTAATCCAGACCGTGTGGTTGTGATTGATGAAGCTTATGTTGATTTTGGTGCTGAGTCAGCTGTAAGTTTGATAAACCGTTATGAAAATCTTGTGGTGTGCCAAACAACTTCAAAGTCTCGTTCTTTGGCTGGTTTACGCGTTGGATTTGCGATTGCTCAGTCACATTTGATTGCAGCACTTGAAGCGGTAAAAAATAGTTTTAATTCATATCCAATTGATCGATTTGCTATTGCAGCGGCTGTCGCTTCTTTTGAAGATCAAGCCTATTTTGAAGAACAGTGTCAAAAGGTCATTATAAGTCGAGAAAAACTTGTTCGTGATTTAACGGAACTTGGCTTTAACGTCTTGCCATCGAAAGCGAATTTTATATTCGCTACTCATTCGCAATATGATGCTGGGCAATTAGCACAAAAGTTGCGTGAGCAGGGCGTTATTGTCCGTTATTTCAATAAGCCTCGCATTAATCAGTTTTTACGTATTACGGTTGGAACTGATGAACAAAATGCGCGTTTAGTTCAAACATTGAAGCAAGATATTCTTTAATATTTATTCTGCTGTGCTGTTCATTAAGTTCAGCATAGCAGAGATTTTATCAAGACTTTCTTGATATTCAGCCTCAGCTTCTGAGGCAATCGTAATACCGCCACCCGCCCAAATAGAGAGTTGGTTTTGATATTGTTGAAAACTGCGAATTAAAATATTCCAACGTCCCGTGCCATCGAAATTAAAATACCCCAGAGTCCCGCAATATGCTCCTCTTGGCGCACCTTCTAACTCTTCAATAATTTGCATTGCCCGAATTTTAGGAGCTCCTGTAATTGAACCTCCTGGTAAAGCAGTGAGTAACATTTGCATAGGATTAATATCATTTTTAAGTGTAGCCGTAACTTCACTTACCATGTGATGAACTTGATTGAAACTTTCAATTTCAAATAACTTCGTTGTTTTTACCGAGCCAGTATTGGCATAAATGCTCAAATCATTACGTAATAAATCAACAATCATGACATTTTCTGCTTGATCTTTTTTAGAGTTTTTTAAGGTTTGCTTTGAAAGTAAATCTTGTTCTTCATTTTTAAAACGAGGCATAGTACCTTTGATCGGTCTGGTTTTAATTTGCTTATCTACATCAAACTCAATAAATAATTCAGGAGAGCAGCTTAATAACTCAAAATTTTCTAACTTCAAATAACCAGCATATGGAGCATTAGTTAAATTCCACAACTCTTCTGCTTTATTTAATAATGAGCCGGTAAAATTTGCACTGAATTCTTGAGTAAGGTTAATTTGATAACAATCTCCTGCTTTAATATATTCTTGTATTTTATAAAAGGCAGTTAAGTATTTATTTTTAGTCCAACGAGGATGAATATTTTCTTCTAATTTAAAACTATTATTTTTTAATTTAGAAGAATTTTTTTTGAGTAAATCTGAAATATATTTAAAAATTTCTAATGCATTATTGTCATCGCTAAAAAAATACCATTCATTATTTATATTTTTAATAAAAGAATGATAGCAACCTATAAATAAAGAAGGTTGTTCATGTAATTGATTATTTATAAATTGATTCGCAGAGAAGTCATAGCTAATAAAACCAATATATCCTCCATTAAAGCTTATAGTTTCAATATTTTTGTTTTTTAGATCTGGGGATTGAAATTGAGAAAAATCTATAAGACTCTGTATGTCAGATGAAGTTTGATAATTATTTAAGTCCGATTTTTCAAATAAAAAATTTTTATGATTTTGAATAATTAAATATTTATTTGGAAGAAACCCAATAACCGGATTGTTGTCATCATGAAGATATACAAGCCCGATTAACTCTTCTAATTTTTTTAAAATATCGGCAGCAGATTGAGAGCTTTCTAAAGAGATTTTTTTCTTTAACTGAGACATTTTAAACATATAAGTACTTGGAAGAGGTGACATAGTTTACTACAACTTCTAGTCCATCAAACGGATGAGTCGAAAGAGTTTAATATTTCGTGGAAAAAACAACCGAACAATTCTTCAGTTTTGCTAATAATTTATGAATTCGAACGGGCGATCAATATCGGTACCGTTTGTCGGGTAATTGGCAAAAAATGCATTACAGTAGTTGAACAAAAATTAACGTAGCTGTAATTTAGTAATTGCTAAGCAAAACTACTCAAGGATTGGAAGTTTCGGTTGCCACAAAAGAAAAATGCAACTTGAGACAGTAAGAGTGGTTAAGTCAAAAAATAAATGCTCTTGGGAGAGTGCTCAATGAAAATGTTCACTAAACTTGCTTTAGTTTCTTCTTTAGCTATCAGTGCAAATGCTATGGCAATGCAATCAATGGATGATGCAGCGCTTAGTGCTGCTACAGGTCAAGACGGTATTAATATCGGTATTGCTTTGGGTTCTGGTGGTATTTCTATCGATAAATTATACCTACACGATAATGATGGTTTAGCAACATCAACAGGTATTACTGGCGCTTCAGGTACAGCGGGTTCAATCGCAATTAGTGGTGTTACGGTAACTCAAAAAGGTACAGGTAACCTTTTAGATTTAGCGATTGATACAAATGGTGCTTCAGGTTCAAATGGTGCTTTCTTAAACGTTGCAGCAACAGTAGGTGCGGTTGACGTGCATGTTGGTTCAATTGGTGTAGGTACTTCTGGTACATTAAATACAACTACGGCTGTACGTGGTATTACTGAAACTGCTCCAACTGAAATTATCTCTGGTTTAGATTTATCTTTGGGTCAAATTTCTGCAAATGTTCAGTTAGGTTCAACTCCGCAAGGCGCAATGATCAAAGTGAACTCTAGCTTGCAAGGTGGTTTAACACTATCTAACTTCGGTATTAATGATGCTGCTGGTGGTGGTAAAATTGTCCTAGACAAAGTAATGGTTCGTGGTTCAGGTAATACAACGGGTGACTTGGATGTAAATGCGAATATTTCTGTTGTTCCTACAGGCTTACGTATCCAAAATAACAGTACGCAAGGTATGAACGTTTATGCACAGGGCGTACACCTAGGTGCAGCGGGTAATGCTTCAATTGGTGATTTAGAAATTCAAGGTTTAAATGTAGGGACTTCTACAATTACTATTTCTGGTCACTAATTTAAAGACTGATAAAAAGCGCGTTTATACGCGCTTTTTTATTTATCTTAATAAAACTAATATCTATACTTTTCTATTTAAATAATATTAGCTTATATAATAAGAAAGAATATAAAACATTTGAAATGAGAATTAATTAACAGTTTATAAATGTAAAACTATGCATTCATCAAAAAGATTAAAAAAAAGCTGTTTTTTACAAAAAAAAAAGGTATCTTCAACACACAGGGATGTAGAGCTATTGCTCTAAGAATAAAATGAATAAGGCCAGTTAGGCCACCATTTAGACCAAGTGCTTATGTTAGAGATAGTTTTAGGCTCAGCATTGATGTATTACTTTGCGACAGAAGCCTTCGAAATAGAAAAAAAGCCGCCGGGAACTGTTTATTATACAGAGACTGCCGATTCACGTAATTTATCATTTCATCGAAACCATATTGAACCTGTCACAATAAAACCGGCTGTAGAAGACCAGTTTCGTGGCATTGTTCGACAAGCCTATGATTATAGTTGTGGCTCTGCTGCACTTACGACTTTATTAAATGGCTATGTGGGAACGAGTTTAACTGAACAGCAAACAATGAGTGGTTTGCTTCAATATGGTGAATATCAGCGCATTATTGAACGCCGAAGTTTCTCATTACTTGATATGAAGCGTTTTGTCACAGCAATTGGTTTAGACAGCGGTGGTTACCGAGGTGAGTTTTCTGATTTAGTTAAACTCGGTCAGCCTGCAATTGTGCCTATTTCATATGCTGGTTTTAAACATTTTGTCGTATATAAAGCTTATAAAGATGGAAGAGTATATGTAGCTGACCCTGCTTTAGGGAATATCAGCTTTGATGAAAGTCGTTTTAAACAAATTTGGGATAATAATACTTTATTTGTTATTTCTGTTCCTGAATCACAGCGTAAAGATCTATTGGCATTAAAAGATGCAGATATGCGTCATGTCGAAGATGCAACGGTCAATAAATATGCTTTTGTTGATGTGCAATATCCAGCGTTTAATTACGAACGTACGGCAAATAAAGCTTCAACCATGAGACTTGTGCTAGACAGCGATAGTCATTCTGCAACATATGGAAAGCCGATAGAAACCTATATGCGTCTTTATTACAAACGTAAATAGACAAATTTAAAGTTAGTAAAATAAATAAATTGGGTGGGAAAAACATGAATAATCGATGGATGAAGATGAGTGTGTTGGCCTTAAGTATGAGTGCCATTACAGGGACAATCTATGCCGAAGATCAAGTACAACAACCTCAAGTATCTGGTTCGAATCAGGCTGTAGCAAATGGAACAGAAAGCTCTAACTCTTCAGAAGCTACAACCTCTAGTTCAGCTACAACAGATAATACTACGCAAGCATCGAATGCAGTAGATACGAATGCCGCAGCCCCAGCTCCAAATAGTGAGGCACATCAAGCTGCAAGTGCGTTACAGAAAAAAGAAGGTGATGCTAGTCAGGAAACAAATTTACAAGAAGTATTTACTTCAAATGAACGCCAATATTCTTTGATTAAGAAGGGCGTAATTTCTTCTTATTATGACCTTGATTACACTTACTACCGCGATACCCGTATTGATTTGGCTTTATCGGATAGTTCTTCTCAACTTAACCGTTTACGTGTTGAGGAAGATGCTAACCATACATTGACGAACAGTTTCACCTTTCAGTATGGGATATTAGATAACTTAACTCTATCAGCAACTCTTCCTTTCGTTGCAAAGTCTGAAATTATTAAAGATAAAACAACAGCTGGTTTAGGGGATATTTCTTTGGGTGCACGTTGGGAACCTTTCCCGTTAAAGCAAGGACGTTTGCCACTCGTACTTTTTGGTAGTGTATCTACTAAAACAGGTGATAGTCCTTATGAGATCGGTTTAGATGAGTTGTCAACAGGTAAAGGTTATTATTCTGTTGGTGTAGGAGCGAGTACCCGTAAATATATTGATCCAGTCGTTCTCTTTGCTTCTGCATCCGCTAACTATGGTTTTAAAGAAAGCGGTCTTAACCAAGCACGCGGTTCACGTATTTTAGAATCTTTTGATCCTGGGATTAGCGGTGGTTTCTCATTTGGTTTTGCATACTCGTTTAACTATGACGTGTCTCTAACGATGTCATATCAGCAAAGTTTCAACATGAATGCCGAATTCCAATTTAATAATGGAGAGTCTTATAAATCACCAGACCAAAGTAGCGGAATGTTATCTTTTGCTCTAGGTGTTCGTGTTTCGCCAGATACCATTGTTAACGGTACTGTTGGCATTGGTTTAACAGAAGATGCACCAGATATTTCACTTGGTTTGTCGTTCCCGTTAGATATTTTAGGTTTTAACAAAAAACAAAAATAAGGAGATATGCAGGTGAAATATCCTAAATTATGTCCTCTAACGGCGGCAATTGTTATCTCCGGTTTTTCTAGCTTTGCCAATGCTCAATTAGGACAAAACTTAGCTGTTGATATTCGCTCACTATCGATGGGGAATGCTGTAACTGCAGATCCTCCAGGTATTAGTGCAGTTCATTTTAACCCCGCAGCCTTAGCAAAAATTGATGGGTTGCAAACCGATGTACAGGGAATTCTTGCTAACTTTGATATTCAGCGTGAGTTTTCTGCGCCCCCTGGTTATAACATTTTTGGTTATTCAGATGACCCTCTCGTTTGTAATGATGGTCCGGAAGTTTCTGCTAATATCTGTACAGATTTCAAAGGGACAGTACATGGTGACGTCGAGTACGCAAGCTTATATGTGCCGATCCTAAAAAAAATGGTTGATCTTGGAGCAGGATATCCTCTAGTTGCTCCTACAGCCGGAATCGCCTATAAGCCACCTGGTTCAAAAGTTACTTATGCAACAGCAGTATATGCACCCTTGGTAGCAGGGTTTGGAGCAGAGAATGGTAACCCTGGTAACTATATGGGGCAGCAAGTTGCAGTAGAGAGAATTACCTATTTATCACCATCTTTTGGTTATCAAGTAAATGACCATTTATCACTTGGTGCTTCAGTAGGAATGTCCTATAACGCAATCGCACTGAAAACCGATCTACGTTTTCCCAATGAGATGATTGGTGTATTGCGTATGGTTGATGAAGTGGTATGTGCACCTTTTAAAAATAATAGTGACATGATTACGGACTTACTATTATTTGGTATGTGTAATGCTCAAGAAGGCATGAATCCATTTAATAAAATGGGCGCATTACAAGTGTCTTTAGAACAATCATTAAGCCCAAGTTATAACCTAGGTTTACTCTGGGAGCCAACTGATGATTTTGGCTTTGGTATGGTTTATCAAAGTGCTGCCAAAATGCGTTTAAAAGGCAAGTATATGATTGATAATGCCAGAGCACCTCAAGAACTTATTAAGGGTCTTAACTCATCTGCTACAGGACAAATTTTAGCTGCAATTCTAGGTCTACCGGGCAATGTACCTAATATTGAGTCTGGTTTAGTCGCTATGGATCTTGAATACCCTGCACATTTTCAAGCAGGTATTAAGTATAAAATCTTACCCGATTTGCAAGTTAATTTTGACGTAGGATGGACTGACTATTCGGCTTGGGATAAGTTTAAGTTTGAGTTCGATCGTCAAATTACGCTATTAAAAGTGGCTAAGCTTTTATCTAATGACGTTACCGATAATTCATTGGCATTGCCATTGAAATTTACCTCGCCGTGGAGTTGGGGAATTGGTCTTGAATATTCAGCAACCGATCGTTTGAAATTAAGGGCTGGTTACGAGCCTCGAGCTAGTTCGATACCTGATGATAAACGTAATACTATGGTCCCGATCAATAATGCACAATTATTTGGTCTTGGCTTAGGTTATCGTTTTGACGCAGATACAGATCTAGACCTTTCAGTGGGTTTCTTGCGTAGTCGTGACAATATTCCAGCTTGTACGAGTACATTGTCGAATAAGTGTGGTGTCGATAATATTTTATTAAACCCTTATTCGGGCCTAGATGTAAAAACGAATACAAAAATCACAGTGCTTGGTTTGAGCTATAGAACAAAATGGTAAAACAATATAAATCGATGTTTCGACCTAAATTTGCTATCTCGACTTTATGTATTGCAGTAGCAAGCGTTTCTGTATCTTATGCAGATGGTTTCTTTACAATCATTGGTCCAGATGGTCGTCCAATGATTGTACCCAGTAAAAAAGTAGAACAAAAGCAATCCAAGAGTAAAGTAGAAGCACCGAAACAAGTTGTACAACCGCATGTAAATGCTACACCTGTTCAAGAAGCATCTAAAGAAAATGTTCAGAATTCAAAAGAGCTTAAAAAGTTTGAACCACCTCCTACAAAAAAATTAAATACTGCACCGACTGCACCGACTGCACCGACTGCACCGACTGCACCGACTGCACCGACTGCACCGACTGCACCGACTGCACCGACTGCACCGACTGCACCGACTGCACCGACTGCACCGACTGCACCGGAGCTTCCTTTAAGAATGAGTAAAGCTCAGAAGGAGGAAGTTAAAAAACAGACTAGTAGCGTTAAGACAGAAAGTGTTCCAGCAAAAGTTTATTCATCTTCACAAAGTACTTCTCAAACTGTTTCAATACCAGATCCTTCAAATGATCGATCTAAATTTACAAGTATTGATGGCGTAGAGTATGTAAATAATGAATATCTTGAAGATCAGGAATTTAATCTTGAAGGTAAAAAACGCTTTTATGTTATGCCGGATGGACTTGGAAGAACAGAGTTTATCGAAAGAAAAAAAGGTGTAAGCAAGTCTACTTTAGAACAATTGTTTAATAAGCAATCTCAGGAAGATCAAGGAGCGATTGTTTTAGCTCCAACTTATATACGACTGTCTCAAAAAGAATTAGAAACGACTTTTGAGCAAGATAAATGTTTTGTTCAAGGCTATAAAAAGTCAATCAAAGTGCTTGGAGCTAAAAAAGAAGTAAATTTATGGCCTCGAAAGCCATTAAAAGAAAAGTTTGAATATGAGTTGGTAAAACTAGATCCATCTGTACAACATTTACAACTTATGTCATTTGCAGCGAGTAATTCCGCACCTCTATATTATTGGCCTTTAGCTATATTCTTAGATGAGAAGGGCTGTATTTTAGAAGGGGCAAGTGGTTTCAAGAGCAAGTCTTATCCTTCTACGATATTACAACATGCATCGATTCAAGGTACTTTAAGAGTGCCGCCTCATGCACGTTATATGATGTTAACTCCTTTATCTTCTTCGATAGATGTAGCAGAACAAGAGTTATCAAATCAGGGACAGATTCAAATTTCAGTATTACGTTAAAAATAAGTAGGGTATCTAATGAATAAAAAATTATTATGGCCTTTTGCATTAACCACATTAGCAATCATGCTGAATGGTTGTGGCGGTGGTAGCTCAACCATTAATGAAGATCCTACAAGTGGTTCTGGTAGTTCAAATGCAAATGGAAGTTGTGATGCATCAAATAGTGACTGCTTACAGTTTTCACTCGATTATCCCATTGCTGGTCTTAATTTTACCTGTAGTAGTGCTGCAAATCAGAGTTTTGTTACCAAAGCTTCAGGAAACAGTGTGGTTGGTACATGTAAACTTGGTGATACAGCAAATTTCTTTTTACAAGGCACTCAAACTAAAACAAAGATCGATTTAGGTTCTGTTCAATTAGATAATATTTCAAAGATTAAGGTGGTCGTTCCGCCACGTTTGAAAGTTATGGATATGGCTACGGCTTTAACAGGTGTAGCACCTGCTTCATTAAGTCAAAATGATCCAACCATCCGTGTAGCAATGGCCTTGGTTAAACTCTTTCAAAGCGTTGGTTTAGAGCGTGGTGATAATGTAGTGGGAGATATACAACCTACACTATTTACCGAAGATAAGAAAAATACGCTAAATGTAGTACTTCAAAATATTACTGCTGCTGAATGGCAAAGTGGAGCATACGCCAGTATCTTGAAACCTTGGTTAGATGTTAGCCAAATTGATGATAATCAGGCTTTTGCTTTAGTAACTCAATTGGCTCATTTGAGTTTGGTAGGTTTATATCAGTCAGATTACTTGACCTTAGCTCAACCAAACTTAATTTCAGAAAATTTTTATGGATGTAATTTAGCTAATTTAGCGGATTGTCCAAAAAATGCTGCTAATACCCAACACGTAATAGGCAATTTATTTTTACTCTCAGATCGTCAAGGTTATACATTTGGTTACGGCTTACAGTGGAAAGGTACAAGTACTACTACAAGTAACTCAACAGTTACAGCAGTAATGGAAGTATTGACTAAATCTAAGCCAGCTCAACTTACAGCGAATGCTCAAACCACATGGCTCGATCCATTACAAGCTGAGATTAAATCGACGCAACCATTCCATTTAAAAGCTTCAGCTAATAGCGCTGAAGATTTACTGATTTATCAAGGTAAATTATTAAATGATTCATTTATTGCTGGTCGCGAAAGTCTTTATTTAGGTGCAACAAATAGTAAAACACCAAATCCTCAACAATATGCGTTATGGCGCCAGAGTATAGGTAATCAAAACTATAATGGTTCACTAGACATCTATAAAGTAACTCCAGCAAGTTATCTTGCAAAAGATATCTTTAGAACTTCAAAAAATGTGAGCTCAGGGCAAACTTATATTTTCCCGTTATATGGTACTTTAAATATTAAATTTGATACTGCTGGAATTTCACCAATCGATTTAGGTATTGTGATTGATGAAAATGGTGACATTCGTACTGATATTAAACCTAATGCAACAGCAACAGATATGTCTGGACAGTGTGGAGTGGTCTCAGATAACACTTTAATTGATAACAATGGCGTTCAACAGTATCGTATAGGGACAACCGGTGGTACAGAGTCTTCTTCAAATGACAAATCAATTACAGTAAAAATGATTTTTGCTGAACCGAAGCTCGGTAATCTCAATGGTATTTTGGCTGGTTTAAATTCGAATGTTGTTCAAGGTACTACTGCAACTGGTAGTCAAACACTGATTGTAAGTGGGGCAAAAATTAACGTTGCCAACTTATTACAAGGGCAGTTAAATGGTATTAACCTTACAACTTATGATAACAAGACAGTTTCATGGTTAAATCCATATGCCTTCTATCAACGAGTCTATAATAATATTAAGGATGTGAGCCCAGCTCCTACAGAAGAGGATAAAGCTTTAGCTGAGCGAATGAGTGGAACGATAACGATTAGAACGGCTGATTGTTATCAAATTAAGACAAAATAAAAACCATAAAAAAAAGACCGCGAAAGCGGTCTTTTTTATTAACTAAATTACCCTGTATGGTCTAAACGAGTTCCTAGTGTTTCTAGGTGCGTTGGAAAAACTTGTTTTTTACGATCTTCAAAATAATGTCTGAGTGTGTGTTCGACACTCGGAAAGGCAAGTTCACCCCATGGAATCTCATGCTCTTCGAATAATCGGCTCTCTATGCTTTCTTCACCCGCACCAAAAAGTCCATCTTTTAGCTGGGCTTTGAAAAGTACATAAATTTGACCAATACGAGGAATATTGTACATACAGTAAAGTTGTTCTATTTCAATTTCGGCTTCTGCCTCTTCACGAGTTTCTCGCGCCGCACCTTGTTCCATGGTTTCGAACAACTCCATATAACCAGCGGGCAAAGTCCATAAGCCATAACGAGGTTCAATTGCACGACGGCAGAGGAGTACTTTATCTTCCCATAACGCTAAGGCACCGCAGATTACTTTGGGGTTTTCATAATGAATATTTCCACAATGAGTACAAACACGGCGTACTTTATGATCACCTAAAGGAATTTTTTGTTCGGTTTTATGCCCACACGCTACACAGAAACTCATAATTATCATCGAGTATAGAGATGCCTCAGCATAACTGAATTTTTAGACTTACGCATCAACTCTATTCCCTAAGTTTGATTTTCAGATATGATGCAAAGAGAGACAGAATAATAGGTGAATGGTATGGAAGAGCACTTGCTAACACAAAAGTTACAGCAAAGATTGCGCTTTTCCACCCGCATACAAGAAGCACAAGCTGCAGTACTGATTGCGATTACAAATGAAAATAATCCTAAGGTACTGCTTACACGCCGTTCAATACATATGAACAACCATGCGGGGGAGGTTTCTTTTCCGGGTGGCAAACGTGACCCTAGTGATACAAGTAATATTGTTGTAGCGCTAAGAGAGGCTCAAGAAGAGACGGCTTTAAATCCGTTTGATGTACAGTTGCTAGGTGATCTGCCTATGCAACGTGCAAGAAGTGGCTTGTCTGTAAAACCGATTGTTGGGCTTATTCCTCCTGAGGTAACTTTAATTCCTCAGCCCACCGAAATTGATCGAATTTTCTTTGTGCCTTTACAGCAACTTATAGAGACGCGTCCGACGCCATATGAAGTTCGATATGCTCATCAATCTTTATACTTCCCAAGCTTGCAGATTGATAATGAAATTATTTGGGGACTCACAGCGCGGATGTTAATTGCCTTATTTAAATATGGTTTAGGCTACCAAAAAGAGTGGCCATTTCTACTGAACTCACCAACGTTTGGAATGCCAAAATTTTCTCATAAAAAATAAAGATCAGGACTGATAAATTATGATGTATAGCTATCAAGGACAGCATCCAAAAGCCTTACATGAGCCATGGGATGGCTGGGTTGCTCCAACCGCAACGCTTATTGGACAAGTAGAATTAGGCCGTCAGGTCAGTATTTGGTTTGGTGCTGTAGTACGTGCCGATAATTGTATAGTGCGCATTGGTAATTTTTCTAATATTCAAGAAAATTCGGTATTACATACTGATGCTGGACTTGAGCTAAATATTGGTGAATATGTCACGGTCGGACATAAAGTCATGCTGCATGGTTGTACAATTGGTGATAATAGCCTGATTGGTATGAACGCCGTCATTTTAAATCGGGCTGTGATTGGTAAAAATTGTATTATCGGTGCTAATGCTTTAATACCAGAAGGTAAAGTGATTCCAGATAACTCAGTAGTGATGGGTTCACCAGGAAAAATTGTGAAAACTTTGGATGAAGATGGCGCGGCAAAAATACGTTTGAGCGCACTACATTATGCTGAACACTTTAAAAGCTATGCCGATTTGAAAGAATTTCACTTTTAAAATTTTAGTAAGATATTTTCTATGCCAAGCACTCGCTTGGCATTTTTATTTAGATAGGAACAACTCGCCTAACAGGGCCGAGTGGGGTATCATTACTTCCGTTTTTAATCTGATTGAATACTAAGGTTGTGCATGAAACTGCTGGCGTTGGAAACTGCAAACGAGCAATGTTCCATTTCATTAATCAATGAAACCCAAGAACTCTTTTTCCAACTCGATACGCGAGCGAAAGCACAAACTCAGACCATTCTGCCAATGATTGAGCAAGGGTTACAAGAAACCGGACTTGACGTAGCTGGTTTAGATGCAATTGCCTTTAGCCGAGGGCCGGGTTCTTTTAGTGGTGTTCGAATTAATGCTGCTGTTGCTCAGGCTTTAGCTTGGTCACAAGATTTACCTGTGGTTCCCGTTTCTACCTTACAAGCTCTCGCACAAGCGGCTTACCGACTTGAAGGTTTAGAGCAGGTAACTGCGGTACTCGATGCACGTATGAACGAAGTTTACATTGCAAGTTTTGTTCTAGATGAGCAAGGCATCATGCAGTGTATCGATGAAGAAAAATTAATGAACTACGAGCAAGCGGCTGCCTATGCAAAGCATTGCTTGATTGGTTCAGGTGCTAAACTTCTTCAAGCTGATGCAGAGTATCAAACAATCACTGCCACTGCACAGGACATTGCTTCGATTGCACGTGTCTATGCTGCCCAAAAGCAGTGGGTTGATGCTGAACATGCTTTACCGGTTTACTTGCGTGATGATGCATGGAAAAAAATTGCGGATCAGGGTAAAGCAAAGTAAAGGCACTGCGCATGCATATATATTTTGAAGTGGATTTTCAAGAACAAGCACAGCATTACCAAGCTGTGCTTTCTTCTAGAGGCGTGACTGCCGATTTACAGCCGATTGAAAAGCTCAATGCCCGTTTTTTACGTTTAAATCCTGAATTAGCACTTTGTGTAGATGAAAACGGACTTTGGTTATCTGCGAACGGCATGAAAATGCAGCCTGACTGGAAAGCTGAAATCCCACGTTTAAAACGAGCAAGTCTTAAATCGGAAATGATTGCTCGTGCTTGTCAGTTAGGGGAAAAGCCAGTACTGGTCGATGCTACAGCGGGCTTAGGTCATGACAGCTTACTTATGGCTTATCTGGGGGCCCAAATCCAGCTTGTTGAGCGTCATCCGATTTTATTTACTTTACTTGAAGATTCAAAAGCTCAGGCACAGCGTGATCCATTTTTAAGTCAATTTATAGATCGTATTCAACTAATCTTTGCTGACTCTGCAAGTTATTTACAGCAATTAGATCAAGATGCACAAACAGTTGATGTAGTCTACCTTGACCCGATGTTCCCACAGCGCGACCAAAACCAACAAGCAATTAAAAAACAAGCCCAGGTCAAAAAGCAGATGCAGCTTTTGCATTTACTTTTACCCGAAGATGGAGAAATGGATTTGGGTGATCATTTGCTTGAGCTAGCTAAAAAAGTTGCAAAGCGAGTGATTGTAAAACGTCCACGACATGCTGTTTTTTTAGCAAATCAAGAGCCAGCTCATCAGTGGCAGGGGGATGCTTGTCGTTTTGATGCTTACTTTCAGTAAGCTTATGTAAGGTTAAGTTTTATTGCTTGAATAATGCACAAATATATGTGATATAGTTCAAAAGCATGATTGCTAAAATTCTTAGCAGGCATACACTTATGATGCCTGACAAAAACGAAATTTTTGAAACCTTTTTATGATTGATCTCAAACCTTCCATTAACTTTTGGCATGATTTTAAAAGTAACCAGCTTGCCGGAATGTGGTTATTTTTGGGGTCAAGACGTTCCTTACAGATCGTACATCCCTCTATTCTTCAACTTATAGTTTGGGGAATATTAGGCGGATGTACCAACTCACTTTATAGCTGGCTCGTAGCTGGTCAAATGGGTGATTTTAACTCCCAAGGCCTAATTGGGTACGCACTCTGGCCTTTTATTGCGCTTATTGTTGGTATTTTTTTATCACAGCGTATTAATCAGCCGCGTTTAATGTTAGTTCCAGCCTTACTGTGGCTAGTTTTAGATACCAATATTTTATTAATACAGTGTTTAATTCAATATCTGGGCTCTAATGGTTATTTGAACTTTGTTCCCGACGCTATTTATAACGGTATTTTACCGAGTCTGTTTGTGGCACTTTTTGTGTGGCAAAGTTTGGCAGTTATTTGGGTTTTCTCGCGTGAGTTGAAATGGCCTTGGTGGGAACGGGCGTTGGTCATGGTTGCGACCATTGCAACTATGGTTGTTTGGCAACTTTCCGTAAAAGATCAGCCTATTTGGAAAGTAGAAGACTCCCCACCTACCTTTGCCGAAGATGCTTTCTATGCACAAAGTAAGTTACTTCATGATGCGTTAGAGCAAGTCCAGTATGGTGAGCTAGCGAAAAGCCACTGGTATTTCTTAGGTGTTGCGGGCGACAGTTACCAAGACGTTTTTAAATCGGAAGTAGTTCGTATTAAAGAACAATTCGATACACGTTTCGGTACTGTCGGACGTTCGATGATGCTAGTCAATAATCCAGATACTCGAACCGAAATTCCGATTGCGTCTAAAACTAGTATAGAGTTGGCTCTACGCCGTATGGGCCAGCAAATGAACCGTGATAGTGATGTGTTATTTTTATATATGACATCACATGGTGAACAAAACCATTTTGAAATTGAAAATGCACCGCTAGATTTGGGGCAAGTCGATCCGAAATGGTTACGTGAAACGCTCGATAAAGCGGGGATTCGTTGGCGTGTAATTGTCATTTCTGCTTGTTATTCAGGAAGTTTTATTCCTGCATTACAGTCGCCTGATACTTTAATTATTACTGCATCTGCGGCGGATAAAACTTCTTTTGGCTGTAATAACGAAGCTGATTATACGTATTTTGGACGAGCTTTCTTTGACTTGGCGATGCGAGAGCAGTCTTCAATGAAAGATTCGTTTAATGCCGCTAAGCAAACCGTAACCAAATGGGAAGTCGCTCAAGGTGTAGAACCTTCAGAGCCGCAATGGATGATTGGTAAGAATATGGAGCTTATGCTACCTCAGTTGGAAAAATATCTTTTCCCACAGCAAAGCACAGGTAGTGTAAATATTGCTCAGACACAAACAGAGGCTAAAAACGATGCAACTCCTGCAAAAAAACCGCTGCTTTGAGGGTGAGCAGCGCATTTATCAGTTTGATTCTCAATTATTAAAGGGCTCTACTAAGTTTGGTGTTTATTTGCCACCTGCTGCTTTAGAAGGTAAACCTTGCTCAACTTTGTTTTACTTAGCGGGTTTAACGTGTACTGAAGAAACTTTTGCCATTAAGGCACATGCACAGCATATGGCAGCCCAGCTTAGTCTTATATTGATTACACCTGATACTTCTCCTCGTGGTGAACAAGTCGCTGTAGGTGACCATTGGGATATAGGGCAAGGTGCTGGCTTTTATATTAATGCAACGCAAGCGCCTTGGTCTGAGCATTATCAGATGGAAAGCTATTTAATTGATGAGTTATATCCACTCATTTTAAAAAGTTTTCCGGTAAATGCTAAACAAGTTGGTGTCTTCGGACATTCGATGGGGGGCCATGGTGCCTTAACTTTAGCTTTTAAATATCCTGACAAGTTTAAGTCGGTATCTGCATTTGCACCGATTTGCGCGCCAAGTGAATGTGCATGGGGTGAAAAAGCATTTAGCCATTATTTAGGTACAGACCGCGATAGCTGGTTGGCTCATGATGCTACAGCTTTAGTCTTAAAAAATGGTGCAGTTTTTAGTGAAATTTTGGTTGATCAGGGATTAGATGACCAATTTTATGAACAACTTCACCCTGAAAAATTTAAGCAAGCATGTTTAAAAGCAGGACAGCCTTTAACTTTAAGACAACATGCTGGCTATGATCATGGCTATTATTTTATCCAGACCTTTATGGATGAGCACTTACAGTTTCATGCAATCCAGTTGGAAAAGGTCGCTGGCTAATAATTAGTGCTGCCATTCCACCTGAAATTCTTGTTGAGCCATACGGTTTAGATGATCAAGGACAACTTTTTCCAAGTGGTCATGGTCATCTAACTGGCTATCAATAGCAACATTTAATTGCTCTGTTTCTGGTGCAAGCGTAATGGTTGCTGTAGGCATTAAGATTTTAAAATCTTGCTCAGTTTCTTGTACTTCAAACTTATGTTTCCAATGATTAACTAGACGTTTTGCAATGCGTTTACCATCATTTGTTAATAGATGAGTTGTGCTTTTCATTATCAATCCTCACATTGGTTTAATGTACCTTAACAAATTCGTTTGGCACTTAGCATTCTATAGTAGCAACGTTACGTTGCAAGTTTGAAATGTTGCCATTTAAGCAAGGAAGAGCGGGCCAACTAGGTTCTTTTTTGTTATAATTTTTAGCCTCTCCTTAAACTTCTAGCCAGGTCATCCACCTATGTCCAAGCCTTATTTGATTGCTCCTTCTATTTTATCTGCCGATTTTGCTCGTTTAGGCGAAGATGTAGACAAAGTGTTAGCTGCAGGTGCAGATGTAGTGCATTTTGACGTTATGGATAATCACTATGTTCCAAACTTAACTTTTGGTGCAGGGGTGTGTAAGGCTCTAAAAAAATATGGTGTTAAAGCTCCTATTGATGTGCATTTAATGGTATCTCCAGTTGATCGTATTATTGGCGATTTCCTAGAAGCTGGCGCAGATATTATTACGTTTCACCCAGAAGCATCTCACCATATTGACCGTTCACTACAGCTTATTAAGTCTGGTGGTGCTAAAGCAGGTCTAGTTTTCAATCCAGCAACCCCATTACATTATTTGGACTACGTACTTGATAAAGTTGACCAAATTTTATTAATGAGTGTAAACCCAGGTTTTGGCGGACAAAAGTTCATTCCAATGACTTTAGAAAAATTACGTGAAGCTCGTAAAATTATTGATGCAAGTGGTCGAGATATTCGCTTAGAAGTAGATGGTGGTGTTGGTCCTGCAAATATCCGTGAAATTGCAGAAGCTGGTGCAGATATGTTTGTTGCTGGTTCAGCAATTTTTGGTCAACCAGATTATAAAGTTGTAATTGATCAAATGCGTGCAGAGCTTGCTAGAGTTGGTACTGTGAGCGTTTAAAAAAGCTTATTAAGCTGAGAGTAAACTTGTGGATAACTTTGTTTATAACTTTATGGATAACTGTGTTGATAACCGTATGGATAAAATGTTGGTAAAATAAACAAAAAGAGATCAACCGTTTACTCTCTACACAAAATATATGAAAAAAGAACGCTTTGGCGTTCTTTTTTTATACGTATTGGATATTTTATTGTCTGTTTTTTTATTAAGCTTTGCTAAAAAATGACCTGTGCAAAAAATGAGATGGAGCTGTGTAAAAATTTTAAAAAATAATAGATAGAAAACTGTAAAAGTGTCATGAAAAGTAAAGCTAAATTTGATTTAATAAGATTTTAGTAAGAGACCTAGATCATTAATGGCAGTAAAAATTTTAGCGGTAGATATGGATGGGACTTTTCTTAATTCTAAGAAGCAGTACAACAAAGCACGTTTTTTAAAACAGTATGAACAACTAAAACAAAATAATATTCATTTTGTGGTGGCCAGTGGTAACCAACTTGCAAAGCTTGTTACTTATTTTCCAGAAATTAATCATGAAATTGCTTTCATTGCAGAAAATGGAGCACATGTTGTAGATGCAGGGCAAGAACTCGCTTTTGCTCATTTAAGCAAAGAACAGTTTGGTAAGATTCTAAAAGCGATTGACCCTGCGTATACCTCGACCATGGTGATCTGTGGGAAACAGAGTGCTTATGTACATAGGAGTATGAATGCAGAGGACTACGCTAAAGTCGCTCGATATTTTGAGAAGCTGACAGTTATCGATGACTTTTATACGTTAGATGATCTGGTGTGTAAAATTACTTTTACTGCTCAGGAAAACGAAAGTTTTGCAATTTTTGAACATTTTCAGAAGCAAAACTTCGTAGCAGATAAGGTTTTAGTGCCTGTTTCTAGTGGCTTTGGTTTTATTGATTTGATCCTTCCAGATCAACATAAAGCGCATGGTTTGAAGCTATTACTACAAAAATGGCAGATTGAAGCCAATCAAGTGGTTGCGATTGGCGATAACAATAATGATATCCAGATGATCAAAGCAGCAGGTTATGGGTTTGCGGTTGAAAATGCTATTGAAGCTTTAAAAGCAGTAGCACCTTATACAACACTAAGTAATGAACGAGAAGGTGCACTAGAAGTGATTGATTTAGTTCTTCAGCATCAACCTCCGTTTGCTTAATGACCATAAAAACAATCAATTAAGATGTAAAATTGTATCTGTTTTAAAACTTGGTTATGCTTATACCCCATAGATAAATGGATTGCTCAAGGCAATAAATGATGACGCTGCAACACTTACGCAAGTATGCTTGGTTAGTGTTCCTAATGACTTTGGTCATTGGGTGGAGTGGCGTGTCTGTTGCTCAGATGCCTATGCAGCATGATCTTCATACAATGCCATGTCATAGTAAGCAAATGACACATCACACTATGCATGTTCAAGCTGATGATCAGGCGATGTGTTATCAATCTATGGTTAAAGTTTCTCATCAACATGGTGAACACTGCCAAGACTGTAACCCAGTCCATTGTCAAATAGTGAATCTGGCTTTACAGCAAGCTGTACCAGATATTGAAACATCATTTATTCCTAGTACATCTCAATTTAGTAGTATTTATCAGGCACAGCATTTAGCTGGATACTGGCAAGAAATCTTACGCCCACCAAAAGCTTAATCCTTTCTTACTTATTTTTTTAGTTAAAAGGATTACAGCAATGTCTCATAAAACAATTAGCAGCCTCGTCGCTGTATTTGGTCTATTGGTTTCACCATGGACCCTCGCGGCAATTAAGGAATATCACCTTAATATTAATGAACAACAGGTCAATGTTACGGGCAAACCCCTTAAACGAATTACCGTAAATGGAAAATTTACAGCCCCACTTCTTGAGTTTGAGGAAGGGGATGAGGCTGTTATTCATGTTCATAACCAATTAAAGAATCAAGATACCTCTTTACATTGGCATGGCTTATTACTACCTGGGTTAATGGATGGTGTGCCCGGTTTCAATGGTTTTAAAGGAATCGCGCCAAACGGAGATTTTGTTTACCGTTTTAAAGTGAAACAAAATGGCACATATTGGTATCACGCCCATACTAAAGGCCAAGAACAAGATGGTTTATATGGACCACTCGTGATTTATCCAAAAGGAAAAATACCCGTTGCGGCGCATGAAAAAACTGACCGTGATTATGTGGTGATGCTTTCAGATTTTCATCAGTCTTCTAGCGATAGTATTTTAAAAAATTTGAAGAAATCTGCTGAGTATTATCAAAACCGCCGTGAAACCGTATCTGATGTTTGGAAGCAAGTGAAAACACAGGGCTTAAAAGCAACTTGGCAAGATCGTTCGATGTGGAATCAGATGCGGATGTTAAAAACCGATATGTCTGATGTGACGGGTTATACTTTCTTGGTTAACGGCAAGACACCAGAGCAAAACTGGACAGGTAACTTTAAGACTGGCGATAAGGTTCGATTACGATTTATTAATGCTTCAGCTATGTCTTTTTTTGATGTCAGAATTCCAAATTTAAAAATGACTGTCGTGAGTGCAGACGGACAGCCAGTTAAACCTGTTGCAATTGATGAGTTTCGTATTGGTACAGCCGAAACCTACGATGTCATTGTAGAACCTAAACAAGCAAATTATCAGATTGAAGCAGAGTCTATTGACCGCAGTGGTTTTGCTATCGGCACTTTGCACAATGAAAATACCCAAGCTGTAGGGCCAATTCAAATGCCACAGCCGCGCCCACGTGCTTTATTAACCATGGACGATATGGGCATGAGTCATGGGGGTAAAAGCGATCAACATGCTGGCCATCAAATGAACATGCAACATGACATGTCGGCTATGCCTGAGATGAAAAAAGAG
Organism: Acinetobacter nosocomialis; assembly: GCF_041021905.1. Taxonomy (NCBI): domain Bacteria; kingdom Pseudomonadati; phylum Pseudomonadota; class Gammaproteobacteria; order Moraxellales; family Moraxellaceae; genus Acinetobacter; species Acinetobacter nosocomialis. Next base: position 755,589 of record NZ_CP157432.1, read on the forward strand.
ACGAGTCAGGCTAATCATGATCACACAATGATGAAAATGGACCATGACATGAAAGATATGTCATCTGACGGGCATGACCATTCTATGATGCACATGAAGCATGACATATCGGCCATGCCTGAAATGAATCAGGATATGCAGACTATGTCATCTAGCGAACATGATCACGCTATGAAGAATATGAATCATGAGATGCCTGCGCAATCTGAGAATAAGTCCAAAAAAGATGAACCCGTTTATGGCTGGGCAAATGCTTCAACACCAGCAGATATGAAAGCACTGCAATATAGTGATTTGCAGTCTTTAACACCGCAGCCAGATACTCGTGCGCCCGAGCGTGAATTAGTCATTCGTTTAGGGGGCAACATGGAGCGTTATATCTGGACTATTAATGGTAAGAAATTTAACGAAGCTGAACCATTACAAGTTAAATATGGCGAACGTATTCGCTTGAAGTTTGTAAATGACAGCATGATGGCTCATCCAATGCATTTACATGGCATGTTTATGCAATTGGAAAATGGTCAACAAGCTGAAAACTTACCAAATAAACATACCGTTATTGTTCCACCCGGAAAAACCGTTACTGCGTTATTGACAGCCGATGCTTTGGGAGAATGGGCGATTCATTGTCATTTGCTCTATCACATGAGTGCGGGAATGATGAATAAGTTGATTGTTGCTCAAGTAAATGACAGCCAACAACCAGCTCAATCACAGCCACCTGTTCAATCTGAAAATGAGAAAGGAGCTAGTCATGCGCATCACTAAGTTATTTTCTCAAATGATATGTTGCGGTGCTTTCTCGGGTATATCTTTATTTGCTTTTGCTCAAGAACCTTTAACACACGATCATTTACGCGAACATGGTGGACAGGTTTATCAAGCAACTAAGATTGATACTGGCTGGACTCAAAATGAAGAGGGTGAAGGCAGTTTTTCTTCTGAATTGGAAAGCTGGGTGGGAACGGATGAAAATAAATTGTTCATTAAAGCCCATGTTGAAAAGGCCGAGTCGGAAGATGCCAATTATGGCGGTTCAGTACTTTATAGCCACAATGTAGCTGATTATTGGGATGTACAGGCTGGGGTAAACTATGAACGTTTACAATGGGAAGACGAAAAGCAAGAACGTTGGGCTGGTGTAGTGGGTTTACATGGCATGGCGCCTTACTTTTTTGAAACCGATGCCTATCTTTATGTAGGTGAAGATCAGTTATGGAAGTTAAGCCTAGAGTCTGAAAGAGATTTGCTTTTTACCCAAAAGTTGATTGGTAAGCCCTATTTAAAAGCAAACGTTGTTTTGCAAGATGAATCTCGCTATGCCAGTAAAACGGGGCTATCAAGTTTACAGGCAGGTTTTCAAACCCGTTATGAAATCAATAAAAAGGTCATGCCATTTGTTGATGTCGGCTATGGTTATGAAAAAGGTTTAAAACAAACCGCTTGGCAAACTGGAACCGACTCAGAACATGGTTGGTATTATGGAGCTGGGTTAACACTAAAATTCTAATTGCCGAACAAAAAGTAAGCTTAATGACATGCCATTGGTTTATACTGATGGCATTGTTTTTTGTGTCAGTTATGGTGCAAAGATGGCTTTAGAAAAACAAGAGAATCAAATAAATGTAAATAAAAGCTGCTCAAGCTGTGGGTGTTCAAGCGTAGCAACTCAGGAATATTCTATGCCGAGTGAACCTATGGCAAATAAAATCCAATGGGTGAGTTATTACCATATTCCTCACATGGATTGTGCAGCAGAAGAGCAGATGGTGCGAATGGCGTTAGCACCTTATGCTGGACATATTCAAGAACTTGAATTTGATTTGCCTACTCGGCATTTAGCGGTATATCACAGTACAGAAGCTGAAAAAATTACCCAAAGTCTGCAACGCCTAGGTTTAGGGGCAGAGTTACAGCAAACTCAACCTCACTATGAACCCATTGAAAAGCCTAAAAAGGTACGTGTTAGCTCTTCAGCCAATGCAGCACAAAAACAGGTTTTACAATGGTTGTTACTTATTAATGCAGTGATGTTTTTTATCGAATTTATGGCAGGCATCATTGCGTCATCAACAGGATTAATTGCTGACTCACTCGATATGTTTGCCGATGCGGCAATTTATGGAATTGCTTTATTTGTGGTAGGTAAAAACCTCAATGCTCAATTAAAGGCTGCACATATTTCTGGATGGTTTCAGTTTGGCTTAGCCATGATTGTGTTAGTTGATGTATTACGTCGTTTTATATACGGCAGTGAACCTGTTTCAATTCTCATGATTTTAATTGGTGGTTTAGCGCTTGCAGCCAATGTTAGTTGTCTTTATTTAATGAGAGATCATAAGGAGAGTGGGGCACATATGAAGGCGAGTTATATATTCTCTGCCAATGATGTCATCGTAAACTTAGGTGTCATTATTGCGGGAATATTAGTTGCAATCACTGGCTCTCGTTATCCTGATTTAATTATTGGATTGATTATTGTTTTGTTTGTTTTAAATGGTGCTCGGAAAATTCTACAACTCAAAAATGAATAATATTTTCTGATAGAGGCAAGCTTGAGTTCGGGTTTGCCTTCATTTTTTATTTTAAAGTAAACTGAGTCTTCACATAAGGAGGAACGACCTCCCCCATAATGGGTAATCATGTCGGGACGACCTGACACTATAAAAATTAGTGAATATTATGGCTTGGGCTATTTTAATTTTAGCAGGTGTATTTGAAATCATTTGGGCATATTCTATGAAAATGTCTGAAGGTTTTACACGTTTAACCCCTAGTGTTATTACCGTAGTTTTTATGATTTTGAGTGTAGTTCTACTTTCAATATCAATGAAAACTTTACCTCTTGGTACTGCTTATACGGTTTGGACAGGCATAGGTGCAATTGGATCATTTTTAGTGGGTATATTTTTTCTTCATGAGCCTATTGGTGCAATGAGAATGATTGCCGCTGTACTGATTGTATCGGGACTGGTTCTAATGAAAATTTCGTCTCCATCTTAAAAGGATAAAGTATGTTGCTATCTTATAAGTATATCAATTCGCCTGTTGGGCAATTAAAACTAGTTGCGAATGAAAATGCTTTGGTGGCAGTACTTTGGGACAATGAAAATCCAAAACGTGTTCGACTGGCAGAGCTGGTCGAACAAGCTGAGCATCCGGTTTTATTAAAAACTGAGCAACAGTTAAAAGAATACTTTGAAGGCAAACGCCGTGAATTTACATTGCCATTAGATTTTGAAGGTACAGCATTCCAAAAACAGGTGTGGACCGCATTACTCAGCATTCCGTATGGTGAAACAAGAAGTTATAAAGATATTGCTGTTCAAATTGGAAATGAAAAAGCAGTGCGAGCAGTAGGTGCTGCAAATGGTAAAAATCCGATTTCAATTATTACACCTTGTCACCGAGTCATTGGCGCGGGTGGCGCTTTAGTAGGTTTTGCTGGTGGTCTTGATAAGAAAGATATTTTATTAAAATTAGAGCAAAAATAAGCTATTTTTAGCGCTCGATTTTTTCAGGCTTTTCTAATAAGCTGTCAATACTGATATTTCATATAAAGCGGGTTTTATGACCTCGCTATTTTCTGAAATATTGATCTTTTCATAACAAACTCTGGATGTTCTAAAAATGGCTGTCGGCGACGTAACAATGCCACAAATGCATGTGGTAAAAGGTGTAAAAATTGGCTCAACAGAAGCATATGTACGTTACCAAAACCGACGAGATTTAGTCATTTTTGAGTTTGCAGAAGGTTCAAATGTTGCGGGTGTATTTACTCAAAACGCCTTCTGTGCAGCACCTGTTCATGTCTCTAAAGCTCATCTTGCTCAAGGCAATCCTCGTTATTTAGTAATTAATACAGGTAATGCCAATGCAGGTACTGGACCTACAGGCTTAAAAAATGCTCAAGCTACTTGCGCGAAGTTAGCTGAGCTTGCTGGTGTGAACAGTTTTGAAGTACTTCCGTTTTCTACAGGGGTGATCGGTGAACAGCTTCCAATGGAACGTTTACTTGCTGGTCTTCAACCTGCATTAAATAGCGTACAAGATGCTGCTTGGAATGATGCAGCAACTGGCATTATGACGACAGATACAGTCCCTAAAGGTGCATCTGAACAATTTGAACTTGATGGCATTACTTATACCATGACCGGTATTAGTAAAGGTGCAGGCATGATCCGTCCAAACATGGCAACCATGTTGAGCTTTGTGGCAACAGATGCGCCTATTAGCCGTGATTTAGTCCAAAAGCTATTAAAGACAACGGTTGAGCATTCATTTAACCGTATTACTATTGATGGTGATACTTCAACAAATGACTCTTGTATTTTTGTGGCGACTGGTCAGGCTGGTGGCACTGAAATTACATTAGATAGCGATGCGCGCTACGCAAAAGTATTAGAAGTGCTTGCTCGTGTCATGAACCGCTTAGCACAGTTAATTATACGTGATGGCGAAGGTGCGACCAAGTTCATTACTGTTGCGGTAGAGGGTGGTGGTAACACTCAAGAGTGTTGTGACATTGCCTATAGCATTGCACATTCTCCACTCGTTAAAACTGCACTGTTTGCATCTGACCCGAACTGGGGACGTATTTTAGCGGCAATTGGCTATGCAGGAGTTAAAGACTTAGACGTGTCTAAAATTCAGGTGTGGTTAGATGACGTTCAAATCTGTAAAGATGGTGGTGCAGCCGAGGACTATACCGAAGAAGCGGGTGCGCGCGTTATGGCACAAACTGAAATTACCATTCGCGTTGATTTAGGTCGCGGTCAAGCCAAGGACACAGTCTACACATGCGATTTATCTTACGACTATGTCAAGATTAATGCAGATTACCGTTCGTAAATATTCAGTTATAATCAAGCCTCGACAAAGAGGCTTTTTTATTAGCCCCATCTTTTGATATTAAATGATTCAATCTAGTAAATCATTTAAGCAGTAACGTTATATGCGAGCAGGTATGCCAGCATGAAGGATAGAGAAGACGTTTTATGAGTGATGCGACTTTAATTGCCAACGATGCAAAAAACATTGTACAAGCGCATTTAGACCGTTTAGGTGAACCAAAAGACAACCGCCTAAGTGAAGAAGCAAAACAACAAAAGTTTGCACAGATCGAAGCAGAGCTCAAAAAACGTGATGCTGTCCTTGTTGCTCACTACTATTGCGATCCCGATGTACAAGAACTTGCAGAAAAAACAGGTGGATGCGTTTCTGACTCTTTAGAAATGGCCCGTTTTGGACGAGATCATGCAGCCTCTACACTGGTTGTGGCTGGTGTTAAGTTTATGGGAGAAACAGCTAAAATTCTGTCTCCAGAAAAAACAATCCTGATGCCGACACTTGAAGCAACTTGTTCACTTGACTTAGGTTGTCCAGTCGATGAGTTCACAGCATTTTGTGACCAACACCCTGACCACACCGTAGTGGTTTATGCCAATACATCGGCTGCTGTTAAAGCACGTGCGGATTGGGTAGTGACTTCCAGCTGTGCAGTTGAAATTGTTGAGCACCTAGACAGTTTGGGCGAAAAAATTATTTGGGCACCAGATCAGCACTTAGGTCGCTATATTCAAAAGAAAACTGGTGCAGATATGTTGCTTTGGGATGGCGCATGTATTGTGCATGAAGAATTCCGTGCACGTGGCATTGCCAACATGAAAGCACTGTATCCAGATGCGGCTGTATTGGTACATCCAGAGTCGCCAGAGTCAGTAGTAGAAATTGCCGATGCGGTAGGTAGTACTTCTCAACTCATTAAAGCTGCACAGACTTTGCCAAATGAAAGACTCATTGTGGCAACTGACCGTGGTATTTTCTACAAAATGCAGCAAGCAGTACCAGATAAGATTTTAGTTGAAGCTCCAACAGCGGGTGAGGGAGCAACTTGTCGTTCATGTGCTCATTGTCCGTGGATGGCAATGAATGAACTCGACGGAATTTTAGAAGTTTTACAAAAAGGCGATCAAGAAATACACGTTGATCCAGCGCTTGCTGAACGTGCCAAAATGCCTTTAGATCGAATGTTAGCCTTTAGTGCATCGTTAAAACGTTAAAAAGCCTCAAAATGCTTGTTAAATATACATTTGATAAGGATTTTTAACTTTTTTTGACAATAGGTGTTGACGTCTGAGGGCGTCGCGCCTAGAATGCACACCGTACCGCACGATGTGCGATACAGCAAAAGCTGAGATAGATCGGAGCATAGCACAGCCTGGTAGTGCACCTGGTTTGGGACCAGGGGGTCGTAGGTTCGAATCCTACTGCTCCGACCACTTAAAAGAATATTTTAAGATCGGCGAAGTATCGCATGATAAGCATCATCGGTTAAGCGCCTGTAGCTCAGTTGGATAGAGCATCCGCCTTCTAAGCGGATGGTCACAGGTTCGAATCCTGTCAGGCGCGCCATTTGGTAGCTTGGTACATAGAACTTATTTGATGGTGGATGTAGCTCAGTTGGTAGAGCCCTGGATTGTGATTCCAGTTGTCGCGGGTTCGAATCCCGTCATTCACCCCAATTTCGGAGCATAGCACAGCCTGGTAGTGCACCTGGTTTGGGACCAGGGGGTCGTAGGTTCGAATCCTACTGCTCCGACCATATTTAAAAGCGTTCAAGCTTTCTCAAATATTGAAAATAATTTCTTCTAGTCTTACAGACAGAAGGAATTTTTTTGTTTTTATATATTTAAATTTTAATTCATACACACTCCAATATTTGAACTTGTTTAAATAAGTTCTGTTCTCTGCTATTGATATTTCTGCCTTAACTCATCTTTTTCTTGTTCTGATAAAAATGCGATTTTAAGTCCATTTTGTTGAGCTATATAAATTTGCTCAGGACTTAAACCTGCCAGTGGAGCAGCAGTTAAATATTCATGTTGTATTTCAATACCTTCAACAGCAGGGTCATCTGTATTAATGGTGGCAAGCACACCATGTTCTAAAAAAGTCTTTAATGGATGTTCTGCTAAAGAAGGCACTGTGTTGGTTTGAATATTTGAGGTGAGACAAGATTCAATACCAATCTGGTGTTTTGCCAAATAATCTAAAAGTTTTAAATCTTGAACCGCTTTAACACCATGCCCAATTCGTTCGGCACCTAATTCTTCAATGGCTTGCCAAATACTCTCTGGGCCAGCAGCTTCACCTGCATGTACGGTAATGTGCCAACCTGCATCACGCGCTTTTTTAAAGTGTTCAATAAATAAATTACCCGGAAAACCAAGCTCATCTCCAGCGAGATCCAGCGCTTTAATATCTTTTTTATGGGCAAGTAGGGCATTTAATTCTTTTTCGCAGGCTTCTTGGCCAAAAGTACGGCTCATAATGCCAATTAAATTCGCTTTTACCCCGTAAGCTTGGCTGCCTTCTTTTACGCCAGCAATAACTGCTTCAACAACCCCTTCAAGTGGAAGTTGATGGGTCATTCCCATATAACCCGGTGAAAAACGTAGTTCTACATAGTCTAGGCCTTGCTGTGCTGCATCTTGCATGTTTTCAAAAGCAATACGTTTGCAGGCATCTAAACTGGCTAATACTTTTACGCCCCAATCGAGCTTCGATAAAAAACTTAATAAGTCAGGTTGGTTATCCATCACTTGTACGTGTGGTCGCAAAGATTCAATGTCGTAAGCAGGCAAATCTAAATGGTATTGTTGGCCTAATTCTAAAATAGTTTGAATGCGGATGTTGCCATCAAGATGACGGTGTATATCTGTAAGGGGAAGCGTTTTTGTAATCATAGATTTCTTCTTATCTGTTTGCATCAATTCATCATGCCTGTTTAGAGCCACTGATAAAAGTTTGGTTTTGCTATGTTTTTGTGAAAAGCGTTGAGTTGAGTTTTTTGAACTTACTATATTTGTATAAGTTTTAATTTTGATGACATTGTTCTGGCCTAAGAAGATAACGCAGTCTGTGTAAGATACAAGCACCAAGATTTTTATTGTTTTTAATTTCGCTGAGCCTGTTTTTGTTGACTCTTCAAGAGTAGATTGGCTGAAGAATGGTCATTGGTATTTTGGCTTTTACTTGTAAAGATGAAGAAAGGCTTGCTAAAGACCAAACCGATAAAGCGATTAATTTATCTGTAGAAATCTATTTCTGGCAAGTAAATGAAAAAGAAGAAATAGGAAGCACTCAAATGAAGTCGGTACTTTGTCATCAAGCAACATTACAAGTAGTGGATCAACCGAACTTAACACCTGCAAAAGGGCAAGTTTTATTGGAAGTGGTGCGATGCGGGATCTGTGGTTCAGATTTACATATGCAGCACCACTGCGACCACATGCATGATTTGGCTGCACGTGTAGGGTTTAATGGTTTAGCGAAGTCCACAGACCCGTTTGTACTAGGACATGAGTTTTGCGGCAAGGTTTTAGACTACGGTCCAAAAACACGTCATAAATTTAAAGCCGACACACTCGTTTGTGCAATGCCGCTTTTAAATGTAGATCAGCATGGTTATTTGTCTACAGGCCTTTCTCCAAATGCTTCGGGTGGCTATGCCGAGCAAGTATTGGCTCAATCAAGCTTGATGTTTGAAGTACCGAATGGTCTAGATGCAGATAGTGCTGCCATGACTGAACCTATGGCAGTTGCACTGCATGCGGTTCGCCGTAGCCGTGTAAAAACGAGTGAACCTGCGATTGTGGTCGGTTGTGGTCCTGTCGGGCTAGGTGTCATATTAATGCTTAAAGCAGCTGGGGTGAAAACTGTAGTTGCCAGTGACTTTTCTCCAAACCGACGTAAGCTTGCCGAGCAATGTGGTGCGGATATTGTGGTAGACCCTAAAGAGACATCGCCATTTGCCAACTGGAAAGAGTTTGGTTTACTTGGCAATGTATCGGATGCCATTAACATGGGCATGGGGCTGTTTGATAAGTTACAAGCGACACGCTTACCGTGGTGGCACGGATGGCGCATGATTGATAAATTGGGTGCTCTACCAAAACGTCCTGTTATTTTTGAGTGTGTGGGTGTACCGGGTGTTTTACAGCAAATTATTGAAGGTGCACCTTTATTTTCCCGAATTGTTGGGGTGGGCGTGTGCATGCAAAGTGACAAAATAGAACCAGCACTTGCGATTAATAAAGAGTTAGAAATTCAGTTTGTATTGGGATACACGCCGCTTGAGTTCCGAGATGCGCTACACATGATTGCAGAAGGTAAAGTGAACTGTTCACCGCTCATTACGGGTGTTGTTGGCCTAGAAGGTGTTACGAGTGCATTTGAAGCATTACGTGACCCTGAACAGCACGCCAAAATCTTGATTGACCCGAAGCGTAGTGGTTCAGATATTCAATTAATGAAACATTAATTTCAAAGCCATTAACGCTTAACTAAAAAGGTTGTGATCTTATCAATCACAGTCTTTTTTATGTTTATAGATCGCAATATGTGGCACAAATCAAAGCTGCTGAGCTAATGCGTATTACTCTTTAGTTGTTCTAGCTCTTGGTAAATCCATTCAACAAATTTTTGAATAGTCGGTGAGATGTCTTGGCTCGAATGGATGAGGTAGTACTTTCGGCTGCCTTTTAGTTTTTTATTGGAAACAATCACTAGTTCTTTTTTTTGTAGTTCAGCCTCAATCAACATTTGTGGAATTAAAGCTATTCCCATGTCATGACTCGCAGCAACCGCAAGCATCGAAAATAATTCATGACGTTGTCCATCAAAAGGTTTCGGGTGCTGCATGTGATGAGTTAGAAACCATTCTTGCCAAATACTAGGCCGAGTGGTTTGTTGTAGGAGAGGAATTTTCAGCAAATCTTCAGGGCTTAAATCATAGGTATTTTCATTGATCATCACAGCATCTGGAAAATACTTTTCGATGAGTCTTGGTGAGCATACAGGTACAATTTCTTCATCCATTAAATAATGTGCTTGTATACCGGGCCAGTGGTCAATTTGTTGCTGAGTACCTGCAAAAATCGCAGCATCAAAAATATTGTCATTAAATAAAAAGGGCTTTGTACTAGTCTCTAAATGAACCGTAATTTCAGGGTGTTTTTGATTTAAAAGATGGAGCTTGGGTAATAACCATCGCGTTGCAAAGGTAGGAACCACACCTAACTTTAATGTTCCACCTAAACCTTTATGAGAAATCACATCGGCTGTACATTTCTCTAAACCCAATAAATAGGGCTTAATACTTTTAAAATACTGCTGACCAGCAATGGTGAGTTCAACACCATGCCGAGTACGAATAAATAATTCGACTCCCAAGAAGTCTTCTAACTGCTGAATTTGGCGCGAAACTGCACTTTGGGTAATACATAGCTCTTGCGCAGCATAGGTATAACTTAGATGTTTTGCTGCACTTTCAAAGCAAATCAGGCCCTGAATGGACGGGATGCTTCTTCGCATAAATAAATCCTTTTATTTGTCATCATATTTCAAAACAGCATATGACCTACATGCAAATATCCGAGTTTAGTATAAAAATAAGCCATTTTTAATGAAATACAACGAATTAAATCGTTAAATTTAACGTGACTCATTTTAAATATGCGTAAAGCGCATATCTGCATGAACATTTATCGTTTGATTACTGCATTTTTCACGCATAACATCGAGTTAAATAAAGAAGATCCAATCAAGCAGAGGATGCGATGAATCACATGGTGACAACAAAAAAAGCAAAAGTTCAATTTAACTGGCAAGACCCATTTTTAATTGAGCAACAGCTTAGCCCAGATGAGCGCATGATTCGTGATGCGGCTCATGCCTATTGTCAAGAACGTTTGCAACCACGTGTACTTGAACAATTTCGTCATGAAACAACAGATCCATCTATTTTTCGTGAAATGGGAGAGCTTGGCTTACTGGGGCCAACCATTCCTGAGCAATATGGCGGCGCGGGTTTGAACTATGTGAGTTATGGTTTGGTTGCACGTGAAATTGAATATGTCGACTCGGGCTATCGCTCTATGGCGAGTGTACAAAGCTCATTGGTCATGGTTCCGATTCATGAGTTTGGAACCGAAGAGCAAAAGCAGAAGTACTTACCTAAACTTGCTACTGGTGAATACATTGGCTGTTTTGGTTTAACTGAACCTGACCATGGTTCAGACCCGGGCAGTATGATTACTCGTGCTAAAAAAGTTGACGGTGGTTACCGTTTAAGTGGCGCAAAAATGTGGATTACCAACAGTCCAATTGCCGATGTATTTGTTGTTTGGGCAAAAGAGGTTTCTGCTGAAGGTAATGTGGGTGATATTCGAGGCTTTATTTTAGAAAAGGGCTGGGAAGGTTTATCTGCGCCTGCCATTCATGGCAAGGTCGGTTTACGTGCCTCGATTACAGGTGAAATTGTAATGGATAACGTTTTTGTACCTGAAGAAAATGCATTCCCTGAAATTCGAGGTTTAAAAGGCCCATTTACCTGTCTAAATAGCGCCCGTTATGGCATTGCATGGGGCGCAATGGGTGCTGCCGAGTTCTGCTGGCATACCGCACATCAATATACCATGGACCGTAAACAATTTGGTCGTCCGTTGGCTGCAAATCAGCTGATTCAAAAGAAACTGGCAGATATGCAAACGGAAATTGCTTTGGGTCTACAGGCAGCTTTACGTTTCGGCCGTATGAAAGATGAAGGCATTGCATCAGTTGAAGGCACGTCCCTAATTAAGCGTAATAACTGTGGAAAGGCGCTTGATATTGCCCGCATGGCACGTGACATGATGGGTGGAAACGGCATTAGTGACGAGTTTGGCGTAGCACGTCATTTGGTCAATCTTGAAGTCGTAAATACTTATGAAGGCACACATGACGTTCATGCCTTGATTTTAGGTCGTGCACAAACAGGCATTGCCGCATTTAGTAACTAATACACTCATTTTTAAAAATAGAGGTGTTCTTTCGGGAGCACCTTTAGGGATTTTTACGCAAAAATTTATGGAAAATGACAAGATTCATCGTAAGGATACTCATGTGAAGATGTGCCTCTGTGTACTTAAAACCAAATGTAAGATGATGAAAATATAAAAGATTAAGTCATACAGAAAACATAAGTAAGCTACCGATGACTCATTTGGGAAAATGAGGAACTAAAGATGAACAATGACGTTCAAGTAATATCGAAAGAATTAAGAACTACATTTCCAAGCAACCTTGGAACATATGAAAAGATCGGACCGAATACATGGAAATGGGCGTTGTTATTTGCCTATTTTGCGATGGTGGTCGATGGCATTGATATTATGCTGCTGTCTTATAGCTTAACCAGTTTAAAGGCAGAGTTTGGGTTAAGTACCTTTCAGGCGGGTGCCTTAGGCAGTGCTTCTTTGGCGGGTATGGGTATCGGCGGTATTTTGGGTGGCTGGGCATGTGACAAGTTTGGTCGTGTACGAACCATTGCCAACTCGGTGACCTTCTTTTCTGTAGCAACTTGCTTATTGGGCTTTACGCAAAGCTTCGAGCAATTTATGGCTTTACGTTTTATTGGTGCTTTGGGTATTGGAGCACTTTATATGGCCTGTAATACCTTAATGGCTGAATATGTGCCAACCACGTACCGTACCACGGTATTGGGCACGTTACAGACGGGTCAGACTGTAGGTTATATTGCGGCAACCCTTTTAGCAGGGGCAATTATTCCAGATCATGGCTGGCGCGTTTTATTCTTCCTGACCGTAGTACCTGCTTTTATTAATATTTTCCTGCAACGATTTGTGCCAGAGCCAAAATCTTGGCAGCTCACCAAAATTGAAAGCTTACAAGGCAATAGGCAACCTAAGGAAATAGTCGTGGCTGAAAAGCCAAAAAGTAGCAGTATCTACAAACAAATCTTTAATAATTTTAAGCACCGTAAAATGTTTTTGTTATGGATGACCACAGCATTCTTCTTACAGTTTGGTTATTACGGCATTAACAACTGGATGCCAAGTTATTTAGAAACAGAAGTGCATATGAACTTTAAAAACTTAACCAGTTATATGGTGGGTTCATATACAGCAATGATTCTAGGCAAAATTTTAGCGGGTTATCTTGCTGATAAATTTAATCGCCGTGCTGTTTTTGTGTTTGGCACAATTGCGAGCGCCGTGTTTTTGCCAATCATTATTTTCTTCAATACCCCTGACAATATTTTGTATTTATTAATCACCTTTGGCTTCTTATATGGCATTCCATACGGTGTAAATGCGACTTATATGGCTGAAAGTTTTTCAACCGACGTGCGCGGTACAGCCATTGGCGGTGCTTATAACATTGGTCGTGTCGGGGCAGCGATTGCACCAGCCACCATTGGTTTCTTGGCATCGGGTGGAACTTTTGCCATGGCCTTTATTGTGATGGGTGCTGCGTATTTTGTTGCAGGGGTATTGCCAGGCTTATTTATTAAAGATCGTCAGTACGATCCACAAAGACAATCATAAACAATGACAGGGAGGTGCATTAGCGCCTTCTAAAAAGATAAGGGTATCGTTATGGGTGCATTACAAGGAATTCGAGTTTTAGATTTAAGTCGTGTGCTTGCAGGGCCGTGGTGTGGGCAAATCTTGGCAGACCTTGGCGCGGAAGTGATTAAAATTGAACGTCCTCGAGTCGGTGATGATACCCGTATGTGGGGACCGCCATGGATGCCTGATCAAGACGGAAACATTACTCGTGAATCTGGCTACTTTCAGTGTACTAACCGTAATAAATATTCGGTTGCGGTAGATATAACCACACCCGAAGGTCAGGCCTTAATTTATGAAATTGCCAAGACTGCTGACGTGGTAATTGAAAATTATAAGACAGGGTCTTTGGCTAAATATGGTTTGGACTACGCGTCATTAAGTGAGTTGAACTCAAATATTGTGTATTGCTCGATTACCGGTTTTGGACAAGATGGTCCACGTGCAGAAGAGCCCGGTTATGATTTTATTATTCAGGGTATGTCAGGCTTAATGAGCATTACCGGTGAGCCTGATGATGTAGCAGGTGGCGGGGCGCAAAAGGTTGGTGTGGCTGTGGTAGATATTCAAACGGGATTGTATTCAACCATCGCGATTCAAGCTGCCCTGATTGCACGTTCGCACACAGGGCGTGGTCAATATATTGATATGTCACTCCTTGATGTACAGGTCGCGGCACTCGCAAATCAGGGCATGAATTATTTAGCTTCGGGTAAAGCGCCACAGCGCATGGGTAATCAGCACCCAAGTATTGTGCCTTATCAAACTTTTAAGGCTAAAGATAAAGAATTTATTATTGCTTGTGGTAATGACAAACAGTTTAAAGATTTATGTATTGCAATTGGTTATCCAGAACTACTCGAAAATGAAAAGTTTGTGCGTAACCAAGACCGCGTCAAATATCGAGATGAATTGATTCCTTTATTGTCGGAGCACTTTTTGCAGAAAACTGCCAAAGAGTGGGTCGACATGATTCATGCGCTTAAAGTACCCGTAGGTATTATCAATTCTATTGAAGATGCTTTGGCTGAACCACAAATCGTACATCGCAACTTGGTGGTAAATATTCCTCATCGTTTAAATGAAAACTTCCAAACCATTGGTTCACCAATCAAGTTATCTGATACTCCAGTTGAATATCATCATGCACCACCAGAACTAGGCGAACATACTGCTCAAATCTTATCGAGATTTAAAACAGCAGAAGAGCTTGCTGCATTAAAAGAGAAGGGCATTATTGATGGGAAGATTGCTTAATCAAAATCTCATCTATTCAATTGCAGCTCTAGGGCTGCAATTATAAATTTTTGTTAATATTAAATAATTGATTAATTGAACTTTTCATATTTATCGCAAGTGTTTCATCGAAACCATCGACTAAAAAGCGGCTAATTAAGCCTTCAATCACCGTATAGATTAGCTCAGATAAAGCTTCACCATTCGGCATATTACAGTTTGCGGCTATGAGCTCTTTAATCCATTGTTTATGGGCTTTAGAAATAGAAATAATGTCTTGGTCATCTTGGTTAGATTCAGCAACTGCTCTTACAAATAAACATCCTTTAAAAAAATCTTGCCTAAACCAGTTGGTGTGCCAATCCAGAATTTTATTGATGGCTTCCAACCCGGTTGTATCTCCAACATAGCCCAAAAGGCTTTGCTTGAATCGCTCATCACGTGCAACGAGCACAGACTTAACCAGTTGATTTTTATTTTTATAGTAAGTGTACATGGTGGTTTTAGAGCAGCCAGATTCATCGCGAATCAGGTCAACGCCCACCCCGACAAAACTATTTTCATTAAATAACTTCTCGGCTGTATCTAATATTTTTAAGGCAGATTTTGACATAAAACTTTTCCAAAAAATAAAATAGTACAGATCTGTACTATTTGAGATTTTATCTATATGCTTTTTAAAAAGCAACTTTTGTTTCAGGAATAAAAACCATGTTCTCTATCTTTTATGGCAAAGAAAAACTGGCTCCATCGCCCAATAAAATTGACATTTTGCGAAGCCTTATTGGGGGTACAGTTAGTATTTTTATACTTCTTTGGTTGAGTAAGCTCACACATAATATCTTTATCATGGCACCGTTTGGTGCGACCTGTGTATTGCTTTATACCGTGTCGCAGTCACCTTTGGCACAGCCGAGAAATATTATATTTGGGCATCTTATTTCGGCTTTTGTAGGTTTGTTTTTTCTAAAATTTGTTGGTGTTTCCATTTTTACAATTGCTTTTTCAGTGGGCTGTGCAATTGCACTCATGCAAGTGTTTAAGTGTGTGCATCCACCTGCTGGCGCCAATCCTTTGGTTATTTTGCTTACTGCGAGCAGCATACATTACCAGTGGAGCTTTTTGATTTTCCCTGTTTTGGTCGGCGCAGTTTCTTTAGTTTTGGTGGCAATGCTGATTAATAATATTAAAGCGAGTACCAAGTGGCCGATGTATGGCTTGGGAATTTTAAATAGTAAAAAGTAGGCAAGGTATGAAGTATTTTGATCTTAAAATAATGAAAGTATTCACTACGCCAAGATAGTGAATACTTTTGAATGAAATTATGACTTTTTAGAAATGCGTTCTTCGATGGCAAATTTGAGTAAAGACGCGCTGCGGTAAAAACCGTGTGCGAACTTTCCAAATGGCATGGTTATAAAGAAGGTCATGACCGTAGCTAAATGGAAAATCAGTAAAAGTGCCATATAAGGTGTATTGCGAAATGCCATAAGAGCTAAGCCTGAAGCACTGACTAAAATTAAAAGGAAAATAAAGCCTCGATCTACAGGTTTTTGCTCGCGGTCACCATGTAATGGATGACGTTTAAGATTTAAATACAGTAAGCCAGATGGTCCAATCACTAAGCCAAGCCCACCCAAAGTACCTAAAATCACAGGTAAGCTAAAGATTGGGTAAGGGGCATGTAGGTTTAGGAAATAGTGATATAAAGTCGCTACACCTGTGGCTGCAAAGCAGAGCATAAAGCCATAAAAGGTGAGGTGATGGAATACACGGCGGATTTGGGTGTAACGGTCATCTTGCTCATTACAGCCTTTGCCATGTCCACCGTCTAAATATTTAAGCGTTAAAACATTTTGAGAGGCTTGAATAAGGTCGGGTTTCTCAATTTTGCCGTGAATAACTTTAGACGTCTGTCTCCAAAATTTACTAATTCCGATACCGAGCAAAACAATCGCAACTGTAAAGGTCGCTCCAAAAAGTAGAGCTAAAAAGTTATGAGGGAAAATCGCATAGAAATTACCTTGATAGCCTGCAAACAGATCAGTGCCTTTGTACCACACCACAGCTAACATGCATAAAAAGAAAATAGCTGATAATGCTGAGACAAAAGGAATTCCTACAGACTTATAAAGTCGGCCTAAAGGCTGAGGGGTCGCAAACTCTTGGTAAGTTTCCAAACGTACTTGCGCCATCGCTTTTGGAATATTTACACCAAACTCATGTGGCGGGGCATATTGGCAAGCATGTAAACAAGCACCACAGTTATGGCATAGGTTTGCGAGGTAATGAATATCGGCTTGGTTAAACTCAAGGCGCTTGGTCATCGCCGCAAATACAGCACAAAATGACTCGCAGTAACGACAAGCATTACAAATCTGTAGCACTCTTTGAACTTCCTGCTCATGGTCAGAGAGCTGAACAACTGGAATTAGGGCTTTGGTACTAGCATTCATGTTCAACTCCTTGTGAAAGTGCATAGTGGGCGGCATTTTTTCCGGCAATTCGCCCAAATGTCGTTCCGATTGACATGCCGACACCTGCGGTATAGCCCTGACCGAGTACATTACCTGCCATCATTTCACCTGCGACAAATAGGTTGCGGCTTGGCTTATTGTTAAAACGTACAGCAGCATCGTCTTCGACTTTTAAACCTAAATAGGTAAAGGTAATGCCGGGTTTAAGGGCATAGGCATAGAAAGGTGGCTGATTGAGAGGAACCGCCCAATGGGTTTTGTTGGGAACAATATTTTCGGTGGTGCAGTCATCTAAAACGGTATGGTTAAAGGTGCCTTGCACACAGGCTTGATTAAATTCTTCTACGGTGTGGCATAAGGTTTTTGCATCTAGCCCGATTTTTTCGGCTAACTCTTGAATGCTATTTGCTTTTACACCCGCAAACACAGGTGGCATAAAGCGGCCAATGGCTTTTGAATCGATAATCGAATAGGCAATTTGCTGTGGCTGTTTGGCAACAAGACGGCCCCAAATCGCATAACGTTTTGGCCAGAAGTCTTCGCCTTCATCGTAAAAACGTTCGGCTTTGTTATTGACCACAATACCCAGTGAAACGCAGTCAATACGAGTGCAGATGCCGCCGTCATATAACGGTGCGCGTGCATCTACGGCGACACAGTGCGATTGCGATGGGTCACCAATAATATCGGCGCCTTGATCTATCATAAATTTGAGTAAGTTGCCTTGATTAAAGCGGGTTCCGCGAATAATAAAATTATCGGCAGGCCATTCGCCGTTTTCATTTTGTCCCCATGCTTCTCTTAACCATTCTAAATTTGACTCAAAACCACCTGCAGCCAATACACAGCTTTTCGCTTTAAATACACGGCCATCTTCAGCAATTGCAGCTTCAAAGTGTCCTTGGTTTAACTTTAGATCTTTAATTTTTGTGTTGTATAAAATCTCAATACCAAGTTTTTCAGCACTACGGTAGTACGCATTAATAAGAGCTTTACCGCCCCCCATAAAAAAGGCATTGGTACGTGCAACATGTAAAGCACCCGATAGCGGTGGCTGAAAATTCACACCATGTTTACGCATCCAGTCGCGGCAGGTTGCCGTGCTACGAATCACCAGACGAGCTAAGTGTTCATTGGTTTTTCCGGCAGTGACTTTAAGTAGATCTTGCCAATATTCTTCTTCGGGATAAGCATCGACTAATACATCTTGAGGAGCATCATGCATGCAGCGAAGGTTACGAGTGTGTTGTGAGTTACCACCACGCCATTCTTTAGGCGCTGCTTCTATTACAAGCACAGAAGCGCCGCTTTCTTTTGCCGTGAGCGCGGCACACAGTGCGGCATTCCCACCACCAATCACAATTACATCATGCATGGATTTCTCCCTTTCTCAGCTAAGGCTAATGTAGCTTTAAAAGGGAAGGTGAAGTGAGAGGCTAAGCTTGAATGGGTGTTTAGTAAAAATAAACACTAATGGCTTAAGTGTTTATAAGTTCAGCACCAGGCCAGCGCTTTTCATTAATGAGGTTGGTGACACAAGCGCGAATCACCACTTTGGTGGCTAAAGTAGCTGGTGAGAGTTCTTCTTCAGAGAGACTAATTAAATAGTTAATACGCTCAATGGCAGGTTCTACAACGCGTAGCAAACATAGGTCTTGCCCCGAGTTTAGCGATGCACCCGCAGGCTGGATGGTTGCCATTTCGAGTTGGCTAATGCTTTCCATTAACAAATGCAGCCCATCAATTTCATAGGCCACTTTAAGTTGATGAATTTTCTGTTCGAGCAACAAGCGTAGTCCATGTCGTTGGCTTGGCAAAATCAGAGGAAGTTCTTTAAGCTGCGAATGATTAATGGTTTGAGTGTCGATACAGCTTTCAAGATGGTACTGACTCAGCACTTCTTTAGGCGAGATTAAAAACATCTGTTCTTTGACTAAAGGCTGTATGGCCCACTGTGGGTCGACATCGTCACTAAAGATGATTGCAACATCGAGCTGCCTTGCATTAACTAAAGCTTTTAAGTCACCTGATAAGCCTTCGATTAAACGGACTTTAATGTCCGGATAACGGTTTCTCATGAGTTTTAAAAAGTGCGTGCCAATAACCGATGCGACACTCGGTGAAAAACCCACGGTGACATGACCACTTAAACGTGAGGAGTGCGCAGAGTCTACCGCATGGTCTAGGTGTCTAAGTGCCAGTTGAACCTGTTGAAAAAAAGCTAAACCCGCAGGGGTGGGAACCGTACCCAAAGCAGTACGTTGTAAAAGGCGAATAGAAAGCTCACTTTCTAATTTTGAGATTTGCTGACTTAATGCAGACGTTCCAATATCGAGATTTTTTGCAGCTTTACCCAAGCTTCCAGACTCGATCACTGCAATAAAGTACTTTAATTGTTTAAGTTCCACGGCAAATTCTACTTTGTCCTTTGTTAATTATTCTACACTGGTTTATTACGCTATATTTTGTTCTATTGTGCTGCGTAAACCGTTCAAAGAGTAAAGGCAACATCCTCTCAAAATGCTGCCTTTTAGAGCTTTTATTGTTTAACCTGCTCAAGACCCTGTTCTTCAATAATTCGTGTCGCTTGAGGCGATTTCACAAATTGAATAAGTTCTTTTGCGACTTTTGCATGTTCCGAATTTTTACCAATACCGGCAGCAAACACGGTAACTTTTTGGTAAGGCGCAGGGATTGGACCAACTAACTCAACTTGCCCATATTGGCCAGTGAAAGGTTTGATTTCACTAATTTGCTGGAAGCCAATATCAAACTGACCTTCGGCAATACGTTTTGCAACACGGTCGCCGACTACTTTTTCTGCTTTACCAGCAATCACTTTGTACTCGACAGGTGGGAAGCTTGGGAAAACATCTTTTTCAAGATGTGTACCGCTCGCACTTGCTGAATAGCCGATGTGCTTGGCATTTAATAAAACTTTTTCAAATTTTGCTGCAGAGCTAATGTCTGGTTTTGGTGCACCTTTAGGCACAGCCATACCAATGCTTGAATTGACTAAAGCGCTTTGTGAGTTTGGGTCGACATAACCTTTTTCTGCAAGTTTGTTCAATTCAGGAGCAGCCAATACCACCACATCAAAGCGTTCACCACGATCAAGACGGTTTGGAATTGCAGTTGGCGATGCACCCATAGATGAACCAGAAGAAAGATGAACTGTGTGACCAGTTTGCTTTTCAAATATTGGAATGAGTTTTTCCATAGATGAATAGAAACCGCCAGAGCTAATCACTTCGAGGGTATCTGCGTTAGCAAGCGTTGAACCTAAGCCTGCACCAGCTAGGCAAATGGTCATGAAGATAGGGGACTTTTTCATAGTATCTCACTTTTAATGACAGGAGAGCACAGTACGGAGACTTAAAATCTGCCGTACTGTTTCATTAAAATTTCAGGTTAAGTAGTTAGTTGTTTTAAGCGCTAACCTTTGCAGGTTCAGCAATTGCGTCAGATTTGTTCTGCTTAGAACCGCGACATAGATATAAACTTGAGATGAGACTACATACCGCAGCAAGCATGAGCCAGAACGCTGGTGTACTTGCATTGCCAGTGTTTTCCACAAGGAAAGTACATGCCATTGGAGTCATACCACCAAAAATAGCGGCTGCAAGACTAAACGCTAAAGAGAAGCCAACGGTACGAACACGTTTTGGCATTACTTCGGCAAGTGTTGCGACCATAGTCCCGTTGTACATGCCAAAGAAGAACGAGAAGTAAGCAAGCGTGATCAGTAAGTTTGAAAAACTAATATCGCTTACCAACCAGCTTAAAACTGGGTAGCTGGTAAAAATCGCAAGAGTCGTAATACCCACTAACACTGGACGGCGACCAATTTTGTCTGAAAGTAAGCCACCCATTGGTAACCAGAAGAAATTCGATAAACCTACAAACACGGTTGCTAAAAGGCTATCTGTGACCGACATTTCTAAAGTACGTTTTGCATACACTGTTGTGTAAACCGTAATGAAATAGAACGTGGTTGTGGTCATCGCACTCATCATCATGCCGGCAAGTACAATGCGCCAGTTGCTCGCCAATGTGCTGAAAATTTCTTTGGTTGAAGGATGAGTTTTTTGTGCTTTAAATGCTTCAGTTTCCTCTAAGGTACGGCGGAATAAGAAGATTAAAGGAATGATCAAACAACCAATTAAGAATGGAATACGCCAGCCCCATTCACTCACTTGTGCATGAGTTAAAACGGTGTTGAGCCAATAACCAAATAACGCTGCAAACACGACCGCAATTTGTTGGCTACCAGACTGCCAGCTAGTAATAAAACCACGGTTTTTATCGGTTGCAATTTCTGCAAGGTAAATCGACACGCCGCCGGATTCAACACCTGCCGAGAAGCCCTGTAACAGACGGCCAATAACCACTAAAATAGGGGCCATAATACCGATGGTGTCATAACCCGGTACAAAGGTAATTAAAATCGTACCGATAGCCATCAGGCTTAAAGTCACAATCAACCCTTTACGACGACCAATTCTGTCGACATAGGCACCCAAGAAAATAGCGCCAAGAGGACGCATAAGAAAGCCTGCAGCAAACACGGTAAATGTCATCATTAAAGAGACATATTCATTATCTGAGTGGAAAAATTTTGCTGCGATATAGGTGGCATAGAAACCAAAAAGAAAAAAATCGTACTGTTCTAAAAAGTTGCCACTCGTTACGTTTAATATTTTTTTAAAAGTAGCCCTACGGTTATTAACGACATCCATTGGAGACCTCCTTGGCCTGACAAAATGGAAACATTCACGATCTTCAAAGTTTGGACGTAAATTGATTCAATCAATAAACCTAAATAGGAAATGGGTTAGAGATGAGATTTAAAGGTGTCCTTGGTAGAAAATGTGATGCCTTGTTTCCAGTTAAAACTACACATCTATATTTCGATAAACAGAAAACCACTTATCATTCGTATAAAAATGTAATCTTAAAAAGCAGGGAGGAGTGAGAGGCGAAAATTAATTAGGTATTTAGAAAAATTAATGACCCTTTAAACAATAATTTCAGAACATGGCCAAATTTGATTTTGAATTAACTCTTTCACACAGGCCTTAATGGCTGACTTGGCAGCAAGTGCAGCGGGTGATAATTCTTCTTCGGCAAGACTTACTAAGTAGTTAATTCGTTCAACTTCAGGGTCGACAACCTTAAGCAATTGCAGCTTGTGTTTATACTCTTGCAGGCAGGCACTTCCGGGCCTCACACTTGCAAGGTCAAGATGAATCAGGCTGTCCATAAGCAAATGCAAGCCATCAATTTCATAGACGACATTAAGCTGTCCAATCTTGTGCTCAAGCAGTTTTCGTAAGCTATGACGCTGACGTGGTAGCACTAAAGGAATATCGCCAATTTGCTGCGACTGAATAATTCCGCTTTTAATACATTCGCTAAGGCCGTATTTTTCGAGCACTTCTTTGCGTGCCATTAAATACATTTGCTCGCGTACTAAAGGCTGTATAGACCACTGTTTATCAATTTCATTGGTAAAAATAATGGCGATATCAAGCTGACGTGAATTAATCGACTGAATCAGGTTCCCCGACAGGGTTTCCACAATCTCTAAACGAATATCTGGATAACGTTCAGACATTAGTTTCATTAAAGGGATGCCAATCAAAGCGGTAATGGTCGGTGGAAAACCAAGGCTCACATGACCAGATAGCCGTGCTGAATGGGCAGCGTCTATGGCAAAGTTCACTTGACGCAAAATCAGTTGCGAGTGTTTTAAAAAGGCAAGACCTGCTGGGGTTGGGGTCACACCAAAAGCATTACGCTGTAATAAGCGAATGCTTAACTCTTGCTCGAGCTTACTAATTTGCTGACTAATCGCCGAAGCACCGACATCGAGTTTTTGGGCAGCTTTTCCAATACTGCCCGATTCAACGACCGTCAAAAAATACTTTATTTGCTTGATTTCCATAATAAATGTATTCGCTCATCATCCTTGATTTATAGAGATATGAAGGATTGGGAAATCTATCATGCGTTTTAATATTAACAGTAATATATAAAAAAGTTTCTTAAAAATTAACGAGCTCTACTGAAACTTGGTAAAAAGCAGAATCATACCTAATACACATAAAAATTCACCTGTTATACAAGATAATTCAGCCTATTTTTTACTTTCTCATAGTGCTTTTGAGGAAGATCCACGCAAAACCCTATTTTTAGAATGGCTAAAAGCAGAGATGAATGAGAGTCAACATAAATTGCTTTAGGTTGAGCAGTTTTATTTAAAGATAAATTGTTTAATTAATTGAAAATAATAATAAATTATAAAATTATAGGTATTAAAACGAGAGCCCCTTATGTCTCGTTTGTGCTGTCTAAAAAAAACTAAGATGAAAAATATTTAACTCCCTACTTATTTATAAAACCCTAAACATGAATTTCACTCAGTTTTGAATGAGACTAAATCATTTTTATTCATGTTGTGATTGCGGTATAAATCTATCCATGCTCTGAAGCGCTCCAGTCATTCACTTTTGATAAGACCACAAGGCACAAAACTGACAAGGCTGGAAAGTTCAAAAAGAGCAAAAAGATTTTTTAGGTTTATCTCAGAAATTAGGGTACTGATCAAAATGAGTAAAGAATTTACATTTACGATTAAGAGTATTTGTTTCGATGAGAACTATCGTCCAGCAGACAATACGCGTATTACAACCAACTTTGCTAACTTGGCGAGAGGGATGAGCCGCGAAGAAAATTTGCGCAATACCTTACGGATGATCGACAATCGTTTCAATGCCTTAGCTCATTGGGACAACCCTAAGGGCGACCGCTATGGGGTTGAACTTGAAATCATTTCTGTTGAAATGAATATTGACGCCGAAAACCGTACTAGCGGGCTTCCTCTCATTGAAATATTGAAAACCAATATTGTTGATAAAAAGACCAATGAACGCATCGAAGGCATTGTAGGTAACAACTTCTCGTCTTATGTACGTGACTATGACTTTAGTGTGCTGTTGTTAGATCACAACAAAAATAAGTCTACGTTTAACACGCCAGAAAAGTTTGGCGAATTGCACGGTAACTTGTTTAAGAGTTTTATTAACTCTGAAACTTACAGAGCCAAGTTTAAAAAGGCACCTGTGATTTGCTTAAGCATTTCAACAAGTAAGGTGTATCACCGTACTGAAAATGAACATCCGGTTTTGGGTGTTGAATACAAGCAAGAAGACTATTCATTAACCGATGAATATTTCCAAAAAATGGGCTTAAAAGTTCGCTACTTCATGCCGCCAAATAGCGTTGCGCCGTTAGCGTTCTATTTTACTGGTGATTTGTTGAGTGATTACACCAACCTTGAGTTGATTAGTACCATTAGTACGATGGAAACATTCCAAAAGATTTATCGTCCTGAAATTTACAATGCAAATTCAGTGGCTGGAAAGTCTTATCAACCAAGCTTGAAACACCAAGATTATTCACTTACTCGAATTGTGTATGACCGTGAAGAACGTAGCCGTCTGGCTATAGAGCAGGGGAAGTTTGTTGAAGAGCAATTTATCAAACCATACCAAGCGATTCTTGAGCAGTGGTCTGCTAATTACGCTCCTAATTAATCAACATACGGGTCATTTAACATGAAAAAATTATTACCGACTTCAACTGCTGGCAGCTTACCTAAACCGTCTTGGCTTGCAGAACCTGAAAAGCTTTGGTCTCCGTGGAAACTCGAAAACGAAGGCTTAATTGAAGGTAAAAAAGACGCGCTACGTTTAGCGTTGCACGAGCAAAAACTTGCTGGCATTGATATTGTCAGCGATGGCGAACAAACCCGCCAACACTTTGTGACGACATTTATTGAGCACTTAAATGGCGTAGATTTTGAGAAGCGTGAAACAGTTCGTATTCGTGACCGTTACGATGCAAGTGTACCGTCTGTGGTAGGTGCGGTGTCTCGTCAAAAGCCTGTGTTTGTTGAAGATGCAAAGTTTTTACGTCAGCAAACTGATCAACCTATTAAGTGGGCTTTACCTGGCCCAATGACTATGATTGATACACTTTATGATGGTCACTACAAGAGCCGTGAAAAGCTTGCTTGGGAATTTGCCAAAATCTTAAACCAAGAAGCGAAAGAGTTAGAAGCTGCTGGCGTAGATATTATTCAGTTTGACGAACCTGCATTTAACGTCTTCTTTGACGAAGTAAATGACTGGGGTATTGCGACTTTAGAGCGTGCAATTGAAGGTCTAAAATGTGAAACTGCGGTGCACATTTGCTATGGTTACGGTATTAAAGCCAATACTGACTGGAAAAAGACACTCGGTTCAGAATGGCGCCAGTACGAAGAAGCTTTCCCGAAACTTCAAACTTCTAACATTGATATCATCTCGTTAGAATGTCACAACTCGCGTGTGCCAATCGACTTACTCGAACTTATTCGTGGTAAAAAAGTCATGGTCGGGGCAATTGATGTCGCATCTAACCAGATTGAAACACCGGAAGAAGTGGCTAACACACTGCGTAAAGCGCTTCAGTTTGTAGATTCAGACAAGCTTTACCCGTGCACAAACTGCGGTATGGCGCCTCTTTCTCGTGAAGTGGCACGCGGCAAGCTAAATGCCTTAAGTGCAGGTGCAGAAATCGTTCGCCGAGAACTGACTGGTTATGATCTTACTGCTTAATATTTACCAATAAGTGGTATAAAGGGTTACTTTTTTGATGGCAGTTGATAATCAAACAAGTAACCCTCATTTTACTTACTACATGTCGCTCTAATCAGATCGCATGTCGATAGTACCTTCCTGATGGAGTTGGGCGGTATAGCAAACACATAGGACAAGGTACGGTTCAATTTAGGAATAATGTCATGGTTCAAGCAACAGACTTTAGAAATGCAATGTCTTTACTCACAAGTGCGGTTAGCGTTGTGACCACGGCAGGCATGTCTGGCCGTTTTGGATTTACTGCCTCTGCTGTTTGTAGTGTGACTGACACACCGCCGACATTATTGGTCTGTATGAACCAAGCTGCGAGCTCACATGCACATTTCCTAGATAACAAAATCTTAACGGTAAATGTTTTAGGTGCGCATCACGAACATATTTCAAAAGCATTTTCATCTAAACTCACACCAGAAGAACGCTTTAAACATGGCGAATGGATTGAGTTAGAAACGGGTTCACCTGTGTTAGAGGATGCTTTGGTCAGTTTCGATTGCGAGATTGAACAAATTCAACAAGTCGGCACACATACGATTTTTATATGTCCGATTGTGGCGATTAAACAAAGCCAACATGACCAAAGCTTGGTTTACTTTAACCGTGCTTATCACCAAGTGGGGCAGACAGAGACTGTCTAATCCCACTTAGTGTTTCGTTGTTCCATAATAAAAGACTCATTAAGAAATCAATAAGCATGGATCGCTTCTGTTTAATTTTAAAAATACAATTAAATATAATATCATAAATAATAATTAAGTTAATCTAATGAAAAACAATAAGAAATTTAATCACTTGTCATTAAAGCTACATTGACACATCTCAACTCTCAGATTATGCTTTGCGTGCTGGCCACATTGCCAGCTGGCTTTGACAGGCCAGAACCTAAGTACATTGAAAAAACTTGTTTTTTTAATGTAGACTCGTTCGTCCCCCTTTTTTGTTGCGGTAGGACGGAAGGGGGACACCTTCGGGTGTGCTGATTCTTAGGTTCAGTCTGTCAACCCCTTTTCGTTCTACCACCATTATTTGACAGTAATGCGGTAGGACTTCTTTTACCTAAGGAGTTCGCTCATGCGCAACATGTCTATTTTGTTGGCAACCACTGCCAAACCTTTTATTCCTATATCGTTTAGCTCATCTTTAGAACTTTTTCATTAAATATAAGTTTTAAAGCATTAGCTCGTTACGACTAAAAAATCATATCAACAATAAAACTTGAGATGTGCCAAGCACCGTCTTACGGCTTTGCTGTGCCTTTTTTTCTCCCAGAAAGGGCACAGGCTTTTTATCTCATTTAGAAACAACAAGAATTTATAACGGTAAAACTATGCCAACTTTAGAAATATCTTCCAGAAAATTACAGGTTATTCAAACTGCCATCCAACTCTTTACCACGTATGGGTTCCATAATGCAGGGGTAGACCTCATTGTTGAAAAGGCCCAAATAACCAAAACCACCTTTTATAAATATTTTGGCTCAAAAGAACGCCTAATTGAAATGTGCATCGCCTTTCAAAAAAGTCTACTCAAAGAAGAAGTACTCTCCATTATTTACTCAAGTCGTTACTACACCCAGCACGATAAACTCAAAGAAATTATTGTGTTACATACCAATTTAAACAGTCTGTACCATTTGCTGCTTAAGGCAGTTTTTGAAATAAAACGGCTGTACCCGCAAGCCTACCGTATGGCAGTTGAATACCGAAAATGGTTACATCGGGAACTTTTTGACCTGATTTTTAGTTGTGAAACCCGTGCTTTCAAATTTGATGCAGACATGGTTTTAAACCTGATCGATGGTTTACTGCTACAGGTTTTAAGCTCAAATAGTTTGGATGAAAGAGATGTGGTGTTGGAGAAGTTTTGGGGGAGGGGGATAAATAATAAAATAGTATACGGTGACTATACTTAAGGTTATTCAATAAAATTTTATTTTTATGCTAATATTTAGCCGCTAAGGATATATGAAATATATTTATATTTTAATTTGAGAATTGTTATTTTGGTTGGGATATATTAATAATGAAATTATTTATAAAAATTATTTTATCCTTATTAGCTGTTTTTCTTATTTTGTTGGTTGTAACTTCATCTTTTAATCTACAATTGAAAATTTTTAAATTACTTCATCCTGATTGGGTTGAATTAAAAGATTATAAAATTTTAGATTACAAGATTTACTGCTCAAGTAAACCTTGGCGACGAGGAATGGATAGGAATGCTCGTGGAGATATAAAGTATCAATATACGTATCGAAATGCCACTTATACATCAGAAAAAGAAGATTTTTTGGTTGTATATAGATTATTTATTTCTGAAAACTGTGATGAGATGAAAGGCCAAAATTTATCTATATTTAATGAGATAAAGAAAAATAATGAATTGAAAGTTTTTATTTCACCAGATACAAAAAAATCAAAAATATTAATAACCAAAAAGGGTTTATCATTTAGAAACTCTTGGATGATAAATCTTATGTTGGAAATCCAACTAATAACTTTAGTTTTAATTGGTTTAATTATATATCTCACTGTCACGTCTAAAAAGTAATAGAGGACTATTTTGTATGTTAATAGTATATAATTATCTAACATTTGCTAAAAATTAATCTATTATAGTTTTGAATTATGAATAAATTTTTCTATAGTAGTCTCTATCTTGTGTTGTTTTTACTTGTTTTAATTTTTTTATGCACAAGTATTCCTGCTGCTAAGTTAAAAATCTTTAATGTAACTCATCCAACTTGGGTGCGGCTAGAAAAATTTCAGATCTTAAATTATGAAATTAAGTGCTCAAGTCCTTGGGGACGAGGCGGGGATAAAATGGCAAATCTAGCAGTTTCATATCAATATAATTATGGAAATAAAAGCTATTTTCAACAAAACCAAGTTTTTTTTAGAATATATAAAACATATATTTTTGAACGTTGTGATTATTTTAAAGAAAAGAATAAACAGCTTTTTAATAAGGCTGTAAAAGATCAGACAATAAAATTATTTATAAATAAGAATTCCCCCAGTACATCTAAGTTATTTCTTTCGAATGAAGAATTTAATTATAGATTATCTTGGTTAAGTATTTTCTTCTCAGAAATACAAGGAATTCTATTAACCTTACTTGCGGTAATTTTTATTTATACTTTTTATATTTTATTTTTGAGAAGATGATTTTTTAAGTGGATTCTATTTGGAAAAATTGAAAAAAGTTTATATTTAAGAAAATAAAAGTAATTCAAAATAAATTTTTTCTGATTATTAAAAGTGTTGTTAATAAAAATAGGTTTGATATTCAGAGTGTACTGATTAATAAACCTATTTTTATATAATTTGTAATTTTATTGTAATTTAATGAAATTGTTGTAAAGCTTCTTTTGCTGGTTCATATCCATTGTCGGCAGCTTTTTGGAACCAAAATTTAGCTTTTTCATAATCTGAGTAGACATTAGCGTACATATAGGCGAGGTTATTCTGGGCCTCAGGTACACCTTTTTCTGCTACTTTTATATATAGCTCTAAAGCTTTTTCATTATCTTGTTTAACAAGAGTACCATCAGAATAAATATTTGCTAAATTATATTGAGCTTCAGAAAGATTTTGATCTGCAGCTTTCTTATATAATTCTAGTGCTAAATTAATATCTTTTTTTATTCCATTCCCTGAAAGATAAGCATTTGCTAAATTATATTGAGCTTTAGCATATCCTTGATCAGAAGATAATTTATAAAATTCTAAAGCTTTTGATCTATCTTTATTTACATAATAGCCATTATCGTACATCAAACCCAAATTATATTGAGCTTCTGGAAAGTTGTTTTTAGCAGCTTTCTCATACCAATAGTAAGCTTTTTCTTCATTCTTTTGAATTCCAATACCTTTAAAGTACATCCCGGCTAAATCATTTTGAGCGATAGGTGATCCTTTTTCGGCTGCCATTTGGAAGTAAGAAAAGGCTTTTTGATAGTCTTTAGGAACACCTTTGCCTAAGAAATATTTACCACCTTGTTCATATAATTGGTTTGTTTCACTTTGATTAGTATTTTGTGATGAAAGTGGTTTTGAGCAGCCTATAGTACCTAGAATAGTAAAACTTAGGAGGCTATAAATTATTAAATACTTTAAACTCATAATATATCTCTTTTAGATTAATCTGCTCCAATTATGTGCCATTCTAACATTGGTTCTCTTTTGATGGCTTCTTGCTTTGCTTTCTCGGCTGCTTTTGTTTCAACTTGATCTAAGATATCTACTGCATCGAGAACGCCTTGAGCTGTTTCTATAGCAGTCTTTGTTTTTCCAACGGTATTTCCTAACTCATCTCCTTTGTCTTTTAACCAGTATTTCAAACTTATAGCTGCACCAGCACAAGTGAGGCCAACAACTGTGGCTTTTCTAGGATCTAACCGTTTTATTGCTACTTTTGCGCATTTTCCAGCAGCAGCAAGCCCAGCGATTTCACCTGTCTTTTCTCCAGCTTTAGATAACACTAATGTAGAAGATTTTGTTGCAAGGGCCTCAGGATTTCTATCAACGATAGCTAACGTTAACTCTACTCCGTCTGCAAAGTTACCTGCTTTTGATCCCAATTTATCAATCTTGGTACCAAATTTTTTAGTATCGAATACTTTTGTATACTGATTACCTTTAAAATTTTCTTTATAAAATCGAAATTCCTTAGCTTTTTCCAACCTTTCTTTACTAAACAAAGGCGTATTTTTTGAATGTATAAGACCCCATCTAAAATTGTAATTATCTACAAGGGAGGTTCCATCTTTTAAATACCCTAATACATCTGAAGTTTTAGCAGCTACATTACCAGCAGTTTCGAGATGTTCTCTAGTAAAAACTGAAACAGGCCTACCATTCTGGTTTACTTTCTGTTGTAAATCTTTCTGTTCATTTGCCATCTTTATCACTCACAATACTTTTTAAATATGCAATTATTTATGATAGTTACTTCTTAAATAATCGCCTTTCTCATCTGTTTCTTGTAATAAATCAATCTCTTTCAAAATTTTAGGGCTTACTAAAATTATCTCTCTTACTAAGTTATTTTCTATTCTTAGTATTGGCTTAAATTCATTAGTAATTAAACTTTTCACGGATAGTATTGGAAAATCATCTTTAGGACACACAAATACTGCTTCACCATCATTATTTGTTCTACATTCCATAAGAATTTTATTATTATCATTGCTTAAGTTAAATTCTAAGTTTGGTATAGGATCTCCTACAAAATCTAGGAATTTAATATAAGTATTATCCTCAATAGTTCCACCAAAACGGCTAATATAGTAGTGCCATTCATCGCCACCAATTAGAACCTTAACTTTTTCTTTTTCATTGGATTTGATGCGACCAGTCCTACCATATTGATCAAGAAAGCCAGTTTTTACTTGTCCATTTGAATGCAAAACAGAATATTTAATATTTGATGTATCTGGGAATAGATTATAAACATCTAATTTATTACTAAAAGGGTATTGAACGTTAGGCATCTCGGGTAAAGAATAATTAGCTTTTTCACCGCCTTTAAAAAGGTGTTGTCCAGCTTTCGGCTCAAATTTTCCTGGCGTGATCAGGGTAATACCATCTTTATTAATAATGATTTGAGAACCACCAGCCATTAATAACCTCAATTTTTATAAAAATATTCAGAATTTTGCATTGATATAGCCTAAAATAAACGTATATCAAATGTCTCGTTATTTTACGTAAAGTATGACTTTCATCATAGCTATTCAATTAAACGATAGCATTATTGTTGCAGCTGACAATAAAAGAGTAACTTTAAATAAACATTCAAATATAGAATTTTCTACTACGAATGATTCTAAATTATATGCTTGGGAACAAGGTATTATTACGGGTACTGGAGAGTCATACGTTGTTCAGCAAACAGTTGATATTTTTAAAAATATAGCAAAATCTAAACTAATGGCTTTACCTGAATGTCTAGATATTTCTAAGAGAATACGTATCTTAGAATTAGGTCAAAACCTTGATCAAGTTCAAAATGGAAAACTACTTTGCTCTAGTTATGATCAAAAAGGTGCGCAATTATATAAAATTGAAAGATTTGATAAAACATCTCAGCATACACTGAAAAAAGTTTCTCCCATGGAGATTATTATTTGGTTGTTTCATCCAAATGTAGATTTGATTGCAGATAATTTGAAGAGGCTCTATTCTGATCTCAGAGATTATTCTCTATTTTCAACACAAGTTGATTGGATCAATTATTATATCAATAGAATTTCACCAATTTATCAAAAACAAAGTGATGTCGATCCATATATGAGTCAAAGCTTTGATATCTTTTTTCAAACGAAAGATGAGCATTTCTTTGGGCATATTCCTAATACGCAAAATATTCCTTTAAGTTTTCAACAAGTTTTTAAAAAGAATAGCTATATTAAATAAATATAAAAAATGAAATAAAACTAGATTTTACAATGGCTATTACTAAGCATAGCCATAAAATTACTGGCTTAATGCTTTATTTGTTTGATAAAAAGTTATGTGTATTTTACAAAGAACTTTCATACTCCACATACCCATCTTCAATTGCAGGAATAATCTCTACAAACTCAAAGTAGGGCACTGTACAAAACTCAGAGTCTCGAATTGCATCAATCATAAAATAATAATCTTGCAGAGATGTTGTCTCAAACACAGCAATATCACTGGCTTTAGTGCTAAACGCTTCAACGTCATACCACCGAACTTTTACAGTTGGGTACTTCTCAAAAATAGGCTCAAGCTTCTGTGTACTAAACTCAGCCCGCTTTTCACGAGCTAAAGCCAACCAAGCAGGCAAAGCTCTTAAATGAATAAAAAAAGTATAGGTTCTAGACATAACCACTCCATGACGGGGCCGAGTTGTAGCTCAATTGAAAAGACAGGATTTTCTTGTCATATCAATATGACTCAGTCAGTATATGAGTGATTACTCACATTAAATACTCGCATTTCGGGCCATGTCAGAAATACTTCCAGACCCACGCAAACGCCCGCGTCAAGCACGCTCAGTGGCCACCTTTGAAGCTATTTTAGAGGCGGCTGCTCGCATTTTAGAGTCGTTAGGCTTTGCTGGATTTAACACAAATGCCGTGGCTGAACTTGCTGGTGTAAGCATTGGTAGCCTATATCAATACTTTCCATCTAAAGAGTCCTTAATAGTTGAGTTAATTCGACGTGAACGCGCCCAACTTTCAAATCATATCGCTGAAGCCATAAAACAACATCAAGCCGCAGACTTAAAAGAAAAGCTAAAACTGATCATACAGGCTGCTGTGCAACATCAATTGAGCCGTCTGCAGTTGGCACGAACCCTTGAATTTGCCTCTGAACTTATCGGGAAAGATGTTGAGGAAAGTGAACTTCAATACGAACTTGAAACTATAATTTCTGACCTGTTTATGCGTTCTGGTATTTCACAAGCGCAGACAGTCGCGCAAGATGTGATTGCTTTAAGCAAAGGAATGATTAACGCGGCAGGCATAGCAGGGGAAAGTGATTTAAATCATTTACAGCAGCGAGTTGAAAAGGCCGTATTTGGTTATTTAGATCTGGATTAATGGCCTATACGCATGAGCGTATCTGTCAAAAGCTCTTTAATGAAAAACACCTTCCAAACATAAAGTTTGAAAGGTGCTTTATAGGTTTTATATCTTTACCAATAAATTAAACAGTCGGTAAAGCATGTAAAAGTTGGTCAGTTAACTGATTTAGTGTGGTAAGTGAAATCGTATGAATCAAACTACCACCCGTTGGGTCAGGTTCACCCACCGCAATACCTTGATTTGAACCGACCGAGCCGAGGATATTCCCTAAAATACCGCTTACATCAACTTGCTGACTATTGTCTGCACCACCATAACTAATATTAATTAAATCATTAAGGCCACCTAGGAAACCGTCATTTCCATTATCAATACCGCCGATAATATTGGTAATCGGACCGAACAGATCGCCATGCTGAGCCACAAGATCATCACTTATAATATGCTGAATAATATTTGAAGCTGAAGAACCGTTGGCAATTAGGGTATTAAGTACGCCACTGATTGAGTTATGCGCACCATTTAGATCGGCTCCAGCAAGGTCTGAAATCGCTTCAAGTGTACCGTTGACGCTATCACGAGAAGTTTCAAAAAGCAGTTTGCCTAGGTCTGCAAAATCACCGACAGGGTGTTCTGCCTGAGGGAATGCGCCAATAATCGTTCCTGCAATGGTATCAATACCGCCATTGATCAGGCTGGTTTTTAGGCTTTCAGCACCTTGTAAAACATCTATGCCGCTTTGAATAATTCCTGTCAGCGGGTTATCGCCCAGATCGCCACCGATGCCGCCAATACCTCCAATGACATTGGTAATAGGGCTTAAAATATCGCCTGTACCTTCACCACCAACCAATGAAGAGGAATTTCCTAATATATTTATTGGTGTGGTAATAGGTGCAGTAATATCAGCACCATCGCCATTACCGTTACCAATGCCATAATTGTGTTCACCGTTGCCAGATGAAATGCCATTTAATAGGCCATCACCAGAGCCGTTGCCTGAACCACCAGAGCCAATCACACCACCTGATGCATTACCGTTATGGGTGATGTCGTTATCATTGACTGTATTTGAAGCGTTGGTGGGTGAGATATTTATAGACTGAGCTGAAGTCCCACCTATACCAGACCAAGCATTACCCAAAATATTTAAACCACCAGTAAATGGAAGTGTGAAGTTTGCACCTTCGCCATTACCGTTACCAATGCCGTAGTTGTGTTCGCCATTGCCCGAAGCAGCGCCATTTAATAGACCATCGCCAGAGCCATTACCAGAACTACCCAGTCCACCAGAGTTACTATTAACAATGGTGTCATTATCATTGACTGTATTGGTTGTGGTGGTTGGAGCAATATTTAACGAGTGGCTTGTTGAACTACCGAAACCTGAAAGCGCATTTCCAGAAAAGTTAAGTACGCCAGTGAAGGGAAACGTAAAGTTGGTATCGTTACCGTTTCCGTTACCAATGCCGTAATTGTGCTCACCATTACCCGATGCTGCACCGTTGAGTAAGCCATCACCAGTTCCGTTTCCAGAACTTCCAACAGTACCTAATGTGCTTCCAGTATTACCATTATTCTTCACGTCATTGTCGTTTACAGTGTTTGAAGTTGTTGTTGGTGCAGTATTGATTGAACTAGAAGAAGAGTTGCCAATCAGTGAAAAAGCATTACCTGAAAAGTTTAGCGCACCTGTCAGTGGGGCAGTAATATTTACATCGTTACCATTCCCGTTGCCAATACCATAGTTATGTTCACCATTGCCAGAAGCTAAGCCGTTGCCGATGCCATCACCTGAACCATTGCCAGAGCCACCAAGTGCATTTACACCACTTGCACCATTTCCATTATTCTTCACGTCATTGTCGTTTACAGTATTTGAAGTTGTTGTTGGTGCAGTATTGATTGAGCTAGAAGAAGAGTTACCAATTAAAGTAAAAGAGTTTCCAGAGAGGTTTAAAACTCCGGTAATTGGGGAGGTAATGTTAGCGCCATTACCAATACCATTTCCGATACCGTAATTTTGCTCGCCATTTCCAGAACCAATTCCATTTAACAAGCCGTCACCTGAGCCATTGCCAGAACTGCCAAGCGTGCCTACACCACTTGTACCCGTGCCATTGCCATTATTGGTTGTGTCATTGTCGTGAACGGTATTAGAAGTAGTTGTTGGTGATGTGTTAACTGAACTAGCAGATGAGTTACCAATTAATGTAATTGAATTGCCAGACAGGTTCAGGGGAAGAGTGATTGGGGCTGTAACATGTGAACCTTGGGCAATACCATTTCCGATACCGTAATTTTGCTCACCATTTCCAGAGCCAATTCCATTTAACAAGCCATCGCCTGAACCATTACCTGCACCCGAGCCATTACCGTTATATGTGGTGTCGTTACTATTAACAGTATTTGAGGTATTGGTTGAAGAATTGTTGACTGAGTTAGAGGATGAATTACCGATTAAGGTAATGGAATTACCCGCTAGGTTAAGAGGAATGGAGAGTGGCGCAGTAATACTTGCACCGTTGGCAATGCCATTACCAATACCATAATTATGTTCACCATTTCCTGAAGCTGCACCGTTTAAAAGCCCATCGCCAGAACCGTTTCCTGTACCGGCACCTAAAGTGGAACCATTACCATTATTTATTACATCGTTGTCATGAACTGTATTCGAAGTGGTCGTTGGTGACGTGTTAACTGAACTTGAAGATGAATTACCTATGAGTGTAATTGAATTGCCTGAGAGGTTAAGAGGTATGGTAATTGGGACAGTAATACTGGCGTCATGAGCAATACCATTTCCTATACCATAGTTGTGTTCACCATTTCCCGAAGATATTCCGTTCAGTAGGCCGTCACCAGAGCCGTTACCTAAACTACTGCTTGTGTTAGTATTTTCAGGAAGTGGGATAATCTTAGTAATCGAAGATAAAATACTTTTAATTAACATAATCTATTTCCATGTGATTTGTTTGAGATATTTTTATTACTATTTGTTGATTATGTGCTTCTGTGCACATAATTGGTAAAGAGTATTTAATTTTTTACTATTTGGTGTCAAGATGTGTAATCTGTCACTGGTCATGTGAAGCATATCTAAATATATTTAAAATCAATAAAATAAAAAATAGAGTTATTTTTAATAACATTTTTAAACACAAAATATGAGGTAGCCTAATAAGGTTTTATAATTTTTAAATAATATATTTTTATTTAAATTATAAAATAAAACATAATCTATATTATTGAAATAAAAATAATTTTACTTCTTTATGGTGGTTTTAATTTGATAGCTCTTTGTTTCTATTTTAATTATTTAATTTAATTTTTAATGGTTTGTTATTCTTTAAATAAAACAAATATTTAAATTATATATATTTGTTTTCTGAATTTTTTAATTAATATTCTATTTTTATTTGTAAAATAATAGTATTGATGTTGGTTTTTATTGAAATAATTTGGTATATCTAGCTCGTCGGCTGAGTTTATATTCGTTTAAAAGCAAAAGCGGGTCAGCCGACGCCTAGTTTTAATTGTAAAAGTTTTTTAAAAACAAGAGTTTTTTATATATTTATATTATTAGTTTTTATCTATAAAATATTTTGGTATTAGTATTATTGTTTTTAAATTAAGAAGCCTTTATTTATTTGTTCCTAATGTGAAGAAAGTTCTATTTAAGTGAAAATGACATATTTATATAGTGAATAATTTAATATTATTTAAAATCAAATTTAAAAATACTCGCGATAAAAAAGCCACTCAAGAGGAGTGGCTTTTTTATTGCAAATGCTAAATTAAACTTACCAGCTTAACGCACCACCAGTTTGGTAGTCAGTTACGCGAGTTTCAAAGAAGTTCTTCTCTTTACGTAAGTCCATCATCTCAGACATCCACGCAAATGGGTTAGTTACACCAGCAAATTGCTCTGGTAAACCTAACTGAGATAAACGACGGTTACAGATGAATTTCAAATATTCTTCCATCATGCTTGCGTTCATACCCAATACACCACGTGGCATTGTGTCACGAGCATATTCGATTTCAAGCATCGTACCTTCAAGAATCATTTGAATGACTTCTTGTTGGAACTCGGCAGTCCATAGGTGAGGGTTCTCAATCTTGATTTGGTTAATCATGTCGATACCAAAGTTCAAGTGCATAGACTCATCACGCAAAATGTATTGGAACTGCTCAGCAACACCGTTCATCTTGTTACGACGACCCATACTCAAAATTTGAGTAAAGCCACAGTAGAAGAAGATCCCTTCAAGTACACAGTAGAACGCGATCAAGTTACGAAGTAAACGTTGGTCGTTTTCAGGCGTACCTGTGTGGAAAGTAGGGTCACTTAATGATTGAGTATATTTCAAGCCCCAAGCTGCTTTACGTGCAACTGATGGAATCTCGCGATACATGTTGAAGACTTCGCCTTCATCCATACCTAAAGATTCGATACAGTATTGGTAAGCGTGAGTGTGAATTGCTTCTTCAAACGCTTGACGCAAAATATACTGACGGCATTCAGGGTTAGTAATGTGACGGTAAATCGCCAATACCAAGTTGTTCGCAACCAAAGAGTCCGCAGTCGAGAAGAAACCTAAAGAACGCATAACAATAGTACGCTCATCTTCGGTTAAGCCATTTTCAGACTTCCAAAGTGCGATGTCATGGTTCATGTTCACTTCTTGCGGCATCCAGTGGTTTGCACACCCGTCAAGATACTTCTGCCAAGCCCATTCATATTTAAACGGCACAAGCTGGTTCAAGTCAGCGCGACAGTTAATCATGGCTTTGTCGTCAACTTGAACGCGTTGCGCGCCCATTTCTAACTCTTCCAGGCCAGGAGCAACATCCAAATGTTCTAAGGCTTCAGATGCTCGAGCCATTGAATCGGTTGGATTTGTTGATCGCACGGAATGGGTTCCAGCGGATTGTGGAGCTGCCACGCTCTGCGATGATGGCTGCGCAGCAGATACATTCTGCGAATCAGACGTTTTTTCCGGTTGGATGGGCGCAGACTTGTGTTCAGGTGCAGCCGGTTTTTGCGAATCATCTTCAAAATCGTCCCAACTAAGGATAGACATTGTTGTTCTCTCTTCGTTGTATATATCTATGTTCGACATCTCTAAACGAAGATGTCACTACTATACGCTTATAATGTGTAAACAAAATTAAGTTTTATCGATGTATGACCAAATTTTGGGCCTTTGGTCCATCATCCCTACAACTTATTTTGCTTACGCTGTTGTTTACGGATTTTAAAAAAGGCGTAAACCATAGGCGTATAAAAGAAAATAAAGGCAAAGATTAAGATTCCAACACCAAGCATATAGTTATGGCTGAGATGAGAAAACATAATCTTTACCTCGTTTAAAATTGCTCTTTTTGTTTAAAGAGCAACTTTATTGAATATTATTGGCAAGCTTCGCAATCTGGGTTGTCGATTGAACAAGCCATAGGAACCGGAGCTGCTTGAGTAAAGCCGTCTTCTTCAACTGCTTCAGGCTTTTTCGCTTCTACTACTGGCGCTGCTGCAGGTGCTGCCGCTTCTACAGTTGCAGGTTTAACCGCGTTTAACGCACCTGTGTTAATTGTAGATTTTTCAGCAGAAGTTGCACCTAAAGCTCGGAGGTAATAAGTCGTCTTAAGACCACGTAACCATGCCATCTTATAAGTGATGTCAAGTTTCTTACCGTTTGCACCAGAGATGTAAAGGTTAAGAGACTGTGCTTGATCAATCCATTTTTGACGGCGTGATGCAGCATCAACAATCCAGCGTGGCTCAACTTCAAACGCAGTAGCAAAGATTGCTTTTAATTCTTCAGGAATACGAGCAATTTTTTGTACTGAACCTTCAAAGTGTTTAAGGTCGTTAACCATTACTGTGTCCCAAAGACCACGGTCTTTTAATGCACGAACAAGGTAAGGGTTAATAACAGTGAACTCACCAGACAAGTTAGATTTCACATATAAGTTTTGGAATGTTGGCTCAATAGACTGAGAAACACCACAAATGTTTGAAATGGTTGCAGTTGGAGCAATCGCCATTACGTTTGAGTTACGCATACCGTCTTTTTGAACTTTGGCACGTAAAGTGTCCCAGTCTAAACGTTGAGTACGGTCAACTTCGAACATACGTTCTGGACGAGATTTAGCAACAATTTCTAAAGAGTCGATTGGAAGGATACCTTGATCCCACAATGAACCTTTGAATGTTGAGTAAGCGCCACGTTCAACAGCCAAGTCACTTGAAGTTTGGATTGCATAGTAGCTAATCACTTCCATTGACTCGTCAGCAAAGTTCACAGCTTCATCAGAACCGTAAGCCATACCCATTTCGTAAAGCGCATCTTGGAAGCCCATGATACCCATACCAACAGGGCGGTGTTTCAAGTTAGAGTTCTTCGCTTGTGGTACAGCGTAGTAGTTAATGTCGATAACGTTATCGAGCATACGAACTGCTGTTTTAACCGTACGCGCTAACTTTTCACGGTCTAATACGCCGCCTTTAACGTGTTGCACAAGGTTGATCGAACCTAAGTTACATACTGCAATTTCGTCTTGGTTAGTGTTTAACGTAATTTCAGTACATAGGTTAGATGAGTGAACTACGCCAACGTGTTGTTGTGGTGAACGTAAGTTACATACATCTTTAAACGTGATCCAAGGATGCCCAGTTTCGAACAACATAGAAAGCATTTTGCGCCATAAGTCTTTCGCACGTACTTTCTTGTGCAACATGTTCTGTTCTTTCGCAACAGACTCATAGTATGCATAGCGTTCAGCAAACTCAGCACCAGTTAAATCGTGGAGGTCTGGAGTTTCAGATGGAGTAAATAGTGTCCATTCGTCATCTTCAAACACACGTTGCATAAATAGGTCAGGAACCCAGTTTGCAGTGTTCATGTCATGAGTACGACGACGGTCATCACCTGTGTTTTTACGAAGTTCTAAAAATTCTTCGATGTCTAAGTGCCAAGTTTCTAAGTACGCACATACCGCACCTTTACGCTTACCACCTTGGTTTACCGCAACAGCAGTATCGTTCGCAACTTTAAGGAACGGAACAACACCCTGAGATTTACCGTTTGTACCTTTAATATAAGAGTTCAAGGCACGTACAGGTGTCCAGTCGTTACCTAAACCACCTGCCCATTTAGAGAGCATCGCGTTGTCACGCATTGCACCATAAATGTCATAAAGGTCGTCACCAATCGTTGTTAAGTAACAACTTGAAAGCTGTGGACGTAATGTACCTGAGTTAAACAGGGTAGGCGTAGATGCCATGTAGTCAAAGCTAGACAACAAGTTATAGAACTCGATTGCACGCTCTTCTTTATCTTGCTCATTCAGTGCAAGACCCATTGACACACGCATGAAGAATAATTGTGGTAATTCGAAGCGAACGCCGTTTGAGTGAATGAAGTAACGGTCAAATAGAGTCTGTAAACCTAAGTAGGTAAACTGGTTAGAACGTTCAGGCTGAATTGCTGCTGCTAGTTTTTCTAAATCGAACTTAAGCAAGTCTGGTGAAAGCAAATCAAGCTCTACACCTTTATTCAAGAATGCTTCAAGTGCATTATTTTCAGCTGTATCTGCCGGTAAACCTAAGAATGCTAAACCAGTGCTGACCAACTCATCA
This sequence comes from Acinetobacter nosocomialis, assembly GCF_041021905.1. NCBI lineage: Bacteria > Pseudomonadati > Pseudomonadota > Gammaproteobacteria > Moraxellales > Moraxellaceae > Acinetobacter > Acinetobacter nosocomialis. The sequence continues at coordinate 796,628 of NZ_CP157432.1, forward strand.
CGAAGCAAACGCGCAGTTACGTATGTATAGTTAGGTTCTTGTTCGATACGTGTACGTGTTGCCATCATCATGGTTGTTGCAATATCGCTTTCTTTTACGCCGTTATATAAGTTTTTAACGGTTTCATCGATAATTGCTTCAACCTCAATACCTTCTAAGCCTTCAGCAGCTCTATTTACAGTTGCTTTCAGTGCACTTAAATCAAGTGGTTGAAGCTGACCGTTTGCATCAGTAACTTGCAAGGTAGGGTGGTGGTGTGAATTTGTTTGCTGACGAGCGCTAGCACGTTGTTCGCGGTAAATTACATAAGCGCGGGCAACTTTTTGTTCCCCAGTACGCATTAAAGCAAGTTCTACTTGATCTTGAATTTCTTCAATATGGATCGTACCGCCCGATGGTAAACGGCGTTTAAAAGTATTTAATACCATTTCCGTCAACTGGGTAATACGGTCATGAATACGGCTTGAATCCGAACTCTGTTGACCTTCCACAGCAAGAAAAGCTTTACCAATCGCAACAGAAATTTTCTCTGCATCAAATGCAGCAACATCTCCAGTACGCTTAATCACCTGAATTTGACCAGGAGTCGAAGTAATTACGCTCATGCCAGCATAGCTCCATTGTCACTTTTGTTATGTTCATAGACCGTTTGAACCGAGCAAAAAACATGCCACGATATTTGAGGAATAAACACAAGACTTAGTAGTTAAAGTTTATTTTCAACACAAGATACGGGATTTTTTAAGCTAGATCAATCTTGACTTTTTAGTAATTTTTTATCTGTATGATTTGTCGGGAGATAGCATACCAAAGCTATGAAAAAACACTTATAGATAACTTTGTGGATAACTCAAAAAACAAACACTTGAGTGAATTTAAATTCATCTAAGAAATAATTTGTTTAATATTCATACATAGGAAATATGAATAGATTATGACATATAAGAATAATAAACAGATATCAAAAATACTTGAAAATTCAAAGGTTAATAAAATGCAACAAAACATGGTTGTCATGTATCAGTTTGGTGAACGCCTACTTGTTTACAATGTAAACGTGTGTATATTGCAAATGATAAACGAATGTATCTGCAAGATTTTTAAGATGCATGTAATGAGATTTATAGGGGCAATGATATGAGCCAAGAAGAAAAGTTACCAAAGATTCTGATCGTTGAAGACGACGAGCGTTTAGCGCGATTAACTCAAGAATATTTAATCCGCAACGGTTTGGAAGTTGGTGTAGAAACTGACGGTAACCGTGCAATTCGTCGTATTATTAGTGAACAACCAGATCTTGTGGTCTTGGATGTCATGTTGCCGGGTGCAGATGGTTTAACCGTTTGTCGTGAAGTTCGTCCACACTACCATCAACCAATTTTGATGTTGACTGCACGTACTGAAGACATGGACCAAGTACTTGGTCTAGAAATGGGTGCAGACGATTATGTCGCTAAACCGGTTCAACCACGTGTATTATTAGCGCGTATTCGTGCACTATTACGTCGCACAGATAAAACTGTTGAAGATGAAGTTGCTCAACGTATCGAGTTTGACGACCTAGTCATCGATAATGGCGGCCGCTCTGTAACGTTAAACGGTGAACTTGTTGACTTTACAAGTGCTGAATATGACTTGTTATGGTTGCTTGCATCAAACGCTGGTCGTATTTTATCGCGTGAAGATATCTTCGAGCGTTTACGTGGTATCGAATACGATGGTCAAGACCGTTCAATCGATGTACGTATTTCACGTATTCGTCCAAAAATTGGCGATGATCCTGAAAATCCAAAACGTATTAAAACTGTACGTAGTAAAGGTTACTTGTTTGTTAAAGAAACCAATGGATTGTAAAATCTGATTAAACTTCCTATAAGGTTGGTCGAGTGTTTAAACACAGTATATTCCTGCGAATATATGCGGGGCTGGTAATTCTTGTTGTTTTGGTGGCTGTTTTTGGGTATTTACTGGTACAAATTATCAACTACCAACGCGCACAAGAATACCGAGAATCTTTAACTGATGGTATTTCTTATGTCATTAGTGAAGGGGTCGCTCGACAACCTGGGAAGCAGCAAAAGATAGATTGGATTTCTGATGCATCTGATTTGCTCGAACTTCCAATTTACTATACTGATGCAAGTAAGGTTGAATTGTCTCGAACCGAGAAAAAGCGGATTGAAGCACAAAAATCTGTTGTTCGTTACGATGCCAGTAATAGCATTGCGTATGTCATTATTGGTTTGCGTGACGACCCACAACATTACTTATCTATAAAAGTCGACAAAATTAGTGAACGCCAAATGAAGGCTCTTCCTATTTTTGTACTCGACTACTTAATGTTTTATCCGGGGCAGGAACAAGAGTACCTTGCCAAGATTCAAAAACACTTTTCATATCCAATCAATATTCAAAACATTCAAGATGTAAATCTGGACTCTGAACAGATTGGGCGTTTACGCCAAGACCAAAGTGTCATGTTGTATAAAGATAGTGCAACAGTACGTGGTACGACCATTTCGATTGTCTCTCCAATCCCGAATCATCCTGCACAAGTGTTAGTGTTGGGTCCTGTTCCAATGTTTAACTGGATGCCTTTACAGCTTTCTGCGGGTATTACCTTATTTAGCTTATTCTTATTAAGTTTGGGTGTTTACGGTTTGATTTTGCCGCTAGAGCGCAAAATTCGACAAGTGCGTTATGCATTAAACCGTATGAAATCGGGTGATTTGTCATTGCGTGTTCCGATTGAAGGAAGTGACGAAATGGCTAACTTGGCTTCAAGTTATAACAATATGTCTGATCATATTCAGCGTTTGATCGAAGCTCAACGTGAGTTAATGAGAGCGGTATCTCATGAACTCAGAACGCCTGTGGCACGTATTCGCTTTGGTACAGAAATGTTAGCCGAAGAAGATGACTACAATCACCGTATGCATCAGGTCGACATGATTGATAAAGATATTGAAGCACTCAATACCTTAATTGATGAAATCATGACTTACGCAAAACTAGAGCAGGGTACACCTTCACTAGATTTTGCAGAAATTGTACTCTTTGAAGTGTTGGATCAGGTTGCAGTTGAAACCGAAGCGTTAAAAACACAGAAAGAAATTGAACTCATTCCACCACCTTTATATGTGAAAGTAGATGCAGAGCGTCGTTACCTTCACCGTGTTGTACAAAACCTAGTAGGTAATGCTGTTCGTTATTGTGATAACAAAGTGCGTATTACTGGCGGTATTCACAGCGATGGCATGGCTTTTGTCTGTGTTGAAGATGATGGTCCCGGTATTCCTGAACAAGATCGTAAACGTGTATTTGAAGCCTTTGCACGTTTAGATGATAGCCGTACACGTGCATCTGGTGGGTATGGTTTAGGACTTTCGATTGTAAGCCGTATTGCTTATTGGTTTGGTGGTGAAATTAAAGTAGATGAAAGCCCAAGCTTGGGAGGCGCACGTTTTATCATGACGTGGCCAGCACATCGTTTTAAACAGCCGCCATTAAAGGCAAATAAAAAAGCACCTGCATAAGGTGCTTTTTTATTGGTTTATTTATAATTGAGTGGCATCAGGTTCTAAAATTGGTTTCCCGCTTCTTAAACTGTTTAGCGCATCTGTATTAAAGTCAATTAACAGCGAATTGTTTTTAGCATCGATTTGATATTTTTGAATAAGAGGCTGGTCTCCATTCAAAGTTTCAACTCTATATGAATCCGCAATATGTAAAATGCCTTCTAGATTTGTTGTGGTTGACGCGAAATCTTGTCTAAAAATTTCATAGACATCTCGCAAGTCAAAAATGGCATTATCTGCATCTGGGTGTTTTTGAATATAGCTTTCTATATGTCGCACGAGTAATTGTGCAAACAAGTAATAGTCTGGTTTATGCGTATATTCTAGATTCATACATTTTTCTCCTTATTATCTGTTATTAGCATACATGGCAAAACAGAAGTTATTGTATAAAATTCATTACACTAGATGATGACTTTAAAATATTACAAAGAAATAAAAACTCGGTTACGTCCTTGGCGCTTTGCTTGATAGAGTGCGTCATCTGCTTCTTTAAACAAGCTTTCAATAGATCGGTGGTAGTTTGGAGAATATAAGCTAATGCCAATACTGACCTGTACAAAAATAGGTAATTTGCCATAAACATATATTGGTTGCTGACTAATTTTAATGCGTATTCTTTCTGCAAGTTCAAAAGCAGCTTCTTTAGTCGTGTCAGGAATAAAAATTGCGAATTCCTCACCTCCAAAACGACCCAGTAAATCATGAGGGTGCAGAATATTTTGTATGGTGGTTACACAGGTTTGTAAGGCTCTATCACCAATCAAGTGACCATAACTGTCATTCACCTTTTTAAAATGGTCGACATCCAACATAAAAAATGCAGAGGTTTTATGTTCTTTTTGTACTTTTTCTTGGAGTAAACGAACCGATTGTAAAAACTGACGTCGAGTTAAACTCGATGTGAGTTCATCATGGGCAATAGCATGTTGTAATTTTTGAATTAATTCAGAATGAAGTGCACTAATACTGGAAACAGTAAGTGGTGCAATGGTCATCATGATTAGCCCTATACGGATAGAAATAGTATTGCTTAAATAATCTTGTGGATACAGTAATAAATAATGACCAGAGACATGATAAATAATATACGCACTCGTAAAAGAGGTAATGAGAGCCACAATGATGGGTTTATAGCGTATAGCGCACCAGATTAATGCGGCAATTGGATAGAGTAGGGAACCTGGACCTGAGTCATAATAACTGACAGCTATTGAAATGAGGACAGCCAATAAAGGCAGAAAATCAACAGCCTTTACATATACTTGATTACCTTTAATGTAGTTTTTTATTTTAAGATAAGGAGGGAAATTTAAAATGATTGGCAATAACAGTAAGGCATTTTGAAGTTCTGATGTGACCCAATAACCAAATTCAGCCCAAAAACTGCCAATCATAAATTTGGTATTAAACATCGGTACAAAAGTTGCTGCAAAAAAAGCACCGGTTATGCTACCAATACCGCACAGAGCAAATAAAACCAAGTAAGAATAGCCTCGATAGGCAGCTTTTATATAACGGCCAAATAACATTGCAAGTGCTAATGTCATGACGACATATAGGTAATTTGAGGCAGTTAAAATAAGGGTGAGAAAAAGAGGAGTGCCCTTAACTAAATCGGCAATCATGTAACCGATAAAAGCTCCTGCAAAACTACCGACTTGTCGTGTTTGCGGAAATCGAATGAGTAGACCTAAAAATACGGAGTTAGCAGGCCAGAAAAATGCAAGAAAACTAAGGGGGCGAGATGCAATTCCAATAAAGCAGCATATTGAAATAATGAGAGTAAATAGGAAAAAAAACTTCAGGGAAGAAGAAAATGAAAATTCACGAAGTGAGTATGGCATCAGCTGCCCTTAATGATAAACACTCTTATCCAAGAGTAATAAAATATTAATGCATGATTAAACATTCATCATAATTCAGAGGGGAAGATGAATACAATAAAAAACAGTCTAATATTATAAAAAAGTAAGGTGTTTATTTTGACCGATTGAGCAATTGTGCAAATAATATTAAAAATCAAAAAATGAAAAAAATCATTACAACTAAGAAAACTATCAAATAAACCGATTATAAGCGGTGAAACCCCCTCTACAAGACATAGAACAACACTTTTGATTGGAAAATCATCCAAAAGACTAAGACGCTTCAACTAGCATGCGAAATTAGAAATCAGGTACAATTGGCGGGATTAATTTTGTGTTTGGTGTATTCAAAGGCCAATACATACATTCTTTGTTAAATAATAGGCCTGCCAGGAGTTATCCCCGCATGAGTGCCATTACTCCATACGACTGGGCGATTATCGCCTTCGTGATCGGCGTTACATTTCTTTGCGTCTTTATGCTCACAGTTCCCTTACTCCTCGGGGGAAAATCGTGGGGACGTGCTAAGCAAGAGCAGTTTGAATCAGGTGTCGTGAGTGCTGGTGGCGCTCGCATTCGCCTGTCTGCAAAGTTCTATCTAGTTGCAATTTTCTTCGTGGTTTTCGACTTAGAGGCCCTTTACCTCTATGCATGGTCTACTTCTGTGCGTGAAGTAGGGTGGTTGGGCTATACCACTGTTGTAATCTTTGTCGTTGATCTATTAATTGCGCTTGTTTATGCCTTCTCTGTAGGTGCTTTAAGTTGGGCACCGGCAGATCGCCGTAAATTAGCTGGTGAGAAGATTAAAGTCGGTTCACCAACAATGGACATTGCTGAAATTACACGCTTTAACTCTATTGAAGAGCTCGTAACTGACCCTACTGGCCAGATTCCAGCCCAATCATCAGGTCGTGTTAAGTCAAAAACTACACCTGCATTGTCATCTGAAAAGGAGTAAGTCGGGATGAAATATACTCTGACCCGCGCGAATCCGGATGCTGATCAATACCCATTGCAAGAACGCCAAATTGTGACTGATCCGCTTGAAGAGGAAGTGAATAAAAACGTATTCATGACTCGTTTAGAGGATGTCTTGCATACAGCAGTAAACTGGGGACGTAAAAACTCTTTGTGGCCATTTAACTTTGGTACCTCATGTTGTTACGTTGAATATGCAACGACTTTAACAGGCGTGCATGACTTGTCCCGTTTCGGTGCAGAGGTTATTCGTGCTTCACCTCGTCAGGCTGACTTGATGATTGTTGCAGGTACCTGCTTTGTAAAAATGGCTCCGGTTATTCAACGTTTGTATGAACAAATGTTAGAACCTAAATGGGTTATTTCAATGGGTGCTTGTGCAAACTCTGGAGGTATGTACGACATCTATTCAGTAGTACAAGGTGTAGACAAAATTATTCCTGTTGACGTGTACGTCCCAGGTTGTCCGCCTCGTCCTGAAGCATTAATTCAAGCGTTAATGCTTTTGCAAGACCAGATTCAATTAGAGCGACGCCCGCTTTCTGCCGTGATTGGTGATGATCTTCAGCCAGTGTATAAGCCAAAGATGATGCCAGAACGTGATCGTAAGAATGCGCAGCGTATTGCCGTTAAAAACTTACGCTCTATGGATGAGATTAAATAATTTTTTGACGGTGTTTTGACATATCTGACCGATATGTTCATCGAGAAAATTGACAGAATTTGTATTAAATAGGAAGCCAAGCCAATGGCTGAAACTGACATTGCTATGCCAGAATCAACACCAGTTGATTCACGCCCAGCATTTGCAATCGTAGAAGAGCTCAAAACCAAGTTTGGTGAGAACTTCTATGTGCAGGCGACTTTTGAAGAGTTTCCAACAGTCTGGGTTGAGCGCGCACGCGTGCAAGAAGTCCTCATGTTCCTGCGTAAAGTGGAACGTCCTTATGTAATGCTGTTTGACTTATCAGCGATGGATGAGCGTTTACGTCAACATCGTGATGGTTTACCAGCATCTGACTTCACTGTGTTCTATCATTTATTATCGCTTGAGCGTAATAGTGACATTCGTATCAAGGTTGCCTTGAACGAAAATGATCTTAGCCTCCCGACAGCGACAAATATCTGGCCAAATGCCAACTGGTATGAACGTGAAGCTTACGATATGTTCGGTATCAATTTCGAAGGGCATCCAATGCTCCGTCGTATTTTGTTGCCAACTTATTGGGAAGGTCACCCGCTTCGTAAAGAATATTCAGCACGTGCTACAGAATATACGCCGTATATGCAAGACAAAGCGAAGCAAGATTTCGAACAGGAACATTTACGCTTTGTACCTGAAGACTGGGGTCTTAAGCGTGGTAACGCTGATGAAGACTTCATGTTCTTGAACTTGGGTCCTAACCATCCATCTGCACATGGTGCGTTCCGTATCGTATTGCAGTTAGACGGTGAAGAAGTGAAAGACTGTGTTCCTGATATCGGTTATCACCACCGCGGTGTGGAAAAGATGGCTGAGCGTCAAACATGGCACTCTTTCATTCCTTATACTGACCGTGTTGACTACTTGGGTGGTTGTGCGCAAAACATGCCATATGTCATGGCTGTTGAACAGCTTGCAGGAATTAAAGTTCCTGAGCGTGCACAAGTGATTCGTGTCATGTTGAATGAATTGTTCCGTATTAATAACCACTTACTTTACTGTGGTACGGCAATTCAGGATGCCGGTGGTATGACACCAGTATTCTATATGTTCGCAGACCGTCAAAAAGTATACGACATTGTTGAAGCAATTACGGGTTACCGTATGCACCCAGCATGGTTCCGTATTGGTGGTACAGCACACGACCTTCCAAATAACTGGCAAAAACTTGTTAAAGAATTGCTAGAGTGGATGCCAAAACGTCTCAACGAATACTACACAGCTGCGCTTAAAAACTCTGTGTTTATTGGTCGTACACGTAATGTTGCTCAATACGATGCAAAATCTGCGCTTGCATGGGGTGTAACTGGTACTGGTTTACGTGCAACAGGTATTGATTTCGACGTTCGTAAATATCGTCCATACAGTGGCTATGAAAACTTTGATTTTGATGTGCCAGTTGAGTATGAAGGCGATGCCTACGCTCGTGTTCTTGTTCACTTCCGTGAAATTACTGAGTCACTCAAAATTATCAAACAGTGTTTGGATAACATGCCTTCTGGTCCATATAAAGCGGATCACCCATTGGCTGTTCCACCACCAAAAGATAAGACGTTACAAGATATTGAAACTTTGATTACGCACTTCTTGAGCGTGTCATGGGGTCCTGTCATGCCTGCTGGTGAAGCGTCATTCATGACTGAAGTTGTGAAAGGTGCAAGTACTTATTACTTGACTTCGGATAAGGCAACGATGAGTTATCGTACTCGTATCCGTACACCGACGTTTACTCACTTACAGCAAATTCCTTCAGTGATTAACGGCAGTTTAGTGTCTGACTTAATCATTTATCTGGCGACCATTGACGTGGTTATGGCTGACGTGGATCGCTAAGAGGTAACGCAAAATGATGATTCTGACTGATAAAAAACCACGTGTGAATGTTGAAGGGATTTTGACTGCTGAAGAAATCCATGAAATTGAACATCACATTGGTCACTATCCATACCCACGTGCAGCTTCTTTAGATGCATTAAAGTGCGTACAGCGCCGTAACGGTTGGGTAGATGATGCTCAAATGAACGCCATCGCACAATTATTGACGATTAGTGTGGCAGATTTAGAAGGTGTAGCAACGTTCTACAACCGTATCTATCGCCAGCCTGTAGGTCGTCACGTAATTTTGCTTTGTGACTCGATTGCTTGCTTCTTAATGGGTGCTGAAACATTAGCTGAAGCATTCCAGCGTGAATTAGGTATTCAGTTTGGTCAAACGACACAAGATGGTCGTTTTACACTGCTCCCAATTTGCTGCCTAGGCAACTGTGACAAAGGCCCAACGTTAATGATTGATGAAGATACTCACGGTTTAGTAGAAGTGACATCAGTCAAACAGTTATTGGAGAAGTATGTATGAATACTGAACCAAAACCAATTTATGGCGACGGTAATCCGGAAACTCATCCACTGACTTGGCGTTTAAGCAAACAAGATGCTGTACATAGCGCTGACGACTATGAAGCACTTGAAGGTTATGCTGGCTTTAAAAAAGCATTAGGCATGAAACCTGCTGAAGTGCTTGAAGTCATTAAAGCTGCAACTGTAAAAGGTCGTGGTGGTGCAGGCTTCCCAGCAGGGATCAAATGGTCTCTTATGGCGCCAAACGATGGTGGCCCACGTTACTTGATCTGTAACGCCGATGAGATGGAACCAGGTACCTTTAAAGACCGTTTGTTGATGGAAAAACTTCCTCACCAATTGATCGAAGGTATGTTAATTGCAGGTTATACCTTAGAAGCAACTCAAGGCTATATCTTCATCCGTGGCGAATACATCGAAGCTGCTCAATACCTAAATGAAGCGCTTGAGCAAATTCGCGCTAAAGGTTACTTAGGTGACAACATTTTAGGTTCTGGCTGGAACTTCGAGTTACACGTGCATACTGGTGCAGGTCGTTATATCTGCGGTGAAGAAACTGCATTGATTAACTCACTTGAAGGTCGTCGTGCTAACCCACGTACTAAACCGCCATTCCCGCAAGTTGCTGGTGCATGGGGTCGTCCTACGATTGTGAACAACGTTGAAACTTATAACAACTTGCCAGCAATCATGCTTCGTGGTCCAGAGTGGTATATCGGTTTATCAGCTGGTAAATCAAAAGACCCAGGCACTAAGATTTATGGTGCGTCAGGTAAAGTTAAATTCCCTGGTCTTTGGGAGCTACCATTTGGTACGACTGCACGTGAAGTAATCGAAGATCATGCTGGTGGTATGCGTGAAGGCTTAAAGCTTAAAGCATGGTTACCAGGTGGTGCGTCAACTGACTTTTTACCTGCAGATACCATTGATTTACCAATGGATGCTGAAACCATTATGAAAGCAGGTTCTCGTTTAGGAACATGTTTATTGATGGTGGTAGACGAGACTCAATGTATGGTGTCGTTGACCCGTAATCTTGAAGAATTCTTTGCGCGTGAATCATGCGGTTTCTGTACACCGTGCCGTGATGGTTTGCCATGGGCTGTTAAAGCGCTTAAAGCACTTGAAACAGGTGAAGGTAAGAAAGAAGATATTGATCATTTACAAGAACTTACTCGTAAATTATGGATCGGTAAAACTTTCTGTGCCCACGCACCAGGTGCGATGGAGCCGCTTATGGGCGCACTCAAACATTTCCGTAGCGAGTTTGAAGCGAAAGTGACGAATCGTCCTGTCGTGCAAACTAGCAACGTAGAACAAGCTTAAGGGATTCGACTATGGCTACAATTCATGTCGATGGAAAATCGTACGAAGTCAATGGATCAGAAAACTTGCTACAAGCATGTTTATCCCTTGGCATTGATATTCCGTATTTTTGTTGGCACCCATCCTTAGGTTCTGTTGGTTCATGTCGTCAATGTGCCGTAACTCAGTATGCAAATCCTGAAGATACGCGCGGACGTCTTGTGATGTCATGTATGACACCAGCATCTGACAATACCTATATCTCGATTGAAGACAAAGAAGCAACGGATTTTCGTGAATCTATCGTTGAGTTCTTAATGACCAACCACCCACATGACTGTCCGGTGTGTGAAGAGGGTGGTCATTGTCATTTACAAGATATGACTGTAATGACTGGTCATGACCGTCGTCGCTATCGTTTTACTAAGCGTACACATTACAACCAAGAACTAGGCTCATTCATTGCGCATGAAATGAACCGTTGTATTGCTTGTTACCGTTGTGTTCGTTACTACAAAGACTATGCGGGCGGTACAGACTTTGGTGTGTTTGCCAATGCATCGCGTGTTTACTTTGGTCGTCCAGAATCAGGCACTTTAGAATCTGAATTCTCTGGTAACTTGACTGAAGTATGTCCAACAGGTGTATTTACCGATAAGACTCATTCAGAGCGCTATAACCGTAAATGGGATATGCAATATGCACCAAGCGTGTGTCATGGCTGTTCTTCAGGTTGTAACATCTCTCCGGGTGAGCGTTATGGCGAAATCCGTCGTGTAGAAAACCGTTTCAATGGTTCGGTTAACCAATACTTCCTTTGTGACAAAGGCCGTTTTGGCACAGGTTATGTAAACCGTGCAGATCGTCCACGTCAACCTCAGTTCCGTAATGGCGAAACAGTAGCAACTGTTTCTGTTGACCAAGCTTTAGATCAAGCAATTGCGAAACTTGAAGGTAAAAAAGTTTTAGGTATCGGTTCACCACGTGCAAGCTTAGAATCAAACTATGCATTACGTGAACTTGTAGGCCAAGCAAACTACTCAACAGGTGTTGCACAAAAAGAGCAAAAACTTGTTGAACTTGCTGCTTCAATCATGCAAACAGAAGGTGTTTACAACCCGAACATGCGTGAAATTGAAAGCTATGATGCAGTATTAATTTTGGGTGAAGATTTAACCCAAACTGCACCACGTATGGCTTTGTCAGTTCGTCAAGCTGCGAAAAACAAAGCTCGCGAAATGGCTGCAAAAACACGTACGCCAGATTGGTTGGCTGAACCAGTACAACGTATTGGTCAGGAAGCGAAATCTCCGATCTATATTTTGGCTGCAACTCAAACTCGTCTTGCTGATGTTGCAACTGGTGAAGTTGTTGCCTCTCCAAATGACATTGCGCGTTTAGGTTTTGCAGTTGCTGCGGCAGTTAAAGGTGAAACAGTTAATGGTTTAGATGACGATGCAAAAGCATTTGCTCAAACTATTGCAGACACTTTAAAAGCAGCAAACAAACCGTTAATTATTGCGGGTACGAGCTTGCAAGATGCTTCAATTATGGAAGCTGCAGCAGAGTTAACGCAAAACCTTGGCTCAAAAGCTGGTTTAAGCCTTGTAGTTCCTGAAGTGAACTCTATGGGCTTGGCATTGTTTGGTGGCTTAAGCCTTGAACAAGCATTTGCTCAAGACTACGACACGCTTGTTATTGTTGAAAATGACTTGTTCCGTCGTTTACCAGCTGCTCAAGTTAAAGCAGCACTTGATAAAGCTGAAACAGTAATCGTACTTGATCACAGCGAAACAGAAACTGTGAAACAGGCGGATATTGTGCTTTCAGCAGCAAGCTTTGCCGAAGGTGATGGTACTGTTGTAAGCCAAGAAGGTCGTGCTCAGCGCTTCTATCAAGTTTACGATCCAAGCTACTACAAACCTGAATACGCGATTAAAGAATCTTGGCGTTGGTTGCATGCCATTGAAACTGGTCTTAAAGGTAAGCCAGTTGATTGGACATTGCTTGATGACGTGATTGAAAGTATCGTTAAAAATGTTCCGGTACTTGAAGCAATTCAAGATGTTGCACCAGATGCAGGCTATCGTGTACATGGTTTGAAAATTGCTCGTGAACCACGTCGCTATTCTGGTCGTACAGCAATTCGTGCACCTTTATCTGTTCATGAACCTAAGCAACCGACAGACCCAGACTCAGCATTAACATTCTCTATGGAAGGTTATGTAGGTCCGCAAAAAGCTTCTTCGCTTGTACCATTTGCGTGGGCGCCAGGTTGGAACTCTCCACAATCTTGGAACAAATACCAAGATGAAGTGGGTGGTCACTTAAAAGGTGGTGATTCAGGCGTTCGTTTATTTGACCGTTTAGCAAAACGTCCAGCACGTAGCTATGTTGCTCCAACTGCAGTAGTTGCAAACCCTGAAAGCTTCCGTCTTGTACCAATGCACCATATTTTTGGTTCTGGTGAATTCACGATTAAAACACCTGCAATGGAAACTCGTATTCCTGAAGCTGTATTTGCTGTAGGCGAACAAGACGCAACGCGTTTGAACCTACAAGAAGGTCAACGTATTACAGTTAAAGCAGGCGAAACTACAGTGAGCTTACCTGTACAAGTAATTGAATATTTACCTACAGGTTATATCGGTTACCCAGTTGGTTTAGCACCGACAGTATCCTTAGCTGAGCCTGTTTCAGTGGCATTAGGAGTGTAATTCATGAATCAAGAAATTATACGTCAAACGCCACTTTGGGCTGAGAACTGGCCAATTGCTTATGCAGTGGTTCAAGCAGTTGTGATTTTGCTTGTCGTTGTACTTGTTGCTGCATTGATGTCTTTTATTGAGCGTCGTTTACTTGCTTGGTGGCAAGACCGTTATGGTCCAAACCGTGTTGGTCCTGGTGGTATGTTCCAGATCGTTGCCGACATGCTTAAGATCATGTTCAAAGAAGACTGGACACCAAAATTTGCCGATAAATTAACTTTCCGTTTAGCTCCGGCAGTTGCGATGGCAACTGCGGTGCTTTCGTTCATGGTTATTCCTGTAAGCCCTGCATTGGGTGTTGCAGACATGAGCATCGGTCTGTTGTTCTTTATGGCTATGGCTGGTATTGCGGTTTATGCAGTGTTATTCGGTGGTTGGTCATCAAATAACAAATATTCATTACTCGGTGGTTTGCGTTCAGCTGCTCAAACAATTTCTTATGAAGTGTTCTTGGGCATCTCGTTAATGGGCGTAGTTGCAATCGCTGGTTCATTTAACCTTCGTGAAATTGTTGAAGCTCAACGTGACGTTTGGTTCATCATTCCACAATTCTTAGGTTTCTTGATTTTCGTGGTTGCTGGTGTTGCGGTAACTCACCGTCACCCATTTGACCAACCTGAAGCAGAACAAGAATTGGCTGAAGGTTACCATGTTGAATATGGCGGTATGAAATGGGGTATGTTCTTCGTTGCTGAATATGTAAACGTTGTACTTATCTCTGCATTGATCGTGACTTTATTCTTTGGTGGCTGGTTAGCGCCATTCAATTTAGAAATTCCATTTATTCCACCAGTGTTCTGGTTTGTGATTAAAACAGCATTCTTCGTAATGATGTTTGTATTGGCACGTGGTTCTTTAATGCGTCCACGTTACGACCAAGTCATGAACTTCGGTTGGAAAATTTGTTTGCCGCTGGCGTTGGTTAACCTATTGGTAACTGGTGCTGTGATTCTGATGAATCAGGCCTAAGACAGCAGGGAGTACAAAATGTATAAAATTCTAGCTGGAGTTGGGTCAATCGTTCGGACGTTATTCATGGTATTTACCCATGGTTTCCGTAAACGTGACACAATTCTTTATCCAGAAGTACCAGCAGAGGAAATTGTACCACCTCGCTATCGTGGTCGTATTATCTTGACACGTGACCCAGATGGGGAAGAGCGTTGTGTGGCATGTAACCTTTGTGCGGTTGCATGTCCAGTTGGCTGTATTTCACTGCAAAAAGCTGAAAAAGAAGACGGTCGTTGGTATCCGGAGTTTTTCCGTATCAACTTCTCTCGTTGTATCTTCTGCGGTATGTGTGAAGAAGCATGTCCAACGACAGCGATTCAGTTAACTCCAGATTTCGAGTTGGGCGAATACGTACGTCAAGACCTCGTATATGAGAAAGAAAACTTACTCATTTCAGGTCCAGGTAAATACCCAGACTACAACTTCTACCGTGTAACTGGTATGGCAATTAACGGTAAAGAGAAAGGTCAAGCACAAAAAGAAAGTGCACCAATCGATGTACGGAGTCTATTACCATGATGTGGCCGTTTTATTTGATGGCGCTCGTGGCCATCGTTTCTACGGTTCGTGTAGTGACTAACACGAACCCTGTACATGCATTGCTTAGTCTGATTGTTTCATTACTAGCTGTTGCTGGTATTTTCATGATCGTAGGTGCGCCGTTTGCCGGCGCCCTCGAAATCATTGTTTATGCTGGTGCGATTATGGTCTTGTTCGTATTCGTTGTGATGATGCTTAACTTAGGGCAACACACTGTGGAACAAGAGCGTAAATGGCTTTCTTCAGATGCTTGGGCATATCCAGCACTCATGAGCTTTTTACTTGGCTTGCTTTTAGTTTGGATGCTTGGTGGTGAATATACAACCATCTCTGCACCACTTGGAGCACAAGTAATTGGACCAAAAGTTGTTGGTCAAGCGCTCTTTACTCACTACTTATTATTGGTTGAAGTTGCCGCGATGTTATTGCTAGCAGCCCTTGTTGCAGCATACCACTTAGGTAAACGTGAACCAGGTGCAGAAGAGGAAAAAGAATAATGGGCCAGATCCCTTTAGAACATGGTTTGATTGTTGCAACCATTCTTTTTGCACTCGGTTTTTACGGTGTAATGGTGCGACGCAACCTACTATTTATGTTAATGAGCCTTGAAATCATGATGAATGCTGCTGCGTTAGCATTCGTTCTTGCGGGTAGCGTATGGGCACAACCAGATGGACAAGTCATGTTCATTCTGATTTTAACCCTTGCTGCGGCAGAGGCGTGTATCGGTCTTGCGATTGTCCTTCAGTTCTATCATCGCTTCCATCATTTGGATGTGGATGCTGCTAGTGAGATGCGCGGATGAGTTATTTATATCTAACAGTATTATTTCCGCTAATCGGTTTTATTTTATTGGCGGCAGGGCGTGATAAGCTCTCTGAAAATGTTGCAGCAATTATTGGTGTGGGTTCTGTAGGTTTATCTGCATTATTTGCATTGATTGCTGGTATGGCATTTACCAGTAGCGGCCAACAGGTTTTTGTTCAAAACCTTTGGACATGGTTCAATGTTGGTGGTTTCGCTCCTGGCATTAGCTTACATTTAGATGGCTTATCTTTACTCATGATGGGCATGATCACAGGTGTTGGTTTCCTAATCCACATCTTTGCATCATGGTACATGCGTGGTGAAGAAGGTTATGCGCGCTTCTTCTCTTATTTCAACCTATTCGTTGCAAGCATGCTTGTGCTTGTATTGGGTGACAACTTAGCGTTGTTATTCTTAGGTTGGGAAGGCGTAGGTCTATGCTCTTACTTGCTGATTGGTTTCTATTATGCAAACCCTGCAAATGGTTGGGCAGCGATCAAAGCATTTACAGTTACCCGTGTAGGTGATGTATTCCTACTTATCGCTTTATTCTTGCTTTACCAACAATTTGGTACGCTTAATACTCAGTACATCGTTGAACACGCAGCAGAAGTCATGACGAAGAGTTCGTCACTTACTATCTGGACTGCATTAATGTTGTTCTTAGGTGCTGCTGGTAAATCTGCTCAAATTCCATTGCAAACATGGTTGGCAGATGCGATGGCAGGTCCAACACCTGTTTCTGCATTAATCCACGCAGCAACAATGGTAACGGCTGGTGTGTACTTATGCTGCCGTCTATTTAGCGTATTTGAGCTTGCACCTGAAGTGATGCAGTTCATTTCGGTAACAGGCGCTGTAACTTTATTAGTTGCAGGTTTTGCTGCTCTCGTGCAAACAGATATCAAACGTATTTTGGCTTACTCAACAATGAGTCAGCTTGGTTATATGTTTATGGCTGTAGGTGCAGAAGCGTATCAAGCTGGCCTGTTCCACATGTTAGCTCACGCATTCTTCAAAGCATTATTATTCTTGTCTTCTGGTGCAGTTATTCTTGCTTACCATCACGAACAAAACATTTTCAAAATGGGCGGTTTGTTCTACAAAAACAAATTCCTATTTGCATGTTTCGCGATTGGTGGCGGTGCATTAGCAGCGATTCCATTCTTAACAATCGGCTTCTTCTCAAAAGATGCGATTCTTGGTGAAGTTTGGGTACAAGGTCAATCAATTGCTCTATACCACACTTTATATTGGGCTGGTGTAGCAGGTGCATTCCTGACTTCAATTTATACCTTCCGTTTAATCTGGGTTGTATTCTTCGGTAAAGAAAATACGCATTACCATGAGATTAAAGGTGCAACTTACTGGGCGCCATTAGGTATCTTGGCAGTATTGTCTACTTTTGTGGGTGCTGCATTAAAAGGTCCAGTAGCTGGTATTTTAAATACAGCAAAAATTCCTGAATTCCATGTTGCTGAACAATTTGTAGAAGGCATGCATGGGGCAGAGCATTTAGCTGTAGGCATTGCGCTTGTTGGTTTAGCTGTTGGTATTGGTTTATTTGCATTTGCTTACGGTGCAGTGAAATCGTTTGCTCAAACAAGTCTTGGTGCTGGCTTAGCTCATATTTGTCGTACTGCATTTGGTTTCGATGCGTTGTATGACATCGTTTTTGTTAAACCTTATTTATTCTTCGCCAAACTATTTGGTCGTGATCCGATTGACAGCTTATGGCTTGTTCTTCCTGCGCTTGTTAAAGGCGGAAACAGTTTCACAAGCTCACGTCAAACAGGTTCATTGCGTGAATACGCATCAAGCATGTCACTCGGTGTAGTGGTGTTATTGATGATCTTGATCGTTATTCAGGTAGTGGGGAAATAAAATGGAAAACAATTTAATTTTACCCGCGCTGATCCTTGTTCCGTTCATTGCAGGTTTTACTTGTTGGTTAGTCGATAAACTCGACAAAACTTTGCCACGCTGGATTGCCTTAATTGGTATGCTCATTACATTGGGCTTAGGTCTTGCACTTTGGCAAAATGGTACTTATAGCTACGAGTTGGGCTCGAAAGTCCCAACTTGGTCAGCTGAGTTCTATTTACCATGGATTAAGTCTCTCGGTATTGGTATTCACTTAGCAGTGGATGGCTTATCTTTACTCATGGTGTTGTTAACAGCTTTACTGGGTGTACTTGCTGTTGGTTGTTCATGGGGCGAGATTCAAAAGAATGTTGGTTTCTTCCACTTAAACTTATTATGGAGTTTAGGTGGCGTTATTGGCGTGTTCTTGGCAATTGATTTGTTCCTATTCTTCTTCTTCTGGGAGATGATGCTTGTACCAATCTACTTCTTGATTGCGTTATGGGGTCATAAGGGTTCAAACGGTCGTTCACGTGTTTACGCTGCAACAAAGTTCTTCTTATATACACAAATCGCTGGTTTAGTGATGTTAATCGGTATCCTTGGCCTTGTGGTCTATGGCTACATGATGACTGGTATGATCGGTTTTGATTACAACTATTTATTAGCTGTAGCGAATCGTTTACCTGCTGGCTTCGCGTATGGTTTCATGATCTGCTTCTTTATCGGTTTTGCAGTGAAGTTACCAGTTTTCCCATTGCATGGCTGGTTACCAGATGCGCATGCTCAAGCTCCTACAGCGGGTTCTGTAGACTTGGCTGGTATCTTGATTAAGACTGCAGCGTACGGTTTGCTCCGTTTTGTAATTCCATTCTTCCCGGCAGCTTCTGCACAGTTTGCAGATATCGCGATTATTTTCGGTTTGATTGGTATTTTCTACGGCGCTTGGTGTGCTTATCAGCAAACTGACATGAAGCGTTTACTTGCGTATACGTCGATTTCACACATGGGCTTCATTTTACTTGCAATCTATGCAGGTAATATTTTGACCTTCCAAGGTTTAATGATCATGATGTTGGCACATGGTTTGTCATCTGCTGCATTGTTCATTATGTCTGGTCAAATCTACGAGCGCTTGCATACACGTGATTTGCGTTTGATGGGTGGTCTTCGTGGTCAACTCCAATACTTACCATTCTTCTTAATGTTCTTCGTAGCTGCTCTTGTTGGTGTGCCAGGTTTAGGTAACTTTATTGGTGAATTCCTGATTTTGATGGGTTCATTTAATAAATATCCTGCCTTCACGATTCTTGCTTCTATCAGCCTTGTATTTGCAGGTTTATATGGCTTGATCTTGATTCACCGTGCTTTATTTGGTGAGCCAAACCCTGAACAAAAGCAACACTACACTAGTCCATTAAAAGACTTATCTGCTCGTGAAGTTGTTATTTTGATGATTTGTGCGATTGGTCTCGTTTGGCTTGGTATCTTCCCGCAAACATTCTTGGATGTATCTCATTCAAGTATGCAGTGGTTGGTCAATAGTTATGTGCCAGTACAAGAAGTCGTTGAAACTGTTCAGCAAACAGCTACTCAACTTGACCATGTGGAGATCCAATAATCATGAACTTCACAGTATCATTCTCTACGCTTATGCCTTTAGCACCGGTGATGATTGTTGCTTTGACAACAGTCGTCGTCATGTTGTTAATTTCAATTAAACGTAACCATAATTTAATCGCAACAACTTCTGTTGTCGGTTTAAACCTTGCTGCACTTTATATCTTGCTAGAACTATTTGGCGGTAAATTTGTACCGGCAAATGTGATGGGCATGTTTATGGTTGATCCATTTACTTTGTTCTATCAGTTCATGATTCTAGTTGCATCATTGGCTTGTTGTACTTTGTCTCATGCATATATCGAGACTTATAAAGACAACCGCGAAGAACTCTATCTTCTATTACTTGCTTCTGTAGCTGGTGCAATGTTGATGGTTGCAAGTTCTCATTATGCATCTTTCTTCATTAGCCTTGAGTTAATGTCGATTCCTGTATATGGCTTACTTGCTTATACATATCAACGTAGTCAATCGCTTGAAGCGGGCATTAAGTACCTTGTGCTTTCTGCAACAGCTTCTGCAATGTTGTTGATGGGTATGGCGTATATCTACGCTTATACTGGTTCGCTTTCATTCTATGATTCTGTTCAAGCTTTATTTGGCGCAATCAAACAGCCAATGGTGTTATTAGGTTTAGCACTTATTATCTTTGCTGTTGCATTCAAATTATCGCTTGCACCGTTCCACAAATGGACACCAGATGTATATGCAGGTGCACCGGCTCCAATGGCAACTTTCTTAGCGACTGCTGCTAAGGTTGCGACTATTGGTTTGTTCGTACGTTATTTGCTTGCTTCTGGCGCAATCATGGTGAACTCGCTAGTGACTGTTTTGACAATCATTGCCGTATTGTCAATTTTAGTCGGTAACTTGCTCGCTGTTCGTCAAGTGAACTTAAAACGTATTTTGGGTTATTCATCTATTGCTCACTTTGGTTATTTGTTAATTGCTTTAATCAGCATGACATATGCAAGCTTAGGTAGCGTAACTGTGTATGTGGTGACTTATGTATTAACAACTATTGGTGCCTTTGGTGCAGTAGCGTTAATGTCTAGCCCATATAACAACGTAGATGAAGCACAAAGCCTTGCAGACTACCGTGGTTTGTTCTGGCGTCGTCCAGTACTTACAGCAACATTAACAGTCATGATGTTATCTTTGGCTGGTATTCCATTAACAGCGGGCTTCATTGGTAAGTTCTTGGTTGTTATGGCTGCTGTAACGACTCAACACTGGTTCTTAGCTGCAATGATTATTGTAGGTAGTGGTATTGGTTTGTATTACTACTTACGTGTGATGGTTGTTATGTATATGACTCCACCTGAAACTCCTCGTATTGATGCTGATGCACATTGGGGACAAAAAGTGGGTGGTTTAATGGTGTTGGCTGCTGCTGCATTAGTGATTATTTTGGGTGTATATCCAGATCCAATGATTAATTTGGCATTAAAAGCAGAAATTTTATCTCCATTACATTTCATGCTTTCACAACAGCAATAATTCTTGTGTACAAAAAAGCCTCCAAATATGGAGGCTTTTTTTTATTGATAGTTAAAAAAAGATTATAATAAATACGTTTTTATATTTTTAGGTAACATCTGTGGCCATTCAAGAAATTCGTCACCCACTTATTCGTCATAAATTAGGTTTATTACGTCGTGCTGACATCAGTACTAAGAATTTCCGTGAGCTTGCTCAAGAAGTGACTATGTTATTGACATATGAAGCAACCAAAGATTTACCAGTTGTGGATTGTGAGATTGAAGGTTGGGCTGGCAATGTTACTACTCAGCGTATTGCTGGTAAAAAAATAACGATTGTACCAATTCTACGTGCAGGTATTGGTATGCTTGATGGCGTACTTAACCTGATTCCAAGTGCCAAAGTCAGTGTGTTAGGTCTTGAACGTGATGAGGCTACTTTAGAAGTACGTACTTACTATAAGAAGTTAGTTCCAGATGTGGCTAACCGTATTGCGATGATTATTGACCCAATGTTAGCAACGGGTAATTCTTTAGTTGCTGCCATTGATGTGCTAAAGGCAAGTGGTTGTAAAGATATTCGTGTTATGGTGTTAGTTGCAGCTCCTGAAGGAATTGCAAAAGTAGAAGCAGCACATCCCGATATTCAGCTTTATACTGCATCTATTGATGATGGCTTAAATGAACATGGTTATATTGTTCCTGGTTTAGGCGATGCTGGCGACAAGATTTTTGGTAGTGTTCAAAAAGATTAATTTTTGACATAGCAATAAAAAGAGACTTCATCAAACCGTATATTTTTTTAAGAGCGGAATTGAAAGTCTCTTTTTATTTACCGCAACGATTGGATGGGAAAAAATAGGGGAAAGATCATGAAGCAAGAGTTTTATGTTGGAAGAGTAAAACAATATAACGCCGATAAGGGATTTGGTTTTATTTCAACCACTGAAGGAGATATTTTCTTTCATATTTCTGATTTCCCTGCATCAGAAGGTGAGCCAAAAAGAAATGAAAAAGTAAGATTTCTTGCAGCGGATAATCAGGGGAAATTTAAAGCGATCAAAATTGAGCGTGTGGACCCAAACCCTGCAAAAACTAAAAAAAATAAAATTTCGGAACACAATAAGGCGATTACCAGTGAGTTATTGTCAAATTTCCGACGCTAGGTGAACTAAGTCTTATGCATTAAAATTACTTAAATAATGTATTAAGCAATTACTTTGGTTGGTGTTTAAAAAAATTAAGAGATTTAGCATTAAGGGAGATATAAGTTTCCCTTAATTTTCTTAAAACGAATAATAAAATTAAAAAAAGGGGAAATATGAATCAACGGGGAAAAATCAAACGCAGCAAATTCAAGCTGAGTTCAAGTGAATACATCAGTATATTTACCGTTATGGTCTTAGTCATTGTTGCGTGTGTGAGTTTTATGGTATTGCACTATCGTCAGGAGGCTCAACAACGTGCATCACATGAAAAAGTGCAATTATTAATACAGCAACAGAAGCAGATTATTAAGGAACAGCGCGCAGCTTTGGGTAAATTGCCGGATATTCAACTATCTGAGAAAACGAAAAAGGCTTTAGCATTTACTCCTCAAACAGTTGCTTCTCAAACAGCTCCAGCCCCGGAACGAGTAAATGATGAAACATCAGTTTTTCATTGTGATGGGCGTGAGTATTGTTCGCAAATGCATTCTTTAGAAGAAGCACGTTGGTTTGTAAGAAATTGTCCGAACACTAAAATGGATGGTGATCATGACGGTGAGCCGTGTGAAAATGACTCACGATGGCATTAGAAAATCAGGCTTTAAGCCTGATCTTCATCGCAGAATTTTAAAAATGCTTTAAGGCCCGGACCTTGATATTTTTGGCGATGCACCAGCATATAAAGCGGACGAGTCAGTTGCCAAAATGGTGTATCTAAAATGACGAGCTGACCTTTTTCACTTAAAGGTTCAATTGCTAATCTAGAAATACAAGACATTCCTAAACCACCTGCCACTATTTTTAAGATTGCTTCATTGTGACCAAGCGTTAAGCGAATGTTGGCATCGGGTAGATCTTGCAAAATAGCATTATCAAAGACTTCTCGAGTACCAGAACCTTCCTCACGTAATATCCATTCTATGTCATGAAAATCTTGAGGCGTAAGTGGGCGATTTAAACGTGTTAAAGGATGATCTGGTGAACAGCACACTGCTAATTCATCATCGCGCCAATGAATACATTGGAGTTGAGGTAAGTGACAAGAACCTTCAATTAAAGCTAAATCTAATTGGAACTGATTCACAGCTTCAATCATTTGGCGTGTGTTACCTACTTGAAGTTGTAAATGTGCTTGCGGATGACGCTGTAAAAAGTTAGCCATTAAATCAGGCATTAAATAGTCACTGATAGTTAAGGTCGCCCCAATACGAAGGTCAATGCTTTGTAACTCACCTTTTGCAGCTTGTTCAAAAGCTTCACAGCGCCCTAATATCTCTAATGCTTGTGGAAGTAAAAAACGTCCAAGATCATTTAGTTGTAAGCGCTTCCCTAAACGATCAAACAAAGGAGCACCTAAGCCGTCTTCTAAATCAGCTAAAGCCATACTTGCTGCACTTTGCGTCAGTCTGACCGCATCACTGGCTTTAGTAACGGTTCCTTCTTGGGCGACTGCTACAAAAACAGCCAACTGGCGTAATGTCATCCGCATGTTTAAAAGCCTTAACGTTTAAAAGTATTCATTATTTCGGCTGTCATGCTAACATGAGCGCACTATTTCATGCCACGTTGAAATCATGTCAATTGAAAAATTTAGCGTAGAAAAAGTTTTATCTGTTCATCGTTGGACCCCAACACTTTTCAGCTTTACCATGACTCGCCCTTCACATTTTAAATTTACCGCAGGTCAGTTTGCGCGTATAGGTTTAAAGGTGGGGGAGGAACTGGTTGTTCGTGCTTATTCGGTGGTGTCTTCTCCATTTGATGAAACGCTAGAGTTCTTCTCAATTGTTGTACCAGACGGTGCCTTCACTTCGAATCTACAGCATTTGAAAGTCGGTGATGAGCTATATTTAGAAAAAATTCCATATGGCTATTTGACTTTGGCGCGTTATCAGCAACCTTTACCGCATGATTTATGGTTATTGGCAACAGGTACTGGTTTGGCTCCATTTTTGTCGATGCTACAAGACTTTGAAACTTGGTCTAATTATCAAAAGATCAATTTGGTCTACAGTGTACGTACAGCAGATGAATTGGCTTATGTTGACCGTATTCAAGAGATTGCCGAAACTTTTGGCGAAGGACATGTAGGTTTTAAATTTATTCCAATTATTACCCGAGATCCATCTGCGCCGTTGCATGAACGTTTACCGATATTAATTGAAAATGGTGAGTTAGAAAAAGCAGCAGGTCTGGAACTTAATTCAGCAACCAGTCATGTCATGCTATGTGGAAACCCACAAATGGTTGACGATACCAAAGAGGCTTTAAAACGCCGCGGTTTGACGATGAATCGTCGTGGTGAGGGAAATATTGCAGTAGAGAATTATTGGTAAAAACCGAAAGTAAAAATATTTTAAGAGAATTTTTATGGATATGTTTATTAATGGACAAACATATCCATAAATTCACGAATTTCTGAAATTGCACTGTCTACATCTGTTGAAAGCCAAGTTGGCTCAAAAAGCCCCGCATAATATTCAAGACGATCTTGAGGAACAACCAAACGAACAGGGCAGTCTTCTTCAAGTAAACGCCATGGTAAAATAGGCACTTCGTTGTCCAGAAATACATTGATATTACGAATATCAACAATCATCGCATTAACACATTCAGGGAATGGCATGACCGAGAACTCTTCGGTACGGCGACGGAAATACTCAAGATCACCCCATTTGAGCTCATAGCTTGGCTTATTAAATTCAATAATACCAATGAGATGGTCATCTCTTGTCTGATGCAAATAACATTGATGTGTGACGTCAGTGTCGAGATCAAGAGTTACGCTTTGCTGACGATACATCATAAAATTGAGTAGCTTTAAAACAAGGGGGCTTATTATAGCCTATTTTATAAAAAGTAAGCGCTAAAACATATTGTATTACAAATCCAACTTCGCAAAAGAATTTGAATAAAGTCAGAATATTTTTTTATATAGTCAAAAATAAAGTGGCTAAATTTTATACTAAAATTATTTTTTTTAAAGTAGAGTTTTGCAAACCTAGTCACCTTCGCATAATGCTTTTTCACACAATGCAACAAATCAAATTGTTATGATGAATATAAAGTTAATGATAATAGAATAGGGGAAAGAAGATGCATGATTTTTCAAAACCACCTCATGTGACGAGTCCTGAAGAGACTGCAAAAAAAAGAAGATTGCCAGTTTATATTTTAATTATTGTAGGGCTTTTTCTTCTTGCGCTTATTGTTTATATGGTTGCTGAACATAACCAATCACCAAAACAAGAAGCGGCTTTTCAACATGAGACTACACCACATGTCATGATGGGTAATTCTGATTTGAAAACTTACAAAGGATAGTAAGCTCACCAGTATATATCTATAAAAAGCCTTTAGGATGTGCCCTGAAGGCTTTTTTTGCAATCTTTTGCATCAATTTGTTGTATTTATGCAGAAGCATGTTGATTGAAAAATATTCAAAACATAAGGTGACATAGACCGCATTTATCGTCATTTTTTACAACGAACTGGTGTTTTTCATTTATTGATAACACTGAAAAGAACATAACAATTGAGGACATAACAATATGAATGAATTTTTTAATGGGCCTCGCGGCGCTCAGTTTGATGCGATGTATTACTGGGATCAGTTTCATCCTATTTTAGCTGCAATTGTCATCTTACTGGTTGGCTGGATAATCGCTTTATTAGTTGCGGCAGGGGTAAAAAAACTTCTGCAAAAATTAAATACAAATGCCAAATTATCTTCAGCTACAGGACGTACTCCCAACATAGAAGGCCTCGTCTCCAAAGTCGTATTCTGGTTTATTCTGATTCTTGCTGTTGTTGCCGCTTTAAATGTGCTCAACATTAGTGGAGTGAGTGGGCCATTTAGCAATATGGTGAATCAGGTACTCGTCTATATTCCAAATATCATTGCTGCCGTGGTGGTGGGTTTCATTGGCTGGATCGTTGCTCGACTGGTGCGGGCAGGAATTACCAATGTGCTATCCAGAACGCAACTTGATGACAAGTTAAGTAGTGAAGTAGGGGTAGGGGGAATTAGCCAGAATATTGGTGAAATTCTTTACTGGCTTGTATTATTACTTTTCCTTCCTATTGTTCTCTCAATCTTAGGATTAACAGGTTTACTTATTCCTGTTCAAAATATGGTGAATGAGGCAATCGCCTTCCTACCAAATATCTTTATTGCTGGCGTTATCGTTTTTGTTGGTTATATCTTGGCAAAAATTGTACGCGGTATTGTTGAGGGTCTAATCAATAGCTTAGGTGTTCAAGCGCAAGCTGAAAAAATCGGTCTTTTCAAAAACTCAAATGTAGGCAAATTCTTAGGTTCTTTTGTTTTTGCCATTATTATCATTACGACATTAATTGTGGCATTTGAAGCTTTAGGTATTGAGACTATTTCTCAGCCAGCGACAGCAATGCTTAATGAAATCTTGCAAGCGATTCCAAACATTATCGCTGCCGGATTAATTTTACTGGTTGCTTATATTGTTTCTCGTTTTGTTGGACGCTTGGTTGCCGAACTCATTGCGGGAACAGGTGTTGATGAAATCCCTGCAAAATTAGATGTACAACGCTTTTTAGGTCAAACTAAAGTTTCTGGCGCTGTGGGTTGGTTAATCGTGTTCTTTACGATGCTGTTTGCAGTTTCAGAAGCTGCTGACCGTCTTGGTTTTGAACAGATTAGTGGTCTAATTGCAATGTTTATCCATTTCGGTGCAAACATTCTATTGGGCGCTGTAATTTTGGTTATTGGTTTCTGGCTTGCCAATGTTGTGGCAAATGTGGTGCAACGCGGTGAATATAATAGTTCACGTTGGTTAGGTAGTTTGGTTCGTGTCTTAATTATTGGTTTAGTCCTTGCGCTTGGTTTAAAAGCGATGGGTATTGCTGATTCGATTGTGAACCTTGCATTTGGCTTAACTCTAGGTGCAGTTGCAGTGGCTTTCGCACTTGCATTTGGTTTAGGTGGTCGTCAACCAGCTGAAAGATTGCTGTCTGACTTGCTTGATAAAGCGAAAAAAGAAGCTAATCAACCAAATCCTTTATATCAACCACCTTCTACTACAACAGCAAGTACGTCTTCGGCTTCAACTCCGTCAACGACTACAACTGCACCATCAACAACAGTTTCATCTGATGCAAAACCAGCTGATTCTGCACAAGTAAATCCATCACAACCACCAGTAAATAAACCGTTTGGTTCTACTGGCGAAAATGATGAAATTTAGTAGGTGTAACTAATTTTCAGATAAACAGTACAAAAAATCTTTGATTTTTGTGATAAGTTCGACCACTCTATATTGAGTGGTCGTTCTGTCTTTGACAGCTATAAAAACAAATAAGTGAGGAAAATACGATGAAGAAGCCTGGTCGTTTTTTAGCACCTGTTGTAATTGCTGGGATTACCGTAGGTTTTTTAGCAAGTGCTTATAAATTTGTATTTAGCAAATCTGATTCATCAAAACAGGCAACAACCCATATACGTGATGCTGACAAATCATCAAGTGATGCGAAAGCAGCAAATTAGCGTATTCAACAGTTAAACATATTGTGCTGCTGCATAAGCAGAAGACCAAGCCCATTGGAAGTTATAGCCTCCTAAGTGGCCGGTCACATCAAGTACTTCTCCAATAAAGAACAGTCCTTTCTGCTTTTTGCTTTCGAGTGTTTTAGATGAAACTTCGGTTGTATCAACTCCACCTAAGGTAACTTCGGCAGTACGATATCCTTCAGTGCCTGATGGTTTAACTGAAAAACCATGTAACTGCTCGGCAATATGTTCTAGCTGTGCATCACTCATATTACCAATTGCCATTTCGCTATGCTCGGGCCATATGAGTTGTTGTAGCTCTTGTACAATACTTTTCGCAGTAAACTCATTAAGAAGGGTACGTAATAAAACTTTAGGCTGTGCTTTCTTTTTATCTTTTAAATAAGTCGTTAAATCTTGGCTTGGGAAAAAGTCAATTTTAAAACTTTCACCGGTATTCCAGTAGTTAGAAAGCTGTAAAGAACTTGGCCCACTTAATCCACGATGGGTAAATAATAACGCTTCAGTAAAGCTATTTTTTGAATTGCTTAACGTGACATCTAAAGCGTTACCACTTAAGCGCGTGGTGACTTCTTTGATATGATCCGAAAAAGTAAATGGAACTAAACCAGCGCGGGTTGGGAAAACTGTATGCCCAAATTTTTGTGCCAATTCATAGCCAAAACCAGACCCACCCAAAGTCGGAATAGATAAACCGCCTGTAGCAACGACTAATGACTCACAGCTAAATCGACCTTGGTTGGTGTGTACAGAAAAACCGCCTTGTTCTAATGGATCAATCTGCCCAACTTCACAATGGGTCTGGATTTCAACATTGTTGGTTTTATTACACTCACTCACCAACATCTCTAAAATTTCTTTAGCGCCGTTTAGGGTAAATAATTGGCCGTGTTTACGTTCTTCATAGGCAATTCCATAATCACACACCAGACCAATAAAGTCCCAGTTGCTATAGCGTGACAGGGCAGAAATGACAAAGTGTGGATTATGAGAAATATAGTTGTCAGGCTCTACATACAGGTTGGTAAAGTTACATTTACCTCCACCCGACATTAAAATCTTTTTACCAATTTTATTGGCTTTTTCTAAAATTAAAACCGAGCGTCCTCGTTTAGCAGCATGTGCAGCCAACATGAGTCCAGAAGCGCCTGCACCTAAGACAATGACATCGACATGACTGTTAGACATAAGAGATTCTCGATTAATCGTGAAAATTAAAAAGGGGCATATACTACCATGTCAGCCCTTACTCGTGCTAAAGACATTTATGATGGTAGAGAAAACGTTAACTAAAAAAGAGTGAATTATTGGTCCGTTTTATTTCTTATATCTGCCTGTAAACCACCAGAATGAATAGCGAGAATACGAGTTCCTTCGGAAAAGTAATTATTTTTTATAAGGTCGGATAAACCGAACATCATTTTTCCCGTATAGATTGGTTCAAGAGGCACAGCATATTGCGCTTCAAAACCTTTAATAAATGCAAATAGTTCAGGTGACGTTTTGGCATAACCACCGCAGCAATAAGCATCTGTTAGCGACCAATTTTGTTTTTTAGTCCACCGACGAATCTCTTGTTGTAAAAAGTCGCCTTTTAAAGCTGAAAATCCTAAGACTTTTTGATGTGTTGAACTTTTTTCAATAAGACCTGAAATTGTTCCGCCAGTTCCTACCGCACAGCAAATCACATCATATTTCTCTAAATCACTCTGACTAAGAATTTCCTGACAACCTTGAACTGCTAACTTATTGGTGCCGCCTTCAGGGATTATGTATGTTTCAGGAAACTGTTGAATTAACTGTTGAAGAAAGTTTTCATCATCTCTCAAACGATATTCATTGCGTGAGACAAAATGTAGCTGCATTCCTAAACTTTGTGCTTTTTCCAAAGTAGGGTTAAGCGGCTTATTCACTAACTCTTCACCACGAATAATTCCAATACTGTTTAAGCCAAAAATATGAGCTGCATAAGCTGTTGCAGCAATATGATTTGAGTAAGCCCCACCAAAAGTCAAAATATTTGATAGCCCTTGTTGTTTTGCGGCAAGTAAATTGTATTTTAATTTGAAAAACTTATTGCCCGAAATTTGAGGATGGATGAGATCTAAACGTTTAATTTCGAGATGAACAGATGATGGGAGTTCAATGTGCTGGTAAGAAATAGGTTGGGCAATGTGATCAAACATTAGAAATTGAGAAAAATAATGAATGATCACATTGTAACTTTTTAAAGAGAACTTTAAAAAGCTGATTAAGAGCTTGTGTCGACAGAAGTAATCACTGACATACCAGGGCGTAAGTGTTCCATTCCTTCCTGATTTGGGTCGATGGTGATACGTACAGCTATGCGTTGCACAACTTTAGTAAAGTTACCTGTCGCATTGTCTGGCTTTAACACACTGAACTCGGAACCTGCAGCAGGCGAAATTTGCTCAACATGTCCTGTAAATTTTTTGTGGTTCATCGCATCGACTGTGAACCATGCTTTTTGTCCAATTCGCATATTGGCAATTTGGGTTTCTTTAAAGTTAGCAATCACCCAAGTTTGTTGTGGAATTAAGTAGAGCAACTGTGAACCTGCTGCGACATATTGCCCAACACGAGGATTTACTTCCCCAAGTTGACCATCCATAGGAGCAACAATAACGCTATAGTCTTTGGTGGTTTGTGCTTGATCTAATTGTGCTTTAGCGCTAGAAACTTGTGCTTCTAAACCTGCTTCTGCGACCTGTGCGGTTTTTAAAGCCTCTTTTGCAACTAATACATTAGCTTCTGCTTGCTTAAGGGCTGCGAGATTATTTTCGGCGTCTGCTGCGGCTTTATCTTGCTCAGATTTAGAGGCTGCACCACTATTTCCTAACTGCTGATAGCGTCTAAGCTGTGCTAAAGAGAGTTCGTATTGAGCCTTCACCTGATCTACTTTGGCTTGCGCCGCAACAATATCAGCTTGTTTTTGTGCGATGGATTGGGTTTGATTAGCTAAAGTATTTTTAGCCTGTTCAACGCCTGAAGCCGCTTGTGCTACTTTTTGATCGTAAGTAGTGGCATCAATATGCATTAATACTTGACCCTTTTTAACATGGTCAAAGTCTTTCACTAATACATCTTTAACATAGCCATTAATTTGTGAAGATAAAACAGTGGTTTTACCTTTAACATAACTATTGTCCGTTTGCTGTACACTCGTTGCAAAAGGCCCAATTCTCCATGCCCATAAAATAACTAAAATACCAATAATAAGAACACCTAACATCCATAATAGGGTTGAGCGTTTTGTTGGAATCAGTTTACTTGCAGGTGCAGGTGCAGGTGCAGGTGTTGGCTCATTATTAGATGTTTGAGCAGGGCTTTGTTCCGGTTTATTTTGATCATCTGACATATATCAATCTCAATTTCTGTTTCATCAATAACGAAAGCCATTAAGGACGGCTAATTCCTCTGCGTTGTAGATATTTACTACGGGCAATATTAAATCCACCCCATAAGAGCAATGCGATAGCAAAAATACCGTTTAACGCAATAACATCATTGTAGGCACGCACTTGTGCTTCACGGGTGACCACTTGATTGAGTGTGCGCATGGCCTGAGCCGTTTGTAATGCCGGGTCATTTGTTGTGATGGCTGCACTACGCTGATAAGTGGAGAGCCTTTGAGAAACTAACGGGTCGGATTGTTCTAAATCTTTAATAATCTCGACTTGATAGTTTTGCGTGCGGTGTTGTTGATAGGTCGAGAAGAAAGAAGACCCGACCAGACCACCAAAGGTTTGAGTTGCAGAGAACAGCACAATAAAAGTCACTACATATGAAGGACCTTTTGCTAAAGTTTGAGCAAAGCCAATAAGCAGTAATGGCCCAATAAATAAACCACCTGCAAAACCCACTAAGAATTGACTTGCAAAAAAGTTCACAGGTCGAACATCACTGGTTAAGTGATAATCTAGTCCACAGGCAACCAGAATCAAGAACTCTGCAAAAAGTAAGTGGAAGATAATTCGTTCGCGTGAAAAAGTCAGTGCACTAAATAATGTTCCGCTTAAAATCCCGATGAATATCACAACATAAAGAGGTACAAACTGGTCAGGCCCCATTCCCATGGCTTTTAAGAAGTTAACAGCAGCATAGCTTTGCTCTGACATTAGAAGCCGAATCGCAAAAGCACCAAAAATAAAACGTAGTGTCGAAGCAGTACCTAACCAACGTGTCATAATTAATGGATTGGCACGGTAGTGTTCGTAAAGTAAACCTAAAACAACCAAGCTAAAACCTGCAATTAATATATAAGCAAGCCACTCACTATTAAACCACCACAGAATTGGGCCTTGTGTAAGCACAATACATAAGCATGCAAAACCAGGAGCCAGTAAAGCAAAGGTAAAGAAATCCTGCTTCTCAAACACATAAATACGTAAGCTGCGTGGTAGTTTCAATGAAACAACCATGGCTAAACAACAAAGTGCTAAACCAAGCTCAAAGGTATATAGAACAGACCAACTGTCTGTACTAACAAGAAATGGAGAAATAATCCAGGCGAGAGGAACACCTAACTGCTGAAAACCAAAGGCAATGTATATACCTTTTGCCATGTCAGCTTTTTTAAAAGCTTGCATGGTGTAATACATGCCCAAGGAGCTTAGTGGTGCACCAGCTAAACCAGCTACAACCCGTGCGAACAGCGCCATTTCATAGGTATGTACAAAAATATGTAAAACAAGAACCGCAATAAAAATGACGAGACCTATTTCTGAAAATACTCTCAGACCATATTGTTGACGGGCCTTAAACAAAATCAGGTTTGAACTGACATTTGCCATAACATATGCAGCTGGCAGCCATGCAGCTTCGGAAGGGGTTAGGCCATACTCACCTTGAATTAAAGGTAAATTTGCCGTGATAAAGCCATTACTTAAGCTTGCCGAAAGAGCAACGAATAGGCCAATGAAAAAATAGATAAAACGTTTAGGTACAGAATGTGCAATCGCTGCTGGTGAACCAGGTAGAGTCGGTTGTTCCTCTGGTGTCCAGTCGGGTGGTGTTTCTAAATAACGAGGCGTTTTACTCATTCTATCCCTCGAATTTTTTGTATTTGAATACCATTAAATAGTAATTCAATTGCTCGTTTTGCTAAGCGAGTCTGTTCTTCTGGCTCATGTCCTTGAAATGAAGAACCTAACATTGCAGTGACCATTGCATAGTCATTAGCAGTCAGATCAGCTCGACACAATTTTTGTTCTATCGCATTTTCAATCAGTGGTTTAAGTGCATTATTTCGCCTTTCATAAATTTTTAACATAATTGGATCTTGTCGATCAATCACTCTCCAAAAATCTTGCAAAATTGCGAGTTTAGGAAGCTGTGCAATATGTCCTTCAATTAAACGAAATAATCCATCCTCGAATTGTTGAAAATGAGCAGCTTTTTGCTCTAGCTGTGTAATCGCGCGCTCTAAAAGAGCGCTAATTAAAGCCTTTCGATCACAAAAGTTTCGATAAAAGGTTGCTCTACCTACACCTGCATGGTCAATGACAACTTGTAAAGGCACATTAATGCCATGAATACGGAAACATTCTTCGGCTGCAGTGAGTAATTCATCCCGATTATGGGCTGCAATTTTTTGACGCTTACTCATGTCATGGATTGGGGGAGATTTAAAGATGATATATTTAACGGACATTTTTGTCCGTTGTGAAGAGATAAATTGTAAAAACATGAAAATTCAATTTTTATCATTTATATTTTTCCATTTTTATATGTGTCATAAAAAGCTGCTAGAATATCGCCAAATTGCATGATGCTAGGTCAATACAATGTTTGAGTCCCTTATTCCTCTTTTTTCAATTGCGATGGCATTGATGCTTGGAGCAATAAGCCCTGGGCCGAGCTTTATTTATGTAGCACAAAATTCAATTTCTAAATCACGTAAACATGGTTTGTTTACTGCTTTGGGTACAGGTACGGGGGCTGCTCTTTTTGGTTTTTTAGCTGTCATGGGATTGCAGGCAGTTTTGTTGGCAGTGCCTTCAGCTTATCTAATTTTAAAAATTGGTGGTGGACTGTATTTACTTTGGCTTGCTTTTAAAATTATCAAACATGCCAAAGAACCAATTGCCATGGAAAATGATGGCAAATCAAAAATGACCTATAAACAGGCATATCGATATGGCCTGATTACACAGTTAAGTAACCCGAAAATTGCTGTTGTATTGGCGAGTGTATTTACTGCTTTATTGCCCAAAGAAATCCCAAATTATTACTATGTTGCATTGCCAGTGATTTGTTTTATGATCGATGCGGGGTGGTATTCATGTGTTGCAATGCTGCTATCTTCAGAGAAGCCAAGAACAATGTACCTAAAAGCAAAAACTGGCGTTGACCGGATAGCTGGAAGTATTGTGAGTATATTGGGCTTAAAGTTAATTTTCTTCAAATGATAAGTCTTTAATTAAAATATCTAAAAAATGCAGAGCCAGCTGTTTATAGACTGGCTTTATTTTTGGGTAAAATATATACAAATTGAAATATCTTTTTTAGTTCTTAACCATTTAAAAAGTGGTAACTTAATAAATAAAACAAAAAGAAATGAGGGTCACGCTATGAAAAAATTGATGGTGAGCAT
Organism: Acinetobacter nosocomialis; assembly: GCF_041021905.1. Taxonomy (NCBI): domain Bacteria; kingdom Pseudomonadati; phylum Pseudomonadota; class Gammaproteobacteria; order Moraxellales; family Moraxellaceae; genus Acinetobacter; species Acinetobacter nosocomialis. The sequence goes on from NZ_CP157432.1 coordinate 830,877, forward strand.
TTCTGTAGCTTTTCTTATCTTAACGACAGGATGTGAGATGAGAACAATGAGCAAGCAACAGCCAGCCAATGAGCGGACTATGAGCATAGTTGGTACTCCTGTTCATGAAAAAGATTACAAAATTTCTGATTTACAAGCCAACAATCATGAGCAATCTAACTATTAAGTTACTCATAGGCTGCATCACTTACTGCATTTTAAATGTAGTAGGTGCCTGTGAGCCTGCATCTTTAGATTGGAAGCTTTTTCAAGAAAAATATGATGTAAATCATGATGGTTTGTACAGCTTAAAAGAGTTTCAACAGGTACAAGATTTCTATCCTTATCGTTGGCCTACGGATAAGCGTTTTCAGGGAGAGAATAAGCAAACAGAACTATTTCATTATTTAGATAAAAATAAGAATGGTTATTTAACAAATGAGGAATTGGGGAATATACACGTTTTACTTAGTAACCCTTGTGAAGGGCGGCCATGGACATAATTTAAATCTTCTTATAGATGTTTCTAGAAAATTTATAGTTAAAAAAAGCCCCCCAATTAGGGAGCTTTTTTATGAAGGCAAATTAAGACACTTTATCGCCAGGTTTTGCACCACTATCTGGAGAAATAATGAAAATACCTTCACCATTTCCAGCAGCAAGTACCATACCGTTTGAAATACCAAAACGCATTTTACGTGGTGCGAGATTAGCAACCATCACGACTAATTTGCCTTTGAGGTCTTCTGGTGCGTATTGGCTACGAATACCACTAAATACATTACGTGGTTCAGCTTCACCTACCTCTAACGTCAGTTGTAGCAATTTATCTGAACCCTCAACTGTGCCTGCTTCAATGACCTGAGCAACACGTAAGTCAACTTTTAAGAAATCTTCAATACCGATAATTTCAGCTTCACCCACTGCTGGAGTAGGGGTTGCTTTTTTCTCGGCAGATTTCTCTTTCTTTGCTGTTGCTTTAGTTGCTTGTGGAGCTGGAGCACCTAAAGACTCTTTCGAAGCATCAACCATTGCTGCAACAGCTTTTGGATCAACACGCTGCATAAGTGGCTGGAACTGCGCAATTTCATGGCTTACAAGAATTTGTTTGCGTGACTCGAAATCGAAGCTTTCAAGTTTTAAGAAATCTTGAACTTGCTTAGCCAAAGTTGGAAGAACTGGCGCTAAGTACACTGCGAGTTGACGGAATAAGTTGATACCAACAGAGCAGACATCAAGAACTTGTTGTTCTTGACCTTCTTGTTTAGCAAGAGCCCAAGGCTTTTTCTCATCAATATATTGGTTTGCACGGTCAGCAAGCGCCATAATTTCACGAATGGCTGTAGAGAATTCACGTGCTTCATATGCTTTAGCAATTGAATCACCAGCATCAATAAAGCTTTGTACTAACTCAGATTCTGCACATTCAGCAGATAAAGTATTGTTAAAGCTACTATTAATGAACTTCGCACAGCGACTTGCAATATTGACGACTTTACCAACTAGATCTGAATTTACTTTCTGAACAAAGTCATCAAGGTTCAAGTCAGAGTCTTCAACTTTATCTGAAAGTTTAGAAGCGAAGTAGTAACGTAAATACTCTGGGTTTAAATGCTGTAAATATGTCTCGGCCTTAATGAAAGTACCGCGAGACTTAGACATTTTTTGTCCATTTACAGTCAAGAAACCATTTACGAACAAGCCTGTTGGAGTGCGATAGTTCGCACCTTCAAGCATTGCAGGCCAGAATAAAGCATGGAAGTAAACAATATCTTTACCAATAAAATGGTAAACCTCATTTTGACTATCTTTTTTCCAGAAATCATCAAAGTTTAAGTCTGGACGTTTAGTTTTGATATAGTTTTCAAAACTAGACATATAGCCGATTGGGGCGTCTACCCACACATAGAAATATTTATTTGGGGCGTCTGGAATTTCAAAGCCAAAATATGGTGCATCACGAGAAATGTCCCAGTCTGCTAAACCCGCTTCAAACCATTCGTCTAATTTATTGGCAATTGAAAGAGGCAGACGACCTTCATCACGCGTCCATTTTTGTAAATATTCAGAGAAGTTTGGTAGTTTAAAGAAATAGTGATCTGATGATTTTTCAACAGGTGTTGCACCACTTAAAGTCGAACGCGGGTTAAGTAATTCGGTTGCGTTATAAGTTGTACCACAAACTTCACATGAGTCGCCGTATTGATCTTCTGATTTACATTTCGGGCATGTGCCTTTAATGAAACGGTCAGACAAGAACATACCTTTTTCTGGATCAAATAATTGAGTTACAGGGCGAACTGCAATATTTCCAGCTTCACGGTTTTTAATATAGATATCTGTTGAACGAGCTTTGTTTGCATCACTATGAGTTGAATCATAATGATCGAAATGTACGCCAAAACCGTCAAAATCACGAATGTGCTCTTTTTGAACATTCGCAATTTGCTCTTCTGGGCTAATACCATTTGCTTCGGCACGTAGCATAATCGCTGTACCATGAGCATCATCCGCACATACATAAGTCACGTCATGACCCATTGCCCGCATGGCACGAACCCAGATATCTGCCTGGATATAACCGAGTAAATGACCCATATGAATTGGACCATTGGCATAAGGGAGGGCATTGGTGACTAAAATTTTACGCACGGATCTCATTCTCTCATTCGTATTTATAAGGTGGAAGATTTTAACTGATGCAGGGAGATAAGCAAAGATTAATAATCTTTGTCTAAAGAGAAGAGGTAGCTACAGAAATGGGCCTAAAGCCAGAAAGGATTTCTCTTTAGAACAGATAAACAAATCAAAAAATATTTGAATCTTCCTGTATTGTCTTTGTTTCAAATTGCAGTTACGGTCAGAAAACAAGCCATAACGATGTATAACTAATAACTTATTCAGGTAATTTTTTTAATTAACGATGAGGATAACAACGATGACTACTGAAAATAAATTAGATGAATTAAAGGCAAAAGCGGCTGATGCAAAAGTACAAGGTGAAAAAGCTTTGGACGATTTAAAAGAAAATGTAAAAGAGAAACAAGCTGCTGGCAAAGAAGCAGTTGAAGATAAAGTAGATGAATTGAAAGCAAAAGCAGTAGATGCAAAAGCGCAAGGTGAAAAAGCCTTGGAAGATTTAAAAGAAAATGTAAAAGAGAAACAGGCCGCTGGTAAAGAAGCTGTTGAAGATAAAGTAGATGAACTAAAGGCAAAAGCAGCAGATGCAAAAGCCCAAGGTGAAAAAGCCTTAGATGATTTGAAGGATAATGTAAAAGAGAAACAGGCGGCTGCAAAAGAAGTAGTGGAAGAGAAAGCCAGTGATTTGAAGAGCAAACTTGATGATGCTCAGCATAGTCTGCAAGACAAATTTGATCACCTGCGAACTGAAGCAGCTCATAAACTTGATGATGCTAAAGCAAAAGCAGCAGAATTAAAGGAAGAAGCTGCATCAAAATTAGATGAGTTAAAAACTCAAGCAACTGCAAAGTTTGATGAATTGAAGAAAACGGCAACAGATAAACTCAATAAATTGAAAAATCACGATTCTGCTGAATAAGCTGATTTAAATAAAAATTCGTGCTCCTCACTCAAATGATGAGGCTTTAAAATTAGCAATTATTCATTTCGAGTTGAGCGAGTGCGGATCAATACTGTTACACTAGCTCCAACAAGCTGTAATGATCTGTTTTTGGAGTAAACAATATGTCTTGGCTTTCTTCATTAAAGTCCGTTTTTTCACCCGCACAAGAAGTGAAAGAAGATGAAATCCAAACCGTACTCCAAAACTATTTACTACCCCATTCAAAAGATGCCTTAAAAGAGCGCATTAGTCAGCTTCAGGTACAAGGCCGAGTTTTACAACTCACTATTAATACCTTTCCAGATGAAAAAGAGTATTTGCAACAAATTCATGATGATTTGGCTGGAGCTTTGCAAAAGTGTGGTATTGAAGAACTTAACTTACATGTAGTTCAACAAAAGCGTCCTGCTCAAGAAAGTTCAGGCCAAGGCTGCTCATCTAAAGCACCTAAAGAAAGTGCGAACTTACCTCCTGTGCTTGATGCCTCACCTAAATCTGAACCTGATCCAAACAATCCTCCGATTCAAAAAGCTGCTCCACAACAAAGAGATGTTCCACTTCATCCTCGGATCAAAAACGTCATTTTAGTTTCATCTGGGAAAGGTGGAGTTGGTAAGTCGACCACTACTGTCAATTTAGCACTTGCCTTACAGAAAATGGGGCTTAAGGTTGGGGTATTAGATGCTGATATCTATGGCCCAAGTATTCCAACCATGCTGGGTAATGCAGGTAAAACACCTCTTATTGAAAGTGAAAACTTTGTACCTTTGGAAGCATATGGTATGGCTGTGCTTTCTATTGGACATTTAACAGGTGACAACAATACTCCTGTTGCATGGCGTGGACCAAAAGCAACCGGTGCTTTAATGCAATTGTTTAACCAAACACTTTGGCCAGATTTAGATGTACTCATGATTGATATGCCGCCGGGTACCGGTGATATTCAACTTACGCTTGCACAGCGTATTCCGGTTACAGGATCAATTATTGTCACTACACCACAAAATGTTGCTTTACTGGATGCGACCAAAGGAATTGAGCTGTTTAATAAAGTTGGCATACCTGTATTGGGTGTAGTTGAAAATATGTCGACTCATATTTGCTCGAATTGTGGACATGAAGAACAAATTTTCGGCATTGGTGGTGGTGATAAGCTTTCCGAGCAATACCATATTCCATTATTAGGTCGTTTGCCTTTAAATGCTCAAATACGTGAACATGCTGATGAGGGTAAACCAAGTGTTATAGCAATGGATGACGCAGCCGATAGCTACATTGATATTGCGAAAGCTGTGTGGCAACAAATTGAAAAAATTCCTCAACGCACGCGTAATGATAAACGAATCTTTTGATTCAACTGACCCAGCTTTAAGCTGGGTTTTTTATTGCTTGGTTAAAAGAAAAAATTAAATTACTGAATCTAAATAACAAAGCTGAACTTGAAATTGGCATATAGATTGCTACTTTACGCTTTTAAAAAGAAATAGGTGAGAAATGCAATTTAAATATACTTTTGGCGTTATCAGTTTATGTAGCGCTTTATTTTTTGTTGGATGCAACGATGATCACTCAACAGTGTCCCAAACAACGCCAGTTGAAGAGCAAAAACAGAAATTACAGCCGATTATTATTCAAGGCGCCTTACCTGTAGAGTCAAAACAGATGGCTTCTAAATTGCAGAATGTGACTGTTGAAACAGTAGGTGGGTGGACATTCTGGAAAGGAACTTACAATGGTTACCCAATGGTGATTTCTAAAACACGCATGGGCATGAGTAACTCTGCTGCTGCAACAGCTTTGGCCATTGAGCGCTATAAGCCGATTGCAATTATTAATCAGGGGACGGCAGGTGGTCATGACCCAGATCTACACGTTTATGACATTGTTTTAGGAAAATATGCAACTAATATTGGTGCGTTTAGAACGCCTAAACAGCCATTAGGTGGCGGTTCAAACTCACTTACATGGGTTGAGGCCTTTGATGTTTTGCCAACAGATGAATCTGACCCAGAACCGATCGCAATACGCAAATTTGAAGGTGATCAAGAGCTATTAATGGCGGCGCATAAAGTCCGTTATGATAAAGGTGAGGTAGTCGAAGGAACGATTGGATCGGCAGATGTGTGGAATAATGAGCTTGACCGAATTCAATTTTTCCATCAGCGTTATGGTACTTCTGTTGAGGAAATGGAAGCAGCATCTGTTGCACAAATCGCAAGTCAGTTTAATGTTCCTTTCTTAGGAATTCGGATTTTATCTAATAATATTACTAATAATGGAGCGTATGATCCTGGTACAGGAGAGGCTTGCCAAGACTATGTGCTTAATGTGGCAGAAGAATATATGAAATCTAAACTACCAAAATAATAATTTAACTATAGGCAAGAAGATGGGTTCTTATAGGGCATCTTCTTGTCTTTTATGACCAGGTCTACTTTTCCAATTTCGGATGACCATCCAACGCCAGAAAACTTCAGTCACTATGTACAGTATGATTGCAAAGACAAAAGCTTCAACTATAAGCCCGGTCATTAAAATTTTAGCGAGGCTGAAATCTATATGACCATGACCAAAATGAGTAATCCATCTAGAAATCTGATGAAGTACGCCTAGGAGCATCTTTTTATTGATCATATGTACATGATAAATATGTGAACCAAACCAGAATCCAACATATAAAATAGGAACTAATGTGAGAGGGTTACTAAGCCAAGCAAGCATTAGGCTGATGGGTAAATTCACCTCAAACAGCAATACGGCCATCACAATAAAAACGCTATGAAATGGAATAGGCAGTAAACCAAAAAATGTTCCTACAAAAACCGCTCTTGTAATCGATTTACGGTTGACATACCAAAGCACTGGATTAAGGGTTTTTTGCCCAAAAATCCTTAAAAATTTCATATTTGAAACTTTCTCTGGAGAAGGAAGCCAAGACTGAAAAAATTGCTTTGCCATAATCATAGAATAGTAGAGTCTGGTGACTCATATAAACACAAAAAAACAATATATTAATTGAAACTTATTAAAAGCTTAAAAATTAAACTTACTGCTGTAATAATTCATTATAGATCTTTTCAACTTAAAAATAGATTTAAAATAAAAATACTTATATTACTTAATACAATTTGGCACGCAAAGCTCGACAACTGACTCTAAAGTTTTTTAGCTTAAGCTTCTTTAATTTTTTGTATCCATTTGTTTAATAATAATATTTACTTTTACCGTGTTAGTGTTTTAAAAAATCGTCTTACAATTAGATTTTGCCTTCATAAAAGATATCTATTAATCTGAGATGACTACATTGTGAGGTCATTCAATGATTTCATGGCTTTTTATTGGCTTAGTTGCCACAATTTTACTTACCCCAGGCCCAACCAATACTTTACTGGCATCATCTGGTGTACAAGTTGGTTTTAGGAAGTCTGCTAAGTTAATTCCAGCAGAAGTTCTTGGATATATTATTTCGATTTCCGCTTGGGGCATGTTAATCGGGAAAGTTTCTGCAACACTTCCTTTCTTACCTCCTATGCTTAAATTGCTAAGTGCTTGTTACATTATTTTTTTAGCGATTAAGTTATGGCACACAGCAAATCAACAATTTGAGTTAGATCAGCCAACTATTCGACCACGTGAATTGTTTTGTGCAACTCTATTGAATCCTAAAGCATTACTTTTTGCTTCTGCAATTTTTCCTGTTACAGCATGGACTGATTTTCATATTTATCTCATTCATATGCTGGCTTATTTGGCTTTAATTACACCGATTGCTTTATTTTGGATTTTTTTAGGATCAATCTTGGCAGCTAATAAAGTAAGTTGGTTAAATCAGACGAATTTACAAAAAACAGCTTCGCTGGTTTTGGTCAGCTTCTCAATTCCGATTAGCTATTCTGCTTTATTAAACCTTTAAAAGTCTTGCTGGGCTATTCTTGTCACGAAGAGTAGCCACCATTGTTTTCATAATTGCTTTTTTACGTTAAAGTACGTCGCAATTAATGAAATTACCTTTTGGATAGAAAATACATGGCTATTAAGTCTGATCGTTGGATTCGCGAAATGAGCGAAAAACACGGCATGATTGAACCTTATGCAGAAAATCAAGTCCGTTTTGATAAGAATGGCGAAAAATTGATTTCGTACGGGGTCTCTAGCTATGGTTATGACGTACGCTGTGCACGTGAATTTAAAGTTTTCACCAACGTACATTCTGCAATTGTTGATCCGAAAAATTTCGATGAAAAAAGTTTTATCGATATTGAGTCTGACGTTTGTATTATTCCGCCAAACTCATTTGCCTTGGCGCGCACAATTGAATATTTCCGCATTCCACGTAATGTTTTAACTGTATGCTTGGGTAAATCAACTTATGCACGTTGCGGAATTATTGTAAATGTGACGCCTTTGGAACCAGAGTGGGAAGGTCACGTTACTTTAGAGTTTTCAAATACTACGAACTTACCTGCACGTATTTATGCGGGTGAAGGTGTTGCACAAATGTTGTTCTTTGAAAGCGATGAAGTTTGTGAAACATCTTATAAAGACCGTGGTGGTAAATACCAAGGACAAACTGGCGTTACACTTCCTAAAACCTAAGTTGTTCTAACTTGGATTAAATTCTAAAAAATGGGTCACTTGAAGTGGCCCATTTTTATTGAAAAATAAAGAAAGTGGCATTCATCGGAATATTTATAAATGAACGTTTTCTTTTGTAAAAAATGATATAAAATGATCAATAATTGATTTGTTTTTTTGAGTTGTATCACACAATTTAAATGGACTTAAATCATAAAAATCAGCTATAGGCATTTCTTTGTTTATTCAATTTAAGATTAGATTAAAGAAAGGAAAGCCAAATAAAAAGAAATTAAATTAGATTATGCCCCCAAGGATACGGAGGTCGGTCATGCGACAGTTTAAGTCTCTTCATTTAGCTATTTTAGCACTTGGAAGTTTATGCTTTTCTTCAGCTTATGCTGGTTCTACCTTAGTTCCAATGTCAGATGCTGAGTTGTCAGCTACTCGTGGCCAAGCCTTGATGAGTATGTCTTATATCGCACCTACCGATGCTGCAAGTAACTCAAGTACTAACGGAAACATGGGCTTTTATCGACTTGCCCTAGATGCCCAGTTAGAACTGAATGCCAACATTAAAAAATTACAATTAGGTTGTGGTGGTGTTAATGGAGCAGGGGCTTGTGATATTGATATCGATTATTTGAGCCTAAGTGGCGGCACTGTCGATAGTACTAGTGCGGAACGAGCTGCGTCCTCCGCCGTTATTACCAATCCATTTTTAGAGTTCGCTGTTAAAAACCCAAATTCTGCATCTACACGTGAAATACAAGGTTTCCGATTAAGTGCTAAATCTCTTTCTGGACTACTTACTTTTGGTTTACAAAATGGGGATGCTGCGAGTGGTATTAACTCTTTGAGTGGATATATGGTAACTAAACCAACGGGAGGCACGGTAACCACCAACCCATACTATGGTATTACTCAAGATGAGACAAACACGGCAATTACTGGTCAGGCAACAGTTATAGGTAAAGTATATACAGTTCCATTTACATCTACTGGGTATAATCTGAATTTGGGAGCAGGCAGTGGAACACTGTCTATGGGACAGCAGGTTATTACGGGTAAACGTATAAATACGGCCAATTTAAATGCAAAAGCAACAGTTGGTGGTTTAGCTATTACTGGAACTTTAGATGCAACGGCCACTGTACTAGGACTTCCTATTCCCATTTCAGGTAATGTAACTGGGACAGTAAATAATTTAGATGTAAATGTAGCAATTAAACAAAGTCTGGGCTATTTCCATGCTGCGCAATTAAATGGATCTGCTGGTTATTTATCTGTACAGGGCGTGAATATTCTATGGCCAGAAGCTGCCTCTACTGCACAAACTGGATGGTGGCTAGAGCTTACAAATCCGATTGATATTGGTCAAATCACTCCTGCTGGCAGTGTTGATATTGCACTTTCTACAATTGTTGATGCTTTAGGACAGGTAAGCAAGTATTTAGATAAAAATCCTGTAGATTGTGGTTTATTAGCAAGTAGTTGTTTAATTGCAGGAAATCTTCCTGTGGGGACGGTTGACTTAACTGGTAAAACACCTGCTTCCATGACCCTAACCAATGTTGTTTTACAAAAACAGAGTTTTTCTGCTAACTGTTATGGTTCTTTAAAATTCTGTTGATTAATTTGTGTGTTTTAACCATTTTTCATTCATCGGAAAAATGCATTTTTGCTGATTTAATTTTGCATTTGAATAAATATTCAGCATAATGGAAATGTGGAAAGGTTGGCAATTTTGAAGTTTGCCCCTTGTGAGATGGAAAAGGAAATAATTTCATCACACTTCAAGGACTGTTAAAGAAAAAGAAATATGGTGCGCGGCATCGTATAAAACAGGAAGGTCACGATGACTACACTTAATTATACGGTCAGTTTTCAAAAAACCGTTTTAGCAAGCTTAATTGGCCTCTGTTTAAGTCAATCGAGTTTTGCTCTTGAAGAGCTTTCTGATGCCGGTTTAAGTGAAACTACGGGAGAGGGTATTGCAATATTACCTCAAAATGCATTCATGGTATTTCGTGGTGCTGGTCCAAATGAATCTGTAAATCAAATAATTACCGATCGTAGTAAAGATACAGGTTACATTAACTATGTACCTGTTGGGCCTTTGAGTGTCGCCGCTGCAGACACAAGTGGCAATGGTACTGTTGGACCCGAAGATAAAGCAGTCGGGAAAGCGGATATCTTTCTTTATGGTTTAGCACTTTCTAAGTCAGATGGTGATGCCAACTCACGTATTGCCAATACTGCAACAGCAGCAGCGATTTCAAGCTGGGGAACAGGTGCAAACCCTTGGGTATTTAAAGTAAAAACTGCGAACAATGTTCCTAACTTTAGTACTACCGATAGTGGTGTTTATCCTGTTACATATTTATCTTTAGAAGCTCCTTTATACCAACCCACAATTGATGGTGCAGCCGGAGCAGACGCATATAATTTAAAATTAGGTTTATGGGCAGATGCATTTGTACGGAACCCTAATATTGTAGCAACGACAAATGGTTCTTTAGCACAATTTCAATATGGTGATAGTAATGGATTAATTGGTACCAGTATTGATACAAGTCGTGCGAACCGTTTACGTTTACAAGGTATTCTAAATGGTTTTAGTCTCAATGGCAGCCAGATTAGCATGTTCCAAACGCTAGGAGGAGCAACCTCTGCTGGTGGAATGAGTCCTTTTTATAACAATACTTTGGGAATGTCTGGTTTAGTGCGCTTAAATACGGGCGATAGTAAAAATACGAGTATTGTGACTGAAAATGTTACGAGCCAAACCCAAACCTATGCAACGAGTGCGAATAATGGTTGGCAAACAGTACATGCTGGTGCAAATTCAACCTTAAGTACAAGCAGTAGTGGCGACTGTGGTAATAGTGGTACAGGAAGTTTTAGTACACTACGTGGATGTCGCTATTACGTAGAAAATCGCACAAGAACAGACACAAAAACATCAAGTAAGACACGAAGTGATTTTAATGATACTAGTAAAGTTTTACGATTGAGTACTCGTGAAACTTCAGATTCACCAAATGCATCCAATAATCTATATACACCAGCATTAGATGCAACTGGTGCTATCGCACCGAAGTTTGCTGATACTGAAGGTTTATATCTATACAATCCAAATATTAACTTAGTACTAGGTAATTTATATCAACCCCTTATTTTGGGTTCTGATGGCAAAAACTTTAGTATAGAAATTGCGCGAATTGCCAATAAGCCAGAAATATATAAGCAGATTTATACCGATTACACTGGAGCTGACACCACATATAAAGGTGCCACTTGTAACGTTTATTCTTGTGCTAATCCAACACACAGCAGTATCGCAATCGGGACAGTTTACAGTCCTGATAATGGAAAAACTCTGTTAGCAGATACGAGTGAAGGTGCAATTGGAGTCTCCTTTGGCCGCTTAATTTCAGCTGGTACACAAGTTTCTGGAACCTCTGCTGGTAGCCTAGTGTCATTGACCAACTCAGTGTCTGGAACAACATCTGCAACCATGACAGAAGTCCGCTACAAACAAAGACAACAGAATACTCAAATATGGAATCAAACTTATAGTTGTGGTTTGTTTAATTCAAACTGCGGTTATAAAACAGCTGGTTATTTATATCAGTGGGAATATAACCAAGGTACAGGTACTTGGGTGATTACAAACCCAACAGCAAAACCTGCTGATGCAGCAACTTGTTCTGGTGCGCTAGGATGTACAAGTACATCTGGTTCAACTCCAATGTATGGAACGGTTTCAAACCGTGACTGGAGTAATTCTGCTATTCCATGGCTCACATCAAGAAATGCAGTCGTCAACGATTTTATTGGAAGCAGTAATGGAACCACTGGCTATGTAATTCCAACTGCCAATCAGGCACCTGCATTAAATAACATTACTCCTCTCAATAATTTAGGTTCTGCTGTGGTGGATGGCTTGCTCATTCAGCATTTAAAACTCACCACAAAAGGGCTATAAGAGGAGAATAATGCGATGAAGAAAATAACTGCTTTACTTCTTGCTCTTTGTGCAACTGTGAGTCATGCAGAATTACAAACTTTGGACAACGACGCTTTACAAGCGATTAATGGCCAAGCTGGTGCTGATTTGTCTTTAATGCTTAATTTAAACCAGACCAGTAACGGTATATTTGATAATGGTAGCGGCGGCGTTTGTGAAAACGTAGAGTTCTGCCACATTGGTTTAGCAATTAATAAACGTTTTGTGCAAGCAGATGCAACTAAGCCAAGTGGTTGGGCTGAAAATAGTGATAGTGGTAATAAGCTTTGGTTGGTGTTTAAAGGTGTACAAGGAACTTTAAACATCCAAAAAATGGGTTTGGATGGTGCTGATTTGAAGTATCTTGATAAAACCAATACCGAAATTATAAAACCTGCTATTCAACTTAGTTTTAGTGCAGCACAACCGATTTTAATTCGTAACTTTGGTTTTAATGCTTTATCCATTGAGCAAGATAACTTTACAAGTTCAACAACGACCCAAGGCTCGAGTACGAATATGTATGATTATGCATATTTCAAAAAACCAACGTATGCTGCAACTGCAAACAGTGCGACTCAGCAAGTGGCCACAGCAACGCCTTCAGCCTATGACTATGGACGTGAAACAGGTTTTATGGGTTTAATGATGAACGGCAACTTGGCTATTCAAGGAAAAGTCATGGTGTTTAGCTGTGATGGTAGCCATCCCCGTTGTTAACGGTTAATGTAGATTTCAAAGGAACTGAAGTGATGAACAAAAATAAAGAAAGTCACGGCTCAAAGTTTATTTTAAATACATTAACAGCCAGTATGTTGTTAGTGAGTGGACAAGTTTTTGCTTTAGAAGCTTTAACCGATGCCGATCTGAGTGCAGTCAATGGTCAAGATGGGATCTCAATTCAAACGACTTTCAACGAAATTAATGTTGATAATGCTTATTGGGATGATCATGCGGGCACGCCAACAAGTGCTGATCAGGTTTTAAGAGCTCAAGCGAGCGGTGTAAAAATACAAAAAAGTAATGCCTCTACACAAGCTTTAGGAACGAACTACCGTTTAGATGTGGGGAGTAATACGACTACAGGTAAAGCTGGTGTTGATTTTTCTATGCAAAGTAGTCCATCCCTCATTACGGTAAATAGCGTTAAAGTTTGTAATAATTCTGCTACATGCTCACCTACATTAGGGCAGTTGGCTATCCAAACAACATCACCTTTAAATTTAGCATTGACTACTCAAGATGGCCTGTTTACTCCAAATAGCCAGTCAAATATGACATTGGGTATAAATAACGCAAATATTTATTTAGGACAGTTAGATGCTCGTAGTCAACTCAACCAACTAATTTTAAAGAATTTTAACTTTAATTTTGTGGGTAAAGGTGTCATGTTTATTGACCCTATCCGTGGCTTAGTTTTACAAACTAATACTGGGTCAAATGTGGCTGCTATAGGACAAACACCAAATAGTACATATGGCTATGTCGACTTTAATCGGGTGGCAGACTCAGCTTCGGGTTTAACTGCAGGTACTTATGTTGATAGCAATGGCAAAGTGACTAATTCAGGTCTGAACATTGAAGTAATGCTCAGTTCTAATGTAGATAAAACCAATCCTTATGGGCTAGATGCTACGAATACACCGCAAAATTCAAAAGGTTTAATTCGTGTAGGCGCAAGCGGACGTATGGTAAATAGTTATTTACAAGTCCGTGGTATGGATGGCTCTTCGGACACGACAACCTTAGGTACAGCAAATACTGCCTCAGGCACCACCTCAAGTAATAGTATTTTGGGTAATACTGGAATTGCCTTTCGTATGAAAGGTGAGTTCACTAAAGATAACGATTCTATGCTAGGCGCCGATGGCAAAGCCACGACTTTAGAAATTGGTGGGGCAGGGCTGAATGCTTATGGTTTTGAGTTTGGTAATTTAACTGGGCTGAACTCAGCTACACGTGGTTACTTTGATAGCGGGAATATTTATCTAAATCTTGCTGATACAAAAACTTTATTAATGCCGAATAACGCAACGTTAAATGCAATTCGTTTAGGATCTGGCACTTTAACAACCGCTGCCGATTATCAACATAATATTCACCGGGATACGGTGACTAATCCATTTAGTCTAATTCTTGCGATGCGTGGAGCAGAGTTTCAGGCATTTTCTAGACGTGGTCGCTTTACTACCAGTGCAAATGTCGCTGCAGCTAATCAATTTGCAGATAATGGCTTAAGTAATCAATGGGGCTTGGCGTTACCTTTTTATAATTTAAATGCTAATGCCGCAATTTATGGGGTAGATGCACCTGCGAATAGCGCTTTTTACTATACAAAAGATGCTAATGGTAGACCTGTTCAGAATGCTGTAGGTACCTCGGGAACGACTTCGCGTTTAGGATTTGGTGTTGCTGTTGGCACAACAGGACGTGACTCAGGCGGTACAAAAACAACTTCAATTTTATTAATTGATGGTTCTCCAAATGCCAATAATGCGGGTAATCCTACCGACTACTATATGGGCTTACGTAATATCGATATGTTCTTAAAAGGTAATGGCACTATCGGTTTAGAAAATGGCAGTTTAAATATCGGTTTAAAAGATATGTTACTTGCCTTATCAACTGAAATTGCAGCGGGTTATTTACCTGGGGCTAAATATAAATCTTGTCCAGCAACAGGATCTTGTACCTCACCAATTGATAACTTTGCTCGAAATAACGATGTTTTATTTGGTTTAAAGCTGCGTTTAGGCGGAGATCTTAATTTATCAATAGTGCCAAACAGTTCAATTGCCGATGGTAGTGCGCTCACTGTTTTGGGTGATTTTACAATGCCTGCCACAGCAACCGGAAACTCAGTTCAAATTAGTGACCCGATTGATGGCTCTGCAATTGGTCTGGAGAACATGACTGGAAAGCTTGCGTTCAACACAGCATTAGTTGTTGGAAAAGACAGTGCGAGCGGACTAGGCAAAGTGGGTGTAAATACCGCAGTGTACTTTAACCCTGATAAGAACATTGATGGTGCTTTACGTGTTAAAGATATTAATTTCTATCCACCTTCAACAGGGGCGGGCGCACGTTTAGGTGAACTTGCAATTACTGGTGGACGTTTAAATAGTAACTTTAGCATTGTGCCGAGAAATGGTGCTTTTAACTAATAAATAAAAGTGGCGATATCGCCACTTTTTTAAAATTTAATTTTTGAATGTGATTGGATTTACATTCGTCGGGTTATAGGGATAATTGTTTTGTACTCATCTATTATTCTGATAATCTGAACAAATAATAAACGTTTGTCTCTTAAGGATTAGAGCAACATGAAAAATAAAAATATAGCCTGCTGGTTATTATTTGCCAGTAGTTCAAGTGTTTTTGCGATGCAGCCTTTAGATGACCAAAGTCTTTCAGCGACGACGGGTCAAAATGGTTTAACGCTAGGCATTCAGGCTGATAAAGTTAAATTTAATCAAGTCGCCTTGATTGATACCAATGGTATTGCGTCTACGTCTTACAACAGCAAAGCTGGTCTCGTCATTGCGGGGAACTCTACTAATCCTGTTCCAAGTATAGAATTTATTAAAGCAGCTGTATCGACCAATCCGTCTTTCAATATTGCTATAGATACCGATGCAGGTGCAGGTAAGCCTTTTGTGAACTTGGCTGTCACAATGGGAAGTGACGTCAATGGTATTCGGCTTACACCATTTTCAGTTTATTTAGCGCCTAATACATCAGTTTCTAGTCCTTCGGATTATGCGGTGACTAGTTATGCACCCAAATCAATTTTTAGCTCGGGAACCACGGTAAATACAGGAGTGAAAGAACTTATTCGCTCTACCGGAAATTTGGATATTAACTTTGTACAGACCAATAAGCCCCGTTTAAACATTCAATTGGGTCATGCTGCCCAGTCTGTCATGGTCAAATTTGGTGGAGCTATTCAATCGATTTGTTCTGCTGCATCTGGTTGTCCAATTACTTTAGTGTCTGATAATACTGGCGCGAATTTTGGATTTAAATTTGCGGGAACAAATTCATCTACAGGATTTGTTCTTGATGGGTTTTATGCTGGAGTTGACCCAACAGGGCTAACTTTTGGCAATACAGGTGTCTCTAGTAAATTTGATGCATCACTTAACAATATAACTTTAGGAAATGCGGGAATACAAAGTCCAACAACGTTTAATAATTTGCCTAATGGGTCGATAGGAAGTTTCGGAGTTATAGGTGCTTCGGTAACTGACTTTAAAATGAAAGTAAGTGGTTTTTAAAACTAATTACTTAACCTGAAATATAAAAGAGGGTGGTTGTCTAAACAGCCACCCTCTTTTATAAATTTTAAGTGATTAGCTATGTGATGAACTGGTTTGTTGTAACTGTTGAACAATTTCATCTAAAGCTTTAATACGTTTCACTTGGTCCCATAATTCTTTCGCTTGTGGATAGGCTTTGGTCATCATACCTAACCATTGCTTATAACGACCAACCATTCCAATTTCTGTTTTTGCTTGACCGTTTAAAAATCGAATTTGTAAGTCAACCAGTTGCTCCCAACTAAATAATGCCTCATCCATATTATTACGAATGCATTGTGTTAAATCGGGAGTCGTCACAGCACCACGGCCAATCATTAAATCTTTACAACCAGATTGTTGTTGGCAGGCTTTAGCATCGGCATTTGTCCAAATTTCGCCGTTAGCAATCACATTAATTTTTAAAGCTTCTTTAATCGGTAGAATTTTTTCCCAATAAGCTGGTGGCGTATAGCCATCTGCTTTCGTTCGCGCATGTACTGTTAGCCAGCTTGCGCCAGCATCTTCGACCGCATGCGCATTTTCCATGGTGTGGTTTTCATCGAGATAACCCAAACGCATTTTTGCTGAGACCGGAATATGTGCTGGTACTGCATCGCGAACAGCTTTAATGAGCATATGTACCACGTCTGGTTCATCAAGAAGTACCGAACCACCTCTATGACGATTAACTGTTTTGGCTGGACAACCAAAATTAAGGTCAATTGCAGGAGCACCTAGTTCAACCACTTTTGCAGCATTTGCTGCCAGCATATCTGGGTTGTTCCCTAAGAACTGAACATGCACAGGTGTTCCAGTAGCTGTTTTACCGTCGTTTTTTAACTCAGGGCAAAAACTATAGTAAATATGGTCTGGCAAAATACTGTCTGTAACGCGAATAAACTCGGTTACACACCAGTCGAAATGACCAACAGATGTGAGCGTATCCCGCATGATCGGGTCAGTTAAACCTTCCATTGGAGCGAGTATGAGTTTCACAGTCTGAGTCACCTGATTAAAACAAAAACAGCGTTATACGGGATATGTATAACGCTGTCTAGTAGTGCTGAAATTTTAATTGTTTTATCGGCCCAATATCATCTCAAGCACAAATTTACTGCCAATAAAGCCGATCGCTAATAATGCAAAACCAATTAGGGTAAAACGAATCGCTTTTTGACCGCGCCATCCGAGTTTGTAATGGCCAATGAGTAATGAGCCATAAATAATCCATGAAATAATACTAAATACGGTTTTATGAGCGAGATGCTGAGCAAAGAAACTATCAACAGTTAAGAAACCAAACGCCAGAGCAATGGTTAATAAAATAAAACCGGTAATAATTAAATCAAATAACAAGGACTCCATGGCCTGAATGGGCGGGAGTAAATTGACCCAGAAGCGTTTTTTTTGTTTCTTTTTGAGTTCACGGTTTTGGAACCATATCAAGATTGCATGTATGGTTGCCATGAGTAGAACCGCATAGGCCGAAAGTGAAAGAATAATATGTGTATCTAAGCCTAATGAGTGTTGCTCAATAAACTGATTTGGTTTACTAAATGCAAAACCTAAAATAAGACCAATGGCTGCTACAGGAATGCCTAATAAGTTTAAAGGTACAATCGGACGAAAAGTACTAAAAATTAAACTTAACAACAACATAAGCCATGATGTAAAAGAGACTAAATTAAAAACATCATAGTTAATTCCTAAAGGCGTGAGCATTGCATGGCATAGAACTGTGCCGTGCAGTAGCAGGGCCAAGGTCGTAACAAGAGCAAATAACCATGGGTTTGGTTCACGTTTTGACATTAAACGTATGAACAGATACCAGAAAGAAGTGGTATATGCGATGAGTGCCAAAATTGTGTAAACCAAGGGGAGGCTAATCATGTCAAACCTTTTTCAGGATTAATTCATCTAGATAAGATATAAATTCGCTGCGAACTAAAGTATCCTATAGCATTCTATGCATAAATTTTCTATTTCGAGAAAGATTTTTTTGCAACTAGCCATTTTAAGCGGATTTTGCAATGTTTGATACCTTAACAGAACGACTCACGCAGAGTTTAAGAAATGTTACTGGCTCAGGGCAGCTGACCGAAGACAATATTAAAGATACCTTACGTGAAGTACGTATGGCTCTTCTTGAAGCCGATGTCGCGTTACCTGTAACTCGTGAATTTATCGCGAAAGTTAAGGAAGAGGCATTGGGCCAAGAAGTGATGACCCAGTTATCTCCAGGCCAGGCATTTGTAAAAATTGTCTATGACGAACTCACCAAGATGATGGGTGAGGCCAATGAAACACTGGATTTAAGTGCTAAGCCTCCAGTTGTTGTATTGCTTGCTGGTTTACAAGGTGCAGGTAAAACTACAACTGCTGCCAAGCTGGCACGTTTCTTAAAAGAACGTCAAAAGAAAAAAGTAATGACCGTTTCTGCCGACGTTTACCGTCCGGCAGCGATCAAACAGTTAGAAACTGTATCAGCAGAAGTTGGTGCAGGCTTTATTCCTTCAGATCCTTCTGAAAAGCCTATTGATATCGTTAACCGTGCAATTGAACAGGCAAAGATCCAGTTTGCCGATGTGTTGATTGTCGATACAGCAGGTCGTTTACATGTCGATGAAGACATGATGGACGAAATTAAAGAATTGCATGCAGCAGTTAAGCCGACTGAAACTCTGTTCGTGGTTGATGCTATGACAGGTCAGGATGCTGCAAATACTGCTAAAGCATTTAACGATGCTTTGGCACTTACGGGCGTGATTCTTACTAAAACTGATGGTGATGCACGTGGTGGTGCAGCGCTTTCTGTACGTGCGATTACTGGTAAGCCAATCAAGTTCTTGGGTATGGGCGAAAAGCTTGATGCCTTAGAGCCATTCCATCCGGATCGTGTTGCTCAACGTATTTTAGGTATGGGTGACGTACTTTCTTTAGTCGAAGAAGTTGAACGTAAAATCGACAAAGAAAAAGCCGAAAAAATGGCGAAAAAATTGCAAAAAGGCGGTAGCTTCAACTTTGAAGATATGCTGATGCAATTTGAGCAAATGAAAAAAATGGGCGGCATGATGGGCTTCTTAGACAAGTTGCCTGGCATGAGCGGTGCAGGAATCCAGCAAGCGATTGAGCAAGCGAATCCTGAAAAACAAGTCAAAAAGATGGAAGCAATTATCCAGTCGATGACTGTTAAAGAACGCCGTAACCCAGACCTGATGAACCCAAGTCGTAAAAAACGTATTGCGGCAGGTTGTGGTATGGATGTTGCTGAAGTGAATAAGCTTATTAAGCAACAAGCTCAAATGGCTAAAATGATGAAGAAGTTTGCGAATCCATCTGGTATGAGCAAAATGATGCGTTCATTAGGCAATATGCAAAAACAATTTGGCGGTGGTGGAGGTATGGGACCACTGTTTGGTAACAATGACCAAAAGAAATAAAACCATAAAATAAAAGGCGCTTAGAGCGCCTTTTATTTTATTCTGTATTTTAGTCTTTAGGATAATGAGCAATATATTGTTGTAGCCCTTTAAGTAAAAGATCTTTTTCAACAGTTGGCTGGTACTTCTGTAGAAATTTAGCAAAAAGAGGAGCATCTCCACCTGTGAGGAGCAGCTTTTTAGGATATTGCTGCATGATGCTCTCAATCGTACTAATAAGGCCTAACAAAATGCCGTGATGCACTGCATCGACTGTGTTATTGCCCGGGTTTAGATTATCAAAAGCTGAATCTGGAATTTTAATACCTTTAGTATTTTGAATCAGTGCGTCACGTTGCAAATACAAATTAGGTAGAATATAACCGCCTAAATGCTGTTTGCCCTTGGTTAAATCAATCGTGAGCGCTGTTCCGCAACCAATAATGCAATAATTTTCTTGTTCCTCTGCAACAGCCAATACTTGTAACCAGCGGTCAATCCCGAGCTGACTCGGGACTTCATAACCACATTGTAAGCCTGCATATTCCGAATGGACTTTGGCAAAAACAACAGGAATTTCAAGCCATTTTAAAATCTGCTGAATACGCTGATTGTTTTCGGTATCGAGAACCGAAGAAATCCCAATACGATGTAAACCTTGATGCTTAAAGTGTTGGATTAATCCAAGTAATAAATCGGCAGGCGACTGCAAATGTAACTCAGCTGCATGCTCAATTATTTGCTGATTCTCAGTAATCCAGTATTTTAAACGGGTGTTTCCGATATCAAGCCATAAACTTTTCATGGGGAAAATACCTGATTACTGAGTTGATTGTGGTCTTAAACGACCTTGATAAAACTGCTGTGGTTCTGGAGTTTCAAGAATGACCGCACCTTCATTAGAAATTCCAACAAAACGGCCATGTACCAATCCTTGACTATGTTCGAATTGAACTAACTGATTCAACCAAGCTGCATGATGGTTAAAACGACCTGCCAAGTTGTAGCAACCATGATCAAACCAGCGAGCTGCATTTTGAATTGCCACATAGAGTTCTGAAATTAACTCAAGACGACTATTTTGTTCTAAGCCTAAATCTTCTAAAGAAGTAATTGGTTGATCATTATCAGTTACTGGAGGTGTTTTTAAATTAATCCCTACACCTACAATGGCTTGATGCTGGGAAAGTGGTTCGACCAAAATTCCGCCCCATTTTCCTTGCGTACTGTACAAATCATTTGGCCATTTCACTTGTAAGCTCAAAGGTTGCAATTGTGGGATTTGCAGAATATTTAGAGCAACTTCAAGTGCTAAGCGACCATCTAAGGGTGTTCGAGTTTGCACCAATGTGCTTAAATAAATGTTTCCTTCAGGTGAAATCCATTGCCGTTGATGTTGTCCTCGCCCTTGAGTTTGTTGAGCACTGCAAACCAAGCCCGTTGTAATGCCTTTTTGGGCAATTTCACGAATATCATCATTGGTCGAAGTTGTGGTTGCTTTTAATAAAACCACTTCTGGAAGCTGGTTTTTTGCGCTTAAAAGTTGTTGTAGTTGGCGAGTCTCTAAATCCATGTTGAATATGAGCAGAGTGGTAAAACATTTATGGAGTTAATCATATATTTACTCATTGGCGCAATTGCTGGTTTTACTGCCGGATTGTTTGGAGTTGGCGGTGGACTAATTATTGTACCAATCCTCTATGTCGTTTTTACCCAGTTGCACTATGACCCGGCAGTAATCATGCATATTGCAGTCGGAACCTCCTTAGCAACCATTATTGTGACGTCTTTTAGTTCTGTTTCTGCCCATCATAAAAAAGGTGCAGTTCTTTGGCCTGTTTTTCGTAATCTAGCACCCGGTCTTGTTCTAGGCTCATTTTTAGGCGCAGGCATTGCCGATCTTTTATCTGGTCAACATTTACAGCTTCTGATTGGTGTTTTTGCAGTTGTGATGGCCTATCGCATGTTTAAAGGCGCAAATGTGGTTGTTGACCCAACACGTCAGCTCCCTTCAACACCTATGCAATTTATGGCAGGTGGTGGTATTGGAATTGCCTCTGCAATTTTTGGTATTGGAGGCGGTAGCTTAACTGTTCCATATTTAAACCGTCATGGTGTAGTCATGCAAAAAGCAGTCGCTACTTCTGCCGCTTGTGGTTTACCTATTGCTGTAGCGGGTGCAATTGGCTTTATGTGGTTTGGTGCTAAAGAGCACATTTCTGTACCTAATACGATTGGGTATGTGCACATCTATGCTTTTATTGGTATTAGTGTCATGAGTTTTGTGACCGCTAAACTTGGGGCCAAGGTTGCACACGCATTGTCACCACAAATGCTAAAAAAATGCTTTGCTTGTTTGTTAGTCGTGGTAGGCAGTTATTTTATTTATAAAGGTTTTATGAATTAAAAACGTTTTATTAAAAAATATAGAAAAGCAAGCTTAGACTCTCACAGTTTAAGCTTTTTTTTATTTGAAGATTTAAACAGACTAAAGCTGAGTTTTTCATCCGATTTCTGTATGGATTTTGGGCGGGTTGGCTTAAAATGCAATAAAATTGTCAGACAATGACATAGTTTTTAATGGATGGGATCAGTTAAAAACAAGGATGCGAAAGAAAAGCATGGATTAATGCATATAAAAAGTAGCGGGTGATTTATGAATCTCGAAGAGACAGAGAGTCTTTCTGAGCAAATTGTCAAATATATTAGCGAACAGATTATTAGCGGCGAATTGGTCGAAGGCGAACGCATACAAGAGCTTCGTATTGCGAAAGAGCTTGATGTAAGTAGGGGGTCAGTTCGTGAAGCATTATTATTGCTTGAACGTACGCATCTTATTGAGATTTTTCCGCGTCGGGGTGCAATTGTTTCAGAAATGTCGGCACAACAAGTGAAAGCACTGTTTGATACAAATATGATGTTATTGGGGCATATTGTACAACGCATCAGTGAAACATGGCGCGCCCATGAAGCTGATCAATTACAGCTCTTGTTAGAACAGCTTCTTGAACATGTAAAAGCAGGCGATATCGAAAAATTCTACGATGCCATTTTCCAATATCTGGCTGAACAGCAAGATATGGTCGGTAATCCTTATTTAATGAAATTTTATAAAGAATTATTACCATCATTACGTCGTAGTTATTTTTTGACGCTAAATACCTCTAAAAGGGAACTGCAAGAAGCGTTTGCATTATTTAAACTCGTGACTGATGCAATTTTGATCCGAAAATCACAACAAGCCGCTTTATTTATGGAAGATTTTTGTCGACACTTACGTAACCTTGTGTTGGAATCGCTGACACGAATGAAACAGATTGAATTGGCTTGGGCGAGACGCTCACGCCGCTAGTTAGGGCATTATGCGTTTAAGCAGTTTAAAACTTTCCGGCTTTAAATCTTTTGCAGATAGTACAACTTTAAATTTTAAGGCGAACCGCACAGCAGTGGTTGGTCCAAATGGTTGTGGCAAATCCAATGTTATTGATGCGATCCGCTGGGTGATGGGGGAGTCAAACGCTCGTCAGCTGCGTGGTGGTAGCATGCAAGATGTTATTTTTACCGGAACATCCAAGCGTAAGCCAGTTGGTGTTGCCAGTGTAGAACTGCGTTTTGACAATACCTATGGCAAATTAGGTGGAGCTTATAACGCTTATAATGAGCTCGCAGTTCGTCGTCAGGTAACTCGCGAAGGTAAATCTGAGTATTTCTTAAATGGTACACGTTGTCGCCGCCGTGATATTACTGACATTTTCTTGGGAACAGGGTTAGGGCCATGCTCTTACGCAGTCATTGAACAAGGCATGATCAACCGCTTGGTTGATGCCAAACCTGAAGAAATGCGTATTTTCATTGAGGAGGCAGCAGGTGTTTCGCGTTATCAGGCGCGTCGCCGCGAAACCTTGCAGCACCTTGAACATACGGAGCAAAACCTTTCACGCTTGGAAGATATTGCGCTTGAGTTAAAATCACAACTCAAAACACTTAAGCGTCAGTCAGAAGCAGCGGTTCAATATAAAACGTTAGAAAGCCAGATTCGTACACTCAAAATTGAAATTTTGTCTTTTCAGGCAGAGAAAAGTGTACGCCTACAAGAAGAATATACGGTTCAAATGAACGAACTGGGGGAAACATTTAAATTAGTTCGTTCTGAGCTAAGTACGATTGAACATGATTTAGAATCGACCAGTGCTTTATTTCAGAGACTTATTCAGCAATCTTCACCACTACAACAAGAATGGCAACAAGCTGAAAAAAAATTGTCTGAACTTAAAATGACTCTAGAACAAAAACAGAGTTTATTTCAGCAAAACAGTACAACTCTTGTTCAATTAGAACAACAAAAAGCTCAGACGAAAGAGCGTTTACAACTTTCCGAACTACAGCTTGAAACACTGAATAGTCAGTTAGAAGAACAAACTGAAGCTTTAACGGCAATTGAGCATACAGCAGCTGAAGCAGAGCAAAATTTTGCCGGTTTACAATCACAGCAGCGGCAAGCGCAGCAACAATTTGAGCAAGTAAAAGCTCAGGTTGAAAAACAACAGCAGCAAAAAATGCAAATGTCTGCTCAAATCGAGCAATTAGGCAAAAATGTTCAGCGTATTGAACAGCAAAAAGAAACACTGCAACATCAAGCCAACCAGATCCAATCGCAAGTACATGAAGATGAACAAGGCGAGCTTGAGCAACTGCAACAGCAGCTTTGTCGTGAAATCTCGACCTTAGAGGCTGATATTGAGAAGTATGTGCAACAGATTGAACAGTCTCAACAAGCGCATCAGGCAACTAAAAATCAGCAACAAGTACTGAAAACTGAAATACAAGTTTTATTATCTGAGCAGAAAAACTTAAACCAGCTTGTTGCTAAACAAAGTCCAAAGCAAAACCAAGATACGCTACGTTTAATGCAGGCTCTAGAGTTAACGGAGCAGGGTAAGCCACATGCACAGATTATTGAAAAGTTTTTAGCAAAATGGTTGCAGGCACATATTGTTGAAACTGAACAAGCCTTTCAGGAAGGAATTGCTCGCCAGTTAAAACCTTCAGAGCAATCAAGCAAATTTAAGGGCAACCTGACTTGCTTGAATGATTGGATTGCGTCACCGCAGCTTTCAATATTTTCCAATGTGGCGATTGCACAAGATTTATCTCATGCTTTAAATGAACAAAAGCAATTGCAACATGGCCAGTCTATTTTGACTTTAGATGGTTATCATGTTGGGCAAGATTGGGTAATTGCTCTTATGTATGATGACGAAAGTCAAAGTGCGCAAGGTATGCTCAGTCATCGTATTCGTCTAGACGAAATTGAACAAGTTCTTCACAAGCAGCAACCTGAACTACAAGCATTAGATGAAACGGTAGTTCAGGAAAAAGAAAAACTTACACAGCTACAAGCTGACTTACAGCAGAAACAACAAACCATTAAACAAAAGCAAAAAGACTTGCAACAGCTAGATGTTCAAATTGCTAAACAGCAAACAGCAGCACAAGCATTTTTATTGCAAAAACAACAATTGAAAGATCAACTCGCTCAGTTAGATATGCAGCTTGAAGAAGATGCAATGCAAAAAGACGATCTTGAAATTGATTTGCATGCATTAGCAATGAAGCTTGAAACCATTTTACCTGACTATAAAACTTTGCAATTTCAGGTAGAAGAATTAACAGAGCAGCTTGAAGAACAGCAACAAGTCTTACAACAGCAACAACAAGAACGTGAGATTTTACGCCGTAATAGTACGCAGACAACTCAACAGATTGAGCTACTTGAAAAAGATATTTCGTTCTTGCAGAGCCAATATCAACAAATTACAGCGCAAATGGAACAGGCGAAAAAGTTTGTTGAACCTATTCAGTTAGAGTTGCCAAACCTTGAGTCAGAGTTTCAACAACAATTTGCTCAAACCGAAAAGCTGCAAAAGACATGGAATGAATGGCAGATTGAGCTTAATAGTGTTCAAGAGAAGCAACAAACGCTTACAGACCAACGTCATCAATACCAACAGCAAGATGAAAAGCTTAGAGAGCAACTTGAAGCCAAACGTTTAGCATGGCAAGCAGCTAAGTCTGATCGTGAGCACTATCAAGAACAGCTCAAAGAGTTAAATGCCGAGCTTCAAACGGGCTTGAAAATAGATTTAACCGACCACCAGCAAAAACTGGAAAAAGTACAGAAACAGTTTGAAAAAATCGGTGCAGTTAACTTAGCTGCTTCACAAGAGTTTGAAGAGGTTTCTCAGCGTTTTGATGAGTTGAGCCATCAAATTCAAGACTTGGAAAATACGGTAACTCAGTTAAAAGATGCGATGAAGAGCATTGACCAAGAAACCCGTAAGTTGTTTATGTCGACTTTTGATCAGATTAATCAAGAGTTACAAAATCTATTTCCAAAAGTTTTTAATGGTGGTGAAGCCAGTTTAAGTCTTGAGGATGATTGGCAATCTGGGGTTAAGCTCATGGCAAGGCCACCGGGTAAGAAAAACAGTTCTCTAGCATTACTTTCCGGTGGAGAAAAAGCATTAACAGCGTTAGCATTAGTATTTGCTATTTTCAGGTTAAATCCGGCACCGTTTTGTGTACTCGATGAAGTGGACGCTCCACTCGACGATGCGAATGTACAGAGATATTGTAATTTGGTAAAAGAGCTTTCTGAACATGTACAATTCATTTACATTACACATAATAAGCTGGCGATGACCATGGCAACTGACTTGTTGGGTGTAACCATGCCTGAACCGGGTACATCAAAATTAGTCACTGTCAATTTAGAACAGGCAAAAGAATACGGGTTAGTTTCGGAGTCATAGAATGGAAATCAATACGATTATTGGCATCGTTGTTGCCATTATTATCATGCTAATTGGCTTAAGAATGATTTTAAAAAAGCCGAACCATGCTGAACCCTCGCTAGACAGTGATTTACATATTAATCCTGAAAGTAATCAACCAGTTATCCCTCGTCATGTGCGAGATCAACTTGAACAGCCAGAAGTTGCTGTTACGTCAGCAGCCGTTGCTGAACGCGTGGAACCAACTTTAAGCGAGCAGGAACAGCCAAAAGAAAAGGAAACAAAAGAACTAGAACAGGCTTCCCAAGCTCAAACAGTCCAGACACAAGTACCCGTTGAAAATACGCCAGTAGAAGAAGTTAAAGCTGAAGAAAATACTGTTAGCCCAACTGTAAGTGAAAATAGTTCAGTTGAGTTAGTTGATACCGTTTCTGCTGAACCAGAAGTTGTTGGCTCATCAGAAGAAAAAGTGATAGAAGAGCATTCTAAAGCAGAACCTGAATTAAGCTTAAATCCGAATATTGAAACGGCTGAAATTGCCGAGTTTGAAGGTGAAAGTAATATTCTGGATGTACATCTACATGAGCAACAGCGTTTTGACGACGAAAGTGCATTAGCAATGGCTGAACAGATTATTGCATTAAATGTCTATCCAAATCCGCGCCGTGCATTATCGGGCGATAAAGCACTGAAAGTACTTTTAAAATATGGTTTACGTTACGGTGAAATGTCTTGTTTCCATCGTTATGAAAATACAGATGAACCAAGTGCACTCATGTTCTCTGTACTTCGTATGACCGATAATGGTCCTGCTGGTTTCGATTTAGAAACTTTATCTACTGAACAAGTTCAAGGCTTGGCATTTTTCCTTGCACTTCCAAACAGTAAAGCCGTGACAGGTTTTGACATGATGACCAGTATTGCAGGCCTGATTGCTCGTGAAATTGATGGTAAGGTTTATGATGAAAATAATCTTGAATTTACGCCGCAGTT
Source organism: Acinetobacter nosocomialis (assembly GCF_041021905.1). Classification (NCBI taxonomy): domain Bacteria; kingdom Pseudomonadati; phylum Pseudomonadota; class Gammaproteobacteria; order Moraxellales; family Moraxellaceae; genus Acinetobacter; species Acinetobacter nosocomialis. The sequence goes on from NZ_CP157432.1 coordinate 858,533, forward strand.
AAAAGAACATTGGCGCCATCATGTGATTGATTATCGTCCAGCACAGGCAACAGCCTAGTTTAAATTTTTGGTATAGGTTGCGATAATTGCAAAATATCTAGTCGCAGCTCAGGGTGGAGAAATTTCCACCCTTTTTTATGGTGAATAAAATAATGGCAATAACTTCCGTGATCGAACAGATGCGTCAGCTTATTCAACTGATTGCAAAGCATAACCATGCCTACTATGTTATGGATCAGCCGACAATCTCGGACAGTGAATATGATCATTTATTTCATCAGTTAAAAGCTTTAGAAGAGCAATATCCGGAACTTGTACAAACCGATTCACCAACTACGAAAGTAGGTGGTCAAGCGCTTTCAAAATTTGAGACTGTGACGCATGTGGTGCCAATGCTTTCACTTGGTAACGTATTTAACCAAGAAGATTTATTTGCATTTGCACGCCGTGTAGAAGAGCGACTACCAAACCAGAAAGTACAATATGAAGTTGAGTTAAAACTCGATGGTCTTGCGATTTCACTATGGTATGAAAATGGCGTACTGGTTCGTGGTGTAACTCGTGGGGATGGTGAAACTGGCGAAGATATTACTCAAAACGTTAAAACCATTCGTAACTTACCTAAAGTTCTGCATTCAGAAAAATATGAAATACCTCGTCTACTTGAAGTACGGGGCGAAGTACTCATGCCCAAGTCTGGTTTTGAAAAACTCAATGCCGATCAGGAAGCAAAAGGGGAAAAAACCTTCGCTAACCCTCGAAACGCAGCTGCAGGAAGTTTAAGACAACTTGATCCAAATATTGCTGCTGGCCGACCTTTGGCATTTTACGCGTATGGAATTGCACAATGTGAACCAAATCATGGCCTCACCACTATGCATGATAGCTTGCAATGGTTAACGGAACTTGGATTCCAAATTGCTGAGCGTCAGTACTTGTGTAATTCAATTCAAGAAGTACAGCAGCGTTATGAGCAAATTCAGCAAGAACGTCCAAGCCTCCAAGTTGAAATTGATGGCATGGTCGTAAAGGTCGATGACTTAAAACAACAACAGCAGCTTGGTTTCTTAAGCCGAGAACCACGCTGGGCAACCGCTTATAAATTCCCTGCACAAGCCGCTCTTACGACTGTTGAGCAAATTGACTGGCAAGTAGGGCGTACAGGGACTTTAACGCCTGTAGCACGCTTAAACCCTGTTTTTGTGGGTGGTGTGACTGTCTCTAACGTGACTTTGCATAATATTGGAGAAATTCACCGTCTAGATGTACGCGTTGGAGATACTGTAAGTGTTTACCGTACGGGTGACGTAATTCCTAAAGTAGAAAAAGTTTGGCCAGAGTTCCGTCCTGCTGAAGCAGAAGTTGTTCATTTACCAGAGTCCTGCCCAGTATGTGCATCTCCTGTAGTGATGCCTGAAGGTGAGGCTCTCGCACGTTGTTCAGGCGGTTTATATTGTGCTGCACAGCGTATTGAAGCCATTCGCCACTTTGTATCGCGTAAAGCGATGGATATCGAAGGTTTGGGAGATCGTTGGGTAGAATCTTTATTACGTCTCGATTTACTTAAAGATGTGGCTGATATTTACCATTTGCATGAACACAGAGAAACACTGTTGGGCATTGAAAAAATGGGAGAAAAGTCAGTACAGAACTTAATAGATGCGATCGAAGTAAGTAAGAAAACAACTCTAGCACGTTTTATTTATGCCTTAGGTATTCGTGGAGTAGGTGAAACAACGGCTAGAATGTTAGCAAATACCTTCCAAACGCTTGAGGCCCTTAAAGCTGCGAATGTAGAAGCTTTGAAGAAAACCCCAGATGTAGGGGATATTACAGCAGAGTGGATTGCTGATTTCTTCTTGGCACCGCATAACATTGAAGTACTTGATCGTTTAATTGTCGCGGGTATTCATTGGGATGCGCCAACTGCACCAACACGCCAGCCCTTAAATGGTGAAAGCTGGGTACTTACAGGCACATTAGAGCAAATGACTCGTGATCAGGCCACTCAAATGCTACAAGCATTAGGGGCGCGCGTAAGCGGTAGCGTATCAAGCAAAACGAAGTGTGTGGTTGCAGGTGAAAAGGCCGGTTCAAAATTAGAAAAAGCTGCGAAATTAGGTATTCCTGTCATGAATGAAACAGATTTCTTATCACTCATGGCGAGTTATGGGCAGACTTTGAGCTAAAAGACTTAGCGAAATAAGAACCATTGATTTTAGTTACAAATTTATAAATTGATGGTTTATGCCATATTTGAACGCTTGTCTGAGCCTATAAATCGGACAAGCGTTTCTTTTTGCAAAGGAAATTTAAATAACTTAAACTGCAAATGCGTATGTTTCTCATTTTAATTTGATAAAAATCATAAACTTAACTATTTTTTATTTTGCAATCATTTTTAAGTTTGCCCATAATAGACTCATACGATAGGAGATTTATTATGCGTGGCAATCCAGAAGTCATAGACTATTTAAATATGCTCATTGGCGGAGAGTTGGCTGCCCGTGATCAATATTTAATCCATTCTCGTATGTATGAAGATTGGGGTCTAAACAAGATTTATGAGCGTATTGACCATGAGATGCAAGAAGAAGCTTCTCATGCCGATGCAATCATTCGTCGTGTATTGTTTTTAGGTGCCAAACCAAACATGCACCGTGAAGATATCAATGTTGGTACAGACGTTGTATCTTGCTTAAAAGCTGATTTAGCACTTGAATATCATGTGCGTGAAAAATTAGCGACAGGTATTAAACTTTGTGAAGAAAAAGGCGACTACATCAGTCGTGACATGTTACGTCAACAATTATCAGATACTGAAGAAGACCATACTTATTGGCTTGAAAAACAGTTGTGTTTAATTGAACTGATTGGCCTGCAAAATTATATTCAGTCTCAAATTTAATGATGTGAAAAACCCAGCTTAAGCTGGGTTTTTTATTTGCTTATTTTAATAAAATGAAGTCAATGATTAGATGTTAATAATGTCAAATTGAATATATTCAAAGCCTTACTATATAAGGCTTTGGCAGTTACAAAAAAGTCAGAAAATTTGTATCAGACCCCATGTTTTTTTTGTGGAATTGGATATAATTTCGCCAACAAAAACCCTTGCCTGGAACTTAATAAGGCAGGGGTTTTTCTATGGGGAATCGGTTGGTATGGATCGCCAATGGTTTTATGGTGAGCTTCGCGTATATGTTATTTTCCAAACCTGCTGTTTTAGATACAGCTACTCTCTTAAGCACACAACGATTAGCAACTCGTCTTAGCTTTTTTAGCTTGGGCTTTGCGATATCTGCTTGGGCACCACTCATTCCTTATGCACAGCAACGTTTAAACCTAAATCATGCAAATTTTGGTTTATTGCTGCTTTGTATGGGAATCGGCTCAATGATTGCTATGCCTGCGACAGGGGCTTTAGTTAAGCGTTGGGGATGTCGTCCATTAATTGCTATGGCGACCATACTCTTAATGGTATTACTACCAAGTTTAACGATCTGGCATAGTCTTGTATCGATGGCTGTGGCGTTATTTATTTTTGGTACAGCAGCAGGCAGCCTTGGCGTTGCTATTAATTTGCAGGCAGTTGTGGTGGAAAAACACAGCTTACGTGCGCTTATGTCTAGTTTCCATGGTATGTGCAGCCTTGGTGGTTTAATAGGCGCCATGCTCGTCACCACGCTACTAGCAATTGGCCTTTCACCACTCATGAGTACGCTATCTGTGGTCATGATTTTAATGGTCGTGAGCTTTGTTGCTATTCCATCTGCTTTAACAACATTTGAGCAAGATGAACAAGGTGCAGCTGAAATAACTGACGCACCTAAAAAAACTTCGCGCCCGAATGGTGCGATCCTGTTGATTGGAATGATGTGTTTTATTGCTTTCTTGTCAGAAGGTGCAGCAATGGACTGGGGTGGTATTTATTTGACCAGTAAATATCATCTTAACCCTGCTTTTGCTGGGCTGGCCTATACTTTCTTCGCGCTTAGTATGACAAGTGGTCGTTTTGCAGGGCATCTCTTGTTAAAACAATGGGGTGAGAAAACTATTGTGACTTATAGTGCAATTGTTGCAGCCCTTGCTATGGTTACTATTGTGATGGCACCTGTTTGGCAAGTTGTCGTATTGGGTTATGCACTTTTGGGTTTAGGCTGTTCTAATATTGTACCAGTCATGTTCTCTCGTGTTGGACGCCAAAATGATATGCCGAAGGCTGCGGCACTATCTTTAGTGTCAACGATTGCTTATACAGGTTCATTAAGTGGTCCCGCCTTAATTGGCTTGATTGGCCAGTGGACCAGTCTAACCACAGTGTTATCTGGGGTAGCGGTTTTATTAACTATGATTGCCATACTCAATCGCTTTACTCTTGTAAAGGCAAAATAACTTAAGTCAATTTACCAACCGATAGAACATCGAGAAAAACTTCTCGATGTTCTATAAGCTTAAATCATTACAAAACATGATAAGTGGGTTGATACTTGTCTTGTAATGACAACTTAGTCTTCGTAAAGGTTGGAGCATTTTCAAGATCTTTCAAGAAATTATTTCTCCAATCGCTAAGGTCAGTGGCTGCCAGACCTTCTATTAACTGTTCATAACGATTAATACGTTCAGCTTTAGGCATCTCTAGAGCGGTTTTTAGAGTATCCATCATCGCTGCCCGATCTAATGGGTCAACAATTAAGGCCTGAGTCATTTGCTCAGCAGCACCGGCATATTTAGATAAGATCAGCACACCTGGGTTCTCTGAATCTTGAGCCGCAATATATTCTTTTGCGACCAAGTTCATACCATCCCGTAATGAGCTAATCCAGCAAATATCAGAGCGACGATAAATATGCATGAGACTGTCATGTTGAACAGTGTCGTAGCAACAATCAATTGGACGCCAGTCTTCGTGTGCAAACTCTTCATTAATCAGTTCTAACTTAGTTTTAAAACGTTGGTATAAGCGTTGATAAGCCGGAATATCTGTACGTGAAGGTGTTGCAACTTGAAGGTGGCGTACCAGTCCATGATATTCAGGGTTAGTTTCCAAGAAGGTCGCAAATGCATTGAAGCGTTCAAGCAGACCTTTTGAATAATCAATCCGGTCAACGCCAATAATGGTTTTTTGACGTGGTATATCTTCAAAGTTAAATACATAGGGAGTATGAAATGCCTGTTGTGCTTGGCGCTGAATAAGTTCTGGTTGCACGCCAATAGGGTAGGACTTTATGAGTACTTGACGTTTTTTATAGCTGATTCGGTCACTTAATATTTTTTGAGCTTCAAGTAAGCCCATACACGTTTGCATACAGGTGTTTTGATCGGCTTGGGTTTGTAGGCCAACTACATCATATTGGCAAAGGTCTTGTACCAACTGCAGTGCAACTGGAATTTTGCGCCAAATGTTTAAGCTTGCGAAAGGAATATGCAAAAAGAAACCGATTTTATTTTGCATACCTAATTCACGACAATGACGAGCTACACTAAAAAAGTGATAGTCATGTACCCAAATCAGATCATCAGGCTGAGCAATCTCTTTTAATTTTTCAGCAAATAAACGGTTAACCCTTTGGTAAGTATTATATTCTTCAGCATCATATTCGATCAGTTCATCTCGATCATGCATGGCAGGCCATAAAACTTTGTTAGCAAAACCGCAGTAGTACTGTGCATATTGCTGATGTGTAAGAGGGCAGGTAATGTAGTCAATTCCATGAGAATATGCCTGATCGAATTCAGGCGCTTCAGTATCGGTAATTTGCTGACCGTTCCAGCCTAACCAAATGCCGTTACTGTCATTTAATGCGTCTTGTACAGCTACTGCAAGGCCACCTGCGGAGGCCTTACCTGATGGCATACTTATTCGATTCGATAACACGATTAATTTAGACATATTTGTTCTCCATTCTGATCTTGACTATTTTTGACGTATAACTTTTTTATTTTTTCTAGAAAGAAAAAAAGAAAATTAGAAACGCTGTTAATATCTTTTAATCTATATTGAGCTTCTGTTTCACCAGAACCTACTTTAATTGAAGTGCCAAATTGTTGATTAATAAAAGTGAAACCCGATTCATCCGTTAAATCATCTCCAATAAATATTGGATGAATTAATGGTAAATTAAGATGGTCTAATATTGTTTGAATTGCTTTACCTTTATCTGCCTGTTTAGGTAATAACTCAATGACAAATTTACCTCTGTTTAATTTTAATTGAGGATAGAAATATTTAATTTGTTGCATAATATAAAATGCATTATCTTCTAATTCTGGTTTTTTTCGATAATGTAAAGCAATAGAATGTCCTTTATCCTCAATTAATAAATCGGGATATTTTTCACAAGATTTTATAATATCTTCTTTTAATTTTTTGAAATTAATATTGCTTAAATCTGGACGAATATAATTGTCGGAATCAAAATAAATATCTAAACCATGTAAGCCAGCTATAGGAATTTCAATAGACTGAAATAGCTTACTAGCTGTTTCAACATCACGTCCTGTTACAGCAATCACTGGTATATTTAATTCAATAATTTTTTTTATAACTTCTAATGTAGTATTAGGTATAAAACTATGCTCAGGATGAATTTGAAATGGAGCTAATGTTCCATCAATATCCAGAAATAAACAATAATTTTGATCTACAGGTAAGGTATTTATAATATCGTTGGGTGTAACAAAATATGTATCTTTTTCTCTCCCGTCAGATATTTCACTTTGAGTATTCATATTAATCTGCCCATTATTTTGATCATTAATTAATCTTCTAACATTAAAATGAATTGATGAGTCATTTTTTTTAATAAAAAAACATAAGTATTAACATTAATTACATTGCACAATGGATTTATGGGTGAAGTGTGGATTATGTTGTTTTTTGATTTGCTTCAATGTTTAGATAATTAAAGTTTTGTATATTTCATATAAATATTTTAGCTCTTGTATATCAATATATTTCAGAATATTTATTGACTATAAATGTCTGATTTTACTTTTTGAAATTCAAGCGTTCTGTTGATTTTAAAAGATATTTAGAATTGAACTTCATATATAATCTTCCTAAAGTTGACTGTGGATAGGCACATGAAGTTACAAAATAAAATTTTATTGATTACAGGGTGGGGAGTAGGTATAGAACCTCTGCAATCGTTAAAATTAGGTTTGAATAAATTTGGCTATGACACACAACTGATTAATATTTTTAATCTTTTAGATAGTAGCTTTCAAGCACAGCTTGATTTAGTGGCTGAAGTTGATGTGGTAATAGGCTGGTCCTTAGGTGGGCAGTTAGCAACTCAACTGGTTGATATTTTTTACAAGCAAACAGGGCAAACAAAAACTTTAATTACGCTCGCGTCGAATCCTTGTTTTGTTGCTCATGATAATTGGCAAACTGCAATGCCTGCTGATGTATTTAGTCAATTTAAAGGGTCTTTTTTACAAAACCCACAAGCCACTTTAAAGCGTTTTTATTATTTGATTACACTTGGCTCATCTCAAGCGAAACAAGATTGGATGAGCGTACAAAATATCGCAAATCCACCCGTACAGGAAATACTGGTAGACGGTTTAAAAATGCTAGAACAGTTAAACTTGGTAGATAACTTGAAAAATTATCCAGGTCTACAGCTTCACCTGTTTGCTGAACAAGATAATGTCATTCCTTGCAAAATTATCGATAATTTTAAGGATTTCGCTACAGAAAACATGACTTATAAGTTGCTAAAAGACGCTACACACGCTTTTCCTTACTTGCAGGCTGAAAGAACAATTGAAGAAATCTGCCAATTTTTAACAATTCATCAGCAAAGTTCATAAGCTTTGGTTGATCTCGCAATTTTCTTTCATTCTTAACAGGTTTAACATGTGCTAAATGAAAGATTTGATTGCTGTAAAAGGGTATAGAGGATGACCGATAATTTTGATTTGGAACATATTTGGCATCCATATACTTCAATGACCCAACCTTTACCAACATTTAAAGTGAAGCGTGCCTATGGGGCAACGATTGAACTTGATGATGGTAGAACTTTAATTGATGGTATGTCGTCTTGGTGGTGTGCAATTCACGGCTATAATCACCCTGAACTTAATCAGGCAGTGACCGATCAACTACAAAACATGTCACATATCATGTTTGGTGGCTTAACTCATGATCCTGCTATTGAACTTGGCAAAATTCTTTTAAAAATTACACCACCGAGTCTCGATAAAATTTTTTATGCAGATTCAGGATCGGTTGCCGTTGAAGTGGCTTTGAAAATGGCTGTGCAATTCTGGACAGCACAAGGCCAACCACAAAAAACAAATTTTATTACTACACGTTCTGGTTATCACGGTGATACTTGGAATGCGATGTCTGTGTGTGATCCTGTGACAGGCATGCATCAGATTTTTGGTACAAGTTTACCGAACCGTCTTTTTGTAGCAGCACCGCAAACCAAATTTCATGAAGAGTGGAACCAAGAAGATATTGCCGAGCTAGAGCAAGCTATTCAGCAAAATCATGAAAACCTGGCTGCACTTATTATTGAGCCGATTGTCCAAGGTGCAGGGGGCATGCGCTTTTATCATCCTGAATATTTACGTCAGGCTAAAGCGCTTTGTGAAAAATATCATCTGTTATTAATTTTGGATGAAATTGCCACTGGTTTTGGTCGTACAGGTAAGCTCTTTGCTTGGGAACATGCTCAAGTCGAGCCGGATATTATGTGCCTAGGTAAAGGGTTAACGGGCGGTTATATGACTTTGTCTGCGACTTTAACGACAAAGCATGTAGCAGAAACCATTAGTCGCGGTGAGGCTGGGGTATTTATGCACGGCCCAACTTTTATGGCCAATCCACTCGCTTGTGCCGTTGCTTTAAAAAGTACGCAATTATTAATTGAGCAAGATTGGCAGGCCAATATTAAGCGAATTGAGCAACAGCTTAGCCAATATCTAGCACCTTTAAGCCAGCTTGATTATGTTGCTGATGTAAGAGTGCTCGGGGCGATTGGTGTGGTAGAACTCACCTTTAATGTTGATATGAAAACTTTACAGCAACAATTTGTAGAGCGTGGAATCTGGATTCGTCCTTTTGGAAAATTAGTTTATGTCATGCCGCCTTATGTCATCACTCAGCAAGAGTTAAGTGACTTGCTCGAACAGTTGGTTGAAGTAGTTAAAACGATGCAGAGGGCACATTAAGATGTCATTGCTCGATCATTTTGCTACAGAGTTAGATGAGTTAAAACGACAAGGTAACTTCAGACAATTTACCCAAAATGTGCAGCATGGTCGTTTTATTACGATTCAAAATAAAACGATGCTTAACTTGGCTTCAAATGACTATCTTGGTTTGGCAGCTGATATCAATCTTCGTCAAGAGTTTTTAGATAGCTATCCATTAGAACGCAGCTATTTTAGTTCTTCATCTTCACGTTTATTAACGGGCAATTTTGATGAATATGAACAGTTGGAAAATAGCCTAAGCCAAGCATTTGGTGGTCGGGCGGCTCTATTATTCAATAGTGGCTACCATATGAATATTGGTATTTTGCCCGCTGTTGCTGATAGTAAAACTTTAATTTTGGCAGATAAGTTAGTTCATGCCAGTATGATTGATGGGATCCGTTTGTCTGGTGCCCAGTATGTACGGTATCGACATAATGATTTACAGCATTTAGAGCAACTTCTACAAAAGTATCATGATGATGACAAGATTGAACGAATCATTGTGGTCACAGAAAGTATTTTTAGTATGGATGGTGATGAAACGGATTTAACCGCTTTAGTCCAGCTTAAAAAACGTTTTGCTAAAACCATGCTATATGTCGATGAAGCGCATTCAATTGGCGTACGAGGACAGCAAGGTTTAGGGTGCGCTGAACAATATAATGTAATTCAGGAAATTGATTTTCTAGTTGGTACCTTAGGTAAAGCATTAGCAGCAGTCGGTGGTTATATTATTTGCCATCCAATTATTAAAGATTATCTCATTAACAAAATGCGCCCACTTATTTTTAGTACCGCTCAACCTCCGATTGTTATGGCTTGGGCAAATTTTATTTTTCAAAAAGTATTAGTGGCTCAACCTCAGCGTGAACACTTAAAAAATATTAGCCAATATCTTCAACAAGCAGTGGTACAAAAGGGTTATCTGAGCCCATCGACCAGCCATATTATTCCAGTGATTGTGGGAGAAAGTCAGGCTGCTATCGATAAGGCGAAACAGGTTCAGGAAAGCGGCTTTTATGCCATGCCTGTACGCCCACCAACAGTACCTAAAAATAGTTCGCGTTTACGTATTTCTTTAACGTCAATGGTCGAGCAACACGAGCTTGAAGCACTGGTGAGTTTTCTGTGAGTCTGAATAAAAATTTAGTTGCCGAGCGTTTTGCTAAAGCAGGTCAAAGCTATTCAGAGCACGCAGTTGTTCAAAAACAAATTTGTCAAAATTTAACAAGCTTACTCAAGCAGTTTTGCCCAAGCAAGATACGACGTGTTTTTGAAATTGGTTGTGGTTCTGGTAATTTAACTCGTCTGCTTGTTGAAGCTTTTCAAATTGAAGATTTAATTTTGAATGATTTGTACTCAGAGGTGCAGGAGCACTTCAATCATGAAGAGCATTTAAAATGGTTAATTGGAGATGTTGAAACCTTAGAACTCCCTCAGCAGCTCGATATGATTGTTTCAGGTTCTGCCTTGCAATGGATGCAGGATTTGCCGCTTTTGCTGAAGCGTTGTAATGATGTTTTAACTGACAGTGGTTGGCTATGCTTTTCAACATTTGGCCCTAAGAACCTCATTGAAATTAAAGAGCTAACCGGACAAGGTTTAAATTATTGGAATCTTGAAAGTTGGAACAGTGCCTTAACTCAGGCTGGTTTTGAAGTTCTGTATCTATCTGAGTCAGAAACTCAGCTCTATTTCGATTTACCTAAAGCTGTATTACAACATTTAAAAGCGACTGGTGTAACAGCGACAGCGCAGCACCGTTGGACGAAGCAAACTTTACAGCAGTTTTATCAAGATTATGATCGGTATAAGCACGCCGAGGGATATGCCCTAACATATCACCCAATTTATTGTATTGCCCGGAGAATGAAGTAAATGAGTGGTCAGATCTATTTTGTCAGTGGGATTGATACCGAAATTGGTAAAACCTACGCGACAGGTTTTTTAGCAAAATTATGGACTGAGCAGGGTAAAAAAGTAATTACCCAAAAACTCATTCAAACAGGTAATGCTGATATTTCTGAAGATATTGAAAAGCATCGTGAAATTATGGGGCAAGGTTGGTTTCAAGAAGATCACGATAAGCTGACTATGCCCGAAATTTTTAGTTATCCTGCTTCACCTCATTTAGCAACGCGACTTGATAACCGAGAAATCGATTTTCAAAAAATTGAAAATGCGACTCAAACATTAGCTGAGCGTTTTGAAATTGTATTATTAGAAGGGGCGGGTGGCTTAATGGTGCCCTTAACCACCAGTTTACTCACCATTGATTATGTTGCTCAGCATCAGTTTCCTGTTATTTTGGTGACATCTGGTCGTCTAGGAAGTATTAACCATACTTTGCTTAGTCTCGAAGCACTTAAGTCACGCGGTCTGAAATTAAAAGCTTTGGTTTATAACTTAAAAGATGAATCAAAAGATCCATTAATTTCGCAGGATACTTCAAATTATTTAAAGAACTACTTAGCTATTCATTTTCCAGAAGCTGAATGGATTGAACTAGCAAAAATGAATTAATTGAAATTAAATAATAAAAAACCGCTCTAAAGTGAGCGGTTTTTTTGATTTAAAAATTTTACTTAGAACTTTTTAAATCCACGGTTAAAACCAGTCGATTTACGCTGATTACCTGTGTTAGCTGGTGCTTCTTTTTCATCATCACGACGTTGTTGACGTAAATAACCACCACGACGTGCTGCCATTGGTTTTTCGGTCATACGATCAGTACGACGTTTTGCCATACCAAATAAACCTGTACCTTGACGTGGTTTCAACTCAACAGATTTAGCTAAGTTGTCGATATCAGTTTTATCGAGTTCCATCCAACGACCAGTACGTAATTCGCGTGGTAAAATAACAGTACCGTAGCGAGTACGTAATAAGCGGCTTACTTTAAGACCTTGCGATTCGAAAATACGGCGAACCTCACGGTTACGGCCTTCTTTCACTACAACTTGATACCAGCGGTTAATACCTTCACCACCAATTTCAGAGAAAGATTCGAACTTGGCTGGGCCATCTTCAAGCTCTACACCATTGACCATGTTTTGGCGTAATTGTGGTGTTACTTCACCCATTACACGTACAGCGTATTCACGTTCAATTTCATTAGATGGATGCATTAAGCGGTTAGCAAGCTCACCATCGTTTGTAAATAGTAATAAACCTGTACTGTTAATATCCAGACGACCTACCATTACCCAACGGTCATTTGCAATTTGTGGCAAATGATCAAATACAGTTGGGCGTTTTTCTGGGTCATTACGTGAACAGATCTCACCCTCTGGTTTATAATAAATCAGTACACGACGACGAATTTCATCTTCGATCTGGAACTGAACTTTACGGCCATCAATGCGTAATTCATCGCCTGGTTCAATGCGCTCACCCACTTGGGCAACGCGGCCGTTTACACTCACGCGTCCTGCGGCAATAACCTCTTCCATATATCGGCGAGAACCTAATCCGATTCGCGCTAATACTTTTTGCAATTTTTCACTCATGACAGCACAACCTTAGACATAATGATCAACAGTCCACCTCTTTATGATTTCGGTGCATTCGCATCGAGAGCCATAAATGCTTCCTTGGCGTTCTGTAGGGGAGGCAATTGGCCTAAAGAGGCTAGACCAAAAGCATTCAGAAATTGAGGCGTTGTAATTAGCAACGCAGGTCTTCCGGGTAAATCTCTAAAACCGGCTTCTTTAATCCAGTTCCAGTCAAATAGCGTTCTGAGAATCTGACTATTATTAGATACACCACGAATTTGTTCAATATCAGCACGCGTGACTGGTTGATGATACGCAATGACAGCCAAGGTTTCTAGTAAAGATGGCGACAGTTTTGTTGGTCGCTCTGGCCAAATCTGCGCAATAATATTGCGATATTTGGATCTTACCTGAAAACGAAAGCCTTGCGCGGTTTCAATCAACTCAATAGAGCGGCCATGTTGTAAGAGGGCAAGTTGTTGTAAAAGCTGACGAAGCTGTTGTTTGTTATATTGATTATTAAAAGCTTCTTTTAAACGAGCAATCGAAACAGGTGCTTCACTGGCAAAAATAATCGCTTCAAGTTGCAATAAAACTTCGTGATGAATGTCAGCTAATGACAAATCATTATTATTTTGTTCAAAACTCATGCCGCAGACCCTTGAATAGCCAATGGAGCTTCAATACCTGTAGCAATAATTTTAATCTTTTGTTGTCGGGTCAATTCTAAAACAGCCATAAAAGTTACAACCATTCCCATACGGCCTTGTTGGGGATTAAGTAATTCTTTAAAACTTAACACGTCGCCTGACTCTAATTTCTCTTCAATATAAGCAATACGTTCTTCTAACAGTACAGGCTCTTGCGCAATTGTGTGTGTTACGGGTTCAGGACGATTAAATACGCAAAACAAAGCGTCATGTAATGCTGAAACATCATAACCTTCATAAACAGGCGCGATATGACCTAAGCTTACATTGGCACTAAATGTATCACGGTCAAGAACTGGCATTTGACCTAAACGCTCAGCAGCTTGTTTAATACGTAAATAAGTTTCAAGTCGATCAATAAGATCCTGTTTAGGATCTTTTTCGATACTCACTACTGTAGGTTTAGGTAAGAGTAAGCGAGATTTCAAATCAGCCAATAGAGCAGCCATCACCATATAGTCGGCAGTCAACTCAATATTTAAGGATTTCATGCTATCCATATAAGCTAAATATTGAGTTGCAATAGGTGCAATATCGAGCTGAATTAAATCAAAACCGTTTTTCTGAATCAGATAAATTAAAAAGTCGAGTGGTCCTTCAAACTGTTCGAGTAAAATCTCAAAAGCAGCCGGAGGAATATAAAGATCTTCAGGAATTGTGTCGTGCCACTCATCTAAAACACGGATGTGTGGAACGTCTTCCATGGATTGATGAAGTGATTGGTTCATTACGATTATAAGCCACGCGAATTTTCAAAAGCATGAGACTTGTTTTCAAGTCAATAAGAGCTGTAGCAGAAGAACAGCAGATAGTGAAAAACATTCTAAAGGAATTGTGGCTTTTAATAAATTGCTTAACGACTAAAGTGTAAAAAAAATCCAAACTAAATAAAGAGTATTTTTTTTCTTGATAATACTTTTTTTTTAACTATTGGTAAAAAGGAGAATAAGTGCTTATTCGAAAGCACTTACATCTCCAGCACCGTGACGTATAATTTCCGGATGTTCACCCGATAAATCAACAATACTAGTTGTTGTTAAAGTACCAAAACCACCATCGATAAAGACATCAATACGTTTAGACAACTGACTTTCAATATCGTAAGGATCATCAAGTGGGTCTTCTTGTCCAGGTAAAATTAATGTACTTGTAAGTAAAGGCTCACCAAGTTCTTTTAATAAAGCCTGACAAATCGGGTTACTTGGAATGCGTAAACCAATCGTTTTCTTTTTAGGATGCATTAACCTGCGTGGAACTTCACTTGTTGCAGGTAAAATGAAAGTCGTAATGGCAGGTGTATTTGCTTTTAATAACCGATACGTCGCATTATCAACTTTTGCATAAGTCGCGATATCTGATAAATCACAACACATAATTGCGTATTGATGCTTAGGGCCTAAATCACGAATCTGGGCAATACGTTCCATCGCATTTTTATTACCAATCTGACATCCGATTGCATAGGCAGCATCTGTCGGGTAGACCACAACATCGCCTGCACGAATACGCTCAACCGCTTGATCAATGAGGCGTTGCTGTGGATTTTCAGGATGTACATGTAAATGCAGCATATTTTAGAGACTCCATCACGCCAGTATTAAAAATAGTATTAGACTTTTCAAACTTCGGAAGCAAGTAACTTACGTAGTTTTTTTGTCATTTAATCAAGGAGTTCACGTTTAAATTCATCTAATTGTAACGCTGTACCTGCTCGTGTACATTGGCAAATACATTCAATGAATCTTGCTGCATCAACAGGTAGTTTAGCTTCACCAGAAAAGTAACGTTGGACTTGGGTATAAACATTATCTTTAAACTTTTTGCCATCTCCGCCATCACCTGTTAGGTTATCTAGAGATACTCTAAATTTTCTGCCAAACGATTGGGCAAATAACCATTCAATGGCTTGAGGTTTGATTTCTACTTGTTCAAATAAATCCTGCTGTTCTTTAGTTCGGCCATCTGGCGCATACCAATAACCTAAATCGGGCAACAGACGTCGTTTTGCACCTGCAATTGTCCAATGGCTAATTTCATGCAAAGCGCTATTGAAAAAACCATGAGCAAATTGGATTTTAGCTGGCTCATGTTCATTTGCTGGGAAATATTCTGGTTCAAATTCTCCACGAACTAATGTCACATTATGGTGGGAAAACCAGTGATTAAAGTGTAAAATAAGCCAATCAACTTGCTCAGACTCTAATTTTGAGCTTGGCCATGGTGAGAGTTGCACCACGTCAGGTAAAAGAGTGTTTTGGTGAGTTGAATGGGTGCAAACGAGTAATGAAGTGTTAACTTCAGGTTGCGGCTGCAACAGGTGCATTGCTTAATTTACCCCGAGTTCTGTCTAAAGAAGTACAAAATTGTATCTTAATCTTTGACAGAGTACCGATGAATTTGTAGAATTGCCGCCTTAATTATGTCAGCAAATACCTTTCCGGCACAGATTGAGCCGTTTAAATGGGCTGAACAAGGCTTTACATGGTCAGGTCAACTGCCATTGTCTCGTCTTGCACGTATTGCTCGTGAAGCTGTTGGATCAATTGATAACCAATTGATCAACATAGACTGTAAGCTATCAATGGATGCCTATCATCGCATTGTGTGGTTAGATGGTCACATGGAAACAAAAGTTCCAATGGAGTGCCAACGTTGTTTGGAACCTGTTGAAATGCCAATTGTTTCTGACTTTCATATTGCACTTGTAGATGATGAGTCACTGATAGAGCGCTTGGATGAGGATGCTGATTTCATCGTTTTAGGTGAAAGTGAGTCTTCGACAAAAGGTGATTTTGATACACCTGCTTCGATCAACTTACTCGCATTACTAGAAGATGAACTGTTATTGTTGATGCCTTTATCTCCCAAGCATGATGCTTGTGAACATAAACATCAACCTACCATTCAGAACGTTGTCGAAGAGAAACGGGATAACCCGTTTGATGTTTTGGCAGGTTTGAAGGGTAAACTTAACTCATAATTTGTGTTATGATTATGAGATAAGACAACTGAATTTGTTCTGATCCATTTTTTCGATCTTTGTAAGGAGCCATCATGGCCGTTCAGCAAAACCGTAAAAGTCGCTCTCGCCGTGACATGCGCCGTTCACATGACGCTTTAACCGAGAATGCATTAACAGTAGACCAAGCAACTGGTGAAACTCATCGTCGTCACCACGTGACTAAAGACGGTTTCTACCGTGGTCGCCAATTATTCGCTAAAGCAGCTGATGCTGAATAATTGCATGATATGCATTAAGCGTGATGCTTAAGTATAGAAAAAATGGGAGCGAAAGCTCCCTTTTTTTGTTGTTTTTCGCAATTATAAATATACAAATTAAATGTTAAATTTCCGCTCCAGAGAAATGAGTGAAAACCCAAAAAGGATTTCTTATGTCTGCTAAACGTCTTGAACAAGTAGCTTTAGCCACAAAAACTGCATTTGTGTTTCCAGGTCAAGGTTCACAAAAAGTTGGTATGCTCGCTGAACTCGCAGAACAGTTTAGTGGAGTTGGGCAAACTTTTGCCGAAGCTTCAGACGCGCTAGGATTTGATCTTTGGCACATTGCACAAAGTGGTGAAGGTTTAGACCAAACAGAAAATACCCAACCTGTATTATTAACTGCCAGTATTGCTTTATGGCGTTTATGGTTAGATTTAGGTGGTTTAGCCCCTAAATACCTTGCAGGTCACTCTTTAGGTGAATACAGCGCTTTAGTTGCAGCAGGTTCAATGAGTTTGGCGGATGCAGTTAAATTAGTTAATTTGCGTGGAAAACTCATGCAAAATGCTGTTCCTCAAGGGGAAGGCGCTATGGCTGCTATTCTTGGTTTAGCTGATGATAAAGTAGTTGAATTGTGCCAGAGCGTGAGTGCATCAGGTCAAGGTTCAGTTGAAGCAGCAAACTATAATTCACAAGGTCAAGTTGTGATTGCTGGTAGTACTGCATCTGTACAGCAAGTTATGGCACTTGCAAAAGAACAATCTGCTAAAGCAATTGCTTTACCGGTTTCTGTTCCATCGCATTGTTCATTGATGAAGCCGGCAGCAGAAAAATTTGCAGAAGCTTTGGAACAAACTGCCATTGAGCTACCTACCATTCCTGTAATACAAAATGTCAACGCGGGAATTGCTACCGATGTTGCTCAATTACGTCAGGCTTTAACAGCACAATTGTACCAGTCTGTACAATGGACTCGTACCATGCAGTCTCTTCAAGACCAAGGTATTCAGTACATTGTTGAGTGTGGCCCAGGTACAGTATTGAGTAATCTCGCAAAGCGTTTACCAAATATTGAAAAAGCTTTTTCTATTGATAGTAAGAGCAAAATGGAAGATGCCCTAAATGCTGTTTTAGTGGCAGAAGGAAAAATTGCATGACACAAGAACGCAAAGTTGCATTAGTAACGGGCGCGAGTCGGGGCATTGGCGCTGCAATTGCCCAGCAACTTATTCAAGACGGTTATTTTGTCGTAGGTACTGCGACTTCTGAATCTGGTGCACAAAAGCTAACTGATAGCTTTGGTGAACAAGGTGCAGGTTTGGCTCTCGATGTGCGTAATCTCGATGAGATTGAAGCAGTCGTGTCTCATATTGAACAGAACTATGGTCCTGTACTTGTTCTCGTTAACAATGCAGGTATTACGAAAGACAATTTGTTGCTTCGTATGTCTGAAGATGATTGGGATGACATCCTCAATATCCACCTTAAAGCCGTTTATCGTTTATCTAAACGCGTCCTTAAGGGTATGACGAAAGCACGTTTTGGTCGCATTATTAATATCAGTTCTGTTGTAGCTCACTTTGCAAACCCAGGCCAAGCGAACTATTCTGCTGCTAAAGCAGGTATTGAAGCATTTAGCCGTAGTCTTGCAAAAGAGATGGGTAGCCGCCAAATCACTGTAAACAGTGTGGCACCAGGTTTTATTGCAACAGAAATGACAGATGTACTTAGTGAAGACATTCGCAAAAAAATGAGTGATCAAGTGGCTTTAAATCGCTTAGGCGAGCCACAAGATATCGCAAATGCGGTGAGTTTCCTTGCAAGTGATAAAGCAGGTTACATTACCGGTACGGTATTACATGTAAATGGTGGTTTATACATGGCCTAACGCCGATGTATAAACTTTTAAAAATTTTTATATTCAATTAAACTAGTGGCAAATCAAACGCCACAAGCAATGAGGAGAATTCCTGTGAGCGATATCGAACAACGCGTTAAACAAGCGGTTGCAGAACAACTTGGTCTTAAAGCTGAAGAGATTAAAAACGAAGCATCTTTCATGGATGACTTGGGTGCTGACTCTTTAGATTTAGTTGAACTTGTTATGTCTTTCGAAAATGACTTCGACATCACTATCCCTGATGAAGATTCAAACGAAATCACTACAGTTCAATCTGCAATTGACTATGTAACTAAAAAACTTGGTTAATTCGCATATTGCTGATTAAAAAGAAGGCCACCGTAAGGTGGCTTTTTTTATTTGAGTAAAATAATTGAGAGAGATACATATTTTTACAAGATCAACCTCAATTGATAGCAGAGGTGTCTCTTTTTTCAAGTATAACAATAAGGGTCAGTTTAATGACTTTACTATAAACAATAAGATGAGGACTAAAAATGGGTCTTTTTGATTTTGTAAAAGGTATTGGTAAGAAAAATACCGCACCAGCAGAACCACAACCAGCTCCAGCAACGCCAGCAGAACCTTCTGCACAAGAAGTAGCGAATAAATTATTGGGATTGATTAAAAGTTTAGGCCTCGGGGTGGAAGGCTTATCTGTAACATATAATGGTTCAACTGATACTGCGACTATTAATGGTCAAGTACAAAGCCAAGCGGATAAAGAAAAGATTATTCTTATTGTTGGTAACGTCGATCATGTTGCACATGTAGATGACCAGATGACCGTTGCTACGCCTGAACCGGAAAGCAAATTTTATACGGTAAAATCTGGTGATAATCTTTCAAAAATTGCGAAAGAGTTTTATGGTGATGCCAACCAGTATCCGAAAATCTTTGAAGCAAATAAACCAATGCTCAAAGATCCGGATGAGATTTTCCCTGGGCAAGTTTTACGTATTCCACAGTAATTGGAATAAATAAAAAGGCGCTTTAAGCGCCTTTTTATTTGGTTGTTAAAATCGTTTTGGAATCTTTTGTCCATTAGGTACAGGTGTTTCGGCATTTTTTAAAACACCAAATAACCATGTTTCTGCATGCTGTACTGCAATTTTTAGAGAATCACCTAAAGCTAAGCGACCTGCAATAAAACTTGCTAATGAACACCCTGAGCCATGATATTCACCTTCAAGGCGAGGGCAAGTACTACTCGCTGTAAGTTCACCATCAATATATAAACTATTTTTAATGAAGTTAGGGGTATCTTCATGTCCCCCCTTTACTAATACAGCTTTAGCACCCATTTCAAAGAGCTTATGAGTCGCTTCTTCTAAGTCATCAATACCTGTTAATGCACGTAATTCAACTGTATTTGGGGTAATAAGTGTCGCTAGGGGAATCAGCTCAACAAATGCTTTAACTAAAGTTGCCTGATCTCCTAAAGAACCACCGCTATTAGCAACTAATACTGGGTCTAATACATACTGATAGTCAGGATGGGCACGTAAAAATTCGGCTAGAGCCGCAATATTATCTGTTGTGCCAAGCATACCCGACTTAACACATTTAATCGGTAAATCGCCTACAACAGCATTTGCTTGGGCTAATAATAGTTCTTTTGAGGTTGCTTCAAAGCCAAATACTTGTTGTGAGTTTTGAATGGTAAGAGCTGTACACGCAATTGCTGCATGGGCACCACTTTGTCCAATCGCTTCAATATCGGCTTGTAAACCTGCACCACCTGAAGGGTCTAAACCCGAGAAACAAACTACGGTTGGACGCACGGTTATTTCCTTTTCAATTTAAATTTACGTTAGTATAAGAGAGTTTAATTAAACTCTCGACCAATTGAATTAAATACTTTACTGGGTTAGTGATTGAATGGCTATAAAACATATTTTGATTGATTTAGATGGAACCTTAACAGACCCTAAAGTTGGCATCCATACATCAATTCGTTATGCAATGGAGAAGCTTGGTTATCCTTTAGCTGCCGATTTAAATATTGATTGGACAATTGGACCGCCATTAAAAGCATCATTAGCAAAATTATTAGCTACCCAAGATGATGCTCTAGCTGAGCAAGCTTTACTTGCTTACCGTGAGCGTTTTTCGGTGATTGGCTTATTTGAAAATGAAGTATATCCATCTGTTGCAGAAACCCTTAAAGCTTTAAAAGCAGAAGGATATCGTTTGTTCGTTGCTACTGCTAAACCAACGATTTATGCAAAACGAATTTTAGACCATTTTGAATTAAGCCAGTATTTTGTACATATTTATGGCAGTGAATTAACGGGTGAGCGGACCAATAAAGCTGAGCTTATCCATTATATTCTTGAACGTGAGCAATTAAATCCAGAAGAGTGTTTAATGGTGGGTGATCGTCAATATGATATTTTAGGTGCTCGCCACAATGGTATTGAGGCGGTAGCTGTGACTTATGGTTATGGAACAGCAGAGGAACTTGCTCAAGCACAGCCAAAAGCAATGATTAATCAATTCTCTGAACTTTTGGTCTATGTTGAAGAACTGGCAGCACAAAAGAAAGTTTCTTAAATATAAGTAAGTTTTAATTTATAGGTTTGGCTCTGATCTGATCTAAAGCCAAACCTTTTTTATTTAAATACCGTGTTGTTGACGGTATTGAACAAGTTCTTCAATTGTAATCACTGTTAAGTGATGAGTTTGTGCATAAGCCAAAACTTGAATGCCGGATGCCATAGTGCCATCCGGATTAGTTAATTCACATAACACACCAGCAGGTTTTAGACCGGCTAATCTTGCTAAATCAATTGTTCCCTCAGTATGACCACGTCGAGTGAGCACGCCGCCATTACGTGCACGTAATGGGAAAACGTGACCAGGACGATTTAAGTCACTTGCAACAGCACCATCTTTAATAGCAGTTTTAATCGTTGTTACACGGTCTTTTGCAGAAACACCAGTAGTAACGCCTTGAGCAGCTTCAATGGTTACTGTAAAAGCAGTATGAAACTGACTTGAGTTTTGAGAAACCATTGGTGGAAGATCTAAATGATCTGCTAATTCTTCTGTCAGGCATAAACATACAATACCTGAGCCATCACGAATCATACGTGCCATGGTCTCAACAGTTAGGGTTTCGGCTGCAACAATTAAATCTGCTTCATTTTCACGATCAAAGTCATCCATCACCAATACAGGTTTACCTTGACGGATATCTTCTAATGCTTGTTGAATGCGCTGTTCTGCAGGAGAGAGGGCTGAGAAAAAAAGTTCTGGTTGAATTAAGCTAGACATAATGAAACGCTCTCGTAAAAATACGGTTGAACATTTCAGGACTGATGTAAAAACAGGCTGGCACTGAAATAAAACGGATTTATCCCAGTTCGTCGTCTTCTTTCATCCGGACTATACCGTCGGCTTTGGAGTTTCACCAAATCTGCTCAAATTAAATAATTTAAGCTCGTGGGCTTGTTAATTTATATATGAAAATTAACTTTACCACCGGTGGGGAATTACACCCCGCCCTGAAGCGATGAGTTTTATTATAGCGCGCTTGGCAAAATTGGCTAGATGCTTTTGTAGAATGCTAAGTCTCATTATGAATAAGCATTTTCATAAAATGAAATAGGTTTTTTAACAAGCGCTTACTTGTTGGCTTTAAAAGGGAATGCTATGTTTTTTTATAGAAAATTATAAATAAAACAGGTGTTTCATGCAGATAAGAGAGGTGGATCAGGAAATTTGAACAACACTTATAAGTGATATTTTGCTCCCCAAATGATGTTATAAACATCAATATATGGAGTATTTTATGGCACGTAGACCAAGAAGAAATCATTCAAATGATTTTAAAGCTAAGGTAGCACTTGCTGCGATTAAAGCAGAAAAAACACTTGCTGAATTGAGTGCTGAATTTGATGTTCATCAAAACCAAATTATCGACTGGAAAAATCAACTGATTTCAGCTTCCTCGCAAGCTTTCGATCAATCAAAAGCTCCAACAGAACCACCCATCGATCTAAAAAAACTACATGCAAAAATCGGTGAGCAGGCATTAGAAATTGATTTTTTAGAAGGTGTGTTGAAGAAACTGGGCCGCTTCAACCACAAAAGTTAATCGATGACTCACTTCAGATTTCAGTATCTAAGCAAGCTCAGCTGCTGAAAGTCTCCCGTGGTTGTTATTACTATCGCCCAAAACCTGTGAGTGCATCAGATCTGAAGCTGATGCGCTGTATGGATGAGTTACATATGCAATACCCTTTTGCAGGTAGCCGTATGATGCGTGATTTGTTGAATCGTCAAGGACATCATATAGGACGACGTCATACACGTACTTTAATGAAGAAAATGGGCATTAATGCGTTATATTGCAAACCAAATTTAAGCCAGGCTAATCAAGCTCACCGCAAATATCCATATCTGCTCAAAGGATTGGCTATTCAGCGCAGTAATCAAGTGTGGTCTACGGATATAACGTATATCCCTATGGCAAAAGGCTTTGTTTATTTATGTGCTGTGATTGATTGGCATAGCCGCAAGGTACTTGCGCATAGAGTATCGATTAGTATGGAGGTTACATTTTGCATAGAAACATTAAATGAAGCTATTGAAAAATATGGTCGACCTGAAATATTTAATACAGACCAAGGCAGTCAGTTTACCAGTGATGCATTTATTGATGTATTGAAATCAAATGACATCCAAATCAGCATGGATGGTAAAGGTCGATGGGTTGATAATGTGATGGTTGAACGATTATGGCGGAGCGTTAAATATGAAGAGGTGTATCTCAAAGCCTACAGCAATGTTTTGGATGCGAAGAAGCAATTAAACGCATATTTTGAATTTTATAATTTGAAACGACCTCATTCGAGTCTGGACAAAATGACTCCAGATGAGTTTTACTATGACCAGCTACCACAACAAAATAAGGTAGCTTAACTAGAGCAGAGTATCACTTATAAATAAGCTTTTAGTTGTTCAAACATGTGGGACCACCTCTAAGAGACTATTACCCATTTAGGAATACTTTATTTATTCAGCATCTCCATATTTTCAGTTATGTATTTATGGCGCTCAGTATTCTTTATTTAATTGCTGCTAATTGGTTGATGCTTCCTGATAGCATTCAACTCATTATTCCACCTGTTATATTGCTTATCACAGCTTGGGTGAGCATAAACGATACCTTAAGCGAGGGAATACGGCAGACTTTACATGGTACTTGCGGCTTAATGATCGGTTTGAGTTTGGCTGTAATTGGGCAAGTTTATCAAACTGGTGCAGACAGTTATTTACTTTTCTTGATTTGGACTTTGCTTTTATTGCCGTGGCTATATCGACCAAATATTGGAATCTTTGCTTTAATTTGTATTACAAGCCAACTCGCCCTATTTTTATTTTTTAAACAGACTTTCTGGGCAGAAAAGTTTCCTTATCTTTATCTCTTTGCTCTAAATTTATTAAGTCTTGTACAGTTCTGGATCTGTCAAAAGAAATATATAGCCTTACGTTTTGTTTTTATTGCTTGGTTTGCTGTCATTTCAATAACGGGGATGATTCAATTCTTATCAAGTGAAAATTTACCTTATCTGATATCGGCGTTCTTACTAGGAATTATTGCTTTTTATTATTTCTTCAAAAAGAATGATCAGCTATGTGCCAGTTTAATGGCTGCTATTCTTGGCGTGACAGCTACAATATGGCTTGTAGATGGTATTAATCATCTATTTAAAGATTCTAATGAATTCATCTTTTTATTGATCGCGGGCATTATTTTCATTTGGTTTGCACTCATTAGTTATTTCTTAATAAGAATTTTTCGCCAAAGCCGTTTTTATATCATTCCTTTAGCAATTGGTGCTTGGCTTGCTGGCTTAGCACTTGCAGCATTTACTTTAGTGTTTTGGGAAACTATTTCCTTAGTTATTGGAATCATCTTTGTTGCTGTAGCTATAACTTTACTAACAAAATCGCAAAGCTATTTCATTCGGCAATTTGCATATTGTTTATTTGTGAGTGGACAGACTGCTTTTTTATTTCATCTTGGTTCTGAAACAAATCAAATTTTATGGGTATTGATTGCCCAGATTTTTATTCTATGCGTCAGTTATTTTCTTAAGCCTCATTGGTTCTTTGTTTTAATTCAAATGCTCGCAACTTATGGCATAGCATTTATCTACATACTGCAACTAGACTATTCATTGTGGTCGGTACATTCTACTCAAACTTATTTCAATTTAACTTTAATTAACTATTTGATTTTTAGCTTGATACTACTGATAGGAAGTAAAGCGGTTATATCGTATGAGCGGAGTATTTTTTTATGTTTACTTAGTGTCATTTTTGTGAGCTCATTCTTTGACAATTTTATGGGGCTCGCGTTGATTGATTCTGCTGATCAGCCATTATGGTTTATCTATATTTTTCCAAGTCTATGGTTATTGTGCTTTAGCCTTTTCTATTTATATAGGCAGCTTCAAGCTCTCACTTTCGTTGCTTTTTTAATTTTTGGCATAGCACTTATTGCACTCGGCTATTTTGATGTATTCATTCTATTTGTAATTTTGACATGGGCTTTAAAAAATCAAGATCGCATTGTTTATGGTGTTACGCTCATAGTATTTACCTTTGTGCTTTGGCAACTTTATTACAGTTTACAATTAAGTTTTTTAGCTAAAAGTGCATCAATCTTGGTGTCAGGAATTATATTGTTGGCTTTATATGGATTGCTTCTGAAGGAAGCTAAAAGCAATTTTATTGAGGGGGAAAAGTAATGAAAAAGTATTTCTCCCTTATGCTTGCAGTAGCCACTGTATTATTTTTTGTAGGTTTGGTTGCGAAAAATGAATGGCACCTGCATCAGAGTAAAAGTATTTTTATTAAGCTTAAGCCGGTTGACCCTCGCTCTATTTTACAGGGGGACTATATGGCGCTCGCATATGAATTAAATTTACAATCTCTCAAAGCGCTTTCGGGAAGTGAAAGTGAGGCTTTAGATCAAGTGATTTTTAATCATGCTTCTGTTCCAGCAAAAGTTATTTTAGATTCACAAAATCGAGTAGTTCGTACCATTTTAGATACTCACAATTCATTTGCTGGGCAGCGTTTAATTTTAAAAAATCCTGAAAATCGTTTACAGGCTTTATATCCAGCTTCTCGAAGCTTCTTATTTGCCGAAGGTCTAGCTCAATGCTATGAGAAAGCAAAGTATGCTGAATTTAAGGTAAATACAAAAGGAGAGGTGATTTTATTTGATTTACGTGGAGAAGAGCTACAGCCTTTAAACTGTAAGCAACAGCACAGTTGGTGGAAGGGGACTGCTAGAAGTTTATAAAGGCGTATAAAAAAGCCCGTATTTACGGGCTTTTTTACTTTTAAATCTTTAATTAGGCAACTTGCACAGGAATGCAGTTCGCTGTGTGGTTGACTGTATTGTCTGGGTTTGCATATACCAAACGTGGTTTGTGAGCATTTGCTTCAGCTTCGGTGAAATCACCAAAAGTAGCAATAATTACAAGATCGCCAACATCTGCTTGGTGAGCAGCACCACCATTTACTGAAATAATGCCAGAGTTATCTTCACCACGAATCGCGTAAGTTGTGAAGCGCTTGCCATTAGTTACGTTCCAAACGTGGATTTCTTCGTATTCACGAATACCAGCTAAATCCATTAATACGCCATCAATTGCACAAGAACCTTCATAGTGAAGTTCAGCATGGGTTACAACTGCACGGTGAATTTTGCATTTTAATAAACGAGATAGCATGGCTAGCGTCTCCTGAGTAGACCTAAGAAGATCTTATAGTGAAATCTTTTGCCTTTGCCGTTCTGGCAATGTGGCTGATGCGCATTTTGCTCCTAAAAAAGCAAGATAGCAAGCTTGATTGTTCAACAATTTAAGCTGGTTTATACGCATTAATTTGGTTCATGGCCTGTGATACTTGTCCTTGAACAAGTAACTTCACTTTAGAAAGAGCGTGATCAATTGCTCCATCCATCAGGCTTTGTTCACTACTTGGCGCTTTTCCGAGTACATGCCCAGAAACTCTTTCTTTTGAACCTGGATGTCCAATACCAATTCGTAAACGATGAAAATTTGGACCAATATGTGGGACAATATCACGTAAACCGTTATGACCGCCGTGCCCACCGCCTGTTTTAAGACGAATTACACCAGGGTTCATATCAAGTTCATCATGAGCAATCAAAATTGCTTCAGGAGCAATTTGATAGAACTTTGAGAAAGGAACAACACTTTGTCCGGAACGATTCATATAAGTCGTTGGGAGAAGTAAACGAACATCGTGCCCTTCTATATTACCACGACCACTAATTCCGTGAAATTTTGGATCATTTTTTAATGTAATGCCATATTTATCTGCAAGCTGTTCAACGAACCAAAAACCTGCATTATGGCGGGTTTGGGCATATTCTGAACCAGGATTGCCCAAACCAACAATTAGCGAAATATTTGACACTAATTTACGCCTTTAAACACTTACGCGCGTTTGAAGTCAGCGTGCATAGGAGTGTTTTTAGATGGGTGACGTTGTAACGCTTGGATTTTAACGTTTTCAACTTTATCGCCCACTTTGATTTCTACAACTTCTTCAAAGAAAGCATTGCTTTCTAAAGCTTTTACAAGCTCACGAAGTTCTAAAGTAACACTTACAGGTTCAGCGTTACCACCGTAGATGATAGCTGGAACTAAAGATTCGCGACGAAGGCGGCGGCTCGCACCTTTCCCTTGTTTGTCTTCAGCACGCGCTTGAGCGTTGAATACGAAGTTTGCCATGAGATAAATCCTCATTAAAGATTAAATAAACTAAACTTGCGACCAGTTTAGTGATAGAAAACCCCAGCCAAGGCCAGGGTTAAGAAAAAGCTGCAATATTATAAACTATCGAACATCGCGCTGATAGACTCTTCGTTATTAATACGACGAATCGTTTCAGCAACCATGCTAGCAACAGAAACTTGACGGATTTTGCCCAAGTTCAATGCTTCTTCAGAAAGAGGAATTGTGTCAGTTACGACTAACTCATCAATTACTGAGTTACGTAAGTTCTCAATTGCTTTACCTGAAAGTACAGGGTGAGTTGCATATGCAACAACACGACGTGCACCGAATTGCTTAAGTGCATCAGCTGCTTTACACAATGTACCAGCAGTATCAACCATGTCATCTACAATAACGCAATCACGATCTTTTACATCACCAATCAAATGCATAACTTGCGATTCGTTGGCTTTTTGACGACGTTTGTCGATAATTGCTAAATCGATGTCACCCATCTGTTTGGCAACAGCACGAGCACGTACTACACCACCAACGTCAGGAGAAACCACCATAAGGTTATCATGTTGTTGTTGACGTAAGTCAGCAAGCAAAGCAGGAGTACCGTAGATGTTGTCGACTGGAATATCGAAGAAACCTTGGATTTGGTCAGCATGTAAGTCAATCATTACGACACGATCAATACCAACAGTGGTAAGCATGTCTGCAACAACTTTAGCTGTAATCGGCACACGTGCAGAACGTGGACGACGGTCTTGGCGAGCATAACCAAAATAAGGAATAACAGCGGTAATACGACCAGCACTTGCACGACGCAAAGCATCTGCCATAACCAAGATTTCCATAAGGTTATCATTGGTAGGCGCACAAGTAGGCTGAACGATAAATACGTCTTTACCACGAACATTTTCAGTAATTTCTACTGAAATTTCTCCATCAGAAAAGTGACCGACTGATGCAGCACCTAGAGGGATATGTAAGTGACTTACGACTTTTTGAGCGAACTGTGGATGAGCATTTCCACTAAAAACGACAAGATTGGGCATGAAGCACCCTTGGCGGTTGGTATGTAATGAAATAGATGGCAGGGGCGGCTGGATTCGAACCAACGGATGGCGAGATCAAAACCCGCTGCCTTACCACTTGGCGACGCCCCTAATGCGGCAGAACTTTAATATTTTTGCAATGCAATGTCAAGAATAATCAACAAAAAGCAAGGCAATTAAGTCTGTCTTTAAAATAAGAAGAATGGCAGGGGCGGCTGGATTCGAACCAACGGATGGCGAGATCAAAACCCGCTGCCTTACCACTTGGCGACGCCCCTAAATTCGATGATATATATGATGGCAGGGGCGGCTGGATTCGAACCAACGGATGGCGAGATCAAAACCCGCTGCCTTACCACTTGGCGACGCCCCTAATATAATCATCATTACAGGTGAAATTGGCAGGGGCGGCTGGATTCGAACCAACGGATGGCGAGATCAAAACCCGCTGCCTTACCACTTGGCGACGCCCCTAACTTGCAACTTTAAAATGATGTAAAGGAGATTCTTTTAAACTATGTACCAAGTAAGCTTTACATGGTGCATGTTTAAGAATGTCATCAACATTCATTTCATCGGTTACTTCAGTAAAAACACAAGCACCTGTACCTGTAAGCTTTGCATGACCAAATTGATCAAGATATTGCATTGCTTCTTCAACTTCAGGGTATAACTTTCTAGCCAAAGGCTCAAAGTTATTTCCAAAATTAGAAGGTTCTAACTGATAGGCGCAAAATTTAGTGGTCTTAGTGTCTCTTGTCAATGTTTTTTGTGAAAAAAGCAATTGAGTGCTGATAAAACAATCAGGTTTTAAAATAATGAACTGTTTTTGATCTAAGTCTATGAATGTTAAATGTTCACCAATACCTTCAGCCCATGCATTTTTACCATAAATAAAAATAGGAACGTCGGCACCAAGTTTTAAACCATAGTCAGCAAGCTCTGTCTGAGTTAGGCCACATTGCCATAACTGATTTAAAACAATGAGCGTTGTGGCGGCATTCGAAGAACCTCCGCCTAGACCTGCACCCATTGGAATATTTTTTTCAATGTTAATGTGTAGGCCACACAATTTTTTTGCATGCGGTTTTAATATTTGAGCAGCCCGATAAATCAGATTTTGCTCAAGTTGAACCTCCCCTAAACCTTCAATCTGGATTTCATCTTTCTCAATAGGGGAAAAAGTCATCCAGTCATATAAATCAATGAGTTGAAAAATGGTTTGTAATTCATGGTAACCATTTTCACGACGTCCCGTTATATGTAAAAACAGGTTGAGCTTGGCTGGAGAAGGAACTCGAATCATAGATTTATATAGTTAGACTTAACGGTTTTGGATAACCATTGTAATACGGTTTTCTTTATCTTCAGCAAGCGCCTGCTTTAAAACCAGTTTATTTGGTAAAGTTTGTTCACCATCATAACTAAAATTAACCGTCCAACCATCTTCGATGAGTTGGCTCACACGGTTTGCATTATCTTTGCTAATTTGGGCATTTAAAGTTGCAGGTTTCGCTAAAATCCAGCTGGTTAAATGAGTAATGGGTGCTTGCCAACCAGTAGCACGCTCTAAAAGCTCTTCAGGAGATGCTGCTGTAATAACGCCAGTTTTAGCGCTGTTTAGAGTGACTTCACCCGGTTTTCCTTGAATTTGTGTTTTTCCAACACCTAAAATTCCACTTAACTCGATATCAAAATTATCTTGCTGTTGAACCCATGTGAAAAAAGCACTACCACTTTGTTGGGGAGTACGTACTCCAATTTTACCTTGCAAATTGAAGTGTTTTTCATCTTGTACTTGGTGGGTAACTGCGGGTTTAGGCTGAGTAAAATGCTGACAACCGGTTAAAAATAATACACTTGATCCACAGATCGCTGTGCACAGTTGGGCAAGTTTGCTCATAAATTTAACTCTTTTTTACAGATGTAGGTAAAATTAACGCATCAAGCTGATGCAATTGTGGATCATTCGCGTGCTTTTGTTTCAGTTGTTGTAACACGGTACTAAATTGAGTTAACGATCCTTGCATATACAATGCTTTAGCGTAACGAATGCCAATATTTATGTTATGGCTGAGTTCATATGCTTTGCCTAAAGCTTCCGCTGCTGCTTCATAATCATTTTGTAAGAATGCAATATAGCCCAGCGTATCAAGAATTGAGGCTTGCTCAGGTGCATATTCCAATGCCTGTTCAGCATATTGTCGTGCTTCTTTTAATCTACGGTTTTGTAAAGCCAACGTATACGCATAAGCATTTAGATAAGTCGGGCTATTCGGTTCTAACTGTAATAATTGCTTCAGTGTTTTATCTAGTTTGTCGCGGTCGGTATAAGGGTCTAATAATAAAACTTCTGCATAGATGAGTTCTGGATCATCTGGTAAGTTTTTGATCGCTTCATCTAATAAATTTAATGCAGCTTTTTTATTACCCATCTTCTTTAAAATTTCAGCTTGAGCTTGATAGAGAAAGCTTGCATGCTGCGGATAATTGACTCGCTCTTGAGTTAAAAAACGTAATGCATCATGTAAATTTTCTTGCTTATCATAAATCGCAATAAGATTACGTCTGGAAACAATGTAAAGGCTACCATCTACTAAACGGTAATAGGCTTTAGCAGTCTCATAGTGCTGTTTTCGTTCAGCATTGATTGCTAAGTAGTAATACGCTTCATTTTGATACTTTGCAGAGTTGCGTAAATCAACCAAATATTGTTCAGCTTTATCATATTGCTTTAGGTCAATACTGGTTAAGCCTGCAATAAATAATGCTTCTTCAGCACGAGGATTGCTCTCAATAATTTTTTCTAATTTTTCAAGAGCAAGCTGGGGCTGATTAATCTGAATGAGATATCGTACTTCAGCTAATCGAATATCTAGATTTTTCTTATATTTACGGCTGGATTTTGCATACCATTTTAAAGCACCTTCTTGATCACTTAGGGCAATCAACAGGTTGGCTTTCATCAAGATAAAACTGGTTACTTTAGGACGACGGCGTAGAGCACGATTAATGGTGTTTAGTGCTGGTTCTAATTGGCCATTTTGTGCTTCCAGATTAGCGATAAGCGCTAAAATAGAAGGATTTTCCTTTTCTGCACTTGAACGTAAAGCGGTTAATAAAACTTCTCGGTCTTGTGCATTTTCGGGTGCAATACTTGCCAAAATTTGTTCAAGATCGGCAGTTGGATCTATTTTTAAAATTTTATCCAAAGTTTCAGCAGCAAGCTGATATTCATGTGTCTTTAATGCAATATGCGATAAATAAAACAAAGCAGGGACGTCTTTAGGCTCTTGAACGACCCAATGTGTTGCGATATTCAGTGCAGCTTGTAAGTCGTTGTATTCAAGTGCAACATCTAAGGCACGCTGTTTAATGGTTGTTGAGTTGCTTCTAATTGCAAGTACGGTGTAATTATGCAGTGCCGTAGGAATATCGTCATAAGCTAAGGCAAATTCAGCGACCATACTCTGTTGTAGAGCCTGATCAAATGAATGCACGGCATAGGTCTCTTGCAACGGACGTGCATAGACATATGAGGACATGCTACCTAACAATAAGAATGTGGTAGAATACTGTCTTATCGAAGCACCGTTAAAATTAATACGGCTATTCATTTGACGCAATTTTTATTGATCCAAAGTAATGCTTTTTATGACACCGATGTTGCACAATAGCATAAATTTAGCGAAATGATGATCTGATATGTCTTTCTTTGCATTGGGTGTCAACCATCAAACAGCTTCTGTAGAACTCCGCGAGCAAATTGCTTTCAATGCAGAGCGATTAAGTAATTTGCTTGCCGAGCAACGCCATCATGAGTCTTTAAAAGACTTAGTGGTTGTCTCAACCTGTAACCGTACAGAAGTCTACGCCATGGCGGAAGATGCCGAAAGCCTTCTGAAATGGTTAGCCGATGCCAATAATATTGATGTAAAGCAGTTAATTCATCATGTTTATCGTTACGAGAATGCTCAAGCGATCACACATTTAATGCGTGTTGCAAGTGGTTTAGATTCCTTAATGTTAGGTGAACCACAAATTTTAGGGCAGGTAAAAAATGCTCTAGCATTGTCTAAAGAAGCGCAGACGGTTTCTCCTGAGTTAAACAGTGTATTTGAATACGCTTTTTATGCAGCAAAACGTGTGCGTACAGAAACAGCTGTAGGTAGTCATGCAGTTTCAATGGGTTATGCTGTTGCACAATTAGCCTTACAAGTCTTTAGTAAACCTGAAAAACTCACTGTTATGGTGGTTGCAGCAGGTGAAATGAATAGTCTGGTGGCCAAGCACTTAGCGGAAATGGGTGTTGCCAAGATTATTATCTGTAATCGTAGCCGTGAACGTGCTGACCTGCTAGCTCAAGAAATTGCCCATCAAGTTGAAGTTGAGATTATTGATTTTTCAGCTTTATCAGAAAATTTATACCGTGCAGATGTTGTTTCAAGTTGCACAGGTAGTTTGCATCAAGTTATTGCGTATGCAGATGTTAAAACGGCATTAAAAAAGCGCCGTTATCAACAAATGTTAATGGTTGATTTAGCTGTACCGCGCGATATTGACCCTAAAGTGGAATCACTTGATGGCGTATATCTATACGGAGTTGATGACTTACAAAGTGTAATTGATGAAAACCTAGCCCAACGCCGTCAAGCAGCTGTTGAAGCTGAGGTGATGGTGAATCAATTAGCCACCCAACTGATTACACATCAAAAAGTCAAAGAAGCAGGCAGTACAATCCATGCTTATCGCCACCATAGTGAAGAAATTAGTCAGCAAGAACTTGCTCATGCTTTAGATGCATTGCACCATGGCGGCAATCCAGAGCAAGTACTCAAAGAATTTGCTCACCGCTTAACACAAAAGTTAATGCATCCAACGTCTATGTTGTTACGTGAAGCTGCTAAAGCAGAAAGTCCTGATTATTTCGAGTGGCTCCAACAGCATCTACAGGATGTATTTGATCATGAGCGAAAACCGAAACGTTAAGACAATAATCTTAAGCTAATTTGTTTGGTGAGTTCATTGAGTTGTTGTCTTAGGTTTCTTGACTCAACTAAAGAAATTTTAGATTTTAGCTTTTGACGTAAATATCTTTCTTGTAAGCCTAAGGCATATTCTTTAGCGAGTTTATCTGCTACTTCTGGTGCTTGAGTTAATGCCTGAATATTAGTTCTTTGCATAATATCTGCAATTTCATGGCAATAACTGCTACACGCACCTAACACATAATATGTCGCTAACTCTTGGTCATCAGGCAATTCATCAAATATACGATTTAGAATTGCTAATATTTTAGCCAATAATTCATCTTGTGGAATATAAGCCCGTAATCCTTCAAAATGAATATAAAGAAACGGATGGTGCATCAAAATTGCGACAGCAAAGTCTTCATCTTTTGTCTGTATATTAAAAGATAACGATGCATCATGACTAATTTGTGGGGTAAAGCGCTTACCTAACCCTAACTTTTCACGGAAAGATTGGGTTAATAGATAACGGAAAGATCCCTGTTTGGGTAATAACTCGGTAAGTTCTCTTAGTTCGCCCATGACAAGACTTTTGCCCTCAGGCGTACTAATGTCATGTTGGCCAGTAAGATGGGCAAAAACAAAGTCAGAGAGCAGGGGCGCTTGCTGTAAAAGTCTTTGGAAGTTTTCGAGGCCTTCACGTCGAATTAATGAGTCTGGATCGTGATCATTTGGTAATACAAAGAACTTAAGCTCACGTCCATCATTTAGAAGTGGTAACGCAATTTCTAAAGTTCGACGTGCTGCTTTTTGACCTGCTATATCGCCGTCAAAGGCAATTGTAATTCGATTATTTTGTTTAAATAAAATATTAAGGTGTTCTGTATTACTTGCCGTTCCTAAAGTCGCGACAGCGCCTGTAATACCATATTGCTGTAAAGCAATAACATCCATATATCCTTCAACCATTAACCAGTCGTTAGACTTTAATTTTCTACCTTCATATAAACCATAAAGTAATTGGTTTTTATGGAAAACTTCTGAGTCTGGTGAGTTGATGTATTTAGGTTTAATTTCGTCATTGAGTGCACGACCACCAAAACCAACTACACGACCCTTCGGGTCTCGAATTGGAAAAATGACACGATCACGTAAAAGGTCAAAGTCACGACCACTATCGCTTGAACGGATGAGGCCAAGTTGCTTTAAGCCCTCAATATCATAAGGAAAAGCTTTTTCTAGATGCTGCCAGTCTTCTGGTGCATAACCTAAACGCCAGAACTGAATAGTCTGGTCACTTAAACCACGTTGCTTAAAGTAATTTTTGGCTTTTTGACTAGTCGGTAATTGATGCTCATAAAACTGGGCAACATTTTCTAGAAGGTCGTATAAATTACCTTCTTGTACAGGTTCCTCAAAATTAAATGGCTGTTCGAACTGGGCAAAAGGATCATCAAAATACACTGGTTCAAGTGTATTGTACTGATCATCTACAGGTGCTTGAGTACTGGGTTCAACAACTGTTTTTGCTGGAACTGGTGGTTTGGTAACCTGGCGTGTATAAGACAGTTTTTTATTATCGGTATTATCTTTGGGTAATTCGACACCTGCATTGCTCGATAACTCTTTCATTACATCGATAAAGTTTCGGTTATCAATATCCATTAGGAAACGGATGGCATTGCCGTTTGCTTGGCAACCGAAGCAATGATAGTACTGTTTATCGCGATAAACATGGAAAGAAGGGGTTTTCTCTTGATGAAAAGGGCAACAACCAGAATATGTTCGTCCGGTCTTTTTCAATTTCACACGTTGACCAATCAGATCGACAATATCTGTCCGATCTAGAATCTGATCAATCGTATGCTGTGGAATTGCCATAATTCAGATAACCGTGTTTAAACTAATGATGCGATAGGTCAGATTATTCTGACATGATGAAACGAGATATGCCCGATAAATATTTTACTATTTTATAAAAACAAACAGGCAAGTCATATCACTTGCCTGTTTGTTGGTTATTTTTAAGCTGTTATGACTTATTGAGCAGCGTCGTCCGGTTCAGTTGAAGATGCTGCAGGTGCAGTGGTTGCACCTTCTGCTGCTTTTTCAGGCTTATCAAGTAAACCGAAGCTTAAACGGTTAGTCCAGCTACGTTCAGTTTTTGGAGTCTCAACCGGTGCTTTTGTTGTTTCTTGAGTTTCTTCTTTGCCAGAATTACCCATTAAACCAAAGCTTACACGGTTCAGTAGACTACGTTTAGGTTCTGTTTCAGTAGTCGTAGTATCAGGTGTTGTAGACTTAGATTCACGGCCGAGAATACCCAAGGTAGCACGGTTAATCCAGTTGCCTTCTTTACGGGCAGCACGCATGTTTACTGTGCCATTTTTATTAACAAGGCTAGGATAATTAAGCTTTAAAACTTCAATGTATTGTTGTGAAGTTGCTTTGTCACCCAACTGGTCATAGCTATATGCCAAAGTTGCTAATGCTTCTGGTATTTGAGGTGTTTGTGGATAGTGTTCAATAACCCATTGTGAACGCTCAGCTGCTGCAACCCATGCTTTACGTTTAACGTTAAAGCGTGCAGCATTCATTTCGCTTTCAGCAAGCTCTTGACCAATAAATTTCATACGTTGTGCTGCATCGACAGAATATTGGCTGCTTGGGAAGCGGCGAATCAGATCAACAAAGTTTTGATAAGCAACTTTTAAATAACTGATGTCACGGTGTGATTGTTGCAAAGATGTGTAGCGCAATAAACTGTCATAGTTCAGCTCCATGTTAGATACGCCACGTACATAGTAGGCATAATCTACATTTGGATGCTGAGGATTTAAACGAATAAAGCGTTCAGCTAGAGCAATCGCCCCTTCATAATCTTTTTGTTTAAATTTTGAATAGAGAAGTTCGAGTTGTGCTTGTTGCGCGTATTGTCCAGTTGGATAATAGGTGTCAATCGCTTCTAAAGATTTAGTAGCTTCAAGATATTGACCACGATCAAGAGATTTTTGGGCCTTTTCAAAATATGCTTGTTCACTAGATTGCGGGCCAGTATCGACCACTTCTTTTTTACTTGGATTGCTGCTACAGCCCACAAATGCAGACGCTACACCTAGAGATAAGGCAAGCATCGTAATTTTATAACGTGGTAGCGACATAAAAACTCCTCTGTTATGTTGGGCAATGAGCTACAATTGCGCTATTAAACCACTTTTATCTCAATGATCAAATGACTTCAGCACAATCTTCAAACACAAACTTCTCTGAAACCGACTTCAATTTACTTGAAGATTCTGAGGATGCAGATAACCATACTTCTGATACAACTGCAACACGTTTATCGTTGCAAGTTCAGTTAGATGAAAGCTACTTAGGGCAACGTATCGACCAAGTTGCAGCCATGGTGTGGAGTGAGTTTTCGCGTGAAAAGCTCAAGCAATGGTTGAAGGATGGCCATCTGTTGGTGAATGGTAACATTGTTAAACCTAAGCATCGTTGTGAAGGGACAGAGCTACTTACGCTCGAAGTTGAGCTTGAAGCTCAGACGACGAGTCAACCTGAAAACATTCCACTTAATATTGTTTATGAAGATGATGATATTTTAGTCATTAATAAACCAGTAGGGATGGTTGTACATCCAGGAGCAGGTAATACCTCTGGAACTTTAGTGAATGCCTTGCTTTATCATTTTCCAAAATTGGCAGAACTTTCTCGTGCTGGTTTAGTACATCGTATTGATAAAGACACCAGTGGACTATTAGTTGTTGCTAAAACACTAGAAGCGCAATTTTCTTTAAGTAAACAATTGGCAAATAAGTCGGTTTATCGTGTATATGACTTAGTTGTTTATGGAAATATTATTGCTGGTGGTACGATTGATGAGCCAATTAAACGTCACCCAGTTGACCGTGTGAAAATGGCGATTTTACCGGGTGGGCGTGATGCAGTGACGCATTACAACGTAAAAGAGCGTTTTAAAGATTTTACTCGTGTGCAAGCTCGTCTTGAAACAGGCCGAACTCATCAGATTCGTGTGCATTTTAGTTATATTGGTTACGGTTTGATTGGTGATCAGGTTTATATGAACCGTGTACGTGTACCTGCTGGTGCATCTGAATTACTCATTGAAACTTTACGTGGTTTCAAACGTCAAGCATTGCATGCAGCTAAGTTGGGTTTAAAACATCCGCGTACTGGTGAAGAAATGTTATTTGAAGCACCTTGGCCTGAAGATTTTACTCAGTTGGTTAATGTGCTACGTTCAGAAAACGCTGCATATTAAGGACATGCATATGGAATTTGTTCAAGGTTTACCGCAAGGCGTATTTGTAGGGCAGACACGTGTTCAACATCCTTTGGCTTTGCCAACGGACCAAACCGAATTAACTGGGTTTAATCTTGCTTTACACGTTAAAGACGAAGCTGCACGCGTTCAGCAGCATCGAATGATGCTTTTAGACGAATTTGCTCAGTTTGGTGTTAAGAAAATGACATGGATGACCCAAACGCATAGTACGATTTGTCATACGGTAAATGAACAAATTCCCTTTACAGCATTAATTGGCGATGGATTGGTTACTCAAACCAAAGGTCATGCGTTAATGATGATGACAGCCGATTGTTTGCCTGTAGTACTTGGTAACGCAGAGGGCACTGAAGTTGCCAACTTACATGCAGGGTGGCGAGGATTGGCGGGCGGTATTATTGAAAATACAGTTGCTGCAATGCAAAGCCCTCCAACTTGGGCGTGGTTAGGAGCTGCGATTAGTCAACCTTGTTTTGAAATTGGAGCCGAAGTAAAAACTGCTTTTTGTAGTAAATATCCTGAATTGGAAACTGCATTTATTGATGGAGCAGCTCCAGATAAATTTCATGCAGATTTATACGCGATTGCTCGTTTTATTTTGCAAAGCCTTGGTGTTAAGCAAGTTTTAGGCGGCGATCAATGTTCATATCAACAGCAAGAAGAGTATTTCTCTTACCGCCGTGATGCTAAAACTGGCCGTATGGCAACTTTTGTTTTTATGTAATTTATAAAAATCGTATTTAATTTTAGAAGTACGATTGTTGTGATATTACTCCCTTATGTTATTTAAATTTAAAAATAATATAAGGGAGTTTTTTTATTTTTTTGTATTTTCAGTATTTACTTAAATAAACTGCTTAAAAGCTAATTTTTGATATTCTTAGATCACGGTTTAGCAACTTTTAATAAAATGATAAAATACAAAAAATCGCTAAAATATTAAGCTTATGTCTTTGCCTGAAAAACATCTCTCTATCGTCTATCATAGTCCATATGGTCATACCGCAAAGGTAGCATCTGCTATTGCTGCTGGTGCACAAGTGATGGGTGTTAAAGTACATGTGATGAATATTGAGCACATTGACTGGAATGTTTTAGATGCCTCACAGGGTATTATTTTTGGTTCTCCAACATATATGGGGAGTGTAACTGCCGACTTTAAAAAGTTTATGGATAGTACCTCCAAACGCTGGAAAAATCGTTTATGGCAAGGCAAATTAGCAGCGGGTTTTGCAAACTCAGGTGGCCTGAGTGGTGATAAGCTAGCGGTTTTGCAACAACTTAATATTTTTGCGATGCAGCATGGCATGCTCTGGTCTGGTTTGCCTTTAATGACAACAGGTCATACCGAAACTGATTTAAACCGTTTATCGAGCTGTTTAGGTTTAATGACTCAATCAGATAATGCACCAGTTGAAATTACACCGCCACAAGGTGATTTAGATACTGCTAAATGGTTTGGTGAATATATTGCTGGACTTTTATATAGATTAAATTAGTAAAAAATAAAAAAGCCTCTTTATAGAGGCTTTTTAGTCTATTATTTATGAAATATACGGGCTTTATCACGTTGCCAGTCACGTTCTTTTTCAGTCGCACGTTTATCGTGGAGTTGTTTACCTTTCACGAGTGCAATTTCAAGCTTGACCAGATGACCTTTCCAGTAACATGCTAATGGAACGCACGAATAACCTTTTTGGTTCACTGCACCCATAAGCTTTTCAAGTTCACGACGAGATAATAATAATTTACGTGTACGTGTAGCTTCCGGCACGATATGTGTAGATGCAGAAAGGAGCGGTTGAATTTGTGCACCAAATAAAAATGCTTCACCGTTTTTAAAAATGACATAACTTTCTGTCAAACTCATACGACCAGCACGTAAAGACTTTACTTCCCAGCCGAGTAAAGACATGCCAGCTTCAAATTTTTCTTCGATAAAATAATCATGACGGGCACGTTTATTTTGTGCGATGGTTCCGCCATTATGTTTCTTTACTACTGTTGCTTTCGCCATAATTCAAACTTCCACAATTGCCCCTATTGTGCCGTAAACTGATGCCAAGGTGAAGTTTTTTCCCACATATCAATATTTCGCCTCATGTATAACTTTTGCTAAAATAGGTGCACAATACAATTAGAGTACTAGCGGATGTCTAAAACGCGTGTAATTTATCCTGGAACATTTGACCCTATCACAAATGGGCACGTTGATTTAGTTACTAGAGCATCAAGAATGTTTGATGAGGTCGTAGTAGCAATTGCAATTGGACATCATAAAAATCCTTTGTTCAGTCTAGAAGAGAGAGTTGCACTGGCACAGTCATCATTAGGCCATCTATCAAATGTTGAATTTGTAGGTTTTGATGGTTTATTGGTTAATTTTTTCAAAGAACAAAAGGCTACAGCAGTACTTCGCGGTTTAAGAGCAGTATCTGATTTTGAATATGAGTTTCAATTGGCTAATATGAATCGCCAGTTGGACCCACATTTTGAAGCCGTGTTTTTAACACCTTCCGAACAGTATTCTTTTATTTCTTCGACGTTGATTCGAGAAATTGCACGCTTAAAAGGTGATGTAACCAAGTTTGTTCCGCAAGCTGTGGTTGAAGCTTTTGAACGTAAACATCAACAAGGTTGGTAAAGTGTCGTTATATATCACCGATGAGTGCATAAACTGTGATGTTTGTGAACCAGTTTGCCCAAATGAAGCTATTTTTATGGGTGAAGTGATTTATGAAATTAATCCAGATTTATGTACAGAGTGTGTTGGTCACCATGATCAGCCACAATGTCAATTATTTTGTCCAGTCGACTGTATTCCTAAAGATCCGCAGCATGAGGAAACGGAAGAACAGCTATTAGACAAATATAAAAGATTAATTGCTCAAAAAAGCACAAGCAATTAGTGAATAAATTTGTTAATATGCGCCCTCGAAGTGAGCCGGATGGTCGCTGCTGTGGAGGTCTCCGTGACTGAAGCAGGAGAGGAAAGTCCGGGCTTCATAGGGCAGGGTGCCAGGTAACGCCTGGGCGGTGAAAGCCGACGGAAAGTGCAGCAGAGAGTAGACCGCCTCATTCGTGAGGTAAGGGTGAAAGGGTGCGGTAAGAGCGCACCGCGTGTCTGGTAACAGTTCACGGCATGGCAAACCCCACCAGAAGCAAGACCAAATAGGAATCCTAGGTGCGGCCCGTACTGGATTCGGGTAGGTCGCTTGAGCGTATGAGTGATTGTACGCCTAGAGGAATGACCATCCTCGACAGAACCCGGCTTATAGGCTCACTTCACCTCATTTTATTTAAAATTTTTCTTGACGCGCGGTAAAGAAGCTAAGATAATGCGCGCACAGTTTACGGCTATGTAGCTCAGTTGGTTAGAGCACCGCACTCATAATGCGGGGGTCACAAGTTCAAGTCTCGTCATAGCCACCATTTTACAGACCACGCTCCTGCGTGGTCTTTTTTTATGCTTATTTTTTGATTAAACACAGTTTGTAAAGACCGACTTTATAGTTCTGGCATTGTTTGTCTAACCCAATTTCTTCATGTTCTTATAACACTTAACAAGGATGTTGAAGACATGAAAAGGTCATTATTATTTTTAGGAATTCTAAGCTTAACTGCTGGAGCACAAGTTTCTGCGGCTGATTTGAGTTGGGGTGATCCAACTTTAGATTCGGGTCAATTTAAAGTGTCTGGTGCGGTACGTTCCCGTTATTTACATAAGGACTATGTGGTTGGGGCCAATGAAGGCTCTCAAAATGATGACTGGCGACTCACAGATATTAAATTAGTGTTGGGTTACGAAAATCCAGATTGGATTGCGGGCTTAGATGCTCGTTGTTACCAATATAATCGCCTGTGTGATGCAATTTTTCTAAAAAAAGCATGGGCAGGTTATAAACTGTCTGACCAACAAAGAGTTACAGTAGGTTTACAACCTGTTGATTTTGGCTTTGGAGAATTTTGGGGCAGCAGTTATTACGAGACACTTTTAAATACCGTTGGTTTAGAAGATATTGATAATTTAGGAATTAAATATAAATTTGCAGATGATAAATATAATTTGACCTTAGGTTTTTATCCATCTGATGGTGGAAATTATAAGGGTACTTCAAAGGACTCAAGCCGATATAGTGGTAATTTTGTTGAAGCTGATGACTTGTCCAATGGCACTAATATTGAAGAAAAAAATATGTGGATTGGCCGCGCATCTAGAAAATTTGAAATTGATAAAGCTCAAAATTTTTCAACAGAATTGGGTGGTTCGTTTTGGTATTCTGATTTAGAAAATAAAAGAACAAACATAGATGGACATCGTAAGTCATGGAATGTGTTTGCTCAAACACAATACCAAGCTTGGCAATGGATGTTCTTAGCAGGTAAGCAACATGTCACGAATGGAGATGATTTATTTCCAAATAGTTCAACTATTGGTGCTTTCGACTATCCATATCAAGTAGCGAATAAGGGTAAGTATTTGGTTAATGAAATTAATTACACCTTCGCTCAGCCATTTCATCAACTTACCAATATTAAGCCTTATATTTCTCATAGTCGCTTTTTCAAAGATGAGGATGGCTATAAAGACTCTGAGCGTTTAATTGCAGGCGTTTATTTTAATTACAAAGCTATTGGTATTCAGGGTGAATATATTATGAGTAAAAATGATCCAATGGTAGGTGGTGGGGCAAATGGCCTTGCACAAGGTAGTAGTAATGACTGGGATAAACTGTTTTATCTTTCAATTGGATATTATTTCTAATATTTAAAAGCAAACGATTACCCTAAGTGAATAGGCTCACTTAGGTTTTTTTTATAGAAAGACTTTTTCAGGCGGTGGTTCTCGTTTGACGGCTGGTGAAATGAGTTGTCCGCGGTTTAGGTTTTGCACATGCTGTAAACGATTGAGCAATTCGTTTTGAATAAACAAAATACAGGTTTGCAGTTTGGAGGAGCTTTTCAGACGTGATGGATAAACTGCCCAAATATCTGCATCTTGCCAGTACGCAGGCAAAATATGTTGAAGTTGGCCGGTAATCAATTCATCTGCAACATCCCAAATCGAGCGGAAAATGATACCGTGACCTTCTATGGCAAGTTGATGAATAATTTCACCGTTATTTGAAACAAAACGTGGTTTGATATGTACTGAGACATCTTCAGAAGCATGTCTAAATTTCCATAAAACTGAGGATTGATCGCGCTCACTAATTGTTAAACAGTCATGTGTTTGCAAATCTTCAATACTGTCAGGTACGCCGTGTTTAAGTAAATAACTCGGTGACGCGCACAAAATACGAAAATTAGAAGCCAGCTTCTTCGCAATCATATTGGGTGCAATTTCATTACCAATTCTGATGTCTAAATCAATACTGTGTTGAATCAGGTCTTTGGTATTGTCGATGGTATCAAAATGAATCTGTAGTTTTGGATAGAGCATCATTAATTTAGACAAAATTGGTGCGACATGTTTTCTGCCAAAACCAAAGCTACTAATAATATCCATACGACCCGTAGGCGTACTGAGCGGGTTATTGACCAGTTCGCAGACTTCATCAAATTCTTCAAGAATATTTGAAACTCTCTCAAGAATGAGTTTGCCATCTTCTGTCAGGCTAACGTGACGCGTGCTGCGATGAAAAAGTTTGCAGCTCAACGTGTTTTCTAAAATATTAATTCGCTTGCTAATAAAAGCTGGCGATGTCCCGAGTTCCTCAGCAGATTCGACAAAACTTTTTAGTTTGGCGACTGTGCAAAAAACCTTTAAATCCGATAGGTTAGGTAGATTATTCACGATCCGTGTCCATTGGAGTGATAGTTCTGTTGTTGATCATTTTTGCTTAAAACATCATGTTTAAGTCATACAAGGATATTAGTCGAAGGTGTGAAGGAAGCTTATGGCAAAAAGATATAAAGTTGCCACGATTGCAGGCGATGGCATTGGTTTAGAAGTTCTACCAGAAGGCATTAAGGTTGTAAAGGCAGCAGCAGAAAAGTACGGCATTGATCTTCAGTTAGATGCTTTTGATTGGGCAAGCTGCGATTACTACCTTGAGCACGGCAAAATGATGCCGGATGACTGGTTTGAAATCTTAAAAGGTTACGATGCAATCTATTTTGGCGCTGTAGGCTGGCCAGATAAAGTGCCTGACCATATTTCGCTTTGGGGTTCGCTGCTCCAGTTCCGTCGTGGTTTTGACCAATATGTGAATTTACGTCCAGTGCGCTTAATGCCAGGGGTGAAATGTCCATTAGTGGGTAAAAAACCGGGTGACATCGATTTTTACGTGGTTCGTGAAAACAGTGAAGGTGAATACTCAGCCATTGGTGGTAAAGCTTTTGAAGGGACAGACCGAGAGTTTGTTTTACAAGAAGCCGTATTTACACGTCATGGCGTAGATCGAATTTTGCGTTATGCATTTGAGTTTGCAAATCAGCGTAATGCAAAAAAAATTACCGCAGCGACCAAGTCAAATGGTATTGCAGTGAGCATGCCGTACTGGGATGAGCGCGTTGATGCGATGGCAAAACAATATCCACAAATTCAAGCTGATAAACAGCATGTTGATATTTTAGCGGCGCGTTTTGTGTTGCAGCCTGAGCGTTTTGATGTGGTTGTAGCATCGAATTTATTTGGCGATATTCTTTCCGATTTAGGTCCTGCATGTACGGGAACC
Organism: Acinetobacter nosocomialis; assembly: GCF_041021905.1. Classification (NCBI taxonomy): domain Bacteria; kingdom Pseudomonadati; phylum Pseudomonadota; class Gammaproteobacteria; order Moraxellales; family Moraxellaceae; genus Acinetobacter; species Acinetobacter nosocomialis. The sequence continues at coordinate 902,872 of NZ_CP157432.1, forward strand.
ATTGGCTTAGCGGCATCGGCAAATTTAAACCCAGAAAGAAAATTTCCATCACTGTTTGAACCTGTCCATGGTTCAGCACCAGATATTTACGGTAAACAAATTGCCAACCCAATCGCTGCGATTTGGTCGGGTGCCATGATGTTCGAATTCTTTGGTGAAGAAGACGAGCGTTGTATCCAAGCAGGTCAGGATATTATGCACGCGATTGAGAATGTCTTAATTAATGGACCAAAAACAGCCGATATCGGTGGTCAGGCGAAAACTTATGAGGTAGGAGATGCAATTGCATCATGTGTAGCCCAAACTAAAATGGACGTATTCGCTATGGAATAACGCCATCCAAAAATGGATGTATGGATATGGATAATCAAAACACAAAAATTTATACGGATAAAGTTCTTGCCGTAACCAGCTTACTGTTTGTATTTATTTCAGTTGCTGGTTTGGCGATTTATTCGCAAGAGTCGATCAAGATTGCTGCAACGTGGATGCAATGGACGACATCGGTATTTACAACCCCAGTATTACTGTTTGCTTTTTTAGCCATCATTTTTACTTTTGGTCTTGCCTTTAGTAAATACGGAAAAATTAAGCTTGGAGAAGGAAAACCTCAATACAGCACAATGTCATGGATTTTTATGTTCATCTTGTCAGGTATTGGTTCTTCCACACTGTACTGGGGCTTTTTGGACTGGGCCTACTATTATCAAACTCCTGGTTTGAGCTTACCGCCTGAGTCAGCAGAAGCATTGAAATATAGCGTGGCTTACTCGTTTTTTCACTCTGGCTTAAGTGCTTGGGCAATTTATGCTTTGGCATCAATTTCGTTGTGCTACAGCTATCATGTGAGAAAAAACAAGGGATTAAGCTTAGCTTCAGTAATTGAGGCTGTGACAGGTTTTAAAGCAACTGGCGTGGTTGGTCGTTTAGTCGACTTAATGTTCTTACTTTGCATGTTTGGTGCATTGACGATTTCATTGGTACTCACTGCCGTGACATTTACCAATATTTTGTCTCAGCTCACAGGCATACCAAATACCTTTATGACCAAGGTCATCATTATTTTGGCAGTTTCAGTTCTGTTCGCACTCAGTTCTTATGTAGGTATGGACAAGGGCATGCAGCGTTTAAGCCATATGGTGTGCTTGGGTGTAGTGTTATTTGCAATTTATGTACTTTGCTTTGGCCCGACTCAGTTCATTTTGAATAACTCATTAATGAGTTTTGGGTTAATGGCTACCAACTTTGTCGATATGAGTTTGTTTACCGACCCAATGGGTGACGGCAAGTTTACTCGAGAATGGACTGTTTTCTACTGGTTATGGTGGATTTCATATGCACCGGGTGTGGCACTCTTTGTAACGCGTGTTTCTAAAGGTCGTACCATTAAAGAAGTGATCTTTGCCATGGTAATTGGTGGCAGTGTCGGTCTTTGGTTTATCTTTGGTGTGTTTGAAAACTACAGCGTTTATAGCTTTATTCATGGGGCTGTCAATGTACCGCAAATCTTAAGTCAACAGGGTGGTGAGGTTGCGATTGGTCAATTGCTCAGTCTGTTACCTGCCGGAAAACTCATGATGTGGATTTTCCTCGGCATCATGGTGGTGTTCTTGGCAGCACATATGGATGCGGTCGGATATGCGGTTTCAGCAACATGTACACGCGGTTTAAGTGAAGGACAAGATCCATCACCAAACGCTCGTCTGTTCTGGTGTGTCATGCTGACTTTAGTTCCAATTGCCATGATTTTTAGTAAAGCACCGTTAGACACCATGAAAACGGCAACTATTGTGACGGCTTTACCATTCATCGTGATTATTCTGATTCAAACCTATGGCTTAGTGAAATGGCTAATTCAGGATTATGCCAAAGTCCCATCGCATTTAATTGAGCAACAAGGTTATGATGATGCGGAAATTGGTTTAAACCAGTCTCAAGATGAACATGCAAAACGGATGCAGCTTGAGCTTGCAAGCTCAATCAAACTGGATAGAAAAACCAGCTAGAGGGAACGGTAATGACGACACGTGAACAGACTACTTATGTCTTAAGTGAAGAAATGCAAAGCCTAGTGTACTGGAGCAGCATTTATTCACCAGCAGATGCAGATATTGACTCAATTCGTGCAGCATATGACGCGATGTGCCGACACTACACTTTGCCACGTGATGGCAAGATCGAAGTAGAAGACCGAGTTGTTGCAAATGCAGAGCATCCTGTACCTGTTCGTGTGTATTTACCAAAAACAAATCGACCTGAAGCTGGTTGGCCGTGTGTGTTGTATTTACATGGCGGTGGTTGGATGGTCGGTGGACTCGATTCACATGAGTTTATTACCAGTTATTTATGTCAGGACTTAAATGCAATTGTCATTGGTGTAGATTACCGCTTAGCACCAGAACATCATTTTCCTGCAGCTTTTGAAGATTGTTTAGCGGTATATCAATGGCTTAAACAGCATGGTTCAGCTTGGCATATCGATAGCGAAAATATCGTTCTAGCAGGTGATAGCGCAGGCGGTAATTTAGCAGCAGCTCTTGCAGTGGATCTACAACATAGTGGTTTGCAAGCTCAAGGGCTGGCATTGGTTTATCCATGTTTAACGACAGCATTTGATACCCCAGCCGTGCAAAAGCACGCCCATGCGCCGTTGTTAACGGCTGAAGATATGCATTTTTATTTAAAGGAATATGCACCGAATTCACAAGAGTGGCAGGATTTACGTCTAGCACTTTTATTGGCAACTGATTTTTCAGATATGCCTACAAGTTTTGTGGCAGTTGCAGAATATGACCCTTTAAGTGATGACGGTTCTCTCTTTACCCAAAAACTGGAACAAGCAGGCATCCCTAACGAGTTTCATTTAGGTAAAGGTTTATTACATGGCAGTTTACGTCTGATGCGTGACTGTCCGGAAGTTCAACATTTATATCAACACATGCTAAGTGCAATACATCGCATGTTGAGCAGTGCCGAAAAGACATCAATTTAATATCGAGTCATTTGGACGAAAAGAATTTAATGGAGTAAAAACATGAGTGCAGTTGAAAAATTACCTGAAGATTTTTGCGCAAACCCAGATGTTGCATGGACTTTCCCTAAAGTTTTCTATACTTCATCTCAAGTTTATGAGCATGAAAAAGAATCAATCTTTGCTAAAAGCTGGATTTGTGTTGCACATGGCAGTGAGTTGGCTCAGCCAAATGACTATATTACCCGCAAAGTAATTGGTGAAAATATTGTCATCATTCGCGGTAAAGATAGTGTTCTACGTGCGTTTTATAATGTGTGTCCACACCGAGGCCATGAGCTTTTAAGTGGCAGTGGTAAAGCAAAAAATGTCATTACTTGCCCATATCATGCATGGACTTTCAAGCTAGACGGTAGCTTGGCATTGGCACGTAACTGTGACCATGTTGAATCTTTCGATAAAGAAAACTCAAGTATGGTGCCTTTAAAAGTCGAGGAATATGCAGGCTTTGTTTTCATTAATATGGATGAAAATGCGACTTGTGTAGAAGACCAGCTTCCAGGCTTTGCTGAGCGTTTAAATCAAGCATGTAGTGTAATTAAAGATTTGAAACTGGCGGCACGTTTTGTAACAGAAACGCCAGCAAACTGGAAAGTTATTGTCGATAACTACTTGGAATGTTATCACTGTGGGCCTGCTCATCCGGGCTTTGCTGACTCAGTACAAGTCGACAAATATTGGCACACCACACATCAAAACTGGACATTACAGTACGGTTTTGCGCGTTCATCTGAGAAGTCATTTAAGCTTGATCCATCAGTAACAGATCCTGAGTTTCATGGGTTCTGGACTTGGCCTTGTACCATGTTCAACGTACCACCGGGCAGCAACTTCATGACTGTGATCTATGAGTTTCCAGTTGATGCAGAAACGACGTTGCAGCATTACGATATTTACTTCACTAACGAAGAACTGACTCAAGATCAAAAAGATTTGATTGAATGGTATCGCAATGTATTCCGTCCTGAAGATTTGAACTTGGTAGAGAGCGTACAACGTGGTTTGAAATCACGTGGTTATCGTGGTCAAGGCCGTATTATGACTGACAAGCAACGCTCAGGAATTAGTGAGCATGGTATCGCTTACTTCCAACATTTAGTGGCGCAGCATCATAAATAAAACAAATGGATTTATTCAGGTGTAAAGATGACTTACACCTGATTCTTCAGTTAGGAAGATGATATGTCGAGTTTACAAAGTACTGAACTATTTCAGCAACAAGCCTATATTAATGGGCAATGGCTAGCTGCACAGTCGAATGCGACTGTTCCGGTGAGTAACCCAGCTACAGGGGAAGAAATTGGCACAATTCCGAATATGGGAGCGGCAGAGGCAACGCAAGCAGTTGAAGCTGCCTATATGGCTTTACAAAGTTGGAAAGCTTTAACTGCCCAAAATCGTGCTGATATCTTGTTGGCTTGGCATAAACTGGTTCTCGATCATACCGATGAACTTGCTTTAATCATGACCATTGAGCAAGGCAAGCCTTTAGCAGAAGCAAAAGGTGAGGTTCGCTATGCTGCATCATTTATTCAATGGTTTGCCGAAGAAGGCAAGCGTATTTATGGTGATGTGATTCCAACCGTAAATAACCAGCAGCGTTTTATTATCAGTAAAGAACCTGTGGGTGTTGTGGCTGCGATTACGCCGTGGAATTTCCCAATTGCCATGATTACCCGTAAAGCAGCGCCAGCTTTAGCAGCGGGTTGTACGGTCGTGATTAAGCCAGCCAATGAAACACCTTACTGTGCATTAGCGATTGCAAAGCTTGCAGAAAAGGCGGGTATACCAGCTGGTGTGATTAATGTTGTTACTGGTAAATCTCAAGAAATTGGCTCGGTATTTACTTCACATGAAAAAGTGAAAAAGTTGACTTTCACTGGTTCAACGCCAGTGGGCCGTTTACTGATGCAGCAGTGTTCAAGCACCATTAAAAAATTGGCGCTTGAGTTAGGCGGAAATGCTCCTCTGATTGTGTTTGACGATGCCGATTTAGATAAAGCTGTACAAGGCGCGATTTTTGCCAAGTTCCGTAATGCAGGTCAAACCTGTGTATGTGCTAACCGTATTTATGTACATGACAATATTTATCAAGCTTTTGCCGAGAAGTTTGTACAAGAAGTACAAAAATTTAAAGTTGGTAATGGTTTGGAAGATGGCGTACAAATTGGCCCATTAATTAATGAAAAAGCAGTTTTGAAAGCACAACAGTTAATTGATGATGCAGTGAGCAAAGGCGCTAAGATTGCCTGTGGTGGTAAACAGCATGCTTTAGGACAAACCTTTTATGAACCATCAGTTCTAACGAACGTTGACCGTACAATGGAAATTGTCCAAGAAGAAATTTTTGGTCCAGTTGCGCCGCTTATTTGTTTTACAGATGAAGCAGATGTGGTTGCTCAAGCAAATGACACGATTTTCGGTTTGGCAGCGTATGTGTATAGCGAAAATATTTCACGTTTATGGCGAGTGTCGGAACAGCTTGAATATGGAATGGTCGGTATGAATGCCACAGCAATTTCAAATGAAGTTGTACCATTTGGTGGTGTGAAGCAATCAGGCGTTGGACGTGAAGGTTCAAAATATGGTCTTGAAGAATTCATGACTATTAAATACATGTGTTTAGGGCTTTAAGGATAAGCCCTAACAACAAGAATATGCGGTAAAAGAAGGATTCTAATATGGCTAGTCATTATGAAATGTTCCCAGCAGTTGTTACTCGTGTGGAACAGCTAACCCCTTTAATCAAACGGTTTACGTTCAAACGTCAAGATGGGCAGAACTTTCCTCGATTTAGTGGGGGAAGCCATATTATTGTCAAAATGAATGATCAACTTTCCAATGCTTACTCATTGATGGGCTGTACGCAAGACTTATCAACTTATCAAGTCTGTGTTCGTAAGGATGTCGAAGGTAAGGGGGGATCAGTTTTCATGCATGATCAGTGCAATGAAGGCTGTGAAATCCAGATATCAGAACCAAAAAATTTATTCCCGCTAGCTGAAACAGGTACTAAACATATCTTAATTGCAGGTGGTATTGGTATTACACCGTTTTTACCGCAAATGGATGAGCTTGCGGCACGTGGTGCTGACTTTGAGCTACATTATGCTTACCGTTCACCTGAACACGCGGCTTTACTTGATGAGCTAAAGCAAAAACATGCAGAGCACGTATTTAGTTATGTTGATTCAGAAGGCTGCATGCTTAACTTAGACGAATTAATTTCATCGCAACCAAAAGGCACACATGTATATGTATGTGGACCTAAACCTATGATTGATGCGGTGATTGATTGTTGTAACAAGCACCGTTACCGCGATGAATACATTCACTGGGAACAATTTGCCTCAACGGTTCCAGAAGATGGTGAAGCATTTACGGTGGTACTTGCCAAATCTAATCAGGAAATTGAAGTACAAAGTAACCAGACTATTTTACAAGCTATTGAGACATTAAATATTGATGTGGAATGTCTATGCCGAGAAGGGGTTTGTGGTACATGTGAAACGGCTATTTTAGAAGGTGAAGCAGAGCATTTCGATCAATACTTAAGTGATGCCGAAAAGGCTTCACAAAAGAGCATGATGATTTGTGTATCAAGAGCAAAAGGTAAAAAACTAGTATTAGATCTTTAATATATTTCTGTGGCCGATCAATTGCTTAAAGTATGAATTTGCTAAAAAATGAACAAATAATGATGATCTGAATCATATTTGTTCATTTGGTGGGCATTAAGAGTTTTGAAGTATTGACCTGCTATACAGAACTATAGATAATGCGCACACAGTTTACGGCTATGTAGCTCAGTTGGTTAGAGCACCGCACTCATAATGCGGGGGTCACAAGTTCAAGTCTCGTCATAGCCACCATTTTAAAAACCACGCTCCTGCGTGGTTTCTTTTTATCTATTTTTTACTCACTAAAATGTTTTGCAATCATATCGAGTGTTTTTGAGCTTTGATAAAAAGGAGCTAAGAGCGCTTGAAGTAACGGTTCCAAAATACCATGCTCATTAAAGGCATCCATAACCTTCGGATAAAAACGTAAAGCTTCAGTTTGTAAATCGGTTTCGGTTAAACCAATCTCACTTAACACTTCAAATAGACTTTGGTCTTTATAAAAATCATAAAAAACTTCGACGCCATATAAAATAAGATCTTGCATAAATTGCGATTGACGTAATTCTTTCCAGTATTCATAAATTAAAACAAAGAACTCTTCCACATCGAGAGGAGTGAGCTGTTTCATAAACTCATACATTTTTTTATGCCTAATATCTTCCCAGATATGACGCACTAAGCTTTCTAAATCTTCAGCCGACAAAAGACTTAATTCTGTAAGTTGTTCATGAATAAAACTAGCAATCCAAGTTTCAAGTTTATGCTCGAGACGTTGTTGCTGTAAAAACGAGAATTTTTTAAGTTTATGTTGCCATTCAAAATGGTAGTCATTCACTTTAGTGGCAGTTAAAAATTTTGGTAATTTTTGTTCTAAGGTTGAAGTAGCAATATATTGGCACAGCTGTTGAACAGAAGGGCTGGTTCTTAAAAACTCATTCAGATATTGAGGAATATGCTCCATTTCCAAAAACTTGGAAAGCCACATTTCAAACTGGTGATCGGATACCAAGTCTTGTAGCTGAATTGGAGATTTCATGGCAGATAAATAAATACGCTGTGCAATTTCCCCAATAAACTCAAGTAAGCCTGCACCCAGCTGCATTTCAAAAGCATAGCGTTTCACAACGCCTTGTAATTGTTCTAAATCTACAACTTCATAAAGTTTAATTTCGTCAGCATGTTGCATAAACAGTTGAATGAACTGCTGGAAATAAATAGGTGAGTTTTCTATCGATAATTGTTTTTTGAAAAATTCCACCTGCTCAAGCAAAAGTGCTTGAGCGAGTGCTGTGGTTTTTGATGAGTTTTTCTGCTCAGTCATTCGCTGTCCAACCGTTGACAATCGGATAACGTCGTTCGCGACTAAATGCACGAGAAGTAATTCTCGGGCCAATCGCACCTTGACGACGTTTGTATTCATTACGATCAACTAAACGGATGACTTTTTCAACAACTTCTTTATCAAAACCTTTGGCAATAATGTCTGCCTGACCTAAATCTTCTTCAATGTATGCATAAAGGATAGCATCCAATACATCATACGCAGGTAAAGAGTCTTGGTCTTTTTGATCTGGACGAAGTTCTGCTGAAGGTGGGCGAGTAATCACACGCTCAGGAATAACCGGAGTTTCACTTAAGCTATTACGGTATTTTGCTAATTCAAACACGATTGTTTTATAAACATCTTTGAGAACAGCAAAGCCACCCACCATGTCACCATAAAGTGTGCAATAGCCAACTGAAAGTTCAGATTTATTACCTGTAGAAAGGACTAAATTACCAAACTTGTTAGATAAGCCCATAAGCAATGTACCACGAGCGCGCGCTTGTAAATTTTCTTCAGTCGCATCGGCTGGTGAATTACCAAAGAACGGATATAAAGTTTGCATGAAGCTATTTACGATTGAGTGGATTTCAGCAATACCGAAAGTCACGCCCATACGGCGAGCTTGTTCAGCTGCATCTTCCACACTAATTTGAGAAGTGTAGGTATAAGGCATCATCACAGCTTGAACTCTTTCAGCACCGATAGCATCAACTGCAATAGCGAGCGTAAGGGCAGAGTCAATACCGCCAGAAAGACCTAAAATTACTCCAGGAAAACCTGAGCGCTCTACATAGTCACGTGTTGCCATGACTAAGCCTTGATAGATCTCTGCAAAAGTTTCCAATGCAGGAGCAGACTCGGTGACCTTATATAATTTTGTATCGCGGTCAAATTCAGCTATATACAGGTCTTCTTTAAAGCTTGGTGCTTGTAAAGCAATTTCACCATTTTGGTTGCTGACAAAACTTGTGCCATCAAAAATTAAATCATCTTGTCCACCGACTTGGTTGACATAAACAATGTTTAAATGAAGTTGTTTTGCAAGTTCACTTAATGTTTGCTTACGATGCTGTGGTTTACCCACTTCATATGGCGATGAATTAAGCACAAGTACAGTATCAACATTTAATTGGCTTAATTGTTTTACTGTATTGATTGACCAGATATCTTCACAAATGAGTACACCAAACTTATGACCTAAGTACTCAAATACCAAGTGCTGATGGCCTTTTTGGAAATAACGTTTTTCATCAAAAACGCCATAGTTTGGCAAGTTATGTTTATTGAAGACACCTAAAACCTGACCGTCTTTCATGACAGCAGCTGAATTATAACGTTGACCATCTTCTGTCTGGTTTACGAAGCCGAAAACCATCACAATATCTTTAACTTCGCTAAGTTGAGCAAAAGCCTTTTGCATACGTTTATTTAAATTTGGACGTAACAATAAGTCTTCAGCTGGATAACCAATCACAGAAAGCTCAGGAAAAATAATCAGGTCAGCATCTTGTTTTTTCGCCTGATTTGCTTGCTCAATCATCTTTTGGGTGTTTGAGTCAATATTGCCAATATGCGGAGAAAACTGAGCAAGGGCAACTTTAAAACTTTTCATTCAAACCTAATCCTAGATCATAACGAATATAAATACACATAGTGTTGATTTTTATGAATATAATTTTTCAACGATGTGTATAGCACGATAATAAACAAGTAAAATAGTAAACAAAAATGTCAAGATCAATAATATATACCAATCACATATTTTCTGCGTAAAAATAACGAGATTTTCTGTATACAATAGAAACAAGCTTCATTATTTTTATTGTTTGTATACTGCCTTAACACTCCAAATTTTGGAATAAGTTTTTATACTTATTTTCAATAATTTGACATTAATAAACTCAGATCTCAACTTTATTTTCATATTTTTTTGTTTATAAATTTTCTACCAGTAAGTTAGCAAAAAAGTTACGTTGAAGACGATCTTGATTATTTAGTTACAAATCAAAGTGAGGTGAACAAATAATATTTGGTAGCTTACCTGAACAGATATCTCTAGCAATTTCTCCTTGCTGCTCAATATTGTAAGAGCTAAAAGCTTTCTGAGGATGGTAAGTGTATTTATATGGGTTGTAATATTTAAAACTCAGATAGTAGGCCGTTTGTAGTAAGGCGCCTTTTAGTAGTACATGAATACCTCGTTGGTATTGCATGACATGAGCCAACTCATGAATAAAAATGCCTTGTATGAATTTAGACTCTAGCGCGTAATTACTACTGTAGTCAGAAAGATTGACATAAATATTTCCATTTGGAGCCATCAAAATTCCATGGGCTTGCCAAGGTAAGTAACGAGTAGCAATAATTTTAGGGCGGTCACAATCTAAAAAATCTCCAAAAACCTTTTGCGCTAAAGCTTTTTCTTCTGGTGTAAGAAATCGAATTGGATAGCTTTTTAAGTGACGAAAAATAAAAAGGGTGAAAATAATAAATTGCCGATATATGAGAAGTTTAAAAGCGTTGAGAGTGAACATAGTTTTGCTAGTAAATAAGTTCATCTGTTAATTTGTAGCATAACATACATCAACTATGTTGAAAGACAGACGCAAATAACTGTGATTTGTTTCGCATGCGGTAGTTAGGCTGTTTTACTTGGCAAATCTTCCATTTTTAATATCATCATAGGCTTGTAAAATCTCATCATAAGTATTCATTACAAATGGACCATGACCATTAATCGGTTCTGTAATGGGTTGTCCTGTCAAAATAAGTAACTTACAACTTTGTAAAGCCGTAATAGAGAAATGCTCTCCTTGGTTTGACATCACTGCTAAACCTTGTTCCTCTAGGACTTCTTCATCTTTTTGAAATTGTACTCGGCCTGAACGTAAATAAACTAATGTTGTTTCGCCAGATTGAGCAGGGAAAATGGCTTGCTGACCTGCGCGGAGCTCTACATCCAAAACAGTAATAGGGGTGTGGGTAAGCGCGGGTCCTATAACATGATTAAACCGCCCGGCAATAATACGTACAAATCCAGCCTCATTTTCCAGTTTTACCACTGGTATTTCAGCTTTCTTTAAACTTTGATAGCGTGGAGAATTCATTTTATCTGCTGCTGGTAAATTGACCCAAAGCTGGATCATTTCAAAAGCACCGCCAGATTTAGAAAATTCTTCACTAAACAATTCCCGATGAATTACACCAGCGCCTGCTGTCATCCATTGCACATCGCCAGCACTTATAGACCCACCTCCGCCAGATGAATCTTTGTGTTCCAATTCACCTGCATAAACAAATGTTACCGTTTCGAACCCACGATGGGGGTGCTCATTGACTCCTCTACGTTTTATAGACGGTGCAATTTTTCCGGGGCCTAAATGGTCGAGTAGTAAAAAGGGGGAGAGTGTATTACCTAACTCATGGTAGGAAAAAACAGAAAGAACTGGATAAAAATCGCCGACTGCAAAACGAGTATCGTTACGATGAATAAAAGCCAGACTTTTCATGCTTTATCCTTACTGTTTATTGAATTTATAAAAAAGATGAGGTGTTTTTATAAGAATGTATCAAGATTGCTGTAAAAGTCTTTTGCTCGGAAAAATAAATTATGAATAGGTTAAGCCAGTGAAATGAATAAAAGAATTCAGTTAAAAATCTTAGATAATAAAAAACCCCAGTTAAAACTGAGGTTTTACGACAACTAAAATCACAACAGCAAATAAAATTAAGGTTGGCATTTCATTGAAAAAACGCCAGAACTTATGTGATTTATAGTGAGCATTTCCAATAAGCTTTTTGCGATAGTAACCACAAACTAAATGATAAATCACTAATAAAGCCACTAATCCAACTTTTAAATAGAACCATGTGGCTTCATGGTAATGTCGAGTTGCATCGCCCCAGTCTACGAGAAAATGGGCGGTAATTAATGTGGCAATCATAGATGGCCACATAATACCTCGATACAACTTACGTTCCATCACTTCAAAGCGTTGATGACTTGCCGCATCCTCACTCATTGCATGGTAAACATAAAGACGTGGTAAGTAGAACAAAGCAGCGAACCAACAAACCACAGCAATAATATGTAATGCTTTTACCCACAAAAAAGCATCAGAAGGTGCATCCATCGTTAATCCTAGGTGGGATTATGCATCCCACTTCTTGAAAATTAGGCAAGCGTTTACACCGCCAAAGCCAAAACTGTTACTCATTACAGTATTCAATTTTGCATCACGTTTTTCAAGCACAATATCAAAACCTTCAGTGCCATCATCAAGCTCAGTCACGTTAATGTTTGGAGCAATAAAGTCATTTTGAAGCATTAATACAGAGTAAATTGCTTCATGAACACCAGCAGCACCCAAGCTATGACCAGTCATAGATTTAGTTGAGCTTAAAGGTGGAACTTTACCTTCACCAAAAGCACGTTCCATTGCTTTAAGTTCAGTAACATCACCAGCTGGTGTAGAAGTACCATGGGTATTTACATAGTCAATTTTTTCTACGCCGTGTTGTTTTGCTTCTTCAAGAGCCATCAAGATACAACGAGTCGCACCTTCACCGCTTGGAGCAACCATGTCTGCACCGTCACTGTTCGCAGCATAAGCAACAACTTCAGCAAGAATTTTTGCACCACGTGCTTGAGCATGTTCAAGAGATTCAAGAACAACGAAACCGCCACCACCAGCAATAACGAAACCGTCACGGTCTTTTGAATATGGACGAGATGCTGTTTCAGGTGTGTCGTTGTATTTAGAACATAAAGCACCCATAGCATCAAACAATAAGCTTTGAGACCAGTGATCTTCTTCACCACCACCAGCAAGCATAAGGTCTTGTTTACCAAGTTGAATAAGGTTATATGCATAACCAATTGCATCTGCAGAAGTTGCACAAGCACTTGCGATTGAGTGAGCAATACCTTGAAGTTTAAATGCAACACCCACGTTTGCAGTAATTGTGTTTGTCATGTTACGTGGCACGAAGAAAGGACCAACTTTACGAGCACCTTTAGTTTCTAAAAGCTCAGTCATTTCTACAACAGAAGCAGTTGAACCACCACCTGAACCGCCAGCAATACCATAACGTGGATTATCTGCTAAATCTTCTGCTTTTAAGCCAGCATGTTCAACAGCGGCAACAGCAGAGTTATAAGCGTACATTGCACATACGCCCATGAATCGTTTTAATTTACGATCAATATTGTCAAAATCTTGTTCTGCAGCAGCGCTGACATGACTCTTAAAATTGAGTTCAGCATAAGTTGGGTTAAAACGTGTCCCGGAGATTCCATTTTGAAGTGAGTGAGTAACTGCTTCTAAAGAGTTACCGATACATGAGTTAATACCCATACCAGTGATTACAACACGTTTCATCTACAGGTCCCTTTATGGTGATATTTAAAGTCTATGAACATGAGCAGCTATTAAATGATAGGAGAATATAGCTGTAAGAACATTAGACATATGTTTTCGTTGTTACCATGATAGCAGAAAGGTTTTTTATTTCTTATGGCAAATCTTTATGTCAATTTTGCATTTAAAAAAAATAACCAAATACACAGTATGTTGCATTTAGGGTTAACTAAAATACACACATTCAAGTTGAGATAAATCCACATTCCACCTAGTATTTATCTCTAATTAGATAAATTAAAAAATCGAGGTACTGGATGACAAAATTTAATAATAATCAATCTGACAATTTGTTTTCTCAGGTCTTCGGAGTGGCTAAAAAGCTCAGTTCTACTGTTTTAAACATCTTGCAGCAAAGCCAAATAGGTGAGGTTAGTAAGTTGGCTGAGCCACTTGCAAGTGGTAAAACAGTAGAAGGTAATGCTAGAAGTAAAAGTCCGTTTGAAGTGGAACAGTATGAAAGTCCACAACAAATGTTACGTGAACATTTACCTAAAGTTACGCGTCAGGTGTTTGGTCGTCATTTTAGAAAGGTCAATGGTATTGCGACATTTATTTCGCCTGACTGGAATGAAAAAATATCGAGCTATTTATTTGATTGGCTAAATGACTTTAGTTCAAAAAGTACGCTGACTGAAAAAATCTTAGAAGAGGCGGGTGCTAAAGACCTATTTGAGCTGACAAAAGATACTTCACGTTCACAACGTTTAAGTCAGGCTTTAATTGAACAAAATAAACTAATCGCAAGTATTCAAGGTGCAATTACGGGTGTATCGGGTATGGTCGGTGCAGCCGTAGATATTCCTGTTTCTTTAGTATTGGTTTTAAGAACAATTTATCAAACAGGACGATCACACGGTTTTGATTTGACTGAAGCCACTGATCAAGATGTCGTTGAATTTATTTTTAAAGAAGTTGATATTAGTCTGATTGCAGAGAAGCAGACAGTGCTTTTAGCACTTAAAGCTTTACGTAATATGTTAGAGACACAAGATATTCAACAGTTTCAGCAAGTACTTGGGTCTTCAAATGATATTGAGACTTTAAAAAGCTGGTTAGTCGATGAAAATGGTGAGTTCAAATGGAGCTGGTTAAATAAAGTTCCTCAACTTGCTGCGGTTGGCAAGTTTACTCCAGTTGCTGGTGCAGTACTTAGTGCTGTTTATAGCTGGAAGTTACAAGAAGACGTAGGCCATAAAGCACAAGCTATTTTTGGTGCAGCACGACATTATTTAAATGAACACCCAAGTGAGCATTTGTCACCATTACAAGCTTACTATGCTGCAGTAACTCTTATTCAAAAGGCAAGTCCGCGTCTTTTAAATGTTGGAGAAAATGGCAGTGTTCATGCAACACAACATCATAAAATTGAAAATCATGATGTAATTTCAAAAGTATCTGTTGTGGTCAAATCTAATACTTCTGAAAAAAGTGAAGAAAAAGTGCAAGAAAATGTTCATAACGGTATCGAGCAGCTTGCAGAAAAACATGTGGTTGAGCATGAACACAGTGAACAAAAACCAGCATTAGAAATTGAAAATGATGAGGTTGTAGAGGATCAAAAGTACTCTTAACAATACAATTACAAAGACAGGGTTTGAAAATTAAGTTTCAGCCTTATTTAAATTTGTAAATCATCCTGTCAAACATTGATATGGTCAACATTTGGTAAGTATTGCCATGTTGACCATTTTTGCATCTTGGCTTACAATTATGTGCCCTTAAAAAGAGGTATTTTCTTTTTAAGGTTTTTTAATAACGGGAGAATTGCCATATGGCAACAACGAATCAGTTGATCCGTAAGGGTCGTACGACTTTGGTTGAAAAATCCAAAGTTCCTGCGTTGAAGGCTTGTCCACAACGTCGTGGTGTTTGTACACGTGTTTATACAACTACACCAAAAAAACCTAACTCAGCTATGCGTAAGGTTTGCCGTGTTCGCTTAACTTCAGGTTTTGAAGTATCTAGCTACATCGGTGGTGAAGGTCATAACTTACAAGAGCACAGTGTTGTTCTTATCCGTGGTGGTCGTGTTAAAGACTTACCAGGTGTACGTTACCATACCGTTCGTGGTTCTTTAGACTGTGCCGGCGTTAAAGATCGTAATCAATCACGTTCTAAATACGGTACTAAGCGTCCTAAGAAGTAATTCTAGGAAACTAGTCCAAAAGCCCTTTAGCGTTTCGCTTGTTTGAATTCTTCATAGATTTGTAATTCAAGCGACGTATAGTAAGGCCAGCGTCGTGTACATGACACTTGTACAAACTGCTGGATTATCCTGAAGTGTCATATTATTAGGTGTATTAAAATGCCAAGACGTCGCGTAGTCGCTGCTCGTGAGATCCTTCCAGATCCAAAATTTAGCAGCCAAACAATCGCTAAATTCATGAACCACGTAATGCAAGATGGTAAAAAATCTATTGCTGAAAGTATCGTTTACGGTGCTTTAGAACGCGTTCAAGAAAAAAACAAAGTAGACCCAGTTGAATTTTTCGAGACTACTCTTGAGAAAGTTCGTCCTATGGTCGAAGTAAAAGCACGCCGTGTTGGTGGTGCTACTTATCAAGTACCTATGGAAGTACGCCCATCCCGTCGTACTGCCTTAGCAATGCGTTGGTTAGTAGATGCTGCTGCTAAGCGTTCTGAAAAAACTATGGCTTTACGTCTTGCTGGCGAGTTGCTTGATGCAGCTGAAGGCAAAGGTGCCGCGATCAAAAAACGTGAAGACGTGCATCGTATGGCAGAAGCTAACAAAGCCTTCTCTCACTACCGTTTCTAAGCGGATAAAACAGTCCCTAATCAGGAGAATACTCATGCATACAGTAGCTAGATTCAACATTGCTCTCTACCAAAGTGGGGGCTTTGCGGGTATTTAAGTTGCCCCGTTTGAGTATTCGTGCGCATCAATTTAATTGATGCGCCCTGTTTTAAAGATAACATTTAGGAATGTAGACATCATGGCTCGCCAAACCCCAATTACTCGTTACCGTAACATCGGTATCTCTGCGCACATTGACGCAGGTAAAACAACTACAACTGAACGTATTTTGTTCTACACAGGTGTATCTCACAAAATTGGTGAAGTACACGACGGTGCAGCAACAATGGACTGGATGGAACAAGAGCAAGAGCGTGGTATTACAATTACCTCTGCTGCTACAACTTGTTTCTGGTCTGGTATGGCTAACCAATTCCAACAACACCGTATCAACGTAATTGATACACCGGGACACGTAGACTTCACAATTGAAGTTGAACGTTCTATGCGTGTTCTTGACGGTGCGTGCATGGTTTACTGTGCAGTTGGTGGTGTACAGCCTCAGTCTGAAACTGTATGGCGTCAAGCAAACAAATATAAAGTGCCTCGTTTAGCATTCGTGAACAAGATGGACCGTACTGGTGCAAACTTCTTCCGTGTTGTTGAACAAATGAAAACACGTTTGGGCGGTAACCCTGTGCCAATCGTTGTGCCAATCGGTGCTGAAGACACATTCCAAGGTGTTGTTGACCTTATCGAAATGAAGGCAATCATCTGGGATGAAGCTTCTCAAGGTATGAAGTTTGAATACGGTGATATTCCTGCTGACCTAGTTGATACTGCTCAAGAATGGCGTACTAACATGGTTGAAGCAGCTGCTGAAGCTTCTGAAGAATTAATGGACAAGTACCTAGAAGAAGGTGATCTTTCTAAAGAAGACATCATTGCTGGTTTACGTGCTCGTACATTAGCTTCTGAAATTCAAGTAATGCTTTGTGGTTCTGCGTTCAAAAACAAAGGTGTTCAACGTATGTTGGACGCTGTAATTGAATTCTTACCATCACCTACAGAAGTTAAAGCGATCGAAGGTATCCTTGACGATAAAGACGAAACTAAAGCGTCTCGTGAAGCATCTGACGAAGCTCCGTTCTCTGCACTTGCGTTCAAAATCATGAACGACAAATTCGTAGGTAACTTAACATTCGTACGTGTTTACTCTGGTGTTCTTAAACAAGGTGATCCGGTTTATAACCCAGTTAAAGCTAAGCGTGAACGTATCGGTCGTATCGTGCAAATGCACGCGAACGAGCGTCAAGATCTTGATGAAATCCGTGCAGGTGATATCGCAGCGTGTGTAGGTCTTAAAGACGTTACAACTGGTGATACATTATGTGATGAGAAAAACATCATTACTCTTGAGCGTATGGAATTCCCAGAGCCAGTAATTTCATTGGCTGTAGAACCAAAAACTAAAGCAGACCAAGAAAAAATGTCTATCGCTTTAGGCCGTTTGGCGAAAGAAGATCCATCGTTCCGTGTTCGTACTGATGAAGAATCTGGTCAAACAATTATTGCTGGTATGGGTGAGCTTCACCTTGACATCATCGTTGACCGTATGAAGCGTGAATTCGGTGTTGAAGCGAATATCGGTAAACCAATGGTTGCTTATCGTGAAACGATTAAGAAAACTGTTGAGCAAGAAGGTAAATTCGTACGTCAAACAGGTGGTAAAGGTAAGTTCGGTCACGTATATGTTCGTTTAGAACCGCTTGACGTTGAAACTGCTGGTAAAGAATACGAATTCGCTGAAGAAGTTGTTGGTGGTGTAGTACCTAAAGAATTCTTCGGTGCAGTTGATAAAGGTATTCAAGAACGTATGAAGAATGGTGTCTTGGCTGGTTACCCAGTTGTAGGCGTTAAAGCTGTTCTTTTCGACGGTTCTTACCACGATGTCGACTCTGACGAATTATCGTTCAAAATGGCTGGTTCTTATGCCTTCCGTGATGGTTTCATGAAAGCGGATCCTATCCTTCTTGAACCTATCATGAAAGTTGAAGTAGAAACTCCAGAAGACTACATGGGCGATATCATGGGTGACTTAAACCGTCGTCGTGGTATGGTTCAAGGTATGGACGATCTTCCTGGTGGAACAAAAGCAATTAAAGCAGAAGTTCCTCTTGCTGAGATGTTTGGTTACGCGACTCAAATGCGTTCTATGTCTCAAGGTCGTGCGACTTACTCAATGGAATTTGCTAAATATGCTGAAACTCCACGTAACGTGGCTGAAGGCATCATTGCTAAATTCCAAGCTGGCGGTAAAAAAGGTGACGACGAGTAATCTTTCGATTACTATAAGCCCTAACTAATTCTTAGTTGAAAACCAAGTGCTCATGGGGTGACCCTCCATGAGTAGTTAATAAAGGAAGATCATCATGGCTAAAGCCAAGTTTGAACGTAATAAACCACACGTAAACGTGGGTACAATCGGTCACGTTGACCATGGTAAAACAACTTTAACTGCTGCGATTGCAACTATTTGTGCAAAAACTTACGGCGGTGAAGCGAAAGATTACTCGCAAATCGACTCAGCACCTGAAGAAAAAGCACGTGGTATTACAATTAATACTTCACACGTAGAATACGATTCTCCAATTCGTCACTACGCACACGTTGACTGCCCGGGCCACGCCGATTACGTTAAAAACATGATCACTGGTGCTGCTCAGATGGACGGCGCGATCCTTGTATGTGCTGCGACTGACGGTCCAATGCCACAAACTCGTGAACACATCCTTCTTTCTCGTCAGGTTGGTGTACCTTACATCATCGTATTCTTAAACAAATGCGACCTTGTTGACGACGAAGAATTACTTGAATTAGTAGAAATGGAAGTTCGTGAACTTCTTTCTACTTACGACTTCCCAGGTGATGACACTCCAGTAATCCGTGGTTCAGCTCTTGCTGCTCTTAACGGTGAAGCAGGTCCTTACGGTGAAGAATCAGTTCTTGCTCTTGTAGCAGCTCTTGACTCTTACATCCCAGAACCAGAACGTGCTATCGACAAAGCATTCTTAATGCCAATCGAAGACGTATTCTCAATTTCTGGTCGTGGTACAGTAGTAACAGGCCGTGTAGAATCTGGTATCGTTAAAGTTGGTGAAGAAGTAGAGATCGTTGGTATTAAAGATACAGTTAAAACAACTGTAACTGGCGTAGAAATGTTCCGTAAACTTCTTGACGAAGGCCGTGCAGGCGAGAACTGTGGTGTATTACTTCGTGGTACTAAACGTGAAGACGTACAACGTGGTCAAGTACTTGCTAAACCAGGTACAATCAAGCCGCACACTAAATTCGACGCAGAAGTATACGTACTTTCTAAAGAAGAAGGTGGTCGTCACACTCCATTCTTAAATGGTTACCGTCCACAGTTCTACTTCCGTACAACTGACGTAACTGGTGCGATCCAGTTGAAAGAAGGCGTTGAAATGGTAATGCCAGGTGACAACGTTGAAATGTCAGTAGAATTAATCCACCCAATCGCAATGGACCCAGGTCTACGTTTTGCGATCCGTGAAGGTGGTCGTACTGTAGGTGCTGGTGTTGTTGCGAAAGTAACTGCATAATCACTTTTCAGTGAAAAAGCGCTCCTTTTGGGGCGCTTTTTTTATGTTTAATTGTTCGACAATTCAATAGAAAGCTGGCCTTAACTGATACTTCAATGTCCCTATTTGCACTTAAGCCTTTTTATTAACTTTGTATGATAAGAATCAAGAAAACGAACAATAAAGTTTAAGTAACTACGGTTACTAGCAAGGAGCTTTCACTATGAACGCTAAAGTAAATATTACGAATCGTGCCGGAGCAAGCTTTCCTGTACGTCGTATGAACTTTGACTTTAATGATGTACCAGAATACTGGATGAATGGTTCTGCTGGCCTTACACATTTTATGACAGCATTATCAGCACTATTTCCTGCTGGTGAAAAGTTCTTTATTGATAGTGTACGTGCGGTGCGTTATCACCCAGCGATTAAAAACAATGAAGAGCTACAAAAAGAAATTAGTGCTTTCATTGGTCAAGAGGCTATGCATACTCAAGAACATGTGAACTTTAATGCATCTGCACAAAAGTTCGGTCATGATGTAGAGTCGTTGGAAAAATTTACTGATACAGCTATTCAGACTGCCCGTAAAACTTTTGCAAAGATCGTAAAACCATTTGGTATGACGCAAGAAATGGTAGATTTAACTGCGACTACGGCTCTTGAGCATTTTACTGCAACGATTGCATCTCAGCTTTTAGTTAATACTCATATTCAAGAGCTTATGACAGACAAAACAATGTCAACTATGTGGTATTGGCACGCAATAGAAGAAAATGAATATAAAGCCGTAGCTTTTGATGTATACGAAGGCGTATTTGGCAAAGGTGTTAAAGCTTATGCATTACGTACAAGTTCACTTGTATTTGCGATGGCGCTTATTTTCGCAATTCAATCTTCGTTTGTACTCCGTCTTTTAAGAGAAGATAAAAAATTAAACTTAGATGAATTGTCTGTGATTTATAAATATGGTTATAGCCCGTCGAAAGGCATTATTACGGCTATGGCTAAAGAGATGTTGGCTTATTTTAAACCAGGCTTTCATCCTAATGATTTAGATACAGTTAGCCTATTAAAATCATGGAAAGCCAAACTTGGACTTTAAATTAAAAATAAAGTGAAAAGGACTGTTAGCAGTCCTTTTTTATTGTCTTGAAACCACTGCTCGTTTTTAAAATTGATATATGTTCATTTTGCTCCAGAAAGGGGCTAGTGATGACCTCATCTGATAATTTGCTGTCCTCATCTGCACTTAAATAGCGCTTTCAAAGGCGTATTATTATAAATATTAAGAAAATAAATAAGGATATAAGTGAATTGATGGTTCACTTAAAGGAGTCTGACATGAATGCTAAAGTAAATATTTCTAATCGTGCTGGAGCAAGTTTCCCTGTACGTCGTATGGACTTTGAATTTGCTCAAGTCCCACGTTATTGGGCAAATTACGATGCAGGATTAACTCACTTTATGACAGCATTATCGGCTCTTTTTCCTGAAGGCGAGCAGTTCTTTGTAAATAGTACACGTGCAGTACGAAATGATCCAAAGCTTGCTGACCCGGCTCTTCAAAAAGAAATAAGTGCTTTTATTGGTCAAGAAGCTATGCATTCTAAAGAACATTTAGCATTTAACGCTTCTGCGCAAGCGTATGGATATGATGTTCGCAAAATGGAAAAGCAAACAGGTACAGTTATTAAAATGGGTACAGCAGTTGTAACCAAGTTAATGAAACCTTTTGGCTATACTAAAGAAATGATTGATTTGACAGGTACTTGTGCTTTAGAACATTTTACATCGACGATTGCCGCTGAACTTTTACAAAATCCTGAAATTCAAGCCATGTTCCAAGATGACACCATGTATCACTTATGGATGTGGCACGCAGTAGAAGAAAATGAACATAAAGCTGTTGCGTTTGATGTGTATACAAGTATGTATGGGCAAGGGCCAAAAGCTTATTTTATGCGCTCAACCGCTTTAATTATTGCGATGGCATTAATCTTCGCTACACAATCTTATTTTACTGCTAAGTTACTTAAGACTGATGACAAGCTAACTTGGAAAGATACGAAGTACATGCTCAAGTTTATGTATGGTCGTAAAGGTTTTATGACCCGTCAAATTCCTGAGTTACTTGATTTCTTAAGACCAAAATTCCATCCAAATGATTCAGATACGACAGCTTTATTGGCCACTTGGCGTGAAAAGTTAGGGCTTTAAAAAACTGTCCGGAAAAAGAGCAATTTAATTGCTCTTTTTTTTACTCGTTTTTTCTATTTAAGTTTCTATAATACGTTTACTTTGAAATCTAAAAATGTGCTGAAACTCATGATCCGTACTATGCAAGCCTCCGATATTGATAGTGTTGCCCAAATTGAGAAGCTTGTTCAAACACATCCATGGTCTAGGCAGCAATTTGTAGAGTCTGTGAACTCTTATCAGTGTACGGTAATTGAGTTAAATAATAAGGTCGTCGGTTTTTGTATTTTACAATCTGTGTTAGATGAAGCGAACTTATTGCTTATGGCAATTGATCCTCAAATGCAAGGTAAAGGTTTAGGATATCAATTGTTGGAAACCTCGATTGAGCGGTTAGAAAATCAACCTGTACAAATTTTTCTAGAGGTTCGTGAAAGTAATAAAGCAGCCATTGGTTTATACGAAAAAACAGGTTTTCATCAAATTGATGTGCGTCGCAATTATTACCCAACTCAAGAGGGTGGGCGTGAAAATGCCGTTATTATGGTAAAAAGCTGTACCGACGATTTTGCGTCTTTATTCTAAAATGACTGTCTTGTTGTTTTAACAACAAGACAAAATCAGATTATTTAATAATTAAATTATTCCATTCAGAAGGTAACGTTGTCATGAGAGAGTTACCTAACTGATTAATCTCCTCTGGCGATAATGATCTATTTAAGCGGCGCCATTGCCCATCTAATAAAAGTTCTAGTGGAGTATATTGAGACTTATAATTCATTTTAGCTGAGTGGGGTACCCAATAGCCTAAGTAAAGATATTCTAAACCAAGTGATTTTACATATTCGATCTGATTCAAAATTGAATAAACACCTAAAGATCTGCGGTGCTCGTCTGGGTCGAAAAATGTATAGACCGCAGATAATCCATCATCCATTAAATCACATGTAGAAACGCTAATTAGACGATTATCTTTCCATAACTCTAAGAAGAAACTATCTGTACAACTATGAACTAGGAATTTTTCAAATTGATCTAAACTTGGCGGAAACATATCACCATCGGCATGGCGCTCGTTAATGTAACGTTCATATAAATCATAATGAATTTGTGCAGCTTGCCGTGTTGGCAGAACAGTCATGGTAAGGTCTTGATTCCGCTTCCATGCTTTTTTTTGCATACTGTTCATTTGGAAGTCGGCAACTGGTACACGACAAGACAAACACTGTCTGCATAAATGACATTCAGGACGATATACAAAGTCACCACTACGACGAAAACCTAATCGCGATAACTCTGACAGAGTCACCACATCAATTCGGTGAATCGGGTCTAAAAAGACCATACGTGCTGACTTATTTTCTAAATAGCTGCAATCGTGAGGTGGAGTAATATAGTACTGCAGATCATTTAAAAGGGACTTCGGGTGATATGATTTCATGATTGGTCCCTCCTGTTATCATTCCATTAATTTTGCATTTAATGCTATTGTTTTACTTGAAAATACACGTTCTTGATACTTTTTCCAATTGATAGAGGGGTGAATAATTACATCTTGTAACGATTTAAGATATTCCTGCCGAGAAAGTGTACAAGCCCCCAAGCTAATTAAGTGACTATTTACCAGTTGGCAGTCGACCCAAGGAAGCTGATTTTCTTGACCGATTAACATTAAAGTATAAAAAGCCATTTTAGAAACATCGGTTTGAGTACTAAACATAGACTCGCCAAAACAACCCTTACCAATCGTAACTCCATATAAACCGCCTACCAGCTGTTTGTCTTGCCAAACTTCTATGCTGTAGCCATAACCTGAATTAAACAACGCGCAGTAACCTTGAATAATATCTTCGCTAATCCAAGTTTCGTTAGCATAACTTCGAGGTAGTGAACATGAACGAATGACTTGTTCAAAAGCACGGTTTACCGTAATGGTGTAATCGTGCTTTTTCATGTTCCGAATGAGCGATTTACTTGGTTTATAGTTTTGAGGGTAAATCACACAGCGTGGTTCAGGACTCCACCAACAAATAGGTTCATCTTCATTAAACCAAGGAAAGAGTCCGTGAGTATATGCTTCATAGAGGGTAGAAGGGGAGAGGTCAGCACCAATGCAAATTAGACCATGACCATCTGGATCGGCTTCCTCTGGATCTGGAAAAATATATTGAGATAGAGGTAGTATGTTCATAAAACTAAAATAATGTGTGCTTAAGGGTTATGCTATAAAAATTAATTTGAGGCAGCCAGCAATTATTATAAATGATAAAAAAACAGCCGTTTTATAACGGCTGTTTGAAATATCTAAACTTAAAGATTATCTAGATATTTTTCTGCATCTAATGCTGCCATACAGCCTGAACCAGCTGAAGTAATGGCTTGACGGTAGATACTGTCAGCAACATCACCCGCAGCGAAAACACCTGCTACAGAAGTTGCTGTTGCATTACCTGAAGTACCGCTTTGTACTTGAATATAGCCATCACGTAAGTTTAACTGGCCTTCAAACATTCCAGTGTTTGGCTTATGACCAATGGCAATAAATAAGCCTTGAACTTGTACATCTTGTTTGCTTTCATCTTTTGTAGATTTTAAGCGAACACCTGTTACGCCAGTATTGTCACCAAGGACTTCTTCAACTTCATGATTCCAAATAATACTGATCTTGCCTTCTTTTTCTTTAGCAAATAAGTGATCTTGTAAAATCTTCTCAGAGCGTAAAGAATCGCGGCGATGAACCAGTGTTACATGTTCAGCAATATTTGATAAATAAAGCGCTTCTTCAACAGCGGTGTTACCACCACCTACAACCATTACTTTTTGGTTTTTATAGAAGAAGCCATCACATGTTGCACATGCGCTCACGCCTTGGCCCATAAACTTTTGTTCAGACTCTAAACCAAGATATTGAGCTGTCGCACCAGTTGCAATAATTAATGCATCACAAGTGTACTCATCCATATCACCTTTAAGAACAAAAGGACGTACATTTAAGTCCACTTCATTAATATGGTCATAGACGAGTTCAGTACCGAAGCGTTCAGCATGTGCTTGCATACGGTCCATTAAAGCAGGACCAGTCAAACCTTCAGGATCGCCCGGCCAGTTGTCAACTTCGGTTGTCGTTGTAAGTTGGCCGCCAAGTTGTAAACCAGCAATAAGTGTTGGTTTAAGATTTGCACGTGCTGCATATACAGCTGCACTATAACCCGCAGGACCAGAACCGAGAATAATTAACCGAGAATGACGAGCACTCATTGAGGGTATCCTTATTTATTTCGAGAATTTTGAAAATTATACGTGAAATTGCCGACCAATAGCGTGAAATCAATGTGGATAATATTGATCAGGACAATCGAATTAAGTTATATAACAATATAGAAGAGCCTTATGTTAACAACAACTGTAAAGAATCATGCACCTTTTTTGTAAGAACAGGTGCATAATATAAAGTTCATTCGTTGAAGATCTGAAATGTAGGTCTTCACATCTCTAAACCAATAATTAAATGGGTTACAGGACAGTATATGACTGCGGTGTCAAGTGTTTATGCACAGCGCTTATTGATGACATTATTCTTGGTCTCTTTTGGTATTTATATGTTTCTGGCGACAGTAACATATACGCCATTTGATCCGGGCTGGATGCATATTTCAAGTGATACTCAGCAAGTATCCAATGCAAGTGGTATTGCCGGTGCATGGATTGCAGATTTGCTGTTTGGCTTTTTAGGTTGGGCAAGTTTACTTATTCCAATTTTCTTATTTGTTGAAGCGATTCAAGTCTGGTGGCCGCATAGTTTTCTAAACCGTCCATTCCGTTATGCTGCTCAGTTCTTCTTAATTCTTGTTGTGTCTAGTTTGCTTTACTTACACTGGAATGTACCTGCAGATACTTTAGATAATGCGGCAGGTGGGATTATTGGTTATGAATTAGGGCAGAGCTTATCTCAACTGTTAACAATTTATGGTGCGACCTTATTTTTATTGGTTTTCGGAGTGGTATTGTTCACTTTGGCATTTGGGGTGCAGTGGAGCAAAACATGGGTTACGCTCAAAGCAATGCCGAGTTATTTACAAGATTTATTCTATAAGAATGTATCGCCAAATGAATCTGCTTATGATTTAACTACACAGCCTGCAAATAAAACAGCAACGGTAAAAGTTGCCGAGATGCCTAATGCTGACGTTACTGATGAAGCAGAGCTAAATGTTCAGCCAGAAAAAACTCAAACCAAAGCTAGCTCTACACGACACGATGAAATGGCGGAGCGTTTATTTGCCGATGTGTTAGCGAAAGAGCAAAGTCAGTCTGAAACTGTTGAAGAAAAACCAGCGCCTCAGCCAGAAAACTTTGAGCGTACGCTTGAACAAGCTCAACAGCTTAAAAAAGACAGTGAGCGTTTAGTAGCGACAGGTGAGGTTTGGCGTGCCCTACAGCGCGATGATGCAAGTCATAAGCAAGAAATTGATGCACTGTTAAGAGCTGCGGATGATTCAAATGAACATCCAAGTCATGAGCAATTCCAAGAAACGGCTTATCAGGCTAAACAAGCACAACCTCAAGCATCGAATATTCATCAAGTCTTAGATTGGAATGATGATGAGATTTTTGATGAATTGCTTGCAGCAGTTCCAAATAGTAAAACTGCTACTGATGTACATACTCCGTTCGTTCAAGATCATCATGTTGAATCAGCAGTAGCACCGCAAACAACTCATCCATCAGTTGAAACATCTGCACCTGTATCAAATTTAAATCAGTCACCTAAAAACTTATCAAATGAACAAGTATTTGATGATTTTGATGACTTATTAATTGATGAAGATATTGCCCCAGCAACTCAACCGGTCAAAGCAAGTAGCTATGCGCAATCTTCAGCATTTGTAAAAGCTCCTATTCAAACTACGATTGGTGCAGAGAAGCTTTCAAAAGAAGAATTCATTGAAGCTTGGCAAGAAACTGCTGGAAAGCCAGAAGACAATCTTGAGGATGAATTCGATTTTGATGCGCCATTAACAGATGCATCAGGTCGACCAATGTCGCGTGCAATGCAGGTAGCCAAAAAGCGTTTAGATTTACCAACATTACCGGGTTTTGAATTACTTGATAAGGTTGACCCAAATAAGAAAGTTAACTTTACCGAAGAGCAGCTTTCGCGTTTGTCTGAATTGCTTGAGATTAAATTACAAGAATTTAATGTGAAGGCGCAGGTTGTTGAAGCTCAGCCTGGTCCAGTTGTTACACGTTTTGAATTAGATTTAGCACCGGGTGTGAAAGCATCTAAAGTGACTAATATTTCCCGTGACTTGGCGCGCTCAATGTCTATGGCGTCTGTACGTGTTGTAGAGGTTATTCCGGGTAAACCATATATTGGCATTGAAGTACCAAATAGTGCCCGTGAAATGGTACGTTTAATTGAGCTGTTGGAAACACCAGCATATCGTGACCCAAGTGCTCTGATTAGTATGGCAATGGGTAAAGATATTTCGGGTAATCCGGTACTAACAGACTTGGCAAAAGCACCGCATATGTTAGTTGCGGGTACAACTGGCTCAGGTAAATCTGTTGCCGTTAACTCGATGATTTTGTCGATGTTACTTAAATATACGCCAGATCAATTACGTTTAATTTTAATTGACCCGAAACAGCTTGAATTGGCTAACTATAACGATATTCCGCATTTATTAACGCCTGTAGTCACTGACATGAAAGATGCAGTTAGTGCACTAAACTGGTGTGTAAATGAAATGGAACGCCGTTATAAGCTTATGTCGTTCCTCAAAATTCGTAAATTAAGTGACTACAACCGAAAAGTTGAAGAAGCAATTGCGAATGGAGAAGACTTGATTGATCCAACATGGAAACCAAGTGATTCAGCGACACAAGAGCGTGCACCTCGTTTAACGCCATTACCATCAATTGTGATTGTGGCAGATGAGTTCGCCGACATGATCATGCAGGTAGGTAAGAAAGCAGAAGAAATGATTACGCGTTTGGCGCAAAAATCTCGTGCTGCTGGTATTCACCTGTTACTTGCAACTCAGCGTCCATCGGTAGATGTTATTACGGGTCTTATTAAAGCCAATATTCCAACGCGTGTAGCTTTACGTGTAAACAGTAAAATTGACTCACGTACTATTTTGGATGCAGGTGGTGCAGAAGACTTGTTAGGCCATGGTGATATGCTGTTCTTAGGGCCAGGTAAAATTGAGCCAGAACGTGTACATGGTGCATTTATTAGTGATGATGAAGTTAACCGTATTTGTGATGCATGGCGTGAACGTGGTGAACCAGACTACGTAGATGAGATCTTAACACCATTTGATGAAGAGCCAGCTTCGCGTGGCTTTGAAGAGGGTGATGGTGCTTCAGACCGTGATGCACTTTATGACCAATGTGTATCGTTTGTCCTAGAAACTCGTAAGGCATCTACATCATCATTACAGCGTAAGTTTAGCTTAGGTTATAACCGTGCTGCCCGCATTATCGACCAAATGGAAGAGAATGGTATTGTGAGTGCTATGGGTGCTAATGGTAAGCGCGATATTTTAGTTTAATATCTATAGTTAAAATTAAGCCTCTTCGGAGGCTTTTTTATGGTTAAAAATAATAATTACTACGGGCAGTTTGAGATTTTATCAAATAGTAAAAAATGCTAATGTGTGCTTCTCAATAAATAACAATGAAACAAATCAGGAGGACAACATGTTAGTCGCGTTAATTACGTTAGCTTTTATTCATTTTTGTGCGCTTATTACTCCAGGGCCTGATTTTTTTCTGGTATCGCAGACCGCAGTGAGCCGCTCTCGTAAAGAAGCCATGTTAGTTGTGGCAGGAATAACAGCAGGTGTTATGTTTTGGGCTTCTTTAGCATTGATGGGCTTAAATATTATTTTTGAGAAAATGGCTTGGTTAAAGCAAGGGTTACTCATCGCAGGTGGTTTGTACCTATGTTGGTTAGGCTATCAAATGTTGCGTTCAGCATTTTCAAAAGATCAGCAGCAAGAGGTTACAGCTGTTGAGTTGCCTAAAGCACCTTACTTATTTTTTATGAAGGGATTACTCACCAATTTATCGAATCCTAAAGCCGTGATTTATTTTGGTAGTGTATTCTCTTTATTTTTAGCTAACCCTCAGCTTGATCAAGTTCATTGGTTGCTTTTTATTATTGTGTCGGTTGAAACGATTTTATGGTTCTGCTTTGTGACTTTTATTTTCTCATTACCGAGTTTCAGAGTAGCTTACCGTAATTTTTCAAAATGGATTGATGGTATTTCCGGTGGTATTTTCACCGTGTTTGGTATTTTCTTGATTGGAAACCGGTAAATCTAGACAATAAAAAAAGCCTCTTAAAGAGGCTTTTTAAATCACTAAATTTTAGTATTTTTAAAATATCAATAAGTTAAATTTTAGATCATTTATACAGGAATCATATAATAAAACTGATAAGAATCAGTAGCCACATAATAGAACCTATAGTAATTAAAGTGATTTGAGATGTATTGAATTTCTCTTGCTCAATTGTCGTTTCTATTTGTTTTTGTGCATAGTTCAGTGCTTTAAATGCTGGTATTAAGAATATAATATCGCAGAGAGAGATGAGCCAATAGGGCTCTGGTAAGTAAACCAGTAAATTCGTAATTAGATATGCTAAATACATCCAGCCTGACGAGAAGTCATGAGGATATTCTTGTTCTTTTGAATAGGTTTTTATTCGATTAAATAGTGAATATAAAAAGAATATAGAAAAAACTGCACGGGCAGCAGGCATAATATTTAATTTATCTTTGATTAGAAAAAATCGCCATGCTTTAAATACCCACCAAATTTGGTATAGGCCAAAGGAAATTATGGATAGAACGATAAACTTATTAAGGCTAATAACTTTTAAATTTTCTATATGATTTGATTGGATAGATTGTGTTTGATTTAAATTAATAGGTTCTGGATTCATGAATTTATATTTGGAATGAAATAGTGCTGATGACTTTAAGATTATTTTTTATAAAAGTAAATAATTTAGATACTTGAATAAACCACATAATCTATCTACTAAGTTCTACCAAGATAGATTATGTAGTCTTATTCAAATAAAAGAAGCTTAAGCAAACTTTGCTAAAACTTCTAAAAACGGCGCTGATTGACGCGGAAACTTAGCAATCACGTCATGAATGCGTTCACCTTCCGGATTTGTTGCATTGATATCTCGTCCATCTGCAACGAATTTAGTCAAAAGACGTTCATAGTCATTTGGACGCATATGTTTGAAAGCATGGTAGAGCACATGAAAGTCTGCATTCACACCATTTGGAGGAAGTTGGTTGAGGTAGGCAAAAACACGCTCATCGGACCATTCTTCATTGAAAGTTGCTGGCTGTGATAATGCCATGACAATCTCCTCATTTTAAAAAAGGCAAAATAACTTGCGTTATTTTGCCTTGATTCTGATTTATTGAATAGTCAGAAATAGAATTATCGTTCTTCAGGTAAATTGATATTCATTTCTAACATTTCGATATTTGCTTCAGAACGAACTTGCATTTGGATATGCTGTTCGCCTACACCGCTTACATAACGACTGACCACCTGCATGATTTCTTTCTTCATTTGGTCAATCTTGTCTTGGCTTAAACGACGGCCTAAACCTTGTTCTGATGCAACAATAACTTTTAAACGATCTTTGGCAGTTTGAGCACTTGATGGTTTTTCTTCACTGCTAAATAATTTACTCCAGAATCCTGCCATATCTACGCTCCAAATAGTCGTGCTAACCAGCCTTTAGGTTGAGCTGTGATGTGTCGATAAGGGCGGTCTTCGCCAAGAAAGCGAGCAACCAAGTCATCATACGCTTGGCCAGCTTTAGTTTCTGAGTACAGAATAACTGGTTTACCTTCGTTTGATGCTTGTAATACACTTGGACATTCAGGAATAACACCTAATGTCGGTACGCGTAAAATATCTTTAGAAATATCATCAATCGTCAGCATTTCCTGACGGTCAGCACGTTCAGGGTTAAAACGTGTAATACATAAATGCTTACGTATACGTCCTTCGTTGTGTTCAACTTTTTTAGTTTTGCTGTCTAACATTCCGATGATGCGGTCAGAGTCACGTACTGAAGAAATTTCAGGGTTTGTCACAATGATTGCTTCATCTGCATGGTACATTGCTAAAATCGCACCACGCTCGATCCCCGCAGGTGAGTCACAAATAATGTAATCAAATTCTTGAGAAAGCTCATCAATTACACGAGCAACACCTTCGTCGCTCAAAGCATCTTTATCACGGGTTTGTGAAGCCGGCAAAATGTAAAGGTTTTCGATATCTTTATCGCGAATAAGGGCTTGTTGCAGACGTGCTTCATTATTAATTACGTTGACGAAATCATAAACAACACGACGCTCACACCCCATAATTAAATCAAGGTTACGTAAGCCTACATCAAAGTCAATCACAACAGTTTTATGACCACGAAGGGCTAAACCTGTTGCAAAAGATGCACTCGTTGTAGTTTTACCTACACCACCTTTGCCTGATGTTACGACAACAATTTTGGCCACCGAATCCACTCCTATTATGGTCATACATACACCCTTAAAAGGGCTGTTTTTTGGTGATTTGCTTAATAAACTAAAGTTCTAGAGCTTCAAATTCAAGCTCTTGCTTTTCATTTAAATAAATATGTACTGGCTTTTTTACCACATGTTTAGGGATATCATCTGCGACACAATATGTTCCGGCAATGGAAACGAGTTCAGCCTCTAAAGATTGGCAAAAAATGCGTGCAGCAGCGTGCCCACCCGCACCAGCAATGACTCTACCACGAACCGTGCCATAAATATGTATATTTCCTGAAGCAATCACTTCAGATCCACTATTCATGCCAGCTTTTAAAATAATATCGCCTTGGTCTTGTACAAGAGATTGGCCTGTACGCAAAATTTCATCATGATAAGAGGTAATATGGGCAACTGCATTATTATTTAGTGGTTTTTTTGTTTCTGTTGAAGCTTGTGCAGGGGCAGCTTTATCTACAATTGCAACTTGCTCCGCAGTTGCTTTAATGCGTTGTAATGGCTGGTCTGCCGGTAATACAGGGAACTGAATGGCGCGTGCTTCATCACCTAAAATACCGTCAATAACCGCCATAGGCTGTAAACCTAAGCTGACTAACAACTGAATTAAAGCAATGAGCTCTTGCTCCACAGTACTATCTATAATAACGACAGTTCCCTGATAGGAACCTTCATTTAGAATATTTGATAATTGCTGGCGGATCACATCATGATCATTCGTATCGAAGGTTATCCTGCTAAAGTTAACCATTCTGCCGGTAATCCGGATATCAGCCATAAGTCTTCCTTCAAGGCGTTAAAACGAGCTGTAATATCGTTAAGTTTATTGTAAATAGAGCAAATGCTAGAACAAATCGTGCCAATTCTCTAGCGTGTTTCATAAAAAATTAAGTAAATGCTTATTCTTTGATTCGATCATGCTCCGCAAGGGTTTGTTGCCACTGTTTGACTTTAACTTGTTTGCGAATTGCTTCGAGACTTTCAAACACTACAGACTCTACAAGTTGTTCAAGCTCACGGTTATTAATATTCACGTTACTTATTTTTTCTGAAATTAATTGATAAGTTGCATTGGGCTGTTCTTTTGACCCTTCAATTAAAGGTTCTATTAAACCTGCACTGATATTTTCCCCAAGTCTTTGACCAATACTTTGAATTTGCTGTTCAATACGGCCTCCGACTAAAGGAATTAAGCGTAATAATTGGGTTAATTCTGGCGTATCTTCTATGGCTTGATCAACAATTTGTCCAACACCTTTTGTAATTGCGGGCTTTTGTTCTTTTAATGCTGTAGCTAAGGATTCTTGTAATATGGAGGTCAGGGTAACCGTAAATTGTTCACGATGATGGTTAACCAGCTCATGGATAATTTGCTTATGTGTTGAGCTTGTTTGAAGCTCATTACGAATGCCATCAATAACCGTAATAACCACACGATCAGATAGCTCTTCCATAACGACACGATAATAAAATAAACCGTTTTTTCTCCAGCTTTCAGGAATAACCGGATAGCCTAATTCATATAAGCGATAGGCAATAATGCCGGCACGAAACAAACGTAAAAAACGCAATTGCGGAATGATGGCTAAAATTTCATACCAGTGAATAAATGGAAAGAAGAACCAACGTTTATGGTGTTTATAAACAATAGAAATGCCCCAACGGACAAAAAATTCAGTAATTAAAAAGCCAATAAACCAAGCTTCTGTCGTAATTACCCATGGGTGTAAATAGGTTTTATAAAAGCTGAGTACTTGGGGCAAGTGAATATGTTCGAAAAACCATGCCCCAATACTGCTCATTAAAAAGAAATTTGCTGCAAGACAGAACAGATTGAAAATAATAATAAACACCATAAAGATGTCATAAACCAAAAACAGCTTAAATGAAATGCTGTTTGGGTCCTTATGGTAATATTGTGCTTGTTTTCTGGAACTGTTTTGCATAGCTATAAATGCTTTTAATGAGTTGAAGTAGTATATCGAGCTTTCATTTGTTCGATGAGTTGATCTTTTTCAGTCCAGAGTTCATGTACCCATTGTTGAAAACGCTCACGGTAAACTGGGTCATCTTCGTAGTTACCGCCGAGTACCCAAGCTGGTATTTCAATTTTACGAAGATTTACCGCAATTTGTGAAACATCACCTAACCAGAAATCGCCATAACCTGGTACACCGTCAGGGTAGACAATCGTCATATCAACTAAAGCATCAATTTTGTCGCCTAAAATATTTAAAGCCAGTGCCAAACCACCTGCTTTAGGTTTTAGTAAGTGTTTATATGGCGAATTTTGTTGATCATGTTTTTCCTGAGTAAAGCGTGTACCTTCCAAATAGTTTAATAATGTAAAAGGTTGGCTTAAGAGCTGTTCGCATGCTTTACGTGCTTCCATCATATCGCGGTCTTTTAATTCAGGGTTTTTCGCGATTTGCTCTTTGGTATGACGTTTCATCATTGGGAAGCCTAAAATTTTAAATGCTTGACCAACGAATGGAATAAAGATGAGTTCCCACTTGGTAAAAAAACGGGTAAGTGGCATACGGGTTAAGCCGAAATACTGGTTTACAGTCGTATCAACCCAACTTTGATGGTTACAAGTCATTAAGTAACGGCCTTGCATACTTAAATCAAGACCTTCATCGATCGTAATGTCCCATTTTAAATTAGGTAGAACATGGTCAATGAGCCAATTGTTGACACTGAGCCAGCTATTTGTAATTTGAATGTTGGTTTCATCTACTTTGGATGATTTTTTAAATAACTTGGTTAAACCCAAAGCCAATACAGGTGGTCCATGAAAAAAGGTGCTACCTGTAATGACTGTACCGACAGTGAGTCCACGTGTAATTTTTTTTAGCGCAGATTGCTTATTGGGTGCAGTTGACATATAAATGGCCCCGAATATCCAAAATCCATAGAAAGTTGTTCAACTATAACTATCATGAAATGAAATACAACGGTATCTTAGACAACAATGAAGAAATTGTGATGAGTGCACGTCTTAAAGTGCATCAAAATATTACAAAAAACTAACTAAACTGTTTATTATTAACAAAATATCAATGTTTTATACTTCCTTTTTGTTTCATTATTCATCCAGACAACAAAACACACAAAGTGAGGAGGCATGCAATGCGTGCATTAGTTATTTCAACAGTCGTAGGGGCAGCAGTAGTACTTTCTGGTTGTCAGACAACAGGTAACAACCTTGGTGGAATTGAATACGATAAAGCCGCGTTAGGTACATTAATCGGCGCAGCAGCAGGTTATGGTATTTCTAAATCAAGTGCAAACTCTAGCCGTCAAAACAACCGTGCTGCGGCAATCGGTGCAGTTCTTGGTTCAGCTGGTGGTTTATATCTTGACCAAAAAGAGAAAAAATTACGTGAACAAATGGCGGGTACTGGTGTAGAAGTAGGCCGTAACCCAGATGGTTCTGTTCAATTGATCATGCCTGGTAGCATCACTTTTGATACGAACAAATCAAACATCAAGCCAAACTTCTATGCAACTTTGGACAAAGTAGCGCAAACATTGGCTGAAGATAACAAGAGTGCGATTTTAGTTACTGGTTACACAGATAACACAGGTAATGACTCTATCAATATTCCATTATCTCAAGCACGTGCTCAATCAGTTAAAATCTATTTAGCTGGTAAAGGCGTTTCTTCAAGCCGTATCGATGCACAAGGTTATGGTTCTTCTAACCCAATCGCAGACAACTCAACTGCTTCTGGTCGTGAACAAAACCGTCGTGTAGAAATCAGCATTTATGCTAAACAATAAGATTTAATTTATTGTTTCAAAAACCACCTTCGGGTGGTTTTTTTATGGGTGCAGTACAAGAAATAATCACGACATTCTGCGGCGCATAAATTGCATTATTAGACATCATTTATACATATCCGTAGATTTACTATTGGGATTCTAAAAAAGAGATGACTATAATCATGCTCGAAAAATTAAGAGGTAATACACGATGTCATCTGCCAGTCAATTGAACGACAAGCAAGAAGAAGCCATGAAATATACTCAAGGCCCTTTATTGGTGCTTGCTGGTGCTGGTTCAGGTAAAACATCGGTAATTACTCGTAAAATTGCCTATTTGGTGCAACATTGCCGTATTCCAGCGCATCGTATTACAGCGATGACTTTTACTAATAAAGCTGCACGTGAAATGAAAGAGCGTGTAACCAAGCTTTTATCACGCGAAGAGGCAAAAGGTTTATCAGTCTCGACTTTCCATACTTTTGGTTTAAATCTTTTACGTTTAGAACTTAAAAATTTACCTTTAAAAGCCAATTTTTCGATTTTGGATGCAGATGACTGTAAACGTATTTTGATGGACCTGATGCATCGCGATAATTTGTCAGGTGCTGAGAGTAAAGAGTTAATTGCCAAGGCAATGAAGAAAATCTCAGATTGGAAAAATGATCTGATTTTGCCAGAACAAGCACATTCGACGTGTGAAACACCCGAAGATGTTCAATTTGCCCATCTTTACCAACTTTATGAGCGTAATTTACGTGCCTACAATGCAGTCGACTTTGATGATCTAATCGTTATGCCAACACGATTACTGCAAGAAAATGCAGAGGTACGTGATAAGTGGCAAAACCGTGTTCGTTATTTATTGGTCGATGAATATCAAGATACCAACACTGCACAATATATTTTAGTGAAACTATTGGTTGGTGTAATGGGGCAGTTTACTGCCGTTGGTGATGATGACCAGTCGATTTATGCATGGCGAGGGGCGAAGCCTGAAAACATGGCTTTGCTTAAACAGGATTTTCCAAATTTACATATTATTAAGCTTGAGCAAAATTACCGTTCGACCAGCCGTATTTTGAAAGCTGCAAACTGTGTGATTCAAAATAACCCGCATATTTTTGATAAGAAATTGTGGAGTGATAAAGGCCATGGTGAGGTCATTAGAATTATTACCTGTCGTAATGATGACGATGAAGCTGAACGTGTAGTCAAAGACTTACTGACTCATAAACTGATGAATGGTAAGAACTGGAAAGATTACGCTGTATTGTACCGTGGTAACTTTCAGGCGCGTGTATTAGAAACCCAGCTTCGCCAAATGCAGATTCCGTATAAGCTCTCTGGCGGTACATCATTCTTCGCTCGTGCAGAAATTAAAGACGTAATGAGCTACTTACGTCTTATTATTAACCCTGAAGATGACAGTGCTTTTCTACGTATCATTAATACGCCTAAACGTGCGATTGGCCCAGTTACTCTTGAGAAGCTAGGATTATTTGCGCAAGAAAATAATTTGTCTTTACTTGGTGCCTCTTCCGACCAGCGTTTAAGTATGGTGCTTCCTAAAAAGGCAGAAACTCAATTACATGAGTTTGCTGACTTTATCGCAACGTTTACTCGTGAGTTGTTAGAAGACGATGAGCCTGTACCTAAAGTTCGTCAAATGATGAATGAGGCAGGTTATATCGACTATATTCGTGAGCAGTCTGCAACACCTGCTCAAGAGAAAAGTAAGCTCGATAACATCGAGAATTTATTTACCAGTATTCAAAATCTGATTAATCGTGCAGAAGATGTTGATGAAAAGAACATTGAAAGCGTTATTCGAAAACTGGTCTTGCTCGATTTGTTAGAACAACAGCAAGAAGAAGAGGACACTGACAAAGTAAACCTACTTACTTTGCATGCAGCAAAAGGTTTGGAGTTCCCATTTGTGTATATTATGGGACTTGAAGAAGAGCTTTTACCGCATAAGAACTCGATTGCAGCTGAAACCATTGAAGAAGAACGCCGTCTTATGTACGTGGGAATCACTCGTGCACGTCAAGGCTTAACTTTAACTTTGGCAGAACAGCGTAAAAATGGTGGTCAAATGAAACAAATGACCCCAAGCCGTTTCCTTGATGAGCTTCCACAAGACGAGCTCGAATGGTTAGGGCGTAAAAAGAAAATTGCAGCAAATGTTGACCCTAAAGAACAGGCTCAACAATATTTGGCAAATTTAAAAGCTTTATTAAAGCGTTAATTTTTTTAATTTTTAGGAAATCCCATGAAAGTTCAAGTTAAATTGCTCGATCCACGTTTAGGTAAAGAATGGCCTTTACCTTCGTATGCAACAGCAGGATCAGCAGGTTTAGATTTACGTGCCTGTTTAGATGAAGCAATTGATATTGAACCAGGCCAAACTGTATTAGTTAAAACAGGTATGGCAATTTATATTCATGATGTGAATTTTGCTGGTTTAATTTTGCCACGTTCAGGTTTAGGTCATAAACACGGCATTGTTCTGGGTAACTTGGTCGGATTAATTGACTCAGACTATCAAGGCGAATTGATGGTTTCAGTTTGGAACCGTGGTCAAACCGCATTCCGTTTAGAACCAGGTGAACGTTTAGCACAATATGTTTTAGTCCCAGTTGTTCAGGCTGAGTTTGAACAAGTAGAGGAATTTGAAGAAACTTTACGCGGTGCTGGTGGCTTTGGTCACACTGGTAAACAATAATTAACTTATAAAAAATAATGAAAAGAAACGCCTGTTTTACAGGTGTTTCTTTTTATACCTTGAATGTTACAATGAATTATATTACAACACGCTTTACTCATACTCTTTTAACTTTTTTAGCAAATACCTTTTTGAATACTCTATATTTTTGCGATAGATCAGATTGATCTTTAAATAGAAGATACGCTATGAATGTAAGACACTCATTCCCAAAAAATATTTTCCGTGCTTACGATATTAGAGGCAAACTTTCTTATTTAACTACGGATGTCGTCCGTTCAATTGCCTATGGATTGGCACAACAATATAAACAAGCAGAACAAACTCAACTGGTCATTGGTTATGATGCCAGGCTTACAAGCCCAGCTTATGCGCATTTAATTGAAGAGATATTAGTAGAGCAGGGCCTCAAAGTTACAAACATTGGTTGTTGCTCAACTCCGATGATGTATTACATTGCACGTGAGTTTGGTGGTAATGGAATTATGGTGACAGCTAGCCATAATCCAAAATCAGATAATGGTATTAAGTGGATTTTAAAAAGCGAACCTCCATCTCCAGAAATGATTCAGCAAGTAGGTGAGTTCGCGCAAACTTATGTTCCTACTCATCCGATTTCATTATTAGAATTATCAACCCCTCAATTTAAATCAGAATTTTGCAAAAAATATCAGCAAGCCATCTTTGACGACATTCAACTCAAACGTCCATTAAAAGTAGTGTTAGATGGTTTACATGGTTCGGCAGGGCACTGTGCGAAACTGGTACTCGAAAAGATGGGCTGTGAGGTTATTGCCTTACGTACGACGCCAAATGGCGAATTCCCTGATCATGCGCCAGACCCTTCACATGCTGCACATTTGAAAGAGTTACGTAAAACAATTGTCGAACAAAGAGCAGATATTGGTATTGCGCTTGATGGTGATGGTGACCGCGTCGTATTACTCGATGAAAAAGCCAACATACTTACAGCTGATCGGTTACTGTCGCTATTTGCACAAATGTGTCTGGAACAGCAGCCCGATAAAGAAATTGTATTTGATGTGAAATGTTCGCTTATGGTTCAAAGAACCGTAGAGCGACTCGGTGGTAAACCGAAAATGATTCGTACGGGTAGCAGTTTCCTCCGTTCATACTTGTCTAAGTCCAAAGGCCTAGCCATTTTTGGTGGCGAATATGCTGGCCACTATGTGTTTAATGACGGACGTGGTTTTGGGTATGACGATGGTATATATGCTGCACTGCGTGTAATGGAATATTTCACCGAGTCTAGTGCCGCAACAGTTTCGGATTTATTTTCTATTTATCCTGAAAGATGCTGTACCGAAGATACCTATATCAGTACTCACCAATCAGATCCTAAGCATGTACTGCAAGACATTGAAATTTTGAGCCATCGTTTAGGCGCTCATATTAGTAAAATTGATGGCGTACGTCTTGATTTTGATGATGGTTTTGGCATTATTCGAGCATCAAATACG
Source organism: Acinetobacter nosocomialis (assembly GCF_041021905.1). Classification (NCBI taxonomy): domain Bacteria; kingdom Pseudomonadati; phylum Pseudomonadota; class Gammaproteobacteria; order Moraxellales; family Moraxellaceae; genus Acinetobacter; species Acinetobacter nosocomialis. The sequence continues at coordinate 942,387 of NZ_CP157432.1, forward strand.
GGTGAGTATTTTACCGTAAGATTTGACGCTGATAGTCCTTTGCGTTTAAAGGAAATCCAGCAAAAATTTATTGATATGTTGCAAGAGCGTTACCCGCAAATTGCACAAGAACTTTCTGAGGCCTAATAAGGAGAGGCGCAATGCCACAAGATCAGCATCTCGGCGTCGACAAAGCAAAAATCTTGATTGAAGCTTTGCCATATATTCAACGTTTTTCTGGTAAGACGCTGGTGGTGAAATACGGTGGTAATGCGATGACTGATCCGGAATTGGAAAGTTCATTTGCTCGCGATATCGTTTTACTTAAAACTGTGGGCTTAAACCCGGTTGTTGTACATGGTGGTGGCCCACAAGTTGACTCTTTCTTGAAGCAATTAGGCCGTGAGTCTGACCGTATTGACGGTATGCGTGTGACCGATGAAGCCACTATGGAAGTGGTTGAAATGGTATTAGGTGGTAGCGTAAACAAATCCATTGTTAATTTAATTAATAAACATGGTGGACGTGCGATTGGCCTCACGGGTCAAGACGGCAATCTTTTACGTGCCCGTAAATTATTAATGGAAAAGCACGAAGAAGACGGTTCTATCAAACATATCGACTTAGGTATGGTGGGTGAAGTGACTGGGGTAAAAACAGACGTATTGGAGATGTTTACTCAAAGTGACTTTATTCCTGTTATTGCTCCTTTAGGCGTTGATGAAAAAGGTAATACTTACAACATTAATGCTGACTTAGTAGCTGGCAAGGTTGCTGAAGCACTGGGTGCAGAAAAATTAATTCTGCTTACGAATATTACCGGCGTATTAGATGAAAACAAAAATCTCTTAACCGGATTAACCACACAAGAAGTTGACCGTTTAATTGAGACAGGTGTGATTTACGGCGGAATGATTCCTAAAGTAGGTTGTGCATTAGATGCTGTAAAAGGCGGTGTCGTGAGTGCTCATATTGTTGATGGCCGTGTACCGCACGCGACATTACTTGAAATCTTTACAGACCATGGTGTAGGTACGCTCATTTCTAACCGTACTCATTCAGCCCACTAAAATTATTATTTTCATTAAAAGATCACGCTAAGTGGTCTTTTTTTATGCCATTTAATTTTGGTCATTTTTTTGTCATGAGCTTTGACTAGTGTAGGGGGTGTCACTAGGAGCGTTCATTATGCTGGAAAAATTTAATCAATATCGCCAAACGTGGACTTTACCTCTAAATCGCCATAAGGCTACGAATCAAACACAATTTCGCTTTGAATGGGTTGATAATTTAAAAGAATTACAAGATGTACAACGGTTTCGTGCACAACAATTTAGTAAACAGTTCGGTATTCATTTTGAAGATAACTTAGATCAAGATATTTACGACTTTAGCTGTGAGCATGCAGTATTACGTGAGAAATGGACGGGAGAGATTGTAGCTTATACACGCCTCAAACTCTTTCAGGGCCATGAAATTGCACAAAGCTATAGTGCTCATGAATTTGATATTGTTCCCCACTTATCACATTTGCCAAATGTATTGGAAATAGGGCGTACCTGTGTACATCCACGTTTCCGTAATGGAAAGGCCCTTTCAACATTATGGTTGAATCTTGCACCTAAAGTGTTGTGGTCAATGCGCGCTAAATATTTAATGGGCTGTGTCAGTATTCATCTGCAAGATAACTTGGCCAGAGCGTACTATACGCACCGTCAGATTCAGCAATTACCAGACAGTAAGACCATCGATATTCGTTCTAAAAAAATTTATGAACCTGAATATCCTGAGTTCAGCTTTCCTCAAGATGAACGCATGCCGAAACTGTTTCAAATGTATTTGAGTATGCAGTCTAAACTATCTAAAGATGCCTTTTTTGATGCTGAATTTAATTGTCTCGACTATTTTGTATTTTTGGAAGTGAATAAAATCGCAACTTCTTTTGTAATGAACAAAATGGCTCAGCGATAAAGATATCTTATATTTTGTAATAGCGAGCGCATATTGGGATTTACAAGCTATTTTACTCTCATGCACAATAGTATGTATGAGGTAATGAAGCGAAAAGTTTAAAACAATATGTGCCAGCTATTAGGAATGAATTGTGCAACACCAACGGATATCACTTTTTCTTTCCGTGGTTTTTCACAGCGCGCAGGAATTACCTCTGACCATAGTGATGGTTTTGGTATAGCCTTTTTTGAAGATAAGGCATGCCGATTATTTGTAGACAACCAGTCTGCAGTTGAATCACCAATTGCTGATCTTATACGTAATTATCCTATCAAATCACGTAACGTAATCGCGCATATTCGTAAGGCAACCCAAGGCAAAATTACACTTGAGAACTCACATCCTTTTATTCGTGAGCTATGGGGACGTCACTGGATTTTTGCTCATAATGGCGATTTACATGATTTTAATCCACCCTTGAGTGGGCGTTTTACACCAGTAGGAAATACTGATAGTGAAAGAGCATTTTGTTATTTATTAGACCAGCTTGTAGAAGTATTTGGCTATGAAGAACCAAGTCTTGAACAGATATTTGAAGTGCTAGAGAAAGTTTCTCCACAAATTGCGGAATATGGCACATTTAATTTCTGTTTATCTAATGGCAAAGCTTTATTTAGTTATGCAATTACTAAATTGCATTGGCTCGTTCGTGAATATCCATTTAATAATGCGCATTTAATCGATTTAGATGTCGAAGTCGATTTTAGTCAAGTAACGACTCCTGAAGATCGGGTTGCAGTAATAACCACTGAGCCTTTAACACATAATGAAACTTGGACAGCATATCAACCTGGTGAAATGATTTTATTTCAACATGGCCAGCCTATAAAAAAAGCAATAACACATGTTGAAAGATTAATACGTGAAGAAAAAAATCCTGAACTTAAACGTATTACTCGTGCAGATCAGTATTAAATCTTCAGTAAAAATAAATGTAATTGCTTGGCTAATATATATTTCACTTAATTAATAATAAAGTATTTTGTTTAAAAAATACTTTATTGTTTTAGTTGGTTAATATTATTAAATATTTTATAAATCAAAAACTTAATTAATTATTTATTTTTATTTATATAAAGCCGACAAAATAGGTTTGTTTTTATTTATACCCTTTAAAGATAAGATGCGTTTTATGCAACAGTCATTGATCATCATTGGGGGTGGTGTATGAAAATGAAATGGGCTTCAGAATATAATACGGGTATTGATGTTATTGATGAGCAACATAAACGAATACTCGATTATATTAATGAGATTGATGATGTAAAAGATGATGAAGATAGACGTCGTATTAAAGATGTTTTAGACAATATTATCGATTATACACAGTCACATTTTACCTTTGAAGAAAGTTTGCAAGAAGAAGCTGATTATAAATATAGAGTACCTCATAAACGCGTACATGACTTGTTTATTAAAAAAATAGAGTTATATCGTGAGCGTTTTGAAATGGGGCATACTATAGAAGCTGAATTACAAGAAATTTTAGCTAAATGGTTAATTAATCATATTCAACATGATGATGCTGATTATGTAGGAGCAGTAAAAGAAAATATGATGGGGATTATTAGAGAAAAAGAAAAGAAGAAAGGAAAGAACTGGTTCGCCCGTTTTTTCTCATAAATTTAACTCGAAAAACTCTAATATACAGTTAGCGCGGCAAACTATCGTTTCGGTGGTTTGCTTTTTTTATTGTGCAGACTTTGATTTTCATGCATGAGACGGGCAAAATATCTAAAGACTTTTTCAAGGAATGCATAATGCAGGACATACCTATGTCACGTTGGTTATCGCCTCTTATGGCGTTTTGCTTATCTTTTGTCATCATGGCCACTTTGGCACCAACCATGGGCATCCAGATTGATCGTCAGCTCGATTTCTGGTTATTGTGGTTTGGCACAATGTTGTTATTGGCATTACCAGTTTGTTATTTGGAAATTGCTTTAGCAAAACGATCTAAAACAACCGCTTTAAATGCGTTATCGAGTTTAACTCGTGAAGCAGATAGTTCACCTAAATGGCGCGTGGTTGGCTGGCTTGCTGTTGTTTTTATTCCTTTCTTAGCGGGTAATGTACTGAGCACTGCAAGCAATATATTAGTTGCGCAGTTTGCCCCAGGCGTTTCCGGTCAAATCATTTTTGCGGGCCTTGCCGTTGCTGCCTTGGTCTTATCATTTATTCCTCGTCAAATTCTTGTTTTGTTAATGACCATAGGGGTAATCGCTTCTATTGTGTTGGCAAATATGATGGGTACGACGTTACAGCCTTGGCATTGGACCAATGTAGAGTTTAAAGAGTGGGGTAATGCAACCGTACTTGCACTTGTAGCGAGCGGGTTAGGGTTAGGACTTTACTGGCAAAATAGTGTTGGTACTGTTCAGACTCAAGACGGTGCAACTAAAACTGTTCTTCCAATTTGGTTGGCTCAGCTCATTGCTGTAATTGCTTTTGGTTTCTTCTCGCTTCAAGCTCAATTACCTGTCTTGACATGGATATTTACTGGCGTGATGACATCAGCATTATTTGTGCAGTTAGCAAGAGAACAACTTGCTCAGCGTCAGCTTATGCCTGTTTTACAATGGGTGATTCTTATTGTTGCGATTGCAGTTTGGGCTGTGCCTGAACTTCATAACTTATTTACGTTGATTCTTATGCTTTGGGGCTTACTCATTAGTTTGATCTATGCAATTTTTGCAGGTTGGATTATGAAAATTAGTCACTTACGTAAATCGATGAATTTCAGCAATGAACTTTTTTATAACCTATGGCGTATTGCTGTACGTATCGTATTGCCGCTTTCAATTATTGTGGCAATGATTGCTGTAATTGGGCAAAGTATCTAATGGAACGCATTCAACAAGTTTGGGTTGCGTTTGCAGCGCCAGAGCAACAGTTTCTAATCTCTGTTCCATTTGAAGAGGGAATGACTGCTTCACAGGCAGTTCAAGTCAGTGGTTTATCAAGTCAAGTTGATTTGCCTGAACCACTTCAGCTCGGCGTTTTTGGAGTAAAAGTAGAAGCTGATGCCGTGCTACATGCAGGTGATCGAGTTGAGGTTTATAGACCTTTAACGATTAATCCAAAAGATATTCGTAGAAAACGTGCCGCGAAGAACCCAGTAGGCAGATACATTAAAGGCAATCGCTTTAAGCAATCAGCTCAATAAGCAAAACCCCTCAAGTTTTTTCACTTGAGGGGTTTCTTTTTATTAGAAAAAACGATTATAGTGGTGGGGCAGTTAAAATTGCTTCTTTAGAAGCAGGTAAACCTGGTTGCGATTCTGGAATAGTCTCTAAACCTTCAATTTTAGTTACAGTTCCAGTTCCATCAAAGTAAATTTTTAAATGCTGACCATGTGCTGCGGGGATTTTCGCTTTTTTAGCATATGTTCCCGGGATATAGTTGTAGATATAGTCCCAACGTTGTGGATTGAGGGGATCAGTCACTGTTGGGCTACCAAGCAAAAAGCGCACTTGCTGGAAATTCATGCCGACCTGTACTTGAGAGGCTTGAGCTTTAGTCAATGGAGTCCCTTGAGGAATATCAACCTTATATACACCAAAGATTGAACAACCAGCTAGGAGTGAAGTGACGAATAACGTCAGCACGAGTTTTTGCATTTTGCTACACTATCCCAATAAATTATGATGCATTTGATCAAAGGATAGATCATACTTCATATAAATTCTATTGCCTATTCCAACTTGAGATTTGTTGAGAGACCTTTTTTCATGCCTATTTCCAATCAAGATTTGCGCAAAGCTGGACTTAAAGTTACCCTTCCACGAATTAAGATTTTGGAATTATTAGAAAATTCAAAACAACATCATCTTAGCGCTGAAGATATTTACAAGACTTTGTTAGAGCAAGGGGAAGATGTCGGACTTGCGACAGTTTACCGTGTGTTAACACAATTTGAAGCTGCGGGTATTATTCAACGTCATCATTTTGAAAATAATCATTCTGTTTTCGAAATTATGCAAGAAGATCACCACGATCACTTGGTTTGCCAAAACTGCAACAAAGTTATTGAATTTACTAATGATGTTATCGAGAAAGAACAGCATTCTGTAGCAGAACAACATGGGTTTACCTTAACGGGTCACTCATTAAATCTCTATGGTTACTGTAATGAACCTGAATGTCAGGATGCATTGCGCAAGAAATAATCGTTTTCACACAAAGAAAACAAATAAAAAAGGAAGGTTACGTTTAACCTTCCTTTTTTTATGAAGAAATTACTGACGATCAAAAGTTAAATGCTGTTTTTCGTCTGTAATTTGATCAGGCCCTTCATTTGCAAGTTTAATCGTTAAACGTAAATCGTTTGGTGAGTCGGCATGTTTAAGCGCATCTTTATAAGTAATTTGGCCTGCTTTGTATAAATCAAATAAAGCTTGGTCAAAGGTCTGCATACCAAGCTCACGTGAGCGTTTCATCAAGTCCTTAATTTCATGAATTTCACCTTTACGGATATAGTCTGAAATTAATGGTGAGTTAATTAAGATCTCAATCGCTGCACGGCGTGAATTACCATCTGGTGTTGGAATAAGCTGTTGTGCAATCATGGCTTTTAAGTTAAGAGACAAGTCCATGTAAAGCTGGCTATGACGGTCACTTTCAAAGAAGTGAATAATACGGTCGAGTGCTTGGTTGGCATTGTTGGCATGCATTGTAGCTAATACAAGGTGTCCTGTTTCAGCAAAGCCAATTGCGTAGTCCATGACTTCACGAGAGCGGATTTCACCAATTAAGATCACATCTGGCGCTTGTCGTAACGTGTTTTTTAACGCAATTTCGAATGAGTCCGTATCAATACCGACTTCACGTTGAGTAATAATGCAGCCCGCATGTTCGTGAATAAACTCAATCGGGTCCTCAATGGTAATGATATGGCCTTTAGAGTTATGGTTACGATGGCTGATCATTGAAGCCAATGAAGTCGATTTACCTGTACCTGTTGCACCTACGAAAATAATAATGCCGCGTTTGGTCATCGATAAATCTTTAAGCACAGTCGGCAACTGTAAGTCATCAATTGAAGGAATTTTCGTTTCAATTCGACGTAGTACCATACCCGGCATGTCACGTTGCTGAAAAGCACTGACACGAAAACGCGCCGTTTTATCGCGGTTCATGATGGCAAAGTTACATTCACGAGTCTCTGCAAATTCTTTACGTTGTTTTTCACTCATGATGGAATGTAAGAGCTGTCCAATCACTTCACCTGAAAGGCTATTTTTTGAAATTGGAACAATTTGCCCGTTAATCTTCATCGATGGTGCAACACCATCTGTAATAAAAAGATCCGATGATTTTTTTTCAACCATCAGGTTGAGCAAGTCATTAAAATCCATAATTGTATTCTCGCTATTTTATTGTTTTTATAGGAATGATTCAGGCTGTTTCGCCGCTGTACGGGCTGTTTGTGGACTAATTACACCACGTGAAACCAAACCTTTTAGGCTTTGGTCGAGGGTTGTCATGCCATGGTTAGCACCAGTCTGAATAGCTGAATACATTTGTGCGACTTTGTTTTCACGAATTAAGTTACGAATAGCCGGAATACCAATCATAATTTCATGTGCCGCAACACGACCACCACCATTCTTTTTAAGCAGGGTCTGAGAAATAACTGCTTGTAAAGATTCAGACAGCATGGCACGAACCATGTCTTTTTCTTCAGCAGGGAATACGTCAATCACACGGTCAATGGTTTTTGCAGCCGATGTGGTGTGAAGCGTACCAAATACCAAGTGACCTGTTTCGGCAGCAGTAAGTGCTAATCGAATCGTTTCAAGGTCACGCATCTCACCGACTAAAATAATATCTGGGTCTTCACGTAGTGCTGAGCGAAGGGCTTCATTAAAGCCATGTGTATCACGATGCACTTCACGCTGGTTAATCAGACATTTCTTGGACTGATGTACAAATTCGATTGGATCTTCCACCGTTAAAATATGGTCATAGCGGTTTTCATTAATATAATCGAGCATTGCTGCAAGCGTAGTTGATTTACCCGAACCTGTTGGTCCTGTGACCAATACAATACCGCGAGGATAGTCGCAAATATCTTTAAAGATTTGCCCTAGACCTAGATCTTCCATGGTGAGGACTTTAGATGGAATGGTACGAAATACTGCACCAGCACCACGGTTTTGGTTAAATGCATTCACACGGAAACGCGCAACATTCGGTACTTCAAAAGAAAAGTCAGTTTCGAGTTTTTCTTCATAGTCACGGCGCTGTTTATCATTCATGATGTCATAAACGAGGCGGTGGACATCTTTATGTTCTAAGGCTGGCAAGTTAATACGACGAACTTCACCATCGACACGAATCATTGGTGGCATACCAGCTGATAAGTGCAAATCGGATGCGCCATTTTTCACAGAGAAGGCAAGTAGCTCTGTAATATCCATAATTTCCCCAAGTAAATCAAAATATGTCATTATTTTGTAGAATAATATACGGCTTTCACCGAGGCTTACCAACACCTCGCTTTAGGTGAAAAGCAAAAAAGTTTTTTGAAAATGAGAACCTTGTCAATGAATTACCTGCAAGATGCGCGGCAGCACGTATTACAGCAAATCAGAACTGCTTGTGAACATGCTCAGCGTGCGCCTGAAACTGTGCAACTTTTAGCCGTATCTAAAACACATCCGAGTGAAAGATTGCGTGAAATGTATGCAGCGGGACAAAGAGCATTCGGCGAAAATTATTTACAAGAAGCTTTGGATAAAATAGAAGCTCTGCATGACTTAGATATTGAATGGCATTTTATTGGACATGTTCAACGTAACAAAACCAAGCATTTGGCTGAAAAGTTTGACTGGGTACATGGAGTAGATCGTTTAATTATTGCAGAGCGTTTGTCTAACCAACGTGGTGATGACCAAGCTGCACTTAATATTTGTTTGCAAGTCAATATTGATGGGCAAGACACTAAAGATGGCTGCGCACCGGAAGAAGTTGCCGAATTGGTTGCTCAAATAAGTCAACTGCCAAAAATCAAGCTGCGTGGCTTAATGGTAATTCCGGCACCAGACAATACTGCCGCTTTTGCAGATGCTAAAAAACTATTTGATGAGGTGAAAGAGCAACATGCCCACGCGCAAGACTGGGACACGTTAAGTATGGGGATGTCAGGCGATTTGGATGCTGCAATTGCTGCAGGTTCAACTATGGTTCGTGTGGGAACTGCTTTGTTTGGAAAACGTGATCCTGTTGTAAAAAAATAACTTTTAAGGTTTAGTTAAATATTTTGTGGCGAAACTGTAATCGGTTAATTTAAATTTAATTTTCCTCATTTATAAACCAGATATTTTAATATTTGAGTGTGTAATGTATGGATTTGTTGCATGTTTTCATTCTGGCAATTATTCAGGGCTTTGCTGAATTATTGCCGGTTTCTAGTTCCGCCCACGTTATTTTAGCTGAAAAGTTAATGGGGTATGATCCATCTGCACCTGACATGACCTTCTTACTTGTGATGTTGCACACAGGTACGATGTTTGCCGTGATCGTTTACTTTTGGAAATCTTGGAAAAAGACCTATTTTTCTTCTTGGGAAAGTTTTAAAAAACAAGCCTTCTATATTATTTTGGCAACCCTCATTACAGGTGTACTCGGTTTAGCGCTCCAATCTATTATTAAACATGTATTCTTCGGCGGCGCGAGCAGTTTCGAAATTGAGCATTTGTTTAGTAACTCAAAATTAATGGCGGCTGCACTGATTTCGGCAGGTGTCCTGATTATTTTATCTTCGCGTTTAGATCGCGGACAATCAGGTGAAATCAGTTTGCGTAGTGCTTCTATTATTGGGGCAGTACAGGCGTTATGTTTACCTTTCCGTGGCTTTTCACGTTCTGGCGCAACCATTTCTACAGGATTATTTTTAGGGGTATCTCGCCAAAAAGCTGAAGAGTTCAGTTTTGCATTGGCTGTGGTATTAACGCCAGCAGTAATCTTAAAAGAATTATATCGTTTAGTTCACGCTCAAGGCTTACAAACCGTAGCTCATGGACAAGTATTCCATTCGATAGTTCCAAGCTTAGTAGGGATGTGCTTTAGCTTTGGTGCTGGCCTTTTAGCATTAAAATGGTTGTCTTCATGGTTAGAACATGGACGCTGGCATTTATTTGGTTTGTACTGTATTGGTTTCGCAATTGTCGTACTCTGCGTGAATTAATTTTTTGATGTTTAAAAAATAAAAAATTAGTACAAGACCATACAATAAAAGAGGGGGCGTAATTCATACGCCCCTTTGTTATATAAGATTCAATCAAATTTAAGATAACTACCTAGATTAAATTAACCTACGACTTCAATGGTGCTCGCACCAGCACCCAGTGGTTTCACTTGTATTTGTACAGGAATACGTTCATGCATTTCTTGAATGTGTGAGATGAGAATGACCTGACGTCCCTGATTTTGCAATTGGTCTAAAGCATTCATGACCATGTGCAAAGAAGAAGCATCTAAAGTACCAAAGCCTTCATCAATAAATAGTGATTCAATTTTCATTGAACCCGACGCCATATTGGCAATTGCTAAAGACAAGGCCAGTGCAGTTAAGAATGACTCCCCCCCAGATAAAGAAGCGACGGAGCGGGTTTCTCCATCCATATCGTGGTCAATAATGGCAAGGCTTAAGGACTGATCTAGGCGTTTTAGCGTATAACGCTGAGAAAGCATCGCCAGTTGTTGGTTGGCATGTTCAACTAAAATATCTAGGTGATATTGCTGAGCGTAGTCGCGGAACTCTTTACCTTTGGCGTCACCAATCAAGCCTGAAATTTTGCTCCAGCGATGTTCTTCTTGCTGAATATTTTGAATTTGCTCAGCGTATTGTTGCTGTTTGGCAAGGTTTTGCTGATGTAATTCAAGCTTCAGCTTTAGCCCGTCACGCACTTCAAGCTGTGCTTTGAGCTTTGCAATATTGTCTTGAATGAGGGTAACGAGCTTTTCGTATTCAATATCTGGCTGAGTTTGTAAGTGCTCGCTTAATTGCTCTTGCATTGTTTTAAGGGCAGAAGAAGCTTCACTTAATAAACGCTCGGCATGATTAAGACGGTTACGAATGTCTTGCTCTTGTGCAGAATTAATCTGTATGAGCGCCGTAAGATCAGATGCTTGAAAATCAGTGTGGGCTTTTAACCAGTTTTGAATTTGCTCATCAACCTGATGTTGATGTTGTTCTGTGTGTTGATACTGATGTTTAAGTTGATCAAGCGCCTGCTTTTGCTGTTCAAAGTGTTGTCTGGTTTGTTCGAAACGCTGTTTAGCCTCATGATACGCCGTTTGTTGGTGCTGACGTTTAGCGTCATGCTCAATTAACCATTCATGCGGTTTAATGTCTGTGCGGCCCGTCATTTGCTGAATGAGCGATACCGCTTTCTCATTATTTTGTTGACCTTTAAGCGTAATCTCATGGAGATTTTGATCGATCTCATCAATTTGCTTAGCCATTTGTTCAAGGCTAGCAGTCAACATTTTAAGTTCTTGCTGCTGTTGTTCAAAACGCTGTGAAAGCTGTTCTTGTTGTTCAAGTTGCTTAGCACGTGCATCCAGAATAGCCCAAGTCTGCTTAGCTGTTTGGCTACTTGCTTGTTGCCATGCCTGCTGTTCAGTTTCCGACAAACACTCGACAATATGTTGAACTTGCTGTTGCCATTGCTGTGCTGTATTAAGCAAACTTTCATTACGCTGAATAGTTTGAACAAGCTGATTGTGTTGTTTAATGGCTTGGGTTAAACGTAAGTTTTCTGAGTCAAATAAACTTATGGCAGTTTGTGTCGCTTGTCTCAGCTCATTAAGTGTTTGTAAGATTTGTTCAGGTGCTTGATTAAGCTCAATGTGTAATTGATTGAGGTTAAACCCTTGCTCAAGTTCTTGCTGTAAGTGCGTTTGTTTTACTTGCAGTTGAGCTAGGTATTTCTGAACTTGTTCAAGCTCGGCACGGCACTGAGTAAGTGCATGTTGCTGGGTTTGCCATGCATTAAACTTAGTTTGCTCGAGTGCAATAGCTTGTTGCTCTTGCTGTTGCTGCAAATCGAACAAGGCTTTGGAGACCGCATTGTCATCAACACGGTAGGGGTGATGGGTACTTCCACAGACTAAACACGCTTCACCTTCTTTAAGATTGGCCCGTAACTGCTCAATATTTTCGGTGTGTAGTAAACGCTGCTGTTGTAGGATGTGTTGTAGTTTTTCACGTTCAGTTTTTGCTGTTTGGTAGTCTTGTTCAGCTAACTGGCAAACAGTTTTAAGCTGCTGCTCTTGCGCGGAGGCTTGAGTATGTTTTTCAGTGAATTGCTGAAGCTCAGCATATATCTCATGATAAATTTTTATTTTCTGTTGAATCAGATCTAACTGCGTGACTTGAGCAAGTTTCTGATCTTTATCTTTTCGCTGTTGTTCAAGCTTTAACTCAATCTGTTCAACGGTGCCTAGTGAAGCTGTGAGTTGTTCGAGTTCACTTTTAGCTTCCGATAGCTTTTGGCGAGCAAGGGTAGGGTTTCCAATCTGTTGTTCAATCGTTTGGTAATTTTGAATAAATTGCCCAAGCTGATGTAGATGTGCTGAAAGACCCTTATCTAATACAGCATATTGCTGAGTCTGGATCAGCTGCTGTTGTAAATGAATTTTGTTCTGCTCAAGCTGTGCAATCTGCTGTTGTACAGCGTTTTGCTGTTGTTGCAATGGGCTTAGCTTTTGCTCAAGTACCTGTCTTTTTTCTTTGCACTTTTTATATTCATCGGCAATAAAAGCACGTTCTTGAATGGACTGTCGAACTTGATTTAAAGCATGTTGATGCTGTTGCTCAAAATCGAGGGTTTGTTTGAGCTGTTGTTCTGCAAGTTGATATTGTTTTTGTCCCGTTTCAAAAATTTGTAGCAGGTCATTAAACTTAGTTTGAGCTTGCTGAATTTGCGGCTCAAGTTGTTGTAGTGTTTGTAAATTTTGAGCTTGCTGAAAAACTTGTGGGCGTATTTCAGAGAAAACTTCGAGACGTTTTAATTGCTCACGTTCACTAGCCAATTGTTGATGGTGATTTTGCTGAGTTTGAAACTGTTGCTGTTTAGCTTGAACTTCTTGTTCAAGTTTTGCTTTGCGTTCAAACCATTGTTGCTGTTTGTCTAAGACATGTTTTTGTTGTTCTAACTGTTGATAGTTTTGTTCAGCTTGCTGGTATTGCTCGGTAAATGCAGCAATCTCTTCATCAGACAAAATTTCAATGTGACCTAAAAATTCTTCCAACTGTTTACGCTGCTTTGCAATATCTGCTGTTTTACGAAAAGCCAGTTCACCAATTTTAGCAAAAATACTGGAGTTGGTTAGGTACTCAAGTAATTCACCGCGTTCGCTGTCTCGAGCTTTTAAAAATGCGGTCACTTCGGACTGGGCAAGTAATACGGCACGCGTAAACTGTTCAAAAGAAAGCTGGGTAATTTGTTTAACTTTTTCATCAACCGCTTTGGCTTTGTCAGCAAGTACCACACCATCGGTTAGGCATTTTAAGTGGCGCTGCACACTTTGTAATTTGCCATTTGGGTTTTCACGTGCACGTTTAATTTCCCAACGAGCCAAATAACGTTTTTGATCTTGTGCAATAAAGCAAAGCTCAGCAAAACCATGCCCTGTACCACGGCGTAAGACGGTTAAAGGCGAATTGGTCAGTAACTCGGAACCATCGACATCTTTTAACTTACCATCGCTGTCTTTTAGACGTGGAACCCGATTAAATAAGGCTAGGCACATCGCGTCTAAAATGGTCGATTTACCTGCGCCAGTTTTCCCCACAATTGCAATAAGACCTGCATGGGCCAGAGGTGCGCTTTCAAAATCAATAAAATGTTCATCAGCAAGCGATGCCAGATTTTTTATTCGAATGGATAAAATTTTCATGACATATCCTTAATGGCTTGCATCATTTTCAAGATGTTTTTGTGCTTCTTGTACTAGGCTCAGAAAATCTTTTAAGACCGCATCATCGGCGCTGTAACCTTGTTTTTCCCAGATGTTTTGAAAGAGTTTTTCTGGTGTTGGCGGTTCAAGTGCAATGTGCTGGGTAGTATTTGAATTAGTGGTGTCTTTATTGACATATTGACGTGAAATACGCACTAAACGATAGCGGTCAGATGGCAGGGCTGCTTCAAACTGCTGACGTAAATTGGGTTGTGGCGGCGTTAAACTATAATATTCAATATCGACATATTCACGGTGGTCAATATTTTCAATCACGCCGTGTGGTAAGGCTTTGAGTTGTTGCAGTACTTCGTTTAGCTCACCACGAATGCGGTGCAATTGTATGCAGCGCGGAATTTCGATAGCTTCAAATTGCAAACGGCTATCTGTCTCTTGAGAAGGGTCAATTTTGACCTCAACTACTTGGTGTTTATAGTTAATTTCACTAAAAGAAAGTGGAATGGGTGAACCACTATAACGAATGTGCGGCTGGCCTACTTTTTGTGGTTTATGTAAGTGCCCTAAAGCGACATAGTCGACCGCATCTTCAAATAATGTCGTTGAAAGCGCCTCTTCATTACCAATAATAATTGGGCGTTCAGAGTCGGATGTCTCGCCACCTTGCATATGGGCATGTGACATCAAAATAAGCGCTTGATCCGGTGTCTTGCGACGTTTGGCTTCGGCAATGAGTTGCTGGTGCAAATAGGCAATCGCATTTTTGCTATTGGTGGTATATTCGTTAAAGCCCGTAATTTCGGCCGAGCGTAAAAAAGGCAGGGCAAGGCACCACGCCACAATATCTTGATTTTGATTATAAATAGGTAAAAGTAGCCGATCGAGATCTAGAGTTTTATCTTCATTCCAGCGAACTACGCCCACGGTTTTTGCATTGTATTTTTCTAAAAGTGGTTCGACCTGTTCAATACGGTAGCCTGAGTCATGGTTACCCGCAATCATGAGTGTTTGCATGTGTGGTGCAATGCGGTGCGCATCTGCTAAAAATTGGTAGAGTTGTTTTTGTGCCTGAGAACCCGGATTAATAACATCAAAAATATCGCCAGCAATAAGCAGAGCATGCGGTTGTTTTTCTTGAATTTGAGTGAGCAACCAGCTTAAAAATTCTTGGTGTTCGTAATGTCGTGAGTGATTATAAAAAAACTGCCCCAAATGCCAGTCAGAAGTATGTAGAAAATGTACGGACATAGAAACAGACATCAAGCCAAAATAAACACAGATACGTTAGCATAAATTGGCAGGAGATTTTATCAAGACATTTTATCAAGACATTTTAAAGTGCTCGTTATTTAAGCCAGCAATGAAACCTGAATTATTTTGTCCCTTTCAGCTTTGCTTTGTTACTATCAGGTCAAACCATGAACTTTGAGAATAAAATGACTATTCATAAATACGAAGTAAAAATACAGTGGGAAGGCAATACAGGTACAGGCACTTCATCTTATCGTTCTTATAAACGAGACTTTAGTATTCAGCATCCTCAAAAGACGACTATTCAAGGTTCATCAGACCCTGCCTATTTAGGCGATGTGACCAGATGGAACCCGGAAGATTTATTGGTCGCGTCAGCCTCTGCTTGTCATAAGCTTTGGTATTTACATCTTTGTGCAGTCAATCATATTCATGTTGTGAGTTATGTTGACCATGCACTTGGGTTTATGGAAGATACAGATCCGGTCAAACGTGGTCACTTTACTCAAATTATTTTAAGGCCCGAGGTTGTTTTAGAAAAAGGTGCTGACCCAGAGCTTGCAGCAAAATTGCATGAAGAAGCGCATCATGAATGTATGATTGCCAATTCGGTAAATTTTCCAATTACATGTGAAGCAAGTTTTAGCTTTGCTGAATAGACCCTATGAAATAGCCACCGATAAAAAAGCGGTGGCTATCAATTAAAATAAATGGGCTAAGTAAAATCTTTAAGCTGCATTTTCATCGACTTGAAAAATACCAAAAACGTTATGGTCTAAATCGACAAAATAGCCATGCCAAGCGCGGCCCGGAATAGCGAATTTATCCATTGCGACAATACCACCTTGCGCTAAAATTTTTGCAGCTACCTCATCGAAATTTTCCACCTGAACCGAACAAGTAAATGCATTGGTGCCATATTCCATTGGCGGTGTTTGAGCAGGGCGTTTTAATAGACCACCCATAATTGAAGGTGTCTCTATGCGGTAATATTCAATAGGTAAGCTTTCATCGAGTTTAAATTGCCAGCCAAACACAGCTTGATAAAACTGCGCATCGCGGGCAGGGTTTGAAGACTGGATTTCGAAATAGGCAATATTGTTCATATTATTTAAATCGTATTTTTATGGTGTAAAAAGTATACGTATAGCCTTTATAGCCACGAAAGCACTATTGTGTATGGTGAGCGTAAAATAAATGAAAGTACTAGAAAATAAAAACCGACGATTCGAGTGATGAGAGAATCGTCGGTCAAAGACTTCATCAAGGGTTTCGGCTGCTAACAAAACCTAATCCGAAGGAAGAAAGAGTCGTAATGAAAGGTCACCGAAACAATTTTGCGGATGCCGTGCAAAGGAAGTATTCGGTTGCTGCGACCTTGTTACCCTATATAACGTCAAGAGATCAGGATTGGTTGACAGAAAAATGAAAAAAAATCGAAAAAAATTTATAATTATTTTTTGAACCCATAAATTAGGCAAAAATATGACCAAATTACGTTCTTACTTTCTCTGGTTTTTTGCTTTATGCATCGTGCTCACTTTAATTGTCGGTGTAATTGCAGCACTATTACCAGCGAGTGTAGGCGGTATTTTAACAGCCGTTCCATATTTAGGCGCAATGATTTTTGTCTTATTTAGATTTTTAAAGAAAGAACGCCGTGCACCGACTGTACCAGAAAAAAAGAAATTTACTTTAGGCTTTACCCTCATATTTTGGGGCTATAACTTGTGTGGTGTTTTGTTCGGTCTGTTTTTATTTTCAAGAAAAGACCCTGAGATTTTGCAAAACTTTATGCTTTACCTCAAGCAGCCTCAGTTCTTAAGTATTATGGTCATTATGATTTTAATGTTGGCTATTCCGCTGTATTTAATTACTTACTGGTTTTATGGCAAACAGGCACAGCGTATGGCAGACAAAATGTTTAATGTGCAATAGATCACTACGAAAACTCATACGATTAAATATAAATGAGTCTTATACAATAAAATAAAACTTGAATCCTCAGCTTAGGAGGAAATATGAATAAGAATGTATTAATTACTGGTGCCAGTGGCTTTATTGGAACGCATTTAATTAAGTTCCTATTACAAAAAAATTATAACGTGATTGCGGTGACACGGCAGGCTGGAAGGGAATCTGACCATCCTGCCTTGCAGTGGGTACAAAAGTTCGAAGATATCTCAATCCGTCAAATTGATTATGTGGTGAATTTGGCAGGTGCCAATATTGGTGAGAAACGCTGGACCGAGTCACGTAAAAAACAACTCATTGAAAGCCGGGTAAATACGACCCGAAAACTTTATGCGTGGCTCAAGCAATCTCAAATTTTTCCCGAAGTGATTGTCTCTGGTTCTGCAATTGGTTATTACGGCATAGATGCTCAAGAAAAGTGGACAGAGGTATGCACTGAACAAAGCTCGCCACAACCTATTTTTATGTCCGAGCTTTGCCAAGAGTGGGAGCGCGCAGCGTTAGCAGACGCTCAGCAAAATACTAAAATTATTCGTTTAGGCGTAGTGTTCGGGCAGGGTGGTGGTATCTTGCCTAAAATGTTATTTCCTATACGACTTAATTTAGTCGGTCAAATTGGTCACGGGCGCCAGCCTGTGGTTTGGGTACATATTGAAGATGTGTTAAATGCCATCGAGTTTATATTTCAGCATCCTCAATCTGCTCAAATTCATAATGTGGTAGCGCCAGAAAATGTGACCCAACAAGCTTTTGTTGAACAAGCTGCACAAGTTTTAAATAAGAAACCAATGTTGTCGGCGCCGAGCACAGTTTTCCGCTGTTTGTTAGGAGAGCAGTCGCAATTGATTTTGAATGGGCAATACGTTAAACCTGCTGCCTTACAAGCTGAAGGATTTGAGTTTGCTTATCCTCAATTAAAAATGGCTTTAGAGAATATACTCGCCTCAGGCTAAGATTTTATTTTGCAAACGCTCTGGTGAATATGCTTTGGCATCAACTAAAGTTGGTTGCCCTAGCATAAGTTGACGAAGCAATTGTGCAGAACCTGCGCCCATACACAAACCATTCCTAAAGTGACCAAAGTTTGCCCATAGGTTATCCATTTCAGGCATTTTGCCAATATACGGAACGCCATTTGGTGAACTTGGTCTGAGTCCTGCCCAGCGATGTACAATCGGGAAATCGGCCAGTTCAGGCACCATTTCTAAACAAGCTTCTAAAATATTGTGCTGAGTCGTTTCATCGGTAGAGGTGTCAAAACCACGATGTGCCATACTTGACCCGCACACAATATGACCGTCCATACGTGGAATCAAATACATGACTCGATTCATACACATGGTCGGTAGCCAGTGAGCAGGGGTTTTAAATAACAGCATTTGACCTTGCACAGGTTCGACTGGAATTTCGAGTTGTAATTGAGAGTTCCAGTAATGGCTCCAAGCGCCCGAAGTTATTACAAAATGGTCTGCTGTATGTTTGCGACCATCTTCGGTTTGGAGTGCTTGTATGGCATCCCCTTGTTGAATCAGTTTTTTAACAGGAGTGTGTTCAAAAAACTCAACATTTGGATGTTGCTTTAAATAGCGAATCAGGGACTGTAATACACGCGGATTACGAATATTAGACAGTTCAGGGAAATAAATCGCTTCTTGAAACTGATCGGAAATATGCGGATTGACTTGCTCTAGGGCATCTCGCTGTAAATATTCACAGCGTTGCATTGGTTCTTGATACTGCTCGGCGTAAGAAAGCCCAACGTCAAAATCTTCTTCATCAAAAATCAGCATGCCTGTGTCATGAATTTCAAAATCAATCCCTGTAATAGGGTAGAGCTTTTGGTTCCATGCTTGATAAGAGGCTTTACCAAATTGGGCAAGTTGGTTCACTGCATGCACATAGCGCCACGGATACATCGGAGAGAGAATGCCTCCGCCAGCCCAAGAGGCTGCTTGTCCCGCTTGTTGTTGATCAAAAATGCTGATGGTACAGCCTTGTTCAACCAACTCCAGCGCAGACATTAATCCACTTATGCCCGCGCCAATAATTGCAATATGCATGCAGTGTTATCCTTTCTCTGCGAACTTAGTTCATTTCCTTGAGTTTTTCAGCAGCGGTTTCTGCAAAGTAAGTCCAGATTCCGTCTGCACCAGCACGGCGGCAGCACATGAGTGATTCTAAAATCACTGAGTCTGATAACCAGCCATTTTGAATTGCGCCCGCTAACATGGCGTATTCGCCACTCACTTGATAAATGAATGTTGGAATACCAAAGGTATCTTTCACTTCACGTACCACATCCAGATATGGCATGCCCGGTTTTACGATCACCATGTCAGCGCCTTCTTGAATATCTAGCGCAACTTCGTGTAAAGCTTCGGCACGGTTACCAAAGTCCATCTGGTAGTTATATTTATTACCACCTTTTAGGTTGGATGCAGAGCCAACAGCATCACGGAACGGACCATAGAAGCTAGATGCATATTTCGCAGAGTAGGCCATGATGTTGGTATAGATGTGACCATTGGCTTCTAAAGCTTGACGAATTGCGCCAATACGGCCATCCATCATGTCACTTGGTGCAACGACATCGGCGCCTGCTTCTGCGTGACTCAATGCTTGTTTAATCAAGCATTCTACAGTCTCGTCATTGAGTACATAGCCAGTTTCATCAATAATGCCGTCTTGACCATGAGTCGTATATGGGTCGAGTGCACCATCAGTAATTAAAACCATTTCTGGCAATTCTGTTTTAAGCAAACGACAAGTGGTTTGAACTAAACCATCTTCACGCCATGCAGCTTCTGCGGTGAGGCTTTTATCTTCTTGAGGTGTTACAGGGAAAAGAGCCAGTTTAGATACACCTAATTCCAGAAGTCTTTCAGCTTTTTTCAGTAATAAATCTGCCGACAAACGCTGAATGTTTGGCATACTTGGAATATCTTGAGTCTGATTTTGTCCTGGTAATACAAATACTGGATAAATCAAGTGATTGGTAGTGAGCTGTGTTTCGCTGACCATCGCACGCAACTGGTCATTTTTACGGATACGGCGCATGCGAGTAGCTGGAAATGCAGGACGATTGAACGTATAAGTCATAACAATCTCGATGTTCGGTATTACACTAGGATAGGTTGGCGGATATTCCATTACTGTCAACCGACTGCTGTATTGTAGACCCATAATGCTAGATTTGTACAAAATTATGGGTATTTATCATGCTTTTAAATTTAGGCAACGTATGAGTGATGAAAAGAAAAATTGGACGGGGAACATACAATTAGGCGCTAAAACTGACCTAAATGTGGTTCTCAACCAATTGTGTAAAGCGTTTAATAATTGTCCTTTTTTTAAGCATAGTGGAATGATTATGCATGTGGTAGATGGGCATATTGAAGGCTATGTTGAAATGAAACCTGACCTCATTGGCAATTTGGCTTTTCAGGTTTTGCATGGTGGTGTGGCTGCAACTTTGCTCGATAGCATTGGTGGAATTGTGGCAATGGAACATCTCTATCGCCGCTCAACGCCGGAAACCCTGCCTGAAACCATTAAACAAGTTACACGCTTGGCAACCGTCGATATGCGTGTAGATTATTTGGCGCCGGGACGCGGTAAGTATTTTATTGCGCGTGCAGAAGTGTTACGTTTAGGTCGTAAAGGCTGCACTATGCGTATGACGATGGTGAATGATGAAGATAAACCCATCGCTGCGGGGATCGCTTCATATGCCTATTAGGCGATGAATTGAACACTTTAAAAGCGCCATGTGCGCTTTTTTTAGTGCTTGAAAAGCTAGAATTTTCATAAAAATCTTGAGATAAACATTAATTTAATTAGAACGAACGCATGAGTTATATTTTTTTATTCTCACATCATGAGGTTTTAGCGTTAAAATTGACTGCTTTGACAATGCGATATGTCTTGTTTATAGAATAATAAAAACTCTATAACAAGGTGTAGTGCAAGATTGATGGCAAAGCCAACTCATCTTTAGGAACATACCATGACTGATGCACAAAGCAATGTACAAGAAACAGTGCCAACAACATCTGCCTCGGATGACAACAACCAAAACAAGCGCAAAAAATTTCTTGGTTTTTTTGCGCTGATTTTATTGATCGCCGCTATTTTATATGCAATTTGGGCATTATTTTTAAATCACTCGGTGAGTACAGATAATGCTTATGTCGGTGCAGAAACCGCGCAAATTACCTCAATGGTGAGTGGTCAGGTCGCTCAGGTTTTGGTAAATGATACTCAAACAGTACATCGGGGTGATGTGCTGGTTCGTATTGATGACCGTGATGCCAAAATTGCATTGGCACAAGCCGAGGCAGAGCTTGCCAAAGCAAAACGCCAATACAAACAGACTGCGGCAAACAGTAGCTCATTAAACTCTCAAGTTGTGGTTCGTGCTGACGAAATTAACAGTGCTAAAGCACAAGTTGCCCAAGCACAGGCCGACTATGACAAAGCAGCTTTAGAACTTAATCGCCGTGCGCAGCTTGCCGCTTCTGGTGCGGTATCTAAAGAAGAACTCACCAAAGCACAAAGTGCAGTTGAAACTGCTAAAGCAGGGTTAGAGCTTGCTAAAGCTGGCTTGGCACAAGCGACTTCTAGCCGTAAAGCTGCCGAAAGCACTTTAGCTGCAAACGAAGCCTTAATTCAGGGTGTAAGCGAAACCTCTACACCGGATGTACAAGTTGCACAAGCCCATGTAGAACAAGCTCAGCTTGACTTGGAACGTACCGTGATTCGTGCACCAGTTGATGGTGTGATTACACGCCGTAATATTCAAGTTGGTCAACGCGTTGCGCCGGGTACAAGCATGATGATGATTGTGCCGCTCAACGATTTATATGTAGATGCTAACTTCAAAGAAAGTCAGTTGAAAAAAGTCCGCCCAGGTCAGCCAGTCACATTGACGTCTGATTTATATGGTGATGATGTTGAATACCACGGCAAAGTGGTGGGCTTCTCTGGTGGTACAGGCTCTGCCTTTGCCTTAATTCCGGCTCAAAACGCAACAGGTAACTGGATTAAAGTAGTTCAACGCTTACCGGTTCGTATTGCACTTGACCCGAAAGAACTTGCTGAACACCCATTGCGTGTTGGCTTGTCGATGGAAGCAAAAGTCGACTTATCTGCGAAGTAAACGCTTATGAAAACGCAAACACCTTTTGCCGAGTTAAGCGGTGGACGTTTACTACTGGCAGCGTTTGTTATTGCCTTGTCGAACTTTATGGTCGTACTTGATACGACCATTGCCAACGTTTCTGTACCGCACATTACCGGTAACCTTGCTGTTTCAAGTACACAAGGGACATGGGTCGTTACTTCATATGCAGTTGCAGAAGCGATTTGTGTACCTTTAACGGGATGGCTGGCTGGCCGTTTTGGAACGGTGCGGGTCTTTATTTTTGGTTTAATTGGCTTTACGGTCTTTTCTTTCCTTTGCGGTTTGGCAACATCGTTAGAAATGTTGGTGTTTTTCCGTATTGGTCAGGGTCTTTGTGGCGGTCCACTTATGCCACTCAGCCAAACCTTGCTTATGCGTATTTTCCCTCAAGAAAAACATGCACAGGCGATGGGCCTATGGGCAATGACCACAGTCGTTGGACCAATTTTAGGGCCAATTTTGGGTGGTCTAATTAGTGACAACCTGTCTTGGCACTGGATCTTCTTTATTAACTTACCGGTTGGTATTGTCTGTGTATTAGCAGCAATGCGCTTGTTAAGAGTGGCTGAAACAGAAACCATTTCTTTAAGAATCGACACTGTTGGTTTAGGTCTATTAATTCTCTGGATTGGTGCGTTACAGCTTATGCTCGACTTGGGGCATGAACGCGACTGGTTTAACAGCACGAGCATTGTGGTTTTAGCTTTAACTGCCGCCATTGGCTTTGTAGTGTTCCTGATATGGGAACTCACCGATAAACATCCCGTGGTAGATGTCAAAGTCTTTAGGCATAGGGGCTTTGCCATTTCGGTACTGGCCTTATCGCTTGGCTTTGGCGCATTCTTTGGCAGTATTGTACTAATTCCGCAGTGGCTGCAAATGAACCTTTCCTATACCGCAACTTGGGCTGGTTATTTAACTGCAACCATGGGCTTTGGTAGTTTGACCATGTCCCCAATTGTGGCAAAACTTTCGACCAAACATGACCCACGAGCGCTTGCAAGTTTTGGTTTAATTTTGCTGGGTATAGTGACTTTAATGCGGGCATTCTGGACTACAGATGCCGACTTTATGGCACTGGCTTGGCCGCAAATTTTGCAAGGTTTTGCAGTACCGTTCTTCTTTATTCCACTGTCTAACATTGCACTTGGTTCAGTGCTCCAGCAAGAGATTGCATCTGCTGCAGGCCTCATGAACTTCTTAAGAACCATGGCAGGGGCGATTGGTGCTTCAATTGCAGTGACCGTGTGGGACGACCATGCCAAAGTTGCCCGTAGTGAAATGGTGTCTAACCTGAACCCAACCGAAGTACAAAATAACCTTCTGCAAAATGGTTTTACGACTGACTCGACCTTAGGAATCATTTCTAACCTTGTCGATAAAGAAGCCATTACCATGTCAGCAAACCATGTATTTTTGCTATTTGCGATTGTGTTTGTCTTTGCGGGGCTGGTCATTTGGCTGTGTCCAAAACCCAAACAGGTCAGTGGTATGCCTTCTCACTAAACATCAAAAAGCATCTCTTCGGAGGTGCTTTTTTTAGGCTTGCTACAAAATGAGCGAGTTTATAAATAGTAAAATTTGCCTGTATTTAAAGAAATAAAGCATGCCAGAATTGGGCAAATCAGTTATAAAAGAGTGTGATATCAAGCGAGGAGGCATAACACAGGGCACAGGATTAATGCCCTTAATCATTTAATATTATTAAAACTTTATTTTTATCAAAGATTAAAAAACTGAAGACCTGAAAACAAAGAAGCTTGTATGGCAATTGCATGGATAGGCAGGCGTATATATTGGAGTTATCACGTGAATAAAAGATATTCATTTTTGTTCAGTAGTTTATTAGCAGTCGGTTTATTACAAGGATGTGGAGATGACTCCTCGTCAGATCAGCCCAAGGATGATTCAAATACAACCCCACCCAATTTAATTGTAGATAATGACCCGACCAGTTGTAGCAAACTGGCACAAGACGGTTCAAGCGTGGTGGTCGGTTCAAACCAAAATGGTGATCCCGCCGCGCCAGAAGGTGCATCGGGTTATAGACTCGGTAACACGGTTAAATACGCAGATAAATATATGGTGGTGGCAAACACGCCACTTGCGGTAAAAGCAGGTTGTGATGTTTTAAAAGCAGGCGGTAGTGCAGTTGATGCAGCCGTAGCGGTACAAGCCGTGCTTGGTTTGGTCGAGCCACAGTCGAGCACCATTGCCGGTAGTGGTTTTATGATGTATTACGACGCCAAAACCAAACAGGTCACTGCTTATGATGGCCGTGAAACCGCACCAGCGGCAGCCAACGAATTTTATTTAATTCGCCAAAATATATATGACCCAAATTCACCTCCGCCTGTACCAAGTGCGCGCCGTAGTGGTCGCTCGATTGGTGTGCCGGGTGTGATGCGTTTGCTTGAACAAGCCCAAAAAGAACATGGCAAACTTAAATGGAACCAGCTTTTTGGTGAAGCGATTGGTTTGGCTGACAATGGTTTTCGTATTCCGGGGCGTTTGGCAGATGCTATTGCAAGTAATGCAGGCAATTTAGCACTCGATGCAAATGCAATGGCGACTTATTTCTACCCAGATGGATCACCACGCAAAGTCGGTGAGACCATGACCAATAAAGCCTATGCCAGAACACTTGAAGCACTTGCTTCACAAGGGGCAAATGCTCTCCACACTGGACCTATTGCACAAGCCATTGTGGCAAAAGCAGGGCAAACCGTAGGGGATGACCCAGCAAAAACTCCAATTACCCCAAGTTTGATGACCTTGCAGGATTTATCGAACTATCAGGTGAAAAAACGCGACCCGATTTGTACAACGTACCGTGACCGTTACTATGTATGTACCATGCCGCCTCCATCTTCGGGAGGAATTGCAGTTGCGCAGACGCTGGGTATTTTAGAAAACTTTGATATGTCGCTGTATCCACCTAAAAAACCTGAAAATGAAGGTGGTGTGCCCGATGTCATGGGCGTGCATTTAGTGTCTGAGGCAGAGCGTTTGGCCTATGCTGACCGTGACAAATATGTAGCAGATACCGACTTTGTTCGTTTGCCGGCACAGGGTATTCCAAGTTTTATTGATAAAAATTACTTAAAACAACGTGCAGCACTGATTAATCCGAACCTAAGTATGGGTGTAGCACCGGCAGGTAATTTCAATACAGCGGCAGGTGTAGATACCACTGTCGAACATGGCACAACTCAGTTCACGATTGTAGATGCCTATGGCAATGTGGTTTCAATGACATCGACTGTTGAATCGAGCATGGGTTCATTCCACATGGTGGATGGTTTCTTGCTGTCAAACCAGTTAACTGACTTTAGCGCAAACCCTTATGACAGCACTGGGGCACCAGTTGCCAACCGTGTAGAGGGTGGCAAACGCCCACGTAGTACTATGGCACCAACCTTAGTGTTTAAAGGCACCACGCCAGATGAATTTTATATGGCAACAGGTTCACCAGGTGGCGGTACCATCATTCAATATGTGGTTAAAACTTTAGTGGGTGCATTGGACTGGAACTTAAATGCACAGCAGGCGACTTCGCTTGTAAACTTTGGCGCAACCAATAGCAAAAACACCAATATTGATAGCTCGAATGTACAGCTTTCCTTAGTTGACCTGATTGAAGGCTTAAAAGCAAAAGGGCATGGCATTTCTAACACTGCACAAACCAGTGGTATTTCAACGATTATGAAAGTAAATATAAATAATCAGAGTAAATATGCAGGTGGGGTAGACCCACGCCGTGAAGGGATTGTGTTAGGCAATGGTGCTTTATAGGCCAAACTTTAAAAAAGCTGTCATTTTTGGCAGCTTTTTTTTATAAGGGGCCTTGAAAAAAACAAAAGGCACTCAATTATGTAAGTATGTTCATCAGTGGCAGACTGTTGATAAAATGCACAGCATTTTATTTTAGTTATGCTATGATGTGCAGACATTCATGGGGATGTTATTGGCTTCGACGCCGGTGATGAAACTCATAGATGCATGCCGAGAGCGCATTTTCTCTCGTAAATAAAATTTGCATTTAAATAGTCGCAAACGACGAAACTTACGCTCTAGCTGCCTAAGGGCCGCTTGTCCGCTTCCTAGAATACTTGTGGTCTGGGAACCCGACTGAAGCGCACGCACACAAGTCCGTATAGAGTCAAGCCTCGGGGCTTTATACCAAACTTAGAGGATCGCACCTTGTACCCTGTTCGTCGGGTCACTTGGTGTTAAAACAATAGACGATATCTAAGCATGTAGTATTCTCGAGCGTAATGCTGGCGGACGCGGGTTCAACTCCCGCCATCTCCACCAAGATTCGTGAAAAACCCTGAAACGTAAGTTTCGGGGTTTTTTATTGGAAAATATTTTATTATAAGAGACTTATAGTAGTTCTCATATGTTTTATTAGAGTTTGAATTTAATAAATAATTTACTAAAACATAATGTTATTTTATGAATAGGCTGAAATCTGTTTAGGGGGGGATGTAAAATATTTTTTAAATTTTAAATTAACTACTCTTGATAGACATCCAAACTATTTCAGTGTAAAAAATGCATATGATATTTATAATATTTTACTATGAATTCTGAATTTTATTTGCAAAGAAAGCTTCATGATCATGAACGAGACTACGATGAACTCGAAGTTATAAAGAATTTTAGAATAATAGTTATCTTAGCTGAACCTGGGGCTGGTAAAACCTCTTTACTACAGAGCTTTTCAAATTATTTAAATGTTAAGAAAAGAACAGCGAATACTTTTTCGTATAGGAATAATCTAGAAAAAAATTCAATTTTAATTATTGATGCATTAGATGAGTTAGTAAGAATAGATCAATCAGCGGTTAATAGTTTACTAGGAAAAGCCGCAGATCTAGATCCATCTACTTTAATTATTTCTAGTAGATCCAGCGAATGGGATGAATCTTATACTAGAATAATTAAAGATCACTTTGAGATTGAACCACGCATTCTTCGTCTGTTTCCTTTTAATGAGTTAGAACAAAAACAGATCTTTGAAAATTATAAATTAGAAGAAGATTTTCATAAATTTGAATCTGAAGTAAAAAAATATAATTTAGAACAATTGCTTTCCAATCCTCAGTTTTTGAAGATTTTTGCAGACGCTTATATTGAAAGTAATAGAGTTTTTACTGATCGAAAATCAATATTTAGTCAAGCTGTTAAGGCTTTAGTAAAAGAGACAAATATTGCTTTCAATGTAAGAAATGATCTACCTTTACTTAGAAAAATAGAATGTACTGAGGAAATATTTGCCAAATTACTGCTATCGGGATCTGAGGGTGTAAGCACTAATGTAGATGATCTAGATAATCTATATCCGCGAATAGATTCCTTAATTAATTTGGATAATACAGATCACTATACATCTTTATTATCCACTAGACTTTTCAAACTAGCTGATAATGAAAGTCAACATCAGCCGAGCCACAAAATTATTGCTGAATTCGCGGCTGCACATTATTTAATAAGAAGAATTAATGCTAACCGTAATAGTATTTCACTATCTCAATGTCTTTCAATTATAGCTCCTAATGGAGTTGTACGTGATGAATTGCGAGGCTTATTAGGGTGGATGGCAGCGTTAGGTAATAAATTAACGCAAGAAACCCTAATCCATATCGATCCATATGCAGTTTTAGCAAACGGAGATCCTTCCCAACTGTTATCCTCATCAAAAAAGTATTTATTAGAGGAATTAATTAATCTTGCTGATATAGATCCATATTTTCGTCGTAGTGATATGTGGAGAAATTTTTCAGTCTCAGGTTTTTTTGACGATGATTCTATATTAATAGTTAAATCAATATTAGTTGAATCAGAACAGGGATTACTAAGAGGATTAATTCTAGAGTTACTAGAAAATGCAAGAATACTTGAATCTTTAGCACCAGAATTAGAAAAAATTCTATTAGATGAGAATATTGATAAGTATATTAGAAAGTTAGCTGGATTAAGAGTAAGTGAAGTAATTAATTATGATGTTAAACAATCTATTGTCAGACTTATAGAAATTGGAACAGAATCTTCATTAGATATTGCTGCTAATTTGATAGAAAAAATTGACATAATATCTGTGCAATATGAAATAATTTTAAGCTTTCTAAAAAAATGCTCTTTTTTATATCCAAGTCATAATGAGCAAGGTATAAAGAGAATTTTTGGAAAGCATTATTTTATCAAAAGTCTTATTTCTTTATTTAATTATGAATTAGTCATTAATTTACTTGATGATTTAAGTCATGATCTTCAATGTATTTGTAGGAAAGAGCATTATGAATGCTATTGTCGAAATGGGGTAAGCAAAATTATTGGAACACTTTTAGACAGATATTTTGAAATTGAAAAACAGTCATATGAAGCTAATCAGATTTGGAAATGGCTAAGAAATTTAAATTTTCATCAAGGTAAGAATGAAAAAGATAGCATTGCTGTAAAAGTTTTACAAAACGAAGATGATCTACGTCAGAATATTATTTTATTAGCATTTGAAGGACTAAAATCTCTAGAGGAAATCCATCGAGTAAGCTGGCAATCATTATCATATTATACTCATTCCGGGCTTTCCTTAAGATTACAAGATCATTATTTTATTTTAGATTGGGCCTTTGAAAATAATAATATAAATTTGTGGACATATTTTGTAAGTTCGCATCAATTTTATTCAACTAGTAGAAATGAGACTAACTATGAGCTACGAAAATATGCAAAGTTGCAGGCAAGAGAAAAATCTGATTTTTTAAAAGCTTGGGTAAAAAAAAATTTAGCTTCTAAACAAGAGTATAAAGAGACACAAGCTTTAATAAATAAACGTCGTGTGAAAAATGGTAAATTCAAACGACAAAAGATAAGAAATGAAAACATAAATTATATCTATAATAATCGAAGACTTATAGAGAGGGGAGAACATTGGGGACTTTTAAAGGATTTCGCAAACTTAACTTTGAATCAACCTCAAAGAATAATAGAGGAATTTGGAGATGAAGAATTAGTAAAGACATCACTTAGAAACTGTCTACCATTTATTGAAACTCATGTTCCTAGTTTAATTGAATTATCTAAGGCACAATGTGATTCTGTTTGCTATTCTTCAGAAGAAATTTTAAATGCTGCGTGTTTGGAAATATTTAGAGATAGCGGAAATCTTGAAAATGTTAAATTAGAATTATTAAAAGTCTTACGAACAAATATAGATAGTCCTTCTTATGCGGTTGATGAAAAAGAACATCAAGCATTTAGACAGGAAGTTGATAGAATACTTTTCCCTGACTCTAAAAGTCGACTACAATTTCTAAAAGATTATATTGAACCTCAACTGACCTATAACGACTGTAAATACACACAAGTAAGCTGGTTACGTTACAGTGATACATTCAAAGAGTTTCAAGACACGTTACCATTAGAATGGTTATATAAATATTCAGATATCAGTGTAGAAACCACAAAAACATTATTCGATCTAAGTGCTCAATTTTGTGATAGAAATAAATTAAAAAATCTAATTATAAAACGATGTGATGAGTTAAATACGTTACTTAAAAAAAGTACTATTGATTTTGAAAGTTTGAATTCTAAAGTTATGTTTTGGTTTTTAAGAGCATTTTTCTTTCTTGATGAATCAGAAGTTGTATCTTATTGGAGTTTTTTAAAAGAGCAAGAAAAAACGATATTTCTTTTAAGTGATAGACATGAAGGAATTCGACATGGCGATTATCCATTTTGGCCGGCATTAACGCCTACAAAAATTGGGTGGATTTTAGATACATTCATAGATCAGTGGCCGAAGGTTAATCTACCTGATTCTTGGGGAACAGGGGATCCTCCTAATGAAATAGCATATAGATTTATAAGTAATGTAATTTGGAATTTTACAAAAAATATTTCTGAAAATACTTTGTCAATCGTAAGTAATTTAATTTCAGATTCTAGATTTGAAGCTATGCTATTAGACTTAAAAAGTATTCGTTCAACAATTATTCGAAATCTTGCTCTAAAAAATTTTAATGCTCCTTCACCAGAAGAAATAGTTAATTTTTTAGATAGTGACGGAGTAATTACCGTAGAAGGGTTGAGATCATTAATTTTAGAGGAATTAAAAATATTTCAATTAGATTTGGATGGTAGTGAAACAACTTCTAAGAATATTTTTTATAATTTGCAATATAAGACGGCTAAAACAGGCGAATTTAAACGATTAGGTGAAGTTGAGGCTACTTTACGTGTTGCTGATAGGTTGCGGTTGAGATTAGAGCATAAAGGAATTACTGTAACACCTGAGCATCAACTTCAAAATGCTAATCGTTGTGATATAACGTTCTCAAAGATTATTGATAATCAAAGAAAACTCTTGGTGTTGGAATCAAAAGGTCAATGGCATTCAGAGCTCTACAATGCTGCAACAACTCAATTATCTGAACGATACTCTATACATCCACATGCAGAACAGCAGGGGATTTATTTTGTATTATGGTTTGGCGCGGATGAAAAAGTTGCAAACTCAACTAAGCATGGTGTTAGTTCAGCACAGGAATTAAAAGAAATTTTGGATAAGCAGCTACCAATTGAGCTAAAAGGGCTTATTGATATATTTGTTTTAGATGTTTCACTATGAATTAAATAAAGATATTTATAGTTTTTAGTTAAGCATCTATTAATAATTTAATTGTTTTATAAGGTATAAATAGGAATGAATGAGTTTCATGATTATGCTTTAGGTAAATTTAAAAATATTTTAGATTTTTTTCCTTATTTATTGAAATTTATGATTGGTGGAGGAGTATTTGGTTTAATTTTATATTTTATGAAAATTGATTATTATCCACTTGGTTTGTCTATAACTGATACCTTAAACCTTATAATAATTTCTATAAGTTTTGGTTTGGTTTATGTTTTACTTTTAATATGTAGTTACTCTGGTGGCTTCTTTATTTATTATATAATTTATAGTTTTATAATTATATTTAATAAAGAAAAGAGAAAAATTTGTTTAATAAATTTGCAGTTGTTTTTAGTTAGGGAAGAAAGAGGTTCTATTTTTATTACGCCACTTATAAATACATTCTATATTTTGTTTTTAATTTTTTTATCTTTATTTTTTGTCTTTTTTTATAATTTTGAGTGGTATGCTATTCTACTTTTTTTAGTTTCTGGTTTGGGTACATATTTTTTATTAAAAGTATTTTATGATGAGTTAAATGGTGCTAATAATTATGGTTATAAAGGGAAATTAATTTTATTAAAAGGTACAAAAGATTCTTTTAAAAAAGAATCTTTGAAAGCAAAAAATAAAAATCTACTAGCGTTGTTGTTAGTAGGTATTTTTATGCCTTTAATAGGTTATTTGTATGATGAGGGGAATTCTAGATTACTATTTGTTTCTGTTAAACAATTTACAGTTTTTCATGATAAAAAGACAATATTTGTTGATAAAAAATTTTCTTCACGTATTCCTGCAGAAAATATAGAGACAGAAGGCCAACAAGATAAAGATTATTTTAAATTAAAAAATACAAATATTTTACTTTTGGGATTAGGAAAAAATGCATGGGTAGAGTTTTTAATAGAGGATAAGGATAAGGATAAGGATAAGGATAATAAACGAGTAGAAATACCAAATGATGCAATTTATATTGGTAGTTTTGAAGATATTAAAAAGAATACAGCTCCTAATTGAGAGGTGTATTTAAAAGTTATTCTAGTGAAGGTTAATCTAAAGTAAGATAATATCTAAATTATAAATTAATTTTTAATATGGTTTTTTTATTAATAAATCTTTATGGTTTGGTGAAAATTATATTTTAAAATCAAGAGTTATAATTTATTATTAAGTATATCAATCACTGTCTAATTGGAAATAAATTAAGATATAGTTGAAAGATCAATATTTTGCTAATTTATAAAATTTTAATGTTTAATAGGTAAAAATGACATATTTAAGCTGTAAGGAAATTTATGAGCTCATGACAGAGCTAGGGTATACACAAACTAATATTCGTGAATATGCTCATGAATTTAAATTAAAAAATGATCAATATATTTATGTTAAGCGGTTTAAAGATAATCAAAAAAGAGTATCTGAGCCATCAAGATTAATGATCCACCCTAAATATATGAATCATAAAGATGAGCTGAGAAAATTGGAAAACGTAGAATTCAATTTTGAGCAAAAAGGTAATATGAATTCTGCCTTTGCTGAGTTTCCCAAATGTGATCTATCGAAGTGTGAGGGAAATCCTACAGAATATGGAATAGGAGCTAACTTTAAAGATAAATTAGCGTTAACCAATTTCCTAAAATTTATTGAAAGTAGTAAGTGCTAAGAGCTCTAATGAGCTCTTTTCATTTAATTAATGGGACACGGATTTTTCATGCTTGCTAGTCATCCCATAATTATCTATTCCTTAACTTTTATTCTTTCATTTTCAAAATTCTTTAAAAAATTATAAGCATCCGATATTTTATTAGCTTTATGAAGAGCACCTAAGGCTATGAGACCAAATAGAATTGGCCAAATTATTAAATTAAATGTTATTAAAAAGCTAATAGTATCAATAGTTCGCTGCAAGATTTCTAAATAATGCTTTAGAAACATCAATGGGATCATGGCTAAAATGGCAAATAAGAAATACATGCATAAAAATAAGATACCCTTTGCCATAGTATATTTATTCTTTAAGTCCACAATCTTATTGTTCTCATCAATAATTGGTTCTATGTATTTCCGAACATCAACATATCTTTCAACCCAAAATTCCATATCTACATAGCTATAGAAATACTGTGTTTCTAGAAAATTGATATTCTTTTTCATTGTCAATTTTTGAGCAACACGATCTTTTACTAACTGTGATTCAGTAGAGATTACAATTGCATCAAACTCTTTAGCAGCTTCAATACTTTCGCTAAACTCCAATCTTGGATGTTTTTTAAAGTTATGCCGCGATGAAATATACGCAACCATTAAAGGGACTAAGGCCCCCAATACAGTAGTAATAGCAGTAAGACTAATCATTTGTTTTATCTAGTATTTAATTTAGATTGTTATATAACATATTGTTTATTTTATAAAAATATTTCACTATTAATTATTTTAAAAATTTAAATTACCATTATTCATATTTTCTTATAAGCAGGCCCCCGTGCCACAACAGAACTTTAATTTTTTGCGCTGATTTAAAGTCATCCACCATTGCGACACAGAGATAAGGGAGCTAAGCCAAACGCTTAGCCCATGTCTTCTTTATCGCACCGCCGCATGACGCTAAAAAAAGTAGGGGCAAAGTTCTGTGGGAGAGCAGGACTTTGCAAACTGACATGTTCTAGACGTTGCATGAGCTGAGGCGAATACACTTGTTCAAGCCGTTGGTAAATACAGTCGCAACTGGTTTGGGTGTGTCCACCTGACAGGCAAATTTTTTCAAACTCCTGCTGAGTGTGTATGTCACAACCAGAAACGCTGTAATCGCCTACAACAAGGCCTAAAACCAAAATAGTTTTATAAAATTTCATATTATTCTCGTGATGATTTGGGGATATCTCAATGAGAAAAAATAAACCGCTATATTTTAAGTTTTAAAATCATTTTTAAAGGCAATAGTTAACCCGCCTATAAAAGCAATAAAATAAAATGACTTAAATTTTAAAATAAAAATAATTTATAGATTTAAAACTTTAGATAATAGAAAACCCAAATTTTAAATAAATAAAAAGTTTATAAGGGAGAGGGGATAAGTTTATATCGTGGCATGGTCAACTCCTTAAAATGTATGGAGCTCTACCACCAAAATCACCGTCAATTGATTAGGGTGGTAGAACGAAAGAGGGTTGACAGACCGGACATACAGAACCAGCACACCCGAAGGTGTCCCCCTTCCGCCCTACCGTAACATTAGGGGGACGGTGGTTTTCACACAGATTTCTCCCTCAGAAGGATAAATCTGATGTGCTGTATGTAAAAACGGTCTGTCAAAACCGACTGGCAATGTAGGCCAGCGGGACCATAATAATCATAAGTTTTTAATAGGTCAATTCAATTTAAATAAAATATTATAAAAATTTTAAATATAAATTTATATTTTAATTAAACTCAAAAGTTGGACCATTAAAATGATTAAATTAATAGTGATAATAAAGTTAAACTAAACCATTATATAAATTTTAAAATGTATGAAAGTAGCTCATAAATATAAAATTCAGGTCTTTGTCTTTATAAAGTTAATTATTTATTTTCTTTATAAAAATGAGTATTCTAGTTCGAAATTAAAGAACTTGATGATATGAAAAAATTACTTTTGTGTGGGGTTGTTGCAGTTTGCAATACATTACATGCTGAAAATTTAACTGCGGTTAATGAAATCTATAAATTAAGTGATCCAAGTGATCCCGCTTATAGTCGTATTAACCAGAATTCTAATAGATCTGTTAGAGAACTTGGACAAAATACTGTAGGTCCAAATCAAGAAACTTTGTTTCAACTGCGGCACAAGAAGCGCGAGATCGAAAGAAAAGATGCATTGTGTAAAGCTGCTTTCGAGATGGCTGAAAATATTATGAATGAGCGTCAAGCCGGAGTGAGTAAAGCAATCCAGCTACAATCAAATTTGCAGACTGCTTATAGATCTCCTGAGTACACAAAATATCAGGTGTATTTAATAAATAAAGCCTACAATGAGCCTGTTTATGCAAAAACAGTGGCAACATATTATGTGAGTCAGGAATTTGCCTATAAATCATTTTTTGAATGCAAAAAAAGTGTATATAGCTTAATTCCATAAGCTGAAAGGCGGTTTTTAAGGCTAAGCGTTGAGCTTAGCCTGCTCTTAAAATGTATAACGGTAATTAATAAATACTCGGTGCTGGTCCCAATCTTTACGGGTCATGCCATTTATTTTTTCACCTAGGTTTGCATTTTCAAACTTCGACTCATAATGCAAAAATGAATAACGCACATCTAAGTTTTTCACCCACGGCAGGGCATAACTCACCGTAAAGTCAAAGTAACGCTCTTTACCTTCAATATCACTGCTGATGTTACTTTGGTGAGCACCAAAGCCATAAATATACTTCGCTTCGGTTTTTAAACCTTTCACGTAGTCTTTCCAGTTATATTTCAACCGAAGGGCAACGGCGGTTTCATCGTTATTGCTAAAGTCTGGGCCAATGGTCGCAGAGGTCGGAAATGGGTTGGTGCCGTGGTCTTGCGTCAAAACCGAGTTGCGGTCGGAGTGCACGGCAAAGTTATCTTCAATCCAAAAACCATCAAACTTTGAAACGGCAATGCCACCTTCGAGATTATTCTTGGCCATATTTACATCGACAAAGTAACCATTACCACGATTGTTAATGTCTTGACCTTTGACACAGTCCAGCTCAGTTTCGGCACCGCATTTAAATAGCTTGCCATCGTCACGTGAGAAAAAAGCACCTGTGTTAAATGTCCACACAAGGCCATGCAAGGGCAATTTATATTGAGCAATCGCCCCGTACTTTTTTAAATAATCTTTGCTATTTAAATATTCGGCATTCACGCTCCAATTTTTGTACTGATACTTGGCTCCAAGCAAACCGACATAATCAATTCGCTCGTCATTTTCAGTCACCAGTTTTTCAAAAGAGTCCATGCTGCGCGGTTTCCAGCGGTCATAGTAGGCGATGTAAGTTTGTAGATGGTCATTGAGTTGAAACTGACCACTCGCACCTGAAAAAGTATCGGGTACTGCGCGGTTATTGGTGCTTTTAAGCAACAGCGAGTCTTGCAACTGGCGACCTAATTTAATTTCACCTTTGTCGCCGAGTTTTGCTTTGATGTAGAGTTGGCCTAAAGTTGCAAAGTTTTGATCAAGCTTACCGTTATTTTCGACTTCTAAAAGCTGAGCGCTAGGCTTGCCAGAGTCAAATAACTTGGTGACTGCATAGAGTGAACCATCCATCCCAAGCCAGCCCCACAAGTAAGGTGACTGATAATTTAACTCAAGCCCTAAGGCACTTTGTTCATATTCACTCGACGAAGACGAAGGGTTGGCAAGCGTGGGGTGGGCAGTGCCTTCATCGTTCCAGTAACGGGTGTTGAGTTTTAATTCTAACTTGCCAAATTCTTGAGGAAGCTCTGCATACGCATTGCTCACACTGCCTAAACCAATACAGCTCCATAGCAAATATTTATTCATTTTAAATTCCTTTTTTAAGCATGAATAAGCCCTTTGCCTAACGCTGGGGTTAGGCAAGCTTTTTATGAAATGGATGAATTAAGGAGAGAGTTTTTCGAGCACTTGGCCTTTGGTTTCAATGGCAAACAAGAAGGTCACTAAGCCACCAATGAGCGCCACAACAGCCAGCACACTAAACACATATTGAATGCCATAGCCACCAACAACCAGACCAACCATAACAGGTCCAATTGCAGAGCCAGCACGTAGCCAAGCGGTACTAAAACCAATACCCATCGCACGTAGGCGAGTTGGGTAAAGTTCAGCAGCGTAAAGGTATAAAGAGAATGAAATGGTTTGCAAAATGGCATAGCTCAGCGTTGCTAAAATCACCACTTGCATGGCCGATTTTGCGCCTAAAACCGAGAGGCTCATGAGTGGAATAATCGCCAAGAAAAACGCTGCACTGTACCAAGGACGGCGACCGACTTTATCAATCATTAAGGCACAGATAATAGAGGCAATCACACCCACACCTGAAGTAATCCAGCCATAACCTAAACTGGTTTGCAGCGACAGACCAAAGTGTTGTTTGTAAAGAGATGGCAGCCAAGTCACCATGGCATTGTTCACCATATACACGCAAAACCACATGCCCCACAGGGTAAAGGTACGTTTGCGGTAAATGCCACGGAACAGCTCGCGCCAGTCGGTTTTTGCCATGCCTTGCGGGTTAATTTCTTTCACCACAGGTTCAGGCAAAGTTTTACCGCTTTTAATGGCACCGTCTTCAAAGCTTTTAACCACTTGATCGGCTTCTTTAAAACGACCTTTTGAGGCAAGCCAACGCGGTGACTCAGGTAAGAAAAACCGTAAAGGAATGACCAAGATTGATGGAATTAAGCCCACAATAAACATGACTTTCCAGCCGTAAATTGGCATCAGGAAAAACGCTGCCATACCTGCAAACATAAGACCGAGTGGAAATAAAACTTCATAGAGCAAGAAAAACTTACCGCGCTTTTCTGCACCAATAAACTCATTAATATAAGCACTTGCAACAGGCACTTCACCACCTGTGCCAACACCTTGTAAGAAACGGAAAATTAACAGCGACATTCCGCTCCAAGCAAACAGACAAGAAATGTCCATTGCCACAAACAGTAAAATGGTAAAAGACAGCACTTTTAAACGACCGACTTTTTCGGCAAGAGAACCAAAGAAGATTGCACCGACCAGTTGCCCGACATAGCCCGCAGCAATGATCGCACCGACATAGGCAGGTGTCAGGTGCCATTCGGTAATGAGTTGGGGTAAAGCAAAGGCAATCGCAAGAACAGTATAAGCGTCAAAAAAGGTCGCGATACCGATGGTAACTCGCATAAATTGCAATCGTCCGGTGACGGGTAGCCGTTCGAGTCTTGCAATAATTTCCGCATTTTTTTGATGATGACTAATTTGTTCTACATCCGCTAGATTTGTCATCTTATATCTCCTTATCACTACATTCCTCGTAGTTTTGTTGTTCTATTTCGCACTACCTGTTCACCACAGTTTGCATGCTTTTTATTATTGTTTTTAAGAGACATGCCCGATGTTTGGCCTCAGGCAGCGTACAGGAAAAAAAGGCTAGCGTATATGCTAGCCCGAATGGAATTTAAGCAACGGCTTGGGTTAAATCGACCTTGCCAATTCCGGCTTGACGCATCGCATCATGAATTTCTTGCTCAGCACCATCAGCGAGTGGAAGCAGAGGCGAACGCACAGTGGCATGGTCCAAAATTCCGCGAGCAACCAAGGCATGTTTAAGCGCGACCGTACCTTCCATGTGTGAACCGCGGTGATAAACATTGCGAGTCACTGGTAATAATTGGTCGTGAATCGCTCGTGCTTTGGCGTAATCTTTAGCTTTACCTG
Organism: Acinetobacter nosocomialis; assembly: GCF_041021905.1. Lineage (NCBI taxonomy): Bacteria > Pseudomonadati > Pseudomonadota > Gammaproteobacteria > Moraxellales > Moraxellaceae > Acinetobacter > Acinetobacter nosocomialis. Next base: position 980,802 of record NZ_CP157432.1, read on the forward strand.
CCTTAATCATTTCAATTAACAGTTCAGGGGCAATGTTGCCATAGCCCACCAAAGCGCCGTCTACATCAAACATGGTGTGAAGCAAATATTCATCGTGGCACGTCAACACTTGTAAGTCTGGGCGTTCACGGCGAATAATTGGAATTTCGACATCCCAGCGGCGCATGTTACGCACACCATTTTTCATGGCAAACACGCCTGGCTGTGCAGAAATATCGAGTAGAGTGTCTAGGTCGTAAGTGGCCTTCGTTGCATCTGGATATTGGAATAAAATAGATGGCAAACCACTTTCTTCATAAATCGCTTTATAGCGGTCTTGTGGTGCGCCTTTTTGATAGCCAAAACGCAACCAGCCATGTGAAGGGTAAATTAAACCTGCCGAAGCACCCGCACTCACTGCACGTTTTGCTTCTTCTGCTGCAACCGAAGTACCTTCGAGCGTAATCCCTGCGATTACCGGAATTTTGTCATCTACCGATTTAACAAAGCTTTCGATGACCTGCATTTGTTCTTTTTGCGACAAGAATGTTCCTTCACCTGCATGCCCAAGAACAACCAAGCCTTTCACACCATCAATACTGCCTAACCATGAACCTAAACGTTGAATTGCATTATGGTCTACTTGTCCGTCACGGGTAAAAGGAGTCACAGGTGCTGGGGTTAATCCACGTAAATCTAAACTCATAATCGTACTTCCTATACAGTGTAATTAAATATTCTCTGGTTCTTAATCTGACTTAAATCGTGTTGTAGAGAACATAATTGGAGTATAGAAATAGGTGAGCTATGTAGGAATTACCAATTCTTGAATTTCAGTTATACTGAAAATGTATGGCTCAAAATGCTGCCTATTTACGATTTAGGAAGAATCGATGAATTATGAATTATGGAAAATATTTTTAGACGCGGTAGAACTCGGTAGCTTAAGCAAAGTCGCGATGCTGCATAACACTAACCAACCGCAAATCAGTCGGCAAATGAACGAGCTTGAAGCGCAATGTGGCGGACGTTTGTTTAACCGAACTGGACGTGGCGTAGAACTCACCGATTTAGGCCAGCATTTACTTCCTAAAATTCGTTCATGGCTGAACGTAACCGACCAACTTAATAATGAAATTTTGCACTCGACCGATACCCCAATTGGTACGGTTCGTATTGCCAGCTTGCCGTCTACTGCACATCCGTTGTTATCGACCCTCTATAAAGTCCTTCAAGAGAAATATCCCCTAATTAAACTGTCGGTGCGTGAAGGGCAAGGCGTGCATTTAGAAAAATGGCTCGAAGATGGCAGCGTCGATTTAGCCATTCTCTATCGCTTTAACCCGACACCTAAACAAGGCGATGTTTACCTTACCGAAGCCGATACCTATTTGGTCGGCTGCGAAGGAGATGCACTCACTCAGGCCAGTGAAGTCGACTTTAAAATGATAAGTCAGATACCGCTGGTCACGTTTTGCAGGCCAAGTAACTGGCGCAATTTTTTAGACCACATAGCTTATGAAAATGGGGTAGAGCTGAATATTGTGTTTGAAGCCGACTCAATTAGTTTACAAACCCATTTGGTTTCCGAGTCTCGCATGTATACCATGCTGGGGCCGCAAGCGTTAAAGAAGGCCAGCCAATACACCTCAATTCAAGCTGCAAAAATTATTAACCCAGCGCTCAAGCGTTATATTTCTTTGTCTATTTCTAAACATGGCTATTTAACGCCTGCGTGTAAGGCGGTGATGGAAGAAATTAGAAATCTTGCCGATTTGCTTTAAAAAAACTTGTAACTTCATGACTGGCACTGCTGCATCGTACGCAGCATGGTTTTTACAAAATCACGCGGCACTTCTGGGCTTTGTAGACTTAACCTTCCAAGCTTCTGCATGAGTTTTGGGGAGTATTGGCGTTCTAAACGATGATAAATACACAGACAGGTCGCGCAACTATAAATTTTAAGTAAAAGTCACTGTTTCATCATAGTCGGAGCGGTTTTAGAGGCCAAATTGATTTGACGATAGAAGCATTTATGTTTTTGAAATGAATATTATTAAGTAAAATTTTAATAATATTTTATTTTTAATTAATAATAAAAATATTGCAGAATATTTATTCAATAAAGTGAAATAATTTATTTAAGATAACTTTTTAATACAAAAATATTATTATATTTATATCTTTGATTTTATTTAAATTTACTAAAAATTCGCATGTTTACTTGTTTGATGGTTTTGTATCTGTTTGTTAATATGAGTAAGTTAATTTGTGGTTAAAATAACAATGTTAAATAATATTTTTGATTTCTTAGATAAAATTGGTTTTGCTTCACAAAAACGGGCTCTACATATTTATTTTACTAATCCTGAAATAAATAATCAGGTTTTTTTACAACGTATTGATGGCTTTCATTCTATAAATGAAGGGCTTTCTGCTGAGCTTATTTGCTTATCAATAAACCCTTATATTTCTTTAAAACAATTTATTGGATGCCAAGTTGCCGTAGAACAAGTAACAGATTCAGGCAAATTATTTAGAACGACAGGAATTATCATAGGGGCGAGTCAAGGGCAAAGTGATGGCGCACTTTGTTTATATAAACTGACTATGCAAGATGCGACCAGTTTATGGCACAAACGACGTAATAGTCGGGTGTTTATGAATAAAAGTGCAGTAGAAATTATTGAGATTATTTTTAAAGAGTGGCAAAACAAAAGTTCTTTATTTGCCGCAAGCTTACAACTAGATAGCAGTGGCTTAACTAAGAATTATGATATTCGACCTTTTTCTATGCAGTCGAATGAAAGTGATTATGCGTATTTAACCCGTCTCATGCGGGAAGAGGGTATCAACTGGTTAATTGATGAATCAGAGTCTATGGTCTTGAGTAATAGCCAGACGATTGAGCCTCAAAAACTACGCCTTATTGATCATAATAATGAATATAAAGTCTTAGAGCGTCGAGCTATTCGCTATCATAGAAGCGATGCAACTGAACAAAATGACAGTATTACCAGTTTTATTGCACAAAGACAGCTGCAGCCCACGGCAATCCATCTTCAACGTTGGCAAGCAGATAACTTAAGTCAAGAAGATGCAAGTGGAAGTGTTTTAAGCGCACATCAGCATAGTTCACAACGTGATAATGAAAGTTTAAGTCTTGAACAGGCATGGACAATTGCACCTGCTTGGATTACGGACTTGAACGGAGAAGATCAGGCAACCACTTCAAGCAATAGTCAGATTGAAAAACTAAATAAACAATTAAATCAATATCAAGCTTTGCAGGCAAAGTATTTTATTGCTCGAAGCAGCGTACGAGATGCTCAAGTTGGTTATTGGTTCAAGTTAAATGAACATCCTGAACTTGAAAGAAATCATGAAAGTTCTGATAAAGAGTTTTTGATTTTAAGTAAGCGGTTTTATAACCAGAACAATTTACCAAAAGATATACGTGATCAAGTTGAACAACTATTAAGTTTGAGCCATTGGCAAGTCAGTCATGATCGAGCGCAAGAACGTCAAGCCAATGAACTCATGGTTGTACGCCGCTATATCGATATTGTTCCAGAGTTTGACCCATTAATACATCGTCCCTCGGCCCATGTGCAACGGGCCAAAGTAGTGGGTTTAGATGGAGAAGAAATTCATGTAGATGAATGGGGGCGTATCAAGGTTCGTTTTTTATTCACCCGTACCGATGACCATCAACATGATGGAGGTGCAGGAAGCAATGACAATGATACTGACTCGGCTTGGGTAGATGTATTAACGCCATGGGCAGGGGAAGGATACGGTGCACGCTTTTTGCCACGAGTGGGTGAAATCGTCGTAATTGACTTTTTTGATGGAAATATTGACCGTCCATTTGTTACAGGGCGAGTCCATGAAGGGCAACGGTCACCTACCAAATTTGATATTAAAGGCCAGCTACCGGATACCAAAAAGTTAAGTGGTATTCGTACTAAAGAAGTAAGTGGGTCTGGTTTTAACCAACTTCGGTTTGATGATACGACTGGGCAAATTAGTACTCAGCTCCATAGTAGTCATGGGGCAAGTCAATTAAATTTAGGTAATTTAAGTCATCCTAAAGAGCAGGCTGAAAGTGATGGAAGAGGTCAGGGATTTGAATTAAGGTCTGATTTATCTGGTGCGATTCGTAGTAAAGGACTATATGTTTCAACTTTCATTCAACCGGGTGCTCAAAAAACACAACTCGAAGCAAAGGAAGCGATTGAAAATCTTTCCGAGGGCTTGGAGCGTATGAAAGCTTTATCTGAATATGCAGGTAAGCAGCAAGCTGAGGCAGCAGATATGCTTCAAAATGTTGAGATCTATATCAAAAAAATAGAATCTCAATGGAAAGACCTAAAAGCCATGAAAGATGCACTCATACTTTTAGCTGCTCCTGAAAGTATTGGTTTAACATCAGGAAAAGATATCCATATTCAAGCATCTGAAAGCATTACGCTTGGTAGTGGAAAATCTATTAATACAAGTACAGATGAAAATCTAATTTTAAATGCGAAGAAAAAAGTAAGCTTATTTGCAGGACAAGAAGATTTAAAAATTTATGCTGCTAAAGGTAAGTTTGATATTCAGGCTCAAGATAATGTACTAGATGCATCTGCAAGATTAGATATCAAAATTACTTCATCAGAAGGAAAAGTTGAAATCAATAGTCCTAAAGAAATTGTCTTAAGGGCTAAAGAGAGTGCACTAAGAATTGATGCATCAGGTGTAACAGTAATTACTCCGCAAAAATTTACAGCTAAAGCTGGTCAGCATCTTTTTACAACTGGAGCAAGTGAAGCACCGACCTTACCGATTTTTCCAAATAACGTGTGTTGGGAATGTTTGGCGAGACGAGCAGCACAAAAAGGTGCATTTATAAACAAAGGAGATGGTCAATAAATGGCTGCTAAATTACCGCTTCAGACATTTTTTAAAACATTCCAGCAACACTCTTTAGCAGAAGTTGGATTAAACGTTTTTACACTTGCAGATGCTGCACAAGATAATAGTTTCTTAAAGAAATTTGAGCACCTACGTCAAAAATGCCTTTTGTTAGAAGCGAGTGGTGAGGAAGCAAAAGCGGTGTCTCCTCATTTACTTCAACTCCCTCAAGATTTTTCATCACAAGAATGGCAATGGATACAACAAAATATTGCAGGCACGCCTCGCATGACAATTATAGTAAGCCCTTTGTCCTTCAATTATTTGTTTGACCACCTACGAAAATTTTTAGAAGTAAAATTTGAAGGTGGACTCGAAATGTTTTTGGCATTTTGGGACCCTGTAATCTTAGCTACCTTGGTTGGCCATAAAGAAAATAAAACTTTGTATGTCGAAGGGCCTGTATTTAATGCTCAGCAGATTGAAGACTTACTTACTCCTCTTCAAAGTTGGTGGTATTGGGATAGGTTAGGAAAACTTCAAGTAATTTGGGGAATAAACGAACGGGTTGAACAATTACCTTATGTGCAAGTTCCTTTACATTTTACCGTTGAACAAGAAGAAATGATGGTTGAGGCAACTTTCCCTGATAATCTTATTTATTATTTAAAACTCAATAATGAATTTCTTATTAGTGATATGACAGATAATGAATTATATCAATTTGTTATTAAATCTATTCCTGAGGCTAGAGCGTATAACTTATTTGGTACACGAGATATTTTAAATTTTATTTGTTTAAAATTGATTTATAAAGAAAACTTTTTAACAGATAAAGGGTTAAATCAAAAACTAGAACGCTTAAAAGATAAAAAAATATCTATGGATGAAGTGATGGTCCAACTTGTAGCAAATGCGAGCTAATAAATTTTATGATGAATAAAATGCAACGGTCGAATAGATTATTTTTAATACTTGGTTTGATATTTAGTCTTGTAGGTTGTGTTAGCCTTGGTCCAAATGCGACTTATTATATGGGTACAACATCCTTTAATTATGATCCTTCATATAATAGTTATATGGTTAAGATGAATGGTTCTGAAATTGGAGGTGGATTTGGGAATGCAACCCTTACTAGTTCAATTAAAGTAGGAGAACAAGTCATTACATGGAAAAATGCAAGCACAGGTGAAAAACATACTGCTAAAAATCAAGTGACTATCACAAAAGAACAGTTAAAAGGTAAAAAGTATTTAGCTGTACATCTTTATCCTGATGATACCGTAGAAATAACGATTTCAAATAACTGGCCTATGCCAACTGAAAAAGGTCTTAGCTTATTAGACCAATTCAGACGGTAAAGAGATTAAATACTATGGTTTTAAAGAAAATATTACTATTGCCTATGAGCTTGATGTTAAGTATGGCTGGTTGCGCTAGTTTTGGTCCAAATGCAACTTATTATATGGGAACCACATCTTTTAACTATAATCCTGCTTATACAAGCTATGACGTGACATTAAATGGTTATGAAATTGGAGCTGGTTTTGGTGGGGGGATGAGTTCAGAACCAGTAAAATTGGGACCACAAACAATTACATGGAAAGATGCAAACACAGGGGAAGTACATACTTCAAAAAATATAGTCATTATTACCAAAGAGCAGTTAAAAGGCAAAAAATATTTAGCAGCTCACTTATATCCCGATGATACGGTTGAAATATCAACTTCAAATGATTGGCCTGAACCTATTCAAAAGGGATTAGATTGGCGAACTGAAATCTGGAAGAAGATTCATATAAATTAAAAGACTTATACAATGAATATAAAATTTAAATAGGATAAAAATATTAAATGATGAGGAAATTCATAAATATTATTTTCGTAAGGTGGTATATATTTCACTTTTTAATTAGTGAGTAAATAAACTTATTGTAAGTTCTTAAATTTATAAGAATCATAAGTTTTTATAAATTTAATAATTGGGTTACAGAGAGAGGTTTAATGAAATGAGTTTAAAGAAAATATTGTTATTACCAGTAAGTCTAATGTTGAGTGCAGCTGGTTGTGCAGGTATTGGTCCAAATACAACTTATTATATGGCGACAACATCTTTTAAATATGATCCTCGATATACAGATTATATGATGGAAGTAAATGGCTCTGAAATTGGAGGAGGATTTGGTAAAGCAATATCTACTAACCCAATTAAAGTGGGAGAGCAAATCATTACATGGAAAGATGCAAATACGGGTGAAAAACATGCTGCTAAAAATCAGGTAATTATTACGAAAGAACAGTTAAAAGGAAAAAAATATTTAGCAGCTCATATTTATCCTGATGATACTGTAGAAATAACGACTTCAAATAATTGGCCTGACCCAACAGAAAAGGGGATGAAGTGGAGAGAAAAAATAAAAAGAGAGGGTCAATAAATGTTAGCCGTTCAATTAAAACGTACAGTTAATATAAATAATGATGTTGCAAATAATCAGCCATCTTGCAAGCAAGATTGTCGCGATGTCGTGAATATTTCAGTTTTTTTTGATGGTACTGGAAATAATGAGGATGCTGATAAAAAAGAAAAAAAATGGTCCAATCCTGCCCGTTTATGGCGTAATGCTCGAACACATAGTGATAAAAACGAAGCAAAAAATGATTATGCAATATATGTCTCTGGTGTTGGAACCAGATTTAATGCTGAGTTAAATATCTTTCAAAGAGCGATTTCTAACTTTCAGGATCACTATAGCCTGTTAGGTATGGGCGTTGGTTTAGGTGGTGCAAGACGACTAGATTATGGTGAAGACCAGTTAAATGATGCTTTAAAACAAGTCTTAATTTTTAATGCACAAAAGGCAGAAAAAGATGTTAAAAAATATGTAGGTGAAAAAAAGAATTATAGCTTTGCAGAAGTCGACAAAAATTTAAAAGATCACAGACTAATTAAGAAAATTAATATTTCTGTGTTTGGTTTTTCGCGTGGTGCTGCACTTGCCCGTGCATTTACAAATCAATTTATAGGGCAGTGTGAATCAAACTGCGATGGGCTTACCTATGGACAAGGCAAATATCCAATTGAGTTTAAGTTTTTAGGAATTTTCGATACGGTTGCTTCATTTGGTTTGCCTGCTACAAATTTAAGCAATAGCTTACCTTTTTTAGAACGTGATTTGGTGGTAGATGAGCGGGTTCAAAACTGTTCACATTATATCGCTGGTAATGAACTGCGCTTTGCTTTCCCAGTAGATGTTATTCATAAAGACAATAAGTTAGCAAACCCTAACTGGAAAGAGGTGGTATATCCGGGGGTACATTCTGACGTGGGTGGGGGGTATGAACCAGATAGTCAGGGAGTAAATGACAATTTTGCCCGAATTCCGTTAAAACATATGCTTGATGACGCTGTACAAGCAGGTGTCAGAATGTATAGTTATGAAGAACTGCAACAGAACTTTAAGGATTTATTCAAAGAACAGTTTGAAATTCAACCAGACTCTCAAAAATATTATGATGCTGTAAAAGCAGCTACGCCGAGTCAAGGAAGTGTTCAAGAGCAGATTAAAGGGTGTATGAAACTTTATTACAGTGCATATGGTACCATTGCCCGTGCTGGAAAAGAACTTTCTGTGAGTGAGCGTGTACGTCAGGAAAATAAATTTCGTGAATACATACCAGTTGGCCCATCCGATATGGCAACTGAAATGCAAAGGTTGAAGAAACTAAAAGAAGCAACTGCTTCTAAGAAAGATGGTTTTAATATTTTTAGAGTTTTTTCACCTGTCTCAACTGCATATGAATATATGATTAGTATCGAAGATTGGCAATTTGAGAGTTGGAATACAAATGTCAGTGATGATATTAAAAAATTCTATTTAAATTATGTTCATGACTCTAAGTATGGTTTTTTAAGTAACGTAGAACCATTTAGTTATTTCCGTCAAAGAAGGGTCTATGAGTCACGTCGTAGTGCCAGTGGAGAAGAGCGGGATAAAAAAGCTGCCGAACAGAAAGTAACTTGTAGTGCCCCTAAACAAGAGATACCGCAAACGCAGTTTATTGATGCTTATGAACAAGCTCAACTAACAGAGAACTTTTTAAATGCATCTTAGTGATGCATTTAAAATCCCTTATCTTTAAAAATAAAAAGTCCAATTGCATTGTATCTTGTATAAATACACTCTGTCTTAAAATGAACAGCTAGGTTTTTACTTTAAGATCTGTTGTTATTAATGAATGGAATTTATATTAAATTTCTGACAAAAATTTTCTAATTAAAAACCAATATTTGATAGGAAAGGTAATGCCAGAGACCTCAATTCAACAAGAAACACAAAGCACATGGGCGCTATGTCGAGATCCTGTTTTACTGACTATGGTCGGTGGGGCAATTGATACCATTGGCTTTATTGCGTTATTTGGTTTTTTTACCGCGCACGTAACGGGTAACTTGGTACTGGCAGGAGCGGCTTTAGTGAAGGGCGGTACAGGTGTCTGGATTAAACTTGCGGCTATTCCATTGTTTATTTTGACGGTGGTGATTACCAAACTTTTAATTGACCGAAGTCAGGCTAAACACAAAACGCTGTCTTATTTATTTTTATTTGAGGCTATTTTTCTCTTTGCCTTTATGGTTGCTGGGCTTTATTTCGAGCCATTTAAAAATGCCGATGCGATTACGGTTGCAATCACAGGTGGTCTCGGTTTAATTGCCTTAGCTATTCGTAATACTTCAAGTAAAACACTCATTAAAAATATTAGCCCAAGTACCATGATGACAGGCAACACCACCCAGCTTGGGATTGATATTGCCAACTTGCTTAAAAATAATAATGAGGCCAATCGGGCAAGTCTGTTTAAAAGTGCCAGTATTGTCATTGGCTTTGTGATTGGTGCTTTAATGGGGGCGGTACTGTATGTCTATTTTGACTTTTGGAGTGTAGCGCCGTTTATTTTACCCATCCTTTATTTTTCTTATTTGGCTTCACAGCAGAAGTTTAAACAAGCTTAAACATTGCGATTGAAATAGCCTGAATTTAAATAAATTCGGGGTTTTATTTTTTCAATAAAGCAAAATCGAAGTTGAGCTGAAATTGTTCGTTCACAGCTTTACGGGCATAATGATGAGTGGGGAAATACATTCGCGAAAGGAATGCACAATGACAAAATCCAGCCATTATCTAGTGCTTACTATAATGGGACTGCTGAGCGGTTGTCAGGTTATTCATTTAAAAGAAAGTAACTTAAGCAGTGCTTTAAAAAGTAAAAATGAAAGTATTTTGACTGATAATACTTTAAGTCATCAAACCCAAAACCTGCTGTATTTGGTCAAAGAAAATGAAAAGTCTTGTCTGCAAAATTTTAATGTTTGTTTAAATAAAATTCAGGGATTGTCAGAAAATAGCAGCCGAGAAGAACGCTATGCTGCGCTCAGTGAAATTTACTTGGCAAAAGCTTTAGATGTTGGGCGTAGTAGCCAGTGTAATGTCACTCTTAAAAGTAACAGTTGTGTCGAGCAAGAGCTGGCGTTGTTTGATAAAAGCTTGCGCTATAGCTATGTCTATTTGTTTGATTCTGAAGAGTCGCCTTTTGATCGGGTATTTGACCATCGACAAAATCAGGTACGTATTTTTTATAACGTCGCCTTGTCGAAGCTCATGACCACGTATTTTAATCATTTAAATACGCTTCATTTTCCACCTTTACTAAAAGCAGATGGGCATGAGTACCATGTCAATTTTGACCATGCAGTAGATGTACAAAACATTGAGATCGATACCTTTCGCTCTAGCTATAACATGAACTTTTCAGGGTTTAATACCGTCAACCGTAAGGATGGGTTAGGCGCTGAATTTATTGTGGGGCGTAAGGAGCATGATGTAAATCATGGTTTTATTTTAGACCCCGACGCTTTTTATGCTCACCAGAGTAATCCCAATATTCATTTACCACGCTTCTTTCCGGTCACGGCCATTGCCTACCCAAAACAAAAGGCCACAGCCGATCAAGTCATTGATGGGGCAGAGTTAGAAATTGCCATGTTTGACCCATACCGACAGGACCGTGTAAAAGTTGAAGGCGTGGACTATCCGCTCACTGCCAACTATTCGGCACCTTATGGGCTTTGGCTATCAAAATATAATTTAGGTGCAGCAGGTTATTGGTCTTTAATTAATAAAGAAGCCAATTTAATCATGCCGCATTTATATATGCTGGAACCTTTTAATCCCAATAAAAAAATTATTGTATTTATTCATGGCTTGGCAAGTAGCCCAGAGGCGTGGGTAAGCCTAACCAATGACATTATGGGCGATGCCGAATTAAGAAAAAACTATCAAGTTTGGCAGGTGTTTTATTCAACCAATATGCCGATTTTTGAAAGTCGTTTTCAGATTTACTCTTTGCTGAATCAAGCTTTTCAAAACGTCGCCAAAGACAGTTACGCTGCGCACGATGCAGTGTTGGTTGGGCATAGTATGGGCGGAGTGATTAGCCGCCTATTGGTAAGCGATGCTGATGTTGCAGTGCAAGCCATGCAAAAAATGAATGAAGCACAGCTAAAGCGTTTAAAAGAAAATCCGGTTATTCGAGAACGTTTTCAGTTCAAAACTTTGCCCTATTTTAAGCGGGTTGTTTTTGTTTCGGCGCCGCATCATGGTACTGACTACGCTGACCGATGGTTTACCCAAATTGCTCGCCGTATTATTCGTTTACCCGCCGACTTTTTTATTGCGGTCGAAATGAGAGATGAGAAAAATACAAAACTCAGAAAAGGTTTAATTGAAAACGGAGCAAGTAATTTAAGTCGTTCTTCTAACTTTATGCAGTTGACCCAAGCCATTCAGCCATCGTCTAACGTGGTCTATCACTCAATTATGGGCAATATAAATGGCACCACAGATAAGTCAAAAATGAGTGATGGAATTGTGCCGTATCAAAGTTCGCATTTGGGTGGGGAGCAGTCGGAGCTGATTATTAAAGGTGGGCATTCGATTCAAACTAGCCCAGAGGCAATTTTAGAATTACGTCGTATTTTAAGGTTGCATTTAAAGCAGTCGCAGCCTTCAAAATAGAAATTTTGTTTTTAGAAAACCACTGCTGAAATGGCTCAACATTGGTTGAAATAATTAATTAAGCTGGTTTTGTTTGAGCGATTTTTTATGCTCAAAGTAGCTAATTGAAAAAATAACCAAGCCAACCAAATACAACACACCAGACAACAGAAGTAAGTCTAAACCTGCTGCATAAAGCAACCAAAGTGCATAGATTGAAGCGACACTTGCAATGGCAATATGTGGCGTGCGTTTATGGCGAATCGATTCTTTAAGATAAAACGCCGATACCAGAAAATAAGGCAGCAAAATCATTACCGATGAAATCAGTAAAAGCTGAGTGTAGTTTTTATTGAAAAAATACACGGCAATGAGGGAGCCTTGCACCACAATAGTGGTCAGCCATAGTGATGAAATCGGTACATTGTTCTGATTATTTTTTAAAAATAATTTAGGGAATGCGCCATTTTTTGCAGCTAAAAATGGAATTTCAGTGGCAAATAACGTCCAGCTTAAATAAGACGAAGAAACTGAAATAATCAAGCCGATAGTAATAATGATGGTACCTGGTAGACCGATGAGTTGCTGCAAAATGGTCGCCATAGATGGGTTATGCATGCCTGCAAGCGCTTCACGGCTCACCACACCATAAGCCAATACTGTGACCATGACGTAAAAACTTAATGCCAGCAACACACCTAAAATGGTCGCTTTGCCAATGTCATGACGGTTTTTGGCACGTGATGATAAAACTACTGCACCTTCAATACCGGTAAATACCCAAAGGGTAATGAGCATCAGGTCTTTTACTTGCTGCCAAAGGGGAACTTTTAAAGAAAAGTCATTTAAGTTGAGTTTGAATAAATCAAACTTAAAGGCAATAAAGGTAAAGAAGATGAAAACGACCATTGGAATAATTTTGGCAATGGTCGCCAGTAAATTCACAATGGCTGCTTCCTTAATACCTCGGCTTACTAACCAATGTACCAGCCATACAAAAATGCTTGAGCCAATCAGAGAGTAGAGTGTATTACCTTCACCAAAAATAACGTGGTCTTTGCTGTCGGTAAACATGCCAACACCTGAAAAGGCAATCACTACATAACCGACAATACCAATGGTAGTACATAACCAATAGCCCCACGCCGAGCAAAACCCGATGAGGTCTCCAAAGCCTTCGCGTGCATAGTTATAAATACCACCGTCTAGGTCTGGTCGTTGACGGGTTAAATGCAACAATGAGAGAGCCAAGAAAATAATGCCGACTCCGGTAATGAGCCATGCAATAAGAAGGGCAGAGCCGTTGGCAACTTGAGCCATATTTTGGGGAAGGCTAAATACGCCTGACCCCACCATAGAACTAAATACCAGCGCTGTAAGAGACAGTAATCCGATTTTGGCAGCAGACATGGTATTTATTCTTTAAAAAATTGAGAAAGTTCAGCAATGTGTTCTGGTCCAATACCACAGCAACCACCCACTAAACTTGCACCTGCTTGCTGCCATTGTTTGGCAAAAGCAAGATAAGCTGGAGCGTCTAAGTCTTTGCGAATTTCATCCAGACCATCGTTAGCAGTAGCGCTTTCATCTTGCGGTGGGAAAGCGTTGGCATAAGCACCAATTTGTACAGACACTGGAATGAGCGCTTTAATTTCATTAATCGCTTGCAAGATCACTTCAGGTTGGCAGCAGTTAAACAACACCGCTTTAGCATTTGACTGCTTAATAAAGTCAGCCACTTGCTGCATATTTTCGCCTGAACGAAGGAGTGCTTGTTCTTGTTTAATTTCATCTTGCAGCGTAAATGACACCCAATAGTCCTTACCATCTTGTGGTAACAAGGCATGCACTGTTTCAACTTCTTTTAAGCAAGACTGGGTTTCAGCGAGCCAGAAATCTACTTCTGGTGCCAATGTTTTAATGATAGGCTCAGCTAGGTTTTTAGCCTGTTCTGGTTGGAACAAGTCTGCACGGTAAGAACCAAATAACGGTGGTAAGCAGCCTGCAATTTTGACATTTTTGCCGCTTTCTTTAACTGCATTTTTCGCTTGTTCGATGGCAACTTTAATTAAACGTACGCCGTCAGTTTCAAAGCGTTCCTGACCAATGTGAAATGGTACAACCGCGTAGTTGTTAGTCGTGATGACTTCTGCACCAGCATTGATAAAGTCAAGGTGGACTTCTTTTACTGTTTCAGGTGCTTCAATAAGTGCTAAAGCAGACCATTCTGGTTGACGAAATGGAGCGCCACGGCGGGCCAATTCACGGCCTAAACCGCCATCTAAAATTTTCATAAAATATAACGTAAAGGGAGAAAAATAATTCAGCTAATCTAGCGTGTAGATGAATGCTATTCAATCGCTAATATGCTCGTTATATTTCTAAATAAATTAGATTGTTATGAATATTTTTTCTTAAAAGGAATTCTGCAAATGCTGTTCAGTTTTACTGATGAACTTCATGTGAAAAAGAACACGTATTTATTTGAAAATATAGAATAAAAAATGATCTTACAAAGCACCATATTGTTGCCAACTTTCACCGGTATGCTGTGTTTTATAATACGCTTTAAGTTGTTCGAGCTGCGTAAAATGTATGCCTGACCACACCAATAAACTAATGAATATGAGTACTTTAGATAAACTGCGAACTTTACTTAGGCGAGTAAAAGCCAACACAACAAAAAATAAGGCTGGTAAAAATATAAAGAACTGAATAGGGGAGAAAAATAGATGAGCGGTGCTGAAATATAACGCGAGTGTGCTCATGAGCATATTTAAAACTGAACAGATTTTCTGGTACTTGCCGAGCTTAAACGTATAAGCAGTGATAATAAATAATACGGCTGAGCTGACGTAAATAGCTGTACCACCAATCATCCACATATAAAATCCGCTTAACAAAAGATAAGCCAGTAGCAAAACAAGTACGAGCTTAAAACAAAACGTTAAGAGGCGAGGTGATGATTTTAAAAGCGTCATGGCAAGTTTAAATATCTCAACTGAGGTCTAAAAAAACAAAAGGACGAATCGAAATTCATCCTTTTCATATTTTACTTATACATCATCAAACTTAGTTTGCTTTTGCAACAGGGGCAGCAGCAGTTTCATCGTTTGCCGCTTTGAACGGAGATGTATAGTTTAAGCCAAGCGTAGAACTTGTGTACTGACGAACTTTGTCGAGTAGCACAGGGTCTTTGCTTAAGTCTTGCTTATAAGAAACCACAATTTCATGAAGCTTCTGGTTCCACTTACCTTCAGTTTGCTCTGGGAAAGCTTTTTCAAGCAAGTTAAGCATGATGTATGGAGAAGTCGAAGCACCCGGAGACGCACCTAACAATGCAGTTACAGCACCATCTTTAGAGGCAAAGATTTCTGTACCGAATTGAAGTGTTGCAGGTTTACCTGGTTCTTTCTTGATGATCTGAACACGTTGACCACCTTGGCTTAAGCGCCAGTCTTCAGCTTTCGCATCTGGGTAGTACTTACGAAGTTCGTTTAGGCGGTCCTTGTCCGACATCATCACTTGGCTTACCAAGTACTTAACAAGATCAAGGTTTTCTAAACCAACAGTCGTCATTGGTAAGACGTTGTTTTTGTTTGTTGATGCAAGCAAGTCAAGCTGAGAACCATTTTTCAGGAACTTGTTTGAATACGTTGCAAATGGACCAAACAATACATATTTTTTACCGTCGATATAACGTGTATCAATATGTGGTACAGACATTGGAGGCGCACCAAGTTCAGCACGGCCATATACTTTCGCAGTGTGCTGAGCAGTAATTGCAGGGTTGTCAGTAATTAAGAACTCACCACCTACAGGGAAGCCAGCATATTGTTTTGCTTCTGGTAAACCAGTAAGTTGCAATAATTTAACTGCTGCACCGCCTGCACCGATAAACACAAAACGTGTTTTAACGTGGTCTGTTTTACCAGTTTTCAAATCTTTGAAAGACACCGTCCAAGTTTTGTCATCATTTTGGCTGATGCCAGTCACTTCAGTTGAAGTCTGTAATTTGAAGTTCGGATTTTGGCTTAAGTGTTTCACTAACTGATTCGTGATTGAACCGTAGTTTACGTCTGAACCAACTTCCATACGAGTCGCTGCAACTTTTTGAGTTGGATCACGATCGTTCATCACTAAAGGTGCCCATTGTTTAATTACAGCTGGGTCTTCAGTAAATTTCATGCCTTTGAACAACGGGCTTTGAATCATGGCAGCATAACGTTTTTCTAAGAACTGAACGTTATCGCCCCAAACAAAAGCAATGTGTGGAACTGGGTTAATGAATGTTTTCGGTTCAGCTAAAACACCTTGTTTTACCTGATATGACCAGAACTGTTTTGCTACTTCAAACTGAGAAGCAACTTTTTCAGCTTTGGCAATTTCCATCTTACCGTTTTTCTCTTCGGTATAGTTCATTTCCATAAAGCCAGAGTGGCCTGTTCCGGCATTGTTAAAGCCGTTTGAACTTTCTTGAGCAACTTGGTCAAGACGTTCATACATACGAATTTGCCAATTCGGTTCAAGCTCAGTGAAATAAGTACCGAGAGTGGCACTCATGATGCCGCCGCCAACAAGAACGGCATCAACAACTGGCTCATCTTTTGCAGTTTGTACCTGTTTTGACGCAATCGGTCTAAACAAGAAAACAATACCTGCAATTAAAATAAGAATGATTAATACCAGAAGGTATTTCAAAAACTTTTTCATGCAAGGGGAACCTTAAAATAAGTTATTTGAGTCACTTAAGGTGTGAGGAAACCTAGACAGCGTATCCAGACAAAACGGATATAAATGCGAAAATAAAATTCTCCAAAACAGAGAACTTTGAAAAAAGAAAAATTACTTGGGATTATCGCAAACACTCTATATTTTAGACTAATTTTGCATTGACAAGACAATTTTTATAATAAATGGGTTCTATTAAAATCATAAATATGATTTATATTTGATCAAATTAGGCTTTTATAAGATTGTTTTTAGATTTTATTTTAATTTAAATAATTGAAATTTAATAAATAAAATAATATTGATTAAACTTGAATCACTTAATAGTAATATGCCTATAAAAATAAATTAATTTTTATTTTCATACCCGATTTATGTAAATGTTCACCTTATAGTCGATTATTTTTTGTCATACATAGTTCTTATTAATGCTTCTGCGTTACGGATTAAATTTAGGGCATATTCCTATATAAGAAATATGCCCTAAATGGTTTTATGAAGCTACATAGAAAGGTGCAGTTGAACGTGGTAATGCTTCACGTCCACGAATTTGGTCTGCAATTTTCTCAGCTATCATAATGGTGGTTGCATTTAAGTTACCGGTAATAATGAGCGGCATGATTGAGGCATCAACCACACGCAAACCATTCATACCGTGTACGCGGCCTTGACCATCTACAACAGCCATTTCGTCTTCGCCCATCTTACAGCTACAAGACGGGTGGTAAGCTGTTTCTGCATGGTTACGAACAAAGTCATCAAGCTCTGCATCTGTCTGCAAATGTTTGCCCGGACTAATTTCATCACCACGATATGGATCAAGCGCAGGTTGCTGCATGATTTCACGCGTAATACGGATTGCATCACGGAACTCACGCCAGTCTTGTTCAGTCGACATGTAGTTAAACAAGATACTTGGGTGCGCAAATGGGTCTTTCGATTTAAGTTTGATACGACCGCGTGAAGGCGAACGCATTGAACCCACGTGTGCTTGGAAGCCATGTTCTTTTACAGCATTACTACCGTTGTAGTTAATAGCTACGGGTAAGAAATGGTATTGAATGTTTGGCCACTTAAACTCATCCGAACTACGGATAAATCCACCCGCTTCAAACTGGTTGCTTGCACCAATACCTGTACCATTGAATAACCACTCGGCACCAATGGCAGGTTGGTTATACCATTTTAAAGCCGGGTATAAAGAAACGGGTTGCTTACATTTATACTGTAAGTACATTTCCAAGTGATCTTGCAAGTTTTCACCCACACCCGGCAAATCATGAACCACATCAATGTCCATTGATTTTAAGAAGGTACTTTGACCTACACCTGAGCGCTGTAAAATTTGCGGTGATGCAATTGCGCCTGCACAAAGTAATACTTCGCGTTTAACCAATGCGCGTTGCAGGTTGTTTTGGTCGGCACCAATAATGTATTCAACACCAATCGCTTGCTTTTGATTAAACAAGATTTTGTTGGTCGTTGCATGAGTCAAAATAGTCAGGTTTGGACGGCCTTTCGCCATATCCAAATAACCACGTGCGGTACTTGAACGACGGCCTTTAGGCGTAACCGTACGGTCCATTGGACCAAAACCTTCTTGTTGGTAACCGTTTAAGTCGTCAGTACGTGGGTAACCTGCCTGTACACCTGCTTCAACCATGGCATGGAACAGCACGTTGTTGCCATTTTTTGGTGTAGCCACTGATACAGGACCGCTATCACCATGATAGTCATTGCCACCAATGTCACGAGTTTCGGCTTTTTTGTAGTAAGGCAAACAATCGGCATAAGTCCAGTTTTCAAGGCCTTTATGGGTCGCCCATTGTTCTAAATCCATTGCGTTACCGCGGATATAGCACATACCATTAATTAAAGATGACCCACCTAAACCTTTACCACGACCACATTCCATACGACGGTTGTTCATATGTGGCTCTGGGTCAGTTAAATAAGCCCAGTTATAGCGACGGCCTTGAAGAGGATAGGCCAAAGCTGCCGGCATTTGTGTACGGAAATCCAAGCGATAATCTGGTCCGCCCGCTTCTAGCAGTAAAACGGTGGTATCTTTGTCTTCAGTAAGACGCGCAGCGAGTACATTTCCGGCAGATCCTGCGCCAATAATAATGTAATCATATTCTTTAATATTCATAACTATCCTTTTTTTACTAACAGTTTGCCTGAGCAATCTATAAAGACTGCTCGGCATATGTGATTTAGGTTGAAGGTTTTAGTGCGATTGAGGCATTAAAAAATGCTTTGATAATCGCCAAGTTCAACTTGAATAGATTTGATACGGGTATAGTGCCCAAGCGTGGTTAAGCCATTTTCGCGGCCCACACCAGATTGCTTGTAGCCACCGACTGGCATCTCGGCAGGTGATTCACCCCAAGTGTTAATCCAGCAAATACCAGCTTCAATTTGGTGAATAATGCGATGAGCGCGGTTAATATCTTGAGTGACTACGCCAGCAGCTAGACCAAAGGTCGTGTCGTTGGCACGTTGAATCACTTCTTCTTCGGTTTCATAGCTTAAGATGCTCATAACCGGTCCAAAAATTTCTTCTTGAACAATCGCCATTTGGTCAGTGCAGTCGCTAAATACCGTTGGTAGTACATAAGCGCCTTTGGCTAGTTCGCCTTCTGTCGCACGACCACCACCGATTAATACTTTAGCGCCTTGTTGTTTGCCTGACTCAATGAAAGACAACACTTTTTCCATATGAGGGAAGCTGGTGAGCGGACCGAAGTTTGTGTCTTCAGCCATTGGGTCACCAATGCGAATACGTTTTACACGCTCTACAACGGCTTTTTCAAAGTCGGCTAAACGTGATTTTGGAACAAATACACGGGTACCGTTGGTACATACTTGACCTGAGCTAAAGAAGTTCGCCATAACCGCAATATCTGCTGCACGGTTAAGGTCAGCATCTTCACAAATAATGAGTGGTGACTTACCACCAAGCTCCATAGTCACTTCTTTAAGGGTAGAGCCAGCAGCGCTTGCCATCACTTTTTTGCCAGTTTCTACGCCACCCGTGAATGAGATTTTTTCAATCACAGGATGTTCAGTGAGCCATTGACCAATTTCACGACCAGCACCTTGTACTACGTTAAATACGCCGTCTGGTAAGCCAGCTTCTGTATAGATTTCTGCAAGTTTTAATGCAGTAAGTGGGGTTGTTTCGCTTGGCTTGAAAATCATGGCATTGCCAGCAGCAAGGGCAGGGGCAGATTTCCATAAAGCGATTTGGATTGGATAGTTCCAGGCACCAATACCTGCAACCACGCCTAAAGGTTCACGGCGTGTATAAAAGAAACTTGATTCGCGAAGTGGAACTTGTTCGCCCTGAATAGCTGTTGCAAGTCCGGCGTAGTATTCGAGTACATCTGCACCAGTCACAATATCGACGGTAGATGTTTCGCTATAGGCTTTACCGGTGTCGAGTGTTTCAAGACGGGCAAGCTCATGATTACGTTCACGGAGAATATCGACAGCGCGACGTAAAATACGTGAACGCTCCATAGCGGTCATGGCTGCCCAGATTTTTTGTCCTTGTTGGGCACTTTTTACAGCAGCTTCAATATCTTGTTCAGATGCCTGTTGAAGAGTCGCGATAATTTCGCCGTTGGCAGGGTTAATACTATTAAATGTTTTACCACTGGTTGCTTCAACGTAGCGTCCATGGATATACAGTTGATAAACTTGTACATCACTCATTTTGTCTCTCCTGCAAAGGCTTGTTCGCAAATTGCAATTGCGTTTTTACATAATCGTAAGCAATGGAACGGGCCAGTTCGCTGTCAAATTCGTTGTGACGGCTTAAACTGCCACGTAGCCATAATCCATCAATCAATGCTGCCAGACCTCTTGCGGCAACACTGGCCTGTTGTTCATCCATTAACTTGAGAAAATAAAACTTCAAGTTGGAATACAGGCGTTGATCATTAATCTTTTGCAAACGGCTCAGGTCCGGTACATGCATACTTGCAGACCAAAAGTCTAACCAGACCCGCATTGCTTTTTCATTTACCTGACTAATGTCAAAGTTAGAGTCAATAATTGCCTTAATCTGGCTTTCCGGATGCGAATCTGCTTCTGCTCTGTACTGTTCGGTTTTCCGACGCAACACATTGAGCATTTCTTGCATACAGGTATTTATTAACCCTTGTTTGTCGCCAAAGTAATGGCTGACAATACCGGTCGACAACTCGGCTTTTTTTGCAATTTGTGCAATGGTGGTATTGGATAACCCCACTTCATAAATTACGTCGAGTGCAGCGTTCATAATCTCTTCACGGCGCACATGCTCTGGTTTTACTCTGCGTTTTGTCATGATTGTCCACATCAGCACTTTTACGGGTGCTTTAAATTCAGCATGTTAACTTGCAGAGCATCATAGCACTTTTTTTATCATACTTGTTATTGATTGAACGTTCAATCAATAACAAGTATGATGTGTAAAAATCAATGAATTTTTGAATCTTACTTCGGGGTAGAAGAGATAGAATCAGAAGTTCTTACGGATAGGATGATGCGCATAAGTCCGGTACTTATCACGTTATTTTGGAAAAAATACACCGATTGCAAGGAGCAATAAGATGGTGTTGAAAAGTGATGGATATTCTTCAGACCATATTCGGTTAAATCGTTTTGTATTTTGGAGTTCGGCAGTCAGTATCGGCATTTTTGGCCTATTATTTGTACTGTTTCCAGAAAAAAGTCAGTTTTGGCTGACCTATGTGCAAGAACAGGTAAACCACTTTTTTGGGTGGTATTACATGTTGGTGATTGTGCTGTGTTTAGGCTTTGTGGCTTGGCTTGCCTTCTCAAAAGTGGGACAGATTCCTTTAGGAAAAGACCACGACAAACCTGAGTTTGGTTATTTGGCTTGGACCTCAATGCTGTTTTCGGCAGGTATTGGTATCGCGCTACTTTATTATGGTGTTGCGGAACCAGTTGACCATTTTCTAAGACCGCCAGAAGGTGAGGCCGGTACTATTCAGGCCGCCCGCAATGCCATGACCTATAGCTTTTTGCACTGGGGTATTCATGGCTGGGTGCTTTATGCCTTGCTGGGTGTGACATTAGGTTATTTTGCCTTTAGACAAGATTTACCACTCGCACTACGTTCGGCACTCTATCCAATTTTTGGAGAGCGAGTACATGGTCTAGTTGGCGATTTTGTTGATGGCTTTGGTATTTTAGCAACTGTCATTTCATTAGTGACCAACTTAGGTATTGGTGCTTTGGTGTTAGTTTCAGGTATTTGTTATTTAATTCCTGAAATACCGCATAGCTCTGCAACTTTAATCACTGCAGTTTTAATCATGATGTTTGTGGCGACAGTCACTACAGTGATCGGGATTGAAAAAGGCTTAGCATGGTTATCGCGTATTAATTTACGTTTGCTCTATGCTTTACTTTTATTTGTATTTTTAACCGGACCGACTAACCATTTGTTAAATGGTCTTGTACAAAATACGGGCGATTACCTTAATAATTTTATGGGTAAAAGTTTTGATATGTATTTATACAATCAAAAAGCCAGTGGCTGGTTGGGTTCATGGACTGTGTTTTATTGGGCATGGTGGATTGCTTGGGCACCTTTTGTAGGAATGTTTATTGCCCGAATTTCTAAAGGCCGAACCATTCGAGAAGTGGTTTTGGGTGTATGCCTCATTCCACTAGGTTTTACCTTGGCTTGGATCTCGATTTTTGGAAATACTGCAATTCATTTTATTCTTAACCAGAAACAGAAAGTTTTAGGTGATATGGTTTTAAGTGACCCTGCGTTGTCATTATTCAAATTACTCGAATATCTCCCGTTTAATCCGTATATTGCCGGGATTGTTGTTGTAATTTGTTTCGTTTTATTTTTGACACCGGTTGGGTCTGGTACACTAATGATCGCCAATTTGTCCTCGAAAGGGGGCACCAGTGATAGTGATTCACCGATCTGGTTACGCATCTTTTGGTCCGTGGTCATTACCATTGTAAGTATCGGCTTATTATTAGCAGGTAGTTTTAACTCCATGCAAAGTGCAGTGGTGTTATGTGGTTTACCATTTTCTGTGATTATTTTGCTTTATATGTTTGGCCTAGCCAAAGCCCTAAAGCAAGATGATTTTGACCCGAATGTTGCGAAAAAGCAGTTAGCTATTTCAAAAGACATTTCTATTCCATCGAATTGTGACCAGAACAAAGTGACCGAAGTTTTATAACCTTGGTTCATCACATTTATTTATATTTTTTGCGTTCAAAGCAGTCTTTTCATTATTGTTAAATAGTGAAAAGACTAAATTGAATATTTTATTTTTCTTCTATTCCTTGAGGATTGTATGGCAACAGATAATCCAAGAGCAGTTGATGATTTAACATTATCTAAATCTAAAAAAGACCCGCTTAACCGTGTGGTTTTTTATATTTCAGCTCTAATCATTTTAATCTTTTCTCTCGTTACTTTTTTATTTAACGATTTCGCAAATCGAACCATTAACACCGTTCTTGCGTGGGTAACGTCAACCTTTGGCTGGTATTATTTACTGGCTGCTACGCTGTATATGGTGTTTGTAATTTTCATTGCCTGCTCACGATATGGTGAAATTAAACTTGGTCCTAAACACTCAAAGCCTGAGTTTAGTTTACTGAGTTGGTCTGCCATGCTGTTTTCGGCAGGTATTGGTATCGATTTAATGTTCTTCTCGGTGGCCGAGCCATTATCTCATTATATGCAGCCACCTGTTGGTGTAGGCCAGACCTATGAAGCGGCACGCCAAAGTATGGTGTGGACGCTGTTTCACTATGGTTTGACCGGATGGTGTATGTATGCCTTGATTGGTATGGCACTTGGTTATTTCAGTTATCGCTATAACTTACCGCTTACCATTCGTTCTGCACTTTACCCAATTTTTGGGAACAGAATTAATGGGGCAATTGGCCATAGTGTAGATACTGCCGCCGTCATTGGGACAATTTTTGGTATTGCGACCACCTGCGGGATTGGCGTGGTACAGCTGAACTATGGTTTACATGTTTTATTAGGACTGCCAGAGAATATCTGGATGCAGTTTGCACTCATTGCTATTGCAGTCGGTATTAGTATTATTTCAGTGACATCTGGGGTAAATAAAGGCCTTCGGATTTTGTCTGAAATCAATATTTATGTATCGATTGGTCTTTTACTGTTTATTTTGTTCTTGGGCAATACCGAGTTTTTACTCAATGCGCTGGTACAAAATATTGGTGATTATTTAACTCGCTTCCCAACCTTAGCCTTACAAAGTTTTGCTTTTGAGCAACCTAAAGATTGGATGAGCAGTTGGACTTTGTTCTTCTGGGCATGGTGGATTGCTTGGTCGCCATTTGTAGGGTTGTTTTTGGCTCGTATTTCTAGAGGCCGTACTATTCGCGAGTTCGTGTGCGGGACTTTAATTATTCCTCTGCTATTTACCTTAACGTGGTTATCCATTTTTGGTAATAGCGCATTGCACAGCGTGATTTTTGAAGGCAACCAGACTTTAGCTGCAACGGTATTATCTAATCCGGCACATGGTTTTTATGACCTGTTAGCGCAGTATCCGGGCTTTACTTTCATTGCTTCAGTCGCAACAGTAACAGGCCTTTTATTCTATGTGACTTCTGCCGATTCGGGGGCATTGGTTTTAGGTAACTTCACGACCAAGCTTACCCATATTGATAATGATGCGCCGCGTTGGTTAAGCGTGTTTTGGGCAATTGCCATTGGCTTATTAACGCTCGCTATGCTGATGACCAACGGGATTACCGCTTTGCAAAATGCAACCATCATTATGGGACTGCCGTTTAGTTTCGTGATGTTCCTTGTGATGGCGGGGCTTTATAAATCGCTCAGACTTGAAGACTACAGGCATGCAAGCCGAAGTATGAACGCAGCACCTGTGGTGGGTAACGTCGACATTCTCAATTGGAAACAGCGTTTGAGTCGGGTTATGCATCATCCGGGAACCTCTGAAACCAGACGAATGCTCGATACCGTTTGCAAACCTGCTGTTCAGGCCGTAGCTGACGAACTCATTAAGCAAGGTATGAACGTAGATGTGCAGCAAACCCCACTTGAAGATGAAGAGGCACTATATCACCTCGATATCACCATTCATTTGGAAGAAGAGCAAAACTTCGTGTATCAGATTTGGCCAGTCCGTTATAGCGCGCCTAACTTTAGTCAACGTGTAAAACGAGGCAAACAGTTCTATTACCGTCTCGAAACTTATCTTTATGAAGGTTCTCAAGACAACGACCTTGTTGGTTACAGTAAAGAGCAGGTCATTAATGATATTTTAGATAAATATGAACGACATATGACGTTCTTGCATATTAATCGTATTAGCCCTGGGAACCGTCCATTATTCCCAGATCCGCAAGCTTAAGGGGAATATGCATGGTCTCACCATATCTGCATTCTTTTGCTTTATTTTTCTCTTTGCTCAATCCTTTTTTAATGAGCATTTATATGATTGGCCTGATCCGCCATTCAGAAACCAAGGTGTTTAACAAAGCCTTAATTCAGGGGAGCTTGATTGCTTATATCGTCTTTATGCTGTTTGCATGGGGCGGTGAAGCAATCTTTAGTAAATACCTGAATGTACGCTTTGAGGCTTTCCAGATTTTTGGTGGCCTTATCTTTTTGGTGATTGGCTATCGCTACGTGTTTCAGGGGGCCGACACCATTGGTGAAATGCGCGGTGCTCCTGAGCATTTAGCTGGAACCATCGCGATGCCTTTTATGATCGGGCCGGGTACCATTAGTGCGGCTGTGGTGACAGGTATTGAAATGTCGATTGGTGCTGCGGCACTTGTGATCGGATTTACCATGTTTTTAACATGCAGTATTTTGATTTTGATGAAATTTTCACATGATCATTTACGCTACAAACATGCAAAATACATCGATCGCTATTTTGATATAGTCGGGCGTTTATCTGCTTTATTAATCGGTACGATTGCTGTTGATATGATTATTAATGGTATTACCGGACTGATCCATAAAGTATAGTCAGGCTCATATAAAACGATGCTATGTCATTTAAAATGGAACAAAATGGCATAGCATCTTTTGATTACTTTTGGCTGCTTCTCAAATTTTTATTTAAGAAAAACTAAAAAATAATTAAAAATAATAGTTTAAAAAATATTCGTTCAAAAAAAGAATTAAGAATATTAAAAAATACGATGCTATGTTGTGGATTTAAGCATGTTTTTTTTGTGAATTATCAACCATAATGTTTTCTGAGCTTGTTTGAGACAGAGTTGAGTCATGCCTACATTAGATGAAATGACAACCGTAACTGATGATCAGTCAGAATTAACCATGTCAGTTTTAATGACACCGGACATGGCAAATTTTTCAGGTAATGTTCATGGTGGAACAATTCTAAAGCTGCTAGACCAAGTGGCCTATGCTTGTGCAAGTCGTTATTCAGGCAGCTACGTCGTAACGTTGTCTGTAGATAAAGTGAATTTTAAAGAACCGATTTATGTGGGCGAACTCGTTACATTTTTAGCGAGTGTCAACCATGTGGGTCGTACTTCAATGGAAGTGGGTATTCGTGTAGAAGCACAGAATATTCAAAAGCGTACCGTGCGCCACACCAATAGCTGTTATTTCACGATGGTTTCGGTTGATGAGAATGGTAAACCTCGTGAAGTGCCTCAATTAAAACTCGATACAGAGTGGAAACGCTGTCGATTTGAAGCGGCAGAACACCGCAAGGTATTACGCCTACAAGAAAATCATAATCCTTCTTGTAGCATGTATAAAAAAACTTCTTAAAAAGAAAAACGACTAAAATAAAAAAGATCGAACCGCAGCATGGTTCGATCTTTTTTTATTCACTGAAATTCAACTTCCTGTTTCGTTTCAGCAAAATTATCTCTGAGCTTGGAGGAGAGTACAGAGATAATTATTGAGCAGCAGGAGCAGCTTCAGAAGCAGAACCTACCGCTTCAGATGCAGCATTTGCAGTGTTTGCTTGTTCTTGAGTTGAAACTACAACTTTATCTTCTGCTGGAGCATGAACTTTATCATGTTTAGAAGCAGCAAAAGTTGAAGCAGCAGTTAAAGCTAGGGTAGTAGCGAGTAAAGTTTTAGCTAATTTCATTTTATGGCATCCTTAAATTCATTAAAAAATAAATCAAACCTAATCGTTCAACCTAACGGAGATAAAACATGTATGGCTAAATGACTAAGCTAGGACACATGCTAAGCCGAGCTTTGGATTACATCAATTAACTTAACAATCTATTACGCCTATCTTAACAATATGAAATATACGAGCCGTTTATGTGCGTCTACTGTAAAATTAAAGCGCTAGTTGAACGCTAAAAATGTGAAAGAATATTTCTTGTTGAGTAAAAAAAAGCCAAATTGTTTACGTAAACAAAACACTTTGGCATGAATTATGAATGCCTATAAATAGAATATTCCGTTTAATTCTTTTTTATCTAAAGTTAATTTAAATAATTGATGAGATTTATGTCACATAAAGGTTATTTTAGCCGGATAATTGAAAACTATAGCTTCAAAATGAAAAAACATTTTCATAGTAGTTAAACAGTGATATACCTTTTTTAGTTTTTAAACCTTGTTGATTTGAGCCACCTGTGAAAATTTTAGCCCAAAAAACTGTTCCTACCCATATTATTTCAGGGTTTTTAGGAGCAGGGAAAACGACGTTATTGCAGCATTTGTTAAGTCAGAAACCCAAAAATGAAGTGTGGGCGGTTTTAATGAATGAGTTTGGGCAAATTGGAGTAGATCAACAGCTTTTACCACAAGATCAGGGCTATGCAGTAAAGGAATTATTGGGCGGCTGTTTATGTTGTAGTAGTCAACTCCCAATGCATATTGCTTTGGCTCGCTTGTTAAGTGAACAAAAGCCAGACCGACTTTTTATTGAGCCTACTGGGCTTGGGCACCCTTCGCAATTATTTGATCAATTAACCGAACCGCATTGGCAAAACAGCTTGGCTATGCGTGCATTGATTACAGTTGTCGATGGTAGCCGTTTGCATGACACCAATTGGGTTAAACAAAACCTGTATGAAGATCAGTTAAAGGCTGCACAAATTGTGGTGGTCTCTCATGCTGACACCATGACTTTTGAAGATGAACAGGCACTGGTTGAGCTTAAAGAAGAATACCAACCTTATCAGCAGCAATGGCTAAAGACCGAGCATGGTCAACTTGAACTAGCACAAATTGATGTGCCTGCTCGTTTAACTGCACGCTCTATACAACCTTTACTGAAGCTTCAAAAACAAATGACCGAAGCTGAAGTTGCTAAAGAAATTCATCAATTGCCATATCACTATGTTGAGTCGGCACAAGGTTATATTGTGGCGGGTTGGAAATTACCTAAACGTTGGAAATTTGAATTTTATGCTCTGCTCGATGTGTTATGTGCACAGAAAGACTGGCTACGTATTAAAGGAATTTTTAATACAGATCAGGGATGGAAGACCTTTAACTTTAATCCTGAACAGTTTAACTATAAGTCTGGTGAAGAAGGGATTGATAATCGTATTGAAATGATTAGTCAACATGACCACGACTGGCTGGCCTTTGAAACTGAATTATTAGCGTGCAGAATTGCTGAATAGAGAATATTGAAAAGATAGTTCAATATTCTCCATAAGAAATTCAATTTTTTATATCAAGTACTTGTTTTGCTTGTGCATGGTCGATGTCTTTTTCCCAATGGGCAATGACTACGGTCGCAACACAGTTACCAATGAGGTTGGTACAGGCACGGATAATCCCGATAAACCAGTCTACAGACAGTAAAAGTACTAAACCAATTGCAGGTAAGCTTGGAATGACTGAAAGTGTTGCAGCAAGAATCACTAAGGCAGATCCTGGAATACCGTGTGCGCCTTTAGAGGTAATGAGCGAAACCAGCAAAATAGCCAACAAGTCATGCATAGAAAGATCGATATTGCAGGCCTGTGCAATAAAGATCACCCCTAGAGTTAAGTAAATTGAAAAGCCATCTAAATTAAAAGAATAACCGGTTGGGATGACCAGACCGACTGTTGAATCTTTAATGCCTAGGTTTTTAAGCTTTTTCATGACTTGAGGAAGTACCGAGTCAGAAGAGGCGGTCCCTAATACAATCGCGAGCTCATCTTTAAAATAGCCCACAAACTTGAAAATGTTCAGGCCGGTAAGCTTTAGAATTGAACCTAAAACAATCACAACAAATAAAATGCAGGTTGCATAAAAGAGTAAAACCAGATAACCGAGTTGCAGGAGTGAGTCTGATCCAAATTTTGCAGTGGTATAGGCAACTGAACCGAATACACCAATTGGAGCTAGGCGAATAATCAGTCCCATAATTTTAAAGAAAACTTCAGAAAAAGCTTCAAGTGCCTGACGTACCAGTTCTGCTAAATGTTTAGGAATTAAAAGGAGAGAAATACCAAACAAAATTGCGATGAGTAAAATCTGTAAAATATCGCCGTTGGCAAAAGCAGCCGTAAATGTTTTAGGAATAATATTAAGCAGAAAGTCCGAACCCGTATGCATGTCGTGAGCACGCTCGGTATAGGTGCTTAAATCTTTAGCATCTAAATGGCTAATATCAATATTCATGCCGACGCCCGGTTTAAAGACATAAGCAACAATAATTCCCAAAATTAAAGCAATACTGGTGACTACTTCAAAATAAAGAATGGTTTTTGCACCGACTTTGCCCATTTTTTTAATGTCGTTCGCACCATAGATTCCCAGTACTACTACACAAAATACAATTGGAGCAATCAACATTTTAATGAGAGAAATAAAACCATCACCAAGAGGTTTTAAAGCTAGGGAGAAATCATGAAAAGCAAGACCCACTGCAATACCAAGGAAGAGAGAGCAGAGGACTTGTAGAAATAAACTACGTTTAAGTTTTTGCCACATAAGTCATCAAATCAAAAGAGAGGAGTACAACCCTTTAAAGCAAAAAGCCCGCCAACTTTGTAAGTACTCGGCTGTTTTGGAATAAGATGCAAATGAAGCATGAAAGAAGTGTTGTATTACTGAGTTTTTTCTATAATTTTTTAATTAAAATCGAGTATTCTTAGCGCCAAATTTTTGGACATCTCAACTATGGCGCTTAAAGCAACAATTTATAAGGCAGACTTGAATATTGCCAATATGGATGACCATATTTATGGCGATTATCAATTGACTCTTGCCTTACATCCTTCAGAAACTTTAGAACGATTAATGGTTCGTGTTATGGCATTTGCACGCTTTGCCAGTGATAGTCTTGAATTCACCAAAGACCTTTTTGAAACCGATGAGCCGGCACTTTGGCAAAAAGACTTAACAGGGCAGTTAGAAACCTGGATTGAAGTTGGTTTACCATCTGAAGATAAAGTCAGAAAAGCCAGTGCTCGTTGTAAAACTGTGGCAATTGTTGCCTATGGTTCCCAAGTCGAAGACTGGTGGAAGAGAAACAGTAAAATTAAAACACTGGGTAATGTTCAGGTATGGCAAATCGCGCCTGAAAGTACAGCAGAGTTAGAACAACTTTGTGAACGTACGATGCAGCTACAGTTAAATGTTATGGATAACGAATGGACTTTGTTAAGTGACAAGGGCCAAGCAAATGTAGTGTGGACACAATTACAGTAAAACTGAAAAGCGCAACAAATTTTACAACTTCACTTGCTAGACTAAAGATTGAGTCTGAGCTGTGAAATTAAATGAAACGGAAATGTTATGATCACTGAATTAGAAATTATCGATTTAAAAGTAGGCGAAGGTAAAGAAGCAGTTAAAGGTGCCTTGATTACCACTCACTATACAGGGTGGTTAGAAGATGGTACTAAATTTGACTCTTCTATTGATCGCGGAAATTATTTCGAATGTGTCATTGGTACAGGCCGTGTGATTAAAGGTTGGGACCAAGGCATCATGGGAATGAAAGTTGGTGGTAAACGTAAACTTATTGTTCCTGCGCATTTGGCTTATGGCGAACGCAAAATGGGTAAAATTATTCCGGCAAACTCAAACTTGATTTTTGAAATTGAATTGTTTGATGTAAAAACTCGTGATGAATGAAATCAAAATTTTACCGTTTGATTTTTTTATATAAGCTTTAAATATGAATATATTCGTTATTTATATTTTAGCTTTTTGAATATTTAAGATTATTTTCAGTTTATTTCATTATAAAGGTGAACTGAAAAACTGTTCTTTTGGGGCAGTTTGAGCTTAAGAACTAAATAAATAAGAGTTTTAGTTCTTAAGTTTAAATTTCACATAAATAATCTATATTGCTATTGAGACGCTATTTCATGATTACCCGTTTTGCATCTCCTTTGTTGAATCTAACGCTTGGCTTAGCTTTAGCAGGCTTGTCAGGTATGGCACTAGCTAAGCCTCCTAAAATAGATGCTTCAGAACTTACTGTTATTGGCTATCATGAAATTACCGATACTAAAAATGCCTTAATTCCTCAATATGCAGTGACCACAAAACAATTTGGTGAGCATATCGATTGGCTGCAAAAAAATGGTTTCCATTTTATTACTGTAGATCAGTTGATTCGCGCTCATCAGGGCAAAGCTGCACTGCCGACCAAGCCAGTTTTATTAACTGTAGATGACGGTTATCAGTCTTTTTATCAAAATGCCTATCCAGTTATTAAGGCTAAAAAAATCCCGGTAGTGCTTGCTGTTGTCGGTTCATGGCTAGAGCCAAAAGCAAATCAAAAAGTAGATTTTTCTGGCGAAGAAATTTCACGTGATAAAATCTTAAGCTGGCCTGAACTTAAAGAAATGCAAGACAGCGGTTTTGTTGAAATTGCAAGCCACAGCTATCATTTACACCGTGGTATTACCGGTAACCCTCAAGGCAACTCTGAACCTGCAGCGACAACTCGTTTTTATGACGTAAAAACTAAAACGTATGAAAACGACAGCCAATATCAGACCCGAATTTATAATGATTTAAAAAAGAATAATCAGTTGCTTAAAGAACATGGTATACGTTCACCACGTATTATGGTGTGGCCATATGGTCGCTATAATATGCAAACTGTTCAAATTGCTAAAAAGCTTGGTATGCCAATTACTATCACACTTGATGATGGGGCCGATCATGCAAAACAGTCTCTACAAAATATGAGTCGTATTTTGGTCGAGGGTGGAATGAGCACAAATGATTTAGCTCAAGAAATTAAAAATCGTGAGTTAAATTTAACGGATAATAATCGTCCGCAAAAAATCATGCATGTGGATCTCGACTATATTTATGATCCAGACCCGCAACAACAAGAGCGTAATTTAGGTAATTTACTCGACCGTATTAATGCAATGGGTGTAAATACAGTTTATTTGCAGGCTTTCTCTGATGCAGATGCGAATGGTTCTGCCGATATGGTATACTTCCCAAATCGACATATTCCTATGCGTGCTGATTTATTCAACCGTGTTGCATGGCAAATTCAAACACGTACTCCTGTAAGCCGTATTTATGCGTGGATGCCATTATTGGCATGGGAACTACCAAAAACTGATCCAGTATCAAAAGACTTGGTTGTGACCCAACAGGATAAGACGAGTGGACACCTCAATATGGGATACATTCGTTTAAGTCCTTTTTCACCAGAAGCGCGTCAAACTATCCGTGAAATATATGAAGATTTAGCAAAATCATCGTCTTTTAATGGAATTTTATTCCATGACGATGTGACCTTGTCTGATTATGAAGATGCAAGTCCAGATGCTTTAAAAGCTTATGCAAAACAAGGCTTACCAACAGACTTGGCAAAAATTCGTGCGAATGACGAAGATTTGCAAAAGTGGACTGCATTTAAAACAAGATATTTAGATGATTTTGCAATGCAGCTTGTTGATGAGGTTCGTCAATATGAACCGTTCCTGTTAACAGCACGTAATTTATATGCGCAAGTGGCTTTAAAACCATATGCGGAAAACTGGTACTCTCAGTCACTTGAAGAGTCACTAAACCGTTATGATTTTACTGCTATTATGGCGATGCCTTATATGGAGCAAGTGAAAAATCCAGATCAATTCTATAAAGATATGGTTGATCGCGTGAAAAAATATCCAAATGGCATTAAGAAAACAGTTTTTGAGCTACAGGCAACAAACTGGCGTAATAACGAAAAGGTACCTTCAACTGAAATGGCTGCGACGATTCATTCTCTCTATGAACAAGGTGCAATGCATGTTGCATACTATCCAGATGACCCAATTAAAGATCATCCGGACGTGAACGTAATGCATAAAGCATTTGCTGAAAAGTCATCTCGTCTTGTGCCATAGACGAGGCTGAAACATGACAATCTTTGCTGCAATATGGTCGCACGCCCTAAAATTCGTTTTTTATTATCCATTGTTTATGTCATATCTATGGATGATTGGTGCGATCATTTTCTATTGGAAGGAACGTAAGGCTCCACCTTATGATCAACCCGCTCCATTAGAAAGCTATCCGAAAGTTGCTGTACTCATCCCTTGCTTTAACGAAGGTGATAATGCAGAGGAAACCATTAGCCATGCTTTAAAATTGGATTATCCAAATTTTGAAGTCATTGCGATTAATGATGGTAGTTCGGATAATACGGGTGAAGTGCTCGATCGTTTAGCTGAACAATACGAAAAACTTCGTGTTGTTCATCTTGCACAAAACCAAGGAAAAGCGATGGGGCTACAGGCGGGCAGCCTGATGACCGATGCCGAATTTTTAATTGGTATCGATGGCGATGCTTTGCTTGACCCACATGCAGCAAAATG
The DNA here is from genome assembly GCF_041021905.1 of Acinetobacter nosocomialis. Classification (NCBI taxonomy): domain Bacteria; kingdom Pseudomonadati; phylum Pseudomonadota; class Gammaproteobacteria; order Moraxellales; family Moraxellaceae; genus Acinetobacter; species Acinetobacter nosocomialis. Next base: position 1,014,257 of record NZ_CP157432.1, read on the forward strand.
GATGATTCGTCATTTTCTTCAGAACCCAACGGTTGCAGCTGTAACTGGAAACCCACGTATACGTACGCGTTCAACTTTGTTAGGCCGTATTCAAGTCGGTGAATTTTCTTCGATTGTGGGAATGATTAAACGTGCACAGCGTACATTTGGTCGTTTATTTACAGTGTCTGGTGTAATTACAGCTTTCCGTAAAAGTGCTGTTCATCAAGTCGATTATTGGTCACCAAATATGTTGACTGAAGACATCGACATTACTTGGAAGTTGCAGCGTGCAGGCTGGGACATTCGTTTTGAACCGAATGCCTTGGTTTGGATTTTGATGCCTGAAACTTTAAATGGTTTATGGAAACAGCGTTTACGTTGGGCAATGGGTGGAGCACAGGTTTTAATTAAAAACATTGATGTGTTCACCAAACCAAAATTGAATTTTTTATGGCCTCTCATGTTTGAGCTTTGCTTAACTTTAGTATGGTCATATTTAATGCTGGCAATGGCTTTATTGTGGTTGGTACATTTTATTTTACCAATCCCTGCTTTAGCCGTTGTGAGTTCCCCATTTTTACCGTATGGTAGCGGTATTTTATTGGGGGCAACCTGTCTAATTCAGTTTGCTTTAAGCAAATGGATGGATAGTCGCTATGAACCACATCTAGGAAAAAATTATTTCTGGATGATCTGGTATCCATTGGTCTTTTGGCTAATCACCATTTCGGCAACCATTGTGGCATTTCCAAAGGTCTTACGACGTGGAGATGAGAAACGAGCACGTTGGGTGAGCCCGGATCGGGGCATTCGTTAGATGAAATGCAAGAGTCATGAGATTTTAAAGATCGTGCTGTATTGATGTCTGGGGAAAACCGCAGCACTTCGTTAGGTAAAGAGAAATGAAGACAAATTCGTTGATTATTGATTTACGTCGTCAACTACCATGGCACAAACGCTATGTTTCTACAACAAGCACAGCCATGATGTGGGGCGGTTGGTTGTTGTTGTGGCGTCCGTTTGTATTTATCTGGGTATTGGCAGAGCTCCAAAAAACTCATTTAGTACATCGTTTGTTTAGTGCTTTTGGTGTAGGAATTGAACATGGCATTACTGCTCTGATTGCTTGTGCAATTGGCTTGCTGCTCTGGAGTCATGTGTTGCCTGAACGCCGTGTTGGAGGGAATGCACTTAACATGAAACAGACAGATGATTATGCACGTTACTTTGATTTGCCAGAACAAGAAATTGAACAGGGCCGTAGCCAAAAAATTACGGTCGTTCACCATGATGAATTTGGTAAAATCGTTAGAGTTGAATAAATCTAATAAATAAAAGAAAGCCCACATCATGTGGGCTTTCTTTTTTGCATATTCACTCTTAGTAAGTTATAAATTTAGACCCCGAAGCGTAGTGTTTGAATCGGTTTTATTTGCCTCTAAACACTGGAGGTCTTTTTTGTAGCATAGCAAAAACACCCTCTTGAACGTCTTCTGTAGTTAGTAAAGGTTGAAGATGGTTTTGCAATTGATTAAAGGCCGCCTCGTAGCCTTCATTAATTGCTTCACGTGCAGAGGCAAGAGTGGCTTTTACGGCAAGGGGCGCTGCTTGAGCAATATGTTCAGCGAGTTCTATGGCACGTTTAAGCTCCGTACCTTCTGGGCAAACTTCTGTAATTAGGTTCATATCCAAGGCTGCTTTGGCATCAAAAGAGTCACCTGTAAGCAAATAGCGCATGGCTTTGGCCCAACCCGCGGCTTGAGTGAAACGTGCAGTTGCTCCGCCAAAAGGTAAGATGCCACGTTGAACCTCCATTTGAGCAAACTGAGTATTTTCACTTGCAATCGCAATATCTGCATTGAGAAAGAGTTCTATACCAGCGGTATAGCAATAACCCTGTACTGCCACAATCAAAGGTTTACTCAGCTTTCGACCTATTGTGCCCCACGGGTTAATTTCATTTTCACTAAAATCAAAAACACCTGTAGCAAGCTTAGGTTGTAACTCAACTAAATCTAAGCCAGCTGTAAAATGGTCACCGTGAGCAAAAACAATCGCACAGCGCAGGACATCATTATTTTCATATTCGGTGAGCGCTAGTGATAAGTCTTTAATCATGTGACTATCAAAGGCATTACGTTTTGCTGCGCGATCTAAGCCAATTAAAAAAATATGTCCGCGAGTTTCACGGCTGACTTTTCCTTCTTGATTTGACATATTTTCAAGCTCTTTTATTTGTCTCTCATTATCTTTTAAACAATCATTTAAAAACTAGCAAATAGAAATTGTTAGTGACTTGATCAGTATTTCTTTTGTCTATGTATTGAAGTAAATCAATTTCATACGAAAAGACAGATCCTAAGATAATGTCAATTTTCATGATTTATTTAAATTAGCAGTTTGCTTAGTCTCATATTTTTCTCATAATACGCTGTTAAATTGATCTCAATAAGCAGCTTCTCTTATGTCACCTCTAGAAATTTTTGCAGTCTTAATTAGCCTCATTGGAGTCGGATTAACGGTAATCCGTAATATGTGGTGCTGGCTGTTTAATTTCTTCGCCTTTGTTTTATACGCTTATTTGTTTTACGAATTTAAGCTTTATGGTGAAACGATTTTGCAGTTCTTTTTTATGGCTGTAAATTTTTATGGCTTTTACTATTGGCTCAAAGGAAAGCAGCAAGATCATGACATTCGAATCGAGCCTATTGCAGTTCAAACCGCTATTATTCAAATGATTATTGCCGCGGTAGGTGGTTTGCTCTTTGGTTTGGTTCTTAAAAACTTTACCGATGCAGCGGTGCCGATGCTCGACTCTCAGCTTGCGGCATTTAGTTTGCTTGCCACTTACTGGACCAGCCGAAAGCATATTGCGACATGGATACTTTGGGTATTTGTCGACATTATTTATGTGGGAATGTTTATTTATAAAGATCTGTTTTTAACTTCTGCTTTATATGCAGCCTTTGTATTAATGGCAGCTTATGGTTGGTATCAATGGGAAAAGGTTAAAAGAAAGCAGGTTGATCATATAGATTTAAAAAAAACTATTTAATGTATGAGAAAATATTAAAACAATAATCCTGTTTGGAAATTATTTGATGACTCATACTTTAAAAAAACTTTTATTTTGTTTATTTCTTTGTTCTGGTTATGCAAATGCTCAGATTAACGCTGTTCCTTTAAAGCAGCTTAGTAAATTACCGGATTCATGTCAGAAAGATGAAGCTGTTGAAAATAATAAATTAGCTATACAGACGGCACAGGTAAAAATACAAAGCTATTCTTGCTTTAAGCCTGATATAGCTGATGCGCTAGGCTATAACGTATTTGCTATCAATTTAGATAAAAATAAAACCTATTATTTTAAAGCGCAAACTCAGGATATATCCTCAATAGCAGGTCAGACTATACATAAAATTGATTCTGAAACCTTTGCAATAGACAATTATCAGGAGCGTGGTGGAAATTTTATTATTTTTTGGATAGCGGACTGGTCAAATATTTATACACAAGATATTTCTTACTATACGGATGATGAAACTTCCATAGATAGTTTTATTAAAGACAGACAGATTTATTTACAGAAGAAAAAATATTTGGATAATACCAAAACTAAAAAAGTTGGATCTCCTTTAATCATTATGAAAGACAAACAAAAAGGTTTGATCATAAATAAGAGTAAGGCACAAAACTTTTAAATCATTAATTTCTGGATTTTTATGAAAAATTTAACTCATATATTTTTATTTTGTATTGGCTTTTTAGTAACAACTACCTCTTATGCGCAAGTAAATATTAAACCTTTATGGCATGGTAAAGTATTGAACAGTTTTGATATTCCTTTAAATAACCTGAAAAAGCCAAAGCAGTTTATTAAAGGTGAGGCTGATGAATGCAATGGTGGTTATTTTCCAGATCAATGGGTATATGAAGATGGAGTGATACTCTCTACGGGATCTTTAGATAAGGTATATGTAAGCCAGCAAAATGGTCTAAAGTATGGTTCTCGATTATTTAATCATTTAACTACCGAGAATGATTTTAAAAAGTTTTTTGGTAAACAAATAATTATATCTGAAAATCATACTTACTCTATATTTCCTTGGGAAGGTAGTAATGATGGCTTGCACTTTCATTTCCGTAATGGAAAACTACATTACTATACGTACTCTATTGATGACTGTTAATGATTAATCTTTAAGAATAGCCATGATCCTGAATTTAGTCATATATAAACAGCAACAGTTTGATGCGATGGCCCAAAAAATTATGGCTGAGCCTGCAAAATATATAGATTTTAATTCAGTATCGGATTTTTATAATGCTGTTTGGCTCAAGGACTTTCCCCAAGGGACTCAGTTCTCTGCGACAGGTTTAGATGATGGAGCCGAAGAGTTTTATGCAGTAGTACAGTTTAAACAGCAGTATTTAAAATTTGATATTAAAGAAAATCATTCGACACTGAGTTTTCAGAATATAAATGGTGAAACTTTAAGTGTAATTTTTAATTGATGAAATCAAAGCACAAAAAAAGCGACTTAACGTCGCTTTTTTTAATAGATAAATTTTGAAATTTTATCTGCCGTTGCGATGACCAGAGCGGCAATATCTTCTTTAAAGGTCTTTTCATCATAAGTGGTAATTGGGCAACTTACCGAAAGGACAGCCACCATTTTTCCATTTGATTGTTTGAAAATAGGGGCAGCACAAGCAGCCATATCATGGTTATAATGACCCCAGCTCACCATCGACTTTTGAGTTTTTACATAATTCAATTTTTGCAATAACGCTTTTAAACTGGTTGGGGTCAGTTCTGAGTAACTATCCCAGTCATTGAAATTACGATAGCGTTGGCGTACTTCTGCTTCTGGTAAATCTGACAATAACATTTGACCAATAACTGTTGCATGGGCAGGCCAGCGAGTACCTAAATTAATATTGCTGGTAAATGTCCCCATAGATTGAACGTTATTTACAAAAACAATGTGTGTACCTTCTAAAACGGTCAGGTGTACTGCAAGTTTGGTCTGGTCACGTAGTTCTTTCATTAAAGGAGTCGATAAATCAAGTAATGAAAGCTTTGATAAACTGTTAAAACCAAGCTCCATAACTTTTGAATCAAGCGCATATGTTTTTTGTGAAGCTTTTCTTAAGTAACCGCAAGCTTCAAGTGTATAGATAAGTCGAAATGCACTAGAACGGTTCACTTCCAAAATTTCGGCAATTTCTGTAATCGTCATTTCTTGTGCTTGTTGATTAAATGCTTGCAAGATGGCTAAACCACGCACAAGCCCTGGTACTAAATACCGATCATCATTTTTTGTTGTTTCTGATTCTTGCAAATCTTCTTCAATCTCTAGGCTCATTCGTGTTGTTTTCCTATAAATAAAACAGGGTTCGAATTAGGGCATTATGCTTTATTTTAGAACAATTGTAATTATAAAGATTACATAAAACAATTTTTATATTTAAAACAATGTTTCCATTCTTAAACGTAACAAATTATTTAAAATTTATTAATTAATTGATTTAAATAATTATTTTTACTTTGACAAAAAATAACCAAGAGGATTATGCTTAGCTTGTGTTTTGAAAATCAAATTATGTTTTGTATATAAAACAAAATGAGGACGCAAGGTATGAGTTGGATCTCAGTTTGTCAGCAGGGTGACGTTAGCGAAGATGAGCCGAAAGCCGTCGAAGTTGAAGGGAAAAAAATTGGTGTTTTTTTTGTCGATGAAAATTACTTCGCTATCGAAAATGTTTGCCCTCATGCGTATGCCTTATTAACGGAAGGATTTATTGAAGATCAAACTGTGGAATGTCCATTGCACGAAGCAATTTTTGACATTCAGACAGGTGAGCTAAAAAGTGGACCCGGGTGTAGAAACCTATGTACGTACCCAGTTCGTGTTGAAGGACAGGATATTCAAATTCAACTCTAGTCCTCACATGTACAAGGAAGCAGAACAATGAAGACATTTAATGAAAAGTTGGCAAGCTGGATTCATGCAACGCCGGCAACCGAAGCAGGTATCAACAATATTCAAGTTCCAGGTCAATCTGAATTGTTGGTTTGGCAAACACGTTATAAAGAACCGACTCTCTACGAACAAGACTTTGTAAAGAACTTGATTCAGGCATTTTCTGCGGGCGCAACAGAATTAGATGAGGTTGTTTCTGCACTTAATCAGCAAGGTTTCCGTTGTGAATCTGGTGATGAATGGACTTCTGAGAGCTTTACAGAAGAAATGCAACGTTTAGGTTATTGATTCAGGGAAGAATAAAATGAACGCAATCGTATCAACTTCACAAAGCGCTGAAGAATATTTAGAACTTGGTTTACGTGACCAATGGCATCCGGTGTTAGCAAGTTGGGAAGTCGCTGCTAATCCGGTTGGGATTACCCGTTTAGGTGAAAACATTGTGGTTTGGCGTGATGCCGAAGGTCAGGTTCATGCACTTGAAGATCGCTGTCCACACCGCGGTGCTCGTCTTTCACTCGGCTGGAACTTGGGTGATCGAGTTGCTTGCTGGTATCACGGTGTTGAAGTTCGTGCCGATGGTGTGGTTGCCGATGTACCAGCCGTTCATGAATGCCCAATGACTGGAACCAAGTGTTTAAAGAGCTATCCGGTCATTGAACAGCATGGTGCTATCTTCATCTGGTTTGGGATTGATGCAAATGAACAACCCGCACCGCTTGAGTTCCCAGAACAACTGGCAAGCGAAGAGTGGAGTTCATTCCTTTGCCAAGCAGACTGGAAAGTAAACCATCAATATGCCATTGATAACGTCATGGACCCAATGCACGGTACATATTTGCACTGTACGTCACACTCAATGGCAGAAGGTGAACGTACCGCAGAGATGAAACACCGCACAACTGAAAATGGTTTTGTTTTTGAAAAAGAAGGCCAAACAGGTGTGAACTTTGACTGGGTTGAATATGGTTCGACTGGTGCAAGGTGGTTACGCCTTTCAATTCCTTACCGTAAACAGTTTGGTCCGGGTGGTGAATTCTGGATTGTGGGTTACGCAACGCCAATTGATGCCAACAATACCCGTGTATTTTTCTGGCGCTGCCGTAAGGTGAGTGGTTGGCAACGTAATGTATGGCGCTTCTTATATCGCAATCATTTAGAACAATTGCATTGGGATGTATTGGAACAAGACCGAATTATTTTAGAAAACCTTGCGCCAAATGCACGTGCACGAGAATTCTTATATCAACACGATGTTGGGCTTGCACGTTTACGCCGTTTAATGAAGAAAGAAGCTGAGAAGCAATTAAAGAAAATTGCTGCACTAAATGCATCAAACCGTATCGAGATGCAGGAAGAAGCTCATGGCTAATGTAGCGTTGTTGCAAGGCAAAAAAGTTTTAGTGACTGGTGCCGCACGTGGTTTAGGGCGAGATTTCGCTCAAGCCATTGCTGAGGCGGGCGCTGAAGTTGTAATGGCAGATATTTTATCTGACCTCGTGCAACAAGAAGCACAAGCCTTACAAAAACAAGGACTCAAGGTCCATGCAGTCACTGTTGACCTTGCCAATGCAGACTCTATTGAAAATGCTGTCGCAAAAAGCGTTGAACTGTTAAATGGTTTGGATGGTCTTGTGAACTGTGCAGCGCTTGCAACCAATGTGGGTGGAAAAAATATGATTGATTACGATCCTGAACTTTGGGATCGGGTTATGAATATTAATGTGAAAGGCACATGGTTAATTACAAAAGCGTGTATTCCACATTTAAAACAATCGGCTGCCGGCAAGATTATTAATGTTGCGTCAGATACAGCACTTTGGGGCGCACCGAACCTGATGGCTTATGTGGCGAGTAAAGGTGCAATTGTTGCCATGACACGTTCAATGGCAAGAGAGTTGGGTCAGTTCAATATCTGTGTCAATACTTTGTCTCCGGGGCTGACTCTGGTTGAAGCAACCGAGTATGTGCCACAGGAACGTCATGATTTATATGTCAACGGAAGAGCGATTCAACGCCAGCAACTTCCACAAGATTTAAATGGAACAGCATTGTATCTACTGTCGGATTTGTCCTCTTTTGTGACAGGTCAAAATATTCCGGTCAATGGCGGTTTTGTCTTTAACTAAGGAGTAGTCAAATGATTACAGGGATCGAGATTTTAAAGTTTGGAGTTGAAGATAGAGCCGCTTCAAACAAATTTTTGGCAGATTTTGGTTTAAGCCAAAGTACTTCAGATATTGAAGGTGCAGATTTATACCAGACTCAAAACGGCAGCAAGATTTATCTATTTAATTGTGATGATAACCGTTTGCCGCCTGCTATTGAGCAAGGTTCAACTTTACGTGAAGTCACTTGGGGTGTTGATAGTCTTCAAGACCTTGAAGACTTGGCAGCTCGTTTGGCCGATGTAGACGGTTTTAAACGTACTGAAAATACAGTTCAGTGTCTTGACCCAAATGGCATGACTATTCGTTTTGAACAAAGTTTTGTAAAAGAAGTACCAGAACTTAAAACGGAAGGCATTAACCAATACGGCAACATTCAACGTGTTAATGCAGCAAGTCCTGTTTATGAAAAAGGTCAACCTGTTGCGATTGGACATGTGGTGTTTTTCACACCGGATTTAGCAACTACTGAAAACTTCTATATTGAAAAAGTAGGCTTTCATTTATCTGATGCTTACAAAAATCGCGGTGCATTCTTACGTTGCCGCGGTGAAGGTTATCACCACGATTTATTCTTACTTAGCGTTCCAAATAAACCTGCTGGTCTAAATCACGTTGCGTTTGTTGTTCGTGATATTCATGAGGTGATTGGAGGCGGATTACATATGAACCGTTCAGAGTGGTCAACCTTTATTGGACCGGGACGTCATCCAATTTCTTCTGCTTATTTCTGGTACGTCAACTCACCATTGGGTGGTGCATTTGAATATTACACCAACGATGATTATTTGACTGAAGAATGGCAGCCACGTGTAGAAGAACATCGTCTAGAGCTTTTCACTGAGTGGGCGATTGAAGGTGGTCTTGATGACAAAACCCGCCGTCAGGTAAAGCCTGTGTAACAGGTATTGCTTTACAAGGAAGAAAGGCTATGGAAAAGATTGTAATTGTAGGGGCGGGGCAAGCTGCAGGTTGGGCAGTCAGCACCTTACGTCAAAATGGTTATGTGGGTGAAATTCATGTGGTCTCAAATGAAGATCAGGTGTTTTATGAGCGTCCGCCTCTGTCTAAGCAAGTACTTTCAAAAGAAGCAACGTATGAAAGTTTGAATCTGTTCTCCCCAGAACAGGTCCAAGAGTTCAACATTCAATGGCATAAACCAGAAATTGCAACAAAAGTCGATCGCGAGCAAAAGCAGGTTCATTTAGAAAGTGGTCAGATTTTGCCGTATGACAAATTGCTGATTGCAACTGGAAGCCGTGCACGTGTACCCGTCAATACATGGCAGTTCATTCCTAATGTTGTGACTTTACGAAATGTACGTGACTGTGAACGTCTGGCTGAAATTTTAAAGAATGCAAAAAATGTTGCTGTGATTGGCGGCGGCTGGATTGGTTTGGAAATCGCTGCAACCGCACGTAAGCAAGGCAAAGAGGTTCATATTTTTGAATATGGCGACCGTTTGTGTGCAAGAAGTGTGAGTCCGGAAGTTTCTGCATTTTTAAAAAATATGCATGAGACCCAAGGTACAAAAATTCATTTAGACAGCAAGAGCCTTCATTTGGTGGAAGCACCAGATCAAAAAGTTGAAGTGGTGAACCATCCTCAACATAGCCAGTTATTTGATTGTGTTGTAGTGGGTGCAGGTGCCGAAATTGCTAAAGAGTTAGGCGTGCATGCTGGGCTCGATGTGAAAGATGGCATTGTGGTGAATTGTTTTGGACAGACCTCAGATCAAGACATTTATGCCGCAGGTGATGTCGCGATTCATCCGGGCTTGGGTTATTGCATTCAGTCTTGGGCAAATGCACAAAATCAGGCGATTGCAGCTGCGAAATCAATGCTCGGAATTGAAACTGAATATACCGATATTCCTTGGCTCTGGTCTGATCAATACCACTTTAATATCCAGATTTTAGGAACGTATCAACCTGAAAAAACCAAAGAAATGGTGATTCGCCAAGGCGGTGAAGATCAGGTGAGCTATTTATATCTGGACCATGAAAATCGCTTGCTGAATATGATTGCCATTAATGACTCGAAGTTAATCAAGCTGGCAAAGCGTTGGATGCAAGCCAATACCGTTTTAGATCCAAAATTATTAGCAGATGCTGAATTTAATGTCATGAAGTTAAAACCGTAAACATTAAATCTGGTTCTCATTACCAAATCGAAGGAATGACACATGAGTAATGAAGAAAAAAGTGGATTAAAGCATTGGGTGCCTGCTTTTGTCCTTATGGTGTGTGTAGTACTGGCCTTTTTCGACAAGATCAGTATTGCGGTTTTATTTTCAGACCCCCATTTTCAAAGCTCGATGGGAATTGCTGAAGATAAAGCCAAGCTCGGATGGCTCATGACAAGCTTTTTACTTGCTTATGGGTTTTCATCAGTCTTTCTAAGCTTTTTAGGCGACATTTTTAACCCAAAGAAAATGCTGTTCTGGAGTGTGACCTCTTGGGGTTTACTCATGCTTTGCATGGGCTTTACCACCAGCTACTCAGGCATGTTGATTTTACGGGTTTTACTTGGTTTGGCAGAAGGTCCGCTATTTGCTTTGGCATACACCATTGTTAAACAGACTTACACAGACCGTCAGCAGGCACGTGCCTCAACCATGTTCTTACTGGGTACACCGATTGGTGCATTCCTTGGTTTCCCGATCACTGCAAATGTTTTAGCTCATCACGACTGGCACTCCACTTTTTTTGTGATGGCTGGTTTAACACTGATCGCTATTTTTAGCATTGTTTTTGGTTTACGTAACTTACAGCTCAAGAAAACTGTCGAAATTGAGGGCGAGAGTAAACGCACCAACTTCAAGGGTCACATTGCCAATACTAAATTGCTGCTCAGCAACAGCGCATTCTGGTTGGTTTGCCTCTTTAACATTGCATTGATGACTTATTTGTGGGGCTTAAACAGTTGGGTTCCTTCTTATCTTATGCAAGACAAAGGATTCAATCTCAAAGAGTTTGGGATGTATTCAAGCTTTCCATTCATCGCCATGTTAATTGGCGAGGTGGTGGGTGCGTTTTTATCTGACAAGTTAGGCCGCCGCGCTATTCAGGTATTTAGCGGTTTATTACTGGCGGGCATCTTCATGTATGTGATGGTCATTATGACCCAGCCATTATTGATTATTGCTGCCATGTCTTTAAGTGCGATGGCGTGGGGCTTTGGAGTAGCTGCGGTATTTGCTCTGCTTGCCCGAGTAACTACCTCAAATGTAGGGGCGACTGCGGGTGGAATATTTAACGGTTTAGGCAATTTTGCAAGTGCAATTGCGCCTGTTCTTATCGGTTACATCGTGATGCAAACACATAGTTTTAATTTGGGAATTACCTTCTTGGCTGCAGTCGCTGTCATTGGGTCGTTGTTCTTGGTTCCTCTTTTAAAACGTTATTAATTCACTGTATAGGAGTTTAAAAAATGACTACACAACAATTCGAAACGTGGAAACAGCCGGAAGGCGCTTCTTTAGAAGATTGGTTAAACACACGTATTGCTCGCTTTGAGACTCGTAAATATGACTTTGAGGCTTTGAAGTTTCAAGCCGATTACGACCCGAAATATCGTCGTGCTCAAATGCGCTATATGGGTACGGGTGCAACTGGTGTTGCAAATGACAGCAACACTGTACCTGCAGAGAACTTTACGTTTTCGACTATGGTGCTACCACCACAGTGTGAAGGTCCTTTGCACATTCACCACGACGTTGAAGAAGTTTTCTTTATGCTCCGCGGCGAAATTGATTTGTTTATTGAGCACAACGGCGAGAAATTCCAGACCCGTTTAAAAGAGCGTGATCTGATTTCAATTCCACCGGGGATCTACCGTGGTTTGTTTAACCCAGGTCAAGAAGATGCCTTGATGTGCGTGATGTTGGGAACAGGTAAACCAACAATTCCTAATTATCCACCAGAGCATCCATTGTCTCAAATCAAACGTTAATTGTTTGATGAAGTGAATGAAGGGAAAGAATTGAAAATGATGACACTCATTGAAAAGTTAGCAGAATTTCCGGTGAAAACGGTCAATGTTCAAGGCCAGCAGCAAGCCTATCGGGAAGCTGGTCAGGGCGAATACCTTGTGCTGTTGCATGGCATTAGTTCAGGTTCTGCTTCATGGGTAAACCAACTTGAAGTGCTGTCTCATCATTTTCATGTCATTGCCTGGGATGCACCGGGCTATGGCAAATCAGATGAACTTTTAACGGATCAACCGAATGCAACCGACTACGCAAAGCGTTTGGCAGCGTTATTCGATGTTTTAAAAATTAAAAAAGCGATTGTGGTCGGACACTCATTAGGCGCCTTACAGGCCAGTGCATTTGCTGCACTTTACCCAGAGCGAGTGGAACACTTGGTTGTTGCTAACTTAGCTCAAGGCTACCAACGTCACGATGAACAAACACAAATTCAGGTTTTTGAAAAAAGACCAAAAATGTTGAAAGAACTCGGTGCTAAAGGAATGGCCCAAAGCCGTGGACCTCATTTGATTTATAAACAAGAGCCACAAGCCTTAGCTTTAGTTTCAGAAGTGATGCAACAGTTGACCCTACAGGGTTTCACACATGCATCGTACTTACTGGCATATGACGAAATACGTAATTACTTAACCGATTTAAAAGTCCCATGCACAGTGATTGCAGGGCAGCAAGATCAAATCACTCCTGCGTTAGGTATACAAGAGCTTGCTCAGGAATTGCAGTTGGAACAGCGCTTCGTCATAGAAGATGCAGGACATTTAAGTTATGTCGACCAACCGCAAGCATTTAACCAAATTATGTTGACGATTCAGGAACAATCGTAAGAGAGATTAAGGATTATGAGCTTCCAAGTTGAAGGAAAAGTTGCAGTTGTTACCGGTGGCTCATCTGGGATTGGGCTGGCTGCTGTTGAAATACTGGTTGCAGAGGATGCAAAAGTTGCTTGGTGTGGTCGCGATGAAGAACGTTTAAATGCTTCTAAGCACTATATTTTAGAAAAATTTCCACATGCCAATATTTTTACCAAAGCATGTAATGTGTTGAAAAAAGAAGAAGTTCAGCAATTTGCCAAAGAGGTCAAACTCAATTTGGGCAATGTAGACATGCTCATTAACAATGCCGGGCAAGGTCGTGTTTCAAATTTTGAAAACACACAAGATGAAGACTGGATGAAAGAAATTGAACTGAAATATTTCAGTGTTTTACATCCGGTACGTGCTTTTCTTGACGACTTAAAACAGTCGGCAAATGCCTCAATTACCAATGTGAACTCGTTACTGGCATTGCAACCAGAACCGCACATGATTGCGACTTCATCTGCACGCGCTGCACTGTTGAATTTAACCCATTCTTTGGCGCATGAGTTTACTCAGTATGGCGTTCGTGTGAACTCGATTTTACTCGGTATGGTCGAATCTGCGCAGTGGAAACGCCGTTATGAGACCCGTTCAGATTTAAATCTGTCATGGGAAGAGTGGACAGGCAATATCGCAAAAAACCGTGGTATCCCAATGCAGCGTTTAGGCCGCCCGGAAGAGCCTGCACGTGCTTTAGTTTTCTTGGCATCACCATTGGCATCTTACACCACAGGTTCGGCAATAGATGTCTCAGGTGGTTTTAACAAACATTTATAAATATCAGGTGCTGTCATGAAAAAGTTGATGATGATTGGTTTTGGCGCAATGGCAGCAGAAGTGTATGCCCATTTGCCTCAAGATCTGCAACTCAAATGGATTGTAGTGCCATCTCGCAGCATTGAGAAAGTTCAATCACAAGTCTCATCTGACATTCAGGTGATTTCAGATATTGAGCAATGTGATGGTACGCCAGACTATGTCATTGAGGTGGCAGGTCAAGCAGCAGTGAAAGAGCATGCTCAAAAAGTTTTAGCGAAAGGCTGGACCATTGGACTGATTTCGGTGGGTACTTTGGCTGATAGTGAATTTTGGGTTCAGCTTAAGCAAACTGCCGAAAAAAATGATGCCCATCTGCATTTACTTGCAGGGGCTATCGCAGGTATTGACGGTATTTCTGCTGCTAAAGAAGGTGGCTTGCAAAAGGTCACTTATAAAGGCTGTAAAAGTCCAAAAAGTTGGAAGGGCAGTTATGCAGAGCAATTAGTCGATTTAGACCATGTTTCAGAACCTACGGTCTTTTTTACAGGAACTGCCCGTGAAGCTGCCATGAAATTTCCTGCCAACGCCAATGTTGCAGCAACCATTGCACTTGCAGGGCTTGGAATGGATGAAACCATGGTTGAGTTAACTGTTGATCCAACCATCAACAAAAATAAACACACCATTGTAGCAGAAGGTGGTTTTGGACAAATGACCATTGAACTGGTGGGAGTACCGTTGCCAAGTAACCCGAAAACATCAACTTTGGCTGCGCTTAGCGTGATTCGTGCTTGTCGCAATAGTGTAGAAGCAATACAGATTTAAGAAGGATTTGATCATGGCAAAGGAAATTTATATTGCGGGTGAATGGCGATTAGGCCGTGGTGCAGTCATTCAAAGCCTGTTTCCGGCAGATCAGTCGGTAAACGCTGAGCTTTCAACAGCAACGCTTGAAGATGTAAATGAAGCAATTGAAAAGGCAGATCAGGCTTGGCGTGAACCGAGCTGGAGAAACAGCTTGCCGCATGAGCGTGCACGTATTCTTTATAAAGTTGCAGACATTATTGAAGCGCGTGTAGATGAATTAGCGAAACTACAAACCCGCGATAATGGAAAGCCTTTAACCGAAACTCGTGGTTTAGTGATGAGCGCGGCGGCAACTGCACGCTATGTTGCTGCGGCATGTGAAACGTTGAATGATGAGCTCACCACTCAGCGTGCTCCAGACTTTATGACCATGAGTGTGCATGAACCAGTGGGCGTTGTGGCAGCCATTACCCCTTGGAACTCTCCAATTGCGAGTGAAGTTCAAAAGCTTGCTCCAGCTTTGGCAGCAGGAAATGCCGTGGTGTTAAAACCAGCAGAAGCAACTTCACTGATTGCTTTAGAGCTTGCCAAAATTTTTGAAGAAGCAGGTTTACCAAAAGGCTTACTCAGCGTGCTAGTTGGGCGCGGTTCTGTGATTGGTGATGCAATTGCTCAGCACCCATTGGTTCGTAAAATTTCTTTTACAGGTGGAACAACCACGGGTCGTCATTTGGCACACATTGCCGCAGATAAACTCATTACCACTTCGCTTGAGTTAGGTGGTAAGTCACCAACCATCGTTTTACCGGATGCAGATGTCGAACTGGCAGCTAAAGGTGTCGCGTACGGTATTTTTAGCTCGGCAGGCCAAGCGTGTATCGCAGGTTCTCGCTTATTTATTCATAGCAGTCTTTACGATCAGTTTTTAACGCGTTTGGTTCAAATTACTAAAGGCTTACGTGTGGGCCATCCAGAACAAGCTGGTGTGCATTTAGGACCACTGGTCAATGACAAGCATTTGCAGTCAGTTGATCGCTATGTACAGCTTGCCAAAAGCGAAGGTGGTCAAGTTCTGATTGGTGGTGAGGCACTTACGAATGGTGACTATGCCAAAGGAAGCTATTACTTACCAACGATTATTACGGGTTTAAATAACAGTGCTCAAACCTGTCAGGAAGAAATTTTTGGCCCTGTTTTAGTCGTTATGAAATATGACAATGAGCAAGATTTAATTGCCCAAGCCAATGACAGTTGTTTTGGTCTTGCCGCAGGTATCTGGACTGAAAGCTATCGCAAAGCTTGGCGAATTGCACGTGCTTTAGAAGTGGGAACGGTATGGATTAATACCTACAAAAAATTCTCGATTAGTGCGCCGTTTGGTGGCTTTAAAGACAGTGGGATTGGGCGCGAAAAAGGCCGTTTGGGCATTTTATCGTACATGCAACAAAAGAGTATTTATATGGGGCTGAATGAACAGCCCAACCCTTGGTGCGATTAATAAATTCAAGGACTGAAAACAAATTTTGAGGAACAGACATGACTGAACGTGTAAATGTAGGCGAAGCAATCGCAAGAGTATTAGAAGCGCACCAAGTTGATAGTATTTATGGTGTTATTTCCATCCACAATTTACCTATTGCTGATGCAGTTGGGCGCCGTGAAAAAATGCGCTTTGTTGCAGCACGTGGTGAAGCGGGTGCAGTCACCATGGCAGATGCACACTCACGTTTTAAAGGCTTAGGTGTAGCGCTGACCAGTACGGGTGCTGGGGCAGGTAATGCGGTGGGTTCACTGATTGAAGCAATGAATGCGAGTAGCCCTGTATTGCATTTAACTGGTCAGGTTGAGCGTGAATATCTTGACCGTGATGCAAGCTTCATTCATGAAACCAAAGACCAACTTACATTCTTACGAGCATCAAGCAAAGCGGCGTTCCGTATTACCAGCCCAGACAATGCTGTTGGTGTGATTCGTGAAGCCATCCGTGTAGCAACCACAGTTCCAATGGGACCGGTAAGTGTTGAGCTGCCGATTGATGTGCAGGCAGCAGAAATTGATTTGCCACTTAACTTAGGACCAGTCAAAGCACTTGAGTTACCACAGGCAGAGCAAGCAGAAATTGATCTTCTGGTAAACGAAATCAAAAAAGCAAAACGTCCGATTTTCTGGATTGGTGGTGGAACTTTAAATAGCGTTGCTGAAGTTAAAGCAATTGCAGATTTAGGTATTCCGGTTGTTTCATCGACTCATGCTCGTGGGGTTTTGCCAGATGATCATCCACGTAGTTTAGGTGCGTTCCATAACTCGGCAGGCGTTGAGCAATTATTAAAAGATGCTGACTTAATGGTTGTGTTGGGTTCTCGTTTACGTAGTAATGAAACCAAAACTTATTCGGTTGAATTCCCTGAAAACATTATTCAGGTGGATGCCAACCCAGTGGCTCAGCAACGTAATTACAAAATTCGTAACTTCATTTGTGGCGATGCCAAAGATGTCTTAACACGTGTGTTAGAACAACTTCAAGGTACTTCAAAAGTTGATGCCGATTACGATGCTGCTGTAGTGGCGGCTAAACAAGCTGCCATTGATGCACTGCGCAAGCAAATCGATCAGTATGCATTAATTTGTGATCACTTGCGTGCGGCTTTACCGCAAGACGGTATTTTTGTACGTGACATCACTATGTCGGGTAGTACATGGGGCAGTCGTTTATTCCCTGTACAAGCACCAAACCAAAACATCCACTCACTTGCGGGTGCAATTGGTTTAGGCCTTGCAACAGCAATCGGTGCTTCAGTTGCTAACCCTGACAAAAAAGTAATTGGTTTAGTCGGCGATGGCGGCTTAATGCTTGGCATTGGTGAAATTGCAACTATGGTACAAGAAAACACCAATATGGTCCTAATGATTATGAATGACGGTGGTTATGGCGTAATGCGTGGCATTCAAAATAACTACTTCGGTGGTCGCCAGTATTTCAACGAACTGCATACTCCAGACTACAAACTTCTTGGTGAATCAATGGGTGTGAAAAGCTGGAAAGTGGGTAGTGCAGAAGAGTTTAAAACGGTTATTCAAGAGGCTGTCGCTTTTGAAGGGCCAACAGTGATCGAGCTCGATATGAACTCGATTGGACCATTAAACTTCGCGGGTCCACCGCAAAAGAAACTGTATTAACCAGTTTGGATGGTTTAGTACATATGCGATGGGAGCTGCTAAGCCATCCTTTTTTTAGATAAATTTTTTTGTCTAAAAAACAATAAAAACGAAGTTTTACAGGTAAAACAAATAAAGTTCCAGCAGGACGCTGGAACTCAATCAAGGATGTAGAGATGAAAAAGACTTCATTGATCATGGCATTCATTGCGCAGCTTACGATGGGGGTAAGCGTCAATGCATTTGCAAAAGACTCATTGCTTGAATGGAAAAGTGATGACGGCACCGACTCATTAAAGTTAGGTGGGGTGGTTCGGTTAAATCAGCGCTATGAAGATTGGGAAGGCCCAAACCGCGGTTTCGGTAAGCTCTATTTTGATATTTTCAGAGTCGATTTAAAAGGTAAGTTTGATGATGCTTACATCAATGCCAGCTATCTATTTCAAGATCAGCAGAAAACATCTATTGAAAAGGCATACGTTGGCTATAACTTAAATGCCAATAACAGCATTGAAGCAGGTCTGGTTTATAAACCTTTTACAATTTATCCCTATCCGCAAAATGGCTGGACCTATCACATTCCATTCTTTTTAGGGTATGGAAATAACATTGCGCCGGGACTTAACTGGAATTATCACGACAAAGATTGGGATGTAAAACTCGGTTACTACCCGCAAATGTTAGAGACCAACTTGCGTTATTCACCTGAGAGTGCAACTTATGATGATTTGGCAGGAAATGCATTTCCATCTCAAAAAGCCTATCAAAATGAAAAGCGCAATCAAATCAATACCCGCATTGTTCGCAAGTTAGAAACCGATTTTGGTAAGCAGGAGTTTGGTGTTTCTGGCGCGATTGCACAGTTACATAACAAAGTGACCGATAAAGACGGCAAATATTATGCAGTCGGTTTACATACCGAAAACAACTACAATCGCTTTAATTTACAAAGTTCTGTCATTCACTATCAATATGATGCTAAAAACCCAGATGGTGTAAATAATGACATGACTTTAATGGGTAATAATGGCTTTACACCTGCTTATTTCATTGCTTCAGAAGGTACGATTGCCAGTTTAAACCTTGCTTATACGTTACCTGTGACCAATATGGGCAAACTAAAAGCCATTAAGTTTTATAATGACTATAGTTATCTCGATAAAAAACGTGATGATTGGTCAGATTCGCAAATGAACACTACAGGCATGATGTTTATTGCTTCGCCATTTATGGTTTGGGCAGACTATACGTGGGGTAAAAACTCCAACATTATTGGTGGCTCGACCAACTCAACAGGGTATACCTCTGCCACTTCACCTAACAGTGATAAATGGCTATACCGTATTAACTTTAATATCGGGTTTACTTTCTAAAGTAAGCAGTATTAAAAAACCACGCAATCGGCGTGGTTTTTTATTTAATAAGTGAAAATTTTTAATACCTGTTTTTTTCAAACTTATTCCAAAACACAAAGGCAGTTACAAAGGCCAAAATTGTTAGCGCGAAAATATAATACATCGCACCAATATCACTGTATTGACTGAGCCAATGAACTAAAGGTAGGGTCATACCACCAACAATTGCATAAGACAAATTATAAGAAAACGAAATGCCAGAGAAGCGAACAGGCGCGGGGAACATTTTAACCATACTGCTCGACACCATGCCGACAGTACCTGAGCATAGACCTAACAACATATATAAACCAAAAATGGTTGAATGTGCGGCATGACCTAAACTGTGATAAAAAACTGCCGCTGTAAGTGCCACAGCAAGCGCACCGATCATCATGACTTTGCCACAACCAAAACGGTCAGCAAAATAACCAGCCAAAATACAGCCGACCATTTGCATGATAATGGCTGCGCTTTGCATTTCAAAAGTCTGTGCACGATCAAAACCAAATGAACCAATCAACAAATTTGGCATGGCTAAAATCACTACCACCACACAGCCCGTTAAAAACCATGTAAATAACATGCCAATCGCAACCGCTGTTTTATGCGTTTTTAAGACTTGTTTTACAGGCATTTCTTTTGAAATTTCTTTACGTGCCTGCATGGCTTTAAATACAGGTGTTTCTTTTAAATACGTTCTTAAATAAAGTGCAACTAGACCAAAAATACCACCTGCA
Source organism: Acinetobacter nosocomialis (assembly GCF_041021905.1). Lineage (NCBI taxonomy): Bacteria > Pseudomonadati > Pseudomonadota > Gammaproteobacteria > Moraxellales > Moraxellaceae > Acinetobacter > Acinetobacter nosocomialis. The sequence continues at coordinate 1,034,098 of NZ_CP157432.1, forward strand.
ATAAAAGGTATACGCCAAGCCCAGTCATGGATTTGTGCTTCACTAAAATTCAGTGAAATCCATAAAGACATCAGTGCACCCAGTAAAATTCCTAAAGAAAGCCCAGCGGTGAGTAACCCATTTGCCAGTCCGATTTTTCTTTCAGGGACGTGTTCCGATACAAAGGTCCATGCAGCTGGAATTTCCCCCCCAATCGCAATCCCTTGCACCACACGCATAAGCAATAAAAGTAGAGGTGCCAAATATCCGATATTTTCAAAGGTGGGCAAAATCCCGATAAATAGGGTAGGCAGTGCCATCAGCAAAATTGAAAGTGAAAAGAGCTTCTTACGCCCGACCAAGTCACCAAAATGGGCCATGATAACCCCACCTAAAGGGCGGAAAAAGTAACCTGCTGCAAAAATGCCGTAAGTGTTGAGCATGGCCCAAAACGGACTAAGCGTACTTGGAAAAAAGAGGTCGGAAATGATTTTTGCGTAAAATACATAAATCACAAAATCGTAAAACTCTAAAGCGCCACCCAATGAAGAAAGGGCGAGGGTTCGTTTATCTTCTTTAGTGAGATAGTTCGCGTCCTGCAAAGTTAATTCCTGATCCATTTTTTACTTAGTTGTTGTAATTGAAGTTAGGATATTAATGGAAAAGTGAAATAAAAGTAAATGGAGGAAATTTGTTCTATAGGGATATGTGGATTTTACTTAGTAAGCTAAAAAAGCTTTAAAACAAAAAATGCTTTAGATGAAACAAAAACAGATGTCGGAATGACTTTTCTTTTGGCCTGTTCAGCGACACAATAAAACTTGTCATAGCCAGTTTAATGAGAGATTCAAAGGATGAGCGTAGTTTTACCTGTCGCGAAGCGCGGTGAAGATATTTTGAAATTAATCGCGGCTCCTGTTTCGGCAAATGAGCTAAACAGTAATTGGCTTTATCAGCTTGCTGACGCTATGCATGCAACAATGCTTGAGCGTAATGGGGTGGGGATTGCAGCACCGCAAGTTTATATCTCTAAACGCGTCATTATTGTGGCATCTCGACCAAATCCACGCTATCCGGATGCACCTGAAATGGATGCTGTGGTTATGGTAAATCCTGAAATTTTAGAGTTCTCAAACGAAGTTTGTTTAGGTGAAGAAGGCTGCTTAAGTGTGCCAGACGAACGTGGACAAGTTGAACGCGCAGAAATGGTTAAGGTGAAATACTTAACACTTCAGGGTGAGACGATTGAAAGCGTTTTTCATGGTTTTCCTGCTCGTATTGTTCAACATGAAATTGATCATTTAAATGGGATCTTGTTTGTAGAAAGAATAAGCTAACCATCTCTTTAAAGTTTTGAAAAACCTATAATGAGCTTGAAATGGAGAAGTTATAGGAATTACAATACTTATAGCGTGATATTTAAATCATTACAAAAGATATAATTTTAATATTATCAGCAGGTTGTGCTGAAATTTTGCGCGATGTTGTAAATCTCCTCATTTAAGGTTACTGACCATGAAAACCCCTCTCCCAGATTATTTGGCAAATGTTATAGAAGCCTGTGACGTCGATAATAGCGGTCATCTCGCCGATTATATTCCTGAGTTGGCAAATGCAAACCCAAATCGATTAGCTTTAGCAATGTCTACGGTAGATGGGGAAATTTATTCGGTCGGCGATGATGATGTTGAGTTCACCATACAATCGATTTCTAAACCTTTTGTATATGCCTACGTTTTGCAACAACTTGGCATTGATGCAGTACTCGCGAAAGTAGGGGTGGAGCCTTCAGGGGAAGCCTTTAATGAAATTTCATTGGGTAAAGACGGCCGACCAAAAAATCCAATGATTAACTCTGGCGCAATTACTGTACATTCCTTGATTCAGGTCAAACATGGTTTGCATAGCGCAGAAATTCTACGCCGTTTTATGAGCGAGCTTGCAGGCCGCGAATTAAGTTTTGATGAGTCTGTTTATGATTCGGAAGTCAAAACAGCCTACCGTAATCTTTCGATCGGTTATATGTTGCGAACGGTAGGGATTTTAGAAACTGACCCAGTCGATATTGTGAATGGGTACATTCGCCAATGTGCGATTATGGTTACAGTGAAAGACTTGGTACGTATGGGCAGTGTGCTTGCCAATGGTGGGGTCGACCCTAAAACTGGAAAGCGCTTACTAAATCGATCTGTGGTTAGACAAGTACTCAGTGTCATGATGAGCTGTGGTATGTATGATGCCGCGGGTGACTGGCTTTCAACTGTAGGTATTCCTGCTAAAAGTGGTGTAGCAGGTGGTATCTTGGGCGTGCTACCTGGTCAGGTCAGTATGGCTGCTTTTTCACCTCGACTAGATGAACATGGTCATAGTGTTCGAGGTATTGATATTTTAGAACGATTATCTCGTGACATGGGGTTACACCTCATGGAAGGAACACCTTCTGCACAAACCATTGTACAAAGCCATTATCGTACTGGAAAAGATGCATCATTGAGTGTGTATGTGCTGCGTGGTGTGTTGAAGTTTACTGAAGCTGAAATGTTATTGCGTATTTTACAAGACGAGACAATTGATCAAAGCACAATCGTCATTGATTTAACTCAGATTTCACTTATCCACGATGTGGGTAAACGTATGTTTTTAGAAGGCTTAGATCGTTTAATTGATGATGGACATACACTTGTTCTAGTCGATCCAGAACAGCGCCTAGATCATGCGAGAACTGGTAAAGACAGAGAACTTCATGTTTATCACGATTTCGATGATTTGCTCGAAAAGCATGACCTCCCTGCAAAAAAAAAGACTTATAGCGACATCGCGGCACTTCTAAATTGCTGAGGTGTTTTTCCTAGATGTCGCTTAAACATCGCACTGAACGCGCTGGGGTTTGTATACCCCAGTGACTCTGAAATTTGAGAAATAGATTCACCATTCGCGATTTTACTCAAGGCAAGTGCAATATGCATTTGCTGTATCCATGCCCGATAAGATAGCCCAGTTTCTTTCTGGAACATACGCATTAAAGTTCTAGAACTCGTGCCAATATCATCAGCCCAATCTGTTAAATCTTTTGAACTGTCAGGGGTATGTAATAACTCTTGGCAAATTTTTAAGAGTCTTTTGTCTTTCGGCCACGGAATCTGGATAGACAACAAATTGGCCCGATGTATTTCTTCAAAAATCAAAATTTGTAAAGAACGGGAAAGCTCTTGAGAGGTCGGTGTATTTGGAATTTCCTCTCGTTTAATTTCATTTAAACGTATTAAAAGTTCATGCAACAGGTTACTCACCCGAATAATAAAGCAATGTTGTCCCATTAGAGGGGCTGCATTTACTTCAACCAATGCCGTATTTAACTTCACGTGACTCAGTGAAATCACACTGTGCTCTACATGTGCTGGAATCCATAACGCACACATGGGTGGCACAATCCACACATTATTCGGTGTAAACACCTGAATAGTTCCAGTAGATGCATATAAAAACTGCGCACGTGTATGCGTATGGGTTGGGGTGATTTCTCGGTAAGAATGCTCGGAAGATAGCCCAATCACCAGTTCAGACAAATCGGACTGAATAAGAGAATCGGACATAAATTATCCTAGAAATTGTCACTTATACGATGATTATTGGAAGATAACTTTATAAGCGACAATTTACAATAAGCATCTCATTTAAAAATATTGGAGTTTTTCAGGTATGACGTCTTCAATACAATTGAAAGATGGTATTGCCAATACCGTTGCAAATGATCAGCCTCAAGGAATGATTATTAAAATTGTAGGCGCCGTGGCGGTTGCACATTTACTGAATGATTTAATTCAGGCGGTGTTACCAGCCATCTATCCAATGCTAAAAGCAAACTTTTCGCTGAGTTTTGCGGAGGTTGGCCTGATTTCGTTTGTATATCAAATTACAGGTTCTCTGCTACAGCCTTGGATTGGACTTTATACCGATAAACATCCAAAACCGTATCTTCTCCCACTCGGAATGGTCGTCACATTCTGCGGCATTATCTTGTTGGCATTTTCACCAAGTTTTGCTGTGTTGTTATGTGCATCTGCACTTATTGGAGTCGGGTCCGCAACCTTTCATCCAGAAGCTTCACGGGTAGCACGAATGGCATCGGGCGGGCGCTTCGGTACAGCTCAGTCGACTTTCCAAGTGGGCGGAAACACAGGTACTGCCATTGGCCCATTATTAGCAGCGTTATTAATTGTTCCATTTGGACAACATGCAGTTGCGGGCTTGGTGATATTTGCACTTTTAGCAATTTGGGTTTTATTTGGCGTAAGCCGTTGGACCGTGAGTCATGCTAAAAGTCAGGTAGTTGCGCGTGCTACCCAAGCACATACTAAATTGCATGGCCGTAAGCTCATTATCGCCTTGGGCACAATTAGTGTGTTGATGTTTGCCAAATTTACCTACATTGCGAGCATTAGTAACTACTTTACCTTTTACTTAATTCAAAAGTTCCATATCAGTATTCAAACAGCTCAATTACACCTATTTGCTTTTTTGGCGGCTGTGGCAGTAGGTACATTTGCTGGTGGCCCAATTGGCGATAAGATTGGCCGTAAAGCTGTGATTTGGGTTTCATTTGTTGGTATGGCGCCATTTGCATTAATGATGCCGTATGCAAACTTATTTTGGACAACAGTTTTTTCAATTATTGCTGGTTTGGTGTTGTCATCGGCTTTTGCAGCGATGGTGGTGTATGCGCAAGAAGCTGTTCCGGGCCGTGTGGGTATGATTGCGGGTTTAATGTTTGGCCTTATGTTTGGGGTAAGTGGTATTGCCGCAGCTGGGCTGGGGCATTTAGCGGATATTAACGGTATTGAATGGGTATTTGGTTTATGTTCATTGTTGCCATTACTTGGTTTTGCAACAGCACTTTTACCAAACACAAAGGTTAAATAAATGAAAAGACTCTCAGCCATATTCAACTGAGAGTCTTTTTAATATGCACATAGCCTCATTAAAAAGACTATTTTTGAACACCAAACTTAAATACACTAACACTGTTATAAGTTTGATTTGGGTTTAAACGTGTAGACGGGAAAGCCGGTTGATTTGGGCTGTCTGGAAAATGCTGTGTTTCTAATGCTAGTGCGTCTGCTTGTCGGTAGAGTACGCCATTTGCGCCAACAATATTTCCGAGTAAATGATTGGCTGTATACATTTGGACACTTGGTTCAGTGGTTAAGACTTGCATGGTCCGTTTAGATTTTGGGTCAACCACAATCGCTGCAAGATTGAGTTTCCCTTGAGACTTTTGATTAATTACCCAAGTTTGGTCATAGCCATATCCATAGGCGAGTTGCTGATTATTTGCTCGAATATCTTTCACAATTGCTTTAGGCTTCCGAAAGTCAAAAGGCGTACCTGCAACTGAAGCAATTTCACCTGTTGGTAAAGAGTTTTGATCGGTTACTAATATACGGTCTGCATTGAGTTGGACAATATGATCGAGCACACCATAAGGATTATTGCCAGCGCCTGATAAATTGAAATAACTATGGTTGGTAAGGTTGACGACTGTAGGTTGATCAGTTTTGGCTTTATATTCAATCTTGAATTCATTTTGATCTGAAAGACTGTAGATTACTTCTACATCTAATTTTCCGGGAAAACCTTGATCACCATTTGGACTGGTTAACTTCAGAGAAGCTTTAACGGTTTCACCTTGAGAGACGAGGGGTTTAACTTGCCAAACACGTTTATCAAAACCAGGATTCCCGCTATGTAATGAGTTCGGGCCATTATTTTTTTCGAGGTTATACGTTTTTCCATCTAAGCTAAATTTAGCATTACCAATCCGGTTCGCATAACGACCAATCAAACCACCAAAATGAATGCCTTCCTTGGTATCAGTGACTTCATAGCCTTTTAAGTCATCAAAGCCCAAAACAATATTATTTTGTTTGCCTTGTGCATCGGGAGTCAAAATCTGGGTAATTACACCACCGAAACTAATAAAAGATACCGAGACTCCTTTGTTATTGCTCATGGTATAGAGTTCAACTTTTTGACCGTCTTGAGTCGTGCCATATGGCTTTACATTTAAGGTTGCTGCATTTGCCAGTTGTGCAAAGCTGTAAATCGTAACACCTAAAATTACTAGTTTTTTCATGCTTATACTCTATTTTTTAATAGTTAGATTGCATGAATATAAGATTGATTTTTCGTCTTTTTAAAGAGGTTTTTATTATATATAGTGTTAATGAGGATTAGCGCTGTTAACTCTAACTATTGAACAAACTGGCCCTAGTCCTATTAATAAAACTCAGCGGTAAGCTATTTTTATGACTCATTCTGTCTCAGTTTTAAAATTTTCACTTGCTCTTAATGGCTTGTCATTTGATTTAGACAACCAGCACATTCAACTTGAACAGGGTTTGGGTTTTATTAATTCAAAAAGTATCAGCAATGGCGTTGTTGATGAGCTTGCGGTTGAAAAGATGATTTATTTTATTGAAGAAATCATCGAGTCTCAGCCCCTCAGAAATTTAAAGATAAGTGGGGTAGTTGTTACGGCTGATACCGCCATGGCACAACTCAGTGAGTTATTTTTTAGTGCTAAAAAGCAAATCAGCCGTATTGAGCTTGAGCATGGATTTAATGATTTTATTGAGCGTTTAAGCTACTACACAAACCAAGTGGCTCGAGATCAGGTTTATGTTTTTACCTACTTTGTATTTGTTCGAGAGATGATGCATCACTTAAGAGTTGAGGAAATTCAGATCATTTAAGAAATCACTTTCTCAATCTGCTAACTCATCATGAATCCAGTTTAAAAACAGTTCAATTTTAGGAATAAATTGATGCGTTCGAGGATATACCAAATGATGAGCAGAAATAGGAATCGATAGTTCATCTGCAAAAACTCTAACCAACTTTCCTGAGTCCAAATAATTTTGAGTGAGTAAATTACTTTCCAAAACAAATCCTAGTCCATGCATAGCTGCTTCAAATATCGAGTTTTTTAAAACTAAAAATTATGATAGAGACTTGGAAGGTTGATTTTATCTTTTTTTCAAAATAAATAATTGAATTTAATGGTATTAATATTTGTAATTGATGATAATATCTGTAGGGATTTAAAAAACAAAAAATTAATATGAGGATCTTATGAGTTATAAACTAATCAAAATAAGTGTATTAAGTACTATTTTTTTAATTGGTTGTGGGGAGGAGTCCAAAAGAGAAGAAAATGAGTATGAAAAAAATATGCTTACAATCGAAGCTGAAAATTTTAATGATAAAGTTAACTTGAATGTAAAAGAAGAGGAATATAGCTTAATAGCCCAAGGAAATAGCTCAGATGTAACTCTCTATTTTAACAAACCCGATAAAACGGACCTTCCTATTTATGGTGAATTACAGCTTTTGGCTGAAAGTAATAAGGCACGTTTTGCCTCACTTGCTTGGATAAATAAATATAATGATATGAGTGTTTTATTTTGTATAAATTATGAAGACTGTTCAGATAATACGGAATATAGTTTTGATAATGATAGTAGACAATTAAATATAAGATTTAAAAATAATTTTAATAAATTATGGAAAAATTATTTAGTTGACTGGATAGAAAAAAAAGATTTAACGGCAAAAATTACAGGTAACTTAGAATTAAAAATACCCTCTAACTGGGTGGGTTTTAATAAAGATAGATTTCCAAGAAAAAGTGGGATAGGTATCCTCGAATTAGATAATCAAGTATATAAATTATCTGATATGAATTCAGATATTATTATTTATAAAGATGGAAATAATAAAAACATTGGTAGTGTAGATGAACTTGTTTTTAAAAAAGATGATGATATTGTGAATATTGAAATATTTAAAGAAAGTAATAATAATCAATATTCTAAAGATATACAACTTAAAGTTCGAAATTATAATTTAACAAATTATGAACCAGGTTTTTCCTTTTATGGCTTAGTTCCTGCTTCGTCGATCTCGTGGGGAGATAATGAAAAGATACTATCTATTAATATACAGAACTTGAATTTATTTGATAAAGAACGAAATAAATTTAGAGTGTTAGATTTGGAATATAATATTCCTAGGAATACTTCTAATATTTTAATTAATAAAGAAATATATCCTATATTGCGCCAAAATTATGGTTTCGCTTATGTCGTAAATGATCAGAAAAAATATTCTATTAGTTTAATAGGGCAAACAGGAGCTTATCCATTGGAAGTAATTCAAGAATTCAATGGTCATATTTCAATTGAAACTACGAAAGAAAATGAAAAAATAGTTTGTGGAGATCGCTATAAATCTTGTTCAGGTTTATCTATGGATAATGATAAAAAAACTTTTAGATTTAATAATGTTAAATTAGGTGAAGATGTTTTCAATGGAATGATTTATATTCCAGGAATTATTGATTAAATATGATAAAAAATCCCCTCACTAGAGGGGATTTTTTATTACTATTTAAACTTAAACAATCGAGTCATCTAAATTCGGCGCTAACCAACGCTTTGCTTCATCTAGTGTCCAACCTTTACGTTTTGCATAATCTTCAAGTTGGTCTTGAGAGATTTTACCTACGTTGAAGTATTCACTTTGTGGATGAGAATAATAGAAACCACTTACCGAAGATGGCGGCATCATTGCAAAGTGTTCAGTCAGTTTAGTACCAATTTTGTCGGTAGAACCTAACCAGTCAAACAATACTGCTTTTTCAGAGTGCTCAGGGCAAGCAGGGTAACCTGGTGCAGGGCGAATACCGACATATTTCTCTTTAATCAGTTCTTCATTACTAAGCTGTTCATCAGCTTTATAACCCCAGAACTCTTTACGAATGCGTTCATGTAAGTGTTCGGCAAAAGCTTCTGCAAAACGGTCGGCTAGTGACTGAACTAAAATTGCAGAGTAATCATCACCTTTGGCTTTGTATTCATTTGCCAATTCTTCTGCACCAAAAATCGATACAGTGAATCCGCCTAAGTAGTCCTGCTGCTCGCTATCAGCACGGATGTAATCTGCCAAAGACAAGTTTGGTTTACCTGTCACTTTGTCAGATTGCTGGCGTAAGTGCTCAAAAGTATGCGTAACATTTTGCCCCGCTTCATCAAATACGCTCACTGTGTCTGCATCAGTGCGCTGAGCAGGGAACATACCGAATACGGCACGAGCATCAAAACGGTTATTGTCGATAATATCTTTCAACATTGCTTGAGCTTGATTGTACAAATCTGTTGCAGCTTCACCAACCACTTCATCTTCTAAAATTTTCGGGAATTTACCTGCCAAGCTCCATGAAATAAAGAATGGTGTCCAGTCAAAATAATCCACGAGTGTTGCAAGCGGATAATTCTTTAAAACTTGTGTTCCTAAAAGATTTGGTTTTGGTGGCACGTAGCTTTCATCAATTTTAAAACCATTTTCAACCGACTCTTTATAAGTCAGTTTGGCCGCTTTTGGTTGTTTGTTGGCTAAACGTTCACGAATTTTGGCATATTCAGCACGGTGCTCTTCAATAAATGCACCTCGCATGTCTTTAGAAAGCAAGGTTGTAGCAACACCTACAGCACGTGAAGCATCGGCAACATAAATTACTGCATCATTCTGATACTGAGGGTCAATTTTTACTGCCGTGTGGGCTTTAGATGTCGTCGCACCACCAATTAATAGAGGAATGTTAAAGCCTTTGCGTTGCATTTCTTTCGCAACAAATACCATTTCATCTAAAGATGGAGTGATCAGACCAGACAACCCGATGATGTCACATTTTTCATCAATTGCGGTTTGTAAGATTTTCTCGCAAGGTACCATTACACCAAGGTCAACAATGTCATAACCATTACAGCCAAGTACCACGCCTACAATATTCTTACCAATATCGTGTACGTCGCCTTTTACCGTTGCCATGAGGACTTTACCTTTAGATTGTCCTTCAGACTTTTCAGCTTCAATGTAGGGGTTGAGCCATGCTACAGCTTGTTTCATTACACGGGCAGATTTCACAACCTGCGGTAAGAACATTTTGCCTGAACCAAACAAGTCACCAACCACGTTCATACCGTCCATCAGCGGTCCTTCAATCACATCTAAAGGACGTTTAGATTTTAAGCGCGCTTCTTCGGTGTCTTGGTCAATATAAGTCGTAATACCTTTAACTAGTGCATATTCAAGACGTTTTTCAACCGACTCATTACGCCATTCAAGGTTTTCAGCTTCTTTAGCTGCGCCGCCTTGTCCGCGGTATTTTTCTGCTACTTCAAGCAGTTTCTCAGTCGCAGCTTGACCAGATTCACCTTGGTTTTGGTTTAATATGACATCTTCAACAGCTTCTTTTAGCTCGGCTGGAATATCATCATAAATTGCCATTTGCCCAGCGTTCACAATACCCATGGTCATGCCTTGCTTAATGGCATGGTACAAGAACACCGAGTGAATGGCTTCACGAACGGGTTCATTACCACGGAACGAGAACGAAACGTTCGATACACCACCAGAAATCATGGCATGTGGTAAGTTCTGTTTAATCCAACCTGTTGCTTCAATAAAATCGACCGCGTAGTTGTTATGTTCCTCAATGCCAGTTGCTACTGCGAACACGTTCGGGTCAAAAATAATATCTTCAGCAGGGAAGCCTACTTCATTCACTAAAATATCGTATGAGCGCTTACAGATTTCGCGTTTACGTTCAGCAGTGTCAGCTTGTCCAGCTTCATCAAAGGCCATCACAATAATTGCGGCACCATATTGACGGCAGAGGCGGGCTTTTTCGACAAACTCGTCATAACCTTCTTTTAAGGAAATGGAGTTAACAACCGGTTTACCTTGTACGCATTTTAAGCCAGCTTCAATGATTTCCCATTTTGATGAGTCAATCATGATTGGCACACGTGAAATATCAGGTTCTGATGCTACAAGGTTTAAGAAATGCACCATCGCATTTTGCGAATCGAGCATCCCTTCATCCATGTTAATGTCAATAATTTGCGCGCCAGCTTCCACTTGTTGCTGTGCAACCTCTAAAGCTTCGGCAAAGTTTTCTTCACGAATGAGGCGTAAGAATTTTTTAGAACCGGTAACGTTAGTACGTTCACCAACGTTTACAAAGAGAGAGTCATCATAAATATTAAATGGCTCTAAACCACTTAGGCGACAAGCAGGTACGGTTTCAGGTACTTGGCGAGGTGCAATATCTTTGACTGCATTGGCAATGGCGCGAATATGGTCTGGTGTCGTACCACAGCAACCACCAGTAATATTAATTAAACCGCTTTCAGCAAATTCTTTTAAGAAAGCTGCAGTTTGCTCAGGTGTTTCGTCATATCCACCAAATGCGTTTGGTAAGCCCGCATTGGGGTGTGCTGAAACGAAAGTATCTGCGACATCAGAAATGGTTTTTACGTGAGGACGCATAGCATCTGCACCAAGGGCACAGTTAAAACCGATTGAAAGCAAATCACCATGGCGCACAGAGTTCCAGAAAGCTTCCGCAGTCTGACCCGTTAAAGTACGACCTGATGCATCGGTAATTGTCCCTGAAATCATAATTGGTAATTCACGACCAATTTGTTTAAAGACTTCTTTGACTGCAAAAATCGCTGCTTTACAGTTTAATGTATCAAATACGGTTTCAATCAAAATGATATCTACACCGCCTTCAATCAGTGCATGAGTCGCTTCAATGTAGTTTTCTTTTAACTCATCAAAGGTAATGTTACGAAAAGCAGGGTCATTTACATTCGGTGAAATTGAACAAGTACGCGATGTAGGCCCAAGTACACCAGCAACAAAACGTGGTTTTTCTGGAGTTGAATATTTTTCACAAGCTGCTTTGGCTAAACGTGCTGCTTCACGGTTAATCTCTGGAACAAGATCTTCCATGTGATAGTCAGACATTGAAACACGCGTGCCATTAAAGCTGTTGGTTTCAATAATATCTGCACCAGCATCAAGATAAGCTTCATGAATGCCTTGAATAATTTGAGGTTGTGTCAAAACTAAAAGGTCATTATTACCCTTTAAGTCATGTGCCCAATCGGCAAAACGCTCACCACGGTAGTCGGCTTCTTCTAATTTATGGCGCTGGATCATAGTTCCCATAGCACCATCAATAATCAGAATGCGTTTAGCAAGAAGCGCTTTTAGGGTGGCAAGCGTAGACATAGAAAACCCCGATCTTTTATATGAATTTAAAAATGCGGCGCTATTGTAACAGAATAGCAGCACAAATGATGACCTACGAAGGTCATGAGACAATAAGTAAAAAAATAAAAAAGAGGGTGTTTTATGACAAAAACGAAAGAATTTTCATGAAATATTCATCAAATGATCATGATATTGAAATATTTCATGCTCAATATGCCGAAATATTACAGTTGTTCTGTATGAAAAATAGACATATAGGCCATTTTATTTATTTTTTTGCTGTAAAAATAAGCACAAAAGGAGCTCATAAATAATGAATTAAGTTATTGTATTTTAAAAATAAAATAAAAATGATCGGGGAAAGGTGCATCAAATGAGGTCAAAATATAAAAAATTGACTTCATCAGGCGGCTCTTTGTCATATAATTGTCATAATTTAATTTAAGAATACAGAGGATTTTATTATCCTCTTACCGTCTGCATGAATTCTAATCTACCCCCTGTTTCGGATTCAAAACTTGCGGCAAACCTGCAAGCAAAATCGACGAATGTACACGTCCCAACACCGAAATTTTTTATGCCGGTGTTTCTGACGATTATTGTTGCAACACTTATTTATATTGGGTTTCAGGTTAGTGCTGATTTAGCGCATGTTCCACCTTTGAGCCTTTATTCGGTTATTCTTTTATCTACTGCACTTTTCATTGCATTGGGCTTTGAATTTGTAAACGGTTTCCACGATACTGCTAATGCAGTTGCAACGGTCATTTATACAAATGCATTGCCTGCACCAGTTGCAGTCATGTGGGCTGGTTTTTGTAATTTTCTTGGGGTAATGGTCGCAAGTGGTGCTGTTGCTTATGGCATTATTGCATTGCTTCCTGTTGAACTTATCATGAACATGGGTAGCGGTGCTGGCTTTGCAATGGTTTTTGCATTGTTAATCGCTGCAATTCTTTGGAACCTTGGTACTTGGTTCTTAGGAATCCCAGCTTCTAGCTCTCACACCTTGATTGGTTCAATTTTGGGTGTGGGTATTATGAACCATCTATTGAGTGCATCGACTGGCGTAACGACCAGTGGTGTAGATATGGACCAGGTGATTAAAGTAGGTAAGGCATTATTATTTTCACCTTTAATTGGTTTTGCTTTTGCAGCAATCTTATTCTTGTTGGTTAAAACTATTTTCAAACGCCAATTAGAATTATTCCAGCCACCTGAAGGTAATAAGCCACCACCAGCAATCATTCGTGCAATTTTAATCTTTACCTGTACAGGTGTAAGTTTTGCACACGGTTCAAATGACGGCCAAAAAGGTATGGGTCTCATCATGCTCATTTTGGTTGGTTTAGTACCGTTAGCTTATTCAATAAATAAAAACCTAGATACACAACAGGTTCAATCATTCCACCAGCTTTCTTCTCAAACTGCTGTTTTGTTAAACCATAATCAGCAAGAATTGACTGATGAAAAAGCGCGTGAAGTTTTAACTAAATATATTCAAACCAAGCAACAGACACCTGAAGTTGTACCTGCATTGGCAAGTATGACTGATCATTTAGGTGCTCGTGTTTCTAGCTATAGCGACTTAAAAGATATTCCTGAAGCTGCGATTAGTGAAATTCGTAATGATATGTATTTAAGCACAACCACGTTTAAACGTTTGGACAAAGCAGATGCTTTACCAAAAATGGATGATTCACAGAAAAAGCTTGTGAAAGATTATCGCGGTAGCTTGGATTCATTCTTACAGTACATTCCAAACTGGGTGAAAGTTGCGGTTGCATTAGCGCTTGGTCTTGGCACTATGGTTGGTTGGAAACGTATTGTGGTGACTGTAGGTGAGCGTATTGGTAAGAACCATATGACTTATGGTCAAGGTATGTCTGCTGAGCTTATTGCAATGAGTACTATTGCAGCAGCAGATGGTTTAGGTATGCCAGTTTCAACTACTCATGTTTTAAACAGTGCTGTTGCGGGTACCATGGTTGCAAATAAATCAGGTCTAAACTTTAATACCATTAAGACAATTTTGTCAGCTTGGATATTTACTTTACCTGCGACCATCTGTTTGTCAGGTGGTTTATATTGGTTGTTCTTAAAGTTCATTTAAGTTGTCTGCTTAAATCTAAAAAGCCACTATTATTAGTGGCTTTTTTATTGTCACATTTAAAAAAAAGATCGCTTTTTTCAAATAAACTCAGTAAAGAATGAATGATTACTGCAAATACTTATTGCTAGGTGACTAGCTCAAAAATTGATGAAAGGATATAGGATGAAAACGGTTCAACTCGATCAACTCAAACAACAATTCCCACTCATTCAAACATTACAAGATTACCAAGAAACATTTTGGTTTAATCCGAACCGTTATCCTTTAAAAGAAGCTCTCATGAAAGTAGGACTGACAGAGCAAGATGTAAAAGATGCCGAAGCAAGGCTAGAACGTTTTGCACCTTACTTAGCAAAAGTATTTCCAGAAACTCAAGCACTACATGGAAAAATTGAATCAGAACTAGTTGAAATTGCAGATATGCAACAAGCCTTATCTGTAGAAAAACAACAGAAGCTTACTGGAAAGCTTTGGCTTAAAAAAGATAGTCATTTACCTATTTCGGGTTCAATCAAGGCACGTGGTGGAATTTATGAAGTCTTGGCTCATGCTGAAAAGTTAGCAATTGAGGCAGGGTTTCTCAAGTTAGATGATGATTATAGTCAACTTGACCAAGATGCATTTCGAGCATTTTTTTCCAAATATCAAATTGCAGTAGGTTCTACAGGTAATCTTGGTTTATCAATCGGTATTATGAGCGCGAAGCTCGGTTTTAGAGTGACCGTGCATATGTCTGCCGATGCAAGACAGTGGAAGAAAGATAAACTGCGTTCATTAGGTGTCAATGTTGTGGAATACGCCAGTGATTATGGTGTCGCTGTAGAGCAGGGACGTAAAGCAGCAGAACAAGATCCAAATTGTTTTTTTATTGATGATGAGAATTCGACGACTTTATTTTTAGGTTATGCAGTAGCAGGAATACGCTTAAAACAACAGTGTGAGCAAAAACAGATTAAAGTCGATGCAGAACACCCATTATTTGTTTATTTGCCATGTGGTGTCGGTGGTGGCCCTGGTGGAGTGAGTTTTGGGTTAAAACTCGCTTTTGGTGAGCATGTACATTGTATATTTGCAGAACCGACTCACTCTCCATGTATGTTACTAGGTGTTTATACAGGGTTGCATGATCAGATTTCAGTAAACGATATTGGTTTAGATAACATTACTGCTGCAGATGGATTGGCTGTTGGCCGTGCTTCTGGTTTTGTCGGCCGTGCTATGCAGCAGTTAATTGACGGTTACTACACCATTCATGATGAGTGTTTATATGAGCTGATTGCGCTTTTAAATCAAACTGAGAATATCCAAGTTGAGCCCTCGGCAGCGGCAGGCATGATGGGGCCATATTATGTGCAAACTACTCGTGATTATTTGGCCTTGCATCAATTGTCAGCTGAAAAGTTACAGCATGCGACACATGTGGTATGGGCGACTGGTGGTGGTATGGTTCCACCTGATGAAATGCAAAAGTATTTAACACATAGTCAAAACAAATAATTGCACAAAAAAAGCCCAATTTTAGAATTGGGCTTTTAACCTCATTATTTTTTAGAAAATTTCTTAAATGGAAGCTTTTCGGCCGCAAAACCATAGATTGCAGCAAAAGGAAGGGCTGTACGGGCTAAATAAGCCACACGCCATAGACCGCCATGGTTGGCACCTTCCATCATCAACTCTAGAGGATGGTCAAGCACAGTTTCAGGATTTGCGACAGAAGATTCATTTCTTAAGTCATGGATCCAGAGTGCCGCCATAATGGCATTTGTGGTTTCTGGACTAAACGCTTCTACATCAAAAAGTTCCGCACCGTTAAAAGCGGCCTTAAGGAGTGGATTTTTTGTGACCGAATGAGTTGTCGTAGATGGAGCAATATTAATACTCACGCGTTGGCCTTGATGACGGGCAAGTGTTGCTCGCCATTGTTGAATACGTTTAGCTAATGCGTAGTTTGGCCCTTGTTCAACTACCAAGCAGTCTGCAATACCATAAGTTTTGCCATTTTCGCTGGTAATCAAGTCTTGATAAGGTGCTTGGAAAAAACGTTTGAGCGATAGTGTAGAGATACCTTTTGCAGCCATTTTTTGTAGTTGTGAACGAGATTTAAATTTCTCTTGAGCTGCCTCTGCAACTTCTTTAGGTACTGCGTAAACATCGGTTGGAGTACACATAAACATTAAGCTTGTATCAGGTTTATGTTCACTCACATATTGCATAATACTGTCCATGGCCATTGAGACGCGGACATGTTTTTCACCATCTAGATAAGCAATAGCAGCTAAATCTAATTTTTGAGGAAATTGAACTAACCACTGTGCAATTTCTGGTAGTTGAGTCAGTAAATTGGCACCTAATTTATCTCTTAATTCAGAAGCTTTTGCTGTTGAGTCAACTGATTCAATTGTAGGTGCAATCAGCGTTGCGTTTCCTTGCTGAATTGTATTTAAAATTTTCCCCCAAACTCGTGGGTTCGGTAAATCAATTGCAACAATATTCGCTTTCCACTTTGCTAGCCAAGGTAAAGGACCAGCTTCTGAAGCCGCACCAAACAGAACCATGGTTCGATCAGATAAATCAAACCATTCTGGATGAGCGGCAGCTTCACGTAAAGCCTTGGCATGGCTTGGTTCAATAATACCTGCATTTTCCCATTTTTGAATTTGATCAAGTAAGCTTTGCCCGCTAAGTTTTTGGCCTTTATATGGAACATACCATTCTGGTGCAGCTTCACTTTCACCTTTAAATTTAACTGTATTTAAAGGCTTAGTGGTAGGGATGTGCAGAGCATCTTTTAAAAGATAGTGTTTACCATCGCGGAAATAGTCAAAAAGATGATGAGCCTTATGTAAGCCCTGTTTGGCGATAGTAATCGGGTTATTGCTATTAGAAAGCCCATGTTGAACAAGTGATTTAAAGTATCTTGGATAGTTTTTCCGCCAGTTTTTTTCAGTCAAAATCTGTTGAGCAGTTTTATTATCTACAATAGATAAAGCTTCTGACAAAATCTCTTGGCCTGTGCGAGAAGTACTTTGTTTTTTTGTTGAAGCGTGTATCGGAAATTGTAGACCTTCGTCTGGACTCTGGCTGGACATAAAATATCTCACTTGGACGGTAGTATTAATATACAGGTGTATACATTATCTATGCCAATTAAAAGAAACGAGTGGCAATAACTGACAAAATGAAAATTAAATTATTTTTGTGATGAAGGTAGTTTGAGTGAATTTTTATGATAATTTGATCTCATTTTAACTTCATTTTTTTTCACATTTCTAGAACATTTTTATAGACTTACGTTACATAAATGATTATTTTGTATAGAGCGAATTCATCAGATCTAAGCTGAAGATAAAATGTTCAAAATGTATCAATAAAAAAGATACGATGATGAGTAAAAAACTAGACTTTTTTATTAAACGATAAGAAAAGTCAAACGGAATAAGAAAGAATTGGGGTGAAACTAGATGGAAGACAACGTAAGATTGTCTTTTAAAAATCTTGGGGATATGGTGATTTTTTTACACCATAATTTTCTAGTTTCGCCCCATCTAATTTTGGGTGAAGCCCTATACATAAGCTGTAAATCATCTTTCTAAATAGTCAGATTAATTTGCTTATAGTCTATCTAAACTTTTAACAACGACCTTTCTTGGCCTGACCTGGTGGACAAAAATCTCCTGGATGATTGTGATAAGGCGAATCCGGATCAACTACTACACTGCCAGCAGGGGTATAAACTGCACAAGCCGATAGTGATAGTGTGAAAATTGCTGCTGCACAAACTAGAAATTTTTTCATCATATTGTTCTCTCTTTTTATCATTCTCCCTTTTACTATTTACTATAGAAATTATTAGATTGTTTTTCGATCTATTTTTGGTTAAGAAATATCAACACTCTAAACTAGTTTTTTTAGCGATTAAGGCGTACGTAAAATTGTACGAAAACCTACATGAGTAGCGGCTAAATCAAAATCTTGTGGGTAGCGACTACTATTACGGTAACGTGAACAGTAATTTTCAGCACACAAAAATGAGCCCCCTTTAATCACATATTGAGTGCTGCTCATTTCTTTTTGTCTTAAATCAGAATAATTACCCATATGTTGATCATGCGCACCTTGATAGGGAGAGGATGTCCATTCCCAAACATTTCCAATCATATCGAATAGCTTAAAGCCGTTGGATTTAAAACAGCCGACAGGAGCAACACCAGTAAAATGGTCGTGATTCAAATTTTCAAAAGGGAATGTGCCTTGCCAGTAATTTGCTTGTGGATGCTGATGTTCATCGGTAGGTGCTTGGTGTAAAGGTGTGTCAGTTTTTGAGTTTGCTTTAGCGGCGTATTCCCATTCTAATTCTGTTGGTAAATCACGTCCTAGCCAAACTGCATAATGTTCAGCATCATTTTTCGTTACGTATCTTACAGGCTCATGAGGATGAGGGAGAGCTCCATTTTTGCCATTTGGAGTTTTCCATGTATATCCTGATTTGAGTTGCCACCATTGTTGGGGATGACGTGGATCTGGAGTAAAAACAGCAGCCTGTTTTTGTTTTTCAGCATCGGTAATATAACCAGTTGCCTTCACAAAACTTGCGAATTGAGCAACAGTGACTTCAGTTTGATCAATCCAGAAACCTTTAACTTCCCGTTGTTTTTTCCCAAAGTTAAGTTCATCTGGATAAGCTTTTTCAGAACCAAAATTAAATTGTCCATCTGGTATGAATACCATACCTGCGGTTTTATTTTTAAGCCAGTTTGTAGGAAGCCCTGTATAGCTTTTACACTGTTCGATAGAACCCAAAGCAGCCGATGAGGTGGCTTGCTTTGGTAAAACTGTTTTTGTGTCAGAGCTATGTTCAGACTTACTACAGCCTGTGATGAATAACAGGCTGATTGTAGTGCTTAGAACCAGTTTCAATTTCATTTGGCGTTATATTCCTGTACGCCATTTTGTTCGGTGTATTTTTGATAAACCGAGAGCAACTCTTGTACTTTTGCAGGGTAAAGCTGCGCAACATTATGATTTTCACCACGATCAGTAGCAATGTTATAGAGTTCCCAAGAACCTGATCCTAATTCAGGGCGTCCTTGAAGTGCAATTTTCCATTCGCCTTGTTTAGCATATTTACTACCGTGTAATTCATCGGCAAAGCTGAAATTAGCTGGACGGATAGTTTGTGATTTATTTTCAAGTACAGACTTCCAAGAGTAACCACTTGGTGTATTAATGGTTCGGCCTTTATATTGTCCTTGAGGTACCGGAATATGGGCATAATCTAATAATGTTGGAAAAACATCGAGTACAGATGCGAAGCTATGATTGGTTTCTTCAGCTTTTTTCTGATTTGGTAATTTCACAATAGCAGGAGCTGTAGTTGCACCTTCGCCAGCTGTATCTTTCCATAAATGAAAAGGTGCCGCGCTGACTTCAGCCCAACGTGGTCCAATATAGTGGTAAGAAGTAGGGGTGCCTACGTTTGCTACAGAGTTATCAAAACCAGATTCACTGCCATACCCACCACGAATGAAACCTTCTGCACCATTGTCAGAAACAAAGAAAATTAAAGTATTTTCATAAAGATTATTTTGTTTTAGGTATTGGATAATTCGGCCTACATTTGCATCAAGATTTTCTACCATACCTGCGTAGATTTCCATTTTACGGGCTTCAAGTGCTTTCTGCTCAGCTGTTAACTCCTCCCATTTTCCATATTTTTGTGGTGCATTTTGAGTGGCGATTGGTTCTGCTGCTTCAAAATTTGCTGGAATAATTCCAAGCTGTTTTTGACGTGCTATACGTGCTTTTCTAATGGCGTCATAACCGACATCGTAAACGCCACGATATTTTTCACGGTATTCTGCTGGAGCCTGTATAGGCCAGTGAGGTGCTGTATAGGCAGCATAAGCAAAGAATGGCTTACCGCTATTTTTACCTGACTCTAAATAGCTCAGCAATTTATCGGTAAAATAATTGGTCGAGAAAAAGTCATCAGGTAATGCTGAAATTGGAATAATTTGCCCATCTTCGGTATAGGTTGAATTTCGTTTAAACGCGCTTGGAGCTTGTTTAAAGTGATGGTCTAAACCTTGTAATAAGGTAAATGAATGATCAAAACCTTTGGCATGTGCATTGGTTTCAGGGGTTAGCCCCAAATGCCATTTACCACTAATATATGTCCGATAACCATTGTCTTTGAGCACCTGCGCAATTGATAAAGAGCGTTCATTTAAATAGCCTTCGTAACCTGGTTGGCCTTTTAAATGGTCTGGTGTAAGCTCTGCCATAGCACCTATGCCTGCTAGGTGATGATCAGTTCCTGAAATAAGCTGCGAGCGAGTAGGGGAACAAGTGGGTGCAGTATGATAATCCGTTAAAAGTCGACCTTCTTGCGCCAAACTATCAATATTAGGCGTATGAATTTCACCACCAAATGCTCCTAAATCTGAATAGCCTAAGTCATCGGCCATAATAAATAAAATATTGGGCTGCTTTGGAGTACTTACCGTGGTTTCTTGTGAATCATTATCGTTACAGCCAGCTAAAGATAAGCTAAATAATGCAATTGAAAGACTAGATAAAAGAGCTTTGTACTTCATTGTATCATCTGAATTATTAAAAGAATTGTGCTTGAGTTTAATCAGATGGTTTTTGCAATCAAAACAAGGAATTGATCAAAGAAAATCAGAAAAATATCTGAGAATTTATCGTGATAAATAAATGAGAAAAAAAGAAAAGCCCATATCGGGCTTTTCAAAAATATTAAGTTTAAAACGGTAAGCGGGTAAGCTGATCTAAGAAATGTGGAATCACTCGCGGTTCAATCAAAATTGTTACAATTACGCCGTAAGCTGCTCCCCATAAATGGGCACTATGATTAATATGTGTATTGCCACGTTTACCTGCCCAAATGCTATAAGCAACATAGAGAACTGCAAAAATAATAGCGGGTACTGGAATAAAAAATACAAAAATAAGTTTCCATGGCTGAAACAGGATATAGGCAAATAGAACAGCAGATACTGCCCCTGAAGCTCCAAGACTTGCCCAGTTTGCATCATTTTTATGTTGTAGATAGCTTGGTAAAATCGCAAAAATTAACCCGCCCAAATAGAACAAGACAAAGCCCATGTCGTAGAAATATTGGCGATAAAAACTTTCAATGATGCTACCAAAGAAAAACAGGGTAATCATATTAAAGAGTAAATGAGTACCATCTGCGTGAATAAAGCCATGTGTGATGAAGCGATCAAATTGTCCACGTTGCATCGCAGGCGGCCAAAAGATTAGGCGGTTCATAACGTTTTGATTGCTAAAAGCAAGTAAAGAGATAATGACCGTAATAATAATAAGGGTAATGGTATGGTTAAACGGCAAATGCAACATAAGAAATATTTAAAAAATGATCGATACTGAGGTCAATAATGCCATTAAAAATACAACTTGAAACCCCGTTGTGTATAAATCCGACAAATTTAGTTGATTTTTTTTAAATCCACCTCATCTTCGGTTAATATAAAGGCATCAGCTTGAGGAATATTGTTATGTCGACTGAGAACACCAACACTGCTGTTGCAGAAGAAATTCCGAACCTTTTGATTACACCATCTGCACAAGAGTATTTGCACGAATTATTGGCGAAGCAAAATACTCCGGGAATTGGCGTTCGAATTTTTGTTGAACATCCGGGTACACCACGTGCAGAGTGCTGTATGGCATATAGTGCACCAGAAGAAGTGGTGCCAACGGACTATAAACAGGACTATCCTGATTTCCCTGCATACATTGATGCGCCGTCTATTCCATATCTTTTAGACGCTGTTATTGACTACAACAAAGATCGTTTCGGTGGTCAGCTAACTTTCCGTGCACCAAACTCTAAAGTGCCGCGTGTAGGGCCAGATGCATCAATTGAAGAGCGTATTACTTATGTACTTCAAGCGGAAATTAATCCAGGTCTTGCAGGACACGGCGGTAACTGTAGCTTAGTTGAAGTGCAAGATGATCCTGAACATGGCTTAACTGCTGTATTGAAGTTCGGTGGTGGTTGCCAAGGTTGTTCTGCAATTGATGTAACCTTGAAACAAGGTGTAGAAACAACATTAAGAGAGCACATTCCTGAACTACAACGTGTAGTTGACCAAACAGACCATACGCAAGCAGAAGGTGCTTATTTCAAATAATTAAATTATTTGAAAAGTGAAATAAAAAAGCCTCGAAATGAGGTTTTTTTATTACTCAATATGAATAATGATAATTATTATCAATATCATTTGTAATTTTATTTATCTTTGTTACAATGCGAAACAGAAAATGAGAGATGTTTAATAAATCAATATATTGGGAATACTTATGTCGAAGCGTATTATCCAGTCAGTGCTTTCTGTTTCAGTACTGGCAAGTATGATGTCTATGGCTTTTGCCGCACAAAATGAGCAAGAACAAGCTGAACAAACATTAGAAAAGCCTGCTGAACCTGTGAAATTGGAAACAATTTTCGTAACAGCGGAAGAGCAAGTGAAGCAATCGCTTGGTGTATCGGTTATTACCAAAGAAGATTTAGAAAAACTACCAGTTCGTAATGATATTTCTGACTATGTACGTCGTATGCCAGGTGTCAACCTGACAGGCAATAGCGCAACAGGGCAGCGTGGTAATAATAGACAAATTGATATTCGTGGAATGGGGCCTGAAAACACACTTATTTTAGTGGACGGTAAACCAATTAACTCTCGTAACTCAGTCCGTTATGGCTGGAAAGGAGAGCGTGATACACGAGGCGACTCAAACTGGGTACCAGCAGAAGCAATCGAGTCGATCGAAGTTTTACGCGGACCAGCAGCTGCTCGATATGGCTCAGGTGCTGCTGGTGGTGTGGTTAACATCATTACTAAAAAAGTAACTAATGAAACTCATGGTTCAGTAGAGTTTTATACTTCACAGCCTGAAGACTCCAAAGAAGGTTCATCAAATCGTGTTGGTTTTAATGTAAGTGGGCCATTAATTAAAGACGTTTTGTCTTATCGTTTATATGGTAATTACAATAAAACGGAAGCTGACGATGTTGATATTAATAAATCTATTGGCAGTACAGCAGCTGGCCGTGAAGGTGTTAAAAATAAAGATATTTCAGGCCGTTTAGCTTGGCAGGCAACAGACCAACAAACTGTCTTGTTCGATGTTTCTTCTAGCAAACAAGGTAATATTTATTCTGGTGACTCTCAGTTAAATGCAAACGCAGAAGCAGATGCGATTCTTTCGCAGCTCATCGGTAAAGAAACCAATACCATGTATCGTGATAGCTATGCGGTAACGCACGAGGGCGATTGGTCTTGGGGTAAGAGTAAACTCGTTGCTCAATATGATAAAACGCATAACAAACGTCTACCCGAAGGCTTGGCGGGGAGTGTAGAAGGAAAAATTAATAACCTTGATGATAAAGCCACCTCACGTTTAGAAACTCTTCGCTTTAACGGTGAGGCTAATATTCCTTTCGAATACTATGTACCCCAAGTATTAACTGTAGGTACGGAATGGGTTGAAGACAGATTTAAAGATAATGTCTCGACAAATCAAGGTAAAGACAGCAGTGGTTCAGGTTATGGCGATCAATTGGCGAAAGGTGATCGTAGTAAAATGGAATCACGTATTGCTTCTGCATATATTGAAGATAACCTGAAAGTTACAGACAGCACAGATGTTGTATTAGGCTTACGTTTTGATGACCATAGTAAATCTGGTTCTAACTGGAGCCCAAGCTTAAATATTACCCAAAGACTTAACGATTATTTCACTTTAAAAGGTGGGGTAGCAAAAGCTTATAAAGCACCAAATATGTATCAAAATGCCGAAGGGTATTTATTAAGTACAAATGGTAATGGTTGTCCAGCCAATATTGAGTCACGTTGTTTGTTACAAGGTAATGGCGATTTAAAACCTGAAACATCGGTAAACAAAGAGCTCGGTATTCAGTTCCAAAAAGATATTGTGAATGCGAGCTTAACTTGGTTCCGTAATGACTATAAAGATAAAATTGTGGCTGGTACAAATGTTGTCGGAACAGTTGATGGTTCAAGTACCAATGCAAATACAGGAGCTGTGACGAATACGAAGTGGAATATTCTGCGTTGGGAAAATACGCCTAAAGCTCTAATTCAAGGTTTTGAGGGAAGCTTAGGATTAGACTTTGGTGATATCCGCTGGACTAACAACTTTACTTATATGATGGACTCGAAAGATAAACAAACAGGGAACCCATTATCTTTAGTACCAAACTATACGATTAACTCAATTTTTGATTATGACATTACGGATCAGTTAGATGTAAATTTTGTATTTACTCAATATGGTCGTCAAAAATCACGCCAGTTTGCAGAAAATAGACTTGAATCTGGTATAGGTTCAGGAGGTGCGAATTCTGCGCTTAAGCCAAGTACTGTAAAAAGCTATAGTATTGCTGGAATTAATGTCGGTTATAAATTTTCAGACAATATAAGTACACGCGTTGGTGTAAGTAATCTATTTGATAAACAAATTTTAAGAGACAGTAATTCTATTAGCCAAACTTATAATGAGCCAGGTCGAGCTTATTACGCTTCTTTAAAATATTCTTTCTAATCAATAAAAGTAACAAAGGCGCTTCAAGCGCCTTTGTTATTTAAAATATCTAAAGCTTTTTCAGAATAATAAAACTTCTCTAAATACACACGGGCACGGCGTCTTAAATGTCCTGTTGTAACGAGTTGTTGTAATACGGGTACAAGCAAGTCGGTGAGTTCATGCTTCACCAAACTTTCATCAATATTGAGGTCACGGAGTAGTAAGTCAAAACTACGTTCCTGATTACGGACATACCAAGTATAGATACCATCGTGGACTTGCTGTTTTAGATAATCGGTTTGACGAATGTGGTCCCAGATTTCATGCCCTAGACCTACAGTTTTTGTTAAATCTTGAACTTCTACATAATTTTTTAAAACAGCAAGTGGCATAGTTTTAACTTTGTGCCAAACATTTGCCTGAAAATGATAGAGCTTATCATTGTCAAAATGTTGGTTTAAAACGCGCTCACTCATTTGGCTAAGTTTTAAAATATTCTTTTGCAAATAATGGTTAATGGTATCGTCCAGATTAGAATCGGTCACTGTTTCTAATACTGATTTACCCATTTTCATGAAGCGTCCTACACCTGGCACGCGTTTTGACATTGATTCATCTAAATAATCATGCATTGTTTGTTGAATCAACTGAGTCAAAAGAGCTGAAAAAGCTGGATTATTTACAATTGTTTTAATCAGTTTTTTACGATGCTCTTCTTTACTTGCAACATACTGTGCAATGCGGTCAATCGTTAAAACAGGAATAACATCTTCAACTGTTGCCGTCTCATTTGCAGGATGAATCAGGGCGAAGCGTATATGCTCTGCAATTTGTTCGATCAGAAAATCAGAAGCGGGGGTATCTAAAATCTGCTTTTGAATGAGATGTTGAATCTGTTCAAAAGTCCAAAGGTGTTGTAATTGCCGACTCCCCAACCAATGGTAAAACTGTTCAAACTCTTGTTGAATCACCTGAGCCTGAACAAATTGCTCATCTAAAAAATCTAGATGAGCTTCAATAAGTTTTTCAATAATTGGTTGGGTAGACATAAGGTCTCACAAGTCCGGAGTTTTATTTAAGGTGTTGCCGTTTTTACTGACTGATTCGATTCTACTTTAAGTAAAAATGGTACGTATTGTTGAATGACCAGTTGTTCAGCTTCCAAAATCGGCATATGACCTACATTTTCTAAAATAACTGGCGGTTGTGCATTTTTTAAAAGTCGTTTGAGTTCACTCGCCACTTCTACATTAATAATCTTATCTTGTTTGCCCCATAAAATAAGTGTAGGCGCGTCGATCGTTTTGGTAAGTACAGCAAATGAATCTGGAGTATAGACTTTATTGAGTGCAATCAATTGATCAACTAGTTTTTGTGTTTGAGGTGCCTGATTAATCATCAATTTTTCTTGAGCTTGTAAGAACTCTTTAGGAATAAACGGAGGATTAAACATGGTTTGTTTTAACAAATAGTTAAAGTCACCTTTTTTAGAGACTAACAGTTGTTTTAGATAGGTAGGATCTTTGAGATAAATTGTGTTGGCAGAACGGAAAATACCACCGCTATCAACTAAAAATAGACTTTTAGTTTCAAATGGATATTGTCCCGCATAAAGTAGGGCAATTGAGCCGCCAAGTGAGTGCCCCGCAATATGAATAGGCCCCTTCAAATTTGCAGCTTCAACAAAGCGGCGTAATTTTTCAGCAAGGTTCGGAACCGAATAATCGAAGTCTTGCGTAACGATAGTTTCGCCACTACCTGGTAAGTCCGGAATAATCACGTGGTAATTCGTAGTTAAGTAATGCGCCATGCGATTCCAATTGTCGCGGCTGCCACCTAAACCATGAATAAGTAACAAGGTCGGTTTTGTGGTTGAACCACCTTCACTATATGACCAAGTAATATCACCTACTTTTAAATTTTTACTTTGCAGTCCGGCCCAGCTACGTTCTTGCTGTAATATTGTTTGAAAACTGACATCAATATTATCGGCTGCCTGCGTTTGAGAAATACTAGTTACTGACAACAAACTACAAGCTAGAGTCAATGCAGTAGCAGTTTTTTTCATAGAGGCTTTAATTGGAGCGGACAGCCTTATCATACATTTCATCCTTGAAGCTTAAACGAGTTTGAAAAATTATTGAAAAACTTTGCCAATGAGTCATTTGCCAAACGTTTGGAATGAAGAAAATTATAGTCAATCTATAAACTAAAGTATGTCTATTTTTTCACTAAACAGTAGGGAATTGTGCGGTTATCCTTCTTATAAAACTCATTAAAGCTTTAAAAATATTTTCTTAGAAAAGGATTCATTTTTTGTCAGTGACATTCAAATTTTGACACATTAAAATGATTTCTAACCTTGAAAAAACAATGGAAATATAAAATGCCTACTGCGCAAGAAGTTTTAGATCGTTTGAAAGCAGGTAATCAACGATTTGTAAATGGAAATACTTCCCTTGCAAAAACCTTATCGCATCATGAACGCGCTGAAATGGCAAAGGATCAAAATCCGTTTGCAATTGTATTAGGCTGTTCAGATTCTCGTGTACCAGCAGAAATGGTATTTGATCAAGGTCTTGGTGACTTATTCGTAATCCGTGTTGCTGGTAATGTTGTTGCGCCTTCACAAGTTGGTAGTGTTGAGTTTGCGGCAGAACGTTATGATTGTCCGGTTGTAGTTGTATTAGGACATAGTCATTGCGGTGCGATTCAAGCGACTATTGATACGTTGATGAACCCTGATCATCCGCCATCATCTAACTTAATGTCGATTGTGAACCGTGTTCGTCCATCAGTTGAAATTTTAATGCAAACTGATCTGAAAAATGATTTGAAAAAACTTTCATGTCATGCAGTACGTTCAAACGTTTTTGCTTCGGTCAATCAATTACGTCATGGTTCGGCTGTGTTAGAGAACCTGATTGCAAAAGGCGAGTTGATTGTTGTTGGTGCTGAGTATTCATTAGAAACTGGTGAAGTTACTTTTTTTGACTTCTAATCAGTCTATAAAGATTTAAAACTAAAAGGTGCCTATAGGGCACCTTTTATGTATGGATAAGCTAAATTAAGTAATTTTGACTGCGCTTGGGCATTTGGATGAATCAAGTCATTTTGCATTAGTTGTTTTTGTCCAGCGACGCCATCAAGGAAAAACGGTAGCAGTTTCACCTGATATTTTTGGCTTACAGTTTTATAATTGGTTTCAAATGCTTTGCTATAAGCTGTGCCATAATTAGGCGGAATCTTCATACCAAAAAGAATAACCTGCGCCTTTTGTTGTTGGCTTAAATGGACGAGCTGCGACAGATTTTGTTGAATTATTTGTGGTGGTTGACCTCGTAAACCATCATTCCCACCTAATTCAATAACTACGACTTCGGGTTTATACGTTTGTAAAAGCTTAGGTAATCTGGCCAAAGCGCCACTTGTGGTTTCACCACTCATACTTGCATTGACCACTTTATGTTGTTTGGGATACTGTTGGTCTAGACGTTTTTGTAGTAATTGTACCCAACCTTGTTTAGGGTCTATTCCGTAACCGGCACTAATACTATCTCCTAAAATTAAAATAGTTTTGGCCGAGACCAACATAGGCAACATGCTCAATGCGATGAGCAAGAGACTTTTAGAACCAGACAAATAAGATTTATACATTTGTGTTTCGACCCGAATACTAAATATATAGGACTGTCCCCATCATGCCACAACCTATCATTGCTGCCCATCAAGTTACACAAACTATTCATATTAACCAAAATCAATTTACGATTTTAAAAAATATCGATTTAGATATTTATGAAGGGGAGCAGGTAGCCATTACGGGACGTTCCGGTTCAGGAAAATCGACTTTACTTGGTATCTTAGCGACTTTAGACCAACCGTCTGAAGGCGAAGTATGGTTATGTGGTCAGCCTGTTCATGAGTTGACGGAGGAACAGCGCGCCCAGATCAGAATGCAGCATGTTGGCTTTGTATTTCAGTCTTTCCAACTTTTACCGCAGTTAAGTGCGCTTGAAAATGTGATGTTGCCGCTTCGGTTACGTAAAAATTTTGATTATAAAATTGCTGAGCAGAAGGCCTTAGACTGGTTGCATCGGGTAGGTTTAAGTCGTCAAGCGGAACAAACGCCTAAAGTCTTATCTGGTGGTGAGCAGCAACGTGTGGCAATTGCACGGGCACTTATTGCAGAACCACAAATTATTTTTGCAGATGAACCTACTGGAAACCTAGATGGTCAAACAGCCCAAGAAATTGAACGGCTACTTTTTGATTTAAATAAAGAGCTCGGTACGACGCTTATTTTGGTCACACATGATCGCAATTTGGCTGGACTTTGCCAGCGTCATGTTGAATTAAATGATGGTTGTTTAAAGACAGTACAGGGTGGTTAGACTATGCGTAATCTACTTAAGCCACTTTTGCTACAAAGCTTTCGCACTGGAGGGTTATATTTACTCATCATTGCGCTTTCACTTGCGATTAGTGCGACCACGGCTCTTAAGTTTAGTAATGACCAAGTTAAAAATGCGGTTAGCCTACAAGCCTCGCAAATGTTAGCAGCTGATTTGGTTCTGTCGAATAATGAACCTCTAGACACTAAATGGCAAAAAAAGGCGGAACAGATTGGCTTAAAGCAGACTCATGTGACTATGTTTAGTTCAATGGCACATACTCAAGATCAGTTTGTCATGGTCAATGTGAAAGCTATAGAACATGCGTTCCCATTAAGAGGAAAACTTGAGATTGAGCCTAGTGCACAGAGTATTCAACCTGGTCAAGTGTGGCTAAGTCAAAGAGCAGCTGATTTACTTAAAGTTAAACTTGGCGATACGGTATCTATTGCAGATGCCCAATTTCACTTTAGCGGCGTAATTGTGCGAGATTCAAATCAAGAACTCGGTTTTTCAGGTTTTTCGCCCACAGTTATTATTCATCAAGCAGATATTGCTAGAACCCATGCAATTCAAACAGGCAGTAGAATTGATTATCGACTGTTAATGTCTGGTCAGCCTGAACAGGTTCAGAACTTTAGTAAACTATTTAAGCAACAACATCAACCTGCAAACGATCAGGAAGAAACCATAGGGTTGCGTTTACGCGATGCTAGTGAATCAAATAGCAGATTATTACGTCCGTTAGAAAACCTAGATACCTTTTTGCAATTGGCCAATATTTTAACGATTTTATTGTGTGGTATCGCCATTGCTTTAACAAGCCAACGTTATGTTCAGCAAAACCAAGATCATATTGCTGTAATACGTTGCTTTGGTGCTAGCAAGTTTCAAATTTTATGGGCCTATATTGGGCTACTTTGCGTAGTCAGCGTAATTTCAATTGTGATTGGTAGTCTATTAGGAATAATGATGGGCTATGGTTTACTTGAGCTCATGTTACAACTGATTCCACAACTGGAATTAAGTTTTTCTGTGGTTGGATTTTTACTTGGTCCCTTACCAATTGCCATTTTTACCAGTGTAATTGTGCTACTTGGGTTTATTTTGCCAAGCATTTGGGAATTGTTAAATACGCCACCTATTCGAGTTATTCGCGAACAGGCAAAATCCCGAAAATCATTATTCTTTATGTTTTTTGCAGGCATCACCAGTCTTGTTATTTTTAGCTTAGTTTTAAGTGAAAACTTAATGCTCAGCATTATAGTTTTGGCTACCATTTTCGTTCTTTGTATTTTGCTATACACCGTTGTTTGGGGTGTGCTTCGTAGTTTAAAAAAGATGAAAACTCGTTTGTCTTTTTATATTCGTTCACCATCGCAAAGTGCCTTACAAATTACTGCTTTGGCTTTAGGGTTAAGTCTTATTACAGTGTTAAGCGTGCTCAGAACAGATTTACTAGAACGCTGGCAACAGCAGTTACCTGAGGGTACACCAAACCAGTTTGTATACGGGTTGCCTCCATTTGATTTAAAAGCTTTTGAGCAACAATTAAAACAAAATGGTTGGCAAAGCACACCGTTATATCCCAATGTTCGGGGGCGATTACTCGCAAAGAATGATATTCCTTTTTCTGAAGATGCGATCAAGCAAAATAATTCTTTAAGACGTGAATTAAATTTAACTCAGTCAAGTACATTGCCAAATGACAATGTCATTACAAAGGGGCAGGCCACTTTTAATGCTGTAGGGCAAGTTTCGGTCGAGGCAAAAACTGCTGAAAGTCTAGGTATCCAGCTTGGCGATAAGCTTACTTTTAGCCTGCCAGACGGTACTTTACAGGCTAAAGTTGTGAATTTTAGAAATGTTGAATGGGAAAGTTTTAGCCCAAACTTCTTCTTTATATTTTCACCTAAAACTTTAGATGAAAATGCTGGTAGTTACTTGGGCAGTTTTTATGTGCCAAAACAAGATCAACCTAAAATGATCCATATGATTCAGCAATTTTCAAATACGGTTTTTATTGATGTTGACCGTATTTTGGATGAAGTAAAGCGCTTAATGAATGTCTTGGTTAAAATTGTGACTGTGCTTGCAGCTTTAGTTGGCTTCTCTGGAATACTCGTTTTAATTGCTTGTTTAAATCTATTAATGGATGAACGCCGTCGGGAAGTGGCTTTGTTACGTTCATTTGGTTTGTCTAAAAATAAAATGAAGCAAATGCTCAGTTTAGAAATTGGATTTTTAGGGCTGTTAGCAGGCATTGTTGCCTGCTGTTTTGCCGAGGTAATTAGTGCAATTGCAAGTTATAAAATGAATATGGCTTTACAGTGGCATATTGAAATATGGTTAATTTTACCGCTTGCCATGATGTTACTTTGTGCTCTTATTGGTCGATATAGACTCGGTTATCTTTGTAATTTACCGCCACTACAAAGTTTAAGAGAGTTGAACCAGATTTAAGTTAGGGCAGTATTTCTGGATTCTGAATTAAAACTTCATGCCAAAGTGGAAGTAATGGTGAGTTAAGCTGATTACAGTAAATATAGAAACCGACAGTCATGAAAAGTCCTCCCACTAACCCTAAGAATTTTAGGAGGCTTTTAAATTGAGTGCGGTAGCTTAAATACCAAATGAGTGCGAGTAAGGCACCCATAATCATACCGCCGACATGTGCAGCATTATTAATACCTGTGGCAACCAGACCAAATATAAGGTTAATGGCCATAATCATTAATAATGCTTTTTTATCAAGTATGTAGACTTGATGTGGCAAGGGTGGAAATAAAGAAAGAACGGTTAACGCTGCACCTAATCCCATCACAGCGCCCGATGCACCTGCACTTACGTGAGGAAGTAAGCTTTGATCAAAATGTTGTAGTAATTCATGTCCATTTTGAATATTGATATAACTACTCAAAAGACTACCAAACAAACCTGCAAGTAAATATAGACCAATAAAATATAAGCGACCAAATAAAGCTTCAGCGACATTACCAAAAATATATAGGGCCCATATATTGAGCATAAGGTGAATAATACCAAAGTGAAAAAACATGCTGGTAAATAAACGTTCTGGCTGTCCAGAGAAAGTAAGTGGTGTAAAATCTGCTCCCCAGCGAAGTGCATCTTTTATAGCTGGGTCACTTATGTCCACCCCAGATACAATTTGCCAGATGAACAAACCTACATTGATCGAGATCAGTAGGGCGGTCAGCCACCAAGCTTGTACATTGAGTTTACGATTAATGTGCGGAGGCTGAGTTTGAGTCATGCTATGCTTTTGTTATATATGAACATGCTTTACAGCTTAACATGAAAAAAGTTGAATACAGGAGATCAAGACGAACATGAAAGCTTTTATTGTTCGCGTGTTGTTAATTTTTATTGGGGCAATTCTCCTTATTCAGCTTTGGATCTTTTCAAGTTTGGTTTGGTGGCGTACACATGAAGTTGATACCACCATGTTTATGCGAATTGATTATTGGTCAGATACATCTCGGCCGATTGTTCATGAATGGCTCGACTATGATGATATTAGCGACAATTTCAAACATGCGATTTTGGCAGGCGAAGATGCAAAATTTATTCATCATCATGGCTTTGACTGGGATGGTATCCGTTTTGCTCTAGAGCGTAATAATGAAGAAGGTGAAGTTGTCGCAGGTGGTTCTACCGTGTCTCAACAACTTGCAAAGAACTTGTTCTTATATAATCAGCGCTCATTTATTCGTAAAGGCCAAGAAACGATAGCAACGTGGATGATGGAGCGCATGTGGTCAAAACGCCGAATTCTTGAGGTGTATATGAACTCGGTTGAATTTGGTAAACATTTATATGGGGTTGAAGCAGCTGCTCAATATTATTATGGTAAAAGTGCTAAAAGCTTAACGCGCGAACAAGCAGCTTTTTTAGCAGCCTTATTGCCTGATCCGAAATATTATCAAGATCACCGCAATGATCGTAAACTACAATATCGAAAACGCGTAATTTTACGTTATATGAATAGCACCCCAATTCCTGAATAACACTGTCTTAAAGATGTGTTATTTTTTTAATTTTTATAAAATTGACATAATTTTGCAGCATACTGTTTTGCAGAGATTTTGGTTGGAAAGAGATAGATTTAGACATGAATACAGCGATTACAGCAACGACCCCAACAGAATATAGTTATAACGACCGTTATATTAATCGTGAGTTGTCTATTCTTGACTTTCATTTGCGTGTATTGGAACAGGCAGTCGACCCTTTACATCCTCTATTAGAGCGAATGAATTTCTTACTGATTTTTTCGCGTAATTTAGATGAGTTTTTTGAAATTCGTGTGGCGGGAGTCATGGAGCAATATGCTCTAGGTAATGAAAGTCGAAGTCCAGATGGCTTAACACCAAGACAAGTCTTACAAAAAATCTCTGAAACTGCTCACGCTGCAATTGAACGTCAATATCGTATTTTAAACGAAGAAATTTTACCTAAACTTCGTGAGGAAGATATTTGCTTCTTGCGTCGTGGGGAGTTAACACCAGCTCAATCGGCGTGGGTGAAAAAGTATTTTCAGGAACAGGTCGCACCTGTGTTGACACCAATTAGCTTAGATCCAGCCCATCCATTTCCACGCTTAGTCAATAAAAGCTTAAACTTTATTGTGACCTTAGAAGGTAAAGATGCGTTTGGCCGTCAAATTGATTTAGCTGTTGTACCAGCGCCGCGTTCATTGCCACGTGTTGTACGATTACCAGACGAACTAACGGGTGGCAAAGAGCATCATGTTATGCTGTCCGCAATTATTCATGAACACGTATCAGACTTGTTCCCTGGCATGACTGCAACTGGATGCTATCAATTCCGCGTAACTCGTAATGCGGATTTGGCGCTCAATGAAGACGTTGAAGATTTAGCTAAAGCTTTAAAAGGTGAATTAAGTTCACGACGATTTGGTCGTGCAGTTCGTTTGGAAGTAACTCACAACTGTCCACAACATATTTATGAATATTTGCTTGAAGAATTCGACTTAAACGAAGAACAACTATACAAAGTTGATGGCCCTGTAAACTTAGCCCGTCTGGTTTCAAACTTTAAACGTCCTCATTTACGTTACGACTCACACACGCCAGTCGTACCGAAAGTGTTTAAAAAGACCGAGAGTATTTTCTCGGCTATGCAAAAGCAGGATATTTTACTGCATCATCCTTTTGAATCATTTGCTCCTGTTATTCAGTTACTCCGTGAAGCAGCACGTGACCCACAGGTGCTCGCAATTAAACAAACGCTTTACCGCAGTGGAGCGGACTCTGAAATTGTTCAAGTCTTGGCCGAAGCTGCACGTAATGGAAAAGAAGTAACAGCAGTCATTGAATTACGTGCCCGTTTTGATGAGGAATCAAATATTGAAGTGGCAAATGTACTTCAAGAAGCAGGGGCGGTAGTTGTTTACGGTATTGTGGGTTATAAAACACATGCCAAAATGATTATGGTGGTACGCCGTGAAAACAATAAACTGGTACGTTATGTTCATTTAGGAACAGGTAACTACCATGCTATGAATGCCCGTATCTATACCGATTATGGTCTCATGACGACCGATAAAGACTTGTGTGAAGATGTACACCGCATTTTCCAAGAGCTGACTGGTATGGGCAAAATGGCAAAACTGAAAAAATTACTCCATGCTCCTTTTACTTTGCATGCTCAGCTCATCAATTTCATTGATGAAGAGATTGCCAATGCAAAGGCTGGTCGTAAAGCCCAAATTATTGTGAAAGTAAATGCATTAACTGAAGTTCAACTCATTAATAAATTATACGAAGCTTCTCAAGCTGGCGTGCAGGTAGATCTCATTATTCGTTCGATTTGTTGCTTACGTCCAGGTTTACCAAATTTATCGGAAAATATTCGTGTACGTTCAATTGTAGGACGTTTCCTTGAACATACACGTGTTTATTATTTTAGTAATAATGGTGATGCCCGCATTTATTGTTCAAGTGCTGACTGGATGGACCGTAACTTATTTAATCGTGTTGAAGCATGTTTCCCAATTGAAGATCCTGCGTTGAAAAAACGTATTTATCAGCAAGGTCTTCTTAATTATTTGCAAGATAACCAGCAAGCTTGGTTATTACAAGGGGATGGTACTTGGATACGTGCGCAGCCTGCTGAGGGTGAAAAATTACATAATGCTCAAAGAGAATTATTAGAAACATTTAAATAAAACTTAATATTAAAAAGCCGGCTTCGTGTCGGCTTTTTAATTATTTGAAATTCATAGTAATTTAATATGATTTCTTAAATGGTTGCAGGATATACGATAATAATTTGAAACACCGCAATATGTTTTAAAAATATGTGATTCTTTACATAAAACATTGAATTTTAAAAATATACAAATTACGTGAAATCTACTTTAATACGCGGCATTAAATATACTTAACTTTGGTAAGTGAATAATATGCAAGGCTTTATTAAAAGTTTATTTATTAGAATATTTTTAGGGGTAATGCCAGTGACTGCATATGCAGATCAAAAGTGCTATGGAGATATTATTGTTTTTCATAAATATGATGATCAAATGATATATCCCTACTTTATACAACCCTCTAAGGAAAAAAATAAGAAAAATGAATCACAAACCAAGGTAATAACGGTCCAGAAAAGAAAACCTACTCAAGATGAACTGGTAGCACAAAAGAAAGTTGAAGATACTCAATTAAAAAAAATAGATGAAAAGAAAAATCTTGAGAATAAAAAACAGCTTGATGCAGCAGTCGCTAAAGAAATTTTAGAAAATGGCGAAAAAAAATGGATGGTACAGGTAGCGTTGGCACCTAATCAAAATAAAGCAAATATGATCCAGTCACAATTGCAGGCGAAAGGATATAAGATTGTGACTAGCCCAACCACAAAAGGAATAAGGGTTATGGTAGACCCCGCTAATGATTTTGCGATTGCACAAATTATTCGAGAAAAAATAATTTCAGATGAGAGTTTAGATTTAAGATCGGCTTGGGTTTTTAAATGGGCTTCTTTAACAGCACAGTAAAAGAAAAAGGAGTCTGAAGACTCCTTTTTTTTATTCATATAAATTTGTTGTGATCTTCTGCATGATTTGCAGTAGTACGTCAAACTCGCTTTGCAATGGCGTACTTTTACGCGTAACGAGTGCTAGAGTACGACTTGGTGCATCTTCAATTGGTTTTGCAGTAATCTGATCATTAAACTTGATCATACTATTTTCAATTGCGATTTCTGGTAAAAGCGTAAAACCTAAATTAGAAGAAACCATTTCGACTAATGTTGGTAGTGAACTTGCTTTTAAACGGTTATCGTTTTTACGTTCACCAATTGGACAAGCACTTAATACATGGTCACGTAAACAGTGGCCTTCTTCAAGCAAAATAAGGCGTGACAAATCAAGGTCATCGAGAGAGTTTGCTTGAAGTGCATTTGTATCTTGCTTACTACAAACAAGATATAAATTTTCTTTTGAAATTTCAGCTACTTTTAGACTTCTTGTGTCAAAAGGTAGAGCAAGGACGATCATGTCCAAATTACCGTGTTCTAAGCGTTCTACAATTTTCTCACTTTGAGCTTCATGTAAATGCAACTGAATCTTCGGTAATTGTTGATGCACTTCATCAAGTAACCGTGTCAGGATAAAAGGTGCAATGGTTGGAATAACACCTAAATGAAGATCACCAGTTAATGGTTCACTCATTTCACGGCTTAAACGCATTAAATCCTGAGCATCTGCTAGCAATACACGGGCTCGAGCAACGACTTGTTCACCTAATGGCGTTAAACGCACATTTTGACGGTCACGCTCAACCAGAACGCCACCTAATAGCCTTTCTAGCTCCATGATACCGCCCGATAAAGTCGATTGGGTAACAAAAGAGCGTCGTGCTGCTTCAGTAAAATGCAAAGTTTCCGACAACGTAACTAAATATGATAGCTGTCTTAGTGAGGGTAATGCAGCCATAGTGTCCTAGTATGATGATTTAAAATGATGCGCAAATAAACCGCTAAGCTGTGGAATAAAATGGGCAGGGATATCATGCCCCATTCCATCAATTAATTCAAACTTAGCACCGGAAATTGCTTTTGCTACAGCCTTACCGTGGCTTGGTGGAAGTAAGCGGTCACGCGAGCCATGTAAGACTATAGTGGGTTGCTTAATTTCACGGTCCAGTTGCAGTAAGGAACCTGTACATAATATTGCTAAAAACTGTTGAAGTACACCAGCAGGATAATAGCTACGTTGATAAAGTTTTCGTGCAGTTTGTACAGCTTCAATATGGTTAATATAACCAGGAGAACCAATCAATTGGAATAATTTTAAGCTGTGGTTAACAATCCCTTCTTCATCACGTGATTCTGGCTTGCCAATTAAGCTTAAAAGTTGTTTAGGAAACGGTGGAGGTAAAAACGGTTGGTTGTTACTTGTAAACATTAAACCTAATTTTTCTACTTTTTCCGGATATTTTGCAGCAAGTATCTGAGCAATCATGCCGCCCATTGAGGCACCGATCACATGCGCTTTACTTATGCCTAAACGGTCGAGAAGCATCGATACATCATCTGCCATATCATAGAGCGTATAAGGTGCACCTTGATTACTTAACCCTAAAGCAAAGCGCCCCATCAATTTCATGGTATTTAAACGTTTACCCTGATGACGTACTTTCGAAGAAAGGCCAATATCACGGTTATCAAAACGAATAACACGAAAACCTTGATCAATGAGCGATTTACAGAAAAAGTCCGGCCAAAATAGCATTTGGGCACCTAGACCCATAATCAGCAAAATGGTGGGATGTTCTGCTTTTCCTCCTACTTCTACATGCAATTCAATACCATTGCCTAAGTTGACTTTAGTTTCTTGCATAAAAGGAGTGTAGGGTGAAATACTAAATTGTAAGGCGCTATTCATGTTATGCATTCCTTGAAGGGAATACTCTCGAGCGAGCATTCCCAATTTAAACCTTATGCTTGGGCAGGAATAAGATCTGGAACAAGCTTAGTTAACGTTAAACGTTGCTTGCCTGCTGTTGCACCTAACAATACGAAACCACGCAATGTTCCTTCATTGTCAATTGCTTTGGCAAGCATACCATCGTCGAATTCTTCAGTTTCCCAATTTACATCGACATCAACCGGAGCCGGTAAAACTGTAAGCGGTGCAGCCGGAGTTTTTACCGCAACTGGCATAGCGGGGTAATGTACATTTGTCTGTTGACCGCTTAATGTTTTTGCTAGAGCACGCGCTTGTTGCATAATTGGCATTACATAAGGAAGCAGGGTACCGTTCACTTCTGCACAGTCACCAATTGCATAAATATCGGCTTGATTGGTTTCAAGCAAGCTATTGGTAATTACACCACGGCTAGTTTGAATATTTGCGCTTTGAGCAAGAGAAATATTCGGTTGTAAGCCAATGGCTGAAAGCACAATATCAGCGACCAAAGTCTGACCATTTGCCAATGTAACCGCGTAATCTTCACCGTTATTGATTTTACTTACTTTTTCAACGGTTGTGCCTAATGCAAATTTAACCCCAGCTTCTTCAAGATTTTCTTGGAAAGCTGAAGCAATGTGTGAAGGTAATAAACGGCCTAACGGTTGAGGCGCTAAATCAATTACCGTTACATCATATTCGCTATGAAGTAAGTCATTGGCAAATTCACAACCAATCAAACCAGCACCCAAAATCACAACACGTTTATCTTTGCGCTGAGCTAGATTTTCACGGAAAGAACGATAATCAATAAGAGAGTTCACCACATGAATGTCATCACTGCCATCACCTGCAATTGCAAGACGAATCGGGTTAGCACCAACGGCTAAAATCAGTTTTGAATACGGCTGATTTGAAGTTACCCCATCTTTTTCCAGAACAAGCTCATGACGCTCAGCTAAAATTTCTTTTACCCATGTAAAAGGTTCAATACGCATATTGAGCTGCGCACTCATTTTTGCGGCATCACCTAAAGGAATCTGTTCTGGAGCCTTTTTACCTGCAAAAGCGTTAGATAACGTTGGTTTTGCATAGTTCACTGCATCATCCGCACAAATCATCACAAGTTCTTGCTCTGGGTTAAGCTTACGGAACTCACGTGCTAAGGTATAACCCGCCATGCCTGATCCGATAATGACGATTGGATGCATTTTTTTCTCCAGAATTAGAATTGTTCATTTAATACGGTGATTGGTGATATATAAAAAAGACCATGTAAATCATGGCCTTTTAATTTAAGACATTAGATCTCGATCATTTCAAAGTCAGCTTTTGAAACGCCACAATCAGGGCAAGTCCAATCATCAGGGATATCTTCCCATTTTGTTCCAGCTGCAATGCCGTCTTGTGGCCAACCTTCTGCTTCATCGTAAATCCATCCACAAACGATACATTGATATTTTTTCATGAGACTCTCCGCACTGATAAGTTTGCTCAAAGCTGCCTTTCAGTAAAACTATTCCATCTATTAATAATGTAACTACGATCCGTTCAATAATAACTAATGTAGCTTTGATCGGGTATCAAATTTTTACGCAGTTCTACATTTAAAGTAAAGCACATAAGGGAGTTTAATCATTCGTAAGCAAAGATGAATGGCATATCGAGACAAATAAGTGGTTATTTAGGCAAAACTTCCACTTAAACGCATAATAAATCATATGTTTTTATTCACTCACTAATGTAATAAGACCTTACGTGATATGAAGGGTTACAAAAAGAACAAAGCATTTATATAAATAAAGCTCTTAAAAACATAAGCTGATTAATAAATAGACAGATAAATTGATGTTTATATAAAACGAGAAAGTTTATTGAACACTTGAGTAACAGAGATAAGGAAATTGAATATGGAAATTCTAGTATATGAAGTAGAAATTAATGCGCCTATAGAAAAAGTATGGGACATACTCTGGAATAGCGAGACATATAATGCATGGACAAAATTCTTTGCACCGGATTCTTCAATGAAGACGGACTGGAAAGTTGGCGGTAATACATATTTTCTAGACGGAGAAGGAAATGGAATGGTTTCAACCATTGAAGAAATGAAAAAGCCTGAAGTATTAATTTTTAAACATTTAGGAATGATTAAAGAAGGAAAAGAAGACTTAGAAAGTGAAGAGGTGAAAAGCTGGAGTGGTTCGTTAGAAAAATATTTTTTAAGCCAAAATGGGAATACTACAACTTTAAAAGTTGAATTGGCCACCTTACCTGAATATATCGGTATGTTAAAAAGTGGCTTTGTTCAAGGTTTTGAAGTTGTAAAACATATTGCTGAAGGAAGTTAATTTATCTTATTCAGTTAATTGTTTAGGCAAAGTATTTTTTATGAATTTTAGAAATAAGATCATTGAGACGAGAAGGATAAGCAAGACGATGATGGCCTCCGTCATATGTTTCTACTGTCATATAAGGTGAAAGCTTTTCCTGTACTTGGTACATATCAAGTTGCTCGTCTCCTAATTCTAAATAAGCCATTTTAGGATTAGAGTGATCAAGATCTTCATCACAAAGGTCGGGATAATCATTACGAAAACTAGGATTAAGGCTTGGATTGGCAACAACAACAGCTAACTTATGTTGAGCAGCTGTTTTTAAAGCCCAATAGCCACCAAGGCTATGACCAACTAATAAATCTGGTTTAATCGTTTCAATTGCTTGATGATAAAAGTCCTTCACTGAGGCATAACTCAAGTTACGATAATCCACATCAATACAAAATTTTTCAGGATGCAAGATGGCATGGAATTTTGTTGATTCACGAGAAGAATCCAAGCCATGTAAAAATAGAATTTTCATTATTTGCTACACAATCTCATAGATAAAATAAAAGGCAAAATAGGCCTTTTAAAAATCGAGGTTATTTGGATTTTTTTATATTTTACTTAAAGCTAAAAAAAATGATCTTAGCGATTGGTCTAACTAATTTTCATCATTCAAACCGCCTTTAATTTGATGGCTTTGACTTTTTTCATTTTTGTTTGATTGAAATCATTCGAAAAACCTCAGCAATCTGTTAAGCTATGCCACTTCATTTTTACTTAATCGAGGCAGAGATGACGCAACAAAACGCTCAATCGACTTCTGAACCAACTATTTCCGAAAACGATTTAATTGCACAGCGTCATGCCAAATTAAAGCAAATCCAAGATGTTGCAAAGGATACTGGAAAGAGTCCTTGGCCAAATACATTCAAACGTGAACATTACGCTGCTGATCTACAAGAACAATTTAAAGATCAGTCGAAAGAACAAATTGAAAGCGCTGAACATGTATATGTAAAAGTCGCTGGCCGTGTCATGTTAAACCGTGGTTCTTTTATGGTGATTCAAGATATGACTGGTCGCATTCAGTTATATGTTGACCGTAAAGGTTTACCAAAAGATACGCTTGAAACGATTAAAGGTTTAGACCTAGGCGACATTATTGCTGCTGAAGGTTATATTGGTCGTTCAGGCAAAGGTGACTTGTATGTACACCTTGAAGGTTTTGAACTTCTTACAAAATCACTTCGTCCGTTGCCAGATAAATTTCATGGTTTGAACGATACAGAAGTTAAATACCGTAAACGTTACCTTGATCTAATCGTAAATGAAGAAACCCGTAAGACTTTTGAAATTCGTGCCAAAGTTGTTGCAGGTATTCGCGCATTTTTAACAAATGAACGTTTCATGGAAGTTGAAACGCCAATGATGCATGTGATTCCAGGTGGTGCGTCTGCACGTCCGTTTGAAACGCATCACAATGCTCTAGATATGCCATTATTCTTGCGTATTGCACCTGAGCTTTACTTAAAGCGTTTGGTTGTTGGTGGTTTTGAGCGCGTGTTTGAAATTAACCGTAACTTCCGTAATGAAGGGGTGTCAACGCGTCACAACCCTGAATTTACAATGATCGAGTTTTATCAAGCTTATGCTGATTATAAAGACTTGATGGCTTTAACTGAAAACATGCTTGAAAAGCTAGCTCTTGATATTTTAGGTACGACTGATGTGCCTTACCAAGGTGAAGTGTTTAGCTTTAAAGGGCCATTCAAGAAAATCTCTATGTTCGATGCGATTTTAGAGAATAACCCTCAGTTCACACCTGAAAATGTAGGTGATCGTGAGTTCCTTGCAAAATTTGTGCGTGAAGAGCTGAAAGAAGAAGTTAAACCTGGTTTCGGTTTAGGTAAACTTCAAACAATTGTATTTGAAGAAACGGTTGAGACTAAACTCCGTCAACCTACTTTTATTACTGAATATCCAGCCGAGACTTCTCCACTCGCTCGTCGTAATGATGACAATCCGCACATTACCGATCGTTTTGAATTTTTCATCGGCGGACGTGAATTGGCAAATGGCTTTAGCGAGTTAAATGATCCGATTGATCAGGCTGAACGTTTCCAAGCTCAGGTTGCGGAAAAAGATGCAGGTGATGATGAAGCAATGCATTACGATGCAGAGTTTGTTGAAGCGCTTGAATATGGTTTACCTCCAACAGCGGGTGAAGGTATTGGTATTGACCGTTTGGTTATGCTTTTTGCAGATGCGCCAAGTATTCGTGATGTAATTTTATTCCCGCATATGCGTCGTAAAGAAGGTTAATTTAATATTCAATAAAAAAGGCAGTGTAAACTGCCTTTTTTATTAACTATTTATATATAAAAAAAACTTAAATTATAGAAAACTTAAGACCTCGTTAAAAAATGTAATTGCACAGTTTAACAATTGCAAATTTGCAATAAAAAAATTAATGTGTTGCTCATAAATAACTTTGAGAATTGTGCTGACATGTTTTTAAGAAAAACACTTTCAATTGCATTATTAGCTACTGCCTCATCAGCTGTTTTTGCCCAAGGTTTGGTGCTTAATAATGATGATTTACGTACAGATTTAAATTGGTTAAATCAGCAAGGTGTCATTAACATCAGTACTTCTACTTGGCCTTTAAGTGGTGATGAAATTCAGCGTGCACTCTCTCAGGCTAAAGTAACACATCCAGCTCAACAAAAAGTTATTAACTCAGTTCTCAATGCATTAAAGGCAGATAACGATACAGTTAAAGTGGGTGCTTTTGCTGGAACAGATATCAAAGATATTCCTCAAGCATTTGGGAATAATCATAAATCACAGTATCAAGGCTCTGTAGAGTTTAATGCTGGTGGTGAAAACTGGGATGCAAAAATCCGTGTAAACGCAGAAAAAGATCCGCAAATTGATAATGGTCATGATGCCAATGTGGAAGGTTCGTATGTCGCTGGTAAAATCTGGAACCAATGGGTTGTTGCCGGTCAAATTCCAACATGGTGGGGACCTGGGCATGATGGTAGTTTAATCCGTGGTGATGCAAGTCGTCCTGTTTATGGGGTGACAGCTCAAAGAGCTATACAAAATGCATTTGATACCAAATGGTTATCTTGGATTGGGCCTTGGCAATACCAACTATTTGCAGGTCAGTTAGATGATTATAAAGCTATTCCACATGCTAAGTTATTAGGTTTGCGTGTTACTGCAAGTCCATTACCTTACTTGGAACTAGGTGCTTCACGAACTTTACAATGGGGTGGTGAAGGGCGTTCTGAAAGTTGGAACTCATTATGGAATGCAATTAAAGGTAATGATAATGTTTATGATGCAGCTGAAGACAGATCTAATCAAATTGCTGGATTTGATGCTCGTTTAAATCTTCAATCACTTTTAAATGCCCCTGTTGGTATTTATGGTCAATATGTAGGTGAAGATGAAGCGGGGCACTTACCATCGAAGAAAATGTATTTAGCTGGTGCTGATTATTCTTCTAGCTATAAAAATATGCCTTATCAACTTTATGCTGAATGGGCAGATACACGTACTAATGGCGATGTAAAAGGAATTTCTTATAACCATTATATTTATACAGATGGTTATTACCAGCATGGTTTCCCTCTAGGGCATGCAATGGGTGGTGATGGTCAAATGTATTCTGTTGGTGGCGATATTCGATTTGACACGATGAATCGCTTAAGTGGTCGTGCAATGGTTGTTAAAGTGAATGAATCTAACTTGGCAATCAATAAAGCTTTCCCTAAAGAAGATAAAATTAAAGCGCTTGATTTAACTTGGACGCATTACATCAAACCAGATCTTCCATTAAAAATTAATGGTTGGATTAGTGACTCTGATTTAGA
Source organism: Acinetobacter nosocomialis (assembly GCF_041021905.1). Classification (NCBI taxonomy): domain Bacteria; kingdom Pseudomonadati; phylum Pseudomonadota; class Gammaproteobacteria; order Moraxellales; family Moraxellaceae; genus Acinetobacter; species Acinetobacter nosocomialis. The sequence continues at coordinate 1,078,467 of NZ_CP157432.1, forward strand.
GGGTAATGATTCAGGTGCATCTATTGGTATTGAAATTCCGTTAGAACGTAAAATGTTTGGTTTCTAAGAATTAAATAATGCTATAGAAAGAGAGAAGCTAAAATGGCTTCTCTTTTTTTATTGTATTTAAAGAAATCTAAAGATGAGATCGTGATTTGCTTCGGTTAACGATGCGAGCTAGGATGGACATGTTATCTATGCGAATCAGTATCTTACATTTATATGATGAATTTGAATATCAATATGAAAAAACAAGCAAAAGAAAACAGTTTTAAATCACTATAATGCATAACTAATGCTATAAGCCTCATAAAGGCTTGTGGTTGGATTATTTATCACAAAAAATTGGAGTTGTTATGGCACTCGTTCCTCCACATGGTCTTCTAAGTGGTGGTTTAATACCACTTCTAGATTTTATGGGCAAAATGGATAGAGAAGGACGTGTTCATGACTGAATCAAGACTTACACATCTCAAGCAACTTGAAGCTGAAAGTATTCATATTATTCGTGAAGTTGCGGCAGAATTTGAAAACCCAGTCATGCTTTACTCAATTGGTAAAGACTCGGCTGTAATGCTCCATCTTGCATTAAAAGCATTTTATCCTGCGAAGCTTCCTTTTCCTTTATTACATGTAGACACTGGATGGAAGTTTAAAGACATGATCGCGTTTCGCGATAACATGGCAAAAACGCATGGCTTTGATTTAATTGTTCATCAGAACAAAGAAGGCCGTGAAGCAGGTATCAATCCATTTGATCATGGTAGCTCAAAATATACAGATATTATGAAAACCCAAGCTTTAAAACAGGCTCTGGACAAATATCAATTTGATGCTGCTTTTGGTGGTGCGCGCCGTGATGAAGAAAAATCACGTGCGAAAGAGCGTGTGTATTCATTCCGTGATAGTAAGCACCGTTGGGATCCTAAAAACCAACGTCCTGAACTTTGGAATCTTTACAATGGTAAAGTGAACAAAGGCGAAAGTATTCGTGTATTCCCATTATCAAACTGGACTGAGTTAGATATTTGGCAATATATCTATTTAGAAAATATTCAAATTGTTCCTCTTTATTTCTCTGCTGTTCGTCCTGTGGTTGAGCGTAGTGGTACGCTCATTATGGTGGATGATGAACGCATGCGTTTAAAAGAGGGTGAAGTTCCGCAAATGAAGTCTGTACGTTTCCGTACGCTAGGCTGTTATCCATTAACAGGTGCAGTCGAGTCTGAAGCTGATACATTGCCAGAAATTATTCAGGAAATGTTATTGGCAACAAGTTCTGAGCGTCAAGGTCGTATGATTGACCATGATGAAGCAGGCTCAATGGAAAAGAAAAAGCAAGAAGGCTATTTCTAAGACAGTTTCTAAATTTGTGGAGTTTGAGCAATGTCTCATCAATCAGACTTAATCAGCCAAGACATTCTGGCTTATTTAAAACAACATGAACAAAAAGACCTTTTACGCTTTTTGACTTGCGGTAATGTAGATGATGGTAAAAGTACCTTAATTGGCCGTTTACTTTACGATTCAAAATTGATTTATGAAGATCAATTGCAAGCTGTAACACGTGACAGTAAGAAAGTGGGTACAACAGGTGATGCACCGGACTTGGCATTACTTGTAGATGGTTTGCAGGCCGAGCGTGAGCAGGGTATTACCATTGATGTAGCTTATCGCTATTTCTCGACTGAAAAGCGTAAATTTATTATTGCTGATACACCGGGACATGAACAATATACCCGTAACATGGCAACTGGTGCATCGACTGCTGATCTTGCAATCATTTTGATTGATGCACGTTATGGTGTACAAACTCAGACTCGTCGCCATACATTTATTGCAAGTTTGCTTGGTATTAAGAATATTGTAGTTGCCATTAATAAAATGGACTTGGTTGAATATTCACCTGAGCGCTTTAATGAAATTCAGATTGAATATGATGCATTCGTGAGCCAGTTAGGTGATCGTCGCCCAGCCAATATTTTATTTGTTCCAATTTCTGCTTTGAATGGCGATAACGTTGTAAATCCATCGGCTCATACTCCTTGGTATAAAGGCCAGACTTTGATGAGTATTCTTGAGTCTGTGGAAATTAGCCGTGAGTCAAATAAACATGAATTCCGTTTCCCAGTTCAATATGTGAACCGTCCAAACCTCGATTTCCGTGGCTTTGCGGGTACGGTTGCTTTAGGTGAAATTAAAGTTGGTGATGAAATTGTAGCGTTACCTTCTGGTAAGCGTTCTACAGTTAAAGAAATTGTTACTTTTGACGGTAACCTTGAGCAGGCAGTTGCAGGCCAAGCAGTTACATTAACGTTAAATGATGAAATTGATATTAGTCGCGGAAACGTGCTGGTACGTGCAGGTGAGCAACCATTAATTTCACGTAGCGTTCGTGCTTCTGTGGTATGGATGAATGAGCATCCACTTGTAAAAGGTAAGTTGTACAATATTAAGATTGGTACACAAACCGTTCCAGCAAAAGTGACGAACATTCACTACCGTGTAAATGTGAATACACTTGAGCATACTCAGGTCGAAGAGCTTGAGTTAAATGCAATTGCGGATGTTGTGGTTGAGTTCGATGCTCCAGTCGTGTTTGACCGTTATCAAGATTCGCGTTACACAGGTTCATTTATATTTATTGACCGTTTAAGTAACGTGACCGTTGGTGCGGGCATGGTAGAGGCGGCTGTAGAATGGACTGCTCATAGCAATGCTGTTACTGCCGAAGACCGTGCTGCTCGTTTAGGTCAAAAACCTGCCGCTATTGGTGTTTCTGCACAATTAATTGAAAAAGCTCAAGCTTTAGAAAGTTTGCTGATTCAGCAAGGTGTAGTTGCAATTGCAAAAGCAAGCTTAACAGCTGAGCAATTGGTTCTATTACGTGAGACGGGTGTTGTGGTTATCACAACTTCTGTGGAAGGTATAGATACAGAGATAACTGCTGAAACTGTGGAAGAAGCAGTAGAAAAAATCGTGGAATTGGTTCGTCTTTAATAGATTGAAAATGAGTTCTAAAAAAACCCGCGTAAGCGGGTTTTTTTATTGAGTTTAGAAAATATTTTGAGTTTTTAACATTAAATATTCTCTTAAATCTTTAGGATAGTTCTGAATCATCTTTAAAAATGTATCTCGATCACCTTGATATAAGGCACGTGTTGCTTCTTCATAATTTGGCATATTACCTAACATGGCAGACATAAAACGATCGATGGCTTGTTTGGCGAGCATAATATTGCCTTCCGAATTTGGGTTATTTAACTCTTTATCAATTAACTTGCGAATCACTGCTGATGCACTCGCACTTTGTTGATCTAACCAATCCCAATGTTTTTTCTGTAAAGTGATTTCACGCGAAATTACGCCAAGTTTAGGTCGTCCAACTTTTTTAATTTCTTCCGGCTCAGCATAACGTTGTTGAAATTCTTGTTCCGAACCAGAAAGGTCAAGATCAATTTGTTGACCTGTTTGATCATTAAAAATCAGAATATTTTCCGTTGTTTTCGGAAGTTCTTTGAGTTTTTTTGCAAGTTCAACAAGGGAGTCACTCGCAATAAACGTGCTTCCAGTGAAAGCAGTATAGGTGATTTTAGTATTCATTTTAGCCGTATATTTTTATCAGGGTAAAATAATATTATCAGGGTAAAATTAATTTGGCAAATAGTAAAATTCATAACCAAAGAATTATCAGGTTTTATGAATGTAGTCTCTTAGATTAGGACTATAAAAATAGTCAAGATAATCGACCATTTAAAATTTTGTTCTGCTTTAATATTGCTTTTATGAGAGAATGTGTCTTTAGTTGTATGTATAAGGACTCCTATGTTTGAGCAATCTCCTGAATCTTTAAGCGATATCGAAATTTTAGACATTTTACAGTCGATGAAAAAAGATAAGCTAGATACGGAAGCACATGAGATCATCCGTAGCGGGGGAAAAGCAGGACGTCAGGAAGCGCATAAACAGGCTTTGGTAGCACTAAATACAAATTTTGAAGAGAAATTTGTAGAAGCAGTTACTCTTGCACTAGGTTTAAATGCAGCTCAAGCTAAAAAAATTCGCTATAAAAAAGATCGAATTCGTATTTTAAAAGCACGTGGTATTGATTATTTAGCTATTGATGGGGCAGAAACAGCGCAAGTTTTGGCACAAATTTCACAAGCAATTGTTCGTGAAGATGGGATAGTTACCCATGACTTACATGATATCTTCCCATTTTGGAAAGAAGGTTGGCCAATGGTGCAATTTGATAATGCCTATAAAATTTTAGAAGAAGATATTACCTTGCACTTTCATGCGTTCTTAGATGCCATGATTGAGTATGTGAATAAATAAAAAAAAGCCCCAATTGGGGCTTTTTTTTTTATAGCAGAATATGCTTAGATTGCACTAAAAAGTGGGAAAACACCAATCACTAAAGCTGTACCCATTAACACCATACAAGTAATAAATGCCCATTTAAAAGTGAACTTTTGATGATCTGCAAAATCGACTTTAGCAAGACCACATAACAAGTAAGTTGATGGAACAAGAGGTGATAATAAGTGTACAGGTTGACCTACAATTGAAGCACGAGCAATCGCTTCTGGACTAATACCATAATGTGAAGCAGCTTCGGCAAGAATAGGCAATACACCATAGAAGAATGCATCGTTTGACATAAAGAACGTCAAAGGCATGCTTACCAACGCTGTAATTGGTGCAAGATATGGTCCCATGCTTGCAGGAATCATTGCGACAAATTCTTTAGACATCGCTTCAACCATGCCTGTGCCAGATAAAATACCTGCAAAAAAACCTGCCGCAAAAATTAAACCGACAACAGCCAAGATACTATCTGCATGCATAGCGATACGTTTCTTCTGCATATCAACATCTGGATAGTTAATAAGCATCGCAATACAGAACGCCAGCATGAATAACACTGACATTGGTAAAATACCTTTGATCAACGCAATCATAAGAATAATGGTAAGTACCATATTTACTTTACGTAAATGTGGACGAGTCGCTTCCGGATCTTTTGAAACGGTAATGTTGTCACCATGGTGACTTTCAAGCTCAATTACCCCTAGACGTTTTTGCTCATAACGACCATATAAATATGCCAAGAAGAATAACCAGCCAATACTAATCACCATTGGAATGATCATTGGTACAAAAATATGGCTTGGGTCGACTTGAAGCGCACTCGCTGCACGAGCAGTAGGGCCTCCCCATGGTGTTAAATTCATGACACCACTACATAACAACATAAGTGCTGTCATGATCAGTGTATTCATACCTAGACGTTGATAGAGAGGAAGCATTGCTGCGACACAAATCATATATGTAGTCGAGCCATCACCATCAAGAGAAACTAATGTAGTTAAAAAAACGGTCCCTAATGTAATTTTTAGAGGGTCACCTTTAACTTTTTTCAAAATCCATTTAACCGGAGGATCGAAAAGACCTGCGTCGATCATTAAGGCAAAATATAAAATCGCGAATAATAGCATTACGCCAGTAGGCGCAAGTTTTTTGATGCCTTCTAGCATCATTTCGCTGAGACCCTTAAGCTCAATATGACTTAAGCTTTCAAAATAATGACCAAGGCCCCAGGCGATAAGAGAAAAAATAAATGGGATAAGAATTAAAGCAATAATAGGGCTTAAACGTTTGGACATGATTAAATACATGAAGCATAAAATCATGCCAACACCAAGTAATGTCAGCATACAATCAATCCTTTGCCTTTAGTTTTACTGAACAAGTTTATTCAAAACTCTGACTTTGATTATTCTTATGAATTTTTATTAAAAAGACAAATAATATATTTAGTTTATTTGGTTAATATATATTCACTTGGAAAGGTATATTCTAGGAAAATACTGAATATATATATTATTGGTATAGTCTATTTATAATATATAGTAGTTATTATTAGAGCATATAAAACCTTTATCATATTTGGAATTATCATATATTTTTAACAATTATATTTGTTTTTGAATGCTGAAATGAGAAGTATACCCATTTACATTGCTTGCTATAGCTACGTTACATAAGTAAGAGGAAGCTGTAAATGCTTTATGTGCAAATTTTTATTTCTATTTAATTAAAAATTTTTATTTTAATTAAAGAGTTAATTTATATATTTAAAAATATGATTAAGATAATAAATTAAACTTTTAAAATGACAATATCTTAAAATAAGTATGAGTTTAAAAATTATTTTATTAAAAAAATATCCCGCTTTAATTAGCAGGATATTTTGCACCAAAATAAATCAATTTTCATCTGGTGTTGAGGGGAGGTCAGATTTTTCTAATACACGTGTTACCAGTAACTGATCAATTTTAAAATGGTCCACATCGACAACTTCGAATTTATAACCACCGAATTCAACAAAATCTGCGGGGCGAGGAATTTTGCGTAAACGGTACATCATAAATCCGGCTAATGTTTCATAATTTTCTTCATCAGGCATTTCATCAATTTCTAGAGCATGTCTTAGGTCATCAATTGGTGTACTTCCATCAATTAACCAAGAATTATTATCACGTTTAATAATTTGCTGCTCTTCTTCAATTGGGGTAACCCAATCGCCCATAACGGTAATCATAATATCGCTTAAGGTAATAACACCGACCACAAGCGCGTATTCGTTAATTACAACGGCAAATTTTTCTTTTGTTGAGCGGAAGCGATCAAGTAATTCAGAAAGTGTTAAAGTGTCAGGAATAATGAGAACATTACGTATAGTTGATTCATTTAACTGTGTAGGCGATTGATTATTTAAAATACGAACTAAAAAATCTTTGGCATCTACATAACCAATAACCTGATCAATATTTTCATTACAAACCAAAAATTTAGAATAAGGATATTCCGCTAGTTTTTGTCGAATGCTGTCTTCATGTTCATTTAAAGTAAAATACACAACATTTTCACGCGTTGTCATACTTGACGGCACTGTGCGTTCTTCAAGCTCAAATACATTTTCAATAAAGTGATGTTCTTGTTTCTGAAGTACGCCTGCTTGGGCACCAGCATCCATAACTGCTGAAATATCATCAAAAGTTATATTATCTTCACGTGTTGTATTTACTTTAAATAAGCGAAATAACAAGTTTGCAATTGCGTTGATTCCCCAAGCTAAAGGCTTACAGATTTTAATAAAAATCTGAATAGGATTAATCACGCTAATTGCGATTTTTTCAGGTGCAATCATTGCCAATCGTTTTGGCATGAGATCGGCAAATAAAATAAATAAAGAAGTTACCAAGGTGAAAGATAGGGCGAAACCAATTGTTTGCGTCCACGGACCTTGGTAAAAGCGGTCAACTAAGTTGACAAAGAAAGGACGAAATGCAGCTTCACCCAAGATACCGCCTAAGATTGCGACAGCATTTAGGCCAATTTGGGATGCTGCAAAAAAGTCTGCAGATTGTTCTTGTAAATCAAGTACCTGTTGAGCACGTTCTTCGCCAGCTTCGGCCAAAATTTTTAACTTTACTTTTCTGGCACCAGCTAGAGCAATTTCAGTTAAAGATAAAAAGCCTGCTGCGATGATGAGCAGTACGATGATAATGATATTTTGAAAGAGACTCACAAATCACCCGAGGATCATCATTATTATGACTATGTTTTAACACAAAAAAGCGCTGAGGTAATCAGATTGATTGCTCAGCGCTTAAGATAATGTTTGAAAGAGACAATTAAATTAAAATTTATTTAATAGTGGGAAAATTGTGAATTATTAGTTAGGAATTCACGATTTTCCTCTTCGATCATTTGGCGAGCAACGAATAAAATAAGTTGGCGTAACCAGCGATGAGCTGGATGATGATGTAATAATGGACACCATGCCATCTTGAGTTCGAACTCAGGAATATAAAACGGTGGATCCTTAATGACTAATTTTGGATTTTGTGCTTGCAAACGAGCCATTCGAGTTGGAAGCGTCGCAATCAAATCAACATTTTGAGCAAGTAATGCTGGCATTTGATAGTGGCGCGTAAACACAGAAATTTTACGACGTTGACCAATACGTTCTAATGCCTGATCAATCCAGCCTAGGCCACCTTGTTTGTCAGGGTTTACCCCAAAACCTACACCCATACCAGTTTTAGATACCCAAATATGTTGAGCATCTAAATAGCTTTTTAAGTTTAAATGAGTAACAGCAGGGTGTTTGTCATTTAAAATACAGCTAAAGCTATCACGCCAAACTAAAACTTGGTGGAAGCTTTGTGGAATTTCATTGAAGCGATTAATTGCTAGATCAACTTTACCTTGCTCCATGTCTCTATATGACACGTCACTTGGAGTGAGAAAATCGAGTACAACGTTGGGTGCTTCAGAGCGTAGAGCTTTAACAAGACGAGGAACTAGGGTTGCTTCTGCATAGTCAGAAGTCATAATACGGAAAACGCGATTACTGGTATAAGGGCGGAATTCGGTACGCGGTTCCAAAATCATGGAAAGATCAGAAAGGGCATCGCGAATACGTGGTTGTAATTCAAGCGCACGTTCTGTCGGCGTCATCCCTTCAGATGAACGGATCAGGAGAGGGTCATTAAATAAATTACGCAAACGGCGTAAAATATTACTCATGGCAGGTTGAGTAACACCAAGTTGTTCGGCTGCGCGAGTAACATTTTTTTCACGAAGAAGAACATCAAGATATATTAATAGATTAAGATCTACCCGCTCCAGATTCATAAAAAAAATACCGAAAATAAAACCCTAAAATTGTTTCAAATTATGCCATATTTAAAGAACATTGTGTGAAAAAATGATGAGAAAAACGACATTTTTTGTTGAAATTAAGTATGCCTGAAAAGCACCTCAAATGCTCGATTTTGTTATCTTTGATATGTTTTTATATTTGTAGTTATGGAAGAAATATTTTTAATTAATATTTAGTATTGTTCTAGCATGTTGATTGACTTTTTTCATTGGCAAAAGTCGCCTAATTTACAATTGACTTTTAACACTAAAAATGAATGGAAAAATCTTAAGAACTGTATAAAAATAAAACTTGGAGAGTTTTTTGATCAAAATACTATACTCCTTTAGGATTATTTTGTTTTTATAAACAAAGTGTTATGTTTTTTAGTTTTACTTATAATATCGATTTATTGGTATATTTTTTAAATAAATACTGAAGATTAACGAAGGATATTGGATTAATTGATTGGCTAAGTCTAAGCTGTGTACATGAAGAAGCAGCTGGTGTCATAAGAAATTTAAGTAACATGACTCTAGGCTTCGATCGATGAAATCCTAAAATGAATACAGGACAATATCATGACTACATATCAAACAGCGATTGATGCAGTACGTGAATTAAAATCAAAATTCGGCAACACTTGGGCAGACATTAGCCCAGAAGATGCTGCTCGTATGCAACTTCAAAACCGTTTCAAAACAGGTTTAGATATTGCTAAGTATACAGCTGCGATTATGCGTCGTGATATGGCTGAATACGATGCTGATTCAAGCAAATATACTCAATCATTAGGTTGCTGGCATGGTTTCATCGCTCAACAAAAAATGATTGCTAACAAAAAATACTTCGGTACTACTAGCAAACGTTATATCTACCTTTCTGGTTGGATGGTTGCTGCACTTCGTTCAGAATTCGGTCCACTTCCTGACCAATCTATGCACGAAAAAACTTCAGTACCTGCTTTAATCGAAGAAATCTACACTTTCTTACGTCAAGCTGATGCAAAAGAATTAAATGACTTGTTCCGTGCTTTAAACAAAGCAAAAGAAGCGGGTGACTCTGCGAAAGTAGCTGAAATCACAGCTCAAATCGACAACTTCGAAACTCACGTTGTGCCAATTATTGCGGACATCGATGCTGGTTTCGGTAACGAAGAAGCAACTTACTTACTTGCTAAGAAAATGATTGAAGCTGGTGCTTGTGCGCTTCAAATCGAAAACCAAGTATCTGATGCAAAACAATGTGGTCACCAAGCTGGTAAAGTAACTGTTCCACATGCTGACTTCATCGCTAAGATCCATGCTCTTCGTTATGCATTCTTAGAATTAGGTGTAGAAGAAGGCGTTATTGTTGCTCGTACTGACTCTGAAGGTGCTGACCTTACTCAAAGCATCCCAGTAGTTAAAGAACCAGGTGACATCGCCTCTAAATATATTAGCTACTTAGACACTCAAGAAATTGATATTTCTGAAGCAACTGATGATGAAATCTTAATTAAACGTGATGGCAAGTTACACCGTCCAACTCGTTTAGCTTCTGGTTTATATCAATTCCGTGAAGGTACTCAGATTGACCGTGTTGTACTTGACTGTATCACTAGCCTTCAAAATGGTGCTGACTTACTTTGGATCGAAACTCCGACTCCAAACGTAAAAGAAATTGCACACATGGTTAACCGTGTTAAAGAAGTGGTTCCAAATGCGAAGCTTGTTTACAACAACAGCCCATCATTCAACTGGACTTTAAACTTCCGTCAACAAGCGTATGACCGTTGGGTTGCTGAAGGTAAAGATGTATCTGCTTACGACCGTGCTAAATTAATGAGCGCTGAGTACGACAACACTGAATTAGCTGCTGATGCTGATGAAAAAATCCGTACTTTCCAAGCAGACGCTGCGCGTGAAGCTGGTGTGTTCCATCACTTGATCACACTTCCTACATACCACACTGCTGCTCTTTCTACTCACGAATTGGCACAAGGTTACTTCGGTGATCAAGGTATGTTAGCTTATGTTGCTGGCGTACAACGTAAAGAAATCCGTGGCGGTATCGCATGTGTGAAACACCAAGCAATGGCTGGTTCAGACATCGGTGATGATCACAAAGAAATCTTCGCTGGTGAAAACGCACTTAAAGCTGGTGATGACTCTAAAAACACAATGAACCAATTCTCAGCTCACTAAGAATTGACTTCATAAAAAACCGCTCAAATGAGCGGTTTTTTTATTTATATTGAAAAAATTTATTAGTCTTCTTTTTTCAACACATAATGTTCAGCCAAAGAACCTTCAACTTTTTTACCTTCCATGTCTAATGCAGTAGCAGTATTCTCACCAATAAAGAATTTACGGTTTTGAGCTTTATCATCTAAGGTAATAACAGAAGTATTGTCTTTATCGAAAGCAAACTTACCGTGTGTTTCAAATGGGTTTGTATCACCTTTACCTAAATAAGTTTCATTCAACTCATAAGTTTTATCATCTTTTAATTTTAATTCAGTTTTGATGCCTTCACAGTCTGCGCAAGGAAGTGTTCCTTTGTATTTACCATTCCAGTCGAGAGAGTTCTCTGCTGTATGTTCAGTATCTACGGCAACAGCATTACTTGCTTCAGTAGTTTGTACAGGGGTAGATGCATCAGAAGTTGTCTCTGTTTTATTTTCGTGTTTATTACATGCGACAAGGAGAGTACTCATAAGTGCAATTGCTAATAATGATTTTTTCATAATGACCAAAACCTCAAAATAAAAAATAAAAAGTATTTAAAGCCTAGAAAAAAAGAAAATAAAATAAAAGCGTTACTATGTTGCTTAATTTTATCAAAAGGTAAAGTGAATGCTTATTAGGAACCTTTTAATAGTAATTTTTAAAATTAAGTTGGTGGGGTAGAGGTATCCATTCGGGCGATTTAATGGATACCTGTTTTTAATTATGGCTGTGCAGAAACTCCACCTAGAGAGTCGCATGCTGCTTTATAAAGTTCATATTGCTTCTTTACCACTTCATCTAAAGGCATAGCGAATAATTCTTCACCCTCTTTATAACTTTCTACATAAGTGGTCGCTTTATCTTTACTCACGGCTAAAGTTTGTTGGTAATAAGAATTGATAGAGCTTGTAGGCATTTCACTGGTTTCAACATTTTTACATTGAAAATTATTTAATAGTTTTTCTGCACGTTTGAGCTCACTAGATTGGCCAAAAATACACCCAGTTAAAAATACAAAAGGTACTAACACGAAAAAGATTTTCATGGAAAAAATTTATAAGAGCGAGGATGGGCGCTATTGTATAAATAATTCCATGCTTTACTGTGGTTTTATGTTAGACATTGACTATTTTTTAACTCATTAAAATAAAAAAATTGTTTCTAAGTTTGTAATGACCTCTTTTTGTATTTGGTGCATATTTTGCTTACTAAAAAAGCCATTATTAAAAATGAGCCAAAATGAATCGGATTCAGCAATTTTCTCAGACTTCTTTAGCACCATTTTGGTATGCACAATTAGAGCTTGGTTTTAGTTTTAAAAATTCTCGCACCATAATGAGTCATAGAAAACATCATGGCCCTGTTCGGGTGCAAAAAATGCTCTGGCCCGAAAAAACTGGAGTTTGCCACGCTATTATTGTTCATCCACCAGCAGGAATTGCAGGAGGGGATCATCTTACTTTCCAAATTGAAACAGCAGAGCAGGCACATGCAGTTATTACCACACCTGGAGCTGGGAAATGGTATAGAACCAATGGTAAACAGGCTTTTCAGCATATTTATCTGACTGTAAAAAATGACTCTATTTTAGAGTGGATGCCACAAGAAACGATGTTATTTGATGGTGCTGTAGCACATTCGGAAACACATATTCACCTTGAACAAACAGCAAGTTTTATTGGATGGGATATGCTGGTTTTGGGCCGACAGGCTCGAGCTGAGAATTTTGTTCATGGAAGTTATCACAATCAATTTAAGTTATGGCGTGAGAATAAATTACTAGTTGCCGATACTTTATATTTTGAGGGGGGAGATCGCTGGTTAAGCTCATGTTTAGGAATGAATAATCTGGCTGTAATGGCAAGTTTCTGGGCTGTACCGCCAGCAAAATTCCGTTCTTCATTTTATTTAGAGCAACATATTGAACTCATTCGTGAACTCATTATGCGTATGGATGTGCCTGTGACTTTGACGTTACTAGAAGATGTGCTGTGTGCGCGGTTTTTAGGAAATGATGTGCGAGTTTGCCATGATGCTTTCGCGGCTATAAGAGCAAGATTAAGACGGTATTGGTTTGATTTAGATGAGGAATTCCCAAGAATTTGGAAAACTTAATTTACGTTAAATTGCGTATTTTAAAAACGATTAAAACAAGTATGCTGCTTTTGAGCACGCATTTTGCTTAAAGAAAACTAGATGCTATTAGGAAAGAGATATGGAACTCAATCCAACAGAAAAAGATAAGTTACTCATTTTTACCGCAGGTTTGGTGGCTGAGCGTCGTAAAGCACGAGGTTTAAAGCTGAATTATCCAGAAGCTGTTGCGTTTATTTCGGCAGCCTTACTTGAAGGTGCTCGAGATGGAATGACGGTGAGTGAACTTATGCACTTTGGCACGACTTTATTAAAGCGTGAAGATGTTATGGATGGCGTAGCGGAAATGATTGCTGAGGTTCAGGTCGAAGCAACTTTTCCTGACGGTTCGAAATTAGTCACTGTTCATCAGCCAATAGTATAAAAGGAACGCTTATGATCCCCGGTGAAGTTATTACTCCAGACACTGATATTGAACTGAATGTCGGACGAGAAACTTTAAAAGTTGTGGTGGCTAATCTTGGCGACAGGCCTATTCAGGTGGGTTCACATTTTCATTTTTATGAAGCAAACGATGCCTTACAGTTTGATCGTGAGATAGCAAAGGGTTTTCGCTTAAATATTGCGGCGGGTACTGCGATACGTTTTGAACCAGGGCAAAGCCGAGAAGTGGAACTTGTTGCTTTAGCTGGTAAGCGAGAAGTATATGGTTTTGCTGGTCGGGTAATGGGGCGTTTGGATGAAAATGTTGATTAGAAAAGCAACGAAAGATGACACGGATAATATTGTTGCCATAATTGCTCCATATGTAGATCAAGTGATTGCAAATGATGAAGGGCGCTCACGCTTTAAACCAGAAGTCATACAAACAATTTTTGATCGAGAAGATATTCATTATTTTGTTGGAGAGATTGATCAACAGGTCGTGGGTATAGTCGCTTATATGGAACCCTCACATTTAATGCATTTTTTTATTAAAAAAACACATTTGAAACTAGGTCTAGGGCGACAACTTTGGGATTTCATAGAAGAAAAAATTAAAAATGAAAATATAGACGTTGAAAAAATTACGGTGAATTCAAGTTTTTATGCTCAAGATATCTATGAAAAATTTGGTTTTATTGTAAGTGGTGATGCTGCTGAAAAATGGGGAATCCGGTTTATCCCGATGACAAAATATTATGCTTTGCTATCAGAAAAATAAGGAACTAATCGTATGAAAATGTCACGTCGTGCATATGCTGAGATGTTTGGTCCAACGGTTGGAGATCGTATTCGACTAGCTGATACAGAGCTTTTTATTGAGGTTGAACAAGATTTAACGACATATGGTGAAGAAGTTAAATTTGGCGGTGGTAAAGTCATTCGTGACGGGATGGGACAATCGCAACTTTTAGCTGATGAAGTTGCCGATACAGTCATAACCAATGCTTTAATTCTGGATTGGTGGGGAATTGTTAAAGCCGATGTAGGTTTAAAAAATGGCCGAATCTGGAAAATAGGAAAAGCTGGAAACCCCGATATTCAACCTGACATTACTATTCCTTTAGGTGCTGCAACAGAAGTGATTGCGGGTGAAGGGCAAATTTTAACGGCAGGTGGTATTGATACCCACATTCACTGGATCTGCCCGCAGCAGGTTGAAACCGCGCTGATGTCTGGGACAACAACAATGGTAGGTGGGGGTACAGGACCAGCAGCCGGAACTTCGGCAACCACAGTAACTCCAGGGCCTTGGCATATTGCGACCATGTTGCAGGCGATTGATGATTTGCCTATGAATATTGGCCTGCTAGGCAAAGGGAATTTGAGTTTACCTGACCCTATTCGTGAGCAAATTAAGGCTGGGGTAATTGGATTAAAATTACATGAAGATTGGGGCTCAACACCAGCAGCAATTGATAACTGCTTGAGTGTGGCAGACGAGTTTGATGTTCAGGTCGCAATTCACACGGATACTTTAAATGAAGGTGGTTTTTTAGAGGAAACCCTAGCAGCTTTTAAAGATCGTACCATTCATACGTACCATACTGAAGGTGCAGGTGGTGGACATGCTCCCGATATTTTAAAAGCAATTGGGCAAAGTAATGTCTTGCCATCTTCGACCAACCCAACGCGACCTTATACCATTAATACCATTGACGAGCATTTAGATATGCTCATGGTTTGTCATCATTTAGACCCTGCAATTGCTGAAGATATTGCTTTTGCGGAAAGTCGTATTCGCCGTGAAACTATTGCTGCCGAAGATATTTTACAAGACTTAGGTGCAATTGCCATGATGTCATCAGACTCGCAGGCGATGGGGCGCGTGGGTGAAGTCATTTTACGTACTTGGCAAACTGCCCACAAAATGAAAGTACAACGTGGCCCATTAGAGGGTGACAATGAGCTTCATGATAATAATCGGGTTAAACGCTACATTGCCAAGTATACAATTAACCCAGCAATTACCCATGGTTTAAGCCATGAAATCGGTTCGGTTGAAGTCGGAAAACTTGCTGATTTAGTGTTATGGAAGCCTGCGTTTTTTGGCGTAAAACCTTCCATGATTATTAAAGGTGGCATGATTGCAGCTGCACCGATGGGTGACATTAATGCTTCCATTCCAACCCCTCAACCTGTGCATTACCGTCCAATGTTTGGGGCTTATCCGCGTGGTGTGCATAACACTTGTATTACCTTTTTATCTCAAGCAGCAATTGATGAAAAAGTTGCTGAGAAACTAAATCTGAAAAAGTTAATTAGCCCATGTAAAAATACGCGTTCAATTACCAAAGCCGATATGAAACACAATACATATTGTCCAGTTATGCATGTGCATCCCGAAACTTACGAGGTACGAGCAGATGGTGAATTACTAACGTGTGAGCCTGCTGACGTGTTACCAATGGCACAGCGTTATTTCTTATTTTAATGAATTTTATAGAGGTGATTTGCCTCATTAACTTATATGAAAGAAATAAGTAAGGAGAGAAAAGCTAAATGAAAATTTACACCCAACGTCTTGAAGATATTTCTCCTGATCAGACATTTGAAACGGTTGAGCTAACGTTTGATACCCGTCAGAAATCACGTTTTCGAGCGGCTTTAGCAAGTGGCGTAGATATCGGTGCGGATTTGCCTCGTACTGGCATTTTGCGTAGTGGTTCATATATTGCAACGCAAGAGGGCGATGTATTGCGAGTTGATGCAAAACCTGAACGGTTAATGCAAGTTACTGCTCAGACTGAATTTGATTTGCTTAAAGCGGCCTATCATTTAGGTAACCGACATGTTCCATTAATGCTGACACCAACAGCTTTATATTTTGAGCCTGATCATGTACTTGCTGAAATGGTAGAAGGTTTGGGGCTTACTGTGACAGAAACCGATCATCCGTTCGAGCCTGAAAGTGGTGCCTATGCACAGCATAGCCATGATCATCGTTTAAGCCCAATCAAAGCTTTGCACCATGTCCATTCATAACGCAGCGCAATTACTTCAACTGCTGACACTGTCTTCGACGGCATTGCCAGTTGGAGCGTATTGTTATTCACAAGGTGTAGAAACAGCCATTGATATTGGCTTAATACACGATGAAAGCTCTGCCATTGCTTACTTTGAAGAAGTGCTTGAAATGTTGTTGGTACGCTTTGAGTTACCTGTACTTAAGCGTCTTATGCAACATTATGATGACTCAGACGAGTTCTTGACTTGGGCACATTTGTATAAGGCAAGCCGAGAAAGTAAAGAGCTACTTGCTGAATCTCAGCAACTCGCATTTTCTTTAAATGCATGGATTAAAGATGTTTTGAAAAAGCCAGTTGAGGTTAAAAAGCAGTTTGGTTTTGTACCTGTCTATGCACAGCTTTGTGGGCGTTTAGAGCTTAAAGATATTGATGTACTCACGGCGTATACCTTTACTGTTTTAGAAAATCAGGTTTTAGCAGCCGTAAAAACAGTCCCATTGGGACAAATGGCAGGACAAAGAATTTTGTGGCATTTGCATGGGCGAGTACCACACGCTGTAGAGAAGGCTTTAAAACTTAAAGATGAGCAACTGAGTAGTGCTTTACCTCGCTATGCCATGCTGAGTATGAAACACGAAACACAATATTCACGATTATTCAGATCTTAAAATTAGGAAATAAAAGGATAAAAATCATGACAGAACGTAGTCCATTACGAGTTGGAATTGGCGGACCAGTCGGTTCAGGTAAAACAGCACTTACGCTTAACTTATGCCGTGCCTTACGTGATAAATACAATATGGCTGTAGTGACAAATGATATTTATACCAAAGAAGATTCAAACTTTTTAACCCGTAATGAAGCGATGTCACCAGATCGTATTGTGGGTGTGGAAACAGGTGGTTGCCCTCATACAGCAATTCGTGAAGATGCCTCAATTAACTTGGCCGCGATTGATGATTTGTGTGAGAAATTTGATGGCTTAGAACTCATTATTATTGAAAGCGGTGGCGATAATTTGGCCGCAACATTTAGCCCAGAACTTTCTGATTTAACCTTGTATGTTATTGACGTGGCAGGTGGTGAAAAAATTCCACGTAAAGGTGGGCCGGGTATTACCAAGTCAGATTTACTGATTATTAATAAAACTGACCTTGCACCTATGGTTGGTGCAAATCTTGATGTGATGGACCAAGATGCGAAACGTATGCGTGGTGAAAAACCATTTTTATTTTCAAACATGAAAACACAAGATGGGCTTGAAGAAATTATTCAATTTATTGAGAAGCAAGGGCTGTTTAAAGCTTAAGGAGTAACTATGAATTTCATTAAAAAATGTAGTGTCGGGCTCCTTAGCATGTTACCTGTGTTAGCTATGGCACACCCGGGTCATGATCATGAGCATTCTGGATTTGTAGCAGGTTTTATTCATCCTTTTACTGGTCTCGATCATTTAGTGATGGCTTTAGGTTTTGGTATCTTATTATGGTCAGCAGCTAAACAATGGAAAATTGCCGGTGTCATTACTCTAAGTATTGCTTTGATTGTAGGCTTTTTAGTAGGTGCCCAAGGTCTAATACCAGAGAGTATCGCTGAATATGGGATTATTGCTTCTTTGATTGTTACAGCGATTGCATTATGGACAAAATCAAATCGGATATGGCCTATGGCTGCTGCTTTACTCGCAAGTTTTCATGGAGTAGCTCATGGAGTTGAGTTAGCACATGCAGGGCATATTGTTGCATTAGTAACTGGTATGGTTACCGGTATGGCACTTATTTATTGTGCTGGACTTGCATTAGGCGCAATATTTACACGATATGTACCTTATGGCAAAAAAATTATGGGTACCTGCGCAGCAATTGTGGCAGTCATTGGTTTAAGTTAATTAAAACCTTGCAAAAAAAGGTAGCTTTAAGCTACCTTTTTGAATTTGCAAAATAAAATGTGTGTAGAGAAAATTTTTTATACTGTTTTTACAGTGATCACTATGCTTTATAGTGGATATATTCAGGCTTATGATTTTTTTCAACCAGAAAGCGATGATTCTGCTTTATTAAATACAGATCAGTTGTTAGATCAATCAGATTTAAACTTGGAACAAAGGCGGTTGGCAATTGAGCATGATGATGAAATTAATAACTATAATGTGCTTAAAAACGAATTTTATTCAAATGAGTGTTGGGTGATTTATAATTATACAGCCTATGATACGGGGCAACTTCACAGCAAAAGCATCGCTGGTTTAACGAATCATATTAATATTCAAGATTTATCCATTTCAGTTGGGTATGGAGTTAACTATAGTGTTAATCCAAGACTAAAAATTGGTTATGAATATATTTCGAGTTTTCCTTACGACCGAGCTCAACTCATACGATTTTTTACGATCTATTTATTCTGAAATGCAAAATTAAAATAATCTAATTCAGATAAATAGATCAGTTAAAGTAATTCGTTATAAAAATTCTACATGATTAAATTTTCTGATAAAGACCTGCATGGACTGTACCAGCTTTAGTGGTTTTAACTTGTTGCCATGTTGCAGGAAGTTGAAGCTGAGATAAATCTCGGTCAGCTTCAACATAAATGTATCCATTCTTTTTAATATGTGAATCTGCCAAGTGAGCGAGCTCTTGCCATAGATCGAGACTATAAGGCGGATCTAAAAAAACTACATCAAATTGTTCTTTTAGGCGCGGTAATGCTTGTTGAGCAGTTGCATTAACTAAATGACAATTTTGCGCTTTTAAAAGCTGGATATTCTCTTTTAAAAATCGTGCTTGAGTCTTATCAGGTTCAATCATATAAACAAATGCGGCACCGCGCGAAAGTGCTTCAAAGCCTAATGCACCAGAACCTGTACAGATGTCGAGAACCTGAGCATTTTGAATGTCCCACATGAGCCAATTAAATAACGTTTCACGGACACGATCTGGGGTTGGTCTTAAACCCTCAATACTGGCAAATGGCAAAACTCGTCTTTTCCATTCGCCCCCAATAATGCGCAACTGATTTTTCATTATTCATCGATCTCATTTGTAGCAGGGCGAGCAGGAGCAGCTTGTGGAGCAGATGTTGCTGCTGCGGTAGTTGTAGCAGCTGCTGGAGTAGAGCTAGCTGTTTCGCCGCCACTTGGAAGCTCGCCCGGTTTAATTCCGGCTGTCATAAGGCCACCATTAACTTGATGGTTGGCTGGACGAATTGGATTTTTATTGCGGGTTAATAACCAGTAATCAAATATTGGCTTAGCAAGTTGAGCTGCGGAACCACCATGACGACCATTTTCCCAAATGACCGCAATAGCAATTTCTGGTTTATCGGCAGGTGCAAACCCAACAAAAAGACCATGGTCAAGTTGGCGTTCACTAAGCGCAGCTTCGTTGTAGCGTTTACCTTGCGCGATACTCTTAACCTGTGCCGTACCTGTTTTTCCGGCAATTTGATAGAGCGATGTACGGATACCACGTCCAGTACCTGATTGAATTACATCAATCATGGCTTCTCGCATTTTTACCCAGTCTTCGTCTGTACCGTTGAAATTAATTTTTCCATCAGGCGCATTACGGACTGTAAAAGGTTTTGCACCATGCGATGCACGTAAAACATGTGGAACTACATGAGAGCCGTGATTCGCTGTAATAGCAGTTGCCATTGCAAGTTGTAATGGAGTTGCAGTAAATGCACCTTGACCAATACTGACGGAAATTGTTTCACCTTTCATCCATTTAGTTTTGCGTGTACGCATTTTCCATTCTGGACTTGGGTATAAACCTTCACTTTCACTTGGTAAGTCGACACCTGTTTTTTGACCAAAGCCAAATTGGCGCATCCATTGGTTCATCTGGTCGATGCCCATTTGATTTGCCAAAATATAAAAATAGGTATCGCAAGACATGATAATCGCTTTATGCATGTTCACGATGCCATGACCAGTTTTTTTCCAGTCACGGAATTTATGAGAGTCTCCAGGTAAATGGAAGTAGCCCGGATCGGAAATAGCAGTAGACCAGTCGACAATACCATAATGTAAACCACCCATCGCTTCCATTGGTTTAATGGTCGAACCAGGAGGGTATGCCCCTTGAACAGCACGGTTATAAAGAGGTTGATCGATGTTGTCACGTAGCGAGCTATAATCTTTATGATTAATGCCCGTCACAAATAAGTTTGGGTTAAAGCTTGGACTTGAAACCAACGCAAGAATTTCACCTGTACGTGGGTCTATCGCAACAATTGCACCACGGCGTCCAGCAAGTTGCTGTGATGCTACGACTTGTAAACCATAATCTAATGATAAGTACAGGTCATTACCGCGAGTTGGGTCTTTACGTCCTAAATGGCGCAATACATTACTATGAGCATCTGCTTCCACAGATTCATAACCCGGTGTTCCATGAAGTAAATCTTCGTAACTTTTCTCTACGCCGATTTTACCAATCAGGTTTGTTCCAGCGTATAAATCTTTATCAATACTTTTTAATTCTTTATCGTTAATACGGCCCACATATCCAATCACATGAGCAAACAACTCACCATGCGGATAATAGCGCGTCATTTGGGTTTCAATTCTCACCCCAGGGAATTTGTATTTAACTTCACTAAACTTGGCAATATTTGTCTCGGTTAAGTTCAGCTTAATTGCTACGCGTTCAGTTTTACGCGCCGTTTTAATACGGCTTTTAAAGCGGTCTACATCTTCTTGAGTCAGCTCTAAAATGGGTTGTAATTGTTCAATAACCGCATCCGGATCTTCAACATCAGCCTTACTTAATGTTGCGGTAAAAACAGGATAGTTATCTGCTAATAAAACGCCATTACGGTCATAAATATAACCACGAGCAGGGGGGAGAGGTTGTAAGCGAATACGGTTTTTATCCGATGCGGTCGAGAACTCATCGTAATGAAAAATTTGTAGATAGGCGTATCGGCTTGCTAATACTAATAGACAAATAATCACAAGACCTACGGCAAAAAATATACGACCTCGATAAATGCGCTTTTCTTGCTGGATATCTTTTAAAGGAAAGTGCTGTTTCATACGGATCGACTTAATGACATAGGATGAGAAAAATAGCTGCTTATTCTAACGCAAGCGCAGTTAAAATATTGCATAATTTTCAAAGTTTCAGTGAAGAAACAAATTGGCTTTTTTGACTTTGTAGACAACAAAATTGTAGAGTCTTGTATATAAGAAGCAAAATAATTCTGTTAAAGTCTCTCATTCAATAGAATAGGGTTGTTCTCACCATACGATTAGGGAAAATGGAGAAAATAATGAGAAAAATTTATCCCTTACTTGCAGTTTTGACAGTAAGTAGTTGGGCTCATGCTCAAGATTATTCATTTCTTCCAGAAGCAAAATTAGCAGATCATAAAGCAGCAACTTGGAATGTAGGCGCAGGTTTTACTCAAAAATTGTTACATCTCAATGGTGAGTGGGTAAATCCTTATGGGATTGCTTATGCAAAAGTTGGTGCATTTTTAAATGGTGATAAAACTGCCGGTGGACAAGTCGGATTTCGCTATCCTTACTACCTTACCGGAACTGATAAGAATGGTTACTATATTGGCTTTTATGCTGGACATCTTGATAGCAAATCTGTAGACGGAGATTATAAATCTCGTTTAGGTGCTGGCGTCGATTTGGCATATGTATTGTTGAATTCAGAAAGGATTAGTACCTTTAGTGTGGGTATTGGAGCAGCTGAAAAATTAACTGATCAAAATGGAGCCGTTGCTGCCAATACAAAACCGCAAATACAATTTTCTTATTCTCTAAGTTTTGGTTTATAAAACAAAGCAGCTTATCGTTAACTCGCCATAAGCAGAGCACAAATAAATACGAGAGTCTTACATGTTAGAGTACGTCAGCGGATTGTGGCAGACCTTTTTACACAGACCTGATTTTTGGGCCGTTTTGAGTATCATTCCGGTCACTGCCTTTGTCACATGGGCACATGTGTGGATGGCTTTAAAAATGGTGTTTTACCCAATCAAGTTTTGGGGATTCCATTTAGGACCTTTACCAGTCGGCTGGCAAGGTATTGTGCCACGTAAAGCAGGGCGTATCTCAGGAATTATTACCGATAATACTCTATCTAAGTTAGGCTCTTTACGTGAGTTTTTAGAGGCAATGGACCCTGAAGACATGGCACGTATTATTGGTGAACAAGTCGGATTTGAACTTGAGCATTTGATTGATGAAGTGATGATCGATCGTAATGCAGTGCTTTGGGAAAATTTACCTTATTCGATTAAACGCCGTATTTATGCTCAAGCACATAAGCAGTTACCAGGTGTGCTAAGAGAATTAGTAACTGAACTGACCATGAATGTCGAGTCACTGGTTGATATGCGTGAAATGGTGGTGAGCCAAATGGAAGGTGACCGCCGTTTAATGGTACGTATGTTTTTAAAAGTTGGGCAAAAAGAAATCAACTTTATTTGGCATATTAGTGCTCTAATCGGGATGTTCTTCGGTATTTTCCAGATGGTTGTCTGGTTTGTTGTACCTTGGCATTGGACGGTACCATTTTGGGCATCTATTTGGGGCTTTTTAACCAACTGGATTGCAATCTGGATGGTATTTAACCCAATTGAGCCACATTACGTTCGTTATCCGCAAATATTTAGATTAACCAAAGATCGCAAGTTCCCTTGGATTGTGCCTGTTTTACGAATCGGTACCTATAATTTCCAAGGTGCTTTCATGAAGCGTCAAGAAGAAGTCTCTGAAGTCTTTTCTAGTGTAGTGACAGAAGACCTAATTACGTTAAAATCGATTATGACAGAAATGATGTACGGTTCACGCAAGGACAAAACACGTCGTATTGTTAAACGTCATATTAACGAAATTATGGAAACTCCACTTGTTCGTACATCTTTACAGCTTTCTTTGGGCCCAAGAGAGTACGCAAGATTAAAGACGGACTTGATTGATCGTTCAATTGAAATTACGATGGGACCCGTATGTGACCCTGCACTGAATGCAAGCCGGGCACAGAAGATTTTTCAAATGTTTAAAGAGCGTATTCGTGAACTGACACCAAAAGAGTTTCAGAATTTGTTACGTCCAGCATTCCAAGAGGACGAGTGGATTCTTATTGTACTAGGTGGGGTAACCGGATTTATTGCTGGTACAATACATTTGTTTGTGGCTTTCTTATAATTCGAAGTCGGGCAGGATCTATCAGGATCAACGAAATTAAATCTGCCAGACCTCACATTCATTGTTTTAAATGAGGATGTTTTTTATGCGCATTATCTTACTCGGACCACCTGGGGCAGGCAAAGGTACTCAGGCTCAGTTGATCTGTAAGCGCTACAATATCCCACAAATTTCAACCGGTGATATGCTCCGTGCTGCAATTCGTGAAGGTACTGAATTAGGTTTAAAAGCTAAAAGTGTAATGGAATCTGGCGGTTTAGTTTCAGATGAACTCATTATTGGTTTAGTAAAAGAACGTATTGCTCAACCGGACTGCGTGAATGGTTGTATTTTTGACGGCTTCCCACGCACGATTCCTCAAGCAGAAGCATTGGAAAAAGAAGGCATCAGCATCGATCACGTGATTGAAATTGATGTACCTGACGAAGAAATCGTAAAACGTCTTTCTGGTCGCCGTCAGCACCCAGCTTCTGGCCGTGTTTACCACACTGTATACAATCCACCTAAAGTGGAAGGTAAAGATGACGAAACTGGTGAAGATCTTGTTCAACGTCCAGATGACCAAGAAGAAACCATCCGTAAGCGTCTAGCGTCTTATCATACTGAAACAGAGCAATTAGTTGGTTTCTATCAAGGCCGTGCTGCTTCTGGTGAAAATGCGCCAACTTATGACAAGCTTGATGGCTTGCGCACTATTGAAGATGTACAAAAAGATTTGTTCAACATCTTAGACAAATAATTTAATATTATTTGTGATAAAGAGCCCTCTTTATGAGGGCTCTTTTCTTTCATTGAGTGCGGGAGAACGATATGAAAATCATTTTGTTTTTAGTGGTATTGCTGAGTCTGGCACTATTGTTATTTTTACTATATCAAAGTCAAAAAATGTTGCGTCATGTGCAGAAACAACAGGCTTTGGAAAATAAAAAGAACGGACGAGAACGTCAACTACATCCCAAATTGCAGCAGCTTAAAAAACCTCAGGATTAACTGAGGTTTTTTGTTGGAATTGCTTTTGTGGCGCCAAATTCAAAGCGGTCTGGCCAGTTACATACATCAGCAACAACACACTCGAAACATTTCGGTTTACGGGCAATACAGCAATAACGGCCATGTAATATCAGCCAGTGGTGTGCATCTATAATAAATTCTTTTGGAATTACCTTAACTAAACGGTGTTCAACTTCAAGAACATTTTTACCTACTGCTAAGCCAGTACGATTTCCCACACGGAAAATGTGTGTGTCGACAGCCATAGTTGGTTGCCCGAATGCTGTATTTAAAACCACGTTGGCTGTTTTACGACCTACACCTGGTAAAGCTTCCAAGTCTTTTCGATTACTTGGAACTTCGCCGTTAAATTGCTCCATTAAAATCTTACAGGTCTTAATAACATTTTCAGCTTTCGCGTTATAAAGGCCAATGGTCTTTATATATTCTTTTAAGCCGTCTACACCTAAGTTATAGATTTTTTCAGCAGTATTGGCGACAGGATAAAGCTTATCTGTTGCTTTGTTTACGCTAACATCGGTTGCTTGTGCCGATAACATGACGGCAATTAATAATTCAAAAGGTGATGAATATTTTAATTCGGTTTCTGGAGAAGGTCTTTGTTCACGAAGGCGTTCAAAGAAAATTTGAATCTGCTTTTTCGTCATGTTTTTGACGGCCATTCAGACCTCCTGTAATTGAATGAGTTGCTGTTGTAGTTCATCAAGTTGAAGACGTTTTTTTGCATCTTCTCGAACACTGAGCTGCTTTTCCAACTTTTTAATTTGTGTGCGAATTTTAGCTAATTCAATCGTAGTTTTTGCATCATTTACAACCGCTTCTTTTGGCTTCTCAATGATTTGAATTGAAGGTAAATCATCAAGTGCTTGAGAAAACTGTGCAAAAAGTTGTGTATCGATTTCAGCGCGTACAACAGGCCCTTTACGATGTATACGACGTTTTTCTTCGCGTTGAATATGCGCGTAGTAACGTTGTCTTAAATCATCTTGCTCTGCAATGCGCTGTTGTTCGTTCGGCAAAGCTTGAGTGTCTTCGACCAGATCAATACAGTCAACTGGGCAGGGTGGAATACATAACTCACAACCTGTACACAAATCAGTCAAGATGGTATGCATGAGCTTACCACTACCAATAATGGCATCTACAGGACAAGCATTAATACATTTTGTACATCCGATACATTCGTCTTCGCGAATAATCGCTTTCATGCGTTGCGGGCGTCCATCGGCTTGTACAGGCCAGACACTTGTTTCAGCAGGTAACGATGAACGATTTAATAATTTTGCGAGCGCATCTGCCACTGGCTGTCCACCAGGAACACATTTATTTGCTTCTTCACCTTCAGCAATGGACTTTGCGTAAGGTAGACAGCCGTCACGGTGTCCACATAAACCACATTGTATTTGTGGTAATAACGCATCAATCTCGCGTATGAGAGAAATAGATGGATTCATAGAGGAAAATAGCTTGCTTAAAACGATGCGATAATGAAGAAAAACCTAAGTAAGGTCAATGGATTTTAACGAATTTATTGGCTTTTTGATTGACCTAAAATGTAGCTAATATTGCACAATAATAGATCAATAAAACTGAAAAGATAAATGACTATTTTTGATTTTTAGATAGTTTTTCTAAAATTAAGTTTATGATAATTAAGTAAAATAAAATAATTTAAAATAACTATTGTTAAAATTGATGGAAAGGGATTTAATATTTTGCTGCTAAATGATGCATTTTAAAATGTATTGCACCAATTTAATTCATTACTATGCTGAGGACCGTGCATTGAAATATAACAATCTGAATGAATTCCTGAATTACGTGCAAGCGCGTGATCCGCATCAACCTGAGTTTTTACAAGCTGTCGAAGAAGTCATGACAAGTTTGTGGCCATTCATTGAAAAAAATCCGGAATATGCAGAGCAGGGATTGTTAGAGCGTTTGGTTGAACCTGAGCGTGTGATTCAATTTCGTGTTTCATGGATGGATGATCAAGGGCAGACTCAAGTAAACCGTGCTTTCCGTGTTCAATACAATTCAGCAATTGGTCCATTCAAGGGCGGTATGCGTTTCCATCCGTCGGTCAACCTATCTATTTTAAAATTTTTAGGATTTGAGCAAACTTTTAAAAACTCACTGACTACTTTGCCGATGGGTGGAGGAAAAGGAGGTTCAGATTTTGACCCTAAAGGTAAATCTGATGCTGAAATTATGAGGTTCTGTCAGGCACTCATGATTGAGCTTTACCGTCATTTAGGTCCCAATACCGATATTCCAGCTGGAGATATTGGCGTGGGTGCGCGTGAAGTAGGCTACATGGCTGGCATGATGAAAAAGCTCAGTAATGACACGGCATGTGTATTTACTGGTAAAGGAATTTCATTTGGCGGTAGCTTAATGCGTCCGGAAGCAACAGGTTATGGTACGGTTTATTTTGCAGAAGAAATGCTAAAAACACGTGGGCTATCTTTTGCTGGTAAAACTGTTTCAGTATCTGGTTCTGGTAACGTTGCGCAATATGCGGCAGAGAAGGCAATGTTCTTAGGTGCGAAAGTGGTTACCTTGTCAGACTCGAACGGTACTGTTTATCTAAAAAATGGCTTTACAGATGAGTTGCTTGCTGAGGTCATGGAGCTGAAAAACGTTAAGCGTGGGCGTATTTCGGAGTTTGCTTCTAAGCATGGTTTTGAATATTTTGAAGGTAAAACCCCTTGGCATATTCCTGTAGATATTGCTTTACCATGTGCTACACAAAATGAATTAACAGGCGAAGATGCTAAAACACTTATTGCTAATGGTGTCATTTGTGTAGCTGAAGGCGCTAACATGCCATCTACACTTGAGGCAGTTGAGCATTTTATTGAAGCTAAGATTTTATATGCCCCTGGTAAAGCATCTAATGCAGGTGGTGTAGCAACTTCTGGCTTAGAAATGTCTCAAAATGCAATTCGCTTGGGCTGGACACATGCTGAAGTCGATGAACGTTTACATGCAATCATGAAAGACATTCATGCCAATTGTGTAAGATACGGTACAAAAGAAGACGGTACTGTGAACTATGTAGATGGTGCCAATATTGCGGGCTTTGTAAAAGTTGCTGATGCCATGCTTGCACAAGGTATTTATTAAAATATAGAAATAAAAAATCCGATGCTTTTGCATCGGATTTTTTAGTCTAAAAATTATTTTTTAGGCTTTTTAACCATTTCTTGCTCTACAATCATATCTAACACATCTGCTTGGCTAGATTGATCAGCTGCTGGGTTTTTCACTTCAAAACGTTTTACACGTAAGATTACGCGTTGGTTTGGATTGTGTTCAAAACCTTCGATTTGACCATAATATAATGACCAGTTTTTGTCGGCATAAGTTTTTACGCCTTTGTCATCATATTTAACTTCACGAACTTGCAAGCAAGTTTGTGGCGCAACACCCGTACAAGATTTAGTTTCTGGTGCTACTTCAAGGAAAACAGTTTTACCTTCAGACTGGTATTTTGCTTCAGGTGTCATTTTACCTGTGAAAGTATATTTCTGACCTTGAGCATCAAGGATTGTTAATGTTGGTTGATCAGCATTTGTCGTATTAAGTTCAAATGGAATCGCACGTTTTTGGAACAGGCTGCTAGAGAATTGTTCCTGTTTCATTAACGCAGGTTCACACGCCATCATTGTCGACATGACATCAGCAGTTACGATGGTATTGTTTTCAACTTTCCAAGTTGTACCTTGACGGTTACAACCTGTTGCGATAGACAAACGGTCGTTTGTGAAGTTAAGAACGATCGGCTTTTTAGTATTTTCAGGTTGGTATGACCATGAATAATCAGTTAAAGCTTGAGTATTAGTTGCTTTTACGCCTTGGAAAATATGCTTTTGACCTGCTTTATCTGTCACGCTTAAGATTACCTGACCACTGCTATTACTAATTTCGATTGGCAATTTTGCTTCACTAAAGATGCTATTAGACAATTGTTCTTGTTTCATTAAATCGTCTTGGCAAGCCATCATTGTCGATGCGAGAGGAGAGGTTACAAGTTGGTTGCCTTCAACTTTCCAAGTACCACCTTGACCATTACAACCTGTGTTAATTGCTAATTTACCATCTGCATTAAAATTAAGAACAAGTGGCTTAGAAGCTTTTACATTTTGATAAGTCCAAGCATATTCACTTAAAGTTGCTGCAAGATTTTGTTGTTGCTCAGATACAATTGGAGCTTGAGTATTTGAAACTGTTTGACACGCCATCAAAGAAAAAGGTAACAACGCAAGAATTAAATATTTAATTTTCATTTAAAAAACTTCAAGTAAAAAAACAACAGCACTAAGCTTAAAACATTCTTAAAAAAATAAAATGTAAACATATGATTGTTTCGGTTTTTAAAATGTATAAGTTTGTAAATTATTCGAATTTTTAATAAAAATAGTGGTATACCCCGAAAAAACGGGGTATTTCCTAAAAATTAATCAAAACGGTATATATCCATACCTAAAGAGCCCATTGTGAAGCTGCTATGAACAATCGTAAAACGATGGCCAGTTCCCATAGCGAAAAACAACGGCGCAAAATGTTCAAGAGTTGGATGATTACGTTTTATATAAGGCAATGATTGCCATTCCAACACGCCATCGTAATCTTGATGTGAAAGTTTATTAACAACAGTATTTCTAAACGTTGAAGCCCATTCAGGAACTTTTGAACTATCACCTTGCCATGACAATTCAGCAAGATTATGGGTAATACTTCCAGAACCAATCAGTAAAATTTGCTTTTCACGTAAAGGCGCAAGTGTTTGCCCAATTCTATAAATTTCTTGTGCGCTTAAGCTCATTGGTAAAGAAATTTCAACAACAGGAATGTCTGCATCTGGATACATATGTAAAAGAGGCATCCATACACCATGGTCGCGAGGGCGGGTACTATTGGCATGAGCAACGAAGTGAGCATCTGCCAACAACTTTAAGATTTCTTCGGCAAGTTCTGGTTGACCTGGTGCGCTATAGCGAATTTCATATAACTCTGGTGGGAAACCACGGAAGTCATGCCATGTTTCTGGACGTGTTGAACTACTTACTTCAAGCGCTTTACTTTCCCAGTGAGCAGACATCACGATGATTGCCTTTGGGGTAGGTAAATTCACACTAAGACGATGTAAGGCAGGACCCACTTGTTCTGGATCAAGTGCAAGCATGGGTGAACCATGTGAAATAAACAGTCCGGGAAGGGTTTGTAGTTCCATTTCATTACACCTGAGTTGAAAAGCAGAATAATAGTCATTATGCCAAAATCAGGACATGTTAAAAGTATCCTGATTTCAACGGATTGTTCTTAAAATGAAACGTTTGTTCTTTTTATGCACGGTGATAAGGATGATTATGATTAATAGACATCGCTCGGTAAAGTTGTTCAATTAATAAAACTCGAACTAAAGGATGGGGCATGGTAAGTTTTGAGAGTGACCAATGCCAGGCAGCAGCTTTACGTACCTGATCAGACAAGCCATCTGGGCCACCAATAGCCAGTGCAACATCATTACCTTCAAGCATCCATTGTTTCATGGTGTCAGCCAGCTTTTCTGTACTAAGTTCGCGTCCTCCAACTTCTAAAGCAATAAGTGTCTCGTTTGGTTTTAACGCATTTAAAATACTTTCACCTTCAATTTGGCAGTATTTTAAAATATCTGCTTCTGAGTCATTTTTGCCGCGTTTTGCCATTGGAAGTTCAATCACTTGAGTCTGAACAAAAGGTTGGATGCGTTTGAAATAATCTTCAAAACCAGTAAGTACCCAAGCAGGCATTTTTTGACCAATGGTCAGAATACGAATTTTCATGTGGTCTATTCAGTCAAAACAGCTGACGTATTATACCTGAGGAGACAATAACTGCGGGGGAGTAAGTGAGCATAAAAAACGCAGTCCAAAAAACAGTGTTGGACTGCGATCAAATGATCATCTGTCTGGAGTTCAGATGATCATAGAGAATAAAAACAAGGCTATCTGTAACATAAGATAGATAAGAGTAAATAATAAAATTAATCACTCTTACTTCTTATTATGAGGATGGTTGGATATTTTTCAATCAAATTATGTAACAAAAAAAAGAGAGCCGAAGCTCTCTTTTTTATTTTTTAATTAGTGACGTGCTGCTTTTGAGCCTTCCACCGGTTTTACAATCGGTGTTTTTGGTAAAGGCTTTGGCATTGAAGTTAATGCTAAAGGCAAGATCTCATCAATACTTTTCACAGCTTTGATTTCTAATCCTTCTTTCACATTGTCAGGGATTTCTGCCAAATCACGAACGTTATCTTGAGGAATAAAGACAAGCTTAATTCCACCACGGTGTGCAGCAAGAAGTTTCTCTTTCAAGCCACCGATACGCATCGCACGACCACCAAGACTTGTTTCACCTGTCATCGCGATGTCTGGACGAATCGCAATACCAGTAAATGCTGATACAAGTGCAGTTGTTAATGCCAAACCAGCAGATGGTCCATCTTTTGGAGTTGCACCTTCAGGTAAGTGAACGTGTACATCAGTTTCTTCAAAACGAGATGCTTCAATACCAAGTTCATCAGCACGTGTACGTACTACAGTCATTGCTGCGGTAATTGATTCTTTCATTACATCACCGAGTGAACCGGTTGTAATAAATTTACCTTTACCTTTAACAGCTGCAACTTCAATAGTAAGTAACTCGCCGCCTACAGAAGTCCATGCCAAACCATTTACACGGCCTACTTGTGCTTCATCTTCAGCAATACCAAAGTCAAATTTATGTGGACCTAGGTATTCAGGAAGATTGGCAGAGGTAACATCAAGCTGTAAGTTTTTAGATTTTTTACTTACGGCTTCTTTTACCACTTTACGCGCAATTTTAGAAACTTCACGTTCTAAACTACGAACACCAGCTTCACGTGTATAACGTTGAACAATGTCACGAATCGCTTCTTCATGAATTGTTAACTCTTTTGGACGTAATCCGTTGTTCTTAATTGCTTTAGGAACAAGGTAGCGTTCAGCAATGTTTACTTTTTCATCTTCGGTATAACCCGGTAGACGAATGACTTCCATACGGTCAAGTAATGCTTCTGGAATATTCATACTGTTCGCAGTACAAATAAACATTACTTCAGAAAGGTCAAGATCAAGATCTAAATAATGATCGTTGAACTTACTGTTTTGTGATGGATCAAGTACTTCAAGCAATGCAGAAGCTGGATCACCACGGTAATCTTGCGCCATCTTGTCAATTTCGTCGAGTAAGAACAATGGGTTCTTCACGCCAACTTTTGTTAAAGACTGCACAATTTTACCTGGCATCGCACCAATATAAGTACGACGGTGTCCACGAATTTCTGCTTCGTCACGTACGCCACCAAGCGCCATGCGAACAAATTCACGACCTGTTGCTTTAGCTACTGATTCACCGAGTGAAGTTTTACCAACCCCAGGAGGACCTACTAAACAAAGGATAGGACCTTTGAGTTTTTTCACACGTGATTGAACAGCTAAGTACTCAACAATACGGTCTTTAACATCATCAAGACCATAGTGGTCAGCATCAAGAATTTCTTGAGCTTTATTTAAGTTAATACTGACTTTACTTGCTTTGTTCCACGGCGTATCTAAAATCACTTCTAGATAGTTACGTACCACAGCAGCTTCACTAGATGCAGGCTGCATTGCTTTAAGTTTGCGGAACTCAGCTTCGGCTTTTTTACGTACGTGTTCAGGTAAATCAGCTTCAGCAAGACGTTTCTCAATTTCAGCAACGTCATCTTCAGCGCCGCCATTCATATCGGAAAGCTCACGTTGAATGACTTTCATTTTTTCATTTAGAAAGTATTCACGTTGGTTCTTTTCCATTTGGCGTTTTACGCTGTCATGTAAAGTTTGCTCAATTTGCTGTTCAGCAGATTGATTCATCAAGTAGTTCATCAACTCTTGCAAATGAGCTTCAAACTCATCGTACTCTAAAAATTTCTGTTTAATTTCAATATTTAGAGGTACACGAGTTGCTACGAAGAACATCAATTGCAATAAGTCTTCGATTTTATTGGCAGCAGCTACCAGTTCACGTGCATTACGTAATTTTGCTTCTGCATATTGAGCAAATAGGTTACGTAACTCTTGTAAACGAGTTTCTTGAGTTGCCTTATCTACATTAATAGTCATTGGGCTTAAATCGTGTTCAGCAGTCAAATAACTATCTTCATCGATAATTTTTGTGAGCTTAGAACGATGCAAGCCTTCAATAAGTACTTTAATGCAGTTTTCATCATTTTCATGATTAACTACTTGTACAATCTTAGCGACTGTACCGTACTGGTATAAATTGTCGTGATCAATTTCTTCTGTAAGCGAATCTTTTTGCGCAACTACAAATACTAAATTGTCACTGTTACGAGCCACATCAACTGCATTGATCGATTTTTCACGACCCACGAATAGCGCAATTTGCATGTGTGGATAAACCACCACATCACGTAAGGCTAATAGTGGTAATACACTTGGAACCTGAGGCTCTAAGTCAGTTTTTTCATTCATAATAAGTTCAGACATGGGCACTCCTAATGAGTGACAACGAGGTTGCCATGTTTTTTATAGTGATGTGTATTTTAAAAATTACAAGGGCATGACAATAGAAAATGTTGAAAAAAGGACTAATTTAGTCAACTTTTTTTTAAAAATGTTATGAATCAATAGATTAATTCTTAAGAAGAATGAAATTTTGTAGTGAAGCTGAGCATTTTTACTTAATAATTATTCTTGGCCGTACAAGTAAGGAGACTAGCTTTCAAAAAATACTTTATTTAGTTTTATTTTATAATATGTATTTTTATTAAGTATATTTAAAATTTTATTTATTTTATAATTTATTATTAGTAGTATAAAAGCACTATTATTTATAATATACATGTGTATTTTAAATGGATGGTGATTACAGAATAATTATATTAATAGTAATATTTATTTTAGAGTTAATATTCTATTTTTAATAGAGTGCAAGTGTATTTTAAAGGGTTTATTTATTTATTAATTTTATAAAAAATAACCATATATTTAGAGTTATTATTCTATTTTAAAATAAATTTACAAATTATTAACACAATAGAGATAATATGATTTGCTTTTAAAATATATCAATAAATTCAAATAATTAAAAATTAATCAATATTTTTGTTTTGTGAATTTTGTCTCACTTTTTCATAAATTTAAAGGATCTAATGTTTACCCCTTAAATTTATTCAATTAGGATGCCGCCTCTTTTTTTTGGTCAAATTTTTTTAAAAATGTATTTCTACATTTTTATTGACCTTTAATTTTGGTATTTGTCTGAGAAGTTTTATGAATAAAGTTTATAAGGTCATTTGGAATGCTTCAATTGGAGCATGGGTTGCAACATCTGAAATTGCAAAAGGTAAAACAAAGACTAAATCAAAAACTTTAAATGTATCAGCGGTAGTTTTAACAAGTGTAATTAGTTTTGCTCCAAATGCTTTCGCAGGGACAAATACCGAAGGGGGAGTAGGTCAAGGGACCTCTATTTCAGGTACAACTTCATGTCGTGAGGGGAATGCGAGTACAGCCAATGAAAAAGATGTTGCTATTGGTTGTGGAGCTCAAACACAAGACAGAATGGGCTCTAACATAGCAAACCGTAATAATCCTTATAATAATTCTACTGGTGCTTATGCTGGTGCAATGAAACAGGGCGGTGCGATCAGTGTGGGTACTGGCGCTGTAGTTGAGAAAGGTTTAGGTACCGCAATTGGTTCTTATGCGACAACTCAAGGTATTTCAGGCGTAGCAATTGGGACGGGAGCTTTGTCTTCTGGAAATACTGCTCTCGCACTTGGACGTCAATCTGCCGCGACTGCCGATTTTTCTCAAGCCATTGGTAATGTTGCAGCTGCTACCGGTAAAGGCTCTTTAGCAATTGGTCACTCGGCAACTGCAGAAGGTTACCGTTCAATTGCAATTGGTTCGCCAGATATTGAAAATGCTGACCCAGTTGCGGGGCAAGCAGGTGCTGCTTACCAACCTAAAATGGCAACAAAAGCAACGGGTAAAGACTCGATTGCTTTTGGTGGTGGTGCAGTAGCAACGGAAGAAAATGCTTTAGCGATTGGTGCATTTTCAGAGTCTAAAGGTAAAAAATCTGTTGCAATTGGTACAGGCGCAAAAGCACAAAAAGATAATGCGGTTGTAATTGGAGACCAAGCTGAGGCTACTTTTGATGGTGGTGTAGCAATTGGTAAAGGTGCCCGTTCAGAAGCAGAAAATAGTATTGCATTAGGTAAAGATTCAAAAGCAGTCCAAGCTACTGGTGAAAGTTTCTTAACTAAACAATCCGCTCCAACTGGCGTTTTATCAATTGGCGATGTGGGAAGTGAGCGCCGTATTCAAAATGTAGCAGATGGTGCAGCAGATTCTGATGCTGCCACTATACGTCAGTTAAAAGCAGCTCGTACTCACTATGTCAGTATCAATGATAATGGCCAGCAAGGTGGTAATTTTGAAAATGATGGAGCAACTGGACGTAATGCAATTGCTGTTGGGGTGAATACTTCGGCTACTGCTCGTGAGGCAATGGCGATTGGTGCATATGCACAAGCAGCAGGTTCTGGCGCAATTTCAATGGGAAGTAGCAGTCAAACAATTGGTCGTGGTGACGTTGCTATTGGACGTAATGCATCGACTAAAGGGGCAGAAGGAACGCCATCTGGCTATAGCAATCAGTCAATTGCGATTGGTGATCAAACTAAAGCAATTGGAGATCAGTCGATTGCGATTGGTGCAGATGTTATTGCAAAAGGAAACTCTTCTGTCGCAATTGGTGGAGATGATGTTGATAAAATTGCCCAAGATGCTGAGCTGAGTAAAACCTATACAGAAATTACTGGTGGTGTGCTTAAAGCAGGCAGCTATCCAACAACTGAAGCAAATCACGGCTCAACGGCTGTTGGTGTTCAAGCAGTAGGTACAGGCGCTTTTTCTTCGGCTTTTGGTATGACATCTAAAGCAACTGGTGATGCTTCATCTGCTTTTGGCGTCATGTCTAATGCTTCAGGTAAAGGTGCTGCTGCATTCGGTGCTGTTGCACAAGCAACAGGTGATGGTGCATCTGCAATGGGTATTAACTCATTGGCATCAGGTACAAATTCAACAGCAATTGGTTCTGGTAATAAACCAGGTGAAGGTGCAAAAGCGACTGGAAACAGTGCTGCTGCAATTGGTAGTGGTGCCCAAGCAACAGGCGATAACTCGGCTGCAATTGGTAAAGGGGCTGAGGCTACAAATGAAAATGCTGCTGCTGTAGGTGGCGGTGCAAAAGCCAAGGGTAAAAATGCTGCAGCCATTGGTGAGTATGATGACGTTGCACGTTTGGATAAAGGATTAGATAAAGATCAAATTCGAGCTTTACTAGGCAATCCACAATTTAGTGAAGGACTATTTGGAGTAAAAGTCTGGAACTATGTATTAGATATACGTATACCAAATAGTAATCAATATCAACGCTGTCAGTTACGCATTGATTTTAATAAAAAATATTTGGCAGAAAATTTATTTTGGAAAGGTGAGGCATGCGAAGGTTTGGCTACTTGGGGAGGTTATAATCAGTCGCCAGAGCATACTAATTTAATTTTTGAGCGGGCAGCAAGTGTGTTATTCACCTTTGATAGATTTGATAATAATGCTATTGAACAAGGTGTTCATAGTGTGCAGGAAATTGCTGAACAGATCAAAAAAAGCCAGACAACAACACCAGTTATTGTTTCAGGTTTTACCGATCGATTGGGTAAATTTAGCTATAATCAAGAATTGTCTTCACAGCGTGCTAATACAGTTGCCAAGTTATTGGTTCAACAAGGTATTGATCCTACACGTATACAGATACAGGCGAATAGCCAAACTGATCTATACAAGCAATGTTCAGGAAAAAATAATTCACAGCTTATTGAATGTTTAGCGCCAAATAGACGTGTCAATATAAGCTGGTAAATGATCTACCACATAAAAGTAATCCTATTAAAAAGGATTACTTTTATAGATTATAAAAAACTAAGAAAAATTATAATTAATATTTTTATCTATTTGAATTTTTAACTATTTTTATTTGAATTTTCTTATTTACAACTCTGCCAATATTTATATGAAAGATATTAATGCATTGAAAATATTAGAATTTAATCATAAAAAATTGTCTAAATATATCTTATACCTACGTAAAAGTAGAATAAAAATATAAATATTAATAGCTTAAATTTTTTATGAAATAATTAATGAATTTAAATGACAAAAAACACCTTAATCGTAAAAAAATGTAACAAAAGCGTTTTTAATTTTTAACGTTAAGAAAAATTAAAAAATTGATTAAATTACTATTTTTTTCTAAGTATAAAAAAAGTTAACAAAATTTGACAATTGTTGTGACTTTGTTTGATTTTGATATTTTAAAATGTTATTTACTTCTCAAAATAAAAAAGATATTTTCACAAAAAATAAGCAATTTAACTATTTTGATTGCAAAACTTTACAAATGTAGGCGTCAAGTTTACGGGTGGGAATATGAATAAGATATACAAAGTTGTATGGAATGCTTCTATTGGTACATGGACTGTTGTATCAGAATTGGCTAAAAGTAAAACGAGAACTGGTTCTGTTTCATCATCTTCTGAAATAACTAGTTCACAAAATGAGATCATTTCTAGAGAAAAGAAATTTAGACCTAAGGCCCTTGTATTATCTATCATCTCCTGTTTAGCCGCTTCACATGTGTGGGCTGACTACACAAATTTGTATGGTTCAATTATTGATACAAGCCCAACTATCAGTAATGGTATTGCCATAGGTGCAAACACCGGTACTCCGGCTACTGCAAATGATTCTAACGGATTAGCCGTTGGTTCAAGAGCAAATGCCAGCGCAGCAGATTCAACTGCATTAGGAAATTATGTAAATGCGACAGGGGTAAACTCAACAGTAGTTGGGGGACAAGCAAGTGCTGCTGGCGCGCAATCAATTGCACTTCAAAATAACAGTGATGCAGATCTTGTTGCAGAAGGCTTGGCAACAGGATCATCTTTTACAGCAGTTGATAGTGCTTCTAGTTACAGTGTCGCAATTGGTGCGATGAGCCAAGTTGTTGGTTCAACAGCAGCAATGGCGATAGGAAAAAATGCTCAAGTTAACAGTGGGGCAAATAATGCTACTGCAATTGGTAATACAGCGACGGTAGATACAAACGCCGTTGATGGTGTTGCTATAGGTACTAATAGCTTAACCTCAGCAGCAAATAGTGTATCCCTTGGGCCTAGATCAACCGCAAGTGTAACGAATTCAGTGGCTTTAGGCGCGGGTGCTACAACTACGGTACAAAGTGGTAATTCATATATAACGAATGTTGCAGCATCTACAACCAATGGTGTTGTTTCGGTGGGCTCAGCAACAAATACTCGACGTATTCAAAACGTAGCCGATGGTGCTGCCGATTCAGATGCGGTTACGGTTGCTCAGTTAAAGGATGTAAATAATCGTGCTGTAGGCAATACGACCGCATTGGGTGGTGGTGCAGCATATAATCCTGCAACAGATGTATATACGGCCCCAAGTTATACGATCACTAAAACAGATGGAACAACTTATACTCCTGTTAATACAGTGTCAGGGGCCTTAACTAATCTAAATAATGAAGTTGTAAAACCTATTACTTTCGCTGGTAATACAGGAAGTTCAGCAAATAATTTAGGTACAACACTTAATATCACTGGAGCAGGCTCAACTGCTGGAACCTATTCTGGAAATAACTTAAAAACGGCTGTGACTGGTAACACAGTTAATATTCAGATGGCGGATGCGCCTGTTTTTTCTGGTACTGTCACAGCGGGTAACTTAACGACTGGCGGCTCATTAAATGTTACTGGCGCAAGTAACCTAAATGGCGGCGCTAACCTTAATAATCAAAAAATTACCAATTTAGCAGCCGGTACGATTTCTTCTACCTCTACAGATGCAGTGAATGGTAGCCAGTTAAATACGACTAATCAGAATGTAACGACTGCTCAGAATACCGCAAATACAGCAGTAACGAATGCGGCAGCAGCTCAAAATACTGCAAACACGGCAGTCACCAATGCAGCAGCAGCACAAGCAACGGCAGACAAAGGTCTGAACTTTAGTGTCAATGGTGGCACAGCTGACAACGTAAAGTTAGGTGAAACAGTTAACTTTGCCAATGGCACCAACACCACAGCAGTATATGACCCGACAACCAATACCTACAAATACAATGTGAATGACAACATTGCATTAACCAATGCGGGTAGCCTAACGGTTGGGAATAGCAAGGTTGATAACAGTGGCTTAACTATTACTGGTGGCCCAAGTGTAACGACTGCAGGTATTAATGCGGGTAACCAAAAGATTACCAATGTTGCAGCTGGAACAGTTTCTTCTACTTCTACAGATGCAGTGAATGGTAGCCAGTTAAATACGACTAATCAGAATGTAACCACTGCTCAGAACACCGCAAACACAGCAGTAACGAATGCGGCAGCAGCCCAAAATACTGCAAACACGGCAGTTACCAATGCAGCAGCAGCACAAGCAACGGCAGACAAAGGTCTGAACTTTAGTGTCAATGGTGGCACGGCTGACAATGTGAAGTTAGGTGAAACAGTTAACTTTGCCAATGGCACCAACACCACAGCAGTGTATGACCCAGCAACCAATACCTATAAATACAATGTGAATGACAACATTGCATTAACCAATGCGGGTAGCTTAACGGTTGGCAATAGTAAGGTAGATAACAATGGATTAACCATTACTGGTGGTCCAAGTGTAACCACAGCCGGTATTAATGCGGCTAACCAGAAGATTACCAATGTTGCCGCAGGAACTATTTCTGCGAGTTCTACAGACGCAGTGAATGGTAGTCAGTTAAATACCACGAACCAGAATGTAACCACTGCTCAAAATACTGCTAATACAGCGGTAACGAATGCGGCAGCAGCACAAAATACTGCTAATACAGCGGTAACGAATGCGGCAGCAGCACAAAATACTGCTAATACAGCGGTAACGAATGCAGCAGCAGCTCAAAATACGGCAAACACGGCAGTCACCAATGCAGCTGCTGCCCAGGCGACAGCAGACAAAGGCCTGAACTTTAGTGTCAATGGTGGCACAGCAGACAATGTGAAGTTAGGTGAAACGGTTAACTTTGCCAATGGCACCAACACCACAGCAGTATATGACCCAGCAACCAATACCTATAAATACAATGTAAATGACAATATTAGCTTAACGAATGCAGGCAGTTTAACGGTTGGGAATAGCAAGGTTGATAACAGTGGATTAACCATTACTGGTGGTCCAAGTGTAACGACTGCTGGTATTAACGCGGGTAACCAGAAGATTACTAACGTTGCAGCTGGAACTATTTCAGCAAGTTCTACAGATGCAGTGAATGGTAGCCAGTTAAATACTACAAATCAGAATGTAACCACTGCTCAGAATACCGCAAATACAGCAGTAACGAATGCGGCAGCAGCTCAAAATACTGCAAACACGGCAGTTACCAATGCAGCAGCAGCACAAGCAACGGCAGACAAAGGCCTGAACTTTAGTGTCAATGGTGGTACAGCAGACAATGTGAAGTTGGGTGAAACGGTTAACTTTGCAGATGGCACCAACACCACTGCCGTGTATGACCCTGCCACCAATACCTACAAATACAATGTGAATGACAACATTGCATTAACCAATGCGGGTAGCCTAACAGTTGGGAATACCAAGGTTGATAACAGTGGATTAACCATTACAGGTGGTCCAAGTGTAACGACTGCAGGGATTAATGCGGGTAACCAGAAGATTACCAATGTAGCAGTAGGAACTATTTCTGCGACCTCTACAGATGCAGTGAATGGTAGCCAGTTAAATACGACTAATCAAAACGTAACCACTGCTCAGAACACCGCAAACACAGCAGTAACGAATGCGGCAACAGCCCAAAATACTGCAAACACGGCAGTTACCAATGCAGCAGCTGCACAAGCAACGGCAGACAAAGGCCTGAACTTTAGTGTCAATGGTGGCACGGCTGACAATGTGAAGTTGGGTGAAACGGTTAACTTTGCAGATGGCACCAACACCACAGCAGTGTATGACCCTGCCACCAATACCTATAAATACAATGTAAATGACAACATTGCATTAACCAATGCGGGTAGCTTAACAGTTGGGAATAGCAAGGTTGATAACAGTGGTTTAACCATTACCGGCGGTCCAAGTGTAACGACTGCAGGGATTAATGCGGGTAACCAGAAGATTACCAATGTTGCAGCTGGAACTATTTCTGCGACCTCTACAGATGCAGTGAATGGTAGCCAGTTAAATACCACGAACCAGAACGTAACCACTGCTCAGAACACCGCAAACACAGCAGTAACGAATGCGGCAGCAGCACAAGCGACGGCAGATAAAGGCCTGAACTTTAGTGTCAATGGTGGTACAGCAGACAATGTGAAGTTGGGTGAAACGGTTAACTTTGCAGATGGCACCAACACCACTGCCGTGTATGACCCTGCCACCAATACCTACAAATACAATGTGAATGACAACATTGCATTAACCAATGCGGGTAGCCTAACAGTTGGGAATACCAAGGTTGATAACAGTGGATTAACCATTACAGGTGGTCCAAGTGTAACGACTGCAGGGATTAATGCGGGTAACCAGAAGATTACCAATGTAGCAGTAGGAACTATTTCTGCGACCTCTACAGATGCAGTGAATGGTAGCCAGTTAAATACGACTAATCAAAACGTAACCACTGCTCAGAACACCGCAAACACAGCAGTAACGAATGCGGCAACAGCCCAAAATACTGCAAACACGGCAGTTACCAATGCAGCAGCTGCACAAGCAACGGCAGACAAAGGCCTGAACTTTAGTGTCAATGGTGGCACGGCTGACAATGTGAAGTTGGGTGAAACGGTTAACTTTGCAGATGGCACCAACACCACAGCAGTGTATGACCCTGCCACCAATACCTATAAATACAATGTAAATGACAACATTGCATTAACCAATGCGGGTAGCTTAACAGTTGGGAATAGCAAGGTTGATAACAGTGGTTTAACCATTACCGGCGGTCCAAGTGTAACGACTGCAGGTATTAATGCGGGTAACCAGAAGATTACTAACGTTGCAGCTGGAACCAATGCGACTGATGCTGTCAATGTTAGTCAGCTTGATGCGTTAAGCACCTCAAGCAATAACAAGACTGATGCCTTGGGCAACAGCACCGCCAACAATCTGGGCGGTGGGTCAAGCTATGACAGTACAACAGGTGCGGTAAGCTCACCGACCTATACCGTAAATGGCAACAATGTGAATAACGTGGGCGATGCGATCACAGCACTGGATAAAGGCTGGACCTTACAAAGCAATGGTGCCAATGCCGCTGCAGTAAAAGCTGGAGATACGGTTGATATTGGTACGGTTGCAGGTGAAAGCAACCTGAAAGTGACCAAGACCGGTAATACGATCCAGTATGGCTTAAACCGTGATCTGAATATTGACAGTGTAACGGCAGGTGACAGCAAGCTGGATAGCAATGGTTTAAGCATTGTAGGTGGCCCAAGTGTCACTAAGACTGGTATTGATGCTGCAGGCAACACGATCACTAATGTAGCAGCAGGTACCAATGCTACCGATGCAGTAAACAAAGGCCAGCTTGATGCATTAAGCATCTCAAGCAACAACAAGACCGATGCTTTGGGTAACAGCACGGCCAACAATCTGGGTGGTGGGGCAAGCTATGACAGTACAACAGGTGCGGTAAGCTCACCGACCTATACCGTAAATGGCAACAATGTGAATAACGTGGGCGATGCGATCACTGCATTAGACAAAGGTTGGACACTACAAAGCAATGGTACCAATGCGGCTGCAGTAAAAGCTGGAGATACGGTTGATATTGGTACGGTTGCAGGTGAAAGCAACCTGAAAGTGAGCAAGACCGGCAATACGATTCAGTATGGCTTAAATCGTGATCTGAATATTGATAGTGTAACGGCAGGTGACAGTAAGCTGGATACGAATGGTTTAACCATCACTGGTGGACCAAGTGTGACCAAGACAGGTATTGATGCTGCTGGCAACACCATCAGTAACGTAGCAGCGGGCACCAATGCCACTGATGCAGTAAACAAAGGCCAGCTTGATGCATTAAGTACCTCAAGCAATAACAAGACTGATGCCTTGGGCAACAGCACCGCCAATAATCTGGGTGGTGGGTCAAGCTATGACAGCACTACAGGTGCAGTAAGTTCACCAACCTATGTCACTACTAAAACTGATGGTACGACCGTTAATGCCAACAATGTCGGTGATGCCTTAACTAACCTGAACAATGAAGTGGTTAAACCGATTACCTTTGCGGGTAACAGCGGCAGTGTTGACCGTAAATTGGGTGAAACCTTAAATATCACAGGTGGCCTGACAGCATCTGGCTCGAACTCGAATGTGAAGACGGTCATCAGTGGCAATACCGTTGACATTCAACTTGCAGATGCACCTGTGTTTGCAGGGAAGCTGACAGCGAACGGACTGGATGCCAATGGTGAGAAAGTTACCAATGTTGGTGCGGGTACAGCAGCAACCGATGCAGTAAACAAAGGTCAGCTTGATGCATTAAGCACCTCAAGCAACAACAAGACTGATGCCTTGGGCAACAGCACAGCCAACAATCTGGGCGGTGGGTCAAGCTATGACAGTACAACAGGTGCGGTAAGCTCACCGACCTATACCGTAAATGGCAACAACGTCAATAACGTGGGCGATGCGATCACAGCACTGGATAAAGGCTGGACCTTACAAAGCAATGGTGCCAATGCCGCTGCAGTAAAAGCTGGAGATACGGTTGATATTGGTACGGTTGCA
The DNA here is from genome assembly GCF_041021905.1 of Acinetobacter nosocomialis. Taxonomy (NCBI): domain Bacteria; kingdom Pseudomonadati; phylum Pseudomonadota; class Gammaproteobacteria; order Moraxellales; family Moraxellaceae; genus Acinetobacter; species Acinetobacter nosocomialis. The sequence continues at coordinate 1,122,074 of NZ_CP157432.1, forward strand.
GGTGAAAGCAACCTGAAAGTGACCAAGACCGGTAATACGATCCAGTATGGCTTAAACCGTGATCTGAATATTGACAGTGTAACGGCAGGGGACAGCAAGCTGGATACGAATGGTTTAACCATCACTGGTGGACCAAGTGTGACCAAGTCTGGTATTGATGCTGCTGGGAATACAATCAGTAATGTAGCAGCAGGCACCAATGCTACCGATGCAGTAAACAAAGGCCAGCTTGATGCATTAAGTACCTCAAGCAATAACAAGACTGATGCCTTGGGCAACAGCACCGCCAATAATCTGGGTGGTGGGTCAAGCTATGACAGCACTACAGGTGCAGTAAGTTCACCAACCTATGTCACTACTAAAACTGATGGTACGACCGTTAATGCCAACAATGTCGGTGATGCCTTAACTAACCTGAACAATGAAGTGGTTAAACCGATTACCTTTGCGGGTAACAGCGGCAGTGTTGACCGTAAATTGGGTGAAACCTTAAATATCACAGGTGGCCTGACAGCATCTGGCTCGAACTCGAATGTGAAGACGGTCATCAGTGGCAATACCGTTGACATTCAACTTGCAGATGCACCTGTGTTTGCAGGGAAGTTGACAGCGAATGGACTGGATGCGAATGGCGAGAAAGTTACCAATGTCGGTGCGGGTACAGCAGCTACCGATGCAGTAAACAAAGGCCAGCTTGATGCATTAAGCACCTCAAGCAATAACAAGACCGATGCCTTAGGTAACAGCACCGCCAATAATCTGGGTGGTGGGTCAAGCTATGACAGTACAACAGGTGCGGTAAGCTCACCAACCTATACTGTGAATGGCAACAACGTGAATAACGTGGGCGATGCGATCACGGCATTAGACAAAGGCTGGACACTACAAAGCAATGGTGCCAATGCCGCTGCAGTAAAAGCTGGAGATACAGTTGATATTGGTACGGTTGCAGGTGAAAGCAACCTGAAAGTGACCAAGACCGGCAATACGATTCAGTATGGCTTAAATCGTGATCTGAATATTGATAGTGTAACGGCAGGTGACAGTAAGCTGGATACGAATGGTTTAACCATCACTGGTGGACCAAGTGTGACCAAGACAGGTATTGATGCTGCTGGCAACACCATCAGTAACGTAGCAGCGGGCACCAATGCCACTGATGCAGTAAACAAAGGCCAGCTTGATGCATTAAGTACCTCAAGCAATAACAAGACTGATGCCTTGGGCAACAGCACCGCCAATAATCTGGGTGGTGGGTCAAGCTATGACAGCACTACAGGTGCAGTAAGTTCACCAACCTATGTCACTACTAAAACTGATGGTACGACCGTTAATGCCAACAATGTCGGTGATGCCTTAACTAACCTGAACAATGAAGTGGTTAAACCGATTACCTTTGCGGGTAACAGCGGCAGTGTTGACCGTAAATTGGGTGAAACCTTAAATATCACAGGTGGCCTGACAGCATCTGGCTCGAACTCGAATGTGAAGACGGTCATCAGTGGCAATACCGTTGACATTCAACTTGCAGATGCACCTGTGTTTGCAGGGAAGTTGACAGCGAATGGACTGGATGCGAATGGCGAGAAAGTTACCAATGTCGGTGCGGGTACAGCAGCTACCGATGCAGTAAACAAAGGCCAGCTTGATGCATTAAGCACCTCAAGCAATAACAAGACCGATGCCTTAGGTAACAGCACCGCCAATAATCTGGGTGGTGGGTCAAGCTATGACAGTACAACAGGTGCGGTAAGCTCACCAACCTATACTGTGAATGGCAACAACGTGAATAACGTGGGCGATGCGATCACGGCATTAGACAAAGGCTGGACACTACAAAGCAATGGTGCCAATGCCGCTGCAGTAAAAGCTGGAGATACAGTTGATATTGGTACGGTTGCAGGTGAAAGCAACCTGAAAGTGACCAAGACCGGCAATACGATTCAGTATGGCTTAAACCGTGATCTGAATATTGACAGTGTAACAGCAGGTGACAGCAAGCTGGATAGCAATGGTTTAACCATTGCAGGTGGCCCAAGTGTAACCAAGACTGGTATTGATGCGGCAGGGAACACGATCACTAATGTAGCAGCGGGCACCAATGCTACCGATGCAGTAAACAAAGGCCAGCTTGATCATGTAGATAATCGTGTAACACAGGTTACAAATACAACTGCAAGTATCTTTGGTGGTGGTGCTAAAGCTAATACAGATGGTTCAATTTCTAACCCGACTTATAATGTTGCAGGTACAAGTGCAAACAATGTTGGTGATGCTTTAACAGCACTTGATAAAGCAGTCACTGATGCAGGTACAGCAGCGAATGCAGGCTGGACAATTTCAGCCAATGGTGATGCTGCTACTGCTAAAAACATCAAACCAAATGGTAAAGTGAATTTTACGGGTGATGATAACTTAACTGTTGCTCAGACTAGTCAAACGGACAATGAAGGCAATATTAAAGTTGCGCTAAACAAAAATTTGAAAGTTGATAGTGTCACGACTGGTACTACAGTTATCGATACGACTGGCGTAAAAGTTGGTGATAACGTTCAGTTAGGAACAACAGGTCTAATCATTGCTGGCGGTCCGAGTATCACTACTTCTGGAATTAGTGCTGGTAATAAAACGATAAGTAATGTAGCCGCAGGTGTTTCTTCTACAGATGCGGTAAACAAAGGACAACTGGATAGCGCAATAAGTAGCATAAACAATAATGTTGGTGCTCTTGCTAATAGTGCTGTGCAGTACGATAAAAATAGTGATGGATCAGTTAACAAAGACTCTATTACTTTAGCTGGCGGTGCTAATGGTACAACCATTAAAAATGTAGCAAACGGTACTATAGCAGAAGGTTCTAAAGATGCTGTTAATGGAGGCCAGTTATGGACTGTTCAACAACAGGTCGACAAAAATACAGGTGATATCTCGAACCTTCAGACTGACATCAGCAATATTAACAATGGTAAATCAGGTTTAGTTCAGCAAGCTAATAAAGATGCTGCGATTACTGTTGGTAAAGATACTGGCGGCACCCAGGTTAATGTTGCAGGAACAGCAGGTGACCGTACGGTGACTGGTGTTAAAGCGGGAGCGGTTACAGCGACTTCAAAAGATGCAGTAAATGGTTCTCAGCTTAATACAACAAATCAGGCACTTGTAAACTACTTAGGTGGTGGAGCAGGTTATGACAATATTACCCAAAGCTTCTCAAATCCGACATATAACGTAGGTGATAAATCTTACAACAATGTTGGTGATGCGATAGGTGCATTGAATCAAGCTGACCAAACATTAAATACCAAAATTGATAATGTAAGTAACAAGCTTGAGCAAGCATTCTATGCGACAAATCAACGTATTGATGATGTCGAGAAAAGAGCGAATGCTGGTATTGCTGCTGCGATGGCATTAGAAAATGCACCATTTGTAGCTGGTAAATATACCTATGCTGTTGGTGCTGCTTATCACGGTGGTGAAAATGCTGTTGGTGTGACCTTACGTAAAACTGCTGATAATGGACGTTGGTCACTGACTGGTGGTGTAGCTGCAGCTTCTCAAGGTGATCCAAGTGTTCGTATCGGTATTAGTGGTGTAATTGACTAATTTCGCTAGGCGAGGAAGGCATAGTCCTTCCTCATTCTCCATTTCGAGAGTAAAAATATGAAAAATACAGTTAAAGCGTTATTTATTGCTGTTCTTTCTGGCCTAGCAATGGTTAGTTATGCACAAGAAGAAGCAGTATCTCAAAAAAATGTCACATTTCCTAAAGTATCAGATAGCTATCTTAAGCAAGTTAAGCGTTATGAGTACGATGACGTTGCGCGCTTGGATTTAGGGCTAAATAAAGACCAAATTCGAGCTTTACTAGGCAATCCACAATTTAGTGAAGGACTTTTTGCAGTAAAAGTCTGGAACTATGTACTAGATATACGTGTACCAAATAGTAATCAATACCAACGTTGTCAGTTACGCATTGATTTTAATAAAAAATATTTGGCTGAACGTTTATCTTGGAAAGGTGAAGCATGTGAAGGGTTGATGGCTTGGGGCGAAAATAATCAGCCTCCTGCAAGTAGTACTGCGGTTAATGGACGTACAGCGAGCGTTTTATTTGCTTTTGATCGATCTGATGCTAGTGCAATACAGCAAGGTTTAAACAATATAGACAACGTTGTCGATCAAATTAAGCAAAGCCCATCAACAGCACCTATTATTGTTTCTGGATTTGCAGATCCATTAGGTAAATTTAGTTATAACCAAGAGTTATCATCTAAACGAGCGAATACGGTGGCAAAACTACTTGTCAAACAAGGTGTAGATCCGAACCGTATTCAAATCCATGCGAATAGCCAGACTGATTTATATCAGCAATGTTCGGGTGGACATAATTCACAACTTATTCAATGTTTAGCACCAAACAGACGTGTTAATATAAGTTGGTAACAGCCTGTCACGTAAGAGTAACCATCCATAAGGTGGTTACTTTTTCGTTTTAAGAGGCTAAAAAAACAAAAGAATATATTTAAATTTTTATATAAAAATCATCTCTTAAAATTATAAAAGTGCTGTGGCGTGAGTAAACCATCTAATGGTTGATCCCAACTTTGACGTTCTAAGGTATGTTCAATAAATTGAAATTGATGAGCCAATCCTAAACGATAAGGTTTATGCTTTGCACTTGCTAATGTACGATCATAATAACCACCACCCATACCAATACGTGTTCCGTAGTGATCACAAGCTAAAAGCGGCATAAGTAGCAAATCAAGCTGTGACACATGTCTTCCTCGCGTTGCCATAGGCTCCTTCATACCTAAAGGATGGTGAGAAAAGCGACGACTTAAATACTGGTTTTTATTTATCTTTATCCACACTAAACGTTGATTCATCGAGCAAATCATTGGTAAATAAACTTGTTTATTCTTTTTAAAACAGAATTTGATAAGAAGATCAGTATGAATTTCACCGAAAGCGTGCAGATATAAACCAATTTTTTTGGATGAATGAAAAATAGGAAGGTAATTTAGGTAGTGTAAAACATTAAGCTGAGCCTTTTTTTGCTCAAATTGGGTTAAAGAACGTCTTTTAGATCTTAAATTTTTTCTAATAAAGCTGAGTTCATTCATGGATAAATCTAACAAAGACTTGAGATGATTCGTGCAAAATTATATCCATTTTTCTTTAGCTTCACCGAACTTTAAACGTTATAAAAACAGTCTAGTTGAATCGAAAATAAAAATAACTGTGTTCCTAAAAAGCCTCTATATAATATTTTTTAGTTTTTTTACGTATTTACAGTATTTATTTACATTTAATCAGGATAAGTATATTTAAAGATGAATATGAAACTTTAAAGTCTATGAAGTTAAAAATTTTATTGATGATGCTATGTGCTGCTTTGCTCAGTGCGTGCACGAAACAGGCAGAATCTGAGGCTCCTCAAGTTGATTACAAGACTCAATTCGAAGAGTCTGATCGAAAAATTGGCGAGTTTTTAGATCAATTAGATAGTCCAAAGACACCGCAAGAAGTTAAAGTTAAAATTTTGTGCCATGATTATCCTGATCTCTACAAAAAGCAATACATGCCTGCATTAATAAAAATTTCGCCTAAGCCTTATACCGAAGAAAAATTACTATCAGATCTGAAAAGCGCAACAGATTACTATAAGGGAAGTTTAGGAATAAAATGTGATAATTAAAGTTTGTTGTTTATCACGTAAAAATTAATAATTGTGAGTTGATTGGCATTATTTAGTTGTGCTAAATTTCTTTCTGCTCCTTATTTAAATTTTTCGCTGGACTTAAGATGCAAATATTAAAATTTTTGCAGAGTTTTAATACGGTCGGTAGCTATTTAACACTTGCCTCTATCTTGCTAGCAAATATGCAGAATTACGAAGGGAAATCGTTTTTTAACTAAGTGAAATTTAATAATTAATGCAAGGTAGAGATATGAAATTTAAAATATTATTACTCAGTTTTATTGCCACAGGTTGTTATGCTAACGATAATATAAATGATCCTGATATTTGTAATATCGTAAAAAAAGTCGCTTATAACGTAATGGAAGCAAGGCAAAAAAAAGTACCTGCACAAGATTTACAACAAATTGCTGATGGCCTTACAGAAGAAAAAGCAAAGCAGCTTTATCAAGACTTAATCAACTCAGCTTATGCTGCTAAAGTATTCAAAACAAGCTTCTTTAAACGTAAAGCCATCGAAGATTTTCAGACAGGGTGGTATCAAGAATGCTTACATCGAAATGAGCAATAAGTAGCAACAGAAATATATTTAACTTTTAAGTTTAGCTAATGAGCTAGAAAGGCAAAATACTAAAAATAGACTGACAGGTCTGTCTTTAAATTATAATTATATAATAAAATTAATGCTCCGAAGATGCCGCTGCATGTGTCGTTACCCTGAACCCGACGAGTTCAAGGTGGACGCGACGTATACTTGCTGGGTTTCCTACTCTAAGGTAGGCATACACTCTAAATATACAGAACGCAATCCATAAGTTTAAGTATCGGCAGGGGAATAGACCCGCTGGCGAACATCCCAGAGATAGCTTAAGTATAACCGATCTGGTTCCATTGGCAATCATCTGAGTTTATTGAACTATAAAGTTAGGCTTCATTTGATGAAGCTTTGTACACTAAAAGTATATATAACAATCATGTGGTACATAAGATAGGTCAATACAAAAATGCCCTGCACTATAAATGAATAGAGCAAGGCATTTTTATTGATACAAGTCGATTAAACAGTTTGTTCAACATCTTCCAAAATAGCCTGTAATAGGCGTTCACAGTGTGTATATTCTTGCAAAGATTTATTTAAACTTAACACTTCTTGGGTAAGCTGTAAGGCAACCATAATAACAAGCTTATTGTGCTCAACACGAGGGGCACTACGGCGCATATCGTTGAATCTCTCATTAAGAAGTTCAGCTGCACGTTCAAGCTCATCTTTTTTATCTGATGTTGTTGCAAGTCTAAATGTTTGCTCAATCAGACGAAGCTCTACCATGACTTGTTCACTCATGATTGGGTCTCCTCACCAGCTTCAGCATTTGGGTGAGCAAGTTGCTGAATTTCTTGCGCGTGTTGATCTTGAGCTGTACCTAAAATTGCTAAACGTTGAATAATTGCTTCAACCTTTGCTTTGGCAAGTTCATTTTTTTGTAACAAAAGGTCACGGTCTTGCTGCAAGTCGTGTAACTCTTGTTGAGTTTGACGTTGGTGTGACTGAAGTTTTTCTTTGGTAACGCGTAACTCATTACGCTCAGCCAAAATTTCTTGAAAACGATTTTTTAAATCGGTCGTACTTTTTTCTAGGCGGCTGTAACGCTCGGCAAGTGTGTTAGCATCTTGATTCAATTGTTGAAATTGACCTTGTAGCTGAGTGAGTTGCTCAGTTAGTGTCTCAATTTCCTCTTGTTTTTTAGTGATGATGCTATTTTTTTGCACAACTTGTGCGTGGTGCTCTGTTTCAGCCAGTTCTTTAGCTTCCAAGAGAGTAGAATTTTCACTCTCTAGATGATGTAAGCGTGTTTTTAAAACGCCAATATGCGCTTGTAGCCGCTGTAATTGTTCTAACATAACGAGGTCGCACAGAATTGCAATCAAAGGTAATATATACGAAGTATAGAGATTGGATAAACGAATGCAAGACGATATTTCAGGCTGGACAGAATGGAACGCTCATTTTGAAGGAATTGAAGAAATTTCAAGCCCTAGTGAGTTACATGGTTTACTAACAGGTATTGTTTGTGTGACAGAAGCGCCTACGCGTGAAGAATGGACACAAATTTTAACAACTCTTAATGTTCCTGATTTAAATGAAGAAGCTTTAGCGCTTTTAACCGATGAAACAGAAGATGTAGCACATGCGTTGTCGGAAGATGAATTGGATTATTTGCCAATGCTTCCAGACGATGAACATACGCTTCAAGATCGTGTGCAAGCATTATCAGACTGGTGTGCTGGTGTTGTTCTTGGCTTTGGTTTGGCATCAGGCCATGTTCGTGCTGATGAGCGCGAATTAATTGAACATTTGCAAGATGTGGCAGCAGTAGAGTTTGAAGACTCTGATAACGACGAAGAAGGCGAAAGCAGTTACGAAGAATTGTATGAGTTTGTACGCCTTATTCCAGTGAGCTTATCTATTGGTAGAAAGAAAGTAACAGTGGCTGAAAGTTCATTGTTGAAAAACTTTTATGCAAAAAGTAAAACTTCTACTGTAGGCACTCTAGATCAAAATATTGTAGAAATGTTTACACCACATCGCCCAAGTTAATTGAGGCGATGTGTTATTGGCTGTGTTTAATTTTTTGACTTTAAAATTCTAAATCAAGTAGATCATTATGAAATTGCCTCAAGCTGATTTTCAACATCGCAGAAACCGTCTAGCAGAAAAAATGGGCCCAAACAGCATTGCGATTATTGCGACGCGTGAGGAAATGTATCGTAATCGTGATGCGGATTATAAATTCCGTGCCGATAGTAGTTTTTTCTATTTAACGGGTTTTGCAGAGCCTGAGGCAGTTGCTGTCATTGAAACCTTTGATGACGTTACAGACTATAGCTATAGTCTTTTTTGCCGTGAACGTAATCGCGAGATGGAAATCTGGAATGGATATCGTGCGGGAATTGACGGCGCAATTGAAGAGTACGAAGCAGATGAAGCTTATGCAATTGATCTGCTTGATGAAGAAATTATTGAAAAATTATTAAATAAAGAGCGTCTTTATTATCGAATCGGACACAATGCTGCATTTGATGCCAGAGTAAGCCAATGGATCAAAAAAGCGAATGCCGAGCATCGTCATGAAGCCGCTCCAGCCCAGTTAGTTCAACTTGATCGCATTATTGATGAAATGCGGTTAATTAAATCACCGCAAGAAATTGAGTTGATGCAAATTGCCTCAAAAATTAGTGCTAAAGCACATACCCGTGCGATGCAAACTGTTCGCCCTGGCATGATGGAATATGCACTAGAAGCCGAACTCAATTATATATTTGGGCAAAACGGCTGTGTGCCTTCATATAACAGTATTGTTGGTGGTGGGGCTAATGCCTGTATTTTGCACTATGTTGAAAATAACCAACCACTCAAAGATGGTGATTTAGTTTTAATTGATGCTGCTTGTGAATATGAGTTCTATGCATCGGACATTACCCGTACCTTTCCTGTAAATGGAAAATTTAGTCCCGAACAAAAAGCATTGTATGAGGTGGTATTGGCCTCTCAATATGCGGCGATTGATGCAGTACGTATTGGTAATTCGTACCGTGAGCCTCATGAGGTTGCGGTCAAAATTTTAACGGAAGGCTTAGTTGATTTAGGTTTGCTCAAAGGTGATGTGAGTGAACTGATTGAAACCGAGGCATATCGTCAATTTTATATGCATGGTACAGGCCATTGGTTAGGTATGGATGTACATGATGTCGGTTCTTATAAGAAAGATGACGACTGGCGCCAATATGAAGAGGGCATGGTTGTTACTGTTGAGCCAGGTTTATATATTGCGCCCGACGATGAAACAGTAGATAAAAAATGGCGTGGTATTGGTATTCGTATTGAAGATGATGTAGTCGCAACTTCAAAAGGCCCACGAGTATTAACGGCCGACGTGGTTAAAGATATTGCAGATATTGAACATTTAATGGCGCAAGCTAAAGCATAATTAAACGTATTCGCCAAAGGAGCAAAACTCGATGCAACAACAAGTGATTATTGTAGGTGGGGGTATGGTGGGTTTAAGCCTTTCCCTCATGCTGGCGAAGGCTAATATCGCGGTAAAGCTATTAGAAGCTGTGAAATACCCAAACTATGATGATCAAAATGTTGCCCCTTATCATTCCAGTTTTGATGCACGTAATACGGCTTTATCGCGTCGTAGCGTACAGATCTATCAGAAGCTAGGGTTATGGGATGCATTACAACAGCATGCCACTCCAATTTTGCAAGTTCACATTACTGAGCAAGGCAGTTTTGGTAAAGCACGTTTAGTTGCAGAACAAGAAAAAGTCGAAAGCTTTGGACAAGTCATTGAGAATGCGTGGCTTGGTCGAGTTTTGTTAACGCAAGTACGCCAACAACCTTTGATTGAACTGATTGATGGCGTACAAGTAACCGCTTTAACTCAAGACGCTGAACAGGTACATATTGAAGCTCAGCGTGGTGATGAACTTTTAAAGCTTGAGTCAAAATTATTAATTGCAGCAGATGGTCGTGATTCTTTCTGTCGTCAAGCAATTGGTGTGGGTGTTGATGTCCACGACTATGATCAGGTTGCGATCGTTACGACTGTTCAGACTTCAAAACCGCATGAACAGGTAGGGTTTGAACGTTTTAGTGCATTAGGACCTTTAGCTTTATTGCCGTTACCAGGTGAATATCGTCGCTCAGTGGTATGGCCTGTTAAAAAGGGCACTGAATATGAGTGGTTGGGCGAAGAAAATGACCAACACTTTTTAGATGCCTTGCAAAAAACTTATGGTGACAGAGCGGGTAAATTTGAAAAAACAGGCAAACGCTTTAGCTATCCGCTTTCACAAGTACTTGCGCATAAACAAGCTGTTGGACGCGTTATTTTAATGGGTAATGCAGCGCATACAATCCATCCGGTTGCAGGGCAAGGTTTTAATTTATGTCTGCGTGATGCAGATGTATTGCTTCGTTATTTAGTAAATCAGTTAAGTACATCTGATGATATTGGTAATCCAGATAATTTACTTGCCTATGAACAAGCCCGTTTATCTGACCAACAGCGCGTGATTAAGTTCTGCGATGCGGTCGTTCGGGGCTTTAGTAACCAAAACCCATTATTAAAATTAATCCGTAATACGGGATTAATTGCATTTGATGTCATTCCGGGTGTTAAGCCATTGGTAGCGAACTATGCAATGGGGTTAAAAGCATGAGTGAAGTGTTAGATGTCGTCATTGTTGGTGGTGGACTGGTTGGTGGCTTAACTGCTTTATTACTTGCACAAGGTGGAGTACAGGCTACCGTGCTTGATGCTGCCCCTGTACTTGATGTTGAAAAGACATTGAGCGTGATGAATCCGCGTGTTTTAGCGCTCAGCCAAGCGACGATTCATTTACTTAAAACAGTGAATGTTTGGGATGATCTGGCACGCCAAATGCCTTATACCGGCATGCAAGTGTGGAACCTAAATGGCTATGGTGAAATTAATTTTGGCCATGAGTCTGTACAAAGACCAATGCCAGAGCAAGCTTTGGGCTCTATGGTTGAGCCAAGTGTATTGAATGTTGCTATTCAACAAAAAATGCTTGAGCAGCTAACAGATTATCGTACTCAAGTCCGCGTGACACGTATTGAGCAAGGTGTTGGGTGTTGGCATATTCAATTGGCAGATGGCACAACACTTAAAACTAAACTGCTTATTGGCGCAGATGGCGCCAATTCATTTGTACGTGAACAAGCCTTTATTGATCTAGACGTACTAGATTACAAGCAAGCAGCGATTAGTTGTGCAATTAAGACTTCTAAGCCTCATCACTATGTTGCTCGTCAAATCTTTTTACCTAGAGGCCCTTTGGCATATTTGCCGATGGCAAGTCTTGAAGAAAGTGAAAACGGCTATTGGCAGTCTATTGTCTGGACACTGCCAGATGATTATGCAGATGAATATTCGGCTTTAAGTGATAGCGAGTTTATGCAGCTTTTAACTCGAGAAAGCCAACATATGTTGGGTGAAGTGTTAGATGTTCGTTCAAGAGCACAATTTCCATTGAAAGCGCGCGCTGCAAAACAATACGTTAAAGCTGGCCTAGCCCTAATCGGTGATGCAGCTCATGTGATTCATCCACTTGCTGGACAAGGGGTGAATATTGGTTGTTTAGATGCAGCGGTACTCTGTGATGCACTATTGCATGATTTAGGCCGTGGCGTATGGGCGCATGAACAAACCTTAATGCGTTATGAACACCGCCGTAAAGGACAAAACGATGCGATGATGCATAGTATGTCGGCTATCGGTTGGTTGGAAAGTTCTGAGCTATTTCCATTGATTTGGGCCAGAAATGCCGGACTCAAGCAGGTTGAACAAATTTCACTCTTAAAAGAGCGTTTTATGCAACAAGCAAATGGTTTAGGGGCTTTACAAAACACCCAGTATAGTCGTTAAAATAATTACGAAGTTTATGCTCTACTGGTCTAAATAAATATCAGTAGATATTTTTTAAACAATCATTTATATATCATTACCAAATCGGTCAGAAAAGATACGGATTTGACCAATTTGGCTCTTTGCTAAATGCAAAGAGATTGCTAAATTTCTGAGGTCTCAAAGACCATAGCGATGATGCAATACAAATCATTGTGGGGAGTGTAAATATGACAGATATCAATGATTATGAAGATGCAGAAGATTCTGCTGTAGATGAAGATGAAGCCAAAGCGGCTGAGAGTGGCGCGGCTGACGAAGAAGCAGGCAACTTAACTGATGCTGATCTTGCTGAAGCAGAAACGCTTACCGTAACTGCGAAACAAAAACAGCGCCAAGCATTGGAAGATGAAGTTGCTGCATTTTTAGCTCGTGGTGGGAGAATTACTGAAGTTCCGCCAGATGAACATAGCGACCTTTAATAATAAAAAAGCATCACATGAGTGATGCTTTTTTATTGGCTTTTAGGTTGAGTTAAAGGTTGTTTTGCAGCTCTTTTAAAATGCCGCATTCGTCTACTGTACGGTCGGTCGAGCAATGTTGTTTTAAATCGATGAGTGTTTCTTTTAAAAGCAAAAGTCGTTCAATTTTTTCCGATACTTCAATCAAATATTTATTCACCAAATTATCAATTTCCGTACATGCCTGCTTTGGCTGAGCTTTCATTTCTTTTAACGTTTTAATATCACTAAGAGAAATATCTAATTCGCGGCAATGTTTAATAAATAATAGGTCCGCAAGTGTTTGATCTGTGTAAACACGATAATTATTTTCTGAGCGTTGAATACGGTCGAGTACACCTACTTTTTCGTAATAACGAATAGTGTCGATTGGAACATCTGCTTTTTTTGATAATTGGCCAATAGAAAGACTCATAAGACTTGACTCTGGAGCTACTCAAGGGTTTTTAATGACTATAAAAGAGTTCTTGAGGAAATAAAATGGCCGGATGTGGATGTGCTTCAACATGTTCACCTACAAAGAAAGTCAGCCCACGCTTTAAAAAAGCGCTATGGATTGCACTTGTGATTAATGCACTCATGTTTGTAGTTGAAATTGTAGGTGGCTACAAAGCTCAATCTGTTTCATTATGGGCAGATGCATTAGATTTTGCAGGAGATGCAGCAAATTATGCTTTGTCTTTAGTTGTACTCTCGATGAGCCTTTATTGGCGCGCAACCGCAGCTCTTATTAAGGGTATTACGATGGCCGCTTTTGGTTTCTTCGTCATTGCAAAAGTGGTATGGTCATTTTTTCATGGTGTTTCACCTGAACCGATGGTTATGGGGGCAATTGGGGTAATTGCTTTAATTGCTAACGTTTCAGTTGCTTTAATGCTTTATGCATTCCGCGATGGCGATGCGAATATGCGCTCTGTCTGGTTATGCAGTCGAAATGACTCTATTGCCAATATTGCTGTAATTTTAGCGGCGGTTGGCGTATTTGGAACAGGCACTGTATTTCCGGATTTATTAGTAGCCTTTGTGATCGCATATTTAGGTGTTTCTTCGGGTTATGCTGTGATTAAGCAGTCATTACAAGAAAGAAAACAATCAAAGATAATGTTGAGCTCAGAAGCTTAATTTTGATCGTATAAACAAAAAAGTACCATTTAAGCATGGTACTTTTTTGTTTTTGAATGCATTAGATGAGAATTGATATTGCAATACTCCACATAACGCAACCAATAATAAAATCTAAAATTTTCCAAGCTTTGGGATTGATAAATAATGGTTTTAGGAATCTTGCACCATAACCCAAACTGAAAAAGAAAATCCAAGAAGCAAGTATGCTGCCTAAAGCAAAACTAATTTTATCTTCTAGCTGTGTTGCAACCGAACCAATCAGCACAATAGTATCTAAATAAACATGTGGATTGAGCCAAGTAAATGCCAGACAAGTCACAAGTGCTTGGGTTAAAGTCTGCTTTTGGCTGCTATCAAGTTCCATGCCTTGATTCGTTTTAAACGCGGCATAGAAGGCTTTTGCACCATAGACAAATAAAAACGTTGCTCCTAAATATTTCGCGACTGTAATTAAGATAGGTGAAGCTGTCATAATTTCGGCAAAACCTAATACACCGCAAGCAATTAAAATCGAATCGGACAGTGCGCAGATTAAACATAACCAAAATACATATTGCTGTTTGAGCCCTTGTTTTAGAACAAAAGCATTTTGAGCACCAATCGCTACAATTAGGCCGCTACCAATACCTAAACCTTTAAAAAATACACTCAGAGAAAGCATAACCATTAAGTAGAAAAAATCAGATGCGGGAATTATCTGTCTTTTTATAAAGAAATAAGTAAAATTAAGAATATTTAGGTTTGGCTAAAAATAATTTAGGTTTTATATGTTGGATAGTAAGCAGTGTGAAGCTTTTCTTGCGGTTGCAGAAGTCGGAAGTTTCGATGCAGCAGGAGAACATTTATGTATCACTCCATCTGCTGTATCACTACGTGTACAAGCACTAGAAAAATATTTAGGGCAGATTTTAATAATACGTGGCCGTCCATGTGTGCTTACACAAGCAGGGCAAACCTTGCTACAACATTTAAGGCATACAAGATTAATGGAGCAAAATCTATTACAGGGCTTAATGGGAAAATCATCCGAATCGGAATTTTATAAAATTGCGTTGGCTTCAAATGCAGACTCATTAGCAACTTGGCTTTTACCCAGTATTCAGCAAACACTTTTTAAAGAAAAAATAGTGTTAGAGCTAAAAATTGATGATCAATCACACACACATACTTTGCTAGAAACAGGGCAGGTCAATGCATGTATTACAGCAGAAGAGCAAGTGATGGCGGGTTGCTTAGCTCAGCCTCTTGGTAAAATGCGCTATAAAATGCTGGCATCGGCCGAGTTTGTAAATCGGTGGTTTAGTGGTGGAATTAACCGAGAAGTTTTAAGAAAAACACCGGCGGTTATTTTTAACCATAAAGATTTAATGCATTCAGAGGTTTTATTAAAAGGATACGGTTTACCAATGCAGAGTTATCCTTATAGTTTTATTCCGGCAACAGATGCTTTCGTTAAAGCAATTCAACTAGGTTTAGGTTATGGCATGGTGCCCGAGCTTCAGGTTCAACCATTACTCGAAAATGGAACACTTATTGATATTATGCCTGAGGCTCAACTTGATGTTCCTTTATATTGGCATCACTGGAAAAGACAGTCGAAGCAACTCGATGTACTGACTGAAACGATTGTTCAGTCAGCAAAAGAGATATTGAGATAATTTTAGATCTTAGTTCTTAAATGACGATTTGAGATGTGTTGAACATAAAATTCTATATCTTGTACTGAGTAACCTAAAAGTTGTCCGATTCTACGGTCGAGTTCTAGGCGCTCTTCAAGTTGAGTTGCTTTTAATGAATTTTCAATACATAACATGAGTTCATTCAAATCTGCTAAAGAAGCATCTTTATAGATCAGCATAATTGAAAAGGGGAAAGGCAGAGAAGTTTCAATGTCTTTACTGATCATAGATAAAGACCCTTGCTCAAGATGTTTTATAAATTCAATAGGTAATAACTCATAAAAATAAGGAGCCTGTAAATTATTTTGTGTAAGTTCCATTTTTTATAAATGATCTTTTAATCGATCATCGAACTGAATCGTAAACCAATTCATTGCTAAACGCCAATTTTGAATTGGCATCGTCCATTTCTTCGCAGCATTTGATGTTGCTAAGTAAATGACCTTCTTTACTGAGTCATCAGATGAAAAGATTTTCCTTTTCTTCGTTGAATGGCGTATTACGCTATTCAACGACTCAATCGCATTTGTTGTATAAATTGCATGACGTATTTCGGCTGGATAGCTAAAGATCGTTCGGATATTTTCCCAATTGGCCCGCCAGGATTCTCCAATTTTGGGATACTGGTGATTCCATTGATCACAGAAGATGTCTAGGGATTTTAAAGCATTTTCCTCTGTACTTGCCTGATAAATCGCTTTCAGACCCGACGTAACAGCTTTGTAGTCTTTCCAGCTTACAAATCTCAGGCTATTGCGTACAACATGCACGATACACAGTTGAATATCAGTATGAGGGTAAACAGAGGTTATCGCGTCAGGGAAGCCTTTTAATCCATCTACACAGGCAACAAGAATGTCCTGTACTCCTCGATTTTTTAGCTCTGTCATGACTGACAGCCAGAATTTGGCACCTTCTGTCTGAGCAATCCACATACCCAGTAATTCTTTTTGCCCATCCATATTGATGCCTAAAGCAAGGTATACGGACTTGTTAATCACATTGGAGTGCTGACGGACTTTGACAACAATACAGTCAAGATAGACAACAGGATAAAGGCTATCTAAGGCTCTATTTTGCCACTCAGTCACTTGCTCAATCACAGCATCGGTAACTTTGCTGATGAGAGATGCTGACACATCGGCATCGTACATTTCTTTGAAGAAGGCTACAATTTCCCTATTAGTCATTCCTTTTGCATACAGTGAGAGGATTTGGTCATCCATACTGGTGATGCGTGTTTGGTGCTTTTTTATAATTTGTGGCTCAAATGAACCTTCTCGATCACGGGGAATATCTAAAGCCAGTTGTCCATCTTGAGTTGTAATGGTTTTAGAACTAAACCCATTACGGCTATTTGAGCCTTTCTTGGGCTGATGCTTTTCATAACCGAGATGGTCTGAAAGTTCAGTATTGAGTGCAGTTTCAATCATGAATTTTTTAAAGACTGCTGTCATTTGGTTTAAGTCTTCTGGTGTTTTTAGACCTTTAGCCAATTCGGCAGCCATACTTTTGATTGTTGCTTCATCCATGTGAAGTACCTTTTGTAATTATCCTCTGAAGGATAAATGAAAATTAAGTACTTACACAAAATTTAGAACAGTCCCAAAATAAGCGATAGGTTTTTTGCCTGAAAGTAATAATTCTAGTTCTTGCCCTTCATGTGGGCCAAGCTTTCCAAGTGACTCAGTCATATCACTACTCTTGTTTTTATCTTTAATATTGTTATGCAAAATTCATGCACGGTGATGACATAGGCGTTGGTCATCACCGTTTAGTTAATAAATTAAGATTGTGTTAACTCAAGCGCACGTTGATAAGCGACTTTTTTCTTAATACCCGTTAAATCGGCAGCCAGTTGAGATGCCGCTTTAACTGATAAGTCTTGAAGTAAGCGCTTTAAAAGTTCATCTAGTTTTTCTTGTTCCAGATCTGTTTTTTCTGGTGCACCGCCAACTACAAGAACAATTTCACCTTTTTCTTGGTTATGGTCATTTTCAATAAAACTGACCAGATCTTTTAAGGTCATTTTTTTGATCGTTTCAAAAGTTTTGGTAATTTCACGTGCGAAACCCACAGGGCGGTTTTCACCAAATACTTCAGCCATATTTTTGACGCATTCTAAAATACGGTGTGGTGCTTCATAGAAAATTAAGGTCTGAGTTTCATTTTTAAGCTTTTCGAGTTGCGAAATACGTTGAGAAGCTTTTGATGGCAAAAAGCCTTCAAAACTAAAACGGTCACTTGGTAAGCCCACAGCACTTAACGCAGCAATTGCAGCACATGCACCCGGTACAGGCACAACTCTAATGCCATTTTCTTGAGCAGCTCGAACCAGTTTGAAACCTGGGTCACTAATAAGTGGTGTGCCTGCATCACTAATCAAAGCAATATTTTCACCAGCAAGTAGCTTTTGAACTAACTGCTCAATTTTATTACTTTCATTATGGTCGTGGCATGCGGTAAGTGGGGTAGATATATTATAGTGTTTGAATAATTGAGCTGACTGGCGTGTATCTTCGGCAGCCACAACAGAAACTGATTTTAAGATATCAATTGCACGGAAAGTCATATCATCTAAGTGCCCGATTGGGGTGGCTACAACAAATAACTGAGCACTCATTTGGTTTTTACTCCGTACAGATAAACAATTTTAATCGGTTAGTGTACCCGAAATTCTGTTTTTGGCGTGAACAATGTCAGTAGGCTTTTTATTTTTCAAAACATTTGCTTTTGATTTACTCAATTCAAAATATAAAAACGCAGAATCGGTATTAAGAGCATTTACATTTAAAAAAGGGGGAAACAAAAAAATCATGTTAGTTGCACAGCAGTTGGGCCAATGGGCTGAACAAACAGCACTAAAACTTTTAAAAGAACAAAATTATGAATGGGTCGCTAGTAATTATCATTCACGCCGTGGAGAGGTCGATCTGATTGTAAAACGCGGTAACGAATTGATTTTTGTTGAGGTAAAAGCGCGAGGGCAGGGAAATTATGGTCAAGCTTGTGAAATGGTGACTTTAAGTAAACAGAAAAAAATAATTAAGACGGCGATGAGGTTTTTACAGCGCTACCCATCTTATCAGGATTTTTATTGTCGTTTTGATGTGATTTGTTTTGATTTTCCACAGAAAATTGCAAAAACAGTACAGCAAGACTTTTCGAAATTCCATTATGATCTGCAATGGATCGAAAATGCATTTACTTTGGATTAAGAGTTCATTACTCTTTTGAGCAAATTAAAACCGATGTTTATGATCAAGCCAAGAAGAGATTGATAGGAGTCTGGTGGAGTGTTGAAACGTATTGCTGTAACAGCGCTTTGTGTCGCAAGTTTGTCAGGTTGCGCAAGTTTTATTTCTGGTGGAACAGGTACAGCTCCAGTTGGAACAGATAGTGGTGTACGTAGCTTAGGCCAAGTATTTATTGATTCTTCAATTAAGCGTACAGCGAATATTAACCTCTATAAGCTTGATCAGCGTTTTAAACAATCTCGTATTAACATCGAAAGCTTCCATAGCACAGTATTGTTAACTGGTCAGGTGCCAGATCCATACTTGAAACAGTTGGCAGAAGATAACGTTAAAGCCATGAGTGATGTGAAAGCTGTACATAACTATATTACAGTGGGTAACAAAGTAAGCTATAACACGATCATGCAAGATGCTGGGGTAACCGCAAATACACGTGCTTTATTAATGAAAGCGCCAGTTGTATCGGACAGTAAAGTACTTGTCCATACCGAGGATGGTGTTTTATATGTAATGGGTCGTTTAAACACAGCTGAAATTAATGACTTAAACAATGTGCTGCAAAATGTCGGTAACGTGACTAAGATTGTAACGCTTATTGATAACATTGATTTAGCGCCTGCTCCGGCAGCATCGACTGGCAACACAACAACTACGCCGGTAATTAATAATGTTCTTGCTCAACCAACAGTTCAAACTCCTGTTGCAATTGATCCGGACCAAACAGATCCAGCATCATCTACTGCACAATAAAATATGAACCTGATTGAACAATTACAAAGTAAAATTGAGCAGGCGAGAACTCTTTATAAAGAGTTCCGCCTGTATGATTTGGGGAGCTTTGCTTTAAACCGTTTTACACCAAAAGATGGTTTTGAGCAGGTTTTAAATGTGCGTTATGGCTTAAAGCCTCGCCATCGTCTAGATATTTATCGTTCTACTAAACGCTTAGCTCATCGACCACTCATTGTTTTTGTACACGGTGGTGCTTGGCAACATGGTAATAAACGAGACTATTTATTTATTGGCGAAGCATTTACAAAAGAAGGTTATGACGTTGCTGTCATTAACTATCAACTTGCGCCAAAAAATATTTTTCCAAGTTATGTAGATGACTTAACGCAAGCGTTAAATTATTTGCATCAAAATCAGGAAAAACACGAAATCTCGACTGAGAATATTGTGCTTATGGGACATTCGGCAGGTGCATTTAATGTAATGTCGGCTGTTTATCACCCTGACTCACCTAAGATTGAATGTTTAGGGAAAATTAAGGCAATAGTCGGATTAGCTGGTCCGTATCATTTTGATTATAAGGGTGATCCGCTTGCTGAAGATGCTTTTGATCAAGGTGTTTCTTATAAAGAGGTGATGCCTTATTATCTTGTAAAACAAAATAATATTAAGCATTATCTACTCATGGCTGAAAATGATCAGCTCGTAAAGCAGCATAATACTTTGGATATGGATCAAGCCCTTAGAGAGAAGGGAAATCATAGTCATATTGCTATTATCCCTAAAACTGGCCATATAACGATTTTGGCCAGTCTATCGAGTTTTGTAAGTCACTACTTCAGAACAAAACGAACCATTTTGCACTTTCTTGATGAAGTATTCTAAAACATCTGTTTGAGAGCGCGCAGATTACTTTGCTTGAGTAATCTGCGTAATCATTGCGTGTGCAATACTGCCTTTAAATGGAATTTCAGGAAGCTGATCAAATTTAAAGAACTGCGCATCGGCAATTTCATCTTCCTGCAAAGAAATTTCACCTGACTCATATTCAGCTCTAAACGCAATCATAAGATTACTTGGAAACGGCCAAGGTTGACTTGACATATATTGGATATTTTTGAGTTTAAGCCCCACTTCTTCTAAAGCTTCGCGTTGAACAGCTTCTTCAAGAGTTTCGCCAACTTCGACAAAACCTGCAATCAAACCATACATGTTGGTTTTATTGTGAATTGATTTTGCTAATAAGATTTCATCATCACCTTTAGTAATGATAGTAATGATACATGGGTTTACGCGAGGGTACTGATGATAACCGCAAGCAGGGCATACCATTGCATATTCGGTTGAGTGGACTTCGGTAGCGTGTCCACAGTGGCTACAAAATTTGTGATTACGTCGCCATTCGAGCAACTGTACAGCACGACTTGCCTGTAAAAATTGCTCTTTTGACCAGTTGGAAATAAGTTGACGAATTGGAACGAGTTGCAGACCTTCCGGTATAGCTTCTTCACTCAGCAGGTCACGTGCAATGACCTGTTCGTCATGAGTGAAAAGCAGATCACTTGCTAACTTTTCGACTTTGGGTAATTGGAAGTTTTGGTCAACCAATAATTGTTGGTGATGAAAAATATAAGCAAGTGATAATTCAGACATTAAGCTGCCTTTTTTTGAAGTTGTTGACTACTTAGCAATGCTACATCAAACATGGATTGTAGAACAGGCTGTTTATTTTTTAAATTGTCAACTAACATATCTAGTCCAGCTAATACGTTAAAAATACAGTGAATCTGGTCGTGACTAAAAGGTTGGTTCTGTTCGATTTGCTGCTGTACAAATTTAGCAGTTTCAAGCAGAGCATTTTGTTGAACCGTACTTCCTAAAAATTCAGCCGCGCCAGCCAATTCTTTTAATGAGCCTGCAATCGCTTCAATATTTTGAGTTTGATCGTTGGCATATAAGGTCAAACTTTGGCATACAAAATCGATTAAATTTTTTGTCTCATTTAATAACATTTCATGTGCTTCATCTAAGCGATCTAAAGAAATATTAGTGTTGTTCACACGAATTTGTAGACGGTTGGATGAATAATTGCGTACTAAAATACCAATAGCGTTCATAGCAGATAAAATGCTCTTCATGAGCTGCTGAGCATAGTTTTCATTACTCAATATATTGATTTGACTTAAACTGCTGGCTTGTTGGGAAAGCTCTGAAGCAGCTTCATTTAAGTTAAGTAATTTAAAAGTATGAGCAAGTTGCATAAGGCTGCTTTGAAGTTGCTGAGCCTTTTCTGGCGACATGTTTTGGTAGTTATATTCAATATCATTACGAACTTTATTCATTTCGCTTAAGATTAATTGACTGACCGTTTGCATGGTATCAAAGTCTGGTCCATACAAATGTTGGCTCAGTGCTTTAAGTTGAGTGTCGGTGAGAAACTCATGACCAATGTTTAGTTGCCCACGAATTTGCTTTGCGAGGTGATCTTCTTGTCCAATTACAATACTGATGATATCTGCTAATGCAGTTAATTTTGCTTCAAAGCTTTCTGGCGATGCTAAAAATAGGCCTATAGCATTTTCAAGATTAATCAATACACGTAAGCGAGCATCATTTAAAACAAGTTCATCAATATGATTAAAGGTGGAGTTCACTAATTGCCAATATTGTTGGCTTGGTTGACCATGAGCCATACTGATTAAATAGCTACCAACAAGTTTGAATGCCTGAAAGTCTCGAGCACTTTCAGTTTTATTTAAAAACTGATGCAAAGATAATTTATAAAGTTGATGGATAAATTGAGTTTTTTCATTGATGAGCACTTCGGGTAACGGTAACTCAAGTGAAGTTGTTGTAAGGTTTGAAGCAATCTGCTGGCCAGATGAAGTTAATGGCTTGTTTAAGGCTTTTTCTAAATTGTTTAGAGTGTCCAAAAGAAACTGAGGGACTTCAACTTCACGTAAACAAATAAACTCAATATAGCGTTTCACCATAGTCGTGCCTTCACTTAGAGCAACAACCTCATCGGTGTTGATGTGTTCGGGCTTAGCCATAATTTTTTGCATCAACTCGGTTGAATATTGAGTGATTTTTGCTAAATAGGGGATATCAATGAGGCGTAATACTTGAGTGCATTGTTTAAATTGTTCTAATGCATCATCAATACCAAAAGGGAGAGCCTGCTCTTCAATTAATGTACTTACAGCACCTTCCACCAGTTTTATTGAGTTATCAATTTCATTCTTGATAATAAGTAACGCTGTTGGATCAAATTGGATCGAATTATGCTCAGACATAAAAATTCCCCTTTGCAAAAAAAATCAATTGTTATATTCGTCATGGCTCAATATTTTGAGCTAAAAATCTATATGACTAATATAACTTAACTTGCAAAAGGGGAAACTAAAAAAACATTAGAGAATCAAAAATTTATTTTGCAAAAAAGCAAGGTTCTCCATGTTTTTTCTCAAATTCTTTGACCCAAGTCTCATGTATGTTCAACTCTTCATCTGAAGGGTAAATAACGGGTAAATCAATTTGAATTCTAGCTTTGGTTGTTTTTTGTTGATCACTTTCGCTTTGAGAGAGCGCATCCATATCAAAGGAAACTTGACCACCAGTCATTGCCAAGTAAACATCAGAAAGAATTTCAGCATCGAGTAACGCACCATGGAAGGTACGGTCGCGCGCTGGAATTTCATAACGTCTAACTAAGGCATCAAGTGAGTTTTTCTGTCCAGGATGCTTATTTTTGGCTAAAGCTAAAGTATCGGTAACTTCACAAACTTCTGAAAGAGCAGGTAACCCAACACGTCTAAACTCCATATCTAGGAAGTTCATATCGAAGGTTGCGTTATGAGCGATAATTTCTGCACCCTTTAGATACTCAAATAAAGTATCTGCAATGTCCGCATAGACAGGTTTATCTTTTAAGAAATCATCACTGATACCGTGAATGTTTTCTGACTCACCCACTGGTTTTTCAGGGTTAATATAAATATGAATCGAACTGCCTGTAAGCTTACGGTTAATCATTTCGATGGCGCCGACTTCAATAATACGGTCGCCATCTTGGAAATAAAAACCAGTCGTTTCAGTATCGAGAATGAGCTGACGAGGGCCTTGTAATTTAAGCTTTGCTTCGGTAACAATAATTTGAGGATGAATATTGCTACTTTGTTGCTTTGTTTCTTGCTCTACAGCTTCAATCTCATTTACTTCTTCGTCTAAAGTATTCATCTCAACTTCTTGTGATGGTTCAAGAGCCACATCTTCATCTTCGCTTGTTTCAACCAGATCAAACCCGAAAGGATCATCTAGCAACCAGTCCTGTTCAGGCTTTTTTATATCTTGCGGTGCAGCCACAGACTGTGGTTGCTTGATTTCTTGAGCTGTTTTATCTGCACCTAAATTTGCAAGTTGGTCTGCCATTTCATTGCCAGGATGTCCTGCATGACCTTTAATCCAGTTCCATTCAATATTTCTACCTGCGCAAACAGCATCAAGTTTTTGCCATAGGTCAGGATTTTTAACATCTTTCCAATTTTTCTTTTTCCAGCCATGAATCCATTCTGTAATGCCTTGCTTTACATAATTTGAGTCTGTCCAGACAATTAATTGTGCATCAGGAGGGCAAAAAGAAATTCCTTCAATAGCCGCAGTAAGTTCCATACGGTTATTGGTTGTGTCGGGTTCGCCGCCAAATAATTTATGTTCACCCTGTTCGGTAATGACATATGCACCCCAACCACCTAAACCGGGATTGCCACGACATGCACCATCAACATACAGTGTGATTGTTTGAGACATAAATCGAAACCTAAACTGAAAGAAAAAGAACTGAATATGGTGTATTGTATACGCAAAAAGTTCGGTTCCATCGTTACAAAGCAAGCTTTTTTTAATTTCTTGTAACATTTCCATGCAAATGACATTAAATTATTGCCTTGTCTATCTTGCATGCTTTACTACAATGGCATCGAAGACCTAGGGTTTGTGGGCAGACCCCAAGAAATATTACGCGAGTTGTTTGGAAGTTTTTATGTATAAACCAACCACATTTGTGTGGCAGCCATCTGCAGCATCATTATTCAAAATTACAGTACTTAGCTCTGCTTTAGCTGCGTTGGGTATTACAACAGGCTGTTCTTCGACTCCGCAATCTGCAAAAACCTCGAAAACAAAACAGGTCAGTGGAGCAGGCTATCTTGATGCAAGCAGTCTGGACTCGTTAGAAGATTTACTTTCAGCAACGGATATGCGTGCTGTAGAAGGCGACCGTTTACTTATTTTAAAACACGGTGACGTCTGGAAGCGTATGGCTGTAGGCTTCAAAATGGACCTCAATCATTGGGATCCACGCATTGAAGCGCAGCGTAGTTGGTTTATCTCACGTCAGCCCTACCTTGACCGTTTAAGTGCTCGCGCAAGTCGTTATTTATATCATACTGTGAAAGAAGCAGAACGCCGTGGTCTTCCAACCGAACTTGCATTATTACCCGTGATTGAAAGTTCATATGACCCTGCTGCAACAAGTAGTGCAGCAGCAGCAGGCTTATGGCAGTTTATTCCAAGTACTGGTCGTATTTATGGTTTACAACAAACGGGTATGTACGATGGTCGTCGTGATGTTGTTGAATCTACACGTGCTGCGTATGAGTTTTTAGGAAGCTTATATAACCAGTTTGGTTCATGGGAGTTGGCTTTAGCAGCTTATAACGCTGGTCCGGGGCGTATTCAACAAGCGATTAACCGAAATCAGGCTGCAGGTCTACCAACGGACTACTGGTCACTAAAACTTCCACAAGAAACCATGAACTATGTTCCACGTTTCTTGGCAGTTGCTCAAATTATTAAAAATCCGCGTGCTTATGGGGTTTCATTACCGCCGATTGCAAACAGACCCCATTTCCGTGAAGTCACGTTATCTGCACCATTGTCTTTAAATGAAATTGCATCAGTAACTGGTCTTAGCCGTGCTGAGCTATATGCATTAAACCCAGGCTATCGTGGTGAAACAGTAGACCCTGC
This sequence comes from Acinetobacter nosocomialis, assembly GCF_041021905.1. Lineage (NCBI taxonomy): Bacteria > Pseudomonadati > Pseudomonadota > Gammaproteobacteria > Moraxellales > Moraxellaceae > Acinetobacter > Acinetobacter nosocomialis. The sequence continues at coordinate 1,147,559 of NZ_CP157432.1, forward strand.
AAGCCCAATGCGTATTTTAATTCCAGCTGATGTAAGCCCGTCAGTTGATAACAAATTAAAAGCCATGAAAGCTGGTGGTAGCAGTTCAGGTTGGTGGGCAAATGTCACATCTCCATCTAAACCAACTACAACCACCTCAACTTCAGTTACTGTTAAAACTACACCGGCGACACAGGTTCAGCCTGTAAGACCAACTACACCTACCAAAACAACCGGTAGCTCTGTAACGGTAAAAACTTCTACACCTCGTGGATCTGATGCTTTAGCTGCTTTTGCCGCCTCAGCTGATGTACCGAGTGCACCACGTATTCCAGTTGCAGTCACACCTGCGACCAATGTAAAACCTGTAAGAACAGAACCGCCAATTTCAGCAGTTGAGCGTGAGAAAATTTTAGCGGCAGTTCGTGCTGAAGGTGAGAAAGAAACAGTTGAGCAAGCTTTACAGCCGCAAGCTACACAAGCTGAAAAAGACCAAGTGGTTGCCGAGCTAAAAGCAATTGCACCGCAAGGTACCGAAATTGTTGATCCTTATGACGGTAAAATTAAGCTAACTGCGATTCAAACGAGTTTGTCAGTTGCTGAACAGCAAGGTAAAGAATTAAGTAAAGGCTTTGCTTACCCGAAAACTTTAGCTGAAGATGCAAGTGTTGCGAACTCTGAAGATGGTCAGCGTAATAAAGATAAGCCTTACATTAAAACGGATACTGATGTTGTTGTTGTACAGCCTAAAGGTAAGCGTAGTACCTATACCGTACAACCGGGTGATACATTAGCAATTATTGCGATGAAAAATGGTGTGAACTGGCGCGATGTCGCTAAGTGGAACCAGATTGATCCTGAAAAGACATTATTTGTAGGAACTAGCCTGTATTTGTATGATGCTAAACCGCAAGAGGTTGAATCTACTGCAAAATCGGCAGCTAAACCTGATGTATATGTTGTTCAAGCAAATGACAGCTTAACGGGAGTGGCAAATCAATTTAATTTGTCTGTGAAACAGCTTGCTGAATACAACGATTTATCGGTAAGCGATGGTCTATTTGTTGGCCAAAAGTTGCATTTAAAAGAGCCTAAAGGCAACCGTACTTCTGCTAAAGCAGAACAACCTAAAGCAGTTCAGGCAAGTACACGTCGTATTGCAACAAAAAGCTATACAGTTAAACGCGGCGAATATTTGAAGTTAATTGCAGATCGTTACGCATTATCTAACCAAGAATTAGCAGAGCTAACGCCAGGATTGTCGGCTGGTAGTAACTTAATGGTTGGTCAGAAAATCAATGTACCTGCAAAAGAAGTTACTGTCGATGAAGTTGATGATAATAAAGCTTCTGGTAAATATGAAAAACTTGCAGCAGGACCGTCGTATAAAACTGAAAGCTATAAAGTGCAGCGTGGTGATACATTATCAAGTATCGCGATCAAGTCTAAAATTAGCCTAGCTGAACTTGCTGAACTAAATAACTTAAAAGCCAATAGCCATGTACAGCTTGGTCAAAACTTAAAAGTACCTGCTGGTGTAAGTGTTCCAGATCACTATGTTGTTCAATCTGGCGATAGCTTGCATGCGATTGCAGCTAAATATAACTTACAAACCAGTTATTTGGCTGATTTAAATGGTTTGTCGCGTACAGCAGGTGTTCGTGCTGGTCAGCGTTTAAAATTGACAGGTGAGGTTGAAACACCAAGCAAGACTTCTACTAAAAATGTCAAAGAAGAAACGCCAGAGACTTATACGGTCAAATCTGGTGATAGCTTAGGGAATATCGCCAACCGCTATCATTTGCAGTTAGATTACCTTGCCTCATTGAATGGTTTATCTCGTAACAGTAATGTTCGTGTTGGTCAACGTTTAAAATTAACAGGTGATGTGCCACCAGTAGAAACAGCAAAAGTTGATACGGCGAAATCAGCAGCTAAACCTGTTGCAGCCGGAAAAAATACTGAAAAGTATACGGTTAAAGCTGGCGAGTCGTTACATACGATTGCAAGCCGTGCAGGTATTTCAGTTCGTGAACTTGCTGAAATGAATGCATTAAAAGCAAATGCAAACTTACAGCGCGGACAAAATATTGTAATTCCAAAAACTGTTGTGGAATACAAAGTTAAACGTGGTGATACTTTAATTGGTCTTGCAAGTAAATATGGTTTAGAAACTACTTTACTGGCGGAACTCAATAACTTAACACCGTCGACTCAATTACGTATTGGCGATATTATTAAAGTGCCTAATTTATAGAATAATTAGAACTTTATGCAAAAGTTATATCCTCAACTGAGCCTGCTAGTCGGGCTCAGTGTCTTTTCACAAGTTGTATTCTCTGCACAGCAAATCACGCCTTATATCGCAATTCACTCTAAGCCTAAATATTTAACAATGGCTGCAATGCCTTATGCCAATCCGAATGCACCAAAAGGTGGAGTATTGAGTCGGGCTGCGCAAGGGACTTTTGATAATTTAAACAGCATGAACGGTAAGGGGAACGCGACAGAAGGAGTAAATTATCTTTTTGATACTTTAATGACTCAGTCACTCGATGAAGTTGGAGTTTTATATCCACTTTTAGCTGAGAGAGTTTCCTATGATCCAGAAAGAACGCAATCGATTACCTTCTATTTAAATCCCAAAGCACGCTTTAGTAATGGACAGCCTTTAACAGCAACGGATGTAAAATTTAGCTTTGATATCTATCAAACCAAATCTAATTTTGGCCTACAAATGTATCTTGCCGACTTGGCAAAAACAGAAGTTATAAATCCTCATCAAGTTAAATTCACTTTTAAGTCTAGCCATAATCCAAAAATGCCATTTGTTGTGGCGAGCTTACCGATTTACTCAAAAGCAGACTGGCAGAACCGTGACTTTACTCGTATTACTTTGCAACCGATTATAGGTTCAGGGCCGTATGTGGTTGAGAAGATTGATGCTGGACGTAGTATTAGCTATAAACGAAACCCAAATTATTGGGCAAAAGATTTGCCTATTAATAAAGGGCGCTATAACTTCGACCATTTAAAATATGTTTATTACCGAAATTGGGATATTGCATTCGAAGGTTTTAAATCTGGGCAATATACCTTGCATGAAGAAACTAATCCTAAAAAATGGGTCACTGACTACAAGTTTCCAGCGGTAAAATCAGGTTTAATCACGCTATATAAGTTTAGACACCATAATCCGATTGCAACTGAAAGTTATGTGTTTAACACACGACAAAAACCTTTAAACGATATTCACTTTAGACAAGCCTTAACCTATGTCTATGACTTTGAATGGCAAAATAAAGCTTTGTTTTATGGACAATATCTAAGACTACAAAGTTATTTTGAAAATAGTGAGTTGTCAGCAACAGGACGTCCTTCAAAGAGTGAGCTCACTATATTAAAGCCTCTTTTTCCAAAGCTTTCTCCAGTCATGCAAAAAGCTGTTTTGACAGACTGGAAATATCCGGTCTCGGATGCCAGTGGTTTTAACCGTCAAAACTTATTAATCGCAAGACAATTACTCATTCAAGCAGGCTATAAAATCAAAGAAGGGCAGTTATATACTCCTGAAGGCCAGCCTGTAAAAATTGAGTTCCTCATTCAGCAAGATGGCAAACAAAGAACACTGATGCCATTTGTAAGAAATTTAAAAAAATTAGGAATTAATATTAATTTACGGCAGGTTGATGCGCCGCAATATTTAGAGCGTACACGCCGTTATGACTTTGACATGACTACGATGAATTTGCCGCAATCTTTAAATCCGGGCAATGAACAGGCTCAGTTCTGGGGAAGTGCCGCAGCAGTTCAAGATGGTAACTATAATTACGCTGGTATTCGTAATCCGGTTATTGATGAAGTCATTTCAAAACTGGTGACTGCCAAAGACCGTGATCAGCAAATCACTTATACTCATGTTCTTGACCGATTGCTTCGCGCAGGATATTACCAGATCCCGACTTATGGGAAAGGGGATTATTGGTATGCGTACTGGAATATGTATCAGCAACCTAAAGTGAAACCTGTGCTCTCGGCTGGTATAGAGTATTGGTGGAGTAATCCAAACCAAGCCAAAAAAATTGCCCAATATTTACATCAACAATAAAAGCACGTATCTAAAGGAAATCCTGTTATATGGGTTCATATATTCTTAAGCGACTTCTTTTAATGATTCCAACGTTGTTCATTATTTTATTGATCAACTTTGTGGTCGTGCAAATTGCACCGGGTGGACCTGTAGAACAAGCAATCCATGAGGTAGAAAGTGGCGTAGGAGCAGGGCGGATATTAGGTACTGAAATGTACTATCAGGGTGCTAAAGGATTAAGCCCCGAAATGGTAGAGCAAATTAAAGCACAATACGGTTTTGACCATCCTCCAGTAGAACGTTTTTTACTGATGTTAAAGGGCTATTTGACTTTAGACTTTGGACAAAGCTTTTTTAAAGATAAACCAGTAGTTGAGTTGCTTTGGGAAAAAATGCCTGTGTCGATCTCGATTGGGCTATGGAGCACTTTGCTGATTTATCTTATTTCAATTCCACTTGGAATTAAAAAAGCGAAACAACAAGGTTCTTGGTTTGATCGTTCCACTTCTTTATTGCTAGTGGTGGGTTATGCGGTACCCAGCTTTGTCTTTGGCATACTGCTTATTGTTTTTTTTGCGGGTGGGTCATATTTTCACTGGTTTCCATTGCAAAGCCTGGTATCAGATAACTTTCATCAATTGAGTTTTTTTGGAAAAATTACGGACTATTTATGGCATATGACTTTGCCACTTATTACGATGGTCTTAGGTGGTTTTGCGAGCCTAACTTATTTAACTAAGTATTCATTTTTAGAAGAACTCAATAAACCTTATGTCTTGGCAGCTTACGCAAAAGGCCTAAATAGCCAGCAAGTTTTATATAAACATGTATTTCGCAATGCCATTTTAGTGGTACTCGCCGGATTGCCGGAGACTTTGGCAGGTATTTTCTTTGTCGGAAACCTTTTCATTGAAATTATTTTTCACCTAGATGGTGTGGGATTATTAGGTTTTGAAGCGATTGTTCAACGAGACTATCCGGTTATTTTCGGCGTATTGTTTTTCTTCACGCTGTTTAGTCTACTTTTACGACTTATTTGCGATGTGCTGTATCAATGGATTGATCCGCGTATTCACTTTGACGCACAAGGAGGCAAATAATGTCTTTAATTGTGCAGTCACGGCTGCAAAAGTTTAGGCAACATAAATTAGGTTGGGCAAGCTTTGTTTTGTTTAGCCTCATTTTGGCGATGTCTTTAGCTGCTGAGTTCATTGCTAACGATAAACCATTGTTGGTGAAATATGAGGACGCTTATTATTTGCCTGTTTTTAAATCATATCCCGAAACTACTTTTGGTGGCGTGTTTGAAACAGAAGCAGATTATAAAGACCCCGCTGTACAAGAGCTTATCAATCATAACGGATGGGCAATTTGGCCCCTTATAAGATTTTCTTACCAGACTCCTAATTTAGACTTGGCTGTACCTGTGCCATCGCCACCTTCTAAGCAGAACTGGTTAGGGACAGATGACCAAGGGCGAGACGTGCTTGCACGTATTCTCTATGGGCTTAGAGTCTCATTACTTTTCGGCTTGGCTTTAACAGCTTGTGCAGCACTACTTGGTATTTTTGTGGGTGCTATACAAGGTTACTATGGTGGCTGGGTTGATTTGTTGGGGCAACGACTGGTAGAAGTCTGGAATGGTTTACCCATGCTCTTTATGGTCATGATTTTAGTCAGCATGTTTACCCCAAATGTATATTGGCTATTTTTTATTATGCTGTTCTTTAGCTGGACTGTACTGGTAGGAATTGTCCGTGCCGAATTTTTAAAAGCGCGTCAACTTGACTATGTGCGTGCGGCTCAGGCTTTAGGTGTAACTGATAGAGCAATTATCTTTAAGCACATTTTGCCAAATGCCATAAGTTCTAGCCTGTCGCAATTACCTTTTATTTTGACTACTAATATTATTGCTTTAACCGCACTCGATTTCTTGGGCTATGGTTTACCGCCAGATGCTGCCTCTTTAGGTGAGTTGTTGTTGCAAGGTAAAAATAACTTAGATGCACCGTGGTTGGCTTTATCGGGCTTTTTTAGCTTGGCTTTTGTGTTGTCATTATTAATTTATATTGGGGAGGCGGCACGCGATGCATTTGACCCAAGAAAATAACTTAAATGTAGATGCTACATTGCTAAATATAGAAAACCTTTCAATCTCTACACAAGATCAGCTTTTATTGGAGGGTCTCAATTTAAATTTGCAAGCTGGAGATACGCTTGCAATTGTAGGGGAAAGTGGTTCAGGTAAGACAATAAGCTGTTTGGCAATGATGGGATTATTACCAGAAAAATTAAAAACATCTGGTCGTATTATTATTGATTCAAAAAATATTTTAGAAACAGATGAAAAGACAAAAACACATATACGTGGCCGCCAAATTGCCATGATTTTTCAGGAGCCTTCTACGGCTTTAAACCCATTGCATCGTGTTGAAAAAATTGTCGGTGAACATTTCATTTTACAAGGTTGGTCAAAGGCAAAAGCTCAGCAGCAGGTAATTCAATTATTAAAAGACGTAGGAATTGCTAATCCAGAGTACATTTTAAAACGTTATCCACATGAGCTTTCAGGTGGACAAAAACAGCGGGTGATGATTGCGGCTGCGCTAGCGCTTCAACCTAAAATTTTAATTGCAGATGAACCAACTACCGCGCTTGATGTGATTTTACAGACGCAAATTTTAGAGTTACTGAGGTCTTTGCAAAGTAAATATGGCATGGCGCTAATTTTGATTAGCCATGATTTAAATTTGGTACGCCGTTATGCCAATGAGCTGATTGTATTACACGAAGGACAAGTTGTAGAGCAAGGTCAGCTTCAGCAAATCTTTAAAAATCCTGCGTCAATTTATACTCAGCAACTGTTAGATCATGATCTTGGTTTTGCTGAGCAGCCTTCAATCAGTCATAACATTTTATCTGTTCAACAACTCAATGTTAAATATCCAATTCGACGTGGTTTCTTTAACCGTATTCAGGGTTATACCACTGCTATTGAAAATGTAAGCTTTGAGCTTGCCCAAGGCGAAGCATTAGGCGTTGTGGGGGAGAGTGGTTCGGGTAAAACCTCATTGGCTTTGGCTCTGGTTCGATTAATTAAAAGTGAGGGGCAAATTATCTTTTTAGGGCAAGACATAAACTACTTAGAACAAAAAGCTTTGCGTAAGATTAGGTCAGACTTACAAATTGTTTTCCAAGACCCATTTGGTAGTTTAAACCCGCGTATGACGGTAGGGCAGATTATTGCTGAAGGCTTAAAAGTGAAAGCTGTAGCCGATCACGAGATCAAACAGCAAGTTAAATCTGCTTTAGTAAAAGTTGAGTTGGCTAAAGACTTTCAACACCGCTATCCGCACGAGCTTTCGGGTGGACAACGTCAACGCGTTGCTCTAGCACGAGCTTTAGTGGTTCAACCTAAACTTTTAATTTTAGATGAGCCAACGTCCGCCTTAGATCGAACGACTCAAAAAGCCATGATTCAATTATTGCGACGTTTACAACAAACTGAGCACCTAAGCTATATTTTTATTAGTCATGATTTAAATGTGGTTAAAGCACTGTGTCATAAAGTGATGGTATTACGGCATGCAAAAGTTGTTGAATATCAGCTGACTGAACAGTTATTTAATGACCCTAAAACTGAATATACCAAGCAATTAATTACGGCGAGTCTTTAATTTATTTAAATAAGTCTATGTTTTATAATAATAAATATTATTTAAATTTTTTATGCAAAAAGTTGCATTTCTCTATACTTTTTAAATTTGACATGTGCTATTGTCAGTTATCGATTTTCCCTTGACATGACCTATAACTCATCTAAATTAGAGTAATTACTCTAAAGTATTAAAAGAGGTTAACCATGAGCCAGATTGCACAACCAATCACAATTCGAAATACCACATTTAAAAACCGAATTATTAAAGGTGCAATGAGTGAGGCACTTGCAAACTATGAGGGGCAGCCAAATGATTTACATTTAGGTTTGTATGGTGCATGGGCCAAAGGTGGTTTGGGCTGTGCGATTACTGGAAATGTTATGGTCAATGTAGAGGCTAAAAACGAACCAGGCGTGGTGGTGATTGAAACCGAGCGTGACCTAGAGCGTTTAAAAGAATGGGCAGCGGTTGGTAAACAATATGGAATGGTACAGCTCATTCAATTGTCTCATCCAGGCCGTCAGTGCCCTAAAGGCTTAAATAAAGAAACAGTTGCACCTTCGGCAGTTCCTTTTAGCCCAGCTTTAGCGACTATGTTTGGTACGCCACGTGCGCTTACACATGAAGAAATTCTAGATATTATTAAACGCTTTGCAACAGCTGCCCGCATTTGTGAGAAAGCAGGTTTTGAAGGGGTGCAGTTACATGGTGCACATGGCTATTTAATTAGCCAGTTTTTATCACCATTAACCAATAAGCGTACAGACCAATGGGGTGGTTCAGTTGAAAACCGTACTCGCTTTTTACTAGAAGTTTATAAGGCTGTACGTGAAGCAACCTCAGAGAATTTTATTATTTCAGTTAAGCTTAACTCGGCTGACTTCCAGCGCGGTGGTATTAGCGAAGAAGATGTGATTTCAGTATTTAAAGCCGTTGATGAAGCCGGAATTGACTTAATTGAAATTTCAGGTGGAACTTACGAAGCACCAGCAATGGCTGGCGTCAAAGCTGATAAACGTAAGGCAAGTACCATTGCACGTGAAGCATACTTCTTAGACTTTGCTGAAAAAATCCGTCAGCATGTAAAATGTAAACTTATGGTGACAGGTGGCTTCCGTACAGTCGAAGGTATGAATGCTGCTCTGGCAAGTGGTGCATGTGACTTTATTGGCATTGCTCGTCCACTTGCAGTCGAAACGGATTTAACTGATCGTTTAATTGCAGGCCAAGACGTTCGCTATGCCGTAAAACCAATTAAAACAGGTTTGCCTTTTGTCGATAAGATGGCGATTATGGAAATCATTTGGTACGCAGCACAATTTAAAGCTATTGGACAAGGTAAAAAGCCAAATCCTAAACTGTCACCTTTAATTGTGTTTTTAAATTATGCCAAGGGCAATATTAAGGCTGTTGTTCAAGGACGCGTGAATTCGCGTAAATCTGCATAAATAAATTACCAAGCAATAGCCCAGTAAGTTTGAAAAGTAGAAGCAGACCATTGACCTTTAATTAGAGCATTTTTAAAGGCGGGTCTGTTTTCTATCTGGGCAAGATAACGCTGTATATGTTTAAAGTGGCTGTAATTTGGTGAGCAAGCCAATAATGGAAACCACATCAAAATATCAGCAGTAGTAAACTGATCTCCCGCGAACCATAAGTGACGTTCTAAATGTTTATCAATCATGCTCATGTGTCTTTGTAATGATTGATTGAGATAGCCTTGATCAAATCCATATTTTAAAAGCTTAGGAACGAAACGGACCAGAAAAGGCGTGCGTTCTGCAATTTGGTGAAAGATTTGCTTGAGTACCAGATCTGGAATGAATGTCGCCTCACAATAATTCTTCCAATAATAAAAGTTTTGAAGTTGTTGGCTTAGTAAATTGTTCTGGCTCAGTTGTGGGTGTAAATGAGAGAAATAATCTAGAATTGCTGAGGTTTCAGCCAAAATTGAAGTTTGCTCTTGTTCAATAATTTCGAGAGTTGGAAATTTTGATAGTTGATGCGGTGAGTTATTATTTTTGTCTTCGTCCGAATGATATTTAGTGATGAGATCATAGTTGAGCCCTAATTCTTCTAAAAACCAAATAATGCGTTGAGAGCGTGAATTTTGTAAATGAAATAATCGAATTTGCATGTCATGTTCAAATTATAGTTTTGATCTATTTTTAGTATAGGGTAGAACATAGCTTAAGTATAATAAAATATTTATAAATCATAAATTTATAATATTTTATATGAGGAAATAAAGGCCACCGTATTTTTAGACAGTGGCTTTTTTAATGACTAATATCCCTAGTGAGATCTTACGCGGTAAAAGGCTGATGTTTGGTTCTTTTAATTTAGAACGTATAGCTTATACCTAATTGAACAGTACGTGATTCACCAGGATAGGCATATAAATTAAAAGCACTTTCATCATAAACTCTGTCAAAAATATTCTTCACGTCTAAGTTAAGGCGTAATTTTGGCGTTGCCTGATAATAAGACACGAGGTCAGTAACTGCATAGCCTTTCATGGTGTAGGTACTAATGGCTGTTTGACCTGCACGTTTATCAATATATTTTTGATTGATACCTAAGCCCAACCCTTGTAAAGGCCCATTCTGAAATTCATAAATATTTAAAAGATTAAAACTATTTTTTGGAATGTTGGCTAGAGCCGTCCCTTTTTGCAAGCTATTGTCTTTAGTTACTTCTGCATCTGTATAGACATAGCCGCCAATAATTTTCCAAGCAGGCGTAATTTGCCCTGCAATATTTAACTCTATACCACGGCTACGAACTTCACCTGCTGCTACTTTATAGACTGAATCAACAGGATCTAGGGTTAAGACATTTTCTTTGTTGGCATAAAAAATAGCGGAATCAATTGATAACATATTATCAAGTGCTTGCCATTTAAAGCCTAACTCGTAAGCTAAGCCTTCTTCAGGATCAAACCCGTCTCCATTACGGCTAGCACCAGTGTTTGGCTTAAAAGATTTTGCAGCATTACTGTAGATGGAAAGATCGTCACTGGCTTTATAGACTAAACCTAAACGTGGAATAAATGCATTATGACTGGTATTCCAATTTGCGGTATTCGGTAATAGGTTCTTATAGTCATGCTCATAATGTTCAAAACGTAAGCCTAGTAGCGCGCTTAAACGCTCATTTAAATCGACTTGGTCTTGTAAAAAAAGGGCAGTGGTTTTTAAGTTTTCACGGTCATGTGTAGTTACACGATAAAGCTCAGGCAGAGGCTGCCCTAAAACAGGGTTGTAGATATTAATAGGGTAGCTACCGACATCTCCACTTGAGCGAATAATGTATGACTTATAATCATAGTTTTCATATTCAAGCCCAGTCACTAAGGTGTTTGCTAAACCCAAAAACTGGAATTTACCTGTTAGGTTAATTTGAGCATCGGTATCTTGCCACTTTAGTTCACGGTAGTTGTAATTTCGACTTAGCGTTTCCCCATCATTTTGAATTCCATTTGCTTCTACTGCATAGCCATGTAACTTGCCATTTAAATATTGCACACCAGCATTGAGCTTCCAGTCATTTCCAAGCTCGTGTTCAACTCTTAATTGAGCCATATTGTTGTCATTGTAAAGTCGGTTGTTGTCTTTACCCGTTTCCCACAAATAAGTGTCTGGTGAACTAATAAAAGACTTCTGACCTGCATAGCGTTTTTGGCCACGGTCAAGCGGATGTTGGTTCCTTAAAATATCGGCTTCGAAGGTAACTTTAGTCATGTCTGAGGCCTGCCATTGAATGACTGGAGCAATGCCATAACGTTTAGATTCAACATGATCACGATAACTATCACCACCTTCTGCAATCACATTGAGGCGATAACCGATGTTTTCCGCATTAGGTACAGTTCCTGTCGTGTCTACCGTCGTGCGGTATAAACCTTCACTGTTGAGCTGGGCATCTAAAGTTGTTTGTTGCTCAGACTTTGGTGTTTTAGAAATTAAGTTAAAAGTACCGCCTGGGTCACCACGGCCATATAAGCTAGAAGAGGGCCCACGTAAAACATCTATGCGTTCAATGGTATTACTATCTGGCGCATTTGGATAGCCACGGTTAATTGGAAACCCGTTTCGATAAAACTCACCACTGGTAAACCCACGCACGTTAAAACCAGTTAGACCTTGACCACCAAAGTTATTAGCACGAGTCACGCCGCCAGCTAAATCAAGCGCCTCAATTAAACGAGTAGCGCCAATATCTTCAATTACTTTTTGGGTGACCACACTGACCGACTGAGGGGTATCTTTTAAAGCAATTTCACTGCGTGTTGCACTACTCGAACTATCAACTTTATAAGTTTGATCTGATGCCTGTTGGGCTTTAATTTTAATAGTGGCAAGAGTAGTTGAAGAAGTGTCTGTATCTGCAAAAGCAGAGGAGATACAGCATAGTTGAGCAATGCTCAGGGAGAGGAGGCGAAGCTTAAGATCCATTTAAAACCTTGTTGATAATAAATATCAGTATAAAAATAAGAATTATTATAATGTAACTGTATGTAAAAGGAATACAGAATCAGTGATAAATTTGTGCAAGTGTATTTTATTTGGAAATATAAATGACAAAAATTAAAAACAAAAAAGATAGGGTTAAAAAATTATAAATTAAAGTCTAAAATAGAGTATCAAATACATAGAACAATAGCTTTTAAAATCATATAAATAATTTATAGCTAGCCGTTTTTAATTGTATTTTCAAAATCAAAATAGTTTTTATATTTATTTAGGGGAAATTCGATGTTTGCGATAGTTGGCATATTTTTAATAGCCATAATGATATTGGCGATTTTAAGTGTTTTAAAGAAAGGGGAAAGCAAAAATAGAAATGCAAAACGTAACCCCCTCAAGGGAAAGCGTATCATTACTATGAATGAACAACCTACTTTTATGAAACTAAAGGAAGCTTTGCCGGAACATATTATTTTGGCGCAAGTTGCTTTCAGTGCTTTTATGACAGCGCAAGGATACGCGACGCGTAATTTATTTAATCGCAAAGTTGCTGATTTTGTTGTGTTAGATAAAGCATTTAATATCGTTGCTATTGTTGAACTAGACGATTCTAGTCATAAAGGGAAAGAAAAGTTTGATGCAGAGCGAGATACTTTAATTCAAGAAGCAGGTTTTAAAGTTATACGCTATAAACGAACACCAGAACTGGCACAAATACATCGTGATTTTAATATTGCATCAAGTTCATTAGCTCCAGTCCCAATAGAACCAGATTTAACAAAAACAAAGTTAATTGCTGATGCAATAATTATTGAGAGAGATGAGCCAACTATGCAACCTGCACAACATATTAATGAAGTAAAGTTGAAGTCTTGATTTTGAAAATACGGAACTTATCTCATGGATAAAATTTGAAGTGAGATAAAATAATTTGAAGCGATGATTCTTTGTAGAAAGAATATGGCGTCCCTACGGGGATTCGAACCCCGGTTACCGCCGTGAAAGGGCGATGTCCTAGGCCTCTAGACGATAGGGACGTTGAGGATGGCGGTATCTTAAGAAGCCGCCACCAAACTGTCAAGGAGGTAAGGTGACAGTTTGTTCAAAATATAGCAAAACAGTTCAGCAGTCTTCTGGGTATCGTATAAAGCAGAGTGTGCTTCTTTACCATCGAACTCAATTCCAGCTTGAATACATGCTTTTGCAAGCACTGTTTGTCCAAACATTACTGCACTTAAAGTAACTGTATCCATGACTGAAAAACTATGGAACGGGTTTTGGTTTTTTGTACCTGAGCGAGCAATCGCTGCTTGTAAAAAGCCAAGGTCAAAATGCGCGTTATGGCCTACGAGTACTGCATGAGTACAATGTTGCTGTTTACGAACTTCATTGACCGATTTAAAAATACGACGTAAAGCGGTTCGCTCATCTTCAGCCATTGCAATACGCATTGGGTTGAATGGATCAATACCAATAAAGTCGAGCGAACGACGATCGAGGTTAGCCCCTTCAAAAGGGTTAATATGTGCATGAAATGCAGGACCAGGGACAAATTGTCCCTGAGCATCATACACAATTGGAATGCACGCGATTTCTAGCAATGCATCTGTCTGGGCATTAAAACCTGCCGTTTCAACATCGACAACAACAGGTAAGAAGCCACGAAAACGTTGGCCAATGACCGGGACAGAATTTTCTTGTGTCACACTTTTCTCCATTGCAGCGTTTTCCCGGCATGCAGCGGGATGATTTTTTGATTATCTAAATAATCAAAAGATTCGGGAACGAGATTATCTTCTTTAACCAAAGTAATGGTAGAAGTATTACGTGGTAGACCGTAGAAGTCTGCACCAAAATGGCTAGCAAAACCTTCTAGGCGCTCTAATTTACCGACTTGATCAAACGCTTGTGCATAAAGCTCAATTGCGTTTGGTGCACTATAACAGCCTGCACAGCCACAAGCATTCTCTTTTGCATTTTGTGCATGAGGTGCGCTGTCTGTACCTAAGAAAAACTTAGGATTACCGCTTGTTGCAACTTCAAGTAAAGTTGTTTGATGCGTTTGACGTTTTAAAATTGGTAAACAGTAGAAATGCGGTTTAATACCACCGACCAACATATCATTACGGTTAAATAATAAATGTTGTGGAGTGATTGTTGCCGCCACATTACGGTCTTGTTCTAAAACAAAGTGTGCTGCATCACTAGTCGTGATGTGCTCAAGCACAACCTTAAGTTTAGGGAACTGTTTCAATAAAGGTGATAATACCTCATCTAGGAAGCGTTTTTCACGATCAAAAATATCTACATGATTGTGAGTCACTTCACCATGAAGTAATAACGGAACTTGGTGCTCTTCTAATTGCTCAATAACTGCATAAACTTTGCGAATATCACTCACACCATTGTCAGAGTTTGTGGTCGCACCAGCAGGATAAAGCTTAATCGCATTGACATGTTCTGATTCTTTAATTTTACGCACTTCATCTGGTGAAGTGTGGTCAGTAAAATAAAGCACCATACGAGGGTCAAAATTATTGCCTTCCGGAACATGAGCAAGAATGCGCTCGCGATAAGCTAAAGCTTCTTCTACTGTTTTTACTGGCGGTACAAGGTTAGGCATACAGATCGCGCGGGCGAATTGTTTAGCCAAATCTGGAACAGTACGTTTTAATGCTAAACCATCACGTAAATGTGCATGCCAATCATCTGGCTGGAGCAGGGTAATAGAGTTCAAGGCAGTTCAAACTTCGAAATAAAACAAATGATAATCGATAAAGTGTGAAAATGGTAACGAGAATTACGGACAAATGGCAAAATAAAGCGCAGGGAGCTTTAAAAAATAATGTTATATTTTGTTAACGCGAAATATGTAGGAATCGACTAGTGGCGAATAGGGGAAATGTCCATCAATTACTCAAATCGAAAGAAGAAATCGAGTATTTGGTCACACTACATACCCATCGTTACGCCAATATGCCTTTACCAAAGCAGCTAGAAAAAAAATTCTGGTGTTTAAACCTTGATCGTACTCGGCAAAACATCTCTAAGTTTCTAGCAAGTGGAGTACTTACTTATTTAATTTTTATTTTACTGGCCCTTCCAACTGACTACTTGGTAATTGGTGAAACATATATTACTTTAGACTTTATTCATTGTTTGTTGAGTGCAATGAATATTGCACTTGCACTCTTATTATTTTGGATTTTTGCCAAATTTAAAAAACTCTCTAATCACTTTTATTTCGCTGCCTGTGGCATTGTTTTCTTCTCAATTATTACAAGTGCCATGTTGTTGCTCAGTGTCGAAAATATGGCACTTAAAAATCAGTCGATGTTGCTTCTTTCATTTTTATATATGCTTGGTTTTATTCTAAGTGGCATCAAACCATTACATATGCTGTACGTTGGCTTATCAGCAGCAATATTGGTTTTTGTTTTTCTTAATTTATTGAATGTAAATTGTGATTATATTGCCCTCGGTCGGGCCTTGTTCGGCACTTGTATTTTAGGTTTCTCAATTAGCACTATGCTCATCTCAAGAGAGCGAAGTCTTTTTTTAAATAACCAACTTGCTGAAATTAATGAGCAGATTTTACGGATTGAAGCATCTGAACTTCTGCATTTAAGTCAGCAAGATGCGCTTACTCAAATTTCAAACCGTCGTACCTTTGACGAAATGTTTGACTTCTTCTATTACCGTGCAAATCAAGAGAAACGTCCGTTAGCTGTTTTATTTATTGATATCGATTTTTTTAAAAACTATAACGATTTTTATGGACATCAGATGGGGGATAAAGTCATCTCTAGTATTGCGGCAGCAATTAAAAACTCGATTCGTCATGTCGATTTTGTTGCGCGTTATGGTGGTGAAGAGTTCGTTGTACTTTTACCTGAAACACCGGCACAGGGTGCATATGCAGTGGCTGCAAATATTTATAAAGCAATTGAACGGCAAGCCATTCCTCATGCTGCTTCGTTAGTGTCAAAGTATGTCACGATCAGTTTAGGATTTACCGTATATACAGGTGGATTAAAGATGGGACAAGATAAATTGATTCATGCCGCAGATCAGGCTTTATATAGAGCAAAGCAGCTTGGCCGTAATCAAATTTATTATCAGCCTCTACAAGTTGCAGAAATTGCTTAGCTTGAAATTAGACTTAAAAAAGCCACCTATAGAGGTGGCTTTTTTGACGTTATAAGAAAATTATTTTTTCTTATTGTCTAATTGAGGAATCGCAGAACCTTGACCGATTGAAAGCAAACCAGCATCTGTATAGATACCAAGTTTTGCACGTGTATCGGTAATGTCGAGGTTACGCATAGTCAACTGACCAATACGATCCATTGGCGTAAACATTGAATCGCCTTTTTCCATTGTTAAACGTTCAGCTTCATACGTTAAGTTTGGAGATTCAGTGTTCATGATGGTGTAGTCATTACCACGACGAAGTTCAAGGGTCACTTCACCAGTAATCGCTTTAGCAACCCAACGCTGTGCAGTTTCACGAAGCATAAGCGCTTGAGAGTCGAACCAACGACCTTGATAAAGTAAACGACCTAAACGTAAACCATTAATGCGGTATTGTTCGATCGTATCTTCGTTATGAATACCAGTAACCAAACGCTCGTAAGCAATATGAAGAAGAGCCATACCCGGTGCTTCATAAATACCGCGAGATTTCGCTTCGATAATACGGTTTTCGATTTGGTCAGACATACCTAAACCATGACGACCACCAATACGGTTTGCTTCAAGAATAAGCTCAACTGGATTGTTAAAAGTTTGACCATTTAACGCAACAGGAACACCTTCTTCAAAACGTACAGTTACTTCTTCAGGTTTAATTTCAACTTCTTCTTTCCAGAAAGCAACGCCCATAATTGGATCAACGATTTTGATACCTGCATTTAGGTATTCAAGATCTTTTGCTTCGTGAGTTGCGCCCAACATGTTTGAGTCAGTTGAGTACGCTTTTTCTTTTGACATTTTGTAGTCAAAACCGTTGTCGATGAGGAACTGTGACATTTCTGCACGGCCACCAAGCTCATCAATAAAGTTTTGATCTAACCAAGGCTTATAAATTTTAAGATTTGGGTTAGTTAACAAACCATAACGATAGAAACGTTCAATATCGTTACCTTTATAAGTTGAACCGTCACCCCAGATGTTTACGTCATCTTCTTTCATAGCAGTAACGAGCATAGTACCTGTTACTGCACGACCGAGTGGAGTCGTATTGAAATAAGGAACACCACCTGTACTGATATGGAATGCACCACACTGAATTGCAGCAATACCTTCAAGTGCCAATTGTAAGCGGCAGTCAATTAAGCGAGCTTTTACAGCGCCGTATTGTTCTGCTTTCTTTGGAATTGCATCGTAGTCATCTTCATCTGGCTGGCCTAAGTTTGCAGTGTATGCATAAGGCTCAGCGCCTTTTTGTTTCATCCACAATAAAGCAGCTGAAGTGTCTAAGCCTCCGGAGAAGGCAATCCCAACTTTTTTGCCTACTGGTACATGCTGCAAGATCGTTGCATTATCAGTCATTGCTAGTCCTAACTATTTCGAAATAGGCACCCTAATACTTCGGTGACCAAGAGAATTTATTCGCTCAGTACTATATCACTTTTCAAATCGATTTTTTTTCTGTTAGGAAAGGAATTCTTTTTTTTTAATTTGAAAAATAGATTAATATTGGAAAAATATAAAGTTTTACGATAAGTATGACAATTTAGACGAAATGCTAAAAAGGAAAAAAACAAAATATGTTGATTCATCACAATCAAATTTTATCGACATTGCATCGTATTACGGGGTTTATTGTAATTTCAGATCTTATCTATGCGATTTACAATATATTTGTGCATACGCCCAAATACTTTATTGGTAGTATTTTAGGGCTTATTGCAGCAATCGCTACACAGTTCTTATGCGCTAGAAGTGTTAAGACTGGAACTACAAGCAGCCGTATCGGTTCAATTGTGATATCTATCTTAATGCTTAATATGTTCCCTATAGGAACTGTAATTGCTGTTGTGATGCTATTTTTCTCTTTATTTAAATGGGAAAAAGATTCAACGTTTCAATTACCCATAAAAAATTAAATGAAGGGACACAAGCTCGAATAATTGACAATTTCAACACGTAAAAAAATATGTGTGGTCATCCTAACATTTTAAAAAAGTATTAAAGTACTATGCAACAAGTTGCAAAAAATTATTGGGACGCAGCATGACAAGTTACGCCAATTTATTAAAACCATTACATTTAGGCTTTACCACTATTAAAAATCGTGTGGTGATGGGTTCCATGCATACGGGACTTGAAGATCGTTTTTATAATTACCCAAAACTTGCAGCTTATTTTGAAGAGCGTGCAAAAGGTGGGGTTGGTCTGATCGTGACGGGAGGTATTTCTCCAAACCGTCAAGGCTGGTTGGCTCCAGCTGGCGGAACGATGAATAGCTTATTTGACATTCCGCAGCACCGTTTAGTGACTCATGCTGTCCATAAGCATGGCTCAAAAATCTTAATGCAAATTTTACATGCGGGCAGATATGGTTACCAACCGTTTGTAGTGTCTTCAAGTGCTATAAAGTCACCAATTTCACCATTTAAGCCACGTCAACTTTCTGAAAAAAATATTCTCAGCACCATTGAAGACTATGCACAGTGCGCTGATATTGCCAAAAAAGCAGGCTACGACGGCGTTGAAATTATGGGGTCGGAAGGATATCTGATTAACCAGTTTTTAAGTCGCCATGTAAACCAGCGTACTGACCGTTGGGGCGGTGAAATTGAAAACCGTATGCGTTTTCCGGTTGAAATTGTTAAAGCGATCCGCGCAAAAGTTGGTGAAAAATTTATTATCTGTTTCCGTTTATCGCTACTCGACCTTGTGCATGACGGTAACACCATGCAAGAAGTAGTCACTGTTGCTAAAGCTTTAGAAAAGGCGGGTGTCACTTTATTAAATACGGGTATTGGTTGGCATGAAGCACGTGTGCCAACTATTGTAACGTCTGTACCTCGTGCAGCGTTTGTCGATTACACGGCTCATGTAAAACAGCATATTTCAATTCCGGTAATTGCATCTAACCGTATTAATATGCCTGAAACTGCCGAAGAAATTTTGGCAAAAGGCAAGGCAGACATGATTCAAATGGCACGCCCATTATTGGCCGATGCTTTTTGGGTAAATAAAACTGCGACCAACCGTGTTGATGAAATTAATACGTGTATTGCCTGTAACCAAGCATGTTTAGATCATGCATTTAAAAATAAACGTGTGTCTTGTTTAGTGAACCCTCGTGCAGGCCATGAAACAGAACTGGTTTATTTAAAAACTAAACAGCCTAAGCGTATAGCAGTTGTTGGTGGTGGTGTGGCAGGTATGTCTGCTGCCACTGTTGCTGCAAGCCGTGGTCATGCTGTGACCTTGTTCGAAGCCAATACAGATGTAGGTGGTCAGTTCAACTTTGCCAAGGTTGTACCAGGTAAAGAGGAATTTCACGAGACAATTCGCTACTTTAAAGTACAGCTTCAAAAAACAGGTGTAGATGTACGTTTAAACACTCGTGTAAATCGTGAACAACTTGAGCGTGAAGGTTTTGACGAAATTATTGTGGCAACGGGTGTAATACCACGTGCTTTAAAAATTGAAGGAAGTAATTCACCACAAGTTCTTTCCTATGCTCAAGTTTTACAGGGTGCAGAAGTAGGACAAAAAGTCGCAGTGATTGGAGCTGGTGGTATTGGTTTTGACGTATCAGAATTTTTACTTAAACCACCACATCAACCACAGCCTCAACCTTTAGCCGAGTGGCAGCGCGAGTGGGGTGTAGACCCAGATCCGAACTACATTTCTGAAGGAGGGATGCAACCTCCTATAGTTGAACCAGCGATACGCGAAATTTATTTACTGCAACGTAAAACAACACCACTCGGTATTGGTCTTGGTAAGACCTCGGGTTGGGTACATCGCGCCCAGCTTAAAAAGCATGGCGTACGTATGCTGCGCGGCGTGCAATATAAAGCAGTTACCGATGAAGGGCTGTGGATTGAACATAACGGTCAAGACCAGCTTTTACGTGTAGACACTGTTGTGGTGTGTGCAGGTCAAGAGTCTGTAAAAGACTTGATGCCAAAAGAAGGTGAGTCGACTATAGCGAACTACCATATTATTGGTGGTGCAAAGCTTGCAGCAGAGCTAGATGCGAAGCGTGCGATCAAAGAAGGAGCAGAATTAGCCGCTCAACTGTAAAATTGATGAAACAATATGCACTTGAACACAAAGCGATGATATTTTTCTTGAATAAAATGAATAAGCTTTGTATTCTTACGCACATGGAAGCGTGGCAGAGCGGTTTAATGCACCGGTCTTGAAAACCGACGAGGGTGTGAGTCCTCCGTGAGTTCGAATCTCACCGCTTCCGCCAAATTCGAAAAGCCCCTGTTAATAGCAGGGGCTTTTTTTATGCCTAAAATAAAAATTACAACTCTATTTAGCTTAAATATTGCTAATAAATCCTAAAAATTTCATATAAATCAAATATGTATGTTGTATTTGAAAAATGTTTATGTTTTCAATATGTTGCTGTGAGCATGACTATATATCAGAATTGAACAAGTTATTTGTAGAATATTCACTTGTTGATATATGATGATCCCATATTTAGAGGCTGTTTCAAAACATAATTCTATTGTTTAGCGAGCAAGTTCAAGGAATGAATAGTGCTGAATTCAGGCTTCTAAACCCTATATCTGGAAATTATTTCTGGCCAAATATTGCATTTCGACCCAATGGTTGGAAATGTCTCACTCTTTTGTAGGGTAGGCGTTTCCTATTTTAGGATGTACCTATGAAAAAATTATTTAGTGTATTGTTCAGCGCATCTGTACTAACACTGACTGCATGTAATAAACAACCTGCACAAACTGAAAATACTGCAACAACCAAAGACAAAACTGAGTCTGTTCGAACAATTAAACTGGTTTCAACAGGTTCAGATACGGATGTATGGAAATATGTTGCAACGCTTCCTGAGACTAAAGAAGCGGGTATTAAACTTCAAGTTACCAATTTGACTGACTATGTTGTGCTCAATACATCTGTTGCAAATGGTGAACAAGATGTAAATGCGTTCCAGTCGTTCAACTATTTGGCAGCATACAATGCTTCAAATCAAGCTAAAGTTGCTGCTGTTGCAACAACTTACTTGGAACCAATGGGTATTTATGCAGATAAAATTAAAACTGTTGATGAATTCCCACAAGGCGCGACCATTGCAATTCCAAACGATACTGCTAACGAAGCTCGTGCATTAATATTATTACAATCTGCTAAACTGATTAAACTTAAACCAAACTTTGATCCTGTAAAAGGGACTACGAACGACATTGCTGAAAACCCTAAAAATTTACAATTAAAACCAATTCAAATGACTACAGCGGTTCGTGTTAAAAACGATGTAGATGCAATTGTGCTTGGTAATACATTGGCACTTGAAGGTGGCCTCAATGTAATGAAAGATTCTATCTTCCGTGAGCCAATTGATCAGTCTACTAAACTTTATGTCAATTTATTGGGTGTAGCTGAAGCAAACAAAAATGACCCAATCTATACGAAACTTGGTGAACTTTACCACTTACCTAAAGTACAAAAATTCGTGAGTGAAAAATTTGGTGGCACAAAAGTTGAAGTGAACAAACCTGTTTCTGAATTTGCAGACATCAAATAAGTAATTTCTTAATTAGAATTATTTTTAAAAGCTAAGTCACGCTAATCGGGGCTTAGCTTTTTATTTATAATGTTGTTTTTAAGCTAACTTATAATAAAATATTTATTAACTTCATTAGAAAATTAAGTAGGGAAGATATTTAAAGTTAGTTGTTGTGTTAGTATTCATAGTCTGAGAAATTAAATTACTCATAGAGTGGTTTTTTTAAATATATAACTTTTGGAATTGGAAATTGATAATAAGGTAAAAATATGGTGCAAAGCGATATTTTTGATGCAATTAAAAATATTGATGAAGTTCGAAAAATAGATGATCTTTATTTAGTTGTAGATGGAGAGTCCAATTCTGAAGACCCAGTCGAAAGTATAATATTTGAAATTAATAAAAAGTTTTGGGTTATTACAATTAATCATAATTTTGATGAAATTGAATTAAAGGTCTTCTCTTCCTTACCAAATAAGGCAATACAACAACGATATTCAGATAATTTATCAAGTCTAAAAGGATTAGAAATTGGAACAATGTTCGCTATCGTCAATGAAAGAGGATATACAGATGGGATTAAGCTCATGCTTTACGACCATTCATTGAAAGAATCTAAGAGGAATCCATTTTTTGCTGTATTAACGATTGTTGCTTTGGCTTCTGGGTTGCAATATGAATTAAGAAAAACAGGAGTTGATACATATCTGATTTAGTTCATACATGTATCTATAAAAATTATTCAATATTAGATATATATGATAAGATATTTAATAAATATATCTGAGAATTAGGACAATCGAAAATTGTTTGAACTAAACTTATGTAAGTACATTTATGAAGAAGAAAAAAAAGAAATTATTGATGAAATTTATTTTGAAAAAATATGCGTTGATAATAATAAAGTTGTAGTAAGTAATTTTAATAATTTGCAACAGGTTGAAAAATCTTTGGAGATTTTTAATAGTTATCTCGGAAAAAATAATTATTGCTATTGTTATATAATGATTGAATCTCGGCATAAGCTCACTACAGAATTAAAAGAAAATAATATAGCAAATCGTTTAATTCTTTCTGAAAACTTTACTTTTAATGCTGAAGAACTCTCTATTGAATTTGATCCAGATTTTGATCTTATAACAAAAAACAACTTAGAAGATTTTGAAAAATTTAAAAAGAAAGAAGAGCTAATGATTCGTCTTTCAAATGAAACTATAGGTAAAAAGAGATGGCTAAATTTTACAAAGCTAGAAAAAAATTGCTGGTTAGATTTTGCTTATTTTAGAATGAACGAAAGAGGGGAACCTTTATCATTAAATATAACAGTTGATGGTAAATACCTACTGTGTGAAGAAGATGTGTATTGTTATTTTGGAGAGGAGGTTTATGGGGTATTAGGATACTTAGGTTATAACTTTAATGCATTTGCTGATGTACTGCGGGATTTGCCTTTAAAAGTTAAATGGATAAATTTTCAGTACTCTAAAGATAATTTTGAGTCGAAAGAAGATTTTTATCATTTAGATGATTTTATTGAAGTGTTAAAAAAATACTCGTCATTAGAAATTTCATATTAGTAACCCGTCAAAATTTAAAAATAAAGCAGAGATAGAGGAAAATATTATATGAGTTCTGAACTTACAGAAGAGTATATTTTTTATATTGAAATAAGTGAATTTAGTGAGTTTGATGATGATGTAACTATTTGGAGCGGATATCTTTCAGAAAATTGTGTAATCACTGATACTCAAGTTGTTTTTCATGGTTTTTTTGGTGAGGGTGAAATAAATAAAGATAAAAAAAGTAAAAAGTATAAGTATGATATCTATGGCATTAATTTATTCTTCTTAAAAGAAAATAACGAATATTTCGGGGTTTTAGGTTCTAGTATTGAATCTTTTGAAGTGAAAGATAATAAATTGATATTAAATTTATGCGAAGAGGAGACTTATTTTGATGAGTTTAAATTTGATTTAATTAAGAAATATCGAAAAAATCAGCTTAGATTACAAGATTGGTGTAATTTAAACGAAGAAGAGAAAAAGAAGTGGATAGAAGTTTCGCATTGGGTTCAACAGTACAAGCCTCTAGACCTAGTAAGTTCAATAGTTATAGATGGTAGAAATATTAAGTCATTTAATGATTTCTTATGCTGTATAGGTGAGGAAGTGAATGGATTGATGGGCTACTTTGGTTCTAGTTTTGGTGGTTTGTCGGATAGTCTCACTGGTGGCATTGGTTGTATAACTGTACCTTTGAACATTACTTGGAAGTATTTTGAAGAAACAAAGTATTCTTTTAATAACTATGATAACCCTGATGATTTTGAATACTTAATTGAACTTTTAAACGAAAAATCTACTTTAAATATTACGTAATGTTAAATAGAGGGTATTGTATATAATATGCATGCTAAAACATTAGATAATAGTTATTTGAATATTGAAAATATTTCAATAGAAAAGTTAAAAAAGCTTTTTAATGAAAATAACGCTCATAATTTAGATATATTTGAAGATGTTAATTCTCTAGTTTTTAAATTAGATAGTATCAGTCTAGCAACTGATCTATATGAAGTATTGGTCTATGTTTGTAAGATAGATATTTTATCAGTGCATAATTTAAAAATAGCATATTACAAGACCATTTTTAATATGGACTATAATATTATTGACGATTTTTTCGTTACTCTAATCGATTGATCTATAACTATATTCATCAAAATGACATCGATTAGTCATCTAAATGAAACTCTGTTGATTAAAAGTAATCCAATTTATTGGGGTAGTTTCCAGACATGCAGAAAAAATCTTATAAAGTTCTAAGTTTAGTATTTCTTGTTGCGAGCATGATGGCTATTACTGCCTGCAATGATAGCCAAGATCAGCAATCTACAGTAGTTTCCCCAACCCCTACAGATACCCGTGACCAGCGTTTTCTAACAGCAAAAACAAATGATGTAATTCAAGTTACGATTGCTGATTTGATCCCAACGCAGGGTGCAATTGGTTATGATCAAATTTATTATAAATTAGGGCGTTGGCAAGGTGATTTACAGCGCCCAACTTGGCAAGCAGATCCAGTCAATCAATTAGTTTATTTAAATAAAACCATTGGCAAAAAGTTTAGCGATTATTGTGAAGCGATTGGTGCAAAAGGTCGTGATGATTTTACAAGTCTGCAAGACCTACAAAAGGCCAATTTAAAACAATTGGAGACATTTAACTGTCAAGAACAGCCGGGCACTGAAACGGCTGATTTGAAAACAGTGGTTGTTGGTTATGATGGGCGCCTTTATTTGACCGATGGTCATCATACAATGACCGAATTCCGTGAGCTGCCTGATGGCGGTGGTCAACTTAAAGTATGGGTAAAAGTTGTTGGGAATTATAGCGATAGTAAAACTGCGGATGAGTTTTGGGCGAAAATGCTTGCCAATGGCCAAGCATGGTTAAGAGATGGGAAAAACCAACCAAT
This sequence comes from Acinetobacter nosocomialis, assembly GCF_041021905.1. Taxonomy (NCBI): domain Bacteria; kingdom Pseudomonadati; phylum Pseudomonadota; class Gammaproteobacteria; order Moraxellales; family Moraxellaceae; genus Acinetobacter; species Acinetobacter nosocomialis. The sequence continues at coordinate 1,172,960 of NZ_CP157432.1, forward strand.
TTCATATCAACAATTACCTAAAAACTTAGGCCTGAAATCTGCAACTAACCCTGATGGTATGCAAAATAATCCATATCGTTCACTAGTCTATTTCACACGTGATATTGGTTATAGCAAAGTTGCCAATGCAACGGACTATACTGAGTTTTTATGGGAAGATTGGTTTAATAAGCAAATTGCTAATAATCTGGTACATCCTTTAAGTTTCTATCATACCGATGCGAGTGTGTATGGCGCTGCAGATGTATTGGCAACTACTGAAATAAAAAGTGACTTAACTGTATCGGGCAGTGCAACCGGCTATCAGGCAGCGGTTGCTGATTATTCATTATTGATGGGAAGTACCAAACCAACTGATATTATTTATGGTACTTCAACTGCCGCAGATTTGGGCGCATTACAGCTTGTGAAAAATGCTGCTAAAGGTTCTGTTACTGCGACTTCAATTTCTAATCTTGCAGATTTGACCCGTGACGAAATTAAGAAAGATAAAACACCGCGTACAGGTGGAAGTATTTGGTATGCGGTAAATTACAAGTTATGTGGAAAACCTGCTACAGGAACGTGTTGGGGTTGGTAATTCACGAATATTTAATAAGAAAGGAGTGAGTAAATTCACTCCTTTTTTGTATGGGTAAATTCTTAGCATTTAGTCACAATAGAATTGATAATTTAAAAATGAAGAAGCCATATCTTGCTCTTAATTAAGCCCTAAATATTTCGTCTTACAGATGCTATTAAGATTTTCACTATTTTTATAAACCTCAAATTAACAATAACTTGTTGATTATTTAGCCTTACTTTTTTAGTGATCTAATTTAAAGCAAATGTCATTTTGTGTGCTTGACGGCAAGAAACTTGGACACTATTCTTTGCTTGCTGGCCACATTGCCAGTCGGTTTTGACGAACCGCAATCACACGAGTATCAGAATTATTCCTTCTGAGGGATAGTTTTGTGCAGCTCCTCGTCTCCCTCTCGTAGCGGTAGGACGGGAGAGGGACACCTTCGGGTGTGCTGGCCTCGTGTGACCAGTTCGTCAACCCTCTTTCGTTCTGCCACCATAATTTTAATGTTTTGGCAGAACTCCCTATAAAAAGGAGTTGGCTTTGCACATCCATTATTTCTTGGCAGCCTTTGCCAAAAGCTATAACGACACCACTTAAATCATCTTTAAACAGTTTGTTGGCCTTTAAGGTTCTCAGGCTTTAAGTCATTACGGCTCAAAAATTTGTATCAACAATAAAACTTGAGATGTGCCAAGCACAGTCTTTATGGCTTTGCTGTGCCTTTTTTTCTCCCAAAAAGGGCACAGGCTTTTTTCTCGTTTAGAAACAACAAGAATTTATAACGGTAAAACTATGTCAAATGATTTAGAAATCTCTTCCAAAAAATTACACATTATTCGAACAGCTATTGGTCTATTTACAACCTACGGGTTTCATACAGCAGGTGTAGACCTGATTACCAAAGAGTGCGACGTTCCAAAAGCTACGCTATATAACTATTTTCGCTCAAAAGAAGGTTTGATTGAAATGTGCATTGCCTTTCAAAAAAGCCTGCTTAAAGAAGAGGTGCTCGCCATTATTTACTCAAGTCATTACCGCACACCAACTGATAAAATCAAAGAAATTATAGTTTTACATGTCAATTACAACAGTCTGTATCACTTATTACTTAAAGCTTTTTTTGAAATTAAAGTGACTTAGAGGTGGTCCCACATGTTTGAACAACTAAAAGCTTATTTATAAGTGATACTCTGCTCTAGTTAAGCTACCTTATTTTGTTGTGGTAGCTGGTCATAGTAAAACTCATCTGGAGTCATTTTGTCCAGACTCGAATGAGGTCGTTTCAAATTATAAAATTCAAAATATGCGTTTAATTGCTTCTTCGCATCCAAAACATTGCTGTAGGCTTTGAGATACACCTCTTCATATTTAACGCTCCGCCATAATCGTTCAACCATCACATTATCAACCCATCGACCTTTACCATCCATACTGATTTGAATGCCATTTGATTTCAATACATCAATAAATGCATCACTGGTAAACTGACTGCCTTGGTCTGTATTAAATATTTCAGGTCGACCATATTTTTCAATAGCTTCATTTAATGTTTCTATGCAAAATGTAACCTCCATACTAATCGATACTCTATGCGCAAGTACCTTGCGGCTATGCCAATCAATCACAGCACATAAATAAACAAAGCCTTTTGCCATAGGGATATACGTTATATCCGTAGACCACACTTGATTACTGCGCTGAATAGCCAATCCTTTGAGCAGATATGGATATTTGCGGTGAGCTTGATTAGCCTGGCTTAAATTTGGTTTGCAATATAACGCATTAATGCCCATTTTCTTCATTAAAGTACGTGTATGACGTCGTCCTATATGATGTCCTTGACGATTCAACAAATCACGCATCATACGGCTACCTGCAAAAGGGTATTGCATATGTAACTCATCCATACAGCGCATCAGCTTCAGATCTGATGCACTCACAGGTTTTGGGCGATAGTAATAACAACCACGGGAGACTTTCAGCAGCTGAGCTTGCTTAGATACTGAAATCTGAAGTGAGTCATCGATTAACTTTTGTGGTTGAAGCGGCCCAGTTTCTTCAACACACCTTCTAAAAAATCAATTTCTAATGCCTGCTCACCGATTTTTGCATGTAGTTTTTTTAGATCGATGGGTGGTTCTGTTGGAGCTTTTGATTGATCGAAAGCTTGCGAGGAAGCTGAAATCAGTTGATTTTTCCAGTCGATAATTTGGTTTTGATGAACATCAAATTCAGCACTCAATTCAGCAAGTGTTTTTTCTGCTTTAATCGCAGCAAGTGCTACCTTAGCTTTAAAATCATTTGAATGATTTCTTCTTGGTCTACGTGCCATAAAATACTCCATATATTGATGTTTATAACATCATTTGGGGAGCAAAATATCACTTATAAGTGTTGTTCAAATTTCCTGATCCACCTCTCTTACCCTCAGGCTTACCGTATGGCAATTGAGTATAGAAAATGGCTGACTAGAGAACTTTTTGATTTGGTATTTTCTCTAGAAACTCGTGATTTAAGACCAAGTGCTGACATGGTTTTAAACTTAATAGATGGCTTAATGTTTGAGTTTTTAAGTACAAATAATTTGGACGAAAGAGATAAAGTTGTGGAGCGGTTTTTGAAAGAACTTTATTAGATTAAAGTCACTTCAAAAGCACAAAGCCAAACAACTTGTTTGGCTCTTATTTTTTAACAGTTAATTCCTATCTATTCAGACTGAGCCAAGTCACGTTCACGGCAAGATAATTCATAATAATTACCTTTTGGTAGAGAACGAATTTTAAAGCCATAGTAAGTACTATCGGTTTCTATTGGAGTAATATTACATTGATTCTTTTTTGCAAATTTCTCAATCAATTTCAAATTAGAAGTTTGCTTAAATACAGCTCCCCAACCTTCACTCACACAACAGCCCACATATTCAGACATATATTCATCTGAAATGAGTACAACATTTTGTCCCATAAACTCATAAGGCTTTTTGAGTTTATATATATCGTTATAGTCTGCTCGTGAAATATTAGGTTTTTTTGCTAAAAAGCCTTTTTGTTTGAGTATTTGGAACTTTAGGAAATCCTGCGGTCCAGTACCAAGTCCTCTATAAACCGAATTATTATCTTCTGCAAAGCTATACGAGCTAAACATACTGACTAAACTTAAAAATAATATTTTTCTCATTTTAAATTTCAAAAGTTATATGAGGTCGTAATTCTTTCATATCTAATAAGTAGCGTAAAGTAAGTAGCTGATTTTGAATTTCTCTCACTGACTTCGTAGGCATACACAGCTCATTTGAGTGACTATTTATATGATTCTTATGATTAAATATTCATAAAATAATAAGTAGGTTACTTAAAAGTTTTAATTTAATTGATTAGATTTTTGCTCATAGATTAATTTAGAAGCTCATTTGATAGTCTTTTTGTATATAATATGTATTCTTTGTATTTTAGATATCTTTATAGAGTAAACATGAAAAAAATATTAATCATTACTATGGCGAGTTCTTTTGGTTTAATCGCATGTTCAACCACTGAAACATCAAGAACGATACAAAGTCCTCAAGTAACCGCAGCTACTTCTGCAATTAAATATAATGGGGTAAAAGCTCCTGTTTCTATTGGTAAGTTTGATAACCGCTCTAGTTATATGAGAGGAGTTTTCTCAGATAATGTAGACCGTTTAGGTGGCCAAGCGAAAACGATTCTTGAGACACATTTACAGCAAACTGGTTATTTCTCAGTTTTAAATCGCGACAATTTATCTGAAATTAAACAAGAAGTAGGTTATAGCAATACTGCTCAATCTATTAAAGGTGCTCGTTACGTGATTACTGGCGATGTATCTGAGTTTGGCCGTAAAGAAGTTGGTGATCAGCAACTATTTGGTATTTTAGGCCGCGGTAAACAGCAAGTTGCTTATGCAAAAGTTAATTTAAATATTATTGATGTAAAAACTTCAGAAGTTGTGCACTCAGTACAAGGTGCTGGTGAATATGCATTAGGCGCACGTGAAGTTTTAGGCTTTGGTTCTACTGCCTCTTACGATTCTACTTTAAATGGTAAAGTGCTCGATTTAGCTGTTCGTGAAGCAGTAAATAATCTTGTAACAGATATTCAAAATAACCGTTGGTCAATTCAATAATTTTGGATATGTGTTAGATGAAAAAAATTGTTTTAAGTAGTGTTCTTGCTTTGGGATTGGTGGGCTGTGCCACTGGTCCTCAATCTTTATATAATTGGGGAAGTTATCCGCATCAAACTTATTTGATGTATACCGCACCTGAAAAAGCGACACCAAGTGCACAAATCACGACATTAGAAGCTGAGATTCAAAAAACTAAAGGTAAGGGCCTAGCTGTTCCGCCGGGGTTATATGCGCATTTAGGGTTATTGTATTTACAAGAAAATAATTCTCAAAAAGCAATCGAGTATTTCCAGCTTGAACGTCAAGTCTATCCAGAGTCTACAGTTTTAATGGATCGCTTATTGCAAAAAATGAATGCGAATGGTGGGAATACAAAATCATGATTAAGAAGTTTCTAATTGCTGGTTTGGTTATTTCTAGCATTACATTTACTGGTTGTGCAGTTACTCCGGCACCGAATAAAGACATAACCGCTTATAAAGCTCACATGCCAAAGTCAATTTTGGTATTGCCACCAGTCAATGATTCACCGGATGTAAAAGCGACTTACAGTTATTGGCCAACCGTAATAGCGCCTGTAGCAGAAGCTGGCTATTATGTTTTTCCCATCTCTGTTGTAGACAACATGTTTAAAGAGAATGGTGTCACCAATGGCAGTGATGCGCAGTCTATTGCTCCTCAAAAATTACAAGAGATTTTTGGTGCAGATGCCGCTTTATACATTCGAATTAAAGAATATGGCTCTAAATATCAAGTGATCCAAAGTGTTGCTACAGTAAGTGCAGATGCAAAACTTGTGGATTTAAAAACAGGCGATGTGATTTGGACTGGTGAGAAAAAGTTATCCCAATCAAGTAGTGATAATAACTCTGGTTTACTTGGTGCTGTAGTCGGTGCTTTGGTTGAACAGATTTCTAGCAACTTTAATGATCGTGCTTATCCAATAGCAAGTATGGTAAATGCTCAACTGTTTACTCCGACTCCTTATAGTCCGGGTACAGGCTTATTATATGGCCCACGCTCACCTCAGTACCAACAAGATGGAATTGCGAAGTAAATTAAAATCTAAATTTGGGTTTTAATTTATTAGACAAGTTGCTTCATATCTTTATGATTTGGAGCGCTTTATAAAAGTTGAGTTTAAGCAGGAGAGTCAGTTGAAAATTGATTTTACCTGCTTAATTCAATTGAAATTAGTTTATTTCTTTACTTTAAAACGGTATTTGCATTTTAGGCAGCGGTAGTCCTGAAATATATTTTTATCGATCATTACACCTGCTTTTTTACCAAAAATATTACCCACTACACCGCCAGTAATACCTGCACTGATTGCACCGACAAATGTGCCTACAGTACCGCCAACAATTACACCTAATGGTCCAGCTACAGTACCAATCGCTGCTCCTATAGAAGCACCTGTTGCAGCACCACCTACGGTACCCGCTGTAGTCCCTGCAGCTGTTAATAAAACACCGCCAGTGGTTTTAAGTAGTTTGTCATGGTCACGTGTTTCAATTTCTGTAGAACCACACTTTGGGCATTGCAGCGTTTTTTCCATAAAATTTTTCCTGTCTTTCATCATTAAGCGACGCAGTGAATGGAGCAAAATCAGTAAAGTGGATAAAAGAGCTATTTATGAAGCGTCTTTTTCTGATTGATGATCGCGATATATCTGGTCAGCCACGATTTTAGCTGAACATTGACACAAATATTTATAGATCATGTAAACACTTGTACCTTAATAATCATCTCTTAAAAATGTCTTAAGCACCATTTTTAAAGGGATAGCATATAACTAAAAACTACTAAGTGATGGAGAATTGATCAGACGAGATGCAGATATTTGGTCTGTTGAAATTTGCAAAGAGGTGAGACTTGTTTACAGCCGCTTAAAACAATAAAGGCTTATTCTGTTTGAATAAGCCTTTTAGGACGTTCAGAGTGATTTATCTAACCTTAACACTTTATATAAACCAAGCATTAAAGTAATCCAGATCGGAATTAAAATTACTGATTCTTTAAAGCCTTGAGTCCACATAATGTATAAAATCATGCCGATAAAAGCGAGCACGACATAGTTACTCAAAGGCGAAAATAGAGCAGGAAATTTGGCAACTTTTCCATCTAGTTTCATAGCTTGCTTAAACTTTAAATGGGTAAAGCTAATAATCGCCCAGTTCAAAACTAAAGCTGCAACAGCCATATACATAAGATGGCTTAAAGCTTCTTCTGGTACAAAGTAGTTGAGTAAAACACACCCAAAAATCAGGATAGAAGAGAAGACCACAGCAGCTGTGGGTACACCTTGTTTGCTTACTTTTGCAAAGACTTTAGGGGCATTGCCCTGTACTGCCAGCCCATACAACATTCGGCTGTTGGCATACATGCCGCTGTTATAAACTGAAAGTGCAGCAGTCAAAATAATAAAGTTAAGTAAATGTGCCGCCCAACCAATGCCAAGCTGACTAAAAATCATGACAAAAGGGCTTTTATCTAAACCACCAAGGTCCAGTTGGTTCCATGGAATAAGCGACATAATAATTGCGAGCGAGGCCACGTAAAAAACCAAAATTCGAAAAATAACTTGGTTGATCGCTTGTGGAATACTTTTTTCAGGATTTTCTGCTTCAGCAGCGGTCATTCCAATCAGTTCAATACCGCCAAATGCAAACATTAAAAAGGCGAGCATATAGAACAAACCCGAAAAGCCATGCGGGAAAAATCCGCCATGTTGCCATAGGTTTGAAAAGCTCGCTATAGAATCATTGCCGGCTGTAAGTAATAAATATAAGCCAAACACAATCATTGAAATGACTGCGGTAACTTTAATAATGGCTAACCAAAATTCAGATTCGCCATAAAATTTAACATTGCCTAAGTTCAAGCACGTGACCAGCACAAAGAAAAATAAAACCGAAACCCATGCTGGAATATGAGGCCACCAATAATGTACATATTTAGCCACGGCGGTAAGCTCAGTCATCGCAACTAAAATGTACACAACCCAATAGTTCCAGCCCGATAAAAAACCGGGAAATCTTCCCCAATACTTTTGTGCAAAATAGCTAAAAGAGCCAACTACAGGTTCTTCGACAATCATTTCACCCATTTGGCGCATAATTAAAAATGCAACCAAACCAACAATGGCATAACCCAAAATGATTGAAGGACCAGCAGACTGAATGACTTGTGCAGAGCCTAAAAAAAGTCCTGTGCCCACAGCACCACCCATAGCGATTAACTGGATGTGACGATTTTTAAGTCCACGTTTTAATTGGGAAGATGAGTTACTCAAAATACTATGCGCTGTCTAAAAAAGCTGGCGCTATTGTAATGGATTGAATAGGGATAACCTAGTTTGAAAAGCAATATTGCCTTTATATAAAAAGATTCGCACAAAACTGTACGAATCCTTTTTAGAAAATGATGTTTTTCTAAATTAGAAAGATACCATTTTGCCTGGGTTAATCATTGCACCGATGCCATACATACTTTTTGCGAGTGGAATAACGACAGGGGCAAGCGTACGGCCAAAAATAATATTTTGATGGTCAATGTTAGATAACATTTCAAAGTCATTAGATTGCCCAACAAAGTCATTTGCAATGGCTTTACCAATGCGTACCGTCTGTGCAACACCATGTCCACTCCAGCCGTGAACTGCATAAATCGGGAACTTGTTACCAAACTTACGGCTGTCGACTGCACCATTAACGGTTAAATCAGTAGTGCCACTCCAGACAAAATCCATTTCTAGATTTTTAATTTGAGGGAAAACTGTATGAATTCGATGCTCTAGGTAATTTAAAGTTTTCTCTGGCCCCCAGCATGTGCCAGTACCTTGCCCACCAAATAATAAGCGGTTGTTAAACACAGGACGGTAGTAATCAATCTGGAACTGAGTGTCATAAACCGGATGTCCAAATGGCAGAAGCTCTTTGGTATCAAACTCTAAAGGAGCGGTGGTCGCGACATAAGTGTAAAACGGAATAGTGGTATTGTTCTGCTCAGATAAAAGTTTAAACGAGGCATGGTGTACCGCTAAAACTACAGACTTTTTGGCTTTCACGACTGCATTTGCTGTGTGAACATAAATACCATCTGCCTTTTCTTCTATTGAAATAACTTCTGTTTGTTCATAAACACTACCGCCGTTTTTGCAAAAGCCATAAATTAAACCACGGTTTAGAGCCAACGGATGAATTTGTCCACCTAACTCATCAATTAAACCGCCTGTATAGTAGTCTGACTTAATAAAGTCCATGAGTTCATGTTTACCCACAATACGAGTATGGTCTTCACCTAAGTATTTTCGGGCATCGGCACCTTGGGTTAAGCCAACCAAATGTCCTTCATGAACGGCGGCAGTAATATGCCCGTATTTACGGTCAAAGTTGAGTTGGTATTTTTCAGAGATATCATCAATGAGTTGCATGGCTTCCGTAGAAGTAAAATGCCATAGCTTTTTGGCATCTTCATAACTTAATCGGTCAGCCATTTCTTGAGCTTCCCAGCGTGCTAAACCTGGGGTAAGTTGTCCGCCATTTCGCCCTGAAGCTGCACTACCAATACGGTTTTTTTCTAATAAAACGGTATCTACGCCTTGTTCAGCTAAGTGTAGGGCAGTCGATGAACCTAATAAACCACCACCAATAACCACCACATCACATTCAATATCAGCATTTAAACTGTCAAATGTATGCCAATCGGACAGGGAACTTTCATAGTAGTTTGCTGGGTTATTTACCGAAGTGCCATTAACCGTAGTTGAGTCAAATTTCGCGTGTTTTGGATTTAACCAGCTCCATTCTTTACCCACTTGTAAAGACTTACTTGGTTTATATTCCACATCTTTTAAAAGTTGAGGTTTAGAAATAATTTTCATGACGACGTTCCTTAAAAAATTAATAAGCATTACTAATTGCAATACTTTGTTTTTTAATCGTTTTATAAATGAATAAGAGAATGCCTAAAGTTAACCAGAAGCATCCAAAAATCAGTGAAGATGAGTCGAGATTGAGCCATAAACAAATAATGCTAATGACCGATAACAACGGTAAAAACAGGTTTAGAAATTTATTTTTAAAACCTGAACGTTGTTTATCTTTAATATAAAATTTCATAAAAACTGAGAAGTTTACGGCTGTAAAAGCAACGAGCGCACCAAAACTGATCAGACTAACAACTTGAGCTAAATCTAAGAAAATAGCTGACATTGAAATAAGCCCGACAAATAAAACCGAGAAAAATGGTGTCCCTAAAGAGCTATGGATGGTTCCAAAATACTTTTTAGGAAAAATATTGTCGGACCCCATTATATACAGTAAACGCGAAGCACTGGCATGTGAGGCAAGACCTGAGGCGACTGTGTTCATAATTTGGCCGCATAAGAATATGGACTGAAACAAAGCACCACCCACATAAAGCACAATTTCTGGTAATGCTTCTGAAGGATGATGAAAGCGAACATTGTTTGGAAAATAAAGTTGAATAAACCAAGCAGCTGTGAAGAAAATAAGCCCACCCGCAAGTGTGGTTAACATGACTGCTCGGGGAATATTCTTGGTGGGTTGTTTGGTTTCATTTGAAAGGGTAGTAACTGCATCAAAACCTAAAAATGAAAAACATAAAACCGAAGCACCAGCAACAAGCGGTAATAGCGATTGTTGACCATGCCATAGTGGAGCCAGAGTAAGCACATGCTCATAACCTTGGGTCGAACCAATACCTCGAACCACTAAATATACAAAAATGACCATGAGAATAATCGGAGCAAACACAAATACGAGACTTAAGTTGGCAAGTAACCGAATACGGAAACAGTTGACTAAAGTCACAAGGCCCGCCGATACCAGCACCCAAAACCAATAAGGCATACTCGGAATGAGTGCGGTGAGATAAATTGCAGCCAGCAACACATTAATAAGCGGTAATAACAGATAGTCGAGTAGAGAGCACCAGCCAACGAAAAATCCACTTCTAGGCCCTAAACTTTCTGCAGTATAACTATAGGCCGAACCTGATCTTTCTGAGTTTTTACTAAACCTCGCATAGCTCCAAGCAGTAAGCAGCATCGCGCCTAAAGCAAGTAAATATGCGAGGGGAACATGACCATTGGTAATTCCGGAAACAATACCGAAAGTATCAAAAACCGTCATGGGGGTCATATAGGCAATACCAATAATTGTGACTTGCCATAGTGATATTTTTTTAAGGAAGACGCTTTATTTTCCATGTCTTTTCAACCTCAAATTTCGTTGTTTTTGCTTTTCATCCAGAAAGGCGATGCTATTTTTAGGCCAAAACTTCCCCTAGACCTGAATAAACAAGTCTATTTGAAGAAAGTTTGAACAACAGCTAAGGGCTTAAAGTGCTATATCACCTTGATGGCACACTAAAGCGAGAATAAAAGGCCAATATTCTTTTTAGATGACAACCAGCTGGAAAGACTGACATGGTTGCGAGAAAAACTGTTGTTCAGTCTTTTCTTTAAATAATGTCCCGGTTCTGATGCTAATGTCATTTGAAGTAATGACCCGAGATGAATCATTCATAATGACAGTCTTTTGCTTAATATTTTTGAGTTTGGGCATAAGCAGTTTTTCGAGAGCCGAAACTAAAATATCGGTCGCAATGACGCCAATAAAGTGGTCATGAATCATGACAGGGTGGGCAATGGTAATGGTGTAGGCACCATTACAGATATAATCAACATAAGGTCCATGTATGCATGGACTTTTATTTTGTGCAGGTTTATGGAACCACTCAAATGAGCGGAAATCTAAAAAGCGCTGCGCATTTTGATAGTTTTCAAGTTTTGCTTGTTGTAATTGATCTTCTTTTTTATACCACCATTCGAGTGTCCAGTAGTCTTGTTCCTCTTGAGTTGCCGGACTATAACTCGCAAAACCAGTTCCTTGACTGTAATGGCTCTGATTCAGTGCTTTTTTAATTTCCTTTTGCAAAGCAGAGCGTTCTGAAGTTGAAAGTTTAATATCTGTATTTTTTTCAGATGCATGCTTTGACAAAATCTTGCTCGCCTTAGTTGCGAGTTTTTCTGTAATAGAGGTTGTTTCGTCAACCACCGTCTTTAACAAATTTTGTAGCTCTTCTATATCTAACTGTTGGGTCATTCCTATAACTCCTAAAATTCCATATTTCTAACTTGATTATTGATAAGCCATCATATTTATTATTTTTATTCACTCGATAACTTATACCGAAGCATTTGGTCAGTGAGCATTGAAACTATTTTTCGGGCTTGAATCACAGCTTCATTTTCATTGTTTTCCTTAAAAGACGACAAAAGATGGTGATATTGTTTTACAACCTCACGGTGAAAATCATCATCTTGATAAAGTACGGCGATAAGCGGAGCCCATTCAGCCTGAATCGTGAGTTCCTGATTTGCCAGCCTTGCAGATTGGGCAAATGAGGTAAGCGTTAGCAAACAACGTAAATCAAGCTGTGCACGTGTATCTGCTTCAACAGCTTGTTCAAATTGTTCAATTAACTCTTTTATTTTGTTAAGTTCATATTCAGTAGTTCTTTGAGCGGCCAGATAGGCACTATGACTTAAAATTGCACTGTGAAACTCGCCTAAATCGGCAAGATACTCATTTGAAGCTTGGCGCAAAGGATGTTGATTTAAAAGTAAATCAGAAGGTAGCTCACAAACAAAACTTCCACCATTTCTTCCACGACGTGTATCAATTAAACCCTTTACACGTAAAGTATTTAATGCTTCGCGAACAGTGATTGGCGAAACTCCCATTAAGCGTGCTAAGTCTGCTTCATTAGGAAGTTGTTCATTGCTTTTGAGCAAACCAGAGATAATTGCATTTTCCAAGCGTTCTACAACTTGTTCCGAACGAGTTGCTTGAGCAATAGGTGCAAAAATTATCGTATATGCTGACATGGCGAATTCTCTAAAAGCTAAGTCAAAAGACTTAGCTTAATGAAGCGGATAAATAGTTATTAAAACACGCCATAACCATGGACAGCCTGTTCATCTTCAGGCACAGCCGGTATTGCATCCCAAAGTTCAACAATTTTGCCATTATCTACACGCCATAATTCAAAATATGCATGTCGGTTACCAGCAATACTGCCTTCGGAATGTGTCAATACAAATTGACCATCAGCAATGGAGCGATGCGTTTTTGAGTATACCAAACCTTGTCCTTCATTACGGATATTGTTCAAAAAATCAATGACTGCTTTAACGCCATCACCAATATCTGGACTATGTTGAATGAACTGGTCGCCGTCGGTATATTCTTTAAAGGCATCATAATTGCCATCAATTAATGACTTCTTAAAGAAAGACGTCACAATCTCGCGGTTTTTCTCTGGGTCATGGTGAGTTACGATTTCAGTTGGACCATCTAGTTGAGTTCTACCGCTTACATTTGGCGCAGCTTCTGCCACAAGACCATCCCAATGCTCGACAATTTTGCCGTCTTTTACTCGGTAAATATCAAACCCAACCAATGGTTTTTCATCTAAGCCCTGAAAGCGGCCATGAATTGCAACCAAGTCACCATCTGCGAGTACACGTACAGCTTCGTGTTGCATATCTGGGCAGTCTTCTACCAGTTGACGTAAACCTGAAATACCATTTGCAACGAGTGGTGAGTGCTCTATAAAGTCTTCAGAAAAATAACGGTCTAGAGCAGTGGTGTCATGCAAATTAAATAACTCGTGGTGTGCTTTAGTCACCAAGTCTTTCATTTCTTGCTTATTCATTTTGATCTCCTTTCAAAACGCATTGTTATTATTCGTTTGAACTCATCACATGTTTAACACGGGTATATTCTTCAAAACCGTAGCCAGATAAATCTTTACCATATCCTGATTTTTTGAAGCCGCCGTGTGGCATTTCCGCGGTTAAAGGAATATGGGTATTAATCCAAACTGTACCGAAATCAAGTTCACGTGACAGACGTGTTGCGCGAGCATGATCTTTGGTCCAAACACTTGAAGCTAGGCCATATTCAACATCGTTGGCTTTTTCAATGGCATCATTTTCATCTGTAAATTTCTGAACGGTAATCACTGGTCCAAAAATTTCGTTCTGAATAGCATCGTCGTGTTGTTTTAAACCACTAATAACAGTCGGTTCAAAATAGAAGCCTGGGCGGTCTGCCTGTTTTCCGCCTGTTTCAACTTTGGCATGAGCAGGTAAGTTGTCGATAAACGCTTTAACATTCTTTAATTGATTGGCATTGTTAAGAGGACCATAAAGCGCGTCTTGATCATCTGGTTCGCCAAAACGTGTATTTTTTGCAGCTTCAATAAGTTTAGCTAAAAACTCGTCATGAACAGATTCAGCCACAATCACACGTGTTGCAGCAGTACAGTCTTGACCTGCGTTGAAATAGCCTGTTAAAGCAATCATTTCTACGGCTTTATCAAGATCAGCATCTTCAAAAACCAGTACAGGTGCTTTACCGCCAAGTTCAAGATGAGCTTTTGCTAAATTTGCCGCAGCAGAAGCAGCAACTTGTAATCCGGCACGAACTGAACCTGTAATAGAAACGAGAGCAGGGGTTTTGTGTGATACAACTTTTGAACCGACTTGTGCTTGGCCTAACACCACGTTAAATGCACCTTTCGGAAAAAATGGTGCAGCAATTTCTGCAAGTAAGAGGGTACTTTCAGGTGTTGTGTCACTTGGTTTTAATACGACAGTGTTACCCGCTGCCAAAGCAGGAGCAATTTTCCAAATTGCCATCATGAGTGGATAGTTCCAAGGTGTAACCTGACCAACCACACCGACTGGTTCGCGGCGAATAGAAGAAGTTAAACCTTCTAAATATTCGCCAGTTGCTGTGCCATCAAGTAAGCGGGCAGCACCTGCAAAGAAACGAACTTGATCTGCTGATGCACCCACTTCTTCAGATGCAATTAAATGTTTTAACTGACCTGTATTGCGGCTTTGCGCTTCAATCAAACGGTCAGCATTTGCTTCAATAGCATCTGCCAAATTCAGTAATGCTTTTTGACGAGTCGAAGGTGTACTACGTCCCCAAATTTTAAATGCTTCTTTTGCAGCAGCATAAGCTGCATCAACTTCTGCCTCGGTCGCATTCGGCGATTGTGCATAGACTTCACCAGTGACTGGGCTTACCAAATCGAAGAAATCATTTCCTTTGCTAGCAACATATTCGCCGTTAATGAAGTGTTGTAGTTGAGTTTTAGCCATTTTTTATACCTTGTCCTTAGGTTTTAACATATAACATATAATACTATATGTATTATGTTTTAAATTTTCTGTCAAATGCTTTGATGAGGGGATTAAGTAGAAAAAGGGTGAGTTCAACTGAGAAGGTGTTTTAAGTTTTTGATTTTGATTATTTAAAAAAATTAAAAATTTATTGAGGATTATTAGAATAGGTTCATCGTTGGAATGGTGTTTTTAGATTTAACGAGCGGCCATAGAGAATTTTTTGAATGAAAGGAAAATGGATGAGCTCAGTCGTATAGTCAGCTCATCCCATATTTAATTTGAGATTTAACGTAATGATTAGGTCTTATGACTCGCCAGCAAAATGCTAGTTTCACTATTGTAAATACCTGAAATATTTCTAATTCTTTCTAAAACTTTATCAAAGTTTTCTAAGGTGTCGGAGCGTAGCTCGACCAAAATATCCCATTTACCGTTAGTTTTATGCAGACATTCAACCGCGCTTTCCAGACGTAGTTCTTTAATCACAGACTGTGCTTTAGTACCCTCGACCATAATGCTCATCCATGCGCGGATGACATTGCGTTCAGCATTTGGTTTAAAACGAACCGTATATCCAGTAATGATGCCGGAAGACTCGAGATATTCCATTCTCTTTTTAACCGTTGCTCTTGAAACATGAACTTTTTCGGCTATCTCGGTTACAGACATCCGTGCGTTATCTTTAAGTAAACCTAAAATAATTTGATCAATATTGTCCATAATGTCATTGTCAATTATCAGATTGATAAAAAATAATTCATTTTTTACTAAATTACAAATTTTGTGAGTCATTTTGATTTTTAATAATAGACCCATCGATAATCCTAATAATCTTAATTTGATGGGCAAGCCACAATGAATAATTTTGCAGTTTCCAGAAATGACTTTAACGAATGGATGGTTCCAGTATTTGCACCGGCAAATTTTATTCCGGTACGTGGTGAAGGTTCACGTATCTGGGATCAAGAAAATAAAGAATATATCGATTTTGCAGGCGGGATTGCAGTAAATGCATTAGGTCATGCGCATCCAGTGGCAGTCAATGCGTTAACAGAACAAGCAAAAAAACTTTGGCATGTCGGCAATGGTTATACCAATGAACCAGTACTGCGTCTTGCTAAACAACTCACTGAAAATACATTTGCAGACAAAGTATTCTTCTGTAACTCAGGTGCAGAAGCAAATGAAGCAGCATTAAAGCTTGCTCGTAAAGTTGGACTTGACAGCGGTATCGCAGGTAAAAGCGGTATTGTGGCATTTAACAACGCGTTCCACGGCCGTACTTTATTTACCGTTTCGGCTGGTGGTCAGCCAAAATATTCACAAGACTTTGCACCACTTCCAAACGGCATTAGCCATGTTGCTTATAATGATTTAGAAGCAGCTAAAGCAGTTATTAATGAGCAAACCTGTGCAGTAATTGTAGAGCCTGTACAAGGTGAGGGCGGGGTAATTCCTGCTGATATCGAATTTTTAAAAGGTTTACGTGCATTGTGTGATCAGTTTGGTGCCTTACTTATTTTTGATGAAGTGCAAACAGGTGTCGGCCGTACAGGTGCACTTTATGCTTACATGAACTACGGTGTTACACCAGATGTGCTTACTACTGCAAAAGCATTGGGCGGTGGTTTCCCTGTCGGTGCAATGTTAACAACTGATAAATTTGCGCCGCATTTTTCAGTGGGTACACACGGTACGACTTATGGTGGTAACCCGCTGGCAAGTGCAGTTGCAGGTGCAGTCTTTGAGTTTATTAATACACCAGAAGTACTTAATGGCGTTAAAGAGCGTCATGATTACTATAAAAATGCTTTAAATCAATTAAATGAAAAATACGAAGTCTTTAAAAAAATTCGTGGCGAAGGTTTACTTCTTGGTTGTGTTTTAAAAGATAAATTTGCAGGTAAAGCAAAAGATATTAATAACCTTGCGGGTGAGGAAGGTTTATTAAGTCTGATTGCTGGTCCAAATGTTGTCCGTTTTACACCATCGTTAATTATTCCTTTTGCTGATATTGATGAAGGTCTAAAACGTTTTGAACGTGCAATTGCTCGCTTTGTAGAAATTCAAAAGGATGAACAAGCAGCATGATGATTATTCGCTACATTGAACCTAAGGATGTTAATGATCTTTACCTTTTGGCTCAAAAAGCGGGTTTTGGTTTGACATCTTTGCAGCCAAATATGGAAAAATTGGCTGCACGTATTGAACGGGCTTGTAAAACAGTAGCAGGTGAATTACCAAAAGCAGATCAGGTTTATTTATTTGTTTTAGAAGATACCGACCTGAATAAGGTTGTGGGTGTTTGCGGTATTGAAGTTGCGCTTGGTTTAAAAGAGCCTTGGTACAATTTCCATGTAGGCACCCAAGTGCATGCCTCGGAACCTTTAAGTGTCTATAACGCTTTACCAACTTTGTATTTGAGTAATGACCACACCAACTGTAGCGAGCTTTGTACGTTATTTTTAGATCCAGACTACCGTTTAAATAAAAATGGTAAATTTTTATCTAAAGTACGATTCTTGTTCTTGTCTGCATTTCGTCAATATTTCGAAGAAACCATTGTTGCCGAAATGCGTGGTTATTCCGATGCAAATGGGCAATCACCATTTTGGAATGCGGTAGGCCATAAATTTTTTAATATTGAATTTACCAAAGCGGACTATTTAAGCGGAATAGGGCAAAAGGCTTTTATTGCCGAGCTGATGCCGAGACATCCGCTCTATGTCGATATGTTGCCAGACGATGCTAAAGCGGCAATTGGTATGGTTCATCCAAATACTCGACCAGCCTACAACCTTTTACTTGAAGAAGGGCTTCGTTATAAAGGTTATATAGATATTTTTGACGGTGGCGCGACGCTACAGGCAGATATCGAAAATTTACGCGCTATTAAAGAAAGTCAGATTTTAGCAGTCAAAGTTGTAGACTCTACTCGTCTAAATTTAGGCGATGAGCCTTATATTGTTGCTAATGACGATTATGAAAACTATCGGGCAATTGTGGTGTACAGCTCACCTTATCAGGAACAACTACAGCTAAGCGCCGAACAGGCTCAAGAACTGAACGTTGAAAATGGAGCATTAGTCCGCGTCTTGAGTATTAATGTTAAACAGGATTCAAAACCAAAAGCAGCAAATAGATCGGAAAATACCCAGTATTTGCAAATGGTGGTTAATTAGGCAGTGAGTTTTCATAACTCACCAAATTTCATGTGGAATACTATATTATCCCTGAGTCAAAAAATTGATATGGATATACATCATCTTAATAGAATGAAAGGGACTTATAGGTTCATTTTTATCGATTAAGATGATGAGGCATAACGGGATAATTCTATGGTTAATATTTTATTGTTTTAAATAACTATTTTAAGATTTAAAAATGGAATTTACTAAATTATAAGTGGTTTTAATAATATTTGTAGGATGATTTATTCGGTTCAAGCGAAACTCATAACTCATATTATTAAAACATATTTATAACGGTTGCTATAAATTGGAGTTAATATTACATGAGTAATAATAAAGGAAAGCAGTTCCTGGAAGGAGACCTCCTTGGCAGTCAACATATGACTGGTCAAGAAGAGGAAAAATTGCAACGCTCATTGACAAATCGCCATATTCAAATGATTGCGATTGGCGGTGCAATTGGTACCGGATTATTTATGGGTTCCGGGAAAACATTAAGTGTTTCCGGTACTTCAATTATTTTAACCTATTTAATTATTGGCTTTTTCTTTTTCTTCGTGATGCGAGCAATGGGTGAGTTATTGCTTGCAAATACGAACTTTAAAACATTTGCCGATTTCGCAACCGCTTATTTAGGTCCATGGGCAGGTTTTTTTCTCGGTTGGTCTTATTGGTGTAACTGGATTATTACAGCGATTGCCGATGTAATTGTGATCGGGGGGTACATGCAGTTTTGGTATCCTGATTTACCCGTTTGGATTCCTGCATTTACTTCATTAGCCATATTAACCATACTCAACTTTGTGGCCGTTCGTTTGTTTGGTGAACTGGAGTTTTGGTTCTCACTCATCAAAATTACCGCAATTATTTTATTTATTTTGGCGGGTATTTACTTAATTGGTACCGGATTTACCTCTCCAAATGGGGTCAAGGCTTCGGTGAGTCATTTATTTGAAACAGAGTCGATGTTTCCATATGGTGTAACAGGTTTCTTGGCGGGCTTCCAAATTGCTATTTTTGCATTTGTAGGTATTGAGCTGGTAGGTACAACTGCCGCAGAAACAAAAGACCCGCATACTTCACTTCCAAAAGCCATCAACTCTATTCCTTTACGTATTTTATTATTCTATGTAGGTGCACTAGTTTGTATTATTGCAGTTACATCTTGGGCAAAAGTTTCACCGGAAAAAAGTCCCTTTGTAGAAATGTTCACTCTAGTTGGTTTACCTATTGCAGCCGGTTTAATTAACTTTGTTGTTGCGACTTCCGCTTTATCTTCTGCAAACAGTGGAATCTTTGCGACCAGTCGTATGTTATACGGTTTAGCATTAGACAACGATGCACCTAAAAGCTTTAGTAAGCTGTCAAAAAGAAAAGTTCCAATTCGTGGACTCGTGTTTTCAATGGCGTGCGTAACAGTGGGAACCTCGATTTTATTTATTGTTCCAAATGTCATGACGGCATTTACGATTATTTCAGCGCTCACTTCAATTTTATGTATTTTTACATTTATGCTGATTGTGATGTCATATATTTATTATCGTAAGAAAAGTCCAGAATTACATATTCAATCAAAATATAAAATGCCTGGTGGTTTATTTATGGCATGGATGACTATGTTGTTTTTAGTATTTACTATTGTCATTTTAGCTTTAGATCACGACACTTTAATTGCACTTGAATGCTCACCAATCTGGTTTATTGGTTTATTTATTGCCTATAAATATAAAAAGAAAAAGATGTTGCAGCTTGATATTTTAAAAGCACAAAAGGCTGATTATATTTAAACAAAGTGTAGTGATTTTATTTGTTTAAAAAATAATAAAAAGCCTCATTACGAGGCTTTTTTTATAATCTATTATTTAATATTTGGATCGCCTTTTTTCAAGAAAAAGCGAATTGCCAGTTTTTGCAAGAATGTTCCATAAGGAGGGTGGAAAAGCTGGGTCGGGAAAAATCGATGACGGATAAATACAGTTTTTGCATGTGAAAGTTCACGGAAACCTTCTTCACCATGATATGACCCCATACCTGAGTTGCCGATACCCCCAAAAGGAGCGTCATGGTTAACTACATGCCAACCCCAGTCATTGATGGTCACACCACCTGAATGAGTTTCACGTAAAATTCGGTCGCGTTCTACTGAACTATGTGTAAAGCAATAAAGTGCTAAAGGTCGTTCGTCCGATTTCACGTAGGTAATTGCATCATCTAAAGAATCATATGCAACCACAGGTAAAATAGGGCCAAAAAGTTCTTCTTTCATAATGCGCATGTCTGGCGTGCAATTCAGCACAATCTGTACAGGCATTCTGCGACCTTGTTGGTCAAAGCTGTAAGTATCACAAGGAATAACACGTGCACCTTTTGCTTGTGCATCGGTCAAAATATCTTGAATACGTTTTAAATGGCGGTCATTTACAATCGATGTGTAATTTTCATTGTTTGTGATGTTTTGACCAAACATTTTTATAAAGCTTGATTTTGCAGCATCTACAAACTCATTAATACTTTCTTTAGGAACCAATGCATAGTCAGGTGCTACACAGATTTGACCACTATTGGTTGCTTTACCATGGGTAATACGTTTTGCTGCATCGGCAAGCGGGTAATTACGGCTTACAATTGCAGGTGATTTACCACCTAACTCAAGTGTAACAGGTGTTAAATTTTCAGCAGCAGCTCGCATGACGACTTTGCCAATGGCAGGAGAGCCAGTAAAGACAATGTGGTTAAATGGCAAAGTGGTAAATCTAGCAGGATCTGTAATTTCTTCACCAAAAACCGCCACTTCATCTTCATTGAAAACTTCGACAAGCATGCGTCGTAGCATGGCATTGGTATTGGGGGTAATTTCAGGCAGCTTAATCATGACTCGGTTGCCCGCAGCTAACGCGGCAATGAGTGGGCCAAGTGCTAAATAAACCGGGAAGTTCCAAGGCACAATCACACCAACCACACCTTTAGGTTGGTATTGCACACTTAAACGGTTTGATAAAAATAAAAGCTCGGTACGGCGTTTACTTGGACGCATCCAGCGACGTAAATGATGAATCGCATGATCGGCTTCCAACACAGAGCCAAGTAAATCGAGTAATTTAGATTCATCGAGTGATCTTGAGCTAAAGTCAGCATTAATCGCGGTAGCTAAAGCATCTTGATAACGAATAATTTGTTTTTTGAGTTGATGCAGTTTTGTGCGGCGTGCTTCAAGGCTTGGGTAGGGATCTGCCTCAAAATTGGCACGTTGTTTGGAAAAAATAAGTTCCATATGTTCAGTGGCAGAGCCGCTATATTCTTTTAAGGTGGACTGTTCCATTATTATTCCTTCCATACTTTTGCTTATCATACTTTATGCTTGAAGCGTTGTATGGTCGATGTTAAATTGAGACAACAAGAGGTAGTTTAGTGCCATTATGCACGTCACTCTAGGGATGGTGTGAGTTAAATGCCTAAAAAGCTTTATAAAAGTGCAAATGCTATTATCGAAGGAAACTATGATAATACATCCTTAGGCTCGAATACATATTTGCTGGGTTTGACCAGTTTATTTGATGAAATGGGCCTGCAAGGTCATTCAATAGTAGAAGTTCTGTCGGGCACAAATATTTTGCCAGAAGCTATAAATCAGCCTTCTTTATATATTTCTCAAGTCCAAAAAATTCAGCTATTTCAAAATATTCAAAAGCTATCAAATGATCCACTTATTGGTCTGCGCGCAGGTCAAAAGCAGCGACTGTCAGATTTTGGGGTGTATGGCTACGCACTATATTCTTCGCGTAATTTTAGACAAGCGGTAGAGCTTGGCATTCGACACATTAAGCTTGCAGGGCCTATTTTAAAGAAGTCTTTTTATATTCGAGATGACGTTGCCATTTTTGAAGGGCAGGACATTATTGCACTGGGTAAGCTTCTGCCTTTGGTGTGCGAGTTTTGGTTCAGCTCCATGCAAACTTTAATTGAACGGGTGCTTGAAGGACCATTTCAAGCGAAGAAGCTTTTGTTGCCCTATCCAGCGCCTGACTATGCGGAAGAATATGAAAAAGTTTTTCATTGTCCCGTTCAGTTTAATGCTGGAGTGATGCAATGGCACTTTGATTTAAAATGGCTCGATGTACCTTGCCCAAATGCTAACCCGATTACTGCGGACATGTGTAAGTCCTTTTGTGAGCGGATGCTAGGTGCTGCTGAACTTGAAGAGCCTGAGCTTGTGAAAACGATTCGTTTAATATTATTGGATGGAACGGGGCTTTTTCCGTCGGCTCAAGAAATGGCTGAACGCTTACATATGTCAAAACGCACTTTACACCGGCGCTTGTCAGGTTTTGATTTAACCTATCAAGAATTGTTAGATGAGACTCGGCGCCGTCTTGCTGATGAATATTTGCGAGAGACAACTTTAACTATAGATGAAATTGCTGAGAGAATTGGCTTTTCAGATACTTCTAATTTTAGAAAAGCCTATCGCCATTGGACAGGCATTTCACCAAATGAGTATCGTGAGAAATTAGTTTTATAAATAGTGATAGGTTGAATTGTATGGATGAAAAAGATGGTGATTTAAGTTTTGAAAGTTTTAAAAATATAAATAAGCCAAACTTCTTTGGTGATATTGAATATATTTACTCAATTTTTAAAATTAAAGAACTCCCCGTAGATTTACTTTTTAAGATTCTAAATTTAGTTTTTCCTGATTTCCTTATAATTGAAAATCATATTTTTTTAGCGAGTGAGTTTGATCAAGTCAAATTTGATAATTTGCGAAAGATGGAAGAGATAAATAGAACTCAATTTTGGATGAATCTCATAGAATTGACCAGCCTACATGACGAGATGACAGCGGAGCAGGCTTTATTAATCGCGCAAAAAATCGTTGATTCGTGGAATGCAAAAATTAAATATGAGGGATTAAATGCACATGGCAGAGCTAGAGTTTTTGAAGAGGTTGAATATGAGGAAATATTTATAACAATTAATTAGTTTTCAATTGTTATAAAACTAATATTAGAAGGAGTTATATCTAAACCTTAAATCGAGAAAGTAACTTTTTCTGCAAAAATGGATTGCAGAGCAAAATGGCAAATAAAATAATAAATATACCGATAATGCTAAACAGATCCGGTAATTCATGCCAAAAAACAAATCCCCATATTCCTGCAAAAATAATAGCAATGTAGTTCATTGGGCCAATTTGTCCTGCCGGGGCTAGGCTGTAGGCATAAGACATAAACAGTTGGCTAATGTTTGCTAAAAGTCCTGCGGCAATGAGCAGGGCTAGTTCATGCCAAGTGAAAATACGCCAATGCCAGAACATTGGAATAGAGGAAATTAAACTACCAAAAATACAGAAGTAAAAAACAATACGCTCAGGCGGTTCTGTACTGGTTAAAGCTCTTACAGTGACAAAGGCCATTGCTGATAAAAAGCAGGCGCCCAAGCCAATAAAAGATAATGCGTTAAATAGACCTTGGTCGGGTTTAGCGACAAATAAAACCCCAATGAGACCAATCACAGCGGCAAAAATCATCGATTTGGTAATTTTTTCTTTTAAGAAAAGCCATGCAATCAGTGGAATAAAGATAGGAGATGAATAACTAAAAACCATAGCGTTTGATAGTTTTAAGTTCGCAATCGCATAGAAAAAGCCATACATGGCGGCTAACCCAACTAGACTTCGCCACGTGTGCATCCAGAGTTTATCGGTTTTAATAAAATCTAGACCCTGTTTAAAGAGCATCGGAATAAAAATAAATAAGCCGACTGCATTTCTAAAAAACACGACGGTCGCGTTGTCTACCGTTTGCGAAGCAAAACGAATGCACACTCCCATAATGGAAAATAATAATGCCGATGCCATAAGACAAAGCAGTGCTTTTCCAAGTTGTGTAGAGGGGAGATTTGGAGCAGTCTGATTTTGCATAGAGAAATGAGTTTTTGACTTTCGGTGTTATCTTAGCAGTGATGCAGGCATTGGATGAAATATCATTTGATAATGATTCAATAGTGATACTTATTAGAATAAAAAAAGAGAGCCTAGGTCAGCTCTCTTTTAATTTTTAGGGAGCTATTTACAGCTAAAGTTTTCAGCTTTTTCGCTATCACCTTGACCGTTGTAACGAGCAATCAGTGGGTAAGGGCAAAGTGGACGAGTGCGGTCTGGCCCCCAGTTTTGTGGAAGCTCAGTATTAATTTGACCACTTGGGTTGCCTGCGCCGCGTGCAGTCGCAATAATTTTGTCAGGTGCTTGCCCATATTCCACCCAGTTAACTAAAGCAGTCAATGCATCAAATTGGTCGGTCGCAATGCCATCACGGGTATGGTTCATGCCCGGAACTCTAAAGAAACGCGCAAATTCAGGCGCTGTACCTTTCGCATCATTTTTATAGTGTTGTAACAGTTGATCGTACCAATTTTGGGTGTCATCTACAGAGAAAACGCCATCTGCTGTGCCTTGTACCACAATCATTTTTCCACCGTGATTACGAAGTTTATTTAGATTAAGTTCGTCAGGTGGCATCATGAATGACATCGAACTTTCGGTATACACATCATTGGTTGCCGAGAGTTTTGGATAGTCGGTATCGAAGTTAAAATTAAAGGCAAATTGTCTAGAGTTTTGAGTCACAGTTGGGTCTGGTGGAACCTGAAAAAGGATGCCGACAGCAACGGGGTCACGTGCTGTTCCCACCGAAGATTCGAATTTCCAGCTTGCCCAGTTGCTTCCCACTAAACCGGGGTCGAAAGGCTGGGTTGCATAGAGGGCTTGTCCAGCCGAATTTACAGGACCACGGTAAATATTGGCTAATACATCAATTTGTTCAGTGCTTAGGCAGGTGCCATCTCTTGTGCTTGAGCAAACGGGTACATCTTTGTGAATATCAAAAGCTGTACGGCAAGCCTCAACGTCTTGAACCAGTCCATCTGCAACACCGTCTAAAGCATCGCATCGATCTAAAATCGCTTTTGCTAAAACTTTACGCTCTGAAAGGGTCAGGGCGGTACTTAAGTCATTTTCATCTGTTGCGACACGACGAAGCTGTTGTGCGGTGTAGAGTTGGGCTGCAGCTGCACGAGGTAAATGAAAACCTGGTGTGCTTGCTAAAATTCCATCATATTGGTCGCCCAAACGGGTTGCGGCAATCATGGCATGACGCCCACCATTAGATGTACCGCCTGCATAGGAGCGGTCTGGCAATTTACCATAGGCGGCTTTAATTAGGTTTTTTGCCATAGGCGTGAGTTTGGTAATTGCACCATAGCCGTAGTTAATTCTAGCTTGAGGGTCTAAACCAAACATTGGATTTTGTGAAGCGTTATGTCCAGCGTCGGAGGAAATAACAGCAAAACCATCATACAGGGCATTGGTGAGTGGACCGCCGCTGCCGACCTGACCTGTTGCAGGGACTAAATTGCCATCGGTTCCGCCATTACCTTGATAGAGGAAACGGCCGTTCCAGTCTATTGGTAAGCGCATTTCAAAACCAATTTGATAGGCTTGTCCATCAACAGGGCTTACCCGTTGATCCATATAACCTTTAACCAAACAATGTGCACCAATCGGTTTGTTGGCGACAGTCAATGTGCCTGCTTCTTGAAGGGTAGCTGAGCTAATAACGGTATTGTTGTATTGAAATCCGAGTAAGTTTGAACAGCTTCCTGTCATTTTTACGCCAACAGCAGGAGACAACTGCGGTGGTTTGTTTGTAGAAGGAGCCGATGTGTCATCATTATCACTTCCACAGCCTGCCAAAGAACCAAGCATGGCAAGCACTAAAGCGGAGTGGGTCAAAATTCGTTTATTGTTGGTATAATTCATTTATTCATATCCTTATTGAATGAATGGTTGTAATTAATCTAAAACCAGAAAATTAGCTGTGCTTCGTGCGATCATTTTGTTGTTTTGCCAAGCTTCACTTTCGAGATTCAGTACAGTTTTGCCTTGTTTAATGAATCGGCATTTTGTAATGACTTCGCCCACAGCACAGGGCCTTAAAAAATCCATCGTTAAGTTGATGGTGGTGGCGGGTTTATGGTCATTGGCGAGATATGCAAAAAGTCCCATCACGTCGTCAAGCATGGCGCAGATCATGCCACCTTCAACGGTGCCGCGTGGATTGGTAAAGCTTTCTAGTGCTGTGTAGTGGATGGTGAGTTCAGTGTTTTTGTCATTCCAATGGATATTGTGTCCACCCAAATGGTGATGAATGGGCGGTAAGTGTTCTAAAGTTTTTTGATCCATAATGAAGGGTCCATGCTGAATTATTTATTTCCCGAAAATAAAAAGAGGTTCTATATGTAACAGAACCTCCTGTTTTTAATTATTTAAATTTCCATGTGTAGTCGATGTTGAGACGGGTTTCGTTTACAGGTTTGATATTGGCTGTAGAGAGCATGTTGTTGTCATAAATGGCATAGCGCGCGCGTAACCCTAAATTTTTTAACCAGCCACTTTGAAGGGTGTAACCTAAATCAAAGTCTGTTTCTCGCTCTTTTAGATTGGTTCCGCCTAAGTTGGGTGCATAGATATTGTGACCTGTGGTGTAACGGGTCATAAAACGTAAACCCGGTACATAATCTTTAAAGTCATATTCATAACGGAAGCTATAGGCCTTTTCTTTTGGGTTTAAAAATTCACCCGGCCATGTATCAATAAGGAGTCCAGTTTCACCACCAGTCAAATACGGGAAAGCGGTATCGCCGTGATGTTGGAAAGTTCCAAAAATAAACTTATGGTTTTGATGTTTGAGTTCGAAATGCGCATGGTAAAGGTCATTATCGACTAAGCCTGCTTTTGCTTGTCCGTCGTCTCGGCTGCGGTAGTAGCGTAATTGTGAACTCAGATTGGTCGTATCATTAATTTTATATTGGTGTAATGCACCGACCATAGTTTGGTTATAAAGATTATCAACATCCATGTAAAAAGCGGTGAGTTTTAGTGCAGGATTAAACTGATAGTTTCCACCTAAGTAATAAAGCCCATCAGTTTCAGCACTTTTAAATCGTCCATTTACGCCTGAAATTTTAATTTTTTCATAGTTGGTCGAATCACGATGATTCACTTTATCGAGGTAAGCTGCCTGTAAATCAAAATCTTTAATATCTTTACTGGTGAGTGAAATTCCTCGATAGGTTTGAGGAAGCAAACGAGCAGGTGAAGCCACTAAAACAGGGTTCATTGGCATTAATGTACCGATGCGTAGCTCGGTCTGGCTCATTTTAGCTTTTGCTGTGACGCCAATTTCTCCATAAGAGTCAGCAGGCTCATTGGTACGCGTGTCTCTAGGTAAGTTTCCTGTACCTGCGTATTTTGCGCTGGCATCCAGTTTAAAGCCTGCCGTTGCAAGTACATCCAGCCCAAAACCAACGGTTCCTTCGGTATAGCCTGAATTGGCTTTAAGAATAAACCCTTGTGTCCAGTCCTTGGCAGCAGGGTAAGCGGATTGTTCTTGGTAGTCGCGGTCAAAATAAAAATTTCGTGTGGTGAGTTCTACTGAACTATTATCAATAAAACTGCCAGCCCAGACCGAGCCTGAGAGCATAAGGGTAGAGTACATCCATAATTTCGACATAGCATTTCTTCCTGAAATAACATTTTTTGTTTTCAACAAGGCATAGTTGTTGTGTCTGTCTTATTCGGTTTTTAAATCGAATTATTTTCCGAGCAGTTCTCGGGCCACGATTTCCTTCATAATTTCATTGGTTCCCCCATAAATTTTTTGTACCCGCGCATCTACAAAAAAGCGTGAAATCGGGTATTCCTGCATGTAACCGTAGCCACCGAAAAGCTGAAGTAATTGGTCAATCACTTCACATTGGACATCGGTAATAAAGCATTTCAGTGCGGCAACTTGAGTCACGCTTAACTGGTGTTGTTGATACAGCGCCGCACATTGATCTACAAAGGCTTGGGCGGCTTTCGCTTTGATTTGCGCGTTTGCCAGCACAAAGCGTGTGTTTTGCATTTGACTTAAAGGTTGTCCGAAAGCTTTACGCTCCAGTACATAGTCTTTGGTCAGTTCGATGGCGCCTAAAATCGACCCCAAAGCCATCATGGAAATGCTTAAACGCTCACGCGGTAACTCTTGCATTAAATAAGCAAAGCCTTGTCCTTCTTCACCCAAACGCTGAGTTGCAGGCACACAAACATCATCAAAAAATAGTTCGGCTGTATCTTGGGCATGGAGTCCGATTTTTTGTAAAGAGCGACCTTTTTTAACGCCGTCTAATGCAGCATCCACTAAAAAAATCGAAATGCCTTTTGCTTTGGCTTGCGGATCGGTTTTTGCTACAAGAACAATCAGGTCGGCATGCAAGCCATTTGATATAAATGTTTTTGAACCATTCACACGATATTGGTCATTTTCTAAAATGGCCTGAGTGCGTATAGCCTGTAAGTCTGAACCAGCATTGGCCTCTGTCATGGCAATTGCAGTGACGAC
Organism: Acinetobacter nosocomialis; assembly: GCF_041021905.1. NCBI lineage: Bacteria > Pseudomonadati > Pseudomonadota > Gammaproteobacteria > Moraxellales > Moraxellaceae > Acinetobacter > Acinetobacter nosocomialis. Next base: position 1,201,535 of record NZ_CP157432.1, read on the forward strand.
TTCACCTGTCACCATTTTGGGTAGCCAATAACGTTTTTGCTCTTCAGATCCAATATTTTGTAGATAAGGAGAGACCAGCTCATTTTGCCCACCAATGGCAACTGCCAAAGACGCAAAGCCAGCTTGAGCAGTTTCTTGAACCAGCATGAGGGAGTAATGAACAGGAGCGCCATAGCCGCCATATTCCTCAGGCACATCGACACACAAAAAACCATTTTCCCCAAGACGAAGCCATAGATCACGTGGGATGAGGCCTTCGTGTTCCCATTGTTCATAATACGGAGCAACCTGTTCTTTTAAGAACCTGCGATAGCTGTCCCGAAATAGTTCAAATTCTGTATCGTGTAGCATGTTGAACCTTTTTTTGGCAAAAGTGAGGCTAAGGCCCAAACCGAAGTTTGAGCTTCCTTTTTTATTTCAATTGCTTATTGTTTTAAGGTGGGCACCCGAATAATCAGCGGGTTATCAGTCTGCTTTTGATAAAGTTCATCAATTAAAGCAGCACGACGCTTGGTAATACTGCTTTGATTGAGGTTGCCTTTATCGGTTACTTCGCCTGCATCGAGTTGAGGTGGCTCGGTCATTAAATAAAGCATTGAGACTGTATTTGAGCTGCCAGTCGCATCTTTATTAAAGGTCGTTAAAAATTGGCGGAACCATTGCTGGACTTTAGGGTGTTGCAATATCTCTATTGCAGAATGTTCACCAAGCTTAAGGCCAGCATATTGAGCACACGCTTCTAATTTTGGAAAAATCAAAAAACCAATAGCATTCAGGTTTGAACCTGTAATGCAGACATCTTGAATCAGTAAGTTACCTTGAATGAGTACTTTATTGCGTAGTGTGCCCACATTCACAAAAGTACCCGTATTGAGTTTAAAGTCTTCGGCAATTCGTCCATCGTACATCAGTCCTTTGGTTGGATCATTGATGTCGACTAAACGAACAGCATCGCCTGTATGGAAAAAGCCTTCATCATCAAAAATAGTGCTCTGCTGGTCTGCCTTTAACCGCCAATAGCCTTTCATGACATGTTTGCCACGAACACAAAACTCAAGTTTGTCACCACATGGCACTAGCTTGATTTCGCATCCCGGAGCAGGGTAACCAATAAAGCCAGCCATCACGCGTGGACCAGTTGTGAAAGCACAAGATGGTGCAGTTTCAGTCATGCCTAAGCCGCTCATAATGCGAATTTTTTCACCGCAATGTTGCTGAGCAATTTTATCGAGTCTGTTCCAGCCCGCTTCTGAAAGCGCTGCACCTGCAAAGAATAGAATTTTAACTTTGGCAAAAAAGCGGTCTCTTAATTCTTCATCTTTTTCTAACGCTTCAGTGAGTTCTTCCCAGCCTTTTGGCACATTTAAATAAACTGTTGGAGAAATTTCTTTGAGGTTACGAATGGTTTCGTCAAATTTTCCTGCAACGGGTTTGCCATCATCAATGTAAATCGTACCGCCATTATAGAGCGCGATGCCGACATTGTGACTGCCGCCAAAGGTGTGGTGCCAAGACAGCCAGTCGAGTAGGACAGGCGGCGTTTCTTCAAACTCAGGGAAAGTTTGTAATAACATTTGCTGATTAACACACAACATTAAATGCGTGGTCGGTACAGCTTTAGGCAATTTGGTTGAACCTGATGTAAACAGAAATTTGGCAATCTGGTTTTCATCAAGGGTTTGATAAAACTCTTGTACATTTGAAACTGGCGTATCTAACAGCGACTGAAAAGACGTGCAGATCTGATCGCCTACAATACCTTTATTGGTTACCACTTCAATGTCGGATGTAATACACGCTTGAATGGCTTTGGCAAAGGCCTGACCATCGCTGGCATAAACCATACCAGGTGTTAGCACTTCAAATACATGTTTGAGTTTGCCAAAGTCTTGAGAAATCAGAGAGTAGGCAGGGGAAATAGCAGAGAAAGGCACACCCGCCAACATGGCACCCATAGAAAGTGTTAAATGTTCGAGGTCATTGCCACTTAAAATAACCAGTGGTCGTTCTTGGCTTAAATTACGGTCATGCAAAGCTTGAGCAATGTGCCATGCGCGTTGTAGAACTTCTGCATAACTTAGTTTGACCCATTCACCTTGAGCATTGCGTTTTGCTGCAAAAATATGGTCGGGTTTGGTTTGTGCAAAATGAATTAATCGATCTGTCAGTTTTTGTGGATACGGTTTTAATTGCTCTTTTGGGCTGATATAGAGCGTTTGATCTTTATAGTGATAATGAATATCGTGTTGCCCTAATTTTACGAACCGTTCGCGGTCTTGTGATTGAGTGGCATTCATTTGCATTTCTTTCACTCCATGGAAAGCGCATCACTGCGCTTTATTTTTTTGCATCATACAATTTTTATTTAATATGTCGGTATTCGCATTAGCCTGACTAAATCGGGTAATGACGTGATTGGGTTTGAATGGTAATCCAGCGTAAATCGGTAAACTCGGCAATAGATGCTTTACTACCAAATCGTCCGTATCCACTTGATTTTGTTCCGCCAAATGGCATTTGAGCTTCGTCATGTACGGTTGCGCCGTTAATATGACAAATACCCGAATCAATCTGTTTAGCCACTTCTAATGCCTGTGAAATATTCTGGCTAAACACTGCTGAAGAAAGGCCGAACTCGCTGTCATTTGCCAGTGCTACACCTTCTTCAATACTTGAAAAACGTTGAACTGTGCATACAGGGCCAAATGATTCTTCGCGGTAAAGCAGCATGTCAGGTTTAATATTGAGCACTAACGTCGGTTGCATGGTGGTGTCTTCAATATGGATACCTAAAGGTAAGTCAGCCCCTTTGTTTTGAGCATCTTCAAGCAAATGTTGAATACGGTTTGCAGCGCGGCGACTTTCTAAAACACCGAGTACATTGTCTTTTGAGGTTGGATTACCTGCCCGAATGGAACGGGTTTTCTCAATCAGTTTTTCAATAAACTGGTCGGCAATATTGTCTTGAACCAAAACACGTTCGGTCGACATACAAATTTGCCCCTGATTAAAGAATGCTCCAAAAGCGACTGCATTTACAGCTTCATTAATATCAGCCTCATTTAAAACCACAACAGGGGCTTTACCACCAAGTTCAAGCAAAACAGGTTTTAAATATTTAGCAGCAGTCTCGGCAATAATTTTGCCGACTTTGGTTGAACCGGTAAAATTAATGCGTTTCACAGCTGGATGAGACACTAAGCGCTCCACGATTTGTGGGGCATCTTCGGCGGCATGTGTAATCACATTCACGACACCTTCACCCAGTCCTGCTTCATGTAACACTTCACCAATGAGACGATGTGTTGCAGGGCAGGCTTCCGATGCTTTTAATACAACGGTGTTACCACAAGCCAAAGGCATGGCAAGCGCACGTGTTGCCAAAATCACAGGCGCATTCCAAGGTGCAATGCCAACAATGACACCGCAAGGAACCCGTACACCCATTGCAAGATTGCCCGGCACATCTGACGGAATCAGGCTTCCGTCAATTTGTGTGGTCATTGCTGCTGCTTCACGTAACATGTTGGCAGCAAGGTGAACGTTAAACCCATACCATGTTGCAGTTGAACCTGTTTCTTGCATTCCAGTTTGAATGAATTGCTCGGTTTTTTGGTCCATTAAATCGGCTGCTTTTAATAAGCGTAAACGGCGCTCGGTAGGCGAGAGTTTCGACCATACTTTAAAAGCTTGCTGCGCTGAATCGATTGCACGATCAACATCTTCGAGTGTTGCAGCAGCAGCTTTAGTTGCCACCGTTCCATCAATTGGACTAATACGCTCAAAAGTTGCCTGATTTGATGCATCAACAGATTGACCGTGAATAAGTAACTGTACATTTTGCATGGGTTGCGTCCTTACATTGCCATTAAAGAATCAAAAGTTAACCAGTACGTTTATAACTCTGTAAACCCGGTTTAATTGATTTTTCATCTAAGAATTGTTTCAAACCTTCTTGGCGACCATTCTCGGTATCTCGGTGGATACATTGATCAAGCTTGGCATATAAGTAATCTTCGTTTTGGTCCCATGTCAGTTCACGGCAACGCTTAAAGCCATTTTTAGCAGTACGAAGAACCACAGGGTTTTTCTCGAGTAAGCAATTTGCAAGTTCAGTTACTTCTGCTTTTAATTGGGCAAGCGGTACACTTTTGTTCACAAGGCCCATGGTTTCGGCTTCTTTACCGCTAAAAGTTTTACCCGTCATGATGTAATACAAAGATGCACGATGACCTACGGTATCTGCCATTGCTTTGCTTACAAGGTTGCCCGGTGGGATACCCCAGTTAATTTCAGATAAACCGAAAGTTGCTTCATCTGCTGCAATTGCTAGGTCACACGCCACTAAAGGTGAGAAACCGCCTCCGAAACACCAGCCGTTAACCATAGCAATCGTTGGTTTTGAATACATACGAAGAAGTTGCCACTGCCAGCGACATGAGTCACGACGAATACGCTCTTGGAAAATTTCTGGTTGAGTGTCGACTTCACGGAAATATTCCTTCAAATCCATACCCGCTGTCCAAGAGTCACCTGCACCGGTCAGAACCAAAACCTTGGCATTTTGATCAAGCTCTAGTGTTTCAAGCACATCAATCATTTCACGATTGAGGGTTGGGCTCATGGCATTTTTCTTTTCAGGGCGGTTTAAAGTGACCCATGCAATTCCATCTTCAACTTTAACATCTACTGTTTCCCAGCGGTTTTCATAACTCATCTTCATACTCCTTGAATGATTTTTTGCTGTTCTGGGATTTAATCTAATATCAGTTAAACTTACATTCAAGTCTTTTTTGGAAAATTTCATAAATATTTTATAATTTGTTGTATTTTAAATATTAATTATTTTAAAAATTAATTTTAAATAAAAATGTGTTGATTTTTTAATAAGTTTAACTGATATTTTTGGTGTGTTTAAAAATAATACACAAAGGGCTAAATGGAACGACTAGTCAATAAAGGACAACACAATGGAAAAAATATCAGGACAGCCTTCAAGGGCAAAAATCACATTGCTACTGTGCTTTGCCATAGCAATTTTTGAAGGCTTTGATCTTCAATCAATGGGGGTAGCCGCTCCACGAATGCGGGCTGAGTTTATGTTGGATAATGCCCAGATGGCGTGGGCATTTAGTGCTGCAATTTTGGGAACACTCCCAGGCGCAATATTAGGTGGTCGGTTTGCCGATATTGTCGGGCGTAAGAAAATTCTGATTTTTAGTATCTTACTTTTTGGAATTATGTCTTTGCTAACCGCCTATGCGGCCAATTTTAGTCTGTTACTACTCATTCGTTTTTGTACCGGCTTGGGAATGGGTGGGGCGCTACCCATGATGATTACACTTGCTTCTGAAGCTGTACCTGACCAGCACAAAGGTACTGCGGTTAGTGTGATGTATAGTGGCATTCCTTTTGGTGGCTTACTGACATCGGTGGTTGCTATGTCGTTGGCAGGCGATGCAGAGTGGCGTCATATTTTCTATATCGGGGGGATTGCGCCTATTTTATTAATACCACTAATTATGCGCTTTTTACCTGAGTCAAATGACTACCTGCAACGCAAAGTTCAAGCACAGCAAACCACGCCATTCTTTGAGGTTTTATTTGCCAAAGAGCGTCGTATGTCAACCATTCAACTTTGGATAAGTTTTTTCTGCACATTGGTGGTGTTGTACTTTTTGTTGAACTGGTTGCCGTTACTCATGGGTGCGCAGGGATTATCAAAACTACAGGCAAACTATGTACAGATGGGCTATAACGTTGGCGGAATTTTAGGTTCGGTTCTGATGGGCGTCTTGCTTGATAAATTACGCATGAGTTTTGTGATTAAGCTGATTTATCTCGGTATTTTATTTTCGCTTTGTTGTTTAGCAATTTCTCCAACCGTTGCTTTACTTGCACTTTCGGCAGTGGGTTGTGGTTTATTCATTGTGGGTGGACAATCGGCATTGTATGGTTTGGCTGCCATGTATTATCCAACCGAAATGCGTGGAACCGGAGTTGGCGCAGCGGTTGCAATCGGGCGTATTGGTTCATTTGCTGGGCCTTTAATGGCTGGTTTTTTACTTTCACTTGGACAAAGCTCGACCATTGTGATTGGTTCAAGTATTCCAGTGATTTTAATTGCAGCGATCTCTGCATTACTTCTTGTCAAAAAACCTAAACAGCCTGTACATTTAGTACAAAGCTCAGGTGCTCGCTAAGTTTTAACGAAAGTATGGGGTTAGAACCTCATACTTTCACTACAGATTTTCTTATGATGATTGAAAGGTTATGGTACGTTCGAATTTAGTTCAAAAAAAAGTAGAAGATGAGCCTAAGTTAAGTTACATGATTGCTCGTGTTGACCGAATTATTAGTAAACATTTAACAGAACATTTAAAAGAGCTTGAAATTACCTTACCGCAATTTACCGCACTTTCTGTTTTAGCTTCAAAAAGTAATTTATCTAATGCTAAGCTCGCTGAGCGTTCTTTTATAAAGCCGCAATCTGCCAATAAAATTTTGCAAGATTTACTGGTGAATGGCTGGATTGAGAAAAAACCGGATCCGACACATGGCCGCCGTATTTTAATTACCTTGACCGAAAGCGGGATTGAAAAGTTAAATAAATGCAATGAAGTGGTTTTAAAAGTCGAAGAAAAAATGCTTGAAGGCATTGATATTAACTTGGCTTATTTGATCCGTAATAATCTCGATATTATGGTCAATAATCTTAAAAATTTTAAATAAGTGTATTTGTTTAGGTTGAGATAAATTGCTAAGTACTGATTCACACAGAAAATTGATTTCATTTTGCAAATGAACTTGCTAGCATCGAAGTGACGTTTTTGATGATGTGTGGCAACGAATGTCTTCAGGACAACAAGTTTTACTAAAACTAAGAAAAATGATTATTTCAGGGGAACTTGAAGGCGGTGCCAGAATTGCCGAGATTCCTACTGCCGAGTTACTTGGCGTTTCACGCCAGCCTGTTCGTATAGCCTTTCGGTTGCTCGAACAAGAAGGTCTCCTCATTAAAAATCCAACTCGTGGTTACACGGTTCGTGAAATTTCCGGAAAACTGGTGCATGACGCACTTGAAGTGCGAGGGGTGCTGGAAGGATTGGCTGCGAAAACTTTGGCAGAACAAGGCTTAAGCGAAGAGCAGAAAAAGACGTTGCAACATTGCATTCAGGAAACTGAAAAACTGTTTAATGAAAAGGACGAGTTCGGTGATGCTGAACTAGAGCGTTATCATCATTTTAATGTCATCTTTCATGACACCATTATTGAAGGCGCGCAAAACGTTGCGCTCATCCAAGCCTTAGCGAAAAACAATCAATTGCCGATGGCTTCTGCTCAAGCCATTACTTATGACCAGAACCAAGCTTTGTCGGAATATCGCCGATTGCACTATGCACATCTGCAGCATTGTTCGATTTTCGATGCATTGGTAAATCGTCAGGCAGGGCGTGCTGAAACGTTAATGCGCGAACACAGTAGTGTGGTGATTTTAGGTGAAACCCTAAGAAATGTTCTCAGCGCTTAAAGTGAAAAGTTCCTTTATTTTTGAATAAAGGAAACTCGGGGTATTAAAGCTCAATCACAAGATGTTTAGTTTTTGCACGAGAGCAGCAGGGCGTAAACTGATCATTTAAAGCATGTTCTTCATCGGTCATAAACATATCGCGATGATCTGGAGTGCCTTCTACAACGCGGGTAATACATGTGCCGCAAATACCTTGCTCACATGAAACAGGAATATCAAAACCATTCGCAATCAATGCTTCCGTAGCAGTCTGCTCTGGTAATACTTCAATTCGGCGGCCCGTACCTTTCACTTCGATAGTAAAAGCTTCATCGTTAGACGTATCTACTTTTTGAGCGACAAAATGCTCTTGATGTAACTGTTCACTATGCCAACCCGCTTGCTCGGCCGAATTCATGACAAACTGCATAAACCCTGTAGGTCCACACACATATAAGTGTTTATCAGGTGAAGCTTGGCTCAACGGCTCTGCCATATTACATTCGGTGTCTGGTTGGTCTTGAATGTGAAAATGGACTTGGTCACCAAAGTGCTCGGTTAAATTGCCATAAAAGGCAATCATTTCATAACTACGAACAAAATAGTGTAGTTCGAAAGGAGTATTGGCCGACTTAAGCCGATACGCCATCGACAAAATAGGGGTAATACCAATACCACCCGCAAATAAAACCGCTTGTTTGGTTTGAGGGTGAATTTCAAATAAATTACGAGGTTCACCAATTTTTAAATGATCGCCTTCACGATATTCGGTGTGAATGCAACGTGAGCCACCGCGTGAATTGGCATCATGTAAAACACCAATCACATAACGATGCTTTTCACTACAGCAATTTGAAAGTGAATATTGGCGAGTGAGGCCATTTTTCAGGTGCACGTCAATATGTGCACCTGCTTCAAAACTCGGCAGCTCCGTACCATTTGCTGCAACCAATTCAAACGCACGAATAGTCGGGGTGAGCTGGTGAATTTTTTGAATAATAACGTCCATGTTCATGCTCCTTTAAATAATCCGAATATTTGGAAACTTCTGTGCGGACGTTTCAGGAGGCGTTTTATTTTCTTCGGCAAGTAGTCGGTCAATGACCTTACGGGACTGGACACCGCCTGCGTCGATATTGAGCATCAGTAATTTACGATGTGGATTGTTTAAAATGTTTTGCTGCTGTTGCTCCAGCATTTCTAAATCTTCAGTAAAGATTTTGCCTTGGCCTTCACGAATTTGATCGGTGAGTTCAGCATTATCTGGCTGGAAGTTGCGTGCCATTCCCCAGAAATACCAATGTGATGTTTCAGTTTCCGGCGTAATAAAATCGACCACGATTGAGGAAACTTTTTTGTCACTTGGTGCGTGATAACCACCATGTCCGGCATGCGCTACACCTACTTCAATGTGAACATTACTTGGCGCAAAGAAGTGGCAACGTTGCCAACGGTCAACGGGTACATCATCTGCCAAATGATTGCCGCGAAGGGCCATTTGCCAAAATGGAGGTGCAATCACATTTTCCATATAGCGTTCGGTAATGACATGGTCACCGTCAACTTTAGTCACTGGCAGGGCTTCATCAATTTCTTTTTGCCCAATACTGCTTGAGTGAACATAGGTTTCGTGGGTTAAATCCATTAGGTTGTCGATCATTAGGCGATAGTCGCACTGAATGTGAAACAGGCCTCCGCCATAGCTCCATTCGGGATGATCTGCCCATTCTAAAGTTGGCAGTTTTGCTTCATCTGCTAAAGCTTTTTCACCTGGCCATACCCAAATAAAGCCGAACTTTTCAACAACTGCATATGCTTTATTGCAAGGGAAACCATTTACACGCTGAGCTGGCATTGAAACGGTCTTTCCGTCACAGCCCATGACTAAGCCATGGTAACCACAGACAAGGTTGCCATCTTCGACATAGCCCAGTGAAAGTGGGGCACCACGATGCGGACAAAAATCTTCAACAGCTGCAACTTGGTTTTCTTTAGCACGATAAAAAACGATTTTTTCACCACAGATGGTGCGACCTAATGGTTTATCTTGGATTTCTTCTGGACGGCAAGCTACATACCATGCATTTTTAATAAACATTTGTGACGACTCCTTATCACTTATTGGATCCAATTTATAATAAATAAAAATATTGGTCAATTGATAAGCAGGATCTTTTTTTACATTACTTTCCTTGATTGTTTATATCTTTAATATTAATTCAGATTTTTTTATTTTTTAAAAGTTTTGGTCATTGAAGTTTAATTTGGATCCATATTTATTGGGTTAAAAGAGGGATAAGGAGAAATCCTTTGAGTTGTAAAATTGAAAATAGATAAATTTTTATGGATCCATATTTGTAATTTTAAATAAATTATACTTATATTTTTCAGCTATTTAATTTAATGGTTATTAAATTTTAAAAATATTGTTGATTTTTTGGATCCAAATATTCAGTATAGAAAAAGAGCAGGATGCTCCAAAAAACAAATATTCCTCTAGGTCATGATGGATACGGATATGCATAACCACCCAATCGCTCATATTAGCAATGTCGTGTGTATCTCTTATCCACATTGGGAGATGCATAAATGGAAAGAGATGTTCTAAGTGAGATCAATCAAAATAATATGAGCCGTTATCAATGGTTCATCATTTTGATCTGTATTTGTCTCAATATTATTGATGGCTTTGACGTGATGGTAATGGCATTTACTGCTCCATCAGTGTCAGCAGAATGGTCACTTTCAGGGGCACAAATTGGCTTATTGCTGAGTTCAGGTCTTTTTGGGATGGCTGCCGGTTCAATTTTTCTTGCGCCTTTAGCCGATAAAATCGGTCGCCGTTTACTTATCTTGGTTTGTTTAGTGATTGCAGGTCTTAGCATGTTGGGCTGTGCTTTGGTGCAAAGTCATGGCATGTTGGCAGCACTTCGGTTTATTACCGGAATTGGGGTAGGCGGAATTCTTGCGAGTAGTAATGTCTTGGCAAGTGAGTATGCCAATGCACGCTGGCGCAGTCTCGCAGTGAGCTTAATGTCTACAGGTTATGGCATTGGTGCGACACTAGGCGGAGTACTCTCACTGGCCTTGATTGAGCATTTAGGTTGGCGTTCAATCTTTTTGGCAGGGGGGATCACAACCATAGTGATGTTGCTGATTAGTGCCTGGTTATTACCTGAATCTTTAGATTATTTGTTGGCAAAAAGACCAAAACAGGCATTAGAACGTATTAACGCAACAGTAAATCGTATGGGGTTAACTGCTTTAAAAGCTTTACCTTATTACGGCCAGAATAATCAAAAAAATACAGGTGATATTGGTAAATTATTTTCAGGGCAGCAGGGGTTCCAGACACTTTGTCTTTGGTTTGCATTCTTCTTAGTAACGTTTGGCTTTTATTTTGTCATGAGCTGGACACCAAAAATTCTGATTTCAATGGGAATATCGCCTGAACAAGCCGTAAGTACCGGCATTTTAATTAGTATTGGCGGTATTTTCGGGGCGGCCATTATTGGTTTATTGGCATCGCGCATGAAAGTCTTTTATGCCTTAAGTCTGTTTTTAGGGCTAACCTCGGCATGTGTTTTCCTATTTGTTGCTGTCTCATCTCAAGTCAGCATTGCGCTTATAGTCGGTTTATTACTTGGTACACTTATTAATGGCTGTGTGGCAGGTTTATATTCTATTTCTCCAACAATTTATGATGCCGAAATTCGTAGTCGTGGCGTGGGCTATGCAATTGGTTTTGGACGAATTGGGGCAATTTTATCGCCAACGGTCGCAGGCATTTTTCTGGATAAAGGTATAGCACCCGCAACACTGTATGCCTATTACGGTGTGGTGTTTATTTTGGCTATTTTCCTGATTTTAAGTTTGGGCAATGCTTTTTACCGAAGTAAAAAAGAGCAAAACTACTCTCTTAAAACAGCACCTTAATCCATTAAAAATTAAATAGTTGAGATAAAAATGAAAAAGACACCATTGTGGGTGGGGGTATGCTTGTGCCCATTATTTAGTCAAGTCGTACATGCCGAGTTTATAGCCGACAGTAAAGCTGAGCTGACACTGCGTAATTTTTACTTTGACCGAGACTATAAAAAAGACCCATATCCCTATACAGCAGGCAGAGATTGGGCGCAGGGTCTAATTTTTAAAGGACAGTCTGGTTATACCGAAGGGACAGTTGGGTTTGGTGTAGATGTACTGGCAATGGCAGGTTTTAACCTGATGGGAAGCCATGCTGATGACTATGCGCGTAGTGGCTTACTCCCAGTGAATACCGATAACTCGCGTGACGACTATTATGGAAAAATCGGCATTACAGGGAAGGCTAAATTTAGAAAAAATGAGCTTTTTGTAGGGGATTTAGTTCCACAATTACCAACCATATTTTCATCGCCAGCGCGTTTGTTCCCTCAGACTTACCGCGGTATCCGCTTTATTTCAAATGAAATTCCAAATCTTCAATTAGAGGGGTTTTATGTCGACGAAGTGCGTCAACGTGACTCAATCCGTTATACCGATGTTGGAACAGACAATATCAACCATCGTTTTGACAAAGCGGCAACTACTGATTCTTTTTATACACTAGGTGGAAGCTATCAGTTAAAGGATTACCGTTTACGTGCTTATCATGCTGAACTCAAAGACATTTACCAGCAACAGTTTTTAGGCTTTAACGGAAAACAACCTTTAAACGATCAGCTTAATTTTTTAAGCGATGTACGTTTTTTTAATAGTGAGGAAACTGGAAGTAAAAAAATAGGAGAGGTTGATAACCGTCATATTAGCGGCCTATTTGGTTTGAACTATCAAAATCATACGGTTTCTTTGGGTTATATGCAGTCATTTGGTTCGACTGGTTTGCCATTTTTGTCGGGAACAGAAAGTCCAGTTGTGCTTGATTTTATGAGTTCGGACTACTCAAATAAAGATGAAAAAGTCTATTCGATTCGTTATGAATATGACTTTAAAAATGCGCGGATGGGGGATGTTTCATTGAATGGACTGCGCTTTATGACCCGTTATGCCAAAGGTGAAGATATTGATTTGCTGCAATATGGTGATCAGCGTTTTAAAGAAGAGTCGATGGAGTTTGATTTGGGCTATAAAATTCCTGAAGGTAAATTAAAAGGCTTAGGAGTGCGGGCCCGCTTTTCTCACTACCGTAATGATATGCCAACGAATATGACCTTCCACTCGGCAAATGAAACGCGTTTGAATGTTGATTACACCTTTAAATTTTAATGGTTAATATTTAACTAAATTCAAGACAAGTTAAAACATTGTGACCATCAATGTTTTAACTTTAGTTATCAACTTCACAAAATCACTCTATAATACCGCCAATCTTATTAAAGCCCATTGAGTTGTTCATTAAACACATGGCTTTAATCTCTCATTTTTTTAAGTCAATTTCTTCGCTGTGATTCGGCTTATTTTTCAATATTTAGAATTTTATGTGTCTGTGCTGACACATAAAAATATTTAGGTGCCAGCATGGAAATCAAGGTTAATTATCTCGACAATCTTCGACAGGAAGCTAAGTTCGATGACTTTACGGTAATTGCCGATCAACCAATTCGCTACAAGGGTGACGGTTCGGCACCGGGCCCATTTGACTACTTTTTAGCATCGTCAGCATTGTGTGCAGCGTACTTTGTAAAAGTGTATTGTGCAGCTCGAGATATCCCAACCGATAATATTCGTTTATCGCAAAATAATATTGTTGATCCTGAAAACCGCTATAAGCAAACCTTTAAAATTCAAATTGAATTACCAGCCGATATTTCAGAAAAAGATCGCCAAGGGATTTTACGTTCGATTGACCGCTGTACTGTTAAAAAAGTCATTCAAACGGTTCCTGAATTTATTATTGAAGAAGTTGAAAGCATTGATGCAGATGCACAAGCATTGTTATTGCCAAGTTTAACTTCAGAAAACCATACCTATATTCAAGGTAAAGATCTACCATTAGAAGAAACCATTGCCAATATGTCTGCTATTTTGGCAAATTTGGGCATGAAGATAGAAATCGCGTCTTGGCGTAATATTGTCCCAAATGTATGGTCGTTACACATTCGTGATGCACAGTCTCCGATGTGCTTTACCAATGGTAAAGGTGCCACTAAAGAAAGTGCTTTGGCATCTGCATTGGGCGAGTTTATTGAGCGTTTAAACTGTAACTTCTTCTATAACGACCAGTTCTGGGGTGAAGATATTGCCAATGCTGAATTTGTGCATTATCCAGATGAAAAATGGTTTAAACCGGGTCCAAATGGTGAATTACCTAAAGAAATCTTAGATGAATATTGTCTTGAGATTTACAACCCAGATGATGAGTTACTTGGCACGCATTTATATGATACCAACTCAGGCAATATAGAGCGTGGCATTTGCTCGCTACCTTTTGTGCGCCAGTCTGACGGTGAAGTTGTATATTTCCCATCAAATTTAATTGAAAACTTGTACTTAAGTAACGGTATGAGTGCAGGCAACACTTTGGCAGAAGCTCAAGTTCAATGTTTGTCTGAAATTTTTGAACGTGCTGTAAAACGTGAAATTTTAGAAGGTGAAATTGCACTTCCAGATGTTCCTGAAGACGTATTAGCAAAATACCCAAGTATTGTGGCTGGTATTAAAGGCTTAGAAGAGCAAGGTTTTCCTGTATTAGTTAAAGATGCATCATTAGGCGGTCAGTTCCCTGTAATGTGTGTAACTTTAATGAACCCGCGTACGGGTGGGGTGTTTGCATCTTTCGGTGCGCATCCAAGTTTTGAAGTTGCGTTGGAACGTAGTCTGACCGAATTACTTCAAGGCCGTAGTTTTGAAGGCTTAAATGATTTACCTCAACCGACTTTCCAAAGTAATGCAGTGACTGAGCCGAATAACTTTGTTGAGCACTTTATTGACTCAAGCGGTTTAGTTTCTTGGCGCTTCTTTAGCTCTAAATCTGACTATGACTTTGTTGAATGGGATTTTTCTGGCGAAGGCGAAGAGTCGAATGCAGAAGAAGCTGCAACTTTGTTCGGTATTCTCGAAGAGATGGGTAAAGAAGTGTATATGGCAGTCTATGAGCACTTAGGTGCGACCGCTTGCCGTATTTTAGTTCCTGATTATTCAGAAATTTATCTTGTTGAAGATCTGATTTGGGACAATACCAATAAGGCACTTGCATTCCGTGAAGATATTTTAAATTTGCATCGTTTGGATGATGAACAGCTTGAGGCGTTGGTTGAGCGCTTAGAGGAATGTGAGCTAGACGATTACACTGAAATTACCACACTCATTGGCATCGAATTTGATGACAATACAGTTTGGGGACAGCTCACAATTTTAGAACTGAAATTGCTCATTTATGTTGCATTACAACAATTTGAAGAAGCAAAAGAGCTTGTCGAAACTTACTTGCAATATAACACCAACACCGTTGAGCGTGGTTTGTTCTATCAATGTATGAACGTGGTACTTGAAGTAATATTAGATGAAGAACTAGAGCTTGAAGACTACCTGACTAACTTCCGCCGTATGTTTGGTGACACACGAATGGATGCGGTATTAGGTTCTGTCGACGGTAGCGTTCGTTTCTATGGTTTAACGCCAACAAGCATGAAACTAGAAGGGCTTGATCGCCATTTACGTCTAATTGAGAGTTATAAAAAATTGCATGCAGCTCGTGCTAAAGCGGTAGCGATGTAATTTAAGAAACTAAATAAAAAAGCCTATTTTTAAATAGGCTTTTTTTATAAAACAACTTGCTAGTTTAGGCAGAGGCTTTCGTGATCTCTATGGTTTCTTCCGTTATTGGATAGTCTGGTTGTTCATCCAAAGTGTGTTTAGCCGGAATATAAGACATTGCACGTTCTGCTAGAGCAGTAATGGTTAAACTTGGGTTTACACCTAAATTGGCACCCAACATAGAGCCATCTACAACATATAAATTTTTATAGTTAAACACACGATTTTTGCCATCGACTACACCTTGTTCTGGGCTAGATGCAATCGCGCAGCCTCCCATACAGTGAGCAGTAAAAGGCACATTAAATAAAATTTCGGTAATGGTCGTTATTGGATGACCATTAAACATTTTGGCGACTTTTTCAGTAAAGGTATTGGCTTGTGGAATATAAACAGGAAGCTTTTTTCCTTCACTCGACAAAACCTTGCCAAAAGGCCAGAACCAATTGCGTTTTAAACGCATGTTAATTGAAGCATCGGCAGTTTGCATTACTAAGAAAATTAAGGTTTGACGTGCAAAACCAACAGGGTTGCTCATACGTAAGAATATAAGTGGATGGCTAATGAGTACCCATAACCAATAAAAAATACGTGTCCAACCTGGTTTACCTTTTGCCATATACGTACACATGAGACCCATAGCATCGGAACCACTTTGGTAGCGTGTCGCTTCAATATGAGTATCATGGTCAATATAGATGCTTGAACCAATTGCAACGCCCTTACTCATATCGACATCTTTATCAAAGAAACGGACTCCTAAGATAGACTCCGCATTGGTACGTACCCGATTACCCAAATCATCAGAAATATTTGGTAGAGAACCAGATTGTTTTAAGCGGAATAGCATTTCTTGGGTGCCCAAAGAAGATGCCGAGAAAATTACGTTACGAACCCGCCAAGTACGACGTTGTTTGTTAAACCATGAGCTTGAGCATTCAGTCGTGACTTCATAACCATCACTACCATCGACTTTGCCATTGAGTGGTTTAACATCAACCACTTTGGTTTCTTCATAAACCTTGGCGCCATTTTTTTCGGCAAAGTACAAATAATTTTTATCTAGAGTATTTTTTGCATTGTGTTTACAACCTGTCATACAGCCACCACATGCTGTACAGGTGCCACGATCTGGTCCTTCACCGTTAAAATAAGGGTCTGGATAAGTCTTTCCACCTTCTTCGCCTTCGGGAGGAAAAAAGGTTGCAACACGAGTCGGTTTAAAGGTATGGCCTACACCTACCGCTTCACCCATTTTCTTTAACATGTGATCGGCAGGGCCAAGTATTTTATTGTCAGTCACTCCAAGCATACGTTCTGCTTCGGCATAGTGCTGCGGCATTTCATTTTTCCAGTCCGCAGCATCTGCCCAAGTGCCTTCATCCCAAATGTGTTCGGGTGGAACGAGCAGGGTATTGGCATAGGTAATTGAGCCACCGCCTACGGCATTACCGCAAATAATAGTGACATGGCGAAAAAAACGCATATTGAAATAACCAAAAAGTTTCATACCCGGACGCCAGATCCAGCGGCGTGTGTTCCAGTTATTTTTAGCAAAATCTTCAGCTTTCCAACGACGCCCCATTTCCATTACAGCAACTGAGTAGCCTTTTTCGGTGAGACGGCAGGCAGAAACACTACCGCCAAAGCCTGAACCAATGATGAGATAATCATAGTCATAATTGTTTGATGCCATGCCAAAGGCTCCTGTCTAGTGATATTTTTTATATTGACTGCATGTGTTTATCAATGAATTGTCCAATGCGCTTAATTGAGTCATCGGATTCTTTTAGTATACCTGCATGGAATTGAAAAACGTGCCCAACTTTGTCATAAATCTTAAATGTGGTCGGAATACCGCATTTCTCGGCTTGTTCTGCAAGACGTTTCGCATCATCTAATAAAACTTCTTCGGTACCAACATGGATCAGAACCGGTGGTAATCCGGTTAAGTCAGCATAAAGTGGGGAGCAGGTCGGATCGGTTGCCGATTTTTGGCCGCAATAGTTTTTTGCACACCAAACTAACCAGTCTTCTGAGAGCATTGCATCTTGAACAGCATGAGTTTTCAGCGTGCTTCCTGAAAGACTTAAGTCAACCCAAGGTGAAAGTAAAACTAATGCCGCTGGTAAAGGTAAACCTGCGTTCCTTAGCGCAATAACTGTACTTAAGCTCAGGCCGCCACCAGCGGAGTCACCAGCAATCACAAGTTTTTTGGGATCTTGTCCTTGAGCAAGTAAAGCCTTATAGACTGCAATGCTATCTTCAATAGCAGCAGGGCTTGGATGTTCTGGGGCTAAACGATATTCAGCTAACCAGACTTGTGCCTGAGCTGCATGTCCGATCTGAGCTGCAAGCTTCGTGTGACTTTTTGAGCTACCCACTACATAGCCACCGCCATGCAAATACAAAATGCCGAGCCCTGATTTGGTCGTTTTAGGCTGAATATGAACTGTCGGTACTTGAGCAATATTTTGCTTTTTAGTTTGATAACCACGTGGCCCAAGCACAATAGCACTGGCCGCATCGCTACAAAAACGTTGTAATTTCACTGGCGTTTTAGGAGATAAAGCTGGGCGTAGTGTGGTACGAATGGTCCATGCGAGAAGTTGCTTCATGATAAGCACTCATACTAAGCAGGTGAGATTAGTCAGCATCTCTGAAAATCAAGAGTATGCTGACCACTATTTTTATTTTGCTGACTTATTAAGTAGTCGAGTTTGCCAAGCAGTCGCGGTTGCAAAGATCTTTTGGTAGCCTTGCGGAAGAATACGCTGAATTACATCAACGGCTTTTGCATCGGCTCCAATAAGTAAACGGCGACGGTTCTTACGAACAGCCTCCAAAATTTGCTGAGCTGCATCATCAGCAGGAGTGCGAAGTAATTTATCGAAAGCGTCTTGGCTTTTTAGCGGGTCCATTCCTAAAGACTGGACGCTATTGTTCATACGTGCAGCTTTGGCAATATTGGTACGAATACCACCCGGATGCACACAAGTCGCGCTCACACCAGCATTTTGCATATCAAGTTCTTGGCGCAATGATTCAGTAAAACCACGAACGGCAAATTTACTGGCGTTATAAGCACTTTGGGTCGGTTGAGCTGTTAAGCCAAACATACTGGAAATATTAATAATATGCCCATCACCACTTTGCTTTAAGTAAGGCAAAAATTCTTTGGTGCCATAAACCACGCCCCAAAAATTAATACCAATGAGCCATTCAAGATCTTCATAGCTCACACCTTCCGCTGTACTACCAATCGCGACACCAGCATTATTAAAAATCAGGTTAACTTGGCCATGTTCATCTACAACTGCTTTTGCCCAAGTTGCAACGTCATCACGTTTAGCGACATCAACTTTTTGAGTGGTGACTTTGACAGAGTAGGGCGCTAACAGCTCGACTGTTTTGGCTAACCCAGCTTCACTAATATCAGAAAGTGCCAGGTGACAGCCTTGTTTAGCGAGTGCTATGGCAATTGCTTGTCCAATACCTGAACCCGCACCTGTCACAGCTGCGACTTTATTTTTAAAAGACTTCATAAAATTCTCCGTTTATTTTTCTCATTTCCTATGGCGAAGCTTATTTAAGAAATAGCCGACACCTGAGTGTAGTTTTCAATGTCAAAGCGACGAGTGCGTTGACGATATTCAAGAGTGAAACCCGGCCAGTTATTGGTATTTTTACCATCAGCAGTTTGGTACCAACTGGTACAGCCTTGCGCCCACACCGTTTTTTTCATTTTCTCTTGAATATCTTGATTAAATTCGTGTTGAATTTCGGCACGAATGTTGGTGAACAGCAGGTTATTTTTCAAAGTAGTGCGCAGCGCATCTAAAATATAATTTACTTGGCTTTCAATCATATAAACAATTGAGTTATGCCCGAGGTTGGTATTTGGCCCATACAGCATAAAGAAGTTAGGGAATCCGTTTACTGTCAGGCCTAAATAAGCTTCAGCACCATCTTTCCATGTTTCTTTTAAGGTGCGACCATCAAGTCCAGTAATTTGCATTGGCGCCATAAATTCAGTCGCCGTAAAACCTGTACCGTAAATAATGGCATCAACTTCACGTAGATTTCCTTCCGTGTCTAAAATGCCATGTTCGGTAATTTCTTGAATGCCTGTATCAATCACATCAACATGAGGTTGAGTCAGTGTTTCATACCAGTGGTTAGAAATTAAAATACGTTTACAACCAATTGGATAATCTGGCATTAAGCGGTGACGTAACTTTCCATCTTTAACAACTTTTCGAATGTGGCGCTGAAATAAATATTCCACCAAAGGCATTTCATTGAGTGAAGTTGTAAAAGCAAGTAGGCGAATTTCATGATGACCATATTGCAAGGCACGGTCTAGACTTTGCAAGATCGGCAGTTTACGGAAAGCTTTTTTCTCTAAAGGTTGATAAACCCGATCTGGTTTAGGAATGACATACGGTGCCGAGCGTTGATAAACGTCTAGGTGAGCCACTTGTTTTGCAATTTCAGGTACAAACTGAATCGCACTTGCGCCTGTACCAATGACTGCAACACGTTTGCCAGTTAAGTCATAGTCATGGTCCCAGCGTGCTGAGTGAAATGCCTTACCTTTGAAATTTTCAATGTCTTTAAGTTTTGGATAGGCAGGACGGTTGAGCTGGCCTACCGCGCCCACTAAAAATTCTGCTTCAAACTGTTCACCAGCCGTACTTTGGATATGCCATACGCCTTGCAAAGCATCAAATTCGGCGCTGGCTATTTCAGTATTAAATTTGATGTGCGGACGAAGATCATATTTATCGGCACAGTGACGCAAATATTGATAAATCTCTTGAGATGTCCCGTAGCGATTTTTCCAACCAAGTTCCTGTTCAAAAGAAAAAGAATAAAGATGCGACGGCACATCACATGCAGCACCCGGATAAGTATTGTCACGCCAGACACCACCTACATCGGCAGCTTTTTCAAATAGAGTAAATTGTTCAAAACCTGCTTGTTTGAGACGAATGGCAAGTCCTAGACCACCAAAGCCAGTGCCAATAATGGCGATGCGTACATTTTTATTTGAATTAGACGACGAATTAAACATAGGCTGCTCTAAAATCCTTAAAAACAGTGAGCGAAAAAATCGCAATTTCCTGTATGCAGAATAGACGTTTATTAACTTGATTTAGAGGATGGATGAGGACAAAATATTGTGATTCGAGGACATTCTGAGCGATACAGTGAAGTATGCATGGGCATTTGAACGCAGTGTACATAGTGTTCGGTTAATGGCTGATTTCGCGATGGAATCAGGCATTTCTTATCAGACGATTTTAAAAGGGACTGGACTTA
Organism: Acinetobacter nosocomialis; assembly: GCF_041021905.1. NCBI lineage: Bacteria > Pseudomonadati > Pseudomonadota > Gammaproteobacteria > Moraxellales > Moraxellaceae > Acinetobacter > Acinetobacter nosocomialis. The sequence goes on from NZ_CP157432.1 coordinate 1,222,107, forward strand.
GCCAACAACAATTACTTGATCCTAATATGGTGGTGACAGGCCATCAGGAATTACAGTTGATTCATAACTTGGTTGAGCAACTAGGAGACAGACCGACATTAGGCTTAGAAGTGGGCACACGCTATCATTTCACCACATTTGGGCCATTAGGCATGGCTCTGATGAGTAGCGCCAGCATTCGCGAAGCACTAGATTTGGCTTTAACCTATTTCACGTTAACTTTTGCTTTTACTCGCTTTGAGGTATCGGATACACCAGAAGGAATCCGTATCGAAATTGATGAGCAAGATATTCCCTTATCAGTTCGTCAATTCATTATTGAACGAGATGCGGCTGCGCTCATTACGGTACAGCGAGATTTGGTGCAGGATAATTTTTGCCAATATTTGGCTTTTTCTTTTCAACCTAAAGGCGATGTAGAGCCTTATCGGAATTTATTTGGGGTTATGCCGGAATTTGGCGCAGCCAAAAGTTTTGTGATTCTTGATCCGCAAAAAGTAGACCAGAAGCTACTTATGGCAAATGATCTAGTTTTACATACAGCCGAAGAACAATGTCGTCAAATATTAGAAAAACGCCAATCACAAAATAAATTTACAAACTTAGTGCAACAACAGCTAATGAGTACGCGTGGGGAAATGCCATCTATGGAAATAGTCGCTGATCGGCTGCATTTAAATACAAGAACCCTGCGCCGCCATTTGGCATTAGAGGGAATGACTTTTATCCAAATTCGTGAAGAGGTTAGACAGGTTTTAGCAGAGCAATATTTGGCGTTACCAAAAGCTTCGGTTGAGCAAATTGCCGAATGGTTAGGTTATGCAGAGCCTGCCAGCTTTATTCATGCTTATAAAAGATGGCATGGGAAAACACCTCATGCCATGCGGTTAAATAACCGATAACCCAAGTATCTTTATTTTTTTAAACGCAAATGCAATAAGCGCGTCGCTGATGTATGGCGTATATTGTCGGCACGCTTATAAAAATAACGTTCAGTAATAGCTTCACCAGACAAATCTTCAACCACTTCAAAGCCCATGTTTTTAACAGCATTGTGTAAATCTGAAGGTTTAAATTGGCCTAATAAAGGTTCTTTCAGTAAATGGGTAAACTGTGCAACACCGATACTCCCGAGTCGCTCAATGCCGTTTAGCTCCTGAAAATCGGTTGAATAGTCGAGTACTACTTCGCTACCGTTTGCAGCAAACTCAGCAATACTTTTTAAAGTTTGCAGTGTAGTATCCGGTTTTAAATAATGAGTAGTACCCAACCAAGAAAAGAAAGCCGGAGCTTTTCGTACATAGTGACTCCGGGCAAGCGCCTCAGAGATAGATTCTTTTTCAAAGTTAATAGCAACAAATTCAACAGTAGTAGGAATATTTCCTAGTTTTTTGAGTTTGGATTGTTTCGCAGCTTGAGTATCAGGATGGTCGACCTCAAAAATTTTTAAAGTTGGGTAATGTTGTGACTCACGTAATACAAAAGAGTCTAAACCCGCTCCAACCAAAACATATTGTTCAATATTGTGTTGAACAGCCTGATTAAGTAAGTCTTCAGCATAACGTGATCGGCACACAACCTGCCCACTCAATAAACCTAAGGTGCGGTTTAAAAGGGGAGAATTCATTAATTTAACAATGAGCGGAGTAGATAAAAGCTTTTTCCAACCCTTACTGGTCATTTCAAAAGCATAGGGGTCTGAAAATACAGGGTTTGTCGTATTTTTAAAGTGATTTGCGCGTAAGGCAGCGGCGGCTTCGGCAGTACGGCTTGATTGACCTTCTTTCATTTTTAACCTGTTCTTTTATTTCTTGAAGATATAATGAAAAAGGCAGTGTATTTTATCAAAAACAAAAATACACTGCCTATTACTTACAACTGATTTGGTCAAAATTACAAATTAATGTGTTTTTGACGTTTGATATATGACGTCATAATCTTTCAAATCTAGTTTTTTCAAGCGTTGTTTCAGCTTTTTCAATGACCACGGCCATGCTGCAAAGTTGCGACCGTTAGCATCAAGGTAATAACTCTTACAGCCACCACTATTAAATACAGTGGTTTGCAGATGCTTTTGTACCAAGTCGTTGTGCTTTTTAATCACATCAGACTTAACGTTTAGTTTGCTAATCCCTTTGTTTTTAATTTTTAGCAAGCCATCTACAATATAGTCGAGCTGTGCTTCTGCCAAGCCAATAAACGAGTCATAAACCAGTACGTTTGGTCCCAAAACTAAGAATGCATTTGGTACATTTTCAATGTTGGTTCCTAAGTAAGCTTCTGGTGAAGTGTTTTTCCATAAATCATTTAAACGTTGTCCTTTTTCATTAAACACACGTTTACCGATTGGCGGGTGAGATACTTCAAACCCGGTGCCCCAAATAATCACATCAACTTCGTGGCGTTCACCATTGGCAGCAATCACCGTATTTCCTTCAACCTTCACTAAACCATGTGGAATAAGCGTGGTATTCGGTGCTTGTAGTGCAGGGTAGTAATTGTTAGCAAACAAAATACGTTTACAACCAATATCAAAATTAGGCGTTACGTTTTTACGTAACTCAGGGTCTGCAATTTGAAGTTTAAGTAATTGCTTGCCGAGTACATTTACTGGTTTTAGCGCAAGTGGGTTACGTAAACCAAAGTTAATTGCATTCAACGTTAGCGCTACACTTTTACGCCAGCTTGCCTGAATCGCTGGATATTTGGCAATGACGGATTTACTCAACTCGCCCAAGTCGGTATCTGGTTTTGGCAGTACCCAAGGTGCTGTACGTTGGAACACAAATAGCTCTTTTGCTTTGGGTTGAATTTGTGGCACAAACTGAATAGCAGATGCACCAGTACCAATTATAGCAATGCGTTTTCCAGTTAAGTCATAGTCATGGTTCCATTTTGCCGAATGGAACATTTCACCAGTAAAGGTATCTAAACCTTCAAGACGTGGAATTTGTGCTTCGGTAATTGGACCTGTTGCAAAAATAACAGTTCGCGATAGATATTGACCACTAGTTGTATCAAGTACCCATAAATGGCGTGTTTCGTCCCAAGCAGCATTGAGCAGTTCGTTGTTAAACTCAATTTTAGACGTGATATTAAACTCGTTACTTACATCTTCTAAGTAACTTAAAATTTCCGGTTGGCGTGCAAATAAGTGACTCCATTTTGCACTTGGGGCAAACGAGTATGAATACAGAGCTGAAGGTACATCGCAGCCACAGCCCGGATACGTGTTTTCACGCCAAGTACCACCTACACGTGCTGCTTTTTCAATAATTTTGTAGTTGGTATAGCCCACTTGGTCGAGACGAATTGCTGCGGCAATACCGGAAATTCCGGCACCCACAATAAAGGTATCGTAAATATGGCTAGGCGAATTGACAGCTTTTTTTGCTGATGTATTTGTTTTCATTTGAGCAGTCATATGGGTACTACCTATAAAATTTCTTATTTAAATAATTTGTACGATGTACCAAGGAATTTGGTATACAAGCTTGGAGATGCACGTTTCATGAGCCAGAACAACTTCGCGTCGATTTGAGGAATGGTATAAAGCTCATCCTGATCAAGACGGTTAAGTGTGAGTTTGGCGACATCGTCACTTGTGGTGAGTGCGTAGTTCATGAGTGCATGGTCTGCAAGCTTGGAATAGCGGCCCGGAATACGACCATTTTTAATGATATTGGTGGGTACCAAAGTCGGGCAGAGCACATTGACTTTAATGTTAAATTTACGAAGTTCAGCCGAAAGTGTTTCAGACAGCGCACGAACACCCGCTTTCGTTACGTTATAAGCAGTCATTTCTGGAGCAGCCGTGTACGATGCCGCCGAAGCCACATTAATAATCGCGCCATAACCTAGTTTTTTGAACTTTGGCACAAATGCATGACAACCATGAATAACGCCCCAAAGGTTAATATTCATGACCCAGTTCCAGTCTTCTAGACTGAGTTCGTCAAACTTACCGCCTAATCCCACACCTGCATTATTAATGACAAGGGTCACAGGGTGACCAAGTAAAATTTCAGCAGTTTCAGCTAGGTGGTTCACTTGTTCTGCATTACCCACATCGCAGCGCATGGCAAAAGCTTTTGCGCCTTCTTGTTCAAGAAGCTTTACCGTTTCTTCTGCGGCTTCTAAATTAATATCTGCACACACTACGCTACCACCACGTTTTGCCAGTTCAAGTGCAAAACTCCGCCCAATTCCACTGCCTGCGCCAGTCACAACGGCATAAGCTTTTTGGCTTGGTTTAACTTTCTTTTTACCAAATAAAATCATGATTCATCCCGAAATAGATTTAAGGAAAACCAGCCATTGAGTGACTGGTTGCAAGCCAGTTAAGACAAGCGTACAGGCGGAGTAAATTCCTTCACAAAGTAAGGCGCAATTGCACCTCCTTCCTTCAGTAATTTGTCTTTGTAGTACTCTAGATATTCAGTGGTATCATGATCATTTGGGTGGAAGTCAGGGCGTAAGTAATCGAAAATCTGGCCAATCGTGCTACCGAATACGCCATCTTTTGGACCAAAGATAAGTCCGACACCACGGCGAGCGTCTTTCCAGAATTTTCTAGTCAGCATTTCCTGTGGTTTTCTTAAAACAGGAATAAACAAGGTAGTTGCTGGGATTAGACCTAAAATAGTAAAGAAAGCTAAGAAGAAGCCAGAAGCTCGTAGTGGGTAGCTACCATTGAGTAATTGATAAACATCATAGGCAATATCTTTATGCTCAGATTCTTCAAGCATATGCCACATCCATAGCGCACGGCTTTTGGCATCGTCTGAATAGTAGAAATTCTTCTCATGTTTCATCATGTATTCGGCAAGTACAGCCGTAAAATGCTCAATACCAGCCATCATTGATAATTTAAGCGGTTGCGGAAATTTCAAAAACACATATTTAAAGAAGTTCTCGCCCAAGAAACGGTATAAATCGACCGGATATTCAACATCTTTAAGTGCATCGTTATATTCATTATGCAACTTAGAATGAATCGCTTCTTGACCAATAAGGGAAGTAACACGCTGTTTTAACACTGGGTCTTGAATAAATTCACGGTGGTGACGGGCAGTCTCGATCACCAAATCTTCACCATAGGTTAGAAATACTGAAAGCGTAGCAAAAAACAAGGTGGCAAATTGATTGTTCATATAGAATTCAACATCAATCTCTTTACCATCAAACCCGATATTTAAATGACGGATTGGAATAGATCCTTTACTGGCAAAATCTGGTAACTCGATTTCACGGTAAAATTTGAGTTTGTTTAGTGATTTTTTAACTGTGGTCGAGATCATGGCGACACCTTCAGATCAATCAGTGATAGTGCAGCTACGTCGAAAACCAAAAGCTTTGATTTCCAACAGGGCACTGTAAATTCCATTTTCAAAAAGCATTTTGTCTGCTTACTGACTACGGTGATGTTGCTCCGTTATTTGTTTGATTATTTGACTGAATAACGGAAAAAGAGGGGAACTTGATAAAATGAATCAACCTCTTTTTGGATTTTTTCATGTTAATCTGAGTTTATGTTCGGATTCAATTCGGGTAACTTTTTAAGTTTTATAAGCTCCCATCTAATGCATGAATAGAATAAAAAAATAGTTTTTTAATTTATTAATATATTGATTTTTATTTAAATAATTTAAATTTATTTAAAAATAATTACCTAATAATAAAAGAGCTCATAAGTATGTTTAGCCATGCTCCTATAAAAATTACTCTATGAAATTTGACAACTATTCGGATTTTGTTTTTTTATTAGGGTGGGGCTAAATTACATGCTAACCTGAGCTTATGTTCGGATTATTAATAAGAAAATATGTCTACGCGAAAACCCCGTCAGGCACGAGCCAAAGTCACGGTCGATACCATTATTGAAGCAGGTTTTATTGCCGTAGCTTTGCATGGACCAAGTGGTACCACCACACGTCATATTGCGGAAATTGCAGGGGTGAGTGTGGGGTCTCTCTATGAGTATTTTAAAAATAAAGAAGAAATTTATGATGCGATGAATCACTACTTTGTGAGTGAAATTCTCGACATGATTAAAGAGCTAACCCCTACAATTTTAGAGTTGGAATTAGAGCCTGTCATTGAAATGATTTTTTATACGTTCAGTGATTTATTAAAGAAAAATAATGACCGTTACTTAACCGTTTTACGTTACGCAGGTGAGTTGCAATACGACAAATATATTCCAAAAATTGAACAGGCTTTAATGGAAGTCATCATGAAATATATGATGCATAATCCTAAATATTTAAAAATTAATAATTTACCTGTAATTACCTATATTTGTATTAATAGCGGTATTTTTAACGTAGCAAGGCATCTTATTTTACCTAACCCATTTATTAGTTTTGATGAAATGGTGCAAGGGTTAACAACTATGATCATGAGTTATATCAACACTGAAATGGCACGCTCGGAAGACCATTCATAATTTTTCTTTTTAATAAACATAAAAAAACACCTGCGTATATTTCGCAGGTGTTTTTTGTTGATTATGGCATGGTTGGAATTTCTTCCGGACGCATATCAAAAATCAGAATTTCGGCGTTGTCACCATTAGTAAATGATAACTTGCCTCCATCACGAATTCGTGCAGCATCACCTGTATTAAAGGTTTTACCGTTTACATCAATACGGCCTTTTGCCACATGTAGGTAAACATAACGACCTTCTGGAATTGCAAATTCTGCTGTTTCTTCACCATCAAAAAGACCTGAATAAATATTAATATCTTGTTTGATGGATAAAGTTTTTTCGCCACCTTTTGGTGAAATCATCAAGTGCAATTTACCGCGTTTGTCTTCCTCGGAAATATGCAATTGTTGATAGCCTGGTGTTGTGTTCACTTCATTTGGAACCACCCAAATTTGCAAGAAGTGCACGTTTTCTTGAGCAGAGTGATTAAATTCACTATGTGCAACCCCACGGCCTGCGCTCATTAACTGAATATCACCAGGCACAATAACCGAACCTGTACCCATTGAATCTTTATGTTCTAACGCACCTTCAAGCACATAAGAAATAATTTCCATGTTACGGTGAGGGTGAGTACCAAAGCCTTTTGATGGAGCAACCGTATCGTCATTAATCACAAGCAAATCTGAAAAGCCGACTTGTTTCGGGTCCCAATAATTTGCAAATGAAAACGTGTGTTTTGACTGTAACCAGCCATGATGTGCTGCACCACGCTCATGAGATAAACGCATATCAAACATGATTTATTCTCCTCATCCAATTTTTTTCTCTGAATGCAGTTTATCGTTTTCATTTATGCAATAAAGCTCTAAAAACAGAAAGCTTAGTGTGATTTTTGGAACGCTGAAATTTTGATATGAGATGCGAGGAAGGGTAGGCATAATATTTCATTTTTTATCTTTTAAAGCCATATTTTTATCATTTTAGGACAAATGTATTTTATTTAAATAATTATGAATAAGAGTAGGTTATATAAGTTGTTTGAAATAATCAAAAAATATTTAAGTTGGCAAAAAGTTTCAAAGTAGGTTGGCTTTTTTTGTCCTTGTTCGAGTGGTACATCAAGCGCACTATTTAATCTGATTTGGTGAACTTAACAACACTTAGGTTCATAAAACATGGCAAGGCAGATGTATTCGAGCAAATTTTTGTTCTAGAGCAGTTAAAGATTGCAAGAAATAATCTAAAGACAACTTTACCTGTTTGATTCGACGCTGCCTTGTATTTAACAAATTTTATAGGGTGTCAAAAATGGTCGCTCAAGCTATCCGAAATATTATTTCTCCTAAATCAGTTATAGCTCAGTATCAAAAGATAGATTTCTCAAATAAAGGAACTATCCCAATTCGCCATTTAAATATCGGATTTGATGGTAAAGAAATTGATATCGAGTTTTACGTCAACAACCAGTTTGCAACATTGTTCTTTGCAACGCTTTCGGTTTTCTTGACCTATGGTGAAGATTTGGTGATTGAAACAGCTCGTCACCACCGTGAATTTATTCAAGACCCGATTTTAAAACAGCGAGTTACTTCCCTTATTGGTCAAGAAGCCATCCATTCAAAATTGCATAATGAGTTCAATGATGCAATTAAAGAGCTGGAATATCCGGTCGATTTTTATCGTTTCTTAGGTGAAAACTTCTTTAAATATGTGTTTTTAAAATTCCCACAGCCGTTAAAGCTTTCACTTATGGCGGGTATTGAGCACTTTACGGCAGTACTTGCCGAATACATGATGAAGCATGAAAAGAATTTCTATTATACCGACGATGCCAAAAGCCGTGCTTTATGGATGTGGCATATGCTTGAAGAATCTGAGCATAAAGATATTGCTTATGATGTCTATCAGGTTTTAAACGGTAATTATCCGTTACGTGCAACCGGCTTTTTAATGGCTTTCATCACTATTTTAGGACTTATTCCAACAGCAACTTTATTTGTACCCGTACTACGTAAACCACAAGAAATGCTAACTAAGAAATTCTGGAAAGATGCACGTCGTGGCGTCAACTTAATTTTTAGTCCAAAAGATGGTGTATTTGGTAGCACTATTGGCCAGATTTTTGATTACTTACGTCCTAACTTCCACCCAAATGATCATGACACGACCGAATACCTTGAGTACTACAAAAACAAATTACTTAACGAGGGCGGTGCTATAGCGCCTTACTTTGTGAAGGAATTTACACCACCAGTTCGTGCAGTTTCATAAGCGTATTAGTCATGGCAGTAATACGAAAATTACTGCCGTCTACCTAAAGTTTTTTAGGATTTACTATGATTTTATTTGGTAAGAAAGACCAGCCTAGCCGAAACGCATATGCGGTCGTAACTGGGGCAGGCAGTGGAATTGGTCGTAGCTTTGCAGTTGAACTAGCGAAGCGCGGTGGCAACGTAGTATGTGCAGATATTAATTTAGAAGCTGCAAAAGAAACTGTAAAGTTAATTGAACAGCTTGGACAAAAAGCATTTGCAGTCCAGTGTGATGTTGGGCAAGCAGAACAAGTACAGGCTTTGGCTGATCAAGCAGAACAGTTACTTGATCATCCAGTAACACTCATCATTAATAATGCCGGCGTAGGGCTAGGCGGCAAATTTGATGAAATGAGTTTGGAAGACTGGAAATGGTGTATGCATGTAAACCTATGGGGTGTTATTCATGGTTGTCATGCATTTGTGCCAAAGCTCAAAAAACTAGGTTACGGTGCAATTATTAATGTAGCTTCTGCGGCGTCTTATACCGCAGCACCAGAAATGAGTGTCTACAATGTAACGAAAGCCGGTGTATTGGCATTATCAGAAACCCTTTCAGCCGAGCTACGCAAATTCAATATTAAGGTCAATGTGCTGTGCCCAACTTTGGTACCTACCAATATCATTAAAAATGGTCGGATTCCGGGCCGTTATTCCAAGCTTGCAGACCATGCACTCATGAACTATGCCATGACAACCAGTGACGCAGTTGCGGCTTTAACATTGAATCGATTAGATCGAGGGCAGCTGTATACCACGCCACAGATCGACGCCAAATTATTCTGGCTTATGAAAAGAACGTCTCCAACCCTATATGCAAAGTTCCTTGGGCTTTCGTATCAGCTATTTAAATAAAATTTTGTATAGGCAGAAAAATTATGGTCACTAAACCTAGAACAAATACACGCACACGTAAAACCCAAGAAGTTGCACATGTTTATGACACTTTTATTGTCGGTGCAGGTATTTCTGGCTTAGCTGCAGCAATTAAGCTAAACGAAGCAGGCTTAACCAATTTTAAAATTATTGAAAAAGCCAGCCGCGTCGGTGGCACTTGGCGTGAAAATACCTATCCGGGCTGTGGTTGTGATGTACCGTCGTCACTTTATTCTTACTCCTTTGCCCCAAGTGCAAAATGGAGCCATTTATTTGCACGCCAACCGGAAATTTTAAGTTATTTAGAAGATGTTAGTCGTGAGTTTGATATTGAGTCCTTAATCGAATTCAATACCGAATTATTAAAAGCAGAGTGGGATAACCAAAAAAATATCTGGAAGCTAGAGACAAGCTCTGGTTTGTATATCGCTAAAACAGTTTTATTTGCTACAGGTCCAATTACCGAAGCACAAATTCCACGTCTTGAAGGTTTAGATACCTTTACTGGTGAAATGTTCCATTCGGCAAAATGGAACCATGACTATGACTTAACTGGAAAACGCATTGCTGTAATTGGTACTGGTGCATCTGCTATTCAGTTTGTGCCACAAATTCAACCTAAAGCCAAAGAGTTGTTTGTATTCCAACGTACAGCACCTTGGGTACTACCGAAGCCCGATACGGACTTGGGCGAGTTGAGTAAATCTGTCATTGCCAAATATCCAGCTATTCAAGCGACTTGGCGACAGACTGTGGCGGGTACTTTAAATGTCATTAATTTTGGCCTACGCAACCCAAAAGCTTTAAAGCCTGTCAATTTTGCTGCAAAACAATTGTTAAAGCTGCAAATCAAAGATCCAGTCTTGCGTAAAAACGTAACGCCTAATTTCGATATTGGCTGTAAGCGTATTTTGTTTGCCAATAACTATTATCCAGCGTTACAGGCACCTAACACTACGCTTATTCCACATGGTCTAGTTAAAGTCGAAGGCAATACGGTGATTGCAGCTAATGGTGAACGCCACGAAGTTGATGTGATTATTTGGGGTACTGGATTTGAAGTGTCTCATCCCCCTATTGGTAAACGTGTACATAACGAAAAAGGGGAATGTTTGGCTGAGCTTTGGAAAGACTCCTCACCAGAAGCTTATTTAGGAACCAATATTGAAAATGTACCTAATGCATTTCTTATGCTTGGGCCAAATGTTTTGGTCTATGACTCATTTATTGGTCTTGCCGAAGCACAACTGCAATATATTATAGATGGTTTGCTACAAATGAAGGCAAAAGGTATTGCTAAGCTTTCAGTGAAATCAGAAGTGATTAAAAAGCACAACGACTTGGTACAAAAACATCTACAAACCACAGTATTCAATAGCGGGGGATGTAAAAGTTACTATCTCGATGCAAATGGTCGCAACTTCGCGGCATGGCCATGGTCGTTAAAAAAGCTTAAACAGCGTTTACATCATTTAAAGTTAGAAGAATATGATGTGGTTTATGAAGCTGATTTGATAAAAGCAAAACCTAAAGCTGAAGAAGTTGCTGGTTAATGACTTTATAAAAGCCCATTTTAATTTATTGAAATGGGCTTTTTATTATTGAACGGATTGAACAATAATTTAATGAAGTTAAATTGAAAAATAAATTTAAATATACTTAAAAATAAAAGTAGGTGAATAAGGCTATATAAGTTTTTGTTAAAAAAATATAGTTATTTTTAAAAATGAATTTTTAAGTGAAAAGTATTATTTTTACTCTTTTTTAAAATTGCAAATTAGAAAACATTTTTTATATCAATAGATTGAGTGATTAATAATTATTGTAAATAAATGTGAAAATATTCACAAACTGGTTATTTTTTGTTAAGATCATTAACATTAAAAACATAGAGATAATAATAATGATCAATAAAGTATTAATAGTGTTGTGTGTGAGTATCGTGTTTGTACTAGGGTACTGGGCGTATTTAGATACCCAAAATAAAAGACATCAAGAGCTCATGAGGATTATTCAGGAAGCTGAAAAAAATTTGCAAACAATTGAGCGAAATCCTAATCGTATTAGTCATAGCAATTTAGCTTCATATAATTTGCAAAAATATATCAGCGATAAAAAAGTGTTTTTCTAAGCAAAGTAGTCATTATTATTTGATTTAAAAACTGTGCCATTGATCATATCTTTTCATAAATTTTGATCATGTTGCTTTTGAATCTGTTAAACTTATTGAACGTATAGTAAAAAAGCTGCATAGGGGTTATGCAGCTTTTTTGTGTTTCAAGAGGGGCTGTGGCTATTTTCTGTGTATGACAGCAGAAATCGAATGAGTGGCATATTTGTTGCTTCGTCTATTGAAGATTTTTGTCTAGAGATCTGATCAGAAAAACAAGATTGCTCAGATACCTACATAGAAGTACATATTCCACAGCTCAGATTTTGCATAGAGGCTACTTATGGCGGCGCCCAATTCTTCGGCAGGCTGGTTAGAGCGTTTATTTAAGTTAAGCGACAATAAAACCACGTTTCGAACAGAAGTTCTTGCTGGTGTAACTACGTTTTTAACGATGTGTTACATCATCATTGTCAATCCACTCATTTTATCTGAAACCGGCATGGATCATGGCGCCGTATTCGTTGCGACCTGTTTGGCAGCAGCAATCGGTTGTTTAGTGATGGGTATTATTGCCAATTATCCAATCGCCTTAGCACCGGGCATGGGGCTTAATGCTTATTTTACCTATTCGGTATGTATGGGTATGGGGGTGCCATGGCAGACAGCTTTAGCTGCTGTTTTTGTTTCAGGCGTTGTATTTCTTGCAATCAGCTTCTTTAAAGTTCGTGAAGCGATTGTTAATGCAATTCCAATGTCGCTTAAATTTGCGATAGGTGGTGGTATTGGCTTATTCCTGGCGCTTATTGCGCTAAAAAATGCCGGAATTATTGTTGCAAATAAAGCAACATTAGTGGGTTTGGGCGATATTAAACAACCTACTGTACTACTGGCTTTATTTGGCTTTTTACTTATTGTTGTTTTACATCAGCTTAAAGTCCGTGGTGCCATCATTATTAGTATTTTGGTGGTGACAGCAATTGCGACTGCTTTAGGTTTAAATGAATTTAAAGGTGTAGTAGGGCAGATTCCTTCAATTGCACCAACATTTATGCAAATGGACTTTAAAGGTCTGTTTACTGCAAGTATGGTGGGTGTGATCTTTGTATTCTTTATTGTTGACTTGTTTGACAGTACGGGTACTTTGGTAGGTGTTTCACACCGTGCGGGCCTTTTAAAAGATGGTAAATTGCCACGTTTGAAAAAAGCACTATTTGCTGACTCTACTGCAATTGTTGCTGGCGCAGCATTGGGTACATCATCAACTACGCCATATATTGAATCGGCTTCAGGTGTAGCAGCAGGTGGACGTACAGGTTTAACTGCAGTAGTGGTCGCTTTCTTATTTATTTGCTGTTTATTCTTGGCACCTCTTGCTCAATCTGTGCCAGGTTTTGCAACAGCTCCAGCTTTGTTGTTCATTGGTGTACTCATGATCCAAGGGATCACGCACATTGATTGGGATGATATTACAGAAGCTGTTCCAGCCTTTTTAACGATTGTATTTATGCCATTTGCGTACTCAATTGCAGATGGTATTGCTATGGGCTTCATCAGCTATGCATTAGTTAAATTATTCACAGGTAAGGCAAAAACTGTTCCATACATGGTATGGATTATTGCTGCTCTTTGGGTATTTAAATTTATCGCTTTTGGCGGTTAATATGATTTTTCATAATTTCCTTCTAGAACTATTTTATTGATAGAGATATAAGAAGGAAATTATAGAAGGGTGTGCTTACCACACCCTTTTTTCTTTAGATGTGGAGTTAATATGAATCAAGTCGAGCTGATTCAGGCCTTACCAAAAGCCGAGTTGCATGTGCATATTGAAGGGACGTTTGAACCTGAATTAATGTTTGCTATTGCACAGCGTAATCAGATTCAGATTCCTTACAAATCTGTTGAAGAAGTAAAGCAAGCTTATAACTTTCATAATCTTCAATCATTTTTAGATATTTACTATGCTGGTGCAAATGTTCTTGTTCATGAGCAAGATTTTTATGATTTAGCATGGGCATATTTTGAGAAATGTGCAGAAGATCGTGTCGTTCATACAGAAATGTTCTTCGACCCGCAAACTCATACCGACCGTGGTATTGCGTTTGCAACGGTGATCAATGGGCTTAAACGTGCATGTGCTGACGCAAAAACCAAATTTGGTATTAGCTCTCAGCTTATTATGTGTTTCTTGCGCCATTTAAGCGAAGAAGCTGCATTTGAAACGCTTGAGCAAGCTTTACCGTTTAAAGAAGACATTATTGCTGTTGGACTTGATTCAAGTGAAGTAGGCCATCCACCAGCTAAGTTTGAACGTGTTTTTGCTAAGGCACGTGAGGAAGGTTTCTTAATCGTGGCTCACGCAGGCGAAGAAGGCCCACCTGAATATGTATGGGAAGCTTTAGACTTGCTCAAAGTAAACCGTATTGATCACGGCGTGCGTTCTGAAGAAGACGAACAATTAATGGCTCGTCTAATTAATGAAAAAATGCCATTAACGGTTTGTCCTTTAAGTAACTTAAAGCTATGTGTCGTTAAGGATATGAAAGATCACAACATCCGCCGTCTTTTACAAAAAGGCGTACATGTGACTGTTAACTCGGATGATCCTTCATATTTTGGCGGTTATATGAATGATAACTTTATTGCTATTCAGCAGGCCTTAGATTTAAGTAATGATGAGTTGAAGCAACTCGCAATTAACTCTTTTGAAGCCTCTTTCATCTCAGATGAAGAGAAACAAAAGTGGATTTCAGAAATTCAGAAAATCTAAATAAAAAAACCGCCTGTGATAGGCGGTTTTTTTTAACATAGAATTTATTTAGGTTGTTTAGTCATACTATTTAAAACATTATCTTTATCCACAAAGTGATGTTTTAAAGCTGCCAGAACATGTCCAACAATAAGTAAACCTGCAAACCATGAAATATAGATATGCAATGGTTTAACAATCGCTAATATCTCAGGGTTATCTTGTACTAAACGTGGAATTTCAAATAAATATAAAACAGGGGCAGGATGACCAGCACTCCAGCTAAATAAACATCCTGTCACAGGTAAAGCCACTAAAATCACATAAAGCAATAAATGTCCGATGTGAGCTAGGGTTTTCATAGTGGGTGACATGGTGTCAGGCAGCTGTGGGGCTGGGTGGGTGTAACGCCAGAAAAGGCGAATAACTACTAGAAAAATAATGGTTGTGGCAATGTTTTTATGTAGTGTAATGACATCACCTTTAAAGCTACCATCAGCATCGTAACTTAAAAAGTTTCCACTATAAAAGCCAATCACCCAAGCGGTAATGAAAATGATTGCCATGACCCAATGCAGAATCTGTGCAGTACGGGTGTAGTATTGAGAGGATGAGGCAGGCATAAAAGACCCTATTTTTTTGTCATTTTAGTGCTAGATTTTATGAGAAAGGGTTGATTTTGAGAAATGTTGTTCTCGTAACGGAGCGTGCTATAAACAGAACGCTTTAATTGAAGAAACATAGTCAACTTGAGTTGGAAAATAACAGAGTTAGATTGCACAAATGCATCAATTTATTTGTTTCTTCTAAGCACAAGTTTAGGCAAAATACGCGCTGCTTACGTTCGATCAAAGGAAAAAATGATGAAAAAATTGATGCTTGCTATGGCACCAGTTGTTTTAGCTTTAACGGCATGTGCGACCACGCCTGGTGCAGGTTCTACAGAAACAGCAACTCAACAGTTAGGCATGACTGCATTAAAAGTGGCTGTAAACGCGAAATGTATTACAGAAATTAATAATGTTGCTGCATGGAAAACAGCAACCAAGCTTATGACTGCTGAACAACGTGATAGTATTCAAACTAATGTTTGTGGTTGCGTAAGTGAAAAGGCACCAAACAGTGTTACAGCAGTTGATTTGGCTACTGCTGCACTTGACCCTGCGGCACGTGCAACAGTTGTAAATCAGGTTGTCTCTAATACTGTAAACGCTTGTGTAGCAGAAGCTTTGCAAAAGTAATTAATAATTTGAGTTTCAAAGAAGGCTGACTCATATTGATCGGCCTCTTTTTTTATTGGAGTATACATGTTTGTTGCAGGCGTAGATGAGGCGGGGCGAGGCCCACTAGTGGGTTCAGTTGTTGCTGCAGCTGTTATTTTAGATCCGAACAATCCAATTTTAGGTTTGAATGATTCTAAAAAATTAACTGAAAAGAAACGTGAAAAGTTGTTTATCGAAATTCAGGAAAAAGCTTTGGCATGGTCAATAGCAGAAGCTACCCATGCAGAGATTGATGAGCTGAATATCTTGCAAGCAACTTTTTTGGCTATGCAACGTGCCGTGGATGGTCTAAAAACACAGCCTCAAAAAGTCATTGTAGATGGCAACCAAATTCCAAAAGGCATCATTATTCCTTGTGAAGCGATTGTCGGAGGGGATGCGAGCCATGCCGAGATTAGTGCAGCGAGTATCTTGGCAAAAGTCACACGTGATCGACAAATGGCAGAATTAGATCAGCAATATCCATTATTTGGTTTTGCCAAACATAAGGGTTATCCAACTAAAGCGCATTTTGAAGCGATTGCAGCTCACGGGGTAATCGATCAGCATCGTCGTAGTTATGCACCTGTAAAACGTGCATTAGGGCTATAAATTTATATACTCCCAAAAAATTTAAAGCGACTATAAAGTCGCTTTAATTAGGGAGAGAATAACTTCATACTAACGATTGAAGTTTTTCTGTGCATAATTATCATCTTCATATGAAACTTGATAATCTTGATCAAGATGTTGAAGGTGTTCATGCATTGCACGTTCATGTTGAATACGTTGATAAATTTCTTCGCGATGAACAGAAACCTCTTTTGGCGCATTCACACCAATTCGAACCTGGTTTCCTTTGACGCCAAGCACAGTAACACTGACTTGATCCCCAATCATTAATGTTTCCCCGACACGGCGGGTCAGAATCAGCATGTTTATCTCCTTGCTAAACGCTTAAAACTGCAATATTGGTACCCAAATAAAAAGCTCAACCTCAGTTTTCAGTCAGATTCTAACAGAAATATGAGAACAAAGTCATATTTTGATAATCTCTGCCAAAAAACTTTCCGTTTAATATAACAGAGCCGCTATAAAAAAAACTATAGCGGCTCTGTGTTTTCTTTGATTATTGTCGGACAAGTAAACATTTTTTAATGAATTCTTGACCGGTTGGTAAAATTAAGCGCGGGCGCTGCTTTCACCGTGTTCGCGATCTAAACCAAAAGCGGTATGTAGGCAACGAACTGCAAGTTCAAGATATTTCTCATCAATGATGACAGACACCTTAATTTCAGATGTTGAGATCATAAGGATATTAATACCTTCGTCTGCGAGGGCAGTAAACATCTTGCTTGCTACACCAGCGTGTGAGCGCATACCCACACCAACAATTGAAACTTTTACAATATCGTCACGTGTTGAAACTTCGCGTGCACCAATATTTTTGGCAGTTTCATTTAAGATTTTTTCAGCTTTCGCTAAATCAACACGGTTTACAGTAAACGTAAAATCTGTTGTGCCATCTTCTTCAACATTTTGGACTATCATGTCCACTTCAATGTTGGCATCACTTACTGGTGATAAAATTTTAGAAGCAATACCTGGTTCATCAGGTACACCTAAAATCGTTAATTTTGCTTCGTCACGGTTAAAAGCAATACCTGCAATGATTGGCTGTTCCATAGTGTCTTCTGCCTCAGTAGTAATGAGTGTACCTACATTTTCTTTAAATTCGTCGTCAAATGCGCCGTCGTCATCATTATCAAAGCTTGATAATACGCGTAAAGGAACTTGATATTTTCCGGCAAATTCTACTGAGCGAATTTGTAAAACTTTTGAACCTAATGATGCCATTTCTAGCATTTCTTCAAAAGAAATACGATCAATTTTCTTCGCTTTAGGAGCAACACGAGGATCTGTAGTGTAAACACCATCAACGTCAGTATAGATTTGGCATTCATCTGCTTTAAGTGCAGCAGCAATCGCAACACCAGAAGTATCTGAACCACCACGTCCTAGAGTAGTTGTGTTTCCATTAGCGTCAAAGCCTTGGAAGCCTGCAACTACAATAACACGGCCTGCATCTAGGTCATTGGTCATGACATCTGTGTCAATCGACTCAATACGCGCCTTGGTAAATGCACTGTCAGTTTTAATACCGACTTGACGTCCGGTATAGGATTTAGCTTCCACACCAATCGAATTAAGTGCCATAGCTAACATGGAAATCGTCACCTGTTCACCGGTTGAAACCATTTGGTCTAACTCGCGTGGGTCAGGTGTTTCGGTAATGGCTTTAGCGAGGGCAAGTAAGCGGTTTGTTTCACCACTCATTGCAGATACGACCACAACAACCTTGTGACCGTGATCATGCCAACGCTTCACACGACGAGCAACATTTAAAATGCGCTCGGGGGTACCCATAGAAGTACCGCCATATTTTTGAACGATTAATGCCATAGTTGTTCCATATAAGCCATGACCCTGAGAGGCTTTTCAGGGTCAGTTACACAAAAAGTGAAGTCTTATTTTTGTTCAAGCCATGCAGGCAATGCTGCGATCACTTGTCCAAACTTCTCGTTAAGTGGCGCGCCACCTTGTGCTAAGTCAGGTTTACCACCACCTTTACCACCTAGTTCAGTTGCTAGATGTTTGATGATGTCACCTGCTTTTAGATTTGCAGTGTATTGTGACGCGACTGATGCAAGCAGGCTGACTTTGTCACCCTCTACACCTGCTAACACAATCACTGCGTTCTCTAATTTTGATTTTACACTGTCATGTAAGTTGCGAAGCGCTTTGGCATCAACCCCTTGAACAGTAGTAATAAGCGTTTGACGACCAGCAATGGTTTGAACTTGGTCAATCAAATCAGCCGCTTGGAAGTTTGCCAATTTCTGGTTGAGCTGTTCAATCTGCTTTTGTAATGCAGAAACCAATTCTACATTGGCTTGTACACGCTCAACTGTTTGGTCTTTCTGTGCTTTTAGTAAGCTATTAATGTGCTGAATATCATGATCAGCTTTTTGTACCACTTCTAATGCTTTAGTGCCAGTCACTGCTTCAATACGACGTACACCAGCAGCTACACCACCTTCAGAAGTGATTTTGAATAAACCAATATCACCTGTACGTTTTACGTGAATACCGCCACAAAGTTCGATTGAGAAGTTTTTCTCATCAATAACTGAACCCATAGAAAGTACACGAACTTCATCGCCGTATTTTTCACCGAACAGCATCATTGCGCCTTTTGCTTTTGCTGCTTCAATGTCGAGAAGCTCAGTCGTCACTGGAGTATTGGCAATGATTTCAGCATTTACGAGACGTTCAACTTGTTGTAATTGTTCAAATGAAACAGGTTGGTCATTTGCAAAGTCAAAACGTAAGATATCACTTGCAACTAAAGAACCTTTTTGTTGTACATGAGAACCTAAAATTTGACGAAGGGCAGCATGTAACAAGTGGGTTGCTGAGTGGTTACGCGCAGTAGCTTCACGAATGTCTGCTTTAACAATCGCTTCTACATTTTGATTTGCTTTGAGGTTACCAACAGTCACAATACCTTGATGAACAAAGGCACCACCAGACTTTTTAGTGTCTTGAACTTCAAAAATACCTGTTTCATTTTTGAAGATACCAGTATCACCAATCTGACCACCACTTTCAGCATAGAAAGGAGTTTGGTTTAAAACGATAAGTGCTTCGTCGCCTTCAGAAACTTCGTCAACTTGTACGCCATCTTTATAGATCGCTACAATCTGACCTTGACCAGTTGTGTTGATATAACCGTCAAACTGAGTTTCGCCTTCGACTTTTACAATGCTGTTATAGTCAACTGCAAACTTACCAGCATCACGTGCACGTTGACGCTGTGCAGCCATTTCAACTTCAAAACCGGCTTCATCAATAATAAAGCCACGTTCACGTGCAATATCAGCCGTTAAGTCTGTCGGGAAGCCATAAGTGTCGTAAAGTTTAAATACAGTCGCACCCGGAATAGTTTTATCTTTTAACTGAGCAAGTTCACCTTCGAGAAGTTTTAAGCCTTGCTCAAGTGTTTTAGCAAACTGTTCTTCTTCACGAATTAAAGTTGCTTCAATCACATCACGACGAGCTTCTAACTCAGGGTAAGCCTGACCCATCACTTCAATTAATGGTTGCAACATTTTGTAGAAGAACGTACCTGTTGCACCAAGCTTGTTACCATGACGAACAGCACGGCGAATAATACGACGTAATACATAACCACGACCTTCATTGCTTGGGTTTACACCATCAGCAATTAAGAAGCAGCAAGAACGCGCATGGTCTGCAACGACACGTAAAGAAGGCTGACCTTCATCTTCAATACCAATAATGTTTGCAGCAGCTTTTAATAAGTGTTGGAACAGGTCAATGTCATAGTTTGAATTAACATGTTGCAATACTGCAGAAATACGCTCTAAGCCCATACCTGTATCTACAGATGGCGCTGGAAGAGGGTGAAGTACGCCATCAGCAGTACGGTTAAACTGCATGAAAACGTTATTCCAGATTTCAATGAAACGGTCGCCATCTTCTTCAGGAGAACCAGGTAAGCCACCCCAAATGTGGTCACCGTGGTCAAAGAAAATTTCAGAACATGGACCACAAGGACCTGTATCACCCATTGCCCAGAAGTTATCTGATGCGTATTTTTCGCCTTTGTTATCACCAATACGGATAATACGCTCTGGAGCTAAACCAATTTCTTTATTCCAGATGTCATAAGCTTCGTCATCTGTATGATAAACCGTTACATATAAGCGATCTTTCGGTAAAGCTAGCCATTGTTCGCTGGTTAAAAACTCCCAAGCAAACTTAAGTGCATCACGTTTGAAATAGTCACCAAATGAGAAGTTACCTAACATTTCAAAGAATGTATGGTGACGAGCTGTATAGCCGACGTTATCTAAATCGTTGTGTTTACCGCCTGCACGTACACATTTTTGTGATGTTGTTGCACGTACATAATCACGTTTTTCAAGACCTAAAAAACAGTCTTTAAACTGGTTCATCCCAGCATTTGTAAATAATAAAGTTGGGTCGTTGGCAGGAACAAGAGAACTCGATGCAACACGTGTATGCCCTTGCGTTTCAAAGTAGCGCAAAAATGCTTCACGAATTTCAGCAGATGTCATTAAACGAGTACTCACAACCAAGTCACTCCATATTTTCGAATTTGGCTAAAAGCATCACCACAAGTTTATTTGTTCACAAATCTTGCATGTGATACGGGGCTTATTTTTAAAAAACGCTAAATTGTAACGGAAAAACCCCACCGAACCAACGATTTTAGAGGGAATATCTTACAAAACTGTGATTTGGCTAAAAATCTATATTCAATTGGCCTTCACGTGTTTTACTATATGCCTTCTTTCGTTTCTGGTTTTGTAGATAAGGATAGGTCATGCAACGTATCGCCATTAATGGGTTTGGCCGGATTGGACGTAATGTTTTACGTGCATGGTTTGAAAGCCCGAAACAATTTCATTTTGAAATCGTGGCGATTAACGATATAGCAGATGTACAGACACTAGTGCATTTATTTAAATATGATTCAACTCATGGTCGTTTTAATGGCAAAGTTGACATAGCGATTGAAAATGAAAAGATTTATTTAAATATTCAATCTAACCAAAGAAATTTGAAAGTTGAAGTTTTACAGCAAAAACAGCCAGAACTTTTACCGTGGGCAAGCTTGCAAATTGATGTTGTACTCGAATGTACAGGCTTGTTCCGTTCTCATGCTGATGCAACCCGCCACTTAGAAGCTGGGGCAAAAAGAGTCATTATTGGGGCTGCACCTTTTGACCATGTCGATGCTGCAATTGTCTATGGCGTTAACCATGCCGATGTGAAAGCGTCTGATCAAATCATATCAAGTGTGTCATGTACGACACAGGCTTTAGTGCCGTTAGTAAAAATCATTGATGACGCATTTGGGATTGAAACTGCGCTCATGACAGAAATTCATGCCGTAACAGCAGATCAGTCTGTGCTTGACCATGCGCACCGTGATTTACGTCGTGCCAGAGCTTCTGGTCAAAATATTATTCCAACTACGTCTAGTGCACTGGGTGCATTAAAACGTGTAATGCCTAAAATGGAAGACCGTATTGATGGTTATTCAATTCGAGTTCCCACCATTAATGTGGCTGCCATTGATTTAACTTTTATCGCACAATCACCAATTACTGTTCATCATATTAATAAATTGTTGATTAAGGCGTCTCAAACAGATTATGCGGAAATTATGGCAGTGACTGATGAGCCACTCGTTTCAAGTGATTTTAATCATTCGCCTTATTCACTTATTGTTGATTTAACTCAAACTATGGTTGTTGGGCATCAAGCTAAAGTATTTGCTTGGTACGATAATGAATGGGGCTATGCAAATCGATTATTAGACTTGTGTGATTCTTTCTAAATTTGAAATAACTTAGGAAAGCTGTTCAGCAGTTAAGGTTGGTTAACTGGAAACAAGGTGATAGTTCAGATATTGGCCCATTCTTTGGTCGAACAAGCTCTATTAATAACTAAAGTGAATAAGAGTAAAGTATTGAATAATATTGTTAATTGTTAATCTCTTCTTTTTGACTTTAGAGTTTATTAAGAAAGATTTATGCAAATTGTCAGGTGCATGGCACAAAGTATCATGCTACACTAAGAGAAATCGGGTGTGTTCCCGATTTTTTTATGTGGGGTCGTTCCACGTTGATCAGATTTTAGGCTTGAAATATGACCATTTCAGAGACATGGTTGCTGCCTGACGGGGTAGCAGATGTATTGCCGGAACAGGCGCAAGTCATTGAAAAACTTCGCCGTGAAGCTATAGATTTCCTCTCAGTAAGAGGTTATCAACTGGTATATACACCATTTATCGAATACATCGAATCGTTGTCTTCATTATCAGAATCAAATCAAGACCTGGATTTAGTAACTTTTAAGGTGATTGATCAGCTTTCAGGCCGTTTACTCGGTATCCGTGCTGATATGACGCCTCAAGTTGCACGTATTGATGCACATGTAAGACCTGTTGAAGGGGTTGCACGTTACTGTTATGCAGGGACTGTATTACATACAAAACCACAAAATTTCAATGCGACTCGCGCACCTTTACAATTAGGTGCAGAGCTATATGGCCACGATAGTATTGAAGCTGATGTTGAAATGGTCGATGTAATGCTTGGGCTCATTGAAAATGCTTATACATTGCAAGGTGCACATTTAGACCTAGGGCATGTAGGCTTATTTCGTAGCTTAGTAAAATATGCCGGACTTTCTAAAAATGAAGAGCATGAGTTATCTGATCTTTATCAAAGAAAAGCATTACCTGAGTTAGCTGAATTTACTCAAAATTTAAATATGGGTTCAGACTTCTATGCACTTGGTCGCTATGCAAGTGATTTAGAAGCATTACAAACTCATTTAAGTACAGATATTTTAAAAGATGTTGAATTTGATGCTGCATTAAATGCGCTCAAAACTACACTTGAACAAATTAAAAACCGTTGGCCAGCACTGAATGTTGGGATTGATGTTGTCGAACTTCGCAGTTACCACTATCACACTGGTTTGATGTATGCAGTTTATGCACCGAACCGTGCTGCACCTTTAGCGCAAGGTGGCCGTTACGATGGTATTGGTGAACACTTCGGTCGTGCACGTCCTGCTACTGGTTTCAGTTGTGATTTATATGCCTTAGGTGCAAATCAGTTTGCCGAAATTGAAACTGTAGTAGCGCCTAAAGGTACTGATGCAGATTTACTTAAGGCAATTGCAAATGCACGTTTACAAGGCTTACGTGTAGTCCAATTGTTAGGTAATGATAATTTAGGTTCTATTCCTTATGCGACGCATCAGCTTGTATCGCAAAACGGTCAATGGAATATTGAAAAGATTTAAACGCCAGCAGTAAGTTTTTACTGATGGTTTCCAATTTTAACAGCATGATGTAATGAGGCTATTATGGGCAAAAATGTTGTGGTACTTGGTACCCAATGGGGCGACGAAGGTAAAGGTAAAATCGTCGACCTGCTCACAGATCAAGCGGCTGCGGTAGTACGTTATCAAGGTGGACATAACGCAGGTCATACTCTTGTCGTAGGTGGTAAAAAGACTGTATTACACCTCATTCCATCAGGTATTTTACGTGAAAACGTATTGTGCTTAATTGGTAATGGTGTGGTGCTTTCACCAGCAGCATTAATTGAAGAAATGGGAATTTTGGAAGCTGAGGGTGTTCCAGTTAAGGAACGTCTACGTATTTCTCCAAACTGTCCTCTTATTTTACCTAACCACATTGCTCTTGATCAGGCTCGTGAGAAGAAACGTGGTAACGCTAAAATCGGTACTACAGGTCGTGGTATTGGCCCTGCTTACGAAGATAAAGTAGCTCGCCGTGCAGTGCGTGTTGCTGACCTTGTTCGTGGTGGTGCAGCGTTAGAAGAAAAACTCCAAGAAATGCTTGAGTTACATAACTTCCAATTAACCCAGTTCTACGGTGTAGAAGCAGTTAAATTTGAAGACGTGTTGGCTCTTTGCAACGAATGGCGTGAAGTGCTTGCTCCGTTAGTGATTGACGTGACTAAAGTATTACATGACTACCGCAAAGAAGGTAAGCCTGTAATGTTTGAAGGCGCTCAAGGCTCACTTTTAGACATCGACCACGGTACTTACCCGTATGTGACTAGCTCAAATACAACTGCTGGTGGCGTAAGCTCTGGTTCTGGTATGGGGCCTTTACATCTTGATTATGTATTAGGTATCACTAAAGCTTATACAACACGTGTAGGTGCAGGTCCATTCCCAACAGAATTAGTTTACGATGCAGCAACTGATTCTGGTGACCCAATTGGTAAACACTTGGGTACAGTAGGTCATGAATTTGGTGCTTCTACTGGTCGTCAACGTCGTTGTGGTTGGTTTGATGCTGAAATCTTACGCCGTTCTGTAGATGTTAACTCACTTTCAGGTATTTGCTTGACTAAACTTGACGTTTTAGACGGTTTAGAAGAAGTGAAAATCTGTGTAGGTTATGAAAATACTGATTCAGGTTGTGTAGGTTCTTCTGATGCGGTTTCTTTTGAATGTTTGAAACCAATTTATGAAACTATGCCAGGTTGGAGCGAGTCAACTGTTGGTTTAACGAGCATTGACCAATTACCTGCAAATGCTTTGGCTTATGTAAAACGTATTGAACAATTAATCGAATGTCCGATTGATATCGTTTCAACTGGTCCAGACCGTGCAGAAACAATTGTTTTACGTCACCCATTCTCTGCTTAATTTGCAAAGATGATAAAAGCCTCCTGAAAAAGGGGGCTTTTTTATATCCGACTAAAGTGCAGTTTCTGTTTTGTCTAATTCAGATTAAAACAGAAATATAAGTGATGTCATGGATGATGAACTAAAATGAAATTGCAACCCACTATTTCAAAAACCATTTTTTATTCTTTTTTGTTTGCGATCGGTGGTTCGCCAACGTTAGCTATGCTAGTCATTTATGGCCAAAATTATAACCCTGACTTCTTCATGACAGCATTTATGAGTCTTTCTGTTTTGATTGCTTGTGTCTTAATCCCGGTCGTTTTTATACAAAACAGTTATCTCTTATGGAAAAGGACAAGTCCCTCTCTTGAAGAGAAAGTTAAGCCTTTAAGCCATGTCTATCTTGTCCTAAATATAATATGTTTACTGTTCTGGATTTATTTGATGACTTTATCTGCTTGATCGTTACATAAATACTATGATCGTGAAGAAATGAGAGATTCAAAGCTTATGTGCTATTTCTTATAATAAGTGCAAAAGAATAAACAGTTTTTTTAAGATTTAGGTGACCCATGTTGATGAATAAGAAACTTTTTTTAAGCTTGTGTGCTGCAGGTGTTGTAACAATCTCTGGTTGCGCAACAATGGCTGACATGGCTGGTGCAGATACAGCAACATTAAATGCGCAGTCTGCACAAGGTTTTACTAAAATGGTGCAGGAAGCACGTGCTAAAGGGACTTTAGATACAAGTTCAAGTACCTATAGCCGTATTAATGCTGTTTTCAACCGTTTAAAACCTTATGCTGATCAAGTAAATCAAACAGGGCAGCCATTTAGCTGGCAGTTGGCTGTACTGAAATCAGATACTGTTAACGCCTACGTTGCACCAGGTGGTAAGGTCGTGTTCTACACAGGTATTGTGAATAAGCTCAACCTAACGGATGCTGAAATTGCAGCTGTTATGGGCCACGAAATGACGCACGCTTTAGAAGAGCATGCTAAAAGTAAAATTGGCGCACAGGCTTTAACTGATTTGGCATTAAATATTGGCTTAAGCTATGCAGGTGGCGGTAACGTTAACCAATTAGGTGCGGCTGCTGCACAACTAGGTTCGCAAGTAGGGGTGGGCTTACCATATTCGCGTAGTTTAGAGAGCCGTGCTGACCAAGGGGGCTTAATGTTAATGGCACGTGCAGGTTATAACCCAAATGCTGCTATTACCCTCTGGGAAAAAATGAACAAACTTGAAGGTGCTGGTGGTTCATCTTTCTTGTCTACTCACCCATCTAACGCTCAGCGTATTAATGATATGCGTAAAAACTTACCTGCAGCATTAGCTATTTATAATGGCCGTAGATAAGTTTTAAAACTTTAATATAAGTATAAAAACGGATGCTTAAGCATCCGTTTTTTTGTTTTTAAGGGGCAGGATTAGGCTGTTGTACATGAATAGCTTCTATGCCTTGTAAAATTTCTGGTGAAAGCTCAATTTCAAAAGCCTGAATATTCTCTTTGAGCTGATCTAAGCTAGTCGCACCAATAATTGTACTCGTCACAAAGAATTGCTGTTTAATAAAGGCTAGAGCCAATTGAGTCAGGCTTAAACCATGCTTTTCAGCGAGCTGTGCATATTGTTCCGTTGCCCATTCACTTTGTGGATTGCTATAGCGACTAAAGCGTGGAAATAGAGTAACGCGAGCATTCGCAGGACGTGCCCCATTTCTAAACTTACCAGTTAAGTAACCAAAAGCAAGAGGAGAGTATGCAAGTAATCCTACACCTTCATATTTAGCAATCTCAGACATACCGATTTCATAAGTACGATTAAGCAGGCTATAGGGGTTTTGCACACTCACAAATTTACTTACACCTAAATTTTCAGCAAGCTGTAAAAACTTCATAGTGCCCCAAGGCGTTTCATTAGATAAGCCGATATAACGAATACGTCCTCGATTAATCTCTTTTTGAAGAGCAAGTAATGTCTCTTCTAAAGGCGTAGTGTTGTAATTATTGTGGGCCTGCTGATTACCATAAGCGAGCGTGCCAAAAAAGTTGGTATGACGTTCTGGCCAGTGTAATTGGTAGAGATCAATATAGTCTGTTTGGAGGCGTTTAAGAGAACCATCAATCGCTTGTGAAATATGTTCACTATTAAACTTGGTATGACCTTCTCGAATATGAGTTCCACCAAAGCCAGGACCTGCAATTTTTGAAGCAAGGAATACTTTGTCACGTTGACCATGTTGTGCAAACCAATTGCCTAAAATGGTTTCAGTCGCACCATATGTTTCTGGTTTAGGGGGTACGGAATACATCTCTGCCGTATCCCAAAAATATAAACCGTGCTCTAAAGCGTAATTGAGTTGTTCGAAAGCTTCTTGTTGAGTGTTTTGCTCACCAAATGTCATAGTACCTAAGCAAATTTCTGGAAGGTTAATGCCAGTGTGACCAAGTGGTTTGAATTGCATACTGCGAAATCCTTGAGAAATTTTAAGTTAGCCTAACGGAAAATATGTATTCAACTTAAATCATAAAAATAGAATAGTTTGTAAGCTTTATGTATTAACTCATTGTTGCATATAAAAAAAGCAAACCGAAGTTTGCTCTTTATTAAATCATTACGAATAATTATTCTTCGTCATCATAGTCTTCGTCAGTGACAGGAGTTTCTTCTAATGATGCATCAAAAATAAGAATAGCCTTACCATCTGTCTGGATCATACCTTGATCTTCTAAGGTCTTTAATACACGGCCAACCATTTCTCGTGAACAACCGACAATACGTCCAATTTCTTGACGGGTAATACGAATTTGACGACCATTCGGCAAGATCATTGCCTCTGGTTGTGAAGATAAGTCGATTAAGCAACGCGCAATACGACCAGACACATCAATGAAGGCAAGGTCAGTCATTTTACGAGTTGTATTTTTTAAACGACGAACAAGTTGCGCGAAAACGGCATAGCTGAGATCTGGATACTGTTTGCTCAGTTCATGGAAGTTGTCATATGAAATTTCTGCAATTTCACAGACATCACGGGTACGAACTTCAGCTGTACGTTGAGGGTTCGGTTCGAAAAGCCCCATTTCCCCAAAGAAGTCACCAGGATTCAAATATGCCACAACAATTTCACGCTCATCATCTTCACGTAAAATAATTGAAACTGAGCCTTTTAAAATTAAATATAAAGATTTTGACTCTGTTCCGGCATCAACAATTGTGGTTCGTTTTGGATATCTGTTGATGTGAGCACGCTTTAACAATGCTTTAACGGATTCAGGTAGTTGCCCCGGAGATAAAGCATCTGTGCTGAGTTGTGAAAAATTTGAAGTCATGCTTGATATGTTCCGAATAGGGTAAACAATTCACACAAGCTCGAGATGAGCTATTACACAGAAGAGATGAAATTCCTTATCAACTCATTTTATGTTAGTGTACAAAACAAGGGCCTGTTGACATTTCACAGATGGTTGCGACATAAGACGATTTTTCTAGACGTTACGAAGCAAGAACTATGGAATTTAGTCATTCTAAATAAATAGAGCTTAACAACGAAACGCACAAAAAAATCTGGTCTTGCGCTGCACCTAAGATGCTTAAATCGCACCTCAGATTTTGGCTGAAATTTAACAAACTTTTTTACAAAACGGGACAAAGGATTGCCCTTGTCTGTGTTTTGCGTTTTTATTTGGATTAATTTTTAGCTATTACGCAATCCATAGATGAAATGTCAACAGACCCTGCTTAAATTTATAATTTTTTTTGGGTAGTTGCAATGCAAACAAGTGTACATTGGCTAGAGAATGTTGCTTTTGAAGCGAAATCAGAGAGTGGTCATAGTGTAGTGATGGATGGCTCACCTGAGTATGGTGGCGAAAACCGTGGACCACGTCCTATGGAATTGATATTAATGGGACTTGGTGGGTGTGCTTCGTTTGATATTGTGACTATTTTAAAAAAATCTCGTCAAGATGTGACGAATGTCGTATGTCAGCTTAAAGCTGAGCGAGCAGATGCAATTCCAGCTGTTTTCACCAAGATCCATTTACACTTTGTAGTGACAGGTAAAGCCGTAAAAGAAAAACAGGTTGCAAAAGCAGTAGAGCTATCAGCTGAAAAATATTGTTCAGCAAGTAAAATGCTTTCTGATGGTGGCGTAGAAATTACCCACGATTTTGAGATTATTGAAGCTGCATAATTTTATATGAATAGCTGAAAAGAAAAGCTAACAGTCATGTTGGCTTTTTTTATGATAAGAACAATTCAAAAAATAAAAGGAGAATGTTGGGTGAATATCCGTTTAGCTCAATCAAAAGATACCGAATTTATATGTCACTTACTGAAACAAATGGGATATTCACAGCCATTAAGATTGATTGAGGAACAATTCCAAAGATTAAGTAAAGATTCTAACGCAATTACATTGGTCGCAGCTGACGATTTAAATGTATATGGAGTTTTATCACTTTATTTTATTCCGCAAATTGCCTTAAAAGGGGACTTTGCCAAAATATGTTATTTGTGTGTTGACGAGAATATGCGTAGTAAAGGAGTGGGGCATTTGCTTGTACAAGAAGCAGAACGGTTGGCAAGGGAACGTGGTTGTGACCGGATGGAACTGCACTCAGGATTGCAAAGGCCTTTAGCGCATCAATTTTACCTAAGAGAAGGTTATGTCGAGGCGCCAAAGTACTTTCGTAAAGCTTTAAATTAATGAGCTGGGTTTAGAAAAAGTTGAGGGTCTACCCGAGCATTGTTAAGGCTCATTCCCCAATGTAAATGTGGCCCTGTTACACGGCCTGTTTTACCGACTAAGCCGAGTACTTCACCTTGATGGATACGCTGGCCCTTTTCTACTTTTATCTCGCTTAAATGGCAAAACATGCTAATTAAACCTTGGCCGTGATCAATTAATACAGTTTGTCCATTAAAGAAATAGTGTCCTGTTTGAACGACTACACCATCTGCTGGAGCAACTACTTTTTGACCTATTGGTGCTGGAATATCCAGACCTGAATGAGGTGCACGTTCTTCACCATTGAAGAAACGTTTTCTTCCAAAAGAGTTGGTAAATTTTCCCGAAGTTGGACGTATAAATTTAGGCAAGCTTTGCCATGAACTTGTTGTGAAAGAACTATAAACCTCATTTTGTTCTTTCGCTTCTTGAGCATAGCGGTCTAATTGACTTTGGTTGGGGTTCACATAGTCTTGATTGGTAACTTTAATCCTTTGCTCAGCATAAGGATAAGACTTAACTTCTATTTGAATAGGCGCTTTATTGGTATCAAGCTGAATGCTGCCGAGTGGTGTAGATAATGGAATACCTACTACAGCATAACGTTGATGGCCTTCTTGACTGATTAAAACGGGTTTGTGTTGAAAAGTGACTTGAGTAATATCGGTCGATAATGAAACGACTGCAATTCCACCGGGTCTTCTTGAGTCTTGGGGTAACTCTGCTATTGCTAGAGTCGAGCTAAAAAGACAAGTTGTTAATATAATATGTTTTAAACGCATTTTAATTTCAAAAACAGGATGGAATTAGCCTAATAAATTAATTCCTATTTTTGGAATTCTCAATGAAGACTTTGTGAAAAGAGTGGAACAGACGAAACCAAATATAAATATTTAAGCGATTTAATAAAATGTAGCTGAAGTGTACTTGAAATATATACAAAACAAACCCATATTATAATCGAGTTTTACTCATAGTATTTTTTATAAGATCATGAAAAATATATAAAAAATTATTTGAAATCCGAAAAAGTGTTCCCATCTATTACACAAGTACGAATTTGTTGTGAGGAATAACAAGAATGCGATTTGAAAAATTTACGAACCGCTTGCAGCAAGCCCTCTCAGATGCTCAATCCTTAGCAATGGGTAAAGACCATACGGCTATAGCAGGTATTCATATTTTGAGTACTTTATTGGAAGAGCCGTCTAATATTAGTTTGTTGCAACAAGCAGGTGCACGGTTACCTGAACTTAAACAAAAGCTAGAGCAGGCTTTAAAAGATGCTCCGACTATTGCTAACCCGACGGGTGATGTCAATTTAAACCCTGAAGCAGTTAAAGCACTTAATTTGGCAGATCGATATGCGCAAAAAGCTGGCGATGAATTTTTGTCGACTGACTGGGTTTTATTGGGCTTAGCAGAAACTGGCGAAACAAAAAATATTTTAAGTGCCGTAGGTGTAACTCCCGACAGCTTACGCAAAGTAATTGAACATATTCGAGGTAGTGACAAAGTCATGAGTAATAATCACGAAGACCAACGTGACTCACTTAATAAATATACAATTGATTTAACTGAGCGGGCTTTATCGGGGAAACTTGATCCGGTCATTGGACGTGATGATGAAATTCGACGCACTATTCAGGTCTTGTCACGTCGTACAAAAAACAACCCTGTACTCATCGGTGAGCCGGGTGTTGGTAAAACCGCTATTGTTGAAGGCTTAGCACAGCGTATTGTCAATGGTGAAGTGCCAGAAGGCTTAAAGAATAAACGTGTTTTATCACTAGATTTAGGCTCATTACTTGCAGGTGCTAAGTATCGTGGTGAGTTTGAAGAACGTTTAAAAGCTGTTTTAAAAGATTTGGCGAAACACGAAGGCGAAATCATCTTATTCATTGACGAGTTACATACACTCGTTGGTGCTGGTAAAGGTGACGGCGCGATGGATGCAGGGAATATGTTAAAACCTGCGTTGGCTCGTGGTGAGTTGCGCTGTGTGGGTGCAACAACCTTAGATGAATATCGTCAATACATTGAAAAAGATGCCGCTTTAGAACGTCGTTTCCAGAAAGTTCTGGTGGATGAACCAAGCGTTGAAGATACCATTGCGATTTTACGTGGTCTAAAAGAAAAGTATGCTACTCACCATGGTGTACAAATTTTAGACTCAGCGATTATTGCAGCAGCGAAAATGTCTCATCGTTATATTACAGACCGTCAATTACCAGACAAGGCGATTGACCTGATTGATGAGGCAGCTTCTCGTATCAAAATGGAGATTGACTCTAAACCTGAAGCACTTGATAAACTTGATCGCCGTTTAATCCAGTTGAAAATGCAGTTGGAAGCGGTGAAAAAAGATGAAGATGCAGGCAGTAAGGCCGAAGTTACTCATCTTGAAAAACAGATCGCTGAAGTTCAGAAAGAATATAACGATCTCGAAGAAGTGTGGAAATCTGAAAAAACTTTGGTAGAAGGCACTAAACAAGCTCAGGTTGAACTTGATAAAGCACGTATTGCTTTTGAGAAAGCTCAGCGTGAAGGTGATTTAGCCGAAGCAGCACGTTTACAATATGGCGTTATTCCAGAGCTTCAAAAACAGCTTGAGCAAGATGAAGTTGCTGAAGAAAACGAAGAGCCAAAACTCATTCGTACTAAAGTAACTGAAAATGAAATTGCCGAAGTCGTTAGTGCTGCAACGGGTATTCCGGTTGCTAAAATGATGCAAGGCGAGCGTGAAAAACTCCTTCATATGGAAGAGTTCTTGCATGACCGTGTTGTAGGACAAGATGAAGCAGTTGTTGCGGTATCGAATGCAGTACGTCGTTCGCGTGCCGGTTTGTCTGACCCGAATCGTCCTAGCGGATCATTCTTGTTCTTAGGACCAACGGGTGTTGGTAAAACTGAGTTAACTAAAGCTTTAGCTAACTTCTTGTTTGATAGTGATGATGCCATGATTCGTATCGATATGAGTGAATTCATGGAGAAACATTCTGTCAGCCGTTTAGTTGGTGCGCCTCCGGGCTATGTGGGTTACGAAGAGGGCGGTGTTTTAACCGAAGCTGTTCGCCGTAAACCATATAGCGTGGTGTTGTTTGATGAGGTTGAAAAAGCGCATCCAGATGTTTTCAATATCTTGCTCCAAGTGTTGGATGACGGGCGCTTAACCGACTCACAAGGTCGAGTAGTGGACTTTAAAAACACGGTTATTGTGATGACATCAAACTTGGGTTCACAAGATGTACGTGAGCTTGGCGAAGGTGCCACTGATGATGAAGTGCGTACAGTCGTGATGAATGCGGTAAGTCAGCATTTCCGTCCGGAATTTATTAACCGGATTGATGAGCTTGTAATTTTCCATTCACTCAAGAAAGCGCAGATTCGTGGTATTGCGGATATTCAGTTAGATCGTTTACGTTCACGTCTTGTTGATCGTGATATGAGCTTAACTGTAGATGACAGTGCATTTGACTTATTGATTGATGCTGGTTTCGATCCTGTATACGGAGCACGTCCATTAAAACGTGCAATTCAACAACAGGTTGAAAACACTTTGGCTCAAAAAATCTTGTCAGGTGAGTTTGTTGCAGGTGATACCATTTTAGTTAAAGGTGAGCATGGTCACTTGGTCTTTGATAAAATGAAACTCAGCTAAGTTTGTTCTGCTAAAACCGAAAAGAGAATATGGAAACATATTCTCTTTTTTTATATTTAACTTTTATGCTGATTGGAAGATATAAGCGCAATAATTGAGTCTGCCACTTTTTGCGTGAGAGTTTTAAGTTTTTGTTCGGCATGTCCTGATAAAAAATAATGGTAATGATAAATACGTCCTAGATAAGAAATACAAATAAAAAAAGTACCTACAGGTTTTTCCGTGGTTTCACTTCCGCCATGTTTGAGTAAACCTGTACAACTTACAATAATATCGGCTTGTTGAAATAGAGTTTGACCAAGCCTGCACATTTCTTCAGTTACTTGTGGTGATTCTGCTGTGTAGGTTTCGATTAACTTTGGTTCAACTTTTAAAACACTGATTTTAATACTGGGGTCATAACTCACTAATCCGCCCAGTAAAATATCAGCGCCACTATTTTTATGAATCGAAAACTGACTGGTTAAGTAACCTGAACTGGCACTTTCAATAAATGCAACTTTAAGTTGAAGATCTTCTAATAATTGACAGCATTGCTGAAGCATTATTCCACCTCGTATGGTGTTTATTTATGAATAAATCTAAATGCAAATACATTATAAAATCACAGTAAGTGATCTGGAGTTATGGTGCAAGTCTGAGATAACAATCTATAAAACTACTTGAATATTCACGAAAGGCCTGTGAAGAATTTCAGATTTTAAAATGATCAATGCTAATTATCGGGAAGTTTCTTTATAACATTGCGACAAGGTTAAAAAGTTGCTAGTTTGATTTCATATAACGAACAATAACAATTTTAGGAAGTAGGTAATGAATAATAAGCAAGGGTATATGCTGGGAGTTTTGAGCGGTGTGTTTGTATTATTATCAAATGCCTGGGCAGCACAACCAATGACAGAAAGTGCGCTAGCCACTCAAACAGGTGCGGTAACCACATCTTTACCCGTCATTATTGCTAAGGCTCAAGATGATGCACAAAAACCTGAAATAGAGCAGCACCAAGCTCGCAAAGAATTAGGAGATAATTATTTACAAGAAGTTCGCTGGAACTCATTAAGATCGAGTGTGTTATCACCTTATCAAGAACAAAAACAAAATCAGGTGATAGATATTAAAGAAAAGAAAAAATTAGAAATGGTGGCGCTACCAGACCGAGCGGACCGTTTTACACGTTATGAGTTTGAACCGAAAAATGTACATGGCGAAGTTATCATTACCGTAAAGTAATGATAACTTCTCGCCAAATTTATATCAGTTCAATCCTAAATGCTGAATTTTCCATGCACGGTGGATTTTTTGATTACGTTTAAAATCGGGTCCAATTGTTTCAGACGTAATTTCTTCAACGTCGTATAGCGCTTCAATTTCTTCATCCATTTCAAAGCCGCGGTAGTTATTTGAGAAGTAAAGCGTACCTTCACTTGTTAAACGGTTCATAGCACGTTTAATAAGAGACACATGGTCGCGTTGTACGTCGAAAGTACCGTAGAACTTTTTAGAGTTAGAGAAAGTAGGTGGGTCAATAAAGATAAGATCGTATTGTTCGTGACCTTCTTTTAGCCATTCAAAACAGTCACTTGCAAAGAACATGTGTTGTTCATCTGCATGATCTACAGTTAAACCATTTAAAACGAAGTTTTCTTTAGACCAGCTCAAGTACGTGTTCGATAAGTCGACACTTGTAGTACTTGCAGCACCGCCTAAAGCCGCATGTAAGCTGGCTGTAGAGGTATAACTATATAAGTTAAGGAAGTGTTTACCACGAGCTTCTTGAGCAATACGTAAACGCATTTGACGATGGTCAAGAAATAAACCTGTATCAAGATAGTCAGTCAGGTTTACTAAAATCTTAGCTTTACCTTCTTGAACGATAAAACGTTTTGAAGCTGTGCTTTGTTTCGTATATTGGTTAGTACCTGTTTGGCGAGCACGCGTTTTAATAAAAATAGCGTCGCGGTTTAAACCGGTAACAGCACGAATTACAGCAAGTGCTAAATTAAAACGTTTTTTTGCTTTTTCAGGATCGATTGTTTTTGGTGGTGCATATTCCTGAACATGTAAACGGTCACCATATAAATCGACAGCGACATTAAAGTCAGGTAAGTCGGCATCGTATAATCGTAAGCAGTAAATATTTTCTTTAGTGGCCCATTTTTTCAAGGCAGTCATATTTTTTTGCAAACGGTTCGCAAAGTCTTGAGCTTCTTCCATTTCAACAGGTTGAGCTTGCCAAGTTGCTAAAAATGGCTGTGTTACTTTTTCTGGTTTGATTGCACCAAAACGAATGTAAATTGGTAACTTACCATTCATTAAACGTAAAGTTTCAGGTGCTTCAAAAGCTAAAACATCTGCTTGTTCAATTTGAGCTGCAATAATGGCTGCATATTGATTTGGGAAATGTTTTTGTAAAAGTGCCGATAACCCTAAGTAAAGAGAACGGTTTGATGCTTTATCACCTAAACGTTCGCCATATGGAGGGTTAGTCACAATAAAAGCTGTTTTCTTTTCAGCAGCAAAATCTGGCCAGTCAGCTAAAGTACGTTCTTCAATTTGAATTTGGCTTAATAGCTTTTCAAAGCCTGCTGCAATAATGTTTTCACGAGTTGCTTTTACAGCTTCCCAGTCAGCATCAAACGCATAGAACTTAGGTAGTGGTTGCTCAAGCGCTTTTTCATGACGTTCTGCTGCTTCAGCTTTGAGTGAAAGCCAAAGTTCACGGTCATGACCATGCCAACCATTAAAGCCAAAACGGCGAACAAGACCAGGTGCGCGGTCAGTTAAAATCATTAATGCTTCAATGATAAAAGTACCTGAACCACACATTGGGTCGAAGACAAGCTCTGGATTACGTTCTTTGAGCTTAGCTTTTTGTAAAATTGCTGCAGCAAGGTTTTCTTTAATCGGTGCATCCGTCATATAACGACGGTAGCCACGTTTATGTAATGAGTCACCAGATAAATCTAGGCAATAAGTATGTTCAGTCTTGCCAGCAAGTACATATAACGTAATTTCTGGTTGTTTAGTATCAATACTTGGACGACGGCCGACAGCTTCCATAAAGGAATCGACTACACCGTCTTTTGCTCTAAGCGTTGCAAATTGGGTATTAACTTTAATTTCACGTTCTGCATGTAAGCGAATAGCAAAGGTACTTTGTGGTGCAAAAATAAGTGACCAGTCAAAGCTCATTGCACCTTCGTAAAGCTCTTCCGCTACATCACGTGCATCATGTGTATGTTCAAGTTCATACGTATGGATTGGAAGTAAAACACGAGAGGCAAGACGTGACCACATGCAAATGCGATAAGCATGTTCAAGTGTTCCTTCAATGATTAAACGTCCAGCTTTACGTTCTGTCACTTTGGTGCCAAGCTGTTCTATTTCTTCTTGTAAGAGGCTTTCTAAACCATCAGCACAAGTAATCCAATAGTGGTTTAAACGTAAAGAGGTATTCATAAACTCGATTGACCAAAACATATAAATATTAACGATGCAAAGTTTAACTTATTTTGATGTGTAAAGGTTTTTAAATTATTGCAACCTATCACTTGGCAACCAATAAACTGATTTTTAAAGCTTAAATCCTATAAACTGGTATGTATTTTGCTAAACATCTATGAGTAAAGCTTATTTATTAAATGGTTTTTAACCAATTTTATGATTTGAAAGCATAGGGGAATATAAATGAAAGATATGATGGGGAATGGTTTTGTAGCCAATGCGGAAGCTTTTTCAGTGTCCACACAAATATATGTGCGTATGCGTAGGATCACAGGGCGGGTCATAGATGCATTGTATGTGGTCCAAAATAAAGATTACGCAAAGTATGTAATAGC
Organism: Acinetobacter nosocomialis; assembly: GCF_041021905.1. Lineage (NCBI taxonomy): Bacteria > Pseudomonadati > Pseudomonadota > Gammaproteobacteria > Moraxellales > Moraxellaceae > Acinetobacter > Acinetobacter nosocomialis. The sequence continues at coordinate 1,259,388 of NZ_CP157432.1, forward strand.
GCTGGCTTTGGAAACAGATGATGATGAATTAAAACGTTATGTTGAACGATTAAACTCATTGACTGACTCCATACCAGAGCTTCCTCAAAAACAAATCGCGGAAAATGTTCAGTTAAACGAAGAAAAAGAAATCACGGCTGAAGACATTTATCGGGCACAAGTTCCGCACCATTATATTGGTGCTTTAAGGTAATATCGGCATGGCCCTAAATTTTCTGGTCAATTTAGGGTCTTATTCTGTAAAGTTCTTCTGCGAAAAAGATGGAATTCAGCTACACTATGCACGTTTTCGCGATTCGACCCATAGGAATCCATTATGCATATTGCAGCATTGCATCAACCGAGCCAGGTTCAGCTCAATCAAGACGGAAATTTAAAACATTTTTTAACGATTGAGGGCCTTTCAAAAGAAAACCTCACTAAGATTTTAGATAACGCTCAAAGCTTTTTAGACGATAATAATAATTTAATTAACCGCCCGCTTTTAGAAGGACGGACGGTGATGAATCTCTTCTTTGAAAACTCCACACGTACCCGTACTACTTTTGAAGCAGCAGCAAAACGTTTGTCTGCCAATGTATTAAACATTGATATAGCACGTTCAAGCACGTCAAAAGGTGAGACTTTACGAGATACACTTTGGAACCTCGAAGCAATGGCTGCCGATATTTTTGTAGTTCGCCATTCATCTTCGGGTGCTGCACATTTCATTGCTAAAGATGTATGTCCAAAAGTCGCAATTATTAATGCCGGAGATGGACGTCATGCCCATCCAACGCAAGCGATGCTCGATATGCTCACAATTCGCCGTGAGACGAAAAAACCATTTGAAGATTTGAGTGTTGCGATTATTGGTGACATTAAACATTCTCGTGTGGCACGTTCAGATGTGGCTGCACTTCAAACTCTTGGATGTAAAGACATTCGTGTAATTGCACCAAATACATTATTACCAGTTGGCTTTTCAGAATACGGTGACCATGTTCGTTTGTTCAATAACATGGATGAAGGCGTCACTGGTTGTGATGTGATTATTGCGCTACGTATTCAAAATGAGCGTATTGATTCACCAGCGTTATCTTCGCAATCTGAATTTTATAGAATGTATGGCTTAAACAAAGAGCGCCTAAGTTTAGCTAAACCGGATTGTATTGTTATGCATCCGGGACCAATGAACCGCGGTGTAGAAATTGATTCGAGTATTGCCGATGGTGACCAGTCTGTGATTTTAAAACAGGTTACTAACGGTATTGCAGTTCGTATGGCTGTACTGGCGTTGTCTATGCAAGGGCAACTTCAAGAACAAGGTTTAATTGAAGCGATTGCGTTGTAAGGAATGGATCACATGAGTATTGTAAAAATTGAAAATGTACGTGTGTTAGACCCAATCCAAAAAACAGACAGCGTACAAACTGTATATATTCAAGACGGTAAGCTCGTTGCTCCAGTCGAACAAGTTGAACAAACCATTGATGGGCAAGGCAAATGGTTAATGCCGACCATGGTTGATTTGTGTGCACGTTTACGTGAACCGGGTCAACAGCAGCATGGTACGCTTAAGTCTGAAGGAAAGGCTGCACGTGCCAATGGTATTTTGCACGTGATTACCCCACCAGACTCAAAGCCAATTGTGCAAGACAATGGTGCCCTCATTCATGGTTTGATTGAAAAGGCTTGGCATGACGGCGGTATTCATCTGCATATTATTGGTGCTCAGACTCAAGGCCTAAATGGTAAACAACCAGCAAATATGGCAGGTCTTAAAAAGGGTGGGTGTACTGCTGTTTCAAATGCAAATGCTGCTTTTGAAAATGATGATGTTGTTGTGCGCACGCTTGAGTATGCTGCGGGTCTCGGTCTAACAGTAGTGTTCTATGCTGAAGAGCCGCAACTTGCTAAAGATGGCTGTGCTCATGAAGGCTTTATCGCATCGCGTCAAGGTTTGCCAATGATTCCTGCAATTGCTGAAACTGTAGCGATTGCAAAATATCTACTTATGATTGAAGCGACAGGTGTCAAAGCTCACTTTGGCTTGTTGTCTTGCGGTGCATCGGTTGAATTAATTCGTGCAGCAAAAGCGAAAGGTTTACCTGTTACTGCCGACGTCGCAATGCACCAGTTACATTTAACTGAACAATTAACGGATGGCTTTAACTCACTTGCACATGTTCGTCCACCATTACGTTCTGAGCAAGATAAAGAGCTTTTACGCCAAGGTTTAAAACAAGGTGTAATTGATGCAATTTGTACGCATCACGAACCATTAAGCAGTTCAGCGAAAATGGCTCCATTTGCTGAAACCCAACCTGGTATTACTGCATTTGATACTTATGTAGCTCTAGGTATCCAACTCATTAATGAAGGCTTATTTGAGCCACTTGAGTGGGTTACTAAAGTAACAAGTGCTCCTGCACAGGTAGCAAACATGACTGCGCGTTGGCAAGCTGAAGCTGGGTGGGTGTTAGTCGATCCTGAACTAAACTGGACATTAACTAAAGACACTATCTTGTCTCAAGGAAAAAACACGCCATTACTGGGTCAAAACCTTACTGGTAAAGTGATACAGACTTTTGCTGTATAGTTTCTAACAGTTAAAAGCTTATTCAAAATATAAACAGGCAGATCATAATGATCTGCCTGTTTTGTAAATACTAGATGGAAAATTGTATATAAATTATTTAAAAGACAACAAAAGATTTCGAGCGCATTAGAATAAAAAACTATCAGCAAAGAGAAGTATTTGAATAATCAAAAAATTGCTGGTTACGACGTATAAGATTCGGGAGAATAAACAATGTCGATAAACCCTATAGAACTGCTTAAAGAAAAAGTATCATCAACAATATTGAATAATCAGGATGGATTCCTAGGCGAAAAAACTAACGCGCTCTCTAAGTTTTATCCAATTCTACTTTCATTATTAGCTGCTAAACCTGATCTTATTGGACAGTTAAAAAACAGTTTAGCTCCATCATTATCCGATCTTTTTTCTCATAATGACCAAATTAAAAATACGGTACTAACACACCTAAGTGGCACTGCACCATCTGCCGAGATTGAAAGTACACTCAATAGTGCGATCAAACCCAGTCTTAATACGATTTCTGAAGTCGCTGGAAGCGATCAACAAAGCATTGTGAACTATTTACGTCAACATGCGGAAACTATTCGTTCATATTTACCAGGGTGGGCAGTCGGCTTATTAGCTCCATTGGGTATTGGTGCGGGTTTATCATCAGTAACAACATCAACTGCACCTCCGCTTGCAGCGGCAACGGAAACGACTGGTAAATCTCGTGGTTTTTTACCGATTATTGCGCTTATTATTCTTGGTTTATTAATTGCTTGGTTATGGCGCTCTTGCCAGCATAAAGAAGCTACACCTGTACCCGAGACTACTCCTGCAAGTGGTGTAGCGGCCGCAGCAGCTGCACCGGCTACTTTAACTTTAAGTACGGACGATAAAGGGGCAGTAAGTCAATGTCAGGCAGGCATTGGTGATCAGGGCTTCTTGGCAACTTTACAAACGCAAGTTAAAAAAGTTCTTTCAGGGACTAAAGACTGTAATGTTGATACCAGTCAAACTTATGCTGCTGCATTTACCGATAAAGATGCGTTAGCAGGTGTGCTCGGTGCCTTAAAAGGAGTTCCAAACGCGTCTTTAGAATGGGTTGGTGACAAAATCACTTTGAAAGCAGGTGATGCCGCAGCTTTAGAAGCTTTAACTGCAAAAGTAAAAGCACTCGTTCCTCATACTGAAGTTGTTTCAGCTGCACCACAAACAGCTGAGCAATCTGTAAGTAATAGCTTAACTGCTTCACAAACTGCTTTAGGCTCAATTGACCCGAACAATGTAGATGTAAATGCTTTGGTTAAAGCGCTTAACCTACAAATTATTAACTTCGCGAGTGGTTCAAGTGAAATTCCTGCAGATAACAAAGCCATTCTTGACCAAGCTGCAACACTGTTGAATAAAGTGACTAGTGTGAAATTAAATGTAGGTGGTCATACAGACTCAACAGGTAATGCTGCTGCCAATAAAGCACTTTCTCAACGCCGTGCTCAAGCCGTTGTAGATTACTTAGTTTCTAAAGGTGTAGATGCATCTAAACTTGTTGCCGAAGGCCATGGTTCAGAAAACCCTGTTGCAGAAAACACAACTGAAGAAGGACGCTTTAAAAACCGTCGTATTGAGTTTTCAGTAGCTCAATAATCAATAGATTCACAAAAAAGTTTGATTTTATTGAATTCTGATTTGAAAAAAGCTTCTCATTTTGAGAAGCTTTTTTTATAAACATCAATATTGTTGGGTTGGTATGAAAATCAGTTTGTTAGGAAGTGGCCGTGTTGCTTTTCATTTGGCAAAGGCACTTTTGGCTAAGAGGCATAACATCACACAAGTCTATGCACGTGATTTTGAGAAAACCCAGAAATTTGCAGAACAAATTCAAGCAAAAGCATGTCAGTCTCTTCAAGAGTTTCAAGCGAGTGACTTAATTATTTTAGCTGTTTCAGACAGTGCTATTAGTGAACTTGCAATGCAAGTACACGTGTTATTTCCAGAAACGCTTATGGTTCATACTTCGGGTAGTACCAATATTGAAGTTATTAGTAATATTCATAAAAAAGCTGGGGTATTTTATCCTTTGCAGACTTTTAGTTTTGAAAGAGACGTCGATTGGCAAGCCACACCATTATTTGTAGAGGCGACTAATAAAAACGATTTAGTCATACTTTCTGATTTAGCAAATAGCCTAAGTAATCGAGTATATCAATACACCTCAAAACAACGTTTAACTTTACATTTAGCGGCTGTGTTTGCCTGTAATTTTAGTAACTACTGTTTTGATATGGCTAAACAGATTGTAGATGCAGAACAAGTAGACTTTAGCTTGCTTTATCCATTAATTGTGGAAACAGCAAAAAAAGCCACTGAAAATGATCCGAAAAAAATGCAAACTGGGCCTGCGGTAAGGGGAGACCAGAATATCTTGGCAATGCATCAGGGGTTATTAGCCCAAGCAGAACGGGATGATTTACAACAGGTCTATCAACTTTTAAGTGATGGCATCGTGAAGCGCCATCACTCAGTTTAAAGCTTATTTAAAATTAAGGTTCGCCGTTATTTCCCCATTTTAAGAAACCCGCATGTTGATTTAAACGTTCAAAATATTGATCGACATGTTTAAGCGTTGGATGGTCAAAAGGAGTAGCCTTCCAACGTTGTACAGACAGACCAATTGGAATATCAGCTAGAGTAAACTCAGTACCTGCAACATAGGCTTGAGTTTTTGCAAGTTGTTGATCAAGAATCTGCATATGATGATTCCAGTTATCAATACCTTGTTGTAATAAGTTTGGATCTTGATGATCTGGAGAATGTCTAAGTAGAGACATAATCGTATAGGTCCAGCTGTTATTTAGCTCGATCGCTTGCCAATCAATCCACTGGTCAACAAAGAACCTTTCTTTTGCTTGAGTAGGGTAAAGTTTATGCTCTTTATCGTAAGCATTGGCGAGATAACGGATAATACTGTTGGATTGCCAAAGGACTAAATCGCCATCTAAAACAACAGGAATTTGACCATTTGGGTTTAATTGCAAATATTCTGGTGATTGTGCAGAACGAAAGCCTCGACCCCAGTCTTCTCTTTCATATTCAAGATTTAATTCTTCACACAGCCATAAGACTTTGCGAACATTAATGGAGTTATCACGCCCTAAAATTTTTAACATGGGTTTTCCTTAGTATTTTTTAGTATGGCAAGTACCAGTCTCTATAAATAGCTAGATTCGTTTAGATTGGCAATCATTAATTAATAAGTGGAAATAGAATAGATAAGATATATGTTTATTTTTGATATTAAAAAGAAAAGGCCTAGTTTATTACTAAGCCTTTTTTATTATTTACTTAATCTTTTTAAAGATAAAGTCATTAATCTTATGACCCGACTCAATACCACGGCGTTCAAACTTAGTCACTGGGCGCCAGTCTGGACGAGGGTAGCTATTGCCTTTACCCGCCAAGTTTTCAAGGTTTGGACGGTTGTCTAGTACATCAAGCATCCATTCTGCATACGGTTCCCAGTCTGTTGCTGCATGGAAGGTACCCCCAAGCTCAAGCTTCTGTTCGACCAGTTGCATACGCTCATGAATAACAAAACGGCGTTTGAAATGACGTTTCTTTTGCCAAGGGTCTGGGAAGTAAAGTTGTACGCAGTTGATACTGTTATCTGGCATTTCACGTAAAACTTGAATCGCGTCTGCATCGAGTACACGTAAGTTTTTAAGTTCTGCTATACCTGCTTCATATAAACATTGGGCAATACCAGGTACGTGTACTTCAATGCCTACATAGTTACGTTCAGGATTTGCTTTAGCCATAAGAACTAAAGAGCGGCCCATCCCAAAACCGATTTCAACAGTTAAAGGGCGCTCTGGATGTTCAAAGTGTTGACGTAAGTCACCAACAGGATATTCCAAAATTAAATCGCGATGTTGTTCTAATGCCGTGCGTTGAGACGTATTAAGTGGTGCTGAACGACGCATAAACGTCACAATTTCACGGTGTTCAGGCAAATTGTCTAAGTCTGCAATTTGCGTTTCTAACTGATCGATCGACATAACCTTGGCAATATTGAAATTCAAATGCGGTATTTTAAGTCTTCAGGTGGTCAAGTCAAATATTTCGGTGTTTTTCTTCATGTAGATGTCATGATCAATATTTAATCTAAGAGACTAATTAAAACTCACATGAACAATTTTACTCATGAAAACTTTCCAGTTAAGAACACTTTCGGTTTTTTTAAGTGCATTTGGTGCATTTTCATATAGCTCTGTTGCTCAGGCGCAGCTCATGTTTAGTCAGTATGTTGATGGTAGTAGTAATAAAAAGGGTTTAGAGATTTATAACCCGGATGGTTCTACAGTTAACTTAGCCGATTATGAGATTCAACAGTTTAATAATGGTGGCACTGCAAAGACAGCGACTTTCCGTTTACAAGGTACGCTTCCAAGTAAACAGAAGTTTTTAGTAGGTCGCTCAGAGTTGCAAACTGAGCTTGGTAGTAAAGTAAATCAGGTTGCTGCATTATCTTTTAATGGTGATGATGCAGTTGTGCTGGTTTATAAAGGCACACCTGTCGATCGTTTTGGGCGTATTGGTGAACGACCAGAGGCAGGTTGGGGAACAGCCGTTTCAAGTTTAGGAAATAGTTTTAAGCGTATTGAAACTGAAAATCCAGCTTTAAGTATTGACCCAACCGCAGCATTTGATTTGGACCACTCGTGGACAGCATGGGCAAACCGAAATGATTTTTCAAATCTATCGGGTTCTACGACTCAGCCGCCAGTGCAAACGGTCAGTTGTTCAAGCTCAGATACACCAATTGCCGATTTAGCATCTTCAACACAAAATCAAACCTATACAGTACGTGGCGTAATTACTGCTGACTATCGTTATGCTAATGGTTTTTCAGGCTTTTATGTTCAAACACCTGACACTAAAGCACGTGCAAATGTAAGCAATGCCATTTTTGTTTATATACCAAATAGCAGCACGGTAAAAGGTGGCCAAGTTGGTGATGAGGTCATCTTACGTGGTCGTTTAACAAGCTATCAAAATCAACTACAGATCGACCAATTACAACAAGATATTCAGACCTGTAATACTAATATGGCAAATCAGGTTCAGCCAATTAGTCTAGAGTTACCATTTACCAGCTTAACAGGCGGTTCAACCAATTCTCCACAGCGCTATCAAGGGATGTTGGTTAAATTACCTCAGACTTTAACGGTAAGTGAAAACTATAATTACGGTCGTTATGGTGAGTTATCGTTAAGTTTAGGCCGTTTATATATTCCAACCAACTTATATCCTGCCTTGTCGCCAGAAGCGAAAGCTTTAGCTCAGAAAAATTTATTATCGAAAATTATCTTTGATGATGGTTATAACAATCAAAACCGTACGCCATGGTTACCAACAAATTTTAGTGCTGCCAATACATTGCGTTCTGGCTATCAGCTTAAAAATGTTGAAGGGATTTTAGAGTATCGTTTTAATGGTTGGCGAGTACAGCCAGTGCTTGGACGTACGCAACCAGAAGTTGTTACTCAAACAAATCCACGCCAGAGTGTCATTACAAAAAATGCCAATCATATTCGTGTAGCTTCATTTAACGTTTTGAACTATGACAATGGTGCAACAGGTTTCCCAACAGAGCGTGGTGCAAACACACAAGCAGAGTTTGATAAACAGCACCGTAAAATTGTGAGTGCATTAAAAGCGATTGATGCTGACGTATACGGTTTGATGGAAATTGCTAACAATGGTTATGGTCCAAACAGCGCAATTGCTCATTTAACCAGTGCGTTAGGTCCTGATTGGAAATATGTTATTCCTGAAAATTTGGATCGTTTAGGTGGTGATGTTATTGCTGTTGCCATTATTTATAACAGCAAGCGTGTTAAGCCTTTAAACAAACCTGTTGTGCTTGATTTGGGTGATAAAAACCGAACAACCTTAGCACAAACTTTCCAGGCTGTTCGTGGTAATAAAACGTTTACCGTTATTCCAAACCATTTGAAGTCAAAAGGTTGTACAGGAGTAGATGCTAACTCTACTGATGCCGATCAAAATGATGGTCAAGGATGTTGGAATCCAACCCGTGTGAAAGCAGTTGACCAAATTGTGCAGTGGCTAGCGAAAAATCCAACTCAAGTTCCTAAGCAAAATGCTTTACTCGTTGGAGACATGAATAGCTATGCAAAAGAAGCACCAATTTTAGCTTTTGAAAAAGCTAACTATAAGGTTCTCCTCAATGATGCTAAGGTTGGACAAGGCGCTCAGGCATATAGCTATGTGTTTGGTGTGGCAAGTGATGCAAATGGTAATGGGGGAGCGGGTAACTTAGACCATGCAATTGCCGATGCAGATTTATATCCAAAAGTAGTGCGTACTTTTGCTTGGCATATCAATGCAGATGAACCAACTGTTCTAGATTACAACGAAGAATATAAAACTGATGAGCAAAAGGCTCTGTTTTATGGTGAAGATGCTTATCGTTCTTCGGACCATGATCCTGTCATTGTCGATCTAGATTTAAATAGTAAAGATTCAAGTCATCCTGATAATGGCAACAAAAATCCTATTTTGGATTTTCTAAACCAATTAGTGGAATGGATTAGCCAACTTTTTAAACGTAATTAACGGTAAAAAATGCGTGATGGGAATGTGTTTTATCATATTTTAAACAATCGTCACGCAAGACAACTTGCAAGGACAAACTTTTTCAAGAATATTAGATAGTGTAAGTAATTTATAAATTTACGCTTTTTTACAATTAAGGAATTGTACAAACCTTGCAGGTTTTTTAGAAGCAATTTAAAACGTTAATGTAAGATAAGAAGGATCAGATATGAAATTATATTATTCGCCAGGCGCATGTTCTTTAGCTGCACATATTATTTTAAATGAAATTAATGTTGATTTTGATTTAGAACGAGTAAATTTAAAAACACATAAAACAGAAAAAGGTGCAGATTATTACGAAATTAATCCAAAGGGCTATGTACCAGCTTTAGAAATTAACCCAGGTTTGATTTTGACGGAAAACGTGGCGATTTTACCGTTTCTTGCTCAGCATGATCCTAAACAAGATTTGATTCCTCCTTCAGGCTTAGGCCGTGCGAAAGTGTTGGAATGGTTGGGCTATTTAAATTCTGAACTGCATGATGCATACGCAGTATTTTTTGGGGCGCCATTAACAAACGATGAAAAAACCAAAGCTTATGCTGAAATCGACCGTCTTTTAAAATATATCGATAATTATTTGGCTGAGTCAGATTATGACTATTTAGTAAATGATAATTTTGGTCCAGCAGATGCATACTTATTTGTGTTAACAAATTGGTCAAATTCAATTGAGCATGATCTAACGCCATATAAAAATATTATTGCACTACGTAATAAAGTTGCAGAACGTCAATCTGTACAAATCGCGATGCGTGATGAAGGTTTAATTTCATAAGCTTTTAGATGCATTAAAAAAGCCCCTAATCAATAGGGGCTTTTTTAATATTGAATATAACTTAGTGTTGAGCTTTTTCTTTTACATCAGCAGCTGCATGTTCAACAGCTTGAGCTGTATCAGCAGTTGCTTTACGCGCAGTCGCTTCAGTTTGTGCAGCAGCATTTGCAGTAGTATCGGCAGCATGGTCAGCAGCAGCATCAATCTTAGCTGTAGCGTTGTCTGTAGCAGTTGCAATATCGCTCGCAGCTTTGTCACCAGCAGATTTAATATCTGCTGTTGCTTGTTTAGCAGCATTTTCTAAATGTTCACCTGTAGTCGCACCAGTTTCTGGAGCTTTCTCTTTATTACAACCAACAAGGGCAACAGTCGCAGCAAGACCTAAAGCAACAAGTAATTTATTCATTGTGTTTTTCCTTCTAATTCATGGCATCCAAAATTATGGATGTCTAAAATATAAACATAAAGTAACTGATTAATAAAGATCAAAAATTGTTAAAAAGTTGTAACTTCAACATTAAAAAAGCCTAGCATTTTGCAATGCTAGGCTTTCGCTCGATAACAGGATTTAACCAGTTTTATTGCCCAGAACGGATGATGTAATCAAACGCAGAGAGTGATGCTTTAGCGCCTTCACCTGTAGCAATAATGATTTGTTTGTAAGGTACAGTGGTACAGTCACCTGCAGCGAATACACCTTTTACATTGGTTTCATTGCGGTCATTGACAATAATCTCGCCACGATTAGTTAACTCAACTTCACTTTCTTTCAAGAAGTCAGTGTTTGGAAGTAAACCAATCTGTACAAAGATCCCTGCAAGCTCGACCACATGCTCTTCATCAGTCGCACGGTCTTTATATTTAAGACCGGTTACTTGTGAACCGTCACCCAATACTTCTGTACTTAACGCATTCATAATTACTGTGGTGTTTGGCAAGCTGTTTAACTTGTTTTGCAACACTTGGTCTGCACGAAGTTTAGTGTCAAACTCAACCAGAGTTACATGCTCAACAATACCTGCAAGGTCAATTGCCGCTTCCACACCTGAGTTACCACCACCAATCACGGCAACACGTTTACCTTTGAACAGTGGACCATCACAGTGCGGGCAGTACGCTACACCACGGGTACGGTATTCAGCTTCACCCGGTACATTCATTTCTCTCCAACGTGCACCTGTTGAAAGGATCACAGTTTTCGATTCAAGTTTTGCACCGTTTTCAAGTTCAACTTCAACCAGACCATTTGCTGTTTGGTTGGCACCCGTGATTTTGCTGACACGTTGCAGGTTCATGATATCAACATCATATTCACGAACGTGTGCTTCCATCTCGGCTGCAAACTTAGGACCTTGAGTCTTTTGCACAGAAGTGAAGTTTTCAATGTCCATGGTATCCATGACCTGACCACCAAAGCGTTCAGCTACAATACCGGTGTTAATACCTTTACGTGCTGCATAGATTGCTGCTGTTGCACCCGCAGGTCCACCACCAATCACCAATACATCAAATGCATCTTTGGCATTGAGTGCTGCTGCATCTTTTTCAGCCGAGTTGGTATCAAGTTTTGCCACAATCTCTTCAAGCGTCATACGACCTTGACCAATGTGTTCGTTGTCCTGAAATACCATCGGCACAGCCATGATTTTGCGTTGTTCCACTTCGTCTTGGAAGAAAGCACCATCAATCATGGTTGCTGTAGTGTTCGGGTTATAAATGGCAATCAGGTTAAGCGCCTGTACCACGTCCGGACAGTTATGACAGCTTAATGATACGAATACATCAAAGTTAGCTTTTAGGTTTAAGCCTTTAATTTGATTTAAAACTTCATCCGACACTTTAGGTGCATAGCCAGACACTTGTAACAGAGCCAAGATCAAAGACGTAAACTCATGTCCCATTGGTAAGCCTGCAAAGAACACACGCGGTTGTTCACCTGCTTTAGCCACACCAAAGCTTGGACGACGTGTATTGTTACCGTCAAAACGGGCTGTTACTTTTTCAGAAAGCTCAGCGATTTCAGTTACTAATTCTTTAATTTGGGCAGCTTTATCTGATTCATCCAAAGCAGCAACTAATTCGATTGGACTTTCTAAACGTTCTAGGTAAGCTTTTAATTGAGTTTTAATGTTTTGATCTAACATCTGTTTTTACTCCAATGCATCCAAATTCTTTCAATAGATGCATAGTACGTGAAAACAATGAATAGGTAAAACAGTATGTTTTTATGTATTTGATCGGTTTTTTGAATGTTTGTTTGATTTAGGCATGAGTTGAAAATATTAAAAAGAGAATCCCAATCTCATTTTTACTTTTGCGGTATTTTAAAGTGAAAGTGTTTGAAAATTTATATATGTTATATGGCTGTAAAGATTTTATGTCATAACATTAAAAGGTAGTTTCATGTCATTGCAACGCGGTATTTATCAGCATTATAAAGGTAATCTCTATCAGGTTTTTTCTGTAGCAAAACACAGTGAAACTGAAGAGGAATTGGTCATTTATCAATGTTTATATGGTGATTATTCAACTTGGGTTCGACCACTTGATATGTTTACTGAAACCGTCCAAATGAGTGATGGTAGTGTCGTACCGCGTTTTAAATTAATCCAAAGTACTTAACTAAAACAGCTGTCATATAAAGAAGGAGTAAAATAGATGCCAAATACTATTTTCTTACAAAGAGTTGCTGATTTATATGACACCTTTAAACAGCATGACTCACAGCAGCCTGATCGTTTACAGCGATATCGCAATATTGAAGTAGAGTCTGCAAAATTACTCTCACAATTTATTCGTATGCAGCAAGCCAAAACTATTTTAGAAATTGGCACTTCGACAGGTTATTCAACTTTATGGTTAGCTGAAGCTGCACAGGCAACGGAAGGGCAGGTGACCACAGTTGAAATCGATGAAAAACGAAGTGCAGAGGCAAAACGCCATGTAGCTGAGTTAGAGCTCAGTGAAATTGTTCAATTTTGGGTAGGAGATGCAGCCGATTACTTAAAAGAGGCAAAAGAAACATTCGATTTTATTTTGTTAGATGCTGAACGTGATGTATATGAAAGTTATTGGCCAGATTTAAAACGATTAATTAAGGCTAAAGGTGGTGTTTTAGTGGTTGATAATGTGATATCTCATGCAGCAGAAGTAAATCCTTTTTTATCTTTGATTAAAAAGGATGCAGATTTTATGAGTAGTATTTTGCCTGTAGGTGCAGGTTTATGTTTAGTGGTCACAAAATAGTTTTACTGAAATAATTTCATATTCCAGTCGCGGCCTGTTTTGAGCAGGTCTTTTTTATAGTTGTTATGAGGCAATCACCAAAGAAAGTCGAGTAAAGTGCAAATTAAATTCTAAATATTTATGTACAAAAGCAGCTTTGTCTGTTGAACGTAATAAGTTGTCATAAACAAACTCAGGGACAGGATGATATAGATCTCCAGAACCGTCGCTATAAAAGATTTTTAAATGACGCGATGTAGCATTATATTTCCATGAAGTGACGACCGCTGTATTCACCATAAATGCACCCCTTTATTTCATATCAAACTTACTCAAAAATTAACCAGTTGTTTATTTGACATTACTCAATGTTTAAGTAACGGGGAAGGGCAGAATTGTAAAAGTATCAGTAGAAAATGTGATGTGCTTATTCAAAACAAAAGAACCATCCGATAAAGGATGGTTCTTCGAGTTTTTAAAATCTAAGAGAGATTAGATTTTACCAACTAGGTCGATAGATGGAGCAAGAGTAGCTTCACCTTCTTTCCATTTAGCTGGGCAAACTTCACCTGGGTGAGAGTGTACGTATTGAGCAGCTTTTACTTTGCGAAGAAGTTCAGATGCGTCACGACCGATACCGCCGGCGTTGATTTCAACGATTTGGATTTTACCTTCTGGATCGATAACGAAAGTACCACGGTCAGCTAAACCTTCAGACTCAATTAAAACGTCGAAGTTTTTAGAAAGAGTCCAAGTTGGATCGCCAACTAATGGGTATTGAATTTTCTTGATCGCGTCTGAAGTGTCGTGCCAAGCTTTGTGAGTGAAGTGAGTGTCAGTAGAAACACCGTAGATTTCCACGCCTAATTTTTGGAATTCAGCATAGTTGTCAGCTAAGTCTTCAAGCTCAGTAGGACAAACGAAAGTAAAGTCAGCTGGATAGAAGAATACAACAGACCATTTACCTTTAAGGTTAGTTTCGTTAACTTCAACAAATTGGCCGTTGTGGTAAGCAGTTGCTTGGAATGGTTTAACTTCAGTATTAATCAAGCTCATCATTGTCTCCATGATTGAGGTTTATATTTAAACTTGTTTACGAGATGTAGAATAAATAAAAATTCTTTATTGGGGAAATAGTATTTTTACATGACTAAAATCGGAAAATTGAATAATTGGAAAATTTCCGATTTTTAAGTCCCCAAATACTGTATTCGATTTGACTGCAAAAACATGTAAATCAAATGACAGTTATAGTAAAAGAAACTTGCCTAACAACATGAAGTCTATCTAGATAAAATTCAAGGGTAAAATTTTAAAAAATTAAAAATATATAAAAAACCAACTGTTTTACCTGAGGGGCATTAAAGCGTAAAATAGAGGATTGTTGAATTTTCAGGAAAATTTATCTGTGCTGAATGGTTTAAATATAGATCAATGGGTGATGGCGAGAGATCGTTACCGTTTAAATCGTTTGCGTAAAGATAAAAAAGCCGATACTTCAGAGATTGAAAAATTATTTGAACAGTCTAATGCAAAAGTTAGACAGCGTTTTGAACGTCTCCCTAAAATTAAACTGAATCAGGATTTACCTGTTTCGCAATATGCTGACCGTTTAATTGAAGCGATTCAAAAGCATCAAGTTATTATTGTGGCAGGTGAAACAGGCTCGGGTAAAACTACTCAGCTTCCTCAAATTGCCATGTTAGCGGGTCGTGGCTTAACGGGCATGATTGGTCATACGCAGCCACGTCGTTTAGCTGCACGTAGTGTTTCTCAGCGTATTGCAGAAGAAGTCGGCGAAAAGCTTGGCGAGTCAATTGGTTTTAAAATCCGTTTCAATGAACAAGGTTCACAAGATTCGATTGTAAGGTTAATGACTGACGGTATTTTACTTGCCGAGTTAGGCAATGACCGTTTTCTGTCCAAATATGACACCATCATTATTGATGAAGCGCACGAGCGCTCACTCAATATTGATTTTATTATGGGCTATTTAAAGCAATTGTTGCCAAAACGCCCAGATTTAAAAGTCATCGTGACCTCGGCAACTTTAGATGTAAATCGTTTTAGTAATTACTTTAATGATGCGCCTATTTTTGAGGTAGAAGGTCGTAGCTATCCGGTCGAAGTACGTTATCGCCCAATTTCAGAGATGAATATTGGCGGTAGTGATGATGACGAGTTCGACGATTTTGAAGAAAACCTTCCGCGTGCCGTCGTACAAGCTGTAGAAGAATGCTTTGCCGATGCAGAAGAAAAAGGCCATCCAGAACATGCAGATATTCTGATTTTCTCAAGTACTGAACAAGAAATTCGAGAATTACAGGAAACTTTGCAAAAATATGGGCCAAGGCATACCGAAATTTTACCTTTGTATGCACGCTTAGCCGTTTCCGAGCAACAAAAGATTTTTAGCCCAAGTGGAAAGGGCCGCCGTATTATTATTGCCACGAACGTTGCAGAAACTGCGCTGACTGTTCCAAATATTCGTTATGTAATTGATAGCGGTTTTGCACGTATATCTCGTTATAACTACCGCTCACGTGTGCAACGCTTACCAATTGAGGCAATTTCGCAGGCTGCGGCCAATCAACGTAAAGGGCGTTGTGGTCGTATTGCTCCGGGTGTGTGTATTCGTTTATATAGCGAAGAAGATTTTTTAAGCCGTCCCGAATTTACCGAACCTGAAATTAAGCGAACCAATTTGGCATCGGTAATTCTGCAAATGCAGAGCTTAGGCTTAGGTGAGCTAGAAAACTTCGATTTCATTGAGCCGCCAGATTTCCGTCTAGTTAATGATGGTCGTAAGCTACTCATTGAATTAGGTGCGCTAAACGAGAAGAAAAACGAACTGACTAAAGTCGGTCAAATGATGGCCCGTATGCCGATTGACCCTCGACTCGCGCGTATGATTGTGGGCGGTGCTCATTTTGGTGTGCTCAAGGAAATTTTGGTGGTGGTGAGTGCACTTGCAGTGCAAGACCCACGTGAGCGCCCAGCTGATAAACAGATGCAGGCTGACCAAAAGCATGCCTTATTTAAAGAGGCAGATTCAGATTTTCTGTTTTATTTAAAACTTTGGGATACTTTAAATCCTAAAGGTGAAGTAGGAATGTCGGAAAACAAGCGTCGTCAATTTGCTAAGCAGCATTTCTTAAGCTGGTTACGGTTACGTGAATGGAAACAGACGCACCAGCAGTTAGTTGAGCTGGCTGAAGGTTTAAAACTTAGTTTTAATGAAAAACCTGCAAATTATGAAAACTTGCATCGTGCGTTGCTGACTGGTTTATTATCGTTCATTGCCAATAAAACTGATGAACGTAATACCTTTATGGCAGTGCGTCAGCAAAAGGCTAAAGTTTTCCCTGCGAGTACGTTGCATAAAACCAATACTGCGTGGGTGATGGCTTTTGAGATGGTGGAAACATCTCAAGTTTATTTGCGTACATTAGCAAAAATTGATCCTGAATGGATTTTACTTGCTGCACGCGACTTATTGAAATATCACTATTTCGAGCCGCATTGGTCTAAAAAAGCCGGTATTGTAAATGCTTATGCACAAATCTCATTGTTTGGTTTAATTATTGAACCGAAGCGTTTGGTTAATTTTGAGAAAGTTGACCAACCTGCTGCCCATGAGATTTTCTTACGTGATGCATTAACCACAGGAAATCTGGGGACAGTTCCACCATTTTTAAAACATAACTTGCTTAAACTTGAAGAAGTAGAGCGAGTTGAAGATAAATTGCGTCGCCGCGATTTAGTGGTCGATGAAGAAACGATTTATCAGTTCTATGCCTCTAAAATTCCTGAAGAAATTGCGAGTCGTCGTAGTTTTGAAGATTGGCGTGCAACTGTAGAAGCAAAAAATCCGCGTTATTTATATGTAGAAGATGATGCGCTTTGGCTCAATGATCGTCCGACCACGCAGCAATTCCCTGATCATTTACATAATGGTCAGTTACGTTTGGCAACGACATATCGATTTGACCCAAGTCATGATGAAGATGGAGCAACGGTTCAAATTCCGGTACAGGCATTGCCGCAAGTGGATGAAAACATCTGGTCTTGGGGTATTCCAGGCTGGCGTTTAGATTTAATTGAAGCGCTATTAAAAGCTCTACCAAAAGATAAACGTCGTAATATAGTGCCTATTCCTGACACAGCTCGTAAGCTAATGCAGGGCATAGATGCGGTACATTTGCGACAGCATATTTTTAGCTATCTTGCATTTGCTTTACGCGGTGAGCAAATTACCGATAAAGATTTTTCATTTGAACGAATAGATCCGTATTTGGTGCCTTTTATTAAGGTCATTGATGAAAAAGGTAAATTAATTGCCAAAGGCCGTGATTTAGCTGAGTTGAAAGCTCGCTGTCGTGTTGAAACTCATCGTCCAGTAAAACAGCAAAAAGGCGAGTTTAAAACTTTCCCTGAAAACTTTACCTTTGAAGCTTCACAAAAGGTGACAGGTGTTGTTGTTAAACAATATCAAGCTTTAGTACCGACCAAAACTTTTGCTGAACTTGAAGCGAAAGATGAGTCCGGTGTGGTTATACAAACCTTTAATGATCAGGCTGAAGCCATTAAGCAGCATCGTGAAGGGATTATCCGTCTGGTCCATATGCAACTAGGTGACTTGATTCGCCAGTTGAAAAAGCAGATTTCAAAACCGCTTGCTTTGGCATATTCACCTTTGGGTGATAAAGCTAAGCTTGAGCAGATGCTGGTCTATGCTACGTTGCAAATGGCAATTACAACTTTGCCAATTAATGCTGATGAATTTAATAAGCTGCTAGATCAGGTCAAAAAGCAATTTTTGAGTTATGGTCAGCAAGCACTTGAGCAATTAAGTGATATTTACATTCAATGGCAGCAAATTCGTCGTCAGCTTTTAGTACTTGATCCGGATGTGTTTGGACGCAGTATTGATGATATTGAAGATCAGTTAGATCTCATGTCACTTGGTAACTTTGTTTACTGCCAACCAGTCGATCTTTGGCAGGAATATCCGCGTTATTTAAAAGCGCTGCTATTGCGTTTAGATCGATTGCCAAATAATCTACAGCGAGATCATGCCGCTATTGATGATGTCGATCCATGGATGGACAAGGTATTTAAATTCAAAAACGATCCAAGAATCAAAGAATTGTATTTGATGTTGGAAGAATTTCGCATTTCTTTATTTTCTCAGCCGATGAAAACCAAGATGCCTATTTCACCAACTCGACTGCAAAAGTTATGGGATCGTTTGGGAATCAGTTAAGATAGATCGGGGTTTGTTTATGCGTTTGTTTAGCCTACAACGCAATTTATAAATGAAAGATTAACAGACCCTATTCATTTTTTTAGGAGTTTTACATGGGCATTCGTATCACAGGTACTGGGTTATTTCACCCAACAGAAATCATTTCTAATGAAGAACTGGCCGACAGTTTAAATGCTTATGTGGAACAATATAACCAAGAGAATGCAGAGGAAATTGCAGCAGGTGAACTCGAAGAATTACGTGGTTCTAGTGCTGAATTTATTGAAAAAGCTTCTGGTATTAAGCGCCGCTACGTTGTTGAGAAATCAGGTATCCTCGATCCAACGCGTTTACGTCCGCGTTTGTCTGAACGTTCAAATGACGAACTTTCACTTCAAGCTGAATGGGGTGTAATTGCTGCAAAACAGGCAATGGAAAATGCAGGGGTAACTGTTGAAGATATCGATGTTGTGATTTTGGCATGTTCAAATATGCAGCGCGCTTATCCGGCTGTAGCAATTGAAATCCAGTCGGCACTTGGTATTCAAGGTTATGCCTATGACATGAACGTGGCATGTTCAGCTGCTACTTTTGGTTTGAAACAAGCAGCAGATGCAATTCGTTCAGGCGCTCGCCGTGTTTTATTGGTGAATGTCGAGATTACATCTGGTCACCTAGACTACCGTAACCGTGATTGTCACTTCATTTTTGGTGATGTTGCGACCGCTTCTATTATTGAAGAAACCACTACTAAAACTGGTTTTGAAATTTTAGATATTCATTTATTTACTCAATTTTCAAACAACATTCGCAATAACTTCGGTTTCTTAAACCGTAGCGAAGATGCAGTGGTTGACGACAAGTTATTCCGTCAAGATGGCCGCAAAGTCTTTAAAGATGTTTGTCCGTTGGTGGCAAAAATCATTAATGCCCAGTTGGAAAAAATGCAGTTAACTGCAAACGATATTAAGCGTTTCTGGTTACACCAAGCTAATGCCAACATGAATGAATTAATCTTGAAATATGTGGCTGGTAAAGATGCAGATCTAAGCCGTGCACCAATTATTCTAGATGAGTTTGCCAATACCTCTTCAGCAGGTGTAATTATTGCTTTACACCGTACAGGCCACGAAGTAGATGATGGTGAGTATGGCGTGATTTCATCTTTCGGCGCTGGTTATTCAGTAGGCTCGATTGTTGTACAAAAGCACGTTGCTTAAGTTACTAGATTAATTAAAAAACGCTCGTAAGAGCGTTTTTTTATGGCTCAAAAATAATAAAGCGGACCAAAAGTGGCCCGCTTAAGTTAAATCAAAATGATTAAAACTTTTTAGTGTAGTTTACAAACAGACGATCTTCACCAAAGTCATTGCCATGTTTTACGTTGTAATCAATTCGAATGTATTGCAGGGCAAGACCTTTTAAGAAAGGCTGCTGAAATGCATAGTTTAAAATCACATTCGACTCGGTTTCGTGGTTTTTCTCGCCATTGGCTGCTTTAAAGTCATGGCCATAGACATATTTCACCATCGCGTTTAAGCCCGGCACGTAATCTTTAAAGTCGTAGCCGTACATAACGTGGTAAGACTTTTCTTCTTTTTTAAAGAATCCCGTGGCATTCCAGTTAATGAAATAAGTCTCTGGTAAAAAGCCATCCGGTAAGGGATAAGCCGACTCGCCGATAATTTGTTGGTACCCCAAACCAAAGGTATGATTTTTCACTTTAAGTGTCTCTAATACCCCAATGTTTTGCGCATCAATATCAAAAGCATTACCGTCATTTTTTGCATTGAAGTATTTAAACTTAGAGGTGAGGGCAAAATTAGGTTGTTTCCAATTATGCTCAAGTCCTACATAGTGTTTATTGTAGAGATCTTCCAAATTACCAAAGTAATATTCACCCTTGAGTGTCGGCGTAAATTGATAGCGCAGGTCAATGTAGTTCAGGCCATCAGATTCTTTGGTAATGCCATTTGAAGTGAACGAAAACTTTTTAAAATCCTCTTCATTTCGTGGCGACACTTTTTCAACCCGACCAATTTCAGCATAAAGCTGATCTGAAAGTTGTGACTTAAGATTGGTTCCCCAATAAGAGGCAAGTAATTGTCGGCTGGCATCGACAGCCGTTACAGGTAAATCCAACCAGAGTTCACCCACACTTAAAAGGGTTTTGTCATAGCCTAGTTTTAAGGTTGCACCGTATTTTAAAAAGTCGGATGCTTGTGATTGAGTTTCTTTATTAAAAGGCAAAACCGTGTCCGCAACGTGTTTGTCTGAACTTAAACGCACGGCATATTGAACAGAAGCATCAGCTCCAATGGTTATAGGCTTATCTGCTATGACTAGTGGAGTGTCATGCATTTTTGACTTATAAAATAATGACGCTGCTTGAGACCAGCTACCTGTGTCTTTGAGAGTGTCATTGTCAAAATTACGGTTGATATAGGCATTTTTTAGCGTGAACTTCCATTCATCTTCACTTTGTTGAGTGGTGTCTGCTGCCCATAAACTTGAGCTAGTCAATAAACCTAATAATGTGGCTATTGCTAAATTACATGGTTTAAAGCGGTGTAATAATTCCATAATCCATTTCCAAAAAGATGCGCCAATCCTCGGCGCATTTGTGTTTACTGCTGGGTAAGCGTGTTTTGAGGGTTAAAAGTTGATGGCGTTTGTGCGGTAACAGAGGCTTTTAGATTGACCATAAATATTGCAAGTGCAGCAATCACACCCGGAATTGCAATTGCTAAGAAATTCATTTGGTGAGGAAGCTCAAGTGTGAGTAGCGCTCCAGTTAAAACTGGTCCAATAATCGCACCGATACGGCCAATTCCAGAGGCCCAGCCCATGCCAGTTGAACGAAGTGCCGTCGGATAGAACTGGGCAACGAAAGTGTAGAGTAAGATTTGAGAACCAATTGTGGCAGCACCAGCAATCGCAATCAGGCTATATAAAATAAATTGTGGACTATTAATGCCAAGCAGAATTAAAGCTGCCGATCCCACAATAAACATAATGGTAATGACAGGTTTTAGATGGAATCTGTCCGCTAAAGCACCGCCACCAATTGCACCGACCATGCCGCCAATATTAAGTGCAAACAGGAATAACATGCTTGCACCTAACGAGTAGCCCGCTTGCAGCATGAGTTTAGGTAACCAGCTTCCTAAGGCATACACCATGAGTAAGCACATAAAGAAAGCAATCCAGAACATAAATGTGCTGAAGGTACGACCTTGTTGGAAAAGCGCACGGACAGGGGCATCGGTTGTGGTGCTTTCGTTTAACACCAGTTGTGTATTGGCGTTTACCTGCATTTCTGGCGCAATTTTACAAACAATACTTTTTGCCTGTTCGCTATGGTTCGATTTCACTAAAAAGGCGAGAGACTCTGGCAAAAATTTCCAGATTAACGGGAGTAGTAAAAGAGGAATACCCGCAATTAAAAACATGATTTGCCAGCCCATGTCTTTCACGAGCCATGCACCAAGTAGCGCTGATGTCATGCCGCCAATTGCGTAACCGCTAAACATGATTGCGACCAATGTACTGCGGATTTTTTTCGGTGCGTATTCGGTCATAAGTGCTACAACGTTTGGCATAACGCCACCAATTCCTAGACCTGCAATAAAGCGCAAAATGGCAAAC
This sequence comes from Acinetobacter nosocomialis, assembly GCF_041021905.1. Classification (NCBI taxonomy): domain Bacteria; kingdom Pseudomonadati; phylum Pseudomonadota; class Gammaproteobacteria; order Moraxellales; family Moraxellaceae; genus Acinetobacter; species Acinetobacter nosocomialis. The sequence continues at coordinate 1,281,537 of NZ_CP157432.1, forward strand.
TCAGTTGGTCCTTTGGCAAAGGCACCTATAAAGGTAAATCCGCTAAATAAGGTGACACAAATCAGGATGGTTTTTTTACGTCCAAGTTTGTCTGAAAGTGTGCCGAAAATCATGGCACCAAACATCATGCCGAATAGAGCGGCACTGGCGAGTAAACCAGCTTCAACAGCAGTTAACGACCATTGCTGCATTAATAGAGGAAGAGCAACCCCATAAATAACTAAATCATACCCATCAAAAATAATAATAAGTAAGCACCAGATTAAAACTTTCCAATGAAAAGGTGTAAAACGGGCTTTATCAATTAACTCATTAATATTAACCTTGCTCATATCCATTTTCTTCACCTCCAATTTGTGAAGCATCGCGTTATTTTTTAATAAACTATTTTGTTATTGGAATAGAGTCAAAAACCTAATTGATATATCTTTATGTCTTTAAGGTATTGTGTTTTTAATAAAGTAATATATTGAAATTTATAATTTATTTTAATAATTTTGGTTGTTGCTTCTTTTGTTTTTAAAATGGGGTCAAATATTATATTGTGAGAATTTTAAGGTTTTTATAGATATCTTTTTACAGATTTTATTGCTGAGAATCACAGCTAGAAATATAGCTAAATTTATATTAAGGGTTGAAGTGGAAATAAATAAAAATATTAAAGTCAATTATTTTAGAAACTCATCTTAAAAATGAAATTTAATTTATATTAAATGAAAATTGCCAAATCAGGAATAGCGGATTATTTGCATCCTGATGTGGCATTTGAAGCTTTATTTTAGTGCTGGGCGTTTAGATAAAAATTTAATTTGTGGCTGGATTTGAGCGTGGGGTAAGAATGAAATGGGCGATTACACCAATACAAATGCCCCAAAAAACTGAACTTAATCCAAGAAAATGCATACCTGATGCGGTAGCTAAAAAGGTAATAAGTGCAGCATCACGTTGACCATCATTTTTCATGGCAACAGAAATATTGGTGGCAATAGCACCTAACAAAGCTAAACCTGCCAGTGCTGCCACCAGCTCTTTAGGTAGTAAGCTAAAGAGCATGACAATACTGCCAGCAAATAAGCCTCCTAAAATATAAAAAATTCCGTTGGCAATCCCTGCGATATATCTTTTTTCTTTCAGTTCATGTGCATCTTTACCCATACATAAAGCAGCGGTAATTGAGGCAAGCACAATGGTAATACCACCGACACAGGCAACGGCTAACGAGGCAATACTGGTGGCCGTAATAATGGGTTTGGCTGGCGTGTCATAACCGCTGAGTTTCATAATCGCCATACCCGGTAAAAATTGGCCGGTTAGACTAACTAAAATAAGAGGAACGGCGAGATTGAGTGTTGAATTCCAAGTCCATTCTGGGCTAATCCACTGCGGGATTGCTAAATTAAAACTTACATCAACCGGATTCATCTTGCCTAAAATAAGGCTTAATAAAACTCCGGCAGCTAACACCCAAATCATGGTGTAGCGCGGCATTAAACGTTTGGCAATTAAAAAGACAATGAGCATGCTAAATACAATAAAAGGCATGCTATCAGATGCAGTAAATAGGTTAATACCGAACTGAAAAAGAATACCTGCCATCATGCCCGCAGCGACGTCTTGCGGAATCCATTTTAGTAATTTGTCGAAGTAACCTGTAATACCAATTAAAAAAATAACGATGGCAGAAGTAATATAGGCGGCTACTGCTTCATTCAAGGAGATATTGGGAAATAGGGTAACTAACAGGGCAGTGCCCGGTGCAGACCACGCGGTGATGACAGGAGTTTTATATTTAATCGAAAGATAAATACCTGAAACGGCAGCACCAATTGAAATTCCCCAAATCCATGACACCATCATATCGGTGGACACATGGGCACGCTGAGCAGCTTGGAAAAAAATAATCAGTGGGCCTGAGTAAGAAATTAAAACTGCAAGAAAGCCAGCAACTGTTGCTGATATGGACCAGTCATTTTTTAATGTCTTGAACAGGGTTGCCATGTGTGATTGCCTCCATGCAAATCATGTTATTTACCCAAACATATAAAAAGATCAAGATTAACCCTGATCTCCACCTCCGACCGGAATGACCGATCCCGTCATATACGATGCGTCGTCTGATGCAAGAAATAAAATTGCATTGACTTGTTCTTGAATTGTGCCATAACGGCCCATAAATGTTCGATCTTTTGTTTGATCAACTACTTGTTGCATCCAGTCTTTTTCATTTTGACTTAACGGGTTGGTATTACGTGGTACTTTGCGAGGCGGTGCTTCGGTTCCACCCGTCGCAACGGCATTGACTCGAATTCCGTCTTTGGCATGTTCAAAAGCAAGCGATGCTGTTAAAGCATTTACCCCACCTTTAGATGCCGAGTAGGGAATACGATTAATACCACGGGTTGCAATGGAAGATACATTTACAATAACACCCGCTTGTTGCTTAATCATGGTCGGTAACACAGCGCGGCAGCACCATAAAGTTGGAAACAATGAGCGATTCACTTCCTTAATGATTTCTTCTTCGGAAAACTCTTCAAAAGGTTTCATCCAGATCGCGCCACCTACATTATTAATCAGGACATCGACCCGACCATAGTGTTCAATGGCTTTTACAACTACCGCTTGCGCGCCTGCATAGGTTTCTAGGTCAGCATTAATCGTGACAGCATCGCCACCTGCACGCTGAATTTCTTTGAGAACGTCTTCAACATATTCAGAGCGGTCAGCCATGACGACTTGTCCACCTTCAGCTGCAACTTGTAGTGCCACACCACGACCAATGCCTTGGGCACTACCCGTAACAATCACGACCTTATCGATAAATCTTTGACGGTTTGACATAGATAATTTCTCCACCTGTTAATTCGCAGAGAATTTTTCAAACAAGAAATTTGCTGGTTTGATATTTTCAGTTTCTAACCAACCACGTACAGCCTCTACCATCGGTACCGGGCCACATAGATAAACATCGACGTCGCCACCGTTTAACCATTCACTTTCAATATGACCAGTGACATAGCCTTTACGTTCATGGTTGCTCTCAGGGCTTGCGACCACAGTGCGGTATTCAAACCACGGGAACTTTTCCTGCAACTCGTTGAGCTTTTCTAAAGCAACCAAATCAAAGTCATTGGTTACGCCAAAAACCAAGCGAACAGGCTGTTCTGAACCTTTCTCTTCGAGTACTTGTAACATTGACATAAATGGGGCAATGCCAGTACCACCTGCCAGCATAAGCACTGGACGCACTACATTACGCAAATAGAAGCTGCCGAATGGTCCGGTAAAAGTCATTTTGTCGCCAGTTTTGGCATTCTTACTTAAGAATTCGCTCATTTTGCCATTTGGTACATTACGTACCACAAAGCCCGTTAAGCGATTGCCCGGTTTTGAGCTAAATGAATATGAACGGGTTTCGCCAGTTTCTGGAATGGCAACATTCACATACTGACCTGCAAGGAAATGAATATCCGGTTGGCCTTCATTAAGCTGAATATCAAATGTGATGGTTGAGTCTGATAAGTTTTCAACGCGGGCTAAAGTACCTTGGAAGCTATGAATTTCTGTTTTGCAAACATCTGACGACGCTTGAATCTGGAATACGGCGTCTGAAGTTGGTCGACATTGGCAAGCAAGAATATAGCCTTGTTCAGCTTCTTCCGGGGTTAATGCATCTTCAATATAGCTTTCTTCTGGCATGTCATAACTACCGGACTCGCAAAATGCGCGGCAAGTTCCACATGCACCATCACGACAATCCAAAGGAATATTAATTTTTTGGCGATAGGCTGCGTCAGATAGGGTTTCGCCTTGAGCTACGTTAATGAAACGTGTAACACCATCTTCAAATTGAAGTGCAACATTGTGGTTTGACATGGCATGTATCCTACAAAATATTTGAAACTTTTACCCTCAGCCAACAGTCCGGATAACTGAGGGGGTATGTCTTAAAGGTGGTAAATATCAATCACTTGATTGATATAGTCGTTTTTCAAAACGACATACTTGCTCAAGATTTTTGGTTGATCACCTGAAAAATCGATCACATAACGTGACATACCGAAATAGCTGTAATTTGTCTTGTAACGGAAACTCAAGGTATTCCAGTTAAAGCGAACAGTAACTTTGTCGCCGTCGCGATCGAGAACTTCAACGTTGGCAATATTGTGGCTTGTACGTGTGTCCGGCATGGTTGCGGATGAGCGCTCGGTTTTAATACGGAACACTCGATCTTCTAAACCTTGACGGTCTGGATAATAAATAAGTGAAATTTCAGATTGCGGATCTTCAGTTAATCTATCGTCGTCGTCCCAAGCTGGCATCCAGAAAGAAGCTTCTGGCGCATAGCATTCAAGCCAGTCATCCCATTGTTCATCATCTAAAAAGCGTGCTTCACGATAAAGAAACTGAGCAATATTTTCTAAAGTTGCTTTGTCTTGAGTACTCATGCTGTTTCTCCCTGATCAGCAATTTCTTTCTCTGATGCAATCGCATGTTTCATGGTTTTTAACCAATATTGATGCTGGGCCAGATACAGGCCTTCATCTTCAGTTTTAATCCCACTTAACATGGGTTTTAAACCGATTTCGTTTGCTGCATCGTCCGGTCCATAAATCCAATGTTTTGAACCACGGCACATGTCATTCCATTCAAGTGCAACCCCTGCATAGCCTGCCTGACAAGCACGGAACTCTTCTAAATCGTCTGGTGTTGCCATACCTGAGGCATTAAAGAAATCTTCATATTGGCGGATACGGCGTGCACGAGCTTCAGGTGCTTCACCTTTAGGCGCGATACAGTAAATGGTGACTTCGGTTCGATTAACCGAAAGTGGGCGAAGTACACGAATTTGCGAACCGAATTGATCCATCAAATAAACATTTGGATACAGACAAAGATTACGTGAACGCTCAATCATCCATTTCGACATCGCTTCACCGTATTTTTCGGTATATTCATCTGCTTTTGGGAAGTTAGGACGGTCTTCTGGGTTTGCCCATTGTGTCCAAAGCAACATGTGGCCATTTTCAAAGCCATAAGAGCCACCGCCTTGTTTACCCCAAGAACCTGCACTCATTGCGCGAATGTTATCGGCAGCTTGAGTTTCTTTACGGTGTTGAGTCGTTGCTGCATAGTTCCAGTGAACAGCAGAAACATGGTAACCATCGGCACCATTTTCAGCGGTGAGTTTCCAGTTGCCTTCGTAGGTATAGGTAGATGAACCACGTAAAACTTCCAAACCATGTTCAGACTGGTCAACAATCATATCGATGATTTTGGTGGTTTCACCCAAGAAATCTTCAAGTGAAGGAACATCGGGATTTAAGCTACCAAATAAGAAGCCTTTGTAGCTCTCAAAACGAGCTACTTTTTTAAGGTCGTGTGAGCCGTCTTGGTTAAAGCAGTCAGAGTAACCTGCGTCAGTTGGGTCTTTTACTTTGAGTAATTTACCTGAGTTATTAAAAGTCCAGCCGTGGAAAGGGCAAGTATATGTTGCTTTGTTACCACGCTTGTAACGGCAAAGTTGTGCTCCGCGGTGTGAACATGCATTGATCATGGCATTAAGTTCGCCGTTACGGTTCCGGGCAATGATAATCGGCTGACGACCAATATAAGTCGTATAGTAGTCATTATTATTTGGAATTTGGCTCTCGTGTGCCAAGTAAACCCAGTTACCTTCGAAGATGTATTTCATTTCGAGGTCAAATAAGGCTTCATCAGTAAAAACTGAGCGGTGAAGTTTAAATTCACCTGTATCGATATTGTCTACAAGTAATTCATCAATACGGTCAAGATGGCTGGTATTGATTACAGGAATACGTGGCATGTCCGTTCTCCGACTTTCCAAAGGGTGGAAGTCATCAAGACCTTCGCTACGATTTAAAAGGTCTTGATATCCTAATATGTCAATGAAGCGCATAAACGCGTCGGGTGTTTAACCGCGAATGGATAAAGATAGATAGATCGAATGTTGGCCAGTATGATTTCAATCGGTGCTATACAAGTGATCTATAACTTCATCGGGTTATTGCTTGTATATACCTTAAAAGAATGGTTAAACTGTGTCTAAGACTGAATTTGCATTTTAATATATCTTAAAGGTATGGAAACCTGATGGAACTAAGACATTTACGGTATTTTGTGGCTGTTGTAGAAGAACAGAGCTTCACCAAGGCAGCCGAAAAACTATTTATTGCTCAACCGCCTTTGAGCCGGCAAATCCAAAATTTGGAAAGCGAGCTTGGCATTCAACTGTTTGAGCGAGGAAGCCGGCCTTTACAAACCACACCAGCAGGGCATTTCTTTTATCAGCACGCTGTTAAACTTTTGTCGAATGCTGAAGAAATAAAAAGTATGACCAAGCGTATTGGTCTCATCGAAAGAAGCATGACCATTGGTTTTGTCGGGTCTTTACTCTATGGTTTACTGCCGCGAATCATTTATTTATTTCGTCAGCAGCAACCCCATCTGAATATTCAGCTCATGGAATTAAGTACAACCGAACAGTTACAGGCATTAAAAGAAGGCCGTATTGATGTTGGGTTTGGGCGTTTAAGAATTAGTGATCCCGCCGTGAGGCGTATCCTTTTACGTAAAGAGAGATTAGTCGTTGCCGCGCATACCAGCCATCCAATTGCACAGCGCACAGAAGGGGTATATCTGGCCGATTTGATTGATGAAAAGATGTTTATGTATCCCACCTCGCCAAAACCGAACTTCTCAACCCAGCTTTTGAATATTTTTGCCGAACATAGTTTGGTTCCCAAAAATATGCATGAGATACGAGAAATTCAATTGGCTTTGGGCTTAGTCGCAGCGGGAGAAGGGATCTGTATTATTCCGGCAAGTGCCGATACCATTCGATTTCCCCACTTAAACTATATTCCGATTTTAGATAACGGCGCCGTCAGTCCAATTTTTATTACTGCACGGGCAATGGACAGAAGTGAAGACTTACAATCATTGTTCGATTGTATTTATCAGGTTTATGACTTAGAAGGGATACCTTATCAACGGACTGTTTTTACACTCGATCAGAACCCGATAGATGATTCAAACGGTATCGATTTTTAAATAAAGAGAATGCATAGCCTCAAAAGCTGAAGCTATGCGTTGATGTGTTTTAGAAAGCCCAAATCAATTTTAGCCAGCTGGTATGGCCTTCGGGACGATATTCGACTTCGGTTTCTTTTAAAAATTTGGCTTCGATAGACCAGTTTTTATCGGCATATTGAATGCCTGGACCAATTGCAAAAGCTTGTCCTTTAAACCCAATGTCACTTCCGTTTACTTTGTCATCTGTAGTTTGTTTAAAAGCATAGCCTTCAACTGCAACTTTGAGTTTGGGGTTAATGCAATAACCTAAGCTATAGTCACCCGCAATGTATTGTCCAGACTTATAGTCGGTCGCGTCGTTACGCGTATTCCAGCTATAAGACAGTTTAGTAGAAAGATCTAAGCCTGCTGCGTTGGCATAACTATAGGCAAGAATTGGTCGAATGGTGTGATAGTTTTTCCCGAGATTGGCTTCAACTGGATGTGTCGTACTTGGAGTGTCATATTCACCTGTCCCCAGTACGGTTTCTAAAGCTGCAATCCAGTGATGATTTCCTTGATGCCAGCCGAGCATACCACCCAAAATCAAGTCTCCGAGTCCTTGGTTTGAGTCAGCCATTCCATTTACTTTGAGTCTTAGATCCACCAATGGCTGAGCTGCATAAAACCCGAGTTGTCCATCCATAATTTTTTGATCGGTCATCCAGACCAAACGAGGAACCACGGCGTTGACATCAACATGGAACTGATCGGGACCATTTTGAAACTCTGATGCGTGATAATTTTGATAATAACTAAGTAAGTAGACCCCAGCAGGTGGTAGGGCACCCGCCATCATACCTTCGGCACCTAAAGCAAAAGAGTCCGAGCCGTTTTCTATTGCAAATGCAGAAGGAAGGTAAAGGGTGCTGATTACACCACATATGATTGCAGCAATTTTGTTATTCATAGAATGTCCTATTCTGTGTTGTTTGGCTTGTCACTAAAAAAACGTTATTCCTTAACGGTCTTTAAAAGTTTGAGTCTGTTTAAGCTAAAAATTTTGGATGCAGAACTCCTGTGAGCTTTGTATTGGCTTTCTAAATTGCAAATACAAAGCTCATTTGAAAAAGTGGTGTGCTTAACGGTTTATCTTTAAATATGTTTGAATAAAGCTGAACGTGACTGTCCAGCAGCACCATCGGCTGCACTTAAGAAGCGTTCAGTGTGAATGTCTCGTTCGAATAAGCGGCTTTGCATGAGTGTTGAAATTGCCGAGTCGATCATGATGGGTGGGCCGCACAAATACGCTTTGTGCCCGCCACATCGATTTTCAAAGTAATCGGCAACAGCCTCATGCACGAATCCGGTAAATCCAGTCCATTGGTCTTCTGGTTTTGGTGCATTCAGGGCAGGGATATAGCGGAAGTTCGGATAGTCTTTCACAAGTTGTTCAAACAATTCTCGGTTGTATAGCTCTGCTAAGTCTCGTGCTCCTTGGAAGAGGTAAATCGTGCGACTATCTCCAGACTCAAGTAAATCTAAAATCATTGATTGTGGACTTGAAAGACCTGAACCACCTGCAATGAAAATGGTATTTTGATCATCTGACTTACGTACAAAAAATTGACCATAAGGGCCTGAAATATCAAGCTGATCGCCTGTGGCAAGTTGTTCATGTACATAAGTCGTCGCTGCACCACCTTCAACTTTACGAATATGCAGCTCAACGATGCCCACTTCACTTGGTGAATTGGCAATTGAAAACGCTCGAGTTCCTTCAATATCTGGGAACTGGACATTGATATATTGGCCAGCTTGGAATTCGATTGGACGATCTAGTTGTAGACGAATCCCCTTAATGGTTGGCGATAAGTCTTTTATTTCAATGACAGTTGCTTGATAGTCTTGAACCAAATGACCTAAGAAATCTGGGTCTTCATCGACATCGGCCTCAATAACCATGTCAGACTGTGGTTTGCAGCAGCAGGCAAGCACCTTATTTTCATCGCGTTCAATATCCATGAGCGCAAATGGTGAAGCTTCACCAACATCGTAAAAACCGTCGGTGACTTGAACCTTGCATGTCCCGCAAGTACCGTGACCACAAGCAAAGGGTAACCAAACGCCTTGACGTAAAGCGGCGTCTAAAATGGTCTGGTCTTCTTCTACTTCAATCGTTGTTCCGATCGGTTCAATGGTGACTTGATAACTCATGACATACCTCCGAATTAAACGTAGCTGTCGTTATAGCCATTTAACTCTGGCGTAACGAAACGAAGTAATGACTTATGCCCAAAACCAAGCTCTACCAAAGTTTTTGTACTCTCAGGACTAATTGTTTGACCATCTAAGGTGTATTGCACTTTTGACCAATCAATTTTGGAAAAATCTGGATGTTGAGCAAAACCACCTGTAATTTGTTGCTCAATCAACTGTCCAAAAGTTTGTTGAGGCGAGGCAAGCATGGCATGTGCCGAGCAAAAAAGTGTGTGATGATCCCAACCCACGTAAAGTAAGAATTGATCGCCATAATTTTTTTGCAGATCCAGTGGTTCAAATTGATAGTTGTTATGTATCGCGCGAACAGTCATGTTCAATCTCCTTATTTCCTATCAGGCAGCTTGATGACTGCCTGAACAATTCCTTGTGCTTAAGCTGCGTTGCCTTTCCATTTTTTCCAGCGCTGTTGGTCTGGTGAACCTTCAATATCCAGATTGTCGGCACCCACATTCATGCGGTAATAATCACGGAGCATAGTTTCGAGGTCACCGCCACCACAGTTACCTTGCAATATTTGATTTACAGGTAGCCATGCTTGTATATATTTTTCAGGCTCGCGTTCGAAAATGTCATGACAGCCATCTGAACAGGTGTGGTAGCGTTCGCCTTGGTAAATGCTATGGCGATAACTAAATTGAGTCGGGTCATCGCCCATTTCGGTAAAGGTCATTGGAATCTGACAAACCTGACAAAGCTGTGGTAAACCTGCGCTGTAGAAGCGTTTACCTTCGGCTTCCATTTTGCGAGCCAACTCCCATTTTGGACGGTAGTATTTATCGAAAGTGTCTGGATATTTAGCCGATAACCAATCCATTTCTTCGTCGGTTGGAATCCAAGTGTGGAAACCAGCAGCATGACCAAAGTTATAGAAAATCCACCATGCCTGATGTGAGACATGCTCTTTTTCTTTCACAATGACATCGCTATATTTCGGCATGCGAATGCCATAACGGCTTAAATCTTTAAATAGCGCACCGCCTGCCTGTTCAAAATAAACTTCCCAAGCTTCTTTCCAAGACATCACTTTGTTTGGCAGCATGTAATCCATCATCATGCCCACAATTGAAAGCAAACGCGTTCCACGCCAGAACCATTTATCAATCCATTCCTGCACAATCGGCACGTTGTCCTCATGCTGTTCGAGCAAGAATTTCACAATTTCAAGACCAAGCGTCATGTGGCGAGCTTCATCTGACTGCGCACTAAAGCCAAAGGTTACAGTTGCCATATCGCCGTTATAAGCTGCACCTGACATAAACGGCACAAACAGTAAGTTGGTAAGTACATATTCAAAAGCAAAACTAATCGCTAATAAAAACTCGAAAGGTCCGGCAGAACGGGCATCTTCAAAAAATGATTTAGGCACAGACAAATACCAAACGCGGTCATGCATATGTGCCCAGTCCTGAAAACCATCAAAGAACTTGTTGTAATGGCTCATGGCATGAATTTGAGTCTGTACATGACGCAGCTCATCAATTGATTGCATCTGAGAAGCAATACGTGCTCCAATACCACTAAACTGGCGACCTACATGGGCATAGCCTTGATAGGCCTGATATTCAAGTGGGGTCACCGCTGTTAAAAAGAGTTTGATCGCATTTAAGTAACGTTCATTGCTGACATTCATCTGACCATTGTTTTGAGCAAAGGCATCAAAAATGGCATAAAGTTTTTTCTCTTTTTCTGCCTGATATTTCCAGTAAGCATCCATGGTTAAACGGAATGGATCTTCCCATTTAGACCAGTCCGTAATTTTGATGCCTTCAAATTCTTCATAAGGAAAGGCGTCTTTACGGTCAGCATAGGAAAAGTCCCAGTCCAGATCACGGGTTAATGCGCGGTAACGATCTTTAGCATTTAACTTTTTGCTGGTTTCTTTCGTTTGAGTTGTCATGATTGATCATCCTTAAATCTTTGTTAAACAACATCTATGTTGTGATTAATTCCAGTGAAGCCGGAAAGTATTGTCATCTTCTTCGACGTTGCCACCCAGCGTAATCATGTTGAGTTGTAACGATTGGATGTCCCAATCTTGGCCTAGTTTTTCAGAAACGGTTTCGGCTTTAATGACCAAATCAGTTTCACTTTCAATTCGGATCATGGCGGGTAAATACTGAATTGAAGCTTCAGGGTTATCTTCTTCAATCGCTTCGAGGATGTAGCGTGAAGTATCGTTGTCTTGTAATGCGAGATAGACTTTAGACATGTTGCTTCTCCTTAAGCATTTGTAAGTGGTTGTAGGCCGAGTTTTTTTGCGCGTTCAATAACGGCATGTTCTGCTTGATTGACTGCATCTGCTGATAAGGCTGCTGTTGCCCACGGTGTAAAAGCTGCTTTTACTTGAGTTAAAGACTGAGTGAACCATTCATTTAATAGCTGTTTGTTGTGATCGGATTCTGCTGCCGCAGTTTTAATGACGGTGTCTGACCACTTACGTAAATCACCTAAAGTGTCTTTCATAAAATCAGTCAGCATGGCTAAGTCGCGAGCATTTTGAGTGACTAACCACTGATCAAACTGTTGATAAACAAGCCCTGTCACAAAGCCGTCAATCACAAGGTTCTGTAATAAGAAAAGTTTGAAGTAGTCTTGCTCGGTGAGGCTTTCTTCACACAGACGGCGTAAGCCTTGCCATGCAGGATGTTGCATCCAAGCCTGTTTTGCCTGCTGTAGTGAGTCGCCGCTGTTGCCATCTAAAGCTAAGCCAATACGCGAGATGTACTGCGCAATTCCTAAATGATCCATCGCGGCATAAATACAAGCTTGAGTAAGCACCGTGCCATACCCATAGGCACTGCCAGACATCATGTGTAAGTTTGCCGTTTGTTCAACGTGGCGAAATGGCAATAGGTACTCAATGACCTTGGCTTTGACTTCATCAGACAAATGTTCTGCAAGCTGACGTTTTTCAAAAAAAGCAAAATTACTTTCGGCGGTGTCTTGTAACCGCGCACGGTGCTGAACATAAGTTCCATAATAGAATTGACGAGGGTCTTTAAATGCATACCAATCTTGCATTTGCAGGGCAGTATGGGTTTTGTCATTTAAGGTCTTTTCAGGTTTCCACAAAGGACGATAGTGAAAGTTAGTTTCTGCCTGTACATCGAAACTTACTTCTTGATATCGAGTTGCTGGCTTAGTACCAAATCGTCTTTCGATATAGGCGTAGTTCTGGCGGATAGGTTCGACATTTGACGTTTTGATTTCTAAAGTCATGGCTTTATCTCCTTATATTTTTACATCTGATCATCGTGATCGTTACTATTACGTTGCGTGCCGACTAAGGTTGCTTCAGTGCCATAGCGCCATTTTTCTTCCTGCGCATCGTTAAAAGCTTGTTGCTCTTGGGTCATTTCAACCACTTGATTGGTCTTACAAAAATCATTAAATGCATGTTTAGGCAAAACCAGTTCCACAAATAGACTGGGGTCGTGAATGGCAAAATCGAATTCGATAAACTCTGCGTTTAAGTCGCCAGTGACCCGGATATATTTGGTTAATGCTTCGACTTGAGGTTGCGTCATGCTGTACTCCATCAAGACATGGTCTTGAAATTGATGAATGCTCCTTGCTCTCGCTATAAGCTTTACAAAAGCTATGCCAACTTTATTTTTATTATTAAAAACAATTAATTAAGTTTTTTATAAAAAGTAAGGCATTTTTAAAATTCACCATTTCATGAATTTTTTTGAATAGTGAAATAGATATATTCATGATTTGATGAAGAGGGTCGTAAAAATTTCTTTTTAGATTGTTTGGGGCTTTAAAAGGAGAGATTTAGAAATACTTTTTTAGTATGAAGTTATGTCTTTAAGGTACTAGGACATTTATCTTGTTCTTCGATAAGATGAGATAAAACCCAAATGTGTTTAATGGATTAAAACAGATCACTCATGGCTCGAGTAAAATACGATACAACGGGACGATACGCAGATCATCCGCAAGAAATTCACGATTTGCTGTCTAAACTGCATTTTGATACTGCCCACGGCCAAATCTGGTTTGATGAATATCGAATGCTGCTTTTACACACCAGCATTATGGGATATTTGCGTAAAGACTTAGCGCACATGATTGGGCTTGAGCGAACCAAGCGTTTTTTTATTCGTTTAGGGTATCAAGCTGGGTTAAAGGATGCAGAAGTTACAACAAAAATGCGTCCCGATTTAAATGAACACGATGCTTTTATGGCAGGCCCACAAATGCATGCGATTCGTGGAATGGTGCAAGTACAGGCCAACCAGCTCAATTTAAGCCAAGATAAAAAACAGTTTTATGCCGATTTAAATTGGCTTAACTCTTTTGAAGCCGATGTGCATTTAGAGCATTTTGGCCCAAGTGATGAACCTGCGTGTTGGATGCTTCTGGGTTATGCATGCGGATACAGCAGTTTTGCGACAGGCATGACCATTATTTATCAAGAAATAGAGTGTAAAGCTTGCGGCGATGAGCATTGCCGTATTATTGGTAAGCCTTTAGAAGAGTGGGAAAATGCAGATGAGCTGATTCAATTCATGTCACCGGAACCCATGGAGAAAGAACTGATTGCGTTGCAGGCTGAACTTTTTGAACTAAAAAAATCAATTTATAGCGACAGTGAAGCCGATTACCAATTATTTAGTTCTGTGGGTAAGTCAGCATCTTATAAACAGGTCTGTGCATTATTAACCAAAGCAGCAGGCTCGAAAGTTTCTATTTTGCTACAAGGCGAAACAGGGGTTGGTAAAGAAGCTTTTGCACGAGGAGTTCATGAAAATAGCCAAAGAAAAGACCAACCTTTTATTGCGGTAAACTGTGCAGCGATTCCACCAGAGTTAATTGAGTCTGAGCTATTCGGCGTAGAAAAGGGTGCCTATACAGGGGCACATCAATCTCGTTTGGGTAAGTTTGAACGAGCCAATGGCGGTACGATTTTTTTAGATGAAGTGATTGAGCTTTCACCTCGTGCACAAGCAGCACTATTACGCATTTTGCAAGAAGGTGAATTTGAGCGAGTAGGAGACTCACAAACTCGTATTTTAGATGTTCGTGTAATTACAGCAACCAATGAAGATCTTGAGCAGGCTGTGAAAACAGGGCGCTTTCGGGCAGATTTGTATTATCGCTTAAATATTTTTCCAGTTCAGATTCCGCCTTTGCGGGAGCGCCGTGAAGATATTCCTTTATTGGTTGAACACTTTCTTCATCGCTTTGAAAAAATGTACGGCAAAACCATTCAGGGTGTAAGTGAAAAGACCAAAGTTTTTATGCAGCAATATGAATGGCCAGGCAATATTCGCGAGTTGGAAAATTTATTAGAAAGGGCGGTTTTATTAACGGACAATCAGCAGTTGATTAAGTTAAATGCCATTTTCCCACAGATTAAGCATGACCCAGAGCAGGCTGTAGCTGTTAAAACTGACTTTGAACAATTGTTGCAGGCAGAGTTTAATTTAGAAGAACACGAGAAGCAGTTAATTTTAACAGCTTTAAAAAAGGCAAATCATAAGGTGTCTGAAGCGGCCCGCTTATTGGGACTAACTCGGGCAGCACTGGATTATCGAATTAAAAAATTTCAGCTTTGAGTCAATATTAATAAGCTAAAAAATAAAGGCCTAACTTTAAAGGTTAGGCCTTATTCACTATTGCACTTTCGCTGGGAAACCATCTTCTTCAAGTGCTTCAGTAATTTTATCGACACTTTCACTGCTTTCAACAGTCACGATTTTGGTTGCTAAGTCTACATCTACTTTTGCATTTGGATCGACATCTTGAATCGTTGCAGTCACACCACGTGCGCAGCCACCACAAGTCATATTTTCAATAAGTAGTTTCATGTTCATACTCCACCAAGAATGAGATGTTTGTTTAGATAAGACTGAGTCTAAACCTTGTCATGATTGTAAGGTCAAGACCAAATTTTTAAAAAAATATGCTTGACCTTCCCATGATGGGAATCTGTATGCTCAATACAGAATATTAAATTTTGCAGATTTGCAGAGGTGTTTGATGGACTCAAAAACCACAAAATTGCCAGCATATAGTGAAACACTTCCAATCGAAGGCATGACCTGTGCCTCCTGTGTAGGACGTGTCGAAAAAGCACTTAAGAAAGTTGAAAATATTGAGATTGCCAATGTTAATTTGGCAACAGAAAAAGCTGTTGTTTATTCAAGTCAACCGATTCAGCGTGAAGCACTGGTTAAAGCAGTTGAACGTGCGGGGTATGATGTTCCAAAAGCTGCGCCAGTGGAGTTGTCTATTGAGGGCATGACCTGTGCATCTTGTGTTGCACGTGTAGAAAAAGCCCTAAAAAAAGTAGACGGCGTTCAAGAGGCAACCGTCAACTTAGCAACAGAGCAAGCTTGGGTGCAGGCAGATAATTCAGTCAATGTTGAAGACCTAATTCGTGCTGTTAAAAAAGCAGGTTACGACGCGAAAGCATCTGAAAAAAATCAAGATGTACAACTCGATAAAAAAGCTTCAGAGTTAGATCAGCTTAAAAAAGATTTGATCATTTCGATTGTATTGGCCTTACCTGTGTTTATTTTGGAAATGGGTTCACATCTCATTCCAGCTTTTCACATGTGGGTCATGAACACGATTGGTCAATACAATAGCTGGCTTTTACAGTTTGTTTTGACCACATTAGTTCTCATTTTTCCTGGTCGCCGTTTTTACCAAAAAGGGATTCCAGCTTTATGGCGTTTAGCACCAGATATGAACTCGTTGGTCGCTGTTGGAACCTTGGCTGCCTACAGTTTCTCAGTCGTAGCTACCTTTATGCCGCAGGTTTTACCACAAGGTACCGTCAATGTTTACTTTGAAGCGGCTGCTGTTATTGTCAGTTTAATTTTACTCGGACGTTATTTCGAAGCCAAAGCTAAAGGACGTACTTCACAAGCCATTCAACACCTAGTGGGAATGCAGCCTAAAACGGCTCGTATCCAGCGTGGTGGTCAAGTGGTGGAAGTTGCAGTTGCCGAAGTGGTCAGTGGAATTATTGTAGAAATTCGTCCGGGTGAGCGTGTGCCAGTCGATGGTGAAGTGGTAGAAGGTCACAGCTACATTGATGAATCTATGATTACGGGGGAACCTGTTCCTGTTGAAAAAATAGTAGGGCAACAAGTAGTTGGTGGTACTGTCAACCAGAACGGGACTCTAAACATTCGGGCAACCGCTGTTGGTTCTTCTTCTGTACTTTCACAAATTATTCGCATGGTTGAACAAGCTCAAGGTTCTAAACTTCCGATTCAAGGTTTAGTTGATAAAGTCACCATGTGGTTTGTACCGGCTGTCATGCTAATTGCTGCAATCACTTTCTTGGTTTGGTTTATTTGGGGACCAGAGCCTGGACTAACTTTTGGTTTGGTGAATGCCGTTGCGGTACTGATTATTGCATGTCCTTGTGCGATGGGGCTTGCAACGCCAACTTCTATTATGGTCGGTACTGGACGTGGTGCTGAGTTAGGTGTCTTGTTCCGTAAAGGTGAAGCTTTGCAGCTTTTACAAGAAGCACAGGTCGTTGCCGTTGATAAAACGGGTACACTCACCGAAGGCAAACCGACACTGACAGACTTTAATGTGCAATCTGGCTTTGAACGTAAGCAAGTACTGACTTTAGTTTCTTCGGTCGAAGCCAAGTCTGAACATCCAATTGCACTTGCGATTGTTCAAGCAGCAGAAAGCGAAGGCTTAAACTTATTACCCGTAACAGCATTTAACTCGATTACAGGTTCAGGTATTGAAGCGGAAGTTTTAGGTCAAAAAGTACAAATTGGCGCAGACCGTTATATGCATCAACTTGGTTTAGACACCAGCTCATTCCAAGCGATTGCGGCTCAATTAGGTGAAGAAGGCAAAACACCGCTTTATGTTGCTATTGACCAACAACTAGCTGCAATTATTGCTGTGGCGGATCCAATTAAAGAAACAACCTATGCTGCGATTGAGGCCTTGCATCAATTAGGTCTCAAAGTTGCCATGATTACAGGAGACAACCGCCATACGGCGCAAGCAATTGCCAAAAAGCTGAACATTGATGAAGTGGTGGCAGAGGTTTTACCCGAAGGTAAAGTAGACACAGTTCGCCAATTGCAAAAACAATATGGTCGTTTGGCCTTTGTAGGTGATGGCATTAACGACGCACCAGCCTTGGCACAAGCAGATGTTGGTTTGGCCATTGGTACAGGAACAGATGTTGCCATCGAAGCAGCTGATGTTGTGCTCATGTCTGGTAGTTTAAAAGGTGTACCGAACGCAATTGCATTAAGTAAAGCCACCATGCGAAACATTCGTCAAAACCTGTTCTGGGCATTTGTATATAACGTAGCGCTGATTCCAATTGCAGCGGGTGCCTTATATCCAGCATTTGGTGTATTACTTTCGCCAATGTTTGCAGCAGGTGCAATGGCACTTTCTTCAGTCTTTGTTTTAGGCAATGCGTTACGTTTAAAACGTTTTCACGCGCTAGTACAGTAAGCGTGCTGAAAAGCAACTTTTGGTTTAAGATCATGACAGCAGGTCTTAAACCAAATTTAATATTTGAGGTGTGAGATGAATATCGGTCAGGCATCCAAACATTCGGGCATTTCAGCGAAAATGATTCGCTACTATGAAGAAATCGGTTTACTTGAAGCAGCTCAGCGTTCTGCTTCTGGGTATCGTATTTATTCAGAAACAGACCTTAAAACTTTGAACTTTTTAAAACATGCTCGAGAGTTAGGTTTTTCATCTGAACAGATGAAAGAACTTATTTCACTTTGGAAAAATACTGATCGGCATAGTGCAGAGGTGAAAGCCTTAACAGTAAAACACATTGCTGAATTAAAGCAAAAAATTGCTCATTTACAAGAAATGGTTAATATTTTGCAGGCTTCTGCCGATGATTGCTGTGGTGACCAGCAGGCTTCGTGTGCGATTTTAGACCACATTGAAAAAGGTGTAGGTGTAAGTTAAACCTTATAAAAATAAAAAAGGAAAAATCATGGCTTATACAGCTTCTTGTCTTTGTAATGGCATTCAACTCCGTATTAATGCCGAATTAGAACCCATTATGGTTTGTCATTGTAAACAATGCCAAAAAGCCCAAGGCGCTGCTTTTGCGGCCATCACTCAAGTACAAAAAAGTGACTTAAATGTGGTACAGGGTGAAAACCTTTTACAGGCTTATTTTGCATCGCATAATAAAAAAAGAGTATTTTGTAAAACTTGTGGCTCACCTGTCTGGAGTGAACGTTTAGATAAACCAGAAGTGGTGCGTTTAAGAGTAGGGCTCATTAATGAAGATATATCGACGCGAGTTATCTCTCATGCTTTTGTTGCTTCAAAAGTGAAGTGGTATCCCATTTGCGATAATGCTCGCCAATACCCAAATGCGGTGCAAAACCCTTGAAATATGAAGGTTTGAAAGTATTTTGTTCATTTGTAAAAAAACGTGAACAAGACTAGTCATGAATAAATAATATGCTATAACTGTACCTAAGGTAATCGTAATATCTCCTCGATCCACAGGGAAACTTGGGACAGGGCAAAAGATACGATAAGACCTTACATATAGCTAGCAAAGAGCATGTAAGAGATGGATAGACACAAATCTTAGATTGCTCACCGTTGCAGAAAAGCCCGTGAAACGGGCTTTTTTAATGCTTGTAAAAACTATTTCTTATTTGGAAAGATTATAGTTTTTAAACTATTTATGAAAAAGTAATGTAAAAATAACAAAATATTTTAAATATACAGACTATTCTGTATTGCAATTTGTTTTTATTAAGGGTACATTGAGTCAACGGTTTAAAGTTCAAGCTTAATAATGAACTCATGGTCGTTGTGGGAGATCTAAGAGCCTGCATTTTCCCCAAGATGCGGGTTTTTTTTATGCCTAAAGAAAAGTAGTTTTTCATCTCATCTAAAAACTTTAATTTTCTAATTGTTTGTTCTTTAAATATTTAAAACCCACGAGCCTAATAGGCCGTAGGTTTCTACAATAAAACTAGAAGTTAAGCACGATATGCCAGACAAGCTTTAGCACATGCTAAACAAGCTTTGGCACAAATCTGGCAATGCTCATGTTCGTGTTTGCTACATTCAGCTGCACAAAGTTGGCACGCGCTGGCACATAATTGCATGGCTTGTTCAGCAAGCTCTGAATGTCTTAATTCTAAAGATGTGCAAAGCTGACAGGTTTCGACACAGGTTAAACAATGTTTAATACATTCACGCATCATATGCACATGTTCTTCTTGCAAACATGCTGAGGCACAATGTTTACAAGCAAACATGCATTCAATGCAGGCTTGAACTGAAGTAGATGCTTGATTAAACAGAGATTGATTTGGTTCTTGCGAGCTATTCATTTTAATATTCTCCTTTTGAAAGGCTATTATTAAAAAACCGAATATTGTTATCTTTTTTCATTTTATAAAATCATTTTTCCTATTGGGCACTTTGAAATGAAAGGTCTACAAATGCTCAATAAGGAATTAACCTCGTATAAGAATGTTACAAGTGCTTTTCTAATTAAATTTTTTAAAAGGTAAAAAATAGATTGCTCAAGACAAACTACAAAATTTATTTTCATATAATACTTTTGGCTAATTTTTTTATGGATGAAAAATAGGCAAATTATCAGTGTGAACTTTAAGGGCACACGTAATGGAAAACATTGAACAGTACGCTCACGGAGCTGAGCATGAAGTCCACGTACACTGCAAACGATCATTAAGCACATTAATACTGAGCCTGTTTGTATTAATCGCAACTGGTCGTTAAAAGAAAAAGCACCCACGGGTGCTTTTTCTGTATCTATTGACTATTGATAGTTTTGTTTAAGAGCCTGTAAAGCCGCGCCGTTTTTTATAGGCTTTACGATCATAAGAGGGAATATTGGACTTTTGAAGATCAATAGCCAGTTGTTTTTTGCGTTGAAATTGCACTTCACTTAAAAGTGCGTCATAAATTTTGGAACGATCAGTTTTAAACTTTTCTACATCCAATGGAATTTTACTTTCCTGTTTAACAATATACAAAACAGAACCAGTGGCATTAGTCTCATATATTGTCCAACCAACTCTTACAATGTAGAGGCCGGTTTTTGCATCCTTTCCTAAATAAGCTTTAAAACCATCGGGATGAGGGCGAACATAAGCATTCATCATGCATCCTCCATCAACTATTTAATTCGATGAAAGCGGCGATTAATGAATTGATGGGGAACGATACATCTATTCAGTAAAATCACGATTTTCATGTGTATATATATTGATCAATTTGGTAATTTCAAGGCGTGTGATATTTCTTTTTTTGCTATTTAAGAAGTGGGAAAATGGCCTAAAAAATATATAAATAATCACTTATTTTTAAAAAAATATATGATTTTGGAGTTTAATATCTTTTTAAGTTAATGCAGTGTTTTTTTATAAATGTGTGACGCATTTTGCAAATTTAAAATTGGAATAAATTTTAATGAATATAAATTCACTTTTTATTAAATTATTAATTTTAAAAAAAAAAGTATTTGTAATATTTCTTGTTACAACGATTTTGTCGACAATAGATGCTCATTTTTGACATATTTCGCCTAGCGTAATCAATCGAGTTTTTGGCCTATGGTGTCATTTTTATTTATTGGACTTGTGGTCACTATTTTGTTGACTCCAGGACCAACAAATACATTATTAGCCTCGGCTGGCTTGCAAGCAGGGCTAAAGCACTCTCTTAAGCTAATTCCGGCAGAGGTAATAGGTTATCTGATCGCGATTACCTCATGGGGTGTTTTACTTGAGTCGGTATCTCATTTTATTCCATGGCTTCCTGCTATATTAAAATTGATGAGTGCGAGTTTCATTCTTTATCTCGCTTTTAAACTTTGGATTACTTCAACCGAAGATATTAAGTTAGATCGCCCACTGATTACGCCAAAAGCTTTATTTCTTGCAACACTTTTAAACCCGAAAGCTTTGCTCTTTGCTTCGGCGATTTTTCCACATGCAGCGTGGGAAGTTCCGCATTTGTATTTTATTCACATTGTTGTCTTTTTATCTTTAATTACCCCAATTGCTTTTTTATGGATTATGTTTGGAACTGTCCTCATTTCAAATAAAGTAACTTGGTTAAATCAACGCAATTTACAACGTACAGCTGCATTTATTTTAACTTTTTTTGCTATGCCAATCGGCTATTCTGCGATTAGCTCATTTTAAACTTAACCCATTATTTATATTAAAAATTTATTTTTCAGGAGATTTTTATGAAAAGATTAAAAGTAATTATCAAGGACCAGTTTGATAAAGAATCAATCGCGTTGGCAAAAGTTAGACCAATGAATGACCATGCACTTGAACTTCATAAAAGTGTTGAACATATTGAAATTAATGACGATATTATTTTACCAAACATGGATTTGTTATATGAGAATCCTAAAGACGGCAAAATTTATCAATTAATTGGTCCATTCAGTGAGGAATAACTCTTAAACTAAATTTAACAATAAGCATCAGCAGAGTTTGTGTTTCTTACGGTCTTAGATGGTGGAAATTAAGCCAAACTAACGTATAGACACAATTAAAATATTGAACATCGCAGGTCGTTATGGGACTATGTTTTTGCAAAAATGTGACCTAATCCTCATTTTTGCATTTCAGGACTAAGTGGTGTTCACTAAGCCCATTTCTTCAATGAGAAGTAGAAATGGGCTTTTTTTATGGAAATTTTATTCTTTAAAAGTCTCATCTAAAGCTTGTTGGACAGCTTCAATTCGAGATTTGCAAGCTTTATAAGCGCTAATAGACTCTTCAACAATTTTCATTAAATTATCTATATCAGGACTTTCCTGTGATTCTAACAATTCAGCATTTTTCTTCAAAATGTCATGGCCATCCTTAAAGGTTAACTCTTCATTCTTCATTTGGGATTACCTGTGTAATGTTGGCTTCAACTACGCCATCTTGCATTTCAATGGCAATGGAGGGGCTTGAAATTTGGTGTATAGAGCGAATCGCTTTTCCTTCGGATCTGACAATTGCATAGCCTTTAGCTTGAACCTGTTTAGGGTTTTGCAAAAGGATTTCTTTCATTAATGACTCGATTTGAGCTAAGGAAAATTTAACTTGTTGCTGTGAGCTGAACTGAATACGTTCTTTCATCTGGTCAAGTAGACGATGCGCCGAGTTAAGTTGATTTTGTGCAGAAGACTTAATGTGATGAAGCAATTGATCATTTTTGCTTTGATAAGTCGTGATTTGATGCTGAGAAAGCAGTTTAATCGTTTGTAGACTATCTACCGCTTCTTGTACACGTTCAACAATATGATTACGAATACCAGCAATCACTTTACTTGGAGTATCAAACGAACGATGTGCGATCTCATCAAGGATGGTACGGTCTTTTTCATGCCCGATACCAACCCAAATCGGAACGCTGCGTTTACAGAGAAGTGCGGCAAGCTCATAATCATTTAAGTAAGCTAAGTCATTTACAGCACCACCACCACGAATAATTACAATCAGATCTGGTGGAAAGTTATAACGATTTGCCCATTGCTTTAAACCTGTTGCCAAGGACTCCATAAGGCTAACAGCAGCAGTATTCCCCTGAAAGGTCGCACTTTGATAAACAAAATGACAAACCTCATTTCTTTCTAATGCATCTGCATCTTTTTTAAAGTCACCCAAACCTGCAGCATTTTGAGGAGCAATCACTAAAACATTTTCAATATCAAAAGGGGTAGGGAGAAGTTTATTTTTATGAATCAAACCTTCTTGGGTTAAACGCTCTACAATTTGTTGATAACGTTTTGCAATTTCCCCAAGTGTAAAACTTGAGTCAATTTCTTCGATATTGACTGAAAATCCGTATTGCGGATCAAAACGTGCTCTAATTTTAATTAAAACGTTTAAATCACTTGCTAACTCAATTCCTGTTTCACGTTCAAACTTTAAAACAATTTTACTCGCTGAAAATTTCCAGATGGTTGCCTTACAACTGGCTATCACTTTATCGGTGTCAACATCTTTCTCTGCAAGTTCTAAATAGTAATGTCCACCTTTAATATTTAAATTCCGAATCTCTGCTCTAACCCATACCGGTTCGTCAAAGGTCAGGCGTATGACTTCCTGCACAGTGCCGAGATATTCGCTTAGAGAAAACTGAGGATCAGACATATAAACTATTAATAATGGGATGAAACTAGATAGTATAAAAGCTATCCAAGCAAGGCAATTGATGTCTATGAATATCGCGTTCTATTTAAAATAAATACAACAATTTAAAGAAATAAAAATTAGAAATTACGATGTCGATTTAGACTGAATGGTAAAAATAAAAAATTAATAAAAAGATAATTGTTAATAATTACAACCGATTAAAAAATAAAGTTTGCTTTATAAAATATATAGGCGTATAAAGCATACTTCCAATTGCGGGGTGGAGCAGTCTGGTAGCTCGTCGGGCTCATAACCCGAAGGTCGTTGGTTCAAATCCGACTCCCGCATCCAAAAAATATTATGCTCTGTGATGTACTACTTTTCATGATACGAACTCATGAAAAGCAATTAGCTTATAAATAACCCTATATCAAGCTAAATATTAAATTCTAGACGAACTGTCCATACCTTAAATCTAGCGTTCTAATTAAATACCGTTAAATCACATGAGCTCAGTAATGAGTGAATACGATTGTGAATATAGTAAATGAGTGGCACATTGCCACAGCCGTAAATGGCAATGAAATCAATGTGAGGATTATTCCTCATGTGCGTAAGCAAAATTCGCTTGATGGATATCGTTGGGTAGAAGTTGGAAAGAAAATTCAGCTTCAAACTGGTGAAGAAATTGAGCTAAACCAAGATGGAAAAAGCTTTTATGCTGGTTTTAATCAACTTTATCGTTTAAATACATATTGTTGATAACATCATGGTACTAAAGCAAGAAAACCTATCTCTTTTAAAGGAGATAGGTTTTTTTTATGTCTCTAAGTTATATAAATAATTAAAATTATAAAAAAGTAAGAAATTTGAAAATGATAGAATTATTATTTTAGCTATATTTAATAACTCATTTAACCTGCTCGCCAGAACTGACGGCCCATTACTTTAAAGTTTTTCCCGTTCTCTTCAGTTACACGGCGGTCTCTAAATTTTTCATTTAAACTATGCAAAATTAAAGAGCCATCAGCTTCTTTAAAAATTTGTTTAATCATTCCCTCGCCAGCGAAATAAACAGCATAGATTTCTCCATCAATCACTTCTGTCTGAGAAATATCAATGCCGACTAAATCTCCATCTTTGATGTAATCAGTCATGCTATCGCCCTTAGCTTTAATAATGCGCATACATTCCTGAGGAACGCGCTTTTCTTTAAAGAAAGAAGCAGGGAAAGGAATTTTTCCATTAATTGCATCAAAATGAAATTCGATTGATTCACCTGTACCACAAGAAAAACTTGCTTCAACTACTTCAATCCAGACATATTGATCTACTACATCACTGCTGACAACGGTGGGACTAAATACATCACTTTCTCTAAAAGAGTCTTCTGTGTTACCAGTAGTAAGCCAATAAGCGTCTACACCTAAAAACTGTGCAATGAGTGGAAGAAAAGCAGATTTTAAATTCTTTCCCGATTCTAAAGCTTGATAGGCAGGCTGAGACATTTTTACTGCTTCAGCAACTTCTGCCTGAGTTTTCTTAGCTTTAATCCTTGAATCTTTTAAACGGTCTTTAAGAGCCATAATGATCGCACCAGCTAACTTATCACAAATATATAACTAAAGTTATATCTAGTAAAACAACTATAGTTATTGACTAATAATAACTATAGTTATAATATCAATTATAAGAGCTCATTGATAGAACTAATGCAATATTTTTACTAGAACATATTTTTATTTTGTATCAATGGCTTGGTAAGTAGTGATCAGTATTCTGCCTCAATGGACGACAGAATATAAAATGGCGATAGTAAATCAGTGGTAGAGATCGGCTATCAAAAAATAAAAAATGAATAAAAAAAGCCCGATTCCGTGGATCAGGCTTAATGTTCGTCGATAAAGGGTATCAAGAACATGAAGAATCTAACAAAGAATTTAATGGCTCACAAAAGTTTCCGATATACGGCAGCGTGTTATCTCAACTTTTTGGTCAAAAAAGATATGTCATATATGTATACCAGTTTTAAAAGAAAAAGAACGGCTAGGCTAAGCACGGTTATATAGCAATTTTTTATAAAAATATGAGAAATAACAATGTAGTAAGTACGATTATTTTCAAATTTTAAGTATGAGACAGGATTGAATTATGGAAAATTTTTTAACATTAAATGGACTAGCTTCTATTTTTAAGCTGTATGGTACGGTCATGATGATCGCTTTAGCAGTAAGCTTAGTCGTAGCGGTAGTTTTAATCATGCGTTTCCCACGTTCGCCTCAAGAATGGGTAGTAGGTTTGATTTGTACTATTGTCTCAAGCTTGACTGGTGGTTCATTCATTATCATGAAATGGAACTTACATGAATGGGTGACCGATATATGGGGCATGATCACTTTAGGTGGATTCTTCTTTATTTGTGGCTTGCCTGGTTGGGCAATTGTGAGGTGGATATTTAACTTCATTAATAAACAAGAAGGAAAAACTATTGTTGAAGTAATGAAAGACTTAAAAAAAGCAAAAGATGATATTCAAAGTTAATAGCTATCAGCGAGTTATATAAATGAGGACAGGCCCATGAATGTTGAACAATATCTAGATGCCCTTATAAAACGTGAAGGTGGTTATGTAAATGATGCGCTTGACTCTGGACAAGCCACCAAATTTGGAATTACTCAAGCAGTTGCACGTAGCTATGGATACCAAGGTGAAATGGAGGATTTACCTTTAGAAACTGCAAGAGATATTTATAAAAAGCAATATTGGCTTGAGCCGCGATTTGATCAAATTAATTTGATTAGTCCGATCATCGCTGAAGAACTGCTCGATACAGGAGTAAATTGTGGTCTTGGTTTCACAAAACCACTTCTACAACGTGCTTTGAACTTGTTAAACAGACAAGGAAAAGAGGGATGGAGGGATCTTAAATTAGATGGTGAATATGGGCCTTCTACCTTACAGGCTTTATCACTCTATATTAAAAAGCGCGGTCAAGAAGGGGAAAGAGTGATGGTACGTCTTCTAAATATTATGCAAGGCCAACGCTATATTGAAATTACAGAGAAAAATCCAAAGTATGAACAATTCTTTTACGGATGGCTTGCTAACCGTGTGAGTTTTTAAAAAGACCAACTTGCTTGAGCTGAATACATATAGCAAGTTGGTCCATTCTTCTTTTTATAATACAAATTGTTTATTGAGTAATAAGTAAAATGGCGAGAAGAAAGAAAATACAACCACTCGCTTTATTCAGTTTTGCAAAATTATTTCCGGCAAGCATTTTCTCTTTAAAAATTGAAGAAAAATTAGCATAAACTAAATGAATTAAAAATCCGATAAAGCAAAAGGTTAAAGATAAAATGAGAAATTGATTTAATATTTCTTTTTTAATATCAATAAACTGAGGAAAAAGTGCAATAAAAAAGACAATCGTTTTCGGATTAAGTAATGAAGCAAATAGCCCCTGATAAAAAAGTTTTGATTTCTTCACGATTTTATCGTTGTGTTCAGTTTCTAGTAAATCTTGAGTAGGAGATTTCTTTATAAAGTTTTTATAACCTAAATACATAAGATAAAAGGCCCCAATAAACTTTAAAACAGTGAAGATGGTGGGGTTACTGGTAATAATGAGACCAACACTACTTGCAGAAATCACAGCGATAATGAACATACCAATGATTAAACCGCTAATACCGAATAAAGCGGTACGTACACCATAATTTATTGAATTTGTTACTGTAAATAAAACGCCTGGTCCAGGGCTGGATAAGGTAAGAAAAGCAATGGTTATAAAAACTAAGAGACCGTTCACGTGGCTACTTCCTGTTTATCATCAATATGTTAAGCTGCAAACGTACTTTAAATCAGAATACATGAAGTGTATATATACAAGTCTGTATATTTTATAAAAAAGTAAAATATTTTAGTAAGATATTAAAGTAGTTTTAGAGCGTAAAGAGAAGCTTAATAATTTTCAAAAGATAAAATTTTATAGTATAAAAATAAGATATATTTAATTAATATATTGAAGTTAAAACAATTAACTAAATTAAAAAATAGCATTTAAAATCAATGGATAAGTGATCGTTAGAGACGCACAAATTGTATGGAAAATCAATTAATCAAGATAGAGATTGCAATTCGTTAAGAAGCGTGTATAGTCGACATTAACTACAAAAATATTCATGTTACCCTAAATCTCTCTTTTCGCAGTTTTATTTATAATCCTCCGTATATTATTAGATATTTAAGTAGAGTGTATATTTTTTAGTTCAATTGGAATAACAAATGATAATGTTTTTAAAATTAGGATTAATTTATGTCTAATGCTACTGGTACAGTAAAATGGTTTAATGAAACTAAAGGTTTTGGTTTTATTCAAACTGATGAAGGTAAAGATGTTTTTGCACATTTTTCTGAGATTCAAACACAAGGCTTTAAAGTTCTTCTAGAAGGCCAGCGTGTTCAGTTTACTGTGACACAGGGTAAAAAAGGCCCACAAGCTTCGAATATCACAATTGTGACGAATGCTTAAATAACATAATTTGATGATTTTATTTGATTTATTTTTTGGCCATTTGCTCAATTAAATAACATGAAATCATCTACGTAGTTAAAAAACCCACTTCTTCCTTTGTGGGTTTTTTATATAAAATATTAAATAAGTTGATTATTTGTTTTATATAATATAAAAATTAAATTTGTGTTGTATAAGTTAACATTATAACTGGTATAAAAATGGATATTTGTATTGGCGGTATTTTAAACGGTAAAGTAAGAAAAATTAATGAAGATAGTTTCTGTGTTGGAAACCCTCATTCAGATGATATAAATGAGTACCATAAGCAATACTTTCATTTAGGTGGAAAGCTTTTGTCATTTTGGGTATACAGCGAAATAAATTATCAGGAAGCATCACGAATAGCGGAAAGTTTCTTAAAAAAAGAACAAAGATCTTTAAGCGGATGTTAAATAAAACCACTTTAAGTCTGGCAAGTATATTGCTTAAATCAGATAAGCTATAATTAATTTTTAATTACATATTTTTAACAATTTAGTTTAATTTGTTATTCATAACGTCATAAGTAATAGAGTAATCTTAGCTCAAAATAGAGTTTAGTTGTAAAATTAAACTTAACATTCATAAAAATTTATTAAATTTTTATTGTATTAACGATCATGACTTAAGTCATAAATAATATTTCTTTTTGTAGTATATCTAAAGGAAGGAAATAATTCTAAATGTTGAATATAGTACAACCAAATATTTGCTTCATCGGTAGTAGTAATTTGTCTTTAGCTTTAATTGGAGGTTTGGTTTTAAAAGGATTTCAAAAAGAAAAAATTAATCTTATAGAGGAAGGAAAGTTTGATAATGAAATCATTCTAAAGCAAAAGCAGCATGAGGTAAAAAAGGCTGATATCGTTGTTCTATTAGTAGACCCAAAAAATCTAAAAGTCATCTTAGCACCATTAAAAAAATGGTTAGCTGATAAAACTATTGTATCGATGATGGCTGGAATTAATATCAAACAACTCATGAATATTACGGGTTCAAAAAAGGTTATAAGAATCATATCTAACCCACCGGTATTAACTTATACAGGTACTCATGTGTTGATTGGTTCAGAGTATCTAGAACCTTTAGATAAAGAGTTAGTTGAGACTATTTATTCAGCCACAGGGCAGACCTATTGGGCAAATTCAGAATCAGAAAGTGATGCCATTATTGCGTTATCGGGTTCAGGCCCAGCTTACTTCTTTTATATCCTTGACAGTATGGTAAAAACTGGTGTTTCTATGGGGCTAGATAAGCAGTTTGCTTTAGATCTGGCACTTCAAGCAGCATCAGGTGCTGTAGACATGGTGCGTAAAAGTAATGTTCAGCCAAGTGAGTTATGTGGCAAGGTCACATTAGCTAATGGCATTACTGAATCTGCATTACGAATGTTTGAGCTAGGCAATCTTTCCGATGATATTCGACTGGCTTTAAAAGCAGCTTATCATCGCAGTAAAGAAATAAGTCTAGAGATTAATGCTGAAATTGCCAGACATAGCGTTAACTGATGGCTAAGTACCTTTCAATCTTGAGATAACTTAAATTTTGAAAGGTACTTTTCATGCTTAATAAATCATGGAATTTGTAGGAAATATTCCCAAATAACATAGCCTAAGCCAAAGCCTAACATTGAATAGAGAGTGATAATAAATAATACAAAACTAGCTTTATTTTTCTTTCTTAAAAAATTCATGTTAGCTACCTCGTGTCTAGATAGTTACTATCATGAAGAAATACAATGTGTAATCATAGATACAGAATTTTTTCAAAAAAATATAACAGATAGATCAGTGTTATAAATTTATCTTTAATTAAGTTTTTTTAAATTATCAACTTAAAGAAAGACAATCTCGATATTGAGTTTTATCATAGAAAAAGCAATTTAAAAAATAAGTTTCTCATTGATTTATAAAACTATTATCTTAGAAGGGTGTATCTAAAAAATAATCATTTACAATTGAAAGAAAATATTTCTAATTAGTTAAAATTATTAAATAAAATTGTGGACCAGTTAACGTAATATGAATTTTTTTGTGGTTCATTCTGGTGCAATTTTACATAATATTGGTAATTTTTACATTGAAAGCTAATTTGATTTCACTCAATTACAATTAATTCTTCATAATCAAAATATGAATTTTTTTATTTTCAATTATTTATAAAAAATTGAGGAGGAAGAAATGCCAAAGTATTTAGCTATAGCGGATAAAGTATATAAGGAAATTAAAAAAGACAATTTATTTACGGATGATATGATTCAAAATTTGAATTGTTTAATTAGCCTGATTCGTAAAGCAATTAAAGGTACTGAGTTCAAACTTAAGTATAATTTTATAAATTTTGAAGAATGCCTAAATCAATTTAATAAAGAAAAATCAGTCCATATAGATTTAAGTTTGATGCCTAAGTTTAAAAATGAAGGCGAGTTTATTTTATGGTTGGCTGGTTTTATTGAACGAATGACGGTAGGCGGAAAGGAAAAGCTGCCTCCAATTTCAAACTATATTCCGAAAGACTTTAAAATGGATAAGACCGAGATTCCAGCTGCTGCTGAGCCAAGTAGAGAAGAAAATGCAGAGATGATTATTAATTACTTTAAATCTGAGGACTATATTAAAAATAGTAAACTGTCTTCATAAAATATAGAAGTATTCATCCACCATACTTCTATATCTCGCTGATAGAATTCAGCTACCGCCTTCTGGGGCGGTTTTTTCTGTTAAAACCGTTAATGGTACATATTTATGCCAATTAAAAATGTCAGAAAATATGGAAATGTTTTATGAGAAAATATTAATGATATAAAAAATAGTAGGTTAAGCAATGAATTGTTATTTTTATTAAAATATTTTTCACATAAAAATACGCTTAAATTACGTATAGAAACATTTACTCGTACATAATTTCCAAAAAAATAGGAAGATAACGAGATGAATGAGAATGCTGAACTCATTAAATATTTAGATATTGCTGAAAATGTATACGCCAATATTTATGAAAAGTACCAGATTACTGATAATCCGGTGACTAATCTTAATAGAGTCATGGCTGAAATTAGAAAAGAAGCTGAGCAAATCAATTTAAAACTAAAATATAGCAAAATTGATTTTGAAGAATGTTTAAGTAAGCCTCTTTCTGAAAGAGAGATAAAAGTTGACTTGAGCTTACTTCCGCGCTTTGAGTATCGTGATGAATTTATTTTATGGTTGGCCAATTTTATTGGAAACATTAGCGTTCAGAAAAAATTTATAAAACAAAATTACCAGTTTAATTAGCTTTTCAAATTTTTAGTTCCTTAAAATTTCTACAGATCAGCGATATAAAAAAAATAATAAAGTGCGCTTTTTAGAGGTAACTTTCATGAAGAATATTACTGAAAAATCGCTTTTTGATGTCTTCACACAACATCAAGCCTATCTTTATCGAGCATCTTCCAGATCGGTAAATGAGCTTTTTAGATTTTTTAATACTGAAACGATAGCTATGCTTGATCGTTTGGAGCATTTAATAAAAGAGCTTAATGATACTGAAAGGGCTGCTTTAGCAGGTGGAGAATACACAACTCGTCACCTTAAAAATATTCAACTTGTGATTTCAGATTGGTTTAATTCAATACGTGCTGTTCTACCAGAAATGTTTGCTCATTCGGCAACTAGTTTGGCTGTTTATGAATCAAATTATGTGGCTAAGTTATTTAGTAAAGTCGTTAAAGATTTAGAGGGAGAGCACCTCTATAAATTAATAAAACGAGTTCCATTAGCGGGGGGTGCCTTAGTTGATGAATCCTTAGCTCAAATTAGTGAGAATGCCTTGCAAAGAATTGAATATGCTATTCGCGATGGAATGAATACAGGTATGACACCTCAGCAAATTATTAGGCGTATTACCGGTACGAAACGCCTTAAGTATGAAGATGGATTGCTCAACAGTACCAGAATTGATATTGAACGTATTGTCAGAACCCTGCGGAGCCATATTTCAAATCAGGTCTATTTATATAACTTCAAAAAATTTAATTTTGAATATGTCAGGTTTGTGAGTGTACTTGATGGGAGGACTTCTAAAGTTTGTGCAGCCATTGACGGTTCAATTTGGAAATTGAATGATCCAGCGAAAAGGGTGCCACCTTTGCATCCCAATTGCCGGAGTATTCTGGTTCCTGTTAGTAAGGACGGAAGGCTTATTGGTAATCGATCTTTTATTATGGATGAAAGAAGGATGCGAGACATTCCTAAAGATGAACGGGCTCAATTAATGGGTCAAATAGATGCAGATATTTCCTTTAAAGAGTTTTTTAAACTGACCGATAATTTTTTCCAAAAAGAATGGTTAGGCCCTAAACGCTATAAATTATATAAAGAAGGGCAATTTGATTTTGACAAATTCTTTGATCCTAAAGGCCGACTTTATACTTTGGATGAGCTGAGGGAGCTCGATGAGCGAACCTTTAAAATACTTGGGCTGTAATTTTAAAGGATAACTTGTTACCCTTGCGCGTGAAATTAAGGTGAGATTATGAAATTTATATTCCTCTTTATGAGCGCGATCACTCTTCCATGCTATGCTGCATCTGAAACTATGGAAACGCATTATTGTTATCTTGTGAAAAATGCTGCAAAAGGTGTTATGGATGCGAGACAACATGATGTACCAGTGATTGAACTACAAGAGATTGCTAGTCATCTTGAAGAAGCAGAGGCAAAAGAGCTTTATCAACAAATTATAGATACAGCGTATTCTTCTAAGTTATTTGAAGATCCTTTAACCAAAACAAAAGCTGTTGAAGACTTTCAAATGATATGGCATGAAAAATGTTTAGCGAAGAGTTCTATAAGCTGAGCTATATAAGTAAATAAGACCTGCTCATGGAGTAGGTTTTTTATTTAATTCAAGAAAATAACAATAAAAGTATTAGAAAATAAAAACTATAGATGAAGTGAAATGTTATAAAAATGACTACCAAACTTGAGAGTAATAAAGAACAACTTAATATTTATGACATTAAGTTGAAAAAGTTTGTATAACAAAGTGTTTGCAACAAATTAAGAACTCAACCTTTCAATTAACAGGTCAAAGTATTCATTATTGGGGAACTTTGTAATTTATTTTTACTCTTAATTTCAGGTTAAGGCTTGATCTTTTAGATATTGGCCAATCGGTGAGTATGTTTGGAGAACATACAGTGATGAGTCATGAAAGTTTATCTAAAAGTTTAAGTAAAGTTCCAGAAGTTACGTTACTGTTCTGGATCATTAAAATTGCTGCTACCACTTTAGGTGAAACTGCTGGAGATGCGCTATCTATGTCCCTTAATTTGGGATATGTAATTAGTACAGTTATTTTCGCAGTGATATTTGCAGTTTTTGTTGGCTTGCAAATTAAAGCCAAAAAATACAATTCATTTTTTTATTGGGCGACCATTATTGCCACGACCACATTAGGAACAACAATTGCCGACTTTGTTGACCGAACTTTAGGTGTGGGTTATGCAGGCGGAAGTTTAATATTGCTTATTTTATTAGGTCTCTCTTTGTTTGTCTGGTATTTAAGCTGCGGCACAATTTCGGTAAAAAGTATTCAATCTGCTAAAAGTGAAGCCTTCTATTGGCTAACCATTATGTTCTCTCAAACATTGGGAACAGCATTAGGTGATTGGACTGCGGATACTCAAGGGTTAGGGTATACCAGCGCTGCTTTAATTTTTGGTACTTTATTACTGGTATTAGCGATCTGCTATTTCTATACCAAAATCTCAAGAACATTATTATTCTGGTTGGCCTTTGTTCTTACTCGACCGCTCGGAGCGGTTTTAGGTGATTTCCTCGATAAACCTATCGCGCATGGTGGATTAGAGCTAAGCAGATTTAGCGCATCTTTTGTTTTGTTGGCTTTTATTGTGGTCTGTTTAATGGTCTTTAAACCTAAAGCAGCAGAGACATCACATTAACTTAACTATTAAAAGAGGCTGCATTATTCTGTTGGAGGATGTGGTCTTTTTTTATTTGAGTGCAAAAGGTTAAATGAAATCTTGTTAACATTTTATTTTGGATGTAAAAAAGCCCTTGCTCGAAAGCTAAGGGCTTAGTCATTCATTGATCTAGCAATGAACTATATAAGGCTCATCTCATACTGAGGCCAGTATATATGAAATTGAGTCAATAAAGAAGGTGATGTATAGCATCTTGAAGAGCAACCAAGCCAAACAACTTTATCAAGAGCTTATCAAACCTCATGTTCTTCAAAGCTATTCGAAGGCTCTCTCATTAAGTCCAACGCTATCGAAAATTTCCAAACCACAACACTGGCTAAGCGCGGTAAAGAAGGAGAGAAGGTATTAGTTCGAATTCTTAATATCATGCAAGGCCAACGTTACATTGAAATCTGTGAACGAAATCCTACCCAAGAGCAATTCTTTTATGGTTGGATCGCTAACCGCGTTTCACTATGGAGTTTCTGATTTCGCTGTGTATTCTACTTTCAGGTTGCACAGCTCATACGATATCTACAAAAGTGCATGTCATTGTTTGTGTGCAGTGTGTGAATTAAAGCCTTTAGGAAAATGCTTTTTTATAGATGGGCGAATAAGTTAAATTGGTTTAAATTTTCTTTAAAATATATTTAATTTTAGCTTTAGTATCTATAAGTTAATATAAAGAGCTTTATTGTTATTTTCGTAAAAATAAAAATTAAAAATTGTTTTTAAGCTAATGTTTTTTAAAATTATATATATTTTATATTTACATTAATAAGATTGGATACAGAGGCATGATTTATTATTAAATTTATATCATCTACTTTAAATAAGCTATTTACCCTTTGCGAAGAATATTCAACGAGCGGTATAAATATGGTTGAGTGAAATAATGAATAAATAACCCCAACCTTGAATTTACAAGTAGGGATATAGATTGGAAATGTGAAAAAGCTACCCATAGGTAGAAATACTCATAAATTAAGTTAAAGGATATTGGTATGAAAGCTATTTTAACGAAGAAAATTATTAGCTGTATCGCAATTAGTGGTGTTTTAAGCTTCAGTGCATTTGAGATTATGGCAGCGAATCAACAAACTATAAATGATGGTAAGAATCACTCTAAAATATTAAATGAAAACCATGAAAATTTGACTGATAGTCAAATTTTCAAGATATTAAGTACAGCTAATAATGGTGAAATTAAGCAGGCAAAAACTGCATTGCCAAAACTAAAAATGGATGAAGCTAAGAAATATGCTGAAATGATGATTAAAGAACATTCAGCCAATGAAAAAAATGCACAAGCGTTGGCAAGTCGGTTACAGTTGATTTCACAAACCAGTAATCTTAGTGAATCATTGCAAAATGATAGTGATAAAATTGTTAGTAAGCTTAATCAAGTAACATCAGATACTGATAAAAATTACATGATGAGTCAAGTTAAAGTTCACCGTAAAGTTTTGACGATAATTGATAAGCAGTTAATACCAAACACGAAAAATTCTGAATTAAAAAATATGCTCGTACAAACACGTGATGTTGTTGCGAAACACCTAAAAGCAGCTGAAGATATATTTAAAAAGATAAAATAATATACAATTGGTATCTTTAAAAAATACATTTAAAAAGCCTAGTATTAATTAACTAGGCTTTTTTAAATTGCATATACATAAAATCATAATTTCCTTCAGAGCAGTGTAAAACTAGAATGTTATGGGTAATGTTTAATCTAGCGAAATATAATGATTATGGGATAAAGAATGATATAATTGTGAAGACTATTTGAATAAGAATTTTTATTGATGAGAAATACTTTTTATTAATTAATAACATCTCCTTACTTAATAGGGGTATTTGTGAAACATAGCTAAACTAAAGGTGAATTATAATAATTGTCAAGCATATTTCAAAAGTTCTTTTAATATTCTAGCTCTTTTGAAAGATACTAGATTTTAAAATATAGGGAGTAAGAAAATGGTAAATACAAAACAATCAAATTCAATTGGTAATCATACGACTCAAAAAGAGCCATCTTCTAATGGTAATGTATCAAATAGCAAACCATTACAAGACATTTCAACCACACTTGATAATGCCCGTCCAGATTTAAACTCTCCACCGACTAATAACAATCATGTACCCGATATGAATGAAGGTGGAGAGAATTTGGTTGCTACAGGTGCAGGAACCTTGGGAGGAGCGGCGGTAGGTGCTGCATTTGGTGTTGCTGGCGGCCCTCCAGGTGCTGTTGTTGGGGGGATTATTGGTGGTGTGGTAGGGGCAATAGCAGGTAATGATATAGCTCAAACAAATAATCAAAAAGATGATAGTAATGACTGGCAAGAAGAAGATAATTATTGGCGAGAAAACTATAAAAAAATGCCATATTATACTGAAAATAAGAATCTAGAATATGATCGTGATTATCGGGCGGCTTATCGTTTAGGTTATGAAAATCGTGTAGATAATAATGCAGGAATTAATTTTTCCGAGGTTGAATCTAAATTGAAAACTAAATGGGAACAAGTTAAAGGCAGTTCACGTTTACAGTGGGAGGAAGCTAAATTTGCTGTAGAAGATGGATTGAAAAAAATTCATCCTTAAGTCATTTAATACTTAGAAAGTCTCCTCAATGGGGGAGACTTTGCGATAATATACTTTTAAGCTAATTTTTAATTTTAAGCCAATTTTTAATTTCAATATCAATAAAAACTTAATGATGGGTTTAATCATAAAATATTAATTATATTTTCATTATTCTTTTTTCTTTAGGCATTTAAGTATTTGAACAATTAAGCGGGCACTCTTCATTTTTCTGCCTTCTTCTTGATAGTACTGTTCAAAAAGGGCATAGAAGGAGATATGGATTTTTTCAGGCTCAGGATTAGCATATTCAGATTGTAATTCTAATAATTTTTTAGCGGCGCATTGTTCACACTCACTCGCTGTATCTCGAGTAGGCGTATAACGTTTGCCTAGATAACGAACAGTGATGCGCCACGCCGTCCCCGCGTTTAACTGGCTTTTGCATAATAACACTCCAAATTTCATGGTACTGCAATGGAAATATAAAGCGTTTTTTTAATGCGAATTTTGAATTGACCAATAGACAATAAAAAAACCACCTAATTCTTTCGAATTAAGTGGTTTTTAAATTTTGGAGCGGGAAACGAGACTCGAACTCGCGACCCCAACCTTGGCAAGGTTATGCTCTACCAACTGAGCTATTCCCGCAATGTGAGCACATTATAGAGTGTTTCATTAAACTGTCAACACTCTTGTGATCTAATTGAACGTTTAATCAGCACGACGCCAAACTGTACCTTGACGGGTGTCTTCGAGAACTACACCTTGCTCAAGTAAAGACTGACGAATAGCATCTGCCTTCGCAAAGTCTTTAGCTTTTTTAGCATCAACACGTTGTTGAATAAAATCTTCAATTTCAGCATCAGACAAAGCAAGCGCTTCTTGTCCAATATCTGATTTTAAGAAATCATCTACATTGTGTTGTACCAAACCTAAAATGTTGGTGAGGTAACGTAATGTCGAATAAAGCACAGTCGCTTGGTCAGCTTGCTCTTCTTTTACAGCACGGTTTAACTCTTTGTTGAGTTCAAACAATACAGCCATTGCTTCGGCAGTGTTGAAATCGTCACACATGGCGTTGTTAAAACGTTCAATAAAGCCTTGATCAAGCGTTTCAGTTGTCGTTTGACCATATACTTGTTGATAAGCTTTAAATGAATGGTAGAAACGAGTTAAAGAAGTTTTTGCTTCTTTAAGCGCTACATCAGAGAAGTTCACTGGGCTACGGTAGTGTGAAGACACAATAAAATAGCGGATCACTTCAGGGTGGAACTTCTCCATCACGTCACGAATCGTAAAGAAGTTGCCTAAAGACTTAGACATCTTTTCGCCATCAACGTTAATAAAGCCAACATGCATCCAGTAATTCACATACTGCTCACCAGTTGAGGCTTCACTTTGTGCAATTTCATTTTCATGGTGTGGGAACATTAAATCTGAACCACCACCATGAATGTCAAAGTGGTTACCTAGGCAGCAAGTTGACATTGCAGAACATTCGATGTGCCAACCCGGACGGCCATTACCCCAAGGGGATGCCCAAGACGGTTCATTTTCTTTGGCACGTTTCCAAAGCACAAAGTCAAAAGGATGTTTCTTTTCAACTTCTACATCGACACGCTCACTCGCGCCAGCTTGCATGTCATCAAGCTTACGACCAGAGAGGCGACCATACTTTTCAAATTTGGTGACTTCAAAATAAACATCGCCGTTTGAAGCAGGGTAAGCAGCGCCTTTATTGACCAGATTGCCAATCATGTTTTGCATCTGGTCGATATATTCAGTCGCTTTCGGTGCTTCATCTGGCGCTAAACAGCCTATGTTCGCTGCATCTTCATTCATAGCGTCGATGAAACGAGTGGTGAGCTGTTGAATCGTTTCACCATTTTCATTCGCACGTTTGATGATTTTGTCGTCAATGTCGGTAATGTTGCGAATGTAGCGAACTTTCCAGCCTTGACTACGCAAGAAACGGATAATGTAGTCAAATGCAACCATAACTCGAGCATGCCCGATATGACAGTAGTCGTAAACGGTCATACCGCAGACGTACATATCGATGTGACCTTCTTTGCGAGGTACAAATTCAACTTTTTTTCGTTGCTCAGAGTTATATAAAACAAACGGTTGCATAAGGGTTTTCAAACACTCAACAAAAATAGTGTTACATCATAACTGATGCATCATTTTTAACAAAGTTTTATGCATGAATTTTATAAGCTTGTGAAATCTTATACATTTAAAAACGTGTAACTGATTGAGTTATGCTAGAATGCCCCCAAATCTTTTGATTAAAATCACCGATCTCAATTAAGAGATCAGATCAATTATTTTGAGTCAAACTCGTATGCCTAATCCTACAGATTTCCAAAGCAGTGCATTAGCTACATTGCGTATTGAGCAACAAGCCATAGATGTATTAGCAACACAAATTGATGACCGTTTTAACCGTGCTTGCGAAGTACTGTTGCAGTGTAAAGGTCGTGTTGTGATTACAGGTATGGGTAAATCTGGGCATATTGGTCGAAAAATGGCGGCAACATTTGCCTCTACAGGTACGCCGTCTTTCTTTATGCATCCTGGTGAAGCGGGCCATGGCGATTTAGGTATGCTGGTTCGCGGTGATGTACTTATTGCAATTTCCAACTCAGGAAAAAGCGATGAAATCATGATGCTTATGCCGCTTATTAAACATCTCGGCGTACCGATGATTACGATTAGTCGTGATGATAAAGGTCCAATGCCGCAAAATGCTGATATCGCTTTAACTCTAGGTGAGTCGGATGAAGCTTGCCCTTTAGGCTTGGCTCCTACTTCAAGTACGACAGCGACTTTGGTTTTAGGCGATGCTTTAGCGGTTGCTTTGCTTGAAGCACGCGGTTTTACTGCTGATGATTTTGCACGTTCGCATCCAGCAGGGGCATTAGGTAAGCGTTTACTTTTACATGTAAAACATTTAATGCATACAGGTGACGAGTTACCAAAAGTTTCACCTGAGACTCCAATGAATCAAGTGCTTTACGAGATTTCAAATAAGCGTTTAGGTTTAACGACAATTGTTGATGAACAAGACCACTTGCTTGGTATTTTTACAGATGGAGACTTACGTCGTCTCATTGATAAACAGCAAGGGTTTGATGTGAATTTACCTGTGTCTGAGGTCATGACCAAAAAACCGTCAACTATTTCTCAAGAAGCACGTGCTGTAGAAGCGTTACAACAACTTAACCAGAAAAAAATCAGTCAGTTTGTAGT
This sequence comes from Acinetobacter nosocomialis, assembly GCF_041021905.1. Taxonomy (NCBI): domain Bacteria; kingdom Pseudomonadati; phylum Pseudomonadota; class Gammaproteobacteria; order Moraxellales; family Moraxellaceae; genus Acinetobacter; species Acinetobacter nosocomialis. Next base: position 1,321,351 of record NZ_CP157432.1, read on the forward strand.
GGTCGACGACCAAAATAAAGTGATTGGTGTAATTAGTATGCATGATCTTATTCAGGCAGGGGTGAATTAATCCATGGCATCGTATGCATTGTTAGAACAAGCACGTCATTTGCAGGCATTGGTTCTGGATGTTGATGGTATTTTAAGTGATGGCTTTGTGACGTTAACCAACACGGGTGATGAAATTAAATCATTCGATATTCGTGATGGTTTGGGTATGAAACTTGCGCAACAAGCGGGTATGAAAGTCATCATTATTACTGGCCGAAAAAGTAATATCGTCGATAAACGTATGTCTGATTTAGGTGTTGATTTAGTTTTTCAAGGCCGTGAAGACAAAGGCTCAGCACTTCGTGAAGCTTGTGCACAGTTTAATATTTTGCCTTCAGATTGCTTATATATGGGCGATGATTGGCCGGATCTTTCAGCATTTGCGATTGCAGGAATGAGTGTTACCGTTCCAAATGGACATGAAGAAGTACGCCGCCGTGCGCACTTAGTGACCCAAGCAATGGGTGGTCGTGGAGCTGTTCGTGAAGTCTGTGATATGTTGCTGATCGCAAAAGGCATTTACCAAGAACTTCTTGAAAAATATCTTGCAGTACCGCATTAATAACAAGATTACTTAAAAAGGTAGGCTATTCCTGCTCATGGATACCAGAGTTTTATATATTGTTGCTGTAGTAGTTGCTGCTGTGAGTGGTGGTTATTACTACTATAGTGGCAAGGCAAAAAAACTGGACATTGGTTCGGCGAAGAATATGACGTATTCGGCGCAGGGCGTCCATTTGACTCAAACTGATGACAAAGGCAATTTGTATATTCGTGCTGAAGTTCGTCAGCTTGAGCAGGATATGCAACAAAAAACGTCAAAGTTGGATCAACTTAACGCCTCTATGTATAAATTAGGTAAAGTTGATGCAACATTCTTTGCTAAACAAGCTTATGGATATGATGATAATCAAAAGGTTGTGTTATCGGGCGATGTGGTCGCAACCAAGATTGCACCTCAAGGAACCATTGAGTTCCAAACCGATGAACTAACAGGTTATCCAAAAACCAGAGACATTGAAACAAACCATCAAGTGGTTGTTCAGTCTCCACAAGGCGAGTTTGTGAGTAAAGGATTAAAAGGCAATTTGAATAACGGTCAGTACGAATTTTTTAATATTCGAGGAAAGTATGCACCAAAGTCTTAATTTAAAACGTTCTTCAGCTTTCCTAAAACAAGCTGCGGTAATTACATTCGTTGCTTTATCATCTGCTTCGACTTTTGCTTTGCCGTCTGACCGTAATCAACAAATTTCATTGGTCGCAGACCGTGCAACTTATAATGACAAAACTGGTTTGACCACTTACACGGGTAATGTTGTGATTGAGCAAGGTACGATGAAGCTTCAAGCTGACTCAATTGTTGCCAATCTAAACTCGAAACGTGAAATTCAAGTGATTACTGCCAAAGGCCGACCAGCTAAGTTCCAACAGCAAATCAATGCCAATAAAGGTGTTGCACGTGGTGAAGGACAAACGATTGTCTATAATGCAGATACAGGCATTATTACTCTGTCTGGCGGCGCATACTTATACCAAGATGGTTCAAGTATTCGTGGTAATTCTCTGAAATATAGTATGAATAAAGGTGATGTTGAAGCTCAAGGTTCTTCTTCAAACCGTGTACAAATTATTATTCCACCTTCAAGTTCTAAAAGTTTCCCAGGAGCGCGTGACTAATGCAGCAAGCTCTTCAACAACCGCAAACTTTGTGTATTAAGCACTTAGCCAAAAACTATAGTAAGCGTTGGGTTGTCAAAGACGTCTCTTTTAGTATGCAAAGTGGACAGATTGTTGGTTTGCTTGGTCCTAACGGTGCCGGAAAAACGACCAGTTTCTATATGGTCGTTGGGCTTGTGCGTATGGATAAGGGCGAGATTCATCTTGATGACCTCGATATGTCAGATCTAGCGATGCATGAGCGTGCGCGTAAAGGTATTGGTTATTTGCCTCAAGAAGCTTCTATCTTTAGAAAGTTGACGATTGCTGAAAATATTATGTCGATCTTGGAGACGCGTAAAGACTTGAATAAGCAACAACGTCAACAACGTCTTCATGAGTTGTTAAACGACTTTAAAATTAGTCATATTAAAGATTCATTAGGAATGAGTGTATCGGGTGGTGAACGCCGCCGTGCGGAAATTGCGCGTGCTTTGGCAGCAGATCCTAAATTTATGCTATTGGATGAGCCATTTGCGGGTGTCGATCCAATTTCAGTGGGCGATATTAAAGATATTATCCAAACACTAAAAGATCGTGGTATTGGTGTACTCATTACCGATCACAACGTTCGTGAAACTTTGGCAATCTGTGAACGTGCTTATATTGTAAGTGAAGGCTCGGTAATTGCTGAAGGCACACCACAAGAAATTTTAGACAATGAACAGGTACGTAAAGTCTATTTGGGTGATGATTTTACAGTTTAATTAAAGTCATTAATCTAATTGGTTAAAAAGAGGTCAAGGCCTCTTTTTTGTTTTTTGATGTTTTATAAATAAAAACAATTACATATACCACTCATTTAATAAAAAAATAATGTGTGATTTATTCGACCAATTATGCTGTTTTCGTTGAAAAACTATGTAGAATGGAGATGCTTTTAAACGATAACAAACAAGATCAACAAGATAAGCATGATTGGATATAACCAGAAAAGAGTGAAAGGGAAATGTAGAAAGCAGGCTTTCCTGAAAGGGCTGATGCTTTTAAGTACACTACATGTTCCTGTTGTGATATACGCTGCTAAACCAAGTGAGCAATACCACACCCTGAAAGAAAACTTGTCACAACTTTTTGTCCCTAAAAGTAGTGATGATTTTAAAGTTGCCAAGATGCACGAGCTTAGTAATTTCAAGCTAGATCGTTCTATTGTGCAGGAATTTCCAACTGTTCAACTTAATGATAAGTCGGCTTCATCTTTTTCCAACTTGCCATCTCGAACGATGACATTGCAAGATGCGGTAAAAATTGCCATTCAGCGTAGTCCAGATATTTCACAATCTATTGCAACTTTAGCAGGTCAAAATTCAGGAGTTGACGTTGCTAAAGCCGGTTACTATCCCCAGCTGGCTGGAGGAATTTCAACTGGTGATTTAAGCACTGGCGAGCGTGGTAGGCAGCTACTCACTTTAAGTGCTACTCAAATGCTCTATGACTTTGGTAAGGTCAAATCAGGTGTGAATGTTGAACAGGCTAAAGTTCAGGTTGAACAAGCGAACGTTTTAGTCAGTGTTGATACTCTAGCTTTGGATGTTGCACAAACTATTGTGAATATTCAGCGTTATCTTCAACTTAATAAAATTGCTGAGCAGTAAATTGCCGGTATTCAACGCATTCAAGACATTGCTAATCTACGAGCAAACGCTGGTGTCGCGAGTCAGGCAGATCCAATTCAGGCGCAATCATACTTACAAGCAGCGCAGTCGACCTTAATTGCGCAGCAATCATTGTTACGTCAATATCAACAGCATTTAAGAACGTTACTCGGCGCAGATGTTACTCGCACTGGTTGGATTATTTCCGAAGACCTTGTGAAGCAATCTGACCTTTATGGTGAGCCTGAGTTTAATACTATTCCTAAAATGATTGCCGCACAGGCAAGTGTAGAGGTTGCTAAAGCACAAAAATAACAAACCCGTTTAACACGTTATCCGACCTTAGCTGTTAAAGGCTCGGTCAGTCAGGCGATTAATGGTAAAAATCCAAATAATGATAAGGATGATGGCTTATATAGTTCAGTCATGTTGGAAGCAACAAGTCAGTTTTATCAAGGCGGTGCAACCGCTTCACAAGTAAAAATGGCAAGTTATGCTGAAGAAGCGGCTAAATCTAAAGTCAATTCCGTTTATCTGGATGTGCTGGATCAAATTAGAACAAGTCGTGAACAAATTGAAAATAAACAACGTCAAATGCAGGTTTTGGCAAGTCGCCAAGCAACGACGGTTCGTACACGTGAACTCTACCAAGAGCAATATAAGCTCGGTACCCGTTCACTGGTCGATTTATTAAATGCTGAACAAGCCATTCATAGTGCCAACTCAGAACTCGAATCAGCACGTTATGACATTTATAACAGCATTGTTCAATACATTGCAGCAACAGGACGTTCCCGCCAAGCCTATGGCTTAAATAATATTTCAATTCAGGGGTTCGAAGTACAACCATGATGACAAAAATAAATTACCAGCCTTGGTTACAGGCGGTCTTAACTATTGCCAAACACTACCGAATCGAACCGTCAGAAGAAAGAATTCGTTTACAACTCGACTGGAACCAAAACCAGAATCTAGATGATGTCTTGCAATTAATGACGCGTCAGGTCGGTCTTAATCTTCGTAAAGCACCATTTTCTTTAGACTTATTAAACCCATGGCGTTTACCCGTTATGGTGGAGTTTAATGATGGACAAGTCGGTGTAATCGATAAAGCAGATACGCAAGGCAATGTGAGTATTCAGTTTAGTGGAGATCAAGGTCTTTCACAAAACTTATCTTTAGACGTTCTAAAAACGACACTTAAAAATGTCTATATTTTACGCCCTGAAACGTCTATTCCAGATGCCCGTATTGATGAATATATCAAGCCATACGAAGCCAACTGGTTCTGGTCCATCGTTTTAAGAGACTGGAAACGGTATATCGATATTATGTTTGCCTCTTTAATTGCCAATATTTTGGCATTGGCAACCATTATTTTCTCAATGCAAGTCTATGACCGTGTTGTGCCATCTCAGTCAATCCCAACCTTATGGGTGCTGGCAGGTGGGGTACTCATTGCGGCTCTTTTCGAGTTTACCTTACGCGTTTCGAGAGTGTATTTATCCGATATTATTGGTAAGCGTGCCGACTTGCGTGTCTCAGACCGTGTATTTGGCCATGCTTTACGTATCAAAAATAAAGACCGCTCTAAATCTACCGGTAGTTTTATTTCCCAGATTCGTGAACTCGAAGGTGTTCGTGAGTTGGTAACCTCAACTACTATTAGTGCAATTGCCGATTTCCCATTCTTTTTCTTGTTCCTGATTATCTTTGCGATTATTGGAGGAAAATTATTCTGGGTTATGTTGCTTGTTGTGCCGCTTATGATTTTGCCGGGTGTTCTGGTACAAAAGAAATTGGCTCAACTTGCACAAGAAGGTATGAGAGAGTCTTCAATTCGTAACGCAATACTTGTAGAAGCAGTACAGGGTATTGAAGACATCAAGTTATTACGTGCTGAATCACGTTTCCAAAACCAATGGAACCACATGAATGAAGTTTCAGCCGACATTGGTATGAGACAGCGTAAAATTGTGGGTACTTTAATGGCTTGGACCCAAATGGTTCAGGGCTTAACTTACGCTATTGTGGTGTTAGTGGGCTGTTTTGCGGTAATGGATGGGGAAATGACCACGGGTGCGCTCGTTGCGTGTTCAATTCTTTCTTCACGTATGTTGGCACCGATTGCCCAAATTACAGGGGTATTAGGTCGTTTACAGCAAGCAAAAGTTGCTAAACAAAGTCTTGATGAACTCATGCAACGCCCAATTGATCAGGCTGATCGTGCACATTTGGTTCATAAAGCTGTTTTAAACGGTAATTACGAATTAAAAAATGTCATGTTCCAATACGGGGATGATGACCCAAAACCAAGTCTGGCAATTCGCCATCTGCAAATTCGTGCGGGTGAAAAGATTGCAATTTTAGGTCGTAATGGAGCAGGTAAATCGACATTACTTCAACTCTTATCTGGCATGCAATCTCCGACTCAAGGTGCTGTGCATCTGGACGGTTTAGATCTGTCTTTAATTGACCCATCCGATGTACGTCGTGATATGGGATTACTCAACCAGAATGCTCATTTATTTTACGGAACAATCCGTGAAAACCTGACCTTAGGTGCACCACTTGCAACCGATGAGGATATTCTTCGTGCTTTGGTCGTGACAGGCGCATTACCTTTCATTCAAGAGAAAAAAGAAGGGCTGGATCACCTCATTTTAGAAGGTGGTGTCGGTTTCTCTGGTGGTCAAAAACAAGCTTTATTACTTGCACGTTTATTAATACGTCAACCGAATATTCTATTACTCGATGAACCAACAGCAGCCATTGATGATGTTGCCGAGAAGCAACTCATTGATCATCTTAAAGGATGGTTGGCGCATCGCACATTGATTGTGGCAACACACCGCCGCGCTGTTTTAGAACTGGTCGATCGTATTATTGTCGTGAATGAGGGCAAGATCGTGATGGATGGACCAAGAGATCAAGTACTTAATCAATCAACAGCCCAACAAAAACAAGTAAGCCAAGGGGGATAATTCATGAGCGAACAACAACAAGAACTCACCCGTTCAATGAATGTATCTTATAGTGAACCACCATTACCACGTGCCAGTTTGGTCATTTGGATTGTGGGAATTGGACTCGTTATTTTCTTTATTTGGGCATGGTTTTTCCAATTAGAAGAAGTGTCTACAGGTACAGGTAAAGTCATTCCATCATCTAAAGAACAGGTTATTCAGTCTTTAGAAGGCGGTATTTTAACTAAATTAAATGTACAAGAAGGTGACATTGTTCAAAAAGGACAAATCCTTGCTCAGTTGGACCCGACTCGTTTTGCTTCGAATGTAGGTGAATCAAGATCTTTATTAATTGCAGCTCAGGCAACAGCGGCACGTTTGCGTGCAGAAGTGAATGGTACACCGTTGGTTTTTCCTGAAATTGTAGCGAAAGATCCGAAGCTTGTACGCGAAGAGACTGCTTTATATGAGTCTCGCAGAGCTGATTTACAGCAAACGCTTTCTGGCTTGAAGCAAGCATTACAGTTGGTTCAACAAGAATTAGCGATGACTGAACCTTTAGTTGCCAAAGGCGCTGCCAGTGAGGTTGAGGTTTTACGTTTACGCCGTGAAGCAAATGATTTGCAAAATAAAATGAACGATGCACGTAACCAATATTACGTTAAAGCACGTGAAGAGTTATCTAAAGCAAATACTGACACTCAAACTCAACAACAGGTCGTGATGGGCCGTAATGACAGTTTAGAGCGTGCCGTATTTAGAGCACCTGTACGCGGTGTTGTAAAAGAAATTACAGTAACAACTCATGGTGGTGTCGTTCCGCAAAATGGTAAGTTAATGACGATTGTTCCAATTGATGAACAGTTACTGATTGAAGCTCGCATTTTGCCACGTGACATTGCATTCATTCGCCCTGGTCAGGAAGCTTTAGTAAAAATTACAGCTTATGATTATTCAATTTATGGTGGTTTAAAAGGTAAAGTTACCGTTATTTCTCCAGACACGATTCGTGATGAAGTTAAACAGGATCAATTCTATTATCGCGTTTATATCCGAACTGATACAGACAAGCTCTACAATAAACAAGGTAAGGCTTTTGGTATTACACCGGGTATGGTGGCAACGGTAGATATTCGTACTGGTGAGAAAACAGTACTCGATTACTTGCTTAAACCATTTAATAAAGCGAAAGAAGCATTACGAGAAAGATAACAGAAGAAGCCCCGAAATTCGGGGCTTTTTTTATAGGTTCGCTTCTATTAAATTCACGTTATAATTTGATTTTTATTATGCTTTATTTAATTTATGGCTTTTACGATTGCAGCACCGGTTACATTTGAAGAAGAAATTAAAAAAAGTAGATTTCAGGCTATTGCTGCGCCAGTAGAAAATGAACAGCAAGTGAAAGAATTTTTAGAATTAAATAAAGATATATCGACTACCCATCAATGTTGGGCGTGGAAAATTGGGCATAACGTTCGCTTTAATGATGATGGTGAGCCATCTGGTACAGCAGGGCGTCCAATTCTGGCAACTATTGAAGGCAACGACTTAACTAATATTATCGTCATGGTGAACCGCTGGTATGGGGGTATAAAACTGGGAACTGGTGGTTTAGTACGGGCCTATGGCGGTTGTGCTGGGCAATCCTTATTGTTAGCTGAGCGAATTGAACTTATTGAAAAGAAGACCATTCACTTTTCTTGTCATTTTAATGAATGGGCTATTTTTCAATATGAGCTTACACAGCAGCAAATTGATTTTCAGGAAACCTATACTGCAACAGGGGTAGATATTGAAGCTAGATTACAAATCCACCAGATTGAGCCACTTGCTTTAAAGCTCCGTGATGTCACTCGTGGCCGAGAAGAATTAAAAGTTGAGGAGGAGTTAGCAGATGACTGATTCTTTACTCAAATACCGTGAGCAACATAAGCACCGTTTAAATTATATGCCATGGTTATATTGGACTTTAAAGCCCAAACACCGTGCCTGGGCAGAAGAATGGCAAAAAGAATATCAGGCTTATTTAATGGATATGGAAACAGTCGAGATCGGGGAGAACTGTTTTATTTCACCGTTAGCCCATATTTTTGCCGAGCCGGGTCGGAAAATTAAGATTGGTGACAATTGTTTTATCGCGGCAGATTGTAGTTTACATGGACCGCTTGAGATTGGTAACGAAGTCGCTATTAACCACCACTGTATTTTAGATGGTGGCCGAGCTGGTATAAAACTACACGATCAAGTTCGTATTGCTGCTTATTGTCATCTATATGCCTTTGACCATGGTATGCAACTAGACCGTCCGCTATATCAACAGCCTGTTCGTTCACAGGGAATCGAAATTGAAAAAGATGTTTGGTTAGGCGCGCATGTGGGAATTAAAGACGGAATTAAAATTGGTAAACATGCTGTAGTTGGTATGAATAGTATGGTGACAAAAGATGTGAAGCCGTACCATATAGTGGGTGGAAACCCAGCAAAATTTATCCGTTTAAGAGAATAATACAGTCTTAAGAATGTAATAAAATGTTTGATCTTTAAACAAAAAAGTGGATTTTAATACATAAACCTTAACATACGGATTTTTATCTATGTTAAGTTAAAGCTAAGTTATAGAAAAATCTCCAAGGCAAATAGACCTGAAGAAGAGAGGCAAAAATGAACCGTGTTATTGCGTGTATTGACTCATCACCTTGTATTAATGCTATTGCAGATGCAGCGGCTTGGGTTGCGAAAGCAACTGGACGAGAGCTTGTGTTATTACAAATTCTAGATTACTACCCAGCAAGTTATCACTTAGGTGAAATAAGTGGTGTAATCGGCTTTGAAAGCAATGCAATGTTGCTTAAAGAGTTGGCTGAATTAGAGCAAAAACAAAGTGAACTCGCTTTGGATTACAGCAATAACTTACTCAGACATATCTCTGACCTAATTAAAGAAAAACACGGAATTACATGCTCCAAAATTCAGGAAAAAGGGGATTTTCTAGAGCAAAGTTTCAATCTCTTGCATGAAAACGATATTGTTATTTTAGGGCGAGTGGGCGAAAGAGCTGCCGAAAAGCATAAACCAATTGGTAGCAATGTCGAAAACTTCATTCGGGGCGCAAATTGCACGGTTCTGACTATTGGTGAAAACTTCAAAGTACCGACACGTTTTATATTTGCTTATGAATATTCTCCTACCTGTCAAAAAATGATGCGCCGTATTGCACAAAGTGATTTATTACGGACTTTACAGTGCCATTTAGTGTATGTGGGCGATCATCCTGAAATATTGAATGAACCAGAACATTTCCTTAAAGAAGCCGGCCTAGATGTCGTCACCGTTTACCGATATGGTGATGTTGCCCAGAATATTCTTGAGTACCAACAAGAACACGGTATTCAGATTATTGTGCTCGGTGCTTTTAGCCATAGCAAAATTCATCAGTTCTTCTTGGGAAGTATTGCAACGACCATATTCCGAAACGCGACTGTGCCATTACTTGTGGCTAAATGATGAGATCAGCATATAGTTATCCGCAAATCTTGTGGATAACTATATGGAAAAGCAAGGGTAATAAAAGTAATTATTTGATTATAAATAACAAAATGGAAAAGATGATTTTTTGATCACTATTTGACAATTGCAATCGCGAAGCCGTCATGACCTTTTGAGCCAACCGTTTGTAAAGCTGTACAAGACAGAATTTGCGGATGGTTTTCTAAAGCTTTAAAGGTTTCACGAATACCTTCAATACTCGGTTTTTTGTTTTCAGGATTCAAAATATCGCCCGCACGGATGACGTTGTCTAGCACGATAATCGTACCTGATTTTGAGAACTTAAAGCTGAGTTCTAAATATTCCGGATAACCCTGTTTATCTGCATCAATGAAAATAAAATCGAAAGGCTCAATCGACTGTGGATCTATCGCTGAAAGTATATCGGCAGCACGGCCAGCTTTTAGTTCAACTTTTACAGGAAGATTCGCATGGTCGATATTTTTTTGAGCCATTTCTGCATGGGTATCGCGACCTTCAATGGTAAGCAAATAGCCATCTTCAGGCAGGGCACGTCCTAGCCAAATCGTACTGTAGGCAGCAAAAGTTCCAATTTCTAAAACTCGCTTACACTTATTCATCTGAATAAGCATTTGTAAAAACATGCCTTGGTTTGGAGCAACTGCAAGATGATTTGAAAAGCCGTGTTCGTCGGTATTTTTTAATGCAAAGTCGAGTCGAGGATCTTCGGGAATTAAATGTGAGTCGATATATTCGTCAATGTCTGTCCACAACTGCTGCATAGTCAAATTTACCTGTATATTGATAGGCGTATTTTAAACGTTTATGACTAGAGTGCAAAAATCTTCGGATTAAGAAATTTTGGTTGATTATAGAATGAACAAATCCCCTTAAACTGAAGCGCACAAGGGGATTTATATTTTAGAAATTACACATAGAAGTATTACGGGTTAGGTCAGGTCCCCAAGTACGATAGCCTTGAGTATCAATATGGATTTGTCCTGAACTATATAAACCAATACCTAAGTTTAAACTTTGGCCATGTTGGGCCCAGAACTGACACAATTTAAACTTGGTATTTTCAATAAACGCATAGTCTTGCGGTTGTGGAACTTCTGGTCCAATACGGAAATCGATGGCAGAGTTAAACAAATGTTTAGAAGAACTTGCACCACCAGCACATTGGTTTAAAGGTAAGTCACGATAAACCGAAGTCACTTCAAAGTCGGTTAAAACTTTTGCAGCAATTAAATATTTAAAGACGCGTAAGGTCGATAAAGAGTTATTCCAAAGTTCACGGTTTGGAACAGCATATTCTGAACTGCCACATTTTTGCCAATCGCGAGCTGATCTTAATAATTCAAAACTTGGTACGATGCCAGCAACATCATGACGCGCTAGAAATTTTTCGTATTCGCGTACACGTTCATAATGATCGCCAGTATTTAACCAAGCACGATAAGAAGCAGGCTCAACTTTAGGTGGAATTGGACGTTCGATAATAACGCGTTCTTGAGGAATAAAGATGCGTTTACCACTTGGAGAGGTTTTGCCTGTTGTTGTGTGTTGGGGAGAGCTGGCGCAACCTACCATAACCGCAGGGATTATGCATAGGGGCAGCAGACTCTGCAAAAACTTCCGCATAAGAAAAATCAAAAGCTTAATAAATATTGCGCCTATTTTAATGCAAAACAGTGCACAAATTACGAGGAATTTGCAATGAAATGTTTGAATAGGGTATAAAAAAGATCAGCGGTTGCTGATCTTTTTTTGAAATTATTTTTCTAGATACTGTAACTTATCTGGTTTGCCGTTCCATTCTTCACGGTCAGCAGGTTGATCGCCAATTTGAGTAATGTTAGGCCATTTTTGAGAAAGTTCAGCATTTAACTCAATAAATACTTCCTGACCTTCTGGTAACTCATCTTCAGAGAAAATTGCATTTGCAGGGCATTCTGGTTCACATAATGCGCAGTCAATACATTCATCCGGATTAATCACTAGGAAATTCGGACCTTCGTAAAAACAGTCTACAGGACAAACTTCTACGCAATCTTGGTATTTACATTTAATACAATTTTCAGTGACAACAAAGGTCATGGCGACAGCTACCTAAAAAATATGGTTTCATTTCGAATAGCTTATTTTAGGCAAAAAAGGGGTAAACAAACAATTGCTTTTATTGATATTGTTTATTTATACATATGAAGATAAGTTAAAACTTTGATATTCAAAGGAATGTTCTGGTCTTAAGATTGGTCAGATTGTAAAATTGAGATAAAAATATATTTTTAAAAACAAAAGGTTAAATAAATTTTTTCTGATGGGTTTAAATGTCATTTGGGTCAAGGTATCTATTTGATTAGATACCTTAAATCCGACTCTTGCGTTTAAATTCTGCTTTTATGCTGCATTTATAGCTAAAAAATCCTTAAATTATGGGTCTTAAAGCATACAAAGCAAATGAATGTCTTCTGGTTCTAACTCCCATAATTCCCGATCTGGGTGTTTTAATACTGTCGCACCATGTTTTATATAAAAGTCTACTGTACGTTTACTTGGCGTGGCTGAAATATAAAGTTGAAGGGCACCTAGTTGCTTGGCCGATTCTTTTGCCGCTTGCATCAGCTTTGCGCCAATACCTTGGCCTTGTTGATCGGCATCGACATAAAAATATTGCAGTAATTTAGCATTGGGATAATCAGCAATGTGTTGATTAGATACGACACTAATGCCCACTAGCTGTTCAGCCGTATTAAAAGCCCCTACAAATGAAGCACCTTGTTGATAGAGTTCTTTTAATTTTGATGGGTCATTTTCTAAATGATAGGCATCCCAATTTTCAACATCATAAAAACAATCTGTTAATTCGAGTTGATCTTGTTTTTGTATGTAGAGTTGGGTAATCAGTTCACGTCGACTAATTTGTTGCCAAATTAAATCGATCTCTTTGTATTGTAGTGGCCTTAAGAAAATAGAAATTTTATTCTCCTCAAAGTAAGAGCAAACATGCCCATAGACATGTTTGCTCAATCAATAATTATGATTTAAGCGCAGCTTTTAGCTCGTAAAGTTGTTCAAGTGCTTGGCGAGGCGTCAAGTTATCGACTTCAATTTGCTTAAGTAAGTCTAGGGCAGGTGAAGGTACTTCGATTTCAATCACTTTCTCTATGACTTGAGTATTGGTTTTAGCTTCCGAATCTAAAGTTGCAAACAAATCATCTTGTACACTGGTTTGTAAGTGTTGCTGTTGTTGCTTCTCTAAAATGCGTAAACGCTTTTGAGCTTCTTTAATAACATTAGCAGGAATACCCGCTAATTTCGCAACTTGTAAACCATGACTTTGGCTTGCAGGTCCTTGTTGAACTTTATGCAATAAAATCAGGTTGCCATTTAACTCTTGAGCAGTAACGTGATAGTTATCAATACCTGCTTCACTTCCTAACTCTGTCAATTCGAAATAGTGAGTTGCAAACAAGCACAGACATTTAACACGCTTCGTTAAGTCAACCACGCAAGCCCATGCTAAAGAAAGACCATCGTAGGTACTCGTTCCACGGCCAACTTCATCCATTAACACCAAAGACTGATTCGTTGCATGGTGCAAGATTTGTGAAGTTTCAGTCATCTCAACCATAAAGGTCGATTTGCCCGTCGATAAGTCATCGGCTGAACCGATACGGGTAAAAATACGGTCGATTGGGCCAAGTTTGGCAGCTCGTGCCGGAACGTAACTACCGCAGTAAGCAAGCAAACTGATTAATGCGGTTTGACGCATAAAGGTAGACTTACCACCCATGTTTGGACCGGTAATAATTGCCATACGGTGCTGGGCATCAAGGAACGTATCATTTGGTGTAAAGGGCGCTTTACTTAATGCTTCAACCACAGGGTGACGGCCACCTTGAATTTTGATACCCGTTTCTGGTGTAAATTCAGGACGTGCCCAGTTATTTAAACGTGCTTGATGAGCAAAGTTTGCAATTACATCAATTTGCGCGATTGCTGAACTCATCATTTGTAGGTGAGCAATATTTTCACGAAGGTTTTCAAGTAAAGCTTCAAATAACGCTTTTTCACGTGCTAATGCACGAGACTCACTTGATAAAACTTTATCTTCAAAGCTTTTTAGTTCAGGCGTAATGTAGCGCTCGGCATTTTTTAAGGTTTGACGGCGAATATAATCGGCAGGGGCTTGCTCAGCTTGAGCGCGAGTGAGTTCAATGTAGTAACCACTCACACGGTTATAACCGATTTTTAAGGTATTGATGCCGGTACGTTCACGTTCTTTTATTTCTAAATCAATCAGGAATTGGCCTGCATGATCACGGATTTGGCGTAATTCATCGAGTTCGGCATCGTAACCTTCTGCAATTACATTGCCATCACGAAGTAATACCGGTGGGTTTTCAACAATGGCTGCCATTAAATGCTGGTGTAACGATTTAAAATCACCTAGTTCTTGATCAAGCTGTCCCAATAACTTGGATTTCTTCGCTTGTACAACAGGTGCTAAAGCATTTCTTAAAAATGGAATTTGTGCACAAGCGTGACGAAGCTGAACTAAGTCACGTGGTCGTGCGCTACCCAGCGCAACACGGCTAAGAACACGCTCAATATCCCCAATTTCTTTAAGCACTAAACGAACCGGACTTTCATGGTAGCCCTGAATTAACTGTTCAATTGCATCTAAACGGGCATCAAGCAACGCGGTATCACGGACAGGTTGCATGAGTGTACGGCTGAGTAAACGGCCACCCATTGCCGTTTGGCAATCGTTCACCAGTTGGAATAATGATGTGCCGTGTTCAAACAAAGGTTCAATAATTTCTAAATTACGGCGCGTGATTGGGTCGAGCGCAATAAAGTCAGTGCTTTGTTCTAAAAGAATTGAACGAATATGTGGTAACGCCGTTTTTTGGGTTTCTTTGGCATAGTGAATTAGAGCCGCGGCAGCAGCTTTAGCCAAAGGTAGCGGATCTAAACCAAAACCAGAAAGCGTCGATACAGAGAACTGGTCACATAAGGTTTTTTGTGCGTTGTTTAAATTAAAATCGACATTTGGGCGCTTGGTTACTGGGCAATCTAAATGCTTTTTAATTTGTTCGATAATATTTGGGTCAACCAGATCTTCATCAATTAAAATTTCACTTGGCATGAGGCGTGCCAGTTCAATTGGAAGTTGTTCCGGTTTGTAGTCTTGTTGTTGAACTTTAAAAATACCCGCACTTAAGTCGAGTAAAGCAAAACCGATCTGGTTTTGATGGATGCATAGCGCCACAAGGTTAGAAGACTGATAACTTGTGAGTAAGGCATCGTCAGTTAATGTACCAGGTGTAAGAATACGAACAACTTTACGCTCAACAGGACCTTTGCCTGTGACTTCACCCACTTGTTCACAAATGGCTACAGTGCGACCTGCTTTTACCAAACGTGCCAGATAACCTTCGGCTGAATGGTAGGGAACGCCCGCCATTGGAATTGGGTTGCCATTTGCTTTACCACGATGGGTTAGGGTAATTCCTAAAAGTTTGGCTGCTAAATGCGCGTCTTCAAAGAACAGTTCGTAAAAGTCGCCCATACGATAAAACAGCAACGCATGTTGATAGTCTTTTTTGACTTTGAGATATTGCTGCATCATTGGAGTGTGGTTAGAGAGATCAGCCATGATTTCAGCGCTATTCATGCGTAAAAAACCCTTAAAAAAACGAAAAATTTACTTTTGGCTAATGAGCCAATTTCAAGTTTTTAAAAAATGAATGTAATTCAAGAAAAGTACAATAACTGGATGAACCTTAGAACCAGCATCCCTAGTATAAAGTGTTTTCAGACCATTCCAGCGGTGCAATGGTAACAAATTTGAGTTATTGAAAAAAAGAGTAGTGAACTATTGAAATAATTGAACATTGTAAAGATGTGTTGAAAACAAAACTTAAGCTTAAAAGACAATTTTCTTGAATATAACTTTAACCTTATAAGAGAGAAGAAACATACATATTAATTTTATGCATAGTTGAATATTCAAATAATTCATTTTATTCATTGTTATAGGTTGGGTATGTTTATAAACGTCGTACCAGCGATGTTATATGTTCGATAGCAAATAAAAACTCGTTTCCAAAACTGATAGGCAAACACAAGAATTTAAAAGCCCAACAGTAAAATAGACCAAGCTCAGGAGTAAAAATATGCCAACCAATTTATTTGATTTAACAGGAAAAATCGCATTAATAACTGGTGCAAGTCGTGGGATTGGTGAAGAAATTGCAAAACTTTTAGCTGAGTATGGCGCACATGTCATTGTCTCGAGTAGAAAAATTGATGATTGCCAAGCGGTTGCCGATCAAATTATTCAGGCCGGTGGTAAGGCAGAAGCGTTTGCATGTCATGTGGGTTCAATGGAGGATATTACGGCTATTTTTGATCATATCCGTTCTAAGCATGGGCGTTTGGATATTCTAGTCAATAATGCTGCAGCAAACCCTTACTATGGCCACATTCTTGATACAGACCTTGCGGCATATAACAAAACGGTTGAGGTCAATATTCGTGGTTATTTCTTTATGTCGATTGAAGCTGGAAAGCTGATGCGAGCCCAAGGTAGTGGTGCGATTGTGAACACCGCTTCTGTGAATGCATTACAACCAGGCGACCGCCAAGCTATTTATTCAATTACCAAAGCAGCCGTGGTGAATATGACGAAAGCGTTTGCCAAAGAATGCGGTCCTTTAGGGATTCGTGTTAATGCGATACTCCCAGGTCTAACAAAAACCAAATTTGCTGGCGCCCTATTTAGCAATGAAGAGGTATATAACCGTTGGTTGCAAGAAATCCCATTACGCCGTCATGCGGAGCCACGTGAAATGGCTGGAACGGTTTTATATCTTGTCTCTGATGCAGCAAGTTATACCAATGGTGAATGTATTGTGGTTGATGGTGGTTTAACCATTTAAGGACGGGTAGCAATGTACGATCAGTATTCAGATCAAGTGGTCTTAATCACAGGCGCGGCGAGTGGATTTGGTGCACTACTGGCCCAGCAACTGGCAGAACACGGAGCAAAATTAGTCTTGGGAGACCGCAATATCGCAGCGCTGAATGCAGTGGTTGAACCGTTACAACATGCGGGTATACAAGTAATTTCGCAGGCTTGTGATGTTAGTCTTGAAGCAGAAGTACAGGCATTGGTACAAAGTGCGGTGGATCATTTCGGTAGAATTGATGTCAGTATAAATAATGCGGGTATGAGTCCGCCAATGAAAAGCTTTATTGATACCAATGAGGCAGATCTGGACTTGAGTTTTGCTGTAAATACCAAAGGCGTATTTTTTGGAATGAAGCATCAAATTCGGCAAATGCTACAACAAGGTGGTGGCGTTATTCTAAATGTTGCTTCTATTGCAGGTTTAGGTGCAGCTCCAAAACTGGCAGCTTATTCGGCAGCAAAACATGCAGTGGTGGGTTTAACCAAAACAGCAGCAGTGGAATATGCAAATAAAGGGATTCGGGTCAATGCAATTTGTCCATTTTATACCACTACACCGATGGTGCTCGACAGTGAACTGAACGCAAAACAAGACTTTCTGGCACAGGCTTCTCCGATGAAGCGTCTTGCCCATCCGAGTGAAGTTGTTGCAATGATGCTGATGATGTGCGCTAAAGAAAATTCATATCTCACAGGTCAGGCCATTGCAATTGATGGTGGTGTTACGGCTTATTAAATACTTATTAAGAACAAAATATTAATAAATCTATTTAGGAAAAAACTATGACAATCAATTTAACCAACCGTGTTGCAATTGTTACAGGTGCCGGTGCAGGCTTAGGACGTGAGCATGCGCTATTACTGGCTCGTTTAGGCGCAAAAGTTGTAGTCAATGATTTAGGCAGTGATGTACATGGCAATGGCGGATCAACTTCAGCTGCACAGAAAGTGGTTGATGAAATTATTGCAGCCGGTGGTGAGGCGATCGCCAATGGTGCTTCAGTCACCGATGCTGAGCAAGTCCAGCGTATGGTCGATGACACTATGGCCCGTTGGGGACGCATTGATATTTTAGTCAATAATGCGGGCATTTTGCGTGATAAAACCTTTAGCAAAATGACATTGGAAGATTTTCGGCTAGTGATCGATGTGCATTTGATGGGTGCCGTGAACTGCACTAAAGCAGTTTGGGAAATCATGCGCGAGCAAAAATATGGTCGTATTGTCATGACCACATCATCATCGGGTTTATACGGAAACTTTGGTCAGTCTAACTATAGTGCTGCAAAAATGGCTTTAGTAGGATTAATGCAAACCTTAGGCTTAGAAGGTGAAAAATATAACATTCGAGTCAATTGCATTGCTCCAACAGCAGCAACCCGAATGCTGGAAGGCTTGTTACCAGAAACCTCACTCGAAGCACTTGCACCAAGTGCAGTTAGTCCAGCGATTGCTGTATTAGTCAGCGAAGAAGCCCCTAATAAAATGATTATTTGTGCAGGGGCCGGAAGTTTTGAAGCTGCACATATTACCTTGACCCAAGGCATTCATTTAGGAACTGGCGATGAGGTGGCGCATAACTTAGTCCAGCATTTAAGTGAGCTTAGTGATCGTACCAATGAAATCGTTCCTACGATGGGCGCAGCGCAAGGCAATTTAGAGTTGCAAAAAGCGGGTTTAAGCGGGGACTAACATGAGCATAGTGACGATTGAGCAACTGTTTGACTTGCAAGATAAAGAACTAGGTGTCTCTAATTGGTTGACCATTGATCAAGCCATGATTAATGCTTTTGCGGATGTTACGCGAGATTGGCAATTCATCCATATTGATACCGAAAAAGCCAAACAAACTCCATTTGGGGGCACGATTGCTCATGGTTTTTTGACTTTATCTTTACTATCGGCTATGGCGGCCGAAGTATTGCCCACTGTAGAGGGACAAACCTCATCGGTAAACTATGGCGTGAATAATTTACGCTTTCTAAGCCCTGTGCCGAGCGGACATCGTGTACGGGGAAGATTTAGCTTAAAACAAATCATAGAAAAAAGAGCGGGAAGCTATCAGTTGACCTTAGGTGTGACAGTTGAAATCGAAAACCACCCCAAACCAGCGCTCGTTGCCGAATGGTTAACGCTGATGAATTTTTAATTGGGAGAACCGTGTGAATAATGAAATGATCCTTTCTCGACAGGATGTCGATTTCTTACTGTTTGATTGGCTTAACATTGAAGCACTCAATCAGCGTCCTCGTTTTGCAGGGCAAGAGCGTAGTGATTATGCGGCAGTATTGAATGTATATGAAGACTTGGCAACTGATCTTTTTGCACCCCACAATAAAAAAAATGATAGCCATGAACCTAGCTTTGATGATGAGCGTGTAACTGTTAATCCAGAGGTAAGTGTCGCCTTAAAAGCCTTTGCAGATGCAGGTTTGATGAGCACAGCTTTTTCCACCGAATGGAACGGAATGAGTTTACCCAATACCATTGAACGGGCAGGTATGGCTTACCTGATGGGTGCAAATCCGGGTACGACAGGCTACGCTTTTTTAACGATTGGTAATGCAAACTTATTGATGGCCCATGGAGACCCTAAAAAAGTAAAGCCATATATTGATGCCATGATTGCAGGTGACTGCTTTGGTACGATGTGCTTATCTGAACCACAGGCCGGATCTAGTTTGGGAGATATTCGGACACGTGCAGTGCCAACAGCCGACGGACGTTACCGTTTATTTGGCAATAAAATGTGGATTTCAGGTGGTGAGCACGATATTTCAGGCAATATTGTTCATTTGGTTCTGGCCAAAATTCCAGATGAACACGGGAAATTACCTGCCGGCGTACAAGGCATTTCGCTATTTACCGTACCTCGAAAATTAGTTGATGAGCAGGGGAATATAGGTGAGCGCAATGATGTCGCTTTGGCCGGAATCAACCATAAAATGGGCTACCGTGGTACCGTCAATTGTGTATTAAATTTTGGTGAAGGTCGTTATACACCAGAAGGAGAAGCAGGCGCTATTGGTGAGTTGGTGGGCGAAGCTGGCAAAGGGCTATCTTATATGTTCCATATGATGAATGAGGCCCGAATTTCAGTTGGTCTGGGCGCAGCCGCCTTAGGATATACAGGTTATTTGCATGCACTGGACTATGCAAAAAACCGTTTACAAGGTCGCTCTCGTAGTGAACGTGATCCGAGTTCTCCACAAATTCCAATTATCCAACATGCAGATGTGCGCCGTATGCTCTTGGCACAAAAATCATATGCCTCTGGAGCACTTGCACTTTGTTTGTATGCTGCAAAATTAACAGATGATATTCACTCTCTTGAAGATAGCGAGCAACAGAAAAAGGCACAACTACTCCTCGATTTACTTACACCAGTGGTAAAAAGCTGGTCATCAGAATGGGGACTCGTGGCCAATGATTTAGCTATTCAAGTACATGGGGGATATGGTTATACCCGTGAATACAATGTAGAGCAGTTCTATCGGGACAACCGACTCAATCCAATCCATGAAGGTACATTTGGCATTCAGGCGATGGATTTACTCGGACGCAAAACACGGATCAATGATGGTCTGGCGATGCACATTTTGAACGAAAAAATCACAGGAACAATTGCTCAAGCTCAGTCAATAGCAGCATTACAGCGCCATGCCAATACTCTTGCTCAGACATGGCAACGGGTTCAGGAGGTAACGGCAGCATTACATGCTATTAAGGATATGGATATGCAATTGGCAAACGCTGCCAATTATTTAGAAGCATTTGGACATTTGGTGGTTGGTTGGTTATGGCTGGATCAGGCAATAACCCTTCATGAAAATCTAGCCACTTCATCAGCAACAGATTTTTTAAATGGCAAGTTAGCTGCCTGTGATTATTTTTTTGGTTGGGAAATGCCTAAAATTTACAGTTGGCTCGCTGTTCTTGATCCCATTGAAACTACGCCACTAAATATGCCGGAAGCTTGGTTTTAATCACCAAAATTAATCTCATTTATACTTCATTACGCTGACCATAAGCGTAATGAAGTTATGATTTTTAATAACTTTGGTATAACAGTATTAGATAAACAAACTCAAAGCCATATAGTGAAATATATTGGTTTGGACTTGTTTGTGGAAAGCCCAAGTTTATAAAGAAATATGACTCAATTTTTGATGTATGAAGTCAATGAGCGCTCTTGTTTTAGCGGGTAAGTAACGACGATTTGAATACAGTGCGAATAACTGCAAAGGGGCTGCCTTTTGTTCAAACTCAATCTCGACTAGCCGTCCGTCGCTAATGTAGGGTTGGCAAGTTTGTTTCGATAGAATTGCAAAACCGATACCTGCTACAGCAGCTTGTCCTGCCATCTCTCCGCTGTTTACTCGATAATGTCCTTTAACCTTAATGGCCTCGAATTCCCCCTTTTTATTGACAAATTGCCAAGGAGCACCTTTGAGTGCACTAACTGTTGTAATACAGGGTAACTCTTCAAATTGCTCGATACGAGTAGGGGTGCCATAACGCTGAATGAGAGAAGGGGCTGCAACAATCGTGCAAGGGATAGTCACTAGATGACGAGCGATGTAGTCACTGTTATCCATCTGACCGCGGCTAATGATAATCGCTAAATCCAAATCATCTCGCAGAGATTCAAAACCCGACAAATTTGTGACACAGCTGATTTCTAAGTCTGGATACTGACAGGCGAATTCTGCAATCACAGAACCTAGCAATGCAGGACCTATTTCATTTGGAATACAAATTCGTAAAGGACCTTTAAGCTGCATTTGCCGCAACGTTAACTCTGTCTCAGTTTGCTCAAGCGCTTCGAGTAATGGCTTTGCTCTGGTATAGAGTAGCTGCCCTGCCTGAGTGAGTTTCATATGTCGGGTGCTGCGCTCAATGAGCTGAAGATCGAGTTTTTCTTCTAACTGAGAAATGCAGCGACTCACGTTTGATGTTGGCATTTCAAGCAGTTTCGATGCCCCCACAAAACTTTCTTTTTCAACCACAGCAATGAATACTTTCAGGGTATTAAAATCTAGAGCCGGACGCATCAATTGTCCCATATTTGATAATAATAAAAGCCATTTCTACCATATAATCAATACTATTGATAGCAGTTAAACTCGGACATCTTTTATCTATAGGTTACTGTGATGTCCCTAGCCACACAGACGTTTAATTATAAAGTCCTCATGCGGATAGCCACTGTAATTGCTTTCGTCCAGTTCACGAATGCGCTGGAATATATGGTGTTCAATCCTATTTTTGTTTTTATGGCGACAGATTTCGCAGTGCCAGTATCATTCTCAGGTTATGTTTCAGGGATGTATACGCTTGGCGCCGTTCTTTCGGGAATTATTGCTTTTTACTGGATTGATCATTTCAATAAAAAGCGGTTTTTAATTATTAATATGGCGTTACTAGGTCTACTCACATTTTTGACTACCTGCACATCCAGTTTTAGTCTGCTACTTGCACTTCGATTTTGTGCAGGGTTGGTCGGCGGTACCACAATGGGAGTGGGTATAAGTATATTAATAAACAACGCTCCGCCTAATTTACGGGGGAAAATGTTAGCGACGGTGATTGCATCATTTTCAATAGTAAGTATTGTCGGAATGCCTACCATATTATTTCTATGCACTCACTATGGTTGGCATGTGGGTTTGTGGCTCATAAGCGCATTCTGTGTGTTGGCATTGCCATTAATTGTATCCATTATACCCAAAGACCAAGTCTATTTAGATACGCCTCGTGCGCTGCCTCTGGATATGAACACATTATTGTTCGCCTCTGCTAATGCACTCGTACAGTTTAGTCCTATGCTCGTCATTCCTGTTTTGGCACCCTTAATGATTCAGCAGTTGGGTGCTTCACAAAATCTATTGCCTTGGCTCTTCTTCAGTGGAGGTGTTATAGGTTACCTATCTACAAAAATTACAGGAGTATTAACCTCTCGTTTTTCTGCTTTAGTGCTGGGTACAGGTTCAACCATTGTTTTTATACTGAGTTTGCTAATACCAATGCTAGGCTATCAGCATGCAGCGTTATTTATTGGTTTATTTCTCGGCGCATCTTACAGCCGTTTGGTGTCATCTTCAGTGCTTACGATTCAGTTTCCTAACGACCAACAACGAGCTGGATTTTCTTCATTACAGACATCCATCATGTATTTAATGACAACCGTTGCATTTTTCTTATCTGCTTTTTTATTGCCTGAACAGGGTATGGCGCCACAAAGTGTAAATAAGTTACTAGCGATATGTGCAATTTCAGCAGCAGGGTTCCCAGTTCTTGTGATTGTTCTGCAAAAGAAACTGGCTAAACGTTTTCATGTCTTTTTATAAGCTCTTGTGGTTTTGTCTGACTATCTCTGTAGAGTTACGTTTAAATCACTGGTAAACTTCACCCATTGTCATTGGGGAGTAGCCATTCCTAGTACCCAGCTAGGAAGACCACGTCAACAAACTTGAGATGAGTATCTCATGGCGTGTTCAGCCACTGTATATACAGTATGAGCTAGGCGAGACCTTTGGCCGCAACGTGCTTTGCTAGTCGGGCGAGGCGTGTTGACGCGCCAATGGTTTCTTATTCGCCCGGCTGGAACTATTCCTATGCTCCTCACTTTTATCTTATTCTTTGTGTCCGCCGCAGCGATTTATCTCGCCTGTGAATATTTCGTCAATGGTATCGAATGGTTCGGTAAGCGCCTTAATCTAGGTGCAACTGCAGTAGGTTCCGTACTCGCAGCTTTCGGTACAGCCTTACCTGAAAGTGCAGTCACTTTCATGGCGGTCGTATTTGGCAATACCCCAGAGCAAAAAGATCTTGGTGTTGGAGCTGCAATGGGTGGTCCATTGGTTTTAGCGACTTTAGGTTATGCCGTAGTCGGTCTGGTATTAATTCTTCATCGTAAAAAGTTAGCTCGAACTTCACATAAAGTACAAGTTGATTACGCCCGTTTAAGCCGAGACCAAGTTTCTTTTCTTGCTATCTTTGTTTTAAAAGTAGCACTTGGTTTAGTCGCATTTGCCATTAAGCCGTGGTTAGGCGTGCTATTTTTAGCAGCTTATGCAGCTTATGTTTGGCGTGAGATTAAGGAAGCTGACACATCTGCCGATGAAGAAGAACTTGAACCTCTCAAGTTTCGTCCAAATACAGCCGAACCATCCCTAGGGTGGGCTGGTCTGCAAGTACTGCTGGCTTTAGTAGTGATTAGTATCGCTTCACATACTTTTGTTGCTCAGCTTGAAGCGATTGGTACAGCATTAAGTTGGCCACCGCATCTGGTTGCTTTGTTGCTTAGTCCGGTTGCGACTGAATTACCCGAAATTATGAATGCGTTGATTTGGGTGCGCCAAGGTAAAGAGCGTTTGGCTTTAGCAAATATTTCTGGTGCCATGATGATTCAGGCCACCATACCAAGTGCATTAGGTATTTTCTTTACGCCATGGCGCTTTGATACATTGCTATTAGCATCTGGCATTATTACTGCACTAGCCATTGTGTTCCTGTGGAATTTATTCCGCCGTGGTGCAGTCGATGATCGATCATTGGTTGCAGTCAGTGCACTGTACGGTGTTTTTGCAATTCTTGTTGTGATTTATCTCTAATACACATTTATGAGCTGGACGGTTTTGCCGCCGATCCAGCTATTTTTATGCCTATATGGCAGGTCGGCTTATGCTCTCACGGTGGGTGATAAAGATGACAATACAGAAAATTCTTTAGAATTCGCCTAATTTTTCACGAGTTTGGGACTGTACCTAAGTCGCAGAGGCATGTATCGTTAGATCATGATACTTTAAAATTATAAGGTGTTTAAAAAGCAGTATCGTTCAAGTGACCTAATAGGCTTTACTACTACGATAGAATAATACCTAATATCAAAATAATGATTACAAATAATAAAGGACGAAAATATTACGCTTTATTGGTAAACATTGAAATGGAGTATCAATGACCAAGTTGGGGGTCTTTGAAGAAATATTTTACGGTTGATTTATTTATGATAGCTTCGTCTTACTTTAAAAAACGCAAAAAAAATTACCGTACTGTAAAGGACCAACAGCTTACAATTGCAGCCAAAGCCAATATCTTCATTTGTATTATTTTTTGTTTGTTTTGGACCATTTATTTTGCATTTGCAAACCTATGGCTCATTGTTTACATAGATATTACTTTCACATTAATTTCCATATTTAGTCTTTTTCTCATTTATATAAACCGGATTTCAGCGGGCATACTTTTATCGCAAATGGTTTTACTGGTTTTTCCGGTCATCTTTTGCTTATTTTTTGATATTGCTACACCTCATCGGCCTCAAGTCGCTCACTTGTTTTTACCAGCCGGAGCAATATTGGGGTATTTAAATTACCGCAGAGACCCAAGCTTTTTACAAATTCTTTTAATTCTATTGTCGATTGGATGCTTTATATTTTTTAGCGCGACCTCTTTTACTCTCAATAGTGCAGCACCTTTACCTGAAGATATTCGTAATCATGGCGGATGGATCGCAACTGGTGTTGCTACACTAATGATTTGTATTTCAATTTATACCATGCAATTAGAGATACAAATCGAAAATAGCATGGTACATGACTTACGTTCGGCACTTGCTAAAGAACAGTTTGAACTTTTTTATCAACCGCAAATCAATTCATCTGAAACGCTAATAGGTGCAGAAGCCCTGTTAAGATGGCACCATCCAACTTTAGGATATATACCTACTCAGGACTTTATTCCGGCAGCGCAAACGTTTGGGTTAATGCCAGAGATAGGGGAATGGGTATTAGTTGAAGCCTGCAAAGTTTTGCAAGACTGGAGCAAAAAAGAAGAAACTAAAGATCTTACACTTTCAATTAATATTAGCGCCGATCATTTTATGCAGCCGCTTTTTGAGCAAACCGTGATAGGTATGGTTCAAAAATATGACATAAATCCATCTCGGCTCATTTTAGAAGTTACTGAAAATATTGCCTTAAATAATTGTGCAAGCATGATCGAAAAAATGAATTTCTTGTCTAGACATGGCATTCAGCTTTCACTTGATGATTTTGGTACAGGGTACTCATCTTTAAGCTATTTACAAAAAATGCCTATGAGTCAAATCAAGATTGATCGAAGTTTTGTACAAGCTGCTTTGGATGATAAGCGTAGCAACAAACTGGTCACAGGTATTATTAAAATCGGTTTAGACTTAAACCTTCGTGTGCTTGTAGAAGGAATAGAAACGACTGAACAATTTAACGCTTTTAAAAGTAATGGCTGTACTGAATTTCAAGGCTATTTATGGGGCTGTCCGATGCCTTTAAATGACTTTATTAAACAGTTGCCATATTTTCATAAGTAGTTGAAAAATTAATTAATAGAAAGTATAGAAGATAAAGGTATATTATTTTATTAATGATAAAAATCACGCAATCCAATGTTATATGAGCTTTTTTTATATTACAAAATTAAAAAAAGCTTAAAGCAAAACAAAAAATGGTTATTTATTAACTCAATTTTAACAATTAATTAACAGTAGTTACTTGTTGTTACATAAGATTACAAGTTGAAATATAACTTGAAGCATACTTACTTTGAAAGACACCTAATGCCGCTTCAAAGATAAGGAAAAAACCTTAATGCCACAATACTTAGCTATTGCAGAAAGTGTGTATAGGAAAGTTAAAGAAGTTGAGCTTTTTTCAGATGACACTATTGAAAATCTTAATAATTTAATGATTTTTATACGTAAAGAGATCACGGGGAGTGTATTCAAATTAAAGTATAACTACATTGATTTCGAAGAAGCTTTAACAAAACCCTTAAGTGAATGTAAAGTAAAAATAGATGTTAGCCTTATTCCACACCATAGTATGGAAGACGAATATATTTTATGGCTAGCTGGATTTGTTGAAAAAATTACGGAGGGTGGGCCCAAACCGCCACCACCAATTAAGAAATATATTCCTGAATTTATTAGTCTCGAATCAGAACTAGATTTTTTAACTGTTCCAAAGGAAAAGTTTTTAAATAAAGGCGAAGAAATTACCGACTATTTTAATTCAAAAGCATTTACCAAAACTGTGAAAAAGTAATGGTTGAGTGTATTTATAAAAACCGTCTAATCGCGGTTTTTTTTATTGGGTTAAAAACGAATAAGTAAGCCTATTTTTGCTTAGTAAACTTTACACTCCAGTACAGATCATCTATTGATACGAGTTATACATTTATGTATTACTTTAAATTCCAGTACTACAATAAAAAGGAATTTATTATGAAGTACATTAAGTATATTTTCGCCGCATTAGTCATCGCGCTTTCTGCTCCAACCTTTGCAAAAGGTCACGCTTACCACGGCTCACATCATGGTTATCACGGCAGTCATTATGGTAAAGCTTATGCTTATCGTGGTAATCATCATGGTAAGGGCTACTATCATAATAAAGCCCATGGTGATCATGGGTCTGATATGCATAGCCACGGACGTGGTCATATGTAATTCAACTCACTACAAAAATCCCGCAATAGGCTGCGGGATTTTTTATGGCTTGATCTCACCACTTTATAAACTCCAATTTAACAATATCTTATTCATTATTTATCCTTACTTTTTAATGCGTTATTTTAAAGCAAATGTCATTTTGTGTGCTTGACTGTAAGAAGCTTGGACACTATCCTTTGCCTGCTGGCCACATTGCCAGTCGGTTTTAGCAGACCGTGATGAAAGATCGCATCAGAGTTATTCCGTCTGAGGGATACTCTTATGTGTAAACTCCTAGTCTCCTCCCGTAGCGGTAGGACGGGAGAGGGACACCTTCGGGTGTGCTGGTTATATCTTTCACCAGTCTGCTAACCCTCTTCCGTTCTGCCACCATAATTTTAATGTCTGGCAGAACTCCCAATAAAAAGGAGTTGGCTTTGCACATCCATTATTTCTTGGCTCTCCATGCCAAAAGCTATAACGACACAGCTTAAAAATTAAAGCAGCTTGAGCGCCCTCAGGTTTTCAGGCCGTAAGTCATTTTTACTTAAAACTTAGCAACAAAAGAACTTGAGATGTGCCAAGCACAGTCTTTATGGCTTTGCTGTGCCTTTTTTCTCCCCAAAAAGTATCTCGTTTAGAAACAACAAGAATTTATAACGGTAAAACTATGTCAAATTTAGTTCTCTCAACACGTGCTTTAGAAGTAGTAAAAAAAGGGATTAATCTGTTTCATCACGGTGGATTTCACATGGTGGGCGTCAACAAGATTGTGAAAGAAACCGAAGTGAATAAAATGACGTTTTATAACTATTTTCACTCTAAAGAACGCTTTATTGAAATTTGCCTGATCGTACAAAAAGAACGGCTTCAAGACCAAGTAGTTGCACTGGTTGAGTACGCCAAACACACAAGCGTGATAGATAAGCTCAAAAAGCTTTATTATTTACACACTGAGGTAGAAGGGCCATATTATTTAATATTTAAAGCCATTTTTGAAACTAAAAATACTTATTCAAATGCTTACCAAGTCGCCATTAAATATAGAACATGGCTGACCAATGAAATCTATAGACAGCTTAGGGCACTTAATAGGGAAGCCTTATTTCATGATGCCAAATTATTTTTATATATGATTGAAGGCACCATTATTCAGCTTTTAAGCTTAGAGAAAAGAGATGATAGAGAAGATATGTTTGCTTGCTTTTCTAAAGCATTCATTAAAAAAGATTGAAAAATAAAGTAATATAGAATTAGAAAAGATTAAAAGAATAACGGGCAGTATTTAATAATGCTGCCAATTTGATAAATTTTTAAATAAATATATATGTGATTAAAATCAATTAATTTTTGAAAAAGGTGATAATTTTTAAATTTAGATTTTTTGCAATTTATAAATTTTAAAGAAGTAATTTTCATATATTGTGCATACCTATAAGAAAATATTTATATCTAATAATAGAAAATTAATTTTTTTATTTTACGAAATAATTAGTAAAAATAAATTTGGGATTTTAAGGGAGAAGTATACTAAAAAAATAGTTATTGTTTAGTTTAATTTAATATATTTATGCATTTTTGTGACTTTATTTTGTTTTTGTAAAGATTAATTAAATTTAAATACGTAAATTAAAGTTGCTAAGGCATCCTATTTTTTAAAGAACTGATTTTATTAATTTAAATAATTAAAAATAAATTGATCCTTATAAAAACAATCTTTACAATTCATATATAAACTTGTTTTAACAAAAAATCACAAATTAGTAACAATTGGGGTGAGGCATGAGCCAACAAGAAACGAATACAAATGCACAAGAGCAAATGTGGTCAGTTGAACAACTTGAACCAAAGCTTTTGCTTTCTGCAGATTTAATGCCAGGAATACAAGAAATTACTGGAGCTATTGATCAACCAGGTCAACAAAAACAATATGAGTTTGTTATTAAAGAGAAAACAAAATTCTTTTTTGATGGCGTAGAAGGCGAAAATTTTAACTGGTCATTGCAAGGTAAAGAATATGGTAAAAATTTTTCTGCAATTGAATTAAATCAAGATAGTCATAAATTTTTAGAGCTTACTCCTGACACATATAAACTAACTATTGACGGTAATAATGATCAGGTTGGAAACTATAAATTTAGATTATTTGGCGAAGAAAGTGCTATAAATTTAGAGCCAAATCAAGAAACACATCTGAATCTTAACCCTGCAAGTCAAGCTATTTTATATCAAATAGATGTGGCAGCAGGGGATCGTATATTTTTTGAAAGTCATATTAATGATGCAACATGGAGTATTTTTGATAATAACGCTCAATTAGTAAAAAATCGTTTAAGTACAAATGATAGTCAAGGATTTGTAGCAGAAAAAAGTGGTGCTTATTGGTTATCTATAGATAGTAGTACTCATTATAGTAATTTGGAAGGTAACTTTACTTTACATGTTTTAAAGTCTGAAATTTCATCATTAAATATAAATGAAGAACAGACAGTAAACTTTAATAAACCATTTGAGTCAAAGCAATTTAATTTTAAAATAGACCATGATCAATGGGTGGTATTTGATCAGATTACAAAAGGATTAAAAAATACAGAATGGTCTATTAAAGATGAAAGTTCAAATATTATTTTTTCGCCACTTAGTACATTAGAAAGTAAAAGTAAAGCAGTACCCAAATTTTTAAAAACAGGTACTTATACTTTAGAAATAAATAGCTTAAATATTACAGCTGGTGAAATTGAATTTATTGTAAAAACAAACTCTAAAGTCGATGATCTTATTGACGAAAAAAATAAAGGATTGATATTAAATAATATTGGTACTGGGTCAAAATTTATAAAAATTGACAGTGGGAGTAATGAACTCATTTCACTTATTTCTGAAAGATATATTTCAGAGATTGAGTATGCTAAAAATATTAATTTAGAAAATTTCACTGAGAAGTTAGTAAACAGTCACTTTGCATTAACTGGCTATGATTTATTTGAATTAAAGCTAAACAAAGATGATAAATTACTTCTTGAAAAAGAACAACCTAATACACTCATTAGAGTTTTTGATAGATATGGTAATGAGATTGTCAAAGCTGAAGCAAATAACTTAAGCTTTAATGTGAGTGAGAATGGTTTATATTATATAGGTATCAGTACAACTGATAATAATAATTATAATATTAATAGTAAACCAGAAAAAGGCATCGATCA
Source organism: Acinetobacter nosocomialis (assembly GCF_041021905.1). Lineage (NCBI taxonomy): Bacteria > Pseudomonadati > Pseudomonadota > Gammaproteobacteria > Moraxellales > Moraxellaceae > Acinetobacter > Acinetobacter nosocomialis. Next base: position 1,351,854 of record NZ_CP157432.1, read on the forward strand.
AAACGTACTATTAAAAATAAAGTATAAATCGGCTATTGAAAGTGATAATCAGTTAGATGATGTGAGAGATGCGATTTCGACAGCACAACAACTTGATATTTTAAAAACAGAAAGGTTACAAGTTACTATTGGTGATAACGAAACGAATTATAATGATGTTGATTTTTATAAATTCCAAGTAAAAAAGGGTAACACAATCAATATTTCAGCACCACGCAGTACTGAAATACAGGGATTTTTAAAAATCTTTGATATAAATGGAAGAGAGTTAGTACAAACTAGTAATTCAGCAATTTCTTATACATTTAATGCAGATGGTGAATATTACTTAGCATTTAGTTCAGAAAATAATAGATATTACAATCCAAATTATGAAAATTCTGGTAATTATGGAAAATCCATTAAAGGAACTATAACCGTAGATATAAAATTAACTACTGCAGATATTCCTAAAGTATATTTGCTGGATCGTTATGGGAATCTAATTTTAGATACTAATATTCATCAACTGGATTTAATCAAACAGAAAATAAGTTTAAATGAAGAGTACTATCTTTGGGTTGATTCTTCATCACAAAATGTAAATAGTTTTGAGTATAATATTGGACTTTCAAATTTAAAGGAAGATAGATTTGATTTAAATGATAGTAGAAAAATAGAATATGAGTTCGATAGCATTGCTCAGACATATGACATAGAGTTGAATGTCACGGGGTCTGGAACATATTTTATTTATCCTGAAAAAACACTGGTAAATACAAAATGGAACTTAAGTGGACCTGGAGTAAAAAATTTAGAGTGGAGTAATAATGTTACACAAGGAAATAATATAGTACAAGCAGTATATTTGACAAAAGGTTTTTATAAGCTTTCTATTTCAAACTATGACTCAGTCGGAAGTTTTGGTCTAGATTTCATTTCAAGTAAATTAGCCGCTCCAATTCAATCAGGTCAGGACTATACAGTAGAACATTTACTACCTGGTCAATTTATTACTTATCAATTAGATTCAAAAATTCTAGACGAATATAGTTTTCAACTAAATATAACAAATCCTGATCTGAATATTACAGTTTGGGATCAATATGGAAAAATTCTTTCTAATTATTTAACAGATAATACTAATTTTTATCAAGATTATGAGCAAAATATAATTTTTATAACTATTGCAAACGATAGTCTGGTAGAAGCTATTGATAGTATTTCTTTTAAAGTCAATACAATTACTCATGATCAGCCAGTAAACATTATTAAGTCAATCTCTTTAGGACAAACTGTAGAGGATTTTGCTAAAGATTTACCAAGAAATATTAATTATGACTTTAAACTTGAAAAAGATAGTTTTGTTAGTTTTGAGTTTTTAAAGAATATATATGAAGAAGTTTTAATTGTAGGTCCAGAAGGGGAAAATTTATTAAATCAAACTAATATATATGCAGGCTGGTTAGTTGCAGGGCAATATTACATTGAATTTAAAAATAAAATAAAAAATAGTAATTTTATTTTTCAAGTAAGAGATGTTAGTCAGTTTGAAAATTTAGATAAAAATATTACAAGACAAGTTGAGCTTTCATCACAAGCGGCTGTCTACCATTTTAGTATGGATGAGGAGCATGATTACTCAATTAGTGCGAATCAATATTCTGAGGATTACAACTTTAAGATCTTAAGTATAGATGGATTTACACTATTTGATGGTAAAATTTCGAATTATAATTTTTATTTAAATAGAAAAGATTTAATTGATGACTATATATTAATTATAGAATCAACCAATAATAAAAATTCCGAATTGAACTTTCGTTTAAGTTCATTCCCTAAAAAAGTAGAAATTAATGATTCTACTGTTATGGATTTCGTTAATTTGTCTTCTACACGAGATCAGGAATTTGAGATTAATGTTGATGCCGATGGACTATACTTTTTTGATTTGACTTATACAGGTTCATTGAACTTTCGGTTTGATGAAAGAAGTTTTTATCAGACAATCGGATCACAGAATAGTGAAGAGACTAACTATCAAGCCCTATCCTTTGCTCTGACAAAAGGAAAGCATAAAGTTTACTTAACTGCATTGGACAACAACGATGTTAGAGCTAAGCTCAACATTCAGTCAGTTGCTAATATTCCAGTTCTGGAAAAGGTAGGTTCCGAATTAATTGTGCCTACTCTTGAAGCTAATCAAATTTCTTGGTTGAAATTAGCTACAGGTTCTTATGAAGACTTTAAGTTAAATTATATTAATAATCCAAATGTAACTATTCAGATTTTTAATCAAAATGGAGAGTTATATAAATCATTTGACAATGATTTTACGTTAAATGTTGAAGATAACTTAGATTATCTGTATTTTTCTATACATAACAAATCTAGTAATGAAGTTGGTGCGTTAAAGTTTGGTTTAGAACCCAAATATCAATATATTGATATCAATCAAGAGTTACACTTTAATTCCTTGAGTTCAGATGTTGAACCACTCTTTTCATTTGATATCGTAAATGATGGTTTTATAACCATTGAATTTTTAAGTAAAAACTATCAAAGTTTTAAAGTAATTGATACTCATGGAGAGGTTTATTCAGGAGCTGCCGAATATGTTAATAATATCAGTGGAATGGCTTATCAAACGCTATGGCTACAATCTGGTAAGTATAAATTAGAATTTGAATTAACTAATACGGTAGAAAACAGTTCAATAAATGATTTTTACTTGAACATATCTGATGATAGTCAAACTCAATTAATTAATCTAAATCAGAATACTGAAGTTGATTTAATCAGTAGTGGTGCTTATCAAGTTTATGAGTTTAATGTATCAAATTCAAAAAGTTATAGTATAAAGCTATTAAATGATGTAAGTAATATTCAATTCCGTTTACTAACAATGGATGGCACTGAATGGTTTTCTGGTCAGCTAACATCTGAGTCAACTGATTTAGGACCTGTTGTCTTTTCTCAGAAATATAAGTTGGTGATATGGAGTGCAGCAGATCAAAATTTAGTTAATCCGATTGTTTTACTTGAAGAAACAGAAAATTTAAACAATAGTATTTCAGTCACTTCAAAAAAGATGGTTGAACCAGACCAAGAACTAATTTTGGATGGGCAGATTGATGTTAATCAAGATTTTCAAATTGTTACACTTGAGATCAATCAAGACGGTTTGTATTTTCTTAATCAATTACAGCAAGGTAATCTATTAAACTGGAGTTTGTTAGGTCCAAGAATTCAATATAATAGTATTAACTCACTGGATGGTTTGTATTTAAGAAGAGGAGTCTATTTTTTAGCAATTGCTAATAGTAATCACGAAGCTCTTAATTATAAATTTAGTATTTTTTCTTCAATATCTGTAGAAAATGAATTATTAAAAAATAGTTCTATTAATATAAATTCTCTTGCTAAAAATGAGTCTGTTTTTTATAAACTATCTGTTGGTCTAGAAGAAGAATTGTCTTTCAAAACTTTTAATAGTTTTTCTGGGCTAAAAGTTGATTTGTGGACTGATAATGGAGATTATATTGGTTCTTATAATAATATTGAAAATGCATTTGATATTATTATAAAACAAAAACAATTGTCGAGATTAATATGCTTAAGTATTACTAATATTTCTTCTGATACTATCAGAGATATTAATTTTACAGTAGTAAATAAACGACCGCATATTGATATTTATCGTGATAATTTAATTGATTACAAAGATCTCTATAATGGTATTGAATTTGAATTTAATATTGATGAGGAAAATTTATTCTCTTTCAATTTTGAACAAAATTTAGGTGCTTCATATCAATTTTTTAAATTAGTGAATGGTGCTGAGTGTGCTATTGATTCAAGAGTGAATTTATTTGGGGCGGGTAATTATGTAATTAAAATGTATTTTAATTATATCCCCAATTCTGATGGCGCTATAAATATTAATTTTAATAAGTTTGATGAAAATAAAACCATTGATTTGGTTGAACATAATACTGTTTCAGAAGATGGTATCCAAATTTATAATTTTATTGCTGATAGTAGCTTTCAATATTTTATTAATTTTCCAGACTATAATAATCCTGAATCTTCAAGCTTTTTATTGAAGTTGATGGATGAAAATGGACAAATTATAATATCTGATTATTATTATAGAACATTTTCCTTACCTTTACTGGAGCATAATAAAAAATATTGGTTGATTGTTGAAAATCTTAACGGAGTTGAAGCGAATTTAGATTTTTATAAAATTGAAAGACAGCAACAATTTACAGTCAATTCTAGTACGAACTTAAAGGTTGATCAAAATTTTGATTTCCAATATCAGCAACAGGAAATTATTTTAAATGTTGAAGAAGCTGGAACTTATTTCTTTAATGTTTCGGCTTTTGATAGCTTCGATTACCAGTTAGTAGGTGTAGGGGGGAATCTTCCAAATAATCAACCTATGTTTGCAAGTTCCTTAATTTCTACTAATCGAAATTTAAATTTGCAAGCTACACACCTTCAAAAAGGTATCTATAAAATTGTAGCTAAATCTAATTGGTTAACTGGATTTGCCTCATTTGAAATTTTATCGGCTAGCCAAGCGCACAATTTACTTGTTAATAATGAAACTATTATTGAGCAATTAGAGGTAGGGGAGACAGTTTTATATAAAGTCTCTCAAGACTATTTTGCTACTTATACAGACAACTATAACCGTTTTACCTTTAAAGATATATCAGAAAATTATGGTGTGGAGTTCAATTTTTGGACTCAAGATGGAATAAAAATTGGTGATAATCCAATTGAATTATTAAAAACACAGCCATTTTTCTATATTTCAGCAATAAACATTGGTTCTGAGAAGCAAACTGGTATTAAGTTTTCATTAAATAAAGAAGATTTAATTCATAAGCCAGTTCAAAGTGAAGTAATTAGCGTGGATCAGAAAATTGTTAAAAATAGCAATGAATTAGATGATCGTATCGCGTATAGTTTTGCTTTAAAAGAAGATAGTTTTATCTCATTTAACTTTATTAAAAATGCTTTTGAAAATATTAAAATTACTGGTCCATCAGGATTAGTGTTTGATGGTTCTCCAAGAATTTTGAATGACATAAATCGTAAAGGATTAGAAGATTTTTGGTTTAAAGCAGGCGTCTATAAAATTGAGTTCTATGGGAAAATTGACGGAAATAATTTTGAGTTTATTTTGCAAGATCAAAGTAGTTTCTTAAATATTGAACAGAATCTGCCTTCATCAGTGAGTCTAACCACAAAAGGTGATTATCAATTCTTTAATTTATCTGTTGATAGTAATACTGAATACTGGTTGCACTATAATACATCTGGCCAGAATATATCTAACCTGAAATTTAGCTTGTATAGTCAAGATGGTACGATATTCTCTACTGGCACTCTTTCATCATTGTACCAAACCTTACCTAAAAATAGCCTAAATTCTAAATATATATTGTTAATTGAAAATTTAAGCAATACACAGGTTGTTTTTAAAGTTGATTTAATTAAAAAGGAAGTTTCACAGCCAAAAGTTATCGATTTAAATACTACTGTAAATGATCAATTTGTAGGGCTTGAACAACAAAATAAATATTCATTTACTATTAATAAAATGATAGCTTTAAAAATTATAGAGCAATCGACTAATAGTTCGAGTAATACATATAAAATTATAGATAGTAATGGTTTGATTGTGAAATTAAGTCATGGTGTTTATATTTTATCTACTGGTAACTATACTCTTTTAGTTAATAGTAATAAGGAGCCAAATGATATTGTTGGTGCTATTAATTTTAAAGCACTTACAACTAATAGTTTTTTAGATGTTAATTTTAGTTCTAATATGTCTGTTAATATTAATCAGGGTTTGCCTGATAATATTGTTAAGGCTGTTTTTGATAAAGATAAAATTTATGATTTTAATACTAACTATAACTCTGGATTTATTATTTATGATGAAAAAGGGAATGTCGTAAAAGAGATTGGTGGTTATAATGGTTGGTTTGATGTAAAAGAAACAGGTACTTATTATCTACAACCATTTAATTATAATAATGATTATACAGGAAATGTCTCTTTTTCTGTAATTAGTAAAGATAAGTATTTGAATTTAGCTGTAGGAGAACTTGTTTCTGATGTTTCTATTAAGAGTAATAGTTTACAGAAATATAATTTTACTATTACGAAGGACTCTTTATATAAAATAAATGGTTATTCTAATCATGATTCTCGAATTTTTATTTATAAAAAATCTTCAGCAAGCTCCTTGATAGATTTTAATTTAAATGAGTCAGAAGCTCTCGATTTGAATGCTGGTGATTATGAAATGTCGATTTATAATTATAATAATTATCCAGTTAGTTATTCTTTGGAGATTATTGATTTATTAAATTCAAGTAATCCAAACTTTAGTCTTGAACATCCATTTATTATAAGTGTTAATAATAGTCGTAAAGCTAATGTACAGTCTATTTCGGGTGTAGCTGGTGATTCTTGGCTAATTGATTTAAGAAATATCGGAGAAATTGATCAAAATATTCGTTGGGAGCTATATGACCCTTCAGGGAAACAAGTTACATCATCTTATCAGTATGCTAATGAAGATCAGGCAGTTAAATATACATTAACTCAATCTGGTCAATATATTTTATTAGTTTTTGGAGTGGAACAAACTACACACCGAGAGACTTCAATACTAATTACGAAACCTGTTGAAGTAAGAAAAACAGTTAAAATTGGTGAGCAAGTTTCTGGTCAAATTATGAATGGTGGAGATGTTCACTACTATGATTTGAAGCTTGATAAGCTAACACCCTTTATTTTTGATGCTACATTAGAGCAAACATTCTTTAAAATTTTAAGAGAAGATGGTTCTCTGATTGATTCCAATGCTTATTCAATCCAATATTTACCAGCTGGTATTTATCACTTAGTATTTAAAGGAAAAAATACGCAGACGCCTAAGTATTCATTTAAATTAATTGATTATATTGAAAAAGCTCAAGAAGTTACTGATTTAAGTAATATTTCTTCAACATTGCAAGAAAATGAGAGATTTAAATTTTTACAGCTTAATACCGTTGCAGGCCAAAAATATAGCCTAGAATTTTTATCACGTACAAATCTTTGGTATCAAATAGTTGATATAAATGGACAAGTTTTACAGTCAGGAAATGATTATAATAATTCTACTTTTACTGCGTTAGCAGATAATTTTTATATTGTCATTGGTAGAGACTATAATATTAATGCTGTTAATAATTTTAATATTAAAATTTTACCAGTATTGTATACTACTCAGCAGTTAGAATTTAGCGAATTAATTAAAGCTTCATTTTCAACTCAATTTGATCAGATAGATTATACTTTTAGTATAGCTAAAGAGGGTTGGTTAGATCTTAGTGATGTATCTTCTAGTCATTCAAATATTTCTTTAGGACTATTGAATCAAACTAACGACCAGCTTTTTTACTGTAGTGATTTGCCTGCTATTAACGGAAGTAGTCGTATCTACCTCGTTGAGGGAAATTACACCTTAAGATTAAACTCTAATACTTCACAATCTAGTTATTTGAAGTTAAAGGCTTCTATACATGAGGCAGATCAATACGATCAAGCTGGTCAAAGTCTTGCTACGGCTTATGAATTATACTTACCAACGCAATCTAAAATAGAATTGTTACAACCAGTTGTTGAACAACCTTACTTATATCGATTTGTTTTAAATCAAGGTGATGTTTTTGGTCTTAAGCTTTCTGGCTTACAAGGAAGTCTATCTTTACTCGATGTAGCAGGTAGTGAAATTGCAATTAGCTCTACCGGTGAACTGCAATATAGCGCTACCTCTACGAGTATTTATTATCTTAAAATTATCAATAAAACTAAGATTAATAAGCAAGTCTTAAATTTCACTCGTAGCAAATTAGATAAATTAATCAGTGATGATGTAGGTGATACTACTGAAAATGCTAAAGAGCTGAATTTTAAGACAGGTATTAAATTTGAAATTAAGACTAATATTGGTGATAGTGTAAATACAAATAAAGATGTTGATCTTTACCAAATTATGCTAGTTGCAGGTGAAAAATTAAATATAGATTCCTATTCGAACTATGGTTTCTTAACTCAAATTTTTAATTCTTCTGGTAATCGAGTTTATAGTACTGGTGGCACAGGTTCATATACTGCTGAGCAAACTGGTGTTTATTATATTGGATTTAGTGGAAATCAGAATAATAACTATGACCCAATTACTGGAAAAAATACTTATAGTTCTAATACGGGGCTAAATAGTGTTGTATTAAGCCGTCAAAGTGGCTTCATTCATCCTGTTACTCAATTTTCTGAGCAAATTTTAATACCTGAGAATGTGACTTCAACTGAAAGTTGGTCTGGAAGCCTAACAGATGGTACAACCCAAGACTTCTATCTAGATGTAAAAACTGATGGTCTGTACTATTTAGATCGGACAGCTGCTGGTTATTATGCTTCAAATTATGATCAAGTGACTTTAATAGATTTACAGTCTAGAGTACTAGGGACCAGCTTTAATGCAGCATATTACCTTAAAGCAGGTAAGTATAAATATACGATTTTAAAGAGATATAATAATGATTATATCGATTTTAAATGGGTGAATTTAAGCTCACAAGCAAAAGAAATTCAATTTGGTCAGTCAGTCTCATTAGGTTTTTCAAAAAATGCAACTGCTGATCGTATTTATAAGTTCTATGCCTATGCTAATCAAGTCCTACAGTTTAATAGTCTAGGTAATATATCTGGAACTGCGCCAAAATATAAAATCATAAACGAATATGGTCAAAATATTTCGGATGTTAATTTATATGCATCTTTAGATAGTCAACCAATTAATATTAAATATTCTGGGAATTATTATATTGTTTTTGATGATATATCTACAGGATATAGTTCTGAATATTACCAGTACTCGGGGTCGGTATCATTTCAGATAGATTATGTCGATTTGAAAAATTTACCAATAGTAAGTTTTAATGAAAAAGTAACAGGTATATTAAATCCAGATAAACAGGAAGTGATATATCAATTAAAGATAAATGAAAAATCGAATTTATTATTTGATTTGTTGAATTCAACTGATCCAGAAGTGCAGATTTCAATTGCTGATTATAATGGAAATATTGTTTATTCAAATTCTTCGAATAATATAAATGCTTTATTATTAACCTTAAATGTAGGTAGCTATACAGTTAAAGTTAAAACTACAAGTCTAGCACAGCAAAAATATGGTTTTAAGCTCCTCAATTTGGCTCAAGTACAGCAGATCGAAAGTGGTCAAGCAGTAGTGGGGCGTCTTAAACCAGAAGGTGAAATGCTTTCATATCAGATTGATGTAGATGCTGGCGACCGAGTGTTTATTGATTTTGATCAGTTGATTACGCAAACATATGGCTATTTCAATGGAGTATGGAAACAAAACTATCTTACTAGCTTAGTCGTAATTGATCCTTATGGTCGTAAGCAAATAATATCCCGAAATGATTTAAATAATTTGGGGTCTGAATTTGTTGCTAGTGTCTCGGGTAAGTACACCATATTATTTGATGAATTAGACCGTTATGACATTGAAGTACCATTCCATATGGCGGTATATGTTCATGCTCCATCAAACCCAATTGTGATTGATTTAAATAATAATACATCAAAAGTTGATTTTTCTGTTCAAAATTTAACTGTTCAGAGTAGTGACCACGAAACCATCAAATCTGGAAGCCAGTTAGAAATTAACTGGATATTGGCAAATATTGGTAATAATAGTTCGTTTGGTGACTTTACAGATCGAGTTCTGATCAAGAATAAAACTACTGGAGAGATTATTGCAGAGAGCCTAGTGCCTTATTCTGAACAGAATGATGGTTCTATATCTTCTAATCAATCTATTGTACGTACTACTAAAATTAAGTTGCCTGAAGGTATTTCAGGAGTTGGAGATTTTGAGGTTATAGTTGAGGCAGATGTCTATAATCAACAAAATGAAACTGTAGAATCAAGAATAAACAATCAAACATCTTATGTATTTAAAAGTGAATTAAGGGCTTATCCTAATTTAACTATCGAACATATTTCTCTGTCACCTGCACTAAACTGGCAGGCGGGCGATTCAGTTACTTTAAATTGGGAGGTTAAAAACTCTGGACAAGCTCCAGCGATTGGATCATGGATAGAGAAAATTGAAATTATCAATCTTACAACAGGAACAGTTGTTGTTAGTAAAGATCTTCTTATCTCTAATCAAACCCTAGAGCAAGGCAACTCTACTCAACGTCAATTTAATTTTATTTGGCCTTCGGATAAATACGCGGTTGGGCAATTCGCTATAAAAGTCAAAGTAGATGCTCTCAATACTATTTTTGAATTTAACCAAAATGGTTCATTAGAAAATGACAATGAAGGAACGATTGAAGTAGTCGCAGGACCAGACCTAGTTGTTAAGAACATCCAACTGTTACAGCCGCAAATCCAAGCAGGGGAACTTGTGACAGTAGTATGGCAGGATGTTAACCAAGGTAGTGTTACAACTCCAACAAACTTTCAAGATCGAATTATTGTTCGAGCACGAAATACAGATGGTAGCATCGGTAAAACTATATTAAATTTTGCCGTGGCATTTAATGGTCAAGATGCTTTACCAATTAAAGCTGGTGAGGTGCGCAATCGTAGTTTCAGTTTCACTATGCCGGAAGGAGTGGCAGGTGCTGGACAATTTGTTATTGAGGTCGTTGCAGATAGCAATATTACTGGCCAAGGAATTATTTATGAAGTAAATGCATTAAATAATGCAGAAATCAATAATAGCTCGACTGAAACATTCATTTCATCGCCCAAAATGTATGCTGACTTAGCAGTATCTCAAATTATTGTTCCAGAAACTATTGGTGCGGGTAATTTAACTCAAGTTCAATGGACTGTGACAAACCGTGGCGATAAAGCTGCGGAGGGTCAGTGGGTTGATCGTATTATTTTAAGTCGTGACTCAATCATTGGTAATGCTGACGATATTATTTTGGCTAGCTACAATAGAGTGAAAGATTTAAATGTTGGAGAAAGTTACCAGCAAAAAGCTTCGATTACTATGCCAGCTCGTCTTGAAGGAAGTTACTATATTGCTGTAATAAGCGATATTAATCAAATTGTTAAAGAACCAGATACTAAAGCGAACAATCAGGCAATTTCTGCTCAGTTTAATGTTGTTAGAACTTATGCTGATCTTAGTCCTGAAATTATTTCTTCTCCAAAAGTATTAGGGAAAAATGAATCTGGACGTATTACCTGGAAAGTAACAAATAATGGAACTTTAGCAACAGATGTAAATCGTTGGGTTGATACAGTTTATATTTCAACTAAATCATCTTTTGATTCAAGTGCAAGTGTGCTGGGTTCTGTTACACATACGGGTGGTCTAGCTGTTGGCAGTGCCTATCAAGCATATCTAGATTTTGCTTTGAACGGGAATGCTGATCAATATTATTTATTTCTTAAAACAGATAGTTATGGCGCTGTGTATGAGCCAGATCATACTGAAAATAATATTGTTGTTTCTCAATCAATTGCTTTAGAAGCGGAAAAACTTCCAGATATTCAAGTATCTGATATTTCAGTCGAGAGCCAGTGGAGGACTGGAAATCAGGTTCAATTGACTTATACATTGACTAACATGGGGACAGCTGACTTTACAGGTTTCGTATATGATTATGTCCGTTTAGTAAATATCACAAACCCAAGTCAAACTTATGCATTAGCTACACCTTCTTTTAATCGCAGCATTCAAAAAGGAGGAAGCTTTACACAGCAAATAACGATAAATGTACCTGCGCTTAGTTTAGGAGCTTGGCGTTTAGAAGTTATTTCTGATGTTAATAATTATGTTCGTGAGCTAGATTTAGTAAGCCATCAAGGTACACAAAGCATTGAAATTGTGAGTCCAGATCTTGTTGTTGGTAATGTAAAAACAACAGGGCTTTTACAAGGTGGACAAAATATTGATATTTCATGGACAACTTATAATCAAGGAACAACAAAAGCTGCTCAGGTTAAAGATATCGTTTATTTATCACTTGATGATGTGATTGATTATAAAGATATTAAAATTGGCGAAGTAGTTCACTCAGCAATAGATAGTCAACAATCTATTTCGTCTATTTTAAATTATAAAATTCCTGAAAGTTTATCTGGGCGTTGGCGTTTACTTATTGTCACTGATGCTGACAATAAAAACTTTGAATACAATGCTGAACAAAATAATCAATATCAGCAAAGTCTAGAGATTGCTAAAGCAGAATATGCAGACTTGATCGTAAGCAATATTAAGGCTCCAACCCAAGTTATTGGTGATCCTGCTTCTTTAAGTGTTGAGTGGACCGTGTCTAACATTGGAACAGGCACTGGATTAAACACGACATGGACAGATACAGTTGTTTACTCTACTGACGATATTATCGGTAACTCAGATGATATTGTTTTAGGCAAAGTTGTACACGATGGAGCTTTGGAAAAAAACAATAGTTATACTTCGTCTATTCAATATCGTTTTGGTCCTAATTTTACTAGACATGGTCACATTTTTGTCCAAACAGATAGCTTGAAGCAAGTTTGGGAAAATGATCTGGAATCGAATAATTCAGTAGAATTCGATCATCTTGTTGATGTAATGCCAAAAGCTTATGCTGATTTACAATTAACTTCATTATCAATCGATAATGCAGAAAATTTGATGAGTGGGTCATCAACAACTGTTCGATGGGCGGTAAATAATAACGGTATTGGTATTACAGACAAAGATTCATGGTTAGACCATGTGTGGCTTAGCAGTCAGGCAGATGGGAAAGGACAAAACTGGGATCTTGGTTCAGTTCAACATTTAGGTTATTTGGCAGCGAGTGATAGTTATGAACATTCGCTTACTGTTACTCTACCTGATGGTCTGTCTGGAAATTATTACTTAAATGTCGGTACGAATGTTAGTTCTAGTGTATTTGAGTTTATTTATAATGATAATAACCAAAAAACTGGTTTAGTTGTTCCTATACAACTTGCTGAATATCCTGACCTTGTTGTAACAAATATTACTTTACCTGATACGGCAACTGAAAGTTCAGAAGTTGAGTTTACATGGTCTGTTACTAACCAAGGTCCAAAGAATGCAAATGGTAGTTGGACGGATAGTCTTCGCCTGATTTCTCTCGATGGTAATAAAACAGCAATTTCTTTAGGTAGTTATACTTATACTCAAGGTTTAGAGTCAGGTAAGACTTATAGCCGCACTGAAAAAGTTCGCCTGCCTTCTCGTATGGAGGGAGCGTGGCGTTTAGAAGTTATCACTAATGCTGACTTGGGTAAAAATTCAGCTAGTCAAATTTATGAGTACGCTACTGCACGTCAAAATAATAGCTTGGTTTCAGATGATATTTTACGTATAAATCTAAATCCAAGACCTGATTTACGAGTTACAGCAATTGAAGCTCCAGATAAAGTGATCGCTGGTGGTAAAGCAAGTGTAAAATTTACTGTAAGTAATATGGGTCCTTTAGTGACGAATACTCAATGGAGTGACTCAGTATACTTATCGCTTGATGGAAATCTCAGTTCAGATGATATTTTAGTAGGTCGTTATAGCAGTGGAGCAGCTTTAGCACCTACTCAGAGTTATACAACTATCACTGATGAATTTACTGTACCTTTACGTTATAGAGGTGATGTTTACATTATTGTGATAGCCGACTCTGGTAATGTTTTAGATGAATATCCAAATGAAAACAATAATATTCGAGTAGAAAAACTTTATATTGAACCTATACCTTTTGCTGATTTGGTGACAAGTGATGTAGTTGCACCAGATCAAGCAAGTCATGGTAGCAAAATTACAGTTGACTACAAGGTAACAAATAAGGGATCGGCAAAAACTCAAGGCGATCAAAGTAATATTAATAGTTGGGTAGATAGTGTTTGGTTAACTGTAGATAAACGTCAACCTAATCCATCAAAAGGTGACATTAAGTTAGGTGATATTCGCCATACTGGTCATCTTGAGGTCGGTGAAGATTATCTAGGACAAATCACTGTAACCATACCTGAGGGAACATATTCAGGTAAGTACTATATTACTGTCTGGAGCGATACCTATGATGCAATTTTAGAAGATATGCTTGCGACGAATATCAATCCTGATGATCCGTCTCAGGTAAATAACAATAATTTTAAAGCCAGAGTTATTGATATTTTAGGTTTTGCACCTCCAGATCTCTCTGTAATTGATATTCGGGCACCTCGTGAGGCAGTTGCGGGAGGAAGTTATCAATTTAGTTATATAGTTCAGAATCTAGCCGATGAGTTTGAAGGTTCTTGGACTGATGAAGTCTGGTTAGCTGACCAAGCTGACTTATCTAAAGCAACCATAAAATGGAGGTTAGGCGAGTTTTCTCAAAAGAGAAAATTAGGTTACAAGGAAACCTATACTGTTGAGCAGACGATTCCTTTATTGGCGCCATCGGTGACTGGTCTTCAGTTAGTTGTACAAACCAATGTAACTGATTTAAAAGACTCGAATGGCAAATCAAAAATAGAAAAGAACAAACAGAATAATACATTTGCTGTTGCCTCACAGGTGACAGCATCTGCTTCAGATTTGGCTGTTACTCAGGTTGTAGTCGATCAACACGTATTTTCAGGCGAAGCTGTTAATATTACTTGGACTGTAGAAAATAAGGGCGCAGATGTTTGGGCAGGTACAAGGTCTTGGAATGACTATATTGTTATCAGTGCTTATCCAGAATATATTCCACAGTATTCAACTCTAATAGGTGCTGTGCAGCATTTTAATACTCAAGGTTTGAAGACAGGAGAGCGTTATACCTCAACTGGTCAATTTAACGTACCGGTCGGCTATGATGGGCAATATTATATTTTTGTATTTAGCGATGCTAGATTGGATTTTGATGCTAAACCTTATTTTGAAAGAGATGCTCTAAATGGTTTTGATAATGATGATGTTTTAGAGTTTTATGAAAAGACCGTATTTGAAAAGAATGTTATTCAAAATAACCTTGCTTCGGCCTCATTAAATATTATTTACCGTGAGCCAGATCTGGTTATTAAAGATATTCAGATTTCTAATCCGAATCCAAATGCAGGGGATACTGTTACAGTTAGCTGGACAGTTAAAAATGAAGGGAGTCGCGATACACGCGTATCCTCTTGGTTTGATGGTATCTATCTATCAAATGATAAAACTATTAATAGATCAGATTATCCATTATTTGATCGGGGTAATGAATTTGAAGTTAACCTAAAAGTTAAGCAAACGATTATTCAAAATGCAGAAGGCAAAGTAGATGTTCTGAAAATTGGCGATAGCTATACTCAAACGGCCACCTTTACCATACCATCGGCAATCGGTGGAGACTTTAATATTATTGTCAAAGCTGACACTAACTATGTTCTTGGATATGTGACACCTTCAAGTATTAGAAACTCTTTAGATACACTTGATAAGTTACCTAGATACGATCAAGGAGCTGTTTTTGAGTTTAGAGACGAAGCGAATAATGAAAATTCAATTGCTTTAACAATCAATTATGTTAGTCCACCCGATCTACAAGTTGTAAAAGTTACTAGCCCAACTAGTGTTATTTCAGGGCAAAAAGTTGATATTACATATAAAGTCAAAAATCTTGGTGGTCGAACTCCTTCAGATCAAGCTACTTGGACTGATCTCATTTATTTATCTACCGACCGAGTGCTAGATTTAACTAAAGATAAACTTTTAGGTTTTGTTAATCATACGGGGGGACTGAATACAAATGCCGAATATTCAGCCTCTATTCAAGCGCAAATACCTACAGAACTAAAAGGGACATATTATGTCTTTGTTGTAACAGATCCAGCCTATTATCGAGATGGTGCAACAGGTAAGGTTTTAGAGTTTGAAAATGATTTAAATAATACGCTTACATCTGAACAACCATTATTAATCATTCAACCTGATCCAGTCGATTTACAGGTCACTGATGTTTTATTGCCTAAACAAGTAAAAACAGGTGAAAAAGTTCGTATTGAATACACTGTAAAAAATGTAGCTGATTACCAAGCTCATGGTCAGTGGTCAGATGCAGTATATCTGTCTAGAAATAATAGCTGGGATAACCAGGATATTTTGTTGGGAAGATTTACACGTCAAGGTGGGTTAGATGCTCATCAACAATATACTGGATTTGTGGATGCACTTTTACCAATGATTCAGGATGGGCAATGGTACATTGTTGTTCGCCCAGATATTTATAACGAAGTATATGAAGGTGATATTGTTTATACCGAAACAGGTTTAAACATTGCCCCTGCTGAAGCGAATAATGAAACAGCCTCAGCCACTACTTTTAGCGTAACAGTTCCTACCTTACTGTTGAATACTAGCACTGACTTACAATTAAGTAGTGGTGATCAGTATCTTTACAAACTTCAGGTTGGACAGGATGAAACACTTCGTGTTCGTCTAGACTCTAGTGCATTGAAAGGTTCTACGGAGCTGTATATCCGTTATGAAGCCGTACCTAGTGCAGGGCAATATGATTATGCTTATAGCGTGCCTAATTCTCCTGATCAGGAGTTAATAGTTCCAACTACACAGGCGGGTACTTATTATATTCTCGTAAAAGCAAGCAACTCTCCTAAAGATACTGCTGCAACAATCCTTGCGGAAACTTTGCCATTATCTATTACTAAAGTGACGCCAGATCAAGGTGGTACAGGTACAGATGACTATCGTTGGGTAACGATGGATATTTATGGTGCTCAATTTGCAGCTGGAGCATTAGTCAAGCTCAGCCGTCCTGGTGTTTATGAGATCGAACCAGAGCGTTGGCAAGTTTTAGATGCTACACATATTCGTGCAATATTTGATTTACGCCAAGTACCACATGGCTTATATGACATTATAGTGACTAATCCAAATGGTGACCGAGTTGTTGAGCCATATCACTACTTAGTTGAACGTGCGATTGAACCAGATGTTACTATTGGTTTAGGTGGGTTAAGCCAAATCGCCCCAGGTGAAACAGGTATTTACAGCGTTTCACTTCAAAGTTTAACCAATGTTGATACACCCTATGTCCGTCTGGATATTGGTGCTGTGGAGATGGGTTATAACGAATCACTTATTGAAGGGCTAAATTTACCTTTCTTAATTTTTGGTTCAAATGTAGGGGGGCAGCCCGCAGGTATTGTCATTGGCGATCAGGCAAATACACAGCAATACGGTGTTACTCCAACAGATAAAAGTAAAATTAGTCAAATTCCGTGGGCAAGCCTAGATGGAACATTAAATACTGCTGGAATTAACTTGGCACCTGGCTATGCTTTTGATGTTAATGCTGCCGGATATACTGGATTTACCTTTAATATTAAAACTTATCCAGGTTTAGCCGAATGGATGAAAATGGATTTTGAAGGGTTACGTGAGCAACTCTATATCATACATCCAGAGTGGAAATTACAAGGTCTATTAGATCGAGGTGTTTCAGATCTTGATAATATTCAACGTGGACTTACAGCACGTTTCTTAGATCCAAAGGAACGCTTAACTAAAAAAGAAACTTTAGCATTAGATTTCCGCTTTAATATTGCTGCAGCGGCAACTCCGATTACCCGCAATGAATTTATTCAAGATCAAATCAAGCATGCGTTGAAAATGCGTGATGCAATTTTGAAAGATACTTCTGCTAGTACAAGTCTGAAAGTATTAGCAGCAGATGAAGCTCAATGGACACAGGGTTGGTTAGCTGCTTTAGAAGATGCAGGATTATTACGACCTGAAAATCAGGCACCAGCTGTTAAAGAAAGTATTCAAGTCCTTAGTCTTACTGCAAATTTAGCAAGTGGCATTTTATTATCGAAAGCTGGTGAAAATTTCCAAACGAAAGCAAGCGTATTGACTTTCTTTGAACAAATGCAAAAGTGGTATGGTGATACTTCTAAACGAGCTGGTGATCCAGAAGCTTTGAAAGCTCAAATTGAATATACTGAATATCGTATAGATGATGAAGGAAATGTTGCATTAAGCCCAGTTCCTAAAAATATTACTCAAGAAGATCTTATCTTAAGTAATGAGAGTAATAAGCACTTTATCAATTTTAATATTTTTGCTGGGGATAGGTCGCAATTAGAGTATTTACGTCATTTAGGATTATTGGATGAGAAGTTCCGCCCAATAGGTGCCCAAGCACTTGCTTTGAGTCAATATCTTCAGCAAATGGCCGCTGTAAATACCGATATGGTGTATGTACAAGGCCCATCAGTAATGCCACATACTGATGGTAAGAGCTATGTCCCGAGTGAGACGGCGTTACCATTTAAACTAAATTTCCAAAATACTACCGAGCAGTCACTTCATGAAATTCGGTTAGTTACAGCTATTGATGAGCAGCTAGATCCATATAGCCTACGTTTAACGGATATGAAAATTGGTGATATTAATATTCATATTCCAGAAAATCGTAGTAGTTTTAGCAGTGACTTCGATTTTACAGGTAGCTTGGGCTTTATTTTACGAGTCAGTGCAGGTGTTGATACTGAAAGCCATATCGTTACATGGTTGATTCAAGCGATTGATCCAAATACAGGTGAAGTCTCAACGCAAAATTTACATCGTTTATTAAAATTGAGTGAAAATAACAAAGGTTTTGTTGGTTATACCATTCAAGCAGCGGAGACGGCAAAATCTAATGAAGAAATTATCACGCAAGCGCGTATATATTTAAATAATACACCACCTGTTGATAGTCAAAGTTCAACGTATATTCTAGATAATCAACGTCCTGTTACTACAGTACAGGTTGTATCTGAGCAAAGTACCGTTGAAAATCAAGTACATTACAAAGTCAAATGGTCTGCACAAGATGATGTAAGTGGTATTAAACATGTCACATTGTATGTTGCAGAAAATGGCAGAGACTTTAAGATTTGGCAGAAGCAGCTGACACAAGCCAATGGTGAGCTGTTATTTGTAGGGCAAACAGGTACCCAGTACGAATTTTTAGCGGTAGCTACAGATGTGGCAGGTAATCAGGAAATTGCTAAAGTATCTAACGCAGTAATTCCAGATGATGGTTCACGTCAACAACTACTAACTCAAATTGGTAGTAATGAGGCATTGCAACAAACTGCGCAAATCCCTCAAGCAACACAAGATCGTAGTTATTTAAATAACACTATTTTTGCAGAGGCTCAAAAAGGTCTAGTGGGTCAAACGGATAAAAATAAAAACACCGATTTAAATACAGTATTATCTCCATTCACTTTAAATGCATTTGCTAGTGGTTTTAATGCTAGCCAAGGTGAAGTAGGCGCACTCGCAATGGTTGAGTTGCCTGACCATCGTATTTTAGTCAGTGCTGGGCAATATCGTAATCAGTTGTTTATTTATGGGGAGCATGGAGGCACCAAACAAAAACCTCTCTATACTTTTGAACAGCCGATTATGGATATGGCCTTAGATTCTAAGGGCCAACTATGGGTATTAACTGGCCAAGAGTTGTGGTTGTTGGATTATTCAACTGGTCAGATTATTGAGCGTATTAAAGGTCCTGATAATGAACCTTTAACACATGCGTTAACGGTTGAGCCTGAAACCGATCGTATTTATGTTTCTTCAGGAAATGGTATTGAGATTTTTGATGCTAATGCGCCAAAAGGACAGCAATGGACACACTTCTCTAATGCATTAGTCTCAGATTTAAGTTTCGCACCAGATGGGCGTTTATGGGCTGTACGTTGGACGAGTGCTAATGTTCTGTCTCATTTAGGTAAAACCGATATTATTAGTTTGCCATTAACTGGGAAAACGAAAGGCCGTGCCGAAGTTGAATATACGTTAAATGGCTTAATTGATAGTTTAGTCTTTGGTCAAAAGGGCACTGCATTTGAAGGTTTGTTATTTGCTTCTGCAAATAATAACCAACAATTAAGCAATAGTAGTAAGTCGTTGCCAAAACTGGATAATGCCGCTGTTTGGATGATTAGCTTGGCAAAACGTCAAGCGGTTCAATTGGCTCAAGGTGGTTCCCGTGGTGAAGCAATCCTGATTACTCATGACCAGCGTATTTTAGTTGCTCAAACCAATCGCATTGATGAAATTGCCTTACTCAAAGCACCAACTATTACTGCGAGTTCAATTCAGGATGGGGCATATATTCCACTACCACTTGCTAATGCAACTATTTCTTTCGATCAAGCAATGTGGTTAGGAAATAATGGAAATGATAGTACGGATATTGCGAGTGTTTTAAATCCAACAAATTACCGATTTGTTGGGATGGGCAAAAATGTTAATCAAGTCTTGTCTCCTGAGTCTGTGCAATGGGATAACGCAACCAATAGTGTCATTTTAACTTTGCCAAATATTGCAGCTGGACAATGGCGTCTTGAAGTGTCATCTAATTTGCAAAGTGTAAAACAAACTCGCCTAGAGGGAGTGTACACCGCAGCTTTCACTACCGTGACCGATTACAGTGCTTTCGTTAGCATTGAGTTTGATAAAACTCGTGCAGACCGTTTAAATGGTACAGTGAGTTATGATGTAAAAATCACCAATATCGGTCAGGATAATATTCAAGGTCCATTGTTGTTATTACTCGATCCAGGGCATTATTTTAATGGCGGGATTGTCTCGGCAACGCAAGGGCAAGGTATCCAAAATGAATTATGGTTACTCGACGTCAGCAGTTATTTACAGGCTCATGGTGGATCTCTAAAAGTTGGAGAGAAACTCACAGGCATTACTGTATCTGTAGTTAAAGCTGAAGATTTAGCATTATCTAACGATGCAGCTCGCTTATTAAAATTTGATCTGACACACCAAGTTTATGCACTTCCTTATGATAATCAGCCACCTGTAATTAGTTATGATGAAACTAAACTCAAGGCCAAAGTAAATGAGAGCTGGAATTTAGATTTAACAGCCACTGATCAGGATGGTAAACAGTTCTACTGGAGTATTGTAGAAGCACCGAAAGGTGTCAGTATCGATGCTGGGAATATAGGACAAGCTTCTGATCAAGGCTATCAGTCACATGCACAGTTGCATTGGACACCAACGGCTCAAGATCGCGTAGATAGCGAAATTCTAGTCAAAGTCGTTGATAGCCGCGGAGGTTTTGCACTTAAGCGACTTAAAATTCAAGTTGATGGTGCGAATCATGTGCCAGTTATTACTACCATACGAGATATCGACTTAACTGAAGGACAAAGTCTCAGTCAACAGCTATTGGCTGCAGATGAAGATGGTGATCGTATCAGTATGGTGGTACGTAATTTACCTGCTGGGGCTGAGTTTGATGTGACTACAGGTATGTTGACTTGGACACCTGCTTATGATCAGGCCGGTAAATATGAAAATATTGAGTTAGTTGTATCTGATGGAAAACACGAAAGCCGTTATCAGTTTAATATTACGGTAAAACAAGGGTATGAAAAACCTGTGTTATTGCCAGTGGCAGCACAGCAATTGCGTGAAGGTGAGCGTTTTAGTTTGCAGTTAGCAGGAAGCTTACCACATGGACTAATGCAATATGCGGGTCAGGATATTAAACTGAACTATAGCGCTGAGTGGTTACCGAATGGTGCGATCTTAAATAAAGATACAGGTTGGTTGGAATGGACTCCAGGTTATGCACAGGCGGGTAGTTATGATATTCCAATTCGCTTAGTGGCAACATATACCCCAACTAATGGCGGTATTCCTGTTCGCACAGTTGCAGCGCAAACATTATCTTTGGTGGTCAACAATGTTAATGCTGCGCCTCAATTTGAATCTAGTCCAACATGGACTGTGCTCGAAGGTGCAAGTGTTCGTTTAAATATATTTGCTTTTGATCCAGATAATCCAGGGTTTGAACCTGCTTTTAAATCGCATCCGCAAAGCAAAGCAGTTCAAATGTCTGATGTTCCTGCTTCCGTAAGTTATGAGGTAACAGGTTTACCGGAAGGAGCAACATTTGACCCTGAAACACTGGAAATTGAGTGGAATCCAA
The DNA here is from genome assembly GCF_041021905.1 of Acinetobacter nosocomialis. Classification (NCBI taxonomy): domain Bacteria; kingdom Pseudomonadati; phylum Pseudomonadota; class Gammaproteobacteria; order Moraxellales; family Moraxellaceae; genus Acinetobacter; species Acinetobacter nosocomialis. Next base: position 1,373,894 of record NZ_CP157432.1, read on the forward strand.
ATTACCAACAATCAGGCATTTACAAGATTAAAGTGGTTGCAACTGATGATGGTAACGGTACTGGACAACCGCTTTCTACAGAACGCACTTTTACCATTAATGTACTTAATGCGAACCGTACACCTGAAATTGGTGATGTTCAAAGTATAATTGTTGATAAAGGGGCTGTGATTGAAATTCCAATTACAGCAACAGATAAAGATGGTAACCCGATTGAATTGCAAATTGAAGGTTTACCAAATTTTGCGACATATACTCAAAGCCAGTCGGGTAGTAATGTTAAGGGGGTAATCCATTTTGCTCCGCAAGCAGGTCACCGAGGTGATTACACGATTACCGTGACAGCAAGAGATAATGGTGATGGCGATATTAATCAAGTACAGGTAGAGCGTAAGAGTTTTGTCGTTACAGTTAGAAGCTATAGTGAAGCACCTAACCTCAGTGTGCCTACACGAAACGTCGCCGTAGTTGGGCAACAAATACGTGTACCAATAACTGTAGCCGATTTAGATCAGGACACATTAAATTATATCGTGCAGGGTTTACCTGCGGGTGCACAACTTGTTCAAAGTGCTAAATATGGTTATGCAGAAATTGTCTGGACTCCAACGGCAAATCAAGTAGGTCAATACGATTTAAGCGTTCAGGTATCAGATCAGGGCTTACCGCCAAAAGATTTAGGTTATCCAGTTCCAGAAGGTTTTGTCGCTGTACCAAATGTAGTTGCACAAGATATTCGCATAGTAGTACGGGCAACTAATCTTACGCCAGAATTACTTGATATACAGGTTCAACAAGGTGGAAGTGTTGTACAACAAGCAGATCAAATTATTCTTCAGGCACAAGAAGGACAGCCGCTTACATGGACTATGACGGTTAAGGACGCTGATCTAGATCAACTCTACTGGTCATTTAGTGCTTTACCAAAAGGTGTCAATATCACTACTCAAGCATTAGGTAATGGACAAAGCCAACTTGTATTGAAGTGGTTGCCATCTATGTTTGCTGCACAAAGCAGTTTGGGAAGCAGCCAGTTAGGTAACTACAACTTTACCGTAACTGTAACCGATGGTAGTGCCAAACTTAATCGTAATGTCCAAATACAGGTTGCAAATGTTAATCAACAACCTGTATTTACAAGCCTGCCATTACAACTGGTTTATGAAGGTGAAACCCTTTCATTTAATTTATTAGCACAAGATGGTGACAATGATGCGCTGCGTTACCAATTAGTACATGATGCTAATACGCCAGCAGATATTTATGTTGATGCAACGACAGGCTACGTCGAGTGGACGCCAGCGAATAATATTGTCGATAACCAATTTGGTGATCAGAAGGCGTTTGACCTGACATTTATGGTGACTGATGGACAAATATCTGTTCTCAAAACTGTACAGGTTCGTGTTCTTGATGTGAATAAGGCACCGAAAATTCAAAGTAGTAACCGTACTTTAGTGGTAGGCCAACAGTTCCAACTTGACATTGTGAAGTCGGCTCAAAATAGCTTAAACAATAATAGAAATATTTATGTATCTGATATTGATGGCCAAGCGCAGACTCAAGGTTTGATTGTAAGCTTTGACCAATTGCCACAAGGCGCAAGCTACGATGCTGTTACAGGACGCTTATCATGGATACCAAATGCAGGGCAAATTGGTAAGTTTGTAGCCTATGTTAAAGTTTCAGATGGCTATGATACGGTTCGTCAAGCAATTACCTTTAATGTAGTTGCAGATCGTAATGCTTATGAACCTACTTTACATATTGAAACTACCCCGGCAATTCCAGTGGTTGCAGGACAAATTGTCACAGCGACGGTACGAGCGGATAGCTTTAGTGCTATTGCTAATACTATGGTTGAAGTTCGAGGCAGTGCGTTAGGAACTGATCAATGGCAAGTCGCAAGCTTGGATTCTACTGGGCGAATTAAACTGATTGGGCAACAGCCAGGACTTATAGAAATCCGTGCAACTGCTATAGATATTGATGGTTTTAGTCAGCAACAAGTTCAAACAATTCGTGTTAAAGATCCGCAAGATAATTTGGCCCCAGTTTTAACATGGCAAGGACAACTTAAAGGTGCAGCAATTACGACGGCACCTATTGTGGTACAAAACATTACTGACCTGACTGCATCAATTAAAGAACAGCAGCTTATGGGCTATAAATTAGAAATTGCCCGTAATACGACAGGACTATTGCAATGGCATACCTTGCAAGATGTGTCGTTGAAAGCAAGTTATAGCAATCAAACGCTAGATATTTTTACAATTGATCCAGCATTGTTTGTAAATGGAGCATATCAATTACGCTTAACTGCTTGGGATTTGGTTGGTCGAGTTGAAGAGCTATATGCCAATATTGAGATCAATAGCGTCACAAAACAACTGAATCAAGCAACATATGTAGATGCTAGCTTACAAATTGGTTCACAAACAATTGATCTGGTTCGCTCAATTACGACAGATAGCCATGGTGATTTCTCCAACTGGACAACTGGACTATTTGATACCCAACTGACTCATAACCAACGTTTAAATAACAGTGTTGGTACTGTTGCTGCTTGGCAAACTGGAGCAAAAGTCTGGTTGCAAATCCCACAAGGTTTAACAGGTGTAACTGCAATACAAACTCAATATTTGAACTTTACGCTGAATTTGCAGACGCAAGATGTGACTGGCGAAAATAAGGGTATTCATCAGTTCACACCACAGTTTAGTAATGTGCAAGGTTGGAGTTTGACTGCACATAGCTCCGCCGATCTTCATATCGACAACTTGATTCAACAAGGTCAGAGTTTATATAACGAAAGTACAGGTCTGGCTTGGGTTCCGAGTTATTTCAATCTGACTGCACCAGATGGTACACGTTATTTACTAGACCAAGCAGGCAAAGTGCTTTCCATCCACTTTAATACAGGCGAGCAATGGCTTGTTAGTCAAAATAATATTGTATTGGTAGGTGGAAAAACCTCTCAAAGTATTGAGTTTAAACGTGATAGCCAAGGCCGTATTAGCCAGATTCTTGGGCAAGGTATTCAAGGTGAACAGGTCAGCTTGTTGTATAAATACAATAGTGCCAACCAACTTGAGTTAGTACGTAATCTAATCACTGGAGAAGTAGTTCAACGCTATAGTTACACTGCAACAGGAGAAGTCCGTCTAGAAAAAGCGATAGCTTATTTAGGTGCAAGTGTTGATTGGTTGAATCAAAACCATTCTGCACCACAATGGCAAGGCGATCTAAATAATCAAACTCAATATTTTGATTTTGCTATTCGTGAATCAGAACTAGCATCAACCATTAAAGCGATGGGTGCAACAGGAGCTGTTTTAGTTGCAATTGAAACTCAAGGTAATGTTCAAAATATTAATGTTGCCGATGCAACTATTGTGTCACAACAACGACATGGTGACCATACAGTTACCCTAGTACGTATTACGTCAGCAGGCTTTAAGCAATTAGCTATAAGTGGAGTTGGTGCAGTCGCCGTTCGACTGTCTATTGTTGGGGATCTTAACCATGATGGTAATGTCGATGGTTTAGATAGTACCTTGTTGCAACAAGCTCAAGAAGGACAAAATCAGTTTGATCTAAATGGTGATGGTCTTATTAATCATGCTGATCTACAAATTTTGTATGCAAACTATGGTTGGAAATCAAATAAGGCACCTGTCAACGTTGTACCGCAAGGGACGCAAGCGTTAAAAACACATCGTGATTTATCTGTAACTGGTCAATTAGACCAGATCGCAGTTGATCGCGAAGGTGATGCAGTTTATTGGAATATCTTAAGCAGTACTCATGGTGTTGCTCAGCTCTCATATAATGGTAAAAATTTAAGTTTTAAACCTGAAGTAGGTTTCTCAGGTTACGCAACGGTAACTTTGCAAGCTGATGATGGATATAGCAAAGGACAGCCAATTGAACTGAAAATATATGTCAGCGATGCAAAACTAGTCTTAATTCATATTGAGCGGTTAGCTGCTGTCGCTTTGGGCAATAGTGCTGGCTTGCATGTAAGAGGTGATTTTGCAGATGAAGAGGGCGTTACCTTAACTGCTGATTATTTACAGTTTGTGAGCGATAACCCAGATGTGCTTACGGTAGATGCCAAAGGTAATATCACAACGAAAAAGTCGGGTATTGCCACAGTCCATGTGTCTGCTAGAGGTATTGAGGGGGTGAATGTCATCTCTGTTGATCACAGTATTTATACTCCTTATGCTGACCAAGATGGTTTTGAAGTAGATGTTTATCCAAGAGCAGTAAATTTACCTCTTTCTGCTACAAGACAGCTCAAAGTTCATGATGCTGATGGTAATTATATTTCTCAAGCAACTACAGGGATTAAATACTATATTAGTGATAGTAATATTGCAGATATTACAGCAGACGGTTTAGTGATTCCTAAAGTACTTGGCAAAGCAAAAATCACGATTATTTATCAAAATATGCAGACAGAAATTGTACTTAATGTTCAGCAAGAACTCTTGGGTACAATTAAAGTATCGAATAAAGAGGGAGGAATTACATCTGATTCTTCGGGGAATATTCTTATGGTTGCCTCAGGCTCCTTACCTGATGGTACAGCCGTATCAATCGAAAAAGTTGCTTTAGATAGCGTTGGTATTCCATTGCCAGCCAAAGAATATTTAGCTGGTTTAGGTGCTTTCACAATTGATTTATCTGGTGAAACTGCAACTAAACCATTACAACTCGGAATCAAAGTTGGTGATTCTTATATTGATCCTCAAACAGGAAGTACAGAACAGCTGAATGAAGGAACAGAGGTGTTGTTTTGGAGGAAAGGTATATTTACTGATGCCAATGGCGTTGAACGTGAAACATGGTGGTTACTGGATAATGGATTTGTTGATGCGAAAGGGATGGCAAGAACAGCAAGTCCGCCATTTGGAGGCGTGTCAGTTTCAGGAACAGTGGTTATTACAACACGGATAAAAAATGTGGATAAAAAGACTGGAGCAATGACAATTGTTCAGTCATCTACTGATTATTCCTTCATATATAGTATGGCAGCTAATGCTGTGATGAGCGTTGGTCGTGGTGGTTTGGTAGGTTTAGCGATAGACTCTGCTTTCACACTTTATGATAGTTTCTCTGTCGTGACTTATACGCTTGCAGGTAGCTATAGTAAAGAAGTGCCAGTAAATAAAGATGATGGTGGAATAACCATTAATAAAATTGAAGTTCCAAAAAATAATAATGTAGAGGAACCAAGTATTTCTGGATATTCATTTAATGCAAATACAAATGAGTTAACTGTTGATGTACAAAATGTATCTAATGCATTTGATCTAAATATATGGTTGGTTCCACAAGGTGATCAACTTGACCATCCACGCAATAAAGCAGAACATGGGCTCATATGGAAGTCTTATAAAGCTAATTGGAAAAGTGGAAATACGTATTCAATTGTAATAGATGATGGTATTGCTCTAGGTTTACATAACATTTACCTCGAGAAGAAATTATATACTTACACAGATAATGGTATTCGAATAGCGAGTGATTATTCTGAATACTCAGATTTTGTAAGTTTAAAAGTTCAAGCACCAAAAGTTTCAATAGCATTGAGTAATAAAGAAATTATTATTACAGAGCAAGGTAAGCAAACTTCAGATTTTGGAGTTAAGCGTATTGTTAATGCTGATGAAAAAGGCAATGGATTGTTCTTATATTTGCCATCAAATAAAACTGATCCAATTACATACAATGAACAAGGAACCTTAGCATTTATTGCGGGGAGAAACACAATTTATGTGTTAGATATGATTTCTTATAAAATCGTAGATTCTATCACTGTTAATAGTTCAGGCGAATACATCTCTGCACTTCTATACAATGATGGTTGGTTGTATGTCAGTAGTTATGGACCGTCACCACTGATTCGTATTAATGTTGATGAGTTATCAACAGAGTTTCTAAAAGTACAACAAAGTTTAGATATTTCGACTGCTGCTGTAACTGGCTTTGGAGATATGGCAATTAGTCATGGACGTTACTTGGCTGTGATTGCATCAGTTTCAAATCGTGGTGTTCTAGGTGGGATAGGCGGAGCAGTTTATTGGACAAAAGACCCTGTTGGTGATATTTATGTAATTGATTTAAATAAAATAAATTATCAAGGTGAATTTACTGACAATAATGGGGTAGATATTATTAATGCCATTGACCTAGGTAATATAGGTCAGCGTCCAATGCGTATTGCCGAAGGGTTATATGCAGGTGAGTTTATAATGACGAGTTTGCGAGATGTAAATCAAGGGGTAAGCACCATTAAAGTTGGTTTGGATAACCAAGGTAATCTCACGCAATCTTCTGTGCATAAAAAAATTAGACTAAAGCCAACCTATACTCAAAGAGACTATAATCCAAGAGCTAGAACAAATAGACAGGAAATTCAAAACTCCTCTGATGTCGTTTTAGTCAATTATAACAATATGATGTATGCTTTGGTTGCTGATTATAATTTTTGGTTTAATGATACTTCAGTATCAGAGTATGGTATGTGGGGTGTAAACAAAAGAATAGGTGGGAAAATAGGGATTATCCAAGACCCATTTGGGTATTATGGTGAACCAATGTTTATTGGTTCAACAATACCTATTATTGGTGCATCTATAGAGACATTGACTATTACTGATAATGGTTTATTACAAGCTAGTGTCTGGATGGATGAAATGGGAGGCCCTGATGATAGCTATTATTCACGGATGTTTAGAAGTGTTTTTGTCTGGAATGTTCAAGACTTATTAGATTCTGCTGATAGGTTTATTAAAGCTGGTAAGGTGGATACTCAAAAGCCAATTGATGCGGCTTTACCTTCTCGATTTGATGATTTAACAGGAACTAATGTTTTCTATAACTCTGTGAAAACTATTCAAAGTTATTCACATGAGCAGAGTTCTATATTTGATTTAGATAGTTATCTACATTCTGAATCAGATAAGGATGATCAACCAGCTGCACCTACACCTTCTTCAGAAAAACCTGATTATAGTGGTCTTGACATTAAATCTATGGGTTCAGTAGGAAATTCTCTAGTTAGAGAATATGCAAAAAATCTATATATTTCATCTATGGTTCAAGTCGAGCTTGTAAAGAACTTGTATGGTTCAGCGACTCCGGAATTAGAAAAAGTTGATATTGCTAAGCAGCTATTCTTATCAACATTTGCTGATGCTAAAAGTGCGGAATTTGCTTTAACTACAGCTGATACCGAGTTATTTGGTGTATTCAGCCAGCTCATTAATATGTCAATTCAAGAGATTGAAGTTACGCTCAGACTTTCAATTTTAGGGGAGCATCTATTAAATAAAGATATGAAATGGATGTTGGATCAATTAAATATTGTTTTTCCAACTCCAACAATTTCAATTGAAGCATTAAACGACTCAATTAATTTAGAATCTTTAAATGGTTTATTAAACGGTGAAGATGTAGAAATCCAGCTCACTGATAATGCGATGTCATTAAAAGGAGCTGGGCAGGCTTTGGTTGTAATCTTAAGTTTAACTAAAGGTGCTCCACCAAATACTATATATATGGCTTCTAAAGCAGAAACTGTGGTGGCGACCAATGTTGTCAGAAGTTCATTCCGTACTGCTGCTCAAATCGCAAAAGAGGTTAGTCCTCAACTCCTTAAACAGAGTCTACAACGATCTAAAAATTTAGCTGCAACGGCTGCATCTGTAGCAACTAAAAATGTTTCAAGTATCATTAAAGAGCAAAATCAGATTGTAAAAATACAAAAGAGTGTTGCTACTGCTATTAGAGATGCGATTGCAAAGAATGCGAAGACGATTAAACAAGTTGCAGCGACTACAGCAGCTATTGCATCTGTATCTTCAATAATTTCTCAATCAAGTGGTGTGACTAACCCTGGTTCAGGTACTTCAAGTGGTTCGGAGAAAAAAGAGCAAAAGCGTAAAAATACGGATTCATATTTTGTTGGTGGTAATTCCATTCTAACTGACAAGACTTACAATATATTTAAAGATCTGATAGAGAACGGCGATGGCATTAAATATGATTCTACAACGCAAGCAAGTTTATTGAAGGAGTATTTAGAAGATTTAATCGACCGCAAAATTTTATTTGCAGGTTGGAGTAATCTCGTTGAAGCGAAAGTTGTAACATTATCAACAACTGGACAGAAAACTAGTGATAGTAAAGGTTTTGCTCAAGTTGCCATAGAACTATATTTACCTATGAGCCCAACAGGTAGCGAAAATGAAGGTTTAGTGGTAGAGAGTAATGTTGTTACATCATCTAAAGTGCTGTGGAAAACGATTCAGATCAATACCAGAAATTTAAGTTACTTATTTGATCATTACATTACTAAGAAAGATTTAAAGGGGGAAAAATATCAGTACAACTACACTTATGATACGAGTGCTTTAGAAAATAAAAATAAAATTATGGCTGGTTTCACAATTAATGTGAGATCTGAAAATAACGAAGTTGTATTTGATGCAATGTGGGGAGATACAATTGAAATTGACTTAAATCTTAAGGCTTTAAGAGATAAAAATTTATTTGCTTCTGTAATTCAGCACGAGCTTACGGAAATAAGTCAATTATATATGAAAGCCAGTAAGTTGAAGTCAAATGCTGCTGCATTGAAAGTATTATTGACAGACGGACGTTATGACGAGCATGAGATTGCTAAGCGTGCTAGCGATGAACTGCTGGCAGAACAGTTAGCTGTGGAGTTTGATGATGGCACAACATTACATCGCTATTTAAATGATGAAACCTCTCCTTATGGTGAATCTAAATGGATGGGCAGCCTACATGAGGAAGCTGTACAAAAGCATATACAAGAAACGCATAATCTTTCAAATGGTGAGTATTTTGGACAGGTTAATTATCAGCTATATGTCAAGTCAAAAGATGCAGACGGTAAAGATATTTATGTACCAAAAGTATATAAGTTTATAGATTCAAAAACGGGCGCGTATGAACAATCAGTTCGTGGCTATTTTGATGGACTTTACTTTGATGCTAAAAATATGGCTCTGCAAATTGTCGAAGCAAAGTCTTCATTACAGCAATATATGAAAGATGCCGTCAAAGATGGAATAAATAGTTTAAATGCCCAACTCTTAGATAATCTGTATGAAGAAATCAAAAATTCAATTGGTTATCAACCAAATCAAAAATATCTTTATCGAGATATTTTGAAACAGGATGATGAAAATGAAGAAATCGTTATTCGGATTTTTAATGAAGATTTAATTAAAAGACTTAAGGAAATACAATCAGATATTGGAATTAATATTATCACAAAAGCAGACGATGGCGGTTATTATCTTAAAAAACAAGGTAATATCCAAAAAAATAGTGGTTCTGTGGGGGTCAACCAAAGTCTAGAATTGTATTTACGTTTCTATGAAAAAACTACTTCTTCTGATACGGCTGAGCAAAACATTAAAAAAGCGAATCCATATGATAAATATTATATTGTGAATAGTAGTAACTATACTCAATTTGCAGATGGGACGGTGAAGCGAGCTAAAAATCAAGATCAGGCTATGCAGATACTTCTTTCAAATATAGTTGAACAGCAGTATCAGCTTAACCGTGTGTCAATAGAGCATTTGTTGGAGTCGGCTCAGCAATATTGGATTAATTTAGGTGTAGATGCCTCATTATTTGATCAGGTTAGCCTATCTATTCAAGATATTAATATTAATGGAACAATTGCTTATGTAGAAAACGGCAATCACATTGTTTTATCACCAAACGCAGCAGGCTATGGTTGGTTTATAGACGAATCTCCATTTGAACATACTGAGTTTACAATGAATTCCACCCAAAATTATGGAGTGGCTTCAAATAGTCAGATATCGACTCAAATTGATTTACTTACGGTACTTATTCATGAGTTGGGGCATACAATTGGTTTGACTGATACATTTATTAGTCAAGATTTAATGGGTGGATTTATTCAACAAGGTATACGTTTATTACCAACTCAGCAAAACTTACAAGGTTGGCAAGCGCAAAAACCATCAAATACTCAACAAGAAGATAATGACCCAACTCATTATTTTGTAGTGGGTGCTTTGAGTATTAACCCTAAAACGGCACCTTTATGGAATAGTCAAAATTTACAAATTCAGCAGATGTTCCAAAATACCAATACTGGATTATCAGGCTGGAAAATTTTTGGAGAAATAAAACAAAATCAAGAAGATATTGTTTTAAATGAAACTCATCAACAACATACTAATCTTTCACAAGCCTTTAAACTTGGTGCACAAGATAAGGTCTTAACGTTCACTGTAAAAGATCAACATTTAGCAGACTATAACAATAGTCCAGATGATGCTTTTGAGGTGGCATTGTTAGATGCTCATACTGGCGAAGCATTGTTTAAGGTGAGTGACCTGAACAATACCGATGCCTTGTTTAATCTACAGGCAAATGGTCAAAACTATTTGGCACATGGAATTGAGCGAGTAATCAATAGCGATGGTAGCCAAACTTTCTTTATTAACTTAGACCAAGCGCTAGCAGGTAGAGATGTTTTATTATCTTTCGACTTACTTGGCTTTGGTGCAGCAGATAGTTCTGTCACACTCAACAATATCCGTTTAGTCGCTGAACCATTAGCAGTGAATGATCACTACCAGTTCGATGAAGATACAACCATTACAGGCAATGTATTAAATAATGACTTATTGATTGGGAAATCAATTGAAAATGTCGTTTTAGTAACAGCACCACAACATGGTGAATTAGTATTACTTGCCAATGGTGAGTTCAGTTACGTACCGCACGCGAATTATTTTGGTCAAGACCAGTTTAGCTATTATTTTACGACTGTTGATGGTCAACAATCTAAAGTTGCTACAGTGCAATTAGAGATTAACGCAGTAAATGATGCGCCAGTATTCAATACACAACCGCAATGGGAAATTGTGGCAGGTGAGCCATTGGTATTAGATTTTGATGCCTATGTTCAAGATGCTGAGAACAACCCGATTACTGTACAAATTGCCCAGCAGCCACAGAATGGCGTGATCAGTTATGATGCAGCAACAGGGCATTATGTTTATTTGGTTGATAAAGCATTTGTTGGAGATGATGCGTTTAGCGTTGTGTTAACGGATGGTATAGAATCTTCACAACCTTATACTTTTACTATTCATGTATTGGCATCAAATACAGCCCCTGTGTTACATGAACAGATTATAAGTACTGATGAAGATCAAACTTTAGCTTTCGATCCATTAGTAAGTGCTTATGATGCAGAGGGCGACCAACTGACTGCCCAATTCAGCGCGTTACCACAGCATGGTCGTTTAGAGCAGTTAGCAAATGGCCATTACCAATATGTGCCAGACGCAAATTACTTTGGTACCGATAGCTTTAGTTACTTTGTGACTGATGGAAAATTAAACTCGCAAGTAGTGAATGTGTCTATTACAGTAAACGCAGTAAATGATGCACCAGTAGCAGTTCCGAAAACTATTTATGGTTCAGAAGATCAAGCTCTGCTACTACACTGGAATGACTTCTTGGTAAGTGATATTGATGGTGATTTAATAACTATTAAAATTACTGAGTTACCAGCCAGTGGTCAGTTACAGCACTTAACTTCAGAAGGTCAATGGGTTGTTGTTCGAATTAATGATGTATTTACGCAGTCTGAAATAGAGTCAGGAAAATTAAGATTTATACCGGAACTTAATGCTTCGGGTAGTCAAGGTTATCTCGCACAAGGTTTGGGTAACAAAAAACAGCACTATGCTCAATTTGTGTATGTCGCATTAGATGGAAAAACACAAAGTCAAAACACTGTAATGACTATTGACATTGAAGCTGTTGCCGATAAGCCAGAATTAGTTATTGGCGAGCCGCAAACAGACCAAGAGGAATTGTTCCGCACCACTTGGGAAGCTGCTCCAAATAAAGATAAGACATCTACACTTTTAGAACGTCGTTATTTGGAGGGCTGGCGCTTAATTAAAACTCCTAATCGTTCGCAAACAGGACGTGATGGGTTTGAAATATGGAGTAATGGCGATCAAATGCAAAATGCAGCTGATCAGATGATTACTGTATATGCGAATAAGACGGTAGCTGGACAAAACTGGTTAGAACTCAATGATGCTGATGCATTTGTGGCACAAACTTTAGGGATTGAGCGTGAAGTACAAACTGTATTTGGACAAAAATATACGCTGACTTTTGATTATGCAGGACGTCTAGGTTTCAGCCAAAGCTTTACTCAAATTGGTATTTATGTAGATGGCAAGCGTATTGCAAGCTATGCCAATACGAGTCCTAATGATCAACTGAACTGGCAAAATATTCAGTTTAGCTTTACGGGAACTGGGCAAATACAAAATCTTCAAATTATCATTGAGGCTCCGCTCACTCATACACATGGTCGAGGAGCAATGATTGATAATATTGTTTTATCTAAATCTAAGCTTTTAAATCATGGTAAAGAAGATCAACCCATTGCGCTCTCAAGTATTCATGCCAAATTGACAGATAACGATGGTTCTGAACAATTAAAACTTGCGTTAGCAGGCTTACCATTAGGTAGTAAAGTTAATGATGGTGTAAATGAGTTCATAGTAACTGAACTGCATACAATAGTAGATATTACCAATTGGAATCTCGATACCTTGAAATTGACACCACCAAAAGATTTTAGTGGAGAGTTAAAGTTACAAGTCATTGCAAGTAGTATTGAACAATCAAATTCAAGTATTGCTACATCTACTCAGGAGCTTACTGTATTTGTAGAAGCAGTTGCAGATGCGCCAAGCTTGGAAACTCATCAATCGCAGCATGCTCTAACGAGTCGAGAAGTTTTCCATACAGAATGGCGTGGAGTGTATAATTCAATCCTAAATAAGAATCCGACGGTTGTTTATGGTTGGAGTTTGGATGGTTGGACAACACACAAAGAGCAATTGTTTAAATTAGATGCCTTTGAAGTGTGGCACTCTGGTGATCAACTCAAAAATACTTCTGGTCAAAACATTCCTTTACAAGGTTTAAACTCAAATATCTGGATTCGTTTAAATGATGGTAAAGATACGCTATATCAGCAAACTGCAATAGAACGTCAAGTAAATACAGTTGCTGGTACAACTTATAGCTTAAGTTTTGATTTAGCTGGCCTGTTGGGGCAAGCAGCAAATATGGGGTGTATCGGCGTTTATGTTGATGGGCAGCAGATCGCGGTATTTGATGCTCCTAGCGGTCAAAATGCATTAAATTGGCAAGAGCAACAGGTGTCTTTTGAGGGGAATGGTTGTAATCGTACAATTCGTTTACAGCTAGAGGGTAATACATTTGGTCGAACTGCTTTTGTAAGCAATATTCGCTTAGTTGAAACTTACACCTCAACTGAAAATCTAGTCTATGCAATGATTGGGCAAACCAGTTATTTACCAATAATTGCTGCACGTAGTAATGACCAAGATGGTTCAGAGCAACTTAAGTTAGAGCTTAGCGGTTTTAACCAAGGTACGGTGCTCACCGATGGAACACATTACGCTACTGTAAGTTCAACTCAACAACTGGTGGATATAACACTATGGGACTGGACTCAAATCCACTTTGCAAGTGACTCTAATCAGGATATGACTATTCAGATTAAGGCCACATCAATTGAGCAAAGTAACCAGCAAAGTACGAGTACTCTAAAAACAGTCACAGTGAAAATGCTAGGTGGACAAGCATGTTTAAGCCCTTGGCAATTGGTAAATGGTTTTGTTTCTACATGGGTAAACCACGTTGAATCTATTCCATTACATGTCAAAGCGCATTGGTCATGTCAAATTCCACTGCTTTCAGCCCAGTTAGATTTAAATATTCTGCCAAAAGATGAAGACGAAGATCTGATTATACTTGGTCAGGAAGAGCAATCTGACGCATGGTTAAAAGCCTTGGAGCGAACTGCACAACAAAACTGGAAACAATTGTTTTAATTAAAAAAGTAGGGATGATCCATTCATCCCTACTTTATCTATAATTTAAATTTAGAAAGGGGAATCACGTGTCATCATTATTTTATATTTGGGATGCAAATGAGCATCATCCTGATGTGAAAATTACTACATTAGAACAAGCAGAATATTATGCAACTCATGCACAAGTAACAGGTTTAACAGACAAGTTAAAAAACTGGTTACTGGCAGTTGAAAGCATTGTGGGCCAGTCAGAACTAGCGGCTAACTTTGATGAAGAAATTATCAGCTCATTTACAAATGTAAAAGCTTATTTTGATTATTCCGAAAATGTATTTTGTATTGAACAAGGCCTGTTGGCTAAAAGTAAATATTTATATAAAATTTTAGTTGAAACTTTACGCCAACATGATTTGGTTGCCTTTGATGCAAGATCATATACATTTTTTAGTCGTGAAAAAATATTCCCTGATCAGCAAAGCATTGAAAAAATGTTAGATGCGGTAAAGTCTGTTACTAAAGAAGAACTTGAACAGTTTAAGGCGATTCCTCCTACAAGAGAAAAATTGAGTATATTTGCAGATCAATGGTTAGAGTTAAATAAACAAACTTTAGATTTTACGAATAGAGTAAAATATAATCAATATAACCAAATAAATAATTATTATAGAGATTTCACTTCACAGATTTATGAAGATATATTAATAATATGTTCAAACAAAAAAGATTTTTTAGCGTATCAGAATATTAGTCTTTGTAGTTATATCCAAGTCTCAGTTGAAAAGGCTATTCGTATTTTTCGTCAGCACTTAATTGATGGTTATACTTTACAATATTTACCAGAAGTTCATGGTATAACAGGTGAGCCAAGCCATTTTAGTGAGCCAAGCCAACTAAAACATGTTTTAGACCAAGTGCATGATTTTCTAATCTATGATGCAAAGAAACATAAAGATATAGAAACATTAAATCAATGGCTGAACCATGGTGATGAAAAAGAATATATTACGGGGTTGGGGACAATCTCTCGTTTAGTGTTGGCAAAATATGTGAATGATCCTTTATATGACCAATTGGTTAGTGAAGCTATGACTTATGTAAATAGACATAGGTATTTTAAAGATATGACAGTAGAGCAGTTTCATGAAAGACTGGAACAAGAAATTCAAAATATTTTAGAAAGTTAATATACTGAATGAGTATAAAAGGATCTTCACGTCTTTTTATACTCATACATTCAAAAGAAAGTTAACGCAAAGTTATAAATACATCTTACAGCGAATACCACTTGGAAATTTTACGCTATTACTTTTGATAGTTGCGCCTGTACTAAAAGTACCTGAGCTTGCATCAATGACTTGATCAACATGGTCAAGTTGAATGTTAGTAGCAAACTTTTCAAATGGGCTTTCAGGGACAATTTTTACTTTTTGACCCTTTTTAATTTGATTAAAGTACTTTAAAGGCACAATTGCATTTACTTTAAATTGGTCAGTTTGAGCAATTTTTAAAATTGGGTTTTTACCCTCAGTTGGACTGACTAAGCTACCTGCATGGATGTACTGTTGTATAACTACACCATTAAAAGGACTATAAATTTTTCTACGGTTTAAATCAGCTTGGCTTTGTTTGTATTCATATTCTGCTTGCTTGATATTTTCTTGAGCTGATTGTAGCTCTGAGCGAGCTTGTTGTAGCTCACTATAAGCATCTTCATAGGCCTGACGGGAAACGAAATTTTCTGCCAATAGTTGTTTCATACGTTGTACTTTACTTTCAGCATGCTCAATTTTAGATCTTGCTATGTTGGCTGAACCTTTAAGTTGGGTTTTATAGTAAGCAGATTGAGTTGCAGATTTTTCAACACTCGATTCGATTTGAGCGAGAACTTGTCCTTTTTTAATCGGACTTCCTGCTTTTACAGGAATATTCTGTAAGACCCCCGTAATTGGACTTCGTACTTCAACAATTTTTGCAGGTTGTATCATGCATGCGAAATTGATAGCTTCCGCATAAGTCGTACCCGATAAAAGAAGTGTAATAGGAACAATAAGAGAATATTTCATTTAATACATTTTTCCTGCAAAGCCAATTTGAGAATTTAATTTTTTGTCATGTTTAAACATGGATATACGGTTTCGGTAAGCACGTTTCTGACATTTTTTTTGCATACGTTTTACCGCAAAAATTAAAAAAATATATTGCAAATAAATGAAGGGAATGAAGTTTATAAACTTTATAAGCCATGGGATATTTTGTTGCATTAACTGATCTTCACCAGAAATATAGGCAACACATGACCCTTGATCTCCTTGACGACCAGCTCGGCCATAAAGTTGTCGGTCAATTCGAGCTGATTCGTGAAACTCCGTCAAAATGACATGTAGGCCACCGGCTTGTTTGGTTTCAGGACGCAATTTAATATCTGTACCACGGCCAGCCATATTGGTGGCTATTGTAATTTTTCCACTGTGTCCTGCTTCAGCAATAATTGAAGCTTCGTGTGCATCTTGGCGGGCATTTAATACAATATGTTCAATGTTAAGGCGGGAAAGTGCTTCCGAAATAGCTTCGGAGGCTTCAATACTACGTGTACCAACTAAAACTGAGCGTTTTGTATCGGCAATTGCTTTAGCATGTTTTGCAATTGCCTGATATTTCTGTTCATTATTTTTAAAATATCGGTGTCTAAATTGTTTACGCTTGGACGGAATATTAGGAGGAATCTGACATACTTTTAATCGGTAGATCATCCACAGTTCCCGTGCAACTTCTAGCCCAGTTCCTGTTAAGCCTGATAAAAGTAAATATCTTCTAAAGAAACGTTGAAAGGTCATTCTGGCTAGAGTGTCGCGGCCTTTGGTGAGCTCAATATTCTCTTTAGCTTCGATGAGCTGATGTAATCCTTGTTCCCATGAGCGATCAGCCATAATTCGGCCTGTAGACTCATCCACAATCTGAATTTTATTATCCTGAATAATATAATGCTGGTCTTTATGATAAAGATATAAAGCAGTGAGTGCTTGTTTAACCAGTAGCATTTTCCATGCATGGTTATACCAGATTGGTCTGACATCTTGAGGTAAGGGAACCTGTTTTTCTGAAGAAATATTTTCTATTTCAACATGGTGCTCAGCCTCAAGTATCGTAAAATCGACATCTCGAATAAGTTCTCTTGCTTGGGCAATTGCCCAATGAATAACTGGCGCTTCAATAAGTCCTTCGGTTTCTTGCGAAATCACCATTGGTGTTTGGGCTTCATCAATAAATACGCTGTCAGCTTCATCTACAATACAAAAGTGTAGAGCTGGTACAATCATCGTATCATCAGCGACTTTTCCAGTTGCCAATGAACGTAAGTTTTCAATTTGTCTAGGTTGAGTACCTTTTCCAGAAATGTGATCTTTTAAGTAATCAAAGACGATTTCATTTGCACTGACATAACAAATTTGCTTTTGATAATTTTCTTTCCTTTCTGGTAGTTCCATTTCACTATGAATTGCGCCGCTGCTGAGTTGGAAAAACTCAAATAGGGGACGTAATTCTTCTTCATCGCGCTGAGCCAAATAAGCATTTGTAGTCAAAACATGAACGAAATTACCAGTTGCAGCCATAATGGTTGCGGCCATACTTGCTACAAGCGTTTTTCCTTCACCTGTAGGCATTTCAGCAAGTCTGCCTGTTAGTAATATATATGCCCCCATAAATTGAACAGGATGCGGATAGATATTAAAAACACGAGAAATCGCTTCTCCAACACATGCAAATATTAAAGCGATAGACTGATTATGATTGGTCTCGCGTGATAATAATTGAACAGTATGCTGAAATTTCTGTACAAGCTGTGATTGGTCCAGCTCTTTTAAAGCATCTTTATGACCTGCTATTGCTTGTGCAAATTTATGAATATGCCTTCTGGAAATTTTCTTTGCGGGAATCCAACCTAATAAGTTTGCAAAAAATATTTCAAGCTTATGTAGCTCTATATCTTTTTGTTCTACTCGCGCCACATTCGATAAATAAAAAGGGTGCAGTGACATATTTTTGATGGCACGTAGATTAGACATAGAATTGCTCCAAAAATAATTGACGCAATTTTCTAGTCCACTGCCATGCAAGAGGCGAGTAGCCTAAATGATAACGAACATATGCAACATCACCGAAAACAGAAGAGTCTAATGGTTGTGACAGTTGAATATCTAAATCAAAATAATTCTGTAAAGCTGTTTTGCCTTCCTGATCATTAGGATCAACTGTAATATTTCCACCCGCTTGACTACCTAAGGCTGAAGATAAAAGTTTCTTTTGTGTTTGCGGGGTACTTCTAATGATTTTCCCTGTATAAATCACATCAAAATGATTTTTAAAGCGGATTTCAATATTTTTTAAGCGGTTCTGAATTAAATCATAATCTTGCTGTAAAACCGCACTACGAACAATTTGTGCTGGTTGGTTAATAACATAACCAATAATATCACCACGTTTATAGTATCTTTGCTTAATCTCAATAGCATCTTTAGCAAACCATTTTCCGGAAACTGTGCTCGTTACTTGAAGCTGTTCAATTTTATATTGGTACTGTTGAAGCTGCTGAACAGCACCTTGCTTTTGATATTCTAATTTGCGACGTTGAGCCAGATCATCCAGAGAAGCTTGTCTAAGCTTGTAATCTAACTCTTCAACTTGAAGTTTTTGTAACTCATATTTTTCAAGTAAATCGGGGTTAGAAAGTTGAAAAAGAATTTGGTTTCGTTGAATCTGGTTGTTCTTAAAATTAATGCTTTGGATATGCCCTGACTCATTCGCGCGAATAATCGATTCTTCTGGCATCCATACAATAGCTTGTTGAGTACTGTAATATGGAAACGGGATAATAAAAAATATAAGAACAATTGCCGCAATAATAATCCATAAACGTTGAATGGCTTGTTCACGATATTTTGACAAGGTCGCTCCTTGATAAATATGTTTTATTCCTTTGTATAGAGGTAAAACAATAGTCATAAAACCAGAGATAGCAGCCAGCATCACACCAAAGAAAAAGTACTTTTGTGCTATAAACCAGACTAAACTGAACATGATGGTGATGCGGTAAATAGGAGACAGCAAACCATAAATGAATAACCAAAATCTTTCATTTTCAGTTGCATAAGGTGGCTGTACTGTTTTTGCACCAAACAAATAATGGTCCGATAAATAAATCCAATATTTAGTCGCTCGACCTGCCAAATTGGGAATCTCAAGCAAATCTGACAAAATGTAGTAACCGTCATAGCGCATGAGTGGGTTACCATTTACTAATACTGTAGAAATAGTGGCAATAAAAATGACGTTATAAGCAAATGCGTGAATCAAGCCTTGTTCAGTCGATAGCCATATATAAATTGCGATTGCGCCCAGTAAAAGCTCAGTGAGGATTCCGGCAGCCGATACCACAATCCTTTGCCATTTAGAAACAAAGTGATAAGAAGAGGTAGCATCGACGTAGGGAATGGGAATGAACATAATGAACATAAGTCCCATTTCTCTGACATTTCCATTCCATGCTTTTATTGCTAAACCATGAGCAAATTCATGTATTAATTTAACAAGCGGATATGTCAGCCAAAGAATAAAAAGATTACTGGTTGATAGCACTCGGTCCGATAAATTACTCGTTAAACTTTGCCAGTGCTCGCTCAGCAATAAAAGTGCAGGAGTTACGACTAAAAACCAGAGTATAAATCCCCATATACTAAAAATGGAACGAGCTAATTTACTTAATTGACCAAAAAAAGCATCAGGATAAAGCAGGGGTATTTTTAAACTAATTGGATTTAAAAATGATTGCTTTAATTTATTAAATTTTTGTTTTTTATAGCGCTTAAATAGTTCTTCAGAGTCAAAAGACACCTCAGTTTGTAATAAGTCATTGTTATAAAGCTGAGTGAGTAATTGTACTAACTCATTTTGACTAATTGCTCGGTAGTGTTGGTCGAAATTGACATTTTGTTTTTCAATATATTCAGCCGCTTTATCCCATATTTGTTCAACATTAGTTTTGCCGTCTAAAAGAGTAATCACATACCATGTTTCGGGGTTAACTCTAACAAAGCGTTGTGACATCGGTTCAAATAATAAAAACCAAGCACGGCCTCGTAAAATACGTGGTAAAACCTCAACATTCTGTCGCAATTGAGGTTTTAAATGACGTACAAGATGCCAATGTTCTGAAAACAAACTTTGCATGACTTTACCAATTTGACCAGATCTTTAATTTCATCCAGTTAATGAAATCTCGTGACCAGCGAAAGAGTAGATTGGTTTTACCCACTGTAATTTTCCCAACACCTTGCATACCAGGGGTTAGGGCAGGCGGAGAACCTATCCATGCAGCCTCAACTTTAAAGCCATTTACATTGTTTTGAACCGAAGCAACCGGAGTAATACGGGTGATACGAATTGGAAAAGTTTGATCTGGTAAGCCTGTTAGCTTTAAAACGCCGTTCTGGTTTTTTTGAATGAAGTGAATGTCTTTATCTGCAACATGTAAAATGACTTTATAGGCATCCTGTGATGCGATTTGGAATAATTCTTTACCATCTTCAACAGGTGTTCCAATTTGTTGAGCCCAGTCACCGTCAATAATGGTTCCAGTAATTGGCGCAGTCACTTTAGTTTGATTAATCTTTCTTTGAATAGTCTGGATTTTTGCCTCTTGTTGCCTAATCTGATTGGCCGCTAAACCGCTATCTGTCAGGTTCTGATCTGCCATAGCCACACGGAACTGATGTTGTGCCTGATCAAGTAAACTTTGCTGTTCAGCAATTTGTATTTTTAGATCAGTATTATCGAGTTGGATTAAGGCTTGATCTTTTTTAACCTTATCTCCAGGTCGGACAAAGACTGTTTGTATAAAACCTTGAGTTGGTGCTGAAATAATCCAGCGAGTTTTCCCTTCAACATTTAGGTTAGCAGTGACTAACTTATCAACCGGTATTAAAGTAATACACAGTAGGAATACAACAATAAGGCCCGTAATAATTTTCCAAGCATAGTGACCTTCAGCACTGTATTTTTTTAATATATTTTTTCCAGACTTGAAGCTATGTTGAAGTAGATTTTGTTCGGATTGATACCAATGTTGTAAAAGCGGATGAATTAAATCGATATTGCTTTTTAAGTATAAGCTTAACGCATTATGTACTTCATATTGCTCAAAATCACGGTCTTTCGCCACTAAAATAGCCTGAATTTTTCCATGATGAAAAATAGGATAGGCGAACCACTGATATTCTTTGAGGTCATGCTGTAAAAATAATGCTTGTAATGCGATTTCATTGAGTTTTTGCATTTCTGCTGCTCCTTTTTCTGTCCATGACAGTTCAGAGGAGACAACCCATTTCACTTTATGAGTATCTTTAACTAAGAAATAATTTAATTGAATATCCTGATATTGCGCAAACTGTTTACGAATTTGAGTTGTGGTTTGATTGACCCATTCTTGTGCCGCAATTTGGAACTGTGTTTGATTAATGACATGTGCAAAAATTTCAAGAAGTTGTTCTGCTTGAATCGCATGTTGAAGCTTTTGACTTTGTTGCTCGTAAAACAACCACCCCATGCTGGTTCGTATAAGTTCCAGTGTCGTTTCATGAATAGGTGGTGTGATGGATAACCCAAGATACGAGGATGAGCTAGAATTTATCAGTAAATAGCCAATAAGATAACCTTGTTCACTTTTTTGAATAGCAACAGGTTTATCTAGTGTTAACTGTTGTTTGATTACATTCCATAATTCATTAATCTGAGAGTCTTCAAAAGCATGGCTACCAAAATCTGTTAAATTTTCATAACAAACAGCCAATACATTAATATTCAGACGTTTAAGGTTAAGTAACCAGTGCTGAATAGCATCTGGTAAATTTTGTAAATTATTATCTGTCATAACGAGAACTTAATTGGGAAGAGGTTGAATAAAAAATATGGTCTATATCAATGATTTGCTGTTCAGTTAAAATACCTGTCGTAATTTTCAGTTTGATATAGTTTTGCCAAGCCTCATACCACGCACTTAAACGTTCTTGTTTGTTTTCAAAATATTTTGCTTGTGCTTCCAAGACCTCAGCATTTACTCGCATTCCTACTTCATAGGCACGCTTATTGGCAATCCATGCTTTTTGAGATGAATCTTCGGCATCTTTCATACCATTTGCTTTATTAATTGCAGATAAAGTGCTGTAAAAGGCATCGAGCATCTGTGCTTTTTGTTTTTGAGTTGAGAGTTGTAGCTCATATCTACTTTTTTCTAAACTTGCTCTTTTCTCCTTAATTTTATAAGACGTTTCGGTGTTGTACATTGGAATATTTAATTCAAAGCCATATAAGTAATCTAGGCCATTTTGTTTACTGGTAAACGCAGAATCTTGTGAATCCAGATTTCTAGTTAATTTCGCAGAAAAATTTAAAACAGGATATCTTTCTGCTTCAGATTGTTTAATCTCACCTTTAGCTACATCTAGATTGAGTTCTGACAATTTAATTTGATTATTCTTCTCTAGTAGTAACTGATTGTAGTGTGCCTGATCGGTATATGATAGAGGAGGGAGTTTTTCTAAAGATGTTTTATTTTCAACAAAACTGATGGTATCAGTTCCTATAAACTCGGCTAATATACTTTTTTCTTTCGCAATTTCAAAACGCATACTATTTTCTTGACTTTGCAGGGTAGATAGCTTTGCTTCTGCTTCTCTTAAATCAGTAATAGATACCATTCCCTGATTAAAATTTGCAGTTGCCATTTTCTTTTGTTCAAGAACTAAAATTTGCTGTTGTTGAATAAGATTAAGTTTAGAGTTGAGATTTAAAATTTTAAAATACTGCTCCACAATATTTTGTAAGAGTTCATTGTAGTTTGCTTGTAGTTGCTCTAAAGCAATTTTCTCTCCAATTTTATTTGTTTTAATTGCTTCATCTTGAGATTTGTTATAAACGGGAATTGAAAACTGAACTGCATAATTTCTTGAACGATAATCAGTTTCTTCGTGGGCTGGTTGTTTATTAAATCCCTTTTTCTCTTGAGCTGTAAAATTGATTTTTGGATCTTTACTTGCAAGTGCTTGGTTTGTTTTTTGTTTAGCAATTTCACTTTGTGTATAGGCCAATGGTAGATGTGGAGAATATAACTTTGCTTTATTAAATAATGTATATAAATCATCTGCTTGAGCAGAATTTATTGCTAAAAGAGAGAATGCCCCAGCAAATGTGTTTCGTAAAAATAAAGAAGCCAATTTGTTCATCATGTAAAAAATTGTATGTTTTTGTAATTTTCTCATAAAAATAATAAACTTGGTAGAGGAATTGAAAATTGTTTTATTAAAATTATTTTGGATTATCTTGGTATTGAAATAATTAAATTAAAAAGGAAAATTTAGCAATTAAAAAACTATTTAAGTTTTAATAAACTGGGTCATTGTTCTTATATTAAAATTGAATTTTAAATGAAATGATAAGTCCTGTTTTTATCTTGAAATGTTGATTGGTTAACATTTTAAAATTTAAGATTTTTAATTTAAATTAATAAATTTTGATTTTTAAATAATATAAATCACATAATTTTTAGTCTGAAATAGATCAAAAGATAACAAATTAGATTTAACAAAAATTAGAAATCTATTAATAGGAAAATTGTGAGACCTAATTTTTAAACAAAAACTTTAAATTATATTGCTTATAAAACTTTTTAAGTAAATTGGTAGCATGAGCAAGAAGGGTTTTACACTTTATTTCAAAGTACTATTTATAGCGTAGAGGTTGTAATGTAGATAAGACACACTTTATAAACTCCAATTTAACAATAATTCACTCATTATTTATCCTTACTTTTTAATGCGTTATTTTAAAGCAAATGTCATTTTGTGTGCTTGACTGCAAGAAGCTAGGACACTATCCTTTGCCTGCTGGCCACATTGCCAGTCGGTCGTCGCGGACCGCCCCTTAAGAGCATTAAAGGTTTTATACTTTTAGTGTGTACACCCTCGTGCCCCCTCTGCGGCGGAACGGGAGGGGGACACCTTTGGGTGTGCTGGAATCTTAAGGCCAGTCCGCGAACCCCCTTTCGTTCTGCCACCATAATTTTAATGTCTGGCAGAACTCCCAATAAAAAGGAGTTGGCTTTGCACATCCATTATTTCTTGGCTCTCCATGCCAAAAGCTATAACGACACAGCTTAAAAATTAAAGCAGCTTGAACGCCCTAAGGTTTTCAGGCCGTAAGTCATTTTTATTTAAAACTTAGCAACAACAAAACTTGAGATGTGCCAAGCACAGTCTTTATGGCTTTGCTGTGCCTTTTTTCTCCCAAAAAAGTATCTCGTTTAGAAACAACAAGAATTTATAACGGTAAAACTATGCCAAATTATTTAGAAATCTCTTCCAAAAAACTACACATTATTCGAACGGCTATTGGTCTATTTACCACTTATGGATTTCATACAGCAGGAGTAGACCTGATTTCTAAAGAGTGTGACGTTCCAAAAGCTACGCTATATAACTATTTTCGCTCAAAAGAAGGGCTGATTGAAATGTGTATCGCCTTTCAGAAAAGTTTACTCAAAGAAGAAGTACTCGCCATTATTTACTCAAGCCATTACCGCACACCCATTGATAAGCTCAAAGAAATCGTGGTCTTACATGTTAACTCTAACAGCCTGTACCACTTATTACTTAAGGCTTTTTTTGAAATTAAAGTGGTTTACCCGCAGGCTTACCGTATGGCAGTTGAGTATAGAAAATGGCTGACCCGTGAAATTTTTGAACTGATTTTTAGCTTAGAAATGAGTGTGTTAAAACCCGATGCCGACATGGTTTTAAACTTAATAGATGGCTTAATGTTTGAGTTTTTAAGTACAGATAGTGTGGAAAACAGGGATATGGCGATGGACTGCTTTTTTAAACCTATTTGTTTGAAGTAAACGAGTTATTTAAATAAAGGGGAATATGGTTTGCTTGATTGTTATGAGATGAGCAGACCATAGACGCCGTGAGATGAGGTGTGTTATTTTATTTACGCTAATCGTAAATTGATTATGTATATCGTAAAAATGGAATTAATTTAAAGCGCGTCATGGAGAAAGGAATACCATGAAAGAAGTTGCATTAAGTGATTTGATCAATCAGCAGAAAGTTGGGCGTTATCAAAAATTTATTTTGGTCACCTGTTTATTGCTGATGATTATGGATGGTTATGACATTCAGTCCATGGCTTACGCCGCTCCAATGATTATAGAAGACTGGGGCGTTCAAAAAACCATGCTCGGCGTTGTGTTTAGCGCAAGCTTATTTGGCTTATTTGTCGGATCATTTTTATTAAGTTCACTTTCTGATCGGTTTGGCCGCCGTCCTATACTGCTCATCTCGACCTTTATGTTTTCGATATTAATGTTGTTAACACCACATGTAGGCAATATCGAGCAATTGACCGTAATTCGCTTTATTACAGGAGTTTTTTTAGGCGGTATCATGCCAAATGTGATGGCTTATAGCTCCGAAATAGTTCCATATAAATCTCGTATTTTTACCATGATGGTCATATCGTGTGGCTATACGGTTGGGGCAATGCTAGGGGGCGGTATATCAGCCTTATTGGTTCCTTGGGGCGGTTGGCAGTCGATTTTCTATTTTGGCGGAATTATCCCTTTAATTATTTTCTTTATTACATTCTTTAAAATGCCAGAGTCTTTATATTTTTTGAGTGAAGACAACAAAAACAACCCTAAAATTTTATTTTGGTTAAAGAAGTTTTATCCCGCACTAACGTTTAATTCAGAAATAAAAATCATTAATAACACTGAAGTTGAGGTTAAAAAGTCGCCGCTAGAGTTGTTTAAAAATAAGCGTGCCTTTTTTACCTATTCCATCTGGATCATCAGTATTTTAAATATGATCAGCCTTTATTTCCTGTCGAACTGGCTACCGACTTTGGCCAAAGAGTCAGGACTTTCATTGAATCAGGCATTAATGATCGGATCCACCCTACAATTAGGCGGTACGATTGGTAGTGTTGTGATGGGCCTTAAAATTGATAAGACTGGATTTTATAAAGTATTAATTCCTGTTTTTTTGGTCGCAGTGATTAGTGTTGCTTTAATTGGCTATGCTGTTAGTCATATCGTTTTATTGTTTATTATTATTTTTATTGCTGGCTTTGCCATTGTTGGTGGACAACCTGCCATTAATGCTCTTTCTGCCAGTTATTACCCAGTTTCACTTCGTACTACAGGGGTGGGTTGGAGTATTGGAATTGCCCGTTTGGGTTCGGTTATTGGGCCGTTATTTGGCGGGTATCTTTCTCAATTTCTGGTTATTACCCATTTGTTTGTGATTGCTGCAATCCCTTCGTTACTTGTGATTATCACACTGATCATTCAGGCTAAATACCGATCATAACACTGTCTACTACATAATTTTTACATCACATATAGACCGTATTTATGATCGGTGAGTAGCTACAGGGCGTTGGTCAAAAGCCACTTCATGAATTATTTAACTCGGTACCATGTTTGGTTTCGACCAATTGCAGAAATACCAATATAGCCACGCGCAGTAAGTTTTTCGCCATCTGGTGATACAGTTACGCTAAAGCGATAGGTTGTGTCTGACTGTGGGTCAAGAATAGACCCTTTGTCATATTTGTTTTGACCAACATTTTTTAAATTTTTGACAATGGTTAAACCAATTAAAGATTTGTTTTTATAAGTACCTTCACACATCGTACATTTATTGGCTTCACTTGTAACAAGGATTTTTTCAATATTTGCAGTGAGAAGACCGTTTTTGTCTTCGCTAAACTTTACCAAAGCTCTAGGCTGATGGGTTTCATCATCAATGGTTTTCCAAACAGTGCCATTGAGTTTGTCCGAAGCAAAGGAATGAATCGAATAAAAGCTAAGTAAAATTAATAATAAATATTTTTTCATATCAATGAATTCTCGAATTAAAAGTGGATGGTTTTAAAGGCTTTAGAGATGCATTTTAAATTTAACATTACAGTTCTATAAGTGTTAAATCTATAAGTACAAACAATATTAAGTTTTATAAAATATTTTCTATTATATTATTTTTATCAATTTTTTATGTAATGGCTAAAATAGTCAGAATTATTGGGTTTTTAGGCAGTCTTTCATTGGGTATTAAGTAAACAATATGCAGCTCAGATCAGACAATCGGTTTTTAAAAATAATTAGAAAAAGCGCCAAAAGAAATTAATTTATAGTGGATGAAAATAAAAAATATTAACTACTTTTTAAACTAAATAAATTACGTTTAATTCATCACAAATTATAAGATTAATATGAAAATCATGTGATTATTATCGATTGACAGTAGGCAATATTAAGTTTTATAACTAAAAGACCCTGAAACTGTTTCTTTAGTAAAACAGAAAAATGACAATATAAAGATGAGTAGAAAATAGAACAAAAAAAGATAAGGAGAAGAAATGAAAGTCATTAAGTACGCCTTATTTTCCCTAATGGGAATGCTGATAATAAATAGCGCACATGCTGGAAATGCATCTACCTCATTAAAAGTGAGTTTAACCATTGTAGACACTTGCGAAGTTTCAACCCAAGGAAATCTAGATTTTGGTACAGTTGTACGTGCGCAGCCAGTTTCAGCCACAAGAACCGATGTCTCTGTCCAATGCAGCAAAAATACACCGTATCAAGTCGCCGTCACCTCAGACAATAACTTTGAGCTTAAGTCTGCTGCAAGCACAGCTTCTGTGGCATATGTCCTGTATCAGGATGCTGGTCATACTCAAATTTGGGGCGGGGCAGGAAGTAAAATACACTCAGGTGTTGCAACGGGAATGAAAGAAAATATTCCTATACATGGGGTAATTACATCAAGTACCAATGTTCAGGCTACAAAGTATGAGGATTGGGTGCGCGTAAATGTCGTCTATTAATTGCAGCTCGCCAAAGTGTTATAAAAACCTTGAGAGCTGCATCATAAATGGTTTTATTTATGGGTAAGCCATTGAATTGAGGCATCAAACAGCTTTAAACCATCGTCAGATAGATTGGTAAAGGTGTCATTGTTAAGGAAGAACATAAGACGCTTTGCAGGCGCTAAAGATTCATAATCCATTGTTGCACCTTTCTCATATCCCCAAATGGCTACTTTTTCAGGTTGACCATAAATCGTTGCAATAATGGTGGCACCTAAACCGGGCTTACCCCAACTCATAGGCGCTTGAGCCTTATATACATTGCGAGTTCCCGCAGGAAGCTGTGCAGAGAGGGGATGCGGTGCATTGACTAGCCACAAATAACGTTCTTTCTCGACTTCGCCAAAATCGGTATTAATACGTTTACCAGT
Organism: Acinetobacter nosocomialis; assembly: GCF_041021905.1. Classification (NCBI taxonomy): domain Bacteria; kingdom Pseudomonadati; phylum Pseudomonadota; class Gammaproteobacteria; order Moraxellales; family Moraxellaceae; genus Acinetobacter; species Acinetobacter nosocomialis. The sequence goes on from NZ_CP157432.1 coordinate 1,402,221, forward strand.
CATGGCCAAATCATCAAGGTAGTCGTTTTCCCATGTCATGATTGGAAGGGGAAGTTGACGCCAACCAGATTGAAGGTTTTTAGAAGCAACAGTAGAAGAGATAATGACTAAATCTGTGTTCTTTAAACTATTTGGTGAAACAGATTGATCTAACACCTCAACTTCATAGCCCTTGCTTTGCAAGTATTTTTGAATGGCAATATCTGTACTCGCCGAGGCACCTTTAACTTGAGAGATCAAGGCAATTCGCGTTTGAGCATAAACAGCAGAGCTAAACAATGTGCCAATCAACACTACGATAGAAAGAAGCTTTTTCATATTGATTTCAAAAGAGCAGCGATTTAGGCACTGCTCTAATCCCATGTTTTAAAATTTAAAGGTTGCACGTAATACCGCTTGGCGAGAATCACCTTGAGACACGGCCAAATTATTTACACTGGCTGTGTAGTAAGTTTTGTCAAAGATATTATTTAAATTAAATTGGAACGTAACTGCTTGCTTGGCAATGGTCGTGTCATAACTGACAAAAGCATTGGCAAGGGTATAGTCAGGCAGGTCAAAGGTGTTTTTTACGTCTCCAGCTCGTTTGCCAACATAATTACCGCTTATACCAAAACGTAAATTACCGTTGTAAAGTTCGCCATAGTTATACGCTAGTGCCAAAGATGCAGTATTTTTCGCTACATTATTTAAGCGATTGCCTTCAAGGCCAGTTTCATCCTTAGTGACTTTAGCATCTGTATAGGCATAGGTAAGGGTCGCATCAAGCTGATCGGTCACACGTCCTGTCAGGTCGAGTTCAGCACCTTTAGAACGAACTGCTCCGGTAGTACGTAATTCCGTTTCTTGACCAGGTTTAGTGATTGCTACTAAAACATTACGTTTTTTAATGTCGTAGAGTGCAAAGTTGGCTTTAATACGGTCATTTAGCTCATATTTTGCACCCACTTCATAAGACTTGGCTTGTTCCGGTTGTACATCAGAGTTAATAACCGCATCACCTAATGGAGCAATTGTAGAATTCGGCTTAAGTGACTCGGTATAACTACCATAGAATGAAAGCTGGTCATTCCATTTATAAACTAAACCTGCATGTGGAAGCCAAGCATCATCATTGGTGTTGGTGTTTTCTTTAAACGGTCTGCCACGGCCAGCAGTTTGCTGGTAGTTCAGATAACGTCCACCAAGCACTGCAATCCATTTTTCATTTAGGTGAATTGCATCTTGTACATAAAAACCATAGGTATGCAGTTTATCGGTTTGATCACTATCTGATGCAACAACGTTTTGAGATGGCTCAACAGTTCCAAAACTTGGATTTAAATAATCTAAAGTTGAGGTATTGCCACGAACCATATCTGGACGGAAATACTTACGGTATTCGATGTCTGAACCGAATTGAATATCATGCTTTAAACCAAACAGATTGGTTGAACCATTGATATAGGCTTGAGCATTACTATCTACGCTTTGTGCATTTAAAGTCGCATCGGTACGGCGTGTCACCGTGTGATTAGCAGTATCTAATGAAAGTACACGTAACTGGTTGGCATCATAGGTTTCGTAGTTGTAGGTATAGCCGAAGTGAGCTGACCAGTTATCATTAATTTGGTGATCTACCAACAATTGCGCCAAATGATCTTCACCTTTCATTTGGTTAAACGCTTCATCTAGACGTTGGTATTTAGAGATCGGTAGGGCTTTATTGGTTTTCAGGTCAAAAACGGTAGAGCGGTCAAAAGGTACATCAAAGTGACGATATTGATAACTCAGGTTCACTTTAGTTTGACCATTATCCCATGCTACAGACGGAGCAATTAAAGTCTGTTTGAGATTACCAAAATTACGCCAATAGTCCGCGTCAGAATGATCGGCAATAAAGCGATAAGCAAAGTTACTGTCACCAATTGCACCTGTAGTATCTATGCTTGCACCTAAACCATTTTTGCCCGCAGCAAAGCTTGAGCCGTAAACGGAAAGTTCAGTTTTCTGAGTCGTCTCAGGTTTCTTTGTAATGACATTGACCACACCACCCGGATCCATAATGCCATAGAGCAATGAAGATGGACCTTTTAAGACTTCAACTTGTTCAACGGCCGCATTCATGGTACGGCCTTGCACAATTGGCATACCATTTACGGTAATTGAACCATCACGGTTATCACCAAAGCCGCGTTTCATTACGGTGTCTTGTGTACCGCCTAAAGTATTACCCTGCGTAATGCCGCTGACTTGGGTCAGTGCATTGTCCAAGTTCGCAGGTAAATAATCTTTCATGTATTGCTTAGATACAACGTTTACAGTTTGCGGGCTTTCTAGATTTTTTTGTTTGCCTCTTAGCGTCGACGCCGTTTGTGTTGCGATATAACTTGAGTCTGCTTCAGCCTGAACCTTAATCGTTTCTAGTTGTGCCGGTTGAATCGCGCTTGTTTCTGCCCAAGACATCATGGGAATGAGGGATAAGAGTAAGGGGCTACTATGTTTTAAAATTTCAACAGTAATTAAATTTTTACGCGGGGAGAAAGCAAACATAAGTATACCTAAGTGATATAAAAATCGTGAAAGGCTAAAAAAGAGCGACTATTCAAGCGAACAAACAAGAGTGCCGACTAGACTCAAAAAAAGTGAGTAAAGTATATATAAATGAGACTCATTTGCAATGGTTTGGAGTGAATAAAGGGGTGGGAAAAATTAATAATAATTTAACTTTTTAATTAGATTATCTTTTATGATCGGCCACTCTTCATCGATAATACTGAATCTGACTGAATTCCTTTTCCTGCCGTCAGGCATGATTCGCTCATTTCTTACCACACCTTCTTTCTGGGCACCGAGTCTTAAAATCGCATTCTGGGATTTTTCATTAAGTACATCTGTTGTGAACTGAACTCTAACGCAATTTAGCTCTTCAAAGGCATATTGAAGCAGCAAATATTTTGCCTCTGTATTTGCGTATGTTCGCTGCCACGATTTTGAGTACCAAGTACTTCCAATTTCTAATTTTAAATTTTTTCTATCTATTTTCCAAAGTCTGGTAGACCCAATAACTTTTCCTGTAGCAATATCTTCGACTACAAAAGGTAGAACCGTACCCGCTTGGTAACCTTCTAGCGCATGCTGAATATAGTCATCTATTGTTTCTGCTGAAGGGACTACAGTGAAAGGGAGGTTCCATAGTTCTCCATCTGAAGCAGCAGTAACTAAGTCTCTTGAATCTTCAATAGTGAATAGGCGCAGTCGTATATGATGGCTTGAAAGCGTTATATTTAAAGGCATAACAGAGGTCCTAGCTAAAAGATACTAAAAAAAGGTCTATCCAAATCTTATTTAAATCGACTATTAAGATCGCCACTTGAAACCGAAGTCTTGAGCGAATGGAAATTGGCTGACTCGGCAATCGCACTTGCTGTTTTAATAAAACCATCCCAAGCTGAACGTGCTAATGCACCACCAAGACTAATACGTCTTACACCCAAGTCTGCAAGTTCTGCTGCCGTTAAATCACTATCCCAACCAATTAAAACATTTACTGGTTTTGGTGAAACGGCATTCACCACAGCGATGATTTGTTCACGAGTTTTAATACCAGGCGCATACAGGCAGTCAGCACCAGCTTCTGAATATGCTTTTAATCTGTTAATGGTGTCTTCTAAATCAGGTACACCCACAAAGAAGTTTTCAGCACGGCCAATAAGCATCACGTTAGTTCCACTTTGATCGATCGCTACGCGAGCTGCTCGTATTCTTTCAATTGCATCGGAGATATCTCGTAGTGGTTTCTCCATATTTCCAGTTGAATCCTCAATAGAAATACCCGCTATACCTGTATCAATTGCCATTAGAACATTTTCAATGACGCCTTGAGTTGTATCTGAAAAGCCACTTTCAAAATCAGCATTGATAGGCAGGTTAGTGGACTGAACCATATAACGGAGATGTGCCAAGGTTTCATCTCGGTCGAGTTGACCATCGGCCTTTCCGCAAGACCATGCATAACCTGAGCTTGTGGTGGCAAGTGCTTTATAGCCGAGTTGTTCGAGTATTTTTGCACTGCCTGCATCCCAAGGGTTGGGTAAAATAAAGCATCCGTCTTTATGGAGATCGCGGAAAATTCTTCTTTTCTCATCGACTGAATTTTTCATTATTTCGTACTCTTTTTAATGTATTTACTTAAACTTAGCCACTCAATTTTGCCTTTAAATTCAGAGATTGAAAGACCAATTCAAGTCGAATGACTATAACAACTTTTTAACGTATACAAATACAACCACTTCTTAATTTCAAATAAGAAAATCAAAATAAAGTCATGTCCATTTTGGAGATATTGATTATAGTTTTCTTAAATTTATATAAATCTGTTTATCGTCATAAAAAATCATAGTGAGCGTTTTATTATTTTTGTAGTTAACAGGGGAGAACGAACCAGAAACTATTTTATGTCTAATAAGGATCCGCTATGAAAAACACTTATTTAGTTACAGGCGCTACGAAAGGTATTGGAAAAGCAATTAGCGACGAACTGTCCTTGCAGGGGCATCACGTGATTGGTATTGCCAGAAATATCGACCATATAGACTTTCCCGGACAGCTTTTTAGTTGTGATTTATCCAATATAGAACAGACTGAAGAAACCTTAGCATTAATTGCTAAATCTCATGTCATACATGGAATCGTAAATAACTCAGGAATTAGTTTGCCCCAATCTTTAGGCCAGATTTCCTTTCTTGCCTTGGAGGAGGTTTGGAACTTAAATGTAAGAGCTGCGATACAAGTGACTCAGCATTTTGTTGCGCAACTAAAAGAACAGCGTTTTGGGCGAATTATTAATATTGGCAGTAGGGCAATTTACGGGGCAAAACAACGGACAGCATACTCGGCAGCAAAAAGTGCATTGGTCGGTTGTACAAAAACTTGGGCACTTGAGTTGGCTGAGTTTGGAATAACGGTAAATTGTATCGCACCAGGACCAATTGAAACGGAACTTTTTAGAAAAACTAGACCCGTTGGAAGTGAGGCTGAAAAAGTAATATTAGAAAGTATTCCTTTGGGAAGAATAGGTACTCCACAAGATGTTGCACATGCAGTCGCTTTTTTACTGTCAGATCATGCAGGTTTTATTACCGGCCAAGTTCTCAATGTTGATGGTGGTGGAAGCTTATAGATAATCGTAACAATGCTTAGGTACTGAAAACTTAAACTTCATCTTGTCTAATTTTTGAAAAAGATAGGAACATTCACAGGAAAACCACATCCTATGAAAGCTATAACTTTGTAATGTTGATTCATTCTAAATGGCAGACGTAATCAATCACTTCATCTGTAATAATTTTAAATTTACTATTTTCTGGAACCTTAAAAGATTCACCACTTGAATAGATTTTAGTCTCCGGATCATCGCCAATTTGAACACTGCATTTACCCGAAATGATCTCAATGCGTTCCGAAACGTGGGTTTTAAAAGTTAAAGCTTTTTCTGTTGGAAGAATCACCCCTAAAGTCTTTTTTGTACCATCTTCAAGTTCAATAACATGACTAATGGAGTGTCCCTCGTAATGAACATTCGCTTTTTTTGTTATAGAAACAGCATCAAATTGATTTGGCATTTTTCTTGTCTCTTTTATTGTACCGAATATGTACAAGATAATAATAAAAGCTCATCTCAACTTTCAAGCTTTAAAAATAGATTGTTCGATGGACACTAGAAATAAATGCATTTCGAATATGAGGTGATTGTTTAAAATGTAGGGCAAATATCTTTTTATTAAAATTAGAATAATAATTTAATATGTTGTTTATTGATTTGATTTATTGCAAATACATTGTGCAGAGAAGCTTGAAGGTATGAAGTTAAATTTAGATAAATATGACCGTGTAATATTAGATCTTCTACAGAAGGACTGCACATTGGCAATAGGTGATATTGCTGAAAAAGTGGGGTTAAGCAATACGGCTTGCTGGCGCAGAATACATAAGATGGAAGAAGAAGGTATTATTCGTGCAAAAGTCGCTTTGCTAGATCGTAAAAAACTCAACATTAATGTGATTGTGATGGTGTTTATTAAAACTGCACAACACAATATTGAGTGGATTGAGAAATTCCACTCTCATATCTATAACATAGATGAAGTGATTGAAGTGTATAGAATGGCAGGTGAAACAGATTATTTACTTAAAGTCGCCGTGTCGGATGTTGCTGAATACGATAAAGTTTATAAAAAATTAATTGAAATTAAAGGTTTGGCTGATGTGAGTTCGAGTTTTGCCATGGAGCAAATTAAATATACGACAGAACTTCCTTTAAATTTTTTCTAATAAAAACTGAAGATACTATTAAAAATTAAGGACCAGACAAAATGCTACAAGCTAAACCTTATTTACGTTCGGTACAAATTAAAGCAAATATGCAGGCAGACTGGTCAATTTATCCATTTTCGATACCAGCCGTTAATGATATTGAACAATTAACCTTCCATCCAGACGTTACTTTTTTTGTTGGCGAAAATGGTTCTGGTAAGTCGACTATTATGGAAGCCATCGCTTTGGCACTTGGCTTTTCCGAAGAAGGCGGCACTCTAAACGTGCGGCTTAATTCAGCCAGTAGTTCATCAAATTTATTTCAGCATTTAAGAATGATTAAAAGCTTTAAAAAGCCGAAAGACTATTATTTTTTAAGAGCTGAGAGTTATTACAATATTGGCACATATATGAATGAATTGAACTATGTAAAAAGTTATGGTGGCAATATCCATGCTTGTTCACATGGTGAAAGTTTTTTAAAGTTGCTCACTCATAAATTACAAGGTGAGGGGCTTTATTTATTAGATGAACCTGAAGCTGCTCTTTCACCTACCATGCAATTTGTAGCTTTGTCGGCTATTCATGAATTATGCAAAAACCAGTCACAACTCATTATTGCAACACATTCCCCAATTTTACTAGCTTACCCTAACGCTAAAATCTATCAATTTTCTGACACAGGGATTCGTGAAATCCAGTATGAACAAACGGAACATTTCCGTGTGACACATGATTTTTTAAATAATTACCAAAAGCGTATCCAGCAAATCATAGATGAAGGATAGTGTGAGAAGTACCTTTCATAAGAGCTAGTTCGAACAACAAGTAGACCAATGCATAGAGCGTTATAAAATAATATTTTACCCTAAGAAATAAATATCGGATTTAAATTCTAATTTTAAGTAAAAACAGGAAATATAAATCTAATTTTAAGATAAAAAGTAGAAAAATTAAAATTTATATCCATTGAAACCTCACTATCATGAATTGGTAATAAAGTTGATATGTTTCTCGGAATATAAAAGTGAATCAATTCAGTACAGATGTCATTAATTTAGGACGAACACCCGAGCGCTTTGATGGTCTAGTCAACACACCTGTTTTTCGTGGTTCTACTATTGTTGTAAATAGCTTTAGTGAGTGGGAAGAATTTAAGCGAAATGGTGGGGTATATCGACATTATGGCCGTTTCGGCGCCGCAACAGCTAAATCTTTTGAAAGTGCAATCAGTGCGCTTGAAGGCGGTGCGGGTAGTATAGTATTTCCATCTGGGTTGTCGGCATGTACACATGCACTTATGGCTTGTGTAGAGGCAAATAGTCATGTCTTGATTGCCGATAATATCTATGGTCCAACACGAAATTTCGCTGACAATATATTGGTTCGAATGGGGGTAAGTGTTGAATATTTTGACTCTACCAATCTTGAAGCATTAACCGAAAAAATTAATGATCGTACCACTGCGGTGTTTATTGAGTCACCCGGTTCAATGACATTTGAATTGAGTGATGTTGCAGCGATTTCTACAATTAGTCATCAATACGGCGCAAAAGTATTAGTCGATAACTCTTGGGCAACGCCATTACTTTTTCAACCATTAAAGCACGGTGCTGATATTTCTATTCAGTCCGTAACCAAATACATTGGTGGCCATTCTGACATACTCATGGGTGTGGCTACTGCAAATGCCGAAACATACCAACAACTCACTAAAACAGGTCATTTGTTTGGTGAGACCACAAGCCCAGACGACATTTATTTGGCATCACGTGGCTTGCGAAGTTTGGCGGTAAGGTTAAAGCAGCATCAAGATAGTGCTTTAACTATTGCCCGATTTCTAGCAACACATCCGGCTATTAAAGAAGTGCTTCATCCTGCTTTAGAAACAAGTCCTTATCATGATTTGTGGTTGAGAGATTTTGATGGTTCATCTGGAGTATTTGCTTTTTACTTAAAAGAATCTGAACCTTCATATGTGCAAAAATTCTTTGATTCGTTGCAATTATTTCATATTGGTTTGTCTTGGGGAGGGTTTGAAAGTTTGATTTTACCTGTTGGGCAAGCTTATCGAACACATACCAATTTACCTAAAGATGGCTATTTAGTGCGCTTAAATATTGGGCTGGAATCGGTGGTCGATTTACAAAAAGATTTGCAATATGCCCTACAGTGTGCAGAACAAATGCGTGTTGAAAGTGTTATATAGCCGTCTTAAAACCTAAAAGCTAACTTTCTGCACGTCAGTTGCTTCATGTGTGACAGACGCTATCATTTTGTTAGATCTTGGCTATCAGTATAGCGACCATCTATTACTTGGGATTTTATTGCTGTGAAATTATGTTCGTTTACTGTCGGTGCAAAATGGAATTTAAAATTTATAGATCATCTAATTTTATGAAAGAAAGCCCTATTAAAAGGGCTTTGCTGTGATTGAGTTAAGTTTTAAATACTCATCTTTTAATTTATCTAGGAAAATAAACAAGTTTTGATTCATTTCTTGATAGTCATGATTTCTCAATTCCTCACGGGTATTAACAAATTTATAAGCAGGGGCTTGGTCGAGTTCGGTTGCTGAGTGTTGAATGAGTAGTTCAACGACTTCAGGCGTTAGCTCCATATGACACTGTAAGCCATAGACTAATTTCGAATACTCCACGATTTGTCGCGGACAACCTGCACTAAAAGCAATAATTTTGGCATTGCTTGTTAACCCAGGCATGTCATTGTGCCAGTGGCCAACTTCTGTCATTTTTCCTAAGTGTGAAAATAGAGAATCTTTAACACCATACTCAGTCAGCATGATAGGAAACTTACCAATCTCTCTTTCAGGGCTATGTTCAAATTGTCCACCCAAAGCTTCACCAATGAGTTGTGAACCCAAACATATACCTAACACAACTTTATTCGCCTCTATAGCTTTCTTTATGACAGCTTGTTCTGCGAGCGAATTAAAATGAGGGCACATTTCAACTGTCGTATCAGGACTTTGTGGACCACCCATCACAATAAGAAAATCAATATGTTCAACTGTAGAGGGTAATTGTTCGTTTAAATACACTCTTGAATATGTCATTTCAAAGTTATTAGTTTGCCCCCAAATTTCATATGCACCCGGTGCTTCAAAATCTTCATGAACAATAAAATGTAGGCGCATAATAGTCCTCAAAATTTAAAGAGTGTAGTGATAGATTCATTGCTAGATATAAGCCATCTATAGGTTACGAAGCTTATGGCCTAATGAATACATCCAGTTTTTTAAAGTTATATGGTCCAGTGAGAGTAGAGAGTGCTTAAATTAAATAAATTTGGCAGGAGCCTATATGTTTTAAACATAGTTTTAACAGAATTGGTTAAAATATATTAAAGACTAGAATTTTTTATTTTAAATTTAATGTGATTTATATTTATTCTAATAGATTTTTAAAAGATAATTATGTTGCCTTATATTTGTGAAATGAAAAAATATGGAATAGATCTAAATATTAATAATATTAATGCATATTATAGAGGAGGGTGGATAGATAGCCTAAGTTATTGTAATTAATAAATACCGGAGATATAAATCAAACTTTCAAATGATTATAAATATCATTTTTTAAAAGTCTCTATAACAAATAAAATGTTATATGTTTAGATAATAATGTGTAATTATTTGTACAGATGTAAACAAATATTTAGAATAACCGTAATAAATAATTCATATAAAATGTTTGTATAAGTGATTTTTTAGTGTATAATTAGCTTAACTAGAAAAAAGACTTATTAGTTTAGTAAATCCTCTTTTAGTATCGAAGCTTTATTCATAATCCTCCGTTTTTAAGATCTTAAGCTCAATTCGTTATTTTTTCCAAGTTAAACCCGTCATGTCTCATGACTTTAAGTTCTTAAAATTCAATAGGATGTATATCATGTCTAACAACACAGCTACTGGTACAGTTAAGTGGTTCAACGAAACTAAAGGTTTCGGTTTCATTCAACAAGATTCAGGTCCAGACGTTTTTGCTCACTTCAAAGAAATCGCATCTTCTGGCTTCAAAACTTTACATGAAGGTCAACGTGTGACTTTTAATGTTGTGCAAGGTCAAAAAGGCCCTAGCGCTACTAACATTATTCCACAGTAATTATTTCTGTAGAATAAATAAAAAAGCCCTCTAAAGAGGGCTTTTTTTTGTCAATAAGATTTAGCTTTTCCTTATAACTAGGCACTACGCATTAAGGCTGCTACGGCTTTTTCCAGAAATTGTAGAGTAACTGGTTTGAGCCAAGTGCCGTCAGCAAGGCTTGGTTCATTTTGCATTGCAGTACGAATTTTTGCTTGAGTACTTGGGTTATTGCCAGCATAGCCTTGTAACATAGCAAGCCATTGTTTTGCTAAACGCTGCGCGCCTTCACTATCTGGTTTGACCTCGGCATCAATCAATTTTTCAATATCGACCAATAACTGAGGCCATTTTTTCATCTCACGAATGTAATTTTCTTTGAGAAAATTAAACTCATCATCAGATAAATAACAGGCAAAAATACTCAGCTTACTTTCAGAAAACGCTTGAAGTAAAAACTCAACAACTTCGGGTGTTACTCCTAATTTTTCCTGAAATTCAGGCTCGGCTGAATTTATGGTATTTAATTTAACAAGCCATTCTGGGTTAGCCCTTGTATTATACTCAAGAGTTTTCATCCACTTTCGTGCTAAATTTTGAGCTGCTTCACTGTTAAATGGTTCACCTGCATTAAATAGTGCATTTGCTGCCAGTGTTAATTCTTGCCACTCTTGATGACTTTTAGTACCTGCTTGTAAGAAAGTAAGTTTTTCAAGCTCTTCTTTTGTAAAGTATTTCTCAAACATTGCTATAAGCTCCAGTGTTTTTAGCCAATCCTCCAATCCAAGCTCTTCACCACTTATAATTTGAGATTTCAATTTGCTGAGTTGATTTCGCAAATTCTTTTGCTCGTTCAATCTCTGATCTATTGCTTGAATCTGCTGATCAATAATTGGTAGAAGTGCAAGATTGGGGTCTTCAAGAACCGTATGGATTTCGGCTAACGACATTCCCAGTCCCCGTAATGCTTGAATCTGATGCAAACGGGTAATGTCTTTACGGGTATATAGTCGATAACCAGCATCGGAACGGACCGAAGGCTGAAGTAAACCGATATCGTCATAGTGATGAAGAGCACGGACAGTAAGTCCTGTTTGCTTAGCCAATTCACCAACTTTTAACAGCATCTTTTTGCTCCTTCTTCCTTAGGCGTGTTTTATGCTAGGGGCTTACGTTACGTGAGGGTCAACTACTTTAGCTCAATATTTTTAATTTTTTGCTTGATTGGAGTAAGTTACTACGTTGAGTAGGTCTATAATTAACGCAATAAAAGTAGTTCCGTCTACTATAAAAGATGAATAATATAAGAAAGCTCTCATCCAGTATTGAAGTAACTCAGGAATAAAAGGGTATGTTAATTCAATTAGAACTAATAACAGAACTAGATATTACACAGTTGCGACAATACGATGATGAATATGACAATGAAATTAGTGTGTTGGCTGACATTTGTGCTGAATTTTCTAAGAATAAACTCAATCAGTTTAAGATTCAGGCTTTTTCAAATGAGCTTTGGCCTGTAGCTATCGAAACTGATCTGGTTGTTTTTTTAGAGCAATTACCTGCTTGTATAAGAGAAATAAATTTAGGATCTGATTGTTCAGTTGATTTATATGAGCAGGGAATAAATAGAGAAATTTTATTTAAATTTAATCAAGGAAATTATACTTGCTATGGGCAAAGTCATGATGGAACTTGGACACCTAGCTATGTTGAAAATGTCAGTCAATCAGATTTATTAAAAATGTTGCGAGCTTTCTTGAATGATTTTTTGTCAGCTTTAAAATATAAGCATTCTAATAAATATCTTTTACAGTGGTTAAGTGGTAATACTTAACAAATCAACAGCAACCGATATTCACCGTCATTTTCAACGGGTGCTCTATGCACACACGGTAAAACCTTTTGAGTGGGATGGTCTACCGCCAAACGCCACAAGTGTCCCGTACCTAAATTTATAGGTTGTGCATTGGGTTTAGGCTGATAATGTAAATCAAAGAAATACTCTGCTAAAAAGCTTTCAAATTCGGCTTCTGACCCGTCGTGTAAAGCTCTAAGCTTTTCTCTAATTTCTGGAATTAAAACTTTTTGTTCAACTTGATCATTAGGCACAATATCGCTAGCTGCACCGTGATAAGTACATAAGAACGTATCGGTTTCAATAGGGGAGCGATCAACGTGAAATGAATAGACATCTGTTGAAATAAAATCTAGCTCATCATCACGCTCATAATATTTAAGTAAGTTCAGTACAGGTGATGCACCTATATTAGTTAAGAGCTGTATATCCTTTAAAATAATGTCTCGAGCCAAATCACCTTGTTCTGAAAGCGGCAGTGCTAACAAGTCTTCAATAGAAATTTCAGTAATATTTTCTTTTAACTGAAGTTTTTCCACAATTTCTTTAAAGTCGCCTGCCAAATTTCTGGCCCAACAAATAGCGTTCTTATCCCCCTGAAACTGTGTATTTACAAGTTCAGCAAAAGTAGTTACCACTTCAACTTGTTTGTGCTCAGAAAGTGTATTGGTCATATTAAAGTTAAATCGGTCAAAAACCTGCTAATCATACACGTTTAGCGCTTATAGAGCTGTAATGCTCAACCACAATTTCAGCATTTGAAATGCAAGAAAAGTACAATAAATATATGATCTTTAGTTTCAGTTTACCTATTATAAAATGGCTTTGATGAATTGAGAAAAGATGAGAAGTCGACATTTTTATAATTGGATAAGTCAAAAAGGGAAGTCTTAAAAGCAATAGGTTCGCGAGGAAAATATGGAAGAAATTAAAACAATTGGTGTGGTTGGTGTCGGTGTCATTGGTGCAAGCTGGACAGCTTTATTTTTATATAAAGGCTTTAAAGTAAAGGTATATGACCCTTACCCTTACCCAATAGATGAACAGTTATTTAAAAAAAGACTACAAGCAAATTTGAAAGATTTAAGCGATTTAGATTTACAAACGCAACCTAGCCGTCATTTACAAGACGTTTTGTCAAATCTAGAGCTTTATAACAACCTAAAAGATGCAGTAACCGATGTCGATTTTATTCAAGAAAATGCACCAGAACGTTTGGACATAAAGCAAAAGTTATATCAAGACATCACGTCATATTGTCCAGAAAAAACGCTGATTGCCTCAAGTTCTTCTGGTCTAAAAGTTTCTGATTTTCAAAAAGAGGCAACTCATCCGGAGCGTATTTTTTTAGGTCATCCATTTAACCCACCTCATCTATTACCTTTGGTTGAAATAGTCGGTGGAAAATTAACAGATCCGCAAATTTTAAAGAAAGCTTCCGAGTTTTATCAAAGTTTGGGTAAGCATCCGATTATTTTAAATAAAGAAGTAAAAGGTCATGTTGCAAACCGTTTGCAAGCAGCATTATGGCGAGAAGCATTTTCACTGGTGAAAGAAGGTGTGTGTTCAGCAGAAGATGTTGATATCGCAATTACCAGTGGGCCAGGGCTGAGATGGGCATTATTTGGCCCTTATATAAATATGGAGCTTGCAAACCAGAAGGGTTTTAAAGAGGCAATTCATCACTTAGGGCCACCTATGACCGAATGGTGGAATGATATGCAGGCGTTTCAGCATTCTGATGAGACTACAGAGATACTAGAAGCACAAACAAAAGAGCTTTTAAGCCACTATAAACATATCGACTTATCTCAAAAAAGAGATAAAGGTCTGGTCGATATTTTAAAGCTGAGACAGCAATTAAAGTTGGATTAAGCTAATTTTTAACAGGTGCCAAACAATGCTTTACTGTGATGTTTGGCTTTTATATTGTTGTGTATTTCGGTAGTATTCTTACTCTTCTTTCTGCTCGAAAACTAAAAAGCTTGTTCTATTTATAAGCTTTTTAGCCTCATCAATTTACTAGGACATATGAAACGTTACTACAAGCAAACTGAATCGGTAGTTTCTCAATGGACGACCGAACAAGACTGTTTTTTAATAGAAAATAATTCTCTTTCTATTGATGAGTTGAAACAACATCTGCCATTTTCTGAAGAAGAAATTAGGATTCGCAGAGCAGTTTTAGGACTGGTAAGACGCGATCAGCAAATGAGATCGTATTAATTTACCAAATGGTAAATTTTAATTGAAAATAAATGTTTCAAAAGAAGAGAATAATTTAAAAAATATTGCGGAGGATTTAACAAAACCATAATTTTTTTCGGTGTTTTTTTGGTGCAACTTACAGAAAGCTTTAACTACTTACATTCAACAATAATAACATTTCACTCCTTAACATTTGTTTCACCATAATCAGAACCATAAATCATTTTAAGATCAAAACTTTATAACAATTGAGATTGAGGAGGTTAAAAATGCCAAAATATTTAGCCGTGGCTGAAAAGGTTTATAAGAATATTAAAAAAGATGACTTATTCACCAATGACCTTACACAAAATCTGAATTGTTTAATCAGTCAGATTCGTAAGGCCATTAAAGGAACTGAATTCAAACTTAAGTTTAATTATATCGATTTTGATGAGCAATTAACTAAACCGCTTAGTGAGTGCAAGGTTAAAGTTGATGTAAGTGTAATGCCAAAGTTTGAAAATGAAGGAGAGTATTTACTCTGGTTAGCCAGTTTTATTGAGCGGGTTACAGAAGGAGGAAAACCTAAATTCCCGCCAATTTCACAGTTAATCCCACACGGATTTAAAATGTCTAAAGAATCACTTCCTGTGACAGTTGCTCCTCCAAAAGAAGAGCATGCAGATATGATCATTAATTATTTTAAATCTGAAGATTTTATGAAATCTAATAAAGCTCCTTCATAAAAGAATATAGAAGTATTCGTCCACCATACTTCTATATACCTGCTGGTTATACTCAGCGACCGCCTTCTGGGGCGGTTTTTTTTATGGGTATTACCTCATTCACTTCTTTGTAAAAGTAAAACTGGTTTGTCGTAATTACTATTACACCACTCATGTTTTTTGAGTACAGCTTTGGGAACCTGAACCATATCTTTTACAGGGTTAAAACCCATTGATCCGTAAAAGCCTTCCAGTTCAGCAAAGGGTAAACAGTAAAGCTTGGAAAATTCCGAGTTTTTAATTAGAAAATCGACCACTTTACGAGCAATTCCTAACCCTTCATTGCCAGGAAAAACATAAATTCCACCGAGTTCACCGCTGTTCGAATCAATGGAGACAACTCTACCTTGACCAACAATTTTCTCACCAATAGAAGCTAGTACAATAAGTTCATCTTCATGTGATGGTACAAAATCAACCTCGGCATAACGTTCGTTTATAGCTTTGATATCAACAGTGTTAGCAAGTCTTAATGAAATTTCCATTACTCTTCCTATAAGTACTATCTGTAATTTTTAAGTTTGGCTTTTCGATGATAGCTATAAAACTCAAAATAGGCTAAATACTTTATCAAAGCATTTAAATTAAGCTTTTTATAATATTGATTGGCTTAATAAAGGGGATTAGTAACTAATCTCTTAATTGTTTCTTCAAGTTCATCGTAATGATGAATACTTGCATCAGAAAGAGGGTGTTCAAGAGTGAGAGTTGGGTGGAAAAATATTGTTTGCATACCCACTTTTTTGGCGCCTTGTATATCTGCTTTGGGATTGTCTCCAATAAAAATGCAATCGGATGGGTTACAGCCCAATTGAGTGCAAGTATATAGATAAATTGCTGGGTCAGGTTTTCTTAAACCTATGGCTTCAGAAATCACGATAGTTGAAAAATAATCTGTTATTCCTAAAGCATAAAAATTATGTTCTTGAAACGGTGTTTTTCCGTTTGATACTAAGCCCAATGTATATCCTTGAGCATGAAGGTTTTGAATGGTTTTTTGAGCATTTTCAAAAGCTGTAGAGAATTTATTAAAATTATTAATATAAGACTGTAGCAATTCATTTGTATCATATCCTTTGATATTAAAGTCTTTAATTAATTGATCATAAACAATATCTTTCCAAACACTTCCATTGTTATCTAACTTGATGAAGCTTTTAATAAAAGACTCTTTTAATTCTTGTGGTACTAATTTGAAGAAGTTTACTTGCCAATTTAGAAATTTTATAAGCGATTCATTGCGATTAAGAATGGTTTGGTCTAGGTCAAACAAAAGTACTTTTTTCATTTTAAAATCTTTAAGAAATAGATTAATACTTATAGCGAATTTCTATCTATTGTTCAGTTTAATTAAAATACTTTTACGATTCTTTTCTGAATAACTCCAAATCAAAAACAACCCATCATAAGGCGTTACTAAAAGTCTTCTAGTCATGATGGGTCTTTATAGTTAAGGATTTATAGAATCAACTGCTTGAAGTAAGCTTGTAAATAATATTGCTAGTTTTGACTCAGGTTGTGGCTCATTTCCATTTGCGGTAAATACTGCACAAACTTTATGGCCTTTTTGAGTTTTTCCAATCACTGAAAAGTTAATCACGCCGTATTCGGAACCACCTTTAAAACCAATTTTTTGCCAATTTAAATTTTTAAACAGTGGATTTAAAGAACTGTTCAGAGCAGGGGCATTTTGAACACTTTCAAGAAGAGGACAAACCTCATTGGCTGACATATACAATTCAGCATCTTGCCAAGTAGCCGATTTTCCAATGCTACTCACACTTGGTAATGGCAGTTTATCTAGCTCAGAGAGCACTTCTAAACGAGCTGATTTTGTACCTGTTTTAAACTTATTTCTGAGCTGTTCATTACTCGAATCAATCAGTTGAAATAGTTCTCGTGTGGTCAGCATAGGAGAGTTTCTAGGTGACAACGCTTCTATACGAGGCTTTTTTAATACCTCTATAAGGCTATCGGTCGCTGTGTTATCGCTAATTTGTATCATTAACTGCGCGAGAAGCTCGAGATTTACAGGTGTGCCAGCAGGTAGGTTTTGTAAAACTCCTGTTGGTAATGAGCGATTTTTTTCTTTTAAAGAAACAATAGTTTCTCTTTTTAATTCGCCTTTTTTTATAGCATCTTCATATGCTTTTAAAACGAGTAACTTAAAAGTCGAACCTACAGCCATAGGGGTTTTATCATTTTCAACGACGACAGGTTTGTTATCTACAATAACTAAAAGAGAAGTTTTACCCACCGCATTTTCATGTAAACCTTTCACTGTTTCATCTAAGCTTACTGTCTTAAAATGAGGTGCGCTAAACCAAAGGGTACTAATTTGCCCTTGCTGATCTAAGCTAATTGAAACAGGTAATTCTCCTTTTTCAAAATCAATCGTTCCTGAACCATTAGAAACATTAATACTTTTAAGAGTGCCTAAAGAGGCTTTTAAATCATCAACGATTTTTTGAATTTGTGTTATGGAAACTTGTCCTAAAAATTGAGAGCTAAATAAAGAAGCTTCTATGGGTTTATCTGCAAAAATCGATGAAAGCTTACTAGATAAAGTATCTATTTTTTGTTCTGCTGCTGCATGAGCAGTAGAAACAACAATAGGGGACACATTTAAAGCCATAACGCCTACAGCAAAAAATAAAGCTCTAGACGCGTACATTTTCTTAGTTAGAAAGTTCTTCATTCAATGTCCTCTTATACTCGGTCTCATCTATAATTTTTTATAAATGTCTTTAAAAATAAACGTTCATTTTGACCTATCAAAAATCATATATCTATATAAATTTCTTCGATTTTATAAACCAAATTTTAATAATAAAGCTAAATTATTTAGCCTTACTTTTTTAGTGATCTAATTTAAAGCAAATGTCATTTTGTGTGCTTGACGACAAGAGACTTGGACACTATTCTTTGCCTGCTGGCCACATTGCCAGTCGGTTTTAGCAGACCGTTCCGAAAAGCATTAAAAGAGCAATCTTTTAGTGACGAACCCTCGTGCCCCCTCTGCGGCGGAACGGGAGGGGGACACCTTCGGGTGTGCTGGGTTTTTTCGGCCAGTCTGCTAACCCCCTTTCGTTCTGCCACCATAATTTTAATGTCTGGCAGAACTCCCAATAAAAAGGAGTTGGCTTTGCACATCCATTATTTCTTGGCTCTCCATGCCAAAAGCTATAACGACACCACTTAAATCATCTTTAAACAGTTTGATGGCCTTTAGGGTTTTCAGACTTTAAGTCATTACGGCTCAAAAATTTGTATCAACAATAAAACTTGAGATGTGCCAAGCACAGTCTTTACGGCTTTGCTGTGCCTTTTTTTCTCCCAAAAAAGTATCTCGTTTAGAAACAACAAGAATTTATAACGGTAAAACTATGTCAAATGATTTAGAAATCTCTTCCAAAAAATTACACATTATTCGAACGGCTATTGGTCTATTTACAACTTATGGCTTTCACACCGCAGGTGTAGACCTGATTGCCAAACAGTGCGAAGTACCCAAGGCGACGTTGTATAACTATTTTCGTTCAAAAGAAGGGCTGATTGAAATGTGTATCGCCTTTCAAAAAAGTTTACTCAAAGAAGAAGTACTCGCCATTATTTATTCAAGCCATTACCGCACACCTATTGATAAGCTCAAAGAAATCGTGGTCTTACATGTTAACTCTAACAGCCTGTACCACTTATTACTTAAAGCTTTTTTTGAAATTAAAGTGACTTACCCGCAGGCTTACCGTATGGCAGTTGAGTATAGAAAATGGCTGACCCGTGAAATTTTTGAACTGATTTTTAGCTTAGAAATGAGTGTATTAAAACCCGATGCCGACATGGTTTTAAACTTAATAGATGGCTTAATGTTTGAGTTTTTAAGTACAGACAGTGTAGAGAACAGGGATGCAGCGGTGGAGTGTTTCTTTAAGCCTATCTGTTTAAGATAAATGAATTGTTTAGATTAATGGCAGAGCTCAGGATTACTACGCTATGAGTATTGTAGGTGAGTAGTGCTCGCCATTAATTTAGTATTTATTGAATGTCATTTATGAGTGTGCAAACTTATTTTGCAATAGCATAAAATAGACAGTTCTGTATATTTTATTATAAAATATAGTTGATTATGACCCCAATTTATAAAAATGTAATGTTTAATAATATTTCCCAAATCTTAGAGAGCGTAGGTTTTCTCTCACAACATCGTTCGGTGTATCTCCAATTTTCAGATGCATCGTTGAATAGTCAGGTTTTTTTACAACGTATAGATGGGCAACATTATCTTAATCAGGGTACAACAGCCGAGCTGATTTGTTTATCAACCAATGCGCATATTTCACTCAAGACATTTATTGGGGTGCAGGTTGCTGTTGATCAGGTAACAGATCGAGGCAGTCTTTTCCGTACTACAGGTATTATTACTGGAGCATCGCAGGGACAAAGTGATGGTGCTCTAACCTTATATAAACTCACCATAAGTGATCCAACTTATCTCTGGCATAAACGCAGAAACAGTCGTGTGTTTATGAACAAGAGTGTGAAAGAAATTAGTGAAATTCTGTTTCAAGAATGGCAGGGGAAAAGTCCATTATTTGCATCTAGTCTGACTTTAGATTTGAGTGGGTTGAAACAGACCTATGATGTCCGTCCTTTTGTGATGCAGCTCAATGAAAGTGACTATGATTTTTTAACCCGCTTATGGCGTAGTGAAGGCATTAACTGGCTCATTGATGAAGCTGAGCTTACTGTACCGAGCAATACGGACCATATTCAGCCACAAAAATTACGTCTTATTGACGATAATAACCAATATCAAGCCTTAACAAGAAGAACGATTCGCTACCATCGAAGTCATGCAACTGAACAATTTGATAGCATGACCAGCTTAAAGGCTGACCGTAGTTTGCAGCCGACTTCTGTTTTTGTGCAGCGTTGGCAATCAGATGTATTAGAACAAACAGATGGGGCTGGTAGTGTACAAAGTAAACATCAGCATAGCTCTAACTATGACAATCAAAGTTTAAGTCTTGAAGATGCATGGCACTTTAGTCCCGCATGGATGCAAGATTTAAAAGGTGAAGATGGTGCAACTTCAGCAAGTAATCAACAACTTGAAAAGTTCAATCAGAACCTAAGTGCTTATTATGATGCTCAGTCTAAACAGTTTATTGCTAAAACCACAGTAAGAGATACACAAGTCGGCTATTGGTTTGAACTTAATGAACACCCTGAAATTGATCTTCATGACGGTGCGGATAAAGAGTTTCTGATCATTGGTAAGCATTATTACAACCAAAATAACTTACCCAAAGATTTAAACCAGCAAATTCAAGCCTTAGTTCAACAAAGCCATTGGCAAGCGAGTCAAACAGATGAGCGCCAAGGTAATGAACTGATTTTACAACGCCGTAATATTAAAGTTGTTCCTGCGTATCAACCTTTGCAACATCGGCCTAAAGTCTCTGTACAACGTGCACGTGTAGTTGGGCCAGAAGGCGAGCAAATTTATGTTGACCAGTGGGGACGCATTAAAGTCCGTTTCTTGTTTACCCGAGCTGATGACCACCGCCATGATGGTGGAGCAGGAAGTAATGACAATGACACAGACTCGGCTTGGGTTGATGTTTTAACCCCATGGGCGGGAAAAGGTTATGGGGCACGCTTCTTGCCACGTATCGGTGAAATTGTTGTGATTGATTTCTTTGACGGTAATGTTGACCGACCATTTGTGGCTGGACGTATTCACGAAGCTGAACGCTACCCGACCCAGTTTGACCAGAAAGGACATCTACCTGACACTAAAAAGCTGAGTGGTATTCGGTCAGAAGAAGTAGGTGGCAAAGGTTTTAACCAGTTACGTCTTGATGATACGACTGGACAAATTAGTGCTCAGCTACAAAGTAGCCATGCGGCTAGTCAGTTAAACTTAGGTAACTTAAGCCATCCAAAAGACAAAGCGGAAAGTGATGGTCGTGGTGAAGGTTTTGAATTGAGAACTGACCAGTGGGGTGCTGTTAGAGCAGGTAAAGGCTTACTCATTACCACTCATAAACAGGACCAAGCTCAAGGCACACATTTAGACGCAGCCGATGCCAAACAACAAATAGAAGGTGGTCTTAATAATGCTAAGGCACTTAGCGAAGTGGCTAAAAACCAGCAAACTGACCCATTGGAAGTATTAGATAATCTAAAAACTTTCTTAGAACAGATTGAACAGCAAGATAAAGACAAAGCGGCTGCTTTCAAGCAAGCCTTGATGGTATTAACTGCACCCAACAGTATTGCGGTAGCGAGTAATGAAGACATACACCTAAGCGCAGATGGCCAGTTAAGCCAAAGTGCCGGCGACAGCATTAATATAAGCACTCAAAAGAACCTGATTGCACATGCTCAAAATAAGATTAGCCTTTTTGCAGCGCAACAGGGAGCACGGCTGTATGCGGGCAAAGGAAAGGTTGAAATACAAGCTCAAGGTGATGGGGCAGATTTAATTGCCCGTAAAGGCATCCAAATTATTTCCACAGAAGACAAAGTTGAAATTAGTGCTTCTAAAGAAATTGTTATTACAGCCGGTAGTTCTCAAATCAAGATTAATGGCTCAGGCATTTTCCCTGTCACTGGCGGTAAGTTTGAAGTGAAGGCTGGACAGCATGTGTTTATGGGGGGAGGGAGTGCTTCTGCTACTTTACCTGCTTTGCCTAAGTTGGAATTTGCTCAATCTCCTTATTCTGCTCAATATCAATTATTTAAAGCGGATGGGAGAAATTTCCAAGGTTATAAATATTCTATTTATGACTCAAAAAATAACTTAATAAAGCAAGGGGTTACTGATAATCAAGGTTTGACTGAACAAGTAGTGACTGAGAGTAGAGAAAGGATCATAGGTTATAAATCTGTAATGAGAGAAAGTGAGCGTATTACTGAGAATTGGGAAGCTAAGCTAGAACAGATGGCTAATAAAATGAGTGGGGGAGAAAAATAATTATGCTTCCTGTCGTGATTGGAATAATTGAACTGGCTGGATATGCAATAACAGCATATGAATTGTATCGTACAGCAGCAAATGCTTATGATGAGGTTAAAAACTATCAAGATAATATTAAAAAGGCAAAAGAAGAAATCAAGAAAATAATGAAAAATCTTGATAAGGAGATTACTGACAAAATTGATCGGCAACGAGAGAAAGTATTATTAACGACTTTAACCGCTGGTGATAAACAAACTAATGCTACAAAGTCGGCCTCTGGAAGACCACAGGTAAAAAGTAATGTAATTACTGCTGCCATAAAGCAGAAAATTCCTTTTAGACCTATTATTAGTCAAATATGTGAGAAAGCGGATCATTTGCCGATGATCCAGTTAAGAAAACAAAAAGGTAAAAAATTAAAAGATGTTATACCGAAGAGTAAGGTAGATATTGTTGCAAAGTTATTAAAAATGACGGCTCAAGAGTTAGCAGGAGCCAGTGTTGATGAATACATTATTATTAGATTAAAGCAGCTTGCCGTAAACTTCATGTTTGAGTTTATGGATGAGCTTTTAAAATGGCGTAGCCCTTTAAAAGCAGAAGTATGTTTTGGTTATGATATAAAAACTAAGAAATATTTAGCCCCTCAATTAGATGGTCAGACACGTATTAAAAGAGTCGGTTCAGAATTAAATCCATTTTGGCCAATGCCTTACAAGGGAAAAGGAATTATAGGAGCAGATATTATTATTCCTGAGTATCGTGGTGAACCTTTAACTTTGACTAATATTTTTGCACTGGTTGAAGTTAAATTTCAGAATGATGTGATTAAAGATAGTCAATTTCAAGCATATAATGACTTGAAGCTACAATGCGCAAAAGCCAAATTTACTAGCAAAATTACTGCCAATGAAGGGTTTAAACTATCATTGTTCCGCTATCCTGAGGATGCTGGAATGTTAGAAGAGAAGAAACCAGCACAAAGTAAAACTAAAGGAGCTACTGGGAAAAAATGAGTACGTCGGAATTATTTTTATCTGAAAATGAAATTAAAAGTTTTTTATCTGGATTTGGTCAGAATAGTGATTATATGTATGGTTATGAAGGGGAAGAGTTTGGTATTTGCCCATTTATAACATTCTATATTTTAAATAGTGATGATGAGGTGCTTTTAATTGCAGATAAAATTTTATCTATTTGTAATGTTTTTGAAGAAGAAATAATCGATAAACCACTAAACTTATTCTATCGAAATGAAGATAGCCATTGGAAGAAAATTGTTAAAAAGAAACCAAATAAGAAAGATATCATCACTGACGTGACTAAAGCTTTAGAGTCAGATTTATTTTATTTTATGGGGGCATCAAGTGCTGACTCAAATTTACAAAGTGCACAATGGGCATACTCGGCGATGTTATCCCAAGCTAGCGCCTACTCTTATTTAAAGATTACATTTAGCAGTAAATGGTATAAAAATAATAAAAATAAGTGGGAAGAATTTGTTGAAAGATGCTTGAAAGAATTTAATCCAATTCAATCATATAGTGGATATGAAATTGGAAATAGCACACAACTATCATCAATTTCTCCAGAGTTTGAGACAGCAGAAAGAATATTTACCGATTACTTTTATGGATTAGATATTGATCATCCAGCTGCGATGGCATTTCATTCTCATTATGATGAAGATGGTTTTGAGTATTTACCTGTTCTTGGAGCTGGATTACGTACTCCTACATGGTGTTTTTTACTTTCCCCTTATTGGATAGAAAAGTTAGGGTTAAGCGAGGAGCAAATCCGCCTAAAACTCAATGATCCACGAATTACGATTACTAAATTACCAGATCCAATAAATCCTGAAAAATTCAGTCTATGGATTCGACTTGGAGAATTATCACTTTATCCAGTTGAAGAGGGTGTCCCAGATTTATTGGTGATGGCAAATGAGCTTATTAAGCCAATTCGTTGTAACGATTTAAAATTAACGACTTTAGATGCATGGGATGATGATCCAAACCCAAGATTTGATATAGAGAACTCTCCACAATGGATTGCTCGTTTTGATAAAGATAGCCATTGGCCGGAGGGTAAACGAGTCAATAAAATTCATGCAGTACAGTTAGAGCAAAATACCATTAAGGTACTGGGTGGTGAAATTTGCCCGAAAACAGGTGAGTGGTATAGTCCAGCGAATGACATGCAAAAGCGTCATTTTAATCAGGGCGAAATTATGCCAGAAATTAAAGATAACTCTTGGGGTGAAACCATTTGGTATTTGGTTGAATAAAAGGGCGTTAATAAGGATATTTTTATAAAGCTCAATGAATAAGCTACTTCAATTTTGGAATAGCTTATTAGAGTTTTTAGATTCTCTTGATACACCACGAATGATGCTGGATATTGGCAAGTTTGTGGATGAACAAGGCCTAGGAAAGGATGATTAAAGCCCGTTAGGGCTTTTTTATTCTATTTTTAAATATATGAATGCAAACGTGAAAAAATAGTGAAGTTATTGGGATATGAAAAAAAAACCTATTACTTTTAATTCAGCATGCGTTATCTCAGATGATATGGTGTATGTAGCAAGCTCACTGGATAGCTTTGATGACAATCAACAGTTTAGTCGATTGTTTATGTACGATTATACTGAAGAGAATGGAGAGGGATGGTATTATCATGATGTTAATTTTATTGTAGTTGATGTATGTTTTTATAATATTGAAAATAATAAAAAGTTAATAGCATTAAGTGATGAAGGTGAAATTGAAGAGTTTGATGGTGAAGATAGTAATTTTAAAAATATAGATGGAGCTGGTTTAAATCAAGAGTGGAGTAAAGATCGTGGTTATCTCTCCACAATAAAATTTCAAAATAATAAGTTATTTGCTTGTGGCTATGATGGCCAAGTTTATATTAACGAATTTAACTGGCTTGACTTATCAACTGGTTTAAAATCGAGTAATAATCAAATACTAGATTTTGAATCTCTTGAAAATGAGGATGATATTTCTGTTATAGATATATGTGAAATAAGTGGTAATTATTTCTGTGTAGGTCGTATAGGAGATAATGGATTAATTGCTAATTATGATGGTAAGCGATGGAATATATTGAAAAAAGTTACACCTGCTACATTATATTCAATTATTCCGAAAAAAGATGGAAAATTAATCGCATGTGGAACATATGGAAATTTAATAGAAATTAATCAGGATGCTACTCTTAATCGGAAAACAAACTTAAGTATAAAAGATGATTTTTATTCTTTAACTGAATTTAATGATATTCTTTATATAGGTTCGGCATGCGGTTTATATAAATTTTATGAAAATGAAATTACTAAAGTGAATATTCATGATGATATAGATAATAATCTTGTTTTTAAAGTAGATTCTACTGAAAATATATTATGGATTTTTACGAATAAACTTATAGGTAGATATGATGGAAATTCTTGGAAAATTTTTGATCATCCAGATAATAAAGAATATCAAAAAATATCTTTAACTGTTAGTGCAAATGAAAAATGTCCTAAAACTGGATATTGGTATACAGTTGCGAAACCTAATTCGAGAGCTTATTTTAAACAAGGCGATGCTTTTCCTCAGTTAGTAACTGATTGGGGGGAAGTTTATTGGACTTGGGATGGTGAGGATTAATTGAATGTCCACAAGGGCATTTTTATTTGCAACTGATTCATAAACCGAAATGTACTCGTACAGTGACTGCACATGCAATTACTTTAGAATTTTTAATGCCAAATGAAATGCTGGAGCGTTAAGAATGTCAATAACAGTCAATGATCAGGAAATAGATTGGCAAAGATGGCAAGAATTGGAGATACAGGATACGCATTTATATCGAGATACTTTGTTGCCTGAAGATATATATCATGAAAGGTTTGACATATTTCTTAATGGATTGTATTCGGTTACAGATGGTTTTTGTAATTATAAAAACGAAAAAAAGTTTGGTGGCTATATTGCAGCAGGTAGAAGAAGAATCATTGATGCTCTAGATTTAATGTCTTTACACTATTCAGCAGGTGGAGATATCAGCTTCATCAAGGAGCTTTATCCTTACGTACTTCATTGGACTGAAGAATATGCTGAAACCAGTCATTTATATAATTTAAGCCCTGAAGCCGATGGTCGTTATGTCTGGCATATTAGTTTAGGTACAGAAGACTATTGGTATGTTGCTT
Source organism: Acinetobacter nosocomialis (assembly GCF_041021905.1). NCBI lineage: Bacteria > Pseudomonadati > Pseudomonadota > Gammaproteobacteria > Moraxellales > Moraxellaceae > Acinetobacter > Acinetobacter nosocomialis. The sequence continues at coordinate 1,428,622 of NZ_CP157432.1, forward strand.
TACGTTTAGTCTGTTTTGGTTTGTTGACAGGTTACGCAGACCAAATGGCACGTATTATGCCGATTATTGACTATGTTGAAGCCACACCAGAAGGGCAAGAGAAAGATGGTTTAATCGAGCGTCTGGTTGCTCCCTTTGTAGCAGACCGCGGCACACCACCAGATGAAGCCAGAAGACATTTACCTTATCGAAAGTTAATTAAGGTGTTTAATGCTGCACCTGAGCAACGCCCCGCTTTAATGCTGCAATATTTAGAAGGTTGGTATGAGGCGAGCCGTAGAGAGCCTTATCATGATCAACATTCACAAACGGATATAAATGACGGTTTCACATATTACGGCTATTGGTCATGGGAAGCCGCAGCGGTGACATGGCTGTTGGGGATAGATGATACCTTATATCGTGAGCATGAGTTCTATCCAAAAGACTTAGTAGATTTTGCACGTACACAATCAAATGTGGTTCCAAATAAGGAAGAGCCAGAACGCATAAAAGTAAAAGGTGGTGAAGCTTGTATTAAAACAGGTCATTGGATTACTCCAGCTAAACCAGATACACGACTGTATTTTACGCAAGGTGCCATATTGCCAATACTTTCAGAAATGCACTGGGGTGAAGTGCATTGGTGCTGGGATGGTGAGAATTAAATGAGGACTGAGATTATTAGTTATTAAAATGTAACGCTAGTAGTCAAAGTAAATGCTGGCAAAACAAAGAACTCAAAATAGAAAGGGTAGCAATCATAACGAGTTATTCAGGACTTAACAGATACCTCAACTATCAATAAATCTGACAGAATCTAACTTTTTATATCAAATAAAAGCAGTTATCTTAATTGTACTTGGGCACAAACTCTTAAGGTGCTCGTCTTTTCGTTAAATTTTTAGGTATTTAAAATGAATAAAATGCATGTAACTTTGGCTGTAGTAGTCGGTTTAATTGTTGGTGGTATAGTGGGTGCTCTAGGTTATTCGAAAACGGCCGCACGTTATGATGCGATGACCACAGCATGTGTAATGGTCAATCAAGCAGTTGAACACGGAATTTTAAAGCCTGAACAAGTAAAAGAGTTAGGTGAGCTTACAGGTCAAACCCTTAAGAAAGATTATGCTTCTGTGGCATCAAAATTTAAGTTTTCTGAAAAGCAGTTAGGCAATGCTTCTGAAGGCTCGAATTGTAGCCAATTTATCGTTGGCGTAAACGCAGCGAAGTAATTAAAAGAAAACCCACAGCTTGTGGGTTTTTTCTTATTGATCTGACCAAGCTGAATCTATGGCATGAATTAACCGTAGGTTCAGTGCTTTCTGTTCTAATTGCCAATTTGAGAGTTCTTCGGCAGTTGGTTCTTGTTGTCCATCCGAAGCTGCTAAAAACCGTTTAAAGTAATTTTTATAATGATAGGCTGAAACATCCCCAGTAATATCCGCAGCTACTAATCGACCCTTACACGCTTCAATCAAGCTCTGTAAGTGCTTCTCTAGAAACTTACCTTGGTCCCAGTTCGTCATGACGACTTCGCTCGACAGCACGTCCTTATCAATCGATAAATAAACAGGTAAGTTCGATGCTTTTATTTCTGTGAGAAATGCAGTTAGTAACTCATCTGGATGATCGAAGTTTTGCCATGCTTTCTTTTTGCCTGTAAAACGCACCCATGATGCATTTTGCTGGATGCTCCAGTAATGCAGCTTTCCTTTAAATAGAGGTGACCAATGGTTTTCTACAGCATGTAGCCATCCAATATCACTTGAGCTAATTCCAAGTACATCTATTCTGGCAACTTGTGGAAGCTTACTTGCCCAATACACCCATGAACCACAGTGAATACCAAAAGGGTAACGCATATTGTCAGGGTGGTTATCACAGACAATAAGATGAATTGGTTCAGCAGATGGCAATCTTTCCAGTAAAAGCTGAGTAACATGGTGATAATCACCGCTACCTAACAGGACACAACCCATTTTTGAAGGTAAATGCTGGTTTAGGTAAGTACGTAACTCGTCGAACTCTTTTAATTTACAACCAAAGCGAATGACTTCTTGCCATGAGGTGAGATCAACGCGTACAGCATTATCAGGATCACCAGCAGAATCATCAAAATTTAAAACGACAGGTGTTCTATTATTTACTGAACTCATGATCGTGTTTCCTGTTTAACATGCCACTGATGATCTGCTTCAAATAAAGGACGTAATTTCTTTAAAATGAAACGTAAAGCAGGTGAATGTATCCATACCAGATGACGGGTAAATGTAAATTTAGCACCCAGTTGAGCTTTGACTTCAGGGTCTGTCCAACCCGCAATATAAAATTTGAGGTTATGGGTTAGGGCATAGTCTAAATTTACGAACCAGCTAATAAAATATAAATTGTAGTCTTTTGCGAGCGGGTAATTGAGACCAATATATTTATCAACCAGATTATCTTTGTATTCATAACAAATGTTATAGCCGACTAGGGTTGTATCTGCCCAATATAAAAAGACTTTACCGCCACTGTGCACATCTTGAAGAATTTCTGAAAAAAACTCAGGGCTGAGTAGGTCAAAATGTATTTCGCTTTGGTGATAAACGGCCAGATAGAGTTCATATAAATATGTTCTAAACTCATGATCATTAAAGCGCTCATCGCCCGTAGATAACTGTTCAATGTTTAATTCATTTAAACTTTTGAGTTTACGATTAAAGTTTTTACGGCGTGGTTTAGAGAGTCGAGAAAGATATTCTTCACGGCTTGAAAAATCGATAGGAACATAAGCTAAAGCTTGTCCTTCTACAGATAGAAAACCTTTTTTTTCTGCTTCTTGAATAAAAGTTTGACTGTAATTATTTTCAAGATCGCTGAGCAAAGGTGAGTCTAAAGGAAGATCTTTAATAATACCTAACTTAATTTTCTGGTCATTATTTTTTAAAAAATCTGCTATTGAGTCCAGAGGAAGTCCATTAGGTAATAAGCTGTATTCTGTGACCGTTGTCCCGATAAAACACGTTTTAAAATGAAGGAGTTTTCCCCAGATTTGATAGCCTGGTAATGCTTTAATTTTTTTAAGAAGGTCTGTATCTAGAGTCGTTAATAAATCAAACTCTGTATAAAAATAAGGTAAAAAATCGCTAGGCGAATGAACCTGAAAACTTAAAGGTGGATGCTTTAAAAAAGCATCCACCACCGCCTGAGGTTCTAACTGATTCAGGTTTATAGTCATAAATTAATTTTATATTTCCCGTTTAGCTCGAACTAATAATTGGTCAAGTAATACCATCGCTTGATCGATTTCGGCTCTTGAGATCTCTAGTGAAGGTGCGAATGTAATTACGTTCTTGTAATAACCGCCTACATCTAACACCAAACCACATTGTTGACCTTGGTATTCAAGGGTACCTGAAAGACCGATATCGACCATTTTATCCAACAATTCTTTGTTTGGAGTAAAGCCATCAGCCTGACAAATTTCTGCACGTAATGCTAGTCCTAATCCATCAACATCACCAATTTCTGGATGACGTGATTGCAAGTCTTTTAGACCTTCTAGGAAATAAGCACCACTTTCCATGATTTGTTTTTCGTAATCTTTTTCAGCCAACATGTTCATGACTTCAAGACCAACTGCCGTACCAAGCGGGTTAGACGCAAACGTTGAGTGAGTTGAACCCACTGGGAACGTTTCAGGATTAATCATTTCTTCTTTTGCCCAAATACCGGCAAGTGGGTTTAATCCATTGGTCAACGCTTTACCAAATGCAACAACGTCTGGCGTAATATCGAAATGTTCGAAAGACCAAAGTTTACCGGTACGGTAGAAGCCCATTTGGATTTCATCGACAACCAATAAAATACCGTGGTCATCTAGAACTTTTTTCAGGCCTTTATAGAAGTTTTTCGGTGGAATAACGTAACCGCCAGTACCCTGAATTGTTTCAATATAAAAAGCCGCAAATTCACTTTCACGAACTTTAGGGTCCCAAACGCCGTGGTATTCATTTTCAAAAAGACGCGCGAATTCGGCAACTAACTTATCTGCATATTCTTCTGGTGTCATGCCTTTAGGACGACGGAACGGATATGGGAATGGAATGAACTGAGCACGCTCACCAAAATGACCATAGCGGCGGCGGTAGCGGTAGCTTGAAGTAATTGAAGATGCACCTAAAGTACGGCCATGGTAACCACCTTCGAAGGCAAACATACGGCTTTTGCCTTTGCAGAAGTTACGTACAAGCTTTAGTGAATCTTCAATTGCTTGAGAACCACCTACGTTATAGTGAACACGACCTTGTACACCTGTTTTTTTAAACATGTCTTCAGCAATGACTTTGCTGAGTTCAATTTTAGTTGGGTGCAAATATTGGCTGGCAATTTGAGGAAGTTTATGAATTTGGTCGATGAGCGCTTGATCTAAACGTGGGTTTTTATAACCAAAGTTAACCGCTGAATACCACATTTGTAAGTCTAGATAGGGGATATTCTGGTCATCAAAAATATAGCTGCCCTGACAATCCGTAAAAATTTTAGGTGGGTTTACATAGTGTACTGTATCGCCGTGTGAACAATACTTTGCCTCATCTGCTAGAAGTTGCGCTTCATTAAGTGGAACGCGATTATTAGAACTAGTTGCAGAAGCGCTTTCTTGCTTGAATGTATGATTGTTGTTCATACTTCTATTCCTTTTACGGTTGGTATTTTCAGTATGTATGTTTTAGATACAGAGGCTGAGTGAAAAAATTGGTTAGAGTTAAAAAGTAAAGGTAAGCCCCACAGCAGGTGTAATATCTGTGCGTTTTTTTACCATTGGACTTTTAAACTGTTCGTTTGATAGATAGTTAAATTCAACAGAACTAAAAGCGTTCACGTGTTTGGAAAGTTTGTAGTTGGCTGTCATGCTCACAAAAGGCGATATACTCTGGCCCGGTTCATATGCTGCGATACCACTCCGTTTACTTTCAGCATCACTGACGCCGTAGTAATACTGGTTATATTTTGCGTTGTTCCATTGGAAACCAGCTTCCGGATAGACGGTCAAATTGCCTTTGTCTAGCTCAGCAAGATAAGAAGCCCTTAAGATAGTACCTTTACTACGCGACAGGACATCGGTATTAAGCCGTGCTTTAAATCCGCCATACGGTGTAATACGCATATAACTTGCACCCGCTAGAACAGACCATTTGCGCTTATCTAATAAGTAAAGTTCACCACTTGGATCATATGAGTTGCCATCATAGTGTCCATCGAGGCGTAATTGATTTTTGTCATCTTTGAAGAGGTAATAACCGGCATCGTCGCCTTCAATATAGAATTTGTCATTGTCATAGAAAAAAACAGGTAAAATTGTTTGATAGGTTTTATGACCTTTATAAGCTTGAAAATTTACAGAATAGTTAAAACCCATTGTTAAATCTGGTGAGGAGCTTTCTTGTGCATAAGCAGGGCAGTAAAAACAACTACTGGTTATTGCTACTGCTATGGAGATTTTTTTCAATGGTTTAATCATAATCAGTCTTTCTAGGGTGAAAAAATAATCGTTTTCTGGTTGTGTTCTGTTCAAAATTTTCTTGAATATAAAAGTTAATTCTTATACAAATCTTAATGAAAAATTAAAAAAATCTTAATTTTGTATTTTTCTATTAAAACCCTTTAATTTTGCATAAAAATAGATTTTTGAAGAAGGTATAATGATTGATTATTTATACATTTTATTTTATTAAATTTTTGATTTTTATTAATTATTTTTTTATTTTAAGAAGTGGCTCAACATTTTTGAGTTAAATTATTAACGACCTATAATTTTGTAAATTACAGAATAATATAATCATCTTTTCATATTTTTTTGAAATATTTTTAATTAAAGAAATTTTTAAGATTTCCCACCTAAAGTCAGACGGTGTTTTTTATAAAAATTCTTAAATTATTCGTGTGAGGCATTTTATGTTCATGGTCAACCAGCATTACTATACAGATCACACTGTACCTTGGCATATTTTATGTGACTTTGATGGGACAATCAGCTTAAAAGATACGACGGACTATTTGCTTGAAACCTATGCAAAAGCTGGTTGGGAAGAAATTGAGGAAGAGTGGGAGCGAGGCAAAATTGGTTCCAAAGTCTGTATGCAAAAACAAATTGAGCTGTTGGATGCCTCTATTGATGAGTTGCAGCAATGTCTTGACCAAATTGAAATTGACCTCGGCTTTATTGAATTAGTAAAGATTACTGCCCAGTATAAAATTCCGTTGACGATTGTAAGTGATGGGCTTGATTTCGTTATTCGTCATATTTTAAAAAAATATAATTTGGAACATTTGCCTGTAATAGCAAACCATCTCGTTCAGACAGGTGAGAGATCATGGCGACTCGAGTTTCCAAATCAAGAAGCGAGCTGCATAAGTCAAAGTGGAACTTGCAAATGTAAGATTGCAAACCAGAAACCTCAAAATCAAATTATTTTGATTGGAGATGGGCGTTCAGATTATTGTCTGGCTGGAAATGCAGATTATGTTTTTGCAAAAAAATCTTTGATAGACCATTGTAGAGAAAACCATATTTTCCATACAAAGTTTGAAAACTTTGTAGAAATTTATCAACCCTTGGCTAAGCTATTAAGCAGTGATTTTGGAATAGATACTCCAGTGACGGTGATTACATGATAAAAGACAACTCATTTTTTTTATCGGGGAACCGAACTGGTATTTTACTCATTCATGGTTTGACGGGTACGCCAAATGAAATGAGAGGAATTGCACGTGTACTTCATCAGGCTGGCTATAGTGTATATGGCGTGCAGTTGGCTGGACACTGTGGTGATGTCGAAGATTTGGTAAATAGCCGATGGGAAGACTGGTTTAATAGTGTAGTTGCAGCCGCAGAAAAGCTAAGAGAGCATACAGATCAGCTATTTGTGGCAGGCTTATCGATGGGATCTTTATTGGCATTAAAGTATGCCTCAGCTTATTCTGTCGATGGCGTAATTGCCTATAGCCCAACCTTTCAATACGATGGCTGGAGCATTCCTTTGTGGTCAAAAGTGCTTGCGCCTATTGTTTTGCCGAGTGTTCATTATTTAAATATCTGCCGTAATAATACCTTTGACGAAGCTGAACCATACGGAATCAAAAATGAGGTATTACGTTCGCGTATTGTTCAGGCTATGAATAGCGGTGAAAGTAGTGAAGCAGGTTTACCGGGAAACCCGTGGCATTCATTGTTCCAGTTACAGCGTCTTTCGCGTAATGTTCGTAAAAACTTATCAAATATTACGGCTCCATGTCTGTTATTACATGCTTATGACGATGATATTGCTCACCGAAGAAATAGTGAGTTAATTTATGCCAAAGTGAAGGGTCCTAAGACCTTAATCTGGCTTTATAACAGCTATCACATGATCACGATTGATAATGACCGTAAACAAGTCATTGAAGAATCCATTCGATTTATTGAACAATACCAACATCCAAAAAAGCAGTCAGAGCATCCATCAACTCGTCACGAACGTAAAACTTCACCTGAAAAAATTGGTGAGCTTTTATGAATATTGTGGTGTTCAGTGTATGGATGCTAACCATTTTGATTGATACTGTTGGGCAGTTGGCTTTTAAGGCCGCTGCTCATGAAAGTAAAACCAATGAAGGGCTTGAGCATTGGTGGTTCATGGCGAAACGTCCATGGATATGGCTCGGTATTTTTTGCTATATCTTTGAGTTTGTCGTTTGGCTTGCTTTCCTCTCGCTAGTTCCACTCTCTATTGGGGTCATGTTAGGCTGTATCAACATTGTCGTGATTATGCTTGCTGGGCGCTTATTCTTTAATGAAAAACTAACTCGAAATCGCTTAATTGGTGTAGTTCTGATTGCGGTCGGTGTCACTATTGTTGGGATTGGAGCATGAAAAAATTTTATATTATTGGTTTTTTAATATTAATGCTCTTCGATACATTGGCTCAAATCAGTTTTAAGTTAGCTTCCATTCATGCGATGCCTTTAACTTTTGATGTAGATTGGCTGTTCCGAGTTTTTGGACATCCTTGGATTTATGGGGCTTTTATTGGATATATAGGTGCCTTTTTTATCTGGATGAACTTATTAAAGCATGCGCCTATAGGGCCGGCTTTTGCAGCTTCACATTTAGAACTCATCACGGTGATGTTTTTGTCGATTTGGCTGTTTAATGAACCGCTAACATTTACAAAAGTTACTGGCGCTATTCTTATTTTTGCAGGTGTTTGCTTCTTGGCTAAAGACGAAGAAGAGAGCCATAGTCATGAAGAAGTCGTCACAAAATAAAATATATGAATTCTTTTAAAGCGATTATCTTTATAGCCGCTGACTTTATGAAAGTGAGTGGCTCATAAAAGATTGTTTTAGCCAAATTATTTACCTCTTTTTAATTACTTTTAACGTACTTACCTCAACAGTCTTAAAACAGCTATCATTTAGGTTGATATTTCATAATCAAAAAATGACATAGAGACTTTAAAATGAAAAAGCTTGTAATGACTTTAGCTGTTTTGATTCTGCTCTCAAGTTATAGCTTAGCCAATGACTCGACGGGTTACGTCGGAACAGGTGGCATTCAGTATTTAAAAAACTCACAAGTTGCCATGCAAAGTGAAGATTTATTTATTAGTAAAAAGATGATTAAAGTTGATTATCTATATAAAAATTTAAGTAATAAGGATGTCACTGAAACTATTTTATTTCCGCTACCACGTGTAGATAACTTTTTTGAAGCAGATTTTGCAAATACTGAAGCACTTTTAAAGAGCTTTAAAATTGTAGTGGATGGCCAAAATATAAAACCTGAAATGCATGTCAGAACGTTTATTCAAAAAGATGAAAAATCTCCTTTAATGGATGTAACTGAAGAGTTTAAGCAATGCGGTTTTAGTGAAAAAGATATGCTCAATCCATGGATGCGCAACAATGATAATTATGACGATTATGTAGACAAACTAAAACAATGTAATAAACCACAAATGCAGAAAATTGTAGCCCAATTTAAAAAAGATGATGTAATCCCGTGGTCATCTCAAGTCATTTATAGCTGGAAGCAAACTTTTAAAGCAAATGGTTTGACTAAAATTCATCATGAATATAAACCTTTGGTCGGCGGTTCTGTTGCGCTTTATCCAGATGAAGATAGCAAGCAATTTTGCATGGATAAACAATTTAAGCAGGGCCTTAAAAAAGCTCAGGCAGAACATTCGCCGTTTAGTGCTTTAGGTTATATTTTGACGACAGGTGCTAACTGGGCAAAGCCTATTGAAAACTTTAAGTTAACGATTGAACGTGATAAAGATGAACTGGTTTCATTTTGTTGGGATGGTAAAGTCAATAAAATTAGTCCGACTCAATTTCAAATGACTAAAACCAAGTTTGTACCAAAACAAGACTTAGACGTTATTTTTGTTCATCTGCCATAAGCTCATACAAACTTTAATCTGTATAAAATTGCATCACTTTTGATTGTGTGTCATAACCTAACTATGGCGCACAATAACAAGAGGATGCCGTATGTTGCTCAAGGGAAAAGTAGCAGTAATTTTTGGAGGCAGTGGCGCGATTGGAACTGCGATTGCGCAGGTTTTTCTTCGTGAAGGAGCACATGTTTATTTATGCGCAAGAGATTTAAATAAACTGCAAAACATTGCGACACAACTGCAAAAATACGAAGGCGCGGTACATACCGTTAGTGTTGATGTGCTAGATAGCCAAGCAACCAGTGAGGTAGTTGCTCAAATGGCTCAAGCGACGAGTGGTTTAGATATCGTCATCAATGCGACCAGTTTTATTCATAATCAAGGCAAAGAAATTCTAGAGTTAAACCTTGAGGAGTTTGTCGGGGCAATAAATCCATTTCTAACGGCGCAGTTTAATATCTCTAAAGCTGTGGTTCCTTATATGGGCGGTAAGCGCGGCGGAACCATCATTTCAATTGTGGCGCCTTCAGCACGAATGGCGATACCCGGGCATTTAGGACATATTGTGGGCTGTGCTGGAATTGAGGCCTTTATTAAAGCTCTTGCCAGTGAGCTAGGCCCTAAGAATATACGGGTACTCGGTGTGCGCTCACATGCAATTATTGATGCTGTTCAAGCGGGTTCTTATACACGTGAATTGTTTGAGTCTAAAGCACAGGCAATGGGACTTAGCATAGGACAATGGCTTGAAGGTGCTGCTCAGAGCACCATACTAAAACGACTACCGACACTTTCACAAGTTGCAGAAACCGTTGCTTTTCTTGCATCGGAACATGCGAACTCAATGACCGCAACGGTTGTAAACATGACTGCTGGCACAATAATCGATTAGCGTAGTTTATTTTTAATCCAATAATCTAAACTGAAATAACGGCCGCCTCCAAGTACAAGAAGGGCAAGTAGCATAATCATATAGGTCGCGGCAAATTCAATTCCGTTATTTAAAATAACAAACGAACCGCTCGATGTAAGCCAGTCATAGTTGCCATAGTTCTGTAAAATCTCTCGAGCTTTATCTAACTTTTCAGCGGAAGCCAATACTTGCATGTTGGCAAAGGGTGCATGCGGGTCTGCAATTGCTTGCCATCCATTTGGGAGATGTACCGTAAATATTGCAACTAACATGGTAATAAGAAGAGGAATACTAATTAAACGGGTAAATAAACCTAATGTTAAAAGTATGGCACCTGCTAGTTCAGTTGACGTTGCAAGCACGGCCATTAAATAGGGAAAAGGAAGGCCCAATCCTCCATCTGAACTGCCGAACCATTCTACAATGTCATTGAAGTGCATCAGTTTATTTGTGCCCGCCATCCAAAATATGGGGACTAGGTACAATCGAATAGCCAATGCGGCAATGCCGTCAATATGTTGTAAAGACTTACCGAGGTTTTGATAATATCGAGATAAGCCATAAATAAAGTTCTTCATGTTAATTTCACATCCAATGCGATTGAATAATAATTAGTCGGATGGAAACTGTATTTCTTACATAAAAATTTTTTTTATTTACGGTGTAATAAAAAGGGATTTAGTCCGTCTAACTTTATGTACATATGTACAAACCGAGAAATTAGCATTAAAGGAATACGAAAATGAACAAACTCAACTCAATGACTTCAGTGGCAGCATTATTAGCACTTTCATTTGCGGGTGCTACGCAAGTGGCTGTAGCAGCAACCAATACAACAACCGAAGTACATGCAACCAAAGCAGCCGATGGTAAATGTGGTGAAGCGAAATGCGGAGCCAACAAAATGAAAAAACACGAAAAGTCTGCTGAAGCAAAATGTGGAGCAAATAAAAAAGCAGCGGATGGCAAGTGCGGGGCAGATAAAAAAGTTGCTGATGGCAAGTGTGGCGCCAAGTAAACAATCTAATCATGGATGATGTCGGCCTTCTAGTAAGTGTCGGCATCATTTCCAAAAGGAGTAATCACCATGATGGAGTTGAATGGTGTGGGGCTTGGTTTGAGACGTGACTTTATAGATTCGTTTCTAGCTGCAAAAACATATCCGGACTTTATCGAAGTTGCCCCAGAAAACTGGTTAGGTTTTGGTGGTCGACATGCAAAACTACTTGCACAGTGTGCTGAAAAAGCACCGTTAATTTGTCACGGCTTGTCATTATCTATTGGAGGGCCGCATCCGCTTAATCTCGAATTTATAGGTAAAGTAAAACACTTTTTAGAACAATATGATGTACCAATTTATTCTGAACATTTAAGTTATACAAATGATGGCGGCTATTTATACGATTTGTTGCCCATACCGATGACAGAAGCCGCTGTTAAATATGTGGCTGAACGTATTTTACGTGTGCAGGATATTTTAGGAAAAAGATTAGTTATAGAGAATGTTTCTACTTATTTAATGCCGAATGCCGAAATGAGTGAAGCTGAATTTATCCGTGAAGTAATGCAACATGCAGACTGTGATTTGCTCCTTGATGTAAATAATATCTATGTCAACAGTATCAATCATGGTAGCGATGCATTTGGTTTTATCCAGAAAATGCCAAAAGAAAGAATCCGTTATTTACATATTGCGGGGCATGAAAAAGTTCAGAAGAACTTATTAATCGATACCCATGGGGCAGAAGTTTGTGACCGTGTTTGGGAGCTATTGAGATATACCTATCAAGTGTGTGGAGTAAAACCGACATTATTGGAACGCGACTTTAATATTCCATCATGGCAAGAATTAGAAGAGGAACTCGCCAAAATTAAACTCATTCAACAACAGGAGAGTGGCTATGAAGGGAAATCAAATATCCTTCCAAACCATGCAACGACAGTTTTGTGACTGGATTCGTGATCCTGATTTGGAATTACCTCAAGCACTTCCTGCTCAACGAATGCAAATTTATCGGGACTTACTTTTTAATAATGTCAGCTCATTTATTGAGTTAGTTTATCCGGTAGCTCGTGCGATGTTGCCAGAATTAAAGTGGCAACAATTGCTGTTAGAGTTCTTTCAAAAAGCTAAGAGCCGCTCACCTTTATATAATGATATTTCTTTAGAATTTAGAGAGTATTTAACAGAGCAACAGCATCCGATATTGCAAGAATATTCTTGGCTGGCTGAATTATTGCAGTTTGAATGGCTTGAACTGTATTTAGATACTGTCGAAATTGAAAATGATGTTTTACACAAAAATTGTGCTTGGCAGTTAACCACCAAAGTATGGGTATTGGTTTATCAATATCCCGTTTATACGTGGACGACCTTAATGATGCCAGAACAAGTTGAACTTGCACCAGGTGCAGTAATGGTCTGGCGCGATGAACAAGATAAAGTATGTATTGAACAGCTTTCACCTTTGTTTGCTATGCTGATTGAACAGTTAACGCAAAATATAGCGTTAACTGACCATGATATTTTCACACTCATTCATTCTGTACTCACTGACTTGTCTGAGTCTGAAATTTATCTGCAAATTCAAGAACTCAAAAACCTCTTAACACGACTAAAATTAATTCAAACTCCCCATGATTTTAAAGAGGTACAAGGATGACTTCAGCCGCGGCATCACATCATGACGACCTAGGGGATCAACTGCATAGCCCAGCCTTTTTACAAGATTTAAGGCAGCAAATGATTAAATTTGCTTTTTTACAGTTGTCCTCACTTCCGCAAGCTGAAGATGTGGTGCAAGAAGCATTAACGAGCGCTTTTCAACATTTAGATTCATTTAAAGGACGAGCTGCGTTCAAAACATGGGTATTTTCTATTTTAAAAAATAAAATTATTGATGTACTTCGGCAAAAGTCGCGCTTGGTTGCCATCTCTGAATTATTTAAAGACGAAGAAAGTGAACTCAGTGTTGATGAATTATTTGATGCTTCAGGACACTGGCATAAATATGAAGCACCTCAAGCATGGCAAAGCCCTGAAGAAATGATAGAGCAGTCAGATTTTTGGATAATTTTTGAAGCTTGCTTAGATCATTTACCAGCCAAATATGCTCAAGTTTTTATGATGAGAGAAGTGATAGAGCTGAGTTCTAATGAGATTTGTAGCAAGCTAGAGTTATCTATTTCCAACTTTAATGTGCTGATGTATCGAAGTCGTACTCGATTACGCGAATGCTTAGAAAATAAATGGTTATTGAAGGAGGATTGTTCATGTTGACATGTCGACAAGCCACTCAACTTTTGTCTGAGAAACAAGATAGACCTTTGTTTTTACGTGAGCAAAGTAGTTTGCAATTACATTTATTGGCATGCCGATCATGCCGTCGTTATGCAAAACAGATCAAAACAATTAGTCAGCTTTCCAAGGCATTTAAAAATTTGGATGGCTAACTTTAGTTAAAAATTTATTTATTGCTAGCCTTAACACGCTAAAAGCTCCCATACTATAAAAGTAAAGGAATTTTTAAGATAGGATGAAACGTGAATTTAAAGAATCTTGAAGCATTTTATTGGGTTGTGACTTTAAATAGCTTCAATAAGGCCGCGACTAAATTACAAACGACACAGCCTGCGGTATCTCAAAAAATCACATCTCTTGAAAATGAATTAGGTTTTAAAGTTTTAGACCGAAGCTTGCGACAGTTTAAATTGACCCATAAAGGCAGAACATTATTTAAATATGCCGAAAAGTTTATGCGTTTAGAAACCGACCTAGTTGCAGAACTTACTGAAAATCAGCATCTCACAGGAACTATACGTTTAGGCGTTTCCGAAACGATTGTGTATACATGGCTAGTCGAATATATCGAAAAAGTTCAACAAGAGTTTCCTAAAGTTTCGGTCGAAATTGTGGTGGATCTGACGCCTAACCTACAAGAAGGGGTACGTACTGGGGACTTGGATATGGCCTTTTTACTCGGGCCAACCTTAGCTTTTGAGTGTATTGAACAAGCACTTTGTGATTTTGAATTAAGTTTTTTGGCAGCGCCATCTTTTAAAGGTGGAATTGGGCAAATGTCTTTTAAGACCTTGATGTCACATACCATTTTAACCTATCCAAAAATTACCTACCCCTATAAAGAATTAAAGGCAAGAATGAAAGAAAAAGGGATTGATGAACCACTATCAATTACTAGCTATTCTTTAGCGACTTTATTGCGTCTTGCCGAGCAAGGCTTAGGTATTGCGGTAGTGCCAACTTTAACGGCGTTAAAGGAAATTACCGACGGGCGTCTAGAAATATTAAATACACCTATTCGCTTAAAAACTTTTCATTTCACGTCTATTTATATTCACGGTAACGATGTTGCCTTGAAAGAAAAATTAACCGAGGTTGCTGTTAAAGTCTCGGCGAGTGCTATGAAAAGGCTTAATGAGCAAATCAAAAAATAAGCTGTTTTTTGAGTATCATTTATTCTTATTCTTCCTTGTTTAAAAAAGCTGTTTTATATGTAAAACCATAAAAACAGCTTATGCACATCGATAAGTAAAATTTATCCTGTATTTCAATTTGAATATAAAACTATAAAAATCAATTATTTAAAATTTTAAATTTCTGTAAAAAGTCTTATTGTTCGTAGGGATTAGCTATGTTTTTATTTTAGACACAAGATTTGATCACCGATTAAGTTGATTGGGGAATAGGGAATCTTTGTCATTTTAAAGGATTAAAGAATATCGTTTAGGATAAAAATGGTGTTCTTGATTCAACTTGAAAATAGCGTTGTTAAGCTCAAATGGATGAGGAACGCATTAATATGTCTTTACTGAAATCTTCTTTTTTATCAGATCGCCAATGGGCCATTGTTGCCTCAATCTTTATGATGGCGACCTCTGCAATGGGGCCAGGATTTTTAACCCAAACTGCTGTATTTACAGTTAAATTAGGTGCGGCATTTGGCTTTGCCATTTTAGTTTCCATTCTGATTGATTATGTCGTCCAGCAAAATATTTGGCGAGTCGTAACACTTACTCAAATGCGTGCATCAGATATTGCCAATAAAGCCTTACCGGGCAGTGGTTATTTACTGGCATTTCTGGTGATTTTGGGTGGGTTTTTCTTTAGTGTCGGTAATATTGCAGGTGCAGCTTTAGGTTTAAATGCACTTTTTGGCCTAGATACAAAGTGGGGCGGTATTTTAAGTGGGGCGTTAGCGATTTTGATTTTTGCTTCCAAAAAAGCCACACTTGCCATGGATAAAAGCATGATCGTGTTGGGACTGCTTAAAATCTTGCTGATTATTATTGTGGCCGTCATTGTAATGCCTCCTGTTGGTCAAGCTGTACATCAGACATTTGCTCCAGATCATATCGACTTTGCCATTATTACTACGATTGTGGGCGGTACAGTGGGTGGCTATATCTGCTATGCAGGCGCACATCGTTTACTCGATAAAGGCGCTGTTGGCCCTGAAAATATTGATGAAGTTGCTAAAGCTGCAACCAAAGGCATTGTTGTAGTTGGCATCATGCGTTATGTGCTGTTTTTAGCGTTCTTAGGTGTGGTGGTGAGCGGTGCCCATATTGATTTAGCCAGCCATGACGCCAATCCGGCAGCCCAAGCATTCCAATATGCGGCAGGCACATTTGGTTTTAAATTATTTGGTTTAATTTTCTGGGCGGCGGGTATTAGTAGCACGATTGGTGCAGCATATACCTCAGTTTCATTCTTTACTGCATTTAAAAAGAACTTAACACCAAAACAGACCAATTATACGACCATTACCTTTATTGCATTGGCTTTATTGCTGTATGTGTTATTGGGTGCAACTCCGGCAGGTCTACTCATTTTTGTGGGTGGTTTTAACGGTTTGGTGTTACCAATTGGCCTTACAATTTTTGTATACGTAGCTGCGCGCCGTAAAGATTTAATGGGTAATTATAACTATCCAAAATGGTTACTTATTTTAGGTGGATTAACATGTCTGTTAACGTGGTGGATGGGTTATATGTCATTTACGACAGTGTTTAACTATTTGACCAAACTTTAAGCCAGACAACATGAATTGATAAAGGAATAATGCCATGTTTGTAGATTTAAATAGTGATTTGGGTGAAAGCTTTGGCTCATGGAAAATGGGTAATGATGACCAGATTTTACCTGTCGTGACCAGTGCCAATATTGCCTGTGGTTTTCATGCTGGTGACCCGCTCGGCATTTTAAAAACGGTTCGTAAAGCAGTTGAACTTGGCGTGACCATAGGTGCTCATGTGTCTTACCCAGACCTTGTAGGTTTTGGCCGCCGTAACATGGACTTGTCTCGTGATGAGCTTATTGCCGATGTGCTTTACCAAATTTCTGCGCTCGATGGTTTGGCTAAAGTAGCTGGCTCAAAAGTGCAGTACGTTAAACCACATGGTGCGCTTTACAACACCATTGCCCATGACCAAGCTCAGGCAGCCGCAGTAATTGATGCCATTAAAATGTATAACCCTGAACTCGTACTAGTTGCTTTAGCTGGATCGAACTTAGTCGAACAGGCAAGAGCTGCGGGTTTAAAAGTTGTGTCCGAAGCATTTGCAGACCGTGCTTATAACAGTGATGGCTCACTAGTATCTCGCCGTTTAGAAGGTGCGGTTTTACACGACTCGGCATTTGTTGCGAGCCGTGTGGTGTCTATGCTTAAAAATGGTGGGGTCGAGTCAATTGATGGTGTATTTACCCCAATTCAAGCCGACACTATTTGTCTACATGGCGACACCGACGGCGCACTAGAGATGTCGGCAGCCATTAAAGCCGAGCTTGTAAAAAACAATATTGAAATTCGCCCATTTGTAAATAAAGCATAAGGAAGAGCGCAATGTATAAGGATATTAAAGTCGACCCAGCTCAGCTTGAAGCCGCATTAGATGCACGTTTAAAAATCCGTGCAGGTTTTGATAAACCAACAGCAGGCATGGCTGCGGGTATGACACAGGTCAACATGATTTCGGTGCCAAAAGATTGGGCGTATGACTTTTTACTTTATGCACACCGTAACCCGCAAAGCTGTCCAGTGCTTGATGTGCTCGAAGAAGGTATTTATGCAACTAAGCTTGCAGCAGACTCAGACATTCGAACCGACTTCCCACGTTATCGCATTTGGAAAGATGGGGAAATGGTCGATGAAGTGACCGATGCAAGAGAGATTTATAATGCTCATCCTGATTTGGTGACTTTCTTAATTGGTTGCAGTTTTTCATTTGAAACCGCTTTGCAAGAAGCGGGTATTGAAGTTCGCCATATTCATGACGATACCAATGTTCCGATGTATTTAAGCAATATAGAGTGCGAACCGGCAGGGCGTATTTCAGGAAATATGGTGGTTTCCATGCGACCAATTCCATCTCATCAAATTAGTGAAGCAGTAAAAATTACAGCGCGTATGCCAAGTGTACATGGGGCACCTGTCCATATCGGGCACCCTGAAAGCTTAGGTATTAAGGATGTAAATAAACCTGACTTTGGTGATGCTTCCCGTATTGAAGCGGGTGAAATTCCTGTGTTTTGGGCATGTGGAGTAACACCGCAAGCAGCAGTGATGAACTCGAAAATTCCTTTTGCCATTAGTCATGCACCGGGCTACATGTTTATTACCGATATTCCTGACCGCGCTTGGATGAGATAAATAGCTAAAGAAGAATTAAAAGGATAAGCAAATGCGTTTTTTATCGGTAAACGCCGATTGTTTTCTAATTGAGCTTGCGAGCTTAGAGGAAACTTTGGCGTTGTACAATAAATTGCAAAATACGCAATTGAATGGAATTAAAGACTTAGTCCCTGCTGCAAAAACAATTTTGGTTTTTTTTAATGAGATCGAAACCAATTTTAAAACGCTAGTTGCTTCAATTCAGAGCCTCAAAGTTGATTCTGGATTTGAGCGTAGCGGCCAAGAAGTGATTGTGCCGATTTGCTATAACGGCGAAGACCTTGCGCAGGTTGCTGAGTTGCAAGGTTTATCTGTTGCCGATGTGATTAGAAAACATCACCAAAGCGTGTGGAATGTGGCTTTTATTGGTTTTGCACCGGGCTTTGCGTATATGAGTAGTCCCGATAAGCCTTTTACTGATATTCCGCGCTTAACGGTTCCACGTAAAAAAATACCGTCAGGCTCTTTAGGCTTGGCTGGAAAATACTCTGGTATTTACCCAAAAGACAGTCCAGGTGGCTGGCAGCTGATTGGTACAACAACAGAAAAAATGTGGGATTTAGAGCGTAAAAATCCTGCATTGCTGTTACCGGGCATGACTGTACATTTTGAGGATGTTACGCATAACCCAACAACAGTGAATGTGCTGGAGCAAATTACGCGTAAGGTGGAGACTAAACAATCTGTGCCACTATTTACGATTACTGCGCCAAGTTTGCAGATGCTCATTCAAGATGAAGGGCGTTTAAACCAGACCAATATTGGTGTTGGCGTAGCGGGAGCAATGGATTTATCTGCCATGCATAGTGCCAACCGTATTGTGGGTAACCCAACTGATACACCCGTTATTGAAGTTTTAAATGGTGGGCTAAAAGCCAAAATGCAGCATGCGGGTGTTATTGCAGTTACTGGGGCAAATTCAAACATTCGAGTGAAATTTGCTGATGGTCAAACCGCAGACTTTGCAAGCTATCAGCCGATTGATTTGGATGAAGGCGATGAATTTCAAATTCTGCCACCGACAGTAGGCTTAAGAAACTATCTGGCAGTTCGCGGTGGTATAGACGTTGAACCAGTACTTAATAGTGCTTCGTTTGACAGCTTGGCGGTGTTAGGACCAGAGCCTTTAAAGCTCGGAGATACCATTTATCAAGGACATGTGAAAGCAGCCAACATTAGTGTAAATGAAGTGGGCAAAAGCGATTTGCCACGAGCTGGTGAAATGGTTGAGCTAGATATTGTGATGGGGCCACGCACAGACTGGTTCGAACAAGACAGTATTGAACTGCTCTGTCAGCAAGAATGGCTCGTGACCAATGAAAGCAACCGAGTTGGGCTAAGGCTTTCAGGTGAACAGCCCCTAACTCGCAAAATTACCCATGAACTGGAAAGTGAAGGCACTTGCATTGGTGCATTACAGATTCCACCGAGTGGTCAGCCCGTTTTATTTATGAATGATCACCCTTTAACGGGCGGATATCCGGTCATTGCCTCTGTTGCTAAACACCATTGGGACTTGGTGGCACAGATTCCGGCAGGTTGCCACATCAAATTTAAAAAAATTGCCGAATTTACAGATTTTGAGAATGAATGATGAATACAGAAAAATTATTGATTGCTAATCGTGGTGAAATTGCTGTTCGTATTATCCATGCTTGCCGTGATATGGGAATTTTATCGGTCGCGTTATATGCAGATGACGACATTGGCAGCATGCATGTCGAACTTGCAGATGAAGCATGGGGCTTGGCTGGTGCGACTGCCAGTGAAACCTATTTAAATATTCCAGCCATTATTGAAGTTGCAAAAAAATCGAAAGCAACCATGGTTCATCCGGGTTATGGCTTTTTATCTGAACGTGCTGAGTTTGCCCAAGCCGTGATTGATGCGGGCTTAAAATGGGTAGGGCCATCACCAAGTGCCATTGAAAAACTAGGCGATAAAATCGAAGCACGTAAAATTGCAGCTTCAGTTGGTGCACCTTTGGTTCAGGGTACGCAAGACCCACTCAATAATGCAGAGGAAGCTTTAGAGTTTGCTAAACAATATGGTTTACCAATTGCCATTAAAGCGGCGTTTGGTGGCGGTGGCCGCGGCTTAAAAGTTGCGTGGAAACTCGAAGAAGTCAAAGAGCTTTATGAGTCGGCAGTACGTGAAGCAAAAGCTGCCTTTGGCCGTGGTGAATGTTTTGTCGAGCAATATTTAGATAAGCCACGCCATGTAGAAGCGCAAGTCATAGCCGACCAACATGGCAATATTGTCGTGCTTGGTACACGTGATTGCTCGTTGCAACGCCGTAACCAAAAGTTAGTCGAAGAAGCGCCAGTGCCATTTATTAGCGATGAGATTTATCAACAAATTTTAAGCTCGGCAAAAAATATTTGTCAGGCGGCAAACTATGTGGGTGCGGGAACAGTTGAATATTTACTGAGCCGTGACGGTAAGCTTTCATTCTTAGAAGTAAATACGCGCTTGCAAGTAGAACACCCAGTGACCGAAGAAACTTCAAAAGTCGATTTGGTGGTTGAGCAAATTCGCGTGGCACAGGGCCATGAGCTTTCTATTAAAGAAACACCAAAAGCACAAGGCCATGCCATTGAGTTTCGTATTAATGCCGAGGACCCAGCTCGCGGGTTTATTCCTGCCTTTGGCGTGTTGAGTTTGTTTGAAGCGCCGTTTGGTAACGGGGTACGAGTTGATACAGGTGTTCGAACTGGATCATTGGTGTCTAGTCATTTTGATTCACTCATGGCAAAACTGATTGTGACGGGTCCAACCCGAGAAGTTGCAATTGCTCGTGCTAAACGTGCTTTGCAGCAATTTAAAATTGAAGGTGTGGCTTCAGTTTTAGACTTCCACCGTGCGGTACTTAATGAACCTGACTTTACAAATGAATTTAATGTACATACGCGTTGGATTGAAAATGACTTTAAGCAAGAGTTAAAGCCAACCAAACGTGGTATTCCAAATCATCAACAACCGATGTTACTCAGCTACATTGAAATTGATGGCAAGTTACACCGTTTAGGTTTACCTGCGGGTATGTTTGCACAAGGCCCAGTAATCGCAGCTCAAGCGCAGATTGCCGAGCCAGAAGTCAGTGCCGAGCATTTACTTGCGCCTATTAATGGTGTGATTAGTGCTTGGAAAGTGGAAAATGGTGAGCAAGTGACAGAAGGCCAAGTAGTTGCCATTATGGAAGCCATGAAAATGGAAGTTCAGGTACTTGCACACCGGAGTGGTGTTATTCAGATTAGTGCAGAGAAGGGCGCAACCTGCCATGCTGAAACCATGATTGCCAGTATTAATTAAAATTTGAATAGGTTATTTGGTCTGATAATGTTTTTAGCTTGATCAGGTCAAATCGAGTGCTTATTAATTAACTCAATCAGGCATATTTTAGGTTTTCATTAACCATTTTCAACTTGAAAGCCAGAACGGGTTATGAGATATTTGTCACAGATTAGTGGTATAAATATTGATCACTGTATTTGAAGCTCGCTTATGCGAGCTTTAATTTTTAGCCCAGTTTAAGCATTTCTCACTTAATGAACTGGCAGCATAAAAAAAATTTGAGAATTTGGCACTCACTCACAGGCGAATTGAAGAAAGCGAATGAAAATTCTACCTTCATCTGAATATGATCAAATTCTAAAATACAGTGTCTATTGGCTCGTCATATCAATTGTGATTGGAGTCGTTGCCGGGCTGGCATCCACTCTAATCTTTGTGGCTTTTGATATTTCAAACAAAGTCCGCAGTCTGCATCACTGGCTCATCTACTTTCTGCCTTTTGTGGGCTTTGGTATTGGTTATCTCATTAAAAAATATGGTTCGCCGATTGAACGGGGAACTCATTTACTCATAGATGAGATTCATCAACCCAAATCGTTTATTCCAAAACGAATGAGTCCTATCATTTTTATTACCTCAATTTTAACGCAGTTGTTTGGTGGATCAGCAGGGCGTGAGGCGCCAGCAGTTCAGCTTTCGGGTGCCTTAATTGACCATTTAAGCTATATATTAAAAATCTCGGAAGACAACCGAAAAATCTGTTTAATCGCCAGTATTGGCGCGGGCTTTGCTGGGGTGTTTGGCCTGCCTTTGGCGGGTGCAATTTATGGTTTAGAAATTACCGCTTTAGGTAATTTAAGATACTCAGCTATTTTTCCATGTTTTGTGTCGGCGCTGATTGCTTCGACCATTCCTGAGCTATTCGATATAGTTCATCCACATGTTTTTTACGTCATAAGTGAGTTTCCAGCCATTCATTTTGGCACGCTCATGAGCTTAATTGCAGCGGGGTTAGTATTTGGCTTTGCTGCACGTTTCTTTATTGCTGCCATTCATTTGGCAAGTGATCTATTTTATAAATACATTCGCTATTTGCCATTAAGAACAATGGTAGGCGGTATTATCATTATGCTACTTACGCTGTTTACTGCACATCAGCAGTACAACGGTTTAGGTACAGATAAAATCATTGCATCTTTTTATGTGCCGATTGAGTTTTACGACTTTTTTAACAAGACTGTATTTACCGCCATCACTTTAGGTTCAGGCTTTAAAGGTGGTGAAATTACGCCATTGTTTTATGTTGGTGCGACATTAGGTAATGCTTTAGGAGCGGTTTTAAACCTACCACTCTCATTACTTGCTGGCTTGGGTTTGGTCAGTCTGTTTTCAGGGGCAAGTAAGGCACCGTTAACCTCAATTATTTTAGCTGTTGAGTTATTTGGAATGAATGTTGCGACTTATGCCATTATTACTTGTTTATTAGCAGCGCTATTTTCTGGAAATTGTGGGTTGTATCGACGTAAAAAGTTGATGGATTAGTGAGTAGTTTACATGGGGCTTGATTGGGGGGAATCTAATCAGCTCATTTTTGACATTGTATCTAATAATAACTTTTGATTCGAACTTAAAATTCAATTTTCGACGCTTTTTTGCTTGAATTTAATGAATTTTTTAAGCTATATGTTTTATAGTTTGATAACATATTCGTGCAATATCTAAGCATTTTTAAGAATTCAATAACTTAAAATGACTGAATTTTAATTTAAAAAAATAAAGGGGTTATTATGTTTAGTAAAGGGTCAGAATGGAGAAAGTGGGATCTACATGTACATACGCCTGAATCTCTTGATCATAAATATGGAGATAATTGTGAAGCTACTTGGGAAAAATATCTAACAGATTTAGAAAACCTACCTGATTCCTTCAAAGTATTAGGCATTAACGATTATTTTTTTATTGATGGATATGAACGTATTCTACAAGAAAAAGCTAAAGGGCGATTGCAGAATATTGATTTGATTTTACCAGTTGTGGAGTTCAGATTACAGGAATTTGCTGGCGTTCAATTTGGAAAGTTAAACCGTATAAATCTTCATGTTATTTTTGCAGATGAAAAAGTTTTACCTTTAGATCAGATAAAATCACAGTTTTTAAATACATTACAAGCTAAATACATTTTAGAGAAAGAGCAGTCCCCTTGGAATTATAGTGTTACACGAGAATCAGTAGAACTTCTTGGGAAATCTATTAAGAAAAATGTACCTGAGAATCAATTAAGTAATTATGGTTCAGATTTAATTGAAGGTTTTAATAATCTAAATTTAAGTCTTGAATCAATTGTTTCAAGTTTAGATAAAAGTTGTTTTAAGGGTAAGTACTTAATTGCTATTGGAAAAACTGAATGGGATCAGCTTAAGTGGACAGATGGTTCTATAGCGGTTAAAAAAAGTTTAATTAATAATGCACATATTGTTTTTACCTCAGCAGAATCATATGAAACGTTCAATAATGCTAAACAAAAGCTAAAGCAGAATGGTGTCAATGATTTATTATTAGATTGCAGCGATGCTCATAATTTTTCAGATAAAACAAGTGACAAAGATAGAATCGGAAATTGTTTCACATGGATAAAAGCTGATCCGACTTTTGCGGGTTTAGTACAAGCCACATTAGAACCCCAAAATAGAATTTATATTGGTGAATTGCCAGAAAAAGAATTAGTTAAACAGGGTAAAGGCAGTTACTTCATTGATAAAATCGAAATTTCAAAAAAATCTTCTGCATCTAGTGATCATACTTGGCTTGATGGAACAAACCTTAAACTTAGCCATGATCTTGTAGCAATAATTGGAAAAAAAGGTAGTGGAAAGAGCGCCTTGGCTGACGTGATTTCCCTTCTAGGTAATTCTAAGTCGAGTAGTAAATTCTTTTCATTCCTAAAAGATGGTCGGTTCAAAGGTAAAGGCGGATTTGCATCAGATTTTGAAGCAAGCATAACATGGTTGAATGGTACAAAAGAATGTCAATCATTAGATTCAAGTGTCGACCATGGAAAAGCAGAAAGAGTCCGTTATATTCCACAGGTATATTTTGAAAAACTTTGTAATCCTGATCAGGGGGATAAAGAATTTCAAAATGAACTCAATTCAGTAATATTTTCTTACTTGTCTGAAGAGGATAGAAATGGGTGTACATCTCTTGACTCATTAATTAAGTTCAAAGAAAGTGCTTTAAATGATCAATTATCTTCACTCAGACTTGTTCTAAGTAAGTTAAATACAGAGATTGAAGACTTAGAATTTCAAGCACAAGCAGGTGTTAGGAATATTTTAGAAAGTAAAAGACAATTAAAGTTACAGGAATTGCAAGATCATGAATCAATTAAGCCTATTGAAGTTGAATCTCCAAGTGAAGTGCTTACACCAGAACAACAGTCTTTAAAGACAAAGATGGATGCTAATAATTCACGCCAGATTGAATTATTGGATGAAGTGAAAAAACTCAACGAATTAATTGTTGAGAATCAAAGAAAGATTTTTCTTGCTAAACAAATTTTTGATAAATCTAAATTTTTAAAAGAACAGGTTCAAACATTTAAAGACCAAATTAGTGAAAGTTTAAAAGTTTTATCTATTGAAAATGATATTGTTACATTTGACATCGATACAACGAAAATTGTGGAATTAATTGAGAGTTTAAATGTAAAAAATACAGAAAATTCTCTCAGAATTGTTGATTTAGAAAAAGAAATTGAAACTTGTAGTGACGTAGTTAAAACTGTTCGAGGACAACTATCTGAGCCATTGCAAAAATATAATGAATATTTGGAGAACTTAAAAAAATGGGATAATAAGAAATTGGAATTAAAGGGAGACAATTCGTCCCAAGACTCTTTACTTGGAATTCAATATCAACTAGAACTAATAGAAAAATTGCCTCAGCGGTTAATTCAAAAAAGGCTTGAGAGAAAAGATATTTCAATCAAAATATTTGAAGTTTTGGAAAGTAAAAAGCTTATACGGGAATCTCTCTATGGACCAGTGCAACAGGCTATCGAGAAAAATAAGTTTATTAATGAGAAAAATAAATTTGAGTTTGTATCAAAACTGAACTTCTCAACTGAACATTTTCAGGATGAATTAACAAACTTAATCATGCAACGTAGGTTAGAGTTTACACCCGATAATATTAAAAAAACTTTAGAGGAATTATCTAAGCATGATGATCTTGAGACGAAGGAAGGATGTATTAATTTTATTGAAAAACTTATTGGAAAGTTAGAAGAAGTAAATGGTGCTACTGGTATAGGGGATATGGTGAGAAAAAATACAACACCTAAAGATGTTTATGATTTTATCTATAGTTTAGATTTCATAAAATCTAAGTACTCTTTACGCTTTCAGAATGCCGAGGTAGAAAAATTATCTCCTGGTCAACGTGGGGCATTATTACTGATATTCTATTTATTAGTAGATCAAGATAAGACGCCAATTATCCTAGACCAACCAGAAGAAAATTTGGATAATGATACTGTAGTAAATTCTTTGGTCCCAATTTTGAATGAGGCTAAAAAAACCAGACAAATAATAATGGTTACTCACAATCCGAATCTTGCAATTGTTTGTGATGCTGAACAAATTATTTACACAGATTTTTATAGAGAAGATAATTTTTCGATTAATTATACCTCTGGTTCGATAGAGAGTTATGATTTAAATCAACATGCTGTGAATATATTGGAAGGAACATTGGAAGCATTCAATAATAGACGAAGTAAATATTTCGCCTAATTGTTTGCATGATACTTTAACTAGTAAAAATTCTTTTAATCTATAATAGTTGTCTGTTAAAAAGCCTCTTCAAAGGGGCTTTTAATTATTTCTTTTGCTCTATCACTTTCATTTGAAAGTAATTGATTAGTTTTCTTTACACATAACAGATTTTTACATCCGTACTAGTTCTTCTCTATTTGCTTTTGTCCAAGTCTTTCTATTTATACGCTTAAAGAGGTGGTCCCACATGTTTGAACAACTAAAAGCTTATTTATAAGTGATACTCTGCTCTAGTTAAGCTACCTTATTTTGTTGTGGTAGCTGGTCATAGTAAAACTCATCTGGAGTCATTTTGTCCAGACTCGAATGAGGTCGTTTCAAATTATAAAATTCAAAATATGCGTTTAATTGCTTCTTCGCATCCAAAACATTGCTGTAGGCTTTGAGATACACCTCTTCATATTTAACGCTCCGCCATAATCGTTCAACCATCACATTATCAACCCATCGACCTTTACCATCCATGCTGATTTGGATGTCATTTGATTTCAATACATCAATAAATGCATCACTGGTAAACTGACTGCCTTGGTCTGTATTAAATATTTCAGGTCGACCATATTTTTCAATAGCTTCATTTAATGTTTCTATGCAAAATGTAACCTCCATACTAATCGATACTCTATGCGCAAGTACCTTGCGGCTATGCCAATCAATCACAGCACATAAATAAACAAAGCCTTTTGCCATAGGGATATACGTTATATCCGTAGACCACACTTGATTACTGCGCTGAATAGCCAATCCTTTGAGCAGATATGGATATTTGCGGTGAGCTTGATTAGCCTGGCTTAAATTTGGTTTGCAATATAACGCATTAATGCCCATTTTCTTCATTAAAGTACGTGTATGACGTCGTCCTATATGATGTCCTTGACGATTCAACAAATCACGCATCATACGGCTACCTGCAAAAGGGTATTGCATATGTAACTCATCCATACACCGCATCAGCTTCAGATCTGATGCACTCACAGGTTTTGGGCGATAGTAATAACAACCACGGGAGACTTTCAGCAGCTGAGCTTGCTTAGATACTGAAATCTGAAGTGAGTCATCGATTAACTTTTGTGGTTGAAGCGGCCCAGTTTCTTCAACACACCTTCTAAAAAATCAATTTCTAATGCCTGCTCACCGATTTTTGCATGTAGTTTTTTTAGATCGATGGGTGGTTCTGTTGGAGCTTTTGATTGATCGAAAGCTTGCGAGGAAGCTGAAAAGAGGTGGATCAGGAAATTTGAACAACACTTATAAGTGATATTTTGCTCCCCAAATGATGTTATAAACATCAATATATGGAGTATTTTATGGCACGTAGACCAAGAAGAAATCATTCAAATGATTTTAAAGCTAAGGTAGCACTTGCTGCGATTAAAGCAGAAAAAACACTTGCTGAATTGAGTGCTGAATTTGATGTTCATCAAAACCAAATTATCGACTGGAAAAATCAACTGATTTCAGCTTCCTCGCAAGCTTTCGATCAATCAAAAGCTCCAACAGAACCACCCATCGATCTAAAAAAACTACATGCAAAAATCGGTGAGCAGGCATTAGAAATTGATTTTTTAGAAGGTGTGTTGAAGAAACTGGGCCGCTTCAACCACAAAAGTTAATCGATGACTCACTTCAGATTTCAGTATCTAAGCAAGCTCAGCTGCTGAAAGTCTCCCGTGGTTGTTATTACTATCGCCCAAAACCTGTGAGTGCATCAGATCTGAAGCTGATGCGCTGTATGGATGAGTTACATATGCAATACCCTTTTGCAGGTAGCCGTATGATGCGTGATTTGTTGAATCGTCAAGGACATCATATAGGACGACGTCATACACGTACTTTAATGAAGAAAATGGGCATTAATGCGTTATATTGCAAACCAAATTTAAGCCAGGCTAATCAAGCTCACCGCAAATATCCATATCTGCTCAAAGGATTGGCTATTCAGCGCAGTAATCAAGTGTGGTCTACGGATATAACGTATATCCCTATGGCAAAAGGCTTTGTTTATTTATGTGCTGTGATTGATTGGCATAGCCGCAAGGTACTTGCGCATAGAGTATCGATTAGTATGGAGGTTACATTTTGCATAGAAACATTAAATGAAGCTATTGAAAAATATGGTCGACCTGAAATATTTAATACAGACCAAGGCAGTCAGTTTACCAGTGATGCATTTATTGATGTATTGAAATCAAATGACATCCAAATCAGCATGGATGGTAAAGGTCGATGGGTTGATAATGTGATGGTTGAACGATTATGGCGGAGCGTTAAATATGAAGAGGTGTATCTCAAAGCCTACAGCAATGTTTTGGATGCGAAGAAGCAATTAAACGCATATTTTGAATTTTATAATTTGAAACGACCTCATTCGAGTCTGGACAAAATGACTCCAGATGAGTTTTACTATGACCAGCTACCACAACAAAATAAGGTAGCTTAACTAGAGCAGAGTATCACTTATAAATAAGCTTTTAGTTGTTCAAACATGTGGGACCACCTCTGAAATCAGTTGATTTTTCCAGTCGATAATTTGGTTTTGATGAACATCAAATTCAGCACTCAATTCAGCAAGTGTTTTTTCTGCTTTAATCGCAGCAAGTGCTACCTTAGCTTTAAAATCATTTGAATGATTTCTTCTTGGTCTACGTGCCATAAAATACTCCATATATTGATGTTTATAACATCATTTGGGGAGCAAAATATCACTTATAAGTGTTGTTCAAATTTCCTGATCCACCTCTTAAAGACTTTATAAACTGGTTTAATAAATTAATTCTAAATATAAAAACTAAATTATTTGCCCTTTCTTTTTAATGATCTACTTTAATACAAATGTCATTTCCTACGCTTGACGACAAGAAAAGCGAATACTATCCTTTGCGGGCTGGCCTACATTGCCAGTTGGTTTTAGCAGACCATCAGCCAAAGTACACGAAAAAGTCTAACTTTTTTGTGGAAATCCCTGCGTGCCCCCTCTGCGGCGGAACGGGAGGGGGACACCTTCGGGTGTGCTGGATTC
The DNA here is from genome assembly GCF_041021905.1 of Acinetobacter nosocomialis. Lineage (NCBI taxonomy): Bacteria > Pseudomonadati > Pseudomonadota > Gammaproteobacteria > Moraxellales > Moraxellaceae > Acinetobacter > Acinetobacter nosocomialis. Next base: position 1,457,781 of record NZ_CP157432.1, read on the forward strand.
TTTGGCTCCAGTCTGCTAACCCTCTTTCGTTTCGCCACCATTATTTAGCAGTAATGCGGTGAAACTTCTTTTATAGCCAAAGGAGTTCGCTCATGCGTACAAATTCTTCTCAATTTTTGGCCTTTGCCAAAATCTCTCTATTTATACCGTTTAAATACTCTCTAAATCGGTTTAATCGACTCTAGGTTTTCTACACCTTAAGAATCGTTACGACTCAAAAATCATAGCAACAATAAACCTGAGATAGGCGAGCACACCTTTATTGTGCCGCTTTTGCATGCCCGTTTTTAGCACTCAATTTAAGAGTGACGGCATTTCTATCTCTTTTACATACAACAAAAAATTATTTTAAACGGTATAACTATGCCAAATTTAGAAGCTTCATTTAGAGCACTCAGAGTGCTTCATACAGCAAAAGATTTATTTATGGAGTATGGATTTCACAAAGTCGGTGTTGACCGAATTATTGCCGAATCCAAAGTGAATAAAGCCACGTTTTATAAGCATTTTCATTCAAAAGAAAGGTTCATTGAAATGTGCTTAACCTTTCAAAAAGATGGGTTAAAAGAAGAGGTGTTATCTATTATTCATTCATATCGTGAACTTATGGTATTTGATAAGCTAAGAAAAATATTTTATCTCCATGCCAACCTCGAAGGGCTGTACCGTTTGCCCTTTAAGGCCATTTTGGAGATTGAAAAGTTTTATCCAACTGCTTACAGAGTGGTGGTGGATTATAGAAACTGGTTAGTGACCCAAATACATGGCCTACTTTTAACCATCAAACCCACAGCTTTAATGGAAGATGCTCACATGTTTTTGTTTGTGATTGATGGAGCAATGGTTCAGCTTTTAAGTAAAGAGGAAACAGATGAACGAGATAAATTATTAGAATATTTTTTAATAACCCTATCTTAGTATTCAATCTAAAATAAGAAAGCCCATCATTGGGCTTTCTTATGGTATTGGCTTCTTAAAATTTAAGCTTTTTAAGTCCACGGCTCACGCCATTTTGTAAGGCCGCTTTAATAATCGGGCCAATAAAAGGAACGCGGCCTTTAAAGCTGATAGTGTAATTCAAACGAGTTCGGTTATTTCCCAAGTCAGTAAATTGCATCACACCACGATGTGCCTTAATTGGGCTAATGCCACTTGTGATCGCGTACTCGATCAGTTCATTTTCTTTATAGACTAAATTTGTTTCAACAAATGAAGGTGTAAACGGAATAGTCATCTTGCGAGCAGAGCCAACACCGTTACGTGCATCCTTTCCATTACTAATGCGAGTAACTTTAGCAGGGGCAAAAATTTTGCTTAAATTTTCGTGTTCACTTAAGGTCGCAAAGACTTTATCTATGGGTGCATCAAATTCTTGTACGATGTTGATTTTTTGAGTTTTTAACATCTTGTTCCCTCTAAAGTAAATTTGACATGATTAATTGTCAGAATTTGGATATTAGCACGCTTTTCACTAGGGTGGAATTCTAGTTCGTCGGAGTAACTCCGGATAAAAGTAACATTTTAAATAGAATTTATTTAATCATTTGCTTTTTATAATGACTTGGAGCAACGCCAGTCCAGCGTTTATAAGCTTGAGAAAAAGTTGATAAATCTGAGAAGCCTAATATTTCTGCCACTTGGCCTAAATTTAGATTTTGCGCTAAAAGGGAATCGGCGCGTCGATGCAAGGTTTCATTTTGAAGTGCTCTAAAAGAGATATTCTCGTCTTGTAACCTTCTTTTTAGCGTCCGTTCGCTCATATTTAACTTATTTGAAATTTCTTTAATATTAAGTAATGTCCCAGAAGGAGCGTTCATTAAAAAATCGCGGACAATCATTGTGGTTGTTAAGGTGGTATGGCGTTGGCTAATAAGTTCCATACACAGCCTTTCACACATGGCTGCGGTATTCGGGTTTGCATGGGGTAGAGCGTGGAGCAATTGCGAACTATTAAATTTTAAAATGTTTTCTTTTTGATTAAATTGAATTGGAGCGCCTAAATATTCTTTAGGTATATTTAACAAACAAGACTCAGGTTCATCATATTTAAGATGAAATGCATCTAATTGAAATGAACTTTCATAAATATCGCTAATAACACGAAGAGTTGCAGCCATCGCACGTTCAAGTACAAACCGTTGTAACTCCTGTGTTAGGCCCACAGGTTCAGTAAAGCAAATCACGCACTCATTATTTTTTTGCTGAAAATTTATTTTAACAAAGGTATAGGTGAGGGCCAGATAACGTTGCACAAGTTGCATTGCTTCTAAACCCGTTGCACTACTCATTAATGCGTAACCCAAAATCCCATAAGTTGTCAGTTGATGGTTAAAACCGGTAATGAGACCTAAACCTGCGGTGTGCGCAGATAAAATTTTAATTAAATTATTGATGACACCCAGTTCTTCATCGGGTGTAACAACACTGTTAGTATCATTTAAACGAGTTAGGGTTAAACCAGTACTGGCTAACAGATGTGTTCTTTGAATTTTTAATTGTTCACCTAGTTCTAATAATAGCTGTACGCTAGATGGAGCTCGTAAATAATCTTGAAACTCTAACATCAGTTGGCCTAAAAACTAAAATGCATGTCCCAATCTAGCATGGTTGATGAGAAGACTAAAGCCTAATATTTAGTCATCAGATAGCAACGAGTAGTAAAACAATGAATACCGTTCAACCAGCAAAGCCGATAAATATGATGCGGCAATTAATGAGTAAATTAGGTGTAATTGGCCTAATGGTTTGTGTAACAGGTGTATCTTCAGCTCAAGAAATAAAATCAGGAGAGTCTGTCATGGGTTATCAAAATCAAGCAGCTTGGCAACAAATTGAACAATTCCTTCCTCAAGAATTTCATATTCCTAAAGACCAGTTACCAAAAGAAGAGTGGTGGTCTTGGAATGGTCATAACATCCATTTGGATACTTACCGTAATCCCAATGCCAAAATTAAAGTGATTTTATTTCACGGTGTGGGGACCAATGGTCGACAAATGTCGATGATTTTAGGAAAACCCTTGGCTGATCGAGGTTATGAAACAATTGCTGTCGATATGCCCGGCTATGGTGTCACTCAAGTTAAAAAGGGTAAGCCGATTAGTTATAACGATTGGGTGCAAGCTGGTAGCGATTTAATTGATGTGGAATTGGCCAAAGATAATCGTCCAGTTGTATTGTATGGCCTAAGTGCTGGTGGTATGTTGACTTACCATGTTGCTGCCAAAAATAAAAAGGTTAAAGCTATAGTGGGAATGACCTTCCTTGATACAAGCAATCAAAAAGTGAAAGATACTGTAGCAAGCAATTTGTTTATGAGTCGGGTAGGAACGCCAATTACACATTTAACTGCTAAAACGCCGTTAGCATCAATGCGTGTTCCGATGAGTTGGGCAAGTAAAATGAGTACTTTGGTGAATAATAAAGATGCCTTAAAAGCCTTTATGAAAGATAAAACTTCAGCAGGTAACTCGGTTTCTCTAACCTTTTTAGATTCATATATACATTATAAACCTGAGGTTGCACCTGAAGACTTTGACGTATGTCCTGTCTTATTGACCCAACCTGAAAAAGACCGTTGGACACCACTTGATTTAAGTACGCCTTTTCTTGGCCGTATTCATAAAGTGCCGGTAAAAACTGTGATATTGGAAAATGCAGGCCACTATCCATTAGAGCAACCGGGGTTATCTCAAATGGTTGATGCAATAGATAGTTTTTATACAACGACAGTGAAATAACGGGTAGGTTCTTACCCGTTTTTTAAATTTTAAATATAGAGGGCAAAGGGAGCTCAAATCACGTCTGCCCAAGAAAAAGTTAAGAAACTATATTTTACTTTTATTGTTACTTAAATATAGATCACTTTGCATTTGAGCTATAAGCCTTACGTGAAAAGTAAGAATCGTTGCAAACCGTAAAGAAAGCCTCCTCATAATCAAATGACATGATAGGAAATTGAGGAATAATAAATGCGCGCTCTTACTTACCACGGTGCCGAAGACGTTCGAGTTGAAACGGTTGCAGACCCTATTATTCAAGAACCAGATGACATTATTTTACGTGTAACCGCCACAGCCATATGTGGCTCTGATTTACATTTATATCGAGGCAAAATCCCAAAGACTGAACATGGCGATATCTTTGGGCATGAATTTATGGGTATTGTGGAAGAAGTAGGCCCCGCAGTCACTCACGTGAAAAAAGGCGACCGTGTAATTGTACCTTTTGTGATTGCTTGTGGTGAATGTTTCTTTTGCCAACTTGACCTGACCGCTGCCTGTGAAACCACCAATACAGGACGTGGTGCAATTATTAATAAAAAGCAAATTCCACCTGGTGCAGCTTTATTTGGTTATAGCCATTTATATGGCGGAGTACCGGGCGGCCAAGCAGAATATGTTCGTGTCCCGAAAGCCAATAAGGGGCCTTTTAAAGTGCCCGGGTCATTGTCAGATGAAAAAGTGCTTTTCTTGACCGATATTTTGCCTACCGCTTGGCAGGCAGTGACCAACGCTCAAGTTACTCGTGGCTCAACCGTTGCAATTTATGGTGCAGGGCCAGTCGGACTATTAAGCGCCGCTTGTGCCAAGATGCTTGGTGCAGAAAAAATATTTATGGTCGATCACAATGAATATCGATTGAACTATGCGGCGGCAACCTACGGCGCTATTCCGGTTAATTTTGATGAAGTCGATGCGGCCGAATTTATTATTCAAAATACCGACAATTACCGTGGCGTCGATGCGGTGATTGATGCCATTGGTTTCGAGGCAAAAGGCAGTGTCATTGAAACAGTGCTCACCAATTTAAAGCTTGAAGGTTCAAGTGGTGCAGCACTTCGTCAATGTATAGCCGCGGTTCGCCGTGGTGGTGTGGTAAGTGTACCAGGTGTATATGCAGGTCCAATTCATGGTTTCTTGTTTGGTGATGCTTTTGATAAAGGACTGACTTTTAAAATGGGCCAAACTCATGTGCATCAATATTTACCGCTTTTACTAGAATTTATTGAGCGTGGTGACTTGTCACCTGAAACGATTATTACCCACCGAATGAAATTAGAAGATGCCGCAGAGGGTTATCGCATTTTTAATGAAAGAGAACAGGAATGTCGTAAGGTAATTTTGATTCCTTAAATCCTTCAGTTTACAGTTTCACTTTAAAAGCCTCTTACTAAAAGGGGCTTTTCTATTTTGAAATGCACAATTTTGAGTGCAGCTTTTTATTTTTGAACTTAAATCGCACCTAAACAGCCCAAGTTTAGTATTACTTTTAACCAAAATCGTAATACTAAGCTGGCATGTCCTTTGCATAGTCTTAAGCAATCAAAAGTGATCTAGGGTTCCGATACTTTACGTATGACTGGACCGAGAGTTCACGGTTCCTAGCGAACTACACGGAGGGATAAAAGCCCGGGAGGAAGTCTAAAACTATCCGACAGGAGTAGCTATGAACACTACAAGTTATCATAACAATCAGGCGATTTGGACCGAACTTTTACCCGGCGGACATCACTGGTCGGGTCGTATTCAAAAAGGAACTATTCTTAGATTTACATCGCTTGGCGCTCAGGCAAATGTTTCTTTGTTTTGTGTAAATGCTGCCGATGTGCTTGAACGTTTTAACATGCCAGACAGTTTAAAAGGACAACATACCGCCTATTTAAAAGCTTCCAACGTGCTGTATTCAGACCTAGGCCGTGTGATGGCTTCTATTGTTCATGATGATCATGGTTGGAATGATGCGCTTTGTGGCCCAAGCCGACCTGAGCAAATTGAAAAGCAATTTGGGATACGTACATTTCAAGATGCCCGCAATGATATGTACCAAAACGGCTTAGACAGCTTACTCATTGAAATGTGTAAATACGGGCTTGCCAGCCAAGACCTGAGTGCCGCGGTTAACCTATTTTCTAAAGTTGCACCAGATGAAAACGGTGCTTTGTCTTATGTCAGTTCTGATAACACCAATCAAAGCATTGAACTACGTTTTGAAATGGACTGCTTAGTATTTTTATCTGCTGCGCCGCACGGTTTAGACACCAGCCCAAACTATCAACCTGCTGATATTCAACTCAGTTTATTTAAAGCCAATTCACTAACAGACAGCGATATTTGTCGTGATGCATGTTCGCAAAATCAGCGCGCGTTTCAAAACACTGCCCGCTACTACGCGCTTAGCAATATTTAAATCAGGAGAAGCATCATGACAGTTTTACAATCATTTGAAAAAGCAGTTTTAAATGAAGTTTGTCCTGCGGGTGAAGCGTGGATGTGCGAGGTTAAAAAGGGTCAATATTTCCGAATTATTGACCTTGAGGGAAACCAAGCGGTCGATACTTTGTTTATGAGTGCCGAAAATCCGACTGAGCGTTATAGCGCAATGGATACCTTGGCCATCAATCAACAAATCTATTTAGAAAAGGGTACTAAGCTCTATAGTAACTTTGGCCGTCCAATTGCCATTATTCATGATGATAACTGTGGGCGCCATGACACCATTGGCGGTGCCTGTTCATGTGAAAGCAATACGGTTCGCTATGCCCATGAAACCTACCCAATGCATAGTTGCCGTAACAACTTTATGTATGCCTTGGCAAAACACCCGATTGCAAAAAAGCATGGCTTAAATGTCCGTCACATCGGCCCTAACATTAACTTTTTTATGAATGTGCCTGTGACACCAGACGGTCAGCTTAAATTTGATGATGGAATTTCAGGACCGGGTAAATATGTAGAAGTTCGGGCAGAAATGGATTTAATTGTTTTAATTTCAAATTGTCCGCAGCTCAATAACCCATGTAACGCCTATAACCCAACCAAAATTCAACTGGTTGTCCGTGAAGCGGAAGGGGTGTAAGCATGTTTAAAAAAGTTCTGATTGCCAACCGCGGTGCAATTGCCTGTCGCGTAATTCGCACTCTTAAAAAACTCGGGATCGCTTCGGTGGCTGTTTACTCGGAAGCTGACCGTGATTCGTTACATGTGACTTTGGCCGATGAAGCTTTTCTGATTGGCCCTGCACCTGCACATCAAAGTTATTTAAATATTGAAAAAATCCTTGAGGTTGCTAAACAGTCGGGAGCAGAAGCCATTCATCCCGGTTATGGTTTTTTGTCTGAAAATGCCGAGTTTTGTGATTTATGCGAAAGCCAAGGAATTGCCTTTATTGGGCCAACTTCAAGCCAAATGCTCGATTTTGGTTTAAAACATACTGCACGTGAGCTGGCTATTAAAAGCAATGTGCCTCTACTTCCGGGTAGTTCACTACTTGCTAATGAGGCCGAAGCCTTGTTTGAGGCAGCCCGTATTGGTTATCCAGTCATGCTAAAAAGTACCGCGGGCGGCGGTGGTATTGGCATGCGTCTGGTCTGGAATGAAACCGAATTAAAAGATGCCTATCAAACCGTGTCTTATTTAGCACAGGTTAATTTTAAAGATGCAGGTTTGTATTTAGAAAAATTTGTACAGCATGCACGCCACATCGAAGTACAAATTTTTGGTGATGGGCAAGGGCAAGTTTTAGCGTTGGGTGAGCGTGATTGTTCGGTACAACGCCGTAATCAAAAGGTGATTGAAGAAACACCCGCGCCACATTTAAATGAACAGCAACGCGACTACTTGCAAAAAGTTGCGATTCAACTCATGCAATCGGTGAACTATCGCTCGGCAGGCACGGTTGAGTTTGTTATGGACACCGAAACCCAAGAATTTTATTTCTTAGAGGTCAACACGCGTTTGCAAGTCGAGCACGGCGTGACCGAGCAAGTATTTGGTGTCGATTTAGTCGAGTGGATGGTTACTTTGGCAAGCGGTGACTGGTCAGCACCGACTGAAAAGTTAGAGCCAACAGGACATTCCATTCAGGTTCGTCTTTATGCCGAAGATCCAATTAAACAGTTCCAGCCGAGTGCAGGCTTACTCACGCATGTTAAATTTGACCCGCAAGCACGAGTCGAAACATGGGTTGAAACAGGTTCAACGGTGTCGTCTTTTTATGACCCAATGATTGCCAAAATCATTGTGACGGCTGCAACACGAGACCAAGCCATACAGGCAATGGGTATTAGTCTTGCCAACACGCAAGTCGCTGGTATCGAAACCAATTTAGAATATTTACAAAATATTATTGCTTGCGATGTGTTTGCTTTAGGCACTCAAACCACCCGATTTTTAAATACGTTTGAATGGAAAACTCAAAAAATTGAGGTGTTGCAGGCTGGCATTCAAACTGCCATTCAGGACGTAACAGGTCGACTAGGTTATTGGGATGTTGGGGTGCCGCCATCAGGTGCCATCGATCCACTCAGTTTAACTGTGGCAAACCAGCTTCTAGCCAATGAGCCAAATACCGCAGGGCTTGAATGTACCTTGCAAGGGCCAACTTTAAAGTTTCACTGCGACAGCCAAATTGTCATTACGGGCGGTGATATGCCTTCAAAACTTGATGGTGAACTGGTACCGATGTGGCAAACCATCAATGTGAAAAAAGGCCAAGTTTTAAAATGCGGACTTATCCGTTCAGGTTGCCGTAGCTATATTGGTGTGAAAGGTGGTTTCGATGTTCCTGAGTATTTAGGGTCACAGGCGACTTTTACTTTGGGGCAGTTTGGTGGGCATGCAGGTCGTAATTTATTAATTGGCGATATGCTGCCAATTACTGAATATTCCGCTCAAACGACCATAGCTCTGACTCAAGCACAAATTCCTAGCTTTACCCAAAACTGGGAAATTGCCGTGATGTATGGGCCACATGGCGCACCAGATTTTTTCACCAAACAAGATATTGATACGTTCTTTGCCAATGAGTTCGAAATTCACTATAACTCAAGCCGTACAGGCATTCGTTTAATAGGGCCAAAACCTGAGTGGGCACGTGAAGACGGCGGTGAAGCAGGCTTACATCCTTCCAATATTCACGACAACGCTTATGCAATTGGGGCAATTGATTTTACAGGTGATATGCCAATTATCTTAGGTCCAGATGGTCCGAGCTTAGGTGGCTTTGTTTGCCCTGCGGTAGTCATTCATTCCGAGCTTTGGAAAATCGGGCAGCTAAAAGCAGGCGATAAGGTCAAATTTGTACCTGTGAGTTATGCGCAAGCAAAAGCACTCGATCAAAAATATCATCAAAGCTTAACCGCGACCGATACAACTCAGATCGATTTTAATCCAACCATTCAAGCAGAACCCGACACTTTAAAAGATGCGGTTTTAGCCACTTTAGAAGGTGAAGCTGACTTACCAAGCGTGACCTATCGACCAGCAGGAAATAGCTATTTATTGGTGGAATATGGCGAGTTAGTACTCGATCTAAATTTACGCTTCCGTATTCATGCGCTGATGCAATGGGTCAAAGATCAAAACATTCAGGGTATTATCGACTTAACACCGGGTATTCGTTCACTACAAATTCATTTTGATTCAATCCAGCTCGATCAACTTGAGCTTTTACAGAAACTTCAACAGGCAGAAGCCGAATTACCCGATATTCAAAATATGCAGGTGCCTTCAAGGACTGTCTATTTGCCTTTAGCTTGGGAAGATTCACAAACTCAACTTGCCACCGAGCGCTATACGCAAATTGTTCGTCCAGATGCGCCGTGGTGCCCAGATAACGTCGAGTTTATTCGTCGTATTAATGGTTTAGCTTCCAAGCAAGCGGTTAAGGATGTGGTCTATAGCGCAAACTATTTAGTAATGGGTTTAGGCGATGTATATTTAGGTGCTCCCGTGGCGACACCACTCGACCCGCGCCAACGTTTAGTCACCACAAAATATAACCCTGCACGAACTTGGACACCTGAAAATGCCGTGGGCATTGGCGGGGCGTATATGTGTGTATACGGTATGGAAGGACCGGGCGGCTATCAGTTCGTTGGCCGTACCACTCAAATGTGGAGCCGTTACCGTAAAAATGCCAACTTCGAAGAAGGCAAACCATGGTTACTGCGCTTTTTTGACCAAGTTAAGTTTTATGAAGTGTCTGAGGCTGAACTTCTGCAAATGCGTGAAGACTTTAAAGCAGGCCGACTACAACTTCGCATTGAAGATGGTGTGCTTAACTTAAAAGAATACAACGAGTTTTTAAAGACGCATCAAGACAGCATTCAAGCCTTTAAAGATATGCAACAAGCTAACTTTGAGGCTGAGCGCCGCCGTTGGCACGAAGCGGGCTTACAAGAATATATCTCTGAAAGCTTAGATGCTGTAGATGAAGGCGAAACCGTAGTGATCCCTGAAGGCGGCTGTGCAGTCGAATCGCACATGCCAGGCTCAATCTGGAAAATTGAATGTGCATCGGGAGATATTGTTGAAGAAGGTGCAACCCTTGCAGTAATTGAAGCGATGAAAATCGAAATTCCAATTATTGCACCCGAACGCATGAAGGTCGAAACCATTACTATTGAAAAAGGACAAACCGTAAAAACGGGGCAAGTGCTATTTACCTTAGCGCCAGTCGCTTAAATCAAAAGAGAGCATCGATATTGATGCTCTTTTTTATTATGCTTGGGTCAAATGCTTTAATACTTTATGACCATGTTCAACAGCTTCTAATTTAATTTTCGACTCTGGATTACCTGACAAAGGCGATACGTCATAAAGCAAAAATGTGCCGCTTAACTGCATTTGCGTATATTGAATTGAATGTTGAACCGCTTTTAAAAAGCTATCGATTAAGTTTTCTTGGTCGTTCACCATGTTTGCTTCTTTTTGCCCGACCGTCATACTAATAATGACTTTTTTATCTTTTAATTTGTCGCCCTGAGAGCCATAAGCAAACTGATAAGTAAAAACTTCATCAAACCATAACTTCAAAATTGCCGGCATATTAAACCAGAACATTGGATATTGCAGAATGATGGTGTCGTGGCGTAATAAGGCTTCTTGTTCAGCGCTGACGTCAATTTTATAGTCCGGATAAAGCTGGAAAATATCTCGCACTTCAAGGTCTGGATAGGTTTTTACGAGTTCATTCACAATCGTTTTATTTGCAATTGATTGAGCGTAGTAGGGATGAGCCAAAATGAGTAAAGCCATAATTATGCCTTTTAACTATAAAAATAATAGTCACTATAATTTTTATAGTATGGGTGTACAATAACTATCAAAGTTGATAGGTGGCATTAAAAATGGCAAATACTGAAAATAAATGTGAAATCACCATGAATGGAAAAACCTATCCATGTCATATCAGTATGGCTATGGATTTGGTGGGTGGAAAATGGAAAAGCGTTATTTTGTATTATCTAAAAGATGGGCCAAAACGCTTTAATGAAATCAATCAATTAATGCCAACTATCACAGAAATGACTTTAAGCCTTCAACTCAAGCAATTAGAGCAAAGTGGCTTAATCTCTCGAACCGTTTATGGTGAAAAAGCACCGATTAAAGTGGTCTATGAAATGACTGAATTAGGCCAGTCTTTTAAACCTGTTTTAGAGTCTTTATCGCTATGGGCACATACAATGATTAACCAGTCATAAGATGACAAATTAACTTTTTAAAAAAATATAAATATTTAGCCCCATCCCTGTGCATGGGGCTTTTTTTGCCCAAAAATCATTCATAAATACCCATAAATCCCATCAAAACGACGCTTAAAAACTGGCACATTTTCTGCATCTCTTACCAGTAATACAAAAACTGAATTTGGTAATACCAAACTAGAGGTGCGATATGAACGATGTAAAACCTGTGGTTCAACCAAAGCCAACTTTAAAAGCCTTTTTAGTCGAATTGCTCAGCGTACGTGCAGGCGTATATATCAAGCAAAACAATCAGCCGCCTAAAACAAAAGGATAAGACTGTGCCGAAACAAAAGCTGGCTCGAATCAGTATTACCGTACCTGAAACGACACTTAACGCACTCGATCAAAAAATTGTCGAGCAGAACTATGAAAGTCGCTCGCAAGCCATTGTCGACATGATTAATAAACACCTGATTGCAGAGCAAGCACAGGCTAATGAAGTCATGGTGGGCACGTTGACGCTGCTTTATGACGCTAGCCAAATGACCTTGCGCAATCAATTGGTCGATTTACAACAACAGTTTTTAGCACAGGTGATTAGCTCACTTCATATTCAGCTCGACCAACAAAAGATATTGCAAGTCATGTTAATGCAGGGCGCAAGTTCTGAGCTTAGACAAATTAGCCAGCAATTTATTGTGCTGAAAGGGGTAATCAAAGGACATCTAGAACTGATGGATGCCGTCATGCCGCCTATACAGCAGAATGACTAAATGAGGAGTAGCGTGTTGAAAAATTTATGGACTATTCAAGACTGGAAAACAGCATATCAAAACGGGCAAATCCATCTTAAGGATCTGATTAGCTATGTGGCAGAAATTAAAAATGATGATCATGCATGGATTGAAATTGCATCGAACGAGCAGATTCAATCGCAAATTGATATTTTAAAAGACCAGAATATTGCTGACTTACCTCTATACGGTGTGCCATTTGCAGTTAAAGACAACATTGATGTCGCTGACTTTCACACCACTGCTGCCTGTAAAGAGGTTCAATATTTAGCGACACAAGATGCTGCCGTAGTAGCCAAGCTGAAAAAAGCAGGGGCAATTGTGATTGGTAAAACTAACCTCGATCAGTTTGCAACGGGACTAGTTGGCGTTCGCTCTCCATACGGTGCAGTAAAAAATAGTTTTAACCCCGAATATATTAGTGGTGGTTCAAGCTCGGGTTCGTCAGTGGTGGTCGCCAACGGTATTGTGCCTTTTAGTTTGGGGACAGACACGGCGGGATCAGGTCGTGTTCCTGCGGGCCATAACAATATTGTGGGTCTTAAGCCGACAAAGGGCTGGTTTTCTACCACAGGTTTAATTCCAGCCTGTCGGACTATTGACGTCATTTCTATTTTTGCACTGCATATTGATGATGCTTGGGCAGTCGCCAATTTAATGCAGGGCTACGATGAAACAGATGAATATTCACGAGCACATCCAGCCAATGTACCGACTCAATTTTCTAAACAGAAAATTGCTATTCCAGCTCAGCTTGAGTTTTATGGTGATCTTGAATCTGAAAAGGCCTTTTTAGTTGCAGTCGAGCGTGTCAAAAAACTGGGTTACGAAGTTGAGAGTATTGATTTCAGTGCGTTTAATGAGCTTGCTGCCGCACTGTATAACGATGCATGGGTGGCAGAAAGAACAGTCGCCGTTGAACGCATGACAACACGTGAAAAGGCTCATCCTGTTATTGCTCAAATTATTGCGCAGGCAGATAAATTCAAGGCAACAGATGCACTTCAAGCCGAATATAACCGCGCCGTGCTTTCTCGAAAAATTAATTTGGCTTTACAACCTTTTGATGCCTTGATGGTTCCGACAGCGCCAACCATTTACACCATTGCTGAAGTTGAAGCCGACCCATTGACTAAAAATGCGCACATGGGAGCCTATACCAACTTTGTCAATTTTGCTGATCTTTCGGCTTTAGCTTTACCAAATGTACTCCGTGAAGACGGCCTACCAAGCGGGGTAACCTTTATTGCACCTGCGTGGCACGATCAGGCACTCGCCAATTTTGCGCAGCTTTGGCAAGCCGAAACATCGCTGAGTTTAGGTAAATCAACTCAACATTATCAAAAAAGTATAAACATCTACTCGAATCATTCAGTACAGCTTGCAGTGGTAGGAGCGCATTTAACAGGCATGCCACTTAATTTTCAGCTTACTAGCCGTAATGCTACTTTGCTCAAGAAAACCCAGACCGCAGAGACTTATAAACTCTTTGCCCTAAAAAATACCACGCCACCAAAACCGGGACTGCAATTCGATAAAGCAGGGACATCTATTGAAGTTGAAGTGTGGGATGTTCCATTAGCACATTTTGGAGCCATTGTGGCTGAAGTACCCGCACCACTTGGTATTGGGAATCTGAAACTAAAAGATGGTACATGGGTTAAAGGCTTTATTTGCGAAGCGTATGCCATTCATGATGCAACCGATATTAGCCATTTTGGAGGTTGGCGAGCTTACATACAGTCACTCAATCAAACCGCTCAAAGTGTCGTTAGTAAAAATGTTGGGGAAGTTTCTATATGATTAAAAAAGCGTTGTTATCCGTATCTATTTTATCGGCAGTTGTATTGGGTGGATGTGACAATACGGCTAAAGTGCCCGAGGCTAAACAAGATGCTCAGGCAGCCGCAAATACAAAACCAATTACCATCGGCTATAGTGATTGGCCGGGCTGGGTGGCTTGGCAAGTGGCTATTGAAAAAGGCTGGTTAAAAGAAGCAGGGTTAAATGTAGAGTTTAAATGGTTTGATTATTCCGCGTCGCTTTCGGCTTTTTCGGCAAATCAGCTCGACGCTGTGTTGGTCACCAATGGCGATAACTTGGTAACAGCTTCGGGTGGTACGCAAGGCATGATGATCATGGCAACGGATTATTCCGCGGGCAATGATGTCATTATTGCAAAAGAGGGCATTAATACCATTCAAGACTTAAAAGGAAAATCGATCGGTGTCGAAAAAGGCTTGGTTGACCATCTTTTATTAGCAACAGCTTTAACCGACCATAACATTAAAGCGAATGAGGTGAAGCTGGTAAATTCAGCGACGAACCAATTACCTCAAGTGTTTAATAGCCCAGATATTTCCGCGATTGCTGTTTGGCAACCCGTTGCAGGTCAGGCATTAAAAGCAGTGGCAGGCTCTAAAATTATCTATACCTCTAAAGACAAGCCGGGTTTAATTTACGACACCTTAACAGTCAACATGAGTCATTTAACAGCTCATCAAGACGAATGGAAAAAAATCATTCAGGTGTGGGATAAAACCGTTAAATATATTAATGACCCTGCAACCCATGCCGATGCGGTTAAAATCATGGCAAATCGTTCAGGGGTTGACCCAAAACAATATGAGTTGATGGTAAGTGGTACGCATCTATTAGATATCAATGCCAATAAAAAAGTATTTGCTAAATCTCAAGGTTTTGACTCGATTTATGGCTCTACTTATCACGTCAATAAATTTAATGTCGAAAACGGTATTTATAAAACTGAACAAAATGTAGATGGGCTGATTTATCCAACACTCATAGAGCAACTTAAATAAACCCCATAAATCAAAAAGCCCAAGTTGAACTTGGGCTTTTTTGTGTTTGGCTTATTTTTCTGTACTGACTTGAGTCATACGCGGTATTTTTGGTAAGTCTTGCAACGCAGGGTCAAGCTCGTCTTCTTCAGCGTGAACCAGATAATCAACTCGTGCCCGAAGTTGTTTGAACTCAGATGTACTCATTAAATCGAGTGAACGTGGACGAGGTAAATTAACTTCAATAATTTCCTTAATTTCACCGGGGTTGGCTTTGAGTGCCACAATTCGGTCTGCCAGTAAAATGGCTTCATCCATGTCATGGGTCACAAAAATAATGGTGATATCAATGTTTTGCCATAAATCCATCAAGTGCTTTTGCATTTTTTGACGGGTGTGTGGGTCGAGTGCACCAAAAGGTTCATCCATGAGTAAAATTTTAGGTTGATTAACCAAAGCTCTAGCAATCGCAACGCGCTGTTTCATACCGCCAGAAAGTTGATGTGGATACTGATTTTCATATTTTTCTAATCCAATAATATTGATCCATTCACGTGCTTGAGCTTCGGCTGTCATTTGACTAGCTCCACGCATTTGCGGACCAAACATCACGTTTTCTTTTACGGTTTTCCAAGGGAAAAGGGTATAACCTTGAAACACCATACCGCGTTCAGGACATGGCCCCGTAATACATTCGCCGTCTACTAAAACTTCTCCACTATGATATGGGTCTAAACCCGCAATGACACGGCTCAGTGTCGATTTACCGCAGCCAGAAGGACCAATCACACAAATAAATTCTCTTTTATGAATTTTTAAATCGAGCTTATTTAAAACAGTGCGTTCGCTTTGACCATGCTTAAACACTTGGCTCAGTTGTTTGGCCTCTAAAATAACAGGACGTTCATAAATTTTTTGAAAGTATTCATGCGCGTTAAATGTTGAATCATTCATTATTTTGCTCCCACTTTCCAAGTGAACATCCGCTCACCTAACTTCATTAATACCCAATCACAAACCAGACCAATCACCCCAATAATCAAAATAGCTGCATAGACATTGTCAAAGTTTTGATAGCGTGCCTGTTGAGTAATGAACCACGTAATACCCGAGGTCGTACCAATCAACTCCGAAACAATTAAATAGGTCCAAGCCCAGCCCAATAGCACACGTAAGTCACGGTAAATATCAGGTAAGGCCGCAGGAATCACCACGTGAAATAAACTTTTGAGTTTATTGGTACCAAGCGTATAGCCAGCTTCAATTAAGCTTCGATCTACCATTCGGGTGGTATTGGCAATAATGAGAATTTGCTGAAATAGCGTACCAATTACAATAATGGCAATTTTAGGTGCGTCATTAATCCCTAAAATTGCCACTGCAAGTGCACCAAATGCTGGTGCGGGTAGGTAACGGAAAAACTCGACAAACGGTTCTGTTAACAGGGAGATCCTCTTAGAAAAACCACACAAAATACCCAGTGGAATCCCAATCAATGAAGAAATAAAAAAAGCTGAAAATACCAGTTTAATACTGTGCCATAAACTTTGATGAAACCACGGCGAATCAGGTTGTTCAGGTGGTGTGGTAAACGCGGTGACCAAAGCCTTAGCGACTTCATGGGGAGCGGGTAAATAAATAGGGTTGACCAAAATACCTTGTGGTGGTGCAGAATTTCGGTTGACTGCATTTTGTGCTTCGAGATAGAACACACTTTTATTAACACGACTGCCTACTTGTAAGTAAGGAACACTGCCTGAACTCGTGATTTGTACTTGAGGATGCCAAATAAAAGGTAAGTAACTGATTGCGCACCAAAGACATATTGGGATCACGAAAGAACAAATACTGAGAATCAGCTTGTTCTTTCGCGTAAATTCCTTTGCAACATAACCCATATCAAGAGCTCCCCATTTTGATCAGTATTACGATTTTCATAAAACGTAATATTGTTAAGCAAAATAAGTGCCATCTTTAATATGCTTTAGATGAGTTAAGAAGACGAGGGAACTAAAGTTTCATGTAAATAAACCCAATAACATTTTTTGTCTTCCACTTTAATGCAGGCTGTAGAAGTCCGTACTGTCTCGGTTTCATCAGTTTGCTGATGTTCCTGATATTGCACCCAGCAATAATTTTCAAATTCGTATAAAGCTGCGCTTTTAATAATGTCGATTTTTAAAGAAGGTTTCGTTCCGATATTCTGGCTAAATAAACTATTCACTTCGGCGAAACCAATGGTGTGACCCTGAACCGTAACCATCTTAAAATTTTGATCAAAGCTATCGAGAAGCGGTCTCAGGCTTTGCTCTGTATTTTTGCCTGTAAAGACATTTTCTATTAAAACATGTAGGTCTATTACACTTTGAATGGCTTGATCCATTTGATTAGACATAAGTTTTCTCCTTTAAAACGGGAATGAGTGAAAGTAAGCAGAGTAAAGCTGCAATTAAAAAAGTATGTTGATAGCGAAGTAGCTCGCTTGAGCTGGACATTAAGTTATATATCGAAATGAGAACAACAGTACCGACACTAAATGAAACTTGCCGATTAATATTCCAGAGCACACTTCCTTGTAATAAATCTTGGCCTGAAAAATCAATCAATGAGCTAATTTGGGCAATATTGGCACTTAAGCCGCCTCCCATACCCATTAATAAATAAGCAATCACTAAAAAGCTTAAGGGACTAGCGTTTGAAATAGAAAACAAAAGAAATATGCCAAAGCTATGTAGGGTTATTCCAATAATAAGAAGATACTTTTTTCCTAACCGTTGATAGAGTAGGCCGCCACTAATCATGGCTGCGAGTGCCCCAGTTGCATAAAGCAACATAAATAAACCAGTTTGTTTTGCATTAAAGCCAAAGTTAAGTTGTAAATTAAAAATATTGAGTAAATTAACGCCTGTAAAAATACCCGGTACGGCATAATAGACAATAAATGCATTACGTAAATTTTTATTTTTTAATAACTCAAGATTAAGAACAGGATGGGAAATTTTTTTCGCATGTTGAATGTAAAAAATAAGCATTCCCACTGAAATTAGAAAACTCGTTATAGCGAATAGGGCATTATGGTAATCACTATAGAATGAAAAGGAGAGTAATAAACATAACAGACTTATATTAAAGATAACCAAGCCTTTAATATCTGGTCTTTCACTCGAAACATTCTTTGTTGTTTTAACCCATAACCATGCCAGAGCTGCTGCCAGTAAAGAAAAAGGAAGGTTAGATAAGAATACCCATCGCCAATTCAATGAATCAATAATTACGCCTCCAATGGCAGGTGAAAAAGCTGGCGCAATCAGTGCAATTGCCATGATCATAGTAGAAATGCGTTGGCGTTCTTGGTTCGGGAAAAATGCGTATACGAGTGCTTGCCCGACTGGAATTAATAAACCTCCAGCTATTCCTTGAATAAATCGCCAAAAAATTAAGCTATAAATCGATTCACTAAAACTCATAAAGCAGATGCTTATCGAGAATAACAGCATCGAATAACACAATAATTTTTGGTCCCCAAGTTTGGTGGCTAACCATAAACTCATGGGCATAATTAAAATGAGGCCGAGAATATAAGCATTTGTTACCCATGCGACCATGGATTGGCTCACTGAAAGTGACGATGCAATATTAGGCAATGCAATTGCAGACATAAAAATGTTGATGCAATCAATAAAGAACCCAAGTAAAAACACTGTCGCTATTTTATATCGATATGACATACCTACCTCCGTGCAGGCAGGGTAAGATCCGGCTCTTTTATTGTCGATGCAAGCGAAGTAAAATCATTGTTTGATAATTTTAAACAATTGGCTTAATTGTGCAAAAAAAACTCAAACAAATAACCAGTTTTTTACAAGTCGTTGATTCTGGCTCTTTTACCAAAGCTGCGGAAATTTTAGGCTTAAGCCGATCAATGGTGAGTATTGATATAAAACAATTAGAAAAGCAGCTAAATACAAGCCTATTAATTCGTAACACCCGTAATATTGCATTAACTGAAATAGGTCAGCAATTTTATGAAGATTTCAAACAAATCCAACTTCAAATTGATGATGCCTTTGAACGAAGCCAACACTTAGGTACAAGCATTACAGGCACTTTACGATTTTCGTCTACCAATGAGTTTGGCCAACGTTTCATTTTGCCTTTGCTTCCTGAGTTTTGCCGGCTTTACCCACATATACGCTTACAGTATTCTTTCAACTCTTCTCTTGACGATTTAGTTACTGAAAAGTTAGATCTTGTTATTCGGTTAGGAAATTTAAAAAACTCATCTCTAAAAACTCGAAAAATCGGAGAATATCCAATTTATCTTGTGGCTACTCCGCAGTTTATAAAAGATCATCCAATAGAAAAGATATCTGATTTGGCAAATGTTCCTTGGATTGGCCACTCTTTATTAAACTGGCAAGATTCACAATATATTTTGCAAAACAGTTTAGGGGAGCAATATTCATTACCTTTTGTTCGCAGTCAGTATGAATCAAACTCGGTTACTGTAATTCATCAAATGGCTCTTTCATCTTTAGGTGTGGCAATTTGTCCTGCCTGGTTAGTTGATGAAGATATTCAAAACAATCACCTAATTCGGTTATTTCCAGATTTTTCGTTACCGTTACAAAGTATTCAATTACTTTATCCTCACACCTCTAGTTTGCCTGCCAAAACACGCGCCTTAATAGACTTTTTGGTGTTGCGTCTTTCTTTTAATTAGACTAAAAATTTTGTAAATCATGGAAGATAAAAGATTTTAAATGAATAGACAATTCTGTCTTTTTTTCATAAAATATTCATGATTCAAAACGGTCTATATCAAAAGGTATTTTAAGTGCATCTAAGATAACTAATGAATAGAAACCAAAAAAGTAGTGGAGCATTACAATTGAAAGATTATTTTGATCAAGAAATACAATTGTAATTGGATTATCAACAAAGCGTCTGAACGTGGTGATAGCCTAAGAAGATTTAAAAGGAGGAGATGCATTTGATGGAAAAATATTTAAAGTCTGTCGGGGTGTTATGCTAAGAGTTTTAATATGTATTAATGTTGATTAAAAAATAAATATTATTAAGTTTTTTATCTAAGAATTAGAATAATTGACTAAAAGAGTTTTAGGGAAAAATAAGTTAATTAGTTTTGAAATTTCAAGAATAAAATTGACGCTTATAAATCTAGATTAACCTTATAAAATTTTAAGCTATGAAAACATGTAGAGCTATCATCATCAGCTAGCATTCATTTTCTATTTTAATTTTCATGTCTGTATTAAGAAATATCTAGAAAAATTCTTCTATAAGGTATGCTTACTACTGTTTAGAACTTTATTTAAAATAAATAGACAGATTAGTCTTGACAACTTTATTAGCTTTATGTAGTAGGAAAACTTTTGTAAAGTGATTTGAGTTGTTACTAACCAAATAAAATTAACTTTAATGTCATCTAAGATTAAATATTCTTAAGAAATTGTTTCATAAGCTATAAAGGTTCAATATTTTGGATAAATTTATAGTAATTTTAATTCCTAATAAATTTCATATATATCAATTATTTATTTTTATTTACAAAAATTAACAATATTATTTTTTTGTTAGAAAAACTTTATTAAGCCATATTTTATAAGCATCTAAACTATTTACTTTTAGTTTAGTTTGATATGAATTTTATATAAAATATGTTTAATTATATGATAAACTGCGTTCAAATTTTTTGAATATAAGGTTTAAGCCTGATTTTTTGATATTTATAAAATGTTAATTTTTCAGTAAAACCTTGATTAAATAAGAAGATAGAGGAATGAAAGTTGTGTTAAAGCAAAGTGTTTTGATACTTTTTTTAATTGGTAACTATGTTGGTTTATCTTGTGCACAAGCTGCAGAATTAGAACCTATAAAATTAAAGAAAAGCTGTATTAAGAAAAATCCTATAATTGAAGGTCAAACTGATCCAGAGTTGTTAAATCTTTTTAAACAAGTATGTGATACAGATAATTCTACTCAAAAAAATGATTTATTAGCTAAAGCAGCAATGCGTTTTTATCAGACCAACCAACCAGTTAAAGCCTTAAATTTAGCTAGTCAATTACAGAGTCAAAACGTTCGTGGTTCATTATTAACAGATGTATTGTTTTTATCTGGCGTAAGCATTGCAAATAACTCTTTGCAACAAATGCGTGGTCAGGAAATGCGATATTTAACGAATGACGTAACATATCCTCCTGCAAAGCAGTTAATTGAAAATATCCATACAGCAATGCCTGCACCTGATCCATCGAGTTTCAAAGCGAGCTCGGAAGGTGGTTCAGCTGATAATGAAAAAAGAAGTTATAGAAAACAAAATGTAGTACGTAATCGAGTTTCTACTCCTCGAACGACAACTAAACATACAGTAACTCCAGTAAAAACACCTGCAGTTAAACCAAAAACTGCGCCTGTTGCGAGTGTTAGTAAATCAAAAAGTTCGCCTTTTGACCCTTTAACTAAATAATCTGGGATAGAACCTTATGGCTAAAAGAGAAAGCGTACAAAAGAAGCTTCAACGAATTCGACCTCCTCGTGTTCAGCTTACTTACGATGTTGAAATTGGTGATGCAAAAGAAGCGAAAGAACTCCCGTTTGTTGTTGGTGTGATGGGTGACTTTTCCGCAGCATCTGAGCTTGAACGTACAAAGTTAAAAGATAAAAAATTTATTAATGTAGATTTAGATAATATCGATGAAGTAATGGAGTCGTTGTCTCCAAGAGCTGCTTTTCAGGTAGATAATACGCTAACTGAAGAGGGGGGGAAGATGGCTGTTGATTTAACATTTAAGTCAATGGAAGATTTCCGTCCTGAAAATGTTGTTCAACAAGTTGATCCATTAAAGAAATTAGTGGAGGCGCGCGAACGTTTAACTGATTTAAGAAATAAAATTTCTAACAGTGAACGTTTAGAAGATTTGCTTGATGAAGTTCTTAAAAATACTGATCAGATTCGTAAATTAAGTGCGGAGGCTGACCATGAATAATACTCAATCAGCAGCGATGCCACTTGTTGAAAATGAAGAAGTTAATCTTTTAGATTCGATTGTTGAACAAAGTCGCATTGCACGAAATGAAGAAGAACATTCACGTGCTAAAAGTTTAATTGGTGAACTTGCCAAAGAAGTAATGGCTGGAACCATTACTGTTTCTGAAAATATGACTTTATCAATTGATAAGCGTATTGCAGAAATCGATGCGCTGATTTCAAGTCAGTTAAGTCAGATTATGCACAATGAACAATTTCAAAAAATTGAATCAACGTGGCGTGGTCTTTATTACTTCTGCCAAGAAACACCTTCAAATCCGCTCATTAAAATTCGTATGTTAAATACGACAAAGAAAGAGTTGGTAAAAGATTTTCAAGGTGCTACAGATTTTGATCAAAGCACTTTATTTAAGAAAATCTATGAAGAAGAATATGGCTCTTTTGGTGGTGCACCATACTCAGCATTAATTGGTGATTTTGAGTTTGACCGCACGCCATCTGACATGTATTTACTTGAACAAATTTCTCATGTTGCTGCAGCAGCGCATGCACCATTTGTTTCGGCTGCTAGCCCAAGCATTTTAGGCCTTGAGTCATTTACAGATATTGATCGTCCTAGAGATGTTTCAAAAATCTTTGAAACTGCTGAATATGTTCAATGGCGTTCTTTCCGTGACAGTGAAGATTCACGTTATGTTGCATTGACGTTACCGCATGTTTTAGGTCGTCTCCCATATCATCCAAAAGAAGGCACTGCGACGGAAGGCTTTAATTTTATTGAAGATGTTTCTGGTGAAAATCACAATGAATATTTGTGGATGAATGCAGCTTATGCTTTTAGTACTCGTTTAACAAATGCATTTGATATGCATGGTTGGTGTGCTGCTATTCGTGGTGTTGAAGGTGGTGGTTTGGTTGAAGGTTTACCAGTCCATACATTTAAAACACAAGATGGTGAAGTGGTATTTAAGTGTCCAACTGAAATTGCAATTACAGATCGTCGTGAGAAAGAGCTAAGCGATCTAGGCTTTATTCCATTAGTACATTGTAAAAATACAGATTACGCAGCTTTCTTTGGTGCGCAATCAACTCAAAAACCTAAAAAATATGACAACGATACTGCCAATGCAAACTCGGCTTTATCAAGTCAAATTCAGTACATCATGGCTGTTTCACGTATTGCACATTACTTAAAAGCAATGATGCGAGATAAAGTGGGTAGTTTTGCTTCTGCTGGTAATGTCGAAGCATTTTTAAACGAGTGGTTGTCACAGTATGTATTACTTGATGATGGCGCTTCTCAAGAAGCAAAAGCTCAATACCCATTACGTGAAGCGTCTGTAAAAGTTGTAGAAGATCCTGCTCAACCAGGTCACTACAAATCTGTGGTTTTCTTGCGACCACACTTCCAGCTGGATGAGTTGTCGGTTTCTTTACGACTTGTCACTGAGTTACCTCAGTCCTCAAATTAATCAAGGTCAGCTAAAGAATAACTTTAAATTAAAAATAGGAAAGTTCTAAATGAAAGATATATACGTTGAGTTTCGCGGTAAATATAAAGTTGATGGAGAATCTCGTGATTCTGAGCACAAAGGTTGGTTAGAAGTTAACTCTTGGTCTCATAACATTCGTCAACCTAAATCTGCTACTTCAAGTAGCGTAGGTGGTCACACTGCTGAGCGTGTTGAACATTCTGACATGGTTTTCGTGAAAGACTTAGATGCTACTAGCCCTAAATTATGGGAAGCATGTTCAGCTGGTTATACATTTGATGAAGTACAAATCGACTTTTATCGTGCAAATGGCGATAAACGTATCAAGTACTTACAAATCAAATTGAAGCACGTTCTAGTTTCTAGCGTGACTCCAACTGTTAACGAAGAAGGCGTTCCTACAGAAGCATTTGGCTTGAAATATGCTGCTGTTGAGTGGACTTATAACCAACAAGATATTAACGGTACTGCTAAAGGTGCTGTTACTAAGAAATGGTCACTTTCTAATAATACAGCTTCTTACGCAGCTTAATTATTTAAGTGAATATTTGGTGGAGGCTGACATAAAGTTAGCCTCTGCTGTCTCTAAATATGCTTTGTTGTGAACTCGAATGAACTTAGATCGGCTTTATCCATACGGATTTCGTTCAACTTTATTTGATCGCTTAATTCCAGAAAGTGAAGATTATGCAAAAGGTCTTTCTATTCAGCAATTAAGAGAATCTGTAGCAAAGGATTTAGAAGATTTGCTCAATAGTCGGGTAGCAAAGTTAGATCATGTAGTTGATGACTATCCACTTGTAAAGAAATCGATACTTCAGTTTGGGATTATTGATTTTGTAGGGCTCTCTACAGCCAACCCTCTAGACCGAGATAAAATTTGCCAATCCATTGAGCAATCCATAGCAGCTCATGAGCCTCGGCTAAGACAAATACGGGTAGAGATGTTGTTAGATGGACATAATATGGGCGCATTATGTTTAAGTATTCAGGCTTATCTAAATATTCACCCTCTATATGAACCTGTTGTATTTGATGCATTGTTAAAACCAACAACGCAGCAGTATGTAATTTCAGCGAGAACTTAAGCGTAGTGGGTGTGTTGTGATAGAAGAGCTTTTACCGTTTTATGAAAAACAATTACAAGAATTTGGTCAGCAATCTCGAGAATTTGCCCAAAAATATCCAAAAATTGCTCAGCGCTTATCTTTAAATCAAGAGCAAATTGATGACCCGCATATTGAACGTCTGATTCAGGCTTTTTCGCTGATTGCGGCTCGAATCGATAAAAAACTTACAGACAGTTATGATGTTTTTACTCGTTCTTTATTTGAGGTAATGTTTCCTCAATACTTACGTCATTTTCCTGCTTGTTCTGTCGTTAGTTTTGAAGATATTAATAAAATTAAACAGCTTACCGAACCTCATCTTGTACCTGATCATACCGTTTTGAAATCTCGTAGTTTTAAAGGGGTACAGTGTGAGTTCAATACAACTCAAGATGTAAAATTACTACCTATTCATTTAAGTGGTTTAGATTTTAAAACTACACCTAGTGCACATATGCACTTAAATCAAAATGCGACGTTAAGTTTTAAATTTGAAATTTTTAATAGCGCTCATGCATCTTTAGTTCACGAAAAGCTTCCTATTTATTTGGATGCTATTTCTAATTTTCCTCTTCAAGTACTTGATAGCATTTTTAAAAAAGGGACCAGTTTTGCACTTAAACATGGGCAAAAGATTGTAGAGTTGGGTAAAAATCCATTCGAGTTGATAGGTTTTTCTGAACAAGAAAGTTTATTACCCCTCGATCAACATACGCATCATGCTTATCGTTTATTAATGGAGTATTTTTGTTTCCCAGAAAAGTTTAGCTATCTGAAACTTGATTTAGATTTTTTAAAGGGGTTACCTCAGCAAGTATCCGAATTTGAGCTTCTCATTCATTTCAAATTAAATTTAAACGATCAAGCCGTTGTTAGAAACTATTCTGAATTAAATATTGCAAACTTTAAATTGTTTACTACAGAGGTGGTCCCACATGTTTGAACAACTAAAAGCTTATTTATAAGTGATACTCTGCTCTAGTTAAGCTACCTTATTTTGTTGTGGTAGCTGGTCATAGTAAAACTCATCTGGAGTCATTTTGTCCAGACTCGAATGAGGTCGTTTCAAATTATAAAATTCAAAATATGCGTTTAATTGCTTCTTCGCATCCAAAACATTGCTGTAGGCTTTGAGATACACCTCTTCATATTTAACGCTCCGCCATAATCGTTCAACCATCACATTATCAACCCATCGACCTTTACCATCCATACTGATTTGAATGCCATTTGATTTCAATACATCAATAAATGCATCACTGGTAAACTGACTGCCTTGGTCTGTATTAAATATTTCAGGTCGACCATATTTTTCAATAGCTTCATTTAATGTTTCTATGCAAAATGTAACCTCCATACTAATCGATACTCTATGCGCAAGTACCTTGCGGCTATGCCAATCAATCACAGCACATAAATAAACAAAGCCTTTTGCCATAGGGATATACGTTATATCCGTAGACCACACTTGATTACTGCGCTGAATAGCCAATCCTTTGAGCAGATATGGATATTTGCGGTGAGCTTGATTAGCCTGGCTTAAATTTGGTTTGCAATATAACGCATTAATGCCCATTTTCTTCATTAAAGTACGTGTATGACGTCGTCCTATATGATGTCCTTGACGATTCAACAAATCACGCATCATACGGCTACCTGCAAAAGGGTATTGCATATGTAACTCATCCATACAGCGCATCAGCTTCAGATCTGATGCACTCACAGGTTTTGGGCGATAGTAATAACAACCACGGGAGACTTTCAGCAGCTGAGCTTGCTTAGATACTGAAATCTGAAGTGAGTCATCGATTAACTTTTGTGGTTGAAGCGGCCCAGTTTCTTCAACACACCTTCTAAAAAATCAATTTCTAATGCCTGCTCACCGATTTTTGCATGTAGTTTTAGAGGTGGATCAGGAAATTTGAACAACACTTATAAGTGATATTTTGCTCCCCAAATGATGTTATAAACATCAATATATGGAGTATTTTATGGCACGTAGACCAAGAAGAAATCATTCAAATGATTTTAAAGCTAAGGTAGCACTTGCTGCGATTAAAGCAGAAAAAACACTTGCTGAATTGAGTGCTGAATTTGATGTTCATCAAAACCAAATTATCGACTGGAAAAATCAACTGATTTCAGCTTCCTCGCAAGCTTTCGATCAATCAAAAGCTCCAACAGAACCACCCATCGATCTAAAAAAACTACATGCAAAAATCGGTGAGCAGGCATTAGAAATTGATTTTTTAGAAGGTGTGTTGAAGAAACTGGGCCGCTTCAACCACAAAAGTTAATCGATGACTCACTTCAGATTTCAGTATCTAAGCAAGCTCAGCTGCTGAAAGTCTCCCGTGGTTGTTATTACTATCGCCCAAAACCTGTGAGTGCATCAGATCTGAAGCTGATGCGCTGTATGGATGAGTTACATATGCAATACCCTTTTGCAGGTAGCCGTATGATGCGTGATTTGTTGAATCGTCAAGGACATCATATAGGACGACGTCATACACGTACTTTAATGAAGAAAATGGGCATTAATGCGTTATATTGCAAACCAAATTTAAGCCAGGCTAATCAAGCTCACCGCAAATATCCATATCTGCTCAAAGGATTGGCTATTCAGCGCAGTAATCAAGTGTGGTCTACGGATATAACGTATATCCCTATGGCAAAAGGCTTTGTTTATTTATGTGCTGTGATTGATTGGCATAGCCGCAAGGTACTTGCGCATAGAGTATCGATTAGTATGGAGGTTACATTTTGCATAGAAACATTAAATGAAGCTATTGAAAAATATGGTCGACCTGAAATATTTAATACAGACCAAGGCAGTCAGTTTACCAGTGATGCATTTATTGATGTATTGAAATCAAATGACATCCAAATCAGCATGGATGGTAAAGGTCGATGGGTTGATAATGTGATGGTTGAACGATTATGGCGGAGCGTTAAATATGAAGAGGTGTATCTCAAAGCCTACAGCAATGTTTTGGATGCGAAGAAGCAATTAAACGCATATTTTGAATTTTATAATTTGAAACGACCTCATTCGAGTCTGGACAAAATGACTCCAGATGAGTTTTACTATGACCAGCTACCACAACAAAATAAGGTAGCTTAACTAGAGCAGAGTATCACTTATAAATAAGCTTTTAGTTGTTCAAACATGTGGGACCACCTCTTTTTTTTAGATCGATGGGTGGTTCTGTTGGAGCTTTTGATTGATCGAAAGCTTGCGAGGAAGCTGAAATCAGTTGATTTTTCCAGTCGATAATTTGGTTTTGATGAACATCAAATTCAGCACTCAATTCAGCAAGTGTTTTTTCTGCTTTAATCGCAGCAAGTGCTACCTTAGCTTTAAAATCATTTGAATGATTTCTTCTTGGTCTACGTGCCATAAAATACTCCATATATTGATGTTTATAACATCATTTGGGGAGCAAAATATCACTTATAAGTGTTGTTCAAATTTCCTGATCCACCTCTCTACCCCAGTAATTAACTTATTTGAAAAATATGCCGAACCTCAAAAGATAGTTCATAAGCAACTCGAATATCCACTGGTTACAGATGCTCATCATCCTGAATTTTATCAAGTATATTCAATACTTGAGATGAACATGGTGCGTGAAAAAACAAATCAGGAAGAAAGTTATGTTCCTGTTTTACCGTTTTTTGCGATGAGTCATTATCACAATGATACAGCTCGCTTTTTTTACTCAGTGAATTATCAAAAGTTACAGTCTAATTTTGTTGAAATGGGCTATTCCATTATTTCTAAAAATCTAAATCCATTTTCAACACGCTCAGATTTTATTAGTACCAAATTATTATGTTCAAACCGTGATTTGCCTCATGAAGCACTCGGTCAGTCTAATAACGTATTAAATTTAAATGATAGTAGTTTGGCGAGACGTGCCATTGTCTTAAAGCGACCAACCAAACCTTATAAGTTTGAACAAGGCCAAAGTGAGCAATGGCGTGTAATTTCACATCTTTCATTAAATAGCTTAGCGCTTATGAAAGGGGATGCTGTTTCTCATGTTAAAGAGCTGTTGGCTTTATATAACTTACCGCAGTCAAAAGAAAATTATTTAATTATTGAATCAATTAAAAAATTAGAATTTTCACTTACCCATAAACTTGTAGATGGCAAACCATTTCCAATGTTTGTGAGAGGGGTAAAAGCTGAATTACAAATTGATTCATCTGTATTTAGAGGGCATAGCTTATATATTTTTAGTCAACTATTAAGTCGTGTTTTTAATTTAAAGGTTCAAATTAATAGTTTTGTTGATTTGGTGGTTAAGGATTATTCATCTCAGCAGGAGTTATACCAATGCAGTCAGAACGTTGGTGGCAAGACTCTTCTATAACGGCTGAGTTGTTTCAACGCCCTAAATCTTTTGAATTTATTCAAGCAACACGGTTATTGCGTCATAGCCCAGCTAATGATGCCTGTTCGTCATGGACTGATCATTTTAAATTTGAGACCTCGTTTAACTTAAACTTTCCGGCCACTGAAATTGAAAGTTTAGAATTAGTAGATGAGCGTGTTCATTTAACTAACTTGATCGTTGGCCTTACCGGTATACAAGGGGCATTACCTTATACTTATACAAATAAAATTAAGCAGGCTCCACGGCAGCAACGAGCTGAAACTAAAGAGTTTTTGAGTTTATTTAATCATAAGTTAACTGGTCAGTATGTAGAGTCAAGTATTACTTATCACTTGCCTGTGCGATATGAAATAGAAAATAAAAATGATTATTTGGATATCCTGCATGCTTTAAATGGTTATGTTCGATCACAACATCAACAACAAGATTTGGATGAATATTTTGCTGAATTTTCGGGTTTAATGCAGGGGCAAAATAATACCGTTCATGCTTTGAAAACAATGTTGAGTTGTATATTTAAGCATGAAATTACAATTAAAGAGTTCATACAAGAATCATTTAAGTTAGCAAGTGATCAGTTAACAACTTTAGGTGGAAGCCAGCCTAGCTTACTTGGTATTAACACGTTTTGTGGGGAAACGATTCAACAAATTGATGGAAAAATTGAGATTCAGATAGGTCCACTTAAGCGTCAGCAATATTTAAAGTTTTTACCTCACCAAGAGCTTAGTTTAAAGCTTAAAAAAATTGTAGAAACATGGTGCAGTCCGACACTTTCAATCGATCTAAGACTGATATTAGATGAGTCGGAAATACAACCTGTTCGCCTGACTCAAAGCCAAGCCAATGGCTTAGGGCAAGGTGCTTTTTTAATGTCTCGCAAGCCTAGCACCCATAGCCATGAAACATGTTATAGCCTTATTGGAGAGCAAATATGATTAAAAAAATATTACTCTCATTCATCGCTATTTTTACAATTGTTAGTGGATTGATTATTTTCTACTGGCGCGATGTTCAATATAACCCTGATAAAGGGGATTTTTTCCTTTATTTTCTTTTATTACCGGCAATTATTACATTGGCGATCTTATCGCCTTGGCTGATTTATAGCGCTTATAAAAGTTATAAAGAAAAGAAAGAGAAAGCTGTAAATCAAAGCCAAAATGATGATAGCCAAAAACAAACGACTACACCTGATCAGCCTCTAGAGCAGTTAGATTTTCATATTTACTCTGCTTTTGCTATTCATGCATTGGGCGAGAATGAAACTATTATTAAAGAAATACAAGATTTCAAAAGTCCAGAGCTTGATGATCAGTTGTTGAATTCTTATGGATTGCCACTTTTATCTTATCGAATTAAAGATTTGGCCGAGTCGGATGAAGAGAATTTCGAATACGCAGCTTCACCAAGACAAGTTCGTATCATGTCTTTAATAAGACAGCAATTAGAACAAAACATAGAGAATTTGTATCGCTTGGCTGAACATTTAAAGCGTTCAATTTTATTTTATGAATCTCATCAGATCCGTGAATATCACATGCATCCTGCATGGGCTGATCCAAATTCTGAATATGAAGATACAGAAACACCTGTAGTTGAAGTACATCGTTTAAATCGACTGAATTTACATATTCTTCTTCCAGAAGATTTATTGCATATATGGAATGATGAGCAAAGTAACGATTTAATTTTAGAGTTCTTTACTGAAATTGGCATTATTTCCCAAAAAGTTCATATCGAATATCACTTTTTGGGAGAACGTGTGGCTTATCAAGAGTTTATTCATTTATTAAAACGTATTCAAAAGAAAGAGCATGAAATATTTCTCGTGCTTGCCGTTGATTCAGAAATTGATCAAGACCTGATTGATGAAAAGTCTTGGATGGTTAAAGATTATATTCCGGCGGAGTTTGCTACAAGCTGCCTTATTGCAGATCCCTCCTTAAAAATTGAAGAACTTGAACCCGCTAAAAATTTAAAAGTCGTAATTGGTCAAGAAAAAACTGCAAAAGTTCTTAATATCCTGAATTTAAATGAATTGCCGCAGTACGAGGGGGATGAGCCATATGTACTTATTGTTTCAGATCAGACAGATATAAAAGCAGCGAAGCATTTGCAGCAGCAACTTACGCAAACTTCTGTTGAACCGCATCACTTTATTTATGTGAAATCTTCATTGGGGCATACTCAGCATTTAGTTGATATTTATGGCTTTATGCTCAGTATGCATTTTCCTGAACATATCGTTCCTTTTGTCTTTGGCGAAAATACGGTGTCAGCACATACCTTTGTGCAGAGTGTCACTGAAAATTCAGAAGATGATGCGATGGTGTTGAATAGCTAATTTAAACTTTGAACTTAGAACGAGAATAGAATGCATACAATTTTAGGCTACTTGTGGCAGTACATCACGAATCCTAAAGCAATTATCGCCTTGTCATTGTTCGTGGCATTGATGTCTTCCTATACTTCAATTCCTCGCCATATATTTTGGGCTTTAGCATCTGCTTATGCTTTAGGGCTCATTGTTTATGGAATTTATTGGCTAATTCAGCGAAAAAAGCATGCCGTTCAAGGTGAAGAGCTTGCTGAAGCGATAGAAAAAGATACCCAAGCTGAGTACGGCAAAAATAAAGATAAAGAAGAGCTGCAACTTATCAGCCAACAAATGAAAGAATCTATTCAATTGATTCGTAAGTCAAAGCTAGGAGATAAGAAGGGTAATGCAGCACTATATGAGTTGCCGTGGTATATGGTTATTGGTAATCCAGCCGCTGGTAAAAGTTCTGCAATCTATAATTCTGGTTTAAAGTTTCCTTTTGAAGAAACACATCAAAAAATGGTTTCGGCCGGTTTAAGTGGTACCCGTAATTGTGACTGGTTCTTTTCTACAGAAGGTATTTTATTAGATACGGCTGGTCGTTATTCGGTATATAGCGAAGATCATTCAGAGTGGTTAGGTTTTTTAAATATATTAAAGAAAAACCGTTCTAAAGCTCCAGTGAATGGCTTAATTCTTATTGTAAGTATTGCTGAACTGGTGAGCCAAAGTCCTGAACATTCATTGAAGCTTGCTAAAAATTTACGTGCTCGTATTCAAGATTTAACGGAACGTTTAGAAGTTGTAGTACCCGTTTATTTAGTCTTTTCAAAAATGGATTTGATTGCGGGTTTTACCGAATTTTTCGAGTTCTATGAAGTACAAGAATATAATCAGGCATGGGGTGCAACACTGCCATACGAGCAGAATTCTTCTCATAATGCTGTAGATCTTTTTGAGAAACACTACAATATTCTTTACGATGGTTTAAAAGGGGTAAGCTCGACCCATCTTAGTCGTAGACACTCTCAAAATATCTCACCGAGTGTGATGACCTTCCCATTAGAATTTAAAACATTAAAACCTGCATTAAAAAGTTTTATTGCTACACTTTTTGAAGATAACCCTTACCAGTTCCAACCAGTTTTCCGTGGTTTCTATTTCACAAGTGCCTTGCAAGAGGGTGTAATAGAAAGCCCAATGACTGAGCAAATTGCACAAGAATTTCAGCTTTCTCAAATTGCTCAAAATGAAGTAAGAGATCAATTAAAAACAACGCCTAACCATGGTTATTTCTTAAAAGGCTTATTTTCAGATATTATTTTAAGAGATAAAGATTTAGTTAAACAGCATGTAAATGCAGGTAAAAAGCGTCAGCGTTATATTGCATTTATTGGTGCTTTAGCTGGCGTTTCAATTATTCTGGGTGTGTGGATTTGGTCGTATCGCAATAACCAACAACTTATTGGTGAAGTTCAAGCCGATTTAAATAAAGTTGTTCAGTTAGAGAAGAGTTCGGGTCAACAATTATCAACTCAATTGGAAGCCCTACTTATTTTACAAAGACGTCTACAGCAATTAGACGAGTTTGATGAAAATAGACCTCTAAAATTTAGTTTTGGTTTATATCAAGGCAATGAATTACGTGAAAAATTAAAAGCTGAATATTTAAAAGGCGTTAAACAAATTGTTTTAACACCTACTCAGCAAAATATTGCTCAGTATTTGCAACGTGTAAAAAATAACGAAGCGACTTTAAAAGCAAATCATACCAACGTTGAGATTAAGCAAACTGCTCAAACTCAGCAATATTTAGAGCCGTCAGATACCAACCCTCAAGATGCTTATAATGCATTAAAAGCATATTTGATGATGAGTAATCCACAGTATATGGATGCAAGTCATTTAAGTGATCAGGTAACACGTTTCTGGCGTTCTTGGCTGGATGCTAATAAAGGGCAAATGCCACGTGCAGATATGATTCAGGAAGCTGAACAGATCTTGTCGTATGCAATGACATTAGCAAATGATAAGCAGTTCCCAATTTTGGATGCTGACTCTCAATTAGTTGATCAGACACGTCAAGTATTGCTCTCTGTGATTAGAGGTATGCCAGCACGTGACCGTGTTTATAACGAAATTAAAATGCGTGCTGCTGTTCGCTTCCCAGCTTTGACAGTAAGTCAAATTGTTGGTGAGGCAAATAAAAATGTTGTGTTAGGCAGCTATGCATTACCAGGTGTATTTACTCAAAAAGCTTGGAATGACTACGTAGAAAAAGCCATTGAGGAAGCAGCAGATAAGCCTACAGATAGTAAAGACTGGGTGCTTAATAGTCGTCAATCTGATGACTTAACTTTCTCGGGTAGCCCAGAGCAAATTAGAAAGCAGCTCACAGCACTTTATAAGCAAGAATATATTGCGGAATGGAGAAAATTCTTAAGTGGTATTCACTATGCAAAAGCAAATCAATTTGCTCAGCAAGTCAAAAATATTGATGTATTAGGTGAGCCACAAAATTCACCA
The DNA here is from genome assembly GCF_041021905.1 of Acinetobacter nosocomialis. Taxonomy (NCBI): domain Bacteria; kingdom Pseudomonadati; phylum Pseudomonadota; class Gammaproteobacteria; order Moraxellales; family Moraxellaceae; genus Acinetobacter; species Acinetobacter nosocomialis. The sequence goes on from NZ_CP157432.1 coordinate 1,491,714, forward strand.
ATTCGCACGCTTATTGAACGTGTAGCTATTGAAACAAATTGGGACAATCCAGTTGTTCAAGCAGAATTAGCTGCTCCTCAAAAAGGATTTATTGCATGGTTCAAACGCAAAGTCTTAAACCGTGATGATAAACAATTAGCAAATCAAGCAGTTGCTAATGCTCAAGGTGCTATTTCTCAAGAATATCAAATGTTCTATCAGTTGGTCCGTAAACGTGATGATCAACAGGGTAAATCTTTACTTGATGAATATATGACAAATCTTGCTTTAGTGCGTAGTAAGTTTAATGAACTTAAAAATGCGGGTGAGGTTGGGCCAAGTGCTATGACATTGGTTAAGCAAACCTTAAATGAGCAGACATCGGTATTTAATCAGACTCAAAAAATTGTTGATGAAAAAATGGCGGTTGGTTTCAGTGAAATTGATCAGCAATTGCTACAAAAATTAGTGGTAAGTCCTCTTACACAAGCCTTTGAAAGTTTAATTACGCCTACTCAAGATGAAATTAATAAACTTTGGGTTATGCAAGCGTATCAGCCATTTACTACAAATCTTGCTAAGAAATATCCGTTTAACTCATCCGCTTCTTTACAAGCAACAAGTAGTGAAATTGGTCAAATTCTTGGTGAAAACGGTAGCATTTCCCGTTTTGTTAAAGAGAGCTTAGACCCATTTGTTATTCGTCGTGGCTATACCTTAACTTCAAAAACATGGAAAGATTTGGGTATTAGTTTAAACCCGCAATTTGTAATGAATTTCCAGCGCTATGTTGCACCTACAAATGGTATGGCAACTGGGGAATTAAATAGTCAGGCACCAGCGGTTCCGGCAACAAATCAGTCTAACTTCCAGTTCTACCCAATTCAAAACCCGCAATTGCTTTCATATACCGTTGATATTGATGGTCAGCGTATGACTTATGAAAATGGTGTACAGCAATGGGTTAACTTTATTTGGCCAAATCAAGGCAGCATTCCTGGTGCGCGTATTACGGCTGTAGATTTACAAGGTCAAACTCATACGATTTTTGATGAGCCAGGTGAATATGGTATTAACCGCTTAATTGATAGTGCACAGCGTAAAGAGCAGAACGGTGGTTTCGAAATGCTTTGGCGCAGTAAGACGGATCCATCATTGTTTGTGAAAATGAACTTCCGTCTTATTAGTAGTAACTCAGGCAGTATCGGCTCAAGTCGCGGTTACTCTGGTATGCAATTGGTTGACAAAGTTACTGCTGATAAAGCTGCCCGTGTTGTATCGGCGCAGCAAGCACCAGCTCAGGCTGCTGCTCCTACAAAACCTGCAAATCCAGTTGCTGCATTAACACAACCTGCTGCAACTCAACCAACTGCGGGAGTTAAGCCATGACAGGGAAAGTAACCTCAACATTAAAGGAGGGGAGCTAATGCATACATTAAAAACAACTCCTCTGTATTATGGGAAGAGTCCGGCACGCGGTGATTTCTTAAAAACAAAGGGTCAATATGCCTTAATACAGGTCCTTGACCAGTGGATTACAGAAGCGCTGGAATATGCAATGCAATCCACTACGTTCAAAGAGGCATATGGTACGTTGCCTCCATTGGACTTCTTTATTGCAAATCCACAAGAGAATATGTTTTTAGCTGCAAATTTACTGGCGAGCGAAGACAGTTCAGGCCGAGCTTTTCCAATGGTACTCAGTCATTTACTTGAGATTGATTTACCATACGAAAATTTATTATATGCACCTTATAGTTATAAGCATGTTTTAGTTGATTTATTTCAAAATAATCGTGCTTTAAGAGGTATTAAAGATTCTGATTTATTATTTGGTAAGCTCAATCATTTACCAAATCAAATTCAAGTTTTATCTGAACGTGAATGTGTCGGTTTTTATGAAAACCATACAATGCATTCGTTTGCTCAGTTAATGAAGCTAAGTATTTATGAATTAGCTCAAAGTATGATTGGGCTAGGATTATTACTGCAGCCCATTTTACAAAATGGAACCAGTCGCTTAAATAAAGTGCTAATTTTGCCGATTAATAATCCTGCTTATTGTTATGAAATAGCAGCATTCTGGGTCAGTATCATTTGTCGTTTTTTAAAACAACATAATACTGAAGTCTTGATTGGATTGTTACATCGAGAGCAGCCAGTATTATTCTTTGGTTTTCAGGGTGCGGATATTTTAGCTCTTAGCGATATTTTTACTCAGAATATGGATAGTAAACATTGGGTTTCTTTAATAGAAGCTCAATGGATTGATACTTATTTGGAACAAAATGCTGGTTTAGCTACGCTAGAACAATCTTTATGCCAACGCCAATTAAGTTTAAATCAAGGTTTAAAACTATTTAGACAGACTTTTTTGGGTGAATAACAATGAATCAAAAATATCAAATTAAACTTTCACAATTAATAAAAGGCTGTTGTATCTATGCGATTGCGAATTATGCTTTAGCACAGCCAATCGTTGTTGAAGGTGTCGTGCCAAACGAAGCAAGTAAACAGGCTATTTTAATGAAAATGCAGTCTGTTTATGGTGCAGACCAAGTGGTAGATAAAATACAAGTTCGACCAGTAGCAGCTCCAAATGGCTGGAGTGACTCTGTAACAAGAGTGATTACACCAGATCTTAAAAAAGTTTCTCAGGGCAAGTTAAGTGTTAACGGCACGCGATTTGAACTGACTGGAAAAATGCTAAATCCTACAGAAATACAACCAACTATTCAGATATTTCAGGGTTTAGTACAGCCACCATATCAATTATTTTCACAGCTTTCTGTAAATCAGGCTGAGCAGAAAGTCATTGATGATGCTTTAAAAAATCGAATTATTGAATTTGAATCTGGTAGTGCAGTGCTCACAGATGCTGGCCAAAAAATTCTTGATGAAATGGCGGTTGCTTTAAATAAAGTTGGCGGTAAAAAAGTCAAAATTGTAGGACATACTGATAGTTCTGGAGATGCGACTAAAAACTTAAAACTCAGTCAAGACCGTGCATTAGCAGTTAAAAATTATTTGGTGAGTAAGAACATTCCTGCTGATCATTTGTCTGCAGAAGGATTAGGTTCCACTAAACCTGTAGCAGATAATACGTCTCCAGAAGGCAGAAAGAAAAACCGTCGAATTGAGTTCACCGTTTTATAAACATAAGGAGAAGAATATGGCTAGCCCTTATATTACGATTGGTTGCCCAACGACAGGTGGAGGGCAAGTCATTTCTGGTAATAGTGCATTTTTAATAGATGGAATTGCAATTGCATGTGTAGGTGACAAAGCAACTTGTCCGGCTCATAAAACGGTTTCTACGATTGTTTCTGGAGATCCAAATATGCAAGTCATGGGAAAATCAGCAGCAAGAGTAAATGATTCATTATCTTGTGGTTGTAAATTATTACCGAAACAAAGTTTGGTTAATCAAGGATAGTAGAGGATATATCTTTTCACTTAAATTATTAACTTGAAAAGATATATGTACTAATTAAATGTTCTTAATGATATTAGATTTTTTATATAGAAATAAGAAATCGAACAAATCATATTAATGATTATGATGCTAGGTTATTTGTCGGATAAAGCTAAATTTTGGTAATATACGGGCATTATGATTTTAAGTATTAAATTATTTAAAAATATTGAGAGTAATGATGAGTAGTTTAAAAATTTTAATTACAAAACTTTCTACAGTTGCGCGCACTGCTTTAGAAAAATCGGCTAATGCTTGTGTCCTTCAGCAAAACTACGAAATTGAAATTGAACATTTATTTTTAGAGCTACTTAATCAGTCTTTAGAAAATGATTTAAAAATTTTATTAAAAAAATATAAAATCTCAGCTGATGCTTTGGCAGATGATTTAAAAGAGACAATCTCTCAATTACCAAAAGGTAATACACGTACTCCAATTTTTGCTAAATCCATTGTTCGTTTATTTGAGCAAGCTTGGTTATTGGCTTCGGCAGAACAAAACCCTGTCATTCGTAGTGGTCATTTGTTAGTTGCATTATTAACTGCACCAGATTTATATCAAATTGCAACAAGAGCTTCGAGTTTATTTGATCTTTTACCGATAGACTCAATGAAGCATAAATTTCTTGAGATTTGTGAAAAGAGTGTAGAACAACAAGAAGAACCTAAAACTTCTTCACACGAAGAAGCTGAGCTAGAACAAGTTGCTACTCCAAATGTAAAAACTCAAAAAACACCAGCTTTAGATCAATATACGATTAATTTAACTGAAAAAGCGAAGAATGGTGGAATTGATCCAGTTATTGGGCGTGAATTTGAAATTCGTTTAATGCTCGATATTTTAATGCGCAGACGCCAAAATAACCCGATTTTAACTGGCGAACCTGGTGTAGGTAAAACAGCTGTAGTTGAAGGGCTAGCTTTAAAAATTGCTCAAGGTTTAGTTCCTGAGGCTTTAAAAAATGTACATTTGCATGTTTTAGATATGGGCCTTTTACAAGCAGGTGCAAGTGTTAAAGGTGAGTTTGAAAACCGTTTAAAACAAGTGATTCAGGAAGTTCAGGCTTCGGCTCATCCTATTATTTTATTCATTGATGAAGCACATACGCTTATTGGTGCAGGTGGCCAAGCAGGGCAAAACGATGCTGCTAACCTTTTAAAACCTGCACTTGCACGTGGTGAGCTACGAACGATTGCTGCAACAACATGGGCTGAATATAAACAGTATTTTGAAAAAGATGCTGCCTTAAGCCGCCGTTTTCAGGTTGTGAAGGTTGAAGAGCCGACCGAAGAAGTTGCTGTTGATATGCTACGTGCAATGATTCCAGTAATGCAAAAGCACTTTAATTTACAAATTGATGATGAAGCAATTATCACAGCTGTACATGCTTCTCATCGCTATATTAGTGGTCGTCAACTCCCGGATAAAGCAGTAAGTGTTCTTGATACTGCGGCAGCACGTGTAGCGTTGACCCAAAATGCACAGCCAGTCAAACTTGATCAATTGAAGGCACAAGAACATAACTTAAAGCTTGAGCAACAGATTTTGGAAAATGAACATCGTCAGATTCCAATACACCATGAACGATTAGAGAATCTGAAGAATCATTTAGAGTCTTTACAAAACGAGATTCAAGAAACTCAGGAACAATGGCAAAAAGAATTAGAGCTAGTTCGTAAAATTCAGGAATTAGAAGCGCAAAGCCATTCTAATGAGTCTGAAGCCTATGATCAGATTAATTTAATGCGCAAAGATCTTGCTGATATTCAAGGCCAACAGCCATTAGTTTTTGAGCGTGTAAATTCTCAAATTATTAATGAAATTATTTCTGATTGGACCGGTATTCCTGTTGGGAAAATGGTAAATGATGAAATTAAGCAAATCTTAACGCTTGAAGATAAATTGGGCGAGCGTGTAATGGGCCAAGATTATGCACTTACACAATTGGTTCAAGGTATTAAAACATCAAAGGCTAAATTAGAAGATCCAAATAAACCTCAAGGTGTATTCCTTTTAGTTGGCCCTAGCGGGGTGGGTAAGACTGAAACCGCAATTACCTTAGCAAATGAGCTGTATGGTGGTGAGCAGCATTTAATCACGATTAATATGTCTGAATATCAAGAAGCGCATACGGTATCTTCACTTAAAGGTGCACCTCCAGGATATGTGGGTTATGGTCAAGGCGGTGTGTTAACCGAAGCAGTACGTCGTAATCCTTATAGTGTTGTACTACTCGACGAAATTGAAAAAGCACATAGCGATGTGCAAGAGCTGTTCTACCAAGTATTTGATAAAGGTACTTTAGAAGATGGTGAAGGTCGTGTTATTGATTTTAAAAACACGACAATTTTATTAACTTCAAATGCAGGTTCTAGTGCAATTATGCAGGCGTGTTTAAATCAGCCTGTTGAAGAGTGGCCTACAGCAGAAGAGTTAATTGAGCATTTAAAACCAAGTTTATATAAACAATTTAAACCAGCCTTTTTAGGACGTATGAGAGTTGTGCCATATTTCCCGTTGCATGACGATTTATTGGTTCGAATTATTAAACACAAGTTGGGCAAAATTACCGCTCGAATCGAAAAACAATATGGAACAGCAGTCCAATATTCAGAGGATTTAGTCGAGTTACTACTTAGCCGTTGTACTGAAGTGGATAGTGGCGCCCGTAATGTCGATAACATCTTAAATTCGACAGTTTTACCCGCTTTGGCAACTGAAATTTTAGTGGCGTTAGCAGATCAAAAATTGCCGAAAGTAATCATGATTGATGCCAAAGATGATGAAATCCAATATTTACTAGATCCTGTGGCGAAGCCTGCTAAAAAACGGACTAGTAAAAAGTTGAAATCAGAAGTTTAAAATTAATAGAGCTAAAATTAGATGAGTATTGATATTTCTGAACTACTTAAACCCATTAATGACAGCTTACTTTGTGGAGAGGATTATTCATTTTCTAATGAATTTCACGAAATAAAGAAAGCGAGAACTGAGGATGATCTATTATTAGATCAGGGGGATTGGGTTGCTGAGCGGAAACAGGCAGATTGGGATTTTGTCGCAAAGAGCGTCAGTAATTTGCTCACAGAAAAAACCAAAGATATCCGTCTATTAACATGGTTAATAGAAGCCTGGACTCATCTAAATGGCTTTGAGGGTATGGTAAAGGGTTTAACTTTAACCCATACCATGCTGAACCAATATTGGCAGGATATTCATCCGATTATTGAAGATGATGATTTAGACCAACGTATTGGTTTATTACAAGGTTTAATTAATCAGTTGCCTGGTTTGTTGAAGAAAGTATCTTTAACTAACACAGCTCCTTATTACAACTTACTTGATTACGATAATTTTCTATACCACGAAAACATTCGTCGTAAGCAAACAGAAGAGTACGACAGCCAATCAGGTCCATCTGAATTGGAACAATTTGATCAAGCGATTTTTAATACGTCTAAAACCTTTCAATATTCAAATTATCAAGAGTTTACTTTAGTTCTAACGGAGTGGAATGTTTTAAAACAGACGCTTGATCACTTAATGGGATTAGATGCACCAAGTTTTGCTGCAATTGATTCTGCATTTGAAACCATTCACAGCACCTTACGCAAGATTTATAAAGCAGAGGCTTTTGGTAGTGGGCTTGCCCAAACCCAAGAACAGGCCGCTGTTATTACGACTCCATCTATGGAAAATCAAGTGCCTGTACAAATCGTATCAGAACAGCCTATGTTTCAGCCTCAAGCACAAACTCACTTGGCTAACCGTGAGCAAGCAATGAAAGTGCTACAAGAAATAGCCGATTATTTTCAGGCCAACGAGCCACATAGTCCTGTGAGTTATATGCTTCAAAAGACCATTAAATGGAGTCAAATGCCATTACATGAATGGTTGGCACAAGTCATTAAAGATGAAAACCCATTACAAATGGTTCAGGAAATGTTAGGTGTGCAGCCTAAAAATGAATATGAATAAAGATTGGTAAAGACATATGTTTAAAGCTGAAAAAGTCCTGTGGGGCGAAGGTTTATTTTTAAGACCTCAACATTTCCAAATTCAAGATACCTATCATGAACAACGCTTAAATCACACTGTTCGTGCTGTTGTGCCATTTTCATATGGTGTTCAAAAATTAAGTTTTGATGAAGCACAGCTTAGTACACATATTCTTGCGCTTGAATCGGTAGAAATGATTTGGCAAGACGGCGAAATATATCAGGCACCGGCTTACGATTTATTACCTGAACCAATTCTGCTTGATGAGCTTAATTTACGTGGTGAGATGGTCATTTATTTGGCATTACCATTATTACAAGCCAATAAACAGAATTTAATTGATCAAAATCAATCACAGAAGGGGCGTTATCAATCACATTTGGTTGAGACCCACGATCTGTTCACAAATGCGACAGAAGCTGATATCAGCTTATTGCGTCGTCGAGCTGTGTTTAAATTATTAGATGCAAACAGTAATCCTGATCATAATCTGGATGGTTTTCTTTATTTGCCAATTGGTAAAATCAAACGTCAGAGTTCAGGTGCTTTTGAAATTGATCGTAAATTTATTCCACCTATTTTGCATGTCGATGCATCTGAGACATTGGTTTCGAATTTAAAAAGAACATTGAATGTTATTAAGGCAAAAATTAAAACCATTCAAACCAACAACCGTGAAAATGAACAGAAATTAATTGAATTCCGTTCAGGTGATATCGTTTCGTTTTGGTTAGTCAATGCTTTAAACACTGCACATGCTGGTCTGAATCATTTCTTGCAATATCCACAAATTCATCCGGAACGATTGTTTTTTGAATTATTGCGTTTAGCGGGCTCATTATTAACTTTTTCGACAGCTTATGAAGTTGATCAGTTACCAGCCTATAAACATCACAATTTGCAAGAGAGTTTTACCCAGCTCGACACCATTTTGCGTGATTTATTAGATACCATTATTTCTAGTCGCTACATCAGTATTGCCCTTAAAGAAATTCGTCCTTCATATTGGGTAGGAAGCCTCGAGACAGATAAGATTACTCGTGATACTAGACTTTATATAGCCGTATCCAGCAGTGCAATGCAGACTCACGAGTTGATTCAGATTGTACCTCTACGGTTTAAAATCGGTAGTACGCTGGATGTTGAACAGCGTGTTGTTGCAGCATTACCAGCCATTCCATTACACCACTTAATTCAAGTTCCAACGGCTATTCCAGTGCGTTCTGGCGTGAGCTATTTCGAAATCGAACCGCATCATGAACTCTATCAGCGCATGTTAGATTCAGAGACGATTTGTATTTACGTTCCAGCGGGCTTCCAAGATATCAGTATTGAGCTGATTGCGGTCATGAACGCTTAAAGATAAAGGAGAGAAAAATGTCACAATCTACAGGTGCTCCTTCTTTATTTGATGACGGGCAAATCGGGACAGGGGGAAATAATAATAGCCAGTCCCAATCAAAACTACAGGCGATTAATCTGATCGATTTATTGCACGATGGTTTTTATTTAATCTTTTTGATTCGAAATCAGTATGTGCCAGCTGACCCGCAGCGGTTTCGTGAAAAGATTTTAGATTTGCTTAATCGATTTGAACAACAAGCTAAAAAGTTGCAGTTTTCAGCAGATGATATTCATGATGCTAAATATGCATTTTGTGCATTGATTGATGAAACAATCGTGACCCAACAAGACCCAAGCTATTTTAATTTGCAAAATGCTTGGTTGATTAGTCCGTTGCAATTGAGCTTATTTGGTTCTCAATTGGCGGGTTATCAGTTCTTCGAAATATTAGAACAGTTGAGAAGCCGTGGAAAAGATCGTTTGGCTGCTCTTGAAGTATTCCATTACTGTCTATTATTAGGTTTTCAGGGTAAATATCGAATTGAGTCTATCGAAAGCTTAAATCATTTGGTTGCGCGAGTAGGTGACGTAATTGATTATTTAAAAGGTAAAAAAGTTGCTTTTTCGCCGTTCTCGGCAATTCCTGATCAGATACGAAATATTATTCATCGCGAATTACCTTTTTTCTGGATTTTGATTTTCTTATTGATTTTTGCATTGCTTACCTTCGCGGGTCTAAGATTTATGTTGAATAATCAAAATGATAAAGCATTATCTACTTATCAAAATGTGATTTCTGCCCCACAAGAGCAGGCACATATTACAATTTATTTACCTTGATGATGGAACGAAATGGCTCAGGAAAAACCAACTTCTATTCGAGTTTTGCAATCGAATAAAAAAAAGTCGAGATCACCAGTAATCTATATCATCATTGGTATTATTGCCGGGGTGTTTGTAAGCATCTCACTGTTCCTGTTCTTGTCTCAACCGTATTCGTCAGATCCTACCACTGTTGAGAGTAAGTCAAATCAAGATCAGGAACGTGATCCAGTATTGATGACGAATTCTTCTACGCATGGACAAATTACAGTTGATCAGCAAGAGCAAGCTGATCCAATGAGCCATGATGGTTTTGAGCAACCTAAAGAAAATGAACTGAGTGGTATTTTTAAACCTGCTCCTCATAAAAATGCGGCTCCAACTCAGCAACGTGTTTCACCTTTTGATGCACAGTTAACAGGTGAACGGGTAGCACCTAAGCAACAAGTTGTGGCTAAACCCACTCAAGCAATACAACCAGCTCAGCAAAAACCTATCGCTCAACCTAAGGTAGTTCAAGCTAAACCTGCTGAAGCTAAGAAAGTTCCAGTTGAGCCAGAGGCTGAGGCGGAAACACCGAAAGCATCGGTTGATATCAAAGTGACTCGCAGTCCATTTGCGGTGAATTAGTTAAGTCATGATGATTTTTCTAATTTTCTTTTGTTTTGCCTGCCTTGCTATAGGGCTGGCATTTTTAATGTCTTACGAACTCAGAAGTAAAGGTAGAACATTTGTTTTATCGTTATTACCTCAGGGACGTCGGCAACTAAATCAGGTCAGGCAATTTGCCCAGACCATGAATCAGGCAGCTGCACCTGAAAAATTACAATCTCATTGGCATTTGCAACAATGGTGGATTGTAATTGCAGGATTTTTTTTATTTGCCAGCATTTTAGTTTTTGCCTTTACTCGTCCGATTAGTTCAACTCGGATTGAAGCCGAATACTTAAAAAAAACTGATCCGCAAATTTACACATTATTAAATGGAGAAATCTTATCACCACCACCTGAAGTGGATGAAGGTCTGATTGAAGCGGCAATTGTTGAAGCGACTCAATTAGAACAACAATATGCTTCTCAAGACAGTGGTGCAATTAATTCTTCACCTATTGATAAAGCAAGTTTCGATGGCCGTGCAATTTTAGATACCAATATGGTCAATCGTAAGTGGGACAAAATGAACCCACGCTATAAGCAGCGCTTGCTTATGGTCTTTAAAATTATGAAAGAGCAATATGGTTATGAGTTAGTCTTGCTTGAAGGTTATCGCAGTCCAGGGCGCCAAAATATGTTGGCAGGCAACCCGAATACAACCAAGGCAAAAGGTTATCAGAGCTACCATCAATTTGGTTTAGCAGCAGATGTAGCATTTAAACGAAATGGTAAAGTGGTTATTTCTGAACGTGATCCATGGGCTATGCAGGGGTATCGTCTGTATGGGCAAGTTGCAGAGTCCGTTGGACTGACATGGGGTGGACGCTGGAAATCTATACAAGACTATGGTCATACCGAGTATAGAATGCCTGGTTTGAAGAAAACTCAGGAAATGGCGGAAAAATTGATTGCTGAAAGCTTAAATGAAATAAGTTAAAAGCTTAAGAGAGCGATTCGAAACGATCCTGCAATACAGTAGTCATCTTATCAGCAAGCTGGGAAATCAACCCAGCTTTTTCCCATGTGTAAATTGAAACTACCATAGGTGAAGCTTCACCTAACGACCTATATTTACGTACACGACGACCTTTAGTGGTACTTACAGGAAGTAAAGATATTCCCAAACCTGTTTCGACACTGACTAAAACACTTTCTAAACTACTGCCTGTAAAAGCAATATACCAACGTTTCCGTTCTCGCTCTAAGGTTTCAAACATTTCGTCTCGATAAAGTCCACCTTGGGGAAAAGTCACTAAACGAATGGGATCGGTTATGGGTGTAATCGTATTTTCACTTTCAAACCAAGCCATTTCTTCAGGAAAAGATGCATAGCAATCAGCACTGGCAGTAGGCTCTTTCACAATAACAATATCCAGTTCACCATTTCGGTAACGCTCTGTTAGGTTACGGCTTAGACCAGAAGTAACATCTAAGCGAATAGACCGATGGGCTTGTGCGAATATGCCGAAAATTTCTGCCATAGCAGTACTCATCATATCTTCTGGTAAGCCAATCCGAATAGGAATACTACCTGCTGGATCTTTTAAAACAGCTTCTGCTTCTTGTTGAAGTGTCAAAATTCTTTGAGCATAACCAATTAAATATTCACCTGAGGCAGTCAATTGTAAAGGTCGTGATGTACGATCAATGAGAGTATGACCAACAGATTCTTCAAGACGTGCCAATTGCTGACTAATCGTTGATTGTGTCAGATGTAACTTATCAGCAGCGATGGTAAAACTGCCACTTTCAAAAATAGTCACAAATGCACGAAGAAGACGAGGGTCAAACATAAGAATTATCACCAACTAGGCAAAGAGCGGAACGCTTAAGTATTTATAATCTTAATACAATCGATTAAATAATTTAATTTCCAAATACTTTTAAGCACATTTATTCTAGTTCCAAATTGTTCTGCTCTTAAAGCTTATTTAGAGTTTTTCATACCTAAGTTTCTTATCTAGATAATTGGATCATTGCTACAGCATGTACATTCAAGTGAATACCGTGAAATTGAAAGTTACTTCTTTTAGTCGGCGCAAAGTTGGTTGAGGATAAATGATGAAAGAAAATCAAATGTTTTTACGCCAAGCGTTAGAACTTGCTTATCACAATATTGAAAAAGGCGGCAGACCATTTGGAGCAGTGATTGTAAAAGATGGCCAAGTGATTGCTTCGGGTGTAAATCAAATTTTGACGACTAATGATCCAACGGCTCACGCTGAATTACTTGCAATTCGTGCAGCTAGCCAAGTTCTAGGAACTGCAAATTTAGAAGGTTGTTCTGTGTTTGCAAGTGGGCATCCATGTCCTATGTGTATGGCTGCAATGCGTTTAGCAGGTATAAAAACAGTTCATTATGCTTATTCTAATGAAGACGGAAAACCTTTTGGTTTATCTACAGCTGAAATATATGCTGATCTTGCAAAACCATTTGCTGAGCAGACTATGAAAATTGAATATGTACCTGTCCGATTTGAAGGCCGTACCGATCTTTACGTACTGTGGAACAATTATCAAAGCAATCAGTCAGGCCTAAAGTAATGAATCAGTCTGGAGCTTCTTTTGCTCGATCCATGCTTATTGTTACAGTCGCCTTGGTTGGACTCAATTTAAGACCTTTTATGACAAGCATTGGTCCATTAGTCTCCAGTATCCGAGCAGGCACTGGGTTGAGTCTACAAGGAATAGCTTTACTCACTTTATTGCCCATGATGTTAATGGGAGTCATTGCATTTATTGGTCCAATCGTACAAAGCATAGTTGGCGAGCGCAGAGTTGTTTTGAGTGCTCTACTGACTATTTGTATTGGATGTGGCCTTAGATTTTTATTTCCTACAGCTGAGGGTTTAATTATCAGTGCGGTCGTGATCGGTTTAGGCGTCGCGCTGATACAAGCAGCTTTTCCAGGCATTATCAAAAGAGAGTTTAGTCAACATATTGGTCCGATGATGGGACTTTATTCAGCTATGCTTATGGGGGGCGGTGCATTAGGCGCATGGTTAGCGCCTGTGGTCTCAAATATAACGGGTTTATGGCCTGTGGGATTGGCTTTCTTTGCTCTACCAGCTGTATTGGCATTAATCTCAACATTTATTTTTTTACCCTCTATCGTAAGTTCGAATGCACCTCCAGCACCTGTCAAGACATTGCTTAAGAAACCTAGAACATGGTTATTAATGTTGTGTTTTGGGCTTGTTAATGGTGGTTATTCTTCGGTTGTTGCTTGGTTAGCACCGTCTTTTCAAGATCATGGTTGGAGTAGTGGACAAAGTGGAAAATTGCTCGCTTTACTTGCTTTAAGCCAAGCAGCATCGGCACTGATTTTGCCTATTTTAGCTAGACAATATAAAGATCGCCGTCCATGGCTATGGTTTACTCTATTCATGCAATTTGCTGGTTTTTCTGGACTTGCATTTGTGCCCGAGTTTGCATCTATTTTATGGGCAATTTGTTTAGGGATTGGCTTGGGAGGCTGTTTTGCTCTAACACTTATTGTTGCACTTGACCATTTTGAAGAACCTAGCAATGCAGGAGCTTTATCTGCACTTATGCAAGGGGGTGGTTTTTTACTTGCAGCAATACCACCTTGGTTCGTAGCGGCATTACATGATTTTACGGGTGCTTATAAAGCGGGATGGATTTTTCATTTATGTTGTGTGGTGCTCGTGATGGCTTTGGTGATAAGACTGGCACCTAAAAGTTATCGCAAAATTCACCTATAAAATATGATGTGATTAGAGAATACCACCCATCTAAAGAAATACGATTTGGTTGCAAAGAATATTAAAGAATAGTGATAGGATGATTCTGAAATTTTTAGATTTGAAATGAATACAACAATATTTGATTTTTATGACATCTACTTTGAAAAAAATTGCCTTACTTAAACAAGGCTTAGGAAAAAATAGTCCATTTGCGACAGGAGTAGATGGAACCTTACAGGCGATTGAACATTTAGGATATGTGCAGATTGATACCATCTCTGTGGTTGAGCGTGCTCATCACCATATATTATGGAACCGAGTGCGTGACTATGAGTTAAGCCATTTAAATAGTTTGGTTCGCGAACGTCAGATTTTCGAATATTGGTATCATGCGGCGTCTTATCTTCCTATGAAAGATTATCGCTATGCTTTACCTGCCATGATGTCGGTTAAGAAAGGGGAAAGCCGTTATTTCAATAGAGGTGATCAACACCTGATGAATGAAATATTGGCGCGTGTTCGTGCTGAAGGTAAAATTCGATTACGTGATATTGACAAGAAAAATAAAAAAAGTTTAGGGAATTGGTGGAATACAGGTCCGGGACGCCGTGCTTTTGAGCAGTTATATATGCAGGGCGATCTGATGATTTGTGAGCGTAACGGTATGGAAAAAGTCTATGATTTGACTGAGCGTTGCTTGCCTGAAAATATTGATTTAACAATGCCCACGCTTTACGAATATGCGCAGTATTTATTTAATAATACGCTTCGAGCACATGGGGCATTTACATGGAAACAATTAGTTCATTTAAAGAAAAATGATTTAAAAGAGGCTATGCGTGTTGTGCTCAAAGAGCAGGTTGATGCTGGTATTGTATCAGCGGTTAAACTTGCTGACGGTCAAAGCCTATATGTGGATGTAGCAGCAATAGAGCAAAAAGTGGATAGTGAATTTGGTTTAAAAATACTTTCGCCTTTTGATAACTCGCTTATACATCGTGACCGCTTAACTTCTTTATTCGAGTTTGATTATCGGATCGAATGTTATGTACCAGCAGCCAAACGGGTATTTGGATATTTCTGTTTACCTATTCTCTATCAAGATGAGTTGGTAGGCCGAATTGACTGTAAAGCGCATCGGAGTGTGAAAGAGTTAGAAGTAATTAGCTTACATTTAGAAAAAACAGTGAAAGATAAAGAGCATTTCTTTTTCGAGCTAGAGCAAGAACTCAAACGTTTTGCAGCATTTAATCAGTGTTTAGCTGTTAATGATAAAGTAAGTAAGCTTATTCGCAGCAAGAAATAAATAAACATTATTCTAGGTTTAAAAATAAAACACCAAAAGAATTGAGGCTTTTGGTGTTTTACTTGTTAGTTTAAAGACATACGATATTGAATAACGCCGGGCTTTTGTGCAATCCAGTCATAGAGTTTTTGAGCAGTATGATTACTTTCTTGTGTATGCCAGTATAAACGGTCGCAGTTATGTTCAGTGGCTTGCTTCTGAACATACTCAATAAGTTGTTTACCAATGTGTCGTCCACGAACTTCAGGTGATACATACAGATCTTCTAAATAACAGTAGTTATTTTCTGCCCAAGTAGACCTATGAAACATATAAGTGACAAAACCTAAGATACCTTGTTTATTTTTGGCAACAGCACAATAAATGGGTTCTTTTTCATCGAAAAAACGCTCCCAAGTCATTTTTGTGATAGGGAGGGGTAAATTGACCTGATAGAAATTTTGATAGGCAACCCAATATTCTAACCATTGAGTATAGTCTTGTTGTTGAACTGGCGAGACTTTGATTATTTCATTTTGAATCATAATTACACTTCATTCTGACTGATTGATGAAATTATATGTTGGATATAAATAGTTTATAGAAACATTAAAGTATTAAAAACTAACACAATAAATCTAATGAGAAAAGAAATTGCTTATTTTTATGACTTTTTAAAATAAAAAATTTTTATTAATCTTATTTTAAGCTAACTTAATTATTATAAAAACATAAAAGCTCGTCTAAGTATACCTTTTAGCCACATTCTCCAGATGTGGCTCTTTTTATTTAAGGTTAAAAATTTAGAAAATGAAATAAATGTAATTAACTTATTTATTTTTAAATAGCTAGAGAGATTTTTAATCTTCTTCCATAGCATTACTATAAAACTTAACACCAAGTTTAATACGATCTCGGCCATTACTCATACGCCAGCGATTTGTATCACGTAAAGAATAGACACAACCACAATATTCTTGCTGATAGAATTCTTCACGCTTACTAATTTCAATCATACGGCTAGAGCCACCATTTTTTCGCCAGTTGTAGTCCCAGTACTGGATTTCTGGATAGTGTGAAGCAGCGCGAATCCCGCAATCGTTGATTTGTGCCATATTTTTCCATCTTGAAATGCCTAAAGAACTACTGATTAAGCTAAAACCATGTTCATAAGCATATAAAGCAGTACGCTCAAAGCGCATATCAAAACACATGGTACATCGGATACCACGTTCAGGTTCATTTTCCATTCCTTTAGCACGAGCAAACCAATTGTCTGTGTCATAATCTGCATCAATAAACGGAATATTATGTTTCTCTGCGAATCGAATATTTTCGTCTTTACGAATGAGATATTCTTTCACTGGATGGATATTAGGATTATAAAAGAATATAGAAAAGACTATATTGGACTCAATTAATGCTTCCATGACTTCTCCAGAACAGGGAGCACAACATGAATGAAGCAATAATTTATTATGTCCTAAAGGAAGTTCAAGTTTTTGTCTCTGAGTAGTCATAAGGAAAAATCAAGATATATTTCTATATATTCTAAGTTTTTTAAATAAATATAGGAGTGAATTTTTTTCAATTCAAGATGAAAAATATTTAATTATTGATTTCAATATATTTCTTAAAAAATAATTTAAATTATTTTTTTATTATATAATAATATAAATATTATGTTTATGTAATTTTATAAGTATTAATTTTGATTTTAAAATATTTGATCTAATTGAAAATGATAATTATTTTATATTTTGTTAACTATTTGTCTTTTATATATTTATTTTTTATAATTTGACAGCCAATTAGTGTGATAAACGTCACAAATAAGTATTATTTTTTAATTTTAAATATTTTTTTAGATTTATATTTTTATTAAATTTATACTAAAACAGTTATTCTATTTTTTTAATTTGAGTATGTGATATTTTAAGATATGGACGATTGGCAATGTAAGTATTGTAATGGTTACATTATGGTTAATCATTCAAATATAGAGGTAGGGGAAAAAGTTTACTTTTTGGTATATAAATTTGATGCAAAAAATGAAAGAAAAAAGCTATATAAAAAAGGAACAGTGATTGCACGCTGTGATAATATTCTACATATCGAATCGAGAAAAAAGACATATAAAATAGAAGAAGCTAAAGTCTATCCACTCGGCGCACCTATGCCGTTTGTTTACAATATGTTTTGGGTTTGTGGTTGTGAAAATAGACCATAGTATTTTGTTTTATATGGCCTGACCTGAAGTATTAATTTAAACAAGTTGATTGTTTTTTGTTCGTTTTTGGATATATATTCTTAATTCATTCTAGTAGTTTAAAATTTAGATAAATATTCTAAATGCTTGAACTGTTAAAATTAAATTGTCTTATTTGACAAAGTTTAAGCATCCTTTTATAAAACCTCAACTAAAGTTGTGATTAATAGAAATGACTGAAACGAATCAAAGCCGTTTGTTGACTGTAGGTGAAGTTGCAAAACGCAGTGGTGTTGCAGTTTCAACGCTTCATTTTTACGAATCTAAAGGTTTAATTAAAAGTATAAGAACCAATGGTAATCAACGTCGTTTTACTTTAGTGGTGTTGCGTTACATTGCGATCATTAAAATTGCCCAAAAAGTTGGGATTCCATTAGATGAAATTAAACAAGCTTTAAGTAAGTATCCGATGGGGTCTAAATTAACTGCACAGCAATGGAAAGAGTTATCTCTTGATTGGCGGAAAAGTTTGGATGATCGTATTCAAAAACTTACGCGACTTAGAGATGAGATGGATTGGTGTATAGGTTGTGGGTGCTTGTCATTAGAGCAATGTCCACTAAGAAATCCAAATGATGTATTGGGACAAGAAGGCGTTGGGGCACGTATTTTAGAAAGATCATAGTGCATAAATTTGTTAATTGATTCTATTGCTAATAATGTACCGCTTGGAATAATTAATTATTTTGTAAGTTACTCTCTATGAAGGTTTTTTATTGTAAACAGTTTATATAAAACATGAATTTTTTTGATATCTTTAGTTTTTTTAGTAAGAAGTAAAATTTATGAAAAAAACTATCTTTCTTGGATTAGCGCTTGTTTCGTTAACGGCTTGTTCAGCAGTACAGCATAAAGATTCAACTCCTCCAAAAATTGGTTCACCAAATCCAGCTAGTCAATATTGTGTTGAACAGGGCGGAAAGTTAGAAATTAGAAATGAAGCAAATGGTCAGGTAGGTTATTGCCATTTGCCAAATGGACAAGTCGTCGAAGAGTGGAAATTATTCCGTGATAATCAGGCGAACTGTGTTTCAGAAGAAGCTCAAAAACTAGTTGGGCAATCTGGTTTAACCGATGATCAAATTAAGCAAAAAACGAAGTCAGAAATTGTTCGTAAAGTTGCTCCTGGTCAGCCAATGACGATGGATTACCGTTCAAACCGAGTAACTGTTACTATTGATCCAGCAACTAAAAAAATTACCAACGCGAACTGCGGTTAATTTTTTAATTAAAAATTGATTTAAGACTGAATAAGAAAGCCTGTCAAAAGATGGGCTTTTATTCTTTTAGTTTAAGAAGAATGGCTGAGCGAATATTGTTTTTCGCTAGGCTTATGAACCTGATATAGCAGTTTTTATCTATTACAAAAAAAAGCCCCTAGCGGACTAGAGGCAGAAAAACTTCAGATGCAGGTAACAGGTGAATTATGCATCTGAGTTAAGTAGGTTGTATCAAACCATGTAAAGCACTTTACCAGTAAAAATGAGTAAAAATAGGGATGTGCGACTAATGGCTAATGTTTGCTGTATCTTTTTTAACCGTTTTTGAAGGTAAATAATTTTCTTTAGCCACGTTTAATTTTTGAATTTTAGAGGTGGTCCCACATGTTTGAACAACTAAAAGCTTATTTATAAGTGATACTCTGCTCTAGTTAAGCTACCTTATTTTGTTGTGGTAGCTGGTCATAGTAAAACTCATCTGGAGTCATTTTGTCCAGACTCGAATGAGGTCGTTTCAAATTATAAAATTCAAAATATGCGTTTAATTGCTTCTTCGCATCCAAAACATTGCTGTAGGCTTTGAGATACACCTCTTCATATTTAACGCTCCGCCATAATCGTTCAACCATCACATTATCAACCCATCGACCTTTACCATCCATACTGATTTGAATGCCATTTGATTTCAATACATCAATAAATGCATCACTGGTAAACTGACTGCCTTGGTCTGTATTAAATATTTCAGGTCGACCATATTTTTCAATAGCTTCATTTAATGTTTCTATGCAAAATGTAACCTCCATACTAATCGATACTCTATGCGCAAGTACCTTGCGGCTATGCCAATCAATCACAGCACATAAATAAACAAAGCCTTTTGCCATAGGGATATACGTTATATCCGTAGACCACACTTGATTACTGCGCTGAATAGCCAATCCTTTGAGCAGATATGGATATTTGCGGTGAGCTTGATTAGCCTGGCTTAAATTTGGTTTGCAATATAACGCATTAATGCCCATTTTCTTCATTAAAGTACGTGTATGACGTCGTCCTATATGATGTCCTTGACGATTCAACAAATCACGCATCATACGGCTACCTGCAAAAGGGTATTGCATATGTAACTCATCCATACAGCGCATCAGCTTCAGATCTGATGCACTCACAGGTTTTGGGCGATAGTAATAACAACCACGGGAGACTTTCAGCAGCTGAGCTTGCTTAGATACTGAAATCTGAAGTGAGTCATCGATTAACTTTTGTGGTTGAAGCGGCCCAGTTTCTTCAACACACCTTCTAAAAAATCAATTTCTAATGCCTGCTCACCGATTTTTGCATGTAGTTTTTTTAGATCGATGGGTGGTTCTGTTGGAGCTTTTGATTGATCGAAAGCTTGCGAGGAAGCTGAAATCAGTTGATTTTTCCAGTCGATAATTTGGTTTTGATGAACATCAAATTCAGCACTCAATTCAGCAAGTGTTTTTTCTGCTTTAATCGCAGCAAGTGCTACCTTAGCTTTAAAATCATTTGAATGATTTCTTCTTGGTCTACGTGCCATAAAATACTCCATATATTGATGTTTATAACATCATTTGGGGAGCAAAATATCACTTATAAGTGTTGTTCAAATTTCCTGATCCACCTCTTTTTTATTATTAATAAATTAGAAAACAGCTTTCAAGACTTATTCTATTTATGAGTTCTATAGTTCTTATCTTTGTTTTTCATACATTTTTTTTGATGAAAAGAATTTTAGAACAAAGACTATTCTTTTTTATGTATATCGTATACGATATATGAAGAATGATTGGACAGCTATTGATACCCATTCCATAACTTTTGAGATGGATTAACTCAAAAGTACAACTACCAATAGTTTTAACTATATTACTGAGGAATAATTATGAGTAATATCTTCACAGGATGTATCCCGGCGCTAATGACTCCATGTACTCCTAACCGTGAGCCAGATTTTGATGCGCTTGTGAAAAAAGGGCATGAGCTTATTGAAGCGGGAATGAGTGCGGTAGTGTATTGTGGTTCAATGGGCGATTGGCCTTTATTGACCGAAGCTCAACGTCAAGAAGGCGTAGCACGACTTGTAGCTGCTGGTATTCCGACAATTGTGGGTACTGGGGCAGTTAATTCAAAAGAAGCAGTTTCTCATGCAGCTCATGCAGAAAAAGTAGGTGCACAAGGGCTTATGGTAATTCCACGTGTATTATCACGTGGTGCATCACCAACTGCACAAAAGGCACACTTTTCTGCGATTCTAAAAGCTGCGCCTAGCTTACCTGCGGTAATTTACAATAGCCCGTATTATGGATTTGCGACTCGTGCAGATTTGTTTTTTGAATTGCGTCGTGAATTTCCAAACTTAATTGGTTTTAAAGAGTTTGGCGGTGCTGCTGATATGCGTTATGCAGCCGAGTTCATCACTTCTCAAGATGACTCTGTAACATTAATGGCTGGTGTAGATACTCAAGTTTTCCATGGTTTTGTTAACTGCAATGCAACGGGTGCAATTACAGGTATTGGTAATGCTTTGCCTAAAGAAGTTTTACAGTTAGTTGACCTTAGTAAGAAAGCTGCAGCAGGGGATGCGAAAGCTCGTCGTTTGGCACAAGAATTATCAAGCGCTTTAGAAGTTTTATCGTCTTTTGATGAAGGTACTGATTTAGTCCTTTATTACAAGTACTTAATGGTACTTAATGGCGATAAAGAATATTCCTTACATTTTAACGAGACGGATGCATTGAGTGAATCACAACGTAAATACGTTGAAACTCAGTATGAATTATTCCGTACTTGGTACCGTAACTGGTCAGCTGAAATCTAAGCAAATATCTATAAAAAAAGAGGCTAACGATTTAGCCTCTTTTTTACTTCTATTATTTATTTTTTAGTGAGAACAATAACGCAGAGGAATATTAAAACTAAACCTAAATAACTATTCATTGTTAAACTTTCGCCTACTACAACAACTGCCAATAAAGCTGCAACAGGAATTTCGACCAAAGCTAACGTCATGGCTTGACTGGCTGGAATACGTTTTAAACCAAAGCTAAAAAATAAATAGCCTAAGAACATAGGTACGATTGGGATATAAAGTGCCACCCAAATATTATTTGGATAATTAAATAGGTGAGTTGCTGTAATTAATAAAGTAGGTAATAACAGAACTGCTGAAATCCCAAAGATCACGCCCATGGCAGCTCTTGAGTCGATGCCTTTATGGATTAAGTTTTTCATAATCCATGAATATGTTGCATAACTCAGACTTGAGAGTAAGCCAAAAAATACACCTAATAGCCGTTCGGATTGAATGCCTTGATGTTGGTGACTATGTTCGCCTGCATATGAGAGTAAAACAACTCCTAAAAAGCCAAGAATAAAACTGATAAGCCATTTTAATGAAAGCTTACGTTTATCTAATAGCCACTCAAGCATGACTGAGAACAAAGGGGCACAGCCAATTGAAATAACAGTACCAATAGAAACACCAGCTAATGAGACCGAGGAATAAAAAGCAAACGGACAAAGAATAGAAACAATGACGGCAATCAAAACTTTGGTTTTATAGTCAAAAAGCTTTCGGTAATCTTTTTTAATGGCTTTTAAACTTAAAAATGTGTGAATTAAACCACCGAAGCCCACAGAAATAGTAGCAATTACAAGTGGACTGATGCCCTTTGCAAAAGATGCTGCAGTGCCTGCCGTACCCCATAGAAAAGCAGCAAATAGTACAGATAAGAAACCCGTATAATAAGTCAGGGAAAATTTTGCTTCTGTTGGCGTACTCATATGAAGTGACTCAAACTCTGAAAGTTTTATGCAGCAAGATTTCTACAAGATAATAATTTTTACCTTGTAAGCAATAATCAGCTCAATGGATAAGAATTTTTGACAGTTTCCCGTCAAGAGAACAGGGTAGTATGCTGGTATTTATGACGATTTGCTTGGTTAAATACAATAAAATAATGACGATTTCGGCATAGTCTAATAATAGTTTTGTGAATTAAATGGTATAAAGTATACTTTGTATAGGAATGATTTTAAAAATTATTGGCTTATAGTGATATAAAAATAGTTTTTAAAAGCTTTATATGAAGGATAAACCGTACCGAAAATGATGCTTTCAAAGCAATAATTTCATTATGGTGGGTGACTAAAATTATCATCCTTTTGTTTGTGTCATATTTTGAGGTTAAGAGAATATTCGTGACGCTACCATCTTTTAATGTATCAAATCTTGGTGCAATGCCTTCGGTATCAGAAGTTATTGTCAAATATATTAGAGAAGCAATTATTGCAGGGCATATTGCTGAAGGTGAGCCTATCCGTCAGGACGAAATTGCCAAGCTATTTAATGTCAGTAAAATTCCGGTACGTGAAGCCTTAAAGCAACTTGAAGCCGAAGGCTTGGTAGAGTTTATAAAAAATCGCGGTGCAATTGTGACCCGAATCTCTGAAGAAGAATTAGCTCAGATTTTTGAAGTACGGGTTATGTTAGAAACGAAATTAATTCAGCTCGCTGTGCCGAATATGACAGAAGAAACTTATAAAAAGGCAGATGAAATTTGTAATGCCTTTATTGATAACATGGATATTGGAAGCTGGACTACATTAAATTGGCAGTTACATGCGTGCCTTTATGAGCCAGCACAGCGACCTTATATGCTCGGATTAATTCGTTCTATTTACGATAAAATTGAGCGCTATTTAAGATTGCAGATGAATGTTTCCGAAGGCAAATCACGTGCAAATGATGAGCACAAAGAAATTGTGAAAGCCTGTAAAGCCAAGGATGTTGATTTGGCGGTTAAGTTAATTGAAGAGCATATTAATGGTGTTTGCCAATCACTTTATGAGCACTTACCTCCTCATAAAAATGTGAAAAAATAAGCGCTGCATTCTTTATCATTTCAATTAGGCCAATGGCCTAATTTTTTTGTCTTTATTTTAGCTGAAGCAAGTTTTCACTATGCTGATTTCGTCATAGATTTATAAGAAAACGATCAAGCTTGCTGTTTTGAGATCAGTCATCCTAAAGGAAAATGTAAGGATACTTCTATGAAAACAGTAAAAATTTTGGACTCTCATACTGGCGGTGAACCAACTCGATTAGTGCTTGAAGGTTTTCCTGATTTAGGCACAGGAGATATGGAAAGCCGCCGAAAAATATTATCAGAACAATATGACCATTTCCGTAGAGCAACTATGTTAGAACCGCGCGGTAATGATGTTTTGGTTGGCGCATTATTGTGTAAGCCAGTGAATCCCAAAGCGAGTGCTGGCGTTATTTTCTTTAATAACACAGGCTACCTCGGCATGTGTGGTCATGGCACGATTGGTTTGGTAGCTTCATTAGCACACTTGGGCAAAATACAAGTGGGTACACACTTAATTGAAACTCCAGTGGGCGATGTTGAAGCGACACTGCATGAAGATCATTCGGTTAGTGTGCGAAACGTACCTGCATATCGTTATAAGAAAGCGGTTGAAGTTGACGTTGAAAAATATGGAAAAGTTACTGGTGATATTGCATGGGGCGGTAACTGGTTCTTCTTGATTAATGATCATGGACAACGTGTTGCAAGTGATAATTTAGATCAACTTACTGAATATGCGTGGACGGTTAGACAAGCCCTTACGGCACAAGGAATAACCGGTAAAGATGGGCAAGAAATTGACCATATCGAGTTATTTGCAAGTGACGCCGAAGCAGATAGTAAAAATTTCGTACTTTGCCCAGGCAAGGCCTATGACCGTTCACCATGTGGAACCGGAACCAGTGCGAAAATTGCTTGTTTGGCTGCAGATGGCAAACTTAAGCCAGGAAAGTTATGGAAACAAGCCAGTATTATCGGTAGCCAGTTTATTGCCTCTTATGAGCAAGCAGGGGAATATGTGATTCCAACCATTCGTGGTGAAGCTTACATGAGTGCCGAAGCAACTTTATTTATGGATGAAAATGACCCATTTGCTTGGGGTATTCAGCTATGAGAACCGATGCCATCGTCATTGGTGCAGGTATTGTAGGTGCGGCATGTGCTTATGAATTGGCTCGGCAAGGGTTAAATGTGCAAGTTTTGGATGCTCGGATCGGTGGTGCAACA
Source organism: Acinetobacter nosocomialis (assembly GCF_041021905.1). Classification (NCBI taxonomy): domain Bacteria; kingdom Pseudomonadati; phylum Pseudomonadota; class Gammaproteobacteria; order Moraxellales; family Moraxellaceae; genus Acinetobacter; species Acinetobacter nosocomialis. The sequence continues at coordinate 1,516,594 of NZ_CP157432.1, forward strand.
GCCGCGGGCATGGGGCATTTGGTCATTATGGATGACTTGGAAGCCGAATTAAAACTTAGTCATTGGTCAGTTCAGCTATGGCATGAATTAGGACACGAACTTTCGGAAGACTGTGCCTATCGCCAAACGCCAACTTTATGGCTGGCAAGTAGCGCAGAAGAAATGCAGATTGCTGAGGAAAAATATCAACGTCTCACTGCACAAGGTGTCCGTTGCCAACTTCGAAACGCAGATGAAGTTCATCAGCTTGAACCTCACTTAAAGCACGGTCTTTATGGTGGTTTAGAAGTTTTTGATGATGGAATTTTATATGCACCTTGTGCTGCTGAATGGCTATTAAAAAAATTTCCCCACAAGGTTCAGGTTCAACAAGCTAAAGTTATTCATATTGAAGAAAATCGGGTTCAGTTAAGTGATGGCACATGGCTAGAAGCTGCGCATATCGTTTTGGCTAACGGTATTCATGCGACAGATTTTTTTCCAGAGCTACCGATTGAACCTAAAAAAGGTCATTTGGCGATTACTGACCGTTATCCCGAATTAAATGTAAAACATACATTGGTGGCTTTGGCCTATGCAGCCAGCACTCAAGCGACAAGTGGAATTTCGGTGGCTTGTAATATTCAGCCTAGACCGACAGGCCAGCTTTTTATTGGGTCATCTCGTCAGTTTAATACGGTTGATCCGACCGTGGAGCCGGAAGTCTTTACTCGTGTGCTTAAAGAAGCTGCCGATTATGTTCCAGCTTTGGCTGATCTTAATGTTATTCGGGCATGGACTGGCTTTCGCGCAGCCACTCCGGATGGCATTCCGGTAATTGGACGACATCCTGCATTTCAATCGGTTTATTTAGCGGTAGGTCATGAAGGATTAGGTGTCACCACAGCGACAGGTACGGCAAAACTGATTGCTTCACACGTGTGTGGGTTAACTTTTGATATAGATCCAGAACCTTTTTTACCTCATCGTTTTATAGGAGCTGCATAGATGATTCAGCTTTTTATTAACGGCCAATCGGTTTCTGTGATTGAGGGCACCAGTGTTGCTGCTGCTTTAGCACAAACGAAGTCTTATAGCCGTTTGTCTGTCTGTGGTGAGAAACGCACTCCATTTTGTGGAATGGGAGTTTGTCAGGAATGTCGTGTCAATATTAATGGACTCAGAGTGCTTGCGTGTCAGACGCTGTGCCAGCAAGACATGAAGGTGGAAACACAATAATGGAAAAACAATACAATGTGGTGGTTGTTGGGGCAGGTCCTGCGGGGTTGTCAGCTGCTATTGCAGCCGCCGAAAGTGGCGGGCGAATTTTAATATTGGATAATAACCCACAGGCGGGCGGTCAAATCTGGCGGGCTGGACCGATTTTTCCTGTGCCTGAAATGGCGCAGCAGAAATATCAACAAATCAAGGCTCATCCTAATATTGAATTTATGTTTGGTGCGAAAATTGTCGCCGCGCCTTTTGCAGGCCAGTTACTCGTTGAGCGACCTCACGACAGCCTAAACTTGTCTTATCACCAGCTTATATTGTGTACGGGTGCAAGAGAACTGTTTTTGCCTTTTCCCGGTTGGACTTTACCTGGCGTAACGGGTGCAGGTGGGTTGCAAGCCTTAATTAAAGCAGGCACATCTGTAAAAAATGAACGCGTTGTGATTGCAGGTTCCGGACCATTACTTTTAGCAAGTGCGGACACAGCAAAAAAAGCAGAGGCTCAAGTTCTCTATGTTGCTGAACAGGCGGCTTCATCTTCTGTTCGTAAATTTGCACTACAACTTTGGCGTTGGCCTTCGAAAGTAATACAGGCGTTATCTTTACCTTATCGTTTATATCAACCTGACAGTTATGTGATCGAAGCGATTGGTCAGGAACGTCTTGAGCGAGTAAAACTACAAACGCCGAAAGGAATCATTGAAATTGAGTGTGATCGACTCGCGTGCGGGTTTGGCTTAGTACCGAATACTCAATTAGGTCAGCTAATGGGTTGTCAAATTAAAGATAATGCGATTACGGTTGATGACTATCAGCGTACATCACAGCCACAGGTGTGGGCAGCAGGTGAGTGTACAGGTTTTGGTGGAAGTGAGTTGGCGATGGTTGAAGGTAGCATCGCAGGTTATGCGGCTATAGGTCAAAATGAAAAAGCCAGTCAATTATTTGCTCAAAGACAACGGTATCGTTTGTTTGCACATCTTCTTGAGAAAAGCTTTAAGATACGTGCTGAGTTAAAAACGCTTGCACGTCCAGAAACTATTTTTTGTCGATGTGAAGATGTGACTTTTGATAAAGTTGCCGAGCGTAGTAGTTGGATTGATGCAAAATTACATACACGTTGTGGAATGGGAGCGTGCCAAGGAAGCACGTGTGCAACAGCAGCAGCTTGTTTATTTGATTGGCAGTTGCCTAACTCTCGACCACCATTACTTCCTACTCGTGTAAAAAGTCTCATGGCGATGTCTACTTCTCCTTTAAATCAAAAATGAAATGTTCTAGAGTAGACAAGTTATAACTTTGTCCGCTCTAGCTCATGACTTTGGTTCAAATTCCGAAATTAACTACCACTTTGGAAGATTTCTTAAAAAATCTGGAAAGTATAGAACCATTGTTTGATGCTTTATCTTCGGTGGTTTTTTTCATCAAAAATACCGAAGCACGCTATGTCTTTGTCAATCAAACATTAGTAAATCGCTGCGGTCTAAAGGATAAAAATGCAATATTGGGAAAAACCTCTTCTGAAGTTTTTCCTCATTCACTTGGAAAAATATATACATCGCAAGACTTGCAAGTTATTCGCCGCGGTAAAAAGTTAACAGAGCAATTAGAGCTGCATTTATATGCAAAAAATCAGTCGGGTTGGTGTTTAACTTATAAAGAACCTTTATTTGATGCGGATGGAAAGTTAGTAGGAATTGCTGGAATTTCTAATGATTTAAATGTGCCTGAAAATACACATCCTGCTTTTTACAAAATGGTTAAGGTTGAGGAATATATTAAAAAGAATTATGCCGAAACCATTACTTTGGCGCATTTGACCGCAATTGCTGGCGTGTCAGTGGCTCAGTTAGAACGTTATTGCAAAAAAATATACCATTTAACGCCGAGGCAAATGATTAGCAAAATTCGTCTTCAAGTCGCCACTGAACTACTAGCGACAGATTTACTAATCACTCAAATTGGTTTGCGCTGTGGTTATACCGACCATAGTGCTTTTTGTCGTCAGTTTAAGTTGCATACAGGCATGTCACCTACTTTGTATCGGGCCTCTATCAAAAATATTTAGACAAAAAAATTGGGCTGTATAAAACAACCCAAAATGATTATTAAGTGCTGAATTTATATATTAAAGACTAATCTTTGAAAGCCAATGACCGGCCTTTGGTTTCTTTCACTAGCAAAATCGAGACTATAGAGATCAGACTTGCAGCAACCAAATATAAAGAAATCGGAATTGAGCTATTAAATTCTTTGAGTAAGGTTAAGGCAATTAATGGAGCAAGCGAACCTGCCATAATTGGCGCAACTTGATAACAAAATGAAAGCGCCGTATAGCGGATGTGAGTTGGAAATAACTCAGTCATTAACGCAGAGTAAGGCGAGTAGGTCATGGACTCAATAAATAGACCGAGCACAATTGCTAGCATAATGAGCCAGTCATTGCCTGTATCCATTAAAGGAAAGCTGACAAAACCCCAAAAAGCAGTAAGTACAGCCCCAATAAGATAAATAGGTTTACGGCCAAATATATCGCTCAAATGCCCCATAAAAGGAATAATAAAGAAATGGATCAGATGAGCGCCAAACATGAGCAGTAAGATCTGCGAAGTATCTTTATGGACGACCAACTTTAAATAACTGATCGAAAAAGTAACCACCATATAGTACAAAATATTTTCTGCGAATCTGGCACCGATACCCGCAATAACAGATTTCTTATGATATTTTAAAACCTCAATAATCCCGAGTTGTTGCTTTTCAAGAAGCCGTTGTTTGGCCTGTGCTTCTTTAAACACTTCGGCATCGTCTACATTTTTTCGAATCCATAAACCAATCAGTACCACAACTGCTGAGAACCAAAATGCACAGCGCCATCCCCAATCTAGGAATTGTTCGGGTGAGAGGTTTTTTGAAAGTAATAATAAAACCAGCGTGGCTACTAAATTCCCGAGGGGTACGCCAGTTTGTGGCCAGCTTGCCCAATAACCTCTGCGATCATCTGGACTGTGCTCTGAAACTAAAATAACTGCGCCGCCCCATTCACCACCAAAAGCAAAACCTTGAATTAAACGCAATATCACTAGGAGTGTAGGTGCCCAATAGCCAATTTGATGGAAGGTCGGAATACAGCCCATTAAAAAAGTAGTGATACCGACAATAATGAGGCTAATTTGCAATAATTTCTTGCGTCCAATTTTATCACCGTAGTGACCAAACACGAGGCCACCGAGAGGTCTTGCTAAAAAGCCAACGGCATACAGGGCAAAGGCCGCCAAAATACCATCTATAGCATTGCCAGTTTGTTGAAAGAAAAGTTCGCCAAAGACAAGGGCAGAAGCGGTGCCATAAAGGAAAAATTCATACCATTCTGCTACGGAGCCAACCATGGAGGCCGCTACAACCTTTTTTAGTGTTGTCGTCATATACCAATATCCTTATTTAAAAATATGTTACGCATTGATTTGATGAAGCATCTTGCTATTCATTTTTTGCACTTTTTTATTTGAATAATGTGCGGTTACTTTGTGAGGTTTTGATCTAAATAAAAAGGAGTTCATCACTTGGATAAACTCCTTTAAAAATATTAAAGAGCAGCTTTACTCATTTCACCATTGACTAAACGCGCAATACCAAGCGGATTGGCATTTTGAAGGGCGAGTGGCAGTAAGTGATCTGGATAGTTTTGATAACATACTGGTCGTAAATAACGCTCGATTGCCAAGGTTCCTACCGATGTACCGCGTGCATCTGAAGTTGCAGGATAAGGCCCGCCGTGAACCATGGCATCACAGACTTCCACACCTGTTGGGTAACCATTTAGAAGTAAACGTCCTGCTTTTTCTTCAAGTAATGGAATAAGGATCGCGAAGTTCTCAAAATCTTGCGGTTCGGCAATTAAAGATGCTGTAAGTTGACCACGTAGACCGCTTAATGCGAGAGCGAGCTGCTCTGCCGATTCAACTTCAATCACAATCGTCGTTGGGCCGAACACTTCTTCTTGAAGTAATTCATCATGCTCGAGTAAAAGAGATACATCAGCTTTAAAGAGCTGAGGATAGGCTTGATGGCCTTGCTGTGGTTGACCCGCTAAATGCTCAATTTTGTCATGTGCGAGTAATGCTTTCAGGCCATGCTCGTAGCTTCTTAAAGTACCTTTATTAAGCATGGTTTGTGGCGGTTGCTGAGCCATTGCAACCTTGAAATGGTCAAGGAATTGGCTAAATTCAGATGATTTAATTCCAATAATTAAACCCGGATTGGTACAAAACTGACCGCAGCCTAAAACCACTGAACCACTAAGTTCGGTCGCAATTTTATCACCACGCACTTTTAGAGCTTCGGGTAATAAAATCATTGGGTTAATGCTCGACATTTCGGCAAAAACAGGAATAGGTTCAGGACGTGCGGCAGCTAAATCGCATAGAGCACGACCACCTTTGAGTGAACCAGTAAATCCAACGGCTTTAATTGCTGGATGTTTTACCAGTGGCTCACCGACACCTTGACCATAAATCATGCTAAAGATGCCTTTTGGCATAGCGCATTTCTCAATCGCACTACAAATGGCATTTGCAATGTATTCGGCCGTTGCCATGTGACCGCTATGAGCCTTCACAATAACTGGACATCCAGCCGCAAGTGCTGAAGCGGTATCGCCACCAGCAGTAGAAAAGGCAAGAGGGAAGTTACTTGCACCAAATACGGCAACTGGTCCAACACCGATTTTATATTGACGTAAATCTGGACGTGGAAGCGGTTGACGTTCAGGCAAAGCCAAATCAATACGGGCACCTAAATAATCACCACGGCGTAATACTTGGGCAAATAAGCGTAATTGACCTGTAGTTCGCCCACGTTCACCGCGAATACGAGCTTCTGGTAAGGCAGTTTCTTGACAGACTGTCGCAATAAACTGGTCATCAAGCGCATCAATTTCACTGGCAATCGTTTCTAGAAAAACAGCACGTTGTTCTGGCGTAGTTTGTCTAAAAGCAGGATAAGCCAATGCAGCTGCTTGAGCTGCCTGATCAATTTCTTCAGGAGTCGCCTGAGCAAATTGATAGGGTAATGCTTCATCTGTTGCAGCATCGTAACTTAATACAAACTTACTGCCTGCACTTGAACGTTGACCTGCAATAAAATTTTGACCAGTAATATTTAACATTATCAACCTCACTTGAGAGTGAACGTCAAAAGTGGTTCTTCTGACGTTGGAGAGTTATCAAAGTGAAGGTTTTACATTTGAAAATATTGTATTTTGTATACGGTATTAATCAAAAGAAAACCTTAACTTATATGTGTTTAAGCAAATGATCGCTAAGCTTCATCATCATTTTTAATCAGTGCTTTTGGTAAACCTGAGCGTATTCCCCAGTAGTAACAACCAAGAGAAATCACCATGACGAATAAGGTGTCGAATGGCGCTGCCAATAGGTGTGTTGCGCCATCACCGAAGCTGCCAAGGTAAGAGGCAAGAATCATTAAGATGTAGTAAACAAGGAGCCATGTTGATGACTTTAACTGTTGGGCAAGGCTGACTTCTTGGGTTGGCACGTAGCGCTTAAAAATGACATAGAGTGCAAACAACACGATTTGTGCGCCTAACAACCATGAAATGACATTCCAGCCAGACCAATACACAATAAAAGACGCAATGACAAAAGCCAGTGGACCAAGAACGGTAAAACCTTTTACATAGAATGGACGTTCAAGCTCAGGAGCATTACGGCGTAAGGCACCTACTGTGACAGGAGCAAGGGCATAACTTAAAACTAAAGCTGCCGAAACCACAGAAATTAATTTATCCCAAGATGGAAACGGCATGGTCCAAAATACTGAAAGTGCAAACGTTAACCATAAGGCATAACGAGGAATACCTGATTTTGGATCTACACGCGTAAAAATACGGAAGAATGTATTACTGTTTGACCATGCATAAATGACACGTGGAGTTGCAGCCATATAGATGTTGCCGCAGCCAGATGGAGAAATAATGGCATCTGAAACAACTAACAGTGCTAACCATCCTAAACCTAATAACATGGCAATGTCACGGTAAGGTAATGGGAACTTGTCACTGAGTCCTGACCAACCATTTGCTAGCATATCGGTAGGTACTGCACCCAAGAAAGCGACTTGAAGCACTACATAAATAATCGTTGCCAAAACGACAGATAAGATGAGTGCAAAAGGAATCGTAAATTGAGGACGTTTTACTTCACTTGCCACCGAAATAATCGGCGTTAATCCCAAATACGCAAAAATAATACCGCCAGCAGATACGGCACCTTGTACGCCGTGAGCGCCCATTGGGGCAAACTCGGTCATTGAAAAGTTTGCAGGTTTAAAATGGTATAGAAGTGCAACCATCACTAAAACCGGCACAGCAAATTTCAATGCACTAATCAGGTTGTTGGCAATTGCAAAGGTCTTTACGCTGTAATAGTTCAATGCAAAAAATACGCATAAAAGCGCGAACTGAAACAACCATCCAATGGTAGTTGGAGTTCGAACACCATCATGTACGGCGGTAAGAGAAGGGAACCATGCGGCTGCATATTCACGAGCAGCGACGACTTCAATTGCAATTAAACTTGAAAAGGCAATGACGGTCACAGAACCCAATAAATATCCTTGTAATGGGCCATGTGAAAATACGGGATAACGGATAATACCGCCTGCTCGGGGTAAGGCTGCGCCTAACTCACAATAAATAATTCCCAGAATTAAAACGGCAAAGCCCCCAATAATCCATGACAATATACCTGCAGGGCCGGCTTGAGAGGCCACATGACTTGCTGAAAATAACCATCCTGAACCGAAAATGGCGCCTAAGCCAATGAATGTAAGATCCATTAGAGATAACTGTTTTTTAAACTGACTTGTCATTACGTTTTCCTTAACGACGGAACTATTGTTCTTTCATATATCGTATACGATATATGGTTATTGGTAAATAGGGGAATTTTTATTCTATTTATCGGCAATGAATGATTTGAAAATTACGTAAATATTTGTTTTTAATATATTTAAAATAGTTTAAATTTCAACTAAATAACTTGAAAACCAAATATTTTTTATAAAAAATTGGCAAAGGTTCGTGATTTTATTTGCTCAAAAGAACAATTCTTCAATATGAGGTGAGTCATTTACCATTTAAATTAATGGAAAATTCAATTTTTTAAAAAGACTGTACTAGCAATTGATTGTATTGTTTTTAGGCAATGAACCATTTATTTTCAGTGCTTTATAGATGGCTTAATGATAATTTTAGAGCTATCCGAAAGGACACAATAATGACGAACATACGAATAATAATGAATCGAAGGTAGGACTACGTGTTTATTAGTGTATTTGATCTTTTTAAAATTGGCATCGGCCCATCTAGCTCCCATACAGTTGGACCAATGCGTGCGGCATACAGTTTTGTGGATGATTTATTGAAGCAAAACGATTTACAGGCAACGGTTAGAGTTCAGGTGAAGTTATACGGTTCTCTGTCGGCAACCGGTGTCGGTCATGCGACAGACAAGGCTGTTCTGTTAGGTTTAATGGGTTTTGACCCTGAACATATTGATACTCAAGTAAGTACAAATTTGATTGAAGATGTTCTTGAAAATAAAGCCATCCGGCTTAATGGGCAAAAGACTATTTCTTTTGACTATAAGCATGATGTGCTTTTTTTAGATGAATCTTTGCCTTATCACCCCAATGCAATGGAGTTAAGTGCGTATAACGAGGCTCAAGAAATTTTATATGCAGAAACTTACTATTCGGTAGGTGGTGGCTTTATTGTTAGCCAAAGACAATTAGCACACACCCAAACTGAAACTAACGATGTTAAGGTTCCATATCCATTTCACAGTGCGGCTGAACTTTTAAGCTTATGTAGAACCCATCAGTTATCAGTAAGTGAGTTAATGCTTGAAAATGAAAAAAGCTGGCGTAGTGAAACTGAGATTCGTAGCAAGATTATGGAAATCTGGAAAGTGATGCAGCAGTGCATTCACAACGGATTAATTAATGAAGGCATATTACCGGGCGGATTAAACGTAAAACGTCGGGCCAAGAAAATTCACGATAAGTTATTAAATAAGAAAAATTCAAACCTGATTGTGACGACTTTTCATGCGATGGAATGGGTCAATTTATTTGCCTTAGCGGTAAATGAAGAAAATGCCGCTGGCGGTCGAGTAGTGACGGCACCTACAAATGGAGCAGCAGGGATTATTCCGGCAGTTTTATATTACTACGTGACTTTCTCTAAAGATTTTTCTGAAGATAAAGTGGTTCGCTTTTTTCTAAGTGCGGCAGCCGTCGGCATTTTATGTAAACTCAATGCTTCTATTTCTGGTGCAGAAGTAGGGTGTCAGGGTGAAGTCGGCTCGGCGTGTGCGATGGCTTCTGCAGGTTTAGCCGAGATTTTAGGTGCATCACCTGAGCAAGTGGAACATGCGGCTGAAATTGGGCTTGAGCATAACTTGGGTTTAACGTGTGACCCGATTGGTGGTTTGGTTCAGGTGCCTTGCATTGAACGAAATGCAATTGCAGCTGTAAAAGCCATTAATGCAGCCCAAATGGCACTTCATGATGACGATGAACACTTTGTCACGCTCGATAAAGTGATTCAGACCATGAAAGAAACAGGCAGAGATATGTCTGAGAAATATAAAGAGACTTCAAAAGGTGGTCTCGCTGTTAACGCCATTGAGTGCTAAAAAAAAGAGATGGGGACGAGGTGACCCCATCTCATTTTAACCATTAAGCTTCGCGAGCAACTAAAGTTAAAATGTCGTAAGTTGCGACAAGTTCACCACGTTGGTTTTTGACTTTAATATCCCATACCACAACCCCATGCGCAGGCTGAGAAGGGTCTTTTTGTGGTTTAGGTGTTTTTTGCTTACAGGTGAGTTCAACCTGAATCGAGTCACCAATTTTAACCGGTTCAACAAAGCGTAAGTTGTCCATACCATAATTGGCAATCACAGGGCCTTGTGCTGCATCGACAAATAGACCTGCTGCGGCAGACACAATGAAGTAGCCGTGTGCCACACGTTCACCAAAGAAAGACTCGGCCGCTGCAATTTTGTCAGTATGCGCATAGAAATAGTCACCACTTAAACAAGCAAAATTGACAATATCTGCTTCGGTGACTGTACGGCGCGCCGTTAATAAACGTTCACCAATCACTAACTCATCAAAAGACTTTTTAAATGGATGTACGCGGTCTTCGTTAACTTTCGAACCGGCAGTCCATGAGTGAGTAATTTGCGTCAGACTGTTTGGAGAGCCTTGAATTGCAGTGCGCTGCATGTAATGTTTAACCGCGCGAATACCACCTAACTCTTCACCGCCACCTGCACGACCAGGTCCGCCATGTACTAAATGTGGAAGTGGTGAACCATGTCCTGTACTTTCTTTTGCCGATTCTGCATCGAGTACATGCACACGCCCATGCCAAGGCGCAATTTTTTGAATAATCTGCTCAATATTCTCATCGTTATTTTTAACGACAGAAGCCACTAGGCTACCTTCACCACGTGAAACAAGGTCAGCGAGTTCTTCAATGTTTTGATATGGCATGAGTGTACATACCGGTCCGAAAGCTTCTGTGGTATGAACATTCGTTGCTTGTTAAGGTTGTTCGCACACCAATAAAGTTGGAGCGAAAAAAGCACCTTTTTCAGGATGATCTGCATTAAATTTAAAGCTATTGTTGCCACCAAAAACAATTTTTGCATCTTTGCTGAGTTCGGCAACTTTTTCTGCAACGTCATGTTTTTGTTTTATGCTCGCTAAAGCTCCCATGGTGGTTTCTTCTTTTTGAGGATCACCCACCACAACTTTAGCAAGTTTGGCAGTTAGCTTTTCTTGCACAGTCGCTAACAAATTTTCAGGAACGAAAGCACGACGAATTGCAGTACATTTTTGGCCTGCTTTGGTGGTCATTTCACGGAAGACTTCACGTACAAATAAATCAACAGTTTCTTCATTTGCCTCAGGGCTTAAAATTGCACTGTTTACCGAGTCGGCTTCCATACTAAATGGAATCGAATATTTATTAAGGTGAGGGTGATTACGTAATTTTTGACCTGTGTAAGCAGAACCTGTAAAGGTAACGCAGTCTTGTGGGCCTAGGAGGTCGAACAGGTCATAAGTCTGACCGCAAATAAGTTGTAGTGCGCCTTTTGGTAAGACATGTGTTTCTTCAATTGCTTTTACAACGGCTTGAGTTAATTGGGCACCATCGGTTGCTGGTTTCACAATACATGGCACGCCTGCAAGTAGAGTCGGTGCAATCTTTTCAAGCATTCCCCAAATTGGAAAGTTAAAAGCATTAATATGAACGGCAACACCTGCTTTAGGGCTTAAAATGTGTTTAGCGCCGAAAGTGCCATTTTTAGATAATTGAATCCAGCTATCTTCAGTAATAATTTTTTCATCATTGAGTTCACGGCGAACCAGACTTGAATAAGCAAATAATGTCTGGATGCCACCTTCAATATCAATCCACGCATCTTTACGAGTGGCGCCTGTCGCATAAGCAAGTTTGTAGAAGTCTTCCTTACGTTCAAGTAAATGTTGGGCAATTTGTTTTAACGCATTGGCACGTTGGTGAAACGTCCAGTTAGCCAGTTCTGAACCATTCTGTTTGGCATATTGAACAACACGTTTCATATCTATGCCATGACTACTTACGGCATAAATCGATTCACCTGTAATGGCATGATAAACGGTACGTAATTCTTCGTCAGACGAATGCCATGTTCCATAGACATAAGAAGCAAGATGAGGCTGTTGCTGTTCAGACTGCTGAAAATCTGTGTCAGTTGAGGTTCCTTCTAGGTGTGCTTGTTCAAGCATGACCAAACTCCTTTTTTATTTGATACATCAATTATAAAAATTGCAAAAATATGATTCATAATTTCAGATTAATTTGTATAAAAGTCAACTTTATTTTGATTTTTAAAAGTAAAAAAGTTTTTTACATTTAACTTAATTTTATTTATTTCAATGGTTTAAATTGTTTTGTTGTTGTGGATTTAATTTGATACTAAAAAAATAGTTGACTTTGTTTTTTGTGTATCGAAAAATAGATTTAAGGGTGATACCTACAGGGAATGAAAGAATGGAAAACAATTACCAGAAATTTGAACAAAATATTGCCAATGAAATTACGATCGAGGCTAAGGATCAAATGCCTGATGCCTACCGCAAAACATTGATTCGTCAAATCGGGCAACATGGCCATTCTGAAATTGTAGGTATGTTGCCTGAAGGAAACTGGATTACGCGTGCGCCGACTTTAAAACGTAAAGCGGTTTTGCTCGCGAAAGTACAAGATGAAGCGGGTCATGGTTTATATCTGTATAGCGCGGCAGAAACCTTAGGTGCTGACCGTGATGACATGATGGAAAAGTTGATTAATGGGAAAATGAAATACTCATCAATCTTTAACTATCCAACTTTGACTTGGGCAGATGTCGCTGCAATTGGTTGGCTTGTCGATGGGGCAGCCATTGTGAACCAAGTTGCGCTTTGCCGTACTTCATATGGGCCATATGCACGTGCGATGGTACGCATTTGTAAAGAAGAAAGTTTCCACCAACGCCAAGGTTTTGAAGCCATGATGGCTTTGGCAAACGGTACACCGGAACAAAAACAGATGGCACAAGATGCAGTGAACCGTTTCTGGTGGCCAGCCCTGATGATGTTTGGTCCAAGTGATGAGCACTCTCCAAACAGTGCACAAAGCATGGCTTGGAAAATCAAGCGTTTTAGTAATGATGAATTACGTCAAAAGTTTGTCGATAACACCGTACCTCAAGTGTTGCAACTTGGCTTGGAAGTACCGGACCCAGATTTAAAGTTCAATGAAGAAACAGGCCACTATGAGTTTGGCGAGATTGACTGGCACGAATTTAATGAAGTGATTGCCGGACGTGGACCATGTAATCACGAGCGTATCGAAGCACGCCGTAAAGCATGGGAAAACGGCAAATGGGTTCGTGATGCAGCAGTAGTCTACGCGAAAAAACAGCAGCTTGAAGCGAACAAAGTGGCTTAACAAGATTTATGGAAAAATTTGAGGAAATAAAAATGGAAGATAAAAACAACTGGTCGCTCTACGAAGTATTTGTACGTAGTAAACAAGGCTTAAGCCATCGCCATGTAGGCAGCTTAAGAGCACCTGATGATGAAATCGCACTGCAACATGCTCGTGATGTTTACACGCGTCGTAATGAAGGAATTAGCATTTGGGTAGTTCGTTCAGAACTGATTAAGTCATCACAGCCAGATGAAAAAGCTGAATTTTTCGATCCTTCTTTAGACAAGGTTTATCGTCATCCGACTTTTTACCATATCCCAGATGGCATTGAGCACATGTAAGGGGAATGGCAAATGAATCATTCAGTTTTATCTAAATTCTTATTACATATTGGCGACAGTCAACTGGTTTTATCTCAGCGTTTGGCTGAATGGTGCGGGCATGCACCTGAGCTAGAAATTGATATTGCCTTAGCCAATATCGGCTTGGACTTGTTAGGTCAAGCAAGAAACTTTCTGACTTTGGCTGGTCAATATGATGAAGCTAAACGTGATGAAGACCAACTTGCGTATTTCCGTACTGAGCGTGAGTTTTTAAACCTATTGTTGTGTGAACAGCCGAATGGCGATTTTGCACAAACGATAGTACGTCAGTGGTTGATGGACCATTATCATCTTCATTTATTTACGGCTTTAGCGCAAAGCTCACTTCCTGAATTAAGTGCGCTTGCTGTGAAATCTTTAAAAGAAGTGAAGTATCACATCCGCTTTTCGACAAGCTGGATGGAACGTTTAAGTTTAAGCACAGATGAAGCACATCAACGTGTGCAAGACGGATTAAATAATTTATGGCGCTTTACCGCTGAATTATTTGAACTGAGTGCAGACGAGCAAGCACTAGTTGCAGAAGGTGTGATTCCAGATTTTTCAAATGAAAAAGAACAATGGAACCAAACCATTGCAGATGAGCTTAAGCGTTTTGAATTAAATGTTGCTGTGAACGGTGCTTATCGCCGTGGTGCGAAACAAGGATTACATACCGAGCATTTAGGTTATTTATTGGCTGAAATGCAATGTATTCAAAGAACTTATCCGGGAATGACCTGGTAAGACAAGGAGGTGAGCCATGCAAATGATTCGTCATTGCATCGACCAATGTTGGGATGTTCTACAAACGGTAAGTGACCCTGAAATTCCGGTATTATCGGTTGTCGATTTAGGCATGATCCGCGGTGTAGAGCTTAATGATCAACAAGAAATTATTGTTCGTCTAACTCCGACATATAGCGGTTGCCCAGCAACAGATATGCTCAAAGCACAAATTGTTGAGGCATTTACCGCAGAAGCTTTGACACCGGTCAAAGTCATGGTCGATTTATCAGAAGCATGGACCACGGACTGGATGTCTGAAGCAGGGAAAAAGAAACTACAAGTTTATGGCATTGCACCACCTGAAGGGTTGGCGCATCAGTGCGGAACTCACGTTCATTTAAATGATGGTGTCGAGTGCCCACGTTGTAAAAGCCGACATACCCGACTGTTAACAGAGTTTAGTTCCACCGCCTGTAAAGCACTTTATAAATGTCAGGACTGTCTTGAGCCTTTTGATTACTTCAAATGTATTTAAGTCTTTAGATAAGGAAATCAGCCATGAGCCAATTTGTACCATTAAAAGTAAAAAGTATTACGCCTCAAACCGATCAGGCAATTTGTATTGCATTTGACGTTGTACCTGAACAACAAGAACAATTTCAATTTCAACCGGGTCAACATTTAACCATTCGCCATTTAACTGAAGCGGGTGAAATCCGCCGTTGTTATTCAATTTGTAGCTATGCGGGCAAAGAAGACATCAGTATTGCGGTTAAAAAAATTGATCAGGGTCAATTTTCAAATTGGGCAAATGACCATTTGAAAGTGGGCGATGTGCTTGAAGTGATGCCACCACAAGGTGTGTTTTTTCAAAAAGCAGCCAAGATGGGCGGACAAAACTATTTAGGTGTTGCGGCAGGCAGTGGTATCACGCCAATTTTATCAATTATTAAACAAGTTTTATTTGAACAACCTGAAGCTAACTTTACCTTGCTCTATGGCAATCGCTCATGGAAACAAACCATGTTTGCCGAGCAAATTATGGATTTGAAAGATCAGTTTAAAGAACGCTTTCAACTCATCAATATTTTTTCTCGTGAGTTCAATGACAGCGAGCTCATGAACGGTCGTATTGATGCAGAAAAGCTTAAGCAACTTTTTGATTATGAAGTGCTTGAAACAAACTTTGACCATGTGTTTGCCTGCGGCCCAGACGAAATGATGAATGCCGTAGAAAACACGTTGCCGAACTTTGGTATTGCCAAAGAGCGAATCCACACCGAACGTTTCCATACAGGACAAGCGCGTAAACGTAGTGTTGAAGCGGATGCAAACCGTAAAGAAGAAAAGGTCAATATCATTTTAGATGGTCGTGAACTGATTGTTTCTGTAGCTCAAGAAGATGAAAGTATTCTTGATGCGGCTTTACGTGCAGGTGCCGACTTACCGTATGCATGTAAAGGTGGGGTGTGTGCGACCTGTCGCTGTAAGGTGCTTTCAGGCGAAGTCGACATGTTCCTGAACTATAGTCTTGAAGAAGATGAAGTTGAAAAGGGCTATGTGCTGAGCTGTCAGACCTTACCAAAAGGCTCAAATGTTCGCTTGAGTTTTGATGAATAGAGGCTGTCATGCAAGAGTTGATCAAAGCCAGCACAGCAACTGACGGTGTTTTGTTATTAACCCTAAACCGTCCGGAAAAAAGAAATGCATTAAACAATTCAACCTTGCAGTGTTTGTGCGAGTTGCTCGAAGAAGCTGAACATAATGCTCAAGTCAAAGCAGTGGTTTTAACGGGTAATGCTCAATGTTTTGCAGCTGGAGCAGATCTTAGCGAGCTAGCTGCAATGGACGCGGTGTCTTTGCAACTCGATATTCGCCCAAAGCTTTGGCAAAAAATTGATGCGTTTAGTAAACCGCTGATTAGTGCAGTCAATGGCTATGCCTTAGGCGCTGGGTTTGAGTTGGTTTTGCATTCAGATATGGTGATTTGCGGTGAAAATGCCCGATTCGCTTTACCTGAAATTACCTTGGGTATGTTGCCGGGTGCCGGCGGAACACAGCGTTTAGCACGCTTGGTTGGGCAACAACTCACCATGCGCTGGGCCATGACAGGTGAGATGATTTCGGTAAAACAGGCAGAGCAACATGGCATTTGCAGTCAAGTGGTGCCGACTGAATTAACCGTTGAATATGCGGTTCAACTGGCAGCCAAGATTGCCAAACAAGCGCCTTTAGCGATTCGCGTGATTAAACAATCAATTAAAAGTATTCATGAAACAACGTTAAGTCAGGGACTCAAGTTTGAACGTCAAAACTTTGTCTGGCTGGCGGCTACAAAAGATCGAAACGAAGGGATTAATGCTTTCTTTGAGAAAAGAAAGCCAGTGTTTAGAGGTGAGTGATGGACTATCAAAATATTATTGCTGAAGAAAAAAATGGTGTTGGCTACCTGACATTTAACCGCCCAAAAGCACTGAATAGCTTTAACGTTGATATGCACCGTGAAGTGGCTGAGGTTTTAAACCAATGGACCAAAAATCCGGATGTTCGCTGTGTGGTGATTAGTGGCGAAGGTCGCGGCTTTTGTGCAGGGCAAGATTTAGGTGATCGTGTAGTAGACCCAAACGCTGAAGCTCCAGATTTAGGATATTCCATTGAAACTTACTATAACCCGCTCATTAAAACGATTGTAAATATGCCAAAGCCTGTGATTTGCGCCGTAAATGGTGTAGCAGCAGGTGCAGGGGCAAATATTGCACTGGCGTGTGACTTGGTGATTGCAGCCAAATCGGCAAACTTCGTACAAGCATTTTGCCGCTTAGGTTTGGTTCCAGACTCGGCGGGTACATGGTTTTTACCACGTGCTGTAGGTCATGCGCGTGCGATGGGATTGGCTTTGTTAGGTGACAAGCTCCCAGCAGAAACCGCAAAAGAATGGGGCATGATTTGGGATGTGGTTGAGGACGCTGAGCTTAAAACAAAAGTGACTGAACTTGCTGAACGTTTAGCGAAACAGCCTACTTTTGGTTTATCTCTCATTAAAAAAGCGATTCATCAATCAAGCAATAACACCTTTGATGAGCAAATGCTGTTAGAGCGTGACTTACAACGTATTGCGGGCCGTTCCGAAGATTATCGTGAAGGGGTACAAGCCTTTATGAATAAACGTGAACCAAATTTTAAAGGGCGTTAAGCATGACAGATTTAGACTTATCTCGTGCCCGAATTGCCGTTATTGGTTCTGGCACCATGGGCATCGGCATTGCCCAGTTAGCCATCGTTAATGGGCACTCGACCGTTTTATATGATCTAGATGCTCAAAAAGCGCAACAATCCGCTCAAGGCTTAGAGCAGACGTTTAAAAAGCTGGTTGAAAAGAGCAAGCTCACACAACAGCAAGCTGATGAAGCATTAGCGCGTTTAACGGTGGTCAATCAAGTTGAAGCGCTGCGTGATGCTGACTTAGTGATTGAAGCGGTCGTCGAGAAAAAAGAAGTTAAACAGTCTTTATTTAAACAGCTCGCTGAAATTTGTAGTGCGCAAACCATTTTTGCAAGCAATACATCTTCAATTTCAGTGACTGCAATTTCGGCGGGTATTGCTCACCCCGAGCGCGTAGTGGGTTTACACTTTTTTAACCCTGCGCCAGTCATGAAACTGGTTGAAATTGTACAAGGCTTAAAAACACCAAACAGCTTATGTTTGGCTCTAAAAAATTTGATGTTGAATTGGAAAAAAATTCCAGTACTCACCAAGTCGACTCCCGGTTTTATTGTTAACCGAATTGCACGGCCGTTTTATGCAGAAGGCTTTAGAGCACTGCAAGAACAAGTCACCAGCTATGAACAGCTAGATTATGCCTTAAAGCAATGTGGTGGTTTTGCGATGGGGCCTTGTGAACTAACCGACCTCATTGGGCAAGATGTTAACTTTTCGGTGACGCAAAGCGTTTACCAAGAATTTTTTTACGAGCCACGCTACCGTCCAAGCCTCATTCAAAAAGAATTGGTCGATGCAGGAGCTTGGGGCCGTAAGTCAAAACAGGGCTTTTATAGCTATAACGAAAAAAATCAGTACGAGACATTTCAGCCTCAAGCTGTGGTCGCCAAACCAGTCGATGCCCATATTCAGCTAAAAGGGACTTGGTCTCAGCTACCTGCTTTTTTAACGCGTTTAGGTTTAAAAAGCGGATCTGCGAGTGACGACAATATCCTTCAAATTGATGATATCGACTTGCGTTTAAGCCAAGGGGAGTCGGCCAATATTCATTACTTAAGCCGTAAAGTGGTTTTGATGGATTGGCATCATGATTTTGAGCACGCAGAGGCTTTAGTACTCAGTCATAACGAGCTTTGTGAAGCAAGTGATCTGGCTAAAGTTGAAGCTTATTTTGCACAGTTTGGTATCAGCGTGATGTGGATTAAAGACCATCCAGCACTGTTAACCTTACGCACCATCGCTTTACTCATTAATGAAGCCTGTGAAGCAAGTTTACATGGTGTTGCGAGTCTGGAAGATATTGATAATGCCATGAAATATGGAGTGAATTATCCTAAAGGTCCTTACCAGTGGTTGACACAAATGGGCGGTGCTTATGTGCTCCAAACCTTAAATAACTTGTATGTACTGTATGGAGAGGAAAAATATCGCGCGAGTATCTACCTCAAGCAATATGTAGCGAAAACCCAAAACATTGCTACTCAATATTCACGTGATATGACCGAATTTGCATAATCAGGAGTCAACATGGAAGACGTTTTAATTTGCGATTTTATTCGTACCCCAATTGGACGATATGCAGGTGCGTTAAGTGCAGTACGTGCAGATGATTTAGCTGCATTGCCCATTAAATATTTAAAAGATAAACACCCGAACTTACCGTGGAATACGGTAGACGAAGTATTTTTAGGATGTGCTAACCAAGCAGGTGAAGACAACCGTAACGTTGCACGTATGGCGACACTGTTAGCGGGCTTACCTGACACAGTACCAGCGATGACGGTCAATCGCTTGTGTGCTTCTGGCTTAGATGCAGTAGGCCTTGCAGCACGCTCAATTAAGGCTGGTGAAGCGCAGTTTGTGTTGGCAGGTGGTGTGGAGTCAATGAGCCGCGCACCATTTGTACAAGCTAAACCGACCGAAGCGTTTAGCCGTACACCTGAAATTTATGACACCACGATTGGCTGGCGCTTTGTAAATAAGCAACTTAAAGCGCAATACGGCACTGACAGCATGCCCGAAACTGCTGAAAATGTAGCTGAAAAATATCAGATTAGTCGTGAAGACCAAGATGCTTTTGCATTACGTAGCCAACAAAAAACCGCTGCTGCACAACAAAACGGTTTCTTTAACGATGAGATTTTGCCTGTCGAGATTGTAGATCGTAAGAAAAACGTGGTTGTGGTGAACCGCGATGAACATCCGCGTGAAACAACACTTGAAGCACTCGCAAAACTAAAAGCCCCATTTAAAAAAGAAGGTGGCTCGGTGACTGCCGGAAATGCCTCTGGTGTAAATGACGGCGCCGCGTGTGTGCTAATTACCAACCGTGAATTTGCAGATACACATGGTTTAAAACCTTTAGCACGCGTGATTGGCATTGCAAGTGCAGGGGTTGAACCCAAATATATGGGTATAGGTCCTGTTCCGGCTGTGCAGAAAATTTTAAAGCAAACAGGTTTAACGCTAGATCAGATGGATGTGATCGAACTAAATGAAGCATTCGCAGCCCAATCTTTGGCTTGTATGCGTGAACTTGGGCTAAAAGATGACGATGAACGCGTGAACCCAAATGGCGGTGCGATTGCGTTAGGACATCCGTTAGGCATGAGCGGTACACGTTTAGTGATTACGGCAACACGTGAGCTAAAAAAACGCGGTGGACGCTATGCACTTTGCACGATGTGTGTAGGTGTTGGACAAGGCGTTGCACTGATTTTGGAAAATTTAAATTAATTTAGACGGTTTTAAAAATTACATAATGAGGAGATAGGCGATGGACAGCCTCACAACGGATAATGTTGAGCAATTAACACTTGCAGAGCTTAGAGAACTGCAAACTAAACGGTTAAAACAAACCCTGACTTTTGTATATGAAAATAGTCCGGTCTATAAGAAAAAGTTCGATGAAGCGGGTGTACATCCTGATGACTTCGTGACTTTAGACGATCTGGCAAAGTTTCCATTTACCACCAAACAGGATTTAAGAGACAACTATCCGTTTGGAATGTTTGCCGTATCGCAAGAGCAAATTGTGCGTTTACATGCATCATCGGGCACAACGGGTAAACCGACTGTGGTGGGTTATACCCAAAAAGATATTAATACTTGGTCGGACATTGTTGCGCGTTGCTTACGCATGGCGGGTTTAACTGCTAAAGATATGGTTCAGGTGGCTTATGGCTATGGACTCTTTACAGGTGGTTTAGGCGCACATTATGGTGCCGAGCGCTTAGGTGCAACGGTTATTCCAATGTCTGGCGGTCAAACTGAAAAGCAAGTTCAGCTTATTCAAGACTTTAAACCTACCGCAATTATGGTTACGCCATCATATTGCGTGAGCATTATTGAAAAGCTCGAACAACAATTTGGTACTGCACGTAATACGTCTTTAAAAGTCGGTATTTTTGGTGCCGAGCCGTGGACTAACGAACTGCGCCGTGAAATCGAAGAACGCCTTAATATTAAAGCACTCGATATTTATGGCTTGTCTGAGGTCATGGGGCCGGGTGTTGCCATGCAGTGTTTAGGTGAGGGCGAAGGATTAACCATTTGGGAAGATCATTTCTACCCAGAAATTATTAACCCTGAAACAGGTGAAGTCTGTAAAGATGGCGAACTTGGCGAGCTAGTCTTTACGACTATTACCAAAGAAGGCTTACCGATTATTCGTTACCGTACTCGTGATTTGACCCGCTTACTACCGGGCGAAAATCTGGCAATGCGTAAAATGGATAAAATTGTGGGCCGTAGTGACGACATGCTGATTATTCGCGGCGTGAACGTTTTCCCGACCCAGATTGAAGAGCAAATTTTGCAAGTTCCGCATTTAGTTCCAAATTATGAAATTTTGGTGACTAAAAAAGGCCATATGGATACTTTGCATATCCGTACAGAGATGTGTCATAACTGTACTATACAGGCCAATCAACTTGCTCAGGAGTTGATGAAACGCATTAAAACCATGATTGGGATTAGCGTTACTGTAGAAGTTGTGACAGAAGCGACCTTACCTCGTTCGGAAGGAAAGGCAAAGCGGGTAATCGATATGCGTCAGATTGCTTAACATCAAGATCATTCAGGGTATAGAATCTATACCCTGAAACTAAACGCCAAGACATGAGTATGAGTGCAAAAATACAGCAAATAATTGATTCTGTTGTAAAGAATGAAACCTTAAGTGGAACTTCGCTTATTTCGACAATTTTTGGAGATTCAGTACTTCATCGGGGTGGAAACATTAGTCTTGCAAGCCTGATTCAGTTATTAGAGCTGTTTGGTTTTAATGACCGTGCTGTAAGAACCTCTGTTTTTCGTTTAGTTAAAAATGATTGGTTATGTTCGGACAAAATCGGTAGAACCAGTTTTTATCGCATTACCGATTCGAGCCGTTCGACTTATTTGCAAGCCGAACAACGTATTTATAACGACCAGATGAAAGAGTGGGACCACTATTGGGATCTTATTCTGATGTCTAGTCTCGACACTGAAAATAAAGCGTTGTTAAAGAAAGAACTCGAATGGTTAGGGTTTGCCAATATTTCGACAAACTTAATGGCTTATCCGGGTTGTAACCGTATTGAACTGCAACGCTTGTTGGTTGATTTAAATATGAGTGAGCAAGTGGTGGTGTTTAAAGCCGAAACCTTGCAGCTCTTTAATAATTCGGTCGATACCATTGGTCGTATGCTCAGAACCAACTGGCCTATCGATGAATTACGCCAAAGATATTTACAGTTTCTCGATATTTTTAGGGAAATTGGCGTGTTGCTGATGCAGGAAAATGAACAACTCGAACCTGTTCAGGCCTTTCAGATTCGAACTTTGCTGATCCATTATTATCGACGGATTTTATTGAAAGACCCTGCACTACCGCTTGAGTTGTTGCCAACTGACTGGCCGGCGATTAGTGCGCGAACGTTATCCATGAATATTTATAAAAAAGTATTTGAACCTGCGGATGAATACTTCTTGTCTGTTGCTGCAACAGCAGAAGGACCAATGCCAAATGCCACAGCACATTATTGGCGCCGTTTCGGAGGTTTGGTGGCGACAAATGAGAGGTTAAATCATGCCTTGTTATAGTATTGACGGTGTTATTCCTGTCGTAAGTCCAGAGGCTTTTGTACACCCAACTGCTGTTTTAATTGGTGATGTGATTATTGAAGCGGGCGTATATGTAGGACCATTTGCTTCATTGCGTGCCGATTTTGGCCGTATTCATATTAAGCAAAATGCCAATATACAAGATAGCTGCACTGTACATGGCTTTCCACAAAGCGTGACTTTAGTTGAGGAAATGGGCCACATAGGGCATGGGGCAATTTTGCATGGTTGCCGCATTGGTAAAAATGTTTTGGTCGGCATGAACAGCGTAATTTTGGACTATGCTGAAATTGGTGAAAACACCATTATTGGCGCAAATAGCTTGGTCAAAACCAAAGATATAATTCCGGCAAATGTTTTGGCAATGGGTAGTCCTGCTAAGGTTGCACGTGAGTTATCAGAACAAGAAAAAAAGTGGAAAACCAGAGGCACGCAAGAATACATTGAGCTTGCACAGCGCTGCTTAAATTCAATGCAAGAAGTTCAGCCTTTAAGCTCAGAGTCAGATGACCGCCTGACCTATAAAGACTTTAGTGCTTCAAACTATCAGATTAAACAAGATAGTGTTTAACGGCTTTTAATCAGTCGATTTCAATATACATAGGTTTAACACTTAAGGAATACTCGCACGAGTAGGGAGACGTTTGTGCAAAAAATGGAAACTGCTGCGGTTGATCAATTCGCAGAGCTATTGGGTGTTCAAGTGCTGCATCGCAGTTTTGACGAAGCGCGTTGTCAGCTTAATGTGAAAGACGAACACATGAATGCCTTGGGTGGCGTACATGGTGGCGTCATATTTTCTTTAGCCGATATCGCTTTTGCGATGGCTTGTAATGCAGGGGATGCGCCATATACAGGCCTACAGGCGGATATTCGCTATATGAGCGGGGCGAAAGATAGGGTGTTATTTGCAACGGCAACCAAGGTCGGCAGTAGTAAAAAATTCGCGCATTATGAAGTGTTGATAACAGACGGTTTGAATAATAGAGTCGCTTTGTTTACATCTACGTGTTACAGACTAGCACTATAGTTACTTAAGCATAAAAAATTAGAGTAAAGTCAAATATTATAAATTTTCACATAAGATGAATATTAACATCAATAATTTATTTAATTGAGTATATATAAAAAATATGTAAAAATCATAGATACATGTATAAGTACTATTTTCTATTATTGACTTGAGATAATAACTGTTTTTTCGAGGAATTTTTTACTCCATAATAATAAAAAAACATTATAGATTAGATCTAATAAGCTTGATATTTCATTGGATATAGACTGAGTCAATAGAATATAAGCAATAAATGCTCCTATTACACCAGATAAAACTTCAAATATAAAATCTGAAAGAATTATGAGCGATTTCATTTTTTTACTATAAAGCTTGTAGTTGATTGAAAAATGAACAACATCTTTGTATTCATAGTTTTTTTTGTATAAATTTTTTTTCATATATATAAGAAATCTATATGAAAAACCAATCATTAAAAGAAATATATGTATGTAAGCATACAGAAAAAGGACCGCTAATAGAGGTTTACTAGATGGAATGAGTCCACTTAACATTTCCTCTAACGGATTTCTGCCTGCTTGAGCATCACTAATTCCTTTTAGAAAACCAAAATAGAAATATTTATCTATCAGATTTATTACAAAATTTGAAGTTAAAATTAAAGGGATCCATCCAAAAAAAAATGCATAAATAGTTATTTTAAAGCAAGACTCCTTAAAGGAAGAGAGTATATAACCAAACATCAATAATTCCTTACAAGAAAAAATTAGCAATTAATAATACTAATTTTATTAGTAAAATGTTATTAAGGAAAACTAAATTTTTTATAACTAGGATTAAAAGTTATTCCAGAATGAGGTTGTTGAAAGATGATTGAAAAAATCAAAAATGATTATTTGCCATATTATTTTATTGGTATACTACCTTAGTAGTATTGAAAATGAGAAAAAGATCATCTTTTATTCTTGCTTGTTTCTTTTATGGTTTTAATTTTTATAAATTAAATTTTTATTGTTAATATGCTGTATTGAATAAATTGATAATATCTTATATATATGTTTATTAAATTTAATTTATAAGAGATAAGATATGACTGTAAATATAGTGACTAAAGTAAATGGTCTGAAATTGATAAAATCAGAGGTAATTCATACTCAAGCAGAACTAATTGAAATTGATATTGATGGAAGAAAGGTTAAATTTAATTTTATTTATAATGATGCTGAACCATCAGATTCATTCAAAGTACAAAATATAGAGAATGGAGAGATAACTTTTTTTGTTATTAATGCTCAAAATGGTTTGGGTACAGGCCATTTTGAACCATATAAAGTGAAAAATTCTATTGAGGGAAGTTTATACATAACATTTATAGTTCAGCCATTTGAAAAGATTGCTCGAAAGTTGACATTTAGTATTTTTGCAGATTATTAATTTTTTCTATAATTAATAACCTCTACCCAAAAACAGCCTCCCAAGGCTGTTTTTTTATTTCCCCCTCTACAACCCCCACTTAACAATAACCCACCCATTATTTAGCCTTACTTTTCTAATGATTTAATTTAAAACAAATGGCATTTTGCGTGCTTGACTGTAAAAGGGTTGGGCACTATTCTTTGCCTGCTGGCCACATTGCCAGCCGGTCGTCGCGGACCGATTACAACAACATCAGAATTATTCCTTTCTGAGGGATAATTTTGTGTGAGCATCTCCTCTTCTCCTCCCGTAGCGGTAGGACGGGAGAGGGACACCTACGGGTGTGCTGGTTGTTGTACCAGTCCGCGAACCCTTTCTCGTTCTGCCACCATAATTTCTATTCATGTCGGCAGAACTCCCAATAAAAAGGAGTTGGCTTTGCACATCCATTATTTCTTGGCTCTCCATGCCAAAAGCTATAACGACACAGCTTAAAAATTAAAGCAGCTTGAACGCTTTAAGGTTTTCAGGCTTAAAGTCTTTTTTATTTAAAACTTAGCAACAACAAAACTTGAGATGTGCCAAGCACAGTCTTTACGGCTTTGCTGTGCCTTTTTTTCTCCCAAAAAAGTATCTCATTTACAAACAACAAGAATTTATAACGGTAAAACTATGCCAAATTTAGTTCTCTCAACACGTGCTTTAGAAGTAGTAAAAAAAGGGATTAATCTGTTTCATCACGGTGGCTTTCACATGGTGGGCGTCGACAAAATTGTGAAAGAAACCGAAGTGAATAAAATGACGTTTTATAACTACTTTCACTCTAAAGAACGCTTTATTGAAATTTGCCTGATCGTACAAAAAGAACGACTCCAAGACCAAGTGGTTGCAATGGTCGAGTACGACCTAGGTACTGCCGCCATAGATAAACTCAAAAAGCTTTATGACTTACATACCGATTTAGAAGGGCCGTATTACTTATTGTTTAAAGCCATTTTTGAAACTAAAAATAATTATCCCAACGCCTATCAAACCGCGGTGAGATACAGAACATGGCTAAAAAATGAAATTTATAGCCAGCTTAGAGTGTTAAGCGCGGATGCTTCTTTTACCGATGCCAAGCTATTTGTATATATGGTGGAGGGTACAATCATTCAGCTTTTAAGCTCAGATGGGGCAATCGAGCGGGAAAATATGTTTGAGCGTTTTCTTATCGCCACTATCCATCCTCACTAGCTAAAGAGGCTGCTTTAATATCGCTTAAATTAACCTCTAACCAATCGGCAAGTGCAGCAACACGTTTAGCGACTTCCTCACCTAATAAGGTTAAATCATATTCGACGTGGGGAGGGACGACTGGATAAGAAGTTCTGCGTATAAAACCATCTCTTTCTAAATGCTGGAGGGTCTGAGTCAGCATTTTTTCGCTGACTCCGTTTGCTTTACGGCGTAACTCACTATAACGATGGGTGCCATCACGTAAAGCAATCAGGCATATCACTCCCCAGAGGCTTGTAACATGAGCAAATGCTTCTCGAGACTGACAATTATTCTCTCCAGTAAAAAGATCGCCTCTTCGGACTCTTTCGGTCAAGGTGGGAACTTTTACATTTTTCGTACCCATGCTTTATTTATCTCCATTCAAATGTGAATAAGCTTAATACTAACCTTGAGGTACGTACCTTATATGGCTCAGGAATAAATATTATATTAAGGCTCATCTCTATATTGGATCCAGAAATTTTAGGATTTTATTTACTCAACTAATTTTGAACATGGTTCCATCAATGTAAGTAATACTCTTTTTATAGGATCAAACTTTTTTATAGATGCAGCTATACAATTTACACAGGATGAAGAATGAATAATTTGAATTTTAAAACGCTAAAGAAGTACTGGCTGCGATTCGTGGGTATTGCTGTAATCGCAGGCGCTTTAGTATTGGCATTTGCTTGGACCGCTGGTCTATTTGGACATCGAACAACATCCAAAACTTTTTTGGGTGACACATTAAAAAACTTTGATCCCGGATATCGACGTGCACACGGTAAAGGGATTTGTTTTGATGGCACTTACCACAGTAATAGTGCGGCAGCGGCACTCTCGAAAGCCACTGTATTTGCCAAGTCGGATATACCGGCAATTGGCCGGTTTTCTATTGGTAGCGGTAACCCGCATGCACCGGATAATTCTACCGCAACAGTGAGCATGGCTTTATTACTTTCCGCAGCCGATCATTCGCAGTGGCGCATGAAATTAAACAACTTTCCCTATTTCCCGACTCGAAATGCTGAAGGTTTTTTGGCGCAGCAAAAAGCATTTAAACCCGTTCCATCTACTGGCAAACCTGATCCAGCCCTTGTGGAGGCATTTTTAAAAGAATATCCCGAAGCGCGTAAGTCTATTGAGGAAAAGGCAAAAATGCCATTAACCGGTAGTTTTAGCGGTGCAGAATTTTATGTCGTAAATGCCTTTATATTACGAGCGGCCAATGGACAAGAACAGCCAGTCCGTTGGTCTATGCGTCCTCATTCAAAATTTATTAGTTTGACCAAAGAGCAACGTGATCAAGCTGACCCTGATTTTTTATTTAAAGACATCAAAAAACGTTTGGCTGAGGGGCCGCTCTATTGGGACCTAGTTTTGCAACTTGCCGAGCCAGGAGACCCAGTGAATGACCCATCTCAGCCTTGGCCAAAAGAACGTAAAGAAGTTATAGCCGGAACATTAGAGGTCAAAAATGTAACTGATCAGGTAAATGGCGCATGTCGTGATATTAACTTTGACCCGACTTTGGTGCCACCCGGAATTGAGTTATCAGATGATCCAGTACTCGCAGCACGAGCGGCGATCTATTCACAGTCTTACAATGCTCGATTACGTGAAATCGGATTTGGCAAAGCAACGGATGCCGTGGGCAAATAGGAGAGCTGAACAATGCAAAATAAATCTAACGATAATGCTCCACGTCATTTTAATTTGACTGCTCGAATACTGCATTGGTTTATGGCGGCAGCAATTTTGGCCATGCTATTTATTGGGGTAGGCATGACCACCTCAATTACTTGGCGTCCGTGGTTAATCGATATTCACCGTCCTTTAGGAATCGCAATCTTACTATTGGTCATCATAAGATTAATAAACCGACTCTGTTACCCAATTCCACCTTTGCCGCCGACTGTACCGCGCTGGCAGGCATTTCTTGCCCATGCATCACACTGGCTACTTTATATTTTGATGTTTAGTTTGCCATTGTTCGGATGGGCAACACTATCGGCAGGTAATTGGCCTGTCACTTTATTTCCGGGTTGGGACCTTCCGCCTATAGCACCAACCAGCTCTACGCTTTACGCTTGGTTCCGTACATTACATGGAATTTTGGCTTGGCTATTATTTGCTGTCGTTATTGGTCATTTATCTGCTGCGTTATTACATGCATGGATTTATCGCGATGGCGTATTTTCGAGTATGGCTTTGGGGCCTTCTTCTAAAAAAGAGGACGCTGATTAGTTTACTTGAATGTTTTTGACTGAGCGATGAGTTAATGGTGAGGTTTTTATAGGGTTTATTTAAAATATATAAATAAACTCGCCGATATAACGACTTAAAATAGAATTGATTTCTCAAGTTGAGAAATCAATTCAGCTATTTAGATCCCTTCAACAAAACTCACCATGACATCACAGCAGCCTTGGCGTTTACTTTTGGCAAGCTGATATTCAGGTGAAAAATAACATTCACGTGCAGTTTCCATATCTGGAAACTCAATCACCACGTGACGTTCAAACTCTTGTCCTTCTAAGACTTCTGAGGCACCGCCACGGGCAAGAAACTTGGCACCGTACTTTTGAAAAGCTTGCGGAGCAGTGGCCATATATTGTTTATATTGTTCCATATCATGAATGGTGACATGAGCAATCCAGTACGCAGACATATCGTATTTCCCTATAACTTAATGAATAAAGGCCTATTTACCTTTTCCTAAAATTTGTGACTTCACGCATCTAAAATATTTTTTGCGACAGCAGCAGCTTCAGCAATATGTTCAGCAACAGCTTGTTTTGCCTTTTCAGGGTCTTTGTGAAGATAGATGGCCTCACACATATTTTTAATACGTTGATAACCTGAAATTTCACGCTTTGTCGATTTCATGGTCATGGCACGAAGACGGCTAATTCGGCCATTTAAACGTTGAACCACTTCCCAAGCAATATGGTGATTGGCTGTAGTAAAAATAGTTTCATAAAGCCGGGTAGAGGTCGCAATAATGAGATTGATGTCATCGGCGGCAAACGCAGCTTTAAGATCTTCTAATAGAAGTTTTAATTTTTCAGCAGTTTTTTCATCTAGATTTTTAGTGCAGTCGACCACAGCACTTTGCTCTAACAAAAGACGAATTTCATAAATTTGTGAAGCGATGTCCCAGTTAAGTAGCGAAACGATAGGGCCTTTATTTGGCAAAATCTCGACTAAACCTTCTGCTTCCAAATAACGAATCACTTCGCGAACTACAGAACGGCTCACGCCAAGTTCTTCACATAAGGTTCTTTCAACCAGTCTTTTTCCTGAAGGGAAATAGCCCGTAATAATGGCATTACGCACTTTGTCTAAACACAGCTCTCGTAAAGTTACGGGCGGGTTTTCAATTTTAAGATTCATAAATAATTAAATTTTCCTGTTTTTGAACATGTTGAGTTTCATCACATGTTTTTCAATAAAAATTAGCATAGCAAACTCTTGCTTTTTTTTCAGTATGTATTATGGTATACCATAATACGAATGACAAGATAATTTACTTGCAAGGAAGAGCAATGGAACTCATACGTAAAACTGTGCTTCATGTAGAAACCACTTATGTAGATGGCGGTAAAGAAGCAGCAAAGCCTTTAAAAATGGTGGCAGCCGCAGCGGTGATTAAAAATCCTTGGGCAGGGCAAGGTTATGTAGAAAACCTAACACCTGAAATTCGTCGTATCGCTCCAATCTTAAGCGAGCATTTAACCAAGCTTATTCTTGATGAAGTCGGTTCGGGCGAGGCTGTTGAAGCTTTTGGTAAAAGTGCGGTGGTGGGCTTAAATGGTGAACTTGAGCATGCATCAGCTTTAATTCACACCTTACATTTTGGTAATACTTACCGTAGTGCTGTTGGTGCGAAATCTTATTTGGCATTTAACAATACCCGTGGCCCAGCAAATGCACCGATTTTAATTCCAATGATGGATAAAAATGACGAAGGCCGCCGTTCTCATTACTTAACATTGCAATTTGCAATTCCAGATGCACCTGCTGCCGATGAGCTGGTTGTTGTGATTGGTGCAGCAACAGGTGGTCGACCACATCATCGTATTGGTGATCGTTATAAAGATTTGGAAGAGTTAGGTCATGATGTCAAAAACCCTGCAGCTGTCAAATAACCGTATTGCTCACTATTTTGAGCAAGGCGAAGGAGAGCCTCTGGTTCTGATCCATGGAGTGGGAATGCAAGCTGCGGCATGGTATCCACAAATTGAATATTTTTCTAAACATTATCATGTGATTTCAGTAGATATGCCGGGACATGGTCAAAGTACCAAATTACCGGCAGAAGCAAAATTACAAGATTTTGTTGAATGGACCATCGAATTTATTACAGCCTTAAATTTAGGTCCGGTAAATTTAGCAGGGCACTCAATGGGATCACTCATTACGACAGGCGTCAGTGTTACCCGTCCTGATTTAGTTAAACGGATGGCTGTACTCAATGGTGTGTATAAACGGACACCACAGGCACGTCATGCAGTCATCCAAAGAGCTGAAGAGTTAAAAACAGGCCGTATTGATGTTGAAACTCCGCTACAACGCTGGTTTGGTGAAAGCGAAGTCGAGCGTATAGCAGCTGCCAAAGTAAAAACTTGGCTCGAAAATGTCGACTTGTCTGGTTATACCACTGCGTATTCTGCGTTTGCACAAGGCGATGAAACCTATGCAGATGACTGGTCAAAGATCACTTGTCCTGCTTTGGTGTTGACCGGAACGGATGATCCGAATTCAACAGCAGAAATGGCAATACAAATGGCAAAACAGGCAAAGCATGGCACTGCAATTGTCATTGAAAATGAACGTCACATGGTGAACTTAACTGCACCTGACAAAGTGAATAATGCAATGCAAGCGTGGTTGGAAACCAGCGTTTAATTTGCCACACATTGCTGAAGGAATATAACAATGAGTGAAATGGATACTATCAATAAAATGCGTGAACTACGTGATGCTTTCGGGTCATTTATGACGGGCGTTACGGTGGTCACAACCTGTAAAGAAGATGGAACGCCCCTTGGCTTTACAGCGAACTCTTTTGCTTCGGTGTCTTTGGACCCAGCTTTACTTCTAGTGAGTATTGCCAAGACATCAAGCAATTATCATAACTTTGCAAATACCACTCATTTCGCAATCAATATTTTGGCAGAAGAGCAAAAGGATGTTTCAAATACCTTTGCTCGTCCAAGTGAAGACCGTTTTGCAAATATTTCATGGTCAAAAAGCGCTTGTCAAAATCCGCTGATCGAACATGTCAGTGCATGGTTTGACTGTACAACTTACCAAGTTGTCGATGCAGGCGACCATGCGATTTTAATTGGTAAAGTGGAAGATTTTGCTTCAAGCGGTTTTGCAGGTCTTGGTTATTATCGTGGTGGATATTTCACACCAGCCAAGCTTTCTGCCGAGGTGATCTCTGGTCCTAAAGTGGTGATAAGTGCCATTATCGGACATGAAAATACCATTTTACTTGAAGAAACTGCCGATCATAAATGGACTATTCCACATGTCATGGTAGATAAAGACGGTGCAGATAAAGCGCTCGAGAAAATCTTTGCACAATATCAGCCAGATGCTTCTGCCAACTTCATTTACTCCGTATATGAAAACGTTGAAAACCAGCAGCAATATATTTCATTTTTATGCAACACACCCGTAGCTCAAGCCACCAAAGGTCAGTTTGTCGATTTAAATGATCTTGAAAAACTTGAGTTTGTAGACAGTGCTTTAGAAAGTATGCTGATGCGCTATCGCAAAGAAAACCATTTGAAAACGTATGGTGTTTATTACGGAAATCAGACAACAGGTACAGTTCGTCAAATCGTTAAAGAGGAAGTTTAATCATGCGTTTTTCATTATTTGTGCATATGGAGCGTGTTTCTGATCAGCAAACCCAGAAGCAGCTTTATGATGAAATGATTGAGCTTTGTCAGATTGCGGATCGTGGCGGTATGCATGCGGTTTGGACAGGCGAACACCACGCCATGAACTTTACCATTGCACCAAACCCATTTTTAAATTTGGTCGATTTAGCGAATAAAACCAAAAATGTTCGTTTAGGTACGGGTACGGTAGTAGCGCCATTCTGGCATCCGATTAAACTTGCAGGTGAAGCTGCAATGACTGACATTATTACCAACGGCCGTTTAGATATTGGTATTGCTCGTGGTGCATATTCGTTTGAATATGAACGTATGGTTCCGGGCATGGATGCGTGGAGTGCAGGTCAGCGTTTACGTGAAATGATTCCCGCAATTAAAAACCTTTGGAAAGGCGATTATGAGCATAATGGGGAATTTTGGCAGTTTCCAAAAACGACTTCAGCTCCTCAACCACTTCAACAACCGCATCCACCAATTTGGGTTGCAGCCCGTGATCCAAATAGCCACGAATTTGCTGTGCAAAATGGCTGTAATGTACAGGTAACGCCTTTGCATTTAGGTGACGAAGAAGTTGAAAAGCTCATGGGGCATTTCAATGCAGCTTGTGAAAAGTTCAGTGATGTACCGCGTCCGGAAATTATGTTGCTCCGCCATACCTATGTGGCAGATAGTGAAGAAGATGCTCAACTGGCAGCAGATGAAATTAATACCTTCTATAACTACTTCGGCGCTTGGTTTAAAAATGAGCGTGAAATTAAACAAGGTTTAATCGCACCTTTAAGTGCTGAAGAAATTGCTGCACATCCTTTTTATACACCAGAAGCGATGCGCAAAAATAACGTGATTGGACAAGCCCAAGAAGTGATTGACCGCTTAAAAGCCTATGAAGCAATGGGCTATAACGAATATTCTTTCTGGATTGATACGGGCATGAGCTTTGAACGTAAAAAAGCCTCATTAGAACGTATGATCAATGAAGTTATGCCGGCATTTGCATAGAGGCGAATATCATGACAGCAGACTTTCAGCTTTATATTAATGGTCAGTTTGAATCTGGTGCAGCGACGTTTGAAAGTATTAATCCTGCAACAGGTGAAGTCTGGGCACACATGCCGGAAGCTCGAACCGATGAAGTCAATCGAGCAGTTCAAGCCGCATCTCGGGCATTAAAAACACCGGAGTGGGCAGGTTTAACGGCCTCCCAGCGTGGTAAATTGCTCTATAAACTGGCTGATTTAATTGAAAAAGCTGCACCGCAACTGGCTCAAATTGAAACCAGTGACACAGGCAAGATTATTCGCGAAACATCGAGCCAGATTGCCTATGTCGCTGAGTATTATCGCTACTATGCCGGTATTGCCGACAAATTAGAGGGTAGTTTTCTACCAATTGATAAGGCAGACATGCAAGCATGGATTGTTCGTGAACCTGTAGGTGTGGTTGCTGCAATTGTCCCTTGGAATAGTCAGTTATTTCTATCGGCAGTGAAGGTGGGTCCAGCTTTAGCGGCAGGTTGTACTGTTGTGCTAAAAGCATCTGAAGACGGCCCTGGGCCATTGTTAGCCTTTGCTAAATTGTTCCATGAGGCAGGTTTTCCGGCTGGAGTGGTCAATGTGATTACCGGTTTTGGGCCTGAATGTGGCGCCGTGTTGAGTAGTCATCCTGATGTTGCCCATGTTGCGTTTACAGGTGGTCCAGAAACGGCAAGACACATTGTACGTAACTCGGCTGAAAATCTTGCAAAAGTTTCACTCGAATTAGGTGGAAAATCACCATTTATTGTATTTGCTGATGCAGATATTCAAAGTGCGGTAAATGCTCAGGTCGCTGCTATTTTTGCTGCCACAGGGCAAAGTTGTGTGGCAGGTTCACGCTTACTGGTTGAAGAAAGCATTAAAGATGAATTTGTTCGGCGTTTGGTTGAGCGTGTACAAACTATAAAAATTGGTTTACCTCATGAGATGGCAACCGAGTTTGGACCACTTTGTACTTTACGCCAACGCCAAAAAATCGAGCAAGTCGTTGCAAGTTCAATCCAGCAAGGTGCAAAACTTCTTACTGGTGGCAAAAGCCTTGAGCGAGCAGGATATTACTATCCACCGACCATTTTAGATTGCACCGATGCACCTCAAGCAGATTGCATTACCACGGAATTATTTGGTCCGGTGTTATCAGTAGATAGTTTCAAAGATGAAGCGGAAGCCGTGCAAAAAGCCAATAGTACGCCTTACGGGTTGGCAGCAGGCGTTTTTACCACCAATTTAAGCCGTGCGCACCGCATGACAAAAGTGATTGGGTCGGGAATTGTTTGGTTAAACACTTACCGTGCTGTTTCTCCACTTGCACCTTTTGGTGGACATGGGCTTTCGGGACATGGTCGGGAAGGTGGCGCAAATGCTGTTTTAGATTACACCACCACCAAAACAGTTTGGTTACGTACCTCAGATGAGCCAATTGATGACCCATTTGTCATGAGATAAATCATGACTTGAGGCATGAAAAATATATCGGGATTTTAATTTCAAGGATGAAAAAATGAATCAGTCAAACTTATCAATCGCCTAAAGCTTTAAATAGTTGAAAACGTAAAACTAGATGTATCGATGCTTAATCAAGTATTGATTGGACTGGCTTTACCTTTTTCTTGGCTAAAACAACACAAACAGAGATATGAGCTGTTTGTAAAAGGAAATAAAAAGATGAAGCCGAGTCATATTGAAATGACTTTGGCTGGGCAGATTTTTTGATGTTGAGGAAATGAATTCCTCAAAGAGAGATTAAGGATATGAGCCAAAACGAAAATAGCAATAATGCTTTCGCTATCGAAAGTCATTCCATTGATTATGTTGCTCCCTCTGAACGTAATGGGAAAGTTCGCGATCTATTCACATTATGGTTTTGTACCAATATTGCACCGCTTGCAGTCATTACGGGTGCAATGTCAATTTTAACCTTTAACCTCAATATCGTAAGTGCATTGCTTGCGATCTGCTGCGGACATTTTTTTGGTGCAGCGATTCTAGCCTTAACCTCTGCACAAGGTCCACAGGTCGGCATTCCTCAAATGATTCAGAGCCGCGCACAGTTCGGGCGTTATGGAGCATTGCTGGTTGTACTGTTCACGACCCTCATTTATTTAGGTTTTTTCATCTCTAACATTATTTTGTCAGGGAAAACCCTACATACCGTTGTTCCTGCCATTCCTGTGCCGACCGCGACCGTGATTGGCGCAATTGCAGCAACCACCATAGGCGTGATCGGTTACCACTTTATCCATAAGTTCAATAAAATTGGAACTTGGTTTATGGGTGGTTCGTTGCTCATCGGCCTCATGATTATGGTGCCGCATATTAATGCAGATGTACTCGCCAAAGGTTCTTTCAATATGAAAGGCTGGTTTGCCATGTTTGGTTTGTGTGCGGTATGGCAAATTAGTTTCTCGCCTTATACCTCAGACTATTCACGATATTTACCGAAGTCGATTGGTATTTATAAGCCATTTATCTTTACCTATTTGGGCGCATCCTTAGGAACTATTTTTGCGATGGCATTTGGGACGATTGCGGTCAGTATTGGCTCAACGGCAGATGCAATGGAAGCGGTAAAGACAGGTACTGGGTTATTTGGTTATGTCCTTATGATTTTGTTCTTATGCAATATCATTGGTCACAATGCCATGAACCTATACGGTGCGGTTCTTTCCTGTATTACCTCTATTCAGACTTTTGCAGGGCAGTGGATGCCAAGCCGAAATATCCGAGTCGTGTTATCAATCATTGTATTAATTCTAGCGACTTTAACGGCGCTTTGGGCATCAAGTAACTTTATTAGTTTCTTCTTGAATGTGATTTTTGCTCTGTTATTTATTTTGGTGCCATGGGTGTCTATTAATTTACTAGATTTCTATGTCGTGAATAAAAAGTCTTATGACATTCAATCGATCTTTGCGCGTGATGGTGGTATTTACGGCAAATTTAATGCAAAAGCGCTTACGGCTTATTTCATTGGGATTGCGGTACAAATTCCGTTCTTAAAAAATGCCTTCTTCACAGGTGCATTGGCCGATGTAATTCCGGATGCGGATATTTCATGGGTGATTGGATTGGTGGTGAGTCTGGTGGTGTATTACGTCTTTAATCTAGGAAAGATTAAATGTTCTGCACCTGCATTAAACGCAAAATTACCTCAATAAGCATTGTAGTGAAAGGAATCCCACAATGAAAAAAAGCTACTTACAAGCGGCTCTAAGCACAGCATTGATGGCTGTAATCTATCCAAGTTACGCAGGTGTAAGTTTTGGAGACACCGCTGGTGAATACGGCAAGCTCACCGTATCAGGCTATGTTCGCGCTAACTATCAAGATAAACACTATGGAGAGTCTGCTTCTGATCAAAAAATTCGTTTTGATGCTGCGCAGTTAAAACTGGACTACGAGCGTGGACCGTTATTTGGTCATGCAGAATATCGTTGTTATCAATATGACCGTCTATGTGATTTTTCTACGTTGGTTGATGGTTATGTAGGCTACAAATTAAATAAAACAGATCAGGTGGTGGCAGGTGTTCAGCCGATTCCATTTGGACCGGGACGTTTCTGGGGTAATAGCTTATATGGAAGTATGAGCACAACCGCAGGTTTAGAAGACGTTCATAATCTTGGTTTGAATTATCACTTTGAATTGCCGACAGCAACCAAGTTTGATGTGGGTTATTTTGCGGTAGACGGTGGGAACTACACAGGTTCTACCCAAGATTCAGGTCGCTACACTGCAAATTATGTGAGTTCAGATGATCCGAATAAAACCGATTTGCAAGAAAAGAACATGTGGGTAGGCCGATTGACTCAAGATATAAATCTTGGAGTTAATGGTTTAACCACACAACTCGGTGGCTCCTATTGGACATCTGATATTGAAAATAAAACTGCTTCGAGTGATGGGCGTCGTCATGCATGGGCACTTTTTGGTAAAGCCAATTATGGCAATTTTAATGTGACCCTTACAGGTGGTAAAAATGACGTAACTAATCAGGATCAGCTCAATCCTAATAATTCGCTCATGGGTTCTTACGATAGTGAATATTATGTCGCTAACAAAGGAACGTTCTATACGGCAGATGTAGGCTACTCTTTCAAAAATGTTAAGCAGATCGGAAACATTACGCCGTACTTTATGTACAGTCAGTACGACAAAGATCAGGACAATATGAAAGATTCAATCCGTAATATTATTGGTGTGTCTATTGACCATAAACAGCTGTCGTTGGTGGCTGAATACATCATGAGTAAAAATGACCCATTCATTGGTGGGACTCAAGATTCATTGGCACAAGGAGACGATAACCAGTGGAATAAGTTGCTTAACTTGACGCTGTTTTATTATTTCTAAAGACATTTAAACATTCGGACATACCGAAAATTTTTTTAAATTAATTTTTGGTATGCCATAATACAAAGTTGATGGTAAGCAATTTATTTTATGCATCGCTTTACTATCAATGCAGAAGATCTCAACAGGATAATGATCATGCAGCTTAATGAACTCGCTTTATTTCATCAGCAAGCTTTTGTTGCTGGAAAGTGGTGCGATGCAGACCATCAACAAACATCTGAAATTTTAAATCCGGCGACATTAGAGATTATTGGTACTGTCCCAAATATGGGTAAGGCTGAAGCCGAGCGTGCCATTGCAGCTGCCAAAGAAGCTTGGCCGTTATGGAAAAATAAAACCGCAAAAGATCGATCAATTATTTTAAAAAAATGGTTCGATTTAATCATTTCAAATGCAGATGACTTGGCTTTTATTTTAACGAGTGAGCAAGGAAAACCTTTAGCCGAAGCCAAGGGTGAAATTTTATATGCTGCCAGTTTTATTGAATGGTTTGCCGAAGAAGCAAAACGAGTGTATGGCGATATTATTCCAAGCCCATATCCAGATGCTCGTATTGTTGTAAATAAACAGCCTATTGGCGTCGTTGCAGCCATTACACCTTGGAATTTCCCAGCCGCCATGATTACGCGTAAGGTTGCTCCAGCCTTGGCGGCAGGTTGTCCTTGCATTGTAAAACCGGCACCTGAAACACCTTTTACTGCTTTGGCTTTAGTGGACTTAGCTGTGCAAGCGGGTGTGCCTGCTGAAATTTTTAGTGTGATTACAGGTGATGCAGTTCATATTGGTGATGCGATTTTTGAAAGTGATGTCGTACGCAAGTTTACTTTTACCGGTTCAACACCAGTCGGCAAAATGTTGCTTGAGCGTTCAGCAAAAACCTTAAAAAAAGTTTCCTTAGAGTTGGGTGGCAATGCGCCGTTCATTGTATTTGATGATGCCGATTTAGATGTAGCAGTTGAGGGAGCACTCATTGCCAAATTTAGAAATGCAGGGCAAACCTGTGTATGCGTCAATCGATTTTTAGTGCAGGCTGGCATTTATGAAAAATTTATTGCTGCCCTAAGCCAAAAAATTCAAAACTTTAATATTGGTAATGGATTAGAAGCAGAGCATGACATTGGGCCATTAATTAATGTCAATGCGGTGAAAAAAGTTGAAGCACATATTCAAGATGCATTAGATAAAAATGGTCGTCTTGTGATTGGTGGTAAAAGGCATACTGCGGGTGAATTATTTTTTGAACCGACACTGATTGCAGATGTTACCGCTGATATGGATGTAGCAACCCAAGAAACGTTTGGACCGCTTGCAGCCGTATTTAAATTTGAAACCGAGCAACAAGCTGTTGAAATGGCAAATGCAACTGAATTTGGTTTAGCTGCATATTTTTATACCAAAGATTTAGGCCGTGCTTGGCGAATGAGTGAACAGCTTGAATATGGCATGGTCGGAATTAATAAAGGCCTTATTTCAAATGAAGTTGCACCTTTTGGTGGAATTAAACAGTCTGGTTTGGGGCGTGAAGGTTCTAAATACGGTATTGAAGATTATCTGGAAATTAAATACACCTTGTTTGGAGGATTGAATATATGAGTAATGAAAAATTTGAAAAGGGTTTAGCAATCCGTAAACAAGTTCTTGGTGAAGAATATGTAAATAATTCAATCAACAATGCCGATGAATTTAATCTTCCTCTTCAAGAATTAGTCACTGAATATTGCTGGGGAGCTGTTTGGGGACGTGAAGAATTAAGTAAGCCTGAGCGTAGTTTAATTAACTTGGCAATGATTTCAGCTTTAAATCGTCCGCATGAATTAAAACTACATGTTAAAGGTGCACTTCGAAATGGCGTACCTAAAGAGAAAATTCGTGAAGTGCTTTTACAGGTTGCAATTTACTGTGGCGTACCTGCTGCTGTAGATAGCTTTCGTATTGCAAAAGAGGCAATTAAAGAGTTTGAATCTGAGCAATAAACGTTAGCTTTGAATATTTAAAAAGGCCTTGTTCAAGTGGACAAGGCTTTATCTATTTTAAGCTTGTTTGTTCAGTTCAGGGGGTAAATGCTGCGCTAAATAATCAATTGCAAGACGGGTTTTTAATGGCATAAACGGCAGTGCAGGCCATACCAAATGAATCGGAAAAGCAATGCTCGACATGGTTTCTAACACTTGTACTAGCTTACCAGCCTGTAATTCATTTTGAATGAGCCAATCGGGTAGCCATGCGATACCAGCTCCAGCAAGCGCTGCATTTTTAATGGCTTGTAAGTCATTTAAAAGGAGTTTTGCTTTGGGCTTAATAAATAAAGGCGCGTCATTTTCCTTTTGAAGTCGCCATTTTTGCATTTGACCAAAATGCGGATCGGCAATCGTGGCGTGATGCTCTAAGTCCTCAATATGTTGTAGGGGACCTGCTTTATTTAAATAGTCAGGTGAGGCACAAAGTAGCATTCGATGCTGACCAATCGGTTTGGCAACGAGCTGAGTGGTATCAGGCAGTGCCCCGATTCTTATACACAAATCAAAACCTTCTTCAACCAAGTCTACAGTTCGATCATTAAATGAAATTTCTAACTGTAAGTCCGCATGTTGCTGAGCAAATTTAACCATAAGCGGGGCAGCAAAGAGTTGCCCAAACAGCACTGGCACAGACATTCGTAAACGGCCTGTTGCGTTAATTTTCCCTTGGTCTAATAACGCCGCCGCATTTTGTATTTCACTTAATGCTCGGCGGCTATGTTCATAAAACAAAGCACCTTCGTCAGTCATGCTGAGTGAACGTGTTGTTCTTTTAAATAGAGCCACACCAAGCTGTTCTTCAAGCCGAGCAATATTTTTACTAATGGCTGAGCGAGTTAAATGCAATTGCTCGGCAGCTTTTACAAAACTTCCAGCTTCAACCACAGTCACAAATATCGAAATTGCACTTAGTTCATGTTGCATGATTGTTGCCTAAAAGGAACCAATGATAAGAAATAATATCACCACTGTTGAATTTATTGTGGAGTTACTATGGCTTCATCAAAAATATGGAGACAGTCATGGCTAAAATATTGGTATTAAAATCCAGCATTATGGGTGAGGGTTCACAAACCAATCGCTTAATTGATGTAATGCTTGAACACCGTAAAGATCAAGGTTTGCAAGATGACATCACCATACGCAATTTAGCTGAAATAAATCTGCCTGTATTAGATCTGGAAATTTTTCAGGCGCTGCGTGGTGCGGAAAATAACAATCAAGACATTCAGCAAATCGTTGCTTTGTCTGACGAATTAATTGCTGAATTAAAAAGTGCTGATTTATTGGTGATAGGCGCACCAATGTACAACTTAAATGTGCCGACTCAACTCAAAAACTGGTTTGATTTGGTGGCACGAGCAAGACAAACATTCCGCTACACCGAAACTTACCCTCAAGGTTTGGTTGAAGGGGTAAAAGCGGTGGTGGTAAGCAGTCGGGGCGGCATTCATGTTGGCCAAGAAACTGAGGCAGTCACGCCTTATCTCAAGGCAGTGTTAGGGCTAATGGGCATTCATGATGTTGAATTTATTTATGCAGAAGGCTTAGACATGCAAGCTTATCGCAGCAAGGCATTAGATCTGGCAAGCCAGCAAGTTAAAGAATTCACTATTTAAAATTATGGGTTGAAACTCTTGTACATCTAATTGATCACAGGAGTTTCTAAGTCTATTTAAATCACATTTCTCAGTTCATTTGCCGTGTTGCGCAGCAATGGCAAAATTTGCTGAACCAAATAATCTTCTTGTACACGGTTAGTTTGAGACATGCAGTTAAGCGCTGCTATAGCTTGACCTTGGGCGTTAAATACGGGCACTGCAATCGCAATCACACCAAGCTCATGTTCTTCTTTGGAAAGACAATAATCCGATAACGAAATACCCTTAAGCACTTCAAAAAACTTTGACTCATCTACTATGGTAAAAGGCGTTAAGCGTTTTAAACCGTAAGTTTTTACCCATGCATGTTGAGCTTCTGGGGACAGTGCTGCCAGCAATACTTTACCTGTGGAAGTGGCATGGGCAGGGAGTCGGTTTCCTAAATGCATACCATAAGGGCTGACACGTAAATTATCTTGCTGTGGTAAATAGCTACGGGCAATCGGTACGACTTCGTTATCGTCTAACACCACAATTGAAAAAGTAAGAGATGTCTGCGCACATAATAGATTTAAAAATGATTGAGCAACTTTAGGCAGGTGGGCAGAGCTTAGATAAGAACTCGAAAAGCGCAGCACACGATGAGTGAGCCAAAAGTAATGTTCATCGGTTTCTAAATAGCCTAAGTATTTTAAAGTTTTTAGGTAACGCCTTGCCGCTGTACGACTAATACCGGTTCGCTCGGCCACTTGAGTGACATTGAGTCGTTGCCGATCTGTTCCAAAAGCTTCCAGTAAAGCCAAGCCTTTTGCTAACCCTGCAATGTAGTCATCTTGACGTATTTTCTCATGCGAGTTTGGGTGCTCTAGAAAAGCATCGAGAGAAGGCATCCTTTCATTCCTGTTATTTTGATTGTTTCTGTCCGCTATTCGGACAAACTAAATGATAAACGGTTATTTTCGTCTTGGATACATAGTGAACAAAAGTTAAAGCCAGTAATTTAAAAGTCAGGATGAAACAAGGATGAAGTTATGGATATTTTAAAGACACAGGTTGCAATTATTGGTTCTGGGCCAGCAGGGTTATTGCTTGGGCAACTTCTATATAAAGCTGGCATCGATCATATTATTGTTGAGCAACGTAGTGCTGAATATGTGGCTTCACGGATTCGTGCAGGAATTTTAGAGCAAGTTTCGGTCGACTTACTCAAACAAGCAGGCGTTGACCAAAACTTAAAAGAAAAAGGATTACCACATTCGGGCATTGAAATCTTGACCAACGGTGAATTGCATCGAGTTGATTTGGCCGCACTCACAGGTGGAAAACAAGTGACTGTATATGGTCAGACCGAAGTCACCAAAGATTTAATGACTGCACGTGAAGCAGCACAGCTCACTTCATTTTATGAAGCTCAAAATGTACAGGTAAAAGATTTCTACACGGCACCAAAAGTTGAGTTTGAGTACCAAGGTAAAGCTTTTCAAATTCAGTGTGACTTTATAGCAGGGTGTGATGGCTACCATGGTGTCTGCCGTGCCAGCGTGCCAGAAGACAAAATTAAAACCTTTGAAAAAGTTTATCCGTTTGGTTGGTTAGGGGTGTTGGCCGATGTCCCACCTGTAGCCGATGAACTCATTTACGTACAGTCTGAACGTGGATTTGCTTTATGTAGTATGCGTTCAGAAACGCGTAGCCGTTATTATTTACAAGTCCCTTTAACAGATCACGTCGAAGACTGGTCGGATGAAAAGTTTTGGGATGAGTTAAAAAACCGCCTAGATCCCGAAAGCCGTGAAAAGTTAGTCACAGGACCTTCTATTGAAAAAAGTATTGCGCCGTTACGTAGCTTTGTGACCGAGCCAATGCGTTTCGGAAAACTATTTTTAGCAGGAGATGCCGCTCATATTGTTCCACCGACTGGAGCAAAAGGCTTAAATCTCGCTGCATCTGATATTGCTTATTTATCCAGTGCACTCATTGAATATTATGCCGAAGGTTCCGAACAAGGGATAAATGAATACTCTGAAAAATGCCTACAACGCGTATGGAAAGCAGAGCGTTTTTCTTGGTGGATGACTCATTTATTGCATCGTTTTGAAACTGAAAGTGAGTTTGATCATAAGATTAAACAAGCCGAGTTAAGTTATGTACTAAGTTCGATTGCGGGTAAAACCACATTGGCTGAAAACTATGTTGGGTTGCCTTATGAAATTAAGCAAATAGATCGTTTTAAGCATGCAAGCTAAAGACTAAGTAAAAATAAAAAGGGCATGAAAATGCTCTTTTTTTATATAAAAATTTAAGTAGGACGTAATAGCTTAAGAGATTGTTTTGCTTAAAAGATCAGCATTAATAAAAGCTTTTGTCACATTTTTTCAGTATATTGCTATTAATTTCTTTATTTATAAATTCTAAGTTTGTATGGAACAGGACCAAGCACGCATACCTAAATATATTCCTATTCGCGATGCAATTGCCCATGATATTGAATCTGGCGTATTAGAAGCCCACGCAAAACTCCCATCAGAAAGAGTGCTTTCTGAACAGTTCCAAACCACTCGTGTGGCTGCACGTGAAGCTTTACTGGCTTTGGAAACCGATGGTTTGATTTATCGATTAGATCGCCGTGGTTGGTATGTTCGTTCTCCTCGTATTATTTATCATCCGCAATCGACAAAAAACTTTAACCAGTTTGTGATTG
Organism: Acinetobacter nosocomialis; assembly: GCF_041021905.1. Classification (NCBI taxonomy): domain Bacteria; kingdom Pseudomonadati; phylum Pseudomonadota; class Gammaproteobacteria; order Moraxellales; family Moraxellaceae; genus Acinetobacter; species Acinetobacter nosocomialis. The sequence continues at coordinate 1,560,590 of NZ_CP157432.1, forward strand.
AACAAGGCTATGAACCATCTACAGAAGTAATTTCGAGTGAACTGACTCAGGCTACTTCTTGGGATGCCAAGCATTTAAAAGTTGAAAAAGGGCATCCGATTTATTCAGTTTGGCGACGTCGTTGTATTAATGGTCGCCCTGTTTTGGTTGAGCATTTACGGGTGAATGCCGAACTTTTCCCTGAGTTTTTAACTCACGATCTCAAGCAATCCATTACTTTACTGATGGCAAATCAATATGACTGCCATATCACCCGAGCTGACATTAACCTTTATCCAACCGCTTTATCGGAACAACAGGCTAAAGCACTGCATGTGAATGTTGGGGCACTGGGTTTATATATTTGCCGTAGCAACAGAAATGAAGAAGGCGTAATTACCGATGTTGACCAAGAATATTGGCTACATGATGTTTTAGATTTACATTTCGAAGCGCGAGCATAAAAATACAATCTGGTTTAAACCAGATTAATTAAACTGTCATATAAAGCTGTTGAAATACGATCATCAAATAATTGCATTCGATGGTTTGCAGATGAAACAGTACGTTCAACAGACAATTAAACTAGGTACTGCATCAGTTTTAGGTGTAGTGGTCGCTATTCAAATGGGATGTTCATCAGCAACATCAAAACAATCAGAAGAAATTACAGTCTATACGGCAGTGGAAGCCGACCAGCTGAAGCAATACCAAGAGGAATTACACAAAGCCTATCCAGAACTCAAAGTAAAATGGGTACGTGATTCAACAGGTGTAATCACCGCTAAACTTTTGGCAGAGCAGAAAAATCCACAAGCGGATGTGGTTTTTGGTGTGGCTTTAACCAGTTTGCTGGTCATGGAAAAGAAAGACATGCTTGAGCCTTTTAAACCTGAAGGCATCCAAAATTTAAAACCGGAATTTGTAAGCCAAAAACCTGTACCGACTTGGACAGGTATGGATGCATGGGAATCTGCAATTTGTGTCAATAAAGTCGAATTAGAAAAACGTAAGCTACCGATTCCAAAAACTTGGAAAGATTTAACCAACCCCATTTATAAAAACCTGATTGTGATGCCAAACCCAGCCTCAAGTGGAACAGGCTATTTGGATGTCACAGCTTGGATGCAAATTTGGGGTGAAAAGCAGGCATGGGACTATATGCAGGCTTTAGATAAAAACATTTCACAATATCCTCATTCGGGTTCAAAACCTTGCAAGATGGCAGCACAAGGCGAAATCCCAATTGGTGTTTCTTTCGGTTATCCGGCATTTAAATTAAAAGCAGAAGGTGCACCTTTAGAAGTGGTTTATCCAACTGAAGGTTTAGGCTGGGAAATGGAAGCTTCAGCAATTGTGAAAGGAACCAAAAAATTAAGTAGCGCACAAAAATTTATAAATTGGTCGGTAAGCAAAGCGGCAAATGAAGCTTATGCACATAACTTTTCAATGGTGGCTTATAAAGGCATTGAAAATACGACCATGGACTTCCCAAAAAATCTTCCTCAAATGCTCGTAAAAAATGATTTTTATTGGGCGGCCGAGCAGCGTGAACGTATTTTGGCTGAATGGTCAAAGCGTTTTGAAAAGTGATCTTTTGGATAAGGGCCTCATTATGCAAATTCCTTCATCATTGCAATCATCGCTGCTAGGTCAAAACCAAAAGGGTGAGTTAGCAGGGCATTTATTATCGTCATTAACGACCTATAAATATCCTGAACATGGTCCCTCAGTTTTAGAAGTGGTGGATATCCAAAAAAAGTTCCAACACTTTCAGGCCCTAACGCATATTAATTTAGACCTGAAAGCTGGCGAGTTCGTGAGCTTTTTGGGGCCTTCAGGGTGCGGTAAAACTACATTATTACGGATAATTGCGGGTCTAGAAAAACCTGATTATGGAAAAGTCATAAAAAAGGGCGCAGACATTACGTTGCTCAGTGCTGAAAAGCGTCACTGTGGTATTGTGTTTCAGAACTATGCGTTATTTCCAAACTTAAACGTCGAAGAAAATATTGCTTTCGGCTTAGATAAAAAAAAGTGGGATAAAGTACAGCGTAGCCAACGAGTTCAGCAGTTATTAGAGCTGATTGAATTACCTGATATTGCAAAAAAATATCCAAATCAATTGTCGGGCGGGCAGCAGCAACGTGTTGCGCTTGCTCGGGCAATTGCGCCGAAGCCTGATATTTTACTATTAGATGAACCATTGTCTGCACTTGATGCTCAGGTACGTCTAAACCTAAGACAGAAGATTCGTTCGATTCAATCACAGCTTAATTTGCCAACCATTATGGTCACACACGACCAAGAAGAAGCTTTAAGCATTTCTGACCGTGTTGTAGTCATGAATCATGGCGTCATTGAGCAAATTGATACGCCACACAATATTTATTACAAGCCGCAAACCCAATTCGTTGCAAAGTTTATTGGCACCATGAACTTTTTGGCAGCCACTTGTTCGGTCGTTAATCAGCTCGAGGTTTTGGGTTTTATTCCTCTGAATTTGGAACAGCAAAAACTTAAAGCAGGGCAAAGCTACAACATTGGTTTTAGACCCGAAGCTGTCGAGTTGGTTGATGATTTTGGTAGTGATAAAGAGTCGTTGTATTTGCCGGTTAAAGTATTAAGCACTGAATTTTTAGGTGCGAAACGTCGTTTGTTTTGCACTATTCATATTGATGGAATTGAGCAAGCAAAACACCTTTTGCAAATTGAAATTGAAAATACCAAGTTCAAATCTTTGCAAGAACTCATGTTTATAAAAGTGCCTAATCAGCTCATTCATGTCTTTGACGAACAAGGGTACGCACTATGTTAAATGAAGCTGCTTCAGCGGTTTTAAAAACACAGCCGCGTCGAAAAACTGAATATTCATTAAGATCAAATATTGCTTTGGCAGCCGTTGCAATCGCTTTAACTTTAGCGATTATTGCTCCATTAATCATGCTGTTTGAAACTGCATTTTTTGATGAAAATCAAAATTTTGTTGGTCTTGAAAATTTTTATCATTATTTTGGTAGTCCAGCTTTACTCAGTTCCGTATTTAACTCGGTGTGGGTTGCTTGTACTGCTACTGTCATTACAGTATTGCTTGCCAGTGTTTATGCTTTTGCACTCACCAATGTGAATATAAAGGGTAAAAGCTTCTTTAAACTGGTGGCTTTTTTACCCATTTTAGCGCCATCACTTTTGCCTTCTTTAGCATTGGTTTATTTGTTTGGTAAGCAAGGCGTATTAAAGTCTTTACTGGGCGATATACAAATTTATGGCCCAATCGGTATTTTAATCAGTTACTGCTTTTGGCTATTTCCAGCAATGTTGATGTTGATGATGGTGTCTTTTCGCAGTGTCGATCAACGTTTAATTGAGGCATCTTTGTCGCTCGGCAAAAATATCTGGAAGACCCATTACCACGTCACGCTACCTGCAATTCGGTATGGACTCATCAGCGCAAGTCTAGTGGCTTTTATTTATGTATTAACCGATTTCGGAATTCCGAAAGTCATTGGCGGTTCATTTAACATGATGGCGCTTGATGTCTATAAACAGATTATTGGTCAGCAAAACATGAGCATGGGTGCGGTAATTTCTATCTTATTGTTGTTACCGGCAGTTTTTGTGTTCATTTTCGACCGAATACAAAGCAAGCGGCATGCACGGTTTCAAGCTTTTCAGACTAAACCTTATGTTTCAGCACCGAATAAAAAACTTGAAGTCATTCTGAGCTTATTTTGTGGTTTGGTTTCAGGTGCAATTTTACTGATTATCTTTACGGCTGTGCTGGCTTCATTCATCCAGTCTTGGCCTTATGATTTGTCTTTAACCTTGGCACATTACAGTTTTGAATATGTCGATGGCGGCGGTTGGGCAGCGTACTTTAACTCGATTCGTATGGCACTCTTTAGTACGTTTTTTGGAACAGCACTGATTTTTATGGTGGCACTATTAACCGAACGTTTTAAGGCACATCCACTCATTAAAAACTATGTGCAAGCTTTGGTTTTATTACCCCTTGCTGTGCCGGGGCTGGTTCTAGGTATTGCTTATATTTTGTTTTTTAACCAGCAGAGTAATCCGTTAAATGTGCTGTATGGAACCATGACCATTTTGGTGATTTCAACCATTGTGCATTATTACACCGTGCCACACCTCACTTTAACCAATGCCATTAAACAGATTCCGCTACAGCTCGATCAGGCGGCGGAAACTCTAGGAACATCGAAGTGGAAAACCTTTTGGAAAGTGTATTTGCCTATGTGTTTTCCAGCGCTATGCGATGTATCGGTTTATATTTTTGTGAATGCCATGACCACTGTGTCGGCTGCCATTTTCCTTTATTCACCAGACACTAGTTTAGCGGCGGTGGCGGTTTTAAATATGGATGATGCGGGAGACACGGTTGCTGCTGTTGCGATGAGCATTTTGATTTTAACCACCTCATGTGTTGTAAAACTCATTCATTGGTTATTTACCAGAAAAATTATGGCAAGAAGTCAGCAATGGCGTGAAAGTACTCACTAAGTTTTAGCTAAACACAATTTTTATTTAACCGACTGAAATTGAATGCTTTGTTCAACAAGGCAAGGGTTTATTCATCCTAAATTTCGCAAATTGGAAGTCTTATGAATCACGCACAGTTTGATTTAATTGTTGTCGGAGCCGGTATTTTAGGTTTGTCCGCTGCCATACAAGCGCAAGAACAAGGCTTAAAAGTTTGTATCTTCGAGAAAAATGCCAAACCTGTGGGCGCAACTCGTCGTAATTTCGGCATGGTCGGAACTTCGACATTAATCCATCCAGAGAAACAGTGGCGAAAGTACGCACTTGAAACGCGTTCTTTTTATCAGCGTATTCAGGCTGAAACCGATATTTCATTTGAGCAAAGACAAGGTATCTATCTCGCCAATACGTCACTTGAATGGCAGGTTTTAAATGAGTTTGCCGAGCGGGCAAATCATTACCAAATTCCAGTTCATTTGCTAAACCATGATGAACTGGTCAACCAATTTTCTTATTTAAACCCCGAGCAGCAGTTTCAAGGCGGCTTGGTTTTTGAGGAAGATTATTCGGTCGAACCACATGTGATTGGGCAGAGACTGTTGGCATATGCCGAAAGAAAAGGTGTAGAGATTTATACCAATGCCTGTATTGTTCAAACTCAATATCAGCAGGAAAGTTGTCAGGTTCGTTTGGCAAGTGGTGAGACTTATCGGGCAAATAAAGTTTTGATCTGTCACGGCGAAGTCATCGATATTTTATATCCAGATCTATTACAAAGCTTGAATCTGAAACGTTGTGGCTTACAAATGGCGCTGACGCAACCATTTCAACAAAAATTAAATGCTTCTCTTTATTCAGGCTTATCTATTTCACGTTATCCAGCTTTTGAAATTTGCCCAAGTCATTCTGAGTTGGTTAAAGCGTCACAGCAGGGATTCATTAAAGAATTTGGTATCCATATTCTGATTAAACAAAATGAATTTGGAGAACTGATCGTGGGCGATAGCCACGAATATCATTCGATTAATGAAGCACCTCAGTTTGAGCAGCGTGAAGAGATTAATGAGTTTATCCAAGCTTACTGTCACGAAAAATTAGGGCTGACTTTACCCTCAATTCAAAAACGCTGGAATGGTTATTACCTGACCCATGAACATGAGTTGGCTTGTGTCACTGAAGCCGAAAAAAATATCTTTCTGGTGAGTGCAATTGCTGGCAAAGGCATGACCACAGGGGCCGGATTTATGAAAGAAGTATTAGAACAAAATATTTACTAGTTTGTAATCTGGTTTAAACCAGATTGGTGTATATTGAAATGAACGCGAAAGAAATGAGTAACATTATGAACATGCAACCCCAACTCGATATGGATTTAGAGAACAAATATTTGCTTCTTACTCCAGGACCATTATCAACATCGGCAACAGTACGCCGCGCCATGCAAAAAGACTGGTGTACTTGGGACCAAGAATACAACTCGCTGGTACAAGATATTCGTAATCGACTGGTCAACTTGGCAACCAGCGAACCTGAAAAATATACGGCTGTGTTAATGCAAGGCAGTGGAAGTTTTGCTGTGGAGTCTGTGCTTGGGTCAGCTATTCCACGTGATGGCAAAATCTTGATCATTAATAACGGCGCATATGGTGCACGTATGGTGCAAATGGCGCGTTGCTTAAATATTGAAGTGATCGAACTGAACTATTTAGAAACCCAGACACCAGATTTACAAGAGATTGAGCGCGTTTTACAAGATAAAACCATTAGCCATGTTGCGTGTGTACACTGTGAAACCACCACAGGAATTTTAAACCCGATTCAAGACATTGGCCGTTTGGTGAAAGCAGCAGGAAAAATCTGGATTGTGGATGCCATGAGTTCATTCGGTGGTGTGCCTATGGATATTGCCGAGCTTGAAATTGATTTTCTAATTTCAAGTGCAAATAAATGTATTCAAGGTGTTCCGGGTTTTGGTTTTATTTTGGCAAAGCGTGATTGCCTAGAAGCATGTAAAGGTTTAGCTCGTTCGGTAAGTCTCGATTTGTATGACCAGTGGAATACGATGGAGCAGCATAACGGTAAATGGCGTTTTACCTCGCCAACCCATGTGGTACGTGCATTTTATCAAGCATTACTTGAGCTTGAGACAGAAGGCGGTGTTGCTGCACGTTATCAACGTTATTTACAAAACCAACAAACCTTATCTAAAGGTATGCAACAACTGGGCTTTGAATTGGTACTCGGTGAAGAGTGCCCACAATCGCCCATTATTACTACTTTTCTTTATCCAACAGCCGAAACATTTAGCTTCCAGTCATTCTATGAAACGCTGAAAAAATCAGGCTACGTAATTTATCCGGGCAAAGTCACAGATCTTAACTGCTTCCGTATAGGCAATATTGGCGAAGTTTATATTCATGACATTGAAGGGCTTCTTGCTGCGATTGCCAGCTACTGCGAAAACCACCTAAACCAAGCTGTAACAGCATAATTTTTATTAAATTAAAGGGAATACACCATGACGACCAACAATACACAAATTCAGGCTGTGGTTTTTGACTGGGCTGGTACAACTGTAGATTTTGGCTCACGCGCACCAATTTTAGCTTTTATGGCTTTATTTAAAGACAATAAAGTTGAAATTACGGTTGAAGAAGCCCGTGCCCCAATGGGATTAGAGAAACGTGATCATATTGCAGCAGTTTTAAAAATGCCGCGTGTAGCAGCGGCATGGCAGGAAGTATATGGGAAACCTGCAACTGAAGCAGATATTGACCGTTTATATAAAGACTTTATTCCGTATCAGTTAAATTCTATTCCGAAATGTTCTGCTTTAATTCCGGGTGCATTAGAAACGTTTGAAAATATTAAAAAGCGTGGTGCAAAAATTGGCAGTAACACGGGCTATGCATCCATGATGATTGGTCGTTTAGTTAAAGATGCTGCTGATCAGGGTTACCGACCGGACTGTATCGTTACTGCCAGCGACGTGAAATATGGCCGTCCATATCCTGAAATGCTATGGAAAAACTTAATTCAACTCGAAGTATCCGACATTAAAACTGTTGTAAAAGTAGATGATACCGTTGTAGGTATAGATGAAGGTTTAAATGCGGGATGTTGGACAGTAGGACTTGCAATTAGTGGCAATGAAGTTGGTTTAAGCTATGAAGAGTGGAGCGCATTATCGGCCGATGAACAGATTGTTCTAAAAGATAAGGCATACCAAAAAATGAATGCGTCGGGCGCTCACTATGTGATTGATAGTGTCGCTGATTTGCCAAATGTACTTGATGATATTGAACGCCGTTTGGGGCAGGGTGAACGACCTTAAACAGAGTTTAGGTCTATATATTTTTAAGCTTAGCTCCCTTGGGAGCTAAGCTTACCTAAAAAATTAAAATGAAGAGTAATAAACTCTACATACGTGGAAATAAGGAGTAACTTTGAAACGTCAATTCCTTATTTCCTGCTAACCATCTAAAACACATGTTTAGATCGTTAGTACCATCAATCCTATAGGTACAGGACCTATAGGATTTTTTGTGATGGATCTCTTTACGACTTTTGTGGGTCGTATATTTTTTCTTTAATGAATAAGGCTGGTATCACACCACAAATTAGGTAGGCAGCACCCATCACGACAAAACCTAAACCAATAGACCCGCCGGATGCTAAGAAACCAATCGTTGCAGGGGCTAATGCAGCGCCTAAACGTCCGACGTTATAAGCACCGCCAATCGCTGTACCGCGGATTGCTGTTGCAAAGCTTTCGGTCATATAGGTTGCATTTACGCCATAAGGGATGCCGTATAGAAAACCAAAGGTCACCAGTAAATATAAAATGTTGCTTGGCGAGTTATAAAAAACAATCAGAGGTAGGAAAATAGCAGTACCGATTGCACCAAAAGCATAGGTAAAGCGACGCCCTAATTTATCGGCCATCATGCCCGCAAGAACTTTACCTAAAATCATGGCGGTATATGTACCTACCATATAGGCGGTCATTTCCTTAAATTTCATACCGAGTTCACTTTCAAGGTATGACGGCATCCAGTTATTTACACCATAGTAGCCAAACTGTAAAAAGCCCGCGGTTAACGCCCATAAGATAAACATATTACGGTTTCGTTTATCTTGGAAAATAAGCTTAAATGCTGAAGTTTTCGATACGTTTTGAGCCACAACTGGTTGTTGTAGTCGAGACTTTTGCCATGCTTCTGGTTCGGGTACAAGCACATGCATGAGAACAGCAATAATGACGGGAATAATCGCAACATAAAACAGCATGCGCCAGCCATGATCAGGAATAATCCAGCCCGCAAGTAAGGTCGCAACAATATAGCCAACCGTCCAGCCTGCTTGTAAAGTGCCAAGTACTGTTGTGCGGAAACGTGTTGGGACATATTCGGCCATGAGGGTATTACAGGCGATATAAAGTGAACCCAAACCAAGAGATGCAAAAAATCTTAAAATACCAAACTGAAGAAAGCTCTGGGTAAAACCTAAGCCACAGGTAAGGAGCGAGAAAATTAAAATAGAAATAACCACAATACGCACGCGACCAAATTTATCGCATGCCCATCCCCCAAAAATGCCACCAACAGCCATACCTGCCAATGTAAAACTGCCAAGCATACCTGCTTGTACTGAACTTAATCCAAAATCTGCCTTAATACTATTTAAGCTATAAGACAGCAGCATCAAATCTGCACCATCTACCAGCAGTGCCAGAAATGCAAAAATAAATGCTATTTTCCACGTATGAGGCTGTATACGAGAAAGACCTTCTTTGTAATTTGTAGCCATAATCCATTACCTACATTTGATAAAAAGCACTTCAAGTCGTTTTGAAGTGCTTTAAATTTGATTAAGACGCAGCGCGAATCATATTTCGGGCAATAATCACTTGTTGAATTTGAGTCGTGCCTTCATAAAGGCGGAACAGACGAACATCTCGATAAAAACGTTCAATGGCATATTCACTGATGTAACCCGCACCACCATGAATTTGTACGCAGCGATCAGCAACGCGGCCACACATTTCGGTTGCAAACATTTTTGCGCAAGAAGCTTCCGTGCTGACGTTTTTTCCCGCATCGCGTAGGCGTGCAGCGTCTAAGACCATACATTTAGCTGCATAAATTTCAGCTTTTGAGTCGGCAAGCATGGCTTGAATGAGTTGGAATTCGGCAATTGGTTGTCCAAATTGCTTGCGTTCGATGGCGTAATTTAAAGAATCATCTAGCATTCGTGTTGCTGCACCGACACTCAAGGCAGCAATATGCAAACGGCCTTTATCGAGTACTTTCATGGCAGTTTTAAAACCAACACCTTCAACACCACCAATAAGTGCTGAAGCAGGGATGCGGCAATTTTCAAAAATAACGTCACAGGTATGGGCGCCTTTTTGTCCCATCTTTTTATCGCGTTTGCCAAGAGAAATGCCCGGAGTTTGGCTATCAACAATAAAAGCAGAAATGCCACCAGCGCCTTTAATATCAGTGTTTGTACGTGCCATGACTGTGAATACACCAGCATGAGGAGCATTGGTAATAAAGCGTTTGGTACCATTTAAAATATAAAACTCACCATCTTTTACTGCGGTGGTTTTTAAAGATGCCGCATCAGAACCTGCGTCAGGTTCGGTTAAGCAAAAAGAACTGATCACTTCACCACGAGCTAGACGCGGTAAGAAAAATGATTTTTGTGCTTCGGTCCCATCAATAATCAGGCCACTTGAGCCAATGCCATTATTGGTCCCAATAAGAGAGCGAAAAGCAGGAGAGGTACGACCTAATTCAAAAGCGACATAGACCTCTTCTTCCATCGTTAGGCCAAGACCTTCGTATTCTTCAGGAATGGTTAAACCAAATAAGCCGAGAGCTTTCATTTGCTCAACAATCTCTTGAGGAATTTCATCCGTTTCAGCGACTTCATTCTCATGAGGAATTAAGACACCTTCAACAAATTGTCGAATCATATCAACAAGTTGATTTAAGGTTTCCTGATCTCGAATCATAGTCTCGTCCTTTTACTCTATGCAAAAAACATCAATGTGATGTTCGTAAAATCACCAATATTTGAAGTGATAGTAATCAAAGGATGAGCGCAAAACAATATATTTTGAAAATTAATTTCGCAATGCGATACTTTGTTGTTGTTTTATCTTTGGCTAATTTATTGATTTATTTAAGCTATATTTTCTTATAAAAAATCATCATTTTTAGTGGAAAATTAAAGTTTGATTTTTAAAAAGAGCCGTGTATATTAAAAATATATATCGCTATGCGAAATTTTAAATGGATAAGTTTTCCTATAGGAAATGAATCACAAAATATAGTGGGATGAAGATGGGTGCTTTAAATGGAATTCGGGTGCTTGACTTAAGTCGGGTATTGGCTGGGCCTTGGTGTGGACAGATTCTTGCCGATTTAGGCGCAGAAGTAATCAAGATTGAACGGCCGAAGGTTGGTGACGATACTCGTTCTTGGGGACCACCTTGGATGAAAGATGACTCAGGTCAGGACACTCAAGAAGCCGCTTATTATCAGTCAACTAACCGTAATAAATTATCGGTTGCCTTCGACATTGCCAATCCTGAAGGCCAAGAATTGATTAAAGCACTTATTCAAGACACCGATGTCGTGATTGAAAACTACAAAGCGGGTTCTTTGAAAAAGTACGGTTTGGACTACGAGTCTTTATCTGCAATTAACCCTAAATTGGTGTATTGCTCAATTACAGGTTTTGGTCAAACTGGTCCCAGAGCAGAAGAACCCGGTTATGACTTTATTATTCAGGGTATGGGTGGACTCATGTCGGTCACTGGTGAGCGTGATGATTTGCCCGGCGGTGGACCACAAAAAGTAGGTGTTGCATTTTCTGACTTAGCCACGGGGCTTTATTCTACGATTGCCATACAGGCTGCTTTACTCAACCGCCATGTGACAGGTTTAGGCCAATACATTGATATGGCTTTGCTTGATGTTCAAATTGCCACAATGGCAAATCAGGGAATGAACTATCTTTCATCGGGTAATATCCCTAAACGTTATGGCAATGCACACGCCAATATTGTGCCTTATCAAGTATTCAAAGCCTCTGACCGTGACTTCATTATTGCATGTGGAAATGACACTCAGTTTATTCAACTCTGTCGAAGTATTGGTTTACCCGATTTACCAAATGATGCGCGTTTTGCCCGAAATGCAGACCGAATCAAGCATCGCGATGAAATTATCGGAATTTTACAAACTCACTTTTTAACAAAAACAGCAGATGAATGGGTAGACGCAATTTATGCGGCTAAAGTTCCCGTAGGTGTCATTAATAACTTGGAACAAGCTTTTCAAGAACCACAAGTGATAGCCCGAGAAATGTTAGTCGAGATGAACCATCCTCAACGTAAAAAATTGAAGATAATTGGCTCGCCAATCAAACTTTCTAGAACGCCTGTTGAATACAAAACAGCACCTCCATTGTTAGGTGAACATACGCAGGCGATTTTAGGGCGAGTAGTATCTACAGAAAAGTTAGCAGAGCTTAAAGAAAAGGGTGTAATTGGATAAGTAACCTAAAAGCGAAAGGTTAAAATGATATTTAAAATCAGAAAATAAAATATTTAATCTTTCGCTTTAATGAGTTAAATGAAGTTATTTTATAAATGCAGACTTGGACGTTTGCTCTTTTGCTATTTATAGAAAAAATAGATTATAATTTTCGCAGTGCGAAACAAAATATGGATTGGTATGACAATGAACGATGCAGTTGATGCAGAACAGACAGAAAAATTACTCGCGCCTTTAAGGCATGAATTATTACATCCAATTGAAGACATGCAGGATGAAAATGATCGCCAATTTATTACTGCATTAGCACGTGGTTTAGAACTATTACGTTGTTTCACGCCTAAACATCAGCATTTGGGCAACCAAGAGCTTGCTCAGATGACTGGTTTGCCAAAACCGACCATTACTCGCCTGACACATACTTTGTCGCGTTTGGGTTATATCAAACAAGTACCAAACTCAAGCAAATTCCAGCTTTCAGTTGGTGTTCTTGCTTTTGGTTATTCCATGTTATCTAACGTATCGATTCGCTCTATTGCTCATCCATATATGAAAAATTTGGCAGACTATGCTGGTGCTGCTGTAGCAATGGCAACACGCGATCGACTGAATATGATTTATCTTGATGTGGTACAAGGCAAAGGCAATATGACCATGCGCCGTCAAGTCGGAACCTATTTACCGATTCATTTAAGTTCGATGGGGCGAGCATGTTTAGCTGCCATGCCAGAAGATGAAAGAGAGTTCTTGCTTAATGCCATTCGTAACAAGCACAAAGAAGACTGGATTAAAATTAACCGTGATCTAGACAAAGCCTTTAAAGACTACCAAGATTTTGGATACTGTTTTTCAATTGGCGAATGGCATAAAGACGTTAACTCGGTTGCGGTTCCACTCATTCATGAACAACATGGTTTGCTGGTATTTAACTGTGGTGGTCCAAGCTTTATTATGAACCGTGAAAAACTCGAAGAAGATATTGCACCGCGTCTTTTACACATGGTGAATAATATTCGTACCGAGATTAGCTAAACGTATCTGATTCACTTATAAAAGCCAGCCTTGTTTTTCAAGGCTGGCTTTTTAGTGTGTGAGTTTTAGGCTGTTTGCTTATGGAAGTTCGGTTTTCTTTTTTCTTTGAAAGCATTTAATGCTTCTTTAAATTCGGAACCCTGTAAACAACGCGAGAAAATAGTCGACTCATGATCAATACGATTGAGTAGATCATAGATTGGCATATCTCTTAGTAACTTTTTACTGAGCTGTAAGGCTTGGCTGGGTTTGTGAGCGAGTTTAATGGCTACGTCTTCAACCACTTGATCCAGCTCAGTTGCTTCAAATATCTCATTTACCAAACCATAAATTTTTGCCTGGTCTGCCGAAAACTTTTCACCCAGTAAAATAAGTTCCGAAGCACGAGCAAAACCCAATAATCTTGGCAAGATGTAACTTGAACCGGCTTCGGGTACCAGTCCCAAATTCACAAAGGGAAACTGAAAAATAGAGTTTTGGCTTGCATACACAAGGTCGCAATGTAGAAGCATAGTGCTGCCAATGCCAATTGCTACCCCATTTACTTTAGCAATAATCGGTTTTGGAAATGTTGCTAAGCTTTTTAAAAAAACAATCGAAGCGGGTGGTTCTGAAGTGGTGGTATCACGTTTTTCAAAAGCATTAACGTCATTTCCACTCGTAAATGCCGAACCTTTGCCAGTAAGTATAACCACATGAACATCTTGATTGGTTGCAGCCTTATCTAATGCCTGACTTAAAGCCGTATACATTTCATAATTAATTGCATTCTTTTTAGTGGGGTTGCTCATGGTGAGCGTTAGTATATTTTTATCAAAATGCTCCTGAATTGTACCTGTTTTAAGCTCGCTTTGAGTTACATTGTCCTGTTGCATCATTTATTCCTTTAAATTAACTATTTGAAAAATATCTGCTTTCAGTTGGTGGAAGCTCATACTTTTCAGATGACGTACTGTCTAAAACTTAAACTTATTAAAATAATGCTATCGAAAAATAATTCCGTTATCAATTATTTTGTTTTATATTGTGGTATAAAATTTTGTATTGTGAAATTTTTATCTTAAGTCACTTTAAATGATGACAGGATTTATGCGTAAATAAGCATCTAGCTCTGCTAAGGAAATAAGAAGCTAGTTATAGAACGGTGAGTGGAAAGAATATGAAGACCAAAATTACAGAACTATTTGAAATCGAGCATCCAATTATTCAAGGTGGTATGCATTATGTTGGTTTTGCAGAGCTTGCGGCTGCAGTTTCGAACGCGGGTGGATTAGGTATTATCACTGGCCTGACTCAGCGTACACCTGAAAATCTGGCAAAAGAAATTGCACGTTGCCGAGAAATGACCGACAAGCCTTTTGGGGTGAATTTAACCTTTTTACCAACGGTGAATACTCCTGATTATCCGGGTTTTGTAGAGGCAATCATTAAAGGTGGCGTAAAGATTGTAGAAACAGCAGGGCGTAATCCTGAACAGGTCATGCCGTATTTAAAGGCTGCTGGTATTAAAGTAATTCACAAATGTACTTCGGTTCGACATAGCTTAAAAGCGCAGCAAATTGGATGTGATGCAGTTTCTGTAGATGGTTTCGAGTGTGGTGGGCATCCGGGTGAAGATGACGTACCAAATATGATTTTATTGCCCTTAGCAGCTGATGCGTTAGACATCCCATTTGTTGCCTCAGGTGGTATGGCAGATGGACGCTCACTCGCGGCTGCTTTAGCGATGGGAGCCGATGGAATTAATATGGGCACCCGTTTTATTGCCACTCAGGAAGCTCCTGTACATGCAAATGTGAAACAGGCGATTTTGAATGCAACTGAAAGAGATACGCGTTTAATTATGCGCGCTTTGCGTAATACAGAACGTGTCATGAATAATGCGGCCGTAGAAAAAATCGTGGTAAAAGAAAAAGCGCTCGGCGATAGCATTAAATTTGAAGATATTATTGAAGAGGTTGCAGGGGTTTATCCAAAAGTCATGATTGACGGCGATGTTAATGCAGGTGCATGGTCATGTGGGTTGGTAGCAAGCTTGATTCATGATATTCCGACATGCGATGAACTGGTTAGCCGAATTGTTAAAGATGCAGAAGATATTATTCGTGGACGCTTATTAGGGCTTTTATAGCCAACCTTTAGCCTACTTTATATATGATCAGCACAAGCTTTAATTGTGCTGATTTTTTGCATCATGCACACAGTAATAAAGACATAAAACGGCAAAAATTAAGCCTAAAACACAGACACCTGTCCATCCAAAATGTTTCCAAGCATAACTTCCCGCTGTTGTGCCTAAAGCACCGCCAGCAAAGTAACCTGTCATATAAATGGCATTAAACCGTGAACGTAATTCTTGATTAAGTTTAAATACAATACTTTGGTTGGTGACATGTACCGCAGAAAGAGAAGCGTAGAGAATAAGTAAGGCAATAATATAAAAAGCAAAATGGTAGGTTAAAAGTGAAAAAAGAATCCAACTTAAAATAAGCCCAATACCGCAATACACTGAAATTTTATGGATATAGCCTTGGTCAATAAATTTGCCTGAGAAATTAGCAACGAAAGTTCCTAACACGCCAACAAAACCGAAAAGGCCAATGGTAAAGTCGCTAAAGAAATAAGGCGCTGGAGCCAGAAGCAACGACATGGTGGTAAAGGTTAAACTCACACAAGCAAATGTAAAACCGCCAATATAAGTTCTGGTTCTTAAACGTGGATTTTGAATAAAAATCTGTGGAAGAGAACGAATGGTCTTTGCATAGTTTTCTGATTTGGTGGGTGGAAATAACCCAATATTACGATGCAAAATAATGGCAATGATGAGTAATAGAAAGCCACTAACCAGATAAATAATATTCCAAGCAAAAAGTGTAGACATTAACCCTGAAAGGGAGCGGGCGAGTAAAACACCCATCATGAGTCCACTCAGTAGAAAGCCAACGACACGGCCGCTTTGTTGAATTGGAACCAGACTTGCAGCAAGCGGTAACAAAAGTTGGGCTGCGCTGGAAAATAAACCGGTAATAACAGTACCAAGCAGTAAAAGATAAATATTGTGCGAAAAGCCACTAATAATTAATCCGCTTGAAGCTAGTAACATAAAGATAAATAGCAGCTTGCACTTTTCTAATATGTCTCCCAACGGCATTAAAAAGAGTAAGCCACAGGCATAGGTGATTTGGGCTAGAGTGGGCACCCAAGCTGTAGTGGTTTCAGTCAAATTTAGGCTTAGACTAATTGAATGAATAAGTGGCTGACTAAAATAATTTCCACCTGTACAAATGCCTGCAGCAATCGCCATTAAAATAATGGTTGGGGTATAGAGTGCGTTTTTCATCATGCCTATTGTCATAATGAAAGAGGAACTTTAATCAACACAACCATAACTGTTTTAAGTACGATTGTTAGTGCGTTTCATTCAAGGCATCTTGAATATTGTGCACCATGTGGATTAAACGTGGTCCAATTTCACCTTCAAGTTTTTCCGGATTTAAATGAAAACTTGGCGCACCACAGTTAAAAACATAAAGACCATGTTTGGAGCTGACCAAAGGTACAGCTACTGAGTTTACTTCTTTATGCCACTCACCCAAAGACAAACAATATCCATAATCTTGATAATCACGGAAAGCTCGTTCTAATGAGCGTTTGATGGCTGGCCAATTTTCGGGATTTTTTTGTTTCAATGCATCAAGTAGAAAGTTGCGCTCACGTTCAGGAGTCGCAGCCAAGCATGCTCGTCCCATAGAACTGCTATGCAGTGGTAAAGTCGAACCAATTGGACGGCGCATATTTAAGGCTGTTTCAATTTGCACAACGTCGATATACACCATATTTAAGCGATCACGCGTTGCCATCGCTACGGGCGCTTGAACATACTGGCTCATCTCTTCCATATATTGATGAGCAATATTACGAATCGAGATGTTAGATAAAGCTGCATATCCTAAAGATAAGACACCAATATCTAATGTGTATTTGGTCGAGTTAGGTAATTGTTTTAAATAACCTAATGACACAAGGGTATTGGTAATACGTGCAATGGTCGGTTTAGGTAAACCTGTCATTTTTGCTAATTCTTGGTTGCCAAGAACCTGGTTATTTGCAGAAAAGCATCTTAAAAGTTCTAAACCGCGTGCTAAAGAAGCAATAAATTGCGGGTTATTTTCCCGATGTATATGCGAAATAGGATCTAAACGTATCTCATCAAAATTTATTGGTTTTTCAGTTTCCGTGTTTTGAGACATTCGATCCTCAAATATAATTAAAGCAATAGTTTTGCCATTATATTTCGCTCTGCAAAATAAATCCATTCATCACTGCGCTGTTGTGATGAATGGATATCGGGTTCAATGGTTATGAAACGTTTTCAATCACCATCGCAAGACCTTGACCTACACCAATACATAGGCTCACCACGGCATATTTCTTCTTACGGCGAATTAACTCGCGCGCTACTGTTAACGCAAGACGAGCGCCTGAAGCACCAAGTGGATGACCAACAGCAATCGCACCACCGTTCGGGTTCACACGTGGGTCATTAAAATCAACATTTAAACCTTTTAAACAAGATAAAACCTGTGAAGCAAAGGCTTCATTAATTTCAATAATATCCATGTCATCTAAAGTAAGGCCTGCACGCGCAACTGCTTTTTTAATGGCTTCGATCGGGCCTGCACCCATAATGCGTGGCTCAATACCCGCTGCCGCAGCGGACAAGATTTTTGCCATTGGTTTTAGGCCATATTTTTGACCTGCCGCTTCTGAACCAATCAAAAGTGCTGCTGCACCATCATTAATACCTGAGGCATTACCCGCAGTAACTACGCCACCTTCAAAGAGTGGTTTTAACTTTGTAAGTGCTTCAACAGTTGAGCTTGGGCGAGGGTGTTCATCTTCTGAAACGAGCTTAGGTGGCAATTTTTTGCCTTGGAAAACCTCAATTGGCGTAATTTCATCGGCAAAGAATCCTTCTTCTTTGGCTTTTTGATATTTGGCTTGTGATTGGGCTGCAAATAAGTCAGCTTGTTCACGGCTAATACCAAACTCGGCTGCAACGTTATCGCCCGTTTCAGGCATTGAATGACCGCCGTATTGAGCAATAATTTTTTTATTTGGAAAACGAGAGCCAATCGTGGTGTCATAAATTTTTGCATCGCGGCTATAAGCACTTTCTGCTTTACCCATCACGAAGGGTGCACGTGACATACTTTCTACACCACCAGCAATATAGAGCTCGCCTTCACCACAAGTAATCGCACGTGCTGAGTCAATCACGGCACCTAAACCACTAGCACATAGGCGGTTTACCGTCTGGCCCGGTACAGTAACAGGCAAACCTGCAAGTAATAATGCATTTCGTGCCACATTACGACTATCTTCACCCGCTTGGTTGGTATCGCCTAAAATCACATCTTCAATATCCGCGCCTGGTACACCAGTTTTTTCAAGTAATTTTTGAATAACGGTTGCTGCTAAATCATCAGGGCGAATTGAGGCAAGTTCACCCGCATGACGGCCAAATGGACTACGTAAACCATCATAGATATATGCATTTAACATTGAGAAATTCCTTTTCAAGACTCGTGAGTAAAAGTAAGAGGTAAATGAAGTGCGACACGACGTTGTAACCACGGGCTAGGGCGGTAACGCGGGTCATGGGTAAGTGCTGTTATACGGTTCAGAATAAGTAAGACTTTTTCACTGCCGACTTGATCGCCCCATTCAATTGGTCCAAATGGATAGCCTAAGCCAAGACGTACTGCAGCATTAATATCATCTACTGTGGCAATATTTTGCTGGGCAATATCGCAGCCTAAATTAATAACCATGGCTAAAACGCGTTGTGCAACAAAGCCAATACTTTCATTAATCATACTGACCATATTTCCATCTAGATTGAAAATAGAGTGAGCTGCTTGACGATATTCAGGTTTGGTAACAAGTGAAGGCATTAAGGTGCGGTGCTTTGCAATGCCATAAAGCATGTCTATAGCAACAGCGTGCTTTGGATTAACCCCTAGGCGAGTGGCTGCTTGGGTTGTATCTTCACCATAACAAGCGAGTAAACATAAGCTATCTGTTTGTGGCTCAGAATTGGTGTCTAGGGCAATATTTTGCTGAGTTAAATAATCTTCGAGTTGTTTTTTATCGTCCAAGAAATCGGCAGAGATCCAAACTTTTGGATATTGTGCTAAACGCTCTACCAATTTGGCTGGTTGTTCACCTGTTTTTGAACCAGTTTCATAGTTATAAAAACCTTGATTAACCTTACGTCCAAGTTGCTTGGCATCAAGCATTTGCTTGGTCAGCGGGCTTGGTTTGTAGCGGGCTTCTTCATAGTATTGGTGATAAATCGACTCCATAACTGGATGCGAGACATCAAGGCCAGTTAAATCCATTAATTCAAATGGCCCCATTCTAAAACCAACGCCGTCACGTAAAATTCGGTCAATTTCACTAATATCACAGACATTCTCGTTTAAAATTTTGAGCGCTTCAGTTCCATAAGCACGGCCCGCATGGTTAATAATAAATCCAGGGGTGTCCTTTGCTACAACAGGGCGATGACCAAATGCACGAGACAGATCGTTTAAAGCATCAATAATAAGTGGATCTGTTTTTAAACCACGAATGACTTCAACCACTTTCATGAGTGGAACTGGGTTAAAAAAGTGATAACCCACAACACGCTCAGGCTTCTTGCAATTTGCCGCAATGGCTGTAATAGAGAGAGAAGAAGTGTTTGAGGCTAAAATAGTAGTATCCGAAACAATGTCTTCAAGCTGTTGCATCAAGCTTTGTTTAATATCGAGACGTTCAACAATTGCTTCTACAATGAGGTCACAATTTTTTAAATCTTCAATTTGATGGGCAACAATTAAATGGTTATTTGCCGCTGTTGCTTGCTCAGGCGTAATCTTATTTTTTTCGACTAACTTTTGAAATGTAGCAGCTAGTTTTTCTTTGGCCTGTTCTGCGGCGCCTGCTTTGGCATCATATAAATAAGTGGTATGACCTGACTGCGCAGCAATTTGAGCAATACCACTGCCCATGACACCTACACCAATCACAGCCATGCTTTTAATATCATAAGTCATGTCGATCATCCTGATGATTAATCTATATCTGAAATTAAACGGAAAAATAAGGTTGGGTGATTTAGCTTAAGCATTGTTTATCACCATCAATAGGTAAGATTTGCCCTGAAATTGAGCGACCACTATCTGACGCTAAAAATAGGCATAAATCTGCAATATGCTTTGGATTGACAAAATATTTGAGCGACTGATTTTTCAGTGCATTTTGAGTCACTTCTTCAAGTGAGGTATGCGCTACATCGGCACGGGCTTGTAATACGCGCTGAACCCGATCACCATCGACTGCCCCCGGAAGAATAGCGTTAACTCGAATATTGTCTGCACCGAGTTCCATAGAAAGCGTTTTGGTAAAACCGATCAGTCCCCATTTTGAAGTGGAGTAGGCTAATCGGTATGGATAGCCTAAGCGGCCTGCAATAGACGACATATTAATAATCACGCCTGCCTGTGCTTGCTTTAAATAGGGAATGGCTAACTGGGTAATTAAAAAAGTGCTATTCAGGTTTAAATTAATCACCGTGTTCCAATCTTCAAAACTTAGCTCATCTGCTGCAACGGTCGGGCCTGAGATGCCTGTGTTATTGACTAAAATATCAATACCGCCAAGTTTCTGAATGGCTTGACTAAACATCAGTTTAATTTGTTCATGGTCGGCTAAATCACAAGTATATATGTGTAGCTTTGGATAATCTCGTTGAAATTGTTCTAAGCTTTTAGCATTAATATCACAAACAAAAACTTCATCCTGATTGTTTAAAAATGCCTCGGCAATGCATCGTCCAATCCCTGAACCGCCTGCACTAATTAATACTTTTCTGGCCATTTTCATTCCTTTGTTATTATGGTTTTAAATTATTTACCTTGATACGACGGCTTACGCTTTTCGATAAAAGCTTGGACACCTTCATTTTTATCTTCGGTAGAAAATAACAACTGGAATGCTTTTCGTTCTAGAGTTAAGCCTGCATTTAATGGAACATCTTCGCTCATTAGTGCAACTTCTTTAATTTGTTGCAGGGCAATAGGAGGCATTTTGGCGAGGCTTTGTGCCATTTGAATTGCAGTTGGAATAGTTTGGTCATCTTCTGTGACTTGTGAAACAAGACCAATCAAATAAGCTTCTTCGGCTTTGACCATGGCGCCTGTCATAATCATGCGCATGGCATGGAATTTACCCACTGCACGGAATAATCGTTGTGTACCACCAGCACCCGGCATTAGACCGACTTTAATTTCCGGCTGGCCAAAGGTTGCGCCTTTACCTGCAATAATAATGTCAGCATGCATTGCAAGTTCGCAGCCACCACCTAATGCATAACCATTTACAGCAGCAATCACGGGTTTAGGGCATTGGGCAATTGCATTCCAATAACGTTCGGTATGACGCAATAACATTTCTGTGGAAGTTGCGGTTGCCATTTCTTTTAGATCTGCACCTGCGGCAAAGACTTCTTCACCACCTGTGAGTACAACTGCATTGATCTCATCGTTAAAACTTAACTCGGTAAAAGCTTGAGCTAGTTGTTTGCGAACTTCACCGTTTAAAGCATTTTTAGCTTCTGGGCGGTTAATTTTAACAACCGCTATTTTTTGAATAGAAAAGTCGACTTCTACGAAATTATTCCCTGTTGATACACTCATTTTTGAATTCCTTGTTTCGCACATCAAAACTATATTCCTTTTATGATGCTTATTTTGGAATTTATTTCAAGTCTTATTTCTCTTAATAGCGTAGGTATCATCTTTTAAAATAGATAAGTTATTGATATTACGTAATGGTATAAATTTAAATTTCGTTAAACGAAATTAATTTTCAAAAAAGCTTGAAATTTGTATTTTTGTTCTCGTACTATGAAACACATCCGCAGTAAACAAGATTTAAAAGCATGGTATCCAGACCAGCTGGAAATGGCTGATGGATACGATGGAAATATATAAAAAGGGAGATCAAAGATGATCCGTGATGAAGGGATGTTGGAGCAGTTACTTTCAACAATTCGAGATTTTGTAAAAAATGAATTGATCCCTCGTGAAAACGAAGTGGTAGAGAAAGACAAAATTCCAGATGACATTGTGCAGCAAATGCGTGAGCTTGGTTTGTTCGGCCTCACAATTCCCGAAGAATATGGTGGCTTAGGCATCACTATGGAAGAAGAAGTCAGAGTTGCATTTGAACTTGGACAAACTTCACCGGCTTTCCGTTCTTTAATTGGGACTAATAACGGTATTGGCTCAAGTGCAATTTTGATTGATGGCACAGAAGAGCAAAAGCAAAAATATTTACCTCGTTACGCAAGTGGCGAAATTATTGGTTCATTTTGTTTAACCGAGCCTGAATCTGGCTCTGATGCTGCCTCTTTAAAAACCAGTGCGGTAAAAGATGGTGACTTTTATGTGTTAAACGGTACCAAGCGTTTTATTACCAATGCACCCCATGCTGCGACTTTTACCGTAATGGCTCGAACGAATCCTGAAATTAAAGGGTCGGGAGGTATTTCAGCTTTTTTAGTCGAAGCGAATACACCAGGTATTACCTTGGGCAAAATTGACCAAAAAATGGGTCAAAAGGGTTCACACACCTGTGATGTGATTTTTGAAAATTGCCGTGTACCTGCTTCTGCATTGATTGGTGGCGTAGAGGGTGTTGGTTTTAAAACGGCCATGAAAGTGCTGGATAAAGGACGGTTGCACATTGGTGCCTATAGCGTGGGTGTCGCCGAACGTATGTTAAATGACGCATTGCACTATGCGATTGAGCGTAAACAGTTTGGTCAGCCTATTGCGAACTTTCAGCTGATTCAAGCCATGCTTGCCGACTCAAAAGCCGAAATATATGCCGCTAAATGTATGGTCTTAGATGCAGCTCGCCGCCGTGACAATGGCGAAAACATTAGTACGGAAGCCTCTTGCGCAAAAATGTTTGCGACCGAAATGTGCGGACGCGTTGCCGACCGCTGCGTACAGATTCACGGTGGCGCGGGTTATATCAGTGAATATGCGATTGAGCGTTTTTATCGAGATGTGCGTTTGTTCCGTTTATATGAAGGAACCACGCAAGTTCAACAACTTATTATTGCCAAAAACATGATTAGGGAAGCTACAACCTAATAAAAAATCAAATGCCATGAGGCATGGGATGCCTCATGTTCCTTCTGAGGATATGGACATGACAACAAATACTGTGACAGAAAATATGAGTAGCACTGAAGCTATTCAAACACCCAAAAAGATTTGGATTACTGCATTTATATTCGCTTTTTTTACACTTTTATGTGATGGGGCAGATTTAGGTTTTTTGGCATTAAGCCTCACCAGTCTTAAAACAGAATTTCATTTAACTGGTGTGCAAGCTGGAACATTAGGAAGCCTGACTCTATTTGGCTCGGCCGTGGGCGGTCTCATTGGTGGTTGGGCATGTGACCGTTTTGGTCGGGTTCGCATTATTGTGTTCTTTATTGCTTATTCTTCAGTTCTAACCTGTGCGCTAGGCTTTACACACTCTTATATGCAATTTGCAGTTTTAAGAACTTTTGGAGCGATGGGTTTAGGTGCACTTTATATTGCCTGTAATATTTTAATGTCAGAAATGGTTCCGACCAAACATCGTTCTACCGTTTTAGCAACGCTGATGACAGGTTATACCTTAGGTTCTTTATTAGCGACCTTATTAGCTGGACACATTATTCCTGAACACGGCTGGCGTTTCCTGTATTGGATTGCAATTGCGCCTGTGGTGTTATCAATTTTGATGCACATATGTGTACCTGAACCTGAGTCATGGAAAAAAGCGCGTCAATTAAAAGCGTTAGAAATAGCTCAAAGTAGCCAACCTAAAAAACGTCAAAATCCATATCTTGAGATTTTAAGAGATAAAAAACATGGCACCATGTTTGTACTTTGGATTATTAGTACTGGTGCACTACAGTTTGGTTATTACGGCGTAAGTAACTGGTTACCGGCTTATTTAGAGTCTGATCTAGGCATCAAGTTTAAAGAAATGGCCATGTATATGGTGGGTACTTTCCTGATTATGATGTTCGCCAAAGTAATTGCAGGAATTGTTGCCGATAAATTAGGACGCCGCGCTGTATTCGCTTTTGGAACCATTGGTACAGCCTTATTTATTCCAGTCATTGTTTACTTAAATACACCAACCAACATTTTATGGATGATGCTGTTTTTCGGTTTCCTTTACGGTATTCCATATGCAATTAATGCCACCTATATGACAGAAAGCTTCCCGACTTCTATTCGAGGCTCGGCAGTGGGCGGTGCTTATAACATTGGCAAAGTACTTTCAATTTTTTCTCCATTAACAATTGGTTATCTATCGCAAAACGGTTCTATTGGCTTAGGACTTTTGGTAATGGCTGCGGCTTATTTTATCTGCGGGGTAATTCCATTGTTATTTATTAAAGACCGACTATTTAACCCGCAAAAGGCAGAGTGACAGATTTATCTGTCACCTTAAATTAAGGATGAAAAGGGACAAGTGAGATGATAAATAAAATCACCAGTGACATTGAACCGATTTTAAAAGCTATTCCTGATGGTGCAACCATCATGACAGGCGGGTTTGGTGTGACGGGGCAACCTGCTGAATTAATTGAAGCCTTAATCGATTTAGGAAAAAAAGAACTCACCATTGTAAACAATAATGCAGCTTCGGGTGACCGTGGTCTAACCAAGCTGATTATTGCCGGTTGTGTCAAAAAAATGATTAGCTCATTTCCGAAATCTGCAGGATCAACCGTTTTTCAAGACTTATATAGAGCGGGAAAAATTGAGTTAGAACTGGTACCGCAAGGTAATTTGGCATGTCGTATTCAGGCAGCGGGAGCTGGTCTCGGTGCTATTTTTACTCCGACTGGTTATGGCACTAAAATTGCCGAAGGCAAAGAAACCCGAACCATCAACGGTAAAAACTATGTGCTTGAATATCCACTTGAAGCTGATTTTGCACTGATTTATGCCGATAAAGCCGACCGCTGGGGCAATTTAACTTACCGCAAAGCGGCTCGCAATTTTGGACCAATTATGGCAAAAGCCGCCAAGACCACGATTGTTCAAGTGAATGACACCGTAGAGCTAGGAACGCTTGACCCAGAGTGCATTATTACACCGGGAATTTTTGTTCAGCACGTTGTAAAAGTAGGAGATATCTAATGTCAGTTCAAAAGCGTTCTCGTGAAGATATTGCCAAACTCATTGCCAATGACATTCCAGAAGGTTCTTATGTCAATTTAGGCATTGGCTTACCGACCAACGTTGCTAAATTCTTGCCAAAAGACAAAGAAATCTTTTTACATTCGGAAAATGGTGTTTTGGCTTTTGGACCTCCACCACAACCGGGTGAGGAAGATGAAGATTTAGTGAATGCCGGAAAAGAACTTGTCACTTTGTTAGATGGTGGATGCTTTATGCATCATGGCGACTCATTTGACATTATGCGTGGCGGTCATTTGGACATTTGCGTGATTGGTGCATTCCAAGTTGCGGTCAATGGAGACTTGGCAAACTGGCATACCGGTAAAGCAGATGATGTGCCAGCAGTTGGCGGTGCTATGGATTTGGCAGTCGGTGCAAAAACAATTTATGTCTATATGGAGCATGTCACTAAAAAAGGTGAGCCCAAAATTGTAAAAGAACTGAGTTATCCAATAACGGGTGAGCAGTGTGTAAACCGTATTTATACCGATTTATGCATTATTGAACTCAAGGACCAAAAAGCTTACGTCAAGGAAATGGTAGACGGCTTAACCTTTGATGAATTACAGGCAGTCACTGACTGTGAATTAATCGATGCACGTGTAGCCTAAATACACACGGAAAAAACGCTTCTTTAAGGATTAAAAGATGAAAAAATTAATTTTAGCTGCAGCTTGCGCTGCGGCTTCAGGGACTATTTTTGCAAATTCTTCAGATACGACAGAACAAAGAATTAATTTGCTAGAAACTGAGTTGCAAAAATTAAAAGCAGAACTTGCTGCTCAGAAACAAACTCAAAATAATTTACAGGTCAAGCAGGTTAAGATCGAAGAGAACATTGAAAAAACTAAAGCAACGGTAACAGAAAAGCCAGTTGCTCCTTCATGGGTTACCTGGACGGATAACGTTAAGGTTTACGGTATTGCCCGTATTGATGCAGCGGTCGATTTTAAGTCATCACCAGACTCGGGCGGTAGAACGACCAGCAGTCTGTACCGAACACCTTTTGAAAATGAAAAACGTTCGAATCATGCACGCTCTGATGCCATGATTAATGCAAGCCGACTCGGTGTTTATTTTAATAGCCCAAATAAAGCGGTTACAGGAAATATCGAAGCCGATTTCTTTGATAGTTCTAACATGGGAACGGGAGATGGTAAATTCCGTATCCGTCATGCATTTTTTACCTATAAAGACTGGACCTTTGGTCAAACATGGTCACTCATGTCTAACATGGAAACCCGTACAGAAGCTGTTGATTACACACAATTTGTGGGAACTTCCTATACGCGTACTCCTCAAATTCGCTATGACTGGAAAATCGACGCCAATAATGATTTAAAAGTAGCTTTGGAATATACAGGTTCGAGAGTCTCGGCATTGCCATCTTTAACGGGGCGCTATACTTTTAAACAAGGTCCTTTAACTGCTCTTGCGCAAGGTTTTATCAATGAAAAATCCGCAGATGTCGCCACTGCCACAGTGAAGAAAGTAAGTTGGGGTGCAGGAGGCGGCTTAAAATATCAACTCACACCACAACAATCGGTACAAGCAAATTATCAATATATTGTCGGTGATCAAAAATTTATGCCGTATACCACCCAAAGTGGTTTGGCAAATTCAACAAGTTTAAATGCTGCGGGTGATTTTTCTTTAAACGAAGATAAAACAGATTTGGTGATGAATAAGTTGAATAGTATCAATATTGGCTATTCATATAAATTTAATGAGCAATGGCGTGCGAACTTATCGGCTTCAATGTTTGATTATGATGACGACACGGCTTATGCCAAACTTAACCCAGATGCTAATAAACGCTTAACGGACTATGCTGCTAACGTCTTTTATTCTCCAATTGAGCAAATGGATATTGGGATGGAATATCACCAAGGCAAACGTGAAGTGTTTGATGGCCGAACCGCTGATGTGTCACGCATAAACTTTGTATCAATGTATAAATTCTAAAATAGGGCGTAATTAAAAATGGAAAAAATAGTTGAGCCCAATGCAGAAAATATACTGTCAAAAAGCTTTATTTTTATCATGGCAATGACATGTGGAATTTGTGCGGGTTCAAACTATTATAATCAGCCCTTAATCTATTCCATTGCAGAAGCATTAAAAGTCAATGCCGATCAGGTCGCTTTAACTATTGTGATTAGCCAGCTGTCATATGCAGTTGGCCTTTTTATATTAGTTCCCTTAGGCGACTTTTTTGAAAAGCGTAGTTATATTTGCCTGCTCATGTGTTGTACGGGGCTTGCACAAGTAGGGCTATCCTTAAGTCAAACCTTGCCAGCTTTATATGGCTTTACCTTTTTAGCTACATTCTTTTCGATTGCGACTCAAGTTTTAGTTCCTTTTGCCGCGGGTTTAGCCAGCCCGAAAAAAAGCCCTCAAGTTGTAGGGACTCTCATGAGTGGTTTGTTCTTGGGAATATTATTGGCACGTTCTATTGCAGGCTTACTTTCTACAGTTTGGTCTTGGCATGCGGTTTATTTAATTAGCGGAATTGTCATTTTGGTGTTTGCTTGGGTAATGTGGGTAAAGTTACCAGTGGCGCGAAAATCCCATCAACTCAATATTCTACAGATTTATGGTTCGCTATTTTCATTAGCTGTTCACCAGCCTCATTTACTACGCCGTGGTTTGGCAGGGGGAATTGGCTTTGGTATTTTGGCTCTTATTTTTACTACCATGACTTTTATTTTGGCGAATGAGCCTTATCACTTTAACGATTTCCAGATTGGTTTATTTGGTATTGTTGGCTTGGCTGGCGTGTTTGCGACCCCATGGGCAGGCAAGAAAATTGCAGCAGGCCTTGAAAATAGGATTGCATTGATTTGTATGGGACTATTAATGAGTGCATGGATACCACTATTTTTTGCACAGCAGTCTCTGCTTGCCTACGCTGTTGGTGTGATCATGGCGTACTTTGGGTTGTCAGCATTTCATGTACTCAACCAAAATCTGGTGTACCGGATTTCGGCCGAGGCACGTTCCCGTATTAATTCAATTTATATGACTTTATATTTTGGTGGAGCCGCCTTAGGTTCGTTTATTGCGGTGTATGCGTGGAAACACTGGGGATGGGAAGCATGTGTTGCTTTAGGTTTAGCAATGGCAATGTTAAGTTTTACGATTGATCGCTTAGATTTTTATGAAATGGGTAAGATTACCAAGCAAGAAAAAGCTCCATAAACAGGAGCTTTAAAATTTTATTATTTGCGAATAATCATTAAGGTTGCCGAAGCAAAAGCATACACCTTGCCGTTTTCATCTACGATTTTACCTTGGGTACTAATAATATTACGGCCCGCATTAATCAACTCGGCTGTCGCATAGTAGGACGTATCAACTTGCATAGGACGAATCATTTTTACATTTAAATCAATAGTTCTATAACCAACACCATGTTCAAGTAGGGTATGAGCTGCGCTGCCTGTTGCCGTATCTAAAGCTGTGGCACAAAAGCCGCCGTGTACACCGCCTTGTATATTTCTATGTTCTTTGCGGGGAGTAACTTTATAAGTTGCTTTACCTTCGGAAACTTCAACGAGCTCCATCGGTATAGTGTGAGCCATAGGTGATGGTGAAACTTCACCATTTTTTAAAGCGGTTAAAAACTCAAGACCTGTGTATTTCGGGCTTTCCATAAATCGTCCTTGCATGATTAAGCAGTCTAATCACCATACTATAAATTGAATTTTTACGGAATAAAATTTTGCAATACAAAATATAAATTTATTCTAGTTAAACGAGCCTAACTACTTTTTATATTACATTATTATTTAAAAACATGTGTTTATATTATGCCTCTATAGCTGAGCCAGGATAATTTTATTAAATTAGTGAAAATATATTTTGCTATAAGAAATTTTTTGGTATTTTGATGAGATTGAAACAATAAAAGTCCATTTTAAGGAAAAACGATATCTGCCCATAACATAGGCAGAGAGGTGAAAGGAAAAAAACTATGCCTTTATACAAAGCTCCATTACGCGATATGCAATTTGTACTGCATGAAATGCTTCAAACAGAACAGAACTATCAAGGTTTAAGCAAATATCAGGAAAGCGTAAATCGAGAATTAATTGATCAATACTTAGAGGCAGCAGCAGATTTTTGTGAAAATGAATTGGCACCGATTAACCAAAATGGCGATCAGGAAGGATGCCATTTAAATCAAGGTGTGGTGACAACCCCTAAAGGTTTTAAAGAAGCCTACCAAAAATATGCCGAGCTTGGGTTTACTTCATTAACCGCCGATCCGGAATATGGTGGGCAGGGCTTGCCGACATTGCTACGGATTGCGATTTCTGAAATGTTATGTGGTTCCAATTGGGCGTGGGCAATGTATCCGGGGTTGTCTCATGGCGCAATGAGAACAATTGAGCACCATGGGACCGAGCAACAAAAACAGAAGTTTTTGACTAAACTCATTAGCGGTGTTTGGACCGGAACCATGTGTTTAACCGAATCACATGCAGGTTCAGACCTTGGATTAATTAGAACTAAAGCAGAACCAAATTCGGAAGGTAGTTACTCGATTACAGGCGAAAAGATTTTTATTTCAGCAGGAGAACATGATCTTTCTGAAAATATTATTCATATTGTTTTAGCCCGTTTGCCTCAAGCACCTGCAGGGACTAAAGGTATTTCTTTATTTATTGTGCCTAAATTTAATGTGAGTGATGATGGTCAGGTGCTGGACCGTAATAAAGTCGTTTGTAGTGCGATTGAACATAAAATGGGGATTCATGGAAATGCGACCTGTGTACTGAATTTTGATGGTGCCAAAGGTTATTTAATTGGTCCTGAAAATCGCGGGCTCAATTGTATGTTTACCTTTATGAATACCGCACGTATTGGAACAGCCGTACAAGGGCTTGCTGCTTCTGAAATCTCATTTCAAGGCGCATTAAGTTATGCTAAAGAGCGTCTCGCTATGCGTTCGTTATCTGGTTCTAAATATCCTGAGAAAAATGCCGACCCAATTATTGTACATCCCGCTGTACGTTCGATGTTAATGACACAAAAAGCGTTTTCTGAAGGTGGCCGCGCACTGGCTTACTTTCTAGCTCAGCATGTCGATATTGTCGAAAGCTCAAACGATCAGGAACAGCAAAAACACTCCGATGAATTGCTGGCTTTTTTAACGCCGATTGCTAAGGCCTTTTTAACAGAGTCGGGTAATGAGTCTGCAAAGCATGGCGTTCAAGTATTTGGTGGCCACGGCTTTATTGTTGAACATGGCATGGAGCAAATTGTACGTGATGCACGTATCTCGACATTGTATGAAGGTACAACCGAGATTCAGTCTTTAGATCTGCTGGCACGTAAAGTCCTCAAGTCGGAAGGCAAACTTTTAAAAAATATGACCGATTTAATTGATCAGTTTATTAGTCAGCACCAATCTAATGAAGTGTTAAAACCTTATTTAGAAAAATTAGCTGAGCTTAAGCAGCAATGGCTGTCACTGACCAAATCGATTGCAGAGAAAGCCAAGCACAATCCTGAAGAAATAGGGGCAGCTTCAGTGGATTATCTTTATTTTTCTAGTTACGTCGTATTCGCGTATTTGTGGGCTCGAATGGCACAAGTTGCCCATGAAAAATTAGAATCGGGTACACAAGAGCAAGCTTTTTATAAAGCAAAATTAACGACAGCTAAGTTTTTCTATCAAAAACTTTTACATCGTACACAGAGCCATGCTGCTTCTATTGAGTCTGGAGCTGATGCTGTGATGGAGCTCGATCAAGATGCTTTTGCATTTTAGCAACTAGTAATTTTTAGAATCACTGGGTGAAATTGACATGCGAAATTTTACCTAGTGATTAAATTTGTAAATTTAGACTCATCAGTTTTTGGTAGGAAAAACCAGTTGAGTCAAATAAATAGAGGGTTAACATAAGCATTAAAACGTGAATTTTCATCAAATATTGATGTTGGACAAGGACTAAGGAAAGAAAATCATGAATGCTTATTATCAATTACTGAATAGAACAATTGGTCCTCAAGGTGAAGTGATTGCTCATTATTGCTCAACTGTTCATGCACAAGGGGCATGGAACCCTCATGAACAGCATATGGCGCCTGCAAGTGGCGTGATCGCAGTAGAGTTAGAACAGTTTTCACCACGACAAGATATGCGAATTGGTCGAATTAGTTTTGATATTTTTGGATTGATTGCATTTGGTGAATTTACGATTAAAACACATGTCATTCGTGCCGGTAAAACGATTGAATTGATTGAAGCGGAACTACAAGCACAAGGTAAAACTTGTATTGTGGCTAGAGCATGGCGCATGTGCACTCAAGACAGTTCCGATATTGCTGGGCTTGAAGATCAACCAATTCATCATCCCGATACTTTTGCCGAATGGACAGGCATGAAAAGATGGCCGGGTGGTTTTATCCAGACATTAGTCACTAAAACTGATGATCAGCATCGCGCGGGCAAAGGCATTGTTTGGCTAAACAATGATAAAGAAATAGTTGAAGGGCAGCCGACCACAGATTTTGCGCATTTAATTGGCATGGTAGATACCGCAAACGGCATTGTCCCAAGACAAGAAGGAGAATTTACTTGGGGCTTTCCAAATCTTGATTTACAAATTCACATGCACCGTTATCCGCAAGGGAAATGGTTAGGCCTGGAAACCGTCCAGCAATATGGTTCGGATGGCATTGGTTTAACCAGTGCAGTTTTACATGATGTGTATGGTCCATTTGGACGGAGCGAGCAGATTTTGACTTTACGTAAAATGACTAAATAAATTTTTGAGCCAATAAAAAAAGTCATCCCCAAGGATGACTTTTTTTATTGAGATTTAATTGTTAGTTACGTACTTTTAGCAATGTTGGCGTAAGCTCATCCCAACGTTGTTTTGCAGCGTCCATTGCTTTCATTTTGATATGCCCATAACCACGGACTTCTGCCGGTAATTTTGCAATTTGTTCAGCAACTGCCAAGTTATGATTGTCTGGTGCCTCAACAAGTGCTTCAACAAATGCGATGTAACGGTCACGCCAAGCTTGTTCGTGTTGACGTTCTTCTTGACGCGCAAATGGGTCAAGGAAAGTTTCACGAAGCCATTGTAAGCGAGCGAGCATCATCATCGGGAAGCGCATCCAGTAACCAAACGCACGTATACGGACATTTTTCAGACCACCAAGTAACGCTGGTGGAGCAAGATGATAGGTTAAACGTAAGCCTTTACCGAATTGGGTTTCAATTGATTCTTTGAAGCTTTTACCTGTTAGTAGACGTGCAACTTCATATTCATCTTTATAAGCCATAACTCTGTAAAGCTGAGTTGCAATCGTACCTGTTAACTCTTCTGGTAACTTTTTAGCTGCCAATTCTACAAGAGTGCGGTATTTAGCTGCATAAGCTTCATTCCAGTAGTCTGTTAGACGAGCAGAACGGTCTTCAACAAGTTCAGCTAAAGTTTGCGGAGTTTTGGTTTTTGGCATTGCTGCAAGTAAACGCGCAGCTAAAGTCGGGTCACTTGCAAGATGACAGCCTACACGGAAAGCTTCAAGGTTCTTTTCAACAGCCGTACCATTTAGGCGAATTGCTTTTTCAATACTTTCACGTAATAGCGGAATGCGACCAGATTGCCATGCCATACCGAGCAATAACTGGTTGGTATAAATTGAATCACCTAAGAGCTGAGTTGCGATGCGAGCCGCTGGCAGAGAAACCAGTTGACCTTGACGAACACGACCACGAAGACGGTCAATTAAATCGGTAATAGGCGCATACCAGTCACGAGATTTAATAAACTCAGAAGTAGGGGTACTGTCTTCATTCACAATAACTAAAGCATCATCTTTTAAACGAGATAGAGCAGCGCTACCACCAGCGACTACGGCATCTGCACCGATGAGTAATTCACATTGACCCGCCGGAATTTTGGTAGAAGAAATTTGCTCATCACTTGCTGCAAGTTGTACGTATGAATAAACAGTACCACCTTTTTGCGCAAGACCTGCCATATCCATAACACGTGTTGCTTTACCTTCTAGGTGAGCTGCCATACCAAGCAATGCACCGATAGTCACAACACCCGTACCACCAATACCGCCGACCATAATACGACTTGGAACGTCATATAACTGAGGAATAACGGGTGATGTTGGCCAGCCTGCACCAATACCTTCAAATTTAGCAGGACGTTTCATGTCACGTGTATGAACAGTCACAAAGCTTGGGCAGAACCCTTCGGCACAAGTGAAGTCCTTATTACAGCTACTTTGGTTAATTTGACGTTTAGTACCTAATGCTGTTTCTACAGGTTCAATTGATAAACAGTTTGATTTTTTCGAACAGTCGCCACAACCTTCGCAAATATCACTGTTAATGTATAAACGCTCAGCTGGGTCAGGGTAGGCATCACGTTTACGGCGACGGCGTTTTTCACTGGCACAGGTTTGTACATAAATTAAAGCGGTTACACCTGAAACTTCACGTAGCTCACGTTGAACTGCATCAAGCTCATTACGGTGGCGAATTTCTACACCTGCTGCAATACCGTCTTCTTCATTTAATAATTTAACTTCATCAGTGACAATTACTTGTTTTTTAATACCTTCGGCAGCGAGCTGGCGAGTTAATTGTGCAACACTCAAATGACCATCTACATGCTGACCACCTGTCATAGCGACTGCATCGTTGTAGAGGATTTTGTAGGTGATATTTGTTTTTGCAGCAATAGATTGACGAATTGCTAAATAACCTGAGTGGAAATAAGTTCCATCACCAAGGTTAGCAAAAATGTGTTTTTCATTGGTAAATGGTGATGCACCCACCCAACTTACACCTTCACCGCCCATTTGAGAGAACGTTTCGGTACCACGGTCAAGTGAAACGGCAATATAGTGACAACCGATACCACCAAGTGCACGGCTACCTTCAGGGACGACTGTTGATGAGTTATGTGGGCAACCACTACAGAAATACGGTTTACGTTCAGCAAGGTCAATCACACGTTTTGATTCTTGCTCTGCTTTTAGCAGTAAGTCGATTCTGCTTTGAATTTGTACTTTTAAGCTTTCTGGAATATCTAGTTTTAAGAAGCGAGCAGCCAGCATTTTTGCAATCGGTTCAGGCTGATACTCATAGTGACCAATGAGTGGTGCTTCTTCAATAGAGGTACTCCATTCACCTTTGCCATCAATCGCTTTACCAATAACGCGAGGACGTTTGTCATCAGGAAGTGAATAAAGCTCATCTTTAATTTGTGTCTCAAGAATTGGACGTTTTTCTTCAACAACAATTAGCTCTTCTAAACCTTCGGCAAATTCACGTAGACCTTGTGGTTCTAGAGGCCAAATCAGCCCAACTTGATAAACACGTAACCCAAGCTGTTGGGCTGTTTCATCCTCAATACCTAAAATACGTAGGGCTTCAATGGTATCTAAATAACCTTTACCACTTGCAGCAATACCAATACGGGCATTTTCACAAGGCCATGTTACGGTATTGATTTTATTCGCACGGGCATAAGCCAAAACAGCAGGTAAGCGATATTTATAAAGACGTTCTTCTTGTTGAATGCCATGATCTGGCCAACGAATATTAACGCCACCCTCTGGGAAATTGACATCTTTTGGTATAACAGGAGTGACACGATCTAAATCGACATGAACAGAAGCTGAAGTTTCTACAATTTCACTGACCAGCTTCATTGAAGTCCACAGACCAGAAAAACGTGAAACAGCAATGGCATGAACACCAAAGTCTAAAATTTGTTGAACGGATGTTGGGTAGAAAATTGGAATACCGCAACCAATCATGACATGTTCAGACTGGTGGGGAATTGTAGAAGATTTACAAGAGTGGTCATCACCAAATAAAGCAACGACACCACCACGTTCAGAGGTACCAGCTAAGTTAGCATGGCGGAGTACATCGCCTGAACGGTCAACACCCGGGCCTTTACCATACCACCATGAAGACACTCCATCATATTTGCCTTGACCTGAAAGGTTAACTTGTTGGGTACCCCAAATTGCGGTAGCAGCCAAGTCTTCGTTTACACCAGGTTGAAATACAACATTATGGGATTTAAGTAATCCTTCAACTTGCCAAAGGAAATTATCATAGTTACCAATAGGGGAGCCACGATAACCAGAAATAAAACCAGCAGTATGATAACCATTGATCGCGTCACGGCGAGTTTGGGCAAGAGGCAACCGAACAAGTGCCTGAATGCCGGTCATAAATGCTGTACCGTTATCACTTACATATTTATCTTCAAGTGACACATCCTTTGTTGCAATAATATTTGGAGTGACTTTTGTAGCTATATTCATTTATATCTCCTTAGAATTTTTAGTAGCTCGGACTACTTTCTTTTTTCAACATCCAGTTGAATATTTGGAGCAAGTGACATACGAAATAAAAAAAGATCGGTTCCTCTTCTTAAAAAGAATTGGTGCCAATGTATGTACATTTAGTCATTGTGGTTGAACTAAACTGGTGCAACAATCCGTAATTTAGGAAAACATATTTACGTTATGCGCAAAAATCTCGATGGTGGACTATTGCATGCTATGCATGCGTTCCTGAAAGTGATTGATAGCGGGAGTTTCACAGCAGCAGCTGAGCAGATGGATCTGACCACAGCACAGGTTTCACGTCTTATCAGCGAGCTAGAAACACGCTTAGGTACAAAATTAATACAACGCTCAACACGCCAGCAGGCCCTCACTGATATTGGTGCGACTTATGCAGAGCGCTGTCGCCAAGTCATTTCAATGGTGGATGAAGCGGAGTCAGAAGTAACAGGAACAGCTTCTAAACCCAAAGGCCGTTTACGCGTGTTAAGTATGGGAAGCTTTGGGCATCATTATGTTTTTCCAGTGATGGCTGAGTTTTGTAAACATTACCCCGAATTAACCGTGGAATATACGACTTCTCAATACGTTCCGGACCTGTTGGCAAAAGGGGTCGATGTTAGTCTTTATCTGACTGAATCATTAACAGACTCACGGTTTGTCGCACGCAGAATTGGCACTATTTTTTCTGTTTTATGTGCATCACCTGCTTACCTAGAAAAACATGGGATACCTGAGTCCCCCGAAGACTTAAAAAATCATGCCTGTTTACGCTTGGTAAATCCGTCTATTACACCAGATTGGCACTTATTAAATACAAGCGGTGAGTCTTACCAAATCGACATTGGTGGGCAACTCATTGCAGATAACCCTGAGTTATTATTAGATGTGGTGCAGCAGGATATGGGCATCGCATTATTGCCGATGTTTTCGGCTTTAGATGCAGTTCAGAATGGAAGATTATGTCATATCTTGCCAGAGTGGCGTTCACCTGATATCGGGGTTTATACCTTATTGCCTTCACGCCATTTTATTGATGCCAAAACACGTGCATGGTTAGATTGGGTAGAAGAATATATTTCTCCAAGAATTGAAATGGATGCATCTTATTTTTATAAATAATGAGATAAATTTTTTAAGGATTACAATTGAAAAAGGATGAAGAATAATACGGATTAGAATAAAAATAGGGTAGAAAATGCTTCTTTTGAAAGAGGCATTTAATACAAAGATAAATAACAGATTTTAAAAAAATTGCATGGGGGATTGAGTCCCAATTCCTGAACAGAATGAGATAAAGATGAGATAGGATAATCTGGTATTTCACCTAATATTCAGCTTTATACCAGATGCTGAGCTACTTTAATTGATGACTAGGCACACTTGGTTTGCCAGTAAGCATTTGCATAATTCGACAAGCTTTTTCGGTTTAATACGTTGCTAATATTTTGGCTGGCTTGCATCAGTTTATCTAAGTCAATGCCAGTTTCAAAACCCATGTGGGATAGTAAATAAAACAAATCTTCGGTCGATACATTACCTGAGGCGCCTTTGGCATAAGGGCAACCCCCAAGTCCTGCAAGAGACGAGTCAAAAACACGAATGCCTTGCTGTAAAGACTGATAAATATTGGCAATTGCCATGCCATAGGTGTTGTGGAAATGCCCAGCTAAAACCTTGCTATCGAGTTCAGCAAGGCAGGCTTGCCATACCTTTTGAACGCGATCTGGTGTTGCGGTGCCAATGGTTTCACCTAAAGACACTTCATAGCAGCCCATGTCATAGAGTCGTTTAACCACTTTTACGACTTGCTCAGGGGCAATTGCGCCTTCATAAGGGCAATCGACTATACAAGAGACATAACCTCGCACACGGATGTTATGGGCTTTTGCCGCGCTCATGACATCGCTAAATTTCTCAAAGCTTTCTTCGATTGAACAGTTGATATTTTTGCGGGTAAAGCTTTCCGAAGCTGCGGTAAACACGGCAACCTCTTTGCATCCGACCGCTTGAGCAGTTTCAAAACCTTTGATATTGGGGGTGAGCAGGCTAAATTGCACATCGGCTGTTTGGGGTAATAACTTAAATAGCTCATCACTTTGAGCCATTTGCGGCACCCATTTTGCCGAAACGCATGAACCGACTTCAATCGATTTTAAGCCCGCACTGATTAGGTCATTAATGAAATTTAAGCGTTGTTCGACAGTTAAAGCCTGCTTTTCGTTTTGGAGGCCGTCTCTGGGTCCGACCTCCACGATTTTGACAAACTCACTCATGCAACTTCCTCCTGTGCAGGTTGAAATTCCACAAGCTCATCGCCAGCTTTGACCTGATCACCGACTTGGAAATAGGAAGCTACAATCACGCCATCTTTAGGGGCGCGGATGGTGTATTCCATTTTCATGGCTTCAAGCGTCATTAAAATATCGTCTTTCTTCACGCTATGATTTGCACTGACTAGCACTTGAGTGACCACACCTGGCATTGGGGCTTTTAAGTGACCTTCATCGGCTTGGCTATCTGCCTGATTAAAGTCTTGGCGAATATAAGCAAACTTATAGCTTTGACCATTTTGGAACAAGGTAATACCTTGCTGACTTTGGTTAAAAGGCAGCTTTTGCTGAGTCCCACCAATTTGAATAGAGGCCGTATGTGCATCAAGCAATTGACCTGAAATCGGGTAGCTTTGGCCGTTATATTCTGCGGTGAAGCCATCTTCATTTGAGGCAAATTTGATTTGGATATTTTGATTTAAATAATTCAGTTTAATGCTGTGCTGATAAGCAATATTTAAACGCCATAGAGGTTGAGCTTGCCAAAGCTGTTTTTGGCTTGAGCTGTTGTTATTAAGTTTGCTTAGAAACTCAATAAATGCCGCTGCCACTACCAGTTCCGGTTTGATCTCTTCAGGGCTAAACAAGAAGTTTTGTTCACGTTGAATCAGGTTGGTATCAAGCTTAGCTTGTTTAAACGATTCGCTACGTACAATCTTTTCAAGAAAGGCAATGTTGTTACCTAAGCCATCGACATGGAATTGGCTTAAAGCATTTTGCATTTGAATAAGCGCAGCTTCACGGTTTTTACCCCATACAATCAGTTTGGCAATCATCGGGTCATAATAGGTCGTGATTTCATCGCCTTCAACAATACCGCTATCTACACGCACATATTGGTTTTGCGTTGGGTAGTGCAGATAGTCAATTTTACCGATTGCAGGTAAAAAGCCTTTTTCAGGTTCTTCAGCGTAGATACGTGCTTCGAGCGCATGTCCGTGAATCTGCAATTCGTTTTGTAGTTTAGGTAAAGGTTCGCCATAAGCCACACGAAGTTGCCATTCGACCAAGTCTTCACCTGTAATCATTTCAGTAACAGGATGTTCGACTTGCAGACGGGTATTCATTTCCATGAAATACGCCGTACCGTCTTGTTCTACAATAAACTCGACCGTACCTGCACCAACATAATTTACGGCGCGTGCAGCATCAATTGCAGCTTGGCGCATTGCATCGAGCTTTTCGCTTGGCATTTGTGGAGCAGGGGCTTCTTCTAGCACTTTTTGGTGACGGCGTTGTACCGAACAATCACGTTCAAACAAATGTACGTAGTTGCCATGTGTATCGCCAAACACTTGCACTTCAATGTGGCGCGGTTGAATCACATAACGCTCAATCAAGACATCATCATTACCAAAGCTCGATTTGGCTTCACGTTTACAAGAGGCTAAGGCATGCAGAAAATCTTCACTGCGTTCAACCAGACTCATGCCTTTACCACCGCCGCCAGCACTGGCTTTAATTAAAACAGGATAGCCAATTCGGTCTGCTTGTTGTTTTAAAAAGTCGGCATCTTGGTTGGTTCCGTGATAGCCCGGTGTTAAAGGAACGCCTGCTTTTTCCATTAAAGCTTTAGAAGTCGCTTTTAAGCCCATCGCTAAAATGGCATCTACTGGCGGGCCAATAAAGCAAATGTTGTGTTGTTGGCAAGCGAGTGCAAACTGGTCATTTTCAGAAAGGAAGCCGTAACCTGGGTGAACCGCTTGGCTACCTGTATCAATGGCAGCTTGAATAATTCGATCAACCTGTAAATAGCTTTGCGTGGCAGGGGACTGACCAATATAAACCGCTTCATCTGCAA
Organism: Acinetobacter nosocomialis; assembly: GCF_041021905.1. Lineage (NCBI taxonomy): Bacteria > Pseudomonadati > Pseudomonadota > Gammaproteobacteria > Moraxellales > Moraxellaceae > Acinetobacter > Acinetobacter nosocomialis. The sequence goes on from NZ_CP157432.1 coordinate 1,600,464, forward strand.
GTTTGACGTGTTGTGCATTTGCATCTGCATCTGAGTAAACGGCAACCGTTCTAATACCTAATTTTTTAGCTGTACGAATTACGCGGCAGGCGATCTCGCCACGGTTCGCAATTAAAATCTTTTCAAACATGATGATCGTCCTTAATTGTTGTTATTCGAGTTAGAAACCCAAGCAGGCTGCTGTTTATTTAAAAAGGCACTCAGACCTTCTTTTGCCTCACTGCCTTGACGAACTTGAGCAATATGATGTGCTGTCTGTTGGAGCAAGTCATTGCTCATGGTCTGGTTGCTCACCATTTGAATGAGTTGTTTGGAGGCTGCTTGAGCGTGCGGGCCACCGAGTAATAGAGCATCAATAATTTCTTGAACTTTTTTATCTAGGTCTTCGGCATCTGCTACTTCGTGTGCCAAACCAATTTGTTTGGCTTCACGTGCTGAAATCCGCTCGGCAGTTAAGAAGTAGCGAGAAGCTTGTCTTGCACCAATCGCACGAATCACATAAGGACTAATGGTAGATGGAGCAAGACCTAAACGAACTTCAGAGGTTGCAAACTTGGCATCCGTGCTGGCAATGCAAATATCACATGCCGACGCTAAGCCCATACCTCCGCCAAAGGCAATGCCATCCACACGAGCAATAGTCGGTTGCTTAAGTGTTGCGAGTGCATCAAGCATTTGCGCAAGTTTTAATGCATCTGCTTCATTTTCAGCTGAAGATGCCTGACCTGCCTGTTTCATCCAGTTGAGGTCAGCACCTGCTGAAAAGCTTTTACCGCGACCTGCTAAAACCACAACACGTATATCATCACGTGTATTGATTTGCTTAAAGCAGGCATGCAATTCTTCAATGACTGTTGTATTAAATGCATTGTGCAATTCAGGGCGATTCAGCCAAACATAGGCAACCTGACCTTGTTGTTCGAGTTGTAAAAATTGATAGCTCATATACACCTCTTACATGCGGAACACGCCAAATTTGGTTGGCTGGATTGGAGCGTTCATGGCCGCAGCCAAACTTAAACCAAGTACATGACGGGTTTGAGCTGGGTCGATTACACCGTCATCCCAAAGGCGGGCAGAAGCATAGTATGGATGGCCTTGGCGCTCGTATTGTTCACGAATAGGTTGTTTAAATTCGTCTTCTTCTTGCGCTGACCACTGGGCACCTTTTTGCTCAATCTGATCTCGTTTTAAAGTCGAAAGTACGCTCGCTGCTTGTTCGCCGCCCATCACTGAAATACGAGAGTTCGGCCATGTCCATAAAAAGCGTGGTGAATAAGCACGGCCACACATACCGTAGTTACCTGCACCAAATGAACCACCAATAATCAGGGTTAGTTTAGGTACATTTGCAGTGGCAACTGCCATCACCAATTTAGCGCCGTTTTTTGCAATCCCTTCATTTTCATACTGGCGACCAACCATAAAGCCCGTAATGTTTTGTAGGAATAACAATGGAATATTGCGCTGTGTACATAGCTCAATAAAGTGCGCACCTTTTTGTGCAGACTCAGAAAATAAAATCCCGTTATTGGCAATAATGCCGACTGGCATACCATAGAGTGAAGCAAAACCAGTAATGAGGGTTGAACCAAAGCGTGCTTTGAATTCATCAAAACGCGAGCCGTCTACAATACGTGCAATGACTTCACGCACATCGAAAGGCTTACGCGCATCACTTGGCACCACGCCATAGAGTTCCGATGCATCAAACAGCGGCTCATCAATTTGCTTGTTTAACTCATTTGGCTTTTTATTTAAGTTAGCAACAATGTTTCGTGCAATCGCAATGGCATGTTCATCATTTTCAGCTAAGTGGTCAGCTACACCTGAAAGACGTGTGTGTACATCGCCGCCGCCTAAATCTTCACTGCTTACCACTTCGCCTGTTGCAGCTTTTACCAGAGGAGGGCCGCCTAAGAAAATCGTACCTTGATTACGGACAATAATGGTTTCATCAGACATGGCAGGCACATACGCACCACCAGCGGTACAGCTCCCCATCACCACGGCAATTTGAGCAATACCTAGGCTCGACATACGTGCCTGATTATAGAAAATACGTCCAAAGTGATCGCGGTCTGGGAAAACCTCATCTTGCATTGGTAAATAAGCACCGCCAGAATCTACCAAATAAATACAAGGCAAGTGATTTTGTTCAGCAATTTCTTGTGCGCGTAAATGCTTTTTAACTGTAAGTGGATAATACGTTCCACCTTTAACCGTTGCATCGTTGGCAACGATCATGCAAGTTACGCCGTTGACTTGACCAATACCTGCAATCACACCCGCAGCAGGAACATCATCTTCATAAACGTTGTACGCTGCCAGTTGACCAATTTCTAAAAATGCCGTGCCGACATCAATCAGTTGATCAATACGTTCACGAGGTAAAAGTTTACCTCGAGCCAAATGTTTTTGACGGGCATTTTCACCACCGCCTAAAGCAATACGCTGGGCAACTTGTTTGAGATCTGTGACCAATGTTTGCATGGCTTGCTGGTTTGTTTTGAAGTCTTCGCTTCGAACATTAATCTTGCTTTGTAATTGGTTCATAAGATGCGTCCTTATTTATAATTATTATTTGGTTTCATTGAAAAGTTCGCGGCCAATCAGCATGCGGCGAATTTCAGAAGTTCCCGCGCCAATTTCATAAAGTTTTGCATCGCGCCATAAACGGCCAGCCGGGAATTCATTGATATAGCCGTTGCCACCTAAAGTCTGAATGGCTTCACCCGCCATCCAAGTTGCTTTTTCAGCAGCATATAAAATAGCACTTGCGGCATCTTTACGTAGGCTGCGGTCATGATCTGCTTTGTCACAGGCAGCACCAACAGCATAAACGAGAGCTTTACATGCCAACCATGTTGAATACATATCGGCAAGTTTGCCTTGCATAAGCTGGAATTCACCTAAAGCCTGACCAAACTGTTCACGCTGATGCAAGTAGGGAATAACGACATCTAAGCAAGCATCCATAATGCCTAAAGGTCCGGCACTTAAAACTGCTCGTTCATAGTCCAAACCACTCATGAGTACTTTAACCCCGTTACCCACACCACCGAGTACGTTTTCAGCAGGAACTTCTACATTGTCAAAGAACAGTGGGTAAGTATTAGAGCCGCGCATACCGAGTTTGTCTAAGTGGTTGCCGTGACTAAAGCCTTTCATGCCTTTTTCAATCAAGAATGCGGTCATGCCTTTAGGGCCCGCTTGTGGGTCGGTTTTAGCATAAACGACCAGTACATCCGCATCACCGCCGTTGGTAATCCACATTTTTGAACCGTTTAAAACAAAGTGATCACCTTTTTGCTCGGCGCGTAATTTCATGCTGACGACATCAGAACCTGCATTCGGCTCAGACATGGCAAGTGCACCCACATATTCACCGGAAATCAATTTTGGTAAATACTTTTGTTTCTGCTGTTCGTTACCGTTACGGTTAATTTGGTTTACACATAAATTAGAATGAGCACCATAAGAAAGACCAATGGCTGCCGAAGCACGAGAAATTTCTTGCATGGCAATAATATGAGCTAAATAACCCATATTGGCACCGCCATATTCTTCAGAAACTGTCATGCCTAAAAGGCCCATATCTCCGAATTTTTTCCAGAGATGTGCAGGGAATTTGTTGTCTTGATCAACTTGTTGGGCAATTGGTGCAATTTCCTTTGCACAAAATGCGGCTACCGAATCTTGAAGCGCAATTAAAGTTTCATCTAGACCGAAATTCAAGCTGCGTAGGTTCATGATATTTTCATCCTATTGGTTATATTTGTTGTCCATAAAATATTTTGTGGGTATTTGATAATTACCATACAATGATTTTTTGAAAAAGTGAATACAGATTCATAAAATGATTTACAATTCATTTTATTTGTTAGAGAATAAATTATGAGCTATAAACGATCATCTTTAATGCAAGAGCGGATGGAGCAAAATCGTAAATCGATTTTGAATTCAGCTAGAAAAATAATTTCAGAAGGAGGATTTAAGGACGCACAAATACAAACAATTGCAGAGCAAGCAGGTGTATCTAGTGGACTGGTTTATCGCTACTTCGATAATAAAAGCCAAGTGCTAATAGAAGTTTTGTCTGATGCCATTAATACAGAGCTATTGGTCATCGATTCGATTACCGAAAGTGACTTATCGGCAAAGCAGAAATTACACAAGGCGGTGGCAACTTTTGTAAAACGGGCACTAAATAGTCCTCAGCTTGCGTATTCACTCATGTTTGAACCCGTCGATTCAACGGTTGAACATGAGCGTTTTCGTGTGAAGCAATTGATTAAACAAAGTATTAAAAAAATACTTGCGGATGGAAATGCAAGTGGTGAGTTTGTCTTGGATGATTTAAACACAGCAGCACTTTGTGTAGTCGGTGCTATGACCTATGTGGTGGTTGAACCTCTAGACCCAGCTCAAAATACAAAGTTTGATCATGCGCACAAAGACTATTTTTCAAAACAGATTGCGGACTTTTGTGTGGATGCTGTGCAAAAGAAATAGGGCATATAAAGGATAAAACAACACAAAATAAGTAGTTTGGAAAAGTAGTTGCAGTAACAACAATTAGATCAGGTAAGAAGAGAATTAGAAGAATCAAGGAGAATGATTCAATGCAACAAGAACGGTTAAGCTACGCCTCGGGACCAAGTACACAACCCTTATTGGGTATGACCATTGGTGAACAATTTGATCAGGCCTGTCAGCAATATGCTGAAAAGGAAGCAATCGTTAGTTTTCATCAAAACAGACGATTAACCTATAAAGCTTTACAAGATGAAGTAAACGCTTTTGCTTGTAGCCTATTAAAATTGGGATTAAAAAAAGGAGACCGATTAGCGATTTGGTCACCTAACTGTGTGGAATGGACGGTAACCCAATTTGCAGCTTTTAAAGCAGGGATTATTTTAGTTAACCTGAATACAGCTTATAAAAGTCATGAACTTGAATATGTGTTGAATAAAGTCTCGTGCAAAGGATTGATTATTGCTTCTCAATTCAAAACGACTGATTACCAAGAATTACTCACAAAAATTGCCCCTGAGTTAACCACCTGTACAGATAAAGTGCTCAGTTCAGAGCGTCTGCCGCATTTAAAATTTGTCATTAAAATTGATGACCAACAACATACGGGTATTTATCGTTTTAGTGATTTAGTCACCACACCAACTTCTGAACAGCTAGAACAATTAAAACAATTAGCCAGACAGCTCCAGTTTGATGAAACCATTAATATTCAATTCACCTCAGGTACAACAGGTAATCCTAAAGGGACCATGTTGACCCATCATAATATTTTAAATAATGGTTATTTTGTCGGTGAAGGCATTCGTTTAACTGCTCAAGATAAAGTCTGTATTTCTGTGCCATTGTTCCATTGTTTTGGCATGGTGATGGGGAATTTAGCGTGTGTGACACATGGTTCAACCATGGTCTATCCATCGGCTGTATTTAATCCTTTAGAAACTTTAAAAGCGATTCATCAAGAACGTTGCACGGCAGCTTATGGTGTACCAACCATGTTTATTGCCACTTTAGAACATGAACAGTTTAATGAGTTTGATCTTTCGAGCTTAAGAACAGGCATTATGGCAGGTAGTCCTTGTCCACGTGAAATTATGCAGCGTGTCATAGACCGAATGCATATGTCGGAAATTACCATTTGTTATGGTATGACCGAAACCTCGCCAGTGAGTGTACAAAGCTCGGTAAACGATTCAATCGATAAACGGGTAAGCACAGTTGGGCATGTTCATCCGCATGTTGAAATTAAAATTGTCGATTTAGAAGGACAAATTGTTCCGCAAGGCACATTGGGTGAGTTATGCGTTCGTGGTTATTCAGTGATGGCTGGTTATTGGGGAGAAGAAGAAAAGACCCGTGAAGTGATCGATGCTGCTGGTTGGATGCATACGGGTGATATTGCCGAGATGGATCAAGACGGTTTTATTAAAATTAAAGGCCGCATTAAAGATGTCGTGATTCGCGGAGGAGAAAACCTCTTTCCAAAAGAGATTGAAGACTTTTTATATACCCATCCAGATGTAAGCGATGTACAGGTGATTGGCTTGCCAGATGCGAAATATGGTGAAGAACTTTGCGCATGCATTATTTTGCATGAGCATCACCAAGTCGATGAAGACAGCATTCGCCAATTTTGCAAAGAGCATATTTCTCATAATAAAGTGCCGCGCTATGTCCGATTTTTTAGTGAGTTTCCAATGACTGCTTCTGGCAAAGCGCAAAAGTTTAAATTGCAGGAAATTATGCGAGCTGAACTTAATTTAACGGGCAATGTCTTTGACTAAATAAGTTAAAAGCTCGTTCAAAGTGCAGAAAATGATAAACCGAAAAGCAGTTTTAAAAGGAATAAAACAAAATGGCAAAAGACTTTAATAGCCCTAAAGTAGTTGAAGGATATGATGCGCATATTCGTAAATTAATTCCGGGTTATGAAGTCATCCATCTACAGGTGGATGCCATTTTACAGTCGGTGTTGCCACCAGATGCTCATGTCTTAATTGTGGGCTGTGGTACGGGTTATGAACTCGAATATTTACTTAAAAGACATCCAAACTGGCAATTTACAGCAGTCGATCCATCTTTAACCATGCTGCAAAAAGCTCAGGAGCAGGTTGAACTTTTAGGTAAATCTACCCAAGTCACTTTTGTACATGGTGATACTTCAGCACTGCCTTTGGAACCATGTTTCGATGCTGGATTGTCTATTCTTGTGGCGCATTTTATTGCAGATGACATAAAACCAACCTTCTTTAAGGATATTTATGATTGCTTAAAAGAAAAGGCGCCTTTACTTACTTATGACCTCATGACTTGTGTAAATCCACAGCAGCTTCAAGCATTGCGTTATTTGTGCTTGGCTCAAGGGTTAACAGAAGAACAATGTCAAAAAATGTTGGAGCGTATGGCGGAGGACTTTTTTAGCTTAACGACTGAAGGATATATAAAACTTTTGGAAAAGACAGGCTTTGAAAGTGTACAGCCTTATACGCAAATTTTGACTTATCAGGGGTTTAATGCAAAAAAATAATACTATTGGGGAATATAAATAAGGGGTTAAAACTGAATATTCTCAATGTGGAAGAGAATATAAAAAAATGAAAAATTAAAAAGTTGCTTTTGCAGCGTTAGGGAGGATACGGCTAAAAAATATGAGGGAAGGTCTTTCTTGTGAAAGAAAGGCAAATTTTTAAGGATCTATTTTAGATAGGTACATAACAAAAAGGATGTCGAGACTTTTAAGACTACTTAAAGGTCTAAAGGAAAATTTCATGATGAAAGTTTTAAATACAACGGTTCAAAAAAACTTGTTGGCAGTTTCTGTGACTCTACTTATGCCTTCTGCTTTTGCTGGTCAAGTAAACCCTGAAATAGAGCAACTTCGCCAAGAAGTAAACGAATTACGGGCAATGCTACAGGCAGATATACAAACTCAAAAATCTTTAAGCCAAGAAAAAGTAGAACAAGTCGCTCCTGTGGCTACTCAAGCTCCACAATCCATACAACAAGTATTAACTAAATCGGGTACAGAATTTAACTTATATGGTTATATACGAGCAGATGCTTCTTACCAAATTAAGGGTGCATCTACGATGTATAACAATATTAGTGGAGTTCCACTTGAACATACGCCAGAAGAATCTGCACAGAAAGACCAATTGCACAGTACGGTTTATGTGACTCGTTTCGGATTGAATTTTAAAACACCAACAACTGCTGGTGATGTGGGTGGAAAGTTAGAAATGGACTTTTTTGGGGCGGCTACTCGTGATCAGTTCCGTATACGTCATGCTTATTTAACTTATGATAAATGGTTGATTGGTCAAACATGGTCGACATTTATTGCCCCTGAATATTACCCAGAAACAATCGATGCAGGAACATTTGTAGGCAGTGCTTTACTTAGATCGCCTATGGTTCGCTATAGCGATAATTTAACGGCAAATACAAGTTTTGCAGTATCAGTTGAAGACCCGAAATATACTGCTGCAACAGATCCAGATAACAAAATGCGTTTACCTGCTTTAGTGGGGCGCTTAAATCATAAATTTGCCAATGGTTCGATGCTTTCAGGCCGTAGTTTTATTGCAGAAAAAAGAACCAATAATGACAGTGAATGGGCTTGGGGCGTAGGTTTCGGCGGTAAATACCAAATGACACCCGATACTTTACTTAAAGCCGATTATTACCATGTCAAAGGCGATGGACGTTTCTTATTGTGGAGCAATAGTGGCTATGCAATAGATGAGCAGAACAACATGCATAGCAATGAATTTGATACGGTGTCTTTGGGGGTAACTCATCAATTCACGCCAAAAATTCGCTCGACTTTAGCTTATGGCTATATGAAAGCTAAAGACGATAACCGTTTTGCCGAATTACAGCACAATAGCACGACTCAAAACAAACAGCTTTGGCAGGGCTGGGTAAATACGATGTATAACCCATACAAGCCAATTACCTTAGGTGTTGAATATGTATATGGCGAACGAGAAACTTTCGATGGTCGAAACGGGGTGGATAACCGCTTCAACATGATAGCAAGTTATGATTTCTAAATAGCTATTCCCATCAGATGAAAGGCTCACCTGATGGGGCAATCATTAATTTTTAGTAATTTGATCTAAATCTACCAATTCCGCCATGTGTTGATTGCCACGGTCATTAGGATGTAAATGATCTCCAGAATCATAAATTGGATTTAATCGATTGGGATGCTTTGGATCTTTTAAGCCTTCATCAAGATCAAGTACACCATCAAATGTATGACTGGTTCTTATCCAGTGGTTAATGCGCTGACGTAATTGATCTTTGTTGGGTTGATAGTAATTATCTAAAGGGGTATTAGGCAAAGCACTAGAGAACGGAAGTAAGGTTGCACCAATTACCTGAATACCTTGCTTGTGAGCTTCATTTACAACACGTTGATAACCTTTAGTTAAGGCTTCAAAAGAAGGTATTTGCTGTTTAGGAGCAAACGCTGTGCCGGGCCATGAAATATCATTTATACCAATTAAAACGATTAAAGTTTTAACATCTGTATATTGAAATATTTCATTGTTTAAACGTTTTAAAACACTATCGCCCATACCATCGGTAAGCAGTCGATTTCCTGAAATTCCGCTATTAATTACCGCTACTTGATGGGGAGATAAACGCTTAGCCAAAAAATCGGTCCATCTCGTATTCGCATCTAAGGTTGCAGTCGCTCCATCGGTAATTGAGTCTCCAATAACAGCAACCACCTGAGCTTTCTGTTTGGGTTTTACCTCGATTGCAGACAGTAATAATCGTGCTGTTGTAGTTTTGGCATTCGTAGGCGCATTTAAATTTGTTGTCTGATTTCCACTAATGAGCCAACTGGTTTGTTTGGCATCCCAATGAAATGTTTTAAACGTTGTAGGCTTTTGAATAAAGCTATTCACCACCAATTGAGCATGATCGGGAACAGCTAACTTGATTGGATCACTCACCAGTTGTTTGCCAGGTAAAATTTTTGCTTTAAGTTGACCAGAAAAATAAACGGAATAGGTGCTCTTAGATTTTGGAGTTACTGCGTTCGCTAAACCAATCGTTGTTTGATCAATATAAAGCGGTTGCTCGCCATATTGATTGGTAAAAACGAGCCGAACAGTTTCACCACCCAAACTAATTTGGCTTACCTGCCTAATTGTTTGGTTGGATATTTGCTCTGGAATGAGTGTCGGAAAAACGAAATCTTTATTCCAGACTTTTTGGGGGCTGGCAGCCCAAGTGGTAATCCAATGGTTCTTTGGTACTTCTGCTTGTGCAACGCTCGTAAATAAAACCAGAGAAAATAGGGTAGATTGAGAAAGTTTCATCTCGTGAACTCTTTAAAACGAATTAAAGTTATCTTGAAATAAATTGATGCCTTGTTATAGCGGGCTAAGCGGAATAAGATTTGTGAATACAATTCATAAATAAATTTTGTTATGTCTTATTTTGATATTAATCGATCTGGTGAGTTGGCAATTTTTATACGTGTAGTCGAGCTTGGAAGTTTTTCAGCCGTAGCACGAGCATGTGATATGACGCCGTCTGCGGTCAGTAAGTTAATTTCCCGTTTAGAAAAAAGACTTGGTGTCAGGTTATTGAACCGTTCAACACGTCAGTTTCAGCTTACCAGTGAAGGGTGTCAGTTTTATGAGCAAGGCCTTCAAATACTCAATAATTTAGATGAACTTGAACAATCTGTTACTGCTCACCATAAACCGCAAGGGCGAATTAGAATCCATACCAGCTTTTCATATTGGACTCACTTTTTATTGCCTTGCATTAGTTTGTTTAATCAACGCTATCCTGAAATTGAATTAGAAGCTCATTTGAGTGATGAAGTAATTAACTTAGTTGAACAAAGAATTGATGTAGCGATTCGAACAGGACCTTTGAAAAGCTCCAATTTGGTAGCTCGCTCACTCGGGAGTACACATAAATATTATGTATGTTCACCTACATATATTGAAAAGTATGGTTGTCCCAAACATCCGGATGAGCTACATGCACATCGGCTTTTAGATGTAAGTTATCAACGCCAGAACAAAACCTGGTTATTCAAAAAAGCAACTCAGGAAATTAACTTAACGCCATCTAAAGTTTTAAAAGTAAATCAGGGTGAAGCAATTTTACAGTTAGCACTGGCAGGCGTTGGTATTGCTCAGCTGAATGAATTTCAAATTCAAAAAGCAATACAGCAAAAGCAACTCATCAAGATTCTTGAAGACTGGAATATTCATGCTTGTGAAGAATTCCATGCTGTCTGGATTGGTCATGATAAATATGTTCCAAATCGTGTTCGCGCATTTTTAGATTTTTTGGTAGAGCATGCTCCTATACAGTAACTCATTGTTTCCTTGCACTAAATTGGCACTGTTGCATAGTTTTATTCATTGTTTCTACAAAATTCATTTTAGTATCAATATTCTGCAAGCTCACTTTTGGTAAGCTTTCTACAAATTGTGGTGAATAGTGCTGCTCTAACGAGCTATAGATACAATTACACTGTGAAAGGTCATGTCCCGCCCCAACACAACGTGTATTAAATTCATTTTTACTCATGGGTCTGCAGCCCATCAGATTTAAAACACTGAGTGTAACAAGGCTCACCAAAACAAAACGATAGAGAAAAAACATTGTTGTTACTCTGCATGGGGTGTTGTTATCGTTAAGTGATGTTGATAGAAGTTCTAATCTTTATGTGGTATTTGAATACTTAAAACTTTTAACCCAAACTTATATAAAAAGGGTAGAAAAAAGATTTAAGTAAACGATTTTTGAACTCTATAGAAAGTTTTTATTTTTGAGAAATGGATACGATCTCTAAAAATGCTTGAACAAATAAAAAATGCCGAATGTAAGTAAAATCAATAAAAGTACGTAAAAAATATAGAATAATAGTCATGAGTGACTCCTTGATTAAAAGAAGTTATGCCCACTCATTGCTAATCATTATGGTGGCGAAACGAAAGAGGGTTAGCAGACTGATACCTAAGAAACCAGCACACCCGAAGGTGTCCCACTCTCGTTCCTCCATCAAAGGCACGAGGGGCATCACACCAAAAAACGTGTTTTTTAGTGCACTTAGGTAGACGGTCTGCTAAAACCGACTGACAAAATTGGTCAGCGCGAGCATCATAAGCTGAGCATTAGGGTGGGTCAATTGCAAAAATAAAAGATTGATTTATATAATTTGATATAAATATTTGCCTGTTTTTATTTAGAAAATAGAAAAATTAAAAAATATAATGTGTATATAACTGTTTTTTATTTCACCTTTGGAGTTGTTTTTTAATCTTATATATCAAATATTTATTAATTGTTTATTTGTATAGTATGTCAATGTCGTTAATTAGATGTATCGTTTGGCTAAACTATTTAATAATTCGATTTTTATAACCTAGACGATGTAGTATCAACACTGCATGCCAAAAAATAACCAAAATTTCAATTGCAAGAAATGTAATTTTATTAATCATATTTTTGGGTTTTTACAAAAGCTTGCATAATCTACAAAAGTTAAGAGAACCACTGCGGTAGGCCAACATAAGATAATGTTATTCATAAACCTACATTTTAATATTTATAAAGGTGATTTAAATGGTAAGAATATTTTGTGCAGTAAGTATGGTGCTGGCAATTGCTATGGGCATGAGTGCTTGCCAAGACCGTAATTCAAGAAATGATGGCATGCATGGAGCAAGTGATCCAGCGACCTCTCATGATATGAATAAAAACTCGTAATAAATTAGTTTTTACTAAAAAAGCCTACTTTATAAGTGGGCTTTTTTTATCGTTATTTTATCTAAAGAATATAACTTAACAAGTAATCAAATATTTTAAAATAAAATATAAATCAATAATTTATGTTGTTTAAATAACTGGAATTTTTAGTGTTACTGAATTGTTGTAAAATGAATATATCTTTTCAAAAAGTTAATAAAACAAACACAATAGCTTACTTATATTCATCCAAAATTCATTTTAGTAATAATGAACTCTAAAGGTAAGGATATGCCCCAATATTTAAAAATAGCTGAGAAAATATATCAAAATGTTAAAGAAAAAAAAGGTTTTACAGATGATCCAATGGAAGATCTTAACAACTTGATGATCGAACTCAGACAAGAAATAAAGGGGACAAAGTTAAAGCTTTTATATAATTATATTGATTTTGCCGAAATACTTATTAAGCCCTTGCAAGAGTCAAAAATTAAATTGGATTTAAGTCTTATTCCTAAAAGTAAGAATACTCAAGAATTTGTACTCTGGCTTGCTGGTTTTATTGAGCGGATTACTACGGGTGGACAAGAGAAATTACCCCCAATTCGAGCTAAAATTACTTTACCCGCCTATGCTTACGAAGAAACTTACCCCTCGCAGAAAAAGCCTGTAAATAATGGGGAAGAAATAATTGAATATTTTAAAAAAAATCAAAGTTGATTTTGAGGAAAAGCCTGACCATATTAACTGAGTCAGGCTTTATGTTTGATAGGACCTTTATGTTTAGTGATATTTAAGGTAGTACGTATGTTTGTATATTTTACAGATGGAACTTGCATTAATGATTCTGAAATTTATGGCGTAAAAGCTAAGCACGAGCAAAATAAATATGTAGTGGAGGTGACTATTAAGCCGACCCATGTACTCACTACAACCGTGAGCGTACAATTTAAGAAAGAAGTTTTTGATGATCCAAATTTAGCAAATCAGTACCTTAATCATAATTTTAATATGCCACCATATTTTTAAAACAATAAAAAAGCCTATTTCCCAGGGCCAATAGGAAATAAGCTTATAGCTTTGGACCACTTGAGAATGTTACATATCATCCCATGCATCTTTAATCGCTTGTTTAGCGTGTTCCCATTTAAGGCGGGACTCGGCTTTTAGCTCTTCCCATTTTTGCTTTAAGCTACCTTCCATATCTTCAAACTGAGTTCCTTCTTTAGATTCAGAACGAGCCCGATGACCAAGTTCATAAGCTGCAGAAAAATCACGATCATAATCTAGATCTGGTGTAGTTAATTGCGCTTCTTGATAATAAGGACGAGTAAGATAGCTTTCACGCCAGCGAGAGTCAGAATAGTTATGATCGCCAGCTACCAGTTGAGCATGATCTGTATTTTGATCTGTCATCAGAATTCCCTCATATTTTATTGAATTTTATGTTTATATTTTGATTTAGGAAGGTGCTTTCACCTTCCTAAATGATTGACCGCATCAAAGAACAACTCAAAACGATTAGCGTTGTTGGTTGTTATTTGAGTTTTGTTGGCCAGAATCTTTTTGGTTAGATCCTTGTTGTTGGCCGCGGTTATCATTTTGCTGTTGCTGCTGATTATTTTGTTGCTGTTGATCGTTTTGCTGTTGGTTACCGTGTTGCTGTTGATTACGGTTGTCATTTTGCTGTTGTTGTTGCTGCTGATTATTACGTTGATTTGCTTGATTATTAGTAGTGCTCATTTTTTAATACCTCATATCAATTATGACGATGTGTTTTATCTGAGAGCTTCAGATAGGTTTATTAAAACATGTAGATTTTAAATGTGTAGGGTAGGGGTGTTACCCTATATTTAACTGTAAATTTAAAATTTGAATAAATTGCTGATTTTTAATATAAGTAATTTTTTAGAATAAACATTATTAATATGAATGTTTAATAAATTACATTTCAGTACACAACATTTAAAAAAGATAATAAATATGTCTAAATGTATATTTGTTATCTTTTATATAGGTTAAGGTGTTTTTTATCTAATATAATAAATTTTATATCTTGAGTAATGTAGTAAGTCAACTTTCTAAGCTTTAAAAAAGCTGGTCCTTTTAATACACGCCTAAAATTATAAAAATTATTTTGATAATATATTGAATAAAAGAACGTTCCTACTGGTTTTTCTTGTGTTTCGGAACCCCCTTTTTTGAGTAGACCCGTACATGCAACATACATATCTGCATGTAAAAGCTCTTTTCCTTTATTAATCATTTCAACAGTTACTTGCATTGATTCTGCTGTATATTTTTCAATAAGTTCTTCTGAAATATGTAGGGTATTTTCTTTGACACGAAGATCATAACTCACAAGGCTTCCAATCAATATATCCCCCGAATAAGGGCTCAAAGAAAAGCGGTAAGCCAGATAGCCGGCAGAAGCACTTTCAAAAAAAGCAATTTTAATTTTTTCCTTAGCTAATAATTTACAACATGAATTAAACATTTTAATTCTCCCTTAAATTGTTTTTAAAATGTTATAAAAATATATAACTATTTGCTTTGTTATTTTTTTAATGTTTATAATTTTGATGGTGAAACTAATGTAAGTTTAGATTAAGTTTTGCAAATTTTATATAAAAACAGCAGTTTAAATAATTCTAAAAGTTTAAATGTAATTTTGCGTTAGTAACTATGTTGTTGAAATATTTTAATTTTTAGGTTTGATCTTAATTTTTAATAACGCAAAATAACAAAGTTAAAACTTGATTATAGTTAGGGTGACGTATGGTAATTGATATCTCACAAACGGAGAATGAAAATGCCTGTTGTAGTGAAAAAAAGATTATTAGACTTATTACAAGATAATCAACAAAATTATTATGAATTGTTTGTTTTTTTTCTTGACCCTGATGTTTCAAGTTTTGAGAAAGAGAAAAAGGCAAGAGATTTTCTTATTAAAGAAATAGATAAACTAGAGATGACGGAAATAGATTTTCCTTCAAGTATTGATTCGATTAAAGAATGGTGTGAAAACGATAATAAAAAAAATTGTCAGGAATTTCAGGCATATTTAAATCGTAGACAAGATGGTCATGGTAGAGAGTATTTTCAGAATGTTGCTCAGGCGTTTGAGTTTTTAATAAAGGTGTCTCCGACCAAAAAAGTAGATGGAGCTTGGCTATATAGCTCTGTACATTACTGGAATGATCCTGTCTTTCATGAACTTATTATTACTTATCTGGAAGAGCTTGGATTAGGTGAACCGAAAGCGAATCATGTGTGTATCTATGATGATCTTTTACGCAGTCTTGGACTCGACAGTTTCGACCTGCTTTTAGAAGATGATTATTACCATCAAGCCGTAGTACAGCTTGCACTAGGGTATGCACCGCCTGAGTTTATTCCAGAAATTGTTGGTTTTAACTTAGGTTATGAGCAGCTTCCTCTGCATCTTTTAATTTCAAATTATGAGCTTGCTGAATTAGGTATCGATTCTAAATACTTTAATTTACACATTACTATCGACAATATTGACAATGGCCATGCTTATAAAGCGATTAAGGTTATTGAAGATATTTACAATAAATACAGAGATAAAGAGCTCTTCTTTACCAAGTTAAAACAAGGTTTTGCCTTGAATAACCGTGGTGAATCTTCTTCAAATATTATAAAGAATTTAAGTCTTGAAGACTTTGTTCATAAAATTTTGAAAAGAAAAGCACTTGTCGGTCAGTTAATTCATAACGAAACCAGACAGTTTGGCTGCAAAACTATTAATCAATGGTTATCAAACCCCGATGATATTGCAGGATTGATCAATCATTTAACTGAACAGAAATGGATTAAGTTTAATACCGACCCTGAACAGAGCGTGTTCTGGCGGATGATTAATGAAGAAAATGGAAAAATGTTTGGGGTATTTAACCCTGTAGAGCGTCAAATTATTCATGACTGGATCGCTGGTAGTGATCATTCTTCTAACTTCTTGGCGTACAGCAGAGAACTAAAGAATAGCCAGCGTATTCAAGATTATTTGTTTAGCTATATCTCTGATGGCGAGCTTGATGCACTGCAAGAGCGCGTGCTGCAATCAAGCGATCTTGCAATAAAAATATGCAAACTTACTCCCTTTCTAGCCCCTGATTCTCATCATAAAAGTATTGGTCTTTGGAGTACTCGTAAATACGTAGAACTTCTTTTTCCTTATTTAGGGACGTTTAAAAACT
This sequence comes from Acinetobacter nosocomialis, assembly GCF_041021905.1. Taxonomy (NCBI): domain Bacteria; kingdom Pseudomonadati; phylum Pseudomonadota; class Gammaproteobacteria; order Moraxellales; family Moraxellaceae; genus Acinetobacter; species Acinetobacter nosocomialis. The sequence goes on from NZ_CP157432.1 coordinate 1,616,954, forward strand.
AGTTTGATAAACGTTTTCAACTTCAACCCAAGTTTAACTTTCAAAACATAGGTAATGGACATGAACGACAAAACTAAATTAACTAATAAAACAAGTGAAATGGCTGGTGCCGATGCAGCAAATAAAGCCAATACTACCCAGAAAACTGAACAGTTAGACACAGTAAGAGATGATGCAACCAATGAGGCATTAACCACAAATCAAGGTGTTAAAATAGCTGATAACCAAAATAGCTTAAGAGCAGGTATTCGTGGTTCGACCTTGTTGGAAGATTTTATCTTAAGAGAAAAAATCACCCATTTTGACCATGAGCGTATACCTGAGCGTATTGTGCATGCTCGTGGTGTAGGGGCGCATGGTTATTTTCAGGCTTATGAAGGAAATGAACGTTTGACCAAAGCTGGGTTCTTAACAGACCCAACCATTCAAACTCCAATTTTTGTACGCTTTTCAACAGTGCAAGGGCCGCGTGGTTCAGCCGACACTGTCCGTGATATTCGTGGTTTTGCAATTAAGTTTTATACCCAAGAAGGTAATTTCGACTTAGTTGGTAATAACGCCCCAGTCTTTTTTGTCCAAGACGGTATTAAGTTTCCGGACTTTGTCCATGCAGTAAAACCTGAACCAGATACAGAAATCCCGACTGGTGCAACTGCACATGATACTTTCTGGGATTTTGTGTCTTTAGTACCTGAATCTGCACATGCGGTAATTTGGGCAATGTCAGACCGTGCGATTCCACGTAATTTACGTTCAATTCAAGGGTTTGGTGTGCATACCTTCCGTTTAATTAATGCCGAAGGTAAATCATACTTTGTGAAATTTCACTGGACACCAAAACAAGGTTTAAGTGCGCTGGTATGGGACGAAGCTCAAAAACTTGCTGGTAAAGACCCAGATTTCCACCGTCGTGATCTTTATGAAGCGATTGAGCAAGGTTTTTATCCAGAATGGGAACTCGGGGTGCAGATTGTCGAAGAAGAAGATGAAATGAACTTTGACTTCGATTTGCTTGATCCAACAAAAATTATTCCTGAAGAATTAGTCCCTGTTACGCCAATTGGTCGATTTGTTTTAAACAGAAATGTAGATAACTTCTTTGCTGAAACAGAGCAGGTGGCTTTCTGTCCGGGTCATGTAGTGCCTGGTATTGATTTTACAGATGACCCACTTTTACAAGCGCGTCTATTTTCATATACAGATACCCAGTTAAGCCGTTTAGGTGGACCAAACTTCCACCAAATTCCGATTAACAAACCTGTGTGTCCATTCCATAACAATCAACGTGATGGCATTCATCAACATACCATTCATAAAGGTCAAGCTTCATATCAACCAAACTCGATCGATGGAAATTGGCCAGTTGAGACACCGCCAGCAGCATCAAATGGTGGTTTTGAAAGTTATCCTGAAAAAATCAGCGGACATAAACTTCGTCAAAGAAGTGAGACATTTTCTGATTATTTCTCACAGCCTCGACTTTATTACAAAAGCCTTGCGCCGCATGAGCAAAAACATGTGGTCGATGCCTATACTTTTGAGTTAAGTAAAGTTCAAAGAAAACATATTCGTGAGCGCCAAGTTCAACAAATTTTGGCAAATATCGACCTCGATCTGGCACGTCAAGTCGGTGCGAATTTAGGTATTGAAGTGCCGGATTTAACCTTAGATTATAAGAAAACAGCAATTGAAAAATCTGCCAAGTTGTCTTTTTTAGCTTTCCCTCCTGAAGACATTCAAGGTAGAAAAGTCGCTGTGCTTATTCATAATCTTGTGAAGTCAGATACACTTGAAGCAATTAAAAATTGGGCAATTAAAGAAGGTGTAGTTGTTCATTTACTAGCGCCGAGCTTGGCTCCAGTAAAAGACCATAAAGACAATATTATTGTAGCTGATGGTATGCAAATGGCTGAACCTTCAATTGCTTATGATGCTGTAATTGTTCCAGATGGCGATAATTTAAATGCAGTGATGCAAGATGGTGTAGCGCGCCATTATGTACTAGAAGCTTATAAGCATTTAAAACCAATTGCATTTTTAGGCAATAAATCTGATTTGCTTGAACCACTCGGTTTAGTTGCAGATGAAGGAACTTTGGTAGAGGATGAGTTCCAGCATATTGCAGAAAAATTTAAAAATCTGATTAAAGCTCATCGTGTTTGGTCACGAGAACAAATAGCCGCACACGTACCAGCTTAAATAAAAAAGCCCTGAAAGTTGAAGCTTTCAGGGCTTTTTCTAAATGATGTTAGCGCTTAGCCATTAACAATTTGACCACCATTTACATGAATTACCTGACCCGTAATGTAACTTGCATCATCTGAGGCAAGGAAAAGGTAAGCAGGGGCGACTTCACTTGGCTGACCCATTCTACCCATTGGGGTATCTTTACCAAATTTCTCAACTGTTTCTGCATCGAAACTGCTTGGAATGAGAGGAGTCCAAATTGGCCCTGGTGCCACACCATTTACGCGAATACCTTTTTTCTGTTTCATTAAGTTGTTCGACAAGCTACGAGTAAAAGAGGTAATCGCACCTTTAGTACTCGCATAATCGATGAGCTCATCATGACCTTGATAACTGGTAATGCTGGTGGTGTTAATAATACTATCACCTTCTTCCATATAAGGAATCGCTTCTTTGGTTAAATAAAACATGGCAAAAATATTTGTTTTAAATGTTTTTTCTAATTGTTCATTACTAATACTTTCAATTTCTTTTTGCTGATATTGAACTCCAGCATTATTTACTAAAATATTAATTTTTCCAAAATGCTGTAAAACCTTATCAATATTTTGTTTTGCAAGGTCTGCATCGGAAATATCACCTTTTAATAGAAGACAGTGTTGTCCTTCCTTTTCAACAAGTTGTTTGGTGATTTCAGCATCTTGATCCTCTTCAAGATACAGTACCGCAATATCGGCGCCTTCACGGGCAAACAATACGGCAACCGAACGACCAATACCGCTATCGCCACCGCTAATGACTGCAACTTTGCCTTTTAGTTTCTCACTACCTTTATGAGATGCTTTAATGATTTCTGGTTCAGGATGCATCTTCTCCTGATCGCCTGGCTGATGAGGTTGAACTTGTGCTGGAACTGCTGATGGATACTCATTTGTTGTATTTTCCATGTCTAGACTACCTCTATTTAAATTTCAGTCCCTTTATAGTGATTAATCTGCACGTGAATATAAGTAAATAGTCTTTTTTAAAAAGTTGTCTTTGTTATTTTATATATAAGGATGTAAAAAAATATAACACCTAAATTTTTATTAAATAATATCCAATAATTTAACCTTGTTTTTATCAATCATACTTTCAATAATTGATCGATTACCTGTATCCTCTAACCAATTTTCTATAGGTATATAATCCGATAAATCTAAAATTTCTTTTATTACGGTTTCTGCTTCTACTATAGATTTTAATTCTGGTTTATTTTTAGCTGCTAAATTATCAAATGGTTCTTTTGTATCTTCTTTCTCAATGTTTTTTGATTTAATAATATGTAAATCTCTTTGGAAAGGATGGCTTGCATGAGGTGGGTCTAATCTATAGCTCCATTCTTGGTTATAATCTTGCCAAATATTTTTAATTTGTATATTGCTAAGTAAAATTTCAGGTACAGAAATATGAATGTATTGTAGCGATGACTGAGTTTGAGGTAATTGCATGATTCATCTCTCATAAATATTATATTTTAATTTTAAATCTTGATTTTGCTCACTCAAGTAAATTTTTTCTAAAAAAGTAATTGATTATGTTATTGTTTTTAAATAATTTTAATTGTATTTTTTATTTGTTTCTTCAATTGTTAAGATGTTTTTGTTTATTATTGATTTGTACATTGTGAAAGTTTATGTTATTCACATTGATCTTTTAAAGGCATTTGTAAAAATATATTATTATGTAGGATTGAGTAATAATAAGTATGGCCAGTATTTAAAAAGTAAAACTATAGAATATTTTATAAATATTTTAATTGATAAAATCTTTATTTAAATAATCATCTTAGAGTTTTTTACGTATTTTAATTTATATACATTTAAAAAGGTTGAAACATAGCATAGGTATAAAAATATTTTAAATCTCTTATCTTAAATTTATCCGTTCAACAAAAGCGGTAGCTACTATAATTTAAATATAGGAAGATATAACTATGGCTAATACTAGATATGAAGATCACGATAACAATAGTTCAGGTACTTCAAATCGTGGATTTGCAAGTATGGATCCTGAAAGAGTAAGAGAAATAGCCAGTAAAGGTGGGCGTGCTGCGCATGCAAGTGGTAATGCACATGAATTTACTTCAGAAGAAGCTCGTGAAGCTGGTCGAGCTGCACACGCTAGTGGTAATGCACATGAATTTACCTCGGAAGAGGCTCGTGAAGCTGGTGCTTTAAGTCATAAGAATGATGATCGCAATGGTCGCGGTCGCAGCCGTTATGACGATGACGAAGATGATGATCGCGGTCGTTCAGGTGGCCGAGGCCGTAGCCGCAGTCGTTACGATGACGACGAAGATGATGATCGCGGTGGTCGTTCGACTGGCCGAGGCCGTGGTCGCAGTCGTGATGACGATGACGAAGATGATGATCGCGGTCGCTCAAGTGGCCGAGGCCGTGGTCGTAGCCGTTATGATGACGACGATGAAGACGATGATCGCGGTCGTTCAAGTGGCCGAGGTCGTGGTCGCAGCCGTTATGATGACGACGATGAAGACGATGATCGTGGCCGTTCAGGTGGCCGAGGCCGTGGTCGCAGTCGTCGTGACGATGATGACGAAGATGATGATCGCGGTCGTTCAAGTGGCCGAGGTCGTGGTCGCAGCCGTTATGATGACGACGATGAAGATGATGAACGTGGCCGTTCAGGTGGCCGAGGCCGTGGTCGCAGCCGTCGTGACGATGATGATGAAGATGATGATCGTGGCCGTTCAAGTGGCCGAGGTCGTGGTCGCAGCCGTTATGACGACGACGAAGATGATGATCGTGGCCGTTCAGGTGGCCGAGGTCGTGGTCGCAGCCGTCGTGATGATGATGACGAAGATGATGATCGCGGTCGTTCAAGTGGCCGAGGTCGTGGTCGCAGCCGTTATGACGACGACGAAGATGATGATCGTGGCCGTTCAAGTGGCCGAGGTCGTGGTCGCAGCCGTGATGACGACGATGAAGATGATGATCGTGGCCGTTCAGGTGGCCGAGGTCGTGGCCGTAGCCGTTATGATGACGATGACGACGATGATCGCCGTGGTCGTTCAGATGGCCGTGGACAAAACTCTCGTAATCAAAAACGCGATGCTTATGGGCGCTTTACGTCTTAAGCAACCAGTTTTTGAGAATAAAGGAGGCATTATGCCTCCTTTATTTTTTATTATTTTTAAACTTATGAATGAGTAAGAGGGTGTAGGCCTTTTACAATATCTGTAAATTCTGAGCCGTTTATCCAAAAAGATTTCTTTAAAAACAATGTCGTCATAATACTTTCGGCTGCTTCACTTTCCGGATTTTCACAGAAAATTCCATAGCTTTCGCCTAATACCGCATCATTTTCAATAAGACGGATATAGTAGGCATGTTGTTCATTCGCATAACCTAAAACTGCATCACGTTGATTTTTCATTTCGCATGTCTCCATACCAAAAACTGAATCTAACTCATATTTAAGTGTTCAGAATTTCATTGATAAAAATCAAAACAGTCAGTAATAAGGACTATTTCACAATAGGTTTTGATTCTCTTCAAATTACCATTTCCGTTTTAACATCCCTGTTAAAAGCAAAATGGATTAAAATCTGATCATGAAATTTATTGTTATGCAAAAAAAATATTTCGTCAACTTGAAAATGTAACTTTTTCAAGTTACATTGTTTGTGTAGGATTTGAACGGTGAAATGGAGGCAATATGCCAAAGAAGAAAGAATTCGAGCATGGCGGTGCACGGGAAAATGCCGGCCGTAAAGCACAGTTCAATGAACCCACCAAAGTGATTCGTGTTCCTGAGTCTCAAGTAAACTCTATCAAAAATTGGTTACTGAATAATGTCAAAACCGATAACCAGACAGATTTCACCTCAAAACTAAAAATACAGCAGGTGCATCCGAACAACGATAAAATTTACCATATCCCTTTGGCGACAGAACGTGTGGCTGCGGGTTTTCCATCGCCAGCACAAGATGATATTGAACAAGCACTCGACTTAAATGAGTACTTAATTAGAAATGAAAATGCCACCTTTATTGTCAAAGCCAATTCGTTGTCCATGTTAGATGCCGGAATTGATATTGATGATCCGCTTATTGTGGACCGTAGTATTCCAGCTAAATCGGGCGATATAGTGATTGCACTTATCGACAATGATTTCACTGTTAAGCGCTTAATGATTGATACTCAATTTCATCCACCTAAAGTCTGGCTAAAAGCAGAAAATCCTGATTATCAAAATATTTATATTGAAGATGGACAGGAGTTGGTCATCTGGGGCGTTGTGACGTATAACCTCAAACGTATGAGATAAATTTTTCTTATATTTTATTATTCATGTTACTGACCTGAAATGGAGGCCAGTAACTTTTTGCTGAATATCTTTTTAGATTTGCCCAATCAATAAACATGTAGCGATAACGACCATCAAACCACCTGAAAAACGGCCGACTAACTGTGCTGCCTGCGGTCTGGTTTTCAAAATGGCCTCTGAACCATAACCCACCATTAAGTAAATAATGGCGCAGCTAATCATGTGGACAACACCAAAGGCAAGAATTTGAGTTGTCACTGACCATGAAGCAGTGGTGTCAATGAATTGAGGAAGCAAGGCTAAAAAGAGTAAAAAAACTTTCGGGTTTAAGCCACTCACATAAACACCTTTAGTTGCCCAGCTCAACCATGACTGAGCCTTTTCAGAACCAGACTCGTTCGGAGTAGGAGGGGTAAGTAATAAGTTTATTCCCATCCATAACAAATAAGCAGAACCCGCCACAGTAAGAATCATCAAAGCAGTTGGGTTATTTGCTACAAGCAGACCAACACCAGCCGCTACCAATAAAATCGTAATAAAGTGCCCAAATAGCATACCTGCAACAGCGGGTACGACGACTTTACCCTTAATACCTGCCGAAATGGCATAGGCCCAGTCTGCCCCTGGCGTAATAATAAAAAGAATAGAGACACTCCAAAATGCAATAAAAATGTTAAAAGCCATATGCTTATCTCGGCAAACTATTTCCCAAAGGTTTCGCTCGTGGTTTAGAAAAAATCCCTATTTATGCGAGCTTGTTGAAAATAATATGCTCATGTATTTAGAATGTGCTTTTAAATGTTTGCTCATATCACATGCATTTGGGGTAAATTTTTCTAAATGGATCGCACAGATAAAAAGATTCTTGCTGAATTGCAATTAAATGGCCGATTATCTATCACTGAGTTGGCAGAAAAAGTTGGTTTGAGCATTTCACCTTGTCACAGACGAGTGAAGGCTTTAGAAGAGTCGGGAGCCATCAAAGGCTATCGCGCAGAACTCGACCCAAACTTAGTGGGATTTGAATTTTCAGCGATTGTTTTTATTACGCTTAAAGAAGGTGATAAACAGGCAGTCGAGAAGTTTGAAAATGCCGTAATTGATATCCCACAAATTATTCAGGCGCAGCGTTTGTTTGGTGAACCAGATTATTTGCTACATGTGGTCGCTAAAGATTTGCCGGCTTTTCAGCGTTTGTACGATGAAAAATTATCTGCTATTCCAAGTGTGCAACGGATCATCTCAACCATTGTGATGAAAGATGTAGTGCCTGAACGTTTATTTCCGATTGGCTAAGAATCATCAGATATAAAAAAAAGAAGCTTTAAAGCTTCTTTTTTAGTTTTAAGAATATTTAAGCATCGAGTGTTTTACACAAAGAGCAGATCGTGCCGTTATGTTTGTGAGAGAACATAATATCTGGACGCTCATAGCCTTGCTCACATACGCGGCAGTGATAAACAGTTGCTACTGGTGTTCCTTCAGCATCGTAACGTGGTTCTTTAATACCGTCATCGTGTGACTTGATGTAGTATTTTCCTTTGGTTAATAAACCCATGATTGGTGTTAATACAAAGGCAAGTACAAGTGCAATAATTGGAGAGTAAGGCGCTAAGAAGCTACCAAGTAATCCGAAGAATGCTGCAATTGATAAGCCTGCTGATACAAGGAACGCAACCATACCAACAGGGTTTACGTTGTAGAGCATGTCACGGCGGTATTCCGGTTCTTTTGGTGAAAGTTTTAAAACATATTTGTTGATCGAAATATCTGTTGCAACCACCACCACCCAAGCAATCGCAAAGTTTGAATAGAATCCTAAGATTTTACCCAATACCGCAAACATGTTGCCTTCCATCAAAGCAAGCGCAATTGCCAAGTTTACGATCACAAAGACAATACGCCCCGGATAATGTTTACTAATACGAGTGTAGGCACTTGTCCATGCAAGGGAACCAGAGTAAGCATTGGTCACATTAATTTTAATTTGAGAAATAACCACTAAAATAACCGCGAGTGTTAAAGCAGCCCAACCCGGAAGCATGTCATGAAACGCTGCATTAAACTGTTGAACAGGTTCAGTGCTGTTTACGCCCGGTATTTTAGTAAGTAAATAGAATCCTAAAAAAGCTCCAATAATTTGTTTGATTGCCCCTAAAATCACCCAACCCGGACCTGCTGAAATAACTGCTGCCCACCATGCTTTGCTATTTTCTTTTGTTTTTGCAGGCATGAAGCGTAGGTAGTCAATTTGTTCACCAATTTGCATGATTAAAGATAAACATATACCCGCACCAAGCATAATCGCTGCCATATCTACAGGTGCAAAACCTTCATGACCTGTAAACGTTGCAAACTGGCTAACTAAGGTAGGTTCTTGATAAATCAGATAGGCCACAGGACCAATCATTAGAACGAGCCAAAGTGGGGTAGTCCAGACTTGTAATTTACTTAAAGCTTTCATGCCGTAAATGACCAGTGGAATGACCATAATGGTTGAGATGAGGTAACCTGCCCATAGCGGAATGCCTAAACCGAGTAATAACCCTTGCGCCATGATTGAACCTTCAAGGGCAAAGAAAATAAAGGTAAAACTGGCGAAAATGATACTGGTTAGGACTGAGCCGATATAACCAAAACCTGCACCGCGGGTAATCAAGTCAAGGTCGATGTTATAGCGCGCTGCGTAGTAGGCTAAAGGAATACCAGTTAAGAAGATAATAATTGCTGCAAATAAAATGGAGAAAACAGCATTGGTTGTTCCATAAGACATACCAATACTGGCGCCAATAGAAAAGTCAGCAAGATAGGCAATACCACCAAGTGCAGTAATAGCGACAACTTTGGGACTCCAGCGCCGAAAGCTGTGTGGAGCGTAACGTAAAGTATAATCTTCTAAGGTTTCATTCACTGCTTTTTGTGAATCTGTACCTTGCACAGTGTCCAGATTTGGATGTTCAGATACACTCATAACATCAATCTCCCAATCATTTTCGGTCAATCAACACAAATATTGATCATTGTTTTTTGATGGTTTTGAGTGTGTGATTTTTGGGAAAAATTGAAAATACGTTATTTTGCGTATATGTGCATATTAGAAAAAATCGCCATGATAAATGACTTTTGGCATAAGGATTGCTGGGTTTAATGCAGCCACATGCCAAACATGAGTGTTATGCCAGATTCTTCACGCCCCCAACAAGCGCCACAACGTGTGATCAAAACACGCCGTGAATATAATATTTGGGTAGCAGATGAAAGTATCGAAGATTATGCGCTCCGCTACGCACCCGCCTCAGTCCGTAAATGGTCACCTTGGACGGTGACCAATACCGCAATTTCGACAGTCAGCTTTTTGGCGATGGAAGCCATTGGGGCGACCATGCTTTGGCAATATGGCTTTAGCAATGCAGTATGGGCAGCAGTTGTCGTATGTACCATCATATTTTTGACCAGTTGGCCGATTAGTTATTACGCCGCAAAATATAATGTAGACGTCGATTTGCTTACTCGTGGTGCAGGTTTTGGCTATATTGGCTCGACCATTACGTCTCTAATTTATGCCAGCTTTACCTTTATTTTACTTGCATTTGAAGCCGCCATTATGGCAATGGCACTTGAGCTTGCCTTGGGTATTCCACAAGTCATTGGTTACTTAATTTCGGCATTAGTGATTTTGCCTTTAGTAGTCAAAGGCATTGGTTTTATTAACAAAGTTCAGGCAGTCACTCAGCCAATCTGGCTCTTATTGCTGTTATTACCGTGGTTTTTTGTACTTTGGAAACAACCACAAATTTTAAGTAGTAGTCTGCATTTTGTTGGGGCAGTTTCAAACTCGACCGATTTTAATCTGTATTACTTTGGTGCGGCGTGCACTCTTATTTTTTCATTTGTGATCCAAATTGGTGAGCAAGCCGATTATTTACGTTTCTTACCGCAAAAAGAAAAGAACAGAACCGCATGGCGTTTTGCCGTTTTTCTAGGTGGTCCATCTTGGATTATTTTTGGATTTTTAAAAGTTTTGATGGGCATGCTGCTGATGGTTTTAGCTTTTCAGCTATTTATTCCAGTCTCTGAACTAGACAATCCGACTTATCTGTATTGGGTCGCCTACCAACAGTTTATTCCAAACCCTCAGCTTGCTTTAATATTGACTCTAGCACTGGTTTGCTTGGCGCAAATTAAAATTAATATGACCAATGCCTACGCTGGTTCATTGGCATGGTCTAACTTTTTTGCCCGTTTAACTCATAGCCATCCGGGACGAATTGTCTGGCTTCTTTTTAACGTGTTTATTGCCATTGTTTTGATGGAAATGGGCATTAGCCATGCGGTTGAACGCATTTTGGGACTATATAGCAATATCGCTTTGGCATGGATTGGTGCCGTTGTTGCCGATTTAATTATCTGTAAGCCTTTAGGCTTAAGCCCGAAAGGAATTGAATTTCGCCGTGCTTATTTATACGACATTAACCCCGTAGGTGTGGGTGCTTTACTGATCGCTTCAGTGCTATCGATGCTGAGTTATTTGGGCTTTTTTGGACTCATGGCGAAAGGTTTGGCGAGTTTTGTTGCGTTAGGAACTGCGTTGTTATGTGTGCCTGTTATTGCTTACTTAACCAAAGGCAAATATTACATTGCACGCCAACCTGAAAAAATTCAGGCAACTTCGGTTGCAAATTGTGTTGTGTGTGAACGGGACTATGAACTTGCCGATATGGCGGGCTGCCCAGCTTATAACGGTACGATTTGCTCTCTATGCTGTTCACTTGAAGCACGCTGTCACGATTTATGTAAACCCGATGCACGTTGGTCAGTACAACTCAAAAAAGCCATTTGGCACTATTTACCAGAACGTTGGGCTAGCCGTTTAAATAGCAGGGTCAGTTTGTATTTATTACTGACTCTGGGGTTGTCTATTGTTCTGGCAGTGAGTTTAAGTCTGGTTTATATCCAAGAAAAAACCTATTTGGAAACCATTAATGCGGCAGCCGTTCCACAGTTATTTACGCTATTTGTCAAAATTTACACGATTTTATTTTTATTGATGAGCGTTGCTGCATGGTGGCTCGTGTTAAACGATGAAAGTCGTCGTAATGCTGAAATCGAAACGCATCAGCAAACAACATTATTGATTGATGAAATTGCTGCTCATGAAGTCACTTCAAAAGACTTACAAGATGCCAGAATAGCTGCAGAACGAGCAAATGATGCAAAAAGCCGTTATGTCATTGGCATTAGCCATGAATTACGAACGCCTCTAAATAGTATTTTGGGCTATAGCCAATTACTTCAGAAACAAGAGCAGCTTTCAGAACAAGGCAAAATGGCGCTCGGGGTGATTAGCCGTAGTGGGCAGCATTTAACTTCACTGATTGACGGTTTACTAGATTTAGCACGCATTGAAACAGGCAAAATTTCTTTAAATGTGGTGGATGTTCATTTCCCTAATTTTATAGAACAGATTATTCAAATGTTTCAGCCACAGTTTGAACAGAAGAATTTGCAGTTTGTTTATGAAATTGGAGAGAACCTACCGCACTATGTCCGTACCGATAAAAAACGCTTAGAACAAGTGCTCATCAATTTGCTGGGCAATGCTTTAAAATTTACGACGAGCGGTACAATTACTTTGAAAGTCGAGTACCGTTTTCAAACGGCGTATTTTGAAATTAGAGATACGGGCTGTGGTATTGCAGAAGCAGATTTAGAGCGAATCTTTAATCCGTTTGAACGGGGCAGCAATGTAGTGCAAGGCGGATTTACCGGAACAGGGCTCGGACTTCCAATTGTAAAATTATTGGTTGATTTACTTGGTGGCCAGCTATCTGTGACTAGTCAGCTCAATCAAGGTTCTCAGTTTAAGATTAAGTTTTATTTACCTTCAAAAGAAGTAGTTCATCCAATTTCTAATGTTTATTCCAACCAGATTACAGGCTATCAAGGCGAGCGAAAACGAATTTTGGTTGTCGATAATGAAGCGGTGGACCGAGGTTTAGTCGCTAATTTTCTAAAACCATTGGGATTTATAATTGAAGAAGCCGAGTCGGGCATTGACTGTTTAAGACGTGTACCTATTTTTCAGCCTAATCTGATTTTGATGGATTTAAATATGCCTTTGATGGGCGGGTGGGAAACAGCACGATTATTGCGTCAGAATAATATTACCAATGTGCCGATCTTAATTATTTCCGCCAATGCAGGCGAGCGTGAAGTCAATCCACAAGATGCAGTCTTAAGCGAAGACTTTATGTTAAAACCAATCGACCTGAATTTGTTGCTGAGTAAAATTGGAGACAAATTAGGCTTAGTTTGGATTGATTCCAAATCAGAGACATTCTTTGAAAATAATGAAGTTAAAGCACTTGATGTAAAGGTGTTTAAGCAGGAGCAAGCTGCTGTTCATACATCAATTACACAACCTGAAAATAATGATCTGCTCGATTTACCGCAAAGCTTGCAGCAATTAAATGATTTAATTGGGCAGGGTTATATTCGCGGAATTCAACAGACTTTAATGCAATGTCGTCAAAATTTTCCGGAGCATAACGAGTTATGGGAACAGCTTGAACAGACTATTCAAAAGTTTGATTTAAAACACGCGCAACGATTGATTCAGGATAAGCAATGAGTACGCAATATGTTTCTTTTCAGCAAGCTTCGCCAAACGAGCAGGCTGTTATCCTGATTGTGGATGATGTGCCGGAAAATTTGGGCTTGTTACATGAAAGTCTGGATCAGGCAGGTTATCGCGTGCTTGTTACAACGGATGGATTAAGTGCTATTGAAATTGCACACCGATGCTTACCGGATATGATTTTGCTTGATGGCAATATGCCACATATGGATGGTTTTGAAAGTTGTATACAGCTTAAAGCGAGCCCAATTACGCAGTTTATTCCCGTTATTTTTATGACAGGCTTGTCGGAAACAGAACATATTGTGCGTGGTTTTCAGGTCGGTGGGGTGGACTATGTAACCAAGCCTCTGAATATTGAAGAAGTATTAGCAAGGGTAAAAACACATTTGGCACATGCTAAACTATTGCAACAACAAAAACAGGTGATTGATGCAACGGAAACAGCCATTCTCGCGCTAGATGTTCACGGTAAAATTGTTTGGAAAACTCAAAAAGCCAGTGATTTACTGAATCAATATTTACCTGAATTAGAGGGTTTTGAGACAGGCTTAAAAGCTTGGTTTTCAGACTTAGAGCAAGAAAAAGATCCCAAAAAATTAACCAGCTGTTCTTATTCAACACCATCTCAGCAATTACAGCTTTTATTGCTCACGCCGTGGGAGAGTGAGCCAAGTGTGGCTAAAAATTATCTTATCCAGATAAAAACTTCTACACCAGCTTTGGAAATGGCTGATATTTTGAAATATTGCCCACAGTTGACTCAACGTGAGGCAGAAGTCATGCACTGGTTGTTGTTGGGGAAAACCAATAAGGATATTGCAGAAATTTTGGAGCTTAGCCCACGGACGGTGAACAAACATTTAGAGCATGTTTTTGAAAAACTTTGCGTTGAAAACCGAACTGCTGCTGTTGCACACATTAATAGCTTGGTACAAGAGTTTCATTAAGTAAATTGAAGATTGTATTTAAAAAGCATACAGACTCACTGCTAAAAATAGGCTATTTTTTTACAGTTAAATTTGTTCTTATAGATAAAGATTATACAAAGTCATTTCTAAATAAATATGAGTCATAATACGAGGAATTCATTGTGAATATTCAACAAAAAGATGATACAAAACACGGCAGCTTTAGCTTACTTGATGGTGAAACCGTTGCAGGTGAAATGACTTATACATGGGCAGGCGAAAGCATGCTGATTATTGATTCTACAGATGTGAATGAAAATTATCGCGGACAAGGGGTAGGTCGACAATTACTGGATGCTTTGGTAGCTTTTGTTCGTGAAAAAGACGTAAAAGTAATTCCGCTTTGCCCATATGCAAAATCAGTTTTTGATAAAGACCCAAATATTGGGGATGTACTTAGAAAGTAAAAAATAAATTGAAAATTATTTAATAAAAATCGGGCGTTGGTGTCCGATTTTTTATTGGCTTTATTATTCATCTTTGTTTTAGTGAATATGTTTTAAGCAGTTGTATTCAACTGATTTGAAGGTTTTCGATTGCCAAATCGAATTTATCAAACTTATAGAAAAGCTTATCTAATAAAAATAGTTTTAGACCAATTGGGAAAAAAATAAACTCGTTACACAAATATTTAATGGCTGACGAAAGCTAAATATTTATAACGTTTTAATATTATTTGTTGGAATTTTCCTTGAACTGGCAGTATATCCATAGTGTGTTGCCGCAATTTTTCTCTGCAACTTTGACCACGCTGAAAATTTCAATTATCAGCATTATTTTGGCGATTATTGTAGGACTGATTTGCAGCATTTTAATCACATATCGTGTGCGGGTACTAAATAGAATTGCCCAGTTCTATATTGAGTTATCTCGAAATACCCCTCTATTAATTCAACTGTTCTTTTTGTATTACGGTTTGCCAAAACTGGGCATCAAAATCGATGGTTTTACTTGCGGTGTAATCGGACTGACCTTTTTAGGTGGAAGCTATATGGCTGAAGCTTTCCGAGCAGGTTTACAGTCGGTGGCAAAAGGGCAAATTGACTCAGCAAAAAGTATTGGTCTGCAACCGATTCAAATTTTTAGATATGTCATTTTCCCTCAAGCACTGGCTATTTCAATTCCGGCAATAGGGGCAAATTGCCTATTTCTAATTAAAGAAAGTTCTGTGGTCAGTGCGATTGCTGTCGTTGAGCTACTTTTTGTGACCAAAGACTTAATTGGCATGGACTATAAAACTACGGAAGCTCTGTTTTTACTCATCATGGCTTATCTGATTATTTTATTGCCTGTGTCTATTTTAACCAGTTATCTGGAGCACAGAAGTCGGAAGGTGAGCCATGGAACTTGATTATCTATTTCAAGCGAGTCACCTCGAACGTTTAATGTGGGGACTTTGGGCAACTGCAAAAATTGCTTTTATTTCGGTCTTTTTCTCTGCAATTTTCGGCACAGTTTTCGGCGTCATTATGACTTCTAAAAACATAGTCGTTAAAGCATTGTGCCGTCTGTATTTAGAAGCGATTCGAATCATTCCAATTTTAGTTTTGCTGTTTGTGTTTTATTTCGGCTTTGCGACATGGTTTAACTGGCAGTTTTCTGCAATGTGGGTTTGCGTTGTTGTGTTTGTTTTATGGGGTACGGCTGAAATGGGCGATTTGGTTCGTGCTGCCATTACTTCGATTGATCAGCATCAACGTGATTCGGCCTATGCGCTCGGACTTACCCATGTTCAAGCTTTGGTCTATGTCATTTTTCCGCAAAGTTTAAAACGAGTAACTCCTGGCGCGATTAATTTATTTACCCGAATGGTGAAAACTAGTTCCTTGGCAGTCCTGATTGGTGTAGTTGAGGTCATTAAAGTTGGCCAGCAAATTATTGAAAATTCGCTGTTAACCGTGCCGAGTGCTTCTCTTTGGATTTATGGCTTTATTTTTATTTTGTATTTTCTAATTTGCTATCCCTTATCTCGTTTGGCGGCACATTTAGAAAAGGTCTGGGAGTAATTATGCCTTTGTTATCGATACAACAATTACAGAAATCATTTGCACAAAGTCATATTTTACAGGGCATTGATCTGGATGTAGAACAAGGAGAGGTGGTTGTTATTTTAGGTCCATCGGGCTGCGGTAAAAGTACTTTATTGCGCTGTATTAATGGCTTAGAACCGATTCAGGGTGGTGAGATTCGTTTAACTGGTTCAGGCGTGCTCGGTAAAGATGTGGACTGGACTAATGCTCGTCAAAAAATTGGCATGGTTTTTCAAAACTATGAGCTATTTGGGCATATGAATGTTATTGACAATATTTTGCTTGGACCACTCAAAGTACAAAAACGTCACCGTGATGAAGCAGAGCAAGTCGCAGATGAGTTGTTAAAGCGAGTCGGGCTATATGAGCGAAAACTTGATTATCCACGCCAACTTTCTGGTGGACAAAAACAGCGTATAGCCATTGTCCGTTCACTGGTCATGCAACCTCAAGTGATTTTACTTGATGAAATTACCGCTGCGCTTGACCCAGAAATGGTGAGGGAAGTGCTCGATGTAGTACTCAAGTTAGCGAATGAAGGAATGACCATGTTGATTGTGACACATGAGATGTCCTTTGCCCGTAAGGTTGCTGACCGCATTATTTTTATGGATAAGGGTAAGATTATTGAACAGGCTTCACCAGAAGAATTTTTTGAACAGCCGAAGACAGAACGAGCGAAAGCCTTTTTAAATATTTTGTCGTACTAAATTTTTATTATTTGAATCATGAGGAAGTGAATGTTTAAACGTAATTCAATAAAAATATTAAGCAGTCTTGCCGTTGCTGGGGTGTTGTTAACTGCATGTAGTAAAACGCCATCAACTGAACAGGCAAGTAATGCTCAAGAAGACCATTCTTTAGAGCAAGTCAAAAAAAATGGGGTTTTACGCGTTGCCGTTTTTGCCGATGATCCGCCGTTTGGTTATGTAGACAGTGCAGGTAATAATCAGGGCTTTGATGTGGCTTTAGCAAAACGGGTGACTAAAGATTTGCTCGGTGATGAAAAGAAAGTTGAGTTTATTGTGACTGAAGCTTCAAATCGGGTGGAGTTTTTAAAATCAAATCGTGCCGATGTGGTATTTGCGACATTTACGGTAACGCCAGAACGCAAAGAGGTTGTCGATTTTGCCGAGCCTTATTTAAAAGGTGCTTTTGGCATTGTCTCGCCTAAAGCCAAGCCGATTACCGACATTGCTCAATTAGAAGGTAAGACCTTAATTGTAAATAAAGGCACAAGTTCGGATACCTACTTTACCAAGCATTATCCAAAAGTGAATTTACTCAAGTTTGAAAGAAATTCGGATGCCTTCAAAGCTTTAACCGACGGTCGTGGTGACGCAATTTCACAAGATAGTACGTATGCTTTGGCATGGGCCGCGAAGAACCCAAGTTATGTGGCGGGTATTCAATCTATTGGTGATCAAGAATTTATTGCACCAGCAGTTAAAAAGGGCAATACCCAATTGTTGAATTGGCTTAATACTGAAATTAAGCAACTCAGAACAAGTGGTGAAATTAAGAAAATTTATGATGAAACCTTGAAACCAATTTACGGTGACTCGGTCAATCCGAATGTGTTTTTAGATGTAGGCCAATAATTTTCGATATCGCTAGAGCAGTGTCTGAAAGTAGGCGCTGCGATTTTAAATAAGACTTTTACAAGAACGATAGGGTGAAATAATGACAACATTAACATTTCAAAACATGAAGCATATTTTAGCTGCCTCTTTACTGAGTTTAGGTTTGGTTGCATGTGACAAAGGAACTCAATCTACTGAAAAAGCGGCCGATACCACACAAAAGGTGTCGAGTATTGAACAGATCAAAAAGAATGGAGTGGTACGAATTGGTGTATTTAGTGATAAACCGCCGTTTGGATATTTAGATGCACAAGGTAAAAATCAAGGTTTTGATGTAGAAATTGCTAAGCATGTTGCGAAAGATCTGCTGGGTGATGAAAACAAAGTTGAGTTTGTTTTAACTGAAGCGGCTAACCGTGTCGAATATTTAAAAGCCAATAAAGTAGATATTATTTTTGCAAACTTTACTGTTACACCAGAGCGTAAAGAAGTGGTCGATTTTGCTAAACCTTATTTAAAAGTGGCTTTGGGTGTCGTTTCTCCTAAAAGCCATCCAATTACTGATGTTGCTCAACTGAAAGATAAAACTTTACTGGTAAACAAAGGTACAACGGCTGATTCATTCTTCACCAAGACTCACCCTGAAATTAAACTACAAAAATATGAGCAAAACACTGAAACTTTTGATGCTTTAAAAGATGGTCGTGGTGCTGCGCTTGCACATGATAACTTGCTGGTTTTAGCTTGGGCTAAAGAAAATCCAAATTACACTGTTGGCATTACCAATTTAGGTGAGCAGGACTTGATTGCACCAGCAGTGAAAAAGGGTGACAAAGAGTTATTGGACTGGTTAAACCAAGATTTAGAGAAATTGGCGAAAGAAGGCGTGATTCATCAGGCTTATGAAAAAACCTTAAAACCAGTCTATGGCGATACGATTAATCCAAAAGATCTATTGGTTGAGTAGTTTTACTCATAGCCCCTAATGACTAGGATTTAGATAGAATTTGCTTGAGCTAGGATTCATCTACAGCCTGCCTATAATCTATAAAGATAATGTTTTTGCAATATTTTTTATAGATGTAAACAGTGGTCAGGTTCTGTAGATGAGAAAGTTTTTTGGTTACTTTTTTCAAAAAAAGTAACAGAATGAGCTGATCGCTTTAGAGATTCAAAGATAGAATTTTATCGTGCTAATTCATTGAATTTATATTACTTTAACTTAAATAAAGTCGGCTCTGCTGCTAGTTTATCTGCCAAATATTGAATCAACACACTCAATTTAGGCGGAACATGTCGTGTCGGTGGGTAAAGTAACCACAGCCCACCACTATAATAGGTCTTAAAATACCAATCTGGTAAAACCTGAACTAAGCTACCTTGTTGTAGCGCATGGCGTGCAACGAAGTACGGCAAGCTCGCAATACCTAAATGCTGTAATGCAGCACTCAAACGCACACCGGTATGGTTTGCTGCATAACGGCCACGCACAGCAACACTTATCGATTTATTCCCCTGTTGAAATTTCCATTTTGAGTCACTGGCTTGCTCACCCAAGTAAATACATTCATGCTGTTTTAAATCATGAGGATGGTTCGGTGTGCCATGCTTTGCCAAATATTCAGGTGTGGCACAAATTAAATGATCAATATCAATGAGTTTTCGGCCCATCAGCCCACCCGGTGGTTGCTCTGTAATTCGAAGCGCTAGATCAACGCCATCATCAATCAGGTCTACATAGCGATCTTCTAAAAGCATTTGAATATCAATTTTAGGGTAGCGTTCTAAAAATTCGGGTAAATGTGGATGAATCATAAAATGTCCCACAGCTTTCGGAACACTCATACGAATAACACCTTCTGGCTCGACATGAAATTGCCCAGAACTTTCCATGACTGCTTGTGCCGCATTCACCATGTCTAGACAGCGTTGATAGACCTGTTGTCCACTTTCACTTAAACGAAGTTTCCGTGTAGTTCGATAGAGTAAACGAGTGCCTAAAGCACGTTCTAAACGGGCAATCGCGCGGCTCACAGCAGAAGGTGTTGTACCAAGCTGGCGTGCAGTTTCAGAAAAGCTTTCCGACTCGACAACCTTCACGAAAGTTGCCATTTCATTTAACAGAACCAGACTTTGATTTGTGCTCATGAGGCAAAAGTTATTTGGATTTTGATTGGATTATCGCGTCTAAAAAATATCAATACAATCGTTTAAGTGATTTTCAGGAAACTAAATTGTTATGTGGCAGTTGTATGGACATGAGTTTTTAACGCTAGCTCTTATTCACTTCATGGCGGTGATTTTACCGGGACCAGATTTTGTGATTACGGTAAGACAAAGTGTACGTTATGGCTATTTGATTGGTTGTCTAACCGCAATTGGTATTGGTGTCGGAATTTCAGTCCATGTGTTTTATACACTGGTTGGTATTGGCTTTTTGATTCAGCAAAGTGAATGGCTTATGTCACTGATCAGAACAGCGGGGGCGGCTTACTTAGTGTATTTAGGATGGCAGTGCTTACGTAGCCAGCCGAATACCAATATTGAGATTAATGGCCAAGCAGATAGTGATGCGCCGAGCTTATTTAAAGCTTTTACAATGGGTTTTCTTACCAATGCGTTAAACCCCAAAGCCACTATCTTTTTTCTGGCAATTTTTACGACGATTGTAAGTACGACCACACCGATGAAAGTTCAGGTTTTTTATGGGATATGGATGTGTATGGTTAACGCTATTTGGTTTATGGTGGTGAGTGTACTGTTTGCACAGCCTATCGTACGTAAACGGTTTTTGGAGTTCGGGGTTTATTTTGAGCGGATGATGGGAGTGTTGTTGATTGGGATTGCGTTGAGATTGATTTGGGGGGTGTTTAATTAAGTTGGTTTTATTTATAAGTGGATGGGTTAGCGCGACGGAGTCTTACCCTGTATAGGTCATAATAAAGTAGCTAATTCTGTTACTTTTTTTGGAAAAAGTAACCAAAAAACTTTGTCATCTACAGAACCTGTTCACTGTTTTCATCTATCAGGAAATGTTGCAAAAACATTATTTTTATAAATTATGGGCAGGCTGTAGATGACTTTTAGCTCAAGCCGAAGGCTAATCCAGAAATCAAATTTAAAATAATAAGACTCCGCCGTGATAAGCACTTTAAATTTTTTAGATTATTAATGACTTTTAGCTCGAGCCGAAGGCTAACTTAGAAATCGAATTTCAAATAATAAGACTCAGCTGTGATAGCTATTTTGTCTTATTCCTATATATGAAGTTGAGTTCAAGTAGTTTTAATAAATAATCCATAGAAAAGACCGCTCAAAAGCAGTCTTTTCTAGCCTAAAAATAGATTTAATTACTACGCCTATTACGTGTCAGTTGATGTAACACCGACACCAATAAATCAATTTCTTCAGTCGTGTTATAAAAAGCCAAAGACGGACGCACGGTCTGTTCTACACCAAAACGACGTAAAATTGGCTGTGCACAGTGATGCCCAGAACGTACGGCAATACCATGTTGATTTAAAGCTTTACCGACTTGTTCAGTTGAATAGCCTTGTAAGGTAAAGGACATTACACTGGCTTTATGATGTGCCGTTCCGATCAAGCGTAAACCTGACACACTGCTCAGCGCATTTTGACCATATTCGAGTAGATCATGTTCATAGCGAGCAATGTTATGAATGCCTAGACTTTCGACATATTCAAGCGCAGCGCCTAATCCGACAGCATCGGCAATGTTGCCAGTTCCAGCTTCAAACTTGTTGGGTGCAGGTTGGTAAACTACCTGTTCGAAGGTAACATCCTGAATCATGTTACCGCCGCCTTCCCAGACAGGCATGCTTTCTAGCAACTCTGGTTTGGCATAGACCGCGCCAATACCTGTTGGCCCAAACACTTTATGTCCAGAAAACACAAAAAAGTCTGCATCGAGAGCTTGTACATCGGTAGGGATGTGCGAAACAGATTGAGCACCATCAACTAAAACGCGTACACCTTTGGCATGGGCAATTTTAATGACTTCAGCAACAGGTGTGACTGTGCCTAAAGCATTCGAAACTTGAGTAATTGACAGCAGCTTAGTGCGTTCATTAATCAGTTTTGGCAACTCTTCTAAAATAATCTGGCCCGTGTCATCCACAGGAATGACTCGTAATTTCGCTCCAGTTTTTTTAGTGAGTTGATACCAAGGCACAATATTGGCATGGTGTTCTAAGTGAGAAACGATAATTTCATCACCTTCACCAATATTTTGCTCACCCCATGTTTTTGCAATCAGGTTAATGCCTTCGGTTGTTCCTCGAACAAAAATAATTTCTTTAGAAGAGGGTGCACCAATAAATCGGGCAACTACATTTCTTGCATGTTCATAGGCATCGGTTGCACGGGCTGCTAACTCATGTGCAGCACGGTGAATATTTGAGTTTTCATGCTGATAAAAATAAGCAATCCGGTCAATCACACGCTGCGGTTTTTGTGTAGTAGCTGCATTATCAAACCAGACTAAAGGTCGACCGTTGACGCGTTCCTGTAAAATTGGAAAATCGCGACGTATGGCATGCACATCGAGTGGTTGAGCACTACTTGCTACAAAAGTGGGTTGCGATGGTTGATAGTGACTATAACTTTGTCCACTTTGAGGCAAGTCTAAAAAATAAAATGCAGAGCTTGCCGAACTTTGGGTAGGCGTTTTCGTTGCAAAACGATCTTCCGTCAGTAAGGACTTTAGCTGGTCACCATGTGGCAACTGAAAAGACTGCGCAACCGAATAATTATCTTCAACCCCTCTAACAGATGGTTCTGCTGCAGTGGGGGCAGAAAAATCATTTAAAAAATAATAAGGTGATTCACCTGCACCAGTGGGTAAGCTGGGTTCAATGCGCGGCACATTTGGTTCACTATGAGCAGCTTGTGGTAAATGTGGTTCAAATGGTGGGCGTGGCAAATTAGCTCCACCCACCACAGGCGCGGAAGCTACTATTCGGCGTTCAGGGTAGTCTGGCAAATTTGGAATATGCTCAGGATATTCTGGATTGAGACTTTTCTGAAACGCGATATTGGGCGCACGACCACTGAGTGCAGAAAATGGTTCACCCGGTTGCGGTGGGTGAGGTGGCGCTCCGACAGGTAAGTCCAAGTTAAGGCCCGATGGAGAAGTCGAACTGCTTGCGTTCGGTACTGCTGAAAAGAACTCATTAGCAAGTCGAGCAATGGTGGACTCATCGGGGAAGTTGGCTGGTGGGTTAACACCAGTCACTTCAGGCCCTGTTGGACTACCTTGCAGATTACTTGTAGTTAACTGGGTAGTCATGATATTTGTCCACCTCCACATCATCTAACACTGCTAACGCATCGTCTGTTAATACTGCAAGTGAGCAATATAACGAGATTAGATACGACGCAATCGCGTTACGGTTAATTCCCATAAAGCGGACTGAAAGCCCCGGTGACTGTTCACCCGCAAGACCCGGTTGGAACAAACCAACAATCCCTTGACGCTTTTCACCAACACGAAGCAGCAAGATTTTAGTTTTGCCATCTTCTACAGGAATTTTATTTGATGGTATAAGTGGAATACCGCGCCATGTAATGAATTGCGAACCAAATAAGCTAACCGTTGGAGGTGGTACACCACGGCGTGTACATTCACGGCCAAATGCTGCAATCGCATCAGGGTGTGCTAGGAAAAATCCCGGTTCTTTCCAGACTTTACGTAATAAATCATCAAGATCATCTGGGGTAGGTGGACCATTTAAGGTCGAAATACGTTGGTCATCTGTCACACTTGCCAGTAAACCGTATTCAGGGTTATTGATAAGCTCACTTTCTTGACGTTCTTTAATGGTTTCAATGGTTAAACGGAGCTGTTCTTTAATTTGGTCGTGTGGGCTGCTGTAAAGGTCAGCAACGCGTGTATGTACATCTAAAACAGTAGATACACCATTTAAAAAGTATTCACGTGGTTCTGGATCATAATCGACGAAAGTTTGAGGTAAAGTTGCTTCATCACGTTGTGTGCAAGCCACCTGAATATCATCGGTATTATTGACACGGTTTAGGCGATAAATACCTGCTTCAACAGGAATCCATTGAAGTAAGTGAGTCAGCCAGCGGGGAGTAATTGTAGAAAGCTGGGGAGCTGTCTTGGTTGCATTGGCCAGTTGACGGGCCGCATGGTCCCCAAGTGCAAGTTGGGCTTTGTCTGTATTTTTCGCCATGAATCATTTTTCCTTATTACATTGGCTTTTTGAAATAAAAATTCTAGGATGCATATAAACTAGAATTAGTTCTGGTTTTAAAATTAAAATCGCGTTATAAATTTTTTAAATACTGAGCTTATTAATGAGTTATCTATTTTCTAAATAGAAATATATTTAAACTAGAAATAAGCATTTTATTAATCTGCACGTTTTCTTTTTTATTTGTCTCCTTATCTATTTATTTCACATCTATAGTTTTTAACCGGCAATATGATTTTTTTGATAAGACTCATTTGGTGACTGTAAAATCTGGCTACCTGCTGCAACACTATGCGTAAGCCAGACATTTCCCCCAATAATGGACCCTCGACCAATCGTAATACGGCCTAAAATAGTCGCGCCTGCATAAATCACGACATCATCTTCAACAATCGGATGGCGTATATAATCTTTTTTCAAACCACCATCATCATTGGTTTCAAAGCGTTTTGCTCCAAGGGTCACGGCTTGATAAATACGAACGCGTTCCCCAATCACACAAGTCTCGCCAATCACCACACCCGTACCATGATCAATGAAAAAGCCTTTACCGATTTGTGCACCCGGATGAATATCAATACCTGTTGCAGAGTGAGCTAACTCCGAAATAATGCGTGACAATAAAGGCACTTGAGCATAGAGCTGATGCGCAATTCGGTGATAAATAATCGCAAATATGCCCGGATAGCAGAGTAGTACCTCATCTACACTATGTGCTGCTGGATCACCTTCATAAGCCGCCCGTACATCACCATCTAAAAGGCGTCGTATAGAGGGCAAAGTGTTGGCAAAATCCTGAACAATAGTTTGGGCAAGTTCTTGTGGTTGCTGGACTGTGCTTGAATGGCCCAAATGACGTTTTGCTTCATAATTTAAAGCCAGTTGTACTTGCGCATGTAAGGCTGTGAGTACTCGATTTAAAGTATAGGCAATATAAGAATCTTCAGTTTCTTGGCGTAAGTCAGCCGGGCCTAAACGCATTGGAAATAAAATGCCGCACAGGTCATCTAAAATGGCCTTTAAAGCTTCTTTAGATGGAAGTTCGCGGCCCCCAAATTCTTTTGTTCTGTGCTGTTGCTGACGCCAGTCATGCCTTGCTTGTTGTAAACCTTGTACAACCGCATTAATGTTCCATTGAGTCACAAGCTTTCCTTGATTCACTGAAAATTGATTGAAGTATTAGTCTTGTTGCCAAGGAAGTTGGTGGATGCGCCAGCCATTTTTCTGGTTACGCTGTTGTTGATCATTTAGATCACCTTCGAAGCCTTCAAGAACGTTATAAATGTGCTCAAAACCTGCATTAAATGCGGCTTCGGCAGCTTGTGCTGAACGGTTGCCACTACGACATAACAAAAGAATGGTTTTGTCTTTGCCAACTTTTGATTCAAGTTCTTTTAAAAAGCGTGGATTACGGTTAAACGATGTGCCTGTTGCCCATGCAACATGGATACTTTCAGGGACATAACCCACAAATTTGCGTTCTTCATTGGTACGCACATCAACTAAAACCGCTTCTCCTTGTTGTACGAGTTGCCATGCGTCAACAGGTGATAAACTGCCATTAAAATTTAGTTCATGTTCTTGTGCATATTGCTGTGCTTTAGCAAGAATATCTTCGGCCGAAAAGGATGTATTTGAACCATTTGAGATAAAACTTTGTGGAGTTTCAGTATTTAATTTAGCGTTCATTGAATATATCCTTATCTTTGATTCAGATTGTTAAGGTTCAATTTACGCGGTTTTAAATATAAGCAAAAATAAGGAATATCTATTTATATATATTATTTTGATAAATAAGAGTGGTGAATATTTTATATAAAACAGTATTAGTTAATCTTATAAAGTTATTAAAATAAAATAGATTTAAGAAATTTTAATAGTTAGTAAAAAACCGTGTGAATTAAAATAATCCACACGGTTTTAAATATTAAGCAAATCCACCATTTACTCGAATGACTTGAGAATTTACCCAACGTCCATCTGGACCAGTTAGCATGGCAACTACGCCAGCAATTTCGTCAGGTGTTCCGATTCGTTCCAATGGAGCAAGTTTTGCAATAGCCGCCACTTGCTCTTCAGTTTTTCCATTATAAAAAAGGTCAGTACCTGTCGGGCCGGGCGCAACTGCATTTACAGTGATATTGCGGCCACGTAATTCATTTGCTAAGACATGTACTAAACCTTCAACACCTGCTTTTGAAGCAATATAAGGACCATATGCTGGAAAAGATTTGGCAATTACACTGGTTGAAAGCGCAATAATCCGACCACCATCTGGCACCGTTTCGGCCGCATGCGCCAATATTAAAAATGCGCCACGTAAATTGGTATGAATCACTGTATCGAAATCTGGCAGGTTTTCAGGTGTAATTTTTGCCATATGCATAATGCCTGCGCTATGAACCACAACATCTAATTGACCGTTAATCGCTTTAGCTTCTTGAAATAAACGACTCACTTCATGTTCATTTGCAACGTCTGCTTGAATAGCAGAAGCTTGACCACCTTGCTCAATAATGTGTTCTACAGTGGCGTGGGCATGCACCTTATTGCCTGCATAGTTAACAATCACATAAAAGCCATCTTGAGCTAAACGTTCTGCAATAGCACGGCCAATACCACGTGATGCGCCAGTAATCAGAGCTGTCTTTTTTGAAATATTCATTTTTAGATTGCCTGTTTGAGTAAGTATGGCTTATTTTAATAATATAGAAATATGGGATAAATCGTTGGAATTGGATAAGATAATTCCATATGCGTTAATAATAGATAGGATTAAAAGCGAGCTCCATGGATAAATTTGATACCTTACAACTTTTTACCCGTATTGTAGAGCTGGGAAGCTTTAGTCAGGCAGCCGATCAACTGAATATCCCACGTGCTACAGCAAGTAATGCCATTAAAGAGTTAGAGAGTAATTTACAGTGCCGTTTATTAGAGCGGACGACTCGGCATGTAAGACCCTCACTAGATGGACAGGCATTTTATGAACGCTGTACACAAATATTATCGGAACTCGATGATGCAGAATCATCTTTACGCAATGTAATTGCTCAGCCCCGTGGTTTATTACGTGTCGATTTATCAGGCGCACATGCAACTAAAATTGTTTTACCTAATATTGATCAATTTCACGAGTTGTACCCCGACATTGAACTGGTAATTAGTACGGGTGATCGCTTGGTTGATCTGATTAGGGAAGGGATAGACTGTGTGGTGAGAGCGGGCCGTTTGGATGATTCCACTTTAATTGCTAGACATTTGGTGGATATGCCACAAGTGATTTGTGCGAGTCCTGACTATTTAAATAAACATGGAATGCCGCAGCAACCAGAAGAGTTGTTATCACACTATTGTGTCAATTTCTTTTCGACATCAGGCGGACGGAATTATCCATTTGAATTGATGGTGAATGGCAAAAAACAAGATTATTTTTTGAAAAGTTGGATCGCGGTAAATGACGCTGAAAACTATGTATTATCTGCCTTACAAGGGGCTGGCTTAATTCAAGTACCGCGCTACCATGTGGTAAATGAATTAAAAAATGGGCGGCTAGTTGAGGTTTTATCTGAGTGGGAAATCCCGAAGATGTCAGTTTCTGCTTTATATCCGCAGCATCGGCAGCTCTCGCCACGCGTACGAGTTTTTGTTGCTTGGCTGAGTGAGTTATATACGAGTTATTTTGCCAACTTTGAATACCCGCAAAAATGATATATCTTGCGGGTAAGTCAAAAACTGAATGATATTTTTAAGACTGATTCTGCAATTTATCTTGAGTCTTGGTCTCAAAATCACTCGCATCATGACGTTCATGTAACTGTGTAGCTAAATCACCAAAAGTACGGTTGACCATACGGCCACGTTGAACCGCAGGGCGCGCTAAAATCGCATCTGCCCAACGTTGAACATTTTTATATTGATCGACACCTAAAAACTCCGCGCCGTTATATACCCAGTTTTTAACAAGACCACCATACCAAGGGAATGCCGCAATATCAGCAATCGAATATTCAGAACCAGCCAAATATTCGTTTTTTGCCAGATGCTGATCCAACACATCAAGTAAACGCTTTGTTTCCATTGCAAAGCGGTTAATCGCATATTCAATTTTTAAGGGTGCATAAGCATAAAAATGCCCAAAACCGCCACCTAAGTAAGGTGCACTGCCCATTTGCCAGAATAACCAATTGAGGCATTCAGTACGTGCAGCAATATCAGTCGGAATAAACGCTTTAAATTTTTCAGCCAAGTAAAGCAAAATTGAGCCAGACTCAAACACTCTTAATGGCGGGTTTTGGCTATGGTCAACCAATGCCGGAATTTTAGAGTTTGGATTAATGTCTACAAAGCCACTGCCAAATTGCTGTCCTTCTCCGATTTTAATCAGCCAAGCATCATATTCAGCATCTTTATGTCCTAACGCTAAAAGCTCTTCAAGCAAAATAGTGACTTTTTGACCATTAGGCGTTGCTAAAGAGTAGAGCTGGAGCGGATGTTTTCCTACTGGAAGTGTATGTTCGTAACGAGCACCTGAGGTAGGTTGGTTTAAATCGGTTTTTTCTCCAGTCCATTGCCAAACTTGTGGAGGAATATAGTTTGAATCACTCATTTTTTATCTCATGTTTGGTGTAAATATAAGGGTTTAGTTATGTCGCAAGGCAAGCCATTTTTGTACGCTCGGACGTTGCCATTGCTGTAATGCATAGGTTTTTAGGTGCTCTGGTACAGCATCACCATTTTGAATAAGGCGTTGCAACATCAGGGCAAGTTCAGCATCTACAATGCTCCATGAACCAAAAAGAAATTCGGCATCAGACGCAAGAAGTTTTTCTGCAACAAAGAAAAGTTTCTCGGCTGCTTTTTTGCCTTCTTCTGAAAGTGGAGTGGACTTGGGCTGAATAAAAATAACATCGGTTGGACGTTCTGTTCTTAGTGCCACTAAGTCTGATCGAAGCCATGCTTGAATTTGACGTGCTCTTGCACGTGCTTGAATATCTTTTGGATAAATAGCTGTGTCTGGATAGAGCTCTTCGAGATATTCCAAAATGGCAGAAGATTCTGATAAGGCAAAATCGTTATGCTCAAGTACAGGCACTTTGGCAGTTAATGACTTTGCTACATAAGATTTTTCAAATTGGCCTTGCTGGCCTAAGTTGATGGTCGCTATTTCAAATGGAATTTGTTTTTCATGTAGCCCTACAAAAACAGTAAACGCATAGGGGCTTAGAAATTGTGAATCTGTGTATAGCTTAAAATGCTCATTATTCATTGTTATTGTCCATGTCATAAAACAATCGGATCTAGTCTAAGTGAGCTAAGCCAAGATTGGGTAGCTTTTTTGTGGAAAAGCTTTATTGGTTTTTGAATTAAGCCATTTCAGTGTTCAAAGTTAAGGCTTAACGTGCTGGAAATGCTCACGAACAATGTTCAGCCACGCTTGTACCGCTGGTGAGACAGGAAGATTTTTTTTCCAAGCCATGACTAAGTGCCACTGAATATTTGGTTTTTCAAGTGGTACTGCTGCAAATAAACTAGGGTCAAGCATGTCGGTATAATATTGGGGGAGAAGCGCAATCCCCATACGTTGTAACACCATATCTGCCAAAAGATGCCACTGGCTGGTACGGCAAGCAATGGTTGGGTAAAAACCATGCTGCTTACAGGCATCGAGAATAATACTGTTTAAAGAGAAATTTTCAGGAAACATTAAAAACGATTGGTGTTGTAGCTCTTCTAAATTTATTTTTTTGCGGGTTGCCCAAGTGGCATCACGACGCAAAAGGACCATTAAAGGGTAGTTACATAGCTCAATGCTATTAAAAGTTTGCTCATCAAAAGGCTGCAATAAAACGCCAACGTCTAACTCGTTATTGAGTAAAGCTTGTTCAATACCACGTGAACCCACTTCCATAAAAGCTAATTCAATAGCTGGCCATTGGCGATGAAAGTCAAACAGGGCTGTTGTTAGGATCTGGGAACCTAAAGGTGGAACGCCAAGTTTTAAAGTACCTGTTTTTAATTGTTGATAGTTTTCTATTTCAAGAAAGATGTTTTGTTCTGCCTTAAGAAGCTCGACCGCATGTTGATAAATACGCTCTCCAATTTCCGTTAATTCAATTTGTCTTTTTCGTCCATGATCGGGTTTGACCAAAAGTTGTACCTGAAGCTGTTCTTCGAGTTGTTGTAATATTTTACTAATGGTGGGCTGAGTCAAATATAACTCTTCAGCAGTGCGAGTAAAACTTTTAGTTTTTACCAGTGTAACGAAGCACTGTAATGATTTTAGAGAAAGCATAATAAAGAATAGATTATTCCATTTTGGAATAATATTAACATGAATAATTCATATTTAGCAGCTTTAACCAAGATAGCATAATGATGTAGTTAACCATTTAATTTCGAAAAATGAGTACTGAATCTGCTTCTGGAACACCCTTACAACCATCACTGTTCGTATTAGTTAAACAAATTCTCATTTTGGCTGGATTTTGGTGGATCGGATATCTCTTACATCAAAAACTCGGCGTCCCTGTCTCGGCGGGTATTTTAGGTATGTTTTTATTGCTTTTATGTCTGTTCTTTAAAATTATCAAAATGGATCAGGTAGCAATGGGAGCAACTGTGGTTTTAGGTGAGCTATTACTGTTTTTCGTGCCCGTTGTAGTTGCCGTAGTTCAGTATAAAACGCTGTTTATGACCGAAGGATGGCAAATTGTCTTGAGTATTGCCATTGGGACTATTTTAGTCATGCTAAGTACTTCGCTGACTATTCACTATTACAATCGTTTAAAAGCTTATTTACAAGCTCGAAAACGTCTTCAACATAAGCATATCTAGAGAGCAAAACGACATGAATATTTGGTCAATTCTTTGTCTCATCTGGACTTTGGTTGCCTATGTGGTGGCAAAGCGAATCTATCAGAAAAATCCAAAACTTTGGTTATCACCCGCAATTAGTGTGCCTGTACTCACCATTATTTTGATGACGATTTTTGGAATTTCATATCAAACTTATGCAGAAGATACGCAGTGGATTGTTAATTTGTTAGGACCAGCAACGGTTGCTTTTGCTGTACCAATTTATCGCTATCGGGAAACAATTCGTAAAAACCTTGGGGTTCTTTCGATTGCGATTATTGTGGGTATGAGTGTAGGTGTGATGTCTGCCTATGAGATGGCACAGTGGTTCCATTTTAGCCCTGAAGTGACCAACAGTTTGATGGCACGTTCTATTTCAACCCCATTTGCCATGATTCTAGCGGAAGATATTCACGGTTCGGCAGCATTGGTTTCACTATTTACCGTTATTACCGGTTTGGTTGGTATGATTTGCGGCGATGCGATTTTAGCGATTACTAAAATCCGTTCTAATGTAGCAAATGGAGCTGCCTTTGGTAATGCAGCTCATGGTTTTGGTACAGTCAGAGCACAGCAAAGAAATAGTGAAGAAGGTGTAATTGCGAGTTTAACTATGGTCATCGCTGGTATTTTAATGGTGTTGATTGGGCCATTTGCGATTCATCTATGGTTGATGTTGTAAGCTTGGGTTAAGACGGTTTGTCATGTTGTTGAATAATTTTTGATAGTTTTTTAATGGCTTGTTGCATCTGTTCGGGTTCAAAATCACCTAAGCCAACAATTAAACCCGGACGTTGTTGCTCTTTTGAAAATGTTGGTGAAATTGCTTTAACGGCAATACCTGCATCGACTGCCGAGCTTGCAACGTCAATATCATTAATATGATGAGCAAGCCATAACACCATATGCATGCCTTGATCACCCGGCTGTAACCAAGCCAGTTCTTGAGGTATATGTTTTTCAATCAAGCCAATAATGTATTGCCGAACTTCCGCATAAACATGTCGAGTACGTCGAATATGTCGTTCTAAATAGCCTTCTTGAATAAAAGCAGCTAAAACGTGTTGGTCAGCAGCAGGTGGGTGTCTATCAATTAATACTCTGAGCCCACAAAAAGGTGCCACCAGTTCTTTAGGCAATACGGCATAGCCAAGCCTAAGCGATGGAAATAGAACTTTGCTGAAAGTGCCAAGATAAATGACTTGGTTGGGTGCCATACCTTGTAAAGATGGAAAGGGCTGGCCGTTATAACGAAGTTCACTGTCATAGTCATCTTCAATGATCCATGCTTTTTGCTGTTTTGCCCAAGCCAATAAAGCTGTGCGTCTTGCTAGACTCATTGGCATGCCAAGTGGATATTGGTGAGATGGTGTCACAAAAGCAGCACGCGCATGTTTTGAAAGTTTAATCCCAGTTTCAACTTGAATACCTTCTTCATCGACAGGAACACGTACCGTACGGATATTTTTTACGGCATGTTCAAAAATGGCTGTGGTACCACGATAAGCCGGATCTTCTATCCAGACTTCATCTTTCGTTTCAAATAAAATCTGGCTGCAAATATAAAGTGCCTGTTGAATGCCTGGTGTAATCACGATTTGTTCAGGTTCACAGTGTACAGAGCGGGATCGACGTACATAGTCTGCTATAGCGATTCTTAATGATAACACCCCTTGAGGTTCACCATAACCTGACGGAGCACCAGCCCCTCGAGATCTAAATTTATTACCAAACTTACGCCAAATATCACTCGGTTGAGTACGAGCAATCGGAACAGACACTGCAAAAGGGGCATGAGGAAGGGGTTTAAACTCTTTGAGTACCTCGGCATAACAAAGAGCTGATTTGGTTAAAGGGATGGAGCTAGAAATTGTTTCTTTCTGGGAAGATTCCAATACAGTTTTTTTAGTTAAGGCATGTGATACATAAGTGCCAATTCGGGCTTGTGAAGAAAAAACACCTTCAGCTAAAAGCTGATCGTAAGCTTCGATAATTGTTCCACGAGCGACTTCAAGTGTTTGAGCCAGCTCACGCGAAGATGGTAAAGGGTCGCCGGGTTGTAAATCACCACTTTGTACAGCTTCACGCAAGGCTTGGGTCAGTTGAGCACTTATCTTTCCTTTGCTTTTATCAATCTTTGCAATCGACGGAAGTTCAACAACTTTTGCCATTCTTGCCATAATTCTGGTCTACTTAAAAAAATACAAAGTGGTTCTTTTTAATAAACCACATAAACCAGAAAATTTACAACACAAAATATAAATAACCCTGAGATTTACAGTGAGGTTTTGAGCCATGTATATCCCCGATGATTATGCAGAAAACCGTTTGGATGTTTTGCATTCTCTTATTACAGAATATCCGTTTGGTGTGCTTTTTACTCATGGAAGTAATGGCTTAGATGCAAACCATCTTCCTTTTGAACTTCAGAAAAATGAAGGGAAGTTTGGCGCTCTACATGCGCATGTGTCTCGAGTGAATCCTGTCTGGCATAACATTAAAAATGGAGATGAGGTGTTGGTCGTGTTCCAAGCCGGTGATGCTTATATTTCACCAAACTGGTACCCATCCAAACATGAACAGCACAGACAAGTGCCGACGTGGAATTATAGGGTTGTGCATGCTTATGGCAAAGTAACAGTTCACGATGATGAACGTTATGTTCGCGGTGTGGTGGCTCGTTTAACCCGTAGCCATGAAGCTTCTCAACCTGAACCCTGGAAAATGTCAGATGCACCAAAGGACTATCTTGAACCGATGTTAAAGGCGATTGTGGGAATAGAAATTGAAATTACTAAGCTTCAAGGCCAATTAAAATTGGGGCAAAACAAAGAACGTCGAGACATTTTAGGTGCGGCAGATGGCCTATCAAAATCTGGTCATCAAACCATAGCAGACGCTATGTATAGTGTGGCTGATTTAAATAAATAACTTTGGAAATATAAAAGCTTAATATTAATGGAGGAGATAAAGATGGCTTGGATTACACCTGTTGAGTTGGTAGGCGAACACGTTATTTTAAAGCCACTAGATGTCACTCAAGCTGAATCGCTGGCAGAGGCCGTTTGCGATGGGGAACTCTATAATCTTTGGTATACCCGTGTGCCAAGACCTGAACAGATGACTGCTGAAATTGAAAGACGTCTTGGTTTACAAAAATCTGGTTCTATGTTGCCATTTTATATTGAAGACCGAAAAACGGGACGAGCGCTTGGCATGACAACTTTAATGCATATTGAAGAAGCGCATCGCCGTGTCGAAATTGGTTCGACGTGGTACCGCAAATCTGCACAGCGTACACCTGTCAATACTGAATGTAAAAAACTACTGTTAGCCCATGCATTTGAGACTTTAAACTGTATTGCGGTTGAATTACGCACATCTTCTTTAAATGTTCAAAGTCAAGCCGCGATTGTACGCTTAGGTGCAAAGCTCGATGGTGTGCTAAGAAGCCATCAAATTGTGAAAGATGATATTTTACGGGACACTCATGTTTATAGCATTTTAAAACATGAGTGGCCTGCGGTTCGCCAAAATCTGGAATGGATGTTGAATAAACCTCGATAGAAAAGATTTAAACAAACTGCTTTTCTCTTTTTTGGCTTAGCCAAAAGAGAGAAGCTGCGGCAATCATCAACCATGGTATTAACGCTATGTTCATTGCTTTCCAGCCAAATAAATCCAGTAAAGCACCTGCACTAAACGAACAAATCAAACCGACAACAAAAACGGTCATGTCGTTAATGGCTTGGGCCTTGGCTTTTTCAATCGCAGAATAAGTTCCTGTGAGTAAAGAAGTACTGCCAATAAATAAAAAGTTCCATCCCACGCCTAATAAAATTAAAGAAATAGCAAAAGATGTGAACTGAATACCTGAGAGAGCAAATCCGATATAGCAGGCAAATAATAAAAGACCTGCAAACATGATTTTAAGCACACCAAAGCGAGCAATTAAGTTTCCAGTAAAGAATGAAGGTAGGAACATACCAAGTACATGCAATTGAATGACTGTCGTAATCGTGCCTAGTTCATGCTGTGAATGTCGCATAGCAATGGGTGTAGCAGTCATACATAAAATCATAATGCCATAACCTGTGATTGCACCAAACAGAGCAACCAAATAAGTGGGTTGAAAGACAATCTGATGCCACGGGCGACCAGCAGTAAAGTCAGAATTTTGCTCAACTGTATCGGCAATATGTAGGCTAGATAAAATGCCCATTGCCACAAGTGAAATGATACTAATAATTAAAAATGAACCGATATATTCCACATGTTGGAATAAGGGTCCACCAAAGCGGGCTAAAGTTGGGCCAATCAGTGCTGCAACAATTCCACCTGCCATCACCCAAGAAATAGCACGTGAACGGAATGCATCATCTGCAACTTCACTAGCAGCAAAACGATAAAACTGAGCGAAGGATTGATATGCGCCAACACATAGTGTGCCTAAGGCAAGAAGTATGAGTGAACTATAAAAAATACCGATTGATGCAATAATGCCGCCGAGCACACCTAAAAAAGCACCGAATAGAAAACCGTTACGCCGCCCTATACGTGCCATCAACATTGAAGCAGGGAACATCATTAAAGCTGTACCCAAAAACATAGATGCGATGGGTAGGGTTGCAAGTGTAGGGGTATTTGAGATATTGGCCCCAGCCAAGCCACCAATGGTCATGACCATGATAGAAACAGTTTGAAAAAGTGATTGGGAACTCGCCAAAATTAATACTTGGCGGTGCATGGTGTTTTGAAGCATGAGAGCCTTTAATTATATGTGTTAATAGATGAGTCTGGGTGCTGAGTTTTTATATAGTAAGCAAGTATCAACAGCTCAGCTTGAAAATGTTGAGGTGTTTCTGGTGGCAGGCATAACAATATTTCTTTTTCATAAACTATTTCTTATCAAGTAATTGTAGCTGAATAATCAGGGTTAATATTCTATCATCTGATAATTTGACACAAAACATTTGAGCATCGTTTTTTCTAAATAAGCATTGATATACACGACGTTTATTGGATTTATTCTTTCAGATCATTTTAGTCAATTTACATTTAATCGTTAACCTGAGGTTAATAACAACTCATGTAGGTTGATTGATCGAAATTTCATAAAGCGTTTTTATAGATTCAGAACAAAACTGCGATCTATAGGTAAGTACATGGAAGGATCAGTTCAGAATAAAGAACGGTTATGGACAAAGCGGCGTCATGCCAAACAACTAAAACTAGAGATGGCAAACCAATATACCGATGGTGTAGTCATTCCAACTCAAGACATTATTAAAGTTTTAGAAACCTTAATTACACCGGGTGACAAAGTTGTACTCGAAGGAAATAACCAAAAGCAGGCAGATTTTTTATCGCGTTCTTTGGCACAAACCAACCCAGATATTTTGCACGATTTACATATGATCATGCCAAGTGTGGGACGTTCGGAACATCTCGATCTGTTTGAAAAAGGCATTGCGCGTAAACTCGATTTTTCTTTTGCTGGCCCACAAAGTTTACGTATTAGCCAGTTAATCGAAGATGGACTATTAGAGATTGGTGCCATTCATACCTATATCGAGTTGTATTCACGTTTGGTGGTTGACCTTATTCCAAATGTAGTCCTCTCAGCGGGTTTTATGGCAGACCGTCAAGGCAATATCTATACAGGGCCAAGTACCGAAGATTCTCCAGCACTTATTGAACCTGCGGCGTTTAGTGACGGTATTGTTATTGTTCAGGTCAATGAACTAGTAGATGATGTTTCAGAGTTACCACGTGTCGATATTCCTGCTTCTTGGGTTGATTATGTGGTGGTGGCAGATCAGCCATTTTATATCGAACCCTTATTTACTCGTGACCCGAAACACATCAAGCCAGTGCATGTGCTTATGGCCATGATGGCTATTCGCGGAATTTATGAAAAGCATAATGTGCAATCTCTAAACCATGGCATTGGTTTTAACACTGCGGCAATTGAACTAATTTTACCGACTTATGGTGAGACTTTAGGTTTAAAAGGAAAAATTTGCCGAAATTGGACACTGAATCCGCATCCAACCTTGATTCCAGCCATTGAAACAGGTTGGGTAGAAAGCGTGCATTGTTTTGGTACCGAACTCGGTATGGAAAAATATGTTGCTGCTCGACCTGATGTTTTCTTTACAGGTCGTGATGGCGCTTTACGTTCCAACCGTATGATGTGTCAGCTTGCAGGGCAATACGCTGTTGATTTATTTATTGGTGCAACTTTGCAAGTTGATGGCATGGGCCATTCTTCGACTGTTACCAAAGGCCGTTTAGCTGGTTTCGGTGGTGCACCAAACATGGGGCATGATCCGCGTGGTCGTCGTCACGATACACCTGCATGGCTAGATATGCGTTTGCAAGGTGCCAATGAAACTGAAACCTATTTGGCACGTGGTAAAAAGTTAGTTGTACAAATGGTGGAAACCTTCCAAGAGGGTGGTAAGCCAACTTTTGTAGATCGTCTCGATGCGATTGATGTGGCTAAAACAGCAGGCTTACCTTTAGCACCGATCATGATTTATGGCGATGATGTCACTCACTTACTCACTGAAGAAGGAATTGCTTATCTATATAAAGCAAGCAGCCAAGAAGAACGTCAAGCCATGATTGCTGCGGTAGCAGGTGTGACCAGTATTGGTTTAACTCAAGATCCGAAAACAACTGCACGTTTAAGACGTGAAGGTTTGGTGGTATTCCCTGAAGATTTAGGTATTCGCCGTACCGATGCCACACGTGAACTTTTAGCGGCGAAAAATATTGCTGACCTGGTGACATGGTCAGATGGTTTATATCAACCACCTGCAAAATTCAGGAGTTGGTAATGATGGCGCAAGTTCAATATCAAACGCTCAGCGATAGTCAGATTTTGGCAGATATAGCAGTAGAAGCTTTGATTGATGAAGTGAATCTGACACCAAAACCAGCTTTGGTAGATCGCCGTGGTAGTGGTGCACATGATGACCTGACTTTGGAATTAATGGAGTGCTCTGCAAGAAGTTTAGGGCCGATGTTCGATGCAATGGCCCAAGCTGCAAAGCATCATGGAAAAGTTTGTTTGGCCTTGCGTGAAGATATTGGTGAAATTGGTCGCCAAGGTGAAAAGACCATGATGTTGGCAACAAATGGCGTCAACACACACCGCGGCGCAATTTGGGCCTTAGGGTTAATGGTTACGGCAGCAGCAGTAGCACACACGAATCAACAATATTTATCGGCTGTTGAGCTATGCCAGTTAGCAGGCCAGATTGCCCAGCTTGAAGATCGCTTTATTCCAAAGCAGGCTTTGAGTCATGGCCAGCAAGTACAGAAAAAATTAGGCATCTTAGGTGCCAAAGAACAGGCACAACAAGGTTTTCCAACGATTGTGAATTTTGGTTTAAAGCAGCTTTATCAAAGTCGCAGTAAACCCATGAAAGAAGAGTTCGCTCGTCTAGATGCATTACTTGCCATGATGACTGACCTGACCGATACCTGTGTGCTTTATCGCTCGGGAACATCCGGTTTAAAGCGTATGCAACAAGGTGCTCAGCAAGTACTCGATTTAGGTGGCAGCTCAAGCTTGGAAGGTCGACGTGCTTTGCATCTTTTAGAAATTGATCTGCTGCGGATGAAAGCCTCTGCTGGTGGTGCAGCAGATTTGTTGGCAGCAACATTATTTATAGATCGTGTTGAGCAGACATCTGTCAAAAAATAAAGAAGGATTTTGATTATGGAAACACTTCATTTTGAATTTGTGGCGACAAAGCCACCTGTAAAAAAAGCACTAGTAGGATGTGTTGGCTCGGGCGATTTAGAAATTTTGATGGAACCTGGTGAAACAGGCAAAGCTTCTATTCAGGTAGTGACTTCGGTAGATGGCAGTGCGGCACGTTGGCACAATCTTTTTGAACGGATTTTTACTGCGCAAATACCGCCAGCGGTCAATATTGATATCCATGATTTTGGTGCAACTCCCGGTGTCGTTCGCTTACGTCTGGAACAAGCATTAGAGGAGATTGCCCATGACTGATATTCAAAGCTTGTTAAATAAACAAGATTTTATTGAACTCAGCGCAAGAGAGCGTGCTAAAGCATTATTAGATGAAGGGACTTTTCGAGAGTTACTCGACCCATTTGCCCGTGTTATGTCACCTTGGTTGGTTCAGCAAAATATTGTGCCGCAAGCCGATGATGGTGTAGTGATTGTAAAGGGAACTATTCAAGAACGCCCAGTGGTTCTAATTTCTATTGAAGGCTTATTTCAAGGTGGAAGTTTAGGCGAGGTGGGCGGTGCCAAAATTGCGGGTGCCTTAGAACTTGCGGTTGAAGACAATCTGAAAGGCATTCCAACAGCAGCAATCTTACTTTTAGAAACAGGCGGCGTTCGTTTACAAGAAGCAAATCTGGGCTTGGCTGCAATTGCTGAAATTCAGGCTGCAATTGTGAACTTACGTCAGTATCAACCCGTGATTGCTGTGGTTGCAGGCAGTGTAGGGTGTTTCGGCGGTATGTCAATTGCAGCTGGACTATGTAGCTATATTGTAATGACACAAGAAGGACGTTTAGGTTTAAATGGTCCCCAAGTGATAGAACAAGAAGCTGGTGTACAAGAATATAACGCCAAAGATCGTCCATTTATATGGAGTATTACGGGTGGTAACCAGCGCTTCGCGAGTGGTTTGGTAGATGCTCATGTAGATGATGATCGCCAGAAAATTCGTCAGCAAGTTATCGATTA
Source organism: Acinetobacter nosocomialis (assembly GCF_041021905.1). Taxonomy (NCBI): domain Bacteria; kingdom Pseudomonadati; phylum Pseudomonadota; class Gammaproteobacteria; order Moraxellales; family Moraxellaceae; genus Acinetobacter; species Acinetobacter nosocomialis. Next base: position 1,656,528 of record NZ_CP157432.1, read on the forward strand.
TTTAACTCAAGGTGTGCCTCAGCAGCACCGTAGTTCAAATTACTCATTCTATTTAGAAAAGCTACAACAAGTTGATACTGCTGAACAGATTACCCCAGCACAAGTTCAAGCTTTGTATCAAGGAGAACAAGCATGAATATCGCCGTTGATACATTAAAAGCTTCTACTCGTGGTGCGCATTGGTTTAAAGCACTCACGCAGGATTTTAAGACAGTTGAAGGTTTTCCAGCTTCTGTTTGGGTAGCTGATGGTCAGATCGATCAGCAAGCGGTGCGTGTGATTGCAGTTGTGCAAGACAGCAATAATCTGTTCCCACGGGCAAAACAAGGTGAAGTTGGACTCTTGGAAGGCTGGAACTTGGCAAAAGCAGTTGATGACGTGATTCAAGCCGATGCAAAGGCTGAAACTAAACGCGGTATTTTATGTCTGGTTGATGTCCCAAGTCAGGCCTATGGGCGCCGCGAAGAATTATTAGGTATTCATCAAGCTTTAGCGGGTGCAGTAGATAGCTATGCTAGAGCCAGATTAGCAGGCCATCCAATTGTGAGTTTATTGGTTGGTAAGTCGATGTCTGGTGCTTTTTTGGCGCATGGATATCAAGCCAATCGTATTATTGCCTTAAAAGATTCAGGTGTTATGGTGCATGCAATGGGTAAAGAATCTGCTGCACGCGTTACCTTACGGTCAGTTGATGAGTTAGAGCAATTGGCATCAAGCATTCCACCAATGGCTTATGACATTGAAAGTTATGCCACGCTTGGTTTGTTATCGGAACTACTATCTGTTGAAAACCCTGAACAACCGACAAATGATGATCTTTTGTTAGCGAAGCAGGTGATTGCTCAAACGTTTAAAGAAATTAATGCTGATCAATCTAAAGGATTGGAACAAAGACTTCACGGCCAAAACCGTCAAATGTCTAAAAGGGTCCGTGAATTATTGCGTGAGCAATGGTCATGAAACTTAAGCTTGAAGCCCATGATTTACTGTGGGGTATGACGGTCGATTGCTTGGCCGATGATGCCCCACTTTGGGTGAAAGAGGTGTTACTACGCGGTGATCCCGTTGTAATTCGACGGGAAATTACTCCTGAAGATCAGGTGGCTGTGGGTATAAGAGGACAATTTCGCTATCAACGATATGCAGCGCAAATGCCAAGATCTCTAATTAGCAGACAACTTAAACCTGAAGCACTAGCTGAAGTAAATCCAAGTCACTTTAAACACTTGGCAGAACGTTTACAGAGCATTTCTAGCATTATGAAAAATTTTTCAGGATGTTGGGGATATACAGGAAGTTTCGGGTTTGAACTGGCAACAGGCATTAAAACAGTAACCCCGCAAAGTGATATAGATCTGTTGATTCGAACGGAACAACCTTTTGCTAAAAAGCAGGCGATTGAGCTACTCGAAAATTTTCACCAAGCCGGGCTCAATGTGGATATACAGTTTCAACTTCCACAAGGTGGTTTGGCGTTAAAAGAATGGGCGAGAAATAGCGGAAAAGTTCTATTGAAACGTCCTGATGGTGCTGTTTTAGTGGAAAACCCATGGAATTAGGGAACAGATATCATGGCTTCAATTTGGGTCTATCCGGGTCAAGGTGTGCAACGAAGCAATATGTTGCACGGTTTACCTCAAACCGCTCTGGTCAAAGAATACCTTGAGCGTGCATCGGATGCACTTAAAGAAGATGTCTTGGTGCTGGACAGTTCGGCAGCATTACAGTCAACGCGTGCAGTACAGCTGTGTTTGCTTATTTCCGGTGTGGTGAGTTCTGCACTATTAACTGCGGAAAACTTAACACCAGATTATGTTGCAGGTTTATCAATTGGTGCATGGTCAGCGGCGGTTGTAGCAGGAGTTTTAGCCTTTGAGGATGCCGTTCGTTTGGTTGCCTATCGCGGTGAACTCATGCAAAACGCCTATCCGGTTGGCTATGGTATGACCGCCTTGATTGGTGCAGATCGTTCAGTAGTAGAAGTATGGGTGAAACAAGTTTATGAAATAACGCCAGAGGTGTTTGTCGCAAATATTAATGCACATAACCAGATCGTTATTTCAGGAAGTTTTGAAGCCATGAACCAAGTTGCTATTTTGGCAAAGCAACAAGGTGTGGTGGCAAAAAAATTAGATGTATCGGTGCCATCGCACTGTGAATTATTAAGTCAGCAAGCAAAGCAACTTGCAGCGTCTATGGAGGGAGTCACTTTAAATCAACCTAAAATTCGATATTTAAGTGGTTCAACGGCTCGTACACTTAGCAGCCCAGAACAGATTAGAGATGACTTAGCTTTTAATATGAGTCGAACTGTAGATTGGGAAAGTACCATCCAAGCTGCATGGGAGCGAGGTGTAAGGTTGCAGATCGAAGCTTTACCGGGAACGGTGCTTACTACACTTGCACGTCGAACATTTAAAGAAGGAACTGTATTGTCATTTCAGGGAACACGTTTAGACAGCATTCAATTGGCAATGCAAAACGAAAATAAAGCTTCTTTGTAATTACAATACAAATTAAAAATTGAGTAATAACCCAAGGATATGAGGGATTTACAATGATTATTTATGGAACAGCAATATTAGCGATCTGCCATTTATTAGGCGACTATCTTGGTAACACCTTAGGCATGTTATTAGGTGTTAAAGCAAATGTCGGTGGCGTTGCTATTTCAATGATTCTCTTAATTTTGTCTAAAGAATTGTTGGCAAGAAAAGGTTACTTACCTCAAGTCACACAATTTGGCGTTTTATATTGGTCTGGTATGTATATTCCAATCGTTGTTGCGATGTCGGCAGGTCAAAATGTCGTTGCAGCTTTATCAGGTGGCATGTTAGGGCTAATTGTCTCTATTGCATCGTTAATTGGCACGGTTTTAGTCATCCGTTATTTAAATAGAATTAGTGGCGACTATGAAACTTATGAATGGACGTTAGAAAGTAAGGAAAAAATAGCCTAAGCAAATATAAACTACAAAAAGTTCAATCAAAAAGGAATTAAATGATGGACGCTATAATTGCTGTGTTATCAAAAAATGCATTAGTTACTGCTCTTGCCGTAACGGGTTTAATGATGTTTGTTTCCCATCTACTCTCAAAATATTTGACGAAGGGAAAACTACAAAGCTCTGCAATCGCGATTACTTTAGGTTTGGTTGTTGCTTACTTTGCAGGGGTTTATACCCAAGGAACCAAAGGTGTTTCTGACATCGCTATTTTTTCTGGTTTTGCGCTGTTGGGCGGAGCCATGATTCGTGATTTGGCTATTGCTTCAACTGCATTTGAAGTTGATGTGAAAGAAGTGAAGAAAGCAGGCAAAATTGGTCTAATTGCATTAATGCTTGGTTGCGTTGTGCCTTTTGCAATCGGGGTTCTGGTTGCATGGGGCATGGGGTATCGAGATCCCATTTCTATGACAACGATCGGTGCAGGCGCAATGACTTATATTGTGGGTCCGATTACAGGAACCGCAATTGGCGCAAGCTCTGATGTGATCGCACTTTCTATTGCGATTGGATTAATCAAGTCAGTTTTCTTTATGGTAGGGACGCCACTGCTTGCGAAATTTATGTATTTAAAAAGTCCACGCTCTGCCATGGTCTTTGGCGGTTTGGCAGGAACAACCAGTGGCACCGCAGCAGGCCTAGCTGGCACTGATGTTCGATTGGTACCTTATGGCGCTTTAGTTGCAACCTTTTATACAGGACTAGGGTGCTTACTTGGACCTTCTGTCTTCTTCTTAACGGTTAATGCGATTTTTGGATAAATTTTTGAAAATCCTATAACGGCAACTGATTATTCTTTAATAAGTTGCCGATATCTATCTTTTAAAGTTAGACGCAAACATACGACATTCAGCAATGAGAGCAAGTAAGTTTGGATCGCGCTCTTTACTTTTTAAAAAGACCAGACCAATTTCTTGTTGCATGTGGTATTGCTGTTTTAGTGGAATAAGTTTGACCGAACTTTCATAGACGGCAGAAATACGACCGGGTAATAGAGCAAAACCTACCCCTGAGCTGACCATACTAATGAGGGTAAAAATATCATTGACCTGTAAAGCAACTTTAGGTGAAAAACCAGCTTTTTTAAAAATGATGTCACTGTCGTTATGAGTTGCAAAACCCTTGGTTAAAGTTAAAAAAGTTTCTTCTTTTAAAAGGCTTAAATCAATATCTTTAAACTCAGCATATTTAGAGTCTTTATTGACTGCCAGAAAGATATCGTCTGAAAACATTGGTAAAATTTCAAAGTCATCATCTTGAGTGGTTTCATTTAAAGCCACGATAATGGCATCAAGTTCAGTTGCTTTAAGCTTTTTCACCAAATCCTGATTTGAACTGAGTAATAATTGAATATCAAGCTCACTACGTCTGAGTTTAAGACCGCTAATTACATTTGGAATGGTGTTTACCGTCAACGAATAAAGGGAACCTAAATGTAAAACCTTAGCTGCAAAGCCTGCAGCTTCTCTAGTTTTATTTACGGTGATAAAAATGTCTTGTACGATTTTTTGCGCTCGCTCTTCAAATACATAAGCACTTTTTAAAGGAATGAGGTTACGGCCTTCGTTTTTAAAAAGAGGACAACGTAAAGCGCTTTCTAAAGAGTGTAGTGCTTTATGAACGCTGACATTACTGAGCTGCATTTCTGCCGCGGTTTTAGACAAATTGCCACAGCGCATAAAAGCTAAAAAAATCTGTATTTTTTAAGGGTCAGTTCTTCATCTATTTCCATCTTAATTCCTTGAGCCTGTTTCCCTTAAAACTATAGATTTGAGCTATAAAGTTACCACAAAATAAAGTCTATAAAATTGTGCTTAGGTCGAACCATATCTTTATAAACTTGCTTCAACTTTTTGTTGAATGGTTTTGATGACTTGATCTAAAGCAACTTGAATTTTTTCGTTCCACTCAAAAGAACAATTGATTCTTAAATAATGCTGCTGTGCGGGTAAAACACTAAAGAGTGGGCTTGGCGCAACACCAATGTCTTGTTGGATGAGTTCTTCATAAATTTGCATACTATCAAGCTTATGAGGCAATTTAACCCATAGAAAATAACCGCTTGGGTAATAATAAATCTCACAGGTTGCGGGCAGATGTTGCTTTAAATAGTGGTAAAACTGCTTTTTATAACGTTCAAGTGAAAGTCTAAGGGTGCGCAAATGCTTTTCATAATGATGATGAGATAAGAACTCAACCAGTGCATTTTGAATGAGTGCATTTACTGAAATAGTACTCATGAGCTGCAAGTGTTGAATATGGTCCGAAAATTTACCCGCATAGACCCAACCTACCCGAAAACCTGCCCCTAAAGTTTTAGAAAATGAAGAGCAGTGCAGTACCAGATTTTGTTGGTCAAAGTACTTCATCGAAAGTGGTTTTTGCCCGCCATAATAAAGCTCTTCATACACATCATCTTCAATTAAGTAAATCTGATGTTCATGAAGTAGTTTGGCAATTTTATATTTAATCTCATCACTGACCGTAAACCCAATCGGGTTATGGGTATTCAGCATGAGCCAACACACCTTGATAGGATATGTTTGAATAACTTGCTCAAAAGCCTCTAAGTCAAAACCATATTGAGGATGCTCAGGAATGGTAATGACCTTAAGTCCTAAACGTTCAGCAGCCTGCCAAGCACCGTAAAACACGGTTTGTTGCAATAAAATATAGTCGCCCGGTTTGGCTACTGCTTGTAAAGAAAGATTGAGCGCATCTAATCCTCCTGATGTAATGACAATGTCATCTGGATCGGTCTGTATGCCTTGCATACAGTAGCGCTGAGCAATCAGTTTTCTTAACGCTAAATTACCGGGAGGTAGGCTTGCTGTCTGGTCATAGCTTTGTCTTTGCCGTGCAAGTTGTCCCATAATTTGAATAAGTTTGGGAGCAGCTAAAAGTTGACTATCGGGAAAAGCTGAACCAAAAGGCACAACAGACTCATGTTGAATTGACTTAAGGTATTTAAAAACTAATGAGTTAATTTCGATTTTAGAGTTTAGTGAAACAACTGAATATTGCTCGAGTGGCTTTAGTGCAATTTGCTCGGCAACGAAGTAGCCAGACTTTTCCTTTGAATAGATCAGCCCTTGTGATTCAAGTTCTTGGTAAGCATTCATTACAGTCATTAAACTAAAACCAGAACGTTGGACCTGATCTCTTAATGAAGGTAATTTCTCATGTGCACTTAAAGTACCACTTTCAATAAGTTGACGAATGCTATGCGCGAGTTGTTCTGATTTATACATGTATGAGCTGCACGAAATAAAAAATAAAAGATGCACTGAACCCATAATAAATGCCGCTTGTAGAATCTACAAACGGCATTTGTTTATAAGGATGGGTTTACTTTAAGTAAGGGGCAGCATAAATCAATATCACCTTAAACAAACCTGCAATCACAGCTAAGGCCAAAAAACCACCAAGCCATAACAGAATAAACCATTGGGTTTGACTGAGTTTAACTGACGACTTTTTCATAACACCCCCGTACCTTAATGATAACCTTCATCACCTACACGAACTTTGTCACGGAATACCCAGTAAGACACAACCGTATAAGTAATAATGATTGGAATCAGAATAAGTGCACCCACTAAAGCAAACATCTGGCTGGAATGAGGCGCTGCCGCCTGCCAAATCGTAACTGATGGTGGAATGATATTTGGCCATAAGCTAATTACAAAACCAGTAAAGGCAAGGAAGACCAATGCCAAGGTATATATAAATGGTTTGTGGTCTTGCTGTTTTTTACATGCCGATAAAATCAGGCCAACAAACAATAAGACCAAAATAGGCACAGGACTAAAATAAAACAGATTTGGTAAAGAGAACCAGCGATCTGCAATTTCAGGGTGTGTTAAAGGTGTATATAAGCTAACGGCACCAAAGATAATGAGCAGCGCAATAATTAACTTTGGCATAAGCTCATACATACGTTGCTGCAAGCCTTTTTCAGTTTTCAAAATGAGCCAACCACAGCCTAAAGTGGCATACATCGCAACTACACCAATACCTGTGAAAATGGAGAATGCAGTAAGCCAGTCAAAAGGACCACCGGCAAAAATACCATTTTCGGTTTTAATCCCTTGAATATAGGCCCCCAAAATAATCCCTTGGAGGAAGCTCGTTAAAACCGAACCCCAAATAAAAGCTAAGTCCCAAAGATGTTTGGTTCGATGAGCTTTAAAACGGAATTCAAAAGCAACCCCACGGAAAATTAAGGCAATCACCATGAAAATAATAGGCAGGTAGAGCGCAGATAAAACTGTTGAATAGACCAGTGGGAAGGCTGCATACAGGCCAGCACCTCCGAGTACCATCCAAGTTTCATTGCCATCCCAGACAGGAGCGACGGTATTCATCATCACGTCACGTTCTTGGCTATTCTTAATGAAGGGAAACATAATCCCGATTCCTAAGTCAAAGCCATCCATGACCACGTAAATTAAAACACCTAAACCGATAATACCGACCCATATTAAAGAAAGATCAATCATGACGGTTCTCCCCAGAGTTTTGTTTGCTGTCAATATTTTCATCGACCGCACTAAGTGGACGCATCGGTGTTTTGAAGTGACCTACGCCACCTGTTTCCATATTTGGTGTGTCGATAAATACAGGGCCTTTATTAATGAGTTTTAAGGTGTAGTAGATACCACTACCAAAAACGATGGTGTAAACCACCACAAAAATAAAGAGACTTAGACCCACCTGATCTGCCGAAACAGTATGCGATAAACCATCTTTGGTTCGCATAATGCCGTATACCACCCAAGGTTGACGGCCTACTTCGGTAGTAATCCACCCAGCCAGCATTGCCACATAACCTGCTGGCCCCATCACTACAGCAAATTTATGAAACCATGATGTTTCATAAAGTTTTCCACTTTTACGCAGCCAAAGAGCAATGAGTGATAAGGTGACCATAAGGACGCCAAGACCTACCATGACTCGGAAACTCCAGAAAATAATCGTCGAGTTTGGACGATCTTCAGGTGCGAATTCTTTTAAGCCAGTCACTTGCCCATCTAAACTGTGAGTCAAAATTAAACTACCCAAATATGGAACACCCACTTCAAAGTGATTTCGTTCTTCTTTCATATCTGGAATGGCAAATAACAGTAGCGGCATAGGCTCGTTATGATTGGTTTCCCAGTGACCTTCCATCGCAGCAAGTTTGGCAGGTTGATGCTCACGAGTATTTAAACCATGGTTATCGCCAATTACTACTTGTAAACAAGAAGTCACCAGTACCATCCATAAACCCATCGAGAATGATTTTTTAACCAATTCATCACGACGACCTTTTACCAAGTGCCAAGCAGATGTTCCCACCACCAATAAAGATGAAACCAAGAAGGCAGCAGCACCCATATGTGCAAAGCGGTAAGGGAAGGATGGGTTGAAGACAATAGCTAGCCAGTCTTTTGGCACAATAATGCCATTTTCGATGGCAAAACCTTGCGGTGTTTGCATCCAGCTATTGGACGATAAAATCCAGAACATCGAAATACATGTTCCGATGGCAACCATAAGCGTTGCAAAGAAATGGGCTCTAGGACCAACACGGCCCCAGCCAAACAGCATAATGCCTAAGAAACCTGCTTCTAAGAAGAAGGCACTTAACACTTCATAGGTAAGTAAAGGACCAGTAATACTTCCGGCTACTCGTGAAAATTCACTCCAGTTGGTACCAAACTGATAGCTCATTACGACACCGGAAACCACTCCCATACCAAACGCAACAGCAAAGATCTTAATCCAGTATTTAAATAGATCTTTATAAATTGGGTTTTGCGTTCTTAACCATTTCCACTCTAAAACTGCCAAAAAGCAGGCAAGTCCGATGGATGTGGCTGGAAAAATAATATGGAAGGATACTGTGAAAGCAAATTGTATTCGCGCTAATTCTAGAGCGGTTAGACCGAGGCTCATAAACTTTCCCCCTGTGAACTAGCTGATGATGATTGAATGAGTTAAATACTTATTTTCAGGCAAAAAAGTACTCTGGCGATTAAACTTACTGCTGTGATAAATATTCTTAGCAAGTAAAATGCCAACAGGGTAAAGCAATATAATTGCTTGATATTTCAATAGAATAGGGCGATTGATTGTTTTCAATCTGTTAGCAAAGTTTATGCTTGATGTTGCATTTGTAAAAATGCACGTTGCATTGAAACATTGATGAAATATCTGGCGATATGCAATAGATCGTCTCATGAAAACTACCTACCTTAAGAAGTTTTCTTAATCATGCACTCGCTCTATTTGTATATGTAGATACAGAAATTTTTTATAAAACTATAACAGTTCAGTATGGTTTCGAAGGTGTGCTATAGTTTTTTTTCAATCATCTGTAGCTATATATTCAGTCCTCTAAAGTTCAAAATAAAAATGAACAGGATTTACCGTCGACCTAAACCAACTTTCAAGACTCAATGTGAACGCTGCTTTAGATTTTATTTAAGCACATGATTATGTTCTTCTTTTCTATTTCCATTGTTGTTTTGCGTAGGGTCCGGTTGCTGCGTGTTTCTTAAAGACCTAAGTGTAAGTGTAGCGCTTCTAAAATAGCTTGGATGTTAAAAAATGTTTATCACGTCTCAACTGAATATCATTCATAAAATTATTAAAAATCAGTCTATTTCCACTTCGGTAGTAGATCAGTTGGAACAGTCTTATGTGAATCTTGAAGCAACCCTACTTAGAGCGAAAGTACTCAGGGATTTTTCTAAAACTCAAATCGTGTATTTAATTCAGTCGCATATTGAGCCACAGCAAAGTAGTCTGGCTTATCTATTCTCGCCATTTATTTTTGCGAACTTAAACAAGGCTGCTATTTATACAACACCTGCAACACCACCTGTGCTTACTATTCTGAATAAATACTATCAAGCAGACAAGAAGGTCGTATTTAAGATAGATGAAGTTTTAGAAAGCCTAAAAATATATCTTGATTTAGAATTAATAGAGATGGGAGAAGCTGACTTTATTTATTTAAAATTAATCAAAGCATTGTGTCGAAGTGATATCTCTACAGTTTTTTTAATCACCCATTTAGAGCTTGATTTAGAGGCTCTAAAGCAACTTGAACAGTTCTTAAAAATAAAAATTCATTGGGTAAAAGTCGTAAAAGATGAGGGTCTAAAAGGTTTAGATCAGTTGGATATGCGAAAATTATTATTTAAAAATAAAGATGAAGCATATGTACAGTTATGTGCTCATTTTGCGCAAATGAATGCAGCACTGGTCGGGTTATGCGATACCTTTACTACTAGTCAAATGACGCACTTAATCGATGATATGTTTTATTCAGAACATATTTTTGAAAAGTTATCTGTCTATTCAGAATATATGCAAACCTTATTGCAAAGTCAGCATAGTCTTACCAAGAAAGAGATCGCTTAGGGCTGTCATGCTTTTAATTGGTGTTATATCAAGATTGAATACTGTTATAAAAAAATAATCGTTTTCATGTGAAATAAATATTTTATGGTAAAAGCAAAGCAATATTGGTTTTACTTACATGACAAATTTAAATTTTGAGCATCATCTCGGTTCATTAACTCACGCTGCACTGAGCCAGGCTTCTATCATTTCGCGGGTATGGGGTGAAGGACCGTCACCACGGTATGATGAATTGGCAAGTAACTTCAGACCGACGTTTGCCCGTATTAAAGAAGGGGCTTTAATCCGTGAGCAGCAGCATATTTTGCCATATGAACAACTCCAGTGGCTCAAAGATATTGGTTTTACACGGCTACGACTTCCAAAAGCTCATGGTGGTTTTGATGCAACTATTCCTGAACTATTTGCATTGCTCATTGAACTTGCAGAGGCCGACTCTAACTTACCGCAAGCTTTGCGTGTGCATTTTGGTTTTACTGAGGATGTCTTGGTAAGTAAAGATAAAGCGTTTCAGCAGCGTTGGCTGAGCCGAATTGCCAATGGTGAAACTGTCGGTAGTGCATGGTCTGAAGGCGGCAAAGAGTCAATCGATCAGTTTGAAACGCACTTATATCGAGATAGTGACGGAAAAATTCGCGTTAAAGGCAAAAAATACTACACCACAGGGAGCCTATATGCAGATTGGGTGGATGTTGGGGTAACAGATTTAAAAGGAGAGTCTGGCTCAGTTGTTGTTCGCCGTGAAGATGATGGTGTTGAAATTGTCGATGACTGGAATGGCTTTGGACAACAGCTTACTGCAAGTGGTACGGCATATTTCCATGATGTATTGGTCGATGAAGCTGAAATTTTACCTGATGATGACCGTTTTAAATATTCAGCGGCTTATTATCAACTGGTCCAACTGGCAATCATTACAGGTCTAGGGCGTGCTGCAACCTATGATGTTTCTCAAGCTGTAGCAAAACGTACCCGAAACTACACGCATGCAAATGCCCAATTTGTAAAACAGGATCCGCAAATTTTACAAGTCGTAGGCCAAATCCGTGGCGCAGCTTACAGTGCAGGGGCGATTGTTGAAAAAGTCGCACAAAGCTTACAACGTACTTATTTGGCTGCATTTCAAAATGATGAGCAATTTGAAGAAGAGCAAAATGCACTTGCCGAGCTTGAAAGTGCGCAGTCCCAAACGGTCATTACTGATTTAATTTTAAATGCCTCTACAATTTTATTTGACGCTTTGGGTGCTTCTGCAACAGACAAAGATTTAGGTCTAGATCGGTATTGGCGTAACGTACGAACTTTATCTTCACATAACCCGAGAGTATTTAAAAATCGAATTATCGGTGATTTTAGTGTGAACGGTACATTACCACCGTATCAATGGCGAATTGGTGAAGTTTCTAAACAATAAATTATAGTATTAGATATTAAGCTGCTATTTTTAGCGGCTTAATGTTATTTATATTTTCAAAATAAATTATAAAAAAACTATTAGAATAAAATCATATTTTGTTTGGGGTATATATTATAAAGAAAATATAAAAATTGCTTTAGTATAAAAATTAAATAAAATGCTGGCTGATATTTTATGACTAAGAGAATTAGTTTTAACGCTTTTGAAATGAATTGTATTGCCCATCAATCTCCTGGATTATGGCGGCATCCTCAAGACCGATCTGTTGAATATAAAGATTTAGAATATTGGACAGATTTAGCTCAAATTCTTGAGCGTGGTTTTTTTGACGGTATTTTTATTGCAGATGTACTTGGCATTTACGACGTTTATCATCAAAGTGCCGAACATGCCTTAACAGGGGCAGTACAAGTTCCAGTCAATGATCCGCTACAGATTGTGCCAGCGATGGCGGCAGTCACAAAGCACTTGGGTTTTGGTGTCACAACTTCGATTTCCTTTGAGCATCCTTATCCTTTTGCTAGACGTATTAGCACGCTAGACCATTTAACCAAAGGGCGAGTGGGTTGGAATATCGTGACGTCTTATTTGGAAAGTGGTTCGAAAAACTTGGGCCTAAAAACTCAGGTTAATCATGACAATCGTTATGATATTGCTGATGAGTACTTAGAAGTCCTTTACAAACTTTGGGAAGGTTCTTGGGAAGAAGGTTCGGTACTCCGTGACCGTGAAAGCGGTATCTTTGCTGACCACAAAAAAGTGCATCCAATTCAGCACGAAGGTAAATACTTTACTGTACCGGGTATCCATATTTGTGAGCCATCACCGCAGCGAACACCAGTACTTTATCAAGCGGGGGCATCTTCACGTGGGCAGAAGTTTGCGAGTCAAAATGCCGAGTGTGTATTTATTGCAGCGCCGTCTAAAATTGCCACTAAAAAAGTGGTACAGGGCATTCGCCAAAAATTGGCTCAAGAAGGCCGCGACCCGTACTCAGTTAAAATTTATGCACTTTTGTCAATTGTCACTGATGAAACAGATGCAAAAGCACAGGCTAAGTTTAAAGAATATCAAAGTTATGGAAGCTACGATGGCGCTTTAACATTGCTGTCTGGCTGGTCGGGTGTAGACTTTTCACAATACCAGCCGACCGATAAAGTTGAATATATTCAAACTAACGCCATTCAATCTTTATTGGATTCTTATGTGAATGCGGACCCAGAACGTGTTTGGACTATTGAAGAAATTGCAAACTGGAACAGCTTAGGCGGTAATGGGCCAGTATTGGTGGGTTCGGCAGAAACCGTTTCGGATGCTTTACAGCAATGGGTTGAAGATACCGATATTGATGGCTTTAACCTTGCCTATATTTTGGCTCATCAAACCTTTGCCGATGTGGTTGAGTTTATTGTGCCAGAATTGCAAAAACGAGGGGTATATCAAACTTCGTATACACAAGGAACATTAAGAGAAAAATTATTTGGTGCTGGGCCATATTTGCCTGAAAATCATCGCGGTGCAAAATATCGTAATCTAAAAGAGTTAAAATTTGCTGAGGCGAGTTAATATTTTGCAAAGTCTTTAAATAAATAGCTGGTTAAATACCAGCTTTTATTTTGTCTTTTTATATCGGATTTACTGCTGAGTTAATAATGAAAAGATAATTCTATAATTTAGATTAAAACATCAGATTAATTTGTTTTTGTATGGTGCGAATAATCATTATGTTGTTTCTGTGATTAAAATACAGGAATTATTAAGTGAGCACACAAGAACTCGATCATAACCACCGTTATGAAATTAAATCTCCCGATGATGTTTCACAATTAATTTCCAAATTTGCAGGGAAGGGTAAGTCGAATAAAGTTATTTGGTTGGCATTGATAGGTGTGTTTATTGATGCCTATGATTTAACAACACTGTCCTTTGGTATTGAGCAAGTCATCTCAGAGTTTTCTTTAAGCCCTGTTATGACCGGTGTGGTGGCTTCAGCAATTGTCTGCGGAACCATTGTTGGTAACCTGATTGGTGGTTGGCTGACAGATAAAATTGGCCGTTATCGAGTCTTTATGGCAGACATGGTGCTCTTTGTTATTGCTGCAATTGTCGCAGGTTTTGCACCGAATGTATGGGTTTTGATTTTAGCCAGATTTATTATGGGCATTAGTGTGGGTATTGATCTGCCTGTGGCAATGTCATACCTATCTGAGTTTTCCAAATTTAACGGAAGTAGCAACAAAGCAGCGCGTTTAGCCGCATGGTGCCCAATGTGGTATGCCGCTTCATCGGTCTGTTTTGGTCTAGTTCTGGCGCTTTATTTTCTTTTACCCCCTGAACATAGCAACTGGTTATGGCGAGCATCTTTAATTTTTGGAGCGGTGCCTGCATTACTCATTATCTTTATTCGCGGTAAATATTTAACTGAGTCACCCATTTGGCTTGCGAATCAAGGCGATTTAAAAGGAGCAGCTCAAGTTCTACAAGAGTCCTATGCAATTTATGCAATCGCTACAGTTGAAAAAGTAGAAAGAACTGCTGAAAAGAAAAAGCGTGAGGGTTTTGCTGTTTTATTTAATAAAACCTATTTGCCAAGAACTATTGTGGCAATTGTGATTCATATTTCGGTGGCATTTCAGTACACCACTATTGCTTTCTTTTTACCTTCTATTTTAACACGTTTCTTTCATACCGATGTCTTGACGACCATTACTACAACACTTGGGCTTAATTTATTGTTTGCATTTACGGGCGGGCTGTTAGGTGTATTTGTTGCTAGCAGATTTAAATCTCGTCATGTGTTGCTTACAGGCTTTTTACTCCAGTTTATAGCCCTCATTGCCCTAGCATTAATTGGTGAACCCGGTAATAGCTTTTTACTCTATACCGCAATTGGCATGCTCGGTTTGTGGCTTTTTGCTGAAGGTTTTGGGCCAGGTGCACAAATGATGGTGTATCCGACTATGGCTTATCCAGCTTCGATTCGTGGCGTAGGTGTTGGCTTTAACCGTGCAGTAACGGGCGTTGCTCAAGCAATTGCTTTGTTTGTTTTACCGATCTGGATGGCGGGGTACAAAACCGATGTTTACCTGATTATTTCTATCTTTGCATTTATTCCTTTAATTGTAATTGGACTGCTGATTAAGTTTGAGCCTACCGCCCAAGATGTCGATGTTATCGATGAAGATAAAACAGAACTTCCTCTCAATAATTCACCAGTAATTGACTAGAGTGAAATAGATATCTAAATAAAAACAAAGGCCAACATCTGTTGGCCTTTGTTTTGGAGTTAGAAGTAATAAGCAAAAATTACAAATGCTTTTTTGTTCCATTTATCGTTAGTTCCACCAGCCGCAAGGCCTTCGCTATCGCCTAAATATGGATCATGTTTACCCATCAGCAACTCGGCTTGTACCGTCAATTTTTGATAATTAAAGGCAATGCCGGGAATAAAACGGGTTGAATCTTTAAAGCCATCTTGCTCTTTTCGATAAGAACTATAGTTTAAATACGGGCGAACAGAGGTAATTGGGCCAAACTGCTGAGGAAATAAATAGCTCAGTTCGGCTGAATAAATCTGACCTTTGGTTGCCGAGTTAAATGAATAATCGAAACCACCCAAAGTCAGATGATCTTTATATTGAGTGTCGGCATTATCAATGTCTTGATAACCAGCTAAAAGCTGTAAATTCCATTGGTTATAATTGGTATTACTAAAAACCGAATAGACTTGGCGATTGCCATCTTGTCCTGAACGTTTGTTTTCAATGGTGGAGTACCATGCGGAGGCGCCAAGTTGAGTAGAGAAGTTTTCTTGGCCTAGGACATTTTTAAAGGTATGAGCACCGCGAACAACAATGGAGTTCTTTTCTTTGGTGTTAGTGCCTTGCGGTACAGAGTCATCTGCATTGACAGGGTTGATACTAAATCGACTTGAGTCTTTGCTTTTACCTCTATAGGTGCCACCATCGGTAGGGTAAAAGGCGAGTTGTGCTTCATTGACTCCATCATTGAAATCATATTTCACCCCAAGATTGTGTACATCTTCCCAACCGGCACTATTAGCAATGCCTAAGTAATAAGTATTTCCCCAAAATCGACCCAAGCCAAAAGGAACAGGGTTTAAGCCAGCAATAATTTTACTGTTGTCATTAATTTTATAACCTAACCATGCATCGGTAAGCCAATTTGCATCACCTAAACGTCCATAATATTCATAAACCCGATAATCTAAACGGCCAATCCATTTCGGGGAGTTGTAGTCCAGCCATAAAACCGCATCATTAAAGGAAAATTTACTGGTAGAAGGTTCAGAATCAAAATCATAAACATATTTAGCCCGAACGGTACCGCTCACTTTAAGTTGGCCTTCTTCAGCATTACCAAAGGTAAGCGCAGCATGACTTGAGAGGCTGAGTGTAATGAAAGACGTCGTAATTAATGTTTTTTTCAAAATTTGAGAATGTTTAAACAAAAGAATTTTTCTCCTCTTAAAAATAAAAATTAAATTTGCGTCATGTATAAACCAGAAAAAGATTTGTTCAAATCTCAATATTTGCAGAAGTTTTAAGATAAAAAGATAATAAAATCTGATCTTTATAAAAAATGGCGAAAATAGATTAGGCGCAAAACGTCTAATGCGATAGGCCAAAAGAAAAAATGATTAAAGGCGAGTAGGATAAAATACTAGAGGGCATATGTCAGGCTTTTCCAATCATATGATTTGGGAATAACGTTTTTACTTATTGATATATAAGTATTTTAATTTTGTATCTATTCTATAAGATTACTTAAAATTTGCTTTTTACCAAAAGATAAAAACTTATGAAGAAAAGTTATTTATAAAAACCAGATAAGCAACTCATATTTTTTTATTTTTCATTATAAGGCCAGCTGCATACCATGAGCTTATATTATTGAAAGATCATGAAATTATGAGCACGAAGACCAAACCGTTGATTATCACGGCAATTGTTATAGTCGCAATTGTTGCATTTATCGTATGGCAAAATAAAAAAGACAATAATACAAGTGCTTCAGTTCGTGACAACAAACCTGTCGTGATTGCTTATCAAACAGGGGTTGACCCAAGCAAAGTTGCACAGGCTAACGGAGACTACGAAAAAAATAGTCAACGTAATATTAAATGGAAAAAATTTGATGCAGGCTCAGACGTTGTTAATGCCCTTGCATCAGGTGATGTCGTACTTGGTAATATTGGTTCAAGCCCACTTGCTGCTGCGGCAAGCCGCAATTTACCGATTGAGGTATTCTTAATTACTTCAAAACTTGGTGCGTCTGAAGCACTCGTGGTAAGTAATAAATCAGGCATTAAAACTCCTCAAGATTTAATTGGCAAAACCATTGCTGTACCTTTTGTTTCAACAACTCATTACAGCCTTTTGTCTGCACTTAAACATTGGAATATTCCAGAAGACAAAGTAAAAATTATTAACTTGCGTCCACCTGAAATTTCAGCTGCATGGGAACGTGGAGATATTGATGCTGCCTATGTGTGGGAACCTGCTTTAAGTAAAGCCAAAGCATCTGGCACGGTTTTAACCGACTCAAAACAAGTGGGTGAATGGGGTGCTCCAACTTATGACTTATGGGTGGTACGTAAAGATTTTGCAGAGAAAAATCCTGACTTCTTAAAAGCTTTTGTTAAAACCACACTTGAGCAACTCGAAAAATATAACCAAGACCCAGCCGCTTACGTTAAAGATGCCGATAACGTGCAAAAAATTGCGCAGCTCACAGGTTCAGATGCAAAAGATATCCCGCTTTTATTAAGTGGAAATATTTACCTTGACCATGCTCAGCAAAAACAAACGTTAGATGGTGAATTCGCACAAAATATTTTTGATACAGCGAAATTCTTAAAAGGTCAGGGCAAAGTCGATCAACTTAAAGCCGATTATAAAGGCAATGTGAATTCTTCATTTTTGCAGCCTTAAGGAGTTGTCATGAGCGTATTAGAAGCCAAACATATTCATCTGACTTTTCCTAAACAGCAAAAGCCAGTTTTACAAGACATTAACCTAACCATTGAAGAAGGTTCTTTAACCGTGATTTTAGGTGAGTCGGGTTGTGGCAAAACAACTTTGCTTAATATCTTGGCAGGGTTTCAAAAGCCGAGTTCTGGTGATGTGCTTGTAAATCATGAAGTCGTAACTGGACCAGATGTAACTCGTGCTGTTGTATTTCAGGATCACGCCTTACTCCCTTGGTTGAATGTTGCAGATAATGTTGGCTTCGCTTTGCAGTTAAAAGGTTTAAAGCGTGCAGAGATTGAGAAACAAGTGAGCGCAATTTTAAAAATTGTGGGTTTAAGTCACGTTGAAAAAGCCAATATCTGGGAGCTTTCCGGTGGTATGAAACAACGTGTTGGTATTGCTAGAGCTTTGATCAGTCACGCGCCGTTTATTTTATTAGATGAACCTTTCGCCGCATTAGATGCTTTTACGCGTGAAAACATGCAGCAGTTAGTGCTCGATTTATGGATTCAACAAAATAAAAGCTTCTTTTTAATTACTCATGACATTGAAGAAGCATTATTGCTCAGCAATCAGCTGGTACTAATGACAGCGCACCCGGGCAAAATTGTAGAAACTCTACATCTCGATTTTGCTAATCGATATCGTCAGGGCGAGTCTATTCGCTCAATTAAATCGGACCCTCAATTTATTCAGCTCAGAGAACAGCTGTTTGAAAGTTTAAGGGCACAAAAACAAAGCGGTAAGGAGGCGTTACCTACATGAACACTAAAGATAACGTCTATGAATATGACAAAGCAGAGCTAAAAATTAAGCCAGATGTGCAAACAGAAAAAGCTTCATTTTTATCGTCATTTTTTGAAAAGCACCACACTTTGGCAGTTAGCATAATCAGTGTAGGAAGTGTGGTTGCACTCTGGTTCCTCATTACTGCTTTGCATGTTGTACCTGAACTATTTTTACCGAGTCCACAGGCAGTATGGCAAAAATTTATATCGGTTAGCCAAGAAGGCTTTATGAAGGCAACTTTGTGGCAACACTTGGCAGCCAGTATCTCACGTGTATTTTTGGCTTTGATTGCAGCCGTAGTGATTGGTGTACCACTAGGTCTATGGATGGGGCTGAACAAATGGGTTCGCGCTGTTCTAGATCCTTTGGTTGAATTATTACGTCCAATTCCACCGTTAGCTTATTTGCCGTTACTCGTGATTTGGTTCGGTATTGGCGAAACCACAAAAGTACTTTTGATTTTCTTCTCGATTTTGGCGCCTGTGATTATTAGTAGTGCGCACGGTGTATTAAGCCATCAGTTGAATCGTGAACGTGCGGCATTGTCGTTAGGGGCAAGTCAGTCACAAGTCTTTTGGCATGTCATTTTACCAACGGCTTTACCTCATATTATTACCGGTATTCGTATTGGTCTTGGGGTGGGCTGGTCAACATTAGTTGCAGCAGAATTGGTTGCAGCGGACCGCGGTATTGGTTTTATGGTGCAATCGGCAGCGCAGTTCTTAATTACCGATACGGTGATTCTGGGCATTATTGTGATTGCGATTGTCGCAGTTAGTTTTGAGCTGTTTTTACGTTGGTTACAAAAACAGTTTTCTCCTTGGTATGGTCAGCAGTTGTAGTAAAGAAGATGAATACAGTAGTGGCAAACTTAAATATAGAAGTGATCAAGCCTACCATTGGCGCAATTATTCACGATATTGATTTGAATGCGTTAAATGAACAGACAACGCAACAAATCCAGCAGGCTTTGCTTGATCATCAGGTCATTTTTTTTCGAAAGCAACAATTAGCACCACAAGTACAAGCAGACTTGGCACGTAGTTTTGGCACCTTACATGTGCACCCGATTTATCCTTCAATTGAAGATGTACCTGAGGTGATGGTGCTCGACAGTTGGAAACAAGATTTGCGTGATAATGAACTTTGGCACACAGATGTGACTTTTAGTAAAACTCCACCTTTAGGTTGTGTGTTGCAAGCCATTAAAATTCCACCTGTAGGCGGCGATACATTATGGTCGAGCAACACAGCAGCTTTTAAAGGACTCCCGCTTGAGTTACAGCAAAAATTGCGTGGCTTAACTGCAACACACGATATTCGTAAGTCTTTTCCACTTGAACGTTTTGCCCATAACGAAGAAGAACGTGAAAAGCTTTTGCAAACCTTTAAGCGTAACCCGCCAGTGGTTCACCCAGTGGTGCGTACTCATCCGGTTACAGGTGAGCCTTTGTTGTTCGTAAGTGAGGGTTTTACCACACATATTAATGAGTTACCTGAACAAGAAAGTGAGCAATTACTTAATTTCTTGTTTGAACATGCGACCCAAGAGCAATTTCATTTACGCTGGAAATGGCAAGACGGTGACGTCGCGATTTGGGATAACCGTTGCACACAACATAAAGCATTATTTGATTATGGCGATGCCCATCGAATTATGCACCGCGCAACTATTAATGGTGATGTGCCATTTTATAAAGAAGAACAACAGCCAGAGTTAGCAGAGGCTTAATTCTTTTAATTATTCTTTGTTTCAATTCCAACTCTGAATTTTGAGCTGGAATTGAAACAATAACTCTTTAGCGCATTCCAAATCCTGACAATATGCCTGTGTAGTTCTTTACAGGAGGTGAAGCCCAATCACCAATTTTGCTGGTTTTTAAATTTAACTGGACTAACATTTCAGCTTGTTTAACGGCTGCTGCAACGCCGTCAATAACGATTACTCCCAACTCGTTTTGTAGCTTTAGACATAAATCACTCATACCTGCACAGCCCAAAACAATCGCATCGCTTTTATCTTCAACGAGCGCTTTTTTGCACTCATCTCGTATGGTCCGATAAGCGTCTGAGTTAGGAAGCTCCAACTCTTCAACTGCAATGTCACATGCCCGAACATTTTTGCAAAAGGGGTGAGCACCATAGCGATGAGCCAGATGCCAGCTCATATTCACTGTACGTTGTAAGGTGGTGATCACACTAAAACCAGTACTTACATAACTTGCAGTTCGCATAGCTGCTTCGGCAATCCCAATCACCGGTGCTGACGTCATTTCACGGGCAGCATAAAGCGCGGGATCACCAAAACAGGCAATGATATAGGCATCTACATTTAGCTGTTCACCTTGGCGGATTTCCTCTAACACACCTACGGCACTTAGTGCTTCATCATAATAACTTTCAATCGTTGCAGGGCCCATTTGAGGACTCACAGCAATAATTTGAGTACCAGAACCTGCAACTATATTTGCTGATGCTGCAATTTTGTCTGTCATGCTTTGAGTAGTATTGGGATTAATAATTTTAATTTTCATTGTACTTTTACCTTAGTCATTGCTGATTTAGCATGGCTAAGCGGTTGGTTAAGAAATCGGTAAATAACAAAACCAAATCCCATACCAATAAACCATGTGAAATTAGCTAGCCCCGATAGTTGTGGTAAAAGTACGCAGAGAATAGGAATTAATGAAGCTGGAATTAAGGCATAAAAAGCAGAGTGGTTATAACCATTTTTGTACCAATACGAGCCTTGAGTATCTAAAGTATATAAATCATCTACCACGATTTTCTGTTTTTTAACGAGGTAAAAATCGGCGAGCAATACACCAAAAAGTGGACCGATAAATGCACCTAAAATATCAATGGTGTAATGGATCACTTGAGGGTTATTGAACAAATTCCATGGGGTAATGAAAATTGAACCTACTGCTGCAATCATTCCACCCATACGCCAGCTAATTTTGCTTGGTGAAACATTAGAAAAATCAAAGGCAGGTGAGACAAAGTTCGCAACAATATTAATCCCAATGGTGGCAATCATTAAGGTCAAACTACCTAAAATGACTACAAATGTATTATCAAGTTTTCCAACCATCTCGACAGGGTCGGTAATGAGCTTGCCATATACTGGAAGCGTTGCCGCAATACACACCACAGTAAGTAACGAAAAGCCTAAGAAGTTAATCGGTAGTCCAAGAAAGTTCCCCATTTTAATGGCATTAAAACTTTTGCCATAACGAGAAAAGTCACCAAAGTTCAGCATAGGCCCTGAAAAATATGAAACAACAAGCGCAATAGCACCAATCATGACTGGTACAACCGCAAACCCGTCGTATTGAACACCACTCAAGTTTAAATCAATATTTTGCCAACCAGCTTTCCAAATGAGCCATACTGCCATCGCAAACATTACAACGTAGACAGCCGGACCCGCCCAGTCAATGAACTTACGAATACTGTCCATGCCAGACCAGAAAACAATCGCTTGCAGTAGCCAAAGCAGCATGAAGCCAACCCATCCTAAATAGGAAAGCCCGAGAAAGCCGTAAGTTGAAGCATCGGCATAAGCTGTCCATTCTGGAAAGAATTTTAAAATGACCAATAAGAAAGCACTTGAGGCCAGATAGGTTTGAATGCCATACCAAGCCACAGCAATAAGACCGCGGATAACAGCAGGAATATTTGCACCAAGCACACCGAAAGTGGCACGGCAAATCACAGGATAGGGTGTACCAGTTTGTTGGCTAGACTTAGCAATCAGATTTGTAAAAAACTGAACAATTGCAATGCCGATCAGTAAAGATAGAAGTACCTGCCAGCTATTTAGCCCTAGTGCAAAAAGGCTTCCAGCCATAACATAACCGCCGACACTATGAACATCAGACATCCAGAAGGCAAAAATATTATAAGGACCCCAAGTTTGCTTTTTTAAAGGAGCTAAGTCTTGATTTGTTAGCTTTGCATCATAAGAAGGTTTAATTATTGCTTCGGTATTATTCATCTTGAACACTCACTTCCCTATGTTGGGCGGGCACGTTCTTCAGCAGCTTGAAATACTGACTAAAAGAATGAAATTAAAATTGTGCACAATGTTTTATTTAGATTGTGCACAATTCATTGAGCAAAAGTTATGCCAAACTTGAGATGTAGTATTGATGAGTGATTTAGCTTGATACGATTTCGGGATATGAATAGACAAATTTATAAACTGAGACGTGCTTAATTTTTTATAAAAAGTAAATAAATTTAGGTGTATAAGTAGATATTTAGAGATCTAATATTGAATTATTCAGCTCAGTATAGATATTGTGAAAGTTAGAGAAATATTTCCAAATGCTTAAGTTAAACTTACACTATTCAAAATAGATAAAGTTCTAAAAAGAGGAGACGTTAATAAAAATGGAGAAATCAATGTCATCGAGTGCACCAAAAAAAGCCGTAGAAATGAGCAATGATGAAATTGATGACCATATATATAACGCTATTGTAGATGCTATTTTAAATCGACAACTTGCCCCTGGTGCACGTTTAGTTGAAGCACCTTTATGTGAAGCTTTCGGTGTAACACGAGGCGTGTTAAGACGTGTTTTTGTCAAACTTGCCCATGATAAGGTTATTGAAATTCAGCCCAATCGTGGGGCACTCATCGCAAAACATAGTGCTCATGAAACAAAAGAGGTCTTTGAAGCGCGCAGCATGCTTGAAATTGCCACTGTAAAAAAGCTGGCTCAAAAGTCTCATCACTTAGATTTTAGTGAGCTTCGAGGCTTGGTCGATCAAGAGTCTAAAGAGCGTTTAGCTGGAAATTGGGCTGAGTGGATTAAGCTATCAGGTCAATTTCATTTAAAGCTGATTGAAGCTAATCAAAATTCGATCATGTCCAGTTATTTGCAGACGCTTATTGCGAGAACTTCGTTATTAATTGGATTGTATGAGATTCCAAAACATAATAACTGTTCGGCAGATGAACACCGTGCAATTTTAGAAGCCATTGAACAAGGCGATGAAAAGCGCGCAACTCAATTGATGGAAGAGCATTTAGAACACTACGCAACTACATTTATTGAAGAAAACAGCACAGTGTCTGCAGAGCAAAATTTATTAAATTTATTTAAAAATAAGAAGATTGAAATGCCTCAAACTAACTAAAAATCATGGGCCAATTCCTATGGAAAAGGCCCAGATTGGTTATTTTATGGGAATGATTTGACGTGTTAAAAAATCAATAAATAGTTTTACTTTCTTCGATAAAATCTTACGGTTTGGCCATGTCACATATAAGTGAAGTGGCTGACTAGTGTAATCCTCTAAACACTTCTGTAATTTACCTTCTTTGTAGTAAGGCTCTGCAATAAACTCTGGAAGAAAAACAATACCGTGATTCTTTAGACACATATCTAATAATAATTCACCATTATTACAGGTCATCACAGGGAAGCAATTAAAAGACACTTCTTTGTGATCTTTTTGAAAAATCAATTTTTTATGTCGGCTATCTTGATAGTAAATCAGAAACTTATGTTCTTTAAGTTCTTCTAATGAGCCTGGTAATCCATGCTGATTAAAATACTCAGGCGTTGCATATAAATATCGTTGATAGGTATTCAAAATTTTACTATTTGCCAAATTTGGAGGAGAACCATCAACACGGATTGTTAAATCAAATTTATTATTATTCGTGTCTAATAGCTGATCAGTCATGAATAAATCAATTTTAATGCTGGGATATTTCTCTATAAAGTCTGAAATAATATGTTGAAGAAAAATATTGCTAAAAGACATTGGTGTATTAAGCTTGAGTTCGCCTTCAGGGTACTGCTGATTGTAGCTAATTTCATATGCAGCCCATTCAAACTCACTTAAAATGACTTTGCTATGTTGATAAAATTTTTCCCCACAAGAGGTCAGGTTCATCTGTCTTGTTGTTCTGGTTAATAGTGTAGTTCTAAGGTCATTTTCAAGGTAGCAAACACGTTTGGCCACTAAGTCACGAGAGATGTCGAGTGCTCTGGCTGCGCTACTAAAATTCCCATGTTCTACGACACTTACAAAAGTGGAAATACAGTCTAATCGATCCATGGATAAGCGAAAGGTAAAAAATATATATCAATGATTAAACTATAAAAATTAAAAAGCAATCATTGTTTTGATTGTATTCGTACAGCATACAGATTCGAGCTGATTTGCTGTCTATGTTTTTACATTTTTATCTGTTTTGATAATAAGCAGAAGGCAGTTTTAAAAGCCTCAATTAAGGAATAATGGAGTTTACCCATGAATAAATCACTTTTAGAACAACTATCAGCAACGAATTGTCAGGTTATTTTTATTGATCATCAGCCACAAATGGCTTTTGGGGTACAGTCAATAGATCGCCAAGTATTAAAAAATAATACGGTCGGGTTAGCAAAAGCAGCTAAAACATTCAATATTCCTGTCACTATTACCACGGTTGAAACTGAAAGCTTCTCTGGTCATACCTATCCAGAACTTTTAGACGTATTTCCAGATGCTCCATTACTAGAACGTACTTCAATGAATTCATGGGATGACCAAAAAGTACGTGATTCACTTGCAAAAAATAATCGTAAAAAAGTAATCGTTTCAGGTTTGTGGACTGAAGTGTGCAATAACACCTTTGCTTTTGGTGCCATGCTTGAAGGTGATTATGAAATTTATATGGTCGCAGATGCCTCTGGTGGTACATCGAAAGAAGCACATGACTATGCCATGCAACGTATGATTCAAGCAGGTGTTGTTCCAGTAACTTGGCAACAAGTATTACTTGAGTGGCAACGTGATTGGGCAAATCGCGATACTTATGATGCAGTCATGGCAATTGTACGCGAACATTCAGGGGCTTACGGTATGGGTGTGGACTATGCTTATACCATGGTACATAAGGCACCTGAACGTACAACTTCAAAACACGAAGTACTTGCACCAGTTCCTGCAAAATAAGAAATAGTTGAGTTAAGGGTATTTCGATATTTAAGTTGATTTATTCGATTTTTGACTATATTGGATAAGCGGAAAAGCCATCTGCAACTGTTCGAGGCAGGACAAAATCTGAAAAAGATTGTAATTGAACGAGTTTTGCAGATCTTGCGCTGCCTTAATGGCAGCTCAGGTTTTGGTTACTTTTCCCGAAAGAAAAGTAACAGAATTAACTCCTCTTATTGGATGTAAAACGGTCAGACTCCGTCGTGTAAAATCAAAAAAGAATAATGAAATATATTTGTTGCTATACCTTTATTTTTTAAAACAATAATTCACAAGAATGGAGTTCAGAATGACCGAAATAAACCTCATACTCAAAAACGGTAAAATCACAACACTAGATCCTCAGAACCCCGAAGTACAAGCAATTGCGATTGCAGATGGTAAAATTCTCCGCACGGGTACAAATGATGAGATCATGAAGCTCGTAACACCAACAAGTAAAGTTGTAGACCTAAATGGTCGTCGTGTTATACCGGGGCTAAATGACAGTCATTTGCATATTATTCGCGGTGGTCTCAATTACAATATGGAGCTGCGCTGGGAAGGTGTGCCATCCGTTGCAGATGCATTACGCTTACTCAAAGAACAAGCAGACAATACTCCAGCTCCACAATGGGTTCGTGTAGTAGGTGGATGGACTGAATTCCAGTTTGCCGAAAAGCGTTTACCGACTTTAGAAGAAATTAATAAAGCTGCGCCAGATACTCCTGTATTCGTTTTACATCTATATGCCAGTGCAATGCTCAACCGAGCTGCGCTTGATGTATTAGGCTTTAACAAAGACACGCCAGACCCGCCGGGTGGCAAGATTGTAAGAGATGAAAAAGGTGAGCCAACAGGACTGTTGCTCGCAACGCCATCCGCTATGATTTTGTATTCAACCTTAGGTAAAGCACCGAAATTGCCAGTTGAAGATCAAGTCAATTCAACGCGTCATTTCATGCGTGAGCTGAACCGATTAGGCATTACTTCTGCAATTGATGCGGGCGGTGGCGGTCAAAACTACCCTGAAGATTATGATGTGATTAAGCAATTACACGACCAAAATCAAATGACCGTACGTATTGCTTATAACCTATTTGCTCAGAAGGCAGGCCAAGAGCTTGATGATTATCGCCGCTGGACAGAAATGACATTTCCGGGCGATGGTGATGAACTATTTAGAATGAATGGAGCCGGTGAGAATTTGACGTGGTCTGCGGGTGACTTTGAAGATTTTTATGAGCCACGTCCAGATTTACCAGAAAAAATGGAAGGTGAACTCGAAGCCATTGTAGAGCACTTGGCTGAAAAGAAATGGCCATTCCGTATTCATGCAACCTATGATGAAAGCATTAGTCGGTTACTCAATGTATTTGAGCGAGTAAATGCTAAACAGCCATTTGCGACCCGATTTATTATTGACCATGCCGAAACTGTATCTGAGCGCAATATCGAGCGTATTGGTGCGTTGGGTGGCGGTATTGCCATTCAACACCGTATGGCATATCAAGGTGAAATTTTCGTAAGACGTTATGGTGCCGAAGCCGCTCAGGCAACGCCACCAGTTAAAAAAATGTTAGAACTCGGTGTTCCTGTGGGTGCCGGGACAGATGCGACTCGTGTTGCGTCTTATAACCCTTGGGTGTGTTTGTATTGGCTGACTACAGGTAAAACAGTGGGTGGCTTACCGCTCTATGATGAAAAAAATCTATTAGACCGTCAAACAGCCCTAAAACTCTGGACTAAAGGTTCGGCATGGTTTTCGGGTGAAAAAGATATCAAAGGTTCACTCACAGCAGGAGAACTTGCTGACTTGGTTGTTCTGTCCGATGACTACTTTAAAGTTGAAGCAGAAGATATTCAGTGGATTGAGTCTGTACTCACTGTTTTGGGCGGAAAAGTGGTGTACGCAGCGGCAGAGTTTAAGCAAGATGATCCGCCGTTACCACCAGCATCTCCAACATGGTCGCCGGTAAAACGCTTTGGTGGTCAGTGGCGTTTATCTGAAAACCGTAATGCGCCTTCCAATGAGTCACTACAGTCACAAAGTGCATTGTGTGCATGTGCTAGCAGCTGTGGCATGCATGGACACAGCCACGCTTGGATGCTTGATGTTCCTGTAAACAATAAAGACAAAAAGTCTTTCTGGGGCGCACTAGGGTGCTCGTGTTTTGCATTTTAAATAAAACAGTATGGGAACCTGCCGCTTTAAATGGCTTGGTTTTCTAAGGTATGTACCATGAAAATGTACTTATTATCTTTGGCTGTAGGGTTGCTTGTTGGTGTCTTATATTATGTTTTAAATGTGAAGTCACCAGCTCCACCTCTTGTTGCATTAGTTGGTTTATTGGGCATGGTAATAGGAGAGCAGCTGCTTCCTTTTATTAAATCCTATTTTTAATCCGTTTCATTTATAAAAAGCTAAATGGTGCCATGCCATTTAGCTTTTTATATTGGTAAGTGTCTTCAATTACTTTATACGATGACCTTGCTCATCAATAATCACTTCACCATCTTCTTTTGCAAAATAGCCTAAGCTTTTTGAATCTAAAATATCCAATACAACCTCAGAAGGGCGGCAAAGTCGTGTACCTTTTGATGTAACCACAAATGGACGATTAATTAAAATTGGATACTGCACCATAAAGTCAATTAACTGTTCATCGGTCCAATGGTCTTGTTCTAACTCTAATTCTTTATAGGGATCAACATTTTTACGAATGGCTTCCCGTACAGTTAAGTTTGAATCTTGAATGAGTTGGATTAGTTCATCTTTACTTGGAGGTGTTTGTAAATATTCAATAACAATAGGCTCAAACCCGGCATGACGAATAAGCGCCAATGTATTTCGTGAAGTTCCACAAGCAGGGTTATGATAGATTTTCAATTGATCGCTCATGATAAATTGATCTTCAAATTAAGTTATTGCATTTATATATGGATATCCGTATATTTGCAATATCGAATATACTCTGTTGAAGATATGATCAACCAAGTCGATTTCTTTAAATGTCTATCTGACCAAACTCGGTTAAACATTTTTAAATTAGTTCTAAACAAACAAAATATTTGTGTTTGTGAGCTAACAGAGCAGCTTGAGTTGAGCCAACCGAAAATTTCTCGACACTTAGCCTTACTAAGAACTCATGGCGTATTACTGGATGAAAGAAAAGGACAGTGGGTTTATTACAGCTTAAATCCTGATTTACCTATATGGGCTTTAGATATTTTAAAGGTGATAGAAAATGACGAGATTGAGACAAGGGTAAAACAACAAGATCAGCCTTCTATCACTACAACGTGCTGTGATTAATCTTTCTAGATTTTTGTCTTAAAAATTCGGATTTTCTTAGCATAAATGTATTAGTCATTTGTGTGTATTGAGCAAAATTAATCAATTCTTTCTTCGAGTAAAACATGACCAAACAAGGGCTTTCCTTTTTAGATCGAAACCTGACGCTGTGGATTTTTATTGCAATGGCTTTAGGTTTAGCTATTGGAGTTTTCTTTCCTCAGGCATCTGTGTCTTTAAATAAGTTAAGTGTAGATAACGTTAATATTCCAATTGCGATTGGTTTGATCTTAATGATGTATCCGCCATTGGCAAAAGTGGACTATGCAGCTTTGCCGGAAGTATTTAAAGATAAAAAGACCTTAACTTTATCATTGGTACAAAATTGGATTATTGCTCCAGTTTTAATGTTTATTCTTGCAATTGTTTTTTTGCATAACTATCCAGAGTATATGACAGGTCTTATTTTAATTGGCTTAGCACGTTGTATTGCAATGGTATTGGTCTGGAATGGCTTAGCGTGCGGTGATAACCAATATGTTGCAGCTTTGGTTGCCTTTAACAGTATTTTCCAAATCTTATTCTTTAGTAGCTACGCATGGCTTTTCTTAACCTTTTTACCACCGTATTTTGGTGTGGCAGGGCAAGTGATTGATGTCAATTTCTGGACCATTACCCATGCTGTTTTAGTGTATTTGGGTATTCCATTTTTAATGGGATTCATAACTCGTTTGATTTTAGTTAAATTAAAAGGCTTGGAGTGGTATCAAACCAAATTTTTACCAAAAATTAGTCCATTAAGTTTAATCGCATTACTTTTTACCATTGTGGCGATGTTTAGTCTAAAAGGTGGAGATGTAGTGAGTTTACCTTTAGATGTATTACGTATTGCGATTCCACTGACGATTTACTTTGTCGTAATGTTCTTTATCAGTTTCTTTATGAGTAAACGGATGGGGAATAACTACCCACGTACCACTGCTATTTCATTTACCGCAGCGGGAAACAACTTTGAGTTGGCTTTAGCCGTAGCCATTGCAACTTTTGGTTTGGCATCACCAGTTGCTTTTACTACAGTGATCGGGCCATTGGTTGAAGTACCAGTGTTGATCTCACTGGTTTCGGTTTCGCTTTGGTTAAAGAAAAAGTATTACTCTTAAAAAATCGCAAAATTTATTTGAACTATTTTCTAAAGATCGCTAAAAAAGTGCCTTTATATAGGCACTTTTTATTGTCTGGCTTTTAAACTTAGGTCATTGTCGGTAAAAGTTTTTGCATGAGTTCAATGAAGTTTGAAACTTTAGCTGAGTTTTTATTTTCTCTAGTAATCAAGTAAATAGGCGCATTTAGTTTTATCGAATCATCAAACTCGCGATAGACGATTTCATGGTCCCAAAAGTTATGCATTGATGCGGGTACAATACTAATTCCAATACCAGCAGCCACTAAATTGAGCGTCGCAGTAGGGCGCGGAGCTTCTTGAATAATGCGTGGACTAAATCCTGCTTGATAGCAGCTATATAAAATATTGTCATATAAGCCTTGCCCTGAAGAGCGACGGTATAAAACAAAATTTTCCTCTGACAAGTTACTTAAACTAATTTTTTTCTTCTGTGTAAGCGGATGACCGATAGGTAGGGCCACCACCATGGGTTCATCTAATATATGAAGATGCTTCAAACCAATATCTCGGCTAATCGGCGCTCTTAAAAAAGCAATATCAAGTTTTTCTGAAATTAACCAGTCCAGTTGCTTTTGACTACCTGCTTCTTCAAGTTTAGTTTGTACAGCAGGGTACATTTCCCGATACGAACGTAATACAAGTGAAATGAGCGGATGTAAACCTGCGGAACTTGTAAAACCAATATTAAGCTGTCCAGTTTTACCTTGGCTAACGTCTTGGACCAATTTGGTAATATGACGAGCATGCTCTAATAAAAGTTGTGCTTCTTTAAATAGTGCTAAACCTGCTTCTGTCGGTTCAATCCCGCGCGGTTGACGAATAAGTAACTGTGTACCGAGTTCTTCTTCAAGTTTTTTGAGTAAACGCGTTAGAGGCGGCTGTTGGATAAACAATCGGTTTGCTGCATGCGTAATGTTTCTTTCTTCAACCACTACAACAAAGGCATGAAGCTTATGTAAATCGAGCATAGAAATACCTTTAGGGTATGGTTAACGAAAATAAAAGCATTTGTAGATATACCACAAAAGTATCATTCTATCTTGGTCAGATAAAGTGAAAAGTAACGAAAATGAACCATGTTGAGATTGCCGTGCAGAAGGAGAGTGTACCTACCTGCACAGAGTTATTTTTAGGTTTTTTAACATTAGGTTTAATGGGATTTGGTGGTGTTTTGCCTTTAGCCCGCAAAGTTATTGTAGAGCAAAGGCAATGGCTAAGTCCTGAAAAGTTCACCGAGTTACTTGGTTTGTGCCAATTTTTACCGGGCGGCAATATTATTAATTTATCTGTTGCGATTGGTATGGAGTTTCGCGGTGTCCGTGGAGCAGTGAGCTCACTTATTGGTTTGATTCTTGCACCTACCGTAATTGTTGTACTTTTACATTATGTTTATGAACAGTTCCAAGATAACTTGATGGTTAAGCATCTTTTCGAAGGTTTAGGGGCAGCAGCAGCTGGGCTTTTGGTTGCAACTGGATTGAAAATGATTAAGCCTTTATTACGTAATCCAATAGCGATGTGTGTTGTCGTAGCTGCAATTGTCAGTATTGCTTTTCTAAAAGTTCCCTTACTTTTGACTATGTTGATTTTATTGGCACTTTATTCATCTATTATTTGGAGACGTGTGTAATGGGCGCAGTTCTACTTGCTTTAGCGATCATTTTTACTCAGTTGTCTCTCATTGCATTTGGTGGCGGGAATACAATTTTACCTGAAATGCAACGCCAAGTAGTCGACATTCATCATTGGATGACGGCACAAGAATTTAGTGCATTGTTTGCTATGGCTCAAGCAGCTCCTGGGCCAAACATGATGATTGTACCGTTGGTAGGGTGGCACGTAGCGGGATTGTCAGGTTTACTTGTAGCTTCTACCGCTAAATTTTTACCGTCATCTCTTATTACTGTATTTGTAATGAGAGGCTGGTCTAAGTTCAAAGACAAAAAATGGCGCCGTGTTTTACAGCTTGCTTTACAACCTGTTACTGTGGGGACTGTGCTTGCCAGTGCTTGGATTATTTCTGAGGCGGCAGCAATAAATACTTTACTTATCATTATGGTAGTCATTGCGACTTTATTATCTTTAATTAAAAAAGTTCATCCCTTGCATGTTTTGATTGCTGGGGCTGTATTTGGTGTCGTGTTGCTCTAGTTGACCAGTTTGCCGATCTGCGCTGGGATAAGTTCAGGTTGGCTTTTTTTGATTTGAAGTAAGTAATAATAAAATCTAAAAAACCGATCAAATACATAAAAACATACTGTTTTACCTATTCATTGTTTTCACGTACTATGCATCTATTGAAAGAATTTGGATGTATTGGAGTAAAAACAGATGTTAGATCAAAACATTAAAACTCAATTAAAAGCTTACCTAGAACGTTTAGAAAGTCCAATCGAATTAGTTGCTGCTTTGGATGAATCAGATAAAGCTGCCCAAATTAAAGAATTAGTAACTGAAATCGCTGAGCTTTCTGACAAGGTAACAGCCCGTTTTGACGGTAACAATACACGTCGTCCAAGCTTTGGTGTGGCTAAAGCAGGTGAACAGCCTCGTGTGTTCTTTGCAGGCTTACCAATGGGACATGAGTTTACATCTTTGATCTTGGCTCTGTTACAAGTGTCTGGCTATGCACCTAAAGTGTCAAATGAAGTGCTTAACCAGATTAAAGGTTTAAACCTCAAAGCTAACTTTGATGTATTCGTATCACTTAGCTGTCATAACTGTCCGGACGTGGTACAGGCGCTTAACCTGATTGCCATTTATAACCCGAACACTACGGCAACCATGATTGATGGTGCTTTCTTCCAAGACGAAGTGGAACAACGCAAAATCATGGCTGTGCCAATGGTATTCCAGGACAATGAACACATTGGTCAAGGTCGTATGACGCTTGAAGAGATCGTGGCAAAGCTTGACACCAACTCGGCGGAAAAAGATGCAGCAGCACTTAATGCCAAAGATGCGTTTGATGTATTGGTGATTGGCGGTGGACCTGCAGGTGCAACAGCAGCCATCTATGCAGCACGTAAAGGTATTAACACCGGTATCGTGGCTGAGCGCTTTGGTGGTCAGGTCATGGATACCATGGACATTGAAAACTTCACTTCTGTGCAAAAGACTCAAGGTCCTAAGTTTGCAGCCGAGATGGAAGCACACGTTCGTGAATACGATGTTGATATCATGAACCTGCAACGTGTCAGCAAAATCACTGGTGCAAACCAAACAGCAAATGGTCTGGTTGAAGTTGAACTTGAAAACGGTGCAAAACTTGAATCGAAAACTGTGATCCTTTCTACAGGTGCACGTTGGAGAGAAATGAATGTACCGGGTGAAGCTGAATACCGTACCCGTGGTGTAGCGTACTGCCCACACTGTGATGGTCCATTGTTCAAAGGTAAACGTGTTGCAGTGATTGGTGGTGGTAACTCAGGTGTGGAAGCGGCAATTGACCTTGCAGGTATTGTTGAGCATGTAACTCTGGTTGAGTTTGATACTAAACTTCGTGCAGACCAAGTCTTGCAAAACAAGTTAAACAGCTTGCCAAACACCACAGTAATTATGAATGCGTTAAGCACCGAAGTATTGGGTGATGGTTCACAAGTAACCGGTCTTAAATATAAAGACCGTGCGGCTGATGAAGAGCATGTGGTCGAGCTTGCAGGAATCTTTGTACAGATTGGTTTATTACCAAACACTGACTTCTTGAAAGAAAGTGAAGTTGAGTTAACTAATCGTGGCGAGATTATTGTCAACGACCGCAATGAAACCAATGTGAAAGGTGTATTCGCTGCAGGTGACTGTACAACTGTACCTTACAAACAAATCATTATTGCTACAGGTGAAGGCGCTAAAGCATCACTCTCTGCGTTTGATTACATCATCCGTTCTGGGCAATAAAATCTAACCTAAAACAAAAGAGCCAAAGGATCACCTTTGGCTCTTTTTTATTTTTTATGGTTTATACAAACCATGTTCAACTAAATGCTCTCGTAAAATACGGCGTAGCTCTAGTACAGCTTGAGGTGTTAACTGAATAGAGTGTCCACCCGGAAGTACTTTCTCAGACTTTGCACCATCTAAGTGAGCGCTCTTATAAGGAACAATACCATCGGTAATGACATTTGGATCATCGCTTTTAGTAATGTTACCCATAATTGAATGGAAGACTAAGCCTTGGTGTGGATTAATATTTTCAGTGAGTTCCATAAACTTAGATTGATGGCTTAAGTCACTTGGTCCATTTTGAATCAGACCATTATCAATGTTATTCAAGAAATCTTTAACATCTAGGTTTTCAGTGGTTAGTGATGTCGCTACAGCAGATAAAAAAGCTCCCGGCAAACGAATAATTTTACGAGCAGCTAAAGTAAACCATCGATCTGCATAATCTGTACCTCTGTGAGGTGATGCTAAGAAAATTGCGCGATCAAAGTTAGCAATTGAATGCATTTGCAATCGTTCAGTCACCATAGGATGTTTTTTGAAGCGGTTCTGTTGACGTACAGTCATTAGCTTCAAAGCTGGTTGAGTAATATCACCATCACTGACCAGTAAACGGCTAATAATACCTCCCATACTATGTCCCACAAGCACGGCATCATGTGCAGCAGGGTCACTTGGGTTTAACGAACCGAACGCTTGTTTTAATAGTGCATAAATTTGGAATCGACTTTCTAAGATTGGCATATTGGTCGAGTAGAAAACTTGCCAAACCTGATAGTTATCTCTTAAAACTGTATCGCCCATCACATCGTTAGTAAGAGCAATCCATGCCTCGGGGCTACTTGCCAAACCATGTACCAACACAATAATTTTTTTGTTTGGATTATAAGGTTCGAGCATATATAGATGCGGCATGGTTAAATGCTGATCACGATCAATCAGGCTTAAATAAGCGGCTACACCTAAGTTATTTTCAGCTAACCATAAACCATAAGGAGCCGAGAAGTTGGCAGCTAAAGGGTATTGCTTACCAGCGACATTAATATTATCTGTTCGATAAGGATCATAAACCCGAATTACAAATTCTGGATCATTAATAATTTCTTCAACAGTTTTGGCTTTTTTAGGTTCGGCAACAATAGTTGCTGCTAAATAACGTGCATGGTGAATATTCGGATTCACACCATTTTTATAGCTGTAATTGAGGGGATCTAAAATGTATTCATTAATATCTTCTTTTTCTGAACTTGGGAAAACAGCCACAAATTCGGAACCGAAACCATCACGACGGTTGATTGTTCTTAAACCAGAGAAATTTAAGTTATAACTTGAAATTAATTTTTCTAACTTTTGACCAGTTAACTGTCTATGAAACTCAAAGTCAATTGAGTAGACACTCTTACCAATATGGATTTGTGGTTCTACCACATTTTTTTTAGGGTATCTTAGATCATAAATACTCACCATTTTAGCAATGGCTTGATTATAAAAGTCCCGTATTTGAACTTGCCTATTATCAAAAATACGATCGGTCGGCTGACGTTTTGTTGAAAATAAGTAGGCATAACTATAACGAATGCTCTTATCGAGTAAGCTCAATTGTTGGTCTAAGCAATCGTCATATTTGTTCTGAATTGCTTTTTGTTCATCAGAGGCTTTGTGCTTAGTGAACCGACTAATTTTACACTCGGAAGAATCTGATAAAGCCATCGCTTTTGCCAGATACATTTCACTCGCGGCAGATAAAAGCTGTTCATCTAAAATTTGTGGAAGATTTTTAAGCTGATTAACACAGGTATCAGGGGAATCTGTACAAGTTTTGGCTTCTTGTCCTGACATAGACAAAACGTTAAGACTTGCTTCACTCAATTTATCTTGGGTAAGAATACTATTACGTTCGTTTGCAATAGTGACGTTGAGGGCCTGTTGCTTAACATTTACCACCTGACATCCACTCAGAATTGAACCGAGGAGTATGACCGTGAAGAGCGCTGAGTTTCTTTTTCTAACAAACATTATGGTCAAATATGTGGATCAGTAATATGCAGATCATACAAATTTTAAAGTATTTTTCAATTGATCAAATATAAAAAAGGGCTGTCAAATCAGCCCTTTTTAGTAAGTTTATACTCTTATTTTTTTGCTGGTGCAGTTGGAGTAGCTGGTGCCATAGCAGGGTTTGTTAAAACTTGCCATACATTCCAACGACCTTGTTTTTCAATTTCTTGAATCAAACGATCTGCAACTTCAGCTTCGTCAGGATATTTAACCTTGTAGTTTTTTAAGGTCTGAATCGCGTTTTTCTTTTGTTCCATTGCAATATAGTTGTTTGCAGCAGCTAAATATGCTTCTTGAACATCACCTTTAATGGCTTTGTCTAAGTATGGAATAGCTTCACGTTGACCACCACCTTCAGACAAACCAAAACCAAACCAGAAATTAGTTTCTGGATCATCTGGGCTAATTTTTAAAAGTCTTTGTGCATATTCTAAAGATCTAGTGGTATGGGCAGTACCTAAATCAAGGTTACGAGCAAGTACACTTGCTTTAAATGCTCGAATTAAAATATCAAATGAAGCATTTGGATTAGCGGCTAAAGTATCTAAACGCTGAGTTACTTCTTTGAGTTTGCTCTCAAAACCTTTACGTTCTTGGCGATCAGTAAAGCGAGGCGGGTAGTGACGAGCTTTACCTTCAACAAGCTGTAAGAAGTCATCAATTTCAGTCACGTCAATTTCATTATCGCCAACTAAACCTGCATACTTCATCGAACGTTGTGAATTATTGATGGTAGGTACAATCAGTTTATTTGTATCTAATGTAAGCGATTTAGTTGGATCGTCCTGACGAGTGACTACCATTTTAGTTACAGGCTGTGCTGCGGCATCTTTTAAAGCAACTTCAAAGGCAGGTGGAGCATCATAATTAAATGGATTTAACGCATAAAATGGAGGAGTAAGCTCTGGTTCCTTGAAAACAAAAGGTTCGATTTTTTGTTCTTTTACAGGTGCCATTGTACACGCTGTTAAACTAGAAGTTGCAAGGATTAAATACGCCAATGGCTTAAAATTCATAGGATCTTCCGTTCATTTTAGTAAAGTCAGATTTGGTA
The DNA here is from genome assembly GCF_041021905.1 of Acinetobacter nosocomialis. Lineage (NCBI taxonomy): Bacteria > Pseudomonadati > Pseudomonadota > Gammaproteobacteria > Moraxellales > Moraxellaceae > Acinetobacter > Acinetobacter nosocomialis. The sequence goes on from NZ_CP157432.1 coordinate 1,693,657, forward strand.
CAGCTAAGTCTAGGAAAAGCTAAACCCACATGCAAGGGTAAGCGTGTTACATTATGAATCAAGAATATTACGTTTTTGATGTCTTGTTTTGTGCACCGCATTCACGACGAACTTCTTCAAGAATTTTTAGCTCTTCATCACTAAAAGGCTGTTCATCTTGGCTTTCTTTTTTGAAAGTGGGGTCAAGTTCGGATAAGCGTTGGCACAAATTATTCATACGCGTTTCATTGTGCTGAATACGGTCAAGTAAAACTCGCATTCCTTCTAAAATTGGGTCAGATTGATCAGCAGTAGTCGCATACGGAGCAAAACCAATACTCTGCGCATAATCACGGCGGCGCTCTTCATCTTTATCTTTAGTTTTGTCGGCATCTTTATAAATATAGCGAGCAGGGTTTCCAACTGCTGTTACACCAGCGGGTACCGCTTTTGTCACCACTGCATTTGAACCGACTTTAGCACCTTTACCAACTGTAAACGGTCCTAATATTTTCGCACCGGCACCTACAACTACACCATCTTCTAAAGTTGGGTGACGCTTACCTTTATTCCAAGTCGTACCACCTAAGGTAACACCGTGGTATAGCGTTACATCGTCACCAATTTCAGCAGTTTCACCAATCACAACACCCATACCATGATCGATAAAGAAGCGTTTGCCGATTTTAGCACCGGGATGAATTTCAATACCGGTTGCAAAACGGCTAAATGACGAAACAAAACGGGCAGTACCTTTGCAATCTTTTTTCCACAATTCGTGTGCAAGTCTATGCAAAAGTAAAGCGTGTATACCTGGGTAAGTGGTAAGTACTTCGAGTGTATTTCGTGCAGCAGGATCTCGCGCGAATACAGCCTGTATATCTTCTTTAAGCTGTTTAAGCATTGGATTGATCCTCCTTGTCCGATGATGCTTTTTTCCATTTGCCGCTTGTGAGGGCTTGAACACGACTAAAAATACCGCGAAGTAAATGATATTCCATACGATCTAATTGTATACGACCAAATAAACGACGCAAGCGTAAAGGTAATAAACGTGGATTTTCTGGATCTAAAAATTCAATTTCAGTGAGCATTTTTTCCAAATGAGGATAGAACTCTTCCATTTGCTGCTGAGTGACTAAAGGCTCATCCCACTGCATGCTTTGACCTTGAGCAAGTGGCATTTGCCCATCATCAGAAACTGATTCTTTTTGCTCTAATACCGACATGCGAAGTTCATAACATACGACTTGAATCGCTTGAGCAACGTTAAGTACACCATAGTCTGAGTTTACAGGAATAGTAAGGTGATAGTTTGCTAATGCCAACTCTTCATTGGTTAAACCGCGGTCTTCACGTCCAAAAACGATCGCAATCTGTTGACCTTGTGAAGCTGCCTTAATTGCTTCTTTTGAAGCAGGGCGCACGTCAAGCAAAGGCCATGGAATAGTACGACTTCGCGCACTCGTTCCAAAAACTAAATGACAGTCTTTAATGGCGTCTTCGAGTGTTTCAACAATTTCAACTTGTTCTAATAAATCTTGTGCACCAGCAGCAAGCGCCTGAATATCTGGATGTGGATAGGTTTTTGGTGAAACCAGAACTAACTTACTCAAGCCCATTGTTTTCATTGCGCGTAAAGCACTGCCAATATTAGCTGGTAAAGTGGTATTGACCATGACAATACGCACTTGTGCTAATTGTTTTGACACGGCGGTGTCGTCAAACAAACTCATAAGATTTCCAGAAATTACGAATATTGAGAAACTTCGCTTTGGTATGAATCCAACGCATCATCAATAGTCATGTCCACAGGAGGTGAGGCAACAGGTTGTGGACGAACAGGTTCTGCTGCTTTAGCTGCCTTAGATTTTACCTGATATTCAATATGAATATTATCTTTACCAAAGTAATCTCTTAGTTTGGCAAGTAGTTCATCTAAAGGTGCGACTTTCCACTGCGGCCCAAGCTGAAGCTCAGCCTGAGCATAGGATTGGTCAATCTGTAAATGTATTGCAATATGCTGATGCATATCAACATTACAATAAGGCAATAAGATATTTTGTAGATCTTTTGCCAAACTTGGTTGCATTAAATCATTAGTTAATTTGATTTGAATACTATTGGCACGTTTTTGTCTGATTTCATTTAAGCTAAATGCTTTGTTCAGACGTCCCATTGGACGATCAAAGCCTTCACGCTCATAAATCTCGCCTTCAAAGACAACTACACGCTCAACTTGAATAATATCTTTAAAGCGCTGGAAACGTTCGTGGTTACAGCTGACTTCAATACGTGCCGTTCCGTCATCAAGTACGATAACAACACGGTTCGGGAAATTCGCTACGTCAAGGACGAGTCCTGCATAAACTGTCGTTACACCGCGGCGAGTTGCGGTAATTTCATTAAGTTTTGCAGGAATAAAGGCTTTGAGTTCTTGGCGGTACACATCAATTGGGTGACCCGTTAAATACAAACCAAGTGTATCTTTTTCGCCTTTAAGACGAACCTCATCACTCCATGGCTTAACAGGTTTAGCTGGTTTACGTTGAACTTCTTCAACTTCACCAAATAAATCCATAATACCGCTTTCACGGTTACTACGTGCCTGTTCAGCTGCTTGTACGGCTTCAGGCAATTGAGCCATTAAACTTGAACGTTCAATACCTAAACAATCAAGCGCACCAGCACGGATAAGTGCTTCTAAAGTTCGTTTATTGATTTTTTTCAAATCAATACGGTGGCAGAAGTCGAATAGGTCAGTATAAGGCCCTTGTTGACGACGTGAGTCAATAACAGACTGCATTGCCTGTTCACCAACACCTTTAATTGCACCTAAACCATAAACGATGGTTTTATCATCACTGGCATGGAAATGATAAGTTGACATGTTAACTGACGGAGGTAAGACCTCAAGTCCGTTATTTCGACAGTCATCAATCAAAAATACGACACTGTCAGTGTTCTGCATTTCCGATGACATTACCGCTGCCATAAATTCGGCAGGATAATGAGCTTTTAACCATGCTGTATGGTATGCAACAAGGGCATAAGCAGCTGCGTGAGATTTGTTGAAACCATAGCCTGCGAACTTTTCCATATAGTCAAAGATATGGTTGGCTGTGCTTTCGTCAATGCCTTTTTGTCCAGCACCTTCAAGGAAGATTTGGCGTTGTTTCACCATTTCTTCAGGTTTCTTTTTACCCATTGCACGGCGAAGTAAGTCAGCGCCACCGAGTGTATAACCCGCACAAATCTGTGCAGTTTGCATTACCTGTTCTTGGTAAACCATAATCCCGTAGGTTGGCTCTAATACGCCTTCCAGCAATGGATGAAGATATTCAAAATCTCCACCATGCATACGGTGAATAAAGTCAGGAATCAGGTCCATCGGGCCCGGACGATACAAAGACACGAACGCAATAATTTCTTCGAATTTACTTGGACGTGCTTCTTTAAGCATTCGCTTCATACCGACGGATTCAAACTGGAATACCGCGGTTGTATTTGCATCGGCAAAGACAGAGTAAGCTTTAGGGTCGTCAAGAGGGACGTGTGAAATGTTTAAAGGGTCATTGCCACGGTTTTTATTAATATTTTGAATTGCATCTTCAATAACCGTTAAGTTACGTAAGCCCAAGAAGTCGAATTTTACGAGACCTGCAGCTTCTACGTCATCTTTATCGTATTGAGCTACACGGTTCGTACCGTCTGCATCACAAAGTACTGCAGAGAAGTCAGTAATTTTACCTGGCGCAATAACAACACCACCGGCATGTTTACCTGTATTTCGAGTAATACCTTCTAATTTTAATGCCATTTCCCAAATTTCACTGGCATCATCATTATCTGGATTTGAAGGGTTGGTAACGATATCTTTAAGCTGAGGTTCCATCTCAATAGCGGTTGCTAAATCTACACCGAGTGGTTTAGTTGGAACCATTTTTGAAATACGGTCAGCTAGACCATAAGACTTACCTAAGACACGGGCAACGTCACGAATCGCACCTTTTGCAGCCATGGTACCGAAAGTTGCAATCTGAGAAACTGCTTCACGCCCATAAGTACGTGATACGTAGTCAATAACACGGTCACGTCCTGCGATACAGAAATCGACGTCAAAGTCGGGCATCGATACACGTTCTGGGTTTAAGAAACGTTCAAAGAGCAAGTCATAACGAAGAGGGTCAAGGTCGGTAATTTTTAAGCTATAGGCAACCAATGAGCCAGCACCAGAACCACGGCCTGGCCCTACAGGGACACCGTTATTTTTTGCCCATTGAATGAAGTCCATGACGATGAGGAAGTAGCCAGGGAATCCCATTTTAAGAATGATTCCAACTTCATAATCAATTCGCTCATCATAAGGCTTACGAATTTCAGGCCAGTCTTCACCACGTTTTTCAACTGGGTAAAGATAGTTTAAACGCTCTTCCAAACCTTCTTTTGATAAGTGCTCAAAATAGGTATCGATGGTAAAACCATCAGGAATTGGGTACTCAGGTAAGAAGTAAGTGCCGAGTTTTAAGCTGACATTACAGCGTTTAGCAATATGATAGGTGTTTTCAATAGCACTCGGGATATCTGAAAACAGCTCAATCATTTCATCTGAAGTTTTGAAATGCTGTTCAGGACTATACAAACGTGGACGTCGGTCATCTGCTAAAACATAACCATCTGCAATACATACACGTGCTTCATGTGCTTCGAAATCTTCTTTTTCAACAAAGTGCACATCGTTGTGGGCAACTACCCCAATATTATATTTAGCTGCTAACTTGGCAGCTTCTTGAATAAAATCTTCTTCACCGGCACGATCAGTACGTGTTAAAGCAAGATAAACTCGATTGCCAAACTTTTCGATCCATTCTTCAAGTAAGGGTTCTGCTTTTTGCGGATTAGATGAGCAAAGCATTTGCCCAACATCACTATGTTGGCCAAGTAAAACAATAATATCTTGATGCTGCTCTAGAACCCATTCTTTTTGTACACAAGGAATACTGAGTTGCTGACCTTCAATAAAGCCACGCGAAACAATTTCAGTCAGTCCTTTCCATCCGATATCGCTCATTGCAAGCAAAGTTGCACGATGCTGGGCATCATTAAGACGGATTGTGCTACCCAAAATAGGCTTAATACCTTTCTTGAGGCAAGAGTTATAAAACTTTACAGCAGCATGAAGGTTAGATAAGTCGGTAAGTGCCAGCGCAGGCATTTCATCCTTTACAGCAGCCTTGACCAAGTCGGGTATGCGAACAATCGACTCTGTAATCGAAAATTCTGTGTAAATACCGAGATGAACAAACTGCATAAACCAATCCTTAATGCGACCGAAGCATAGTTTAACACGCAAAGTTCAAACGAAATGCTTAATATTTTGGCAACTGTTATGGATTTTAGTATTTAAACAGAATGTTGAGAACACGAAAGTAGAGGATTGATCAAAGATGTTGCGTCTTTTGAAGCAGGAGAAAAGAACCAGCCCAAACTGATTCGGGCTGGTTGAAAAATTTAGTACTGCCAGAACATGCGTTGAATTTCTTTAGCATCATTCGTCTTAGTAAGAGCTAAAGCTGCAAGAAGACGTGCTTTTTGTGGGTTTAAGTCATGAGCAGCTACCCAACCATATTTATCGTCAGGTTGTTCAGCATTACGTAATACGAAACCTTGTGGTACACGTGATGAACGGATAATTTGAATACCGTCTTTATCATGAAGTTTTTGTAAAGTTGGAACAATATAGTTCGCAACAGAACCGTTACCTGTACCTGCATGGATAATCGCTTTAGCGCCAGCTTTTGCATATGCTTCATAAGCGTCAGGAAGCATAGAGTCTGAACCGTAAACGATTTGTACAAGTGGAAGTGCATCACCTTTAATATTTTCAATATTAAATTCTGAAGCATTTGTAAAACGTTTAACAGACTGTCTGAACCAGTATGGTTTACCTTCAACTAATGTACCTAAAGCACCCCATTGGCTAACAAAAGCATTTGTATGAATGTTAATGCCTTTAGTTACATCACGTGCAGCAAAAATAGAGTCGTTCATGAGAACCATTACGCCTTTATTTTTTGCTTCATCAGAAGCTGCTAAAGCAACTGCGCTATAAAGGTTAAGTGGTCCATCTGCTGAAAGTGCAGTTGAAGGACGCATAGAACCAACAACAACAATCGGCTTGTCAGTGTGAACAACAAGATTTAAGAAAAACGCTGTTTCTTCTAAAGTATCTGTACCGTGAGTAATTACCACACCATTAACAGATGGCTTTTTAACAAGGTCGTTTACTTGACGAGCAATTTGTAATAATTCCTTGTCAGTAATACTTTCAGAAGCAACCTGTAATGCTTGAATACCACTCACATTTGCCAAATCTTTGATTTGTGGCACTGCATTGATTAAAGCATCAACTGGAACTTTTGCTGCTGTGTAAGTTGCACTATTTGCTGAGCTTGCACCAGCACCAGCGATTGTACCGCCAGTAGCAACGACAACAACGTTGTTTTTTGCGTAAAGAGGGAGAGAGCAGGCCAATAAGCCCATAGCTAAACCGAAAGATTTAACAGTTTTAGTCAACATCGAAAATATCCTTATGAAGTGACGAAGTAGAAGTTTGCTGAATACGCCTGCTTTTCCTAAGCAAAATACATACCATGTAAAACATATTCACAACTTATTTGAATAAGAAGCATCCCTGAATATCATTTTGTTTCAACAACAATCATTTAGTCATTGCTCTTATTCAGCGCTAATAAATATCATGAAAAAAATAAAAAATCTATTAAGTTTTTCTAATTTATCTCTCTTTTTTCACTTTTTTATATAAAGATTACAAATGACTTTTTTATTATTATAAAAATAAAAAATAATAGGTGGTTTTAAAGTTTTATTTACCAGATGATAATTTTATATTGTTGATTTTTAATGTTATAGTTAAAATTATAAATAATATTAAAATTCATATAGTTAAACTCAATAATAATTTCAGTTATTTAATATAAATAATAAACAATAAATTGAATTAAAAAGTAAGCATTTGATCTATATTTTTAAAAATATAAATTTTGATTGTTTGGTTTTTATTCTTTTTTTAAGGTTTAAAATTAAGAAATTTAATAGGAACTAAAACCTATTATTGAGTTCATTATTTAATATAAAAATGTCGGTAAATTTTTATTGTTTAATTTTAGAATAAAAAAAGAGCAATTTTATTGGTCATATAAAATTGCTCTTTAGTTGGGAGAGTGGGAGAAAAGAGAAACTTAAGCGATCGTTTGTTCTTGTGTTGTTTTAATTAATACAGGTTCTGGCGACTCTTCAATATCAGCAACTTTGTCACCTTCAAGTTTTGCCACAACTGCGGTAGCAATACTATTACCAACCACATTTGTAGCGGTGCGGCCCATATCTAAGAATTGGTCAATTCCAAGCAATAACAAAATGCCAGCTTCAGGCAAATGGAACATCGTGAGTGTCGCTGAAATTACAACAATAGAAGCTCTCGAAACACCTGCAATACCTTTACTTGTTACCATAAGAGTTAACAAAATTAAGATTTGCTGGGTAAAGCTCAAATCAATGTGGTAAGCCTGAGCAATAAAGAGTACCGCAAAGGTGGTATACATCATTGAACCATCAAGATTAAATGAATAACCTAAAGGTAAAACGAAGCTCGTCACTTTTTTAGGCACACCGAACTTATTTAGGGCGTCCATAACTTTAGGATAAGCTGATTCACTAGAAGCTGTAGCAAAAGCAAGGGTTACAGGCTCACGAATTAACTTGCCTAAACGGAAGATATCTTTTTTCAGTACGATTGCACCCACCGAGAATAAAACAACCCAGAGTAATAAAAGCCCAAAGTAGAATTCTGCAATTAAAATTCCGTAGTCAACAATTAATCCTAAACCTTGTACTGTAATTGCAGAAGCAATCGCTGCAAAAACTGCTATAGGTGCAAATTTCATGACGTAATCAGTAATACGGAACATAATTTTACTGAGTTCATCTGTTAGACGAATAATAACGGAGTCTTTTTCTTTACCCTGATTGACATATGCGAGTGCTGAACCAAAGAAAATAGCAAAAACAAGCACTTGTAAAATATCATTGTTCGCCATGGCTTCTGCAATACTGCGTGGAAAAACATGGCTTAAAAATGACTGTAGTGTAAAGCCAGTAGTCGCTGGGAGAGAGGCGCTACTGAGTTCTTGAGCTGTTGGTAATACTAAATTTAATGCCGCGCCAGGTTGAAAAAAATTGACTAAACCCATACCGATTGCAAGCGATACAAATGACGCAGTAATAAACCAAGTCATTGACTTAAGCGTGATACTACCAATAGAAGTTGATTTACCCATAGATACAATGCCAGACACAATTGTGGCAAATACCAGTGGTGCAATAATCATTTTGATGAGACGTAAAAAGATATCTGTGACGATATTGAAATAAGAAGCGATTTGCTTCAGTTGCTCACCTTCATTAAAGAAGTGGTGACAGATCCAACCTGTCAATACTCCTAATAAAATAGCAACCACAATATACTTGAGCAATTTCTTTTGCTTCATATGAACCTCTATCCTTTGGGTTCAATCATCTTTTAGATGGGCTAGAGATGATTGAAAAGCTTTCCTTGTAAGTTCAGTTCGGTCCGTTAACTGATTTCATCTTCCTAAATCTGCATCAGTGTTAACCGAATCGAATATGGTGATGTTGTTATGGAAAGGGATTGTTGCTCGATTTTGAAGCAGTGTGAAATGCAAAAAAATATCAACTCATGCATTTTTTGCATAATAGCGAGAAGAGAAATACAGGAAAAATATAAGAATTTAATCGAATGGTAAAAAATATTATTTTCTTTTTAAGAAAAGACTAGAATGAATTTGTTTTATAAAAAACATATTTGAATCAACATACTAAGTTGTTTTTCAAGTATGCTTAAAATGAAGTGGTTAAGTTTTTAACTACCTGCATAAATGGTATAAAAATAAAAAAGGCATCTAATTGAGATGCCTTTTTTAATTATGCATTTTTTAACGGCGATTTGCTAAGAAACGACCTAAGCGACCAATTGCTTCGCGTAATTCATTTTCTGCAGGTAAGAAAACAACCCGGAAATGATCTGGTGTTGGCCAGTTAAATCCCGTTCCTTGTACCAAAAGTACTTTTTCGGCACGAAGTAAATCTAACATTAGCTTTTCGTCGTCTTCGATTGGGTAAATGTTAGGATCAAGTCGTGGGAAACAATACATTGCACCTTCTGGTTTTACACAGCTTACCCCAGGAATTTCATTTAACATTTCCCATGCGATATTGCGCTGTTCATATAGACGACCACCCGGGCGGATTAAGTCATTAATGGATTGATAGCCGCCAAGCGCAGTTTGAATTGCATATTGAGCTTGTACGTTTGCGCATAAACGCATAGAAGCTAACATATCTAAGCCTTCAATATAGTCTGCCGCACGACTTCTATCGCCTGTGATTGCCATCCAACCTGAGCGGAAACCAGCAATACGATAAGCTTTTGATAAACCATTGAACGAAATACATAACTGATCGCCAGCTAAAGAGGCAACCGAAACGTGCTCAATTCCGTCATAAACAATTTTGTCGTAAATTTCGTCAGCAAATAAAATCAAATCGTATTTCTTGGCAAGAGCCACAATTTGTTCAAGCACGTGGCGTGGATATACCGAGCCAGTTGGGTTGTTCGGGTTAATAATCACAATACCACGGGTATTTGAAGTAATTTTACTTTCAATATCGGCAATATCTGGATACCAACTATTTTCTTCATCACATTTATAGTGAATAGCAGTACCACCCGAAAGATTAACGGCTGCTGTCCAAAGCGGATAGTCCGGCATTGGAATTAGCATTTCATCGCCATCATCAAGTAGACCTTGCATAGCCATTACAATAAGTTCAGACACGCCGTTACCGATATACACGTCATTAACGTGCATATTTAAGATACCTTTTTGTTGGTAGTACTGGCAGATCGCTTTACGTGCAGGGAAGATACCTTTTGAGTCAACATAGCCAATTGCATTTGGTAGGTTTAAAGCAACGTCATTAATAATTTCTTGTGGTGCTTCAAAACCAAATGGAGCAGGGTTGCCGATATTTAGCTTAATGATTTTATGTCCTTGCTCTTCCATTTCATTGGCGGCTCGTAATACAGGTCCGCGAATGTCATAGCAAACATGCTCAAGCTTCGATGATTTCTTAATTTCCCGAGAAGTTGGCATGGATTGGAGAGTAGCAGTATTTTTAGACATAGCTGGGTTCACTTTTGCATATCGGTATAAATAACTTTTAAATGTTTTAACCGTTACCAAATTTAGATCATGTTGATCTTTTAGTAATTCAACAATTTTTTCATGGGTAAAACCCGATTGCTGATACTCTTTGATAACTGGTAATAGTTGCTGGAAAAGCACACTTTTTTTCTGAGACATGTTTTGTCCTATACAACCGTGCCAAACAAGAATAGCACCATCTTTGCTTCCTTGAAAGAAAATAAAGCATAAATATGCTTACTTTTGTTTTTGTAATTTGCTTACTTTTTGCTTTCTATTGCTTAGATGATTAAATTCCAACAAATTTTACGTTCAGAGACTAGTGTTTTTTTGATGAATGGCGTAAATATAAAATACGATTATCAATTTATGTTTACATCAGAATAAAAGGTGCATGTCATGGGAAAAGTTAATAAAACAGACCGGGAATGGCAAAGAGAGTTATCACCAGAAGAATATCGGATAACACGACAAAAGGGCACTGAACCAGCTTTTACGGGGCAATACTGGAATACTAAGCAGCACGGTACTTATGTTTGTCGTTGTTGTGGCGCGGAATTGTTCTCGTCAGATGCAAAATACGATAGCGGTTGCGGTTGGCCAAGCTTCTTTCGCCCAGTAAATGGAACTGTTATTGATGAACATGAAGATTTAACACATGGTATGGTCAGAACTGAAATTGTTTGTCATGATTGCGAAGCCCATCTTGGGCATGTTTTTGAAGATGGACCACAGCCGACAGGTTTACGCTACTGTGTGAACTCGGCATCATTACAACTTAAAACACAAGAAAAAAATGACGAGGAAACTTATCCATGAGTAACATTTATCAGTTTGAAGCTGAATTGTTAGAAGGTGATATTAAGCAATTTGCTGATTACAAAGGTAAAGTTTTATTAATTGTAAATACTGCCAGTAAATGTGGTTTTACTCCACAGTTTGCGGGCCTCGAAAAACTTTATGAAAAATATAAAGATCAAGGTTTGGAAGTTTTAGGTTTTCCCTGCAACCAGTTTGGTGGGCAAGATCCAGGAAATAATAAAGAAATCGGGGCTTTCTGCCAGCGAAATTATGGGGTGAAATTCCCTATGTTTGCCAAAGTCGATGTGAAAGGGCCTGAAGCTCATGTGATTTTTAGATATTTAACACGTGAAGCAAAAGGAATTTTGGGAAGTAGTAGTATTAAATGGAACTTTACCAAGTTTTTGGTTGGCAAAGATGGTTCAGTTTTAAATCGTTATGCACCTACAACTAAACCAGAGGCATTGGAAGCCGATATTGAAAAAGCATTAGCGGGCTAATCGATTCAATGAACGCTATTCCTCAACCTTTCGAGTTTTGGCAAGATCGGCGAATGCCATATGTTGAAACTCGAAGGTCGTGTTTTAGCCGAACATGTTATAAGTCTCATAGCCATCCAACATTTTCAATTGGTGCTGTAGACGAAGGGAATAGTATTTTTAAAAGTTCTTTTAGCACTGCGCAAGAGATCTCCGCGGGTACTTTAGTTATTGTACCCGCCCATATTGAGCATTCTTGTAATCCTAAGCCAAATATGGCTTGGAGTTACCAAATGTTGCATTTAGATCTGACTTGGTTAAGCCAGTTATATTCAGAGTTTCAACAGCAAGGTTTTGATTTGCATCTGCCACAGCATAAGCCGATCATTATAAAAGATGAAACTTTATACAAAGCTTTTACTGAAATGAATAAGACACTTTTTGATACGCAAAAGCTAATTCTTGAAAAGGAACAGGCGCTTTTTGATTGTCTTATAGATTTATTATTGCCTCATTTTATTTTAGAAGAAATACAAAAACCGCAGTACTTATATAGAGATTTTCTAGATTTAATTAATGTAATTACCTCTTCTGAGGATTTTATTTCTTTAGAGGTACTTGCCCAGCAGATTGGTCTGAGCCGTTATGCGATCATACGGTTATTTAAAGCAAATGTCGGTCTAACACCCCATGCTTTTCAAATAAATTTAAAAATTAACCAAGCTCGAGAACTCCTTAAACAGGGAATTTCACTCGCAGAGCTGGCCGTCAACTTAGGTTTTAGTGATCAAAGCCATTTTCATAAAGCTTTCAAAGCGCATACAGGGGTAACTCCTCGGCAGTTCCAGCTCGCAGCCGCGCAATAATTTACAAGAAATTGTTTAGCTCTATTTCTAAGATTTTCCAGACTGTTTTATAGATGAAGCCGTTATGGAAGTTTTTTTAGTTATTGCATTTACTCATTTTTTGGCACTGTTATCACCGGGTCCGGATTTCTTTTTAATTCTCACTAGTCTTTTGCAAAAAGGGCGCCGTTATACCTATGGTGTTGTTTTGGGCATTACTTTCGGAAATGCTTTAATTTTAGCTGCATGTTTATTTGGTTTTATGCTGCTTGGAGATTTGAGCAGTAGCATTCTTACATTATTGAAATGGCTTGGTGCAGCGTATTTAGTTTATTTGAGTGTTCTTTGCTTTAAGGCAGCCAGATCTAGTGTTTTATCTTTTTCACCTGAAGACAATAATTTAAGTGATCAAGCCAACCTTAAGAAAAACAAAATTAAAAGTTTAATGTTAGGTGTGCAGTCTAGTCTTCTAAATCCTAAAAATATTATGTTTTATAGTAGTTTGATGCTGCTTATACAATATAAGTTTAGCTTAATTCAAAAACTGCTCATGAGTGTATGGATGGTTGGAGTTGTTCTTGGTTGGAATATTCTGCTGATTGGATTACTTGCTCAGGGGCGGGTTTTAGACAAAATTAAGCGCTCTGCGACAGGTTTATACTATTGTTCTAGTATTGCTTTTATTATTTTTGCTGTGCTTTTGATTACATATAAATAGCTTTATAGCCTAGTTGTACAACCTGAGTAAAGGCTGTACAACTAAGTAAGAAGAAGCTTACAGAATCGCTTTTAAACGTTTAACCACTTCTTCACATTGTGCCAAGTCTGCCACTAAAGCCATACGTACATGGTTGGCTCCTGGGTTACCTTGTTCAGTGTCACGAGATAAATAACGACCCGGTAAAACTTTAATGTGTGCTTTTTCCATGAGCATCTTGGCAAAAGTTTCATCATTATCAACTTTTAGCCAATAGTAAAAACCAGCATCAGGTTTTTGTAATGGAAGCAAATGGCCTAGTTCAGATTGGAATAAGTCAAATTTTGCACGATATTGCTTACGGTTTTCTTCAACATGATTTTCATCATTCCATGCAGCAATTGAAGCAAGCTGATGTTGTACGGGCATTGCTGCACCGTGATAGGTTCGGTATTGCAAATATGGTTTTAACAAATCAGCATCACCAGCTACAAAACCTGAACGCATGCCCGGTAAATTTGAGCGTTTTGAAAGTGAATGGAAGACGATACAGTTTTTGTAGTCATCACGGCCAAGTTCAGCACAAACTTCTAATAAACCTGTAGGGGCTTGGTCAAACCAAAGTTCTGAATAGCATTCATCAGAAGCAATAACAAAATTATATTGATCAGATAGGGCAATCAGCTTTTTAAATTGCTCTTTAGAAAGTACAGTACCTGTTGGGTTGCCCGGTGTACATACAAAAAGAAGCGCTGTCTTTTCCCAAACCTCTGCTGGTACTGCGTCAAAGTCACCTAAATAACCATTTTCTTCTGTGCAATTAATAAAGTATGGCTTAGCACCTGCGAGTAAAGCAGCACCTTCATAAATTTGATAAAACGGATTTGGCATCACCACATAGGGTGCATCTTCACGGTTAATCAAAGCTTGAACAAAAGAGAAAATACCTTCACGTGTACCAGATACAGGCAAAATATGGTTTTCAGCACTAATACTATTAAGTTTAAAGCGCTTAGTTAACCACTCTGCAATACTTTGGCGAAGCTCAGGTAAGCCTTTGCTGTTTGGATAAGTGGATAGATGATTAAAGTTATCAATAATAGCCTGTTTAACAAACTCTGGTGCTGGATGCTTAGGTTCACCAATTGATAGTGGAATCAAGGGAAGGTTAGCAGGAGTAGTATCCTTAAAAAGTTGGTTTAACTTTTCAAATGGATACGGATGTAATAACGACAAGCTAGAGTTCATTAAACAGTTACCAAGTAGTTGAGTTTCAGTGCTGACAAATTTGATTAGATGCTTCATCTAATGCAGCTTTCAGTTTTTCCGAGAAGAGTTTGACCTCTTCGTTATTCAGCGGTTTTCCATCTTTTTTGGTGACAAAGAAAATATCTTCGGCACGTTCACCTAAAGTTGCGATTCGGGCTGAATGGATGTCTAAACCTTGCATCATAAATAAACCACCTACACGTGCAAGTAGGCCAGGATGGTCAAGTGTTGAAATTTCGACCATGTTTTGCTGTAGAGCTTCATTCAATGTAACGTCGACTGTATTTTCAATATCGAAGTGACGTAATTGACGTGGAATACGGCGTTGCATTAGCCCAGGGTATTGGTCTGGTTGGCTAAGTGCCTTCACTAATGCATTTTTAACAGTTTCTTCGCGTTCTGGGTCGGTAAGTAATGTACCGAAACGATCGAGTACAACATAAGTGTCTAAGCTAAATGCTGTACTTGCCGTGATAATTTTTGCGTCCTGAACGTCTAGGTTCATTCGGTCTAAAACAGCAACGGTTGTGGCAAAGAGATTAGGTTGATCGCGTGTATAAATAAAGATTTGCACAGCATCCTGAGCTGCTTTACGGTGGGCACGCAAGAGGACTAATGGCTCCGGATTATCACCATGTTTTAAAATTGCTTGTGTGTGCCATGCAATTTCGTCTGCTGACTCTTTAATGAAGTATTCATCACCAAGTTCTTGCCATACTTTTTCGACATCAGCTAATGCAAAGTTATTTACCAGTAATTCACTTGCTGCAAACTTAGTGTCTTCAATCAGCATTTGATAGTCAACAGGACGACCTAAACCAGTACGGATTACATCACGGGCATGGGTATAAAGCTGACGCATAAGTGATGCGCGCCATGTATTCCAGAGTTTTGGATTTGTCGCATTAATATCGGCAACCGTCAAAGTATAGAGATAATCAAGATGCTCCATATCACCAAGTTTTTCAGCGAAATCTTTAACAACATCCGGATCGGAAATATCTTTTTTCTGAGCTGTCAAAGACATGAGTAAATGATTTTGAATGAGCCATGCGATTAATTTGCATTCACGCTCTGTAAAGCCATGTGCACGTCCAAACTCAATCGCGTCTTCTGCACCAAGTTCGCTGTGGTCACCACCACGGCCTTTTGCAATGTCATGGAATAATGCAGCAATAAAGACAATATCTTGACGGGCAAGACGTTGGAAAACTGAGCTTACCACAGGGAACTCTTTGGCAAATTCAGGTTCTCTAAAACGATTTAAATTACGTAGTAGTAATAAGGTGTGAGCATCGACCGTATAGATATGGAATAGGTCATATTGCATAAGACCCATAATTTGCCCAAAAGCAGGAATATAGTTTCCTAAAACACCATAACGTTTCATCGCAACTAAGGTATCGTATAGACGATACGGTGAGCGAATAATCGACATAAACAGTGCTTGGTTTTCTGGGTTATTACGGTAACTTTGGTTAATTCTTTTTGCTGCAAGAATAAGTAAGCGCAAAGTTCGAGCACGAATACCTTCGATATCTGGTCGATTCGCTAAAATATAGAACAACTCTAAAATCGCACTTGGATGTTCTGCAAATATTTTATGATGCTGTACGGCAAGTTTATTATCGACAATCTTAAAGTGATCGTTAACAACTTCAATTTTGCGTTCATAGTTGGGGAGTCGAGGAGTAATGACAGACTCACTAAAATACGCCAGCAACATTTCATTCAGTGTTGAAACCTGTTGTGCCGTACGATAGTAGCGTTTCATGAATTGCTCAACGCCATAATTTACAGGTTGGCCTTCTTGGCGCACATATCCAAATTTAGCGGCAATTTCCCTTTGGTGATCGAAAAGCAAACGGTTTTCATCACGTTTGGCTAAACGGTGTAAGTGGTGACGGATTTCCCAAAGAAAACTTTCTGCTTCTTCTAAAACACCCAATTCAAATTCTGAAATAAAGCCTAAATGTACTAAGTCATAAATACGGTTTACACGGAAGTGGCGTTTAGCAATCCAACCAATCTGGTTAATATCACGAATACCACCTGGTGCATTTTTAATGTCAGGTTCTAAATTACTTTCAGTATTGTTGTGTTGGTGGTAACGCTTGGCTTGTTCTGCCATTTTTGCGTCATAAAAGGTTTTATCTGTCCATGTTTGTGAAACAATGCGGCGAGGCCATCTTGCAAGTTGAGTATTACCTGTTATTAAACGCGCTTCAATTAAAGTGGTTGCAACCGTTAAATCGGTAGCGGCTTGTTCAACACAGCTTTGAATGGTACGAACGCTAATGCCGGGTTTAAAGTTTCCAACGTCCCATAATGAAGAAATAAAAGTAGAGATGCGTTTTTCATTTTCTTCGTTAATTTCATGTTCCGATAGGATCATGATATCGACGTCGGAATAGGGCAGCATTTCACGGCGCCCATAACCACCTACAGCAAAAAGACCCAATTCAGTCTGATCAAGTTCAGCATGTTTCCATAAAAAGATCAGTGCTTCATCAACTAAATCTGAACGAGCTTTAATAATTTCACGAATAGATTGCCCATTTTCATATGAATCTTGCAACTGTTTTTCTACATCCGTTCGCCACTGATTAATGGCTTTAATATCATGATGACTTGAGACATAGTTCAACAATGGCGATGTATTGATCATGAAAATGGGTCTACCAATAAGTAAAAATTAAGAGTTTGTTTGAACGCTTACTTGATCAGCGGTTTCTTTCGCTAAAGTACGGGCAATATCAGTATTTTCAGCACGAGCCGTTGCGACACCCATACGGCGACGCTTGAAACCTTCAGGTTTGCCAAATAAACGTAAGTCAGTATCTGGGTGAGCTAAGGCTACATTCAGATTGCTATAACTTAAATTATTAGCATCGACTCCAGCATAAATTACGGCACTTGCGGCCACACTGTGACGTGCTGTATTTACAGGTAAACCTAAAATGGCGCGTGCATGTAATTCAAATTCACTTTGATACTGAGACGCTAAAGTTACAAGTCCTGTGTCGTGTGGACGAGGAGAAACTTCACTGAACCAAACTTTATCACCCTTGATAAACAGTTCTACACCAAAAATACCACAGCCACCAAGTGCTGTTGTCACTTTATTTGCAATACGTTTTGCTTCTTCAAGTGCAGCAGGTGTCATTGGTTGAGGTTGCCAGCTTTCTACATAGTCGCCTGCATCTTGGCGGTGACCAATTGGGTCACAGTAGTGAGTTTCAATTTCACCGGTTTCAGGGTTTTTAGCACGAACAGTAAGTAAGGTAATTTCAAAATCAAAATCAATTTGAGATTCAATAATGACAGTGCCTTGGTTAACACGACCACCTTGCATTGCATATTCCCAAGCCGCGTCGACTTCATCGAAACTTTTTACGCGAGACTGACCTTTACCTGAAGATGACATGACTGGTTTTACAAAGTTCGGATAACCAATATCATCACAAGCTGCGCGGAAACTTTCTAAAGAGTCAGCAAAACGATAAGCAGAAGTAGGTAAACCAAGCTCTTCAGCAGCAAGTCGGCGAATACCTTCACGGTTCATGGTGAGGTTTACAGCTTTAGCAGAAGGAATGACAGTTGCTGTTTGGTTAGCTTCAATCTCAAGCAAAACTTCTGTCGCAATCGCTTCAATTTCTGGAACAATTAAATTCGGTTTAACTTTTTCAATGAGCTGTTTTAATTGAGTAGGGTCAGCCATGTTTAACACATAAGAAAAATGTGCAACTTGCATAGCTGGTGCGTGATCATAACGGTCGGCTGCATGTACTTCTACACCAAGGCGTTGTAGGGAAATTACAACTTCTTTGCCAAGCTCTCCTGAACCTAACAATAAAACTTTAAATGCAGAAGATTGAAGTGGGGTACCGAGTGTCACGCTCATGCGAATCATCCTGACAAAATTATTTTTTTAAGCATAGCAGAACTTATGGTGGAGTTAAGCCTTATAACGCATAAAAAGATGAATTTTGTCAGACAATGAGGTAAGTCGTTTTTAAACGTTAACTTGATAATTTAAATGTAATTCATCTGCGTTTTGACCACGGATACCCCAATTTTCTTTAGGGGTTTCGAAAATTGTGATTTCAATGTCTTGAGGATTAATTCGGCAATACTGTTGAATATTACGAAATAAGGTTTGGATTAATCTTTTCTTGGCTTCGGTGCTTCGGCCAGTAAACATTGAAAGTTCAATAATAACGTAGTGCTGGCTTCGATCTGAAGGATAGATAAAGTTTTCTGGTTTAAGGCTAATAAACCTTTGAAATCTTTTCTCGATTGGGTATTTCAACTCTTCAATGAGCGCTTGATGAATCGCATGAGAAAGCATTTCTCGATATTGCATGATCGTTTGTTCATTTGCATAAATTTTAACTTGTGACATTTTTATCTCTAATCGCTAGATGGTGTTATCTTTTAATAAATTTCAAAAATGAGTTTTTCATGCTAGAAGTCATTATTTTTAATCACTTCTAGCATTTATATATTATATAATGTTGATAAGTTTATCTATTTATAAAGGTAAATAAGTGTAGATCAAGCCATAAACGAGTGCAGCAGTTAACGTCGCAGGAACAATTTTCTTAAATTTAAAATAAAGACCTGCTAAAACCAGAAAGCCGATGAGCATTGCTAAACTTTTATCTGGATTTTTAAGAAGTGGGGGCAGGGTGGCAACCACAAGCATTGCACTAATTGCAGATATACCAATACTTCCTAAAGCAATTTTTATCCAGACAGCCCCACGTTTTTGATGAGTACCTTGTAGTTTCTGTATAACAAAAAATGGTCCGAAGCGGGAAGCAAAATTAGCAATACCAACAATAATGCCGACCAAAATAATTTCTAAGTTCATATTAGGCTTCAACCTCATCAAACTGTTTCAGCACATAATGTTTAAATAGACCCGCTAAAATGCCTGAAAAAATACCAATAAAAATAGCAGCAGATAAGTTAATCCAATAACAGGCCAAGGCTGAAACGATTAAGGATACACCGACGACTAAAGTATGTTTACGTTCAAAAGCCGCGAGTAAAAAACTTAAAAATAAAGCAGGTAATAAGAAATCTAAAGCTGCTTGTAAAAACTTTGGAAGATGAGCGACTTGATCTGCAAATAGCCCACCTAACAATGAACCACTTGCCCAAGACATCCAGCTGAACAGACTTAAGCCTAACATCCAAGATTCAGACCATTGCTGCTTGCGCTGTGAAAGCTGAATCATTCCACTCGCAAAAACCTCATCTGTAAGGCCCCAAGCCCAAACAGCCGTCTTTTTTAAGTTCAGTTTATTTGGAATTAGGTTATATAGTGCTGGACCATAAAGTACATGGCGAATATCAAGTGCAATAACCGTTAGGGCAGTTAGCCAAATAGAGGAGCCGCTTGCTAAAAGAGCCACCACTAAAAATTGGCTAGCACCTGCATACATTGAACATGAAAGAAAAAATGCTTCCCATGGGCTAAAACCAAATTGAGATGCAGAAACGCCAAAGGCAAAAGAAACCGGTAAATAAGTAAGTACGATGGCTTGACTATCTTTGGCACCCTGCCAAAAAGTTGCTGTTTGAGCAGCCATCTGTTGTTGATTTGACACAAGACACCTTGGCAGTAAACCAATTATAATAACTTGAAAGATTGAGTATTGTAGCCGAATTTAATAGCATAGTGCCGAAATGTTTAATTCGGCAGTTTGATATGTTCAAGTCAAAAACTCGTTTAGTTTATATCGCCATCCTGAGTGCGAGCGTATTTATATTGCAAGGCTGTGATAATGGAAATCAGAGCACGGATAAAAAAGTTGAAATTAAACCAGCGCCGAAATTAACCAATGATGCAACGGCCTATGCAAACAAAGCATGGACACTCATTAATACCGTTGATCCTTTAGTCTATGGAAAACAGCTTAGTCAGATAAATGATAAAGTTCGTAAACCACTGCGTCAGCTCAGTACGGATTGGCGTATTAATGTGAAAATGACGGATTCGGTCACTGAAGGAAAATATGCGCTTTGCCGCAAAGCCTTAACCAGTTTAGATGTGTGGGCGAGAGAAACTGTGGAAAATGCAAATTCTGTTGCTCAAAAACAGGCTGATTATGAGCGTGATAAGCAGCAATGTAAGGACGCGATTGATAATCCTAATTTAGGAAATACATCTCCGAAATAAAGAGACTACATATAAAAAAGCGAGATTTTAAATCTCGCCTTTTTATATCCATAAATTAATCAATATTAATTATGGTTTTGTTGCGGTTTTAGCAGTGTTCGCAGTTTTTACAGCATCTTGTTTCATTTGATGAGTAGCTTGATTTGCTTCTTGTTTAGCGTGAGTTGCGCTAGTCATTGCAGCATGTTTCTGCTCATTCATATCTTTTTTAACATCTGTTTTTGTTTTTTCAGCTTCTTTTTTTGCTTTTTGAGCAGTAGTCTTGCCGCTTACAGCAACACATTTACCGCCTTTATGATGTGGTCCAGTTCCTCCTTGGAGTTGAGTTCCTTTTGGACATGCAAATGCCGAAACACTTAACATTGCCAATACGCCAGCTGTAAGAATTGTTGATAATTTTTTCATGTTAATCAGCGCCTTGTTGAGTATTATTGCTCAGTTTGAGTGTAAGATGAAAATTTCTGTTTTGGAATACTTATTTTGTGAAATAGAGTTTGAACAATGTTTTATTTTGCAGTGTTATCTGATTTTTTAATTTAATTTTAAGTTTTTATTATATAGCACCTTTAAGTATGCGATTTTGCAATTAAATTTAATTTTTCAATATCTAAAATCTCAATTTTTCTAAACGAAATTTTAATAATATTTTGTTTTTCTAAAAGGTTTAATTCATGATTAATGGTTTGTCTTGAGACGGTTAGCATATTAGCTAATTGGTCTTGAGAAATATGAATTTGTCTTTCTTGGACAATAAGATGATTGCCGTAACCCTCTAAAATAAATAAAAGACGTTGAGCAAGTCTTTGAGAAAGACTGCGTGTTTGTATGGCAATCTGTTCTAAAAAAACGTACCTGAGTTTTTGGCTGGTTAAGCGTGCAAAATAGTACCAATAATACGGATTATCTTTGAGTAAGTCATTTAATGGTTTTGCAGGAATATGTAGAACTGTACTTTTTTTCAAAGCAATCGCATCGTGCGAACGTGGTTCATGGTCAATTAAAGATATTTCACCGAACCACATAATCGGCTCAGCAATTGCAGAAAGTGCTTCATTACCATTTACATCGACATAACCCAAGCTAATTGAGCCTTCAAGGACGGTATAAATACCATCAAACTCATCTTGAGCGTGGAAAACGTAGCTATTTTTCTCAAAAGTAATTTGCTTGCCATATTCTAGAATAAACTTTTGGAATGTTTCCGGCAGCACACTAAACCATGTGTTTTCTTTTAATCGGTTAATATAAATAAGATCCAATATCAGCCCATCCATGAAAAAATTCATTACTTTGTCAAATAGCTGACAACTTTAAATTTTCCTTATTTGTACAGTATGGCTATAGTTAGGTGAATAGGGAATAACTTATGTCAAATCTGGAACAGAAACTGAGCCAATATGCGGCTTATCATTTAAATCATCAAAATATTTTGACGCACTTTGTTGGTATTCCGCTTATTGTATTTTCAATTTTATGTTTAACAGCAAGAGCTGGACTAGACATTTACAGTTTTAAACTCACTTTAGCCATAGTGTTGATTGCAATAAGCTCAATTTACTATTTATTTTTAGATAAAGTTTTTGGCTTAATCATGCTCATTATATTGGTGGCTGTGTATCCATTGGCGAGTCAAATTGCCGAGCTTTCTTTAGGACAATGGTTGGCTGCAAGTATTGGTTTCTTTGTAGTGGGATGGGTGTTTCAGTTTGTAGGTCATTATTTTGAAAAGAAAAAACCTGCTTTTGTTGATGATGTAATAGGACTTGCGATAGGTCCATTATTTGTATTGGCAGAATTTATATTTATGCTAGGTTTTAGAAAGCCTTTGCATGCGCGTATTCTACAAGAGGCCCGTAGTAAACGAGAGGCGATGGATTTAAGTCATTAAATATAAAAAAAGCCCCAATATATTGGGGCTTTTTTAGCTTTAACTTAAACGTTAAAACGGAAGTGCATAACATCGCCGTCTTGAACGACGTAAGTTTTACCTTCTAAACGCCATTTACCAGCTTCTTTAGCGCCGTTCTCACCGTTGTATTGTACGAAGTCATCGTATGCAACAACTTCAGCACGGATAAAGCCTTTTTCAAAGTCGGTATGAATCACACCAGCTGCTTGAGGAGCGGTTGCACCAACTTTTACTGTCCAAGCACGTACTTCTTGTACACCGGCAGTGAAATAAGTTTGTAAACCTAAAAGCGCATAACCTGCACGGATAACCACGTTTAAGCCAGGTTCTTCCATACCCATTGCTTCTAAGAACTCAGCACGATCTTCATCTTCTAATAATGAAATTTCAGCTTCAATCTGGTTGCAAAGAGGAACAACGATAGCGTTTTCTTCAGCCGCAAGTTTTTTAACTGCTTCTAAGTGTGGGTTGTTTTCAAAACCATCTTCTGCAACGTTTGCAATATACATAGTTGGTTTTAAAGTCATTAAACCAAAACCACGAACTAATTTACGCTCGTCATCAGACAAATCAGCTGCACGAGCTGGTTTACCTTCGTCAAGCAACGGTTGAATTTTTTCTAAAACTGCTTTAGTTGCTACAGCTTCTTTGTCACCGCCTTTAGCTACTTTAGTTAAGCGTAAAATTGCTTTAGCAACAGTTTCAAGGTCTGCAAGTGCAAGTTCAGTATTAATAGTTGCGATGTCGTCTAACGGATCAATTTTGCCATTTACGTGTATGACGTTTTCATCTTCGAAACAACGTACAACGTGAGCAATCGCATCAGTTTCACGAATGTTAGCAAGGAACTGGTTACCCAAACCTTCACCTTTTGAGGCACCAGCAACAAGACCTGCAATGTCCACAAATTCCATTGTGGTTGGCAAAATACGCTGTGGTTTAACAATCGCAGCAAGTTTGTCTAAACGTGGATCTGGTACAGGAACAATACCTGTGTTTGGTTCAATGGTACAGAAAGGGAAGTTTTCCGCTGCAATCGCTGCTTTCGTTAATGCATTGAAAAGGGTAGATTTCCCTACGTTTGGCAGACCAACAATACCGCAATTAAAACCCATGAAAACCACTCACAAATGTGTAAATTAAAAATTGTCGCTGATTTTACATGAAAGCCATGACAAAGTCATGGCTAGAGCAGGGGTGTATTACTTTTAAACTTTACGTTTATCAAGTTGCTGGGCTAATGCATCGCCAGTCGCTTGTACTAACATGACTAAAATAATGAGCACTAAAATTACAGCCAACATAATTTGCATATCAAAACGTTGATAACCGTATCGATAAGCAATGTCTCCTAAGCCACCCGCACCAATAGCACCAGCAATCGCAGATGAGTTAATCATGGTCACAATAGTCACTGTAAAGCCTGCCACAATACCCGGCAAAGCCTCTGGTAAAAGTACATGCCAAATAATTTGTTTACGGTTACAACCCATGGCTTGTGCTGCTTCAATTAAGCCTTGATCGAC
The DNA here is from genome assembly GCF_041021905.1 of Acinetobacter nosocomialis. Classification (NCBI taxonomy): domain Bacteria; kingdom Pseudomonadati; phylum Pseudomonadota; class Gammaproteobacteria; order Moraxellales; family Moraxellaceae; genus Acinetobacter; species Acinetobacter nosocomialis. Next base: position 1,717,659 of record NZ_CP157432.1, read on the forward strand.
TTCACGTAAGCTGACTTCTGCAATACGCGCAAAAAATGGAATGGCGGCAATAGTTAGTGGAACCACCGCTGCCCATACGCCATAACTTGTGCCGACAATCCAGCGAGTAAGAGGAATAAGTGCAACCATTAAAATAAGAAAAGGTACAGAACGAGTAATGTTGATGACCCAACCCAAAGACTGATTAATCTTTTGCGACGGGTGAATGCCATGTTCAGAAGTACTGACTAAAACAACAGCAATAGGTAAGCCAATTAAAAAAGCAATAAATGCAGATGCACCTACCATGAGTAAGGTATCTACAGTTCCAGTAATTAATAAATCAATGAGCTGGTCTTGCATAGCCAAGTACCTCAAATTGTGCATTTGCTGTTAATGCATCTTGTTGTATAGATGAAAGATCAATTTCTACGTTAGGAATACCAACTAAAAGCGAGCCAATAATATGCCCTTGAATGGTATCCACCTGACTTTGATATAAATTGACTGGTGCTTTAAATCTAGCAAGGAGTTCTTGAATATCCGGAACCTGATGTGCTTCCGCCTCATATTTCAGTTTTAGGATTATATGCGTCGAATTTTCATCGGGTAGAGGGCTGATTTTAAAAGGCAGGGTAATTTGCTCAAGGTTTAACAGTTCTTGAGTAATTTGTTGTTCTGGTCGTGAAAATACCGACCAAACTTGTCCAGCCTCTACAATCTCACCTTGATCAATCACAACGACTTGATCACAAATTTCTCGAATGACCTGCATTTCGTGAGTAATTAATACAATGGTGAGGCCAAGTTCCTGATTAATCTTTTTAAGTAAAGCCAAAATAGTGGCAGTACTTTCAGGGTCGAGTGCTGATGTCGCCTCGTCACATAGTAAAATTTCAGGGTGGTGAACAAGTGCACGTGCAATACCAACACGTTGCTTTTGTCCGCCAGAAAGTTGTGATGGATAATAGTTAGATTTATCTGCAAGACCTACGAGTGCCAGAACTTCATTTACACGTTGGTCGATATCTGCTTTGTTGTAATTGGAAACTTTTAAGGGCAATGCCACATTTTCCCAGACCGTTTTTGCAGACATCAAATTGAAATGTTGAAAAATCATTCCAATGCGCTGGCGGGTTTGAATGAGTTCAGCATGACTCAATTCAGCAATATTTTGTTGATGAATATGAATGCTGCCAGTATTTACTTGTTCTAAGCCATTTAAAGTGCGGAGTAGGGAAGATTTTCCCGCACCACTTTTACCAATAATGCCTAAAATCTTACCTTGTGGGATATCAAGGTTAATCTCTTTTAACGCATGCAGTTTTTGACCTTGAGATTGGTAAAACTTATTTAAACCACGAATTTTGATATGAGGTAGAGAAAAATCAACTTGTGATCCAAAACTCACCATTGCCATTCTCCTTATTTCCAGCCTTGAAACCACAAACCTTTACCAAAGTCTTTATCCAGAATGTCTTGTGCTTGTTTTGAGTTCTGGAATGCTTTAACAAAGGTTGCAAGTTTTTGGTTTTTGTCTTGGTAATCGCGACGGGTCACAAACAAAATTGCATATTTTTTATCGATTGGATCTAAAAATAATGCGCTATGTGGGTCGGTTACCTTTGCCATTTTTAAGTAGTGGGGGAAGCCGAAAATTAAATCGACATCATTATATGCATGTGCAGTTTGAGGGCCTTCAACTTCAACAAAGCTCAGTTGTTTAGGATTTGCAATAATGTCTTGGGTTGTTGAGAGTTCATTATTTATGTCTTTAAGCTGAATTAAACCTGCACGGTGCAATAAAATTAAAGCACGAGCTAAATTGACTGGATCATTTGGAATAGCCACACGTGCTTTTGAAGGTAATTCTTCAAGTGATTTATATTTTTTTGAATATAAACCGACATGACTTCCTGAGCCCACACCAAATGCATGTAAGTCATAGCCCGTTTCTTTAACAGCATTACGTAGAAATACGCTTTGCTGGAAAAAGTTTGCATCAATATCACCGTTTTGTACGGCAACGTTTGGTGCCCGCCAATCAGAAAATTCAACAAGCTTGACATGAACGCCTTGCTTTTCTACTTCATTGGCAACGCTTTGTAATAGCTCAGCATAAGGCGGGCTAATGCCAATCGTTAAAACATCATCGGTTTGTTTATTTTTAATATAACGGTAACCGACGAGGCCCAGAACTACGATTAAAATCGTAATTCCGAGTAACCAAGGCTTATGCTGTTTGAACTGAATCGCCATAATCTTTCCGTTATTACTTCCAGCCAGGGAACCAAAGTTTTGGCCCAATTTCAGCGTCTAACACAGCTTTAACTTTTGGCGAGTTTTGATAGATCTCAACAAATTTCTTTAGTTTGTCGCCCTTATCTTGATAGTCATCACGCACTACAAACAAAATGGCATAACGCTTATTGGTATTGTCATCAAGTAAAAGCGCACTATTAGGGTCAGCTGTTTTTGCTAAGCGTAAGTAATGTGGATAGCCAAAAGCCAAGTCAACATCATCAATCGCACGGGCAGTCTGTGGCCCTTCAACCTCTACGAATTGCAAATTTTTAGGGTTTGAAACTACATCTTTAAGTGCAGATAAATGATTGTTTGAATCTTTAAGCGTAATTAATTTAGCTTGCTGTAAAAGTAGTAGTGCACGACCTTGATTCACTGGATCATTTGGAATGACTACACGTGCGTTTTGTGGCACTTCATCAAGGCTTTTATATTTCTTTGAATAAAGTCCTACATGTGACGCTGCACCTACTGCAAATGCCTTTAATTTAAAGCCTGTTTCTTTAATTGCATTGTCTAAGAAAGGTTGATGCTGGAAAAAGTTCGCATCAATATCCCCATGATTTAAGGTAATGTTTGGGGTATTCCAGTCAGAAAACTCAACCAGTTTTACATTTAAACCTTGTTTTTTTGCTTCATCGGCAGCAGCTTGTAAAGGTTTTGCAAATGGTGGACTAATGCCAATCACAAGTTCATTTGAGCCACTTTGACGATGTTTATTCCATAAGAATAAAGCAACAAAAAGGACTACAACGACTAAGCCTACGCCTAGCCATTTTTTAGAGGCTGTTTGAGCCATGTCTATCTCCAAATTTAAGCGGTTATTTCTTCAATTTTTGTTAGGTTTTTGCTGTTGTTATAGGGACTACATCGGAACGCTTGAACAGGGTGTTGTTCTGGTAATTGATCACCCCGATTAAAAATTTTGTTCCGTAGTGAACCCGTTTTATATGCAGTTTTATAGCGACCACGCTGTTGTAGTTCAGGAATAACCAAGCGAATAAAATCGTGGTGAGACTCAGGCGCAACTGTACGTGTCAAATTAAAGCCATCAATATCAGTCTCATCTAAAAGATGAATTAAGTATTCAGCAACTTCTTCGCCACTACCCACGATAAGGGGATAACGGCCACCTAAAACATGTTGAGCTTTTAAGTCATTTTTTGTGATTTGCTGTTCTTTAAATTTTTCGGTAATCGAAACAATGCTGTTACTTTTTTGGTAAGGAATCGCTTCATCGTCAGCAAATTTACTTAAGTCAATGCCTGTTGAACTCGCATAATGCGCTAAGCCTGCCTCAGGGCTGGCATACTGACGATATTCATTAAGTTTTTGTACAGCAAGATCATGTGTGTCGGCAACAACAACGGTTATACCGACAAAGACTTTAATGTCATCTGCTGCACGTCCTTGCTGTTCGGCAAGAGCACGTATCTTTTTCACTTGTTCGCGTATCTTTTCAGGTTTGTCGCCGCCAATAAATACACACTCAGCATGACGAGTCGCAAACTGCATGCCTTTTGGTGAAGCACCTGCTTGAAACAGTGTTGGAGTGCGTTGCACAGAAGGAGACACCTGAAACACACCTTCACTCTGGTAATATTTTCCGTGGTGGTGAATGGTGTGAACTTTAGATGGATCTGTAAAAACACGCTGTACTTTATCTTTTTTAACTGCGTCGTTTTCCCATGAACCTTCCCAATATTTATAGCAAAGCTCTAAAAATTCTTCGGCTTGTTCATAGCGAGCATCGTGGTCTTTTAAACCTTTTTGCCCAATTAGACGTTCTGCACTATCTAGATAACCTGTCACAATATTCCAGCCAATACGACCTTGAGTTAAATGGTCGAGACTCGCAAAGCGGCGGGCAAATTGATAGGGATGCTCATAGCTTAAGTTCACAGTGACCCCAAAACTTAAGTTTTGAGTAACTGCCGCCATAGCTGAAATAAGTGTAGATGGGTCATGGCTCGGAAGCTGAATGGACTCTTTTAAAGTGAGATCAATACCATTTTGATAGACGTCATAGACACCTGTAATGTCTGCAATAAACAAACCATCAAATAAACCACTTTCTAAGATTTTGGCTTGTTCTGTCCAGTAGCTCAATTCGTTAAAACGATGTGATTCATCACGTGGATGTGTCCATAAGCCATGATTGATATGACCAACACAGTTCATGTCAAAGGCATTTAGTAGAATTTCTTTTGCTTTAAAGTCTGCCATTACAATGTCCCCCGACGAGGTGGTAGAACACCGTTAAGAACATAGTTTCCAATAAAGTAATATTTCCATCGTGCAGCATCATGTAAGGTATGTACGCGTGCATTTCGCCAAAAGCGATCTAGACCATCTTGCGACTGACTACCACGGCTTCCTGCAAGTTCAATCAGCTTAGAAGATGCTTTGAGTGCGATATCGGTACTATGAGCACGTACTTTGGCAACATCGATGGATGCTTTAGCAATGCTTTCAGGTGTGGTTTCAATTTTTGCGGCATCAATTGATTGAGCTGCCTGTTTTAATAACACTTCACTAGCTCGTACATCTACTGCAATGCGTCCTAATTCATAAATTGTTAAAGGATCTTGGTTTGCAGTTTCTACATTTGAATCAATCCATGGGCGGGCTTGATGCACTCTTTGCAAACTTTCTTCAAAGGCCGCACGTGCAATACCTACCTCAATCGATGCATGCATGATTTGGGCAAAAGGGCCGACTAATGTTGGTTGTAAAAATGCAGTATCAAAAGGAATGACATCATCTGCATCTACAAAAACCTGATCAAATTTAACCGTTCCGCTGCCTGTGGTTTTTTGTCCAAAGCCAGACCAGTCATCTACAAGTTTTAATCCTTGTGAACCACTTTTTACAAACGCTAGATATTCTCGGCCTGCATCATCTAAAACTAAGGTTGGAATACGGTGAGCAAATAAACTTCCTGTGCAGTAAAACTTTTCACCCTGAATGAGATATCCATTTTCATGCGGACGAATATTGGTTTGTTTATGGGTTGAAGTTTTGGTTTTAAACTCAGCAAGTGCATTACCAAAGCGAGTGCCATTTAAAACTTCGCCATATAAACGTTGTTTCTGAGCTTCTGTGCCCGTATTACGTAATACTTCTAATGCATAGAAATGGTTTTGTGGAATTTGTCCGATTGAACCATCGGCACCACTTAAAAGCGCAATTACTTTGGCAACGGTATGGCTTGAAACCTCAGCACCACCATATTGCTTGGGTACTGTAATTGCCCAAAGTCCAGACTGGCTCAAAGCATCAATTTCGGTATACGGTAAAATTCGCTTAGCGTCTCGCTCAACTGCGGTTTTTTTAAATTGTTCGGCAAACTGTTTTGCAATTTCTAATGCTTCCGCATCAGTTTGAATAATATGTGCTTGACCAGATGCCGATGTTTGTTTGGTTTGAACTGATTGATATGAAGTCATGACAATTGCTCCTTAAATCCAGGCATGGCGGGCAGGGAAATGACCATTAAGGTAATAATTGCCAATGGCATGTAATTTCCAGCGAACAGGGTCGTGTAAGGTATGTACACGGGCATTTCGCCAATGTTGATCTAAATTGTGTTGGCTTAAGCTCGAACGGCTACCACCTAGCTCTAGTAGTTTTTCAGAGATTTGTAGAGCTGCATCATTGGCGTAGACTTTTGCTTCAGCAACCAAAATTGAAGCTTTAGCTACTTGTTCATCAGTCACATTTTCAAGTTGGTCAAGTTCATCTAAATATTCAGCAGCTTCATCAAGCAGTAAAATTGCTGCGTCGAGTAAAATATTTAACTTACCCACTTCTTGCAGTGTGTAATGTTCAAAGCTGGCTTTTTCAACATTTGCATCAATAATTGGACGTGCTTTATGAATAGTCGATAACGTATCTTCAAACGCGGCTTCTGCAATTCCGACATCAATAGCCACTTGTAATAGCTGTGAATACGCACCGCGATAGGTAGGAACTTGTGTTAATAATCGCTCATCAAAAATAAGATCAGGATTAACTTCAACTTGATTTAATTTAACCGTACCACTCGCTGTAGTACGCTGACCAAACCCATTCCAGTCATTAATGACTTCAATGCCTTGAGCATCTCGGTTAACAATCACTAAAACAACATGACCTTTAGGATGAACCGCTTTAATTGCGAGCCAATGCGCAAAGCTTGTTCCTGTCGAATAAAACTTTTCGCCGTTTAAAATATATTTTCCATTTTCAATGGTAAGGGTAGTTTTTAGTGTTTTTGAGTCATGTGTATTACGCTCTGGACCACCGTTGGCAAGACGTTTGCCAGCTAATATTTCTGAAAAGATAAATTGTTTTTGTTGTTCTGTACCCATGATTTCAATCAGGTTCAACAGGCTAATCTGATTTTGTGGAATTTGACCAACATTGGCATCGCCTTTACTTAAAATACGGAAAACTTGTGCCAGTGTTTTATTGGAAACAAATGCACCGCCATATTTTTTTGCAATGCGAATTCCACCTAAACCTTTTTGGCTAAAACTTTCAATTTGCTCATAAGGAAGTTGGCGTTGTTGATCACGTGTATTACGACCCTCTAAAGCAAAATCAGCCACTTGATAAGCAGCATTAATCGCTTGTTGATCATTTTGAATGACTTGGACGTATGCCGTCGTTTTAGATAGAGAATTAGACATAATGACACCTTGTATTGCTGTCATTACCTTACAAAAGAAATATTTTTCCACTAAACGAAGACTTATGCTCAGCTTATGAATAAAAATGCAAAGCAATTTTTTTGATTTTTAATAGATAAATAGAGATATAGAAACATATTAAAAATCAAAGAATTATAATTTTTATTTGCAAAATGAATTACTAAAGCCTTTTTAATATGAAAAAGAGCTATAAGTACGGTAAAAAAAGATATAAAAAATATAGACCTAACTGTCAGTGAAAAATGAGCACAATATCCATTGTTTTCATTAAAAATAGCTTCTAAAGTATCTATTTACCGAAGACGATTTTTGTACGAATAGTCAAATAAAAATAAACGTGGAGATTTTATGCGGGTTTTGTATCAGTTTCCTTTATCTCATTATTGTGAAAAAGCTCGCTGGTTGTTAGACCATAAAGAACTTGATTACGTTGCACATAATTTGATTCCTGGCTTTCATCGTGCTTTTGCACAACTCAAAACAGGGCAAAACTTATTGCCGATTTTGAAAGATGACCATCGCTGGATTGCTGAATCAACTAAAATTGCGCTTTATCTGGATGATACTTATCCAGAACATGCACTTTTACGCCGTGATGAGCAACTTAGGCAGCAAACACTTAAGATTGATAGTTTGGCAGATGAACTGGGTGTGCATGTACGTCGTTGGGCACTAGCGCATACTTTAGCCCATGGCGACCATGCTCTCGAGATTATGATGGGCGAACAAGGTTACTTGCGTCAGTTTGAAAAAATATCAAAACCTTTCCTCAAAACTTTAGTAAAAAAGAACTATAAGCTTGAAGGGGAAGTGGTGAGCCAGTCAAAAGAGCGTATGGATGAACTCATCAATGAACTGAATCAGTATCTTATTGAAAATCAAGGACGTTATATGGTTGGAGACCGATTAAGCCTCGCTGATATTTCAGTATGTTCTATGCTTGCACCTTTATTAGAAATAAAAGGTACGCCATGGGAACCCGAAGAGGATGAAGAGGTGTCTCCAGAGTGGAGCAATTATCAAAAAAGTTTACTTGATTTGCCACTTGGACAATATGTTTTAAGAATCTATCAAACTGAAAGAAATGCCCGCGTTGATTGGAGAGGCATTTAATCTATAGGTTTTATAAAAAGGCTCGAAATAAATCGGGCCTTTTTTTCATATTTCTAAAAGCATTTTAATTGTAAAAAATATTACTATCAATTTTATAAATGGATTTTATTAAAACATTTATAAATATTATTTTGATGATTTATCTTATTTTGAGAAAATTAATCCACGTTGTTCTAACTATTTAATAAGTTTGCTTTTTCTTTTTATTAAAAAATAATCTTTTTCTAAAAACTGTTTTTAGAAAAATTTAAGCGACTTTATTGTGCATATGTTTACATTGTAATCAATATTTGCCACATTTAAGTGTAAATAGATGAGCTTAATAATAGACAGAAGATTAAAACATAGATTAAAGTAGAAACATGTGAGCAGTTTTAAAGGTATTAATTCTGCGAAACAGATGAATAATAAGTGAAGCAAATGGATGGAGTCCTGCTTGGAAAAGTTGGCTCGATAATTGCAATTTAATAATAAATCGCTCTATTTCTCTACAAGAATGATTCTGTAGACAAATAGAGAGAATGATCATCAAGGAGTTCTTATGAAACGTTCTGCAACCTCTCTCATTGTTTCAACAATTATGCTTTGTACGGTTGGTGCTACTTCTCAAATTCAGGCAGCAGATACATTAGCTAAAATTAAAAGTACTGGAAAAATCGTTATTGGTCACCGAGAATCATCCGACCCGATTTCATACGTTGTTGGAGGTAAACCGGTAGGTTATGCAGTCGACATTTGTAACCAGTTCGCAAATGATATTAAAAAAGAATTGAAAATGCCTGGTTTAAAAGTTGAATACAAGGCAGTAACTTCATCAACACGTATTCCTGAGCTTTTAGCCGGCAATATTGATATGGAATGTGGTACAACTACAAACTCTAAACAACGTCAGCAGCAAGTTGGTTTTTCAACAAACTACTATGCAACAGAAGTGCGTATGGCTGTTAAAGCCAACTCTGGTATTAAGAGTCTAGCTGATTTAAATGGTAAAGCGGTCGTTACGACTCAAGGTACAACATCAGACAAGTACATTAAAATGAATGAAAAAGGTCAGTCACTTAATGTACAAAACATTTATGGTAAAGACCATTCTGACTCGTTTGCCATGATGGCATCTGGTCGTGCCGCAGCATTTGTTATGGATGACAATATCTTAGCTGGACTAATTGCTAAGTCATCTACACCAAAAGCGTTCGCAATTGTAGGGCCAGTACTTTCATCAGAACCTTATGGCATCATGATTGCAAAAGATGATCCAAAATTTAAAGCAATTGCCGACCGTACCGTAAATAATTTATGGAAAACTGGTCAAATGGACGCTTTATATAAGAAATGGTTCTTATCGCCAATCCCACCAAAAAATACTAATTTGAACATGCAACCAAGTTCATCTTACAAAAAACTTAAAGCTCACCCAACAGATGCAGGAATCTAACCAGATCCTTTTGTCCTAAATTTACTTGTGCAAGTGTAAAACCTCATTTGCACAAGTGGTCTATTTTCTAAGATATTCATTTAAGGGGCAAACATGTCAGTCGGCTCGCTAAACTGGACTATATTCTGTGCGGAGTCTAATGAATATGGTGTCGATAAAGCCGCATGGGCAGAATCAGTTTGTAAAGTCATTGGTAGCTCTAGCTACAATGCCTATTCTGAGGCGCCCACATGGTTACAAATGTTAGGTTCTGGTGTCTTTACTATGGTATGGACTGCCGTTGTAGCCTTTCTTATCGCATTTTTATTAGGTTCTCTCCTCGGGGTAATTCGTACTTTACCCAATAAACCGCTTGCTTTTATCGGCAACTGTTATGTCGAAATATTCCGTAATATTCCTTTAATTGTACAGTTATTCTTCTGGGCTTTTGTATTCCCGGAGTTCTTACCAGATAGTTTAAGTGCCGGAAGTGGGGACGTCGTAGCAGGTGGCTGGTGGAAAAATATTTTAAATCATCATCCTGCTGTTATTGGCGTTTTTGCTTTGGGTCTATATACCGCAGCACGTGTTTCTGAGCATGTAAGAGCGGGGATTAACACGGTTTCTCGTGGACAAAAATTTGCCGCTTCTGCAATGGGTTTTACAACAGCGCAAAGTTATCGTTATGTGATTTTACCAGTTGCATATCGTACGGTATGGCCAACCATTACTTCAGAAGCAATGAATGTCTTCAAGAACTCTGCTGTTCTATATGCATTAAGTGTTTTGAACTTCTTTGCTTACACCAAAACCATGCGAGAAGAAACTTCTCAGGACATTATCATTCTTATTCTGTCTACGCCGGTTTATTTAATCATTACCTACACCATTAAATTTGTGATGGCATGGATTGAAAAACGTATGGCTGTACCAGGTTTAGGTTCGGGAGGAAAATAATTATGGATTTTTCTCTACTACATAACCCTGATGTTATTGCTGCATTAAAAGAAGGTTTTATCTTCACGCTTACGGTAACGGTGCTTGCGATGATGGGGGGGATCCTGATTGGAACTCCATTAGCAATGATGCGTTTATCTAACAGCACCATTGCAAGTAACTTTGCAAAGTTCTATGTAGATCTATTTCGTGGTATTCCATTAATTCAGGTCATCTTTATTTTCTATTTTTTGTTACCAAAAATATTTGAGTTTCAATCAGATACTTATTGGGGACCATTATTTTCGAGTGTTGTAACCTTTGCTATTTTTGAAGCTGCATTTTTCTCGGAAATTGTACGTTCTGGTATTCAGTCTATTTCAAAAGGTCAGGTCAATGCAGGCTACGCTTTAGGGTTTACCTATGGGCAATCTATGCGTTATGTAGTGTTACCGCAGGCCTTCCGTAATATGCTCCCAGTATTACTCACTCAAACTATTATTCTGTTTCAGGACGTGTCATTAGTTTATGTTATTAGTGCTCCGGACTTCTTAGGTCGTGCAGATACATTGGCTAATACATATGGCCCTGAAACGAAAGCAACATTCTACTTAATCGTCGCTGTGGTGTATTTCTGTAGCTCGTTTGTGCTATCGCAATTAGTCAAACGTTTACAGAAAAAAATTGCCATCATTCGCTAATTGGAGATTTTAAATGCCAATGATAGACATCCAACATATCTCTAAATGGTATGGTGATTTTCAGGTTTTAACAGATTGCACGACGAGTATTGAAAAAGGTGATGTCGTTGTTGTTTGTGGGCCATCTGGTTCAGGAAAATCAACGCTCATTAAAACTGTAAATGCTTTAGAACCATTTCAGCAAGGTGACATTATTGTTGACGGGGTTTCATTAAAAGATCCAAAAACTGATCTGGCGAAATTCCGTTCTCGTGTAGGAATGGTGTTCCAGCATTTTGAACTTTTTCCGCACATGACTGTTTTGGAAAATTTAACCATTGCTCAAGTGAAGGTGTTAAAACGTTCAGTTGCCGAAGCGCGTGAAAAGGGGCTTAAGTATTTAGAACGAGTTGGGTTACTTGCTCACAAAGATAAATTTCCAGGACAACTCTCTGGTGGTCAGCAGCAACGTGTTGCAATTGCTCGCGGTTTATCTATGGACCCAGTCTGTATGTTGTTTGATGAACCTACTTCGGCACTCGACCCTGAAATGGTAGGTGAAGTGCTTGAAGTTATGGTGCAACTTGCTCATGAAGGTATGACCATGATGTGTGTTACCCATGAAATGGGCTTTGCTAAACGCGTATCTAACCGTTTAATTTTCATGGATGAAGGTAAAATTCTTGAAGATTGTCCAACCAATGAATTTTTTGATAATTTAGAAGCTCGTCATGAGCGTGCTAAACTTTTCTTGCAGAAAATTCAGGCAATGCATTAAATACAACAATAAAAAAGAGCCTATAAAGGCTCTTTTTTATTTCTAAGTTTTTAGAAATTATATTTTGCTAATAAATTTATGCGTGAGTAATCGCCTTTATCATCTGCAAATGTTTTGCGCTGGCCATAGGTATATTCTGCACCTAAGTCAATATTCTTGACAGGGTTCCAGATTAGGTTTACCAGTGCATTATAAATTTCCTTGTTATAACTGGTATTAGTCAAATTACTATTTGCGTATGTGTTGTCATCTTTATATTGGACTCCGCCAATTGCGAAAGTAGAGCGTAATATTGGATTCCATTTACGTTGATAGCCGATCACTGCGCTATCAAATTCACCTAATTGGATGTCTTGAGCAGCCGTGTCGTATGCATAGGCAGAGTTGCTATAAGACAAATAGCGTCCATCACCTTTAACATGATAATAGTTGGCAACTACGCTATCTTGAGGGGTAATATCATATTTTCCACCTATGCCGACACCCCAACCAAATTTTTCTTCAGATGAACTATCTTTAGGTGCTACTCGGTTTTCATGAGCAAGTCCATGAAGTTGTAATAAGCCTTTATTATCAGCAGTTTTAAAATCATATCGAGTGGTTAGAGCAGGGAAGCGGCTTCCACCCGCCACATTTCCTACTTTTTCAACATCACCACCTTCTAAAGCAAATAATATTTTTTGTTGTGCATCAATAGGCTGTGTATAACGAACTTGTACTGTACGCGTTGTTCCTGTACCAACTGCGCCAGTAAAGTCTAATGTTTCTGGGGATGTGTCCGTATTTACAAAGGGTGAAGTGGTTTGACCTGCTAACCATTTACCTAAAGACATATAGGCATGGCGTACACGGAAAGTTCCACTACCATTGTCACCATTACCGCCCATAAAGTCGGCTTCAATTTTTCCGGTTAAATCGCCATATTGCGTAGGTCGGGTGATATCTAAACCAATACGTGTGGTGGCTGCAGATACATTTAGCGAGTCCTGTCTTGGATCATCTTTGTTTAAAGAGTAGTTGGCTGCATTTGAAATACTTCCATTTGAACCTTTAAAGTCATAAGTGGCATCTACTCGTACATTTCCATAAAGCTTAACTTGAGTTTGTCCATCAGGCATTTGCATCCAACCTGGTTTGCTCTGAGGAGCTGGTGAGCTAGCTACGGTTGTCGTTTGTGAAACTGTTGGAGTATTTACTGCTGGTGCTGTTTTTTGCTGATTTGATAATTGCTGCACAAGTTGTTTTAACTCACCAACCTCTTTGCGTAAAGCATCTACTTCTGCGTCAGTAGCTGCATGGGCTGGCATAACTACACCTGTTAGGCTAATAGTAGTCATTGCTAGAACTAAAGTTTTGATATTTTTCACAAGCATTCCCCACATCGGATAAAGTTTTCCCGTATGTGCATAACAAAAACAGTGCCAACTTTTTAAAAAATTTTAAAACTATTGATTTTATTAAATAAAGCTTGAGATTTTTGAAATAAGATATACTTTTGCTGATGTGCTAAGTGAAACATTGAAAAAATATAACGCTATAGCGATTTCAAATGCGCTATAAATGCCATGCTACTGCACAGTTAACAGGCACAGACTTGATTCAAGATATTAAAGTAAAGCTTATTCCTACTTTTAATCGGGTTTGATTTTTAAAGTGGGCTTGGCTTTAGGATATACTGTTAAGTTATATAAAATGCTATTTGGAGAGAAGGATGGAGCTTGACCGTTTTGATAAACAAATTCTGGAAATTTTGTCTCATGAAGACCTGAATTTGAATGAGCTTTCAGAACGGATCAATCTTTCAGTTAGCTCTGTCCATCGCCGTATTAAGCATTTGATTGAAGCTAATATCATGGGGCAGCTTAAAAGAGAAATTAACTTTAGCAAACTAGGGTTTACTTTGCATATTTTGCTACAAGTCTCTTTAAGTAAACATGATAGTGAAACCTTCGATAAATTTCTTTCTGAAATTGAAGCCATTCCTGAAGTTACAAATGCATTTTTAGTTACGGGTCAAAGTGCTGACTTCATTCTTGAATTAGTGGCGCGCAATATGGATGACTATAGCGAAATTTTATTAAGACGCATTGGTAAAATTGACAATGTAGTCGCTCTACATTCGAGCTTTGTCATCAAAGAGTACAATGTATTTAACTGTTATAACTTATTAAATAAATTATAAAAAAACGCACCAATTGGTGCGTTTTTAATTTCAATGTTTGGTTTAAGCATCTAATTGAGCTAAAACTTCTTCCGAGAATTCAACGTTTGTATAAACGTTTTGTACATCATCAAGATCTTCAAACATATCAATCATTTTAAGAATTTGTTTTGCTTGGTCAATATCTGTAATCTCAGCTTTTGTTGATGGACTCATCACAACTTCTGCATTATCAGATTTTAAACCTGCGGCAGCCAGAGCATCTTGAACTTCACCAAAAGTCTCTGGTGAAGTAATTACTAAAATTTCATCTTCTGAAACTTCAATATCTTCTGCACCTGCTTCTAAAGCTACTTCCATGATTTTGTCTTCTAAAGAAACATCTTCAAAAGTAATTTCACCACGTTTAGTAAATAGATAAGATACAGAACCCGCAGTTCCTAAGTTACCATTTGTTTTACTGAAACAGTGACGTACATCTGGAACTGTACGGTTGAGGTTATCTGTCATTGTTTCAATAAGGACAGCAACACCACCAACGCCATAACCTTCGTAAGTTACTTCTTTTAAATCGTCATTGTCTTCACCACCCACACCGCGTTGGATTGCACGGTTAATGGTGTCACGTGTCATGTTGACTGAAAGTGCTTTTTCGACAACAGCACGAAGGCGAGGGTTGCTAGCAGCATCTCCACCACCAAGTCTGGCAGCAGTCACAATTTCACGAATATATTTAGTAAAAACTTTACCGCGACTTGCATCTTGTTTAGCTTTACGATGCTTAATATTGGCCCATTTAGAATGACCCGCCATGGAAGTGAACTCCAAAAATTAAAAAATGCAAAAGTGACAGAATATTATCATAGGCATGGTTTTCTTGAAAACTGTTGTCCTATGTTTTGTTAACCAATTAGCAAAGCTTAGAAGGCCTAAATTTAAGTAAAAAATTAGTCTTAAAAGCGCTTACAGAACAAATTAGTTAATCTTCACATCAATATCATATTGCGCATAAAGTTCTTTAATTGTTTCAAGATCTTTTTGCAAATCTGAAGGGTAAATTTTACCTAAAATGCCACCTTTCTTTGTTCTTGCATTTGCATACATCAGTACAATTGGAACATTCGCAGCTTTTGCAATATGCCAGAAACCTGTACGAATAGGTTTGCGCTCAGATCCATCTTTTGCACGAGTTGCTTCAGGGGCAATGACTAGATTGAAGGTATCATTACTTTGAAATTTTTCGACCATTTGAGAAACAATATCTTTACTTGCTTTACGGTCTACCGGAATACCGCCTAGATTTTCAAGTATGGGCTTCATTGGGCCTTTAAAAAGCTCTTTTTTAATTAGCGTATGAATTTTTAAATCTAAGATTTGAAACAGAGCGATTGATAAGATCGCATCAAGGTTAGAAGTGTGCTCGAACCCAATAATTACTTGTTTTTTTTCAAGAATTGTAGGATCTACATCATAGGTCCAACCAACTGCTTTGAAGATAGAATTGCCTAAAAACTTTTTCATAGAGACGTGGGAGACAATAAGGTTGCGGAATTCTAATATGAGTTGGTCTAAAAGGGTAGAAAATTATCAACATGTTAAACTTTATTTATTTTAATTTTTAAATTGAAATATTTAATAAAATTTATATTTATTAATATCATATTTTAAATCCGTAATAGAAAAATATATAATAAATCAATTTAAAGTAATTTTTTATATATTAAAAATACTATGAATTCTCGGTTTTAATTAAATACTCGATATATCTCCATTTTTTTACAGGATCAATCAATTCTTTATCAATGGTTCCATCAATAATAATCCCATCAATAATCGAGATGATGATATGAGTAAGTGGAGTAGGGTCTTTAATATTTAACTCTACTAATAAACTATTAAGTAAATTGATAAGCCAATTTGTATATTCTTGAAATGGTTCACGAATTGAAGTGTATTGTTTAGATACTTCAATAAATGCCTTCTTAAATAAGCAACCGTTAAAGTTTTCACTATTGATCCAGTCAATGTACCAATTAAAAATGAGATGTATTTTCTCAAGAGGTCCGGCGTCTGGATGTAAACTTAATTTTTCATAAATTGAATTTTGTATATTAATATTTCGATGATGCAGACACTCCATAATTAAACTTTCTTTAGAGGGAAAGTATTTATAAAAAGTCATCTTCGCGACGTTTGATTCAGCAATAATTTTATCTACGCCTGTAGCGTTATAACCAATTTGGTTAAAAAGATCCAAAGCAGTATTTATAATATCTTCTTTTTTTGACATTACTATTCCATTTAGTTAAAACTAATTATTACTTTACATAGATTTTAAATTTTTAATCAATTTGATCATAATCAAAAACATAGTTTGATTCAAGTTAATATTATAAAAATAATAGACATTATTTTTAACTTTTTTTAAATATTCTATTTGATTTCGTATGATTTTAATTCTAATATGGATTTTTGATAAAAGGAGTTTTATTTTTGGTATAACTCTTTGTTTTTAAAATAAAATATGGAAAACCAAAAAACTTTAATAAGTTTAACGAGAGTGGATTATGCCTAAAAAATTTGAGAACTTTAATAATCCTAGGAAAAAGGCACTCGCAGGGATGAAACAAAGCATTTCAGCTGAACTTTGGGATAAAAATCTTAACTTTTTAACTCAATTAAGAGCGAAGATTGCGCAGCATCCTGTATCTCATCATCCTGCAATTGAAACTTTAAATAACGGAGAAATTAATAAAGAAAATTTAAAGCGTATTCATTTAGAGTATCGTCATGCAATCGTACAAACATTTACAGATGCTTTATTAATGGCTCAGTATCAAACTAAGCAGTTAGAGCCGAGATTGCATGCCGGTGCAAAGATGTTCCCGCGTTTTCTTTTAAGCCTGAATATATTTGATGAGTTTGGATTCCGTCCTGGAGCCGATCGAGATGGTTACTATCAGGGAAACCCTGAATATGCCCATTATCCATTATTCGAAGATGTGCTTAATGATTTTGGCGTAACAGAGGAAGAACGCCGAAGTTATAAACCGACCAGCATTGCACATCAAGTGAGAGAGTTTTTAGAAAACTCTTATAACGACTATAAAGCTGTTTCAGCTTTATTGGCAGTAGCTGAAGAAGAAGTCATTTTATATAGTCCACCTTTACGTAGAGCAACAAGTGCTGTTGGTATAGAGGTTGAGGGTGGTGGATATTACCATGTTCATGGCGTCTCTGAAGACAAAACTGCTGAGGCAGCAGATGATGACCATGAAGAAGACCTTTGGTTTATTTTGATGCAAGCTTGTACAGAAGAAGACTATATTCGTTTAGAAAACTTATGTCTCGAATACTGTGATTTATGGAAAAAGTTTTGGGATGTTCAAATGGAAAACTCGAAATCAATGCCTCAACAAAATTTAGCCTAAAAATAGATCAAATAATTAAGTTAATAATTAATAATAATCAAAATATTAAAAGGAACGTTTAAAAATATGGAAATAGGAAAAGATTTTTTTAAGTTTAATCGAACAATTTTTGAATAATGTAGTGATATTCGACTGTATGTCTAAAATTAAAGAACCCCAAAAACTTATAGTTTTTGGGGTTTGTATTTGGTGGGCCCACACAGACTTGAACTGTGGACCAACGGATTATGAGTCCGCTGCTCTAACCAACTGAGCTATAGGCCCTATAAATAAGAAAAGCTTTTAATCTCAAGGCTTTTCAGTGCCTGCAATACTAATCAATTTTTTTATTAAACACAAGTATTTTTCAAAAGTAGGTGTGCAGTAGACCTGAAAAATATTTTGCTATATTGTTAATTATCACAAGCGCTAGGGATTCTAGCTTATGAGCACTTCACGAGTAAAGCTAACTAAGTCATTTATCGATCAACTTAAACTCATTCCAGCAATTTATAGAGACAGTGAGATTATTGGTTTTGCTATTCGTGTAAATAATTCATATAAAACCTATATTGTAGAAAAGAAAGTAAAAGGTAGATCGATACGTTGTAAATTAGGAGATTACGAAAAAATTACTCTTGAAGAAGCTCGTATACTTGCACAGCAGAAGTTAAAAGATTTAACTGAAAACAATTATTTAATTAGCAAAAATAATAAAATATTAAAAAATAATTTAGATAAGAAAATTAACCAGCCTAGTCTCGATGAAGCTTTTCAAGCATATATCAATCAACACAAACTAAAAGACAGAACACTAGTTGATTATAGAGATGTCATAGAAAAATACTTAATGGATTGGAGGGAGCTTAAACTTACTGATATTACTGAACAGATGGTTGAAGATAAGTATATTCAATTATCTAAAATTAGTTATGCCAAAGCGAACTTATCTATGCGAGTACTTCGAGCTATTTATCGTTTTTCGGTTAAGTATTATCAAGACAGAAGTAAAGAACTCATCATATCTGCGATGAACCCAGTTAATTTTTTAAATTCAAAACAACGTTGGCGAGCAGTTTCAAGTCGAAGTAACTATATTCATAGAGAAAATTTAGAAAAATGGGTACACGCAATTATTGAATATGAAGGTCGGGGCCAAGAAAATGAAACAAATAAGGACTTTTTATTAACACTTGTTTTAACAGGACTTTTTAGAAATGAGTGTGAAAGCTTACGTTGGGAAGATCTAGACTTAGATGAAGGAAGTCTTTCCTTTATAAATACTTATAATAATGAGCGCTATAAACTTTATATGGGTGATTTCCTTTGGCATCTAATGAAAAATCGTAAAATGAAAATTAATGAAGAATGGGTGTTTCCATCTGTGAAGTCTAAAACTGGCCATATTGTTAATATTTCAAAATTCCGAAAAAAAATAGAAGGGCAGTGTAATATCTCTTTTACTTTTCAAGATTTACGGAGAACATTTAAATTTTTTGAAGATAACTTAAGTGATAAACCACTATTTATTAGAAAGGCAGATGACAAAGAGAAAATATTAGAATCTAACAATGTGGTTCACTTTCAAGATATGCGTAATAGAATGAATAGAATAGAACAAGTTATTCTGGGTTCATATAGAGATAAATTTATTAAATCTATTACTATCAATCTATAAAAATTTTGAAGTTCGCAAATTAAAAAATAAGACTACGACCGGTTCTAAAATCAGTATAACTTTACAGTAAGTTTTATCAGTAAAACACAGAATGAATATTCTTTCACACTTCCTACAACTATTTGTAATTGATGAATTTTATACTT
This sequence comes from Acinetobacter nosocomialis, assembly GCF_041021905.1. Classification (NCBI taxonomy): domain Bacteria; kingdom Pseudomonadati; phylum Pseudomonadota; class Gammaproteobacteria; order Moraxellales; family Moraxellaceae; genus Acinetobacter; species Acinetobacter nosocomialis. The sequence goes on from NZ_CP157432.1 coordinate 1,736,952, forward strand.
GACTAAAACACTTGGAATTTATACAGTAGTGGAGTATTTTTGATAATTATTATTATTGCTTAGTCCTGAAATACAGTAAGAAGCCTATTCACCATGAATAGGCTTTTTGCTTTGTTTTAATTGATAACTCAAGTCTAAATCTCTTAAAAAATTAATCTAATAGAATCAAATAAATAGTTTTTTTGGTTTTTTTTAATAAATTGAAAAAGATTGACACGTAAATTTTCATTATGAACAAAATTGATTTAAATAGTAGTCAAAGTGAAACACACCTAAATGCTAAGTTTAATTTTCACTAAACGAGGCATAGGAGTGTCATCATGTTAAAAGCAATGTTTTTCTTCAGCGCAGGTGCAATGTTTGGCTATTGTTATAAGCATAAGAATGATAAAGCTGAAGCTGATAAATCTAAATAAGCACTAAAAACCGCCTATAGGGCGGTTTTTAATAAGCAGCATGAGATAAATTTGCTCGAATCATTTGAACAAGTTCTCTTGCTGCTTTTGATAATGGTTTATCTTGGAGCCAGATGAGATAGATAGATAGAGGTAAATGATTTTTTGTATTTTTAAAATCTAGTTGAACTAAATGTCCTTGTTCAATTTTTTCTTTTACCAAAGATAAAGGAAAATTTCCCCATCCTAAACCAGCCTCAACCATATTAATCGCGGTCTGTAAACTATTGGTTTTCCAGTACATTGCTCCAACAATTGAACGTGAATCCTGTATGTTTAATTCACTACTTGCAACTACAATTTGTCGAACATTAATTAATTCTTCAATAGAGATTAACTTATCATTTTGTTTTAAAAGTGGGTGATGAACAGAAATTGTAGCAACTAGAGTTTCATTCATCACTAATTGTAAGCTTTCACGCATTTTTATATTGAGATCAGAACCTGCCAGACAAAGGTTAATATTTTCTGTATAGAGCAAATTTAGAATATCGTCTTGGGGGGCTGTAATAATCTCTACATTAAGTAAGGGAAATTTATCAGCCAGTTTTTTTATCGCTTTAAAAAGTAAATTGGTATTTGCATCTGAAACAACACCAATTTTTAATTTACTTTCAAGTCCTAGCGAAAGCTCATAGGCATGGGTACTTAATAACCTAAGCTGCTCAGCAATAATACGTGCTTGGGGCTCTAATGCTAAAGCCGCTGAAGTAGGAATGACTTTACGGTGAGTACGTTCAAACAAAAGGTAACCAAGTTCTGCCTCAATATTGGCAACAGCCATGCTCACGGCGGAGGGTACTCGATTTAACTTACGTGCCGCTGCCGAGAAAGATCCAGTATCAAGTACACTTAAGAAAAGCTCTATATTTTCGCTATTAAAATTCATTTTGATATCAGTGAAACTGAAAGCTGTTAACTTTATATGTGATTTTAACTGAAACTAAAATAAAAAGAAGTAAGAAAAGATGATTGGTTATGCAAGGTTTAAAGCGTCGTATTGTTTATGTGTCCTCATATGAAATTATTGGAATGGTGATTTCATCAGTAGGTTTAGCTCTTTTGGCCGGAGATAGTGTAGAGCACACGGGACCGCTCTCAGTCATGATTACGACAATTGCGGTAACATGGAATTTTATTTACAACATTCTTTACGAAAAATGGGAAGCACGACAAGAGAATAAGTCACGCACTGTTAAACGTAGAATCGCGCATGCGATCGGTTTTCAAATCACTTTAGTAATGTTCTTAATTCCGCTTATTGCATGGTGGATGGATATTTCTCTTGTTGCTGCATTTTGGTTAGATGTTGCATTTATTATTATCATTCCAATTTATACATTCATATTTAATTGGATATTCGATAAGTTATTTGGATTGCCTGCCTCTGCACAACCAACTACTGCTCAACAGTAGAAAAATATTAATGAGATATCAAAGCGTTATTTAGACTTTGATATCTCGTCTTCACATTATTTTACTCGTTCAAGTTCAAGAGCTTTTGAAATTTTTATTTGAGCTCTTTTGGCAAGTACATAATATAAAACTGCAGTGGATAACAATCCCACTAACCAGGATAAATCGACTCCACCCAACATTTCGGCAATTTGTCCTTTATAGAATTTACTATCAATAAAGGGCAACTGAAGTAAGATACCAATACAATAACAAGCGATTCCAATCGTGTTCCAGCGGCCATATTTACCATTTGGGTCATATAAGGCATCTACATCGCATTCTTCTTTAGAAATAAAATAGTAATCAACTAAATTAATTGCACTCCAAGGAATGAAAAATGTCAGAAGAAATAAAATAAAAGATTTGAATGCGCTTAAAAAAGTATGTTCACCTACAACTGCAATAAATGTTGAGATAATTACCATTGCAAGAACAATTGTAAGTCGCGTTAATTTTGAAATTTGAGCACTTGGTTTAAAGCTGTTCCAAATGGTCGCAATACACATAAAACTGCCATAAGCATTGAGTGTAGATAAAGTGACCTTTCCAAATGCAATACTAAAATATAAAAAAGTAATCACAAGAGCGATTGGATTCATGCCTACAACGTACTGAACTTCATTGCCAACAAAACCACCATTCGAGACTTGAGCAATGAATACACCAAGCATCATTGAAATTTGAGAACCTACTAAAGACCCAAGGCCAACTGCCCAAAACACCCGATTTGAAGAGGTCTTTGTAGGTAAATAACGAGAATAATCTGCTACATAAGGTCCGAATGAAATTTGCCAAGAAGCAGAAAGAGAAACTGCCAATAAAAAAGATGGCCAGCTAAAATGGCGTACAGCAAGCAATTCTGAAATATTCGAGAGAGCTAAAATTTGAGTAAGGATAATAATAAAAGCTATTAAACCTATGACACTTGCGACTTTTCCTACCCAGTGAATTAAGCGATAGCCAATAGTTGCAAATAAAATAATAAAACAAGCATAGATTAAAATACCTGTTGTATTACTGACTTGTGCAAGGTGTGCAATTGCTTTACCAGCGAGTACTTCACCAGTTGCGGTAAAGCCAATATACATCAGGCAAACCAGAATAATGGGAATACATGCACCATACACTCCAAATTGAACCCGACTGGAAATCATTTGGGGAAGGCCAAGTTTGGGTCCCTGAGCTGCATGCAAGGCCATGACAGCAGCACCAAAGCATTGTCCAATAAATAAGCCAATGATTGACCAAAATACATCACCACCTAATACGACAGCTAATGCACCCGTGACAATAGCTGTAATCTGTAAATTGGCACCAAACCAAAGTGTAAATTGGGCGAATATACTGCCATGCCTTTCATTTTCAGGAATAAAGTCAATACTTCGGTTTTCAACAAACCCACTTTTCGATGTTCCAGTTGATGAGTCCATAACACTCTCCTTATCCTTTAAGAGCTTTTCTTTTATTAGAATCCATTTTGTACAAACAAATATAAACATGTATATACAAGCTATTTCAAAAAGAAGCAATGGTTTCGGTAAATCATTGCTTTAATTTTTTGTACTCATAAATTTAGATGTGGTGAGAACAGTAGACTGGTGAGGTGAGTGTTTTTATAAAGATGAGAAAGTGAGCGGTAAATAAAATCTATAAAAAAAGCCCTCTAATGAGGGCAGATAATTAGACTTCAGCATCAAGAATGGCTTGAAAAAATACGGGTAACTCCGAAAATTTAACTAATTGGGTTTTATCATCGTGCTTATAGTAGTACTGATAATGCGGTGTTTGAAATGCACTATCTAGATATTGCGTCGCATCGGAAAATTGAGCTTTGGCAACTGGTTTATCTTTCTTAAATTTAACGATAATTGGGTTCACAGAGTTTAATTTAACGGGCACACCATTTTCAAATTTGGCTGTTTCAATTAATAAAGAAATTTTAAAATCACCAAATATGACACAAAATTGACCTCCTTTTTCTGTTTTAATTTCTCGATCGTGAAATAGTTCTTTAAATAAGTCTTTTAATGCTTCTCGGTGCTTGTCTAAAGCTAACTGAAAATCATGATCTTTCTGTTCTAATTTCTCTTGCTCTTCTTTGAGCAATTGGGCCTGTTTTTCGATTGTTGTAAAATCCAAATTCATCTTAATTTCTCCTTGTTGTGTTTTTAAAACTATATATGGCAGCCATTTGTTAAGTTTTAAAGAAACATACATTGTTTGTTACAACGCAATAATTAAGATGAATTTGTGTGATCACTATTTAGTACAAGGCTTGGTTATAAGTGCAGGACGGCGTTTAATTTGAATAAAGCCGCTACTACTTAGCACGCCTAGCATAACTAAAGCAGTACCTATAATTTGCCAGATATTAAGTGTTTGACCAGCTAACATTGCAACTAACATACTAAAAACTGGAACAAAGTTAAAAAAGATTGATGCTCTACCTGCGCCTAGTTTTTGAATGCCGTTAAACCAAAATAAATAAGCAATCATAGTAGAGCAAATAATGACGTATCCCATAGCTAAGTGTGCAGTAATAGGCGCCATAACAACTGCTTTAAATGGGTGCTCGAAAATTAGACTTAGTATGATTAGAGTCAAAGCACCGAACAGCATAGAGAACGTTGTAGTTTCTAGAGGCGTAGCATTTTTTACATACCGGCGTGATAACACATTGGCTAAACAAAAACTGATACCACCAAGTAAGATATAAAAGTCACCAATTGCTATTTTTAAATGAAGTAACGTGGAAATATGCCCATGGCTAATAACGAAAAGCACACCACTTAAACCAAATACAACTCCGATAAATTTAGGAAGTGTTAATTTTTCTCCATCAAGTAAAATTGCTAGCAGTAGAGTGATCAATGGTGTGGTTGCCATGATTAAGGCACCATTGACTGCTGATGTTGTTTGCAAGCCATAGAAACAACCTATATTAAAACCAGCAATCCCTATAATTCCAATAATAAGATAGATAAATAAATTCTGCTGAAAAGTAGCCCAACGTAATTTTCCCATGGCCGCAAAAATAATAAATAGAGCAAGGCTTGCAAGCGTAAAACGCTCAGCTGCTGCCGAAAGAGGAGGCATCGATTGGATAATATAAGACATCGCATTAAATGCTGAGCCCCAAAAAAGCATCGTTATTACAACACCTGTGTAGGCATAAACCACCGTTTTATTCATGATAGGGCTCCGAAAAAGAATGTCTCTATTCTGAGTAATCACTTAAAGGTGTACAATTCCATATTAATTCATCTCTAATGTGAAAATTTGCACAATGATAGATTGGGAAAATTTACATTATTTTTCAGTTTTTTCTGAAGAAAAATCACTTTCAGCTGCGGCAAGAAAGTTAAGGGTTGACCATGCCACTGTTGCAAGAAGAATTGCTCAGTTAGAACAGAGCTTAAAATTAAAATTAGTTGATCGTAGACCCCGCACTTACGTTTTAACATCTGAAGGCGAGCAGCTTGCCCAAGTAGTGGCACGTATGATGGAAGAGACATTTTCTATTGAGCGACTTGCTCTGGCTGGACAGCAGGAGGTTACGGGGACTGTTTCTATTAGTATGCCTCCGTTAACTGCTGCTCATCTAATCATGCCTCATCTCGGAAAGTTTTATCGTCATTATCCACAATTAAAACTGCGTGTACTTGGAGATGTTCATTATGTATCTTTGCAGCATAGAGAGGCTGACATTGCCGTAAGATTTGGGCGACCTAAAGATGAATATTTAGTTGCTCGTAAAGTCGGAGAAATCCCTTTTGGAATATATGCTACTCCAAGTTATTTGGCTTCAACGAATCAAGAAAATTATGAGTGGATTAGTGTGGAGGTCGGTGGTGTACATGGACAGAAACAACAAAAATTAAAAGAAAAATTGAATAATAAAGACCCGCTCATGGTTACTAATCATCCTGAGTTGCAATGGAGAGCTGCATGCGGCGGAGTAGGTTTAGCCGTTCTACCTGACTTTTTAGGCCAACAAGGCAATTTGATAAAATTACCAGATAATGACCCGATGAGCGCTGAAATTTGGTTGGTCATCCATGAAGATCTAAGGAGTAGTCCTGTGGTAAGAGTAGTGATGGATTTTCTTTTGAATTGTTTTGAACCATTTAGAGTTTAATTTTAAATTTTGTTTAACTCTGTTTTTCCTTATGTACCTATTAAATTAAAGAAATTTTTATTCATCCGGGAAAATCCCTGCATCTTCACGCGCTTGCTTTAGGGCTAGAAAAAAACACAATAGAAAAAGTATCCCAATAAAAAATAAGAAAAAGTCTAAATGACTAATACCTAAACCAACTCCGAAAGCCCCTAAACTTAATAATAAAATACAAAAGATTTTCCAAAAAATAAGCATGCTGTTTTGTAATAAAAACTGGGATTTAGGCTGTAATTGAAGAATATTTCCCGATTTGTTTATGTTTTTTTTCTTATAGGTTATGTAAAGCTTTATAGTTCAGAGAATTACATAATTTGAAGTTAGGGCTTTAACTCAAACATTCTACCTAAACCACTTTTTAATTTTACTGCACATTAATCTCTATAAAATTCATATTTTCTTAATTAATCGAATGATAATTCTTTAGAAAGTCTGTAGAATAGGGATTCTAAATTTTATTTTTAATTAATTTTTGTTTAAAATTAACTGGTTAAATAGTTTTATCAAACTTTTGTTAAAAAAAAGACTTGATATTTAAGCTAAATTTTGAAATTATAGTCATGCAAATTGTGATCTATTTCCCACAATTTGTATTTCAGGTTAAGTGGTTATCACTAATGCTCATTGGCTTTATTCGCTTATGAGCATTTTTTTAATTTATTTGTTAGTAAAATTTAAAAAATAATTTATATCAAAAAATGATTCTTTTAGTATTAGTTAAAAATTAGTCAAAATAACTTTATTCTTCAACGTATCTAACTACCTCTTCTTAAGATTCAGTAGTCAGAAAGAATGAAATTGCCTCTAATCATATTGAATCGTGACGGTGGCATTAGCTTTGACTTCTCCCGCCGTTACATTGGCAGCAGTTTGGTAGTAACGTGCAGTTAATGGCACATCATATTGAACTGTTTGGTTGGAGCCTATAGTACCAATACCTAGTTTATTTCCTTTTTGAATCGTACTATTTGCACCATTCATATTCCATAGAAGTTCTACACCAACACCGTTCGCTTTAGTTGATTCAGCAGCACTATTACTAATAACCTGACTGTTTGCAGCATCGGAACTGTAGTCAAAGCTTAAACTCAATGTGTTACTTGTAGGTATACCGGAGTTATTCTCGCCACCATTACAAAGAATGGATAGGTTAAAGTTTTTCTCACCTTGAGTTGTTCCGATAGCTCGAAAGCCTGATTTTGTCACAGTCGGAAGTTCAACAACCGTATCTACACCATTTTGAATTTCACAAGATGATGATGCAATGAGAATAGGTGAACTACCTAATACTGTAGTTGTTAAGAAGGGGCGATTTTGTTGACCTGTTACATAGTAAGTACTATAACGGCCAGCCACTAATGCACCAGAACCAGTAGTGGTAGCAGTTTTAATCACTTCCAAAACAATATAGCCTGGCGAAAGTGTATATGCTGTATGAGGTGTCAATGTAAGCTTATAAGGGTAATAAACAGAAGAGTTTGAAGAGTCAGTTGCCTCACGGTAAATTCGAATACCTATACCCGGTATATTTGTGGCGTAAACATTATTGCCTATTGGACTAATTGGATAATTTAGAGGTAGAGCCGCTATAATTTGGTCACCAGGGCGGTTACACGTTGCAGTAGAATTATTGGGTGAAATGGTAAAAGTATTCTTTTGTAAAACTGTGCCTACAGGATCATTTGGACGAACCACAATGGTGCCAATCGTTATTGGAATATCAACTGTAGTAAAACCTTTACTTAAAGTACAGTTTGCATTTGCTTGGTTGTAAATAAAGAAATTAGTGATTAATAAACCACTTTGAATAAGTATTTTTTTCATTTGCAGATTGCCTCTGTCATAATAATTGATTGTTTTTCCTGTGAGATTTTTGATTGAATGTCATATTCAAGTTGACATTCTTCGGTATTACTTTCTCCCCACTTCACATAAAGATGATCATGAGACAGGGGCGTACGTAAATAAATACGACTACCTTGGGCTACCATTCCAACTACTTCGTTATTCTGGTTAAACACTTGTGCAGCAAATGGTAGGTGACCACCATTAGGAGTTTGAGTACTAATAAAAAGTGCATAGCCCGTTTTTGTGGAGAAATTGACTCTGGTTATTGATCCTGCATAAGGTGCAATACGGTGACTTGTTTCTGAAAGTTCAACATTTGATGGCATCCCTTGAGGGTCAAGGCTAATGTCATTTAAGCGATAGGGCGTAACATAAGGGATTACAGCATAACCATGTTTATTAATGTTTAGTCCAGATGTATTGCCGACTCGGGCACCTGTGGCTTCGGGGGCATAGACCAATACCATGGTTTGCACTTGATCTGGTCCAAATAAAAGCCCTTGAGAATGAGCAACCACACTTCCATTTAAATTGATCATTTCCTGCTGATATGCATCGGATTGGCTAAATGACGCACCTATAGTTGTGTAATTACTACGGTAGGTACCATTAATATTTACACTGCTTTGTCCTTGATCTAGGTATGAAACGGACGTGCCATAATCAAAGCGGTTTCCGATATAACCACTCATCCCTACAGTTTTGCTATCTTCAGAAATAGAGCTATTAAAATTAATTGTGTTTTTCTTAAATTTGAGTGGAAAAGACAAAGACAATAAATACTGCGTTTCGTGACTAGTCTGTTGATCTTCGAGATCAAGCTCATGAGTAATTGCAGAAATGCTGTAAGTCAAATCTTTAAATTGATTACTATAACCAAATTGAAATTGTTGATTGCGATTAGGCTGATTCCAGTAATTAATCCATGAACCCACTAAATAAAAATTGCCCCATTGATTTGGAAGACTTTGATTTAATGTGATCTGAAATTCACTTTTTTGTTTTCCTACAGAAAAACTATCAATATTTCGTTGTTGTAAATCTTGAATTAAAATTGAATCTCTTAATTTCAAATAATTTTCGGTCGAGTATCTGTAGGTTGCTAAAGTTAAATTTGTATTCGTTGGCGTAAATAGTCGATTATAACTTAAACGGTAACTTTGCCCTTTTAGTGTTGGTTTTTGATCAAAATTAGCTTTCGATTGAGTTGCATCAACTGCAATTGCACCAATTGGAGTTGCAAATGCGCTACCTATCAGAAAAGACTGGTAGTGTTCGGTTGCCTGAAACCCAGTATAACTTGTTAAATAGTTATTAATGCCTCGTTGATATTTACCTTGTACTAGCCATGGATTTAAATTGATATTAGCATCTCTAAATTGTCCTAGAGTAAAAGAATAACGACTCATCTTTGGGCGAAGCATCTCTACTACAGAAGCATAGGGAATAGAGAACTTTTGAATCTCTCCATTCGTCTCGTATATAGAAACTTGTAGTTCACCACCAAAACCTGTCGGATAAAGATCATTAATTTCAAAACTTCCAGGAGTAACAGTAGTTTGATAAATTAAATTTCCCTGTTGGCGCACTTCAACTTTTGCATTAGTCTTTGCATAACCCCGAATTTGTGGCGCATATCCAAGCATGCTGTTAGGCAGCATGCGATCATCACTTGCTACGTTAATTCCGCGATAAGGTAAGGCATCAAAAAAATTACTATTGGTAAAGTAATCACCTAAAGTAACGACACTATTAAACTTAGGAAATGCTTTTTGGGCATATGTATTGTTTGATGTATAGAAAGAAGTCTTTTTTGGAATTTCGTTATGATCTTGCCATTTCCACTGCCCACTATGGCGTAATTGCCAGTCATAGAGATTTATCCCGACGTTTGTACCCATAAAAGCATGATTTGTTTCATGGTCATTACTTACAATACGATATGCAGAAGCATTGTATGCAAAAAAAGCAGCGTTTATACCCCGATCCCATAAACGTGGGTCGACGTATCCTTGAGCATTTTTTTGCAAAGCAACCTGAGGGATCGAAATATCAAGTCTCAGACGCGAGGTATCAAATTGATAAAAAGCATCATTAACCCATTTTTCTAGATCATTACAGGTAGGTAAATTATTGGCTTCCCGATGAATAATTTCTGTTTTAACGCCATATTCTAAAAGCATATCTGCTGTAAAACAGGTTTTTGCATTTTCATTCGAATTTGTAGTTTTAAAAAGAAACTTTCGTTTACCTAGCCATTGGCCATTAATATATACATCCAGACTATATTCACCAGGTAAAATAGGGTTGCCGTATTTAAATCGACCAATGTCAATTTTCTGTGCATTTCCTACTAAAAAGTTAGTATCAAAGTCAGCTTTTAGTATATTTTGCCCACTCATATTGTCTGATGCATATACAGTTAATGGCACATTAATCGCTATACTTAATACTAGATAATAACTAGTGCGCTTTTTAAAGCATGTACTGGGTATGAACCATTCTGACATAGTCTTTGTGCCTATTCATAAATAGGTGTTTAAATTTCAAAAAAGGTAAATAAGCTTAGAACTTTATTGTTTGTTCAATTCGCCCGCCGTAATCATTTATATAAACAAAGCTCATATTCGTTATATTGCTATTTTTAAGTTTTATCTGGTCTTCTGAAAAAGGAGAAAGCATTAAACCTTGTTTTAATAAATCTATTTTTTGATGATTTACTTCTTGAAAAATTGAGCTCATTGTAATGTAGAAGGGAGTAGGGTTCTTAATAAGCAATATTTCCCCATTTTTCACCCACTGAATTTTTTCACTAAATGTATCAATATTTTCTTTTAAATTTGCTGGCCGATAAAAAAATTTAATTTGTGATCGAATCGCTAATTGAAGAAAATTATTAGGTAGTGGTTCATTATTTACTTGTTTTTTCCCTTCTGGTTTTGGTGGAATATCTAATACGTTAAGCCAGAAAATACTTTCTTTATTTTGATTTAATTGAGAAGCACTTGGTAGTGCAGTAATTCGTAAGGTTTGGCCTTTAGTGGGTTCGACTCTGGAAATAGGAGGTGTAATAATAAAGGGTACATTCGACTCATCGGGAGTCGATTTTGAATTTCCATCATCAATCCAAGCTTGAACAAGTGAGGGTGTTGTACCATTGTTGCTTAGTTGTAAGCTAACTTCTCGAGCATCCGATGGATATATTACGCGTGTACCATGCAGTATTATTTCAGCATGTCCTATACTAGCAAGTACTGCTTGAAGGCAAGCCATTCCCCAAAAAAATTTACGACCACGAAAAAGCATGAGTCATATTCTCAATAATAAATAATAGATGAAATAGAGCTTCTATTTAATAATAGAAGCTGGCTTTAAATTATTGATAAATAATCGTGTATTTTACTTGCGAAGTTACAGTACCCGCAGTAGATACACCAGTCGCATAATATTCAGCATAATAATTAAGATCCGCATTACCACCAGCAGAAACATTTACCCATTGAGAGTTATCTTGTGCACCGGAAACCCCTTTAGCAAGTACAGGAATTACTGCGTTATTGCTTCCTAATAGTTGAATATTGACATTAGCAGCTGCACCAGAAGTGGCTTGGTTTAATAAACGTCCAGTATTAAAATCAACCGTTGCTCCTGGTTCAAAATAAGTCGCAACTTTTCCAGCAGAAGCGCAATTTGTTAGATTAATTTGAAAAGGTGTACGACCAGCAACATCTCCTACATTTTTTAAAGATTGAGATGATACTGTTGGTAAATTCACTGTAAGGTTTTTATCACCTGTTTCAATCGTACAAGTATTATCAGTTACTAGACCATTAATAGTAATCGTACCATCAGCTGCTTGTACTGTTGTAATATTAAAAAGTGAAGCTACCGCTATAAAAATAAATTTTTTCATGAATTCCCCGAAATATCCTATAAATATAGATTAATTACTTTTCAGTGCTTTTATTCTGATCAAGTAACGCGGTGGAAATATAGCACCTTTAAATTAAAAAACAAGAATTACATTATATTTTTATGTATTTTGTTTGGTTATTTTTTAATGAATAATTGATTTGTAATTTAGATTTATACCACATGGTAAAATATATTAAATTTATTTTATTTAAAATAAATTGATAATAAGTTTAATTTAAGTTATTGAATTTAATTGAGTTAAGTTTTTCTTTATAAAATGTGTATATATTGTTTGATTAACTTTTTGTTTTTATTAATAAATTTATTTTGTGTATCTTATATAAACATAATTATTTTTTTAAGAATTTTTTAAGGTTTAATTCCTAGTGTTTTAGTTGTGATTCAATAAAAGATCTTCTGGAGTTTGTTTCCATGAACAGCATGAAATACAGTTATAAACCGAATTATTTTTTCTTTGCTCATAAATTAGTCTTATTCTTAAAGGACTATTTACTTAAACATCCTACAGAACAGAACACGACGTTTAACTTACAAACAATTTATGACGTCTTTAGTCATGACTTAGCATCTAGCACAACGAATTTGGAAGGTATTTTGAATATTGTTGATGAGTATGTTTTAGAAACTGAAGAAGGGCTTTTGCCATTGATTAGTAGACACTCGATTAATTTAAAGAGCCATGTACTTTCTTTAGAGTTTTCACCTAAAGCGTTAAATAGCTTATTGTCAGGTCACTCATTAGTGAACCCTAAAGCGGCCTAAGGAAATTTCTTTTAAGCTTTGAATATCTCAGATAAAATTTGCTTGTTTTTTTTATTTGAGTTATTCATGAGCAAAGACTACAAAGCTTTGACTTATATCGCAGATGAAAATATTTCAGATACCATTCTATGGCTTTTAAACCATCAAGATGTTTTTGAATCTTTTCAGTTTGATGTATTGAGCCAAGAATTATCGGTTACACATGCAGCAGGTAGGGATATTATTCGAGTTGGAACTTTCCTGAATGCTACTTATGGAATATTAGTAACTTCTGTATGAATAAAAAAGCCCTGAATGATCAGGGCTTTTTTATTCTTGATGCTGTTAAGCACTCATTGCATCTACTGATAAATCAGAAACAGTTGGCTTTGGCTTTTCAGCAGTTAAACCAAGTTTGTTAAATAATGCTTGGTCTTTACCTTCACCTGCATTTGGAGTGGTAAGCAATTTATCACCCGAAAACAGTGAGTTCGCACCTGCCATAAATGCTAAAGCTTGATCTGAATCACTTAAAGATTCACGACCAGCAGATAAACGAATATAACTATGCGGCATAACAATACGTGCTACCGCAATGGTGCGGATCCATTCAATAACATCTAGTTTTTCAACATCAGCTAGAGGTGTACCTTCAATTGGTACAAGCATGTTAATTGGCACAGATTCTGGGTGAATAGGTAAGGTTGCTAACTCGTGTAATAAACCGATTCGATCTTCACGGCTTTCACCCAAACCAACAATACCACCACTACATACTTTCATACCTGCTTGGCGTACATAATCCAGAGTATTCAAACGGTCATCAAAAGTACGTGTGCTAATAATGTGAGAATAGTACTCACGAGAAGTATCTAGGTTATGGTTGTAATAATCTAAACCAGCATCTTTTAGGCGTTCTGCTTGTGATTGGTTAAGCATACCTAATGTCATACAGGTTTCCATACCTAATGCTTTAACTTCACGTACCATTTCTAAAACATATGGCATATCGCGTTCATGTGGGTTACGCCAAGCAGCACCCATACAAAAACGAGATGAACCTGAATCTTTTGCAGCTTTTGCTTCGCTAATTACTTTTTCAACAGCAATACGTTTTTCTGCTTCTAATTTTGAATCGTAATGTGCAGATTGAGAGCAATATTTGCAATCTTCAGGACATTTACCCGTTTTAATCGATAAAAGGGTGCTGACCTGAATTGTATTGGCAGTGAAGTGCTCACGGTGTACTTGCTGAGCCTTAAAAACTAAATCCAAAAAAGGTTGTTCATATAGAGCTTGGATTTCTTCACGAGTCCAATCATTACGTAGAGTCATTGTCATATCCATGATGATGGCATTAATTTACTGTACATAATCATACAGAATTCGTATTAAAGCTATAGGGCAAAAAACATCATTTTTTTAATTTGAGAGCTGAAGTTGATTAAGTTGCTGTTCAATTGCCCAATCAATATGCACATTGACGATTTCGTCATGTAAATTTTTGCCTTTGTGTAGCTGATCTACAATTTCTTTTGAGTACGGTGCATTGCCTAAACCGATAGCAATATTGCGCTTAAATGACTGATAACCTGTGCGTCGTATTGGGCTACCTTCTGTATTGGCTAAAAAAGTAGCTTCATCCCACTGCCAGATATCAAGCAGACTAATATTATCTAAACCATGTCTAGGGTTAAAGTCAGTAATAGAAGCTGTCTTAGCAAAGCTATTCCACGGGCAAATTAATTGACAGTCATCACAACCAAATATTCGGTTACCAATACCTGCACGTAATTCTTCATCAATAATTCCCTTATATTCGATTGTTAAATAAGCAATACAGCGTCTAGCATCTAACATATAAGGTTCGACAATCGCTTGAGTTGGGCAAATATCAATACAAGCACTACAAGAACCACAGTGAGATGTTGCAGGTTTATCAAAAGGTAAGTCGAGTGATGTAAATAGTTCACCTAAGACAAAGAAAGAACCTGACTTTTTATGAATGAGCAAAGTATGTTTACCTGTCCAGCCCATTCCAGCACTTTCAGCTAATGATTTTTCAAATATCGGCGCGGAGTCTGCAAAAGGGCGAGATTCAAAATCTCCCACTTTTTCACGGATACGTGTAGCTAATGTTTTTAATCTGCCTCGCATCACCTTATGGTAATCACGACCACGAGCATAACGGGCGATAATCGCAGAGTTGGGTTCAAAAGGTACATATCTTGGCTTTGGTGATTCCACCAAATAATTCATACGCACGCAAATAATACTTTTTGTACCAGGAACTAATAGAGTCGGATCAGCCCGCTTTTCCAAATTTTCTTCTAGGTATGTCATATCTGCATGATAACCACGTTCAAGGTACTCTAAAAAACGTGGCATTTGCTCTTGAGCATCTGGTTTTGCAATGACACAATCAGCAAAACCCAAGTCTAATGCTTGAGCTTTGATCCATGCTTTTAATTCATGTGGATCAATTTGTTGCACTGCAATGCGTGATGTGTTGGAAGATGTCATAAAACCGAAAAATGCAAGAGGATAAGAATATGCAGGCAGTAGTTTACCATAGCCAAGATATCCAGGCATGGGAGCAACGTTGGTTTGCTGCGCAAAACTCATCATTAGGCTTAATGCAACAAGCAGCTTGGTCAATCACTCAACAACTCATTGTACTTTTTCAAAACCAAGATATTAAGAATATTGCTGTTTGGTGTGGACAAGGTAATAACGCTGGTGATGGCTACTTTATAGCAAGTTATCTCAAGGAAGCAGGGTTATATGTTGAAATATTTGCGGCCGAATTGGGCGAGTCAGCCGATTTACACCATGCTGCCCATTTTGCTAAGGCAAATCATGTCCAAATACATCAAGGTTTTGAGGTACACAGAACATTTGATTGTCATATTGATGCGTTATTTGGGATTGGTTTAAATCGAGAGTTAAATGATTATTGGCAACATTCTATTCAACAGTTTAACGAGCAAGCTGGGTTAAAAATTTCAATTGATATACCAAGTGGCTTACATGCAAATACAGGACGAGTCTTACCTTGTGCTGTAAGGGTTGATCATACATTTACTGTTTTAGGGCTTAAAGCTGGATTATTTACAGGCCAAGGTAAAGAGTATGCGGGGAAAATTCATTTAATTAATTTAATTCCAGTAGACCAAGACCTGAAACCTCTTGCTTACTTGACGCCAACACATATCAGACTTCCTAAACGTTTGGCTTTTGGTCATAAGGGAAGTTATGGACATGTTTTGGTGATAGGTGGTCATGAGCAAATGGGCGGGGCTGTCATTATGGCTGCTGAAGCTGCCTTTCATGCAGGAGCAGGCAAAGTTACGGTAGTTTGTCACCGAAACCATCATCAGGCTATTTTGTCGAGAGCTCCAAATATTATGCTTCGTGACATTAATAATTTCGATGAAAACAGTATTAAAGAGATTTTATCTCAGGTTGATGCAGTATGTTTTGGCATGGGCTTAGGGCGTGATGAATGGGCACAGCAAATCTATCAACAGTGGTTCGATTATTTAAATCATGACTCACATTTGGAGGTTGTATTAGATGCAGATGCACTATGGTTTCTTGCCAAACAACCTAAAAAATTGGGTGCACATATTTATGCAACTCCACATCCCGGAGAAGCCGCTACTTTATTGGATTGTTCTACAGCGAAAATTGAAAATGACCGAATTACTGCTATTTATGCGTTGCAACAAAAATATGCGGCTCAATGGGTGCTGAAAGGTGCTGGCAGCTTAATTTTAGAGAATAAGTTATATATTTGTACCCAAGGTAATGCTGGTATGGGAACGGGCGGCACGGGAGACATATTAGCGGGTATGATCACAAGCTTAAAAGCCCAGTTCCACAAAGGTATTGCATTACATGAGATTGTAACTCTTCATGCTCAGGCAGGGGACCAACTGGCAAAAAACGGAATACGTGGTTTACAAGCTTATGAAATGAATCAGGCAATTACTCGAGTAGTAAATAATCAATAAAGCTTTAACGTCTACGGCTACTCGAACGGCTGCGTCCACGTGCCATACCACCTAAAGCATTCAAGACAGAAAGTTTACTCATACTTCCTGAAGCATGGGCATGGCAAATCGCAGCAGCAAGAGCATCAGCTGCATCGGCTTGAGGTTTAATAGTTAGGTTGAGTAAACGCATGACCATCATTTGTATTTGCTCTTTATCGGCAGCACCATAACCCACTACGGATTGTTTTATTTGACGGGCTGTATATTCTGCAACTTGTAAATCTAAATTAACTAAGGCGGCTATTGCAGCTCCTCGGGCTTGCCCTAGTTTTAAAGCAGAGTCCGGATTTTGTGCCATAAAAACTTGTTCAACCGCAGCTTCAGTTGGGCCATGAAATTTCACAATTCGCTCAACGCCAGCGAAAATACGCTTTAAGCGCTCTGGCATTTCTTGAGTTTCTGTTCGGATTGTACCAGCATCGACAAAACGTAGTTTACTACCATCTTTTTCAATGATTCCGTAACCTGTTAAGCGTGAACCTGGGTCAATTCCAATAATCAATGCCATGTGTAGACTTACATAAATAGTTTAGAGAGTATTGTTGCATAGCCAAAAAGGTTCTGCATAAGTAATTTAACCAATGCTGATATAAATGGTTATTTTTCGATTTCTAACCCTACTGATGTATATTTTGTTAGGTACTTTTTGGACCTTAATCGTAATTGGTCTAAGATCACTTGATACAATTCTAGTTTAATGGAATACTTATCTATAAATATGGAATTGAGTCTGGTCGATGGATGATATCAACATCAGGATTGCACATCGAATACGAGAGCTGCGTTTAGCACGTGGATATACTTTGGATGTGCTAGCTGCCCGATGCCAAGTTAGCCGTTCAGCTATTTCTTTAATTGAAAGAGGGGAAACGAGTCCAACGGCAGTTGTTCTTGAAAAACTAGCCAATGGTCTAGAAGTACCTTTAACTAAAATTTTTACGAACGAAACAACTAGTCCATCTCCTCAACCATTTATTTGCCGAAATGAACAAGCTGAGTGGCAAGATCCGGAAACTGGATATGTTCGCCGTACTGTCTCACCACCAAATTTAAAACTACCATTTCAAATTGTTGAAATTGAATTCCCTCCTCATGCTCGAATTACGTATGAAATTAGTGAAAGCTCTAAAGTAGTACAACAGCAAATTTGGGTAGTTGAAGGGCAAATTGATATTCAACTGGGCAAAAACTCTTATGCATTGGGCGAAGGGGATTGCTTAGCTATGCAATTAGATCAACCTGTCATATATAGCAATAATTCATCACAAGTCGCTCGCTATATTTTAGTCGTCTCTAATCAACTCGTGTCTGCTCTTAAGGAATCTTCATGAACTATTCCCTCGATTCTAATTTTCGTTTAATTGATTGTAATGAAGCAGAACATGCGGCAGCTATATTAGAGATTTTAAATGAGGCAATTGTTAATTCTACAGCATTGTATGACTATGTACCGCGTTCGCTTGATTCAATGAAAACTTGGTTTTCGGTAAAAACCGGAAATAGTTTTCCTGTAATCGGGGCTGTAGATGAGTCAGGTAAGTTATTAGGATTTGCTAGTTGGGGAGCTTTCAGAGCTTTTCCGGCTTATAAGTATACGGTTGAGCATAGTATCTATATTCATCATGAACATCGGGGCTGTGGTTTAAGTAAAGTTTTAATGCAAGCGTTAATTCAGCGGGCTCAAGAGGCTCAGATTCATGTATTGATTGGTTGTATTGATGCGACAAATCAAGCCAGTATTGGACTCCACGAAAAACTCGGGTTCACACATGCAGGTACTTTTAAACAGGTAGGCTTTAAATTTGGACAATGGTTAGATGCTGCATTTTATCAGCTAATTTTAAATACACCATTTGAACCAGTGGATGGATAAATTATTGAATTTTTGGGTAGACAACGGCTCAGTTCAAAGTAAGAAAATTTGAACTGAGTCATAGCATGGATTTATAAAATACCTAATAGTTCTAATCTCTTTTCATGTAAAACCACTTATTTCATATAATAAAAGAGCTCAATTTATGAAAAAATTACAATCTTGTAGAAAAAACACTTGATAAAGTTGTTATAGCACTCATTAATAATAAAGTATGGCTATTTTATTAATTTAAATCAGTCTTATTAATAGTATTGCAGCATTTGGGTTTAGCCATGTTTTTAGGTTAAAAGAAAACATTGCCTAAGCTTCACTACAAGCTCTTTAATCCGTATTTTCAACTGAAAATGGTTCATGGATTAGATAGCTAAAACTGCAATGAATTTTCTTTTTGAGATAGATAAAGTTTTACATGAATTTACTTCTTATTGTGGTTCTGGGCGCGATTGTTGAAATTGCCGTATGGATTGGCGTAGCACAGTTCATCAGTGGATGGTATGTGTTTTTCTGGTTCATTATTGCTTTCTTTATTGGTCTTACGCTTATTCGCAAAAGTACGGCTGGTATTATGCCGCAATTACAACAAATGCAGATGACCGGGCAATTAGGCAGTGATCCGACAGTAACTAAAAAACTAGCATATGCTTTTGCAGGTTTTTTATTGATGGTGCCTGGTGTGGTATCTGATGTGTTAGCGCTTTTAATTCTAATTCCAGGCGTGCAAACTGCGTTTCGTAATATCGCAATGAGAACACTTGCAAAGCGTCAGCAAGCAATGATGGAAAAAATGATGGGTGGCATGGGCGGAGCAGGTGCTGGTCAAAACCCATTTGCTGATTTAATGCGTCAAATGCAGGATATGCAGAACTCACAAGGTGGCAATCAATACCGTGGTGACTCCAGCATTATCGATGGCGAAGCGAGAGAAGTTACCCCAGACCATAAGAAAATTGAACATAAAAATAAGGATTGATTAATTCCTTATATAAAAATAAAAGGCCTAAATCTTAAATGATTAGGCCTTTTTTAATATTCTATCGATTATTAATTTGAACAATCAGCATTATCTGTTCCAGCTTGAGCTATTACAGTTGAATTTTCTTCTGACTTCGTCTGAGGTTGATACTTGTTTGAAGGTAGAGCTGTCTGCTTGTTTTCAGATTGTTGATATTTCCGGCTTCTATTGGCTCTTTCACGAAAGCCACCTTTATTAATGAGTTGGGTGTGTGACATGGATTGGCCTAGAAAATGAACTATTCATGTATTTTAACAAATTCAGCAAAATATCAAAATAAGAAAAATAGTATAGAAAAAATAATATTTAATTTATCTCATTGTATAAACTAAAGTTTTTAAAAATGAACGCATTGTTCATTCAGATTGAATTCTCTTTTCATTTCACATAGGATAAATATAAAGGATGTATAAATTAAAAATTGTAGCAAACCTATTAAAACAACAACGGTTGAAGTGAGGGAAGGAGGGTTACCTATGCTATATCAATATCATTGTGCGTGTTGTGACAAAGTTGTGGCATCAACTGACAAATCATGTCCATATTGTGGTTCACATCATATTCGTAGTCCTTATGGGTTATGGATGTTTTGTGTGATGGCTTGTTTGGCAGTAGTTGTTGTATTCAAAGTTGTCCATATTTATATACAAAATCATCAGGATACACCTACCCAATCGACTTTATTAGATGTACTAAATGAAGGTGATAAAACTACGAAACAGTAGTAGTGCTTAATTTGCTACATACTTTTAAATAATGTGTGTTGGAAAGTTTATTGCTTAATTTTAACAAAATATAAAAAATAATAAAAAAGCCCGCATTAAGCGGGCTTTTAATATATAGGGCCTAAAGGCCCGCAGCATCTTTAAGTACTTCAACTTTGTCAGTTTTTTCCCATGTGAATGCAGAATCTGAACCTTCACGACCAAAATGACCGTAAGCAGCTGTCTGTTTATACATTGGTTGAATTAAGTTAAGCATACGAGTAATACCAAATGGACGTAAATCAAAATGCTCACGTACTAATTGGATAATTAACTCATCAGAAACTTTTGCAGTACCAAAAGTATTGATTGAAATAGAAGTTGGTTCTGCAACACCAATTGCATAACTCACCTGAATTTCACATTTGTCAGCAAGACCAGCCGCAACAATATTTTTAGCAACATAACGACCAGCGTAAGCAGCTGAACGGTCTACTTTAGATGGATCTTTACCAGAGAATGCACCACCGCCGTGACGAGCCATACCACCATAAGTATCAACAATGATTTTACGACCTGTTAAACCACAGTCACCTACAGGGCCACCGATAACAAACATACCAGTCGGGTTAATATGGAATTTAGTGGCTGCATGGAACATTTCAGCAGGGATGATCGGTTTGATAATTTCTTCAATTACAGCTTCTTTAAGCTGAGTTTGAGTAATTTCAGGATCATGTTGAGTAGAAAGTACTACTGCGTCTAAACGTACAGGCTTGCCATTTTCATACGCAAAAGTAACCTGACTTTTTGCATCTGGACGTAACCATGGTAATGCACCTGAACGACGGAGCTCAGCTTGACGCTCCATTAAACGGTGAGCATAAGAAATAGGAGCTGGCATAAGCACGTCAGTTTCGCGACTTGCATAACCAAACATTAAACCTTGGTCACCAGCACCTTGATCTTCAGGTTTTTGGCGATCTACACCTTGTGCAATCTCAGGTGATTGTTTACCAATCATGTTGATTACGGCACAAGTTGATCCATCAAAGCCTAGATCTGAATGGTGATAGCCGATACCGTTAACAGTTTGGCGAACTACAGCTTCTACATCAATATTCGCAGTTGTTGTGATTTCACCTGCAAGTACAACAGCGCCTGTTTTTACCAGTGTTTCACAAGCAACACGTGCGTATGGGTCTTCTTTTAAGATTGCATCCAAAATAGCGTCGCTAATTTGGTCGGCCATTTTATCGGGATGACCTTCGCTTACAGATTCCGAGGTAAAAACAGCGTACTCGCGCATGAAAGTCCTATCTTGGTTATTTCAAAAAGACATAATATGTTACATCGACTTGAGCTTGAGGACCAGTTCATACTGACTAAAAAGCATGAATTTCTTTCATTTCTACTATGTTTTAATTGATAAGAGTATCAGGGAAATTGATATAGCTAGATGAAAATTAATTATTTTTATATAAAAAATTTAAAAAAATGTCTAAATTTTAAACATTTGATTTTATTAAATATTAACCAAAAAATTTCGACTATGAAGCGAAAGACTATAATTAAACAGAATAAATATAACTTTATATGCTGATCAAAGGGGGGTATCTCGACAAATGTTGAGGATAGAACTACCCATAAATAGTATTGTTTTACACAGCTTAAGAAGCTAAATGTTTTTTGAGTAACCAAGAAAAGGTTAAAAATAAAGAAATATACCGTGTTGGGGTTTACCCCTAGGCGTTTTTTTAAGACAATATAGCGGCATTGAATGGTTATTCATCATCTTCTTTTCATCAATCTATTAAAATTGGATTCTGATCTATGACGACCCCTTTAAACGAACGTCGTATTGCAAACGCAATTCGTGTATTGGCAATGGATGCTGTGCAACAGGCAAACTCAGGGCATCCAGGTGCTCCAATGGGGATGGCAGATATTGCTGATGTCGTCTGGCGCGAGTTTTTAAATCACAACCCAACTAATCCACAATGGGCAAACCGTGACCGTTTTGTTTTGTCAAATGGTCATGGTTCAATGTTGCAATATGCTTTGCTTCATTTAACAGGTTATGATCTTTCAATTGAAGATTTAAAACAATTCCGTCAATTGCATTCAAAAACTCCTGGTCACCCTGAATATGGTTATGCACCAGGCATCGAAACAACGACTGGTCCTTTAGGTCAAGGTATTGCAAATGCTGTTGGCTTTGCATTGGCTGAAAAAACTTTAGCTGCTCAATTCAATAAAGATGATTTAAAAGTAGTTGATCACTTCACTTATTGTTTCTTGGGTGACGGCTGTTTGATGGAAGGTATTTCTCACGAAGTATGTTCATTGGCAGGTACTTTACAGCTTGGTAAATTGATTGCTTATTATGATGACAACGGCATTTCGATTGATGGTGAAGTAGAAGGCTGGTTTAGTGATGATACTGAAGAGCGTTTCAAAGCTTATGGCTGGCAAGTTCTTCGTGTAGATGGCCATGATGCTGATGCTATTCGTCAAGCAACAGTTGAAGCTAAAGCTGAAACTCAAAAACCAACGATTATTATTTGTAAAACAATTATTGGTTTAGGTTCTCCAAACAAACAAGGTAAAGAAGATTGTCACGGTGCGCCGTTAGGTAAAGATGAAATTACCTTAACTCGTGAAGCTTTAGGTTGGACTGAAGAAGCATTTGTTATTCCTGCTGATGTATATGCTGCATGGGATGCTAAAGCAAAAGGTAATGAAGCTGAAGCAGCTTGGAATGAAGTATTTGCTCAATACCAAGCAAAATATCCTACAGAAGCAGCTGAGTTACTTCGTCGTATTAACGGTGATTTACCAGCAGAGTTTTCAGCTCAAGCAGATGCGTTTATTCGTGAGACAAATGCTAAAGCTGAAACTGTAGCAACTCGTAAAGCAAGTCAAAATACATTACAAGCATTTGGTCCTTTATTACCTGAATTATTAGGTGGTTCTGCGGACTTGGCTGGTTCTAACTTAACACTTTGGAAAGGTTGCCAAGGTGTTCAAGAAAACCCAGCTGGTAACTACGTGTACTATGGTGTACGTGAGTTTGGTATGACTGCAATTGCAAATGGTGTTGCATTACATGGCGGTTTCATTCCTTACGTGGCAACATTCTTAATGTTTATGGAATATGCACGTAACGCAGTGCGTATGTCTGCATTGATGAAACAACGTGTAATTCATGTTTATACACATGACTCAATTGGTTTAGGTGAAGATGGTCCAACACACCAACCAATTGAACAAATTGCTTCTTTACGTGGTACACCAAACTTAAATACTTGGCGTCCTGCTGATACTGTTGAAACAGCAATTGCATGGAAATCTGCTTTAGAGCGTAAAGATGGCCCTACAGCACTTATTTTCTCTCGTCAAAACTTGCCATTCCAAACGCGTACTGAAGAACAAATTCAGAATGCAGCAAAAGGTGGTTATGTTCTTGCTCAAGAGAAAGGCGAGTTGAAAGCAATTATTATTGCTACTGGTTCTGAAGTTTCTTTAGCAATGGAAGCTTATGCTCAGCTTGAAGGTGTGCGTGTAGTTTCTATGCCATGTGCAGAAGAGTTTATGAAACAAGACGCTGCATATCGTGCAGCTGTATTACCAGCTCATATCCGTGCACGTGTTGCGGTTGAAGCAGCTCATGTTGACTACTGGTGGAAGTTTGTTGGTCTTGATGGCAAAGTAATTGGTATGTCAACTTATGGTGAGTCAGCACCAGCGAAAGATTTGTTCCAATTCTTTGGTATTACAACTGAAGCTGTAGTAGCTGCAGTAAAAGAATTGACTGCTTAATGAATTAACTAAGCAGAAGAAAAAAGCGTCCCGATTGGGGCGCTTTTTTTATAAATTTTAAATATTAAGTTCAGTTTGAATCGAAATATTCGAAGTCAATAACTTATGAATTGGGCAGCTTTCAGCAACTTTTAAAAGACGTTTATGTTGATCTTCAGTAAATTCACCCTTTAGCGTAATTTTACGTTCAATATTATTTTGACCGGCTTCCGGATCACTATTTGGATTTAAAGCTAAATCGACTTGTACATGCTCAAGCTTAATCCCTTTGTGATTTGCATACATTTCTAGTGTAATTGTAGTGCACGCGCCTAAAGCTGATAGTAAAAGCTGAACTGGATTTGGAGCTGTATCTCGTCCACCTTTATCAGTTGGTTCGTCTGCAAACCATTGATGACCTGACGGATCGGTCAGTGTCACTCGGTACGGAGTAGAAGTGCTTTGTGCTTGAACAGTGTTAGCCATGTTTTACCTTGTTATTTATCAATAAAATCGAAGTAAAAACCAATAAATCTGAAGGTTTCGGATAGAAAAATATCTATACTTTATAATATGGGTTTTGAATAACAACTGTAACGCTTTTATTGTTGCATGGATGAAACATATCGTTTTATAAAGAATAGTGAATTAAATTACTTGATGTATACACTAACGACTATATCAATAAAGGATACGAAAAATGCATCTTAAAACATTAAGCTTCGGTTTAGCAGTAGCATTGGCAAGTACAGTTACATTAGCTGCACCAGTGGATTATAAAATTGACCCAACACATACAGCGACTGTTTTCTCATGGAATCACTTTGGTTTTTCAACTCCAAGCGCTAACTTCTCGGACATCCAAGGTGTAATTAAAGTTGATAATGCTAAACCAGCAAATTCTTCTGTAAATGTGACAATTCCTTTAAGCAGTGTAAATACAAACGTGCCTGCTTTAGATAAAGAATTCCAACAAGAAGCTTGGTTTAATGCAGCAAAATATCCAAATATCACTTTCAAAAGTACGAAAGTAGAAACTAAAGATAAAAAACACTTCAAAATTACTGGTGACCTAACTGTTAAAGGTGTCACTAAGCCAGTTGTACTTGATGCTGTTTTAAACAAACAGGGTGAACATCCAATGGCAAAAGTTCCAGCGATTGGTTTCAATGCGACAACTTCATTCAATCGTTCTGATTTCGGTCTAGGCAACTATGTGCCTAATGTAGGTGATAAGATCACTGTAAACATTACGACTGAAGCAACGGCAGCTAGTGCAGCTAAAAAATAAGTTGTAAGTTTTCTAAAAAAGTCCTCAATCATGAGGACTTTTTTAATTATTAGATTGGTTCTTTTTTATCGGGTTCTATAAAAACTAAGGGTTGAGAAGGATCTACATTTCTTTTTTCGGCTTTTTCTCTTAAAAATTGATAAGTTGGAACTTTCATTTTTGCCTGATCACGTAATTTCTTTTTAATATAAAGAACAAGAGCAAAGCAGGTCGTTGCTACGGTCAGCATCATGCCATTCATATAACTCATGATCGAACTTACGTAACCAATGGTGGTTAAGCGATGCATCATACGCTCAACTTGAGTACTAGTTTCAATACCAGTGATTGCCCAACTGCATAAATGTTCACAATTATTAATAATTAAATGATAGTGGTTTTCGTGCATGCGTGAGCGCATACGTCGAACAACCACTTTTCCTTTGTAGCGTGGCGCATCATAAGAACGCACATGAATTTTTTTGCCATGAGAAAAGGCATCTAATGAAGTAATTTCAATGGGTCGTTTTTTGATGAAATGTGCTAGGCCTGAATAATGAATAACTCGACCTCTCCCAGCGTAAATACCATGATGGCTATAGCCGAGATGTTTTACAATAAGATGAGCCCCTAAAGGGTAGCGTTTATTTGTTTGTTGCATTTTCACGCTGATCCAATAAAGTTTTGATCACTTTTATTAAAAGCTGTTCACTATTATAACGAATATAGTTGTGCTCTAGTGTATTGTTTAGGTGGAATAAGCGCCTTTCGGGTATATATCACATCAAAGCATTTTATTTAATAAAGTATTGCTATGAACAGAAAATGACATATGAGGTTTGCCATTAATGAAAATACTCATGCTGTGTATTATTAATTTTATGGTCTTTGGGCAATCTGCTTTAGCAGAAGAGTATAGCCAAATGCAAAATGCTACCGATGATCAATTTGAAGTCATTGAAATTTCAAATTTAAATCAATTGCGCTTATTTTTGCAAAATCCAGAAACGAATCAATATTATAAAAGTTTCGATAATATTCAGCGCCAACTCAAATCATGCGAACAGCTTACTTTTGCAATGAATGCAGGTATGTTTCATTCTGGCTTCTCTCCAGTTGGGCTATATATTGAAAATGGGCGAGAGAGTCAACCTTTAAATGAAGATAATGGATGGGGTAACTTCTTTTTGCAGCCTAATGGAGTTCTAGCATGGAATGACAAACAAGCTATTATACTGACAACTGAACAATATAAAGCAAAAGCTTTTCAACCCGAATATGCAACTCAATCAGGCCCTATGTTGCTGATTAATGGCAAAATAAATCCCTTATTTCTAGCAAATAGCGATTCAAAGAAAATACGTAATGGGGTAGGTATAAAAAATAATAAACTTTATTTTGTGATCTCTAAAAATAGAGTGAATTTTTATAATTTTGCTGAATTTTTCCAAAAAGGTCTTAACGTAGAGCAGGCATTATACCTAGATGGTTCTATCTCTAGTTTGTATTTGCCTAAGAATAACCGTAATGATAGAAAATTTTATATGGGACCTATTATTGGTTTAGTCAGCCATACAAATTGTGAAATCAAATAAAATACAAAAAAGCCAGTACATGACTGGCTTTATAATTAATGAATAGATGGTTTTTGAATGAGTTCATTTAACTCTTTACGGCTATACCCACGGGAAATAAGAACTTTTTTTATTCCCATAATGACATCTTCATCTGTTGCTTGTGCAAGCGCACTTAGAAGTTGTTCATTAGTTTTACATGAGCAGTCATTTTCAACACAAGCAGTTTGATTCTTATGCTCGTTATGCTGTTGATCTGCTAAGAACAGCTTTTGCCAAAAACTCATAGAGCCTTCATATATAACCTAACATAGATCGAAATATAGCCAAATTAAATTAAAATACAAGTCTCTATAAGTGATAAATCCACCAGTTGAACTAGAGAATTTTCGATAGTAATGGTTGAGTTAAACGAAATTATGACGAATAGATGACTTGATATTTTTTTTAAATTTAAATACTTAATTAAAAGGTGTTGAAAAATAAGGAGATATTTAATCTCCTTATAAAATAGAGTTACATTGAAAAATTTTGTTTAAATCTTCTCGAGTAATACACCTGACTCAACATGATGTGTATAAGGAAACTGATCGAACAAAGCAAACTTAGTCACTCGATGAGTTTTTGTGAGTGTTTTTAAATTTTCATATAAAGTGTCGGGATTACATGAAATGTAGATAATACGCTCAAAACCTTGCAAAAGTTTTAAAGTTTCATCATCAATTCCCGCACGCGGAGGATCTACAAATACGGTATCAAAGTCATAACTTCGAATATCAATATTTGCTTCTTGTAGACGGCGGAATTCACGCTCACCTTGATAAGCTTGAGTAAACTCTTCAGCTGATAGGCGTGCTACCTGAATATTATCAATCTGGTTTTGTTCAATATTCCATTGAGCAGCATAAACTGATGATTTTGCAAGTTCGGTAGCAAGTACGCGTTCGAATTTTAGTGATAATGGAAGGGTAAAGTTACCATTACCACAATAAAGTTCTAGTAAGTGTTTTTTCGAACCCTCAGCTGCATCACATGCCCATTGCAGCATTTTTTTGCAAACTTGTGCGTTCGGCTGGGTAAAGCTACTTTCAATTTGTTTGTACTTGAATGTACGGTTTGAAAGTTCAAATTCTTCTACAACAAAGTCATCGCCAATAACAACTTTCTGCCCTCGGCTACGACCCATAATTTTAATATTTAATTTTTCAGCAAGTGCTTTAGCTGATTGTTCCCACTCCTGATTAAGTTTACGGTGATAAATCAGGGTAACTAGCATTTCTCCACTAAGTGTTGCGAGAAAATCAACTTCAAACAAACGCTGTGAAAGTAAAGGCTCAGCTTTGAGTTCTGCTAAAAGGCTAGGCATTAAATCGTTAATACTTTTGTCTGCAATAGGAAACTCATCTATGCGGACAACTGTTTTTTGCTTGTCTTCATCGTTACGTTCAAACATGGCATAGAACATATCACTTTCTGTATGCCAGATCCGAAATTCAGCACGCATACGGAAATGTTGTTCAGGTGATTCAAACACTTCTAATGTAGGCGGTGTAAATTCAGAAAATTGAGTAGTAATGCGATCAATTTTAGCTTGAAGTTGTTGACGATAAGAAGAGGTCATAGACAAAGAAAATTTAGACAGAATCAAATAGTGAATGGTATCAAAAAAATCGAGCTTGCAGGAGTCAATTTTAGTCAGATATTCATAAAGAAATAGGGTACTTAAATTAAAGATGATTTAAGACGCGGTTAATAAAATCTGATTTTATTGCTCTATATTGATCGGGATCTAAATGGCTACACTGTAATTTTAATTGATTATATTCATGCACCAACCGCGGTGAATCTATAAGCTTATTTCTAAATGTTAAGAAAAACGTAAATACTGAATCGGCTACTACAATTTGAAATGCAACTTCATCATCGTTCATTGATTCAAGCATGCAAAGCTCATGTGTCCTAAGGGTATTTTGTTTTTCTATAAAATTAAGTGTTTTTAATTGTTCTATTGCGAATTCAAATTGATCAGACATCACTTCAATATAAATATCTAGATCACCTTTTGAAATCGTATTTGGGATTGCAGACGAACCAATATGCTCAATTTTGGCAAATGGTAAAAGGGAGGAGATATTCTTTTTGTATGAGTTGAAAAGATCAATACAATTTTGTTGATATTGTTCTGGTTCTAAAAAGATCATTATGAAATTCGCTAATCGATAACATTTATATATTTAAAAAGAGATTACTCGATTAAACAAAAAAGCCCAAATACTGAAATTTGGGCTTTTCGATAAATTATCTGTTAATCCGACATAGTCATTAAGCTTGCATTGCCACCAGCCGCAGCTGTATTCACACTAATTGCACGCTCAATTACTAAACGTTCAAGTGGAATTGACTCGTTTGATTCAACATGTGTAATGCCTACAATTGCACCAGAGCGGCTTGCAATTTCTTGCTGTAATGAGAGAACCTCTTCACGGCTACCATGGTGCAAAACAGCATCAAAATCATCTGTAGTGATGTTTTTGATAGTCGTAATTGCATCAAGTACATCTTTTGGCAACGTTTGTTTATGTTTTGCCAACAATGGACTATTTGGCATTACAGCAGCTTGACTACCCACTGCAAAAATTGCGAGCAATTGATGTAATTGATTTTGTTCAGTGTCGGCAATTGAAAGTACACGGTGACGCGGCAAAATAATATATTGGTTACTTTCCCCAGTAGGGCCTTGTAACTCATAAAACTTGCCTACACCAAATGGTTCAATTTCACGACTTGCTTGTGGTAAATGTTGTTTCGCCCAGTTTTGTAAGCTTTGATAAACTTCACGGTTAAAGCCTTCAAAAATGGTTTGCTCATTTTTTACCGCAAATGGAGTTGCTAATACTTTGTTTGAACAATCCTGCATTAAGCGATACATGTAAAGAGGGCCACCCGCTTTAGGACCTGTACCAGATAAACCTTCACCACCGAATGGTTGAACGCCAACAACGGCCCCAACAATATTACGGTTGATATAAAGGTTACCAACTTCAGCATGTTGAATTACGGTTTGGATGGTTTCATCAATACGAGTATGTAGACCCATTGTTAAGCCATAACCTTTAGCATTAATGCGTGAGATGAGTTGTTCAAGCTCACCATACTTATAGGTAATGATATGTAAAACCGGACCAAAAACTTCACGCTGTAAGTCATCGAGGTTAGGTAACTCAATTGCTGTTGGTACAACAAAAGTTCCTTTATCTAATTCAGTTTGGCTTGTCGCTCCAAACATCAATTGATGTACTGGATAGCCCTTAGACTTCATTTTTTGGATGTGCTGGTCAATCGTCTGTTTTGCTTCGTCATCAATAACTGGACCAATGTCAGTTTTTAAAATAGCAGGGTTGCCTACAATTAACTGTTGCATTGCACCTTTAAGCATTTTAATAACGGTTGCAGCACTATCTTCTTGTACACATAAAATACGCAAAGCAGAGCAACGTTGACCTGCGCTATCAAATGCAGAACTTACAACATCAAGTACAACTTGTTCAGTTAATGCAGATGAGTCCACAATCATTGCATTTTGGCCACCAGTTTCTGCAATGAGAGGAATAGATTGACCATTAGCAGCTAAACGTTTTGCAACTGTCTTCTGCAAAATTTTTGCAACTTCAGTTGAACCGGTAAACATGATGCCATCAATACGTCGATCTTGGCTAAGCTGAGCACCTACTGTTTCACCACGACCTGGTAATAACTGTACAGCACTATGTGGAATACCCGCTTCCCATAAAATTTGCACTGCTTGAGCTGCGATTAAAGGTGTTTGCTCGGCAGGTTTTGCAATAACGCAGTTACCACTAACTAGTGCTGCAGCAATTTGACCAGAGAAAATCGCAAGAGGGAAGTTCCAAGGGCTAATACAAAGTACAGTACCAAGTGGCTGAATGGTTGTATTATTAGGAAGATTTTCAACCTGAGTTGCATAGTAACGTAAGAAATCTACAGCCTCACGAACTTCTGCAATGGCATTCGCATAAGTTTTACCACTTTCGCGGCAAAGTAATACCATTAACTCTTGGATACGGCTTTCCATAAGGTCAGCTGCACGTTTTAAATATTGAGCGCGTTGATCTTTAGGTGTATTTGCCCACTCAATTTGTATTTGTTCAGCTGCATTAAGTGCAATTTCTACATCATTAAGATCAGCTTCTTGTACATAACCAACAATTTCATCATTTTGTGCTGGGTT
The DNA here is from genome assembly GCF_041021905.1 of Acinetobacter nosocomialis. Taxonomy (NCBI): domain Bacteria; kingdom Pseudomonadati; phylum Pseudomonadota; class Gammaproteobacteria; order Moraxellales; family Moraxellaceae; genus Acinetobacter; species Acinetobacter nosocomialis. Next base: position 1,768,111 of record NZ_CP157432.1, read on the forward strand.
TGTAATTGCAATAGAATGACCTTGTTTCGATAAATCGCTATTTCCTAATAATGGATGACTCTGCCAAATACGGTTACGTAACTGTTGAGCTGTGTTATCTAAAGCTGCAAGCGGAGCGTCGTTTGCTAAATCATATCCTTTAGAATTTTTACGAAGTGTTCCATACATATCTAAAGGAAGAGGAATTGATGGGTGTTTTAAACCAACTGAACCTTCAAGCTTAGCTGCATTACGAATATCATAAATTGGAGACTGGATAAGATCTTCAACTTTAAGTGTTTTATCGGCAATACGGTTAACAAATGAAGTATTCGCACCATTTTCGAGTAAACGACGAACCAGATAAGCTAACAAAGTTTCATGGTTACCAACCGGAGCATAAATACGGCATGGCACGCCTAATTTATTTTGCTCACGTGGACCAACAACTTGTTCATAAAGTGGTTCACCCATGCCATGTAAGCATTGGAATTCATATTGACCAGCATAATACTTGCTTGGATCAGCTAAATGATAAATTGTTGCTAGTGTTTGAGCATTGTGAGTCGCAAATTGTGGATAGATGAACTCAGGCGCTGCAAGTAATTTTTTAGCACAAGCAATATAAGACAGATCTGTATGCACTTTACGTGTGAAGACAGGGTAGTCATCCATACCTTCGATTTGTGCTTTCTTGATTTCGCTATCCCAATATGCACCTTTTACAAGGCGAATCATGAGACGCTTTTGGCTGCGTTTAGCAAGATCAATAATATAATCAACTACGAAGAAACAGCGTTTTTGGTAAGCTTGAATAACGAATCCAATACCTTTCCAGTTCTCAAGTTCTGGCTCAAAACAAAGACGCTCAAGTAACTCAAGAGAAATTTCTAAACGTTCAGATTCTTCTGCATCGATATTTAAACCAATGTTGTACTGTTTAGCTAAACGAGCGAGCTCAAATACTTTGCCGTAGAGTTCTTTGTGAACACGTTCAATTTGCGCACGTTGGTAACGTGGATGTAAAGCAGAAAGCTTAATTGAGATACCAGGGCCATCATAAACGCCTTTACCATTAGACGCTTTACCAATTGCATGAATGGCTTGTGTGTAATCGTTAAAGTAGCGTTCAGCATCATGTTCGGTTAAGGCAGCTTCACCTAACATGTCATAAGAATAGCGGAAACCTTTATCTTCAAGTACTTTTGCGTGGTCGACAGCTTCTTCGATGGTTTCACCAGTTACAAACTGTTCACCCATCATGCGCATTGCTACATCAACTGCTTTACGAATAATGCCACGACCACTACGGGCTAACAGGCCAGTAAGTACACTTGAAAGACTGGTTTGCTTTGGTGTCTCCATAAGCTTACCGGTTAACATGAGGCCCCATGCTGCAGCATTTACAAACATTAAGCTACTTTGGCCAACGTGTTCTTTCCAGTTACCTTGATTGATTTTATCGCGAATGAGCAAATCACGTGTTGCTGTGTCTGGTATACGAAGCAAAGCTTCAGCAAGACACATCAAAGCCACGCCTTCTTGTGAAGACAGAGAGAATTCTTGTAATAACCCTTGAACAATACCCGCTTTACCCGAAGAGGTCTTACGTTCACGTAAATTATGGGCAAGGTTAAATGCAAGGTCATAAATTTTATGATCTAAATCATCAGATACCGCAGCAGCTTGTAATAGCTCTTCTACAGCTTCAGGTTCGGCACGACGCCAAGCTGTATTAATGCGTTGTTCAAACTCACTTTTATCGTTGAATTCGGTGATATAGCCTTGGTGAGATTTATCCATTTGATGAAAAGTATCCATTGTGTTCATATCTATTTCCGCTAACCAGCTCTCGTAAACTCATCTTGAGTAGAGAGGTTTAGATAATTTATCATTACAGAAGAAACACCGAATAACTCACTATATTTTGCCCATTTTTTAGAGGAAAATTCAGATGAATGGCCCCTTATTAAGCCTTGATCGTACAGATTTAAAAATTTTGGATATTCTTCAAACAGATGGGCGTATTTCCAACAGTAGATTGGCTGAACTTGTAAACCTATCTCCAACTGCAGTTATGGCCCGGGTGCAGAAGCTGACGAAGGATGAATTTATCTTGGGTTATGAAGCTAAATTAAATCCAGTTAAGTTAAATGCAAATTTTTTGGTTTTTGTTGAAGTCTTACTCGATAAAACAACACCCAATGTTTTAGATGAGTTTATTGACGCAGTAGTGCATTATCCAGAGATCGTTGAATGCCATATGGTTAGTGGCGGATTTGATTTTTTAATTAAATTACGAAGTGGCAGTATGGAAGAGTTTAGACGTATTGCTGGGCAGGTACTATGGCAATTACCAGGTGTGAAAGAAACGCGTAGCTACCCTGTGATGCAAGTTGTAAAAGATAGTTCAAAAATTAAAATCAAAACTAAAAATAAATAAAAAGGGGCCGAAGCCCCTTTTTATTTTATTCATTTTTATACACTTTCTTTATAAAGTTTATCAGCTTGTTCGAAGCGGTCAGTTACATCAGTATTTGGAGTTTTGCTAATCAAGCTCACTACGATGATGCTGATAAATGCACAGATAAAGCCAGGAATAATTTCGTAAACACCGGTGCTTGCGAAAAGATTTTTCCAACCAATTACGACAACTGCACCTACGATCATACCTGCTAAAGCACCTTCTAAAGTCATACGTTTCCAGAACAATGACAAGATGATGAGTGGTCCAAATGCGGCACCAAAACCAGCCCACGCATAAGCAACAAGACCAAGAACTTTACTGTCAGGATTACCAGCGAGTACAATTGCCAGAACAGCAATTGCAAGTACCATGATACGGCCAACCCATACAAGCTCTTTTTGAGAAGCATTTTTACGGATGAAGCCTTTGTACAAATCTTCAGTTAGCGCACTTGAACATACCAACAGTTGACAGCTTAATGTACTCATAACCGCAGCTAAAATAGCAGCTAGAATGATACCGACAATCCATGGATTGAATAAAATTTTAGTCAATTCCATAAATACAGTTTCAGGGTTTTTACTTACAACACCTGCAAGTTCAGGATATTGCTGGAAATACGCAATACCAAAGAAACCGGCACCGACTGCACCAACTAAACATAAAATCATCCAAGTCATGCCAATACGGCGAGCAGCAGGAATTGATTTTACAGAGTCAGCAGCCATGAAACGTACAAGAATATGTGGTTGGCCAAAATAGCCTAAACCCCAAGCCATTGAAGATAAAACGGCCACCACACTTAAATCTGAAACGATGTTAAATGCATGTGGTCGAGCAGTTTCAATAAGCGTTACAAACTGAGTTGTGTCGCCAATTGCAAGGTAAGTTACGATTGGGGTGAGCAAAAGGGCAAAAATCATTAAGCCAGCTTGGAAAGTATCAGTCCAGCTAATTGCCAAAAATCCACCAATACAAACATAACTGATTGTTGCAATAGCACTTAACCAGATTGCGGTGGTATACGACATACCAAATAAATTTTCAAATAAACGAGCGCCAGCTACCATACCTGAGGCACAGTAAATTGCGAAGAAAACCAAGATAATAACGGCAGAGAAAATACGAAGAATCTTTTTCTTGTCATCAAATCGACTTGTAAAATAGTCGGGCAGAGTGAGTGCATTATTTTGGATTTCAGTATGAACGCGTAATCGACCAGCAACCAGTAACCAGTTAAGCCAAGCACCGATAATTAGACCAATTGCAATCCACGCTTCAGATAAACCAGAAAGATAAATCGCTCCTGGTAAGCCCATGAGTAACCAACCACTCATGTCTGATGCGCCTGCGGATAATGCAGTAACGAAACTGCCTAAACTACGACCACCAAGAATATAATCAGAGAAGTCGCTTGTAGCACGGTAGGCAAATAAGCCGATAAGTACCATTGCTACGATGTACACCATAAACATGATGAGGGTGGGATCAAAATAACTCATAATGGATGTGTGTCCTTATATCCATAATCCGTGATTGTAACCTAATCCAGGTCGCTGTTTTCTTGTACGGCATTTCAAGAGGTTGAGATTCAACCACAAAAGAAATTTTTTGCTCTGTTATCTTTGTGATGTGTTTTGTGTATTTTTATGTAAACTAATGTAATTTGAATTACAATTAAAATTAAAGTAAATTTAATCAATAGCTTAGATAATATGAATAATTCATTTATTGTTTAGAAAATTATAAAAATAGTAAATTTAGAAAATAGATCAGCATGTTTGGTTACAAAATTAGCAATGACAGTATATGACTCTAGAATAAATTTGACATGAGTTGAGTGTTTTCGAATCAATTTCATGTGAAGAGACAACTTTAGAGGTGAAATTTGTAATAAAAATGAAAGAAATATTAGTTCGTCAATTGATGAAATAGCTCTTTCATACCTTCTGTGGCTGTCATATTTAATAGTTTATATTGAGATGGAACACGAGAATGATCTGCTTTGGGATCTATATAGTAGGCGTCAGTGTAGTTAGGAATTTCATGAACTAAAGCAGCGACAGGGTAAACACTTAAGGTTGAACCAATAACAATGAAAATATCTGCTTCTTGCACTTGCTTTATGGCTTCTTCAAATGCTGGAACTGCTTCACCAAACCAAACCACATGAGGGCGAAGTGGATAGCCATTTGGACAAAAGTCATGCTCTAGATCTAATTTCCACCCATTAATTTCATAAAATTCATTTGTATATTGGGCATTTGGTCCAGAGCTTTTCGCTAATCGAATATTACCATGTAGATGCAACACATTCTGGCTACCAGCACGTTCATGTAAATCATCAATATTTTGTGTAATGACTTGTACATCGAAATGGTTTTGTAATTTAGCAATATATTGATGAGCTTCATTTGGCTGAGCTTCTAAAATATTTTTACGGCGTTCGTTATAAAACCGTTGGACTAACGCAGGGTCTTTATCCCAAGCTTCCGGAGTAGCAACTTGCTGTATATCATAATTTTCCCATAGGCCATTACTGTCACGAAAAGTACTAATTCCACTTTCTGCACTCATACCTGCACCAGAAAATACAACAAGTCTTGTCATGTTATTGATCCTACATATCCAGTTTTATAGCTATTTTATACATATATAAAAAAACCAGTTTAAAAGTAAACTGGTTTTTATCAAATATTGAAAGCAATGCTAAATTTTATAAGCCAGCTTCATATTCTTCATTTGTTAAAAGTTTTTCAACGTCTGCCATGTTGTCTGGCTTAATTTTATAAATCCAGCCTTTCCCGTATGGATCTTCATTTACAAAATCTGGATCATCTTCAAGGTTTGTATTTACTTCCACTACTGTACCAGAAACAGGAGCGTGGATGTCAGAAGCAGTTTTAACTGATTCAACTACTCCAGCTTGTTCGCCAGCTGTTACTTGGCTGCCCACTTCCGGAGTTTCAACATAGACCAAGTCTCCAAGCTCATCTTGTGCATGGTCGGTAATCCCAGTAATAACAAGATCACCTTCAATTTTTACCCACTCATGTGTACGTGCATACTTCAATTCTGAAGGGTGATTCATGACATCTCCTTAAGCTTGTGTCCAATATTTTAATAACATTATAAATAGGGGTCTTTGCGCCAGTTACTAGGACTACGACCACTCCAGCGTTTAAATGCTCGGCTGAAATTTGCGACATCAGAATAACCCAGTTCATCCGCAATTTGTTCAAGACTATAATCTGTACGTGAAAGTAAAGAAGTCGCATGACGATAGCGGACTTCATCTACTAATGTTGAAAATGAAGTTCCTTCCGCTGCCAACTGTCGCTTTAATGTGCGATCTGACATGTGTAAGTATTCTGCTACATTTTCTATGCTTAAGTAATGTTGTTCCGAATTACTTAAAATATCACGTACACGCATTGCTAAACGGCGGCGTTCACCTAAAGCAGAGAGTTCAGCCTCACATTGGTTAATAGCAATTTGACTGGCAATTGGATCTGAATTAATTAATTTAAGACCTAAATATTTTTTATCAAAACTAGAAATTAAATGAGGCTGATTAAACCGAATAGTACTGCTTAGTTTGCTCTTATATTTATCAAAGCCTGCTGGTTCTGGAAAATCTAGGTCGACATCGCCCGCTAAATCTTCAATACCTGTCATAGCTTTTGCCATTGTCATGATGCCAATAGTTAAGCCTAAAACAATTTCGGTGCGAAGTGGTTCTAACTCAATATCACATTGTAGTTGTAATGTGGCTTTTGGGCCGAAGGTAGAAAAATAGAGTTGTAAAAAAGGTAAGCGTAACTGGATAAAACGAGCAGCGAGAGCAATTGCCTCAGTAATATCTTTTGCTGTCATTATTGCGTAGCCAATAAATCCATGAATTGAAATACGCATTTGAGTGCCAATATGGTAACCCAATGTACTTTCTCCAGTGAGATTTAAGGCATGTTTAACCAGTTCATTTGCTACAGGTGTTGAAATACGATATTCAGGGTCAGCCAATTGTTCACTTGTAAGATGAAAAGGGGCAAATAATGTCTCATCGTTGTATCCCCAACGTGAAACAACATCTAATAGCAATAAGCCATAGACTCCTGGAATACCTTGATCTTGACGAGCTGAGGTAATTTTCATATGCGTTCCGTTGCTCTCATCAATTTTCTACGTGCATTTCTTACACATCTTGTCATGAAATATAATTTGAGTTTATAAAAACTGTTAGACAATCATATCAAGGATTCGTTAAATATTCTTTTTAAAGACAACGATTTTTGTCGTTGAAATAAGTAAAACATCTCCATGTTGATTTAAAGCTTGCGTAACGTAGCTTACAATACCACGATCCAATTTTGTTTTGGATGGTGTAATTGCTGAAATCTCAGCTTCAACATGTATACGGTCACCAGGTCGAGTCGGGCGAGGCCAACGTAAACTAGACTCTGAACCCACGAGCCCCCCATGAATAGGCATACATTCTGTCCATAAGCGCATAGTAATTGCCGAGGTATGCCATCCACTGGCAGCAATACCTTTAAAGATTGGATCTTCTTTAGCTAATTCTTCATCTGTATGGAAAGGCTGAGGGTCGTAGTGGCTTGCAAATTGTTTAATCTCATCTAGTGTAATTTCATATTCACGACTGATAAAACGATCACCAATTTTTAAATCTTCTAAATAAAGCATTAATCCTGACCCTGTACTACTTTTTGCTCAATAAGAAAGCCGCCAGTTTGGCGTTTCCATAATTGTGCATATATACCATTTTTAGCAATTAATTCTTCATGGGTACCTTGCTCTGCAATTCTACCTTCATCAAGAACAATTAAACGGTCCATTTGAGCAATGGTAGACAAACGGTGAGCAATTGCAATAACTGTTTTATCTACCATCAGGTCATTTAAACTAGACTGAATAGCTGCCTCAACTTCCGAGTCTAATGCGCTTGTTGCTTCATCTAATATTAAAATTGGTGCATCTTTTAAGAAAACACGTGCAATAGCGATACGTTGTCTCTGACCGCCTGAAAGTTTAACACCGCGTTCACCAACCTGTGCTTCATAGCCAGAACGGCCTTTTAAGTCGACAAGTTGAGGAATAAATTCAGCTGCTTTTGCCTTATGCACTGCACTTTGCATGTCCAGATCGGTTGCATCCGGACGGCCATATTTAATATTTTCAGCAACTGAACGATGGAGTAGAGAAGTATCTTGAGTAACTAAAGCAATATTCGCTCTCAAACTATCTTGTGTAACATCTTCAATATTCTGCCCATCAATTAAAATTGCACCTTCTTTAAGATGGTAGAAATGTAAAAGTAATTGGATGAGAGTGGATTTTCCTGCACCTGAACGGCCAACGATACCAATCTTTTCGCCCGCTGTAATGTGTAAATTAAAGTGATCGATGACATTTTTATTGTTATAGGCAAAGGTCACATCTTTAAATACGATTTCACCTTGCTTTACTGTAAGTGGTTTTGCATCTGGTTTGTCTTGAATATTGATTTTCTTACCAAGAGTTTGCATACCATCTTGAATGGTACCCACATTTTCAAATAAGGCTGACATATGCCACATCATAAACTCAGCCATGCTATTAAGCTTTAAAATCATGGCGGTCGTTGCTGCAATTACACCTAGTGCTGCTAGGCCTTGTGTCCATAGCCAGACTGCTGTTCCAATCACGCCTACAAATAAAACAGCAGAAAGTAAATTAATGCTGACTTCAAAAAGAGTACCTAATCGCATTTGTGCATAGACAGTTGTCATAAACTCTTTCATTGAAGCTTTTGCATACTGGCTCTCACGACCAGCATGGGCAAATAATTTAACCGTTTGAATATTTGTGTAGGCATCTGTTACACGTCCAGTCATTACTGCACGAGCATCAGCTTGTTGCTGTGATACTTTGCTTAAACGGGGAATAAAGAACCAAGCGCTTAATAAGAATAAACCCAACCAAACCATAAGTGGAATGAGTAAAGTTGGTGAAATTGCACCAAGAACGATACTAACGGTAATAAAATAAATGCTGACATAAGCCAACATATCGCCCAAAATAATCCAAAATTCACGGATAGCTAGTGCTGTTTGCATGACTTTTGCTGAAAGGCGACCCGCAAAATCATTATGGAAAAAATCTAGACTTTGCTTTAACAAAAGATTATGAAAACGCCACCGTAAGCGCATTGGAAAAGTACTATATAAAATTTGGTGTTTTATAATAGATTGAATATTAACAAATAAAATATTAGCAAATAAAACGCTAATAAGAATGAGTATATTGGAAGCGTGTTGGCTTAAAAAGCTTTCTGGTTGACTGTTACTCAGCCAGTCGACAAGTTGCCCAATTTTTGAAAAGAGTAGAGCTTCAAAGCTGGCTGCACCCGCTGTACATATAATGAGTAATAATAAGTACGGACGAACACCTTCAGTAGCTTGCCAAACAAATGGGAAAAAGCGAGTTGGTAAGGGCTCATCCAGACCTTTGGTTGGATAAGGATCTACAAGTTTTTCAAACCACTTCAGCATGAATGACTACCTTTATACATCAGCTACTTTATTAAAATTTCGCAATTTAATTTGCAATAAAGTCAGTTAGATCAAACTCGATATAGATGTTGATCTGTTGGGTGTGTGGATACACGTCAAAGTCTATGTTGTATATCTTTAGCTAAAACTGACAAGATTTAGTCAAGATATAAATTTGGAAACGGGAAAAGCCTAAAAGGCATGGTAAAGACAAAAAATGTTTTATTCATTATATCGATAATAATAGATGAAGTGGTGAATGAATTTGATGTGAATGTAATTTTTATAAGTTTTTTTAATAAATGATAAAATACTGATATTTAGCCTAAGCAGCATGAGCCTTTATCTAAATATTCATAAAGGCTCATAATAATTACCACATTAAGTCATCTGGAATAACATATGCTGCATACGGATCTTCTTCGTCAGTAGTTTGTTCATTTTTCTCTGCATTATTAATTAAAATAAAGCCTTGCATTTTTTGATCAATTTTTTCGGCCAAAGCTTTTGGAAGATAAGCGTATTGATCTTGATCTTTAGCAATTACTAAACTACCTGTAACAAGGGCATTGTAGACTTGTTGAGATAGATATACCTTTTTAATCTTATTCTCGTCAATAAATTGATAAGCCACATCTCCGGCAAAATCTACAATTTTGTGTTGTTTAATCATTTGAATAATAGAAGCTTTTAATGCTTTTTCTTCGAGTTGTTGCTGTTTTTCTAGATTTAAAGCTTGGTCTTTAGCTAGTTTTTCTTGTTGAGCTTTTTCAATATTTGCTTTGATTTCTGCTTCATTGCTTTGACCAGTACGCTGCTCATGCTGAGCTTGTTTGGTGAGTTTTTTTGCTTTTTTATTGTCAACTAAACCTGCTTTGAGTAACTGAGCTTGTAAGGCATTTTTAACCATGACTTAATCCGAATCTGAAGAGGAAGAACGATGAAAATAAACAGCCCAATATGAAATACTGAGTGTTAAGCTTAAAATTGCTGGTAGCAAAAATGATTGCAATTTTAAGTAGGGGTGAACTGAAGCAGCAATTATACCACCAATAAGAAAACCTGAAAAAATAAGTAGATGTAAAATAATACGACGGTTTTCTACTTTTAAACCTCGTGCTATGTAACCAAGTGCAAGGCCAAGATCTGTTAAGACACCCGATAAGTGAGTTGTCCTAATAATGGTCCCTTTATAATGGCTGACCATGGCATTTTGTAAACCCATGGCGACACAAGCCCATAATAATCCATATTTGGGAAAATATGGCAGTAATAACCAGCAAAGAAAAATAAAGAGGGCAACTAAGCTTAAAGGGAGGCCATATCGACGGCCTAATTTGAAATGGCTATTGCCTAAAATAAAACCACTGTAAAATGATCCACATACATAACATAGTATAACAAGTATCAAATATATGACGTGATCAAAGTGCCAGTTTACCAAACTCATGGCTAGCATACTGACATTACCAGTCATATGCGACACCGATTGATGTAAAAGGGTGATAAGCCCTAATACATTAATCATTCCGGCATTCATTGCCAGTAAAAAGGCACCAATTTGGAACCAGTTTGGTAAACGTTGAAATGGCATGTTCTCTAAGAGTTTTGTCTTGAGCGAATATCAACAGCGGCAGTAAATAAAACATCAGTTGATGAGTTAAGAGCTGTTTCGGTTGAATCTTGTAATACACTAATAATCATACCAACTGCAACAACTTGCATCGCAATTTCTGATGAAATACCAAATAAACTACAAGCGACTGGAATTAAAAGTAACGAACCACCAGCGACACCAGACGCACCACATGCTGAAACTGTAGCGACTACCGACAAAATAATCATAGTTGCCAAATCAACATGAATCCCTAATGTATGCACAGTTGCTAAAGTAAGCACAGTGATTGTAACAGCTGCTCCAGCCATATTAACTGTAGCACCTAAAGGAATAGAAACACTTGCAGTAGATGGATTAACACCTAAACGTTCAGCTAAATCAAGGTTAACTGGGATGTTAGCTGCTGAGCTGCGTGTGAAGAATGCAGTAATACCACTTTCTTTTAAGCATTTAAAAACAAGTGGGTATGGATTGCCACGAATTGTTAAACCTACCAAAATTGGGTTAACTACAAGAGCAACAAAAAGCATTGTTCCTAATAGAACAGCTAATAATTGCGCATAACTTTCAAGCGTTGCTAAACCAGCATCGGCAAAGGTTACTGCAACTAAACCGAAAATGCCTACAGGTGCAAATGCGATGACTTTGTGAATAATCGCACTCACAGCATGTGAAACATCATGCATCACTTGTTTAGTCGTATCTGAACTATGACGCATTGCTAAACCTAGACCAATTGCCCATGCCAGAATGCCAATAAAGTTCGCTTCACTAATTGCTTGAACAGGGTTTGCAATAAAACTTAAAAGCAAATTTTTTAATATATCAGCGAGGCTACCAGGCGCTTGTAGGTTGTTATGTGAAACAGTATTAAGATAAAGAGTACTTGGAAAAGACAAGCTCGCAACAACGGCACTAAACGCAGCTAATAGCATACCCACTACATATAATAGTAAGACTGGTCGTAAATTTGCACTATGACCAACCTGAAAGTTAGCAATAGATGAGAGAACCAGTACGAAAACTAAAATAGGAGCAACCGATTTCAATGCTTTAATGAACAGCTCACCAAACAAGCTTAAGTAAGGTGTAACGGTTGGAAATAATAGTGCAACACCTATTCCTAAAATAATGGCGATAATAATTTTGGTGACTAAGCTTAATCGAGAAAAGAATTCAAGCATATAAAGGCCTTATTAACCTATTCATGGCTAAAGGTTGAACAAGCGGAGTATTTTATACTTAAGTGATGTGAATCTTAAGCTTTTTTATATCAAGTAATTAGATTAATAAAAAAAGGTAATATTAAGTATTTGTTTTTAAAATAGTAAAATTAAATTATTAAATTAATTAAAAAGATATTCTGCTTATATAACAGTCAATAAAAAATTAACTGTGGGGTCTAAAAACCTATTGAAAAATAGTGGAGGGAGAGACAGAAAGAAATAAGAGAGTGTATTGTTGTTTTCAATAGCTTTAGATACTTGAAAAACTACGCGAATTTTCAATCCTCTTTGCTCGGTTTATTACTAGCTACCAAGTTGAAAAATCGCATATTTCAGGAATACATTAATATTATTATAATTTTATAAATTCAGCGCAGTTATTCTATACAGTATAACTGATAAAGCGTATTCAAAATTGAGTGCATCTTGTCATCCTTTATAGAATAGAAAATTTGTTTGCCATCACGACGTGTTGAAACGACATCACTTTTACGTAACATCATCAATTGTTGTGAAAGAGTGGGTTGGGTGATTTGGGTTTTCTCTTCGATTTGAGAGACATTTAACTCCTCATGAGCTAAGTGACATAAAATTAATAAACGGTCAGGGTTAGCTAAAGACTTTAATGTGCCTACGACTGAATCAGCCGCATTTTTCATTTCTTCAATTTGGAGTCCATCTTTCATACTTTATACCTATATCAATATGGCCGGCATAGTATAGATTGATCTTAAGAAAATGAATGTAGCAAAACTAATCAATCCAATTGTTTTTGTTGAAAAGGTTTATAAGTGTAATTGATAAATATATAACATTATTAAGGTATAACAATAATTTGTAGTTGTTTTGTGTCAAAAGTGTTGCATTGTGTGAGAAGCGTAATTGTTAAGTATAAATGAAACAAAGTCAAAGGAAAAAAATCTTATTTTAAGTTCTATCTATAGTTAATTCTGATTTATCTATGAAAGGGTAATAAAAAAAGATTGAGTTTTTACTTTTTAAAGATATAATTGATTCTGTACAGACAGGTCTGTATATTCTAGTTTGGGATGATAGTCCAAAAAAAACGTCTAACTCTAGGCTAGAATGACTTTCAGACGCAGCGTGATGAATAAGAAGAAGATTCAACAATATAAGAAGAATAATATCACGCTTTATTTTTTACTGTGCAACTTTTTCAAACTCAATAAGCTTCTCTACACGTTTCCAGTAGTCATTAATTTTTACTGAGCCGTGCTCAACCTGAGCTTGAATGGTCATACCTTCTAAAATATTGACTAACAGTAATGCTAAAGGACGAGATTCCTCAATTTCATGTTGAACAAGAAGATCCTGCATTAACTGAGTCAACCATATTTTGTATAAAGTCGCAGGTTGGTGAGTTGAAGGGTATTGCTTTAATACTTCTTCTAAGGCTTTTTGAAACATACAGCCATTAAAATCTTCGCTATTAAACCAATCTGCATACCATAAAAAGATTGCCTTAATACGGGCTAATGGATCATTTTCGTCTTGTTTAGATATAGCAGCAGTAAGAGAATTTTGTAAAAGTGAGTTTCTTAGTAATAAACACTCTTCAATTAGTTTCTCTTTGGAAGGGAAGTATTTGTAAAATGTCATTTTTGCTACACCAGACTCACTGATGATACGATCAACCCCTATAGAGTTATAACTATATGAGTTAAAAAGTCTTAATGCAGTGGTAATAATGTCATCTTTTTTTGACATATTTTAGTAGCCTCACACAAAAAATTTGCTCTTAGCCTAAATGGTCGAGTGTATAAATAAAAAGCAAGAACGCACAATTTTACATTGTATTGATTGTTATTGATAGAAAAAAATAGGTTTTTTAAAAACAATAGAAGGGCAAAGCATAATGCTCTAGGTATATATTTTATATTTGCTGAAAAAATTTCTATGTCTTAATTAGACGTATTTACTAGATAATTTTTTAATTTAGAAAATAATTTTAAACCATAGAAATGTAACCGCAAAATAGATTTATAGATTGGTATATTTAAACATGTATTTATAAAAGAAAAAAGGAGAAATTTTAGAATTTTCTCCTTTTAACCTATTTAGTCAATATTATTCTGCCGGTGGCAATAACATAAGAATTGAATCATTCAATAATTGAACAATGTTTTCTAAAATCTCTACATTGCTTAGCTGGTTATTAAATGGAATACTTTCTCCATCTGCTATTGTTTTGAGTTGAGTGGCAAAAGATTCCACTATCGTTAAATCTTCTCCATTGCCCCAAAACTTTAAAACTCCATTTTGTTCTGTATAAAGTAGGCGAGAGGCTGGTTCTAGCAATAATTCATAACCTTCTGTCAAAATAGCATTGAGGTCTTCAACTTCTATCTCGTCTGGTTCAGGAATATTATCTGGATATTTAGGTTCAGTCATATATGCCATGATGGCAGCATCAAGTACTGATGAATTTTGCAATTGAGCTAAAACCAACCCTCTTAAATACGCTAATTCTTCTGTATTAATTTCACCAACTTGAGAAATACTCTTTCGGTCAATATCTATGACAGGGTTTTGTAGTAATTCATCGGTAGCAAATTGGTCACTAATTCTGTCAATCATGCCAGAAATATTAGGCATACGGAAACCAAACGAGAAAGTTAAGCAATCATCTTCAGCAACACCATAATGTGCTAAGCCAGGTGGAACATATAATAAGTCACCAGGAGCTAAAACTTCGTCAAAATGAACATCTATGTCTGGCAATAATTTTAATGGTTGATTTGGAACAAATTCAGTGGTTGCATCACACATTTGGCCTAATTGCCAACGGCGGTGTCCATGTCCTTGAACAAGAAATACATCATAAAAGTCAAAATGTTTTCCAACTGAGCCGCCTTTAGGTGCATAAGAAACCATAATGTCATCACGACGCCATTGAGGAATAAAAGGAAATTTCTTCCATAATTCCGCTAAATCGAATGAGTAATGATCAACTGCTTGTACTAACAGTGTCCATAGCTTTGGTAATTTTTGAAAGTCACCTTTAGTTAGAGGAGAAGACTTTACGTGCCACTCATTTGGATTTTTGTCTTTTTGACGAATAAGACGTGCGCTAACATGATCTTCTAAAGCGAATTCTTTCACATCATTTGGCTCTAACACGCCAATGATTTCAGGCATGGCATTACGCACAAGTAATGGTTTTTTCTGCCAGTATTCTGATAAAAACTGTTCAGCAGTAATGCCGCCTAAAACGGTTAAAGGTTCTGTCATGGAGATAACCTATAAATAAACTAATAAATATTAAGGAATTTGAAGTTCAAGCTGTCTTAAAATCTGACAAAGCTGAATCATGGGTAAGCCCATTAGGGTGGTTTGATCTTGGCCTATCATTTTCTCAAATAAACTAATGCCAAGACTTTCACACTTAAAACTTCCCGCACAATGAAGGGGTTGATCTAAATCGATATATCTTTCAATTTCTGAGTCGCTTAAATTGCGAAATTTAACTTGATAATGTTCAACTAGAGTGTGTTCAAAGCTTTTTTCAAGACATTGAACACTTAAGGCTGTACTAAAAAAGACTGTTCTGGCTGAGTTTGCTTTTAACTGAGCTTTAGCATTTTCAATAGTCAATGGTTTGCCAATAAAATCATGAGGTGCATGTTCTCGCCATGCAACCTGATCTGATCCAATTACAATTGCTTCCGGATTTTTCTGAGCAATAACCTGAGCTTTAGTAAAAGCCAGTCTTTTAGCTAAATCATCAGCATGAGTCTCGCCACGAGAACTTTCATCAATATCTGGACTGATACAGATATATTCGATGCCCAAATGATTCATCAAATCCTTACGCGTTTGACTACTCGATGCCAAAATAATTTGGGGGTGTTTCATTACACTGCGTATTCCATTAATACATCTAATGGGACATAACTTAATACTGCTTGATGGCAGGCATGAAGTTTGACAGGTGGAGCTTGACCAGCTTGATATGCTTCTACCCAACGAGTTACACAAATGCACCAGAAGTCACCTGGCTGCAGGCCAGGGAAGCCAGCTTCAGGTAAAGGAGTAATGAGATCGTTGCCAACTTTTTGCGAAAAATTTAAAAAGTCAGACGTCATTTGAGCGCATACAGTGTGTTGCCCAAGATCTGTTACTGCTGTATGGCAAAAACCATTTCGAAAATATCCGGTAATAGGATCAAAACAACAGCTCGCTAAAGGCTCACCTAAAACATTTAAACGATTGATTTGTGGATCGGGATGAATAGACATAATCGATGAAATATTAAATTACTACCTCTATCATAATCAAAACTTTGGCTTTCTACAGCTTTTATGCAAAAAAACTAACCTTTTTTGATGTAATCATTTAAAATTGGCGCGTTTTTAAAATCATAAAGAGAGCTTTACATGAATTTTCAGCGCATGACTGACCTTAACTTAGCAGGTAAACGTGTACTTATTCGTGAAGATTTAAACGTTCCTGTTAAAAATGGTGTGATTACCAGCGATGCTCGTTTACGTGCGGCACTTCCAACAATAAAAGCTGCTTTAGAAAAAGGCGCTGCTGTAATGGTATTTTCGCATTTAGGTCGTCCTGTTGAAGGTGAACCAAAGCCTGAACAATCACTTGCACCAGTTGCAGCATATTTAACTGAAGCATTAGGCCAAGAAGTTAAATTATTTACTGATTATCTTGATGGTGTAGAGGTTCAGGCTGGACAAGTTGTTTTGCTTGAAAATGTTCGTTTTAACGTTGGTGAAAAGAAAAATAATCCTGAGCTTGCACAAAAGTATGCTGCTTTATGTGATGTATTTGTGATGGATGCATTCGGTACTGCTCACCGTGCAGAAGCTTCTACTGAGGGCGTAGCACGTTTTGCTCCAGTTGCAGCTGCTGGTCCTTTATTGGCTGCTGAATTAGATGCGCTTGGCCGTGCAATGCAAACACCTGAAAAACCAATGGTTGCTATTGTTGCTGGCTCTAAAGTTTCAACAAAACTTGATGTTTTAAACTCATTGTCTACTATTTGTGATCAACTTATTGTTGGTGGTGGTATCGCAAATACTTTCTTAGCGGCCGCTGGTTACAACGTTGGAAAATCTCTATACGAAGCTGACTTGGTAGAAACAGCAAAACAAATTGCTGCTAAAGTAAGCGTTCCACTTCCTACAGATGTTGTTGTAGCGGATGCATCTCAAATTAACTTTGAAGATTTCTTGGGTTCTTTAGCGGCTGCACAAGCAGTTGTTAAAAAAGTTGAGGATGTAACTGCAAACGATATGATTTTAGATGTTGGTCCTGAAACAGCTAAAGCATTTGCAAATATTTTAACAACATCAAAAACGATTCTTTGGAATGGTCCCGTTGGTGTGTTTGAAGTTGATCAATTTGGTGAAGGTACTAAGGCACTTTCTCTTGCAGTTGCTCAATCTGATGCATTCTCGATCGCTGGTGGCGGTGATACTTTAGCTGCGATTGATAAATATAATGTTGCTGACCAAATTGGTTATATTTCAACTGGTGGTGGTGCGTTCCTTGAATTTGTTGAAGGTAAAACTTTGCCAGCAGTGGCTGTTTTATTAGAACGTGCATAATACATATATGTAAAAATAAGAAGGGGTTGGGTTCAACCCCTTTTTCATTGATAAGTCATTAAATTGTCATATTACTGAAATAAAATAATGAGCACTAAATCACCAATTGTGGAAAATAGTGATGAATTTAAAACTTACCTTAGCTGCTTTATTAATTGTTCCAGTGATGTTGACTGCTTGTGCGAAAAAAGAAGAGTCTTCTAAAGCAGGACAAGATGCAGCATCTACAGCAGTTTCTGATAAAGTAACTCCTGAACAGCAAGCTACAATTGATTCGCTTGATAAGCCAGTTTTAGATGAAAAGAATACAGATGTGGTTGAAGGTAGTGCGTCTAGCGAGGCGGCTGCTTCAGAAACTCATTAATTTGTTGTTTTTTGTTAAAAAGTCCCTGCAAATGCAGGGATTTTTTTTGAAATACTGTGATTTGTTGCTGAATTGAAATAAATGACAAGGTAGAATAAGCCGCACTACCTGGGAGGATATTATGGCACTCATTTCAATGCGCCAGCTCTTGGATCACGCTGCGGAACATAACTACGGCGTACCAGCATTTAACGTAAATAACTTAGAACAAATGCGTGCAATTATGCTTGCCGCAGATGCAACCAATTCACCTGTAATTGTTCAGGCATCAGCTGGAGCTCGCAAATATGCAGGCGCTCCATTCTTACGCCATCTTATTTTGGCTGCAATCGAAGAGTGGCCGCACATTCCAGTGGTAATGCACCAAGACCATGGTACTAGCCCTGATGTATGCCAACGCTCTATTCAACTTGGTTTTAGCTCAGTGATGATGGATGGTTCATTAGGTGCTGATGGTAAAACCCCTACAACTTACGATTACAACGTAGATGTAACTCGTCAAGTCGTAGCAATGGCTCATGCTTGTGGCGTGTCTGTTGAAGGCGAAATCGGTTGCTTAGGTAGCCTTGAGACAGGTATGGCTGGAGAAGAGGATGGTGTTGGTGCAGAAGGTGTACTCGATCATTCTCAACTTTTAACTTCTGTTGATGAAGCGAAGCAATTCGTTGCTGACACGAATGTTGATGCCTTAGCAATTGCTGTAGGTACTTCACATGGTGCTTATAAATTTACACGTCCACCTACAGGTGACATTTTAGCAATTGATCGCATTAAAGAAATTCATGCGGCATTACCAAATACTCATCTTGTAATGCACGGTTCAAGCTCTGTACCACAAGAATGGTTAAAAGTAATTAATGAGTTTGGCGGCAATATCGGTGAGACTTATGGTGTGCCAGTTGAGCAGCTTGTAGAAGCAATTAAACATGGTGTACGTAAAATCAATATTGATACTGACTTACGCTTAGCTTCAACAGGTGCAATTCGTCGTTTCATGGCGGAGAATCCAGCTGAATTTGATCCACGTAAGTACTTTGCTAAAACTGTCGATTCAATGAAGCAAATTTGTATCGATCGTTATGAAGCCTTTGGTACAGCAGGTAATGCTGACAAGATCCGTCCAATTTCATTAGAGAAAATGGTGGATCGTTATAAATAATTCCCGATAGGGTTTGATTTATGGAAACCGGTTATTTATGTAACCGGTTTTTTTATTATCTAAATCTTATCCATAAAAAAACCTGTGATAAACACAGGTTTTAATTAAATAAAAATTAACTTACTTTTGCAGATTCTTTTTGTCGAGACTTGGATCTTTAATCTCTACATAAGCATTTGCACGTACTTCACGTAACCAGCTATCAATTTCAGTATTGAATTGACGTTCACCTAAAATTTGACGTGCCATACGCTCTTGATATTCGTGAGTCATATCTTTTTCGCGTTTGTCTGTCACTTGTAGAATATGCCAGCCAAATTGAGTTTGGAAAGGTTCACTAATTTGACCTACAGGAATTTCCTGCATTTTTTTATCAAACTCAGGTACCATCATTCCTGGATTAACCCAGCCTAAACTACCACCGTCACGCGCGGAACCTGTATCGTTTGAATAAGTTGCCGCAAGAGTGGCGAAATCTTCACCTGCCTTCAATCGCTTGTAAATGCTATCAATGATTTGTTTTGCATTTTCAGGACTTACTACTTCGGAAGGCTGAATAAGAATATGGCGTGTTTGATACTGTGGTACCAAGGCTTTTTGTTCATTTTGCTTGCGTTCTAAGAGTTTTAGAACATGTACACCATCTCGTACAGAAATTAGATCAGTGGTTTGACCATCTTGTAGGGGAGTAATACGGGCAGCGAGTTCAGCCGGAATATCAGAAAGGGGACGGAATCCCATGTCTGCACCTTCAACTTTTACTGTTGCAGTTGAAAGTTTTTTGAGAGCATTTAAATCATTGCTTTGAGCCAGCTTTGAACGAACTTCTTTAGCTACACTTTGAACTTCTTGAGGATTGTCTCCAGAAATTCGCATATGGATCACATGTGCCTGATTGCCTAGAGCAGCTTGACCCTGTGGTGATTTTAAGAAATTGTCAACATCTTGATCACTAATCTTAATACGTGACATCACTTGCTGTTGGCGTAGACGATTAATTGCTAAATCTTCAGCAATACGGCCACGTAAATTTTCATACGTTCCTGGAGCAATCGCATCTAATTTTTGTTGAAATGCTTCTAAACTTTTACTGCCAGATTGACTCGCTACTTTAAGTACTGCCTCGTTTAGGCTTTTCTCATCAGGTTTAATACCATAACGTTTTACTTGTTCAAGTTGAGCTTGACGCAAGATGAGTTGGTCTAAAACTTGAAATTGTAAGTATTGTTGAGGTGGTACTTCTTTTTTTTGTGCCTGTAACTCGTGAGTGGCTTCTGCCATTCCCTGTTCAAGGTCACTTTTTAAAATTACGCTATTGTCCACAATTGCCACAACTTCATCAGTGGGTTGGGCAAAACTATGCATTGATGAAGATATTAATACAGCAAGGGTTGTTGCTTTAAAAAACTGTTTAAGATGCTTTGCCTTCATTAACGTTGTGTCCAAGATTGATTAATTTTGTTAAAA
Organism: Acinetobacter nosocomialis; assembly: GCF_041021905.1. Taxonomy (NCBI): domain Bacteria; kingdom Pseudomonadati; phylum Pseudomonadota; class Gammaproteobacteria; order Moraxellales; family Moraxellaceae; genus Acinetobacter; species Acinetobacter nosocomialis. The sequence goes on from NZ_CP157432.1 coordinate 1,788,527, forward strand.
CCTAAAACGCGATTTTCAAGTATAGATGCAAGTTTGTTATTTAAACCACCTAAACCTTTAAGTGTGACTTCAGCCATAATCGCGCGTTTCTCGTTAACATTAGGAGATTTTGGATCATCTAGGTCGTTATAGTAAGAACGACCGTAGACTGAGATACCCCAGCAACATGATTCATAGTTAACACCTAATAACAGCTCACGAGCCACATCATTGTCCATGTCATATTGAACAAGACCCATAATACGCCAGTTGTCTTTAATTGGTTGTATAAACGATGCAACAACTTGGTCATAGTTATCTTGGCGACCAGGGATATCTTTACGATAGAAGTAGCCTAAGTTATATAGGTTGCCTTTGTCACCCGTGTAGTAAACTTGGAAATCACGCTGTGCGTTATCGCCGTTTGACATCCAAGCTGAATTTGCTGCAATCGTAAAGTTCTGGTTAAGTTGGCTTGTTAAGCTTACAACTGGTCCTGTATTGCGTTCGGTATCAAATGTATCAGGTTGATTTTGTAGAGTTACACGTCGATCTTCAAAATAATAGCTTTGACCTACACTTGCACGTAAACGTTCTAAACCTACTGTATCAAAAAGGCTATAACTTACGCCAAGTGATAAGAAATTGTTGTCTTCAAGGCGGTCATGCCCATAGAAGCGGTAAGGGTTAAAGAGTTGATCGTAGTTAACTGAAGCAGAGGTTGAATCGAAGTTTGGATAACCATTCTGATCTTTATAAGGGGCATAGGCATAAAATGCACGTGGAGTAATTGTTTGAAGATATTTACCATCACGTTCAAAAGTAAGACCAGTATCTAAAGTAAACTGAGGTACGACGACTGATTTAGACTCTGAACTGGCATCTAAACCTTGTGAGGCAATGCTATCTTTGTCATAAAAAGTCTGGATAGAACGTACAGAAACTTCAGGAATAACAAAAGCTGCTGGTGTACGATAGTTATAACGTGTTGCAAACTGGTTATAAATACGTGTACCGCTACTTTCCTGAGCAGAACCATCATTAATTGATTTTTTAAAGTATGCAGTATCGTTATTAAATTCGTACTGTAGACCTTGTGGATTACCAGTTACGTAGTTTAATAAGAACTGTGGTAAACGGGCATAAGGTTTATTCGCATCCAAAACTGAAGGATCTAGCGTCTGGAAGTCTTCAACTTTAAGCTGAGCTTTTAAACCCGGAATACCATGTTGATAGTTCAGTTCCCAAGCTCTTCGTAGATTTACATCGGTTTTAGAGTTTGGACTGCTGTCTAAGTCTGCAAAATAGTCTTTATCAGATGCATAGTGATATTCAAGGTTAGTAGACCATTGATCATTAATATTCCAGTTGTGGAGGAAATTAAAATCTTTACGGTCTTTATCGTTATATTCTTTATCAGATGGAAGAATACCGCCTGATATTACCCCTGCACCGAAGCCATCCGTTAAATAGCGAAATTCACCTTTGAGCATAGCTCCACGTTCTGATAGATATCGTGGAGTAATCGTTGCATCATAATTAGGTGCAAGATTTAAATAAATTGGAACAGAAAGTTCACCGCCACCACCACTATTTGAGAAACCTGAAAAACCAAACTGTGGGTTAAGAATACCCGTAGTTCGACGGTCATCAATTGGGAAGTTAAAGTATGGAACTGCTATAACTGGCACATCTTTAACATAGATTTTTGCATTACGAGTGACGCCTCGACCAGTTTCCTGATTTAGCTCAATTTTATTAGCCTGAATTTTCCAAGCAGGCTTTTGGCCTGGTGGACAAGTGGTATAGCTTGCATCATTAAGAACCATTACATTTGGAGAGGTTCTTTCGATTTTTCCAGCGTGACCATGTGCATGCTGCTGTTCAGAAATATAAAAACTATTATTTAAATCACCAGTTTGAGTCTTTAAATTGTAATTAATTTCATCACTTTGAGAGAGTAAGCCGCCTTGGGCTAACTGCACTCGACCTTGTGCATGAGCAAATGTTTGAGTTTTATCGATGGTAACTTTATCGGCACGTACAGTACGACCTTCTTGATCTATTACTACGTTTCCTTCTAGCTCAGAATCGCCAGCAGGGTTGTAATGACCATAATCCGCCGTTACAACCGATGTAGCCTTATCTGCATCTAATGCTTTAGTTTCAGGATTAATCGGTGTAATCCAAGTTCCTTGGCAAAATGCCGAACTCAAATATTTATTATTGCGCAACTGCGCTTCAGGTGCAGATTTATCAACATAATATTGTTGAAAGAATTCCTGCCCAGGATAGGCTTCCTTAATACTCGCCTTAAGTTGATTATTGTCTATGTTGGAGACAACACCAGCTGACTCAGCATAACTTGATTGTATGGAGCCACATAAGAGCGTAAAAATAGCGGTCGCTAAAGGATTAAATTTAAACTGATGCTTCATTGTCTCATTAACCAAGTATGCTAATTCACAATTAATTATTGTCGCATCATAGAGAAAAAGTTTATAAGTGGCTACACTTAACCCTTCAAAAATCTCAGCTTGTTTTAGATTTTATTGCAAATGAATACACAACGTGAACAATTGATACATACATGGCTTACATCTGTTCTTGAAAATGATCAATTTCAGATCGCTTATTTAGCAGGGGATGCCAGCTTTCGCCGTTATGCTCGCATCCAGTTACAAAATAAAACTTATATGCTTATGGATGCGCCTCCTGAAAAAGAAGACTGTGTTCCGTTTGTAACCATTGACGAATTTTTTGCAGGGCATGGGGTCCGAGTGCCTCAAATTGTTGCAAAGGATTTAACACAAGGTTTTCTATTGCTAGAAGATTTTGGTGATGTGCTGTTGTCGACATTATTAAATGATGCAACAGTTGATCAATATTACGAACAAAGCTTTAAACAGCTCACTCATTTGCAATCAATTAATGGTATTGATCATTTCCCAGCTTATTCTTATGAAAAGCTTATGTCTGAAATGCAGCTGCTAACAGATTGGATGTTGCCATCACTTGGGATTCATCCAACGGCTGAGCAAAAGAAAACTATTGATGACGCATTTGATTTCTTAGCTCATGCTGCATTGGCACAACCGCAAGTTATTGTGCATCGTGATTTTCATAGTCGTAATTTAATGAAAATTAGTAATGAAGAAGAATTGGGGGTAATCGACTTTCAAGATGCGGTTATTGGTGCCGACACTTATGATTTAATCTCGATTACACGTGATGCGTATGTACAGTGGAATGCTGAGCGTGTTTATCAATGGTTTAAAGTTTTCTATGAGCTTTTACCAGCATCTGCTAAACAAAACCGAACTTTTGAGCAATTTAAACGTGATGCCGATTTAATGGCAATTCAACGTCATATCAAGATTTTGGGCATTTTTGTTCGTCTGTTTGAGCGAGATGGTAAGTCTGGATATTTAAAAGACTTGCCGCGAGTCATGTGGTATTTAATTGAAGAGAGTCGTGGTTATCATGAGCTTGATGACTTCATGACGTTTATTCGTAACTCAGTCATGCCTAAGTTTATAGAAAAATATGGCCCCTATGAGGTAGCAGCATAATGAAAGCAATGATTCTTGCTGCTGGCTTGGGCAATCGTATGCGTCCACTTACGCTATATACACCAAAGCCTCTGCTTGAGGTGGGGGGTAAGCCACTTATTGTGTGGCATATCGAAAAGCTTAAGAAAATTGGTGTGACTGAAATAGTCATCAATTCTGCCTGGTTGGCTGATAAGCTCATCAGTAGCTTAGGTGATGGTTCTCAATTTGGTGTGGACATCCGTTGGACACGAGAAGAAGAAGGGCTGGAAACAGCTGGTGGAATTATTAATGCTTTGCCACTGCTTGGAACAGATCCATTTATTCTAGTGAATGGTGATGTATGGACCACAATGGGTTTTGAAGCGCTACGCGATATTAAGCTAAATGATGATTTAGCTCATCTTGTGTTGGTTGATAATCCTAAACAACATCCTGAAGGCGACTTTACATTATTGGATGGACGTGCTTTTGCATTCGATCAAGATGTGAAGGGCGAGAATCTCACTTTTAGTGGGGTATCTGTTATCAATCCTAAGCTCTTTGATGGATTGGAGCCTGGTAAACGTCCGTTAGCACCATTGTTGAAGCAAGCGATGCAGAATCAAAGAATATCTGCTGAAAAGCTTAAGGGTGCATGGGTGGATGTGGGAACGCCTGAACGTTTAATGGAGCTAGATTTGCAAATTCGTGAAGGCTTCTACGATTAACTGCGTAATCCCTAATCGTTAAATAGTGTTCCACGATGCATAAATGGGTATACTTTGTTTTAAATTTTACTTAGATGTTATTTGTTTATGCATCCATTTTTTCAAGAGTTACAACAGGGTAGTCAAAAATTAGGTTTGTCGCTTAGCGATGAAGCTTTGACATTATTGTTAAAGTATCAAGATGCTTTGGTACTTTGGAACAAAGCTTATAATCTAACAGCGATTCGTGATCCGAAAGAGATGTTAGTGAAGCATTTGTTAGATAGCCTAAGTATTTTGAAAGATTTACCACCAGGTCGATTGCTTGATGTTGGTACTGGTGGTGGTATGCCAGGCATGATCATTGCTTTATGTCAACCAGAGCGCTCTTGTGTATTGCTTGACTCAAATGGTAAGAAAATTCGTTTTTTGAAACAGTTTATTGCTGACCTTAAGCTTAAAAACGTAGTAGCTGTGCAAACGCGTGTTGAAAATCAAGATACAATTGATGAGCTTGGTCAATTTGATGTGATCACAAGTCGTGCATTTGCATCTTTAACTGATTTTGTTGAGGCTGCACGTCCATATTTACATGAGCATAGTATAATTGCTGCGATGAAAGGATTGATTCCAGTTGAAGAAATGGAAGAGCTTAAGCAGGAATTTTCATGTAAAGTGATTGAACTGCATGTACCAAGACTTGATGAACAACGTCATTTACTTTTACTTCAACGAATTTAAATAAAAAGTATTAGGGTTACCATGGCTCAAATTATTGCGATTGCAAACCAAAAAGGTGGTGTTGGTAAAACAACGACTGCAGTAAATCTTGCAGCATCACTTGCTGTATTGAAAAAACGTGTATTACTTGTTGATATAGATTCACAAGGTAATGCTACGATGGGGTCTGGTATTCAAAAGAATGATCTACTTTACTCAATCACTGATGTGTTATTGGGTGAAGTGCCAATTGAAACTGCAATTCAAAAGGCAGAGGTTGGATATAAAGTTTTGGGTTCAAACCGTGAGCTTTCAGGTGTTGAACTGGCAATTGCCGAACAAGAAGGTCGTGAGTTCATTTTAAAGAATGCTCTGAACGAAATTAGAAATTCTTTTGACTATATTATTGTTGACTGTGCCCCTAGCTTAAGTTTAATTACGGTAAATGCCTTGGCTGCCGTAGATAGTGTAATCATTCCTATGCAATGTGAGTACTATGCATTGGAAGGTTTGGCTGATTTAACCCAAACAATCGATCGTATTCAAAAAGCATTAAATCCTGATTTAGAAATTATCGGTGTTTTACGTACGATGTACGACGCACGTAATGCCTTAACTCGCGATGTATCAGCTGAGTTGGAGCAGTATTTTGGTAAGAAACTTTATGACACTGTGATTCCACGTAATGTTCGTTTGGCCGAAGCGCCAGCGCATGGTTTGCCAGTGATTTATTTTGAAAAGAGTTCAAAGGGTGCAGTTGCATACTTAAATCTTGCAGCTGAGATGTTAAAGAAAAGTAAAGTAAAGAAAGGAAGTAAAGTATGAGCATCAAAAAACGCGGATTGGCGAAAGGGCGTGGTTTAGATGCATTACTTGGTTCAATTCAAAAAGAAAAATTACAATTAGAAGCTCAAGCACTTGATCATGGTCAGTTAAAGCAAATTGATGTGAATTTGTTGAAGCGAGGTGAATATCAGCCACGTCGTTTTATCCATGAACATGATTTACAAGAATTGGCATCCTCTATTGAAAAACATGGGGTAATGCAACCAATTGTTATCCGTCCTGTAGATGATGAAGCTCATCCTTACGAAATTATTGCAGGTGAGCGTCGTTGGCGTGCAGCACAAATTGCCGGTTTAACTGAAATTCCAGCAATTGTTCGTGATTTAAATGATCAGGTCGCGATAGCTTTAGCACTTATTGAGAATATTCAACGTCAAGATTTAAATCCAATTGATCAAGCCTTGGCATTACAACGTTTTCATGATGAATTTGGTTTGAGTCATCAGGAAATTGCCGATACTGTAGGTAAAGCGAGAACAACGGTCAGTAACTTGTTGCGTCTATTGAGTTTGGCTGATGACATTAAAGAATTTATGCAACAAGGCCAGCTTGATATGGGCCATGCTCGTGCCATCTTGACTTTAAAAGGTAAAGAGCAACTTGAAGTAGCTAAAATTGTCATTGAAAAGGGATTATCCGTTCGTCAAACTGAGCAATTAGTACGTGATTGGAACGAACCTAAACAGGAAAAGGAAAAAACTCCTGTTGCACCAGACATTGAGCAATTAACTCAGAAATTATCGGAACGTTTTGGTGCCAATGTTAAAATTGATCATAACCAGAAAGGTAAAGGGAAACTTGTTATTCATTATCATTCACTCGATGAGTTAGATGGTATTTTGAATATTTGTTTGCCAGATTAATTCTAAGTTAGGTCATATATTTCTAATTTATATTCTTGGGGAAGAAAATATGTGGGAACTTGTGAAAGCGGGCGGCTGGTTAATGCTGCCTTTAATTTTGTGTTCAATTTTAACGGTCGCTATTAGTATTGAACGTTTTATACGTTTGAGACGTTCACAAGTTTTGCCTAAAGCACTGATGAGTGATGGTAGTGCAGATATTTCTCATATCATTACAAATTTGGAGCAAGATACTGATGCCTCAAGTACAGCATTAGGAAATATTCTAAAAGCTGGTTTTGAGCATCAGGAGCATGGAGAGCAATTTGCTCGGGCTCAAATGGAAGCAATGGCTTCTCAAGAAATTTCTTATTTAGAAAAAAATATTAACTTCTTGGGAACTTTAAGTGCTATAGCACCTTTGCTTGGGTTACTTGGAACAGTTGTAGGGATTATTGAGTCTTTTCTCGTGATTGATTTTGGTTCGGCAGGTAGTCCAAGTTTAATGATTCCTGGTATTTCAAAGGCCTTGATCACGACAGCGGTTGGAATGCTCATTGCAATTCCTGCACTTATTTCTTATCGTTATTTTCAGAGAGTGGTACAAAATTACATTGCGGAGTTAGAGCAACAATCTACACTCTTTCATGCATCATTGTTTTATAAACGTTCTTCTGTTGTGCAAGAACATCGCCGTGTTGGTTGATGGGTAGGTAGCAATATGAAGTTTAAACGTTCTCAAGTTGAAGACATTCATATCAATCTAACGCCCATGATTGATTGTTTATTGTTCATTCTGGTGTTTTTATTGTTATCTACCACTTTTAATCAGCCAAGTCGCATCAATCTAACTTTACCAGATGCCCAAGGCGTCCCACCAAAACAGTACGATCATAAAATTGAAGTCGTGGTAGACTCTAGCGGTCATTACGCTGTCAATGGTCAAGCATTGTCTACCAAGGAAGTCGCTGATTTGAGCACTGCAATTAAGCAAATTGCTCAAGAGCGCCGTGATTTTATGTTTATCATCGCTGCAGATGCAAAAGCGTCTCATCAGGATGTTATTCGTGTTATGGATGTAGCAGGACAACTCGGTTTTGTTAACATCAATATTAGTACCAAAGTTCCTTCTAGAGGTTTTTCTGAGTGAATCAAGATTTTAAGGTTTATTTGCGTCTCATATCCTATTTAAAACCTTATTGGGGCGTGGCCTTATTAGTTCTTATCGGATTCGGTATGAACTCAGCAACAGAGGTTTCTGTTGCTAAGCTCATTAAATTTATTATTGATGCCATTCAAAATGCGAGTAGAGCGGATCTAGACTGGTTCCCTTTATTAATCATTTTATTAGTATTTTTCCGTGGCTTAGGCCTATTTATGGGCGGCTACTATACTGCTGTTATCTCCCGTAGTTTAGTTTTTAGTATTCGCCAAGAAGTTTATGCAAAGCTTTTAAGACTGCCGGCTCAATATTATCTCGATAACTCTTCGGGACATATTACAGCTAAAATTATGTATAACGTTGAGCAACTCACAGCTGCTTCATCTGAATCATTAAAAACTATTGTTCGTGATGGTATGATTACATTGGGGCTACTAGGTTATTTGTTTTATACAAATTGGCGTCTGACCCTTTGTATTATGGTGTTCTTACCTATTATTGGGGTTTTGGTGCGCAAAGCATCAAAAAGAATGCGTAAACTTTCACTGCAAGTTCAGGACACTATGGGCGATGTTAACCATGTCGTACAAGAAAGTATTAGTGGTAATGCAGTTGTTAAAAGTTTCGCTGGTGAAGACTCAGAACAAGAGCGTTTTTATAAGTCGTCTGAAGAGAATCTAAAACGCGGTTTAAAAATGGTGATTGTACAAAACCTAAATAGTCCTGTTGTTCAAGTTGTAATGGCTTGTGCAATGGCTCTTATTGTATGGTTAGCCTTAAGACCACAAATTTTAGGAAATACCAGTGCTGGTGAGTTTGTTGCGTATATTACAGCAGCAGGACTTCTTTCTAAACCTGTTAAAAACTTAACTGACATTAATGAAAAGTTGCAGCGTGGTTTAGCGGCAGCACATTCAGTTTTCGAATTATTAGATTTACCTGAAGAAGAAAATACCGGTCAACTTAAACCTCAATTGCAAGGTGCAATTCGTTTTGATCATGTTGTGCTTAACTATGCTGATGGTACTCAGGCGATTAAAGACTTTTCTTTAAATATTCGCCCAGGTGAGACAGTTGCATTGGTAGGGCGCTCGGGTGCTGGTAAAACTTCATTAGTGAATATGTTGGTACGTTTTCAAGAAGTCTCAAGTGGTCAAATTTATTTAGATGACTTACCAATACGTGATATAGAACTTTCAAGTTTGCGCACACAAATTGCAATGGTTAATCAGCAAGTTGTTTTGTTTAACCGGACTGTACGTGAAAACATCGCTTATGGTCAGTTACATAATGCAAGTGATGAAGAGGTTATCGCAGCAGCAAAAGCTGCTTACGCCCATGACTTTATTATGAACTTACCAAATGGTTACGATACTGTTTTAGGTGCACAAGGTCTAAACTTATCTGGTGGTCAACGTCAACGTATAGCAATTGCTCGTGCAATTTTGAAAAATGCACCAATTCTTATTTTAGATGAAGCGACAAGTGCGCTTGATAATGAATCTGAACATTTTATTCAGCAAGCATTTGATGAGGCGATGCAAGACCGTACAACGATTGTGATTGCTCATCGTTTATCTACAATTGAAAATGCAGATCGTATTGTTGTATTAGATCGTGGACAAATTGTTGAGCAAGGCACTCATCAAGAATTACTTGCTAAGCATGGTGCTTATTATCAATTACATCAGCGTAATTTTGAGGACAACTAAGCATGTCTTTGGCCCAGCTAATACAAAACGCATGGAATAAGCAATCAAGTTGGTTGATTGTTTTGCGTCCGTTGTCATGTTTGTATCGTGCTGGGTTTTTATTGAATCGTTATTTTTATAATTCAGGTTTAAAAAAAACCTATAGTGCACCTCTACCAGTCATGGTAATTGGCAATATTACAGTAGGTGGTAGTGGCAAAACTCCATTATTAATAGAACTAGTCAATTACTTAAAACAGCATAATGTAAAAGTAGGCGTAATTAGTCGCGGTTATGGTGGAGCTGGTCCTTTTCCTATGTTGGTAACATCGGCCAGTCAGGCAGCTGAAGCAGGGGATGAGCCTGCTTTGATTGTACAGTCAACTGGTGTGCCTATGGCAGTAGGACCGAATAGACAGGCTGCAATCGAGTTATTATTAGCATCCACAAAACTAGATTTAATTATTAGTGATGATGGATTACAACACTGGGCTTTAGGTCGTCAAATAGAATGGATTGTGCTTGATCAAAATCGTGGACTTGGAAATAGAAAGTTATTACCAGAAGGCTATTTGCGTGAACCTGCTGAACGTTTAAAAACGGGTACAGTAATCGAACATACATTTGCCCCTTCAACAGCAATGTATATGCATCTAGAAGCGGGGCATCCTTACTTATTGAATCCTTCTTCAGCAATTGAATTATCATTCAATACACAAAATAATTACCATGCAGTAGTGGGTATTGGTTTTCCTCAGCGCTTTTACCAAACACTTAAAGGTTTAGGTGTAAATCAATTTCAAGAGCATGCATTTCGTGATCATCATGATTACGTTATTGATGACCTTGTATTTAATGATGATCAGCCTATCATTACGACTGAAAAAGATGCGGTTAAGTTGTTACCTTTACTTGAAAAGTATCCAGAATTTAAACGGCCTATTTGGGTCGTACCTGTTAAAGCAGTTTTGTCTGCAGAGTGCTATCAGGTTTTAAATCAGCAATTGCAAAAGCTTGATATTCAAATATCTTAGGAAGAAAAAATGAAACACATCGTTATTCCAGCACGCTTCTCAAGTTCGCGTTTGCCAGGTAAGCCATTGTTACTTATTCATGATCGTCCTATGATTTTACGTGTCGTAGATCAGGCAAAGAAAGTTGAAGGCTTCGATGATTTATGTGTAGCAACTGACGACGAGCGTATTGCTGAAATATGCCGTGCAGAGGGTGTTGATGTTGTTTTAACAAGTGCTGACCATCCATCGGGGACAGATCGTTTAAGCGAAGTTGCTCGTATTAAAGGATGGAATGCTGATGACATTATTGTAAATGTACAAGGTGACGAGCCTTTACTACCAGCTCAACTTGTTCAACAGGTTGCCAAGCTTCTGGTTGACAAACCAAATTGCTCAATGTCTACATTATGTGAGCCTATTCATGCATTGGATGAATTTCAGCGTGATAGCATTGTGAAAGTGGTTATGTCTAATCAAAATGAAGCTTTATATTTTAGTCGTGCAACTATTCCTTATGATCGAGATGGTGCTAAACAAGCTGAACCAACTTTACATACCCAAGCATTTCGTCATTTAGGTTTATATGCTTATCGTGTGAACTTGTTACAAGAATATGTTACATGGGACATGGGTAAACTTGAAAAGTTGGAAAGTCTTGAGCAATTACGTGTTTTAGAAAACGGGCACCGTATTGCTATTGCTGTAGCAGAAGCAAATTTACCGCCGGGTGTTGATACCCAAGCCGATCTTGACCGTCTAAATAATTTGCCTGTTGAGTCTTTTGAGTAAGTGTTAATTTAATGAATCAGAATGTGACTTCTAAGGTTTATCCGTGGCAACAGACAATGTGGGAAACGTTAACAACACGTTTTCCTAATATTGGGCATGGCTTATTATTTTATGGTAAACAAGGTTGTGGTAAGCATGCTTTTGCCAAGCATTTTTTAGCATGGGTCCTTTGTTTAAATAAACAGCCTCAGGGGGCTTGTGGTGAGTGTAGTAGCTGTCAATGGTTAAAATCAGACACGCACCCGAACTATGTTCATATCACGACTGATGAAGAAAATAAAAAACAGAATGCAAAAATTAAAATAGAAAAAATTCGAGATCTATTGCCATTTGTCCAGCAAACTGGTGAAGGATGGCGTGTTATTGTTATTGAACCAGCCGAAGCTTTAAATCTTGCATCATCAAATGCGCTGTTAAAAACTTTAGAAGAACCCGGTGAGCGTGTTGTTTTAATTTTGTTGGCTGATCACTATTTGAAATTACCAGCCACCATTCGAAGTCGCTTACAGCATTTTGCTTTAGACCGTATTTCATATGAGCAGGCAACATCTTATCTAAATGAGCATTTGGCTGAAATTGCGTCAGTGCCACCTGAATTATTGTTAGGTCTTTCTAATGATATGCCTTTACAAGCAGTTGAAATTGCCACGAGTGATTGGTTTGCGAAAAGACAGTCCTTTTTAGAAGACTGGACTAAGGTAGTTAATCAAAAAAACATGCCTTTATTTTATTCGGTTAAATGGCAAAAAGAGCTTAACTTTAGTGATTTTATGATGCTTCTTGAATACTTGTTAGGAGATTTAATTTGTGTCAAGCTCAATCAACCACAGAAAAATATAGATTTACAGTACGTTCAATTGGCGCAAAACTATAATTTAGAGAGCTTATTCAGTCTTTATGAGGAATTGCAGCAATCTAAAAGATTAGTTGAACAAAATGTACAAACACAACTCATCATAGATCAACTTTTTATAAAATTAATGAACGTTTAAGGGGAAATTATAATGCAACCACAAATGGGTGGAATTATTCAGGTCAATATTCCTGATAGAGCAACCTTACAAGCAAGCTATATGGGGTACGTACAAGGTGGGGGCTTATTTGTGCCATCGAAGCAAAAGGTGAAGATGGGGCAAGAAATTTTTATTTTAGCTACGTTACCAGAACAATCACAAAAAATCCCTTTAACTGGTAAAGTAGTGTGGATTTCACATAAGCAAAGTGGTTTTAAGCCTCAAGGCTTCGCAATCCAATTAAGTGGTGATAAAGGCATTTACTATAAAGCTGAGGCTGAACGGATTTTAGCTGGTAGTATGTCTTTAGATCGTCCAAGTTATACTATGTAAGCAGATAGGAAAGAACAGTGTTTGTTGATACCCATTGCCATTTAACAATGTTAGATTTAACACCTTATAATGGTGATTTAGATCTTGCCCTTGCTGCTGCGCGAGCAGAAGGTGTCTCTAAGTTTATGGCAATTTCAGTTGACCTTGATGATCATATTGCTTTAGCTGAAATCGCAAAGCGTCATGAAGACGTTGGGTATACCGTTGGTGTGCATCCTTGTGAGGATGTAGACATCATGGCCCGAGCAACGACTGAGTATCTGACTGAGTTAGCTCAATCAGAAAAAGTGTGGGCTTTAGGTGAGACAGGCCTAGATTATTACCATAGCACTGATTTTATTAATGAGCAAAAGGCTTGTTTTGCTCGACATATTCAAGCTTCTAAAAGTGTAAGAAAGCCAGTAGTTGTTCATACGCGTTCAGCAAAACATGATACGGTAGATATTATTCGAGCTGAACAATCTACGCATGGTATTTTGCACTGTTTTACTGAAGACTGGGAAACAGCAAAAGCTGTATTAGATTGCGGGTACTATATTTCTTTTTCAGGTATTGTTTCATTTAAAAATGCTCAAGATTTACGAGATGTTGCCAAGCAAGTGCCTTTAGATCGACTTTTAATTGAAACAGATAGTCCTTATTTGGCTCCAGTGCCATATCGTGGTAAAACAAATGAACCAAAATACGTACCCTATGTAGCGAAAGCACTTAGTGAGGTATATGATAAATCGGTTGAGGAAATTGCAAGAATCACCTCGCAAAATTTCGAAAATTTACTCAAAGCGATTTAACTTATAGAAACTATACAAAGAGAGTAATTGCGTGAAGATGGACCGTCAAGCTCAGTTCCGAGCAAGAGAAGCGTTAATATTTCAAGTTGCGGAACAGTTGTTGTTAGAAAATGGCGAAGCCGGAATGACACTTGATGTGCTGGCTGCTGAGCTTGATTTGGCAAAAGGTACTTTGTACAAACATTTTCAAAGCAAAGATGAATTGTACATGTTGTTGATTATTCGTAATGAGCGCATGTTACTCGAAATGGTCCAAGACACTGAGAAAGCTTTTCCAGAGCATTTGGCTTTCTTTATGTTGCATCATTTGCACCACCCGGAACGAACAGTTTTGTTCCATCAAATTGAAGAAAAGCTTTCGATTACAGCACAAGGTGTGCATCATCTTTTTAATGAACTGTATCAAGTAAGAAAACAGCGCTTACGTATTATTATTCGTATGACTGATCATTATTTAGAATCAATCCAGAGTCATATGACTACGCGAGATTACTTGGCTTCAATTTGGTCCCTTACTCATGGAGCTGCGGCAATTCTGAATTCAAGTTTTTACCAGCGTTATTTGGGTTCAAGAGACACTTTGAGAGTAGCTTATATTGATCAGGCGTTGGCCTTACCGAAACAAGCAGTTGAACAATACGCTTAATAGGTCAATATGAAATTGAAATCATTTCAATCACAAAAAGGCTTTACCCTCATAGAGGTGATGGTAGTCATTGTGATTATGACAATTATGACTTCACTTGTTGTATTGAATATCGGTGGTATAGACCAAAAAAAGGCAATGCAGGCAAGAGAGTTATTTTTACTCGATTTACAGAAAATTAATAAAGAATCACTAGACCAATCACGTGTATTAGCTTTAGAAACTCATGGTGAGACAGATGTCTCACCATTTTCTTATGAATTATACGAATATCACGATCAAAGCACTTTACAAGTACAAGACTTAAAAAATCGCTGGCAGAAATATACCGAATTTAAAACACGACAACTTCCTGCGCATGTGTCTTTTTCAGTACAGCCTTTAGATGGTGAGAATTATTCTAAAGCTAAAAATACCGATTTGGTTGGTGGACAAACACCTCAGCTTATCTGGTTTGGCAATGGAGAAGCCAAGACCGTCAAAATACAATTTTATCTAGAGCAAAAACCGATTGGTTCAGAAATACAAATAGATCATTTGGGTAAAATAAATGAAATCTAAAGGCTTTACCCTCTTAGAAGTTATGGTTGCTTTGGCAATCTTTGCAGTAGCAGCTGTTGCTTTAACTAAAGTGGCAATGCAGTACACTCAGTCTACTTCTAATGCCATTTTAAGAACTAAAGCTCAATTTGTAGCTATGAATGAAATTGCTATGATGGAGATTAATCAAGAGTGGCTGCAGGGCACTCAAACTAAGCAAGTAACTTCTCAAGGAGAGACTTGGCAGATTTATAAATCAGCTGAATCAACTGTTAGCCCTAATGTTCAAAAAATTGATGTACAAGTTAGCTTATATGATCCGGATAAGGGAAAAGTACAAAACGGTATTACTCATATGGTCTTTTTTAATTATCCAGTGAAAGCAAAATAATGATAAAAAATAAGAATTTTCGAATTCAAAGCATTGCTTCTCATCTTAGAGCTCAGTCGGGTGTTATTCCGACTGACTACTCTGGGCATAGCTCTTCGTCTTACGCTCAGACAAAGCTTCGCTTTAGAGAGCCTCACACTCGAAACATGGTTTCTCGTCTTGCGGCGCGATCGAGCAATGCTCGATTAACTCGCGCCTTAGGATTTACGTTGGTTGAATTGTTAGTTGCGATTGCTATCTTTGCGGTCTTATCTTTATTGGGGTGGAAAATTTTCGATTACTTGCTTAAAGTTCGTGACCGTAATGCTGAACATGAAGTGCATTTGTTTGAGTTACAAGATGCTTATCAACAAATTCTTCGTGATAGTCTGCAAATTATTCCTTTATCTGCAAATCAAGGTGGCCAACTTCATCCAGCTTTAGAAATTGATAATCAAATTCTGCGTTTTAGCAAAGCAGGTGTAACGGATCCTTTAAAACAAGGTTTATCACCGTTTGAACGAATTGAATATCGTTATGATGCAGACCAAAAAAAATTATATCGTCTTAAATATACAAATTTGAATACTTCGAATAATGAGCAACCTTTATCGAGTACCTTGCTAAGTCAGGTTGACCAATATCAGATTATGGTTTTGACTCCGCAAGAGGTAACAAAGTGGCCTGAGGTTAATATTGATCAAACAAAGCCTAACGAATTGAAAAAATTACCGAAAGGAATAAAAATTCAACTTACTGTAGCAGGAGTAAGTTATGAATGGATCTATAGCTTAAATCAAAGTAATTTATCGCTTTCCCCACAAGGTGGCTCATAATGTTTAAAAATTATAAGCACCAACAGGGTGTCGCTTTACTGACAATACTTATTATGGTTGCCTTGGCTACAATTTTAGCTGCTTCTATTGCCAAACATCAAAATAATACTATGGAAAATACAGCTTATTTAATGCGTCAAAATCAATCTTTGCTCTATGCAAAAAGTGCAGAAGCTTTTTTTTCGGAGTTATTAATTCAAGATGCAAATAATGCGGGTGGAGTAGATCATTTAAAAGAGACATGGGCACAACCTATGCCACCGTTCCCAGTAGAAGATGGTTCTGTCTCAGGGCGTTTGCTTGATGAGTCCGGGAAATTTAACTTAAATAATTTGACCAATGGGGAAGGTATGGTAAATGAAGATGCTAAAAGTTGGTTTGAACGTTTGCTTGTGCGAGTAGGTTTACCTGCTGAGCTAAGTCAGGCTGTGATTGATTGGCAAGACCCAAATGATGAGCCAGCTGGACAAATGGGAGCAGAAAGTAGTTATTATCAAGGCTTAGATCCTAGCTATATGGCTGCGAATACTAAATTTCACCGTATTGAAGAGTTAAAGCTAGTTAGAGGCTTTGATGGGAAAAAATATGATTTGATCGCCCCATATATTTCTGCTTTGCCAGAAAATACGAAATTAAACATCAATACTGCTTCACCATTGGTTTTAGCAAGTATTGATGAAAAACTAGATGTTGGAGCGATCGAAAAAGAATTACAGGCGCGACAGCAAAATTTAAAGTTCTTCCAAAATGTTGATGAATTGTGGCAATTGAGTGCTTTTTCAGCGGTTGATAGTCAAAAGAAAAAGCAGGCAAGTGGTCTTATTGATGTTAAATCTAACTTCTTTCAAGCTCAAATTGAAGTTGTTCTAAACAATAGAAAGCGCCAATTTACTAGCGCATTAATGCGAAAAGATAAGCAAGTATATGTCTACTCAAGGAGTTTGGTTCCATTTAACTAAATAAATTTATTGATATTTTTCCTAAGTCTGTAATACTTGAAGCTTATTAATAAAAGGGATGAGGTCATATTTCTGTATAGACAATATTTAAAGTAAAAATCAATATCTTCAAAATTCCTTCACATCTCTTATCATACTTTTTGCTAATTGTTTCTATTTGAAAAGTGGTGCGAAGTTTTTATCTTTTGCTTTATAATAATGTTCTTAGAAGGAATGATCGATTTGGCACATGTTAATTCGTAAGTTATTTAAGTTTGAAAATGCACATGTAGTACGTAACTGTACATCAGATCGTTGTAAGCGATCGATTCATGGGCACAGTTATAAAGTCGAGTTATTACTTAAAGCTTCGAAATTAGATCATGGACAAATGGTATATGATTTTGGACTATTAAAAGGTGTGATTAAGGACCTTTTTGATAGTTTTGATCATGCGATTTGTTTCTGGGAAAAAGATGATCCACAATATATCGATGCTTGTAAAACTTTTAGTGCACGTTGGATTTCTTTACCAGTGTCTCCATCTGCCGAGCAATTTTCTCGTATTTTCTTCTATCTAGCTCAGCAAGTATTAAAATCAACCATTACCCAAAATGGGGAAGGTGATGTTGAAGTTTATTCAGTGATTGTTCATGAAACTGATACAGGGTATGCCCAAAGTTTTCTTGAAGATATTCAAAATGAACAAATGGGACTACTAAACCTTGAAGGTATTGTTTTCTCAGAACAAGTTCAATCTGAATGGACTGATCCACAAATGTATGAAAATTTAAAACAAGGGATTAAGTTTCAGAATCCATATGTTAACTTACAAGTAGAAGTGTAAGTTAACGTCCTTTTGTTTGTAGAAATGAAAATTGATCTAGGATGACATTAATGCAATTAACTGAGCAACAGCAAGACAAACTCAGTAAAGTTCAATTAGAAGAAAGCTGGAAAAGATCATTAACTCCATTTTTGCTGAGTCCTTACATGGATAGTTTGCGAGACTTCCTGTTTCAACAGAAGCAGGCCCAAAAAACAATATATCCACCAAGTAAACAAATTTTTAATGCGTTAAATATTACACCTTTAGATCATGTAAAAGTCGTGATTTTAGGGCAAGATCCATATCATGGACCGAATCAGGCAAATGGCTTAAGTTTCTCTGTACAAAGAGGGGTTGCATTACCTCCATCTTTACGTAATATTTTTCATGAATTAAATACAGATTTAGGTGTACCAATTTCGCGTCATGGTGATTTAACCAAATGGGCCGAGCAAGGTGTACTTTTATTAAACAGTGTACTTACTGTAGAAGCAGGACAGCCCACATCACACCAAAAACAAGGTTGGGAAGAGTTTACTGACGCAGTAATTGATGTCTTAAATGAACAACGCGAGCACATTGTTTTTATTTTATGGGGTGCTTATGCACAACGTAAAGGGCAACGTATAAATAGAGAAAAACACTTAGTTTTAACTGCTGCACATCCATCACCACTTGCGGCTAATCGTGGTGGTTTTTTTGGTTGCAAAGTGTTTTCAAAAACAAATCAATATTTGAAACAACATGGCATTGAGCCCATAGACTGGCAATTGGACGCATGATGAACTCTCCCAATGTAAATAGCTATCATCCGGATTTGGTAGTTGAAGAAGCGAAAAATGGTTGGCGTATAGTACGTTTGAATCGACCTAAATCATTACATGCTTTAGATGAATCAATCGTAACGGCTTTATTACGAGTATTTGAAGACTTCCGTGATGATGAGCGAGTGAAAGCAATTTGGTTGGACTCGACAACACCAAAAGCTTTTTGTGCAGGCGGAGATGTACGCAAATTACGTCAGCTGGTCATTAATCAAGAAGTAGAAACAGCAAATAAGTTTTTCCAGCAAGAATATGCTTTGGATTTACTTTTGCATAATTATGCAAAACCAGTTGTTGTATGGGGCGAAGGTTATGTAATGGGGGGCGGTTTAGGCTTGTTTATGGCTGCACCTTTCCGCTTAGTTACACCATATTCACGTTTGGCAATGCCTGAAATTAATATTGGCTTATACCCAGATGTAGGTGCAAGCCGTTTCCTTGCTGACCGTGGGCAAATTGGTTTATTTACTGGTTTGACGGGTTCTATCATGACTGCCGCTGGGGCCTACAGCATTGGTTGGGCGACGCATATTTGCGAAGCACAACGTGATAATGTTCTGCAAAAAGTACTGAATATTAATTGGGCTCACTATCCTGCAGGTGATTTCCGTGCGATTGACGATACTTTAAATAGCTTGCACCGTCCGGTTGCAGCAGGACCATTGCAAAATTCTTTAGACGTTATCCATAGCGTTTGTCGTGGTTCAAGTTTTGAACAAGACTATCAGGCGATTGTAAGCTTACGCGATGCAAGCAGTGATTGGTTGCGTCAAGCCAGTGAAAACTTACAAAAGGGTTCGCCAAGTACAGCAGCGATTACTTGGTTGTTATGGCAATGGGGTAAACAAGTTCATTCTTGGGACGAAGTTTTTGACCTGGAAGCGCAAATTTCTGAATGGAAAATTCGCCACCCTGACTTTGTGGAAGGTGTGCGTGCACGTTTAGTCGATAAAGATTTATCGCCAGAATGGAAAGCATGTGAAGACCTTACATTAAGAGGCATTTTGGCCGATGACCCACCAATTACGACTATTGATAGCTGGAATGCATTACTTAGACAGTATGGTGTAGTGTCATAATAAATAATGTCTAAATTTAGTGATGAGTATTGGATGCAGCTTGCTTACGAGCAAGCTGAATTAGCAGCCGAGCAGGGGGAAATTCCTGTTGGGGCTGTAATTGTAAGCCAAAATAAGTTAATTGGAGCTGGTTTCAATGCTCCAATTGGTTTATCTGATCCTACAGCGCATGCAGAGATTCAAGCTATTCGTTCGGCTTGCCAATTATTAAAAAATTATCGTTTACCAGAAGACGCGACTTTGTACGTTACGCTTGAGCCATGCACAATGTGTGTGGGAGCTTTAGTACATGCAAGAATTAAACACGTTGTATTTGGAACAGTAGAGCCTAAAGCGGGCTCACTAGTGAGTACACGTCAATTATTAGAAAATGGTTATTACAACCATAAATTTACTTTTGAGCAGGGATGTTTACATGAAAAATGTGCTCAGCAGTTAAGTCTTTTTTTTAAACAAAGACGTGAACAAAAGAAACAAGAGAAGCAACAAAAAACGTCCTTAAATGATTAAAAAATGTCATGTGGTTATGGCAAACTAACGCCGTTTCATTGACATGATTTATTTAAATAAGGAACTTTCATGCGTAATGTAATTACTATACAAAAAGAATTTAATGCTCCTCTTAGTGATGTATTTAACCTGCTTTCTAAACATGCAACTTACAATAAGGCATTTGCTCCATTACAAGTTGTACGTGTAAAAGACTCAGTAGATCCTGAAAGACCCGATGGGGTTGGTTCTGTTCGTCGTATGGGGTTTGGTACGATTAAACCACTTAAAGAAGAAATCACTTATCTCGAAGAAAACAAGCGTATTGAATATAAATTGATTGATAATCCCTTAGTTAAGCACCATTTAGGTCGTATCGAGTTTTCTGAAATAACCCCATATATTACTTTGGTTACTTATCGTATCGAATTAACGGCAAAAGCTCCTGTTGTAAGTAAATTAATTCTTGCACAGCTAAAACTAGCGATTACACTAGGCTTTTCGAGATTAGCTAAAGCATTTGCTTCTTAGTGAGAGTTCAATGACAGTTCAAATTATTACTATTGATGGTCCGAGTGGTTCGGGTAAAGGAACACTAGCGGCAAAACTTGCTGCTTATTATCAATTTCATTTACTCGACTCTGGCGCCTTGTATCGTTTGTTAGGGTTGTCATTACATAAACATGATTTATTGGAAAAATTAGATAGCCATTTAGATGAGTGTGTGAAATATGCTCGTCAGCTTAATATCAAGTTTGAAACTTCAGCAGAGGGAACATTGGTTTTCCTTGATGGAGAAGATGTATCACAAACTATCCGTACAGAGCGAGTTGGAGAATATGCTTCTAAAGTTGCAGCAATACCAGAGCTTAGACAAGCACTTTTTGAGCGTCAAAGAGCCTTTGCGCAAACTCCAGGTTTAGTGGCAGATGGCCGAGATATGGCAACATCAATTTTCCCTGAAGCGAATGCAAAAATTTACCTGACAGCTTCGGCAGAGTCTCGTGCTGAGCGAAGAGTAAAACAGTTGCAGGGCATGGGTCTAGATGCTAAAATAAACGACATTTTAGCTAATATACAAGCGCGTGACAAAAGAGACATGGAGCGGGAAGTAGCTCCTCTCAAGCCAGCCGCAGATGCTTATATCATTGATAGTTCGGAATTAACGATCGATCAAGTATTTAAGTTAATGGTTGATTATGTCAATAGCCGTACTATTAGCAACTAAGATTATCAGTTGACGCATAGCTTGATCAGTCTATAAAGACTATGTTGATACTTAACTAAACCGGCCTTGTCTGATCCAAGACCGCTGACTTTATCAGGTATATCATGACCGAATCTTTTGCAGCCCTCTTTGAAGAAAGTGAATTAAACCTCAACGTTGAAAAGGGTGCAGTCATCCAAGGTGTTGTTGTAAACATCGATAGCGACTGGGTTACTGTTGACACTGGCCTTAAATCAGAAGGCATTGTTGACCGTGCTGAATTTTTAAATGAACAACGTGAACTTGAAGTTCAGGTTGGTGACACTGTTGACGTAGTTGTTGAAGCTCTTGACAACGGTATGGGTCAAACAGTTTTATCACGTGAAAAAGCTAAACGTGCTGAAACTTGGACTAAACTTGAAAAAATCTTTGAAGATGGCGAAATCGTTACTGGTGTTATCTCTGGTAAAGTTAAAGGCGGTTTCACTGTTGACATCGGTCCTGTTCGTGCGTTCTTACCAGGTTCATTAGTTGACACTCGTCCTATCCGTGACACTACTCACCTTGAAGGTAAAGAGTTAGAGTTTAAAGTAATCAAACTTGATGCTAAACGTAACAACGTTGTTGTATCTCGTCGTGCTGTTATGGAAGCTGAATCTTCTGCTGACCGTGAAGCATTACTTGCTCAACTTGAAGAAGGTCAAACAGTTACAGGTACTATCAAGAACCTTACTGATTACGGTGCATTCGTTGATCTTGGCGGTATTGATGGTCTTCTTCATATCACAGATATGGCTTGGAAGCGTATCAAGCACCCTTCAGAAGTTGTTGAAGTTGGTCAAGAAGTTACTGTTAAAGTACTTAAATTTGACCGTGAACGTAACCGCGTATCTTTAGGCCTTAAACAATTAGGCGAAGATCCATGGTTAGCGATCATGAGCCGTTACCCTAAAGGTTCTATCGTTAAAGCACGTGTTACTAACTTAACTGACTACGGTTGTTTCGCTGAAATCGCTGAAGGCGTTGAAGGTTTAGTACACGTTTCTGAAATGGACCACACTAACAAAAACATCCACCCATCTAAAGTTGTTCAGATCGGTGACGAAGTTGATGTTATGGTTCTTGAAGTTGACGAAGAACGTCGTCGTATCAGCCTTGGTATCAAACAAACTCGTGCTAACCCATGGGAAGAGTTTGCTAAGTCTCATGAGAAAGGCGAAAAAGTTTCAGGCACAATCAAGTCTATCACTGACTTTGGTATCTTCATTGGTTTAAATGGCGGTATCGACGGTCTAGTTCACTTGTCTGATATTTCTTGGAACGAACAAGGCGAAGAAGCTATCCGTCGTTACAAGAAAGGTGACACTGTTGAAGCAGTTATCTTGTCTGTAGACGCTGAAGGTAACCGTATCAGCCTTGGTATCAAGCAATTGAACAGCGATCCGTTCAATGATTTCTTAGCTGCTAACGAACGTGGTGCTTTAGTTAAAGGTACTGTGACTGCAGTTGATGCTCGTGGCGCAACTGTTAAGTTAGCTGACGAAGTAGAAGCTACTCTTAAAGCTTCTGAAATCAACCGTGACCGCGTTGAAGATGCAACTAAATTCTTAGAAGTTGGTCAAGAAGTTGAAGCTAAAATCATCAACGTTGATCGTAAATCTCGCTCTATCAACTTGTCTATCAAAGCGAAAGACGAAGCTGAAGAGAAAGAAGCAGTAGCTAACTTACGTACAGCATCAGCTTCTCAAGAAAATGGTCCTAAGACTATTGGTGACTTGATCAAAGCGCAAATGAAGTAATAAGTTAACAAAGTACAGTTTCATGTAACGAAATTGTACTTTTTATACAAATTACTGTAAACGGTAGCGTAGTATTCAACATACTGCGCTACCGTTTTGTATTTAAACAGGTTATTATCAAACGACTTAGAGTAGTAATAAATAACGAGGTCGTAGATGACTACTGAAGCTCTTAATAAGTCTGATTTGATTGAACGCATTGCGCTAAAAAATCCACACTTGGCTGAACCATTGGTGGAAGAAGCGGTTAAAATCATGATTGATCAAATGATCGAAGCTCTTTCGACTGACAATCGTATTGAAATCCGTGGTTTTGGTAGCTTTGCTTTACACCACCGTGAACCTAGAGTTGGCCGCAACCCAAAAACAGGTAAGTCAGTAGATGTTGCAGCGAAGGCTGTTCCACATTTTAAACCAGGTAAAGCACTCCGTGATGCAGTGAATGAATCTGGAAAATAAATAAAACTCATAAGTGGGGTGCCTATGCGTTATATTCTAATTGCATTACTCATTATTGTATTTGGCTATTCTTTAGCACTTGTTTTGCAGAACCCAACAGAACTTCCTGTTGATTTATTATTTACTCAAGTTCCTGCAATGCGTTTAGGTTTATTATTGTTGCTTACCTTGGCGCTTGGAATTGTAGTTGGACTTTTATTAGGTGTACAAGTTTTCCGAGTTTTCCAAAAAGGTTGGGAAATTAAACGCCTTAGAAAAGATATTGACCATTTGAGAAAAGAACAAATTCAAAGTGCTCAATTGGCAGCAGCAGAAGCAGCTGCAAATGTAAGACATGAAAAAACTGTGGTAGATGTTTATCCTCAAGATAAAAACTCTACTCCTTTATAATTATTCGTAATACTACTCTTTATCTGGTTATAAAGAGTAGTATTTCCTCCCTATATTTCTCTTCATTCATTAAATTCAAAATCAATATTTTTTTATTCAAAAACTTGTCTTCATAGTTTTCTTTATTAGTAGCTGACTTGTCTATTATAATAGCGCTGATTTTATATGATGGAAGAAAGTCTCTTGAGTATCATTGTTGCGTTAGATGCTAAAAGCCAATATGACGCTTTAAAAATTGTTGAACAACTTGATCCTACATTATGCCGCGTAAAAGTAGGTAAAGAGCTTTTTACTCATGAAGGCCCATCTGTTGTAAAAAAACTTCAAGAAGAAAATTTCGAAGTTTTCTTAGATTTAAAATTTCATGATATTCCTAATACAACTGCTCAAGCTGTATGTGCTGCGGCAGACTTAGGTGTGTGGATGGTGAACGTACATGCATCAGGTGGTCGAAAAATGATGGAAACCTGTGTAGAGCGTTTAAAGGCTGGTAATTATCAAACTCAGTTAATTGCTGTAACAGTTTTAACTTCAATGGGGCGTGAAGACTTAAAAGATATTGGTTTAGATATTGAACCTGTAGAGCAAGTTAAAAGATTAGCTAAACTGACTAAAGAGAGTGGTTTAGATGGTGTAGTTTGTTCTGCTCAGGAAGCTAAAATTCTCCGTGAATTAATTGGACAAGATTTCTCTTTAGTTACCCCTGGAATACGTCCAGAAGGTAGTAATGCAGATGACCAAAAACGCATTGTGACTCCAAAACAAGCAATGCTTGATGGCTCTACCCATTTAGTTATTGGTCGTCCAATTACTAAAGCAGAAGACCCAACTCAAATGTTGAAGTCAATTCTTGCTTCAATTGCTTAAAAGTTTAAAAACACAGTAATTAAAAGTGGAGCGAGTAGGCTTAGAAGTAAGCCACTCATCATGGCATGTGGTACATAATGTGTGCCACATGACTGTTTTACCATTGCTAATGTTACATCCATCGAGGTGGCACCAGCACTTGAAATTGCTGGACGTGGAAAACGCCATCCCATGGTGTACATGAGTAAAATTGCAACTATTTCTCTAAATAGATCTGTAAGTAATGCAATTCCACCTAGCTCAGCTGAATGTAATTGTGTAAATAAAATACCTGACATTGAATACCAACCATAGCCTTGGGCTAAAGCCAGCATTTCATTAAGTGTAAAATGATTGCCTAATAAGAAATAGTTGAGAAAACCAGCTATACATGAACCTATAAAGGCAGCCAAAGGTACAATAAGAATTTTCCAGCTTAACCATGTTCGGTTAAAATGAGTAAAAGCTAATTCGATGCCAATTAGAAAAATAAAGACTAATAACAAATACCAACTATTAAATGAAATATGTATATTTAGTCGAGTAAAAAGAATACCTAAAATGATACCTACAGTTAAAGCTAGAAATGCCTTAGCAATATTTTTTAGAGCATTGATAAAAAGCTGAAGTGAAATTTTTCCTTTAACACTTTCTTTATCAAAAATTGCGTAGGCGATTAAACAAGTAAAAAAAGAGCCAAAAGATGTTGTAAATGCAATTAATAGGGCTGGTGGTAATATAGTAGATGGATTATTAATTTGATCAAGTGCAAGTGTTAATTCTAAAGCAACACTTGTTAGTAAAATATATGAAAAATAGGGTAAAATTTTAAAAATAAACTGCCGAATATTTAATGAGAGTTTAGGGCCAAGAAAGTATCCAAAAGCTATTACAATAAAAATTTGAATAATGAGGCTAACAGATTGCATATAATAGATAGATTGTTATTAACCTATCTATTATGTATTGAACATTTTATGCTGCATAGCTCTTAGAGAACTTATTTAGCAGTAAATAATTTTGGGGGTTAACTTTACGGGTTTCTAACCAATACTTCCAAGTATAAGTTGGCCATAAAGAAAAGTTTTTCCCATCAGCAGCCTGATACCAACTATTACAACCGCCTGCTTGCCATACGGTACCTTGAAGTTGTTTCTGTATTTCTTCATTGAAAGTATCTTGGACTTCCGGTTTAATTTCTACAGCGTGTTGACCAGATTTATCTACGAGTTCAATAAGTTGTAAAATATAATTAACTTGAGACTCAATCATAAAAATAACCGAGTTATGTCCTAAAACAGTATTTGGTCCAAGCAGCTGGAATAGGTTAGGGAAATTCTTGGTCACTATTCCATAATAACTTTCTGCACCGTTCTTCCACGCCTGCTTTAATTCAATTTGGTTACGACCAATACAAGTAAAATCTTTTAAGTAAATTCGGGGATCTGTAATAAAGCCAGTCCCATAAATCAAACAATCGATAGATCTTTCTTTTCCATCTTTTGTAATAATGCTGTGTTCTTTAATTTCTTGAATACTATCCGTCACTAATTCCACATTTTTACGGTTAAATGTCGGGAAGTATTTATTTGAAATAAGAATACGTTTACAGCCCATCACAAAGTCTGGGGTAAGTTTTTTAGCTAATTCTTTATCTTTTACTTGGAAGCGTATGAATGCTTCTGCCAATTTTTGGCCATACTTCATGATTTGAGGCTGAACTATTGGTACAACGCGTGATTCGTTACTCCAATAAAGGCGACTACGATGAAGTTGGCGATAAATATTAGAAGATTTGAATAATGCTTTACTTAAGCTTGAATATTTGCGCTCATCACGTGGAATAACCCATGCTGCTGTTCTTTGAAAGACATATAGTTGCTTAACATCTTTTGCGATTTCTGGAATATATTGAATCGCACTACCACCTGTACCAATCGAAGCAACTGATTTACCTTTTAGGCTATAGCTATGTTCCCATTGGGAGGAGTGAAAAACTTTACCCTTAAACTTTTCAATACCTTGAATATGAGGGATTTGTGGAATATGTAATGGACCAGATGCAAATACTACAAATTGTGCTTCTAGAGAAGGTTGGTTGGCAAAATCTAACATCCATACATGTCGCGTTTCATCATACTGTGCATGTGTAACTTCATGATTAAACTTACAGTAGTTTTTTATTTGATATTTATTAGTTATATCTTGAATATAATCAAAAATTTCAGGGGCTTCAGCATAGCGTTTTGACCAGTCTGTTTTAGGTGCAAAAGATAAAGAATACATGTGTGACTGTACATCACAGGCAGCTCCTGGATACCTGTTTTCTCGCCAAGTTCCTCCTACATCAGTGGATTTTTCTAAAATAAGAAAATCTGTTTGCTTGTTCTGTAATAGACGAATAGCCATTGCAAGGCCACCGAATCCAGCCCCAATAATTGCGATTTTAGTTTTTTGAGTAGCATGTTGTTTTGAATTTAGCATTGGAAACCCTGCATATGCGCTAAAGAGGATTGCAGGCAAGACTAACTTCTTTTGAACAGTTTAAACATGATTGTACCGACGTGAAAATTGATATATTCGGCAATTAATTTTATTACTTCTTTATAGTAAAACATTTCAGTCTAGGGAAATTGATAGAAGAATGAAACGATCGGCACTTGGTTTAATCTATTTAATTCAAGGAATGCGCAATGCGGGCATTGATGTCGACTCACGTTTGGCAGATATAGGTATAAAAGTAGATTCCTTAGACCCAAGCTCAACAATTCATGACAGTTTGGAATGGGATATACAACAAATTATTAGTGAGAATGTTGATCCTGAGAAAGGTTTGTTTATTGGGCAACACTATGCATTAGCAGGTTATGGTCCATTGTTAATGCTACTTGTAACAAGTCAAGATATACAAACTGCCCTGGAAAAAGGGATACAGTATCAAAAACTCACTCATTTATTTGGCACTTTGAGTTTACAAGAAACCGAAAAACATATCATTCTTAACTATTTACCGGTCGACTTAAAAACAGAAATTGGTTTACTTCGTGCCCAGTGTGAAATTTCAGGGACTTATAAATTTATTCAAGATATTTACACCATGATGGGCTTATTAATGCCTAATATGCGTATAGATTTGCCATTTCCTAAACCTACTAATCCAGATACTGTTGCTCAATATTTCTCATATTATGGAGATGATCTGCATTTTAATTCTACACATGCAGCATTTAGCCTAAGTAGGAATGTACTTGATATAAAAATTCCTTCAGCAGATATTATTACTCATCGTATCTATGAAGCTAAATGTATTAAAGAAATTAAACGATTAAATGAACAAGATCATCTAATACCACCTATTATTCAATATGTGCAAGATTATTTAGAGCTACAACAAGGAATTATCCCGAGCATGGCGGAAACCGCTTTTGCTTTAAAAATGCCTGAAAGGACATTAAGGCATCAATTGCAGCAGCTTAATACGAGTTATAAACAAATTCGTGAACAGATTATCAAGAATAAGGCGCTTAAGCTTATGGAATATAAAGAGTATTCAATTGAAGTTATTGCAGAAGCACTTGGTTATTCTGAACCTGCCGCTTTTAATCATGCGTTTAAAAGATGGTTTGGACAGAGCCCTCGGCAATATGGAAAAGAGTTTTACTGAGCATAACTCTTGATGCTAAAAGCTAATGTGGTCGGACAAAATGTTCGCTATACTCTCTTAAGTTAAAATTGAAATAAAATGATATGTTAAATTTAAAATCTTCTCATAGTACTGCATTTACTCCTTCTTCCCCAGCAGAGCGCTATGCTGAGGCATTGGCTTCAGGCCAGTTCATGGCAGATGAAGCACAAGCACAGGCAGTGCAAGAATTAGATCGTGTATGGAAAGAACTTTTAAATCGTTATAAAGCTTCTAAAAAAGCTTTTCGTCGTTTTCGCCGTCAAACCTCTCCAAAAGGTGTATATATGTGGGGTGGTGTAGGACGTGGTAAAACTTGGCTTATGGACCAATTTTATGAGTCTGTGCCATTTCGCCGTAAAACACGTATGCATTTCCATCACTTTATGCAACATGTACATAAAGAATTAAATAAACTTTCTGGTCAACGTAATCCACTTGATATCGTGGCTGATCAAATTTATAAAGATGCTGTTGTTATTTGTTTCGATGAGTTTTTCGTGTCAAACGTAACAGATGCAATGATTTTGAGTGATTTATTCCAGAAGTTATTTGTTCGCGGTGTAACACTCATTGCAACTTCAAATATTGCACCAGACGGTTTATATAAAAACGGGATTCACCGTGATCGTTTTATTCCCACAATTGAAATGGTCAAAAAGAACTGTGTCGTTTTAAATGTAGACGCGGGTGTGGATTACCGTTTACGTGTTTTAAAACAAGCTCAATTGTTTAAATCACCACTGGGCAATGAAGCTCAAAACTGGATCGCAGAGCGTTATAGTGCTTTAACTCAAACGCAAACAAATTCTCATGAACCAATTGTGATTAATAACCGTGTTGTTGAAACACTAGGTCACACAGAAGATGTTTTATGGTGTGAGTTCTCTGAGCTTTGTTTAAAGCCGCGTAGTCCTGCAGACTTTATTGAAATTGCCAATATCTATAATACAGTTCTGGTGAGCAATGTGCCGCACTTAACTGACTTCTTGTCAGAAGGTACCCGTCGTTTTATTTATCTAGTCGATGAGTTTTATGATCGTGGTGTGAAATTACTCTTAACTTCTCAAGACAGTATTATTGATATTTATCAAGGTGAGAAATTGGCTTTTGAGATTGAGCGTACACGTTCCCGTTTATTAGAAATGCAATCAGATGAGTATTTGCATTCTGAGCATCGTCATATTGATGCGACTAAAACTTCTTAAGGCATTAGATAGGAAAAGTGCTCTAAATTGAGCGCTTTTTTTTACAACAAAAATAGATAAATTTAGCTAAATAATACTTTTTCATTGTGCAAAGTTTGATATAACTAAATACGCTTTAGAAAAAATAAGATAGTGAAATTTTTTGTCTGTTAACAAAAAGTCTAGTTTCAGTATCTTTCAATATTGAATAAATTGTTGAGAAACCTAGTTAGAATTTTAATATTTTCCTATATAGAAAAATTTATCTTTGTCAATAGTTTTGCAAGAGAAAATGCTTACTATTTAGGAATGTGATATTAGTATTCAGCTTAATTTAAATCGGTATACTAGGTTTCTCTTGGTATAAAAAGTAGCAACTTCAGGAAAGACAATGACTGCACGTATTCAAAAAGGCAAGTTAGCGATTGCTAAAGAACTTTACGATTTTATCGAAAATGAAGCTTTACCAGGTTCTGGTTTAGATAGTGAAACTTACTGGAAGAACTTTGAGCAAGTTGTTGTCGATCTTAGCCCAAAAAATAAAGCATTATTGGCTAAGCGTGATGAATTACAAGCAAAAATTGATGAGTGGCACCGTAATAACAAATTTGAATTAGGTGCTTATAAAGCGTTTTTAACTGAAATTGGATATTTATTACCAGAAGTTGAAGATTTCCAGATTACAACCGAAAACGTAGACGAAGAGATTGCATTATTAGCAGGCCCACAGTTAGTAGTGCCTGTACGTAATGCACGTTATTGCTTAAATGCAGCAAATGCACGTTGGGGTTCTTTATATGATGCACTTTACGGCTTTGACGTAATTTCAGAAGAAGGTGGTGCTGAAAAAGGGAAAGGATATAACCCTGTGCGCGGCGCTAAAGTGATTGAGTTTGCTAAAAATTTCTTAAATGAAATTTTCCCACTTGCAGAAGGTTCACATGCTGATGCAACTAAATATGCAATTGAGCAAAACAAACTTGTTGTGACTTTAAAAGATGGTACTAAAACAGGTTTAGCTCATGAAGCCCAGTTCGTTGGTTTCAATGGTGAAGAAGCAAATCCTTCAGAAGTAGTACTTTTAAGTAATGGTTTGCATGTCATTATTGAAATTGATGCGAATAGCCCAATTGGTCAAACTGATTTAGCAGGTGTTAAAGATTTAACACTCGAAGCGGCGGTTACAACAATTCAAGATCTTGAAGACTCAGTTGCAGCTGTAGATGCAGAAGAAAAAGTTGAAGGTTACCGTAACTGGTTAGGTTTAATGAAGGGTACACTTCAAGAATCTATCGAAAAGAATGGTAAAACAATTGTTCGTGCGTTAAGCAAAGACCGCGAGATTAAAAACTTAATTGGTGGAACAACAAAACTTCATGGTCGTTCACTTATGTTACTTCGTAACGTAGGTCACTTAATGACGAATCCAGCGATTTTAGTAGATGGTGAAGAAATTTACGAAGGTATTATGGATGCATTGGTAACTCCATTGTTATCAGTTGCTGATATCCGTAGTACGAACGAAAATAAAAACTCTCGTAAAGGGTCTATGTATATTGTTAAACCAAAAATGCATGGTCCTGAAGAAGTTGCATTTGCTGTAGAGTTATTTGAACGTGCTGAGCAAGCACTAGGTTTACCAGCGAAGTCTCTAAAAATCGGTATTATGGATGAAGAACGCCGTACATCTGTAAACTTGAAAAACTGTATTGCTGCTGCTAAAGATCGCACTATCTTTATCAATACTGGTTTCATGGACCGTACAGGTGATGAAATCCATACTTCTATGGAAGCTGCACCAGTTGTTCGTAAAGAAGCTGTTAAAACACAAAAATGGATTGCTGCTTACGAAAACCGTAACGTTGCAATTGGCTTGAAATGTGGTTTACAAGGTAAAGCTCAAATTGGTAAAGGTATGTGGCCAAAACCAGACAGCATGAAAGATATGTTGGCAACTAAAGCTGCTCATCCAAATGCTGGTGCTTCATGTGCTTGGGTTCCATCACCAACTGGTGCTGTACTTCATGCGATGCATTACCATCAAGTAAATGTAAAAGCACGTCAAGATCAGCTAAAAGCTGAAGAAATGTTGTCATTAGACGACTTGTTAACACCTCCATTTGCACCTGATACAAACTGGTCAGCAGAAGAGATCAATAATGAGCTTGAAAATAACTGCCAAGGTATTTTAGGTTATGTTGTTCGTTGGGTTGACTTAGGTGTAGGTTGTTCAAAAGTTCCTGATATTAACAACGTGGGTTTAATGGAAGACCGTGCAACATTACGTATTTCTTCTCAACACGTTGCGAACTGGTTACGTCACGGTATTGTGACTCGTGAACAAGTTGAAGAAGTGCTTAAACGCATGGCAAAAATTGTTGATGAGCAAAATGCGAATGACCCATTGTATAAACCAATGGCAGCTAACTTTGAAACGAATATTGCTTTCCAAGCAGCTTCAGACCTTATCTTTAAAGGTTGTGAACAGCCTTCAGGTTATACTGAACCGTTACTACACGCTGCTCGCTTAAAATTAAAAGGTTATACAGGTGACTAATTTAAACCTGTTATAAAAAAAGCCTCTTCGGAGGCTTTTTTTATTTTCGGTATATTTTGTGCTTACAGATAAGGTGTGAATTTATAAATAAAGGATTTCAAGTTTGATTAACTTAAAAAATCTCGATCGTGAGAATTGGCTTCTATGCGCAAAATTATCATTAGATGATTCTCAAAAGGACTATGTTGCACCAAATGTATATTCTATTGCTGAGTCTAAAGTGGAGGATACTTCAAAAAAACGCTAACTGAAAATTCAAGTTAGCGTTGGAGATAATGGAGCTATATAAATTAAAAGAAATACTAGTTGCTACTTACAATTCCAATTTTAGTAACACCTAAACGCTGTGCTGTAGCCATAACCATCGCTACATTTTTATATTCAGCCATCTGGTCTGGTTTGAGTTTGATCTGGTCTTGATCTTTTTTTGCAACAACACCTTGAAATAAAGTCTCTAGTGCCTTTCGGTCCGAAACCGCTTGGTTATTCCAAAATACTTTGCCTGTTGCATCAATTCTTACATCAATCACTTCAGGTGGCTTTTCATTTGTTGGTGGCGGTGTGCCATTTGGCAAATGAATATTAATCGCGTTGTTTGGTGCAGGTATGGTAATAATAAACATAATAATGAGTACCAACATGACATCAATAAGCGGTGTCATGTTGACTTCCAACATCACATCGTCATCATTATTTGAACCGACATTCATACCCATAAAATTCTCCTTAAAATCATTACGGGGTGGCTGGAGGTGTAGTAACAAAGGCAATTTTGCCAATACCAGCTTGTTTGGTCGTACTAATGACCTGATCTATCGCTTCAAAATGGGTAAGCTGATCTCCTCGAATATGTACCTCTGGCTGCGGTCTTTTTTGCGCCACAGCCTGTAATTTCGCTAATAAAATTTCTTTATTTGGTACATAACTTTCATTCCAGAAAATATCTCCTTTCTTATTGACTGAGAGTTGAATATTTTCAGGGGTGGTTGCATACGGCGTATTCTTTTCTTCTGGTAGTTTCACCGGAACTGTATGAGTAACTACCGGAATAGTAATAAGAAAAATAATAAGTAGAACTAACATGACGTCCACCAAAGGTGTCGTGTTAATTGTTCCAATCATTTCGTCATCATCTTCAGAACCAACACTCATACCCATAATGTTTGCTCCTTATTATTTAATGCTGCGGTTAACTGAATTATTAGTATTAATTTCACCGCTTAATAAAACTGCATGTAAATCTGAACCAAATGAACGGACGTTTTCCATTACTGCTTTATTGCGTCGAGTCAACCAGTTGTAACCAAGTACAGCCGGTACTGCAACTGCAAGACCAATAGCAGTCATAATAAGTGCTTCACCAACTGGTCCTGCTACTTTATCAATCGATGCTTGACCTGAAATCCCGATAGCAGTTAACGCGTGATAGATTCCCCATACTGTTCCGAATAGACCCACGAAAGGTGCAGTAGATCCAACAGTTGCTAGAAAGGCTAAACCTCCACCTAAATGGTTTTGTACTTTTTCAATCGCACGTTGTATTGAAATGCTGACCCAAGTATTAAAGTCAATGCGTTCAAGTAATGAACCGCCGTGTGATTTAGTTGAGTTAATACCTTTTTCCGCAATAAAACGATATGCGCTACTTTGTTCCAAACCATCAGTGGCATTATCAAGAGAAGTGGCTTCCCAAAAACTTTTTTCTGCTTCTTTACCTTGACGTTTTACTTTTGCTTGTTGTAAGAATTTAGAGACAATGATGTACCACGTACCAATAGACATAAGTACGAGTATGAATAGGGTAGATTTAGCAACTAAATCACCTTCACGCCAAAGAGCTTCTAGACCATAAGGGTTCTTAACAGTTTCACTCGTTGCCGGCTTTGGAGGCGGAGTAGGAGTACTTGCGTTTGAAGTCGCTTCAGTAGTTGCTGTTGCAACAGGAGTATTACTGGTTTCTTCTGCAAAAACTGTACTTAATGGGAGCAGTGAGCATGCTGCGATTAAACTTGCAGAAGCGAAACGTACTAGTGGTTGAGTTGATTTTTTCATCGTGTTATCTCCAATATTTTTAATTTCTTACTAATTCAATTGTTTATTCAATTA
Organism: Acinetobacter nosocomialis; assembly: GCF_041021905.1. Taxonomy (NCBI): domain Bacteria; kingdom Pseudomonadati; phylum Pseudomonadota; class Gammaproteobacteria; order Moraxellales; family Moraxellaceae; genus Acinetobacter; species Acinetobacter nosocomialis. Next base: position 1,822,733 of record NZ_CP157432.1, read on the forward strand.
CGAATGGATATTCAATTTCATACCAGTCCTGCTGAGGCACGCCATCTTTCATTGCTGGTTTGAATGTACATAAGCTGTAAGCTTTAGTTGCCGCTTTGTCTAAGGTTTTACTGCCACTCGATTTTTTCACTTTGGCATCAATAACTTTGCCGGATGTATCAACTAAAACACGTATACGCACCGTACCTTGTTCTTCATTCATCAGTGCTTCGCGAGGATATTCCGGTTTTTCACAACCTGCGGAACCTTCTGAAACGCCACGAGTCACGCCAGTTGGTTTAGGTGCTGGTGCAGCAGCCGCCACTGGAGCGGGTGCAGCAACAGGGCTCGGAGAAGGAGTATTAGGTGCAGCAGGAGCCGGAGTAGCGACTTTAGTCGGTTGAGCTACCGGAGTAGTTTTTTGTACCGGTGTCGTTACTTTTTCTACCTGTTTAGGCGGCTCAGGAACCTTGGCAACCTTTTCGACCATTTTTGGCGGCTCCGGTGGTTTTTCCTTAGGTTTTGGCTCCTCTGGTTTTGGTGGAGGAGGCGGTTTAATATCCTGAATAATTTGTAATTCCACAGGTTTTTCTGCTGGTTTTTGAATATTGTTTGCTAAACCTGACATCAGAATATAGGCAACAAGAAGATGCAGAAAAAGTACTGCGGCAATACCAATAAGGCGTTTGGCAGATTTATTTTCTATGTCTGTAAAAGTCATGCCCATAGTTACTCCTGAAACTGTAGACAAACAATTTTTTAAAATGACTGTTTGGCTAAGAATGAGTATTTGTTCTGCAAACTAACTTTTGACAGTTATATTTGCAGAACAACCATTTAGAACTTATATGTACCTCGTACAAAGTAAGTACGTCCTAAAGGATCTGCGTAACGTGGGTCATAACCCATTTGGAAGTTATCAATTACGTTAGAAGCAGGTGGATCTTCATCAAATATATTTTTAATACCTGCTGTTAACTCTAGATTTTTAAATCCTTTGTAAGTTCCTGAAATATTGTAGGTTGTATAGTCACTTACTCTATGGTTTTGATCATTTGCATTTTGATCTTGATAACCACGAGAGAAGTTTTGTTGTAGGTTTAAAGCCCAGTTTTCGTAGTTCCAGTTCAGGTTTGCGGTATGTTTCCAGCGCAAAATAATCGATTGATAATCTAAACCGCTATATGACCCTGCAACACCTTTCCAGTCACCATCTGGTTCTGCTTGATATTTGTAGTCAGTGATATATGTACCATCAATATTGAAACCAAATCGGCCTGTGGCTGTCATTGGTGAAACCCAACTTAAGCCCACATCAAAACCATATGTTTTAATGCCGCCTAAATTTTGTTGTGTAGTAATAATATAATTTAGTGAGCCGTCAGCATTACGTACAAATTTGTCTGCATATTTCACAGGATCTGCAAATATAGCCGCTTCGGATAGAGTAGCAATTTGCTTATCCACTTCTATATTAAAGTAATCAAGAGTGAAGGCTAAATTTTTCACAGGTTCAAATACTAAGCCCGCTGTAAAAGATTTAGACTCTTCTGGATTTAAACTCTTATTCCCACCATTTTGGCGTTTGAACTGCATATTACAGTCGCGCTCTTGTTTACCACCAGGTTGTACAACTCCTCCAGGACAAAGTGCTGGGTCATCATATGTCGCACCTGTATTCGTTACTGAGTTCGGGCCATTAACTTCCCAAAGTGTAGGAGCTCTGAAACCAGTACTATAAGTGGTACGGAACATTAACTGTTTAATTGGCTCCCAACGAAGTGCAAATTTTGGATTGAACGTATCACCAAAGTCATTGTAGTCATCATAACGAGCAGCAATTTGAGCTTCTAAAGTTTTGTGCAGTGGAATGTGAAATTCGGTAAATACCGATTTGATATTACGATCGCCCTTGTTTTCTGGTTCGTCTGGATCAGTACCTGTACTAGGAGCTAGTCGAGCAACATCTGCAACTACCTTTGAAGTCCAATCTTCATAACGATAGCTTGCCCCAACGGCGAATCCGACATCACCTGCTGGTAGTTTGAAAATAGGTCGACTTGCAGTGAAATCGACAGTTGTAGTATCTAAGTTGGCTTTTAGATATTTGCCTTTCACACCTAGTTGATCCCATACACCAGCATCTTCAGAATTTTGCGGTCCGAACGGATTTAAGGTGCCATTGTTTAAAGCTTCTTGAGTTTTGTCATAGTTTAAATAGCCACTCAAGATAGCATCAGAGGCACTACTATGCGCATAAGTCACACCTGAATTGATATCCCAGCCATGAGTTTCACCTTCAATACCGGCAAATATTCGATGTGACTGATTAATACTATTACTGATACGATTACCAGCTTGTGAACGTAAATAAAGATCAATAGGGCCCGTTGCACCAGCAAGAGCAGGAGTTATGCCATTTCCTGGATAATATTTACTACTAGGATCTAGTGTTAAATCAAAGAATACATCTGGTGCTACTGAAGTGGTAACCTCATTTCTTGCATATAAATATTCAGCAATTGCATTAAAATTATCGCTGAGTTTAAAAGTAGCACGGCCCATTACAGAAATATCTTCTGTTTTTGGAACAATTCCAATAACAGCCTGGCTGTTATATCTACAAGTTTTGCCATCAGGACTGCTGACTAGAGGGTCATTGCTACAACCTATAGATGCATAAGGATTGCCTAAACCTGGAACATTGGCTGGGAATGAACCACTACTGGTTTTATTTACACCTAATTCAGGTAATATGCCTCCACGTCGACTGACTTTACGGTCTTGGGCCATGACATCATCGCCTTTTCGGTAATCGACAACTCCAAAAACGTTATAGCCATTTTCCTCTAAGTCACCAAAACCGCCGAAAATGCTGTAGTCTTGTTGATCTCCACCTTTTTCTTCTGGTTTTTGATACCCAGCAGTTAAGTTAAGACCCGTAAACTGCTTTTTAGTAATGAAGTTGATAACCCCACCGATTGCATCTGTTCCATAAATGGAAGAAGCACCATCACGTAAAACTTCAATACGGTCTAACATAGCGAGTGGAATAATATTTAAATTGGTTACTCCGCTATCGTATGCATTGGCAGCTAATCTACGACCATTCAGTAAAATAAGAGTTTTGTTTGCCCCTAAAGCTCTTAGGTTTGCTGCTGACCCCACAGTTTTACTAGCGCCCACGTTGCTAGCAGTTACGAAGTTTGATTGGTTTGCACTAATCTTAGCTAATGCTTCTTCAGTTGAAGTTACCCCTTGTTTTAAAATTTCATCAACTTTTACAACGGTAATTGGTGAAGCACTTTGTGCAGCAACCCCTTTGATTGAAGAGCCTGTAACGGCAACTTTTACAACTTTTGCTGGTTTGTCATCATTACTTGTTTGTTCAGTTTCTGCTGCTTGTGCCATGGTAAGACACATCATGCTTAAACTAAGGGTACTTAATTTAAGTATTGTCTTGCCGATCTTGGGGGTTACCTGAGATCGAACATTGTATTTTTTTTTCATCGTGGACTTGATCCCTTTTTGTTGTAGTTAGCGATATTGCTGTAATGCTTTTAAGCAAAGCAAGTGCCAACTATATATTTTTCTTTTTTTAGTTTATGCAAAATACTGATAAATATTGATTTTATTATGTTTGAAGACAGAGTCTTTATTTGTTTTGATGAAAAATAAATTTTCCGTTTGGCAAATTTTTTTATATTGGCTAAAAGTTTCAAATTTATTTGTATAAAAAATATACATTAATGGACACTTCACATACTTAATAAATAAAAATGTATCGTTTTAGAACTTTACTATATGTAATGTTATACTATTTTCTGTAAGATTTTTTAACATAATTTTATTTAAATATCAAATAATTAAATTTATATTTTTTATTTGGTATAAATGAATTAATATGATGCATAATAAATCATCAATGTATTTTTTTTGTGCATTTAAGATGTTAAATGATTAACATATACAAATATAATATTTGGCAAAAAGTAACTTTTATTTATATAGTTCAAACGGATTTAAGTACCTAATAAAAATATGAATTTCGAATAATCTTAAATATTTTATTATGAATACCAATAGATGGCATGAAATTCGCTTTATATTCAGTAGTTACAAAACTCTGGGTACTTGAATTTATTTTTCCATTTGATCAAATAAAAAGATGATAAAGGAAAGTGAATTCCAAATCCCAAATAGGCCTATCTGCTGAAAAAAGAACTTTTCTTATGCGGATTTAGATGTTACTCAAAAGGTTAATATCTTTTAAAAAAATTAGTTATGTGGATATGAACTTGAAATTAAAATTTTTTAAGCTCGCCATTTTAAGTTTGGCTATTACTTCAATTCCATGTGCTTATGCAATTACGCCAGCACAACCAAACAAGATTTTGCATGTTGCCTATGAAGCACCAGATGACGGTTTTGACATGGTTAAAACCACCAATTTCTATAGTGCTAGTATTGCTGAAGCTATTTTTGAACCACTACTCAAATATGATTATTTAGCTCGTCCATTACAATTAGTTCCTTATACGGCTGAAAGCATGCCTAAGGTTGAGCAAGACGGTAAAGTTTATATATTTAAAATTAAGCCAGGGATTTATTTTACAGATGATCCTGCCTTTAAAGGCAAACGCCGTGAGTTAGTGGCCGAAGATTATATTTATTCAATTAAGCGTATTTTAGACCCTAAAAATCGAGCACCTTCTGTTTCTTTTCTGGATGGAAAATTGCTGGGTGCCGATGCAGTGGTAGCTCAAGCAAAGAAAACTGGAAAGTTTGATTATGCCGCGCCAATTGCAGGGCTTAAAGCGACTGATCGATATACTCTCCAATTTACGTTAACTCGCCAAGACTATAATTTTCCTTATATTCTTGCTTATATTGCTTTTGGGGCCGTTGCTAAAGAGGTTGTTGACTATTACGGTGATCGTATTGGTATGCATCCAGTGGGTACCGGACCGTATATGTTAAGTAAATATGTTCCAAGAAGTAAGGTCGAGTTGGTTGCCAATCCTGATTATCGTGGTTTTGTCTGGAATTTTAAGTCCACTGGAACACCGTGGGATAACCAGCTTGTTAAAGAAATGTCTGGAAAGAAAATGCCACAAATTGGCAAAGTTGTAGTGAGCATTATAGAAGAACAACAATCAAGATGGTTAGCCTTTCAATCGGGTCAATTAGATTTTGACAAACTTACGGCAGATGCCGTTCCTCAAGCGTTAGATGGCAATCAACTTAAAGCTTCTTTTCAAAAAAAAGGAATTAAACACTTTCCATATAAAGAACCTGAAATGACCTATACCATGATGAATATGCGTGATCCGGTTATTGGTGGTTTTAGTCCAGAAAAAATTGCACTTCGTCGCGCAATTACTTTGGCCTATGACCAAAAAGAAAGCATAAAACAGGCATATAAAGGTCAGGCAGTTAGAGCAGAAATGTTTATACCTGAAGGTGTAAACGGGTATAACCCAAAGTATAAAAGTAGCGTAGGATATAATCCTCGGTTAGCAAATAAACTACTTGATTATTATGGTTATAAAAAAGGAGCTGATGGCTATCGGACCTTACCAAATGGCAAGCCTTTAGTTTTAAAAATTAATAATGAAAATAGCTCAGCTGCAGTTATTCTTTCCGAACTCTGGAAAAAAAATTTAGATGCGATTGGCATTCGTGCTGACTTTAAAGTAAGTAATTTTGCAGATAACTTAAAAGCCGCGACACAATGTAAATATATGATCTGGAGTGGGGCATGGATTGCTGACTATCCCGAAGGAGATAATTTTGCACAATTACTATATGGACCAAATGCTGGGCAGGGAAACCATGCCTGTTATCAGTCTAAAACATATGATGCTCTTTATACTCAGGCCATTCATTTACCACCGCAACAACGTCTACCATATTATGAAAAGCTTAATCGCCAGATTGAAGCAGACAATCCTTGGATCATTCATGTAACTCGAATTCGCAATTGGTTGATACGGCCACAAGTTCAGGGTTTTAAACCTCACCCGATGATAAATACAAGCTGGCAATATCTTGATATTACCCCCGTTAAAAAATAATTTTAGATAAAGATCATCATGACTGAAAATTTAAGACTAAAGCTCAAGCACTGTAGTGTAGGCCTATTATTTGCCGGAATGGCATTAACGGGGAACACGACTATTTTTGCCAAAAGTCCAGCCGATCCGAATAAAATTTTACATTATACGTTCCCGACAGCTGAAACAGGTTTCGACCCAGCGTATATCCATGATTTATATTCGGCGCATGTAACTACTTCGATATTTGAAACTTTATATACCTATGACTATTTAGCAAGGCCAGCAAAGCTTATTCCTCAAATCGCAACTGCTATGCCTGAAGTGAGTGCAGATGGTCTGACTTATACTATTCACATTAAAAAAGGTATTTATTTTACGCCAGACCCTGTTTTTAAAGGCAAACCTAGAGAGTTAACGGCTTATGATTATGCATACTCTTTTAAGCGGTTATTGGACCCAACTTTACGTTCACCAAATAGCTGGTTGCTGGAAAACAAAATTGAAGGTATGGATGCGTTAGTACAATCAGCTAATAAAACAGGAAAATTTAATTATGATCAAAGTGTGAGTGGTTTGCAGACCCCTGATAAGTACACCTTGGTTATTCGATTAATAAAACCTGATTATAACTTTCCTTTATTACTGGCACATGACCCTACAGGGGCTGTAGCACGTGAAGTTATCGAAAAATATAAAGATAAAGCTGGCTTTGTTATGGGGCATCCAGTAGGAACAGGACCTTATATGCTCAGTAAATGGGTGCCTGCTTCACGCATAGTTTTAAAAGCGAATCCTGATTATCGTGGCTTTACTTGGAATTTTGTCGCCAGTACCCCTGAAGATCAAGCTATTGTGAAGCATCTTAAGGGAAAACAAATGCCTCAAATTGGTACAATTGATATTCAGGTGATGGAGGAAAACCAGTCAAGATGGTTAGCATTTCAGCGTGGTGAAGTTGATATCATTCAGCTCGAAGGGCAATTAGTCTCGAAAGCCATTAAAGACGGTAAATTAAGACCCGAGCTTGTAAAAGAGGGTGTGCAATTATCACGTATCGTCGATCCAGAAATTAGTTATAACTATTGGAATCTTAAAAATCCTGTAGTTGGTGGAATGAGTAAAGAAAAAATCGCTTTACGCCGTGCAATTGCAATGTCCCGTTTAGATCAAGAAATTAAGTTAGTGCGTAACGGTGATGCAGAGCGTCTACATTTCCCAGTTCCACCAGGTGTAGTAGGGGCCGAACCTCAATATAGAAGCAGTATCCCATATTCGGTTAAAGCAGCAAATTTATTATTAGATAAATATAACTACAAAAAAGATGCATCAGGATGGCGTACACAACCAAATGGTAAGCCTCTGGTCATTGAATATATGGCGCGTAATGACAGTATTGGTCAGCAAAGCGCTGAGCTTTGGAAAAAGAACTTTGACAGTTTGAATATCCGGATGGTGTACAAGCCAATGCTCTTTTCAGACCTCATTCGGGCACAAAAACAGTGTGACGGAATGTTCGGTTCCTCTGCATGGATAGCCGATTATCCGGATGGGGATAATTTTATGCAGAATTTTTATGGTCCGAATACCCATATGACCAACTGGTCTTGCGGTTCAATACCGGAGTTTGATCAATTATACCGTCAGTCTCAACAGGTTAAGCCAGGCCCAGAACGAGACATGATTTATCGAAAAATGACACGTTTATTAGAAGTTTATATGCCAGTGCAAGTCTTGTATGCACGTTATAGAAATATGTTGGCTCAACCACGAATCATTGGATATAAGAAGCATCCGATTTTACATGCTGAATGGATGTACTTCGATATTGATACAAATACGAAATCTAATCATTAAATGAAAAAAATTGGAGATACGATGAAAAATAACACACTGAAAATGACTAGTTTATGTATGTTGACGATAGGTATAAGTCAGTTTGCATCGGCAGAGACCACACGTGCAACCTTACCATTACTTAAGGCAGAACAACTCCCAGCATGGTGCGATTCTAATTTAAAAAAAATCCAGCAAGAGATTTCAAACTTTGAAAAAACACCTGTTAAAACTGATGCTGCCGCAGCTCCAATATTAGCAAAGTGGGATAAAATTTTTGCTCATCTTGAAGATTTTTCAGGACCCATAGGTTTATATAGTAATGTAGATCCAGATGCGAAATTACGTAAAGCAGCAGAAGATTGTGAGATCAAAATTAATCAATTTCATACTGATATATTCCAAAACCCAAAACTGTATAACGTAATTAAAAATACAAAAGCAACTGATCCGATAGATCAGAAATACCGTCAGGATATTCTGGATCAGTTTGAAGACACAGGTGTTCAGCTAGAACCAGCAAAACGCGCAAGAATGAAAGCGATTCTTGATGAATTGACTAAACTCGAGCAAGAATATAACCGCAATATTCGTGATAACCCTGAAAAACTTGAATTTACACCTGAAGAGATGAAAGGTCTGCCAGAGAGTTATATTTCAGGGTTAAAGAAAAATGCCAAAGGAAACTATTTATTAGGTTTTGAGTATCCGGAATATCGTCCATTTATGGAACTGGCAGATAATGATGATGCCAGAAAAAGATACCAGATTGCATTTACACGACGCGGTACTGAACAAAACTTAAAATTACTCAAGCAGGCAATAGATTTGCGTTATGAATTGGCGCAATTATTTGGCAAAGCAAGTTATGCTGATTGGGCGTTAAAAGACCGTATGGCAAAAACGCCAGAAACTGTAAATCAATTCTTAGCAGAAGTACAAAAAACGGTAGCACCACTTGAGCGCAAAGAAGTAGAAGAGCTCCGTGCATTTAAAGCACAAACTTTAAAAACACCATTAGATAAAACCGAGATAACACGTTGGAGTGAAGCTTACTGGAGTGAAAAACTTCGTAAGAGCAAATATCAAATTGATCAGGAAAAGCTTCGTGATTATTTCCCGACTTTAGCAGCACAAAAATGGTTATTTGCTATTTCATCTGATCTTTATGGTATTGATTTTAAACCTGTCAAAGTGAAAGCATGGCAGAGCGAAGTTGAATATTACGATGTAGTCGATAAAAAGACAGGAAAACTTCTAGGCGGCCTATATATGGATAAATTCCCTCGCGAAGGGAAATATGGTCATGCTGCCGTTTGGGGAGTATATGGTGGCAGCACTTTAACCAACCGCTTACCGGTTTCAGCATTAGTCACAAACTTTAACCGTAAAGGTTTAAATAGTGATGAGCTCGAAACTTTTGTGCATGAATTTGGTCATGCCTTACATGGCATTTTATCTAATACCCGTTATGCAAGCCAGTCTGGAACATCTGTAGAGCGTGACTTTGTAGAAGCACCATCTCAAATGTATGAAGAGTGGGCACGCCGTAAAGAAACCTTATCTAAAGTGGCCGATTATTGTGACCCGGCATGCCCACGAGTTGATGATGAATTAATTGCCCGTTTAAAAGCAGTACATAACTATGGGCGCGGTTTACGTTACGCACGTCAAACGCTTTATGCACAGTACGATATGGCGCTTCATACGGCTGATGCCTTAAAAGTAAAACCTTTAGAAACTTGGCAAAAAATGGAAGCAGCTACAGCTTTGGGATATGTCCCAACAACAGAGTTTCCTGGTCAGTTTGGACACTTGATGGGTGGTTATCAAGCAGGTTACTACGGTTATATGTGGTCTGAGGTTTTAGCTTTAGACATGCTTTCTGCTTATGGTGACAACTTAAATAACCCACAAGTAGGACAACGTTATCGCCAGACTATTTTATCGCAAGGTAGCCAAAAACCGGCAGCTGAATTGGTTAAAGATTTCCTTGGTCGTGATCCTGACAATAAAGCATTCTTTAACGAAATTACCGGACAACGGGTTAAATAAGGAATTATCACTATGCTGGCATATGTTATTCGGCGGTTATGGCAGATGATTCCAACCATGTTGGGAGTAGTACTGTTTATCTTTATTCTTTTTAACTGGGTCGGTGGAGATCCGGCCTATATTCTGGCAGGTAAGATGTCTAATCCTGAGCAGATTGAAAACATTCGTAAGCAACTAGGTGTCGATCAGCCTTATTACGTTCAGCTCTGGATTTTTATTAAGCAGATTCTTACTTTTGACTATGGCGCAAGTTGGAGTACTGGCGAGCCAGTTTCACAAATTATTTTAACTCGCTTGGGGCCTTCATTAACGCTCCTAATTCCACTCACTATTTTACAAACCGTTATTTCAATTGGCTTGGCTCTAGCTGTATCGGCAGTACGTGGTTCTTTAACAGATCGTATGGTCATGATGTTATGTACTATTGGTATGTCGATCAGTATCTTGGTTTATATTATTGTTTTTCAATATGTTTTGGCTTATCAGTTAAGTTGGTTTCCAGTGCAGGGCTGGAGCGATAACTTTACCGATAATTTATTTAAGTTTGCCTTGCTTCCAATTTTAATTATGTTGGTGGTGAGTATTGCACCTACTTTACGTTTATACCGTAGTTTTGTGCTTGATGAGATTAACCAAGATTATGTTAGAACGGCACGGGCTAAAGGTGTAGGGGAAAGCCGAATTTTAGGTGTGCATGTTTTACGTAATGCCTCAATTCCTATTATTACCGATGTGATGGCGACTTTGCCTGCATTGCTCATAGGTGCATTTTTAATTGAACGTTTTTTTGGTATTCCCGGTATTGGTCGAGAAGTAATTATCGCGGTTGAGCGAAGTGATTTTCCTGTGATTAAAGCAATTACAGTGTATATCGCAGCTGCAACCATGATATTTAACTTGATTGCCGATTTGGTCTACAAAGTGGTTGATCCACGTGTACAGTTGAAGTAGGTGGGTTATGCTAAGTGTTCTAACAAAAAGAAAATTACAAACCCAGACAGCTCCAGCTTCAGCGGGTTTATGGCGCCTTGCAATGCGCCGTCTTCGGGCTGACAAAATTGCAATTGCATCGCTCATTGTTGTGCTGTTCTATCTGGTCGTATTGCTACTATCATTTACTGGCGTGATTGCATCAGACTGGAATAAAGAAGTTGCTGTCAGTTATGCACCTCCTACATTTATTGGTGCAGATAAAACAAATGAAGCTTTGCAAAAGACAGCTGCTGTAGATGAAGAGTTACCGGAAAATCCAGTCGATCCTTTAAAAGATGTCATTCACCAACTCAAGGCTGAAATTAAACAAGAAAAGACCTCTGGAAGTGCAATTGATTATTATGGTGTAGTTGACCCGCTAGCTGATGATATGAAAGCAATTGATCAGCAACTAGGTGGACACTTACTCGATCAGCAAAGTGAACTAAAAAGTACTCTTATATTTGGGGCCGACAAATGGGGACAAGATGTTCTTAAAAAAACCATTAAAGGTGCTGAAACTTCAATTATTGTAGGGCTAGTTTCTGCATTACTCGCAGTGACCTTAGGCACATTATTAGGGGCAATTTCAGGCTACTTTGGTGGTTGGGTAGATGACATCCTTAACTGGTTTTATAACATTTTTACTTCCATTCCATATTTATTATTAGTTCTTGCGATAGCTGCCGTACTGCAACAAAAGGGCATTTTATCTATTGTTTTGATTTTAGGTTTAACGGGTTGGACTGGTGTTTACCGTTTAATTCGTGCGGAGTATATGAAACATACCTCACGTGAATATGTTCTGGCGGCCAAGGCAATTGGTGTTGGCCATTTTCGCCGTATGTTTATTCATATTTTTCCTAATGTCAGCCATATCGCTTTGGTTCAAATGTCGATTTTGGTGGTTTCCTTTATTAAATCGGAAGTTATTTTAAGTTTCTTGGGCTTCGGTGTTCCTGTAGGGGTAGTGTCTTGGGGCAGTATGTTAAATGAAGCTCAAAGTGAACTTCTTTTAGGAAAATGGTGGCAGCTTGTTGCAGCCTCGGTAGCAATGGCTGTTTTGGTTACGGCATTTTCAATGTTTACTGATGCACTGCGTGATGCATTAGATCCAAAACTAAAATAAGAGGAAACGCTAATGTCAGAACAACAAAAAAATGTCCCATTACTTCACATTGAAAACTTACGTGTAAGTTTTAAAGGTGAAGACAAGCAGTATATCGAAACTGTTAAAGGAATCTCCTTTGATATTCCAGCAAATACGACTGTTGCTTTAGTTGGTGAGTCAGGTAGTGGTAAATCGGTTACTTCTTTGGCAATCATGGGTTTACTACCTGTAGGCCAAAGTAAAATTGATGAAAAAAGTAAGATTGTTTTTGAAGGTCAAGATTTACTCAGCTTATCCCGTAAAGATATGCGAAAAATCTGTGGTAAAGATATTGCCATGATTTTTCAAGAACCGATGTCATCATTAAATCCCGTTTTTACGGTAGGTAATCAAATCGCAGAAGTGTTGTGTTTACACATGGGTATGAGTCGTAAACACGCCCGTCAACGTGTTTTAGAGTTACTCAAAGAGGTCGGGATACCTTCACCGGAAACTAAGATTGATGCTTATCCTAACCAACTGTCTGGTGGTCAACAGCAACGTGTCATGATTGCAATGGCGATTGCTTGTGAACCTAAGCTACTGATAGCCGATGAACCGACTACGGCACTTGATGTCACCATTCAAAAACAAATTATTGATTTACTCGAATCGTTGCGCCAGCGCCGTCAAATGTCGATGCTTTTTATTACGCATGATTTGGCTTTAGTGGGTGAAATTGCAGATCAAGTCATTGTGATGCGTCATGGTGAAATTAGAGAGCAGGGACTTGCAGAACAAGTTCTAGAGCAACCTAAAGATGTATATACCCGAGCATTGCTCTATTGTCGTCCTCAAATATCACAGCGACCTTATCGTTTGCCTGTGACCAGCGATTTTATGCGTCAAGAAGACAATATATTGGTAGAGCAAAGTTTTGATGTTTCAGAAATTCCACAGCGTAAACGTGGTTTAAATGGCGATGAGCAAATTATTTTAGAAGTAAAAGATTTGAAAAAAAGCTTTTATAGCCGTAAGGGGTTATTTGGCAAAGAAGAATTTCAGGCGGTAAAAGGCGTTTCTTTTAAACTTGCTAAAGGTAAAACGCTTGGTTTAGTGGGAGAGTCTGGCTCAGGTAAAACCACTGTGGGCTTGTTGCTTATGCGTTTACATGAAGCATCTGGGGGGCAGGCTTTAATTGAAGGTAAAGATATTCTGTCTTTAACTGAAAAAGAGTTTGCCAAATATCAAAGGAAGATCCAAATCATTTTCCAAAATCCATATGCTTCGCTAAATCCACGCTTTACCATTGGGCAGATTTTATTAGAACCTATGCAAATTCATGGCATTGGTAAAGATGATGCGGAACGTAAGCAAATTGCACTTGGTTTACTTGAGCGAGTGAATTTACCTGAACAAGCTTATTATCGATATCCGCATGAGTTCTCGGGTGGTCAACGCCAACGTATTGCGATTGCACGTTGTTTAACGCTAAAGCCTGAAATTCTAATTTGTGATGAATCTGTTTCGGCACTAGATGTGTCGGTTCAGGCACAAGTACTTAACTTATTACAAGACTTACAAGATGAGTTTGGCCTTAGTTATATTTTTATTTCACATGACTTATCGGTTGTGAAATATATTTCTGATCAGGTCATGGTCATGAATCATGGTGAAGTTGTTGAAATCGCTAACTCAGATGAGCTCTATGCGCATCCGCAACATGACTACACTAAACGACTATTACAGGCCATTCCGCAAGGAATTCAGCACATTTCCTAAGCGTAAAGTTATGTCGTTAAAGGCACTTTCGAGTGCCTTTTTATTTGGTTTATAGAATAAATACTTATAAAATAAGAGATGTAAAAGTACAGTATTTTATTCTTGCTATGTGTGCCAACTTTAAACCTTTAACTCTTGCCCAATTGCAGCAACTTCAGTTGCCTGTGGTCGGCTTTAGCTATGCCGATGAGGTTTATCCGGGTGGGACAATGCCGCTATTATTCAAATCACCGCAAGGTTTTGAGTGGCGTGAAGTCATGTTCGGTTTGGTTCCTAAATGGGCCGAAGATACAAATATAGCAAAACATACTTATAACGCCCGTCATGAAACGATTTTCCAAAAACCGAGTTTTCAAGAAGCCGCTCTTAAATGTAAGTTTGGTGTAATACCCGTGACGGAGTTTTATGAGAGTAAATATATAAATGATAAACCTGAGCGATGGGGCGTCCGCCGTAAAGATGGACAGGCTTTTTTCATTGCCGCAATTTATGAAATTTGCAAAATGAATGAAACCATTATCCGTTCTGCAAGTATGTTAACTATGGATGCGATAGATCATCCCATGATGAAAGATTTTCATGAACCGGGCGATGTCAAACGATCAGTCATTGTGATTCCGCATGACCGTCTAGAAGAATGGTTAAGTTTAGAAACACCAGATATTTCAAGCTTTATTGAAGGTTTTCCTGTTGAGGAATTTGAATGTTTACACGTTCCCAAAGAGAAGATTATAAAGCCCACGCCTCAATTAAGTATGTTTGAATAACAACAGTAGAGTCAGGTTATTGGCTTAATTTTTAAGTCAATAACCTTTGTTATTTAGTCAATATTTTTACTTAAAGTTTCTACCTGCTCATCTTGGGCCAGATAAGCCAATTCAATTGGTGAAATCACAAAAGTCGAATTATCTGAGGTTTGTTTAAAAACAAATCCATATTCAAATGATTGTGTATTCTTACTTGGTAACCAGAATAAATAAGGGCAACCCGTATAGCTACCGTCCCAACCCATTTCTTTAGCTAAAGCCAAAGCTGTATCGGATTTAGCAATAATTTCTTTCAGTGATTCTTTGTCTCTTTGGGAGACATCACCATCATCATCAGCAAATGTTTGTAAAAACTCATTTAATGGGGTTAAGTCTTCCCAGTTATTTTCAATTGTTGAAAAGTGATATCCATATAGCGTCATATTTAGTCTTCCATTTTGTTATTGTGCTATTGAACATAGCAAGAAATGTGTGAAAAGGAAATGGTTGGTTTTACATTAAGTTGTTTATTTTTCATAAGTTATAATATGTTTTTTATACAAAATTTAACGTTACTTTCTCTTGAGTAATAAGTGGTTTAATAAGTAAAAATATAAAGAATCAGCTTTTAAGGTAATAGAAGACTTCTTAGTTAAAGATAAGAGCTTTTTGTAAGAATACTAGACTGTTGGTGAATACTGAATTTGTCACAATTCACTTATAATGAAAAGGAAAGTAAATAGAGCTTATTTATGTTTATAACAACAACTCGCCCCAATGATGTCTTAATTGAACAGCTACTACCAATATTGGAAGAGGCTAGTCAGATCTTATTACAAGAATATCAGAATTATTCAGCTGGATATGAGTTTAATATTCAAGAAAAACATGATGATTCACCTGTGACCCAAGCAGATTTAAAAGTAAATCAATTTTTATTAAAACATCTTGCAGAAATCACACCGGAGTTACCAGTTTTATCCGAAGAAAGCGACTATAGCGCTCGCCACGATTGGTCTTCTTGTTGGATGCTAGATCCTCTTGATGGTACGAAAGAGTTTATACATGAACGAGATGAGTTCACGATAAATTTGAGTTTGATTGAGGGGCGTGAAACTGTATTTTCTGTAATTGTTGTACCGTGTGAACAAGTTGTTTATTTAGGTTATTTAAACCATTTGCCTTTTAAATATAACTTTAGCCAACAACAATGGTACCAATATCAAAAAGAATCTTATTCGACACAAGCGCCTGTACAGATTGGCTTAAGTCATAGTAGTAAAAACCCGAAGTATCAGAAGTTTATTGAGCCAATTGAAAAGAGCCGTACCGTAATTCGACGTGAGGCGGGAAGTGCTTATAAATTTTGCATGATGTTAGAAGGCGAGATTGATATTTACCCTAGATTTCACCCTACATCTGAATGGGATACTAGCTCAGGTCAGGGATTATTAGAAAGTATAGGTGGAGGTTTGCTCACACTAAAAGGTAAACCTTTTGAATATAACCAACGTGATACTGTATTAAACGGGGGCTTTATCGCATTTCGTGATCAAGAAAGCAAAAAAATAGCATTTGAAGCTTTGGTTCAATCGGGTGTTTTGGATTGAGAGTTATTGCAGACATGCTATAGTGGCAAAATATTGAGAAAAGATGACACGATAAAAATGGCACTCGATTTATTGCCTAAAAGCATGTTTGAAGCAATTGATTTATTGCCTGATGCTTCAACTCCTGTAACCCTTTTTACACGTCACTCCTTAAGAGAGCTGGTAGATGGGCAAGGCTTGGCAGGATATGACCTTCAACTTACACCTCAAGGACGTGAGCTTGCACAGGAATGGGGTAGCTATTTAATCAAAAATACGGATCGTGTAATTCAACACTGTATTTCTAGTCCAATTCAACGTTGTGTAGATACTGCTGCACTTATGATTGAAGGTGCAGATGGGGTAAGTCCTGAGCCGAATACACATACAATTGAAATTGTTGAACAAGGCTTACTGGTAGAACCGGGGAGCTTTGTACTCGATATTCAACAGGCTGCACCATATTTTCGTAAACAAGGTGCTTTAGGCTTTATTAATAGTTTTGTGAACAATGCATTACCAGGTATGAAACATCCCATTACCGGGGTTTTAGATGTGTTGGAACTTATTTATCAGACTCATCCTAAAACAAAAAGTGGGCTGAGTTTAGCTGTTAGTCATGACACAATTATTGCTGCCATAGTTGCTGTAATTTCAGGCAACAATCAAATACAAAAGGCAGATTGGCCAGAAATGATGGAAGGCCTGTTTGTGTGGTTTGAAGGGGATGAATTTCCAAATTGTAAATTGAAATGGATTTGGCGAGGCGAAGCTTACGAGTTAGATGTCTCTAAATTTCATAAAGTAGAGTAATTATAAAATTATAGGTAATAAAAAAAGCCCTGTTGGGCTTTTTTTACATGCTTCAATTAGTTAGCTAAAGCTTTAACTTGAGCATTTAAACGGCTCTTATGACGAGCAGCTTTATTTTTGTGGATGATGCCTTTATCAGCCATGCGGTCGATTACAGGAACAGCTTTTTTGTAAGCTTCTGTAGCAACAGCATAATCACCACCAGCGATTGCACTTAAAGTACGTTTGATGTAAGTACGAACCATAGAACGCAAGCTTGCGTTGTGTTTACGCGCTTTAACGTTTTGGCGCGCACGTTTTTTAGCTTGAGCAGAGTTTGCCACTCTTGCACTCCTTGAAAATAAGTTGGTCTGGGCGGGCTGTGGTCAATCCAGTAAACTGGTGTAACCATCACCAGCCCGTAAACAAGTGCCATATTGTGATGAATCAATACCGTGAAGTCAAGCCTTGAGAGCATTTTAAGCCGTTTTAGGGGCTGCTAAAACCGTAAGAAAAGGTTAAATTTGATACAAACTTAAAGAAGGTTGGATAAAAAATGACTATAAGCACGAAAAAAGCAATTGTAGTAGGTGCTACAGGACTCGTTGGATTAGCTCTAGTTGAAGAGCTTGAACAAACACCGGAATTTGAAGCGATTACAGTTGTTGTTAGAAAAGAATCACAACTACTTAATACATATAAAAAAGTTACTCAGTTAGTAATTGAAGATTTTTTATTGCTCAACGATGAAGACGTAAATGATCATACTCACGCATTTAGCTGTTTAGGTACAACTTTAAAAATAGCAGGTTCAAAACAAGGCTTTTATGCGGTGGATTATGAGATAAATGCTCATTTTGCAGACTTGATCCAAGATAAACATATCCATTTTTTAATTGTAAGTGCACTTGGGGCAAATGCTAATTCACCAATTTTCTACAATAAGGTTAAAGGACAATTAGAAGACTATATTCAGAGTTTAGGCATCGAAAAATTATCTATTTTCAGGCCATCTTTATTAATTGGTAAACGTAGCGATGTGCGTTTTATGGAAGATTTAGGACAAAGTCTTTTTAAATTCATTGAAAGTAAATGGAATAAACCATTCAAATATAAACCTGTTACAGCAGAGCAATTGGCTCATACCATGGTTGTAGCGGCGCTAACGCAAATTGAAGCATTTAAACGATATGATAATCTCAGCATACAACAAACTCGATAAGGAGAATAAAAGTGTCAACAGTACCATTTGTGACATGTGATTTATTGGATGATAACCCGGAAAAAGATTTACAAGTGGTCACGCCCTCAATGGACGGTAAGTTCTTTAAAAGTTACGGTGCACGTCAAACTTTTGGTGGACAAGTTGTGACTGTAAAGTGTTTTGAAGATAACTCGCGTGTAAAAGAATTATTGGCTACAGATGGTACAGGGAGGGTATTAGTTGTAGATGGTGGTGCTTCAATGCGCTGCGCACTTATGGGAGATATGATTGCTGAATCAGCAGTTAAAAATAACTGGAATGGTGTGGTTATTTATGGCTGTGTACGTGATGTTGATGCACTTGCGACTCTGGATTTAGGGGTACATGCATTGGCTGCAATTCCACAAAAAAGTAATCGTAAGGGCATTGGTGAAGTAGATATTCCTTTGTATTTTGGTGGAGTCACAATTCAATCTGGCGATTTTATTTATGCAGATAACAATGGAATTGTGATTGCTAAGGAAAAATTAGTTTAGCTCCACAATATAAAGGAACATGTAATGGTGAATCATCAAATTAAAGTGCTGCAAGCAGTAGCATCTGCAATTGCTCAAGGTGGTAGAGGGGTTACAGGTACAGCATTTCCTAATCAGCCTGTTAAAGCTCTAAAACTCTATGAGTTTGAAGGTTCACCATTTTGTCGGCGTGTTCGTGAAGTGATTACACTTTTAAATTTGGATGTGGAAATTTACCCATGTCCTAAAGGGGGAACAAGATATCGTTCAGTCGTAAAAGAAATAGGCGGTAAATTGCAGTTTCCATTTTTAATTGATGAAAATACAGGCGATAAACTATACGAATCACAAGATATTATTCATCACTTATTCAAACATTATGGTAAGACAGGTCAAACGCCTCAGAAATTTTCAAATTATCCTGAAAAACCATATGTTGCATTTGCTGGAACCTTATTAAATGGTGCTCGTGGAGTCTGGATTGATAAAAAAATAGTAAATCGGGCCGCACCTGAACATAAACTTGAATTATGGAGTTTTGAAGCAAGCCCATATTCAAGAGTAGTAAGAAATGTACTATGTGAACTTGAAATTCCTTATATTTTGCATAATGTGGCTAAAGAAAGGTGGCAAGATATGGGACCTGCTATTCTTCGCTTAAAACCGGGAAAATATGTGCCCTTAAAGGGTGGTAAACGAGAAAAATCGTTGCAGATTATGCAAGGAAAAATGCAGGTGCCTTATTTAGTTGATCCAAATACAGGCGTTAAAATGTTTGAATCTGCCCAAATTGTAAAATACTTAAAACAACAATATGGTGGCTAAATATAACTTAGAAAAATTACAAGAGATTGGGATCGTTCAATCTCTTTTTTAATAGCTAAGAACCATAAGAAATCGTACGATAAAAACATGAATATGCTAAATTACTACCGTAAATTACCAAAATAAGGCCTGTTTTATGGAATGTATGAGAATTCAGCCTGTAACGAGTCATCCTGGAGAAAATGCATTATTTATTGTATTAGGATTAGCTCAAGGTGATTCTGTTGTAGAAAAAGTAAAAGATTTTGCAGCTAATTTTTCAGCGTTAACTAGAAGTTTGTCTAATCGTTATCCAGAAAGTAAATTTAATGCCACATTCGGTTTTAGCTCAAATGCGTGGGATATCTTATTTCCAGAACAATCAAAGCCTCAAGAATTAGAAACATTTCAAGAAATCAAAGGTCCAAAGTACACAGCCGTTTCAACACCAGGTGATTTATTCTTTCATATTCGTGCTGATCGACAAGCTCTCTGCTATGAATTGGGAAGTATTATCAATGAACAGTTGGGTAAAGTGACTTATCCAATTGATGAAGTACATGGTTTTCGTTATTTCGATGGTCGTGCAATTATTGGCTTTGTAGATGGAACAGAAAATCCTGAACCTGTAATTGCAGCGCAGTGGGCTCTAGTGGGCAGCGAAGATCGCGAATTCATTGGGGGAAGTTATGCATTTATTCAAAAATATACCCATGATATGGAAAAATGGCGTGCTTTAAGTGATGAAGAACAAGAAAAAGTAATTGGTCGTAAGAAGTTTAATGATATTGAACTCGGTGATGATGAAAAGCCTTTAACAGCTCATAATGTTGTAAGTAAAGCGCATGATGCGGAAGGTAATGAGCTAAAAATTATGCGTGCCAATATGCCTTTTTCTAACCCTTCAAAAAATGAATATGGGACTTTCTTTATTGGATACTCGCGTAAATTTAGTACAACCCGTCAAATGCTTGAAAATATGTTCTTAGGAAATGAGCAAGGTCATCTTGACCGCTTACTTGACTTTAGTACTGCCCAAACAGGTACTTTATTTTTCGTACCGACAGTAGATTTTCTAGATGACTTGGGTGACGAGTAGGCATTAAAAAAATAAACTTAGATGGTAGAGGTGAGTAGATTACCTCTACTATATAAATTGAAAATTAATAAGATGTGATGAAATGTTCAAAAAGTTAAGCCAGCTTTTTCAAGGCTCGAAAGAGTCACCAGAGCAATTATATTTACAGGAGAATCAGCTCAGTTTTGATTCAGAGCGTGGTCCGGTTATTAAAGATGTCGTGATTAATGAAAAGTGGTCAGAGCACCTTGACTATTTTTCAAATCGTAAATTACAGAACTTTGATGATTTACGTAAGTTATTCCAAATCACACCACAAATTAATGAAAAAATTGATTTAGAAATTGCAAATCAACGCTATGTCGAAAGGTTAGGTAATACTCAAGAAAAGTTGCTTGAACTTAAAGCAATCATACAAATATTGAACCAATATTATGTGATGTTTCTACGTGATAAATAAGTTCAAACATTTGTTTAAGAACTATAAAAAAGTATCTTAAAGTAGTAGCTTGATTTCAGAAAAATAACTCAATTCAATAAAAACATCATGCTACTATTAACCTCATACCTTTTTAGCTCATAAAAGCCATATACATGTTTCAACAAGAAATCTCTCAATTGAATTTGCAACAGCTCAAGGCCGGTGAAAAGCGTTGGGTGGGGTCATTATTAGGTTCATCAGCAGCTTTATTGCTTAAAGAAATTGCGAATCAGCATTCTTCTTTATTAGTTTTAGTCGCTCGAAATAACCAACATGTTGCTCAATTAGAAAGTGAACTTGAGTTTTATGGAATAAAGCCGACAATTTTTCCCGATTGGGAAATTTTGCCTTATGATCGGTTATCTCCGCATCAGGATATTGTCTCGGAACGTCTTGCGATTTTATCGAATATGCCGCAGCAAGGCGTATTACTCATTTCAGCAAGTACTTTGGCTCAACGGGTTGCGCCTTACTCATGGGTTCTGGGTAAGCACTTTGACATAAGAGTGGGGCAAAAATTTGATTTAGAACAGCAAAAACTAAGATTGGTTCAGGCTGGCTACCATTTGGTAGATACAGTTTATGATCATGGAGAATTTGCTGTACGCGGTAGTATTATGGATATTTTTGCATCTGGGCAAGAAGCTCCTATCCGAATAGATCTATTTGATGACGAAATTGATTCGTTAAAATTCTTTGACCCTGAAACCCAGAGAACAACCACAACGTTAAAAAGTTTTACTGTTCTACCAGCTAAAGAGTTTCCATTAAAAGAAGCACGGTCAGTTTTTAGAGATCGTTATTCTGAGTTTTTCCCGACAGCAAACCCTAAGAAAAATCCAATTTATCAAGATGTTTTAGATGGTATAGCATCTCCCGGAATTGAATTTTATTTACCATTATTTTTTGATAAAGAACAAATGCAATCGCAAAGTATGTTTACAACGTACTTGCCAAAGAATTGCATTGTAATTACAACTAGTGATGTTGATACCGATTTAACTAACTTCTGGAAAGAAGTTATGCGTCGTTATGAAGATCGACGTCATAATATTGATCAACCTATTCTTGCTCCTGAAGAGTTATTTATTTCTCCAAATAATTTGCTGAGTGCTTTAAATCAGTTTCCGCGCATGCTTGTAAGTGCAGAAACTATTGAAGAAAAAGCTGGTGCACTTAACCTTAAAACTGAGCAACCCCCTAAATTACCGGTCGATCCAAAAAAAGAGAAACCATTTGCAGCTGTAAAAAAATATATTGATGAAGCAAACCATCCTGTTCTATTGGTTGCAGAAAGTGCAGGACGCCGAGAAAGTTTAAAAGATGCATTGCGTTCAAGTTTGGGTGAAATTCCGAATGTAGAGAATTTTGAGCAATTCAAAACCAGTCAATTTGCAATTGCGATTACCAATGCACCTTTAGACCGTGGTTTACTTATAACTGATCAATTAACAGTTATTTCAGAAAATCAGCTTTATGAACACCGAGTTGTACAGCGTCGTCGTAAGCGTCAACAGGAAGTTTCTGAAGAGTTTCTAATTCGAAGCTTAACTGAGCTAAGTATTGGTGCTCCTGTCGTACATATTGATCATGGTGTGGGACGTTATGCTGGCTTAATTACACTTGCTATCGAAGGTCAAGACTATGAGTTCTTACAGCTAGATTATGCTGAAGATGCCAAAGTTTATGTCCCAGTAACCAACTTACATCTAATTAGCCGTTATAGTGGCGGCGACCCAGATTTAGCACCGTTACATAAAATTGGTACTGATGCTTGGAGTAAAGCAAAACGTAAAGCATTAGAGCAAATTCATGATGTTGCAGCCGAGCTTTTGCATATTCAGGCACGTCGTCAGTCAAAACCTGGTTTTGCTTTTGAATTGGATCAGTCGCTTTATATGCAATTTGCAAGTGGCTTTGCGTATGAAGAAACACTTGATCAGGCCAATGCAATTGAAGCTACGTTGTATGATATGCAGCAAGCAAAACCAATGGATAGATTGGTATGTGGTGATGTGGGTTTTGGTAAAACCGAAGTGGCCATGCGAGCAGCATTTGTTGCAGTACAAAATGGTAAACAAGTTGCAGTTTTAGTTCCTACCACGTTACTTGCCCAACAGCATTATGAGTCTTTTAAAGATCGTTTTGCTGATTGGCCTGTTCGTATTGAAGTGTTATCACGATTTGGTTCGAACAAAACTCATTTAAAAAATATTGAAGACTTGGCGGATGGTAAAGTCGATATTGTGGTAGGCACACACAAGTTATTACAAGAGAATGTTCAGTTTAAAGATCTAGGCTTAATGGTCGTGGATGAGGAACATCGCTTTGGCGTACGTGACAAAGAGCGAATTAAGGCTTTGCGTGCTGATGTTGATATGTTGACCCTTACCGCAACTCCAATTCCTCGTACGCTTAATATGGCTTTTTCGGGAATGCGTGATTTATCGATCATTGCCACTCCACCAGCACGTCGTTTAGCAGTAAAAACGTTTGTTCAAGAACATACAGATGCTTCAATCAAAGAGGCGATTTTGCGTGAGTTATTACGTGGTGGACAAGTTTACTTCTTACATAATGAAGTAGATACCATTGAGCGAGCGGCTGAAAATATTCGTATGCTTGTGCCAGAAGCACGCGTGGCGGTAGCACATGGACAAATGCGCGAACGTGAACTTGAGCAAGTTATGCAGCAGTTCTACCACAAAGAATATAATGTGCTGGTGTGTTCAACCATTATTGAAACGGGTATTGATGTTCCAAATGCCAATACAATTTTAATTGAACGTGCAGATAAGCTTGGTTTAGCACAATTGCACCAGTTGCGTGGACGTGTAGGTCGTTCACATCACCAAGCTTATGCTTACTTATTGGTGCCTTCAATCAAGCACTTGAAAGGTGATGCTGAAAAACGTCTTGATGCAATTCAACGAGCTTCTACATTAGGCGCAGGCTTTATGCTCGCTACGGAAGATTTAGAAATTCGTGGTGCTGGTGAATTGTTGGGTGAGCAACAAAGCGGTTCAATGCAGGCGATCGGATATAGCTTGTATATGGAAATGCTTGAGAAAGCGACTAAAGCAATTCAACAGGGTAAAACACCGAATTTCGATGCACCATTGTCGTTAACTGCAGAAATTAACTTACATATTCCCGCACTTATTCCGGATGATTACTTAGGTGATGTTCATCAACGTTTATTATTCTATAAACGTATTAGTAATACAGATACTCAAGAAAAACTGGATAATATTCGCATGGAGCTTATTGACCGTTTTGGTGTTCCACCGCAATCAGTTAAACACTTGTTTAGCGTGCATCAGATCCGCTTAAAAGCGGAGCATTTGGGTATTACAAAAATTGATATTAATACTCAAGGCGGCAACATTGAATTTTCACCAGATACTCCAGTTCAGGCGATTAGTATTATTCAACTCATGCAAAAGAACCCGACCTATTATCGTATGGAAGGTGGACAGCGCTTGAAAGTGATGGTGCAGCTTGAAGACTATGAAAAACGAATTCAATTTATCAATGATTTACTACAAAAATTGATGAGTGAATTACATGCCTGAGTCCAGTTTTTTGAATAAGCCATAACTGATCAGGGCATTTGTCTTGTTGTGATTGGATTTTATGTACTTTTTTATACCTTGAGATATGAATAAGTGCATAAAATCATTGTTATTTGTAAGTAAACGGACTACTAATAATATTCACATCAAAACTGATGTGATAGTATTAGCCATTATTGTTTATTGTCATTTATAAAAGATATGTTTAGTTTGCATCCACAACTTGCTCAAGATACTTTTTTTGTAGGCGATTTCCCGCTTTCAACATGTCGTTTAATGAATGATATGCAATTTCCTTGGTTGATTTTAGTACCTCGTGTACCAGGAATCACGGAATTATACGAATTAAGTCAAGCTGACCAAGAACAGTTTTTACGTGAATCAAGCTGGTTATCTAGCCAGTTATCTCGCGTTTTTCGTGCTGACAAAATGAATGTTGCAGCTTTAGGTAATATGGTACCTCAATTACATTTCCACCATGTTGTCCGCTATCAAAATGACGTAGCTTGGCCTAAACCAGTGTGGGGTACACCAGCTGTACCATACACAAGTGATGTTTTAGCTCACATGCGTCAGACCCTTATGCTTGCTTTACGTGGTCAGGGTGATATGCCTTTTGATTGGCGCATGGATTAAATCAATGTCATGCCACATGTGAGTGTGGCTACATTGAAATGTGGAGGATAGGGTGCAATTAGAGAGGTTTATAGATCGGGAACCTAAGCAGTTTGCATATTTTCATCGTTTGATGGGGTATTCCATTCTGTCATTGATTTTAGTGATCTATGCCTTTACCTCACCAAATACTAATTATCAGATCTATATTCCTCCTTTCTTTCTTTTTTTACTTTTTGTTAGTTCTAAATTAGAGCACTGGTTACAGTACCAATTTGATAAGAAAACCCAAAAAAGTGTTTTCTTTGCGATAGATGCAATTGTGGTGGCGGTTACTCTAGCAGGCGTACACCTCAATCTTGTTCCTACATTTATTGCACTTTTTGCATTATTTTACTCAGCAATTAATAGTCGTATTTCGTTTGCAGTGATTTGTTTAACGAGTCTGCTTGGTGCGATTATTTTTTATTTAAGTACTTTTTTTCTATTTGGTTTTCATCCATATTTTGAAGCCACAAGCCAAGAATTAACGGTAATTACCCTACTTGGTTTAGTGATGTTTATCACTATTGGAAATTACTACCAACATCGCTGGGTAAAAAAAATTAGTCAGCAACGCCAGCATTATTATGACCAAATGACGCGTTATATCGCTTTTGCTAATCAGTTAAGCCGCTATGCTCCATTGCAATTATGGCAGTCGATTATGCGTGGTGAAGCTGAAGCAAAAATCGAATATAAACGTAAAAAAATGACCGTATTCTTTTCTGATATTCAAGGTTTTACTGAATTGTCAGAAACCTTAATTCCAGATGACTTGGCCTTCTTGCTTAATGACTATTTAAGTCATATGACTGAAATTGCGAAGCAATATGAGGCGACTGTCGATAAATTTATGGGAGATGCAATCCTCATCTTTTTTGGAGATCCAAATTCACAAGGTGTTGAACAAGATGCCAAATCTTGTGTAGAAATGGCAATTGCTATGCGTCAGCAAATGAAGTTGCTGCGTGAGCGTTGGAAAAAGATGGGATATTCAGCCTTGCATATCCGTATGGGTATTAGTACGGGTTATTGCCACGTTGGGAATTATGGGGCAACACATCGTATGGCTTATACAATTGTAGGTCGTGATGTAAATTTGGCGGCGCGTTTACAGTATGCTGCTGAAATTGATGAAATACTCATTTCTGATGATACTTATCAACTCATTAAAAGTGATTTTCTATGTGCACCGAAAACCCCAATCTATTTAAAGGGAATTCAAGGTGCAGTAAAAACATGGCAAGTCATGGAAAAATACACAGGAAATAAATCAGATCATCAGCAATGGTTTGATTATGAATATAAAGGTTTCCATTTAGTATTGAACTTAGAAGAAGTACAAAACTACGAATATCCGGAATTGGTTGAAGTGCTTGAAAAGATGATTCAACGTATTAAAGTTCAACAAACTTTAATTAATACTCAAGGTGTTGCTCAGCTTAGACTTGAGGATGAAGTTAAACCAATAAATATTGATCAAGAGCAAGATCAGGTATAAATTATATAAATAAAAAAAGCTGCTTAAGCAGCTTTTTTTACCATTAAATCTTAATGATTTTCTGAAGCATGATTAATTGTGTATTTCGGAATCTCAATTTCAAGATCTTCATCTACAATTTTAACCTGACATGAAAGACGAGAGTCAGGTTCTAATCCCCAAGCACGATCTAAAAGATCGGCTTCAACATCGTTCATCTCTTCTAAGCTATCAAAACCTTTGCGAACAATCACGTGGCAAGTTGTACATGCACAAGACATATCACAAGCGTGTTCAATTTTGATACCTTTATTGAGCAAACTTTGGCAAAGATTTGCATTTTGTTCAACCTCAAATTCTGCACCTTCAGGGCAAATCTGAGCATGAGGAAGTACTTTAATACGTGGCATATTGATCACCTATACCTTTTAGTTTGATTTTGACCAATCGTCGAGCTTTGTGCCTTTTAAGGCATGGTCAATATGTCGGTTCATTCGTAATGCTGCAAAAGCGTCACTATGTACTTTAAGCTGTTGAACAGCATGTTCAATTGCTTGAATATCACTACCTTCGAGCTGAACTTTTAATGATTCTTTTGAGGAATTGAGTTCTGCAAGTTGCTTTTCATCAAGTAAATCAGCATCTACTTTTAAGGCTTGCTCTAGAGCTTCAAGTTCACGCTCTGCTTCAACTTTGGTTTCTTTTAAGTGACGAAGATTTTTGTCTTCTTCGGCATGCTGGA
The DNA here is from genome assembly GCF_041021905.1 of Acinetobacter nosocomialis. Taxonomy (NCBI): domain Bacteria; kingdom Pseudomonadati; phylum Pseudomonadota; class Gammaproteobacteria; order Moraxellales; family Moraxellaceae; genus Acinetobacter; species Acinetobacter nosocomialis. Next base: position 1,850,166 of record NZ_CP157432.1, read on the forward strand.
AACCTTCAATTAATAAGCGTTCTGTATCTGCCTCAGATAAACCATACGATGGTTTGATATCGATATGAGCTTGTACACCAGAAGTTGCTTCACGAGCAGAAACAGTAAGTAAGCCATCAGCATCAACTTGGAAAGTGACTTCAATACGGGCTTGACCTGCAGTCATTGGCGGAATGCCATGGAGTACAAATCTACCTAATGAGCGGCAATGTTCAACTAAATCACGTTCACCTTGAACCACATGAATTAACATGGCAGTTTGGCCATCTTGATAGGTTGTGAACTCTTGACGACGTGCAACAGGAATAGCTGTATTACGAGAGATCAGACGTTCAACTAGTCCTCCCATTGTTTCTAAACCAAGAGAAAGAGGAGTGACATCTAGAAGAAGTGAGCCATCTTGGCTATTACCAATTAACTGGTTTGCTGTAATTGAAGCACCGATTGCTACAACTTCATCTGGGTTAATTGTGCAAAGAGGTTCTTGATCAAAAACTTCACGTACAGCTTTTTGAACTGCATAAGAGCGGGTAGAGCCACCCACTAAAACTACATTTTGAATGTCAGTCAAATCAAGCTTTGCATCACGCAATACACGCTTACAAACACTGATGGTTTTATCTAAAGCAACTTGAATAATACTTTCAAATGTAGGTCGGTCTAGTGTAAGAGTTCTATCAAGCAGTTTTAATTCAACTGAATCTTGAGTAGATAATTGCTCTTTAGCTTGACGTGCTGCAACTATAAATACTGCATAGTCTTCATTACTTAATACATCAATATTAAGCTGCTTTTTTGCCCATTTCACAATTAGGCGGTCTAAGTCATCACCACCTAAAGCGGTATGACCGCCGGTCGCTAAAACTTCAAATACGCCTTGTGAAAAACGTAAGATTGATACATCAAAAGTACCACCGCCCAAATCGTAAATTACATAATTACGGTCGGTCTCTAAATTACTTTCTTGATCTAATCCATAAGCTACTGCGGCAGCTGTAGGTTCATTTAATAAACGTAATACGTTTAAGCCTGCAAGTTGAGCTGCATCGCGAGTTGCTTGACGCTGAGCTTCGTCAAAATAAGCAGGAACTGTAATCACAGCACCATTAACGGGATTTTGTAAGCTGTCTTCAGCACGATCTTTTAATTGTTTTAAAATTTCGGCTGAAATTTCTACTGGTGTTTTGCGCCCGGCACGTGTTTCAAAAGCAGGCATTTCATTTTCTGAGCCTACTAATTCATAAGGATGCTGAAACTTAATATCTGCTTTTGAGCGTCCCATAAATCTTTTAACAGATACAATCGTATTTTTGGGATCTGCAATGATAAATGGTTTAGCTTCTTCACCATAATGAGTTGTATTGTCCCCATAATGAACGATAGAAGGAAGTAATCTTCTATTTTGAACATCATTGAGTACTTTAGGTTTGCCTGATAACACTGTCGCAACTAATGAGTGTGTTGTTCCTAGGTCAATACCAATCGCAATGCGATGTTGGTGTGGGGCACTGGATTGACCCGGTTCAGCAATTTGCAAAAGTGCCATGAGTTAAATCCCTTGAAAATAAAGTAGAGAAAGCAAAATTAAAAATCATCGTCTAAATCAAAGCTGTCTTCTTCATCTAACAGTTGATCTTCTGCTTTATCAATATCGTTTAAAACACGTTGAAAGAAACGCAACTTACGTACGGTATCACGTGCTTCAGCCCAATCTTCTTCGTTGTAATCAATTTTGAATTCACGCACCAAGCCATCAATCCATTGTTGTACTTCCAATCTTAACGTACGTAAATGTTCAGGTGATGTCGCTTCATCAAGTTGTTCACGAAGTTCTAATGCAGATTGTAGAAATTCAAAATCACTAATAGATTGGTCAAGATGATGATCTTGCTTTTTTAGAGCTAAAAGGTAGGCAGCGCGGCTATCAACTTGTGAAAGCGTTTTAAAAGCTTGATTGATTTCACTTGATTTGATTAATGCTTGATCTTTATCTGCGGCTTTATCTGGATGATATTGTTGTTGCAAACTCAAGAAATTTGATTTTAAGCTTGCCAAATCGATATCGAGTGCCACAGGTAAATTGAACAACTCAAAATGATTCATTAGAAATGGGATCCACGTTAATTAAATACATTAAAACAGTGCTGTTGAAAGACACTGTTTTAATGAGAAAAAGGAAAGGAGAGGATTAAACAGTGAAAGACTCACCACAACCACATTCACCCTTTTTATTAGGATTGTTAAATTCGAACCCTTCGTTAAGGCCATTTTTAACATAGTCCATTTCTAAGCCTTCTAAGTAAACTAAGCTTTTAGGATCTACAAAAACCTTAACACCGAATTGTTCGAAAACTTGATCATGTTCATCGATATCGTCTACAAATTCGAGAACATAAGCCAACCCAGAACAACCAGAAGTTTTCACACCAACGCGAATGCCTTCACCCTTACCTCGGTTTTTAAGGTAATTGCTAATATGAGTCGCAGCATTTTCAGTTAAATGAATCATGAAAACTCCAACGTTTATAATGGTAACAAATTAAGCTTTTGACTTTTTACTACGATAATCTTCAATCGCAGCTTTAATCGCGTCTTCAGCTAAAACAGAGCAGTGAACTTTTACTGGTGGAAGAGCTAACTCAGTCGCAATATCAATATTTTTGATTGCTTGAGCTTCATCAAGTGTTTTACCTTTTAACCATTCAGTTACAAGTGAACTTGATGCAATTGCAGAACCACAACCGTAAGTTTTAAAGCGTGCTTCTTCGATTACGCCACTGTCATTTACTTGAATCTGTAAACGCATCACGTCGCCACATGCAGGTGCACCCACCATGCCTGTACCAACATTTTCAGAGTTTTTATCTAAAACACCAACATTACGTGGATTTTCGTAATGATCAATTACCTTTTCGCTATAAGCCATTTTGCTTCTCCAAACCTCGGGGTCAGCCTAATATTAATATGAGGGTTAAAACACTAATTTCAATAATTAGTGTTCTGCCCATTCAACTGTAGAAAGATCGATACCTTCTTTGTACATATCCCAAAGCGGAGAAAGTTCACGTAATTTCTCAACAGCGGCTTTGGTAATTGTAAGCACGTGGTCAATATCTTCTTCAGTCGTGTATTTACCAAAACTAAAGCGAATTGAGCTGTGTGCTAGCTCATCAGATAAACCTAATGCGCGAAGAACATATGAAGGCTCTAAAGTTGCAGACGTACAAGCAGAACCACTTGATACAGCAGCATCTTTAAGCGACATCATTAAAGACTCACCTTCAACAAAGTTGAAGCTGACATTTAAATAATTAGCAACGTTTTGAGTCGGGTGACCGTTTAAGAACACTTGTTCAAGGTCTTGTAAACCGTTCCAAAGTTTGTCACGAAGTTTACGAATACGCTCTTGTTCAGCATGCATTGTTTTGCCTGCAATTTCAAAAGCTTCACCCATACCAACGATTTGGTGAGTTGCCAAAGTACCAGAACGCATACCGCGCTCATGACCACCACCATGAATTTGTGCTTTTAAGCGAACACGTGGGCTACGACGTACATATAATGCGCCGATACCTTTTGGACCATAAATTTTATGAGCAGAGAAACTCATAAGATCAATTTTCATAGTAGATAAGTCGATATCAACTTTACCAGCTGCTTGTGCTGCATCTACATGGAAAAATGTTTTGTTGGCACGTGTTAATTCACCAATCGCCGCTACATCTGTAACCGTACCAATTTCGTTGTTTACCATCATAAGAGAAACAAGAATAGTATCTGGGCGAAGGGCAGCTTTAACCATCTCAGGAGTAATTAAACCTGTTTGTGGCTCTGGCTCTAAGTAAGTAATTTCAAAACCTTGCTCTTCTAATTCACGACAAGGATCTAGAACAGCTTTGTGTTCAATTTTACTTGTAATGATATGTTTGCCTTTAGATGCATAGAATTGAGCAACACCTTTAAGAGCAAGGTTATCTGACTCAGTTGCACCAGAAGTCCAAACAATTTCACGTGGGTCGGCTTTAATTAAATTTGCGACTTGCTCACGTGCATATTCAACTTTTTCTTCTGCCTGCCAGCCATAAGCGTGCGAACGAGATGCAGCATTACCAAAGGTACCGTCGAAAGTTAAACACTCCATCATACGTTCTGCAACTTGCGGATCTACTGGAGTGGTTGCTGCGTAATCAAGATAAATTGGACGTTTCATATCAAATACCTGTACCCGATAAAAGAGCTGAATCTGTGCCAGTCACATTTTGGCGTAATGCAACAGTTTGAACGTTGTCTCGGCTAATGAGGTCGGCAAGAGTGATTTTAGCTAAATAGTCGGCAATATGATGAGAGAGTTCTTGCCATAAATCGTGAGTAAGACACATTGCACCATTTTGGCAGTTACCTTTATGGTCACAACGTGTTGCATCAACAGTTTCATTTACGGCTTCAATAATTTCTAACACAGTAATTTCATCAGCGTTTCGAGCCAAATGGTAACCACCATTTGCACCGCGAACACTAGAAACTAACCCATGACGCTTAAGTTTTGCGAACAACTGCTCTAAATAAGCAACTGAAATAGATTGACGTGCGGCAATTTCGGCGAGCGTGATCGTTTGTTCAGTTGGCTGCAAAGCTAAATCAAGTAGAGCAGTCACTGCGTAGCGACCGCGAGTTGTAAGGCGCATGATTCGATACACATGTTAAGACTAGATAATAGGATTTTATGAATCCCGACTAAAATAGTCAAGTTTTTTTATTTTTAATTCAAGTGCAGGATCAAGATAGAAAAAATAAGTTAAGCTACCCACAAATTATATATGAAATAAGCAATAAATATTAGGCTAATTATACCAAAGCACAAGTTAATGTTGCGTTGGCGCTGCTGTAAACGTGAAATTCGATTTTGATACTGCTTAATTTCGACATTCAAAGAATTTATCTCTGAACGCTGTTGATCAATTTTTTCAAGTAAGGGGGCAATTTTTTTACGTGAAGCAAGTGCTTCGGCTTCATCATCTGGAGTATTGAACCATTGCTTCCAGTCAGCTAGGAGCTTAGGTAAAGTGAGATGTGAAATTAAATCGATGAGTTCTTTTTTAGTTTCTGCATCTCCATCAATCCGCATATTGTTTAAACTACGTTGATTTGAAAAAGCAAAAATTTTGATAAGGTCGATGAGAGTACTATTAATTTCTAAGTCAATACGACGATCATAAGAATGAATATCAAATAACAAACCTTTTTCCGTAAATTGCACATAGAAGTTGAAAAATGGCAAGTAGCTATTAATACGGATTGTGATTTTATTTGCGATAAACTTTTTCGCCTGCAAGCGAAGAACACCATCGTGGGTGAGAATAAATGAGAAAAAAGTTTCTAAAATAATTAGAACAATGTTCAGCAACAGACGTGGGTGTTTTTGTCTTTGTTGCGTTTCACTCATAAAAGTTTATCCTTAAATATTAGAGATTAATTAAGAGAATGAGACATCCTATCTCAAACTTAACACATTGTCCTGTTAAATATATTTACATGACATGATTGTTTTGTAGAACAGTTTCATAAATGTATCAAGTCTTGACTTTGTTATTATAAGAATATTTTGTGGTTAAATAAGACTTCATCTGTCTCATCCGATCAGGAGCTTAGGTCAATGGATAATGCAAATATAGAAACACAATCAGAAGAGCAAGGAGATAAAAACAAATTAAAATCAAAAAGTTCTAGAAAGTCTGCATTGGATTTTAGAAAGTATACCAAGCAAATATGGTTAGCTGGTTTAGGTGCTTTCTCTCGTGCAGAAGAAGAAGGCAATAAACTATTTGACTCACTAGTCAAAGTAGGGGAAGAACTTGAGTCTAAAACTGGTGATTTAGCCGATACAACTGTTGGCAAAGTAACCGAAAAGGCGAAAGAGTCAGTGTCTGATACAAAAGACAAGGTCGAAAAAATTTTAGATACCAGTGTAAATCATTCTTTAAATCGAATTGGTTTAGTTACTCCGAAGGACTTACAGCACATTGAACAACTGTTAGTTCAATTGCATATAAAGGTTGATGCTCTTATTGAAGAAAATCAAAAATTGAAGGCAAAATTGAATGAAAAGTAAAAAAATGTAGGGATTTAGCAAATATATAACAGTTTTTTAGCATTTATTTTTGCTAAAAGCTCTGCTCTAGTATTGCGTTTTCCCCCAAAGCATTGCTATAAAGGCGTCATGGCCTTTTAAACTATAGCCTTGGACCTTAAACAAACGATATTAAGAGGATGTTTTATTCATGAATAAATCAGAATTAATCGATGCAATTGCTGAAAAAGGGGGAGTATCTAAGACTGATGCAGGCAAGGCACTCGATGCGACAATTGCGTCAATTACTGAAGCACTTAAAAAAGGTGACACAGTAACTTTAGTTGGTTTTGGTACTTTCAGTGTTAAAGAGCGTGCTGCACGTACTGGTCGTAACCCTAAAACTGGTGAAGAGCTTCAAATTAAAGCAACAAAAGTACCTAGCTTTAAAGCTGGTAAAGGTCTTAAAGATTCAGTTGCTTAATCTTTTAAGATGATTAAACGCGCCGATATAGGCGCGTTTTTTATTAAAAATCTGAATTGACCAATATTGCTCATTCATTCATTGTGGTTTTTCAGTTAAAATTCTCCTCGAAATAAAATATTGGAATACTTATGGAATCGTTTCGTACAGTCATTAAGGGTTGGCTCGGCAAAGTCCTTTTAATTTTGTTTTTGACCCCTTTAGCGCTTGTAGGTATTAATGGATATTTTAATAGGGGAAACAAGGCAGATGTCGCAAAAACTGTAAATGGACAGGACATATCAAAAAAAGACCTTGAAACTTTAACGCAAAGGTATAAAGAACAATATTTAGCTGCTGTAAAAGGTGATGAAAGTTTACTTAATTTACCGGTTATTCAAGCAAAAGCTCTCGATATATTGGTATCTCGTAATTTACTCATTCAGCAAGCTGAAAAATTGGGTATTTCTTTGAGCGATGCTCAAATCGAGCAAATGTTAGCTCAGCAGCCAAGCTTGCAAGAAAATGGTCAGTTTTCACAAAAATTATATGAAAATTATTTGCGTTCAATTGGTATGACAAGTCAAGCCTTAATTGCGAGCTTGCGTCAAGATCACGCTTTGAAAATGTTGACTTCAACTTTTTCTGATTATGCTTTAGTGAGTAAAGTTGATGTAATGCAAATTGCGAATTTGCAAACTGAACAGCGTACATTACATTTAGCTAGTATTAAGTTAGATACCTATAAAACGGGTTTAACAGCATCTAATCAAGAAGCGACTGACTACTACAATAAACATCAAAACGAGTTTAAACAGCCTGCTTCTGTTGATGTAGATTATGTTGTTTTATCTCCGTCCTTAATGGCGAAACCTGCACCAGCAACAGATGCTGAACTCAAACAAGCCTATGCTAAATTTGTAGAAACTCAGCAAAAAAATGCTAAACGTGTTGTGAAGCATATTCTTATTACCACAGATGCTCGTGATGATGCGGCAGCTCAAAAGCTTGCTAATGAGGTATATGCAAAAATTCAAGGCGGTCTTTCATTTGCTCAAGCAGCAGCTCAGTTCTCAGAAGATCCAACTTCAAAAACGAAAGGTGGTTTAGTAGAGGCGTATGCACCTGGTGTTTTCTCTGATGCATTTGATAAAACTGTTTCAAGTCTGAAAAATGGTCAAGTTTCGCAGCCAGTAAAAACACAATATGGTTACCATATTATTGAAGCAGAGACTCCAGCGAATCAAATTCCTTCGTTTGAAGCTGAGAAGGCGCGTTTAACTGCCGAAGTTGAAAAGAATAAGGTTGCTACTGTTTATTCAGATACAGTAAATAGTTTGAATGAAACAATTGTAGGTAATGATTCTTTAGATGCAGTTGTACAGCAAGTTAAAGGTACAAAAATTGAATCATTAAATGGTGTAACTTTAGCTACTCAAAATCCACAACTAAGCGATCCAAACGTAAAAATTAAATTGTTTAATGATGATGTGAAAAATGGCGATCGTAACGCTTCATCAAATATTCAATTAGCGAATGGTGATACTGTTTGGGTTAAGGTGCGTGATTATCATGCTGCTGGCGTTAAACCACTTGCTCAAGCAATGAACGAAGCAAAAGCTAAAGTAATTGATGAGAAAGCACGCAAAGCAGCTCAAGCGAAAATTGCTACCATGTTGACTGAATTCAAAACTCAGCCGGCTGAACAAGTTGTTGCGAAAAATAAAGTACCTTTTGAATCTGCAGGTGTGTTTACTCGTTCACAAGGTTTAAAACGTGCAATTGAGCGTGCAGCATTTAGTGTTCCTGCACCGAAACCTGGTATGTGGTCTGTTACAACAGCGAACCTACCTAATGAATTGGTTGTTGTTGCCGTTTCTAATGTAAATTCAGCTGCGGTAAATGCTATGCCAGCGGATCAGTTAAAGCAATTACAACAGCTTTATCGCCAATCTCGTGGTCAGCAAATACTCGAAGATTACAGCGAATACTTAAAGTCACACGCTAAAATCAAATAAAACTTATGTAATAAAAAAAGCGCTTCGGCGCTTTTTTTATTACTGATCTCTACTACCTATATAATTTTGTCTATATTGTTTAGGCGATAAATCAAATACTCTCTTAAATGCCTGACTAAATGCAGTTTCTGATGAATAGCCGACTTTATTTGAAATTTGTTGAACTGATAAATTACTTGTCCGTAGATATTGGCTCGCTAAGCGAAAGCGATAATGCTGCAAATAAGTAAGAGGTGGTTCACCAATAATATTATTAAAGAGATTGGCAAACTTAGAACGCGACATGCAGCATTGTTCAGCTAATGATTCAACAGTCCAGCTAGCCTCAGGTTGGCTATGGATTGCAGATAGAGCATTACTTAACTCAGGATGTGTTAATGCTCCTAACCAGTTTTGTTGGTCTGACATTTGTTGAATATGATCACGAATACATTCGATTAAAAGAATACTGACTAAGTGATCAATAATTTTGTCATGACCAGGTTGAATTTTTTGTGTTTCGACCGCTAAAAAATAAAGCCCTATTTGCAACCATTCAGGAGGAGTTGTCTGGTTTTCGTGTTGAATAAGCATAATAGAAGGTAATGCATTAATCAGTGGTCCCGCCATATACGTATCAACTTGACAGCGTAGACAGAGCAATAATGTATTTTCAGGTGCTGATGAACCTAATTCAATTGGATCATGACGATGCCCATTAAATAAGGGAGTAATATCGACAGAATCTACCAGTTTGCTTCCAGTCGCTTTTGAATCTGTAGCTTGATGAGCTTTTCCAGAAGGAATTAAAATAATATCTCCAGCTTTTGCAATTATTTTTTCGACAGTATTTATTTGAATATATACAGAACCCGTTAAAACGATGTAAGCCAGTAAAGCAGATTGATCTTGTGTTTTAAAAGCCCATTCACCTTGTGCTTTTATATAAATATATTCAGACTTATTTAGGTGGATATCATCAAAAAATTTACTTAGTGCATCCATGTTTATATGATCAATCATTATTTTAATAAAATTATAGTGAGCTATAAGAATAGATCAACATGTGTTTTTAGGACAAAAAAGTGGAAGAAAATGCCAAAGACTTTGAAATAGGTTTTTTGGACGGTTACAACTGTTAAGCAAATAGTATTTCTTTAACTATATAGATATATAGAAAAAGGAAATATGGCTATGAATGCACCAGTGAATGTTCAGCAAGAACTTATGCCAGTGCCAGCGTCTATGCGTGAGATAGATCGTAAGCGCTATTTATGGATGATTAGTCCGGCTCTACCTGTAATTGGTTTAGGTATTTTAGCTGGATACCATTTTGGTCCACGCCCATTAAAGAAAGTATTCGCTTTAGGTGGTCCACTTTTATTACATGTTGTGATTCCTGCAATTGATACAATTATTGGTAAAGATGCGCGTAATCCAACTGATGAAGAAATTAAACTTCTTGAGAAAGATCCATATTATTCGCGTTTAGTGAAAAGCTTTATTCCATTGCAATATGCGGCAAATATTTATGCATGTTATTTAACAAGCCGTAAAGATACTTCATTTATTGACAAAATTTTGCTTGGTATTTCGATGGGTGCCATTAATGGTATTGCAATTAATACAGCCCATGAACTAAGCCATAAACATGATCGTATCGACCATATTTTATCTCATCTTGCTTTAGTACCTACTGGTTATAACCATTTCCGTATTGAGCATCCATATGGCCATCATAAGCGTGCAGCTACGCCTGAAGATCCGGCATCTTCACGTATGGGTGAAACATTCTATGAATTTTGGCCACGTACAGTTATTGGTTCTTTTAAATCAGCAATTGAAATTGAAAAAAATCGTTTAAAACGTAAAGGTAAAGAGTTTTGGTCACTCGATAACGAATTGCTGCAAGGCTGGGGTATGAGTGCTGCTTTCCATGCTTCTATGGTAGGAATTTTTGGTAAAGGTACGATTCCTTATTTAGCAACACAAGCATTTTACGGGATTAGTCTATTCGAAATTATTAATTATATTGAACATTATGGCTTATTGCGCCAGAAAAAAGAAAATGGTCAATATGAACGTACAATGCCAGAGCATAGCTGGAATAATAACAATGTAGTGACCAACTTGTTCTTATATCAGTTACAGCGTCACTCAGATCATCATGCTTATCCAACTCGTCCATTCCAAGCGTTGCGTCATTTTGATGAAGCACCCGAGCTACCAAGTGGTTATGCAAGTATGTTGCTACCAGCATTAATTCCTTCATTATGGTTTAAAATGATGGATAAGCGTGTATTTGATCACTATAAAGGCGATTTAAATAAAGCGAATATTTCACCAAAACGTCGTGCAAAAATCTTCAAAAAATTTGGTGTAGTCGATAGGGCATTAGAAACTGCACAAGCTGAATAAATAAAAAATATATTCCTGAAATACCGAACCCTCTACTCATGTGATTAGAGGGTTTTATTTTACCCATAAGTTATAATGCTAAGGAGCAAGGAGGTTAAACCTCCTTGCAATATTTTTATTTTAGCTCACTTGAAGATTTACCAAGCTCACGTCGAGCAATAATAAGTTGCTGGATTTGTTGAGTACCTTCAAAAATATCAAGAATTTTTGAATCACGTGCCCACTTTTCAAGTAGTTCATCTTCGTTATAGCCAACACTTGCTGCTAATTCGACACACTTCAAAGTGATTTCATTGCCTACACGACCTGCTTTTGCTTTAGCGATGGAAGCTTCTTTGGAGTTTGGTTTTTTGTTGTCTGCCATCCATGTGGCTTTCAACATAAGTAACCGTGCAGCTTCCCATTCGGCTTCCATGCGATAAATTTGTGCGGCAAGGTTGGAAGTTTGCAAATATGGAGTCGAGTAATTGGGCTCTAACTGGTCTTTAAAAATTTCTTTAATACGTTCTAAAGAAGCTTTGGCACAGCCGATTGCCATTGCGGCAACTAATGGTCGTGTATTATCAAAGGTTTCCATTACACCGGCAAAACCTTTTGCAACATCAATTTCAGGGTTACCGAGCAAGTTTTCAGCCGGAACACGACAGTCAGTAAAACTAATAACGGCTGTATCAGAAGCTTTGATGCCTAACTTATGTTCAAGTCGTTCAACCTTCATTCCGGGTGTGCCCTTAGGCACCACAAATGATTTGATTGCTGCACGTCCAAGTTTTCGGTCAAGTGTAGCCCATACAACCACAGAGTCTGCACGCTCACCAGAAGTTACGAAAATCTTTTCACCATTTAAAATATAGTCATTGCCATCTTTAGTTGCCGTAGTACGGATCGCAGCAGAATCAGAACCACAGCCTGGTTCAGTAATCGCCATAGCTGCCCATGTTCCTTTAAAACGTTCTAGTTGCTCATCATTTGCGACCGCAGCAATTGCAGAGTTTCCTAAACCTTGACGTGGCATACTGAGTAATAGCCCAGTATCGCCATAGCACATTTCAATGATGCCTAACGCTGTTGACATGTTAGTTCCGTTACGGACACCTTCATTATCAGATTCACCACGTTTTCCTGCACCGGCAGCACCTGCATTAATTCCTTCACCACCTTCATTCATGCCATCAATGAGTGAAGCGAGCATATCGAGTTCTTTCGGATAAGCATGTTCTGCTTTATCGTATTTACGGGAAATAGGGCGTAATACATTGATCGCAACATCATGTGCTTGATCAATCATCATTTTGAATTTTTTTGGATTTTGTAAATTCATGAAAATATCCTCTGATTGATCTTAAGCATGTAAGCCAGAATGTAAAATTGCGGTTGCACGTAAATCACGATACCAACGTTCAACAGGGTGTTCTTTTGTGAAACCATGACCACCTAAAATTTGTACGCCATCTGTTCCTATTTTCATTGATTTTTCTGCGCAAAGAATACGAGCTAAATATGCTTCACGGTGGAATGGCTTACCTGCTTCGGCAAGGCTTGCGGCATTTAGAATCAGCATGCGCATAGCATCAATTTCAATTGCCATATCTGCAATCATGAATGCGACACTTTGACGATGTGAAATTGGTTCTCCGAAAGCAGTTCGCTCATTGGCATATTTAATACAATAGGCTTTTACCGCTTCACATGTTCCTACAGCCATTGCACACCACATAAGATTGCCTAAATCTAGAAAGGCGGTGTAATCAAAATCTGTTGTGCCTAATCGTAGAGCAGGTGTATGGCTGAATTTTAAAGTAGCTGTCTCTGTTGCTTTGAGACCCATAGCAGGGGTACTTTTAATGGAAATGGTATCGCCCGCTTGAACTACAAACACATCCGGCTTGCCATTAAAATCTGCACTCACCAAGAACACATCAGCTAAATCACCTAAAATGACTAAGGTTTTTTCACCTTCTATAAAATATTGATTATTTTCAAGAGAAGCTTTTGTTTTTAAGATATATGGGTTAAATGCCGGAGTAGCTTCTTGTACAGCGAAGGTGGCGGTAATGTCTGAGTCTTCTGCAAAGCAAGGTAAATACATTGACTGAACTTCAGTAGAACCCCAACGTGTAATCGCATTAATAACGCTAAACGTACTTAAAAGTCCTGCTGTAAGACTAAAATCACCTTCAGCTAGTTTTTCAGCAATCAATAAGTTACTTACAATATTTTGTTCAGCGGCGACACCACCTAGTGTTTCTGGAAGAGCATAATAATTTAGTCCTAAATCTTCTACATATTGCCAAAGGCTTTCTGGAAATTGACCTGCCTGATCAGCATCATGAGCTAATCCTAATAAAACCTCTTGAGCAAATTGAGACATTGCATCAGAAGTCATTTGTTGTTCTTCAGTGAGGCTTAAGTCAAATAGGTTTTTCTTCTGTTGAGGTAGACGCTGTTGGGGGATTTGCTTAGGTTTAAATGCTTTCTGAGTCTGACTTAATGCTCTAAATCCAGCTTTTGAACCTTGATAAAGAGACTTTTCAAAAAATTTACGTAGTTTGAGTTGATCAAGTACATCGCTTCCAGCTAATTTCGTGATCAGCGATAAACCCAACCCTTGGGCTTTATTGATCATATTTTTCATGATAGTGGTGTCCTAACACATTGTTATTGTTTTATGCTGACACGCTGTATAAGAAAAAACTATGTCGTTGCTGACATTCAAAAAATGAGCAGATAAATGGTAAGAGTAAAATAGACTTGATTTTATATATTTGATTTTATAAGGAAAAATTAATTTTTAAAAAGAATCATTTTGTTTGAATTGACTAGAATGACATAGAGCCATTCTAGTCTTGATAAATTAAGTAAAGTTACGAATCATACGACGTACATTTGTTTTGGCATCAATAACAGTCATAAATGTATATGCACCAATAAACTTACGGCTAATAAACATAAATTCTTTTGGAGGAACCGAGAAATATCGAGACGCCATTGATTTGCTTGCTTGCTGCATAACACGACTATGTAACTGGCTCTTTTTCCAGTCATAACGTTCATGTTCATCCATTAGGCCCACTGGCATATCTGGATTATTTGCAGGGGTACTGAATGCTTCTGTCGCAAGTAAAAAGACATCGGCCATGCCGGGTTTAATACTTTCAGGCATTGCATCGAAAAACTCATAACCTGTCATAGCTTGGACCATTGCATCTTTATCATGCTGATATCCCGCTTGTATAAGATTACGTGCGACTGAGAGTAAATGTTCATCGAACTGACGGATCGCACCGAAGTCTAATAGTACGATTTTATCCTGAATATCTTGGCCATTACCTAAACGAACAAGGTAGTTACCAAAGTTAGGGTCAGTTTGCATTTCGCCCCATTCAAAAATTTCACGAACTGCAATTTCTAGTGAAGCTTCACCGAGCTGATTGCGACGTTCTTGAGGAAGTGAGAGCATGACTGGACTATTAATAGGTACGCCACGTTCAAACGTCATACATAAGACCTGATCGGTACAGTATTCGTCTACAATCGTAGGGACAATGTAGCGTTCATCATCTTTTAAACGCTCAGCAAAGCGACGTGTTGTGGCTGCCTCTACGTGATAATTGACTTCACGATGCATCATTTCACGTACTTCATCAAACCACTGATCAAACTCACGTGTTTGAGGAACCATGCGTGTAAGCTTAAGCATGTTTTTAAATAGGCTCATATCGGAGTCAATTGCACTCGCAACACCAGGGTATTGAATTTTTAAAACTAATTCTAAACCGTCTGATTTACGTGTTGCGCGATGAACTTGTGCCAGAGAGGCTGTACCGATAGGCTCATGATCAATTGTTAGATCATTTAATTTAGAACCTAATTGTTCTTGCAAATGAGGCTTAATTGCTGGCCAGTCTAAAGCAACAGTTTGGTTATTTAGGGTATTTAAAGCTTGAGTGATTTCTTCTGGTAAAAAATGTTCACCATAAAGTGCCATCATTTGGCCAATCTTGACAATAGAACCTTTAAGTTTGCCAATTTCAGAAACAAGATAATTAGCTTGTTCGCTCATTGCCTTTTTACGTTTCTTCTCTTTTTCTTCTTCACTAGAAAAGAGGGAAGAGGCACTTGCAGTAGCCCAACGTGTTCCTGCCAGTAAAGAAGCTTTCGCGATTGATAAGCGTCGATCCATGGAAGAAGTTTTTAAACTCTTAAGCTTATCGTTCTGATTTGACATGAAAATAGAATCCTATGCGCATCATGCAGCCAAACGCTGGTGATCTAAAATTGTAACGAATATTACATGTTTTGAACGTATTAAAATAGTTCCCTCAGACTGAATGGTGAGTTGAAAGTCTCATTTGGGATTTTAATTTTCTAAAAATAGCCTAAGCATTAATAAGAAAATCAAAATATCCGCCATTCAGAAAAAATAAACTACTATAAAACGCCGTATCAGATACTAACCGGCAAATTACATTTTAAACTGAATTTTCAATTCAGCCTTTTGCATTAAGTGCATACGATTAGCTTGAATATGCTGAATAACCATTTGCTTGACGGAATCATGCATAAAACCAAGTGCATGAGCCTTTACAATAACGATGCTAGGCAGTGTATAGAAAAAGTACTTAACATCATCAAAAGTCGCATTATTAAAAATGCCTTGTTCGATTAAGGTCTGCTGTAAAAATTGCTTTTCATTTAATACATGATCTGAAGACTCATCCCAAAAACGGTGACGCATTGCCATCAGATTATTGTGTTTGTAACTCATAAATTCGCCAGTTCAGACTTTAAATCTCAACTAAATATATTGGAGTCATCTACCCAATATCAAGTTTAGATTGTTTTTTGTTCGGTGTTCGTTTGATTTTTCATGTAAAGGATGTAAATAGCCTAAGCAAATTTTAAACTTTTTTTAAAATAAATATAATCAAGCTCATTTCATTAAAATCTAAAATCGTATGACTCCTGCATGTAGATTGTTAAAAAGTAACAAAATCGAATTTTCCATTCATGAATATGAACATGATGCAAATGCTAAAAGTTTTGGTTTGGAAGCCGCAGAAAAGTTAAACCTTGATGTAAACGAGGTGTTTAAAACACTTCTTGTTACCGATGAGAAAAATTATTTTGTTGCGGTTATACCAGTTAACCATCAACTCAATTTAAAAAAAGTAGCTACGGCAATGGGCTGTAAAAAATTACAGATGGCAAATCCTAAAGATGCCGAACGTTTAACAGGGTACTTAGTGGGTGGAATTAGTCCATTAGGTCAAAAGAAACGCTTAAAGACAGTGATTGATGCCTCTGCACAAGAGTTAAGCAAAATTTATGTAAGTGGTGGTAAAAGAGGATTAGATATTGGTTTAAATCCTAAAGACTTGGCACACATATTAACGGCGCAATTTGTAGATGTACTTGATTGATTAAAAAAAGGGCATAGCAAGTTGACACACTAAATGAAAATGATTATCATTATTATGTATTGTTTGGTTCTACCAGAAAATAACAAAAATTATATGAGTTTCTGGTATTGGTAGACCTGCAAGACATAATAAAAAATGCAGGTTTGTTAGCAGTAAATGGACCTAAGAAAAACAAACATGATCAGCGCATAAAAAGAAGAAGCAAAGGTAGCAAGCGAGGAAGGCTTGCTACCTTTGTACTTAAACTCAGTTTCAGAATTATCTATATTGTTCAACCTTTTTGAGTATTTAACTCTTCTCAGTAACAGATTTCTTATATTTATGATTAAAAAATAACCACTAATGTTTCATTTATTATCATCCTGCCTTTTTAAGCAATTTTTTGTATACCCTGAATAAAACATGATCAAAAAAAGAGGTAAAAACGTGCTTATTTTTCATGGAAAACCTGTTCATGGAGCTATCTTTGATATGGATGGGACAATGTTTGATACTGAACGGTTACGGTTTCAAACATTGCAACAGGCATCTCAAGAACTCATTGGACAGGAGTTTTCACACGAATATTTAATGCAATGTTTGGGGTTAAGCGCGACAACGGCGGAAAAGCTTGCACAACGTTTATACGGAGTAGATGTTCCATATAAGGAAATTCGAAAACGTGCCGATGAGATGGAACTAGAACATATTCGAAAACACGGTGTGCCTATTAAAAAAGGTCTGGTTCAAGTTCTAGAGCGTTTAAGAAAATCTGGTCTAAGAATGGCTGTGGCCACCTCAAGCCGTAGAGCAATTGCCGAAGAATATTTAATTAATGCGAATGTTTATAAATTTTTTGATGTCCTTACTTGTGGAGATGAAGTAGAACAAGGGAAGCCACATCCAGAAATTTTTCTCAAAGCGGCTAGTCAACTTCATTTAGACGCTAACCAATGTTTAATGTTTGAAGATTCGGAAAATGGTTTAACTTCAGCTCATACATCGAAAGGACTAACAATTTTATTAAAAGATATTAAAGAACCTAATGACGAAATGCTGGAAAAAGCGCATTTTTATTATGACCAGATGTATGATTTTTTAACTGACCTCGACCAATTTATTCCTGTTATGGATATGCCAGAGATACAGGAACCTTTTCCGCAAAGTCTGAATCAGCTTACTGTTGGAATACATGGTTTCGGTGCTATTGGCGGTGGTTATATAGCGCAGATCTTGTCGCATTGGGATGGTTATACGAAACCAAAACGTATTATTGCGTCAACACGAAATAGTCTTTTCCGCGAAGCTGTAAATGCGTTTGGTACCTATAGTATTCGCTATGGGCAATTTTCTTATGATGAACGTATTGAGAATATGACCATTGTTGACTCTGATAATGAACAACAAATGTTAGAGATGTACACTCATTCAAGTTTGATTGCATTATGTTTGCCCGAGCAAGCAATTGAAACTGAAGCAAAGATAATTGCAAAAGGGTTATATGCACGTTTTAATTCACAACTTGAAACATGTATAGAACCCTTAACCTTTCTAATTATTTTAAATAAGGTGGGTGCGAAATATTTGGTGATGAAGCATCTTAAAGAAGCTCTACTCGAGTTAACTAACGATGAAGATGTCACCGAGCATATTTTAAAAGAGCATTATTTTTGCGATACCGTAGTTAATCGTATGGTTTCAAAACTTTCTAATCAGAATTTATATCGTCAACTTCGTATTAAGCATAATTTTCTTGAACAGCATTTAGAAGATATTGAACAAGAAGACCAAATCGAAATTGAAGACTGTAATAAACTGACTCAAGATCAGCAAAATCAGGCATCTATCTATGTTGATAATATGCGCCGTAATTTTCAGCCGGGACATATCTTACAAAGCATGGATTTAATCTTGTTCCATAGTGAAACAGATATGCCAATTTATGTAGAGAAAGGCAGCCCTTTACTTGAAAAGTTGCGTCAGATGGTGTTGGTTGACCAAATTACTGACATTCAACTCATTAAAAACCGTTTATGGAATGGTGTACATGCGATGCTTGCTTGGTATGCATCTTTAATGGGTTATGAATCTATTGGTGTTGCCATGGGTGATCATTCAGTTAAAGCATTTGCAGAAAACTTAATTGCAGAAGTGAAGCAGGGACTTGCAATTGTATTACCTAACTATGCAAAAGATCTAAATCGAATGGCACAAAGTTTTCTAGACTCATGTGAATATGCATTTAAAGATCCTTGTCAACGCGTAGCTAGAGATCCACTACGTAAACTCAATCACAATGAACGTGTTATGGCATCAATTGCAGTGAATATTCGTCATGATTTGCCTTATAAAAATTTATTAAAAGGTGCTGCTTTAGGTTATGCCTATGCGATTCAATTTTTAGAAATTCAAGAGACTAAAGCAGTTGAACATCTGCAACAGCAAATTCAGAACTTAGAATTGAGTACAAATCAAAGAAGACAGCTTGAAGTTGAGTTGGTTCAACTTATTCAATATTTGTTTTCTGAACAAGGTAAACAACCTTTGGACATTAAGTTGAACAATGCCAAAACTACACTCACTTAATATGTTTAAAAGTGCTTAATGAATTAACCTCAACAATTGAAAGGCGAACATGTTTTAATACGAAATTTAAATGATTTTGAATTAAAACTGTGCTGTTAAAACCCTCCACACTCATGGTGCCGACGTCTATGCGGGATTATCCTGAATGGCACCTTGGGCGTCAAAATTACGCTTTATGGTACCTAGAAATTAATGATCTGAAATTAGTTCATTATCTAGATCAATTGCGTGCGCATTTTTCAGAATTTCTAGTAGAGCCTAATCACCGTCAATATCATGTCACGCTGTTTATATGCGGTTTCTTGACTCATGGGACTAAAGTTCATGATGATGACTTTTATTTTAGTGAATTTGTGCAGCAAAGGGAAATTTTAAGAAAAGAAAATATTGCACCATTTCAATTAAAAATTGGTTCGGTTGATAGCTTTAGTAGTGCTTTATTTGTAGAAATTCAGGATAAAGAAAATATTTTATCTCTCATGCGTCAAAAATTAGGCTCAATTTCTAATGAAATTGCCGCTTTAGATTACTATCCGCACATTACATTGGGTTTGTATAAAAAAGACTATAGTAGTGATTTGATTTTACAAAAAATTTCTCAATTACCTGTACAATACGATCAGGCTGAATTTGATCTTAAATTTGAGCATTTAACCTTTGGTTATTATGAGGCTCAAATTTTACAAGGGCAGCTGTATCCGTATCAGCATTTGTTTTTAGGTGAGCCATGTTGCAATTGATTTTAGGTGGTGCTCGTTCTGGTAAAAGCCGACTGGCTGAACAAACGGCCATATCTATGCAATTAGCTGTCACTTATGTGGCGACGGCGCAAGCGCTAGATGCAGAAATGCAAAGCCGGATTGCCCATCATCAAAATCATCGTCCTGCTCACTGGTCTTTGGTTGAAGAACCATTATTTTTAGCAAAAACTCTGCAAGAAATTGATAGACCTAACCAAATTATTCTGGTGGATTGTTTAACACTTTGGCTAACCAATTTGTTACTTTTAGAAGATAAAAACGTTCAACAATTTGAGTGTGAACAGCTGTTAAAAGTTTTACCTATACTCCAGTCAGAAATCATTTTAGTAAGTAATGAAACGGGTTTAGGCGTTGTGCCACTCGGTGAGATAAGCCGCCGTTTTGTCGACGAAGCAGGAAGGCTACATCAAGCCTTAGGGCAAATTGCAGATAAGGTTGTGTTTTGTGTGGCGGGTTTTCCAATGATTTTAAAAGGTGAGAAATAAAAATGAACTGGTGGTTAGAATCTATACAGAAAGCTAATCTGGACGCAAAACAACAAGCGGAGCAACATCAACTCCAGCTTACCAAACCTACAGGTGCCTTAGGTGATTTAGAGCAGATTGCAATTACACTTGCCAGTTTACAGTCAAATGCACATCCACAAGTTAACCATCCATGGATTACAATTTTTGCAGGTGATCATGGTGTAGTTGAAGAAAATATCTCTGCATACCCTCAAGCTGTTACCCGTCAAATGTTGCAAAACTTCACAACTGGCGGTGCGGCAATTAGTGTCATTGCTAAATATCATCAAGCTCATTTACAAGTCATTGACTGTGGCACAGTAGGTGAACCATACCAGTACGCAGGTGTTGAACGTCACTTTATTCGTGCTGGCACTGCAAATTTTGCCAAACAAGCTGCAATGAGTACTGACGAATGCCGTGCTGCCTTAGAGTTAGGGAAAAAAAGTGTAGATACTGCTAAAGCGAATGGCGCAGATATTTATATTGCGGGTGAAATGGGTATTGGAAATACCTGTTCAGCTTCTGCGTTAGCCTGTCTTTTACTAAATGATACGGCTGAGCAATTAACGGGAGTTGGTACAGGAATTGGTGCCGATCAGTTAAGACATAAAATTGAAGTAATTGAAAAGGCAATTGAACTTCACCATAAACATGTCATTGGTGATGTCTTTAAAACACTATGTGCTGTAGGTGGTTTGGAAATTGCGGCAATTACAGGTGCTTATATTCGCTGTGCGCAAGTGGGTTTACCTGTGATTGTGGATGGTTTTATTAGTTCTGTAGCCGCTTTATGTGCGGTACGAATGAACCCTAAAGTACGTGACTGGATGTTATTTGGTCATCAATCGGCTGAGTATGGACACCTACGTATTTTACAAGAACTTAATGCTGACCCGATTTTAAAGATGAACTTGCGTTTAGGCGAAGGTAGTGGGGCTGGTACTGCCTTGGCATTAGTTAATATGGCATGTGTCTTACATAACCAAATGGCTACTTTTGCTCAAGCTGCTGTAAGCGGGGATAAAATTGGGTAAATTTAGGATCGATTTGCTCAGACATGGTGAAAGTCAGTATAGCCATACTTTACGTGGGCATTTAGATGATGAGTTAACAGCAAAAGGTTGGCAGCAAATGCAGTCAACCATTGAGCAAGTCACAGACCAGACATGGGATGTTATTGTAAGTTCCTCATTAAAACGATGTGCTTGTTTTGCTGAGGAACTTTCCAAAACAGCAGAACTCCCTTTACTTATAAATCATGACTTAAAAGAAATGTATTTTGGGGAGTGGGAAGGTATCTCAACTCAGCAAATTTATGAAACTTCACCTGAATTACTTGCAAACTTTTGGCAAAAACCAAGTCAATATTGTCCACCTCGCGCTGAAACATTAAACCAGTTTCAAAAAAGGATTCTGAAAGGCTTGCAGGATTTACTTACGCATATGCAAAAACATAATTTACAACATGCGTTAGTTGTTACTCATGGGGGTGTGATTAAGCTATTGGCTTGTTTAGCCGAGCAGCAACCTTTAGATGACTTACTTAAAATGTCGGCAGAACTTGGGAAATTATATTCTCTTGAATTTTCTGAAGCAGATGGTCAATTAACTTTTATGTTGAGATAGTTGAATTTTATATTTTTATACACTTGTAAGTTATTATTTTTAAAATGTTATTTTAGTCTGTGTAATAGAACTGTCATTGCTAGTATCTAAGCTATTGGCATTTCTTATTAATCACATATCTGGCTTATGAATATTTTATTTAAAACAACTTTGCTTGCAGCATCATTATTGCTCGCGGCTTGTAATAACAATGATGATCAAGAGGCTCAAACTGCACCATCCACAAACCCATCAAAATATTATCAAACGAAAACACCTTACCAACCTCAACAAGACTTAAAAAGCTATGAACAAGCGCCGACGGGGTTCCAGCCAGTTTTTACAGAGTTAGTGGCACGTCACGGTTCGAGAGGTTTATCAAGTCTGAAATATGATTTAGCGCTTTATAATTTATGGAAACAGGCAAAAGCTGAAAATGCCTTAACACCACTAGGTGAGCAATTAGGTGCTGACTTGGAAGCCATGATGAAAGCCAATATTTTATTGGGCTATGGGGTTGAAGGTATTCGCCAATACGGTTATGGAAATGAAACCATGACCGGTATTTTAGAACACCGCGGGATTGCCGATCGCCTATTACAGCGCTTGCCAACACTTGTAAACTCTCAAGCATCTATATTGGTACAAAGTTCTGGGGTAGATCGTGCGGTGGATAGTGCTAAATTCTTCACTGCTGAACTGATAAAACAACAGCCCCAGCTGAAAGATAAAATTGTTCCTGTGTCTTATACCAATTTATCGAGTTCAAGTGTTCCTAGTCTTGTAGACGGGGGTGTTGATCGTTTTAAACTTTATTTTCATAGTCTAAATGCGACTGAAGATTTAACTCAACCACTTAGTGCTAGCCAACAAAAAATTTATGATGCTAGTCAGGCCTATCAAGATTTCGAAGCAAACAATAAAGATTTAGCCCAAAAGTTGAGTGAGTTATCGAAGAATACTCAAGCAGAAAAAATTGCCCAGTCCGTACTCACTCCGATTTTTAAAGCAGACTTTATTAAAAAACTTGGTACGACAGGTTATAGTTTTAGCAATAATGGGTCTTTTACAGTAACTTCACCAAAAGGTGAGCAAATTACAGAAAAAGGTAAGGGTAAAAATACCATTGCTAGTGCAGTAGATGCTGCGGCTTATGTTTATGAGCTTTATTCAATTTCTGGTGGTATGAAAGATGAGTTAAAAGGTGTTGATTTTGATAAATATATGCCTTTGGAAGCCGCAAAATTTTATGCTGAATTTAATGATGCCAATGATTTTTATGAAAAAGGTCCAAGTTTCACAGAGTCGAACCAAGTTACAAGTGAAATTGCTCAAGGACTCAAACAAGATTTATTCCAACAAGTTGATGCTGTTGTAAATAAAGCTCAACCATATAAAGCAGTTTTACGTTTTGCCCATGCTGAAATTATTATTCCTCTGGCAACTAGCTTGGATTTGCATAATATGATGCAGCCGTTACCACTACGCCAGACTTATAACTATTCAACAAGTACATGGCGTGGTGAAGTAGTTTCACCTATGGCAGCCAACGTACAGTGGGATGTTTACCAAAATAGTCAAGGCTCGACTTTAGTGAAGATGCTTTATAACGAAAAAGAGACTTTATTTAAATCTGCGTGTAACTATGCGCGTTACACACCAACTAGTTTTTACTATGACTACATCAAATTAAAGCAGTGCTATCAAATACAGTAGTTTTTCACAGTTTTTGAAGTGTTTAATGGGAATAGGGATTGCTATTCCCATTTTTATTTCCTCATAATTCAGTTTGTTTTTATATATAGATCAGTTAGAGAGTGGGATATGACACCTTTTTGGATTGCATTGCAATTTTTAACTGTTCTACCTATTGAGTTAAAGACTATACCAACGGCGCAACAAAATGGTCGGGCTATTTTGTTTTATCCACTGGTTGGGATGATTATTGGTGGCATACTTTTTCTTGTTGTCTGTCTTTTAGCCAAATTACCCGTTGTTTTACTTGCCGCAATTATACTTACTTTATGGATTTGGCTGACTGGGGGATTGCATCTAGATGGACTGGCCGACACAGCTGACGCTTGGGTAGGTGGCTTTGGGGATAAACAACGTACTTTACAAATCATGAAAGATCCGAGCTGCGGCCCAATTGGAGTGCTGAGCTTAGTTATCATTTGTTTGCTCAAGTTTGCTTTGGTCTTTGTATTGATTGAACAACATCAAACGCTATTCTTAGTATTTGTTCCTGCACTTGGACGTGTGGTGCCATCTATTTTGTTTTTAACTACACCATATGTTCGCGAAAAAGGCTTAGGTCGTTCTTTGACAGACCATTTGCCTAAAACTGTTTCATGGATAATAGCTGCATTAATTTTACTGTTACCTTTGTATTGGGAATGGCAAGGGCTGATAGCTGTAATTGGTTTTTTAATAAGCCTGATTTATTTAAGATATCTGTTTATAAAACGAATTGATGGCATTACGGGCGATACCGTGGGCGCTACGATTGAAATTAGTGAAACCGTTCTGCTTTTTACTTTTGTCTTAAGTTGTTTTTATTTATAGTTAAATTAAGCGTTTGTGGCCAGTTGTGACCACAAACTTAAATTTACTTAATTACCAAAATGATAGCGTAGACCTATTAAATATGTACGTGGAGCTGCCGGTGTATAGCTCACTTCATTATTACTAAAAGAAGTGCTTTCAGCATAATGTGTATCTGCCACATTTAAAATCTGACCATATATTTCATAGGCCTTTTTACGATAGTTTGCACGCAGGTTGAGTACCATATGACCATCATATTTTTGAGTATTAGCGTCATTAATCCAATATGAACCTACATATACACCTTCTGCTGAAAGTAATAATTCGGGGATTGGCTTAATTTGATATTCAAGCGTACCAAAAGTTTTTGGTGCGCTCGGCATATCATTTCCACTGTAATCAATAGTAGCTGACGGCTGGAATTGTTCATAACGATGACGAGCCCAGCTACCTGAAATTTTCAATTTTTGGTCAAGCTGATCGGAAATTTGCCAAGTTCCACCGACTTCAATACCTTCATGAAGAGTTTTACCTGCATTACGTGGTTCACGGATATTATCGGGTTTAGTATAACTAATTACTTCATCTTCACCATTTAAACGATAAAGCGTAATTTCACCATCTAATCGGTCATTGAATGTTTTAAAACGGACACCTGCATCAATATTGGTAAAAGTTGCTTCAGTTAAATTCGGCGTAACTAAATTTGCGCCGTAAAGGCTACTGACCTCTGGTGGAACAAAGCCTTGTGACCAGTTTGTATAGAAGTCGATTTGAGGAGTAATATTCCAAATTGCTCCTAATTTTGGACTAGCCTTATGAAAATTTCTTGTTTCATCTGGAGCGCCAGTAACATTAGAAGGGGTTAGATTATTCTGATAGTCATAACGAATCCAATCATAACGTGTGCCGCCGACTAAGTTTAAGTTAGGCAAAGCTTGCCAATTCACTTGAGCATAGATCGCTTTATTATTAACGTCGACATCAAAATCACGTAAAAGCTTTCGCTGTTTAAAACTCGTATAAATACGTGTAACAGGATCTCGAAAAACTTCAATATCATTAGTTCTGCCCTGAGTCGGTGAGTGCTCAGCCATACTACCCACGACTAACTTGAATTGGCCTAAAGTTGCTGAGTGTTGTAGGTTGACTCCATAGGACTGAAAACTATTATAAGTGGTTTGCCCGCTGTAAGTTCCTGTTGCAACTCCATCTTTCTTGTCAGTTTTTATGTTATAGCTTGGATTTTGCTCGGTTGTATTATCCCGATAATATAAAGTGATTTGACTTTGCTGTTGATCATTCCAGTCATGACTTAGTTGGGAGGATATACGTGTTGCATCTACTTCCCGGTAAGTAAATGTTTGATAGCTATAACCAGGCCGTTTACTATAATCTTCAGTATTTAAGCTACCTGTCATATCTGCATATAAGTGGTTATAGGTAAATATATTTTTCAGTTTAGTTGAATCAGAAATTTGCCAGTCATGACGTACTGTAATGCTTTGTTTATCCGCTTCGGCATGATCTTGCCAGCTATCACCACGATCACTGGCATAGGCAGAAACTCTTAACCCATGGGTGCCAGTACGAGTATCAAAGGTATCAGAAGCTCCCACGTCAACACGGCGATAACCTTCACTACTTGCGCTCAGATCAATATCTGCTGTTGGTGTGGCACTCGGCGCCTTGGTTAAAAAGTTGAGGGTTCCGCCAATTGCATTACTTCCATAAACACTACTTGCTGGTCCACGTAAAATTTCAATATTGTCTACACCCGCCATATTCATCTCATACAGGGCATTATGGTTAAACACACCTACAGGTCGAATTGAAATGCCATCTTCTAGATATTGATAAACAGCAGCAGTAGTCATGGGTTGGCGTATAGACATCATGTGCTGTTCATTACCAAGATCATTCATCAAGACTCCTGGTGTTTGGTTTACAAGTTGTCCAATAAAAGTGGCATGTTTATTTTCTATTTGCTCACTATTGATTTGGCTAATTGCAGCTGGAGTTTTATTCAGTATTTCACCTTCGCGACTTGCCGTGACCACAATCGTTGCTAAGATTTTTGTGTCATTGTTTGCTGGTGTTAAGTCTTCAGCAAAAACTAGAGAGCTAGTTGAAGCAGATAAGCATGCTGCGCTTAAAACAGATAAGCGAAATTTGAGGGATGACATAGAATGACCCTATAAAAAGCAATAAATTTTGAATCCCTGAAAATAGGGATGAGAAAAGTTATGGTTTTATAGAGCAGTTGGTGGGGCGTGTTTAATCGGTAAAATATAGAAAGTAAGGGGGCGTTCTAGTTGTATGGTCCACGTATGACACAGACATCGTACACGGCTAAACCAACGTAAAATTAAAACAAAAATCAAAGCAATGAGTGGAATTAAAATTGCTGCATCTAGGCCATGCGTACATAACGGGCAATGCTTCATGATTTGAGTAGCTAGAGCAAAGACTTCTTGAGCATGCGAACTATGAAATTTATCTTGAACAGATTCCATATGATGATGAGCATGTGAAGCGTGATGCTGCTCCATATTAAAATTTTGTTGGTGGGCTGAATGCTCTAATACAACTGGTTGGCAGTGACTAGGCATAGTATACAACTCAGGTACGATGCCAATTTGCACAAGAGTAGGCAAAAAAATGTGCCATAGTAAACACAGCAAAGTGATAGCACTTAAAAGCGTGCGCCACTTCAGCAAATGTTGACGGAAACTCAGCACCATATTTTAGGCGGTCGTAGTGGAAAAACTCGTCGAAGTATAATCAAAAACGAATAGCTGTCATAGCTGAATTCCGACCAAACAAAATAAAAAAAACCCTCAAAAATGAGGGTTTAATCTTCAATCTTTAAAAGATGAATTAACGGTTAGGTAAAACATCTTTTAAAGCTTCATGCATTTCAAGCAATGTCTTTTCGGTAGTTTCCCAATCAATACAACCATCAGTGACTGATTTACCATATTCAAGGTCGCAAAGATTTTCAGGAATATCTTGACGGCCGCCTTTTAAATGGCTTTCGACCATAATACCTACGATAGACTTATTACCATCTAAAATTTGTTCAGTAATATTTTTAAGAACGAGCGGTTGTAAGTACGGGTCTTTATTTGAGTTTGCGTGGCTCGCATCGATCATGATTTTGTTGCTAACTTTTGCTTTTGCTAAAGCATTTTCTGCTTCTGCAACAGAGCCAGCATCGTAGTTTGGCTTACCATTACCGCCACGTAATACTACGTGTGCATAAGGATTACCATTTGTATTAATAATTGAAACCTGACCGTCTTCATTTAAGCCTAAGAAACTATGGCCATATTTAACAGACTGCATGGCATTGGTTGCGACAGTTAAACCACCGTCTGTACCATTTTTAAAACCTACTGGTGATGATAAGCCAGAAGACATTTCACGGTGAGTTTGGCTCTCGGTTGTACGTGCACCAATAGCAGACCATGAAATTAAATCTTGGTAGTACTGTGGAGAGTTAGGGTCAAGTGCTTCAGTTGCACAAGGTAAACCTTTTTCATTTAACTCAAGTAAAAGTTTACGACCAATACGTAGACCTTTCTCAATGTTAAATGAGTCATTCATATCTGGATCGTTAATTAAGCCTTTCCAGCCAATTGTTGTACGTGGTTTTTCAAAATAAACACGCATAACTAGATATAGAGTATCTTTAACCTTTTCGCTTAATGCTTTTAAGCGGTCAGCATATTCGTGAGCAGCTTTTGGATCATGGATAGAGCAAGGACCAATAACGACAAATAAACGTTTATCTGAGCCATCTAAAATATTACGAATAGTTTCGCGGCCTTTTAGAACAGTTTGGGAAGCAACATCAGATAATGGAAGTTCTGACTTAAGCTCAGCGGGTGTTACAAGAGTTTGGATACTTTTAATGTTAACGTCGTCGATATCTGGCTTTGAAACGGAATTTGAATGTGTAGTCATTGCTGTCACTGGTTCGATCATACTAAAGGTTGTTTTGTGTACTGAATATACCATGAAATAATTATGAAAATACTACATCTCATGGCAATTCAGTTTGGAAAAATCCTATTGATTTTACTATCTTTCAGTCGAGTTGCCTGTTTTTTCAGCAACTACTGCTTGTTGTACCACAGCTGCTTTTGGTTTGGCTTTGACTGGGTGGACCATAAAGTTAACACCAAGAGCAAATAGAGTAATACCCAAAATTTTACGGATTAAACGTTCCGGCATACGTGAGCTAATTAATGTGCCAATAATAATTGCCGGAATAGAACCTACCAACAACCACATAAGTAGCATAAAGTCGACGTTACCGGCACTCATATGTCCAAGACCGGCAACTAAGGTTAGTAATACTGCATGTACGACATCTGATCCAATAATTCGAATCATTGGTAAGTTCGGAAACATAATCACGAGTGCCATAATTCCAAAGGCACCAGCACCAACAGATGATAATGTTACGAATACACCTAGAATAATGCCCATAATCACAATATAGGTGCGTTTATTTTGAACAGCTAATTGCTCATTTTCAGTTTGGGTATTCTCTTTATTTCGGAATTTATTAAAGAACTTTTCAATACGAGTACGGAAAATAATAGAAACACCAGTCAAGGTCAGCATAAAGCCTAATACCATTGTTAAAACAGCTTTATAGTGTGTTGACTGACTTAAATAATGTTCCAATACCCAAGCAGTACCGAAAGACGCAGGAATACTACCCACTGCTAGCCATAAAACGATAGGCCACACGATATTGAGTTTTTTTGCGTGAACCATTGATCCACAAAACTTTGAAATTGCGGCATAAAGTAAATCGGTACCAATTGCGATATGCGGTTCAATTCTAAAAAGACCAATTAAAATTGGTGTCATTAATGACCCACCACCAACTCCTGTAATACCTACACAGAAGCCAACTAACATACCCGCTAAGATAAATTCAAAAGCACCAGACATCTTTATCGCCACTTATCACGAAACGCAGATATCTTATTCCTTTTAGAGATAAACAGTTGTCATGAATAATGATTTACTTATGCAAAAAAACGCTAAGCAATCAAAAATATGCCTATTTTGATGGAATTTTATTCAATTTCATGACTTGGATGATGATTTGAAAGCTCTCAATGGGTTAAGCCAAAGTATGAGTAAAAAGGTAAGAGGTGTTGCAAAGATCCACCAGCTGACAAAACCAATTGAAAAACCATATTTTTTGATGAGAATAAACCCGCTTAACGCAAATAGTAAAAAGGCCAATATCCTCAACAATGAATAATATTTTTGAGCTAAAGATTTGAAATGACCAGTTGATTTAGGTGAGCGATATTTTTCAGTCGATATGAATAGTAAATACATGCCTAGTAAAGTCAGGATAAACACAAAGAACATCATGAATTCACCTCAATATTTAACTTATTCAGCTTTTTTTGAATTTTTTCTATGGCTTTATGTTGAATCGGTTTAATTTTAAAAAATATGAAAAGGGCTAAGGCTGCAAATAACCAGAAAAAAATGTCTATGCGTGCAAAATCCCAATAAGCATTAAAGTTTTGGACATAATGATTTTTTAGCAAATAACTTATATTCAAGAGAGGAAGTGCTATACAAAGCAAAATGAAGATGCCAAGTTGAGTTCGCCACAAATATTGTTTTTTAGTGATGAGTGCAATAATCAAGCTTATTAGCCACACCAAGAAGAAGCTATAAATTTCATAATTGATAGTAGTTGTCGTGACTGTAAACAATCGATTTGCATATAAATAAGCAAGTGTTGCACAAGGCAAACCTATAAATGTAGCAACATTTAAACGATCAACTAAATAATGCCCAAAATGAAACTTACTATTTTTCTTTTGAAGTTGGCGTTTTAGGCTCCAAAGTAACAAGCCAGATGCAATCATTACACATCCTAAAATACCAGAGAAAAACAACCCTAAGCGAAGTAAAGGCTGAGCAAAAGTTGCCATGTGTAAGCCATATACTCCAGCATAAAGTGTAGCAATAGGACTATGATTACGTGTATCACCCAAGACTTTAGCGGTTGTAGCATCTAATGTGATTTGTGCTTGATTACGGGTAATAGAATGGTCTTCTTGCTGAATAAACGTAATTTGAGCCTGATTCGTATTTGGGTTTTTAACACTAATAGTTGCTAAAGTTTGATTTCCCCAACGTTGTTCTAGTTGAGCTAATAACTTTTCAACTGGTAAATTCTGTGCAGGATGCGGCGCTGTACTTTCTGTGACTGTTTTTGTACGAATTTCGGTAAAATATTGATATGGATTCTCTGGATAGAATTTTTGCATTCCCCAAGGAAGATATAAATAGAAGAAAATAGCCAAGCCTGTAAAAGTAATAGTCAAAAAGAAGGGCAGTGCAAGAACAGATGAAACATTATGAAAATCTAACCATGAACGCTGAGACTTAAAGGTCCGTAAAGTAAAAAAGTCGCTAAAGATTTTTTTATGGGTAATAATGCCTGAGATTAAGGCAATTAACATAATAAAAGCCGCTAAAGATACAACGAGCCGTCCAATTAATATCGGAATACCAAAAAGTTGATAGTGAAAACGATAGAAGAAGTCACCACCTTCAGTTGCTGAAAGTTTTAGTTCTTGACCAGTATTTGCATCAAGTGTTGCATTTCCATAACCACCGTCTGGTTTTTCCCAATACATAGTGTTAGCAGGACTTTCTGCGGTAGCAACAGTTAAATACCAAGATTTGGCATCTGGAGCGTTTTTTTGTAAGTACTGATATGCTGTTTTAATTGCCACATCTTGTTTTATTTCGTAATGTGCAAGTGCTGGTTGCATCCATAAATTAATTTCATGGCGGTAATACGACAAACTCCCCATTAAAAAAATAGTAAATACGAGCCATCCAAAAATTAATCCAGTCCATGAATGCAGCCATGCCATAGATTGGCGTATACCTTTATGCATAACTCACCATCCGTGTCACAATAAAGAAAAGGGTAAATAGCACGATTGATAGCCCAGTCACTTTCCATAA
Source organism: Acinetobacter nosocomialis (assembly GCF_041021905.1). Lineage (NCBI taxonomy): Bacteria > Pseudomonadati > Pseudomonadota > Gammaproteobacteria > Moraxellales > Moraxellaceae > Acinetobacter > Acinetobacter nosocomialis. Next base: position 1,881,550 of record NZ_CP157432.1, read on the forward strand.
TGATTGAATGCAAAAACCAATCATCACAAAAAATACATAAAACAAAATAGAGATAAAGGCTGCCAAATAAATGGCTTCAGGTTTATCTAGAGTCAAATGAAAGATACCAGTAAGCCCAAGACTTAAATAAGCCATACAGGCATAACCCATACCGAAAACGACTAAAAATCGATAGAAAACTTTTATACGATATGACATAGGGAGATTTAATGTTTTGGACATCTTTACTGGCACATAAAAAATAAAAAAAAGCCAACACCTAAAGTGGAGTTGGCTACGCGTTTAATATTTAAACTTTACAGCAACCGTATAGTTGGCTGAGGGTCCATAAAAGCCTTGACCATTAGGGAAACTATACAAATATTTCTTATCGAAAATATTATTTCCATTGGCTTGGAGCGTAATGTGATCATTCACTTCATAGCTCGCCATTAAATTTACTAAGGCATAAGCATCTTGCTTGATGGTGCTGTTTGCTGTTGAGTCGTATAGCTTCACGCCATCCTGCCATTGTAGCCCTGCGCCAACTTTCAGTTTAGGTAAAACTGATGGTGTATAGGTAGTCAGCAAATTAAGGGTTTGGTTCGGATTATACGTTCTCGCTTCGCCACCATTTTTTATATCTTTAATACTAAATTGAGCATAGCCAAAAGCAAGATTGACGTTATCAGTGATTTGACCAGATAACCCGACTTCGACACCTTGTGATTCTAAATCACTGGTTGGCACTTTTCGATTAAGTGGATTTCCGTCCGAGTTACGTAGTGGGTAATTGTTTTGTTCGGTTTTGAATACTGAAAGCGTCCCAGTTAAACGGTCATCTAGCCATGAGCTTTTTACACCCATTTCATAGCTTTTACCTTCAATTGGTTTTAAAGCTTGATTGGTATCTTGATCAATACCAGTTTGTGGACGGAAAATTGAGGTATAGCTCATATAACCTGTATATTCAGGTGTGAAGTTATAAGTTAAGCCCGCATACGGTGAAACTTTACTTTCACTATATTCCATAGGCGAACCATAGCTTTCGCCTTTACTCTCGGCTTTCACATAGTTTGCGCCAAGCAAGAGTTTTAAATCTTCATTGAGATGTAAACGTGTAGCTGCATAAATTGAATCTATATTTTGCGTATAGTTCGCTGCTTCAGAGAAATCTGACCACGTTATAGATTGAGGTGTCCAACTTGCCCAGTTTGTAGTGGTCGAATTGATAACATTACTATCGTTAATTGTTCCCGTAGATTGTTTATCGTGTTGACGACTACGTACATAGTTATAACCTAACGTTGCTTCATGCTCTTGGTTAAAGAGCTTATAAGTTCCCTCAAGGTTAAAATCTACAGCATGTTGTTCTTGATGCTCTTGGCCACCCCATGGTGTCAAAGACACTCCTGAACCATCAGCTTTTGGATAACCATAATAGTAAAGGAGGCGACTGTTATGCTTGTTATCAAGATAGTTATAAGTCAGCTTAGCTGACCATTGATCATTAATTTTCTGTTTTAATTCAACAAAAGCATTCTGTGTTTCATTATCCCAATGCGCCCAGTCAGGGTTTGGGTTATAGGAGCGATCATAAGAAATTTGTTTGCCGTTGGCATCAAGCAAGGGTAGAGCACCCCAGTTGTTTGCATTCGGTTTATTTTTTTCTTGGCTATAACCTACGGTAAGTAATGTTGTATCTGTTAAATCAGCTTCAACAATACCAGCGAAACCATTTTTTTCTGAAGAATATCGGTCAAGGTATGAGTCACCAGTTTGCTCATAGCCCATAACACGACCACGGACTTTTCCACTTGGTAGAATTGAGCCAGATACGTCAGCCTCATAACGCTGAGTATCCCAAGACCCGTAACTTATACCTCCGCTTGCTTGAAATTCTTGGGTTGGGCGTTTTCGAATATTATTGATGGTTGCACTTGGGTCACCAAATGCATTCGTTAAAGAATCAGCACCTTTAACGACTTCTACACGATCATAAAAATAAGTATCAGGATTAGTATTGTTATAGTTATAACCTGAGAGGGGAAAACCTACGCCGTCAGTTAAAATATTTGAAATTTCAAAACCACGAGCCATATAAGTAGTTCGCTCAGTTTCCTGATTGGTTACTGTGACTCCGGGTGTATTGTTTAGAACATCTCGGGTGCTAGTAAGCCCAAAATCTTCAATTTGTTGACGAGTAACGACATTAATAGTTTGAGGTGTTTCTTTAGCCTCAATGTTAAGCTTAGTTGCACTGCTAGAGTTCTTAACATTATAGGTTTTGGTTTGTTCAGAAGACTGCTCTGTACTTGTAGCTTTAACTTGAATCGTCTGCAAAGCTTGTATATCTGCATCTTGAGCATACGTGAGATTTGCATAACAAATCGCGCAGGCGATTACAGAAAGTTTAAATGGTCGAGGTGGGATGGTCATAATAGTAAAAATAATGTAAATAATTCTCATTTATTTTATTGTTTGTAAATGTAAGCTACAATTCAAATCACATTGTTAATTTTGATTAAAAGATAGTGCATGAGTGTAATTTTAGATTGTGGTGTGCTTCTGCTGGCTTTAGCCATATATATTTAGCAAGTTCAAGATTAATAAGCCTCTATGCTAGAATGCATTATTTGAAATTTTTGGGTAAATCGCCTTGGCAAATCGAAAACTTAAAATAGGCATTGTAGTTGGGGAAGTTTCTGGAGATACACTGGGTGTGAAACTTATGCGTAGTTTCCGTGAACAAGGAATCGATGCTGAGTTTGAAGGAATCGGTGGACCCCAAATGATTGCTGAGGGTTTTAACAGTTATTATCCAATGGAAACTTTATCTGTAATGGGGATTGTTGAGGTATTAAAAGATCTAAAAAAACTCTTTGCCGTGCGAGATGGTTTAATTAACCAATGGACTCAGCAACCGGTTGATATTTTTATTGGTATTGATGCACCCGATTTTAACCTCAGACTTTCTAAAAGTATTAAAGAAAAGAATCTTCCGATCAAAACAGTTCAATACGTGAGTCCATCTGTTTGGGCGTGGCGCCAAGGGCGTGTACATGGCATTAAACAGAGCATAGATTTAGTACTTTGTTTATTTCCGTTTGAAAAAGTCTTTTATGAGCGCTATGACGTTCCAGCGGCCTTTGTAGGTCATCCACTAGCAAAACAATTACCACTCGAAAATCCAATTCAAATTGCTAAACAGCAATTGGGCCTTAATGAAAATCAGAAGTATATTGCTTTATTACCAGGTAGCCGAAAAGGTGAAGTAGAGCGACTTCTTCCTATGTTGCTGGGTGCTGCTAATATTTTGCATACCAAATATCCAGATATCCAATTCTTGATTCCGGCCATTAATGATGCCCGTAAGCAACAGATTGAGCAGGGTGTTCAACAATTAGCGCCCCATTTAAAGGCTTGCATTAATATTTTAGAAAATACAGATAGCGAATCGAAAATTGGCCGTATGGTCATGAATGCAAGTGATATTATTGCTTTAGCTTCTGGGACTGCGACATTAGAAGCAATGCTTATGCATAGACCGATGGTCACTTTTTATAAATTGCATTGGCTAACTTATTTAATTGCTAAGCTTTTGGTGAAAATTCCTTACTATTCTTTGCCGAATATTATTGCGGGTAAAAAAGTTATTGAAGAGCTGATTCAGGCCGATGCAACACCGGAAAATTTAGCCGCTGAAATAGAAAAACTAATGAATGTTGAAACGGCGCAAATTCAAGTAATGCAACATTTAACCATGCATAAACAGCTTATTTCTGGAAATACGGAAGATCCTGTTCAGGCTATTTTGAAATGTCTGAATAGCTAATCTTTAGGATTTTGATTGGCTAATTGCTTTTAATCCTGCTAATGAAAATTTTTTGAAATGTTCAATTAAATCATGCAATGGCATCTGAGCAATATTTTTAAGAGGCTCAGGTGCTTGAGCATTTGGTCCAGCAATAATGAGCATCATGCAAGGTGTCATCACGCTTAAAATACATGGTAAAACCGCTGGATCATTTTCCTCTAAACCAGCAACTTGACTAATTAACTTACGAATAAGAAAAAATTTTCTCATACCTGTAAGTTCAATAAAACTTAATAAATGCTCAGAAGGTGAAAACAGTTCACGAATAAAAACTTTGCCATGCCAGACGTCTTTTTCTGTCAATTTATGCAATAAAGTTTCAAGTAGTAAACTCAATTTTTCTTCAGGAGAGTAAGTGCTTTCGACAAGTTCTAGTAAGTATTGTTCATCTAGATAGTGGGCATGCGCTTCCACCAAAACTGCTTGATATAAACCATCTCGACCATCAAAGTGATAGTTAATTGCAGCTAAATCGACATTAGCAGCATTAGCAATTGTTTTGTTCGCTGTTTTTGCAAAACCATACTGGGCAATTAATGGTCCTGCTGCCTCAATAATTTTAGTCTTTGTTAAGTCACCATCACTTCGTCTAGATCTGGACATGTTTAAACCTAATTTTCATTCCCCATAAAAGTATATCTTTTATTCAAAGATTGGAGTAATTTAAATTTAAATTGAATTTAAACTAAGAAAATTTGAATTTAATAAAGGATAATAAGATGAATAAAAAAGTGATTGCCATAGTCCTAGTTATTATAGCTCTGGTTGTCATCGGTTTTTGGGTGTGGGGATATAAGACTAAGAATCAAGAAGATAGTAATTTGACTCTATATGGAAACGTGGATATACGCCAAGTTTCACTTGCATTTGAACAGTCGGGCCGTATTGAAAAACTCTTAGTTCAAGAGGGCGATAAAGTTAAAGCCGGTCAAGTATTAGCAACTCTGAATACTAATGCATTACAAATTCAGGCAAAGCAAGCCCAAGCACAACTCAAAGCTCAACAAGAAGCTATCGTTAAACAACAAGTCGGAGCTCGGCCAGAAGAAATTAGTCAAGCAAAAGCACAACTCGCTTCTGCTCAAGCTGATTTAGATAAAGCCAGTAAAAACCTGCAAAGGTTACAAATATTGGTGAGTAGTACGGATGGTCGGGCAATTAGCCAACAAGAACTCGACTATGCCAAAAGTAATCAACATAGTGCTGAAGCAGCGGTCCGTGAAAGACAAGCTAATTTAGAATTGGTCATTAAAGGCGCTAGACAAGAGGATCGAGAAGCAACCAAAGCACAATATGACGCAACCAAAGCGAATTTAGATCTAATCAACTATAACCTTACTCAAGCTGTACTAAAGTCTCCTGTAAGTGCAGTTGTGAGAGCGCGACTACAAGAAGTTGGAGATATGACCACTGCGCAAAAGGCAGTTTATACATTGGCCTTGACCGATCCAAAATGGGTTCGTGTATATGCAAATGAAAAAGATTTGAGTTCCATTCATATGGGTGGTACGGCACAGGTCATTCGAGATGCTGATCCGAATCAATCTATCAATGGAAAAATTGGCTATATATCTTCTGTGTCTGAGTTCACACCTAAAACTGTACAGACTGATGAGATAAGAACAACTCTAGTTTATGAAGTTCGGGTTTATGTAAATGACCCGAATGATCAATTGAAAATGGGTCAACCAGTGACTGTAAAAGTACCACTTGTTTCAGGTGAGGAAGCTCATGACTGATAATAATGTAGTGGTTCAAGCCCATCATTTATCGATGATTTTTAAAGGTGAAAATAAAAAGTTAACAGATACTAAGGCAATTGATGATTTGGATATGCAAATCAATAAAGGAGAACTTACTGCTTTAGTTGGCCCAGATGGCGCAGGAAAAACAACTTTATTAAGATTAGTTGCTGGACTATATAAAGCTACTTCAGGTTCTCTGAATGTGCTTGGGTTTGATATCGATAAACATCCTCAAGCTGTGCAAGACCGTATTAGTTATATGCCACAACGTTTCGGTCTATATGAAGACTTAAGTGTACAAGAAAATTTAAATTTATATGCTGATTTACATGGCGTTCCCAAAGATGTACGCAGTCAAAGATTTAAACGGTTATTAGAAATAACGGATCTTACTCAATTCATTCAACGCCCAGCAGGGAAACTTTCTGGTGGAATGAAACAAAAGCTAGGACTGGCATGTACGTTAGTTCGTTCCCCAGAATTACTATTGCTTGATGAGCCTAGTGTTGGAGTAGATCCTTTATCAAGAAGAGATTTATGGACTATTATTGAACAGCTTGTTCAAGAAGAAAATTTAAGCGTTATTATAAGTACTGCTTATATGGATGAAGCAGAAAAGTGTGACTATGTATATATCATGTATGAGGGCAAAATTTTAAAGCAAGGCTCACCTGAGCAATTAAAAGAAATAGCACATGGACAAACATGGAAAGTAAAACTTTCAGAGCAAATTAAGGCACGGACTTTACAAGCCCAATTGCTTGGAAATTCTGTTGACATTATTGATGCTGTTCCAAAGGGTGAACAAGTAAACTTTATCAGTCGCCAAAAAGAATTATCAACAGATATTTTACCTCAGGGGCTAGTCGCTCATAGGCGATCAGCCGAACTTGAAGATGCGTTTATGATGTTGTTGCAGCAGACTCAAAAGCAAACAAAACATGTATCTGTTCCTGAGCAGAATTTTCAATTAGAACAAAACAATAATTTAAAATCACAACAACCCGTCATTGTTGTTAAAGATTTAGTCAGAACCTTTGGCGATTTTACTGCCGTTGCCAATACATCATTTGATGTAAAGCGAGGCGAAATATTTGGATTACTTGGCCCAAATGGTGCGGGTAAAACCACAACATTTCGGATGTTATGTGGATTGTTACCAGCAAGTAGTGGTTATCTAGAAGTTGCTGGTAAAAACTTACGCACAGCTCGTGCTGAGGCACGAGGCAAAGTTGGGTATGTCTCTCAGAAATTTGCACTGTATAGCAATTTAACTGTTTTAGAAAATTTGAAGTTTTTTGGTGGGGCCTATGGTCTAACAGGCAAAAAACTAAATCAACAAATTGATAATGCATTAGAGCAATACGATTTAAAACCTCATATTAAAAGTGGTGATTTACCCGGTGGTTATAAACAACGACTATCTATGGCTGCAGCACTATTGCATGAACCAGAAATTTTATTTTTAGATGAACCTACGAGCGGGATTGATCCTCTTGCACGGCGTTCATTTTGGTACAGCATTGGCGAGCTAGCAAATCAGGGAATTACCATCATTATTACGACTCATTTTATGGAGGAGGCGGAATATTGTGACCGCATCGCCATACAAGATGCTGGAAAGTTATTGGCCTTAGGCTCCCCCCAACAAGTACGCGATTTAGCCAGTCGAGATAAGCATATTGGTGATATGAATGAGGCTTTTATAGCAATTGTAGAGCAAGCCCGAGCTTTAAGGCATGCTGTTTAGGAGGTCTACAATGAGCTTTGGATTTTGGAATCGATTGACAGCGTTAGTAAGGAAAGAAACTAAGCAGCTCATTCGTGACAAAAGCAGCCTCGGGATTGGTCTGGTTTTGCCTGTTATTTTAATTTTATTGTTTGGTTATGGACTTTCCTTTGACTTAAATCAGGCACGAGTTGGTGTCGTAGTTGATCAGTCCTCACCACAGATCAATCAGATTTTAGCGGGTTTAAAGGGTTCGCGATATTTAGCAAGTCAAGAGTTTCCTAGTTTACCTAAAGCAGAACAGGCCATTCGAGATGGAGAAATTGATGCCATTTTGCACTTTCCTTCAGATTTTACGAGTCAGACACAACAAGGTAATGCAAAGGCTCAACTACTATTAAATGGTACATCCACCACCATAGCAACAGCTTTGGAGGGCTATATTACAGGGGCTTTGGCTACAGCGGCGTCTATACAAGTTGATCGTGGTCAAATATTAGCAACGTCAAGTGCCATTAATGTTGAACAACGAATATGGTTTAACGAATCTGCTAATAGTACTTGGTTTTTAGTTCCTGGCTTAATGGTATTAATTTTAACTTTAATCGGTGCATTTTTAACAGGTTTACTTATTGCTCGTGAAAGGGAGCGGGGAACACTAGAGGCCTTATTTGTCACACCTGTAAGGCCATTTGAAATTGTATTAGCAAAGCTCATTCCTTATATTGTTGTCGGTATGATTGATATCGTGATCTGTATTATTGCTGCCTATTTTATTTTTGAAGTACCCATGCGCGGTTCATTATTCTCAGTCTTATCGGCTTCATTTCTCTATTTAGTTGTTTCTTTATTACTTGGTTTAACCATATCGGGTTTTGCTCAAAGTCAGTTTCAGGCAAGTCAAATTGCTTTATTGGCAAGTTTTATGCCCGCACTTATGCTTTCAGGATTTGTTTTCGATACACGTAACTTACCTTTAGTGGTGCAAATTATTAGCCAGTTACTACCAGCTACACATTTTATGATTTTAATTAAAACCTTATTTATGGGAGGTGATGACTGGAAGTTATGGCTTAAAGAATGCGGTTTTTTACTGGGGTATATTATTGTTTTGATATGTGCCGTGAACTTTTCACTAAAAAAACGGTTGAGATAAAGTTATGTGGCAAAAATTAATCACGTGGCTGAAGCACTTAAGTTTTTTAGTCAAAAAAGAATTCTTAACTATTTTTAGTGACCCTGCAAATAGAGTCATTCTATTTGTACCAGCACTGATGCAAGCACTTTTGTTTGGTTACGCCGCAACTTATGATGTTAACCGTGTGGATTATGCAATTCTAGATCAGAGCAATGGCCAAGTCTCACATGAACTCATCTCAAAATTAGATGGCTCTGGTATTTTTAAGCGTGTTGCAACACTTCAATATACCGAACAAATCAAACAGGTGATTGATAGCCGTCAGGTATTGCTTGTAATCACGATTCCGTCAGACTTCGAGAGTAAATTAAATAATAACCAAAACTCTCCTATACAGGTGATTGTTGACGGCAGGAATTCATCAACGGCAGTTGTGGCAGGTTCATATCTAAACAAAATAGTTGGACAGTTTAATCAGCAAAAATTTAACTCAGCTTTACCTATTAGCCTTGAAACAAGAACATGGTATAACCCAAATCAAGAGTCTCGATGGAGCTTAATGCCTTCATTAATTGCGGCATTAAGTATGATGCAGACACTACTTTTATCTGCTTTGTCAGTCGCACGTGAACGTGAGCAGGGAACATTTGATCAGTTATTAGTAACACCGTATACGCCATTACAAATTATGATTGGTAAAGCCTTGCCGCCAATTTTTGTAGGGCTGATGCAGTCAACTATTATTTTATTGATTATTTTGTTCTGGTTTAAAATTCCCATGAATGGCTCTATTGGGCTGCTTTATTTTGGTTTATTGAGTTTTAACGTGGCTATAGTTGGAGTGGGCTTATCAATTTCTGCATTATCATTAAATATGCAACAAGCCATGCTATTTACGTTTCTACTAATTATGCCTTTGATGTTGCTTTCAGGCTTACTGACACCTGTAGAAAATATGCCAAAAGCACTTGAAATAGCAACTTACGTAAATCCTTTAAGGTTTGGAATTAATTTGGTACAACGGGTGTATTTGGAAGGTGCAAACTTTACACAAGTTCAATTTAATTTTATTCCAATGATCATACTTGGACTGATCACTTTACCTTTAGCAGCTTGGCTATTTAGAAATAGATTATCTTAATCGTATTAATGAAAAAGCCCCATTTTTAGGGGCTTTTTAAATCTACTTATGCACGTACGATCAGTTCGTAACCCGTATATTTACGAATGTTGATAACACCAATATCAAAAATTAAATATTGGCCTTTAATACCTTGTAATACACCACGAATTTTTGGTGTTTTATCTAGGTTTAGAGACTTAATTTTTTCAGGATATTGTTCAACTGGGTAAACAAACTCACGCGGTAACTCATTTTCTAGTAATTCAACTGTCTCGTTAAATTCAAGATTTTGGCTAAACTCTTCACGTATAGTTTGAATTTTAGGTGCAAACTCTTCAATTAATTGATCACGTTGTTCAACCATATTTAGAGGTTCAGCTTCACCCTTAAGAAGTTTACGCCAGTCAGTTTTATCAGCAATTAGGGAACCAAACATGGTTTCAAGTTGACCAGATAAACGACGTGATCCAACTTTTAAAATAGGTAAAGCCTGAGTTGCTCCCTGATCTAGCCAGCGACCTGGCATATGGCTAACACGGGTAATTCCTACTTTTAAAGCACTTGAATTTGCCAAATACACAATATGTGGTTGGAAGCATACACTGTGGGCAAAGTCATCTTCACGACATGTACCTAAATGATAGTGACATGTTTCAGGTTTCATAATGCAAAGATCACACTCAGCTTTCGTTTTAAAACATTTAAAACAGTGACCTTGAGAATAGGACTTCGGTGTTTTGGCGCCACAAGATGTGCAATAAATATTACCTGTCCATTCGATTTCTAGTTCTTGTCCTAAATTAAAAGGAAGATCAATTTCTGAACGGTCTAATACAAATTTGTATTCAACATTTGCCTTGGTTGTCTGTTGATCAGTTACACTAGCATCTTTTAGGCCTGCATGCATTTTATGGCAAATGCCTTGTAGTTCCATAAAGTTTAAACTCACATCTTTCAATTAAGGGTTGCAGTTATGGCTGAACAAAATGTCATCACTTCTATGCTAGACGATTTATCAAACGAACAGCCCATTCATACTGCACTTTGTATTGGCCAGAAAATTGACCAGAATAACGCAATTCAATGGCACTATTTTACCGTAACTGAGCTTTTAAGTCTGCCTTTTACTCAGCGTTATGATTTAGGTTTTGTATTGTTTGATACAGATGAAATGCAAAGCGTTAGCGATGTACATAAATCACAATTATTAGTGAAGTTAAGAGATTTATTAGCAAAACGAATTGTTGTGGTAAGCAAACGCAGTGATGAACAGCTATTACGTTCTTTAGGGTTCACGCAACTCATCGATAAAACTTCACATGATAGTGATTTCGCTTTATGGCAATTTAATATCTTGACCTATAAACATGTTCCAGACTGGTTTAATTCAAAATTTTGGGCAAACCCGGAAAACTGGAATAAATTCCGCTGGTAAAAGGCTATTTAATCTCTTTCAAAATTTAACAATTTCGCTTTTGCTGTCTTAACAAAAAAACGCGTATGCTCGTGTATAAACCATACATAAGAGTTACTCATGACAAATTTAAGCAATATTGTAGAAGTTTTGGCTCAGCAAGCTTTAGGTGGGAACCAGCAAGCATCAAGTCAAGGTGGTTTAGGTGGAATTTTAGGTTCTGTATTGGGACAAATGGGTGGTAATACTTCTTCTGGTACTCAAGGTGGTCTAGGTGGAGTATTGGGTTCGGTATTAGGCCAAGTGACTGGAAATAACAATACACCTCAAGCTGGTGGCGGTGTACAAAGTTTATTAATTGCTGTAGTACCTTTAATCTTAGGCTGGGTTCAACAACAAGGTGGTTTACAGGCTGCTTTAGAAAAGTTAAAAGGTGCCGGTTTAGGTAGTCAAGTTCAAAGTTGGGTTGATCCAAATCAAAGTAATAGTGAAGTTCCAACTCAGCAACTGCAAAGCTTATTTAACCCTGCAGATGTTGAACAAGTTGCCCAACAGACTCAAGCGCCAAAAGAGCAAGTTTACGGGGCGATCGCGTCTGTGTTACCTCAGGTTATTGATTCTTTAACACCACAGGGTGAAAGTACAGATCATCAAGAAGCGAATCAAGACATTCAAAACGTGATGAATCTTGTGAGCAGTTTCTTAAAATAAGATTGAGATTAAAAAAAGCCGATATAAAAATTATCGGCTTTTTTGTTAGTACAATAAAAATAAAAGGGCATAAGCCCTTTTATTTTATGCAAGATGGTTAATAACTTAGAAGTTATATTCCATACCAGCACCTACAACAGTACGTTTGTCATCTTGAGCAAGCCAGTCACGTTTTTGTTGAGCAACAATACCGTAGAAACGTGCTTGTTTATTAATTTTGTAGTCTAAGCCCACACCGTATTGATCAATTTTACGATCTTGTTGACCATCTACAGAAGCTTTAGATGATTGGTATTGGCCTTTTACTACAAAAGGTGTTTCACCAATTCTGTAAGTTACAGCACCAACCCATGCATCTTCTTGTAAGCCTTTATATTTAGTTAGCTCATCAGTTGGTTCAGCATGTTGCCATAAACCACCTAATACAAGTCCAGTTGCGCCAAGTTTACTAAAATCGTAAGAACCAGTTACACGGTAAGCATCAGAGAAAATATTGCTAAGGCCATAGGCATTATATTTACCTTGTACGCTGTAGTTAGCAGCAGCAGCTAATGCTAAACCAATATCTTTGTTTTCGTAGCCGATAGAACCTGAAACTGAGTCACCAAAACCGTTACGTTTGTCATCGTTACCAGATGTACCAGGTGTTGGATCAGCAGGAGTTTCACCTTGTTGGAACATTACATTGAATGTTACACCAGCAAGAAGTTTAGGATCAGATTCAAAACCAATAACGTTATTTAGACGTTCTTCACCATACATTGTGTTGGTAATATCTAAAATAGTGTGGTCGTTATAGATGTCTTGGTAGTTGCCAGCAGCATTTTTAAAGTAAGAGTCAAATTTACCAACTTTTAATGTACCAACATTATTTGATTTGATACCGATATAACGGTTACGTTGACCAAGATCTGTACCATCACCATCAGCATTAATTTGCCATTCAGCTAAATAAACTGCTGATAAATTATCAGTCAATTTCTCTTCGCCTTTTACCCCAATACGAGACGCGTTAGAGTTAACTTCGGTAACGTCACTTTTACCATCGAAATTTTTGTTGTCAACTTGGTCAATGGTAACATTGAGTTTACCGTACAAAGTTGGCGCTGCTTGCACCGCGTTTACGCTTAGAGTTGCAACTGCGGCAGCGAGAAGCAATTTCTTCATTGAGATTTCTCCAAAAGGTATTTTTAAATGGCGTATGCCTAGCTAACTTTTATTTTTTAGTTGGCTTATGTACAAAAAGTTACAGAAGCTCACCAACTTGCTAAGAAGTATCTGTAAACTTTGTGACAGTGGAGTGAAGAAGAAATGACAGTTTTATGACAAATAAAAATTAGAAATACTTTATTTCCTTTTGATTTTATTACACTTTTTAAATAAAAAAGCGGAGCCTAAGCTCCGCTTTTATCTCTTCAAATCAAAGAGCTGCTTTAATTTTTTCAGCTAAGGCCTTGATTTTATCTTGATTTCCCAATTGCGCAGCATGTTTACCAAGTTGGTGAACATTTGTTGGAATTAGGTGAAAATGAACATGAGGGACGGTTTGTCCAGCAGCGGCGCCAGATAATTGCATAAGAACAATTCCATCAAGATTTAATGCTGTTTCCATTGCTTTCGCAATTTTTTGCACGATCTGAATGGTATAAGCTGCCGCTTCAGGTGGTAAATCAAGTAAAGTTACTGCAGGAGTTTTTGGAATAACTAATGCATGACCATCGGCTTGGGGCATAATATCCATAAAAGCTAGAACTTGATCATCTTCATAGAGTTTTATCGCTGGAAGTTCTCCACGTAAAATTTTTGCGAAGATATTTTGATCATCATATGCCATGTATTATTCCTTTAAATACTATTTACACTTCAATTCTTTTTGACGTTCTTTAATTGCATCTAGACGTTGCTGCTCTTTATCAGAGAATTTTGGCTTAGTCGTATGACAATTTTCATTACCATATTTTTCTTTAGCATCTTGGTCTTTAAAACAAAAACCTTTTGATGCATAAATTAAATTGTAATCGTCTTGCAATTTTTGACATTCTTGCTCAGGTGTTGCAGCTTGAGCACTGAAACCGGCAAGGGTTACCATTCCAGTGAATACTGCAACCAATAATTTATTCATGAGCTTTTCCTCAGTTAAAGGTATGAACCTGTACTCAATATAAGGTTTATTCCCAATATTTCAATGACTATTAATTACTCAAGTGTTATTAAAAATCACATTTGATCTTATAATACAAAAAAGCTTTAAATATCAATATCTTTTTTTAAATTTATTTTAAATCAATTGGTTAGGTTTTATTTTAAATTAAACAATAAAAATATGTACATAATCAATATTTAAAGTCATTATGAAAATTTCATAGTGATGAATTAAATACATTATATGAGTAACATTGGTTCTTGTTTATGTAATCAAGTAAAATTCTCTATAACTCGTGAAATAAAAACGGTTTATTACTGTCATTGCAGTTTATGCCGAAAACAAACGGGTACAGGAGCGAATGCGGCTACTTTGGTCAAAGAAAGCCAATTTAACTGGCTATTTGGAAGTGAACATGTTTCTACCTATAAAAAAGAGACTGGTTTTACCTCATCGTTTTGTAATAAATGTGGTTCACCCGTACCCAATAAAATTAATGGTACAAATTATATATGGATACCATTAGGGCTTTTGGAACACTCATTTAATCCAGACTTAAAGCTTAATTTTTGTATAGAGTCAAAACATGAATGGGTCGTGCTAGAAGATGCTCATAAAAGTTTTGTCCATTTACCTGTTCTTGAAGAGTTCTTAAAATACTTTGAATAACAGCCTTTAGTTTTTATATCTTTAATGCTTATTAAGTGTTCTTTACATAAATGCTGTGTGTTCACTGTTGAATATATCTGTCATTTAATTAAGCATGAAGTGATATAACTTAACAAAGGATGAATCACATGATAGATGAAGAAAAGCCTTTAAATTTTGAAGATGATGACGAGCCTCTTGATTTTGAAGATGAAGAATTCACAGATGATAAAAAAGAGGATGAAATGTATAACTCGATCACTAAGGATGGATCTAGTGTTGATCCTGCTGATGACGGCACACGACATATTCGTCCAGAAGATGGTGATCCGATAGAACTTGATGAATAAGTGCATCAGTTTAAAAAAGATTAGTCTTTTTAATCTTTAAGTATAAGTGTAATATCCGAGCGCTGTCACAAACAGCAAAAAAGTCCTGAATGATCAGCGCAAAAAATCAAAAGGGTAAAGCCTGCTTACAAAGCGGGCTTTTTTATTTTTATAAAATTTTAGATGACTAAACTTGATCTATGGGTGCTGTAAAAGCTTATTATTTTAAAAAATATTTAGATATCTTTGATGAATGATTAATCAATGCTCCTATTGTTTGTAATGAGCATTTAAAAGAAGCACAAACGTAAATAATAAAAATAAAAAAAGTAGAAAGATCATGAGTTGAAACATATCGTTAAATTATTTAGGTATTTTACACAATTTAACATTTTATGCAAATTAGTTTACATATCATTAAGTTTTGTTAAAGCTTTGATTGAGACTTAATCGTTTTGAAAATGTGACAATTAATAGATAATTTGTTAGATTGTTTGATTTTTATTATAACAGGTGAGCCAGATGAAGAAATTTTTATTTGTCCTTATTGCTGGATTTGGGCTAGAAGGTTGCACATCATTGACGCAAAAAGCTGATGAAAATTATATTACCAAGTCTCCCATTACGCCGGTTAATACTGCATTTAATGGGACAAAAGTACTTGAGCATGGAATTTTTACTGAGCAGGATATTGCTGATATGCCTGAGCATTCAAATATCAATTCACGTTACAAAATATCATTTTAAATCACTACTTAAAAATAAAATTGAATAGTTAGGCTAAACAATCGAGTAAATTAGCTGAAATATAAAGTTTACTAAGATTGTATTTAATAATGACTATTCAATATAAACTATCAGCTTGGTAGTTTTTAAAAAGATAAAATGTTAAGTTTTAATCATTGAAAAAATTGGTTTTATAAATGAAAAATATCATTATTTTAACTTCAATATTGTTATTAACTGGGTGTGCTATTAACTCTAAATCATTATCGCCAGTGAAAAACGGTGATGATAAAACTATTGTAGAGGCTGAAAAATATAAGCAACAATATCAAAAAAAGATATTTAAAATTTGGGATGTCCCACCATCTTCTGTAGGTATGAGCGCTAGCGTTAAAGTGTTTTTAAGTGATAGTGGTGAGATTGAGCAAATTATTTTTCTAGATAAAGAAGATCCAAAGTTCAAATCAAGTATTGAAAAGGCAATATGGCGTGCAAGTCCATTTGTTTTGCCTTCTAATCCTGAGGTAAGAAAACAGGTAAGAAAGTTCAACATCAAGTTTGTGGCAAAGTAAATTTTAAAAACACAAATTTGACTTTTTATTTATTGAAAACCACCAATTGGTGGTTTTCTATATTTGGGATGTAAAATTATAAACAAGATAACTATTAATCATCCTCACTTTAATTACTGTATCCTCATATTCTTTAAAAGATAAATTTATAACTTTATTTTATTAATTATTTAAAAACTAATCATTATTTTTTATCCACTTTTTCTTTTATGGTTAATTCATCAAAGAAGAGGAATGAGCCATGTTGAATCAACATGAGATAAATTTAAAACAGTATCAAAATAAATCTTTAAGTTATTTGAACAGCACAGCTCACTCTGAAGGGATTGAGTTCGATAAGTTTATTAAAGAGATTGAGAAATATTCAAATGCTGTCGTTTTAGATTTAGGTTGTGGTGGTGGCCATGTGGCTTATAACGTTGCTAATCATGCCGATTTAGTTTTTGCTTACGACTTATCTCATGAAATGCTTGATACTGTCTCAAAAGCTGCCAATGATCGAAAAATAAAAAATATTTTTGTACAACAAGGCATAGCCGAAGATATGCCGTTTACTGATGAACAGTTTGATGTAGTGATTAGCCGCTATTCTGCCCATCACTGGCAACATGTACCAACGGCGATGAAAGAAATAAATCGTGTTTTAAAACCTAATGGTACCGTTATTTTTGTTGATATTATCAGCTCAAGTTTTCCCATTTTAGATACGTTTTTACAGACTATAGAGGTTATTCGAGACCCAAGTCATGTAAGAAACTATAGTATTAAAGAATGGGTTTACTTTATAGAAGATGCTGGTTTTGAGTTAACTACCTTAGATAAACAGTCACTCATGCTAGATTTTGATAGCTGGGTGCAGCGTATGAAAACTCCTGAAGACCAAATAAAAACACTTAAGTATCTACAAGAGAATGTATCAGATGTGGTCAAAAAATATTTTAATATTCAAAAAGACGGGAGTTTTGAAAGCAAAGTAGGGTACTTCGTATTTAAAAAAATATCTTTCTAGTCTGCTTTTAGGGTCAATGTTTAAAACATTAGAAAACTTCAAAACCAATCAAACTTATACTTGTGTTTTAAAACTAAGTATAAAAAAGCCCTTTATGTAAGGGCTTTTTCCTTTTTAAAGCTCAAATTTTTGTTGAACGTTCACTTAGCCATGCTTCTAACTTTGGCCAAAACTCTTGAGAACTTGCTTGACTGGAAATTAGTCCCAAATGACCACCTGGAATAAGAGTAAATGTAACATCTTGGCTACTGGTTAAATGGCTTAATGGTTGAGCTGCATCCGCCGTAACCAATTGATCGCTACGACCTGCACCAACCAAGAGAGAACAGTCGATATTTTTTAACTCAATTTTTTTATCTTTTAATAAAATAGAACCTTGCTTCAACGGATTTTGTAGCCAAACATTGAATAACATGTCCTGATTAATCCCTCCTGGATAATCAATCATATTATTTAAAAAATTACTTAAAGTGGCATGTTCTTGTACAAACTGAAGGTCATCAAGGTTTTTCAGTAATTGAACATGACCATCGAGCCAACCTTTAGGGTCAAGAATTTTAAATCCTAGAGAATTTAAAATACCAGGTGTATGAATCAAACGCTTCGGTAAACCTGAGTAGATACGTTCCTGTAGCTTCTTATTGCGAGCAATAGTGTTATTTATGGTTCGGTAGAGTTTTCCAATATAACCAGAAGCATAACTATCAATTGGACTACCTAATACTATAAGGTTTTTGACATAGTTTGGTTGATTATGCGCTGTATATAAAGTAACGAATATACCTGCCATGCTCCATCCGTGTAGAGAAATTTGGTCACTGCCTGAATGGGTGCGAACAAGTTCTATAGCTTTAGGAATAAAATCCTCTATAAATGATAAAAAGTTAAGATGTCTATCTTTAAAGCCCAAACGTCCCCAATCGACTAGATATACGTCAAAACCTGCATTTTGAAAATATTTTACAAGCGAACGATAAGGATATAAATCATAGATCGCCATATTAATTGCTAGGGGAGCAACAAACACTAATGGTTCTTTAAAACGCTTCTGGGTAGCCGCATAGTAACGAACACGGGTTTGATTGAATTCACCAATTACTTCAAACGGAGTGCTTTGTGACAATACTAATGTTTGAGGACGAAATAGTCGGGTAGAGAGGTGCTTGATTTGACTTTGTTCTGGGACAAGGGACTTTAAGCGTTTCATCTTGTTTTACCAACTATACTAAAGATTGATTGAAGTCTAAGCGAAAATTTTCAGGTTTACCTTGACCTTAAATACCTTAGACACTCAAAATGATGATAGTTTTTTAGTACATGACCAGTAAAGGCGCACATTTAATGAACCAGTCTGATGATTTAGAATACCAACTTGATACTTTAGCCATTCGTACCGGACATACTCGTAGTTTTGAAGGTGAGCATGGCGAACCAATTTTTTTGACTTCATCTTTTGTATATGAAAACGCTGCTGAAGCAGCTGCAAAATTTTCTGGTCAAGTTCAAGGAAATATCTATTCTCGTTTTACCAATCCGACTGTATCAATGTTTGAAAAACGCCTAGCAGCTTTAGACGGGGCTGAGCGAGCGGTTGCAACAAGTTCTGGAATGGGCGCGATTTTGTCAGTTGCAATGGCATATTTAAAAGCGGGTGATCATGTTATTTGCTCAAGAGCAGTATTTGGTTCAGTCGTTGCCTTGTTTGAAAAATATATTGCCAAGTTTGGTGTAGATATTACATTTGTTGATTTATGTGATTTGGATGCATGGAAAAATGCAGTACGTCCAGAAACTAAACTTTTATTTGTTGAGTCGCCATCGAATCCATTAGCTGAGATTGCGGATATTCAAGCACTTGCAGATATTGCCCATGCGCATGGTGCCTTACTTGCAGTTGATAATAGTTTTTGTACGCCGGTTTTACAGCAACCATTAAAATTTGGTGCAGACCTTGTGATTTACTCTGCAACTAAATATTTAGATGGACAAGGGCGCGCATTAGGTGGGGCTGTTGTCGGTAATCATCAATTGCTAGAAGAAGTTTTTGGTGTTGTTCGTACACTTGGACCTTCAATGAGTCCGTTTAATGCGTGGGTGTTTCTAAAAGGTCTAGAAACTTTACGCTTACGTATGAAAGCACACTGTGAAAGTGCTCAAATTCTTGCAGAATGGTTATCTACTCATGAAAAAATAGAAAAAGTTTACTATGCAGGCCTTTCAGCTCATGAAGGACATGAACTTGCTGCAAAACAGCAAAAAGGTTTTGGGGGGATTGTTTCTTTCGTAGTTAAAGGTGAGCGTGAAGGCGCTTGGAAAGTAATTGATAACACCAAATTTATTTCTATTACCGGTAATTTAGGTGATGTGAAATCAACGATTACCCATCCTGCGACCACAACGCACGGCAAACTTTCTGCTGAAGCAAAACAAGCAGCAGGTATTCAAGAAGGTCTAATCCGTGTTTCGGTTGGTTTAGAAGATATTAACGATATTATTGGTGATATCTCACGTGGATTAGATTTAATCTAATTAATTTATATATTTAAGACTAAGCCACACTTATTTTAGTGTGGTTTTTTATTCATAGCGTTGTTACTTACATATAACGAATGAAATAAAAAGACTACATTTTGTTATAAATGACTCTAAAATCACAACGTATAAAAGTTCTAAATTTAATAAAAATAACAAAGTGAGTTTTTTAACCATGCTTAAACCTATAATTATATTAGTCGCTATAGGGGCAATTGGTTTGGTTGGATACAGAGTATTTGCCCAAAAGGACGAACCGACTCAGATTAGCGAAACTGTATTGTTAATTAATGATGCGAACAAATCAGTTGAAGATGCAGATCATTCCATAGAAAAGGCAAATGCCTCTTTTCAAAAAATACCTTTAAATGAATACAAACCGGACAATAAAAACCTTCAAGCTTCACAATAGTTTCACTTAAATTTTAGAACTGGCTCTAAGCGTAAAAAGTTTTACACAGAAAACTTTAAACAGATAAGTTAGCGAAAATAGTTTCATAGATAGCAATAGAAAACATTAATTTATTGTGTCAGAATTACAGATTAATTTTGATTTAAACGTAATGACCTCAATGATCTTTGTGATGAGTTGAGTGACTAAAAGAGTTTAAGTTCTGAAGTGTTATGTGACTATCAATTATATTTGATAGAGATTCGGAGTTAGGTTTATGAATATCAATATGCTCATGCAGCAAGCGCAGCGCATGCAAAAAGATATGGAATCAAATATAAAAAAGGCCAAAGAAGAGCTTGCTCAAACTGAAGTACACGCTGAAGCGGGTGGTGGTTTGGTTAAAGTAACCATGACTGGTCGTTATATCGTAAAACGTATCGAAATTAATCCAGAATTGCTTCAAGATGAACCAGACATGATTGAAGACTTAATCGCAGCTGCGGTGAATGATGCTGTGCGTCAAGCCGAAGTAGTTTCTGAAGAAAAAATGCAAAAAGCTAACTCTGGTATGGGTTTACCTCCTGGTTTAGCGGGCATGTTCTAAGGAAATTCAGTGTTTAGTGATAGATTTGAACAACTCGTTCAAGCTTTACGTATTTTGCCTAGCGTTGGACCGAAGTCGGCTCAACGTATGGCTTTACATCTTTTGATGAAAAATCGTGAAGGTGCATTTGCTTTAGCGCATGCTCTACATGAAGCATCAAGTTATATTCATGAATGTAGTGTTTGCCACTCTTTAACTGAGCACGAAATTTGTGATATTTGCGCTTCAACAGAAAGAGATGATCAACTGCTATGTGTGGTTGAATCTCCGGCAGATGTTATGGCAATTGAACAAAGTGGTAGTTTCCGTGGTAAATACCATGTATTGGGTGGGCATCTTTCTCCATTAGATGGGATTGGGCCAGAGGAAATAGGTATTCCTTACCTAATTCAACGCTTAAGCCAAGGCACTATCGAAGAAGTCATTTTGGCGACTAACGCCACTGTAGAAGGTCAGGCGACAGCGCACTATTTGGTTGAAGCGACGAAACATTTGCCTATTCACATGACACGTATTGCTCAAGGTGTACCTCAAGGTGGTGAGCTTGAATATGTTGATAGTCATACATTAAGTCAAGCGGTGCATAACCGTATGCGTATGAAATAAGTACTTCGGTGCTTATTTCAAAGATTTTTTAAAATAAAAATTGTATTATTAAAAAATCTTTTTAAAAGACAAAAACATATTTTTAAAAAATTACTGAGTGAATATATAAATTAAAAAAAGCCGTTAGTAAAAATAAATTTTTATAAGGATCTTAAATTGAAAAATTTAAAATAATGATCAAAAAATTATCTCTTTTTTGGAAAATTGTTCAAAAATAGATTATTCATCATGGATTCAGTAGCATTTTTCTATTGCTATGTTATATATACCAGAGTTTAAAGCACTCTTTGCAGTTACTTGAGAAAGCATGTTTCAGTTTATCCAACAGCAAACCGAATTGGTTGATGTCCTTCAACAAATGGATCAATGTTCAACGTACGGACTTGATACAGAATTTATTAAGGTTGATACCCTTTGGCCTAAACTTGGAGTATGTCAAGTTAATGTTAACGGAAATGTATATTTGCTGGATGGCGTGTCGTTAGACTTAAGAGATTTTTGGAAAAAAATCTTTGTTGCTCAACAAAATATTTTTCATGCATGCGGTGAGGATATTGATTTAATCTATCACTATGCTGATGAACAAAATCTATTAAATGTTTTTGATACCCAAGTTGGACTTTCTTTTTTAGGGCATGGTTTACAAGTCAGTTATCAAGGTGCTTTAAAGCTTTGTTTAGAAATCGACATTGAAAAAGACCAAACTCGATCAGATTGGTTAGCAAGACCTTTGTCACCTCAACAGTTATGTTATGCTGCAAATGATGTCCTATACCTTATGCAGTTAGCAAACCATATTAAGGACCAGCTTAAGCAAAAAGGTCTTTATGAGTGTGTTCTTGAAGACTGCCGCAGTTTAACCAAAGAAATTATTAGTGAAACACCAACACCATTACTCTATACAGATGTAGGTAATTATCGACACTCACGCCGTCAATTAATGCAATTGCAAAATTTAAGTGAATGGCGTGAACATATAGTTAAAGCAACCAATCAACCACGTAGTTTTATCCTTAGAAATTCTACAATGATTGATTTGGTTGAAAAAAATCCACGTAATAATTTCCAGTTATCACAAGTAAGAGATATCCGTCCCAATGTTGTTCGTGAATATGGCAAAATTATTCTGGATCTTTTGAAGGATTTACCAGTAGAAGGGCAATGGCCAGCTAAAATTGCTAAACCTTTTAAAATTACATCAAAAGAAACATTAGATAAAATGGATGCATTAATTGCAAACGCAATAGAGCAGACTTCCATTCCGAAAGAAGTTTTACTTCGTAAGAAATGGTTAAATGCAATTCATCAACATGTACTTTCTAAAGGTGATGAACAAGACTTACCTGACTATTTGTTAGGTTGGCGCTATGAATTACTCACTAAACCTCTTATTGAGCTATTTACAGAAGAGAAAGCAAGTCTCTTATTTTAAATTTAAATAGGTGTTTTTAGTTTAAATGCACTTTGTATTTAGAAAATATTTTATTTGATTAATATTTATTCAACTTCTTGTATTTAATCTTGCTTTAAAAATAAGCCTTTTTATAAGGCTATCTTTATAAACTTAAATTTTTGTTTAGTTATACTTTATATATTTAGGTTGTTTTTGAAGTTTAAATACTATAAATATGAGTTCATCTTAATTTTATATGATTATGCTGAATTAAATTAACTTTATGCGTGAGAAAAATTCAATTGCGTATATATACAGGTCTGTATATTCTTAGCAACAAGAAAAACAATTTCAAAATAAACAATATATAACTATAAGTTTGTTTCGGTGCAGAAATATAGAGGCCTTCTCGGGGAGAGGAGGCCTCTAATTTTATATACAAAGTCTTAAAAAGTTTTTAAAATCAATAATAAGTTAATATTGAGATTAATTTTTTATGCTATAAATGAAAGTTACTAATAACTAGAGAGATAAACATGACTAATAATTTTAATGCTGAACAGGCAAGAAAAAATGCTAAAGATGTCAAAATAGATCAAGCAATATTGTTGGAAAAAATCTTATCTGGAACTGAAGAAGTCTCGAAAGAAGGTAAACGTCGAGCAGTGTTTCAATTTCCAATAGATGCTTTGCATCCTGAACACATTACGCAGGTAGAGGAAGAGCTAAAGACACGAGGTTTCAACGTTTCAACCAATATTGATCAGTCTGGTACAACCGTCAATATTGAAGTCAGTTTCTAAGCTTTAAACTATTCAAACGCCCATAGATTAGGGCGTTTCTTATAATTTTTTACAATCTAAATTTATAAAAATCAATATATTGTTTGACAGGTTTATGCTTCTTCTGTAGCTTTACTTTTTGAGTGGAATATGGATATGAACTTCCAAACAATACTTTCATCTTTCAAAAATCAATCGACTGGTACAGATGCATTTAAAAACTTAAAAAATGCGTGTGAGCAGTATCTTAAGCAATCTTCAAATTTAAATGAAAAAGCCGCAGCTTATCTTATTTATGGGTTTGCTCGTAGTTATGTCATTTTATATGAAGATGAAGCGGTAACTACCGAGTTTGCACAAGCTTCTAAAGAAACATTAATGAATTACATGAATCATTTAAATGAAGCCTTACTTACTGAAAACCACAGCAAAATTTTGTGTGCCTTAAATCAGGTGAGTAATGACTATATGCAGGGCTCAAGAGTCTTTTAAAACTTTTGATTAACTTATCGATAAGATACTTCTTTAGTCCTTAACTTAACTAAAGAAGTATCCAGTAATAATTTTAATGTGATTTTTTCTTGCCGCCACCATCTTGTTTATTGACAGTAGACCATGCGATACGTTCAGCTTCTTCTTGAGAATGACCTCTATCTACTTCACTCTCAACAATATGTTTAGCCTGACGCTTTTGTTTTGCTGTGTAAGATGATTTGTCGCCACGAGACATAGCAAAGACCTCCATATTTTCTTTTAAGATCTTTTATTATTGAAACACATTCGAATTTAAAATCGGTTAAATAATGTCTTATCGTGTATGCATACTTTGAATCTTTTTTAAATCTTATTTTAACTTTTATTGAAAATAAATTTATTATTTTCAATTCTTTAAGATAATTTTAATTTGTTTAAGACTAAGTTTATTGTTTTCAAAATGTAATTTTTTCATTTTATAAAAGTTGATAAAAAGCTTTTTTATGTAAAATTAATACGTTAATAAAGGTTGGAAAATTTAAAACTTTAGAAAATTAAAAGTTATTTATCGACCTTAATGATTGTTCTGGGTTAATATTTCGCGAGAAAAGAAAAAACGACTGATGCGTAAACAAACCTGCGTGTGTCTGTTGTTTTTTTTCATGTATGCTGTCCTTAGTTCAAGAGTTGATTTGAAATGCACTGTGATATTTATAGATCGAGCAAAAAAGATGAAATGTACATTTATATTGCTCGTCCAAACTATCCTGATGATGCGGAGCAAGCTGATCCGTTTGAAAAAGTTCCAGAAGCTGTTTTACAAGCATTTGGTCGTGCAACGTTTGTCATGCATTTAGAATTGGCTCCAACACGTAAATTAGCGCGTGTAAATGTTTTACATGTTCTAGACTCATTACAAACAAAAGGTTTCTTTATTCAGATGCCGCCAGAAGGGTTAATTAACCCAAATGCAGTTGAACCAGAGGGCTTACGTGGTGCGTGAAGATCAAGCTGGAGTTCTAAATCAATTACTTTCTTCTCTCGATGCAGTTCCTGAGGAGATCATTGCTTTAACAGCTTATGGCGTTGGCGCTATTATTGCTTTGTGGTGTTGGTGGCGTTTAATGCGCCGCCTACCTGCTACTTTTGGCGCAATAAGCTGGTTAGTTGTTTTTGCCATTTTGGTGACACCAACCGTTTCGGAAGGTCCTAATGCATCTGTAGCTCCAGCTATTTTTGGGCTATTGTTTGGTGTGTTAACTAAAGACAGTCCTTTAATCTGGTCAAATTTATCCTTAATTCTGTTTGTAATCGGTCTAGGTTTGCTTATTGGCTATTGTTGGTCAAAATATACAACAAACAAAAGCATGCGTTCCATCTAACCATTGAAATAGAAAAATAAGGTCTCTACATGTCTGCTGATACCCAACATTTTACCGGTACAGATCAATATATCGCGACTGATAGTCTTAAACTTGCTGTAAAAGCAGCCCGCGCTTTGCAAAAGCCTTTATTGGTTAAAGGTGAGCCGGGTACAGGTAAAACTTTACTTGCTGAGCAAGTGGCACAAAGCCTTGGTTTAAAACTCATTACTTGGCATATCAAGTCAACAACTAAGGCACAGCAAGGCTTATACGAATACGATGCTGTGTCTCGTTTGCGTGACAGCCAACTTGGTGATGATCGTGTTTACGATATTAAGAACTATATTAAGCCCGGTAAATTGTGGGAAGCTTTCACCAGTGAAGAGCGATGTGTGCTTTTAATTGATGAAATTGATAAGGCAGATATTGAGTTTCCAAATGACTTGTTACATGAACTTGATAAGATGTCTTTTTATGTTTATGAAACAGGCGAAACAATTACTGCTACTCAACGTCCAATCGTAATTATTACTTCAAATAACGAAAAAGAATTACCAGATGCGTTCTTGCGTCGCTGCTTCTTCCACTATATTGAGTTTCCAGATGAAGCAACGATGCGCGAAATTATCTCGGTACATTTCCCAAATATCTCTGCGACTTTGGTAAATGAAGCTCTGCAAGTTTTCTTCAAACTCCGCGAAATTCCTAACTTGAAGAAACCCCCATCTACATCTGAACTGATCGATTGGTTGAGTCTGCTTATGGCAGATGATATGCCAGAAGATGTACTACGTAATCGAGATACATCAAAAGCTATTCCACCTTTGTATGGCGCACTCATTAAAAACGAACAAGATGTGCAACTGCTTGAACGTTTGGCTTTCATGTCGCGACGTTAAAGGAGGGAATAACCCATGTTTGTGCGGTTATTTTACACCTTACGAAAATATGGTGTTCCAGTCACGACCCGTGAATTGATTGACTTAAATCGTGCGGTGAGTGAAGGTTTAGTTTTTGCCGATCAAGAAGAGTTCTATCAACTTGCTAAAACAATTTTAGTTAAAGATGAACGCTTTTTTGATAAGTTCGATCGTGCCATGAAAGATTACTTTGATGGCATAGAAACCTTTGATATCGATGAATTACTCAAGCAAGTCCATAAACTACCAAAAGACTGGTTCGATTTAGAGCTTTTAGAAAAGCATTTAACACCAGAGCAAAGAGCTGAGCTTCAAAAAGCGGGTTCTTTAGAAGAACTGATGAAAATGCTAGAAGAGCGTTTACGTGAACAGCATAAAAAACACCAAGGTGGTAACCGTATGGTTGGCACAGGTGGAACTTCACCTTTTGGGGCTTTTGGTGACCATCCGGAAGGCGTCAGAATTGGTGGGCCGGGCCGTAAACGTTCCGCGGTTAAAGTTTGGGAACAGCGTAAATACCAAAATCTAGATGATGACCAAGTTCTTGGTACTCGCCAAATGCAAATTGCTTTACGGCGTTTACGCAAATTTGCCCGCCAAGGCGCTGCCGAAGAGCTAGACGTTGATGGAACAATTCGGGAAACAGCCAAGCAAGGTATTCTTGATGTTCAAATGGTGCCAGAGCGTCGTAATCGAATTAAAGTACTGATGTTGTTTGATGTGGGCGGTTCAATGGATGCTCATATAGCTCAATGTGAAAAGTTGTTTAGCGCGGCTAAAACTGAATTTAAAACACTTGAATACTTTTATTTTCATAACTGTCTTTATGACTATGTTTGGAAAGATAACTACCGAAGAACAGCGACTCGCATGAACACATGGGACTTGTTTCATACCTATGGACGTGACTATCGTGTAATTGTCGTAGGTGATGCCAGTATGGCACCGTATGAGCTGAAATCGGTAGGTGGCTCGGTTGAGTATATGAATGATGAAGCAGGTGAAGTTTGGTTACGTCGTCTGCGTCAGCATTTTGATAAAACAGCATGGTTAAACCCTGAAACAGAAGGGTATTGGCATTACACCCAAACAATTGGTTGGATTAAAGAGATTTTTGAAAACCACATGTACCCAATGACTCTAAAAGGCATTGAAGATTTAACGCGTTACCTTTCTCGATAAACTTGATAACTTTAATAATTTAAAGAGGGATGATATGCAACATCAAATTAATGGTATTGCTTTACCAAATGAGCAAGGATTTTTTGGTGAGTATGGAGGGCAATTTATTCCTCCACATTTAAAAGAAGCAATGGATGAAATTAATGTTGCTTATGAAGAAATCCGCCATACACCAGAGTTTCAAAATGAATTATCAGATCTCTTTGCAAATTATGTAGGTCGTCCAAGTCCTTTATTTCATGCAAAACGCCTTTCAGAACAGTTAGGTGGTGCACAAATTTATTTAAAGCGTGAAGACTTAAACCATACGGGTGCTCATAAAATTAATCACTGTTTAGGTGAGGCTCTACTTGCTAAGTATATGGGCAAAAAGAAAGTGATTGCCGAGACGGGTGCGGGTCAGCATGGGGTTGCTTTGGCAACAGCATGTGCTTTAGTGGGTATTCCATGTGAAATCCACATGGGTCAAGTCGATATTGAAAAAGAACATCCAAATGTGGTCAAAATGAAAATTTTGGGCGCTCATTTGGTATCGGTAACTCGTGGTACAGCAACCTTAAAAGATGCTGTAGATAGCGCATTTGAAGAATATTTAAAAGACCCTAAAAACTTTATTTATGCCATTGGTTCTGTGGTTGGGCCACATCCATTTCCAAAAATGGTTCGTGATTTTCAATCAATTATCGGTAATGAAATTAAAGAACAGACGCATCAGCGCTTTGGTAAAAGTCCAGATTATGTGGTGGCATGTGTTGGTGGTGGTTCAAATGCAATCGGTGCATTTACGGCATTTTTAAATGATCCAGATGTAAAACTTGTTGGAGTTGAACCCGCTGGACATGGGCTAGATACAAAGATGCATTCCGCAACCCTAACCTTAGGTAAACCAAGTCAAATTCATGGTATGGCGTGTTATGTACTTGAAAATGAGGCTAGTGAACCTTTGCCGGTGCATTCTATCGCTTCAGGATTGGACTATCCTGGTGTTGGGCCACAACATAGTTTCTTAAAAGATTTAGGACGTGTGGAATATAGCACTGCAACAGATCAAGAATGTTTAGATGCGTTTATGACCCTATCACGAGTTGAAGGTATTGTTCCTGCACTCGAAAGCTCACATGCTGTGGCATGGGCAATACGTGAAGCGCCAAAGCTGCTGAAAGAAACCATGATTGTGGTTAATCTGTCGGGTCGTGGTGATAAAGATTCAGACTATGTGGCAGAAAAGCTTAAGCTTTAAGTCAACTAAACAAGAAAAGCGGTCAATCATAATGGCCGCTTTTTTGTTTTAGAGACTACAATACTGCTACTTATAAACTTCATTATTTCTTAACTAAAACAAAGTATTCTAATTTTAAGCTGCGATTGTTACAGATTGAGATGTAAAACACTGGTTCACAAGGCAAAGCGTTGCGTTGCTTTGTCTCACTCAGTAGAATAGTCACTTTGCAAAATTTGCCTTTGGAGACGCCTAAGTGGAGCGACCGACGATTAGCCCTGAACATTTACAGGAAGCTGCTGAAAATTTATCAACAATTCGAGATTTTATTCGTTTTGGGGTATCAGCATTACGTCAACATGATGCACATTTAGGACAAGGCACTGAAGATTATTTTGCAGAAAGTTCTGCATTAGTTTTACAAACCTTATCTCTTGAATGGTCAGCAGATTCAGAGATTTTAGATGCTAAACTTTTACCAAGTGAAAAAGCAGAATTCTTAAGCTTGTTGGAGCGTCGTATTAATGAGCGTATTCCAACTTCTTATTTGTTAAATTTAGCTTACTTCTTCAATAAGCCATTTTATGTCGATGAGCGTGTGCTTATTCCTCGTTCACCAATTGCAGAATTAATTGAGCAACGTTTTGCACCATATTGCTTAGATGAAAATGGTCAAATGCGTGAAGCACTTAACAACTTACCAGAAAATAGCAAGCCTAAGACACCGCAACGTATTTTAGACATGTGTACGGGTTCTGGTTGTATTGCAGTAGCTTTAGCTTATGCTTATCCAGATGCAGAAGTCGATGCAACCGACATTTCTAAAGAAGCTTTAGAAGTAGCATCGATTAACGTTGAACATCACAATAAACAATATCAAGTTGCGTTACTTGAATCTGACTTGTTTGCCAAAATTCCAGCTGAAAATCAGTATGATTTAATTGTAAGTAACCCTCCATATGTTGATGCCGAAGATATGGCTGATTTACCGGAAGAGTTTTTACATGAGCCTGAACTTGCATTAGCAGCAGGTCAAGATGGTTTAGACTTGGTTCGTAAAATGTTAGCTCAAGCGGCAGATTATTTAACAGAAGATGGTTTAATTGTAATTGAAGTGGGCAACTCTGAATGGGCAATGCGTCAAAACTTCAATACAGTTGAGTTTAACTGGCTGACTTTCCAAAAAGGTGGTTCAGGTATTTTTGCGTTGACTGCTGAACAATGTCGTCGTTATAGAAAACTATTTGCAGAACAAGCTTAAGGAGTTGTACGTATGGCAGGGAACACTATTGGACAACTCTTTCGTGTGACTACATGCGGTGAATCGCATGGGGTTGGTTTAATGGCAATTGTTGATGGCGTGCCGCCAGGTCTTGCATTAACCGAAGAAGATCTGCAAATAGATTTGGACCGTCGTAAGCCGGGTACATCAAAATTTGCGACTCAGCGTAAAGAGCCTGATCAGGTTGAAATCATTTCAGGTGTATTTGAAGGTAAGACGACTGGTACTCCAATTGGTTTGCTTATTCGTAATACTGACCAAAAATCGAAAGATTATGGAAATATTGCGCAAACCTTTAGACCAGGTCATGCGGATTATACTTATACACAAAAGTATGGGTTCCGTGATTATCGTGGTGGTGGTCGTTCAAGTGCTCGTGAAACTGCTATGCGTGTTGCAGCGGGCGCTATTGCGAAGAAATATTTAGCAGAAAAATTTGGTGTCTCGATTCGTGGTCATGTGACTCAAATTGGTAATGAAGTTGCTGAAAAGTTAGATTGGAATGAAGTTCCAAATAATCCTTTTTTCTGTGGCGATGTAGATGCTGTTCCTCGTTTTGAAGCATTGGTTACGTCTTTACGTGAACAAGGTACAAGCTGTGGCGCCAAGTTAGAAATTTTAGCTGAGAAAGTTCCTGTAGGTTGGGGCGAGCCTGTTTTTGACCGTTTAGACGCTGATATTGCACATGCAATGATGAGTATTAATGCAGTTAAAGGCGTTGAAATCGGCGATGGTTTTGCTGTAGCGGGACAGTTCGGACATGAAACACGTGACGAATTGACTAGTCATGGCTTTCTAGCGAATCATGCTGGTGGTATTTTAGGTGGTATTTCAAGTGGTCAAACCATTCGTGTAGCAATTGCACTAAAACCGACTGCAAGTATCACAACTCCAGGTAAAACCATTAATTTAAACCGTGAAGATACCGATGTGTTGACTAAGGGCCGTCATGATCCGTGCGTGGGTGTTCGAGCAACTCCAATTGCGGAAGCAATGTTAGCAATTGTGCTAATGGATCATTTTTTACGTCATCGTGCTCAAAACGCGGATGTTGTTCCTCCATTTGCACCAATTGAACCATAGTTCTAGCTCTCGTTAAGTAAAAAAAGCCACATAATTTAAAGTATGTGGCTTTTTTATTGAGAGCAATTTTTTAATTAAATATATATCTTTTAACTAATTATTAGGTTAAATCTACGATTTGTTCTTGATTTACAGCAATTTGATACTGATTACGGCCATTTGTTTTTGCCTGATAGAGCGCATGATCAGCACGACTAACAAAAGCAGAAATTGAATCATTTAAACGTGGAATTGTTGTTGCCACACCCGCACTAATGGTTACGTATGGTGAAACACTGCTACATGGGTGAACAATGGCGATTTTTTTAATTGCATTCATTAATCTTTCGACTTGAATTTGAGCTTGTTGTGCATTCGTCATAGGGAAGAGCAGCAAGAACTCTTCGCCGCCATAGCGAGCAACTAAATCTCCACTACGAGCAGCAATTGAAGAAATCGCAGTCGCAATATCTTTTAAACACTGATCGCCTTTAAGATGTCCTAAGGTATCGTTATAGGGTTTAAAGAAGTCGATATCAACCATCATAATAGTAAGTGGTGTTTCATGGCGCAGTGCACGACGCCACTCATTATCAAGTGTTTCATCAAGATAACGTCGGTTAGCAAGTCCGGTTAAAGCATCTTGTTGTGAAAGCAAAGACAACTGCTGCGCTTGTTGCATGAGTTCAATACGGTTGAGTTCAATCATACAGTTTTGTAAATAGTTTTCCCGGTGTTGACGGTCTGTAGCGTAGGCAAGCGTCATTCCTAAGAAACTACTAAACGTATATGTGCGGTTCAAAAACGTCCAATCTATATCGCCTTTTACATAAGTACTGACTAAAATACCAACAAGGCCACCGACCCATCCTGCAATGATTGCAGTATAAAAGCGCATACCTACCGCGCCGTAGATAATCACAATGGCATACATCATTGCTGCATGAAAAAGAACATTATCTTGGCCATTTTCTAAAACGTTAATTAAAATAAATGTTATGGCAACTGCAGCAGCAGATCCAATTCCGACATAATAATCAAACCACTGATTTAATTTTTTAATAAATGATAAAATCCATGCGATTAAAACAATTATGCCTACCCAAGAATAATAGCTTAACCAGGATAAAACTTGGTCGGTTGGTAAAACTTGGTATATACCAAAGCTTAAAAATAAATATAATATTAAAATAATAGGTGCTCTATAGCGAAACTCATAGGCTGCACCATTTTGATATTGAAAACGATAGATCGTTTCAAGTTGCTTTGGAAACCATACGAAATTCAATCCGCGTGTGGTTAGTAAATCTATTTGTTCCTGTCCCAATATATTGGAACCTTGCAACTTCATAATTAATGCTCTCTATATTGGAAGTTGGCATAAAATGCGACTTGTTTTATTAAAGTTCCATCTAAAAGTATTGGTTATATAATGTGGGGTTTATTCAAAATAATAATACAGATTTTTTAAAAAAGTAATGATTTTTATAGGCCCTTATTGTGATAAAAATCACGACATTTCAATGATTAGCGTCACAATTATCTAAAGATTCAAAACCTTTGAGAAAAAATTACAAATGGTCGATTAAAGATTGTATCTTTATCATTTTCGGATAGACTTATAGCCGTGAAGTACAGATGATTGCTGTCATATAAATAGGAAAATTAGCAATGACTGCTCTAAATCAATATGGAATGAGTTTAGAAATTACGCCGCATAATGGATGGTCTCAGCGGTTTTGGGAGGATCTTTTACCAGTTAAGGAACGGGTGAGTAAACATCCGTTTTTTACTGAAATGGCCAATGGGGGATTGAGCCTAGAAAGTTTCCGTTATGCTTTACTTAATTTCTATCCATTGGTAGCGCATTTCCCGTCATATATGGCTGGTGCGTTAGCTAAAGCAACTGCTTTTGCAGAACCAGGTGTAACAGAAACACGAGACTGGTTAATTCAAAATATTAAGGTCGAAGAGCGCCATTTACAGTGGTATCGTGATTGGGCTAAAGGTTTTGGATTAACTGTAGAACAGCTTGATAGCGTGCGCCCCCCAGCTGCAATGAATGCTGTGAATCACTTTTTATGGAATATGAGTCATCGCGGTAACTTGGCTGAATGTTTGGCTGCGGCCAATTTGGCAATTGAATGGGCGACAGGTGATTGGTCTATTCAAGTTTATAAAGGTATTCACGCTTATACAGATCATCCTGAGGTCACTATTGATAAACGCTCTTTAGCATGGTTACGTGCTCATGCTCATTATGATGATTTACATCCTTATGAAGCCATGGAGCTGATTAAACGTTTGTGCAATGAACGTCCTGATTGGCAGCAAAAAGCATTTCATGCTGCTGAAGAAGGGTTACGTTATTATGAACTAGCTTTAGATGATTGCTATAGGGTACAGCTTCAAGCCTCCGCTTAATTTCATTTAAAAGAGGGAGAATATTGTTAGATATTCTCCCTTTTATTTTATTCAAGCAATTTTAAGAGTTTTGTCCGATAAGGCGTTTCTTCAGGCAGAAGCTCAAGTAAGCGTTCAACGGCATCTACACGGTCAGGAACGCGGCTAACCACACGTAATAGTTGGTCTACATCATCAATTTGATAGATAACATGACTCAAGCGGGCATCAAAGCAATCTCTCCAAGCACACAAAAATGGGCTTTCTGATTTGGCTAAAAAACTACCTCTATACAGTGTTAAAGTGGTGGCAGTAAAACCTAAGTTTAATGCTTGCTCAGCCATAAGAAAGTCACATTGAATTTCACAGTTAAGTCTATATGGTCGTGACTCGATAACATCGGGAATCAGGTTTCGAAGCTGTGAAAGTTCAGCTTTTAGTGTAGTGGTACTCACTGGCCGATCGCCATATAAAGCATAGTGAAGCTCTTCTAGGTTTATGCCTTCCGGGCATAAAGCAAGGATACATAAAATTTCGATTTGGCGCTGCGTGAGTGTTAAACCATGTTGGTTATATTGAATTTTAGGTGTGCCTAGCGCTTTAATATATAAAATGTTCTTTTGATGAAGTTGAATGGCTTGTTTTACAATATCGGCACAGCGTTCAACCGCTAAAATTCCCAGTGAATTATGCTTTTGATACTTAGTTGATAAGTTCATAATGCCATAAAACTGGCCTGTGTTTGCATCGGTGATCGGAGCTGCATAACATACCCAGTCTCTAACACTGTTCATCTGGTTTTCATGTGAATAAACACAGCTTGCTGAATGTGTATTCAGGGCAAGACCAATTGCATTTTGACCAACTGCTTGAGTTGACCATTGTCCACCTTCAACAAAATGGACTTGTTCAGCAGATGAACGCATAGGTGTACTACTCCATGTCCAGAGTAAAGTACCATGGGGGTCAGTTACCCCAATTGCCATATCTGCATCTTCAGCAATATGCATCAAATTTCTATGGCACTCTTGGATTGAACGACCAAATAAGGAATGTTGCCATTCCTGATCTAGATCAAATATAGGAGCCGCATCTAGATCGAGTGACGGCTTTTTTCCTAAACAAGGTATTTCCGAGATTGTTTCCGGTCTAAAGAAAGACGGAAGGTTGTCTGTAGAAGGCAATAATAATTGTTTTGACATATCCATATCGAAGTTCCTTTATCGTTGAAATGGCGTATCCGTGGCCGCTCAACAGGTTTAGCTTTCTTATTGTGACTATTTCCTCGTTATTTCATTTACCTTAAATAATTTTAAACAGTTTGACTATTATCCTATTGGGTAAGTTTTGTTATTTCGCCTCGTCCTATGACAAAACGTCCTCTCTTGAAAATGGCTTTGGTGCAGGTTCACCGAAATATTGCCGATCGGCAAAATAGCTAGAACGGACCATTGGTGCACTCCAGATATTTTTAAAGCCTAAACGCTTGCCATGCTGTGTGTATCTTTCAAATTCTTGTAAATTCACAAACCGGTGAATAGGTGCATGTGATTTAGAAGGCTGTAAATATTGTCCAATTGTCACTAAATCTACATCATGATCTTTTAAATCGTTGAGTAGAGCAATAACCTCAGCTTCAATTTCTCCTAACCCTACCATTAGGCCGCATTTAGTTTTGATATCAGGACAGTATTTTTTATAACATTTTAATAAATTTAACGAATGCTCATAGTCCGAACCGGGACGCATCGCTTTATATAAACGTGGCACTGTCTCAATATTATGATTAAACACATCGGGTGGTGATAAGCTTAATGTAGAGAGTGCTGTTTCTAAACGGCCACGAAAGTCTGGAACTAAAATTTCAATTAGCGTGTCTGGACAACGATTTCTGATTTCTTCAATACACTTCACAAAATGTGCTGCGCCACCATCGTGTAGATCATCACGATCTACAGAGGTAATGACTACATATTTTAAGTTTAGATTAGCGACCGTCTCAGCTAGATGTTTAGGTTCATTTTCATCTAAAGGCATTGGACGACCATGTGCTACATCGCAGAAAGGACAACGTCTTGTACAAATATCTCCCATAATCATAAATGTTGCCGTACCACCACCAAAACATTCAGGTAGATTTGGACATGCGGCTTCTTCGCAAACACTATGTAGTTTTTGTTGGCGTAATAAATTTTTGATACGTTGAATTTCTTCGAAATCAGTTATTTTTGCTCGAATCCATTCAGGTTTTTTAGGTAATTCTTCGGTAGGTAAAATTTTAATAGGAATACGAGAAACTTTATCTATTCCTCTTAATTTAATACCTGTTTCTATTTGCCTTTTTAAGTCCATATATAAAATTCCATTTTATATTAAATTAATTTGCAACCAGACTGTTTATAATAAAAACCTTATTTATATAAACAAAAAATAAAGAATTTATTAATGCGTATAGTGCACAGCAAACATTATAAATTAATAAAGGTTGGTTAAAGGTTTGTTTTATAAACACATGAAATGAATTAAAATTTTTTAATTTTATTTTCGCTAGTTAAGTTTGTGAAAAATAAAAAATAATAGCTACAAAAATCATTTAAAACTTTTTAGTCTAATAGCATATTAAATTAAATTGAGCTTTATTATTTATAGCGAAATATATAACTCTCGCTGAAACTTGGTTGATTTTAAATAATCAAGATAATAAAGGAAAAGGATATGCAATTAACGGAAGAGCAATTACTCGCAGCATATAAACGCATGCGTGATATTCGTGAATTTGAAGATCGACTTCATGAAGAAAATACCAATGGTGATATTCCAGGCTTTATTCACTTATATAGCGGAGAAGAAGCTGTAGCAGTCGGGATTTGCGAGAACTTAACCGACAAAGACTATATCACTTCAACACATCGTGGACATGGACACTGTATTGCAAAAGGCTGTGACATTCACGCCATGATGCTGGAAATTTTCGGTAAAGATGACGGGCTGTGCCGTGGAAAAGGCGGTTCTATGCATATTGCCGACTTAGATAAAGGTATGCTCGGTGCCAACGGGATTGTGGGTGGTGGACCTCCTTTAGCAATTGGTGCAGCTTTGACAGCAAAAACCTTAAAGACTGGTGGCGTCGGACTGTCTTTTACAGGTGACGGTGGCTCAA
Organism: Acinetobacter nosocomialis; assembly: GCF_041021905.1. Taxonomy (NCBI): domain Bacteria; kingdom Pseudomonadati; phylum Pseudomonadota; class Gammaproteobacteria; order Moraxellales; family Moraxellaceae; genus Acinetobacter; species Acinetobacter nosocomialis. Next base: position 1,918,070 of record NZ_CP157432.1, read on the forward strand.
ACCAAGGCCTTACTTTTGAAGCGATGAACATGGCTGTTGTTCTTAAACTTCCAGTAATTTTCGTTTTTGAAAATAACGGTTTTGGTGAAGGTACTGGTCATGATTACGCAGTAGGAAGCAAAGACATTGCTGGCCGTGCAGCAGGCTTTGGTTTACCGGCAGTTAAAGTTGACGGTACAGACTTCTTTGCTGTCTATGAAGCCGCACAAACTGCCATTGAACGCGCGCGCCGTGGTGAAGGTCCAAGCGTGATTGAAACCATCACAAACCGTTTTTATGGCCACTTCGAAGGTGACCCTGGCTTGATTCGTTCTAAAGAAGAAGTCGAGTTCATTAAAGAAAATAAAGATCCTTTGAAAATTTTCCGTGAGAAAGTCAAAGGCAAAATTGATGAAGCCAAACTAGACGAGATTGACGCAGCTTCAAAGGCAAATGTTGATGATGCCGTTGCAAAAGCTCGTGCTGCGGCATATCCGAAACCAGAACAACTCCTTACTGACGTCTATGTCTCTTACTAAAGGAATAGTAAAGATGCCAAATAAAAGTTTTCGTAATGCAATTAAAGAAGCCATTGAATCAGAAATGCGTCGTGATCCAACCGTATTTGTTGTTGGTGAAGATGTTCGCGGTGGACACGGCGGTAAAAATACTGAAGAAAACCAGTTAGAAGGTTTCGGTGGTGTATTGGGCGTAACCAAAGGCTTATGGACAGAATTTGGTTCGGAACGTGTTATTGATACGCCAATTACCGAGTCTGCAATTATCGGTATGGCTGCTGGTGCTGCAGCAACAGGTTTACGTCCTGTTGCCGATTTAATGTTTATGGATTTCTATGGTGTGTGTCATGACATGCTCTATAACCAAGCCGCTAAATTCCGTTATATGTTTGGTGGAAAAGCAAAAGCACCCATGGTTGTACGTGGCATGATCGGTGCAGGTTTTTCTGCAGCAGCTCAGCATTCTCAGTCACCGTATAACGTATTTGCTGCGGTTCCGGGCTTAAAAGTTGTAGTTCCATCTAGCCCATATGATGTGAAAGGGCTGTTAATTCAGGCTATTCGTGATGACGACCCTGTAGTGTTCTGTGAACATAAAATGCTCTATGACATTAAAGGCGAAGTTCCAGATGATGCCTATACCATTCCTTTTGGTGTGGCAAATTACACCCGTGAAGGGACAGACGTGACCATTATTGCTTTAGGCCTGATGGTACACCGTGCTAATGAAGTAGCAGACAAACTGGCAAAAGATGGTATTTCGGTTGAAGTGGTAGACCCTCGTACGATTTCACCTCTGGATGAAGAAGGAATTTTAGAGTCTGTTGCATCGACTGGGCGTGTGGTTATTGTGGATGAATCAGCAGCACGCTGTGGTTTTGGGCATGACGTTGCTGCACTGATCGCGCAAAAAGGTTTCCACTATTTGAAAGCACCTGTTGAACTCGTAACGCCACCACATACGCCTGTTCCATTCTCTCCAGTTTTAGAAAAAGAATGGATTCCAAGTGTAGAGCGTATTGAGCAAGCTGTGCGAAAAACATTGGAGGCTTAGGATGAGCGAAATTAAAACGCTGGAGATCCCGAAATGGGGATTATCCATGGAAGAAGGCACGATCGCCCAATGGTTGATTAAAGAGGGTGATAGCTTTAATAAGGGTGATGAAATTTGTGAAATTGAAACCACAAAAATCGTCAATGTGTTAGAAGCGCCTTTTACTGGGACGCTCCGTAAAATTTTAGCGAAAGATGGTGATACTTTACCTGTTGGTGGCCTTATTGCCGTATGTGCTGATAGTGAAGTTTCTGATGCAGAAATTGAAAAGTTTATCGCATCACTAGATGGTTCAGCAGCTCAAGCACCCGAAGCATCTTCGGAGCAAAGTAAAGCGGAAACAACTGCACCTGTTGCTGAAAAAGCAGAACAACCACAGACTGTAGCAGCTAGTGCTTCAGCTCCTGCAAAGGTAGCGAAAGATGACTACGCTGTACCAGAGTCATTACAAGGTTATCAAACATCTAATGAGTTGTTTGCAACGCCGCATGCCTTGAAGCTTGCAGAAAAACACAATGTAAACTTAGCAAAAATCACAGGTTCTGGTCGTGAAGGACGTATTAGTGTTCAAGACATCCAGAAGGCTGTACAAGCTGCTGGTGGTCAATGGCCTGATGTTAAGCAGCAAACTCAAGCTAAAGTGGTTAAATCTACTGCCGATGATAGCCAAGTTTTAGCGACGCCTGTAGCACGCCGTTTAGCAAAACAATGGGGCATTAACCTAAATGATTGCCGTGTTTCAGGTACTCGTGGCCGTGTTTGTAAAGAAGATGTTGAGGCAGTTTACTATCGTAATAACCCAACATCGGTAAATGAACAACCTGTGCAATGTGCAGCTCAACCACAATCGACAATTACAACTGTGGCGATGAATGGGATGCGTAAAGCGATTGCTTCACGGTTACAGGCTGCAAAACGTAACGCACCGCATTTCCGCTTAGTGGTCGATCTTAATGTAGAGGCTTTGCAAAAACTACGTAAGCAGATTAATGAGACTGTTCCACAAGTGAAACTTTCGATTAATGACATGCTAATTAAGGCAGCGGCGGCGGCACTGATTAAAGTACCTGAGGTGAATGTTCAATTTGATGAGGCGACTCAATCAATTTTACAGTTCTCTCAAGCGGATATTTCGGTGGCCGTAGCGATTCCAAACGGTTTAATTACACCAATTGTGAAAGCTGCGAATCAGAAGTCTTTAGCACAGATTTCTGATGACATGCGTGATTTGGCAATGCGTGCCAAGACTGGCAAGTTACAACCTGATGAGTTTCAGGGAGGCAGCTTTAGCATTTCAAATTTAGGAATGTTAGGCATTAAACAGTTCGATGCCATTATCAACCCACCGCAAGGTGCAATTATGGCATTAGGTGCTTCTGAATCACGTGCTGTTGTTGAAAATGGCAATGTAGTGGTTCGTGAGATTGTCACAGCGACGTTGTCATGCGATCACAGAGTCATTGATGGCGCAGTTGGGGCGAGATTCTTGGCCAGCTTTAAGCAGTTTGTTGAAAACCCTGCTTTAATTTTGGTGTAGGAGAACCCGCATGTCAGAAACTCAATTTGATTTAATTGTGATTGGCGCGGGACCGGGTGGGTATGTGGCTGCAATTCGTGCAGCCCAGCTCGGGTTAAAAACCGCAATTGTAGAAGAGCAACATTTAGGCGGAATTTGTCTAAATTGGGGCTGTATTCCAACCAAAGCTTTGCTTGCAGGGGCAGAGCTCGCAACCCAGTTTAAACATGCCGGACAGTTTGGTTTTCAGGTATCCCAACTCGATTTTGATATTCAAAAGCTTGTGCAACATAGCCGACAAGTGTCAGCTCAATTAGTACAAGGCATCGATTACTTGCTTAAAAAGAATCAGGTGACCGTGTTTAATGGTCGTGCTCAGCTTACAGCTAAAGAAAAAATTGAAGTGACAGATGCTCAAGGTAATAGTCAGGATTTGAGTGCACCACATATCATTTTGGCAACTGGAGCTAAAGCTCGACATGTTCCTCAGCTTCCTGTCGATGGAACATATGTCTGGAGCTATAAAGAAGCGCTTGTTCCAGAGCAGTTACCGAAAAGTTTACTGGTTGTAGGTTCAGGTGCAATTGGTAGTGAGTTTGCTAGCCTTTATCAAGATTTGGGTTGTCAGGTGACGCTTATTGATTTAGCCAAGCAGATTTTACCAACTGAAGATGCGGAAGTTGCCCAATTTGTCAGAAAACAATTTGAACAAAAAGGTATGAAAGTCTTAACCGATGCTGTCGTTCAAAGTATTCAGATTGAAAATGAGCAAGTCCACTGTGTGGTTGAAACGGCAAATGATGTTCAAACGCTTGTTTTTGATCGCGTGCTTTCGGCAATTGGTGTACAGCCGAATACCACAGGGCTAGGACTAGAACGTTTAGGTGTAGAACTCAATCCACAAGGTTTTGTGGCAATTGATGACTATTGTAAAACCAACGTAGCAGGACTTTATGCCATTGGTGATGTGGCTGGTGCACCGTGTCTTGCCCATAAAGCAAGTCATGAAGCCATAATATGTGTCGAGAAAATTGCTGGTGTAGCAAACGTCCATTCACTCGATCGTAACCAGATTCCGGGTTGTATTTTTACTCATCCACAAGTGGCGAGTATTGGTTTAACTGAAAATGTAGCAAAAGCTAAGAATCTACCTATACGTATTGGTAAGTTTTCTTTAACTGCAAATGGTAAAGCTTTGGCAATTGGAGATGCGTCAGGTTTCGTTAAAACAGTGATACATGCAGAGACGGGTGAATTACTTGGTGCACATATGGTCGGCCATGAAGTGACCGAACATATCCAAGGATTTGCCATTGCGAAATATCTAGAAGCAACTGATGAAAGTTTAGCTCAAGTGATTTTCCCGCATCCAACATTATCAGAAGCCATGAATGAATCCATTTTGGCTTCAATGCAACGAGCGATTCATATGTAGAAATTCTACATTTACAGGAGTTGAACATGGTTAAGGGATTAAAAAATAAAGTCGTTTTAGTGACTGGGGCAGCTCAAGGCATTGGCCGTGGGATTGCCCTGCGCTTGGCGCAAGAAGGGGCACATATTGCATTAGTGGATATTAAACAAGATCGACTAAACGATGTGCAGCAGGAAATTCAGGCTTTAGGTGTAAATGCGAGCACTTTTATTGCTGATGTAAGTGACCGCGAGCAAGTGTATGCCGCTATAAATCATGCTGAGCAGACCCTTGGTGGGTTTGATGTCATGATTAATAACGCTGGAATTGCCCAAGTTCAAGCGATTGCCGATATCACACCCGACGAATTTCAAAAAATTGTTGATATTAATATTGGTGGAGTGCTGTGGGGAATACAGGCTGCTGCTGCAAAATTTAAGCAGCGGCAACATAAAGGTAAAATCATTAATGCTTGCTCAATTGCTGGCCACGACGGGTTTGCTTTACTCGGTATTTACTCAGCAACCAAATTTGCAGTACGTGCTCTTACTCAAGCTGCAGCAAAAGAATATGCCAGTCACGGTATTACGGTAAATGGATATTGCCCCGGAATTGTCGGAACTGACATGTGGGTTGAAATTGATAAGCGTTTTGCTGAAATTACGGGCGCAGCAATTGGTGAAACTTATAAAAAGTATGTAGACGGCATTGCTTTAGGTAGAGCCCAAACACCAGACGATGTAGCTGCATTAGTTGCTTTTCTGGCAAGTGAAGATTCGGACTATATTACGGGTCAATCCATTTTAACGGACGGCGGAATTGTCTATCGCTAAAACAACATCCTGATTTGAGGGAGATAATAATGAAAGCAGCGCGTTTTTATGACAGAGGCGATATTCGCATTGAAGATATCCCTGAACCAGACGTCACTCCCGGCACTGTAGGTATCAAGGTGGCTTGGTGTGGAATTTGTGGTACAGATTTGCACGAATTTATGGAAGGGCCGATTTTTATTCCACCGTGTGGACATTCGCATCCTATTTCAGGCGAATCTGCGCCGATTACCATGGGACATGAATTTTCAGGGGTGGTCTATGCCGTAGGTGAAGGTGTTGATGATATTGAAATTGGTCAGCATGTCGTTGTAGAGCCTTATATTGTGGCTGATGATGTACCAACTGGACCGGGCGATAATTATCATCTTTCTAAAAATATGAACTTTATTGGTTTAGGCGGCCGTGGTGGTGGTTTGTCGGAGAAAATTGCAGTTAAACGCCGTTGGGTACATCCGATTTCCAATAAAATTCCACTGGATCAGGCAGCCTTAATTGAACCGTTATCGGTTGGGCATCATGCTTTCGTACGTAGTGGTGCAAAGGCTGGTGATATTGCACTGGTTGGTGGAGCTGGCCCAATTGGTTTATTACTTTCGGCAATTTTAAAAGCGAAAGGACTGAAGGTTATCATTACTGAGCTAAGTGCAAAACGTAAAGAAAAAGCCAAAGAGTCGGGAGTTGCAGATTATATTTTAGACCCATCAGAAGTTGATGTTGTTTCTGAGGTCATGAAAATCACAAATGGCGATGGTGTCGATGTCGCGTTTGAATGTAGTAGCGTTAACAAGGTATTAGATACTTTGGTTGCGGCAATGAAACCAACAGGCGTTATTGTTATTGTTTCGATTTGGAGCCATCCAGCATCAATTAATGTGCATAGTGTGGTAATGAAAGAGCTTGATGTAAGAGGCACGATTGCCTATGTAAATGACCATCAGGAGACTATTAAACTGGTTGAAGAAGGTAAAATAAATCTGGAACCTTTTATTACTCAGCGTATTCAACTTGATGATTTGATTTCACAAGGTTTTGAAACCTTAATTCATAACAATGAATCGGCAGTTAAGATTATCGTACATCCATAAATAAGTACTTAAGCCTATAAAAAAGAGCGAATCATCGCTCTTTTTTATTAAAGTAAATTATTGTTTTTGGCTTCAATAATAGGAGGTAATGGCTGTCCTAAAGAGCTTAAAGACTCTCGCTCAATTAAGCGAACAATTGAATCGAGCGGTAAATCATTTTCTTGTAAACCAAAAGGTTCTTCAATTTGAGCACTTAAAGCATCTAGCCCTAAAAACATATAAGCAATTAAACCCACAATAAGCGGTGTCCAAATACCTAAAGCTGCTTCAAGGCTAAAAGGTAATATGAAACAAAAACAGTAAACAGCACGATGTAAAAGTACTGAATATGAGTAGGGTAAAGGTGTACCGGCAATACGGTCACAACCCGCTTGAATATTGCCTAACTCAACAATATGACGCGTCAGAGTGCTATAGATAATGTCACTAATTTCGCCGTCTTTTAGAGCCTTGACTAAATCTTTTTGAATATTTTCGAGTACAAATTGTGGTGCATTAATATGCTCATTTAAATAATCAAGTGAGGAGTTGTTTAAATAGGCATGTTCAAGAAATTTGGTTGGTTCAGCGGTTTGTTGGCGTAAGCGATCACGCAATAAATTGCTAAAAATTAAGACCTGATGAATTAAATGTTCACGTTGTTCATTGGATAAAACATGGCTGTCTCTAACAATATGTCTGGCATTGGCAATTAAAGCACCCCAAAGTTTGCGACCTTCCCACCATCGTTCATAACAGGCATTATTTCGAAAACCCGTACAAATGGAAAGAATCACGCCAAAGATAGTAAATCCAATCGCGGGTACAGTAGGAATTTGAATCCAGTGATAATAAGAGAGCCAGACCACACATGCTGAAATAAGTACAACAAAACTTAGTGCTGGCAAAACCTTGGGTAGAACAGTTCCTTTCCATGCAAATAAGAGTTTAAAAACGCTGCTTTTATCGCGAACAATCATAGAAAGCCTTTGAACTAACGGACCTAACCAACTGCAATATGATACGCCTTAGATGAGTTAAATACCTAGCTAAAGCTTGTGCTTTTGTCTGTATCGCCAAAGAGTAGTGCGGCTAATTCCAAAAATATTCGCGACCATATTTAAGTTATGGTTATATTTTTCTAAAGCGGCTTGCACATTTTCTGGACTCAGCTCTGTATTTGTCTCGGGTAATTTAACGTAATCCTCAGCATTCAAAAGCTCATTTGGTAAGTCTTCGACTTCAATTTCAACCTTACCATTTGCCATGGTTAATGCATAAAGCAGAGTGTTTTTTAGTTCACGAACATTTCCCGGCCAGTCATAGTTCAATAAAACTTGCATGGCTTTTTGATTAATATGGCGAGGCATCGATTCGAGTTGGGCTGAGCTTTCTTTTAAAATTTGATCGACAATCAGTGGAATATCGACTTTTCGTTCTCTGAGCGGCGGTATAAAAATTGGAATTACACGCAAACGGTAGAGTAGATCATGGCGGAAACGCCCAGCTTTTGCCTCTTCGCGCAAAGCTTTATGTGTTGCGGTAATAATTCGGACATTGGCCTGAATCGGTTTTTCACCACCGACAGGAGTAAATTCCCCTGTTTCTAAAACCCGTAGTAATTTAGCCTGAAGCTCTAAAGGAATCTCGGCAATTTCATCTAGAAACAACGTTCCGCCAGCAGCACGTTCAAACACGCCTTTATGGTCACGAATTGCTCCTGTAAAAGCACCTTTCACATGCCCAAATAGTTCACTTTCTAAAATATTGGCATTGAGAGCAGCACAATTAATCGCTACAAAAATTTTATTTTTACGTTGGCTATAATCATGAATTGCTTTTGCCACAAGCTCTTTGCCACTACCAGATTCGCCGCGAACAAGCACTGGAAATTCAGTAATTGCCACTCTTTGAATAATTGAAAACATACGGGTCATTTCTGGCGAGCAGCTATTAAAAACCTTGGACAAGTCTTGCAACTGTTCTGTTAGCTCTACTTGATTAGCAATATCATTCTCTATGTTAATAGGCTGTAAAATATGTAGCTTCCCGATAATGCGATGCTCGGCAATATAAATATCATGTTCTTGATAGATAAATCGCTGTCTCATTTTAGGAGTATTGATCTCAAGATATTGATTGTGGTGGTCTTGAGTAAGCGCTGCCATGCTCTCAACAGAAATGTCATCTGTATTAAACTTATAATGAATTGCTTTAGTTGATGTGTCTGCTAAAAACAGGCTCGCATTTGGAAAGAGAGCCTTAAGCTGCTCAAATAAAATATAAAAATCCTGTTCTGACTCAAAATTTAGCTTTGCCATTTTATTTGTTTCACAATCGTTTCATTGAAACATACTTGAGTTTCATAGGAACATCAAGTTGATTCCTTTTTCTATCTTTAATTTTATTAAATGTTATAAGTATTTAATTTTTATATTTATTATTTAATTTTAAATAATTGGCATCTTATTTGCAAAATATAGGAAAGAAATAAATTATTAGGGTATAAATCATGTTCTTTAAGCAGTTTTTTGAGCAGGAAAGTTCGACTTATACATATATGCTTGGATGTGAAGAAACACGAGAGGCTGTTTTAATTGACCCAGTTGCATCAGATATAGAGGTTTACACAAAAGAATTAGAACAGCATCAATTTACGCTCATTTACACCTTAGATACTCATGTTCATGCAGATCATATTACGGCCGCAAATTTACTTCGTGAACGCTTTCATTGCAAATCGGTTTTACACCGAAACTCAGATGTAAATTGCGGAGATATTTTAATTACAGATGGTTGCATGCTTAAAGTCGGCAACCTCAGTATTGAAGCGCGTTATACACCAGGTCATACCAATGCTTGTACGAGTTACCTAGTTGGAAATATGGTTTTCACTGGTGATGCATTATTAATTGATGGCTGTGGTCGCACTGACTTCCAGCAAGGTAATGCAGGCACACTTTATGACAGTATTCATAAACAACTTTTCAGCTTGCCTGACGAGACTATTGTGTATCCGGGACACGATTACAAAGGTCGTCTATCTTCAACGATTGGTTATGAACGCTTAAATAACTCACGTCTAGGTCAAAATCGCTCGCGTGAAGATTTTATTAAATTAATGAATAATTTAAATCTTCCATATCCAAAACAAATCGATAAAGCACTTCCTGCCAATCAGGCTTGCGGCTCAATTTCACAATCATAAGAAGGTAGCAATATGGAACTTAAACGAGTTAATCAAGATTTTTATGTTGCTGGCCAGATTACAGTCGACGATATTGCAAAAATTGCAGACCAAGGAATAAAAACTCTGATATGTAACCGTCCAGATGGAGAAGGTGCAGATCAACCCAATGTAATTGAAATTGAAGAAGCAGCTCAGCGACATAGTCTAAAGGTAATTTATCAACCTGTTACCAGTGGCAAAATTACCGATCAACAAGTTACCGAGTTTAAGCAGCTTTATCAGAATGCCCAAAAGCCCGTTTTAGCGTATTGCCGTTCTGGTATGCGTGCAATCAGTTTGTGGGCTTTGGCTGAAGTTGCTCCACAAGATGCAGCACTGCTAGTTGAATCGGCTAACAAACTTGGTTTTAACTTAAAAGGCTTAGTGCCACGTATTTTAAAACATGATTATGAACCAGCGACAATTCCTTGTTATAGTGTTGTGATTGTGGGCGCTGGAGCAGCAGGAATTTCTGTAGCTTCGAGCTTACTGTCTCGCGAACCTCATTTAGATATTGTCATTATTGATCCGGCAGACACACATTATTATCAACCAGGTTGGACCATGGTCGGTGGCGGTATTTTTAAGCCACAATTAACCGCACGGTCAATGGCAAGTGTAATTCCTTCAAAAGTGAAATGGATGAAAGCTGCGGTTGCCGGATTCGACCCTGAACATAATCAAGTTATTTTGGAAGGATGCCAGACCATCCAATATAAAGCATTGGTTGTCTGTCCTGGTTTAAAACTGAATTGGCATGGCATTGAAGGTTTAGTCGAAACCTTAGGTAAAAATGGGGTGACGTCTAACTATCGTTATGATTTAGCGCCCTATACATGGGAACTTGTGCAACAACTAAACGGTGGAAAGGCAATTTTCACTCAACCACCTATGCCGATTAAGTGTGCGGGTGCTCCTCAAAAAGCGATGTACCTTTCAGCCGACTACTGGTTAAAGCAAGGCAAACTTAAAGATATTTCTATTCATTTTTATAACTCAGGCGGTGTTTTATTTGGTGTGAAGGAATATGTGCCTGCACTCATGCAATACGTTGAAAAATATGGCTCTGAACTTCACTTTAATCATCAACTGGTCAAAGTAGATGGGCCTGCAAAAAAAGCATGGTTTAAGGTGGTGAATGATGAAAATGCAGCATTGGTCGAAACAGATTTCGACATGTTGCATGTTGTTCCACCACAACAAGCACCTGATTTTATTCGTGCAAGTACTCTTACTGATGAAGCAGGCTGGGTGAGTGTGAATCCTCAAACCTTACAACACACACAACATGCCAATATTTTTGCTTTAGGCGATGTGATGAATGCACCTAATGCCAAAACTGCTGCTGCGGCGCGAGCCCAAGCCCCAATCGTTGCTGTAAATGTGATAGCGCAGCTCAAGGGGAAGCAGAACTTCTGTGAATACAACGGCTATGGCTCATGTCCACTTACCGTAGAGCGTGGAAAAATCGTTCTAGCTGAGTTTGGTTATGGCGGCAAATTGCTTCCTAGTTTCCCAAAATGGGTGATTGATGGGCAAAAGCCATCTCGTTTGGCATGGTTACTTAAAGAGCAGATTTTACCGCCAATTTATTGGCAAGGCATGCTCAAAGGTCGCGAGTGGATGGTCAAACCTGAGCGAGGATAAACAAAGCAACGCTTTGTCCGAGCGCAAGGCGAAAGCTGTGCTTGAGCGGAAGAGGATAAACAAAGCAATCTTTATCCTGAGAAGCGACTAAAGCTTCGCAAGAAGACGAAAGCTGTGCTCGAGTTAAGAGGATAAACAAAGCAATCTTTATCCTGAGAAGCGACTAAAGCTTCGCAAGAAGACGAAAATCCACTTACTCATTAACCAGCAGTCTACTGCAAACAATGTATATGCAATTTTAGGCTTTTAATATGTTATTACTTGTCGTTGAAGGCATTGTGATTGGCTTTTTACTTGGTCTTACTGGTGCGGGTGGTGGCATTCTTGCCGTACCCGCACTTATGACCAGTCAAGGCTGGAGCGTGGCTCAAGCCGCACCGATAGGGTTATTGGCTGTTGCGCTATCTACACTCATTGGAACTATTGAAGGTTTATTTAAAAAAATAGTTCGTTATCGTGCTGCAATCTGGATTGCCTTAATTGGTGCCCCTATGGCACATATCGGCATTTTAATAGCTAACACGATTTCACCTGTTTGGCTCATGTTAATGTTTAGCTTGGTCATGTTTACAGTGGGCTATCGACTTATCAGTAACCGAGTTTCGGATTTTCATAACCCGCCGTGTCAGGTCAACCCAAGTACAGGGCGTTTTATCTGGAATTTTAAAACTGGTGGCGTGCTTGCCAGCATCGGGATTATTGCTGGGCTTTTAACTGGTATGTTAGGGGTTGGTGGTGGATTTGTAATTGTGCCAGCGCTTAGAAAAGTCACCAATTTGGATATGCATAGCATTGTTGCAACCTCACTTATGATTATTTTTCTCATCAGTGGTATAAGTATTGTGATGCATATTGCAGAGGGTTTTCACTATCCAGTTGCCATTACCAGCGCATTTGCACTTGCATGTATGGCAGGTATGTTATTAGGGCGCCGAGCTATTCGTTTTATTCCAGCGTCAATTGTACAAAAAGTCTTTGCTTTAATGGTTTTTGCTGTCGCAATTTATATGGTTATTAAGATTGTTAATCTAACAAATATCTAAGAGATATAGTATTTTAACCATCCTTATGAATACTAAATTTCCAGAGATAAGATGTTTAAATTATCTTTGGAAATTTCATTTAAAACATTTAAATTTTTTGAGAAAGCGATATGAAGCGAGTTAACGTGGCAATTTGTGGTTTTGGACGGATTGGACAACAAATTGCAGAGCTCCTTTTAAATCGAGCGACGTACTATAAACAAAAATATCAAATTGATGCCCATTTAGTGGGTGTCTGCAACTCATCATCAGGTTTAATTGATCAAGAGGGTTTGCAGGCTTCAAAGTGGCTAGATAAAACACAATATCAAGTAGGCCTAACAGAGCAAAAGTTTTTAGAACAGGTTCAAGCAGATGTCATTATTGAGACCGGACCAAGTGATTATGTGACAGGTGGGAAAGGCCTATTTTATTTAAATTATGCTTTAACACATAACATGCATGCGATTGCGGTATCTAAAGGTGCTTTAGTCGTAGAAGGTAAAAAACTAATTAACTTGGCACATCAGCACAATAAAAAACTATTTTTTAGCGGTGCGACGGCTGCCGCCTTACCAACTGTTGATTTGTTTGAATATAACTTGGCTGGTTGCCAAATTTTAGAAATAGAAGGTGTGTTTACAGGCACCACAAATTTTATTTTGAATGATATGTTGCAACACGAATGTGCATTTACAGAATCTCTTGAAAAAGCTCAAACAAAAGGTATTGCAGAACCTGACAGTTCATTCGATGTAGAGGGATGGGATACCGCGGCTAAAATTACCATATTAGCCAACACTGTTTTGGGGGCTGATATAAAAATTCAAGATATTCCAAGACAAGGAATCAGTCACGTGACTGCCGATCATATTCGTGACTGGAAGAAAGAAAATGTAATTCCTCGTCTGGTCGGTTTTATTCATGTTAAAAAGCAGCAAATTCAAACAGGTGTTGAATTAAGACTAGTTACAGCAAATCATGCGTTTGCTCATCTGCAAGGTTCTCAAAAATGCATTCGGGTGTTAACACAAGAAATGGGTGAGCTTGTTGTAAGTGGAGGGGCATCTGCGCCTTTAGCCACAGCAGCCGCAGCTTTAAAAGATTTTGAGCTGATGTTAAAAACGGGCTACTAAAATTAATTATGATTTATAAAAAAAGCAGGCTTTAAGCCTGCTTCTCACAATTTTTTTGAGTGTTAAATAACTTCTTTCCAATTTCAAACTTACTAAACATTAAGTAATTACCAAGCAAGATTAGCAAAATTCCAAATACAGCATTTAAAGTCCACTCATATCCTTCAAAGAAAGTAGAAACTGTTAAAGCAACTAAAGGGAATAGCAATGTGCTATACGCTGCTTTGGCTGCGCCAATTCGTCCAACTAAAGAAAAATAAGCAGAGAACCCAATAACTGTGCCAAATACAGCTAAGTATAGTACCGAGCTTAAAAATGGGAAATTCATCGGCGGCATTAAATCTTGTCCAGTAAATAAAGCTAGACTTAGCATCACCAATGCCCCATAAGTCATGGCATAACAATTTGTTGAAAAAATATTTAGGCCACGTTTTTGGTGTCTAACACTAATCATATTCCCTAAAGAAAAACCGTAAGTGCCTATTGCACATAGCCCAATACCCATTAATAACTGTGCATTAAACTGACTATTAATCAGGTCATGCCAAAACAGTAAAACAATACCACTTAGACCCAAAAGTGCAGCTGGCGCAAAGTTTGGAGAAGGTTTCTGCTTAAAAAAGATAAGTGCATTAATGGCATTAAAGAAAACGGCCATTGAAAAAATGACGGACTCTAAACCGCTATTTACATATTTAACAGCGGTATAAAAACAAATAAAGTTTAGGCCAAAAACACAAAGACCCTGCAGCATACAGAACAAATGATCTTTTAAAGCAATTCGCTGTAATTTTCCTGAAAATAGTAAAACAACCCAAAGTAATAAGGCTGAAATGGCAAAACGCCATAAAATTGCAACGACGGGTGTTGCATAATAGCTCTGAACGGCAATTCCAATCCATGTTGTTCCCCAAATCAACACCACCGCAACATAGAGTAAAATATTCATAACTTCATCCTCGATTACCAAGCTTAAGTATCTAGGAATGCTTCATTTTTCACGTATATATTCTTGTGTAGTACATGCAAGATCTTGCGTTTTTTATATGTCTGAACTAGCTGAATTTTACTGAATATGGTTAACTTAAGCTCAATGATATTCGTTTTAATTTTGCATGGCCTATCAAACTTTAGAACAGCTACAGCAATCTAAAGCCAAGCTTCACGAAACTGTGGTGCTTGATGAAAATATGCAACTTGCATTTTGGTCTAATCAGCAAGATCGTGTAAGTGTCTGTAGCGACCACCATACTTTGAGTCTCTATATCCAAGATGGTTATGAAAGTTATCAAAAAACACCTGCAGGCTGGAAAAATGGTGGCGGGCCAGGGCGTTTTTGTTTGTTGCCTGAGCATCAAGAGTCGACTTGGGATATACGAGGTGGGCTTAAATTTGTTCACTTGTATTATACAGACCAACATTTACGTGATGTTGCCGAAAAAATATGGGACAAAGAACCTAATCAAATTGAGTTAAACGAAGTTGTCTTTAATGACGATGAACGGATTCGAGCACTTTATCAGTTCTTCTTGCTAGATTGCGATTGGCAAGATTCTTCAAATCATTTGCAAATGAGTACAACAGCAAGTTTATTGCTAAATCATTTAATTAGAAGATACAGCAGTGTTCAATGGCAACAGCCTATTATTAAAGGTGGGTTGGCACCTCATAAGCTCAAATATATTCAGGAATGGATTGAAGATCATCTAGATCAGGCTCTCACTTTGTCTGATTTGGCAAATGTTGTGAATTTAAGCGAATACCATTTTGCTCATATGTTTAAACAGTCCATGAATATGGCGCCTCACCAGTATGTCATGCAAAGACGTTTAACTAAGGCAAAAGGACTCATTCAGTCATCTCAGCTTTCTTTACAAGACATTGCCCTAGTATGTGGTTTTAGTTCAGCAAGTCATTTAAGCCATCGTTTTAAACAGTTTTATGGCATGAGTCCTTCACAATTACGTTAAAGAACTCATGACTAATTTCTATAAAAGATAAACCCCTAAACCAATCAGTGCCGAAGCAAAAATGACATACAGCACATTAATGTTAAATCGGAATAAAGCAATAAATGCAGCAAGAGTAATGAGGGCTGCAACAATGTCAAAATGCCCTGTAAAGCCTTGTGGCCATAACACATGATAACTAAAAAATAGTGCTAAATTTAAAATGACGCCGACCACAGCCGCGGTAATTGCAGTGAGTGGTGCAGTAAATTTAATTTCGTTATGTGTAGACTCAATAATCGGCGCACCCGCAAAAATAAAGACAAATGAAAATAGAAAGGTAAACCAAGTCACAATAACTGCACCGAGTGCTCCAGCAAAAAATAGATGCTCAGAACCAAGTAGTGAATGATTAACACCTCCTAAAAAACCAACAAAGGCAACGACCATAATCAGTGGACCAGGAGTAGTTTCACCAAGTGCCAAACCATCAATCATTTGTGTAGGTGAAAGCCATCCAAAATGATTGACAGCGCCTTGATAGACATAAGGTAAAACTGCGTAAGCGCCCCCAAACGTAAGCAGCGCAGCTTTAGTGAAGAACCATGCCATTTGGGTATAAGAGTGATGCCATCCGAAATATACGCCTAAAGCTAAAATGGGTAATAACCATAAAATGATTGCTATAAAAATAAGTCTGGCTAACCGTGACCAGTGGAATTTAGCGTGTTCTGGTGTCGGAGTCTCATCATCAATAAATGCTGGGCCATAATCTTTTTGACTAGCTTTATGACCAGCAGTTGAGGAAAGTAGCTCAGGGTACTTTTTACTAACTAAATAACCTGCAATACCAGCGGTTAAAACGATAAGCGGGAAAGGAAGCTTTAAGACAAAGATGGCAAAGAACGCCGCAATTGCGACGACCCATAAAAACTTATTTTTAAGCGAACGACTACCTATACGGTATGTCGCATGGAAAACAATTGCGGTGACGGCAGGCTTTATCCCGTAAAAAATACCCGCAATAACAGGAACATCTCCAAATTTTATATAAACCCAAGACAGCCCAATTAAAATAAATAAAGAGGGTAATACAAATAAAATACCGGCAACCAAACCTCCCGCAGTTCTGTGCATAAGCCAACCAATGTAAGTTGCTAATTGCTGCGCTTCAGGTCCAGGTAACAACATGCAATAGTTCAGTGCATGTAAAAATCTTTTTTCTGATATCCAGCGCTTTTGTTCAACCAATTCCTGATGCATCACAGCGATTTGTCCAGCAGGCCCCCCAAAGCTAATAAAACCAAGCTTGAGCCAAAATAAGAAGGATTGCCAGAAGGTGACTTGTTCCACTGAATCATCAGGGGTATTTAATTGTTTTTGTTGCATATTATCCCCTAAAAAATAATAGTAATTTTTACGTTTATGGCACAACGGAGTATGTTTTATAGCATAACAAACACAAATGTATTTTTTATGATAACCATTTAACTTTTATAGATAGCTATTAATTAATTTATTGATATTCATTGAAATTATTTTTTTAACTAAAGTTATCGCTTTAAATTATTTCCAAAGCTGAAACATTTTAAACATTATTTGCTCAAGTTGTTATAACAGGTTGTAAGCCGTGAGCCAGCTACCCCCAGATGCTAAAAATCATAAGCCTCTTTACGATCAGTTAAGGGAACTCATCCTTAACAAAATTGTAAATGGCGAATACGCCGTACTGAGTCAAATTCCATCTGAAAACGAGTTTGCTGAACAGTTCGGTGTAAGCCGAATCACAGTTCGCCAAGCACTCAACCAATTACAGTTGGAAGGCTATATTTTTAAGGTGCCAGGTAAAGGGACCTTTGTAAGCAAGCCAAAAACGTTCCAGAACATTTCAAGTTTGCAAGGTTTTGCAGAAGCAATGTCATCTGCTGGTCACGAAATTTTAAACCGTGTCATCTCGGCCGAGCTTAGGCAGGTCCCGATGCATGTAGTACCGAAATTAAAGTTACCTGTTAAAGCCAATGTGTATGAAATTCAGCGTGTTCGTTTACTCAACCGTCAGCCAGTATCGTATGAGTTGACTTATTTGCCAGAACATATTGGTTTGAAACTTAAAGAAAAAGCGATTGATTTACGCACAACCGATATTTTCAAAGCATTAGAACAAGAATGTGACATTCCTTTAGGGCATGCAGATTTAAGTATTGATGCCACTGTAGCGGATGAGGAATTAGCGGCCTTGTTGCAAGTCGAAATCGGAACTCCGGTATTACGGGTCGAACGTTTGACTCACGATGCAAATGGTCAACCGATTGACTATGAATATCTCTATTTCTCAGGCGATACCTTCCAGTACCGTTTACGTATTCATCGTTAATAACTCAAATAAAAATAAGGATTTTACAATGGAAACTAAATATCTTGAGTTTGATATTGTAGTGATTGGTGGTGGAACTGCAGGGCCAATGGCTGCGATTAAAGCAAAACAAGAAAACCCCAATTTAAAAGTCTTGCTCATTGAAAAAGCGAATGTAAAACGCAGTGGGGCAATTTCAATGGGAATGGATGGGCTGAATAATGCTGTTATTCCGGGATATGCGACACCTGAGCAATACACCAAAGAAATTACCATTGCCAATGATGGGGTAGTTAACCAAAGCACTGTATATGCATATGCGAAGCATAGTTTCACAACCATTCAACAGCTCGATCAATGGGGCATTAAGTTTGAAAAAGATGAGACAGGTGAATTTGCAGTAAAAAAAGTACATCACATGGGGGCATATGTTTTACCAATGCCCGAAGGACATGATGTTAAAAAAGTTTTATATCGTCAATTAAAGCGTGCTCAAGTCAAAATTAATAATCGGATTGTCACCACAAAGCTTTTAAAAAATGAGCAAGGTGCAATCAATGGTGTACTCGGTTTTGACTGTCGTAGTGGTGACTTTTATGTCATTAAAACGAAAGCTGCCATTTTATGTTGTGGTGCCGCAGGGCGTTTAGGTTTGCCAGCTTCCGGCTACTTAATGGGTACTTATGAAAATCCAACCAATGCAGGTGACGGCTATGCAATGGCATATCATGCCGGTGCTGAGCTAGCCAATTTAGAGTGCTTCCAGATTAATCCGTTGATTAAAGACTATAACGGTCCAGCTTGTGCCTATGTGACTGGTCCTTTAGGAGGTTATACCGCTAACAGTAAAGGTGAACGTTTCATTGAATGTGACTACTGGAGTGGTCAAATGATGTGGGAGTTTTACCAAGAACTGGAAAGTGGTAATGGCCCTGTTTATTTAAAAGTAGATCATCTGGCCGAAGAAACCATTCAAACCATTGAAGAGATTCTACATACCAATGAGCGCCCAAGCCGTGGACGTTTCCACGAGGGCCGAGGAACCAATTATCGTCAAGATATGGTGGAAATGCATATTTCAGAAATTGGTTTCTGTAGCGGACACAGTGCTTCTGGCGTATGGGTCAATGAAAAAGCTGAGACTTCAGTTAAGGGATTATACAGTGCTGGCGATATGGCGGCCGTACCTCATAACTATATGCTTGGTGCATTTACTTACGGTTGGTTTGCAGGTGTAAATGCCGCGCAATACGTGAGTGCAGTTCAAGATAGCAAATTAAACCAAAGTGAAATAGAAGTAGAAAAAGCTCGAATATTTGCGCCACTGAATTGCTCAGAAGGTTTACCTCCAGAACAAGTGGAATATAAGCTGCGCCGTTTTGTAAATGACTATTTGCAGCCCCCTAAAACTCGCCAAAAAATGGAAATTGGGCTCAAGCGTTTTGAAGAAATTAAACAAGATATTAAGCGAATTTCTGCAAGGAACCCGCATGAGCTGATGCGTGCCGCTGAAGTTTCTTTTATTCGAGATTGCGCGGAAATGGCAGCAAGAGCTTCACTGTTTAGAGAAGAAAGCCGCTGGGGACTGTACCACTATAGAGCAGATTTCCCTCAAAAAAATAACTCGGATTGGTTCTGTCATGCGCATTTGAAAAAAGATGAACAGGGCAACATGGTCAGTTTCAAAAGGCCAATCGAGCCTTATGTGGTTCCGATTAATCAAGATGAAGCTGTGTCGTATGACCGTTTACGCATTCAAAAAGATGTTGCTCTAGCAGACTAAATAAATCAGGAATTCAAATCATGACTTTTATTTTTAAAGAAGTACAGCACCGTACTGTCGCACCCGTCATTATCGATGAGGATAAATGTATTGCTGATAAAGGATGCACTGTCTGTGTAGATGTTTGTCCAATGGACTTATTAGCAATCGACCCAACAACCCAAAAAGCTTATATGCAATTTGATGAATGTTGGTATTGCATGCCTTGCGAAAAGGACTGCCCAACAGATGCAGTCAAAGTAAATATCCCATACCTACTCAAATAATTAATTTGGAATACGCAACATGAGACAAAATAAATTGATCAATAAAAAACTATTACTCAGTAGTTTAATTGGTGCCATGGTACTCGGCACTTTGGGGTGCGGCAGTAAAACAGAAACTGTACGTGTCGCCATTGGTACACAAGACACGACCATTAACTGTGCAACAGGTGGGCTGCTCATTCGTGAATTGAATTTATTACCAAAATATTTGCCTAAAGATGGTAAATATAAACACGTTAAATATGACATTCAATGGAAAAACTTTACCTCTGGTGCACCACTTACCAGTGAAATGGTAGCTGGGCGTCTAGATTTGGGAGCAATGGCTGACTTTCCTGCTGTGAATAATTTAGCGGCATTTAAAAAAGCTGGCAAAGAAAGCATATTTTTAGCCCCTTTGTCAGGCAGTATTAATGGTAGCGGCAATGCGATTGTTGTTCCAATTGACTCAAAAGTAACATCGCTTAAAGAACTAAAAGGACAAACCATTTCTGTACCTTTTGCCTCAACTGCTCATGGACTGTTGCTACGAGCGATTCAGGCAGAAGGCTGGCAACTTGATAAAGATATTAAAGTGATTGCTCAGGCGCCAGAAGTAGCAGGGCCTGCCTTAAAAAGTCATAAGATTGCTGCGCATGCTGACTTCGTACCATTTGGCGAGTTATTTGCTTACCAAGGTTTTGCCAAAAAAATCTATGATGGTTCACAAGCAAAATCACCGACATTTCATGGTTCGCTTGCCAGCAAAGATTATGCACAGCAGCATCCAGAAGTTATAAAGGCTTATTTACAAGCAGCCATTGAAGCGAATCGTTTGATTCGCGAGCAACCTGAAAAATATAGTGAACTGATTGCTGAAAAAACCGGTATTCCTGCTGAAGTTGTTTATCTATTTCATGGCCCTTTAGGTCTGCAAACTCGTGACTTAACGTGGAAACCTGAATATCGAAAAGCAACTCAAATCGCGATAGACACCTTAAAAGTTTTAGGCAAAAACGACGGTACGCTTGATGTAAATAAATTTATTGATAATCAATATATTAAGGATGCATTTCAGGCATCCGGACTTAATTACAGCCAGCAACTGGCCGACTATGCAAAATCACCTTTGGTTGCCAATGACGCATTAACGGGCCAACCCATCAAGACATTTGATCGGGTGACTCAAATTTGGGTAAAGGGTGAAGAAAAAGTGCGTAGCTATGAAACGCCTGAGCATGCTTTTTCTGATTTAAAGAAAATACAAGCCAATGGAAAAACGGTACGTGTGGTTTATAGCCAAGATCATCAGTCCGACATTAAGTTACTTGCTAATTTGGCATGGTATGCCACAGACAAAGCAGGAAAAATTCAAGCCTTTTTATTAAAAGATGATGCTGAAAAATGGGCTAAACAACAGGGCGGAAAAGTATATGACTTTAAAGCTATTCAGCTTGTAACACAGAGCTGATGTGTTGTCTTACCTAATGAGCAGGAGGTAACAAATGAGTAGTTTAGCCCAGACAAAACCTAATAACCAAATTACATTTTTGATTAAATTTTTTCGGCAGTTGAGATCATATCCAGCGCGTTTGAAAAGCTATGTCATTGCTTTCACATCTATAGCTTTTTGGATAGCAATTTGGCAAGGACTTGCTCAGTTTAAAGTAAATTTAGGCTTTGTGAACTTTAGCAATGTCCCGACACCTTTAGATGTCATTCATGCGCTATGGGCTTTTTTTCAACTCAGCGCTGCATTTGAACATGTTGAATCTAGTGTGTTTCGTGTAGTGATTGGTTTTGTGCTTGCGGCTCTAATTGGTGTAGGTATTGGTTTGTTGGCAGGATGTTACCAAAAACTGGCTGCCTTTCTAATGCCACCATTAGAAGTATTACGTCCAATACCAGCAGTTGCATGGATTCCTTTAGCAATTCTGATTTTTCCCTCATCAGAAGCTTCCATGATTTTTATTACGTTTATTGGGGCTTTATTTCCAATTTTATTAAACACCGTACATGGTGTTGGTGCAGTTGACCCAAGACTCGTTGCATCTGCAAAAAGTCTAGGCGCTTCTGATCTTGCCATCATTCATGAAGTCATTATTCCAGGTGCATTACCGAACATTATTACTGGTTTATCTATTGGAATGGGTACTTGTTGGTTCTGTTTAGTGACTGCCGAAATGATTTCTGGGCAACATGGAATTGGATATTTCACATGGGAATCTTTCACCTTGCAAAACTATAGCAATATCGTGGTTGGCATGGTGCTGATCGGAGCGTTAGGTATGTTTAGCAGTACATTGGTGCGTGTGATTGGAAACCGATTTACTCCATGGTATCAATTGAGGAAGTCTTAAAATGTCAATTACACAAGGCCATGTTCGTATTCAAAATCTATCGCTACATTTAGGGCAAGCTAAAAATCGTTTTCAGGCACTAGATCGGATTAATTTCGAAATACAACCGGGCGAATTTATTTGTTTACTTGGCCCATCGGGTTGCGGTAAATCAACATTATTAGGTGCTTTGGCAGGGCACTTACCAATTAGTTCTGGGTCTTTAACGGTCGATGATGAATCGATATTTGAACCGCATCCAGACAGAGGTTTGGTGTTCCAGCAACATACCTTATTTCCATGGAAAAGCGTGCTTGAAAATATTGCTTTTGGTTTGAAAATGAAGGGCATTGCTAAGCAAAAGCGTATTGAACAAGCTCAGAAAATGATTGATCTGGTCGGACTTAAAGGCTTTGAACATAAATTTCCAGCCGAACTTTCTGGTGGTATGCAGCAACGAGTTGAAATTGCGAGAGTACTGATTAATCAACCTCGCATTTTATTAATGGATGAGCCTTTTGGTGCCTTAGATGCTCAAACTCGTTTAAAAATGCAAATGCTATTACTCGAAATTTGGCAAGAAATCCAAACGTCGGTTTTATTTATTACCCACGATATTGATGAGGCACTTTTTTTAGCCGATCGAGTGTTGATTATGAGCCATCGCCCAGGACGAATTATTGAAGAAATTCCACTTAAGTTTGAACGTCCACGAGATGTTGAGCTTGTAACAAGTAGTGAATTTACAGCCATTAAAAAACATTGCATCCAGACTTTAAAAGAAGCTACTCAACAAGAAGAGTTAAGACGTTTAAATCCATTAGGGCTTGGAAAGAAATCACAAATTAAGGAATACGAATGAGTTTTTATTATCAAGCTTTAGATGACCTCGATGAATATAATCAGGAATTTCTTGCGCAGCTCAATGACCCAGATGAAAAGATTCGCTTTGTCGCTTTAATGAATATTGGCGATGAAGAAAATCCGGATTTACTCCCTTGGTTGCATGCAGCATTGCAACACGATTCTTCAGCTTTAGTTCGTCAAGAGGCAGCAAAAAAGTTAGAAAGTTGGGAAGATCCAACCAGTTTACAAGTATTGGCTCAAGCTTTATTTGATACAGATGTGAATGTGAAACAAACTGCCAGTCAAAGTTTAAGTGAAGTGAAAAATGCGGCATCAGCCCCAATCCTTGCGCCTTATTTAAAGCATACGGATACTTTTGCTCTTAGTGCAATTCTGCGTGCTTTAAAACCTTTACGACCACAGCAATTATTTGATGAGATATCTGCTTTAGTACACCATAAAAATGCATTTGTGCGCCGTGAGGCAGTCAGTGCATTAAGTTGGTTACAACAAGACCAAGCGATTACGATATTGGCAAAAATTGCAGAAACAGATACAGATGATGAGGTCCGCCGTATTGCAACAGGTGGTTTGGCTTATAGTCAGAGTATATCAACTGAGGTCATCCAAGCACTTCAACATTCTTTAACTTCGGAAAGTTGGCAACTAAGAGTGGAAGCTGCGCTCACGATTGGAAAATTACGTATTGTTCAGCTCGAAGCTCCTTTAATTCATACTGTATCAGACTTGTATTGGCAAGTACGTATTGCAGCAGTACGAAGCTTGGGACTACTCAAATCGCATCTAGCAGTAGCTCATTTGTCTGATAACTTTAAGCATGAAATTAGTAACTTGCGTAAAGAAGTCGCTTTAGCACTCGGCGAAATCGGCACATCAGAAGCTCAGACGTTATTGGAACAACATCAAAATGATCCAGATCCTGAAGTACGAAAAGCGATTCGTATTGGATTAAATCAAATTGGTGAGGTGAAGTATGCAAATCAGACCTGATATCCGTGTCGACACTATAAATAAGCAGGTTCACTTTATATGGACCGATGGCTCAAGCGTATGTTTGAGTCATCAAAGTTTAAGGGAAATTTGCCCATGTGGCTTTTGCCGAGCGAAGCGGATTAAACAAATTAAAATAGAGCATCAAAATGTTGAAGTGACAGCTATGTTTGATCAAGGTTATGGGGCCCAAATTTGCTTTAGTGATGGGCATGATAAAGGGATTTTTCCGTGGGCTTTTTTAAAAGAATTTGCTAAGGGATAAAAGATGCCTTCTGCTTGGGACAGAAGGCATTTTATTTAATTAATGATCATGTTCTAAATAATCTGGTTTTTTCGGAAGCGCAAGGCTACATAAGAAACAGATAATCAGCATGACTATCACATATATAAAGAAGGTATTTTCAATTCCGGCAGCTTTAAACTGTAAGGCAACTGAAGGTGCAGAACCACCAAACAGCGCATTACCTACTGCATACGAGAAACCTACACCTAAAGCCCGCACATGAGGTGGGAACATTTCAGCTTTTACCAAACCACTAATGGAAGTATAGAAGCTGAGTAACATCATCATAAAGATGAGTAGCAATGTAATGATGATCGGAGAATCTATATAGGCACGCATCCCGATCACCATGACTGGATAAATAAAAATGGCGGACAATAAGCTAAATGCCAACATTGAAGAGCGTCGCCCAATACGGTCCGAAATTGCTCCAAATACAGGTTGAGCACACATATAAACAAATAGCGCGAAGGTCATGATATAACCAACAGTTTTTCCATCCATCCCTAAGTTGGTTAAATAGGTTTTTGAATAAACGGTCTCTACATAAAACGTTAATGAACCGGCAGAAGTGTATCCAACCACCAATAAAAAGGTTTTCCAGTGTTTTTTAAAGAGTTCTCTTAAGCTGCCAGACTCTTTTCGTTCGCTGTCTTGATGAGAAAGCGTTTCTTCTAAACGACTACGTGCAAGCAAAGATAAAATTGCTGCGATACCACCAATAACAAACGGAATACGCCAGCCGCCATCATGTAATTGTTGTTCACTTAAGAACGTCAACAAAATAACGCCCAGTAAGCTTGCAAGCAATTGACCACCAGAGAGGGTGACATATTGGAAAGACGAGTAAAAACCACGCTGACCTTTTAAGCCTAATTCACTCATATAAGTGGCAACGGCGCCATATTCACCACCCACTGATAAGCCTTGAAGTAAACGAACAAGCAGTAACAGAAAAGGGGCAAATAAACCGACTTGATCATAAGTAGGCAAAGCTGCAAATAAAAAGGAGCTTAAAGCCATAAGACAAATTGATATGATCATCGACTTCTTTCGGCCATGTCGATCTGCAATACGACCAAATAGCCAGCTTCCAATCGGACGCATAAAGAAGCTTGCTGCAAATACCCCCCAAACATAAATAGACTTGGTCGTACTATCCATATCAGGTGCGGTTAAAGCTTGAGTAAAGTAAGCAGCAAATACTGCATAAATATAAAAATCAAACCATTCGACTAAATTACCAGAGGCTGCGCCTACAATCCCACGTATTCGACTACGTTTTTCTTCCTGAGTATATGTCATATTACATCCATCGTTTTGTAGACAAAAACTAGGAATTTTTTAGGTATGCTAAACAGAAAAGAGAATAAAATATTAAAAATCACTCAGCCCTGAGCACGTCCTTAAAATTCCTAACCATTCATTTTTTCTAATTTTAAAATTCGTTTCTAGTGAGATTACGTCCTTTTGTTCGATTTAAAGATATTTTAACCAATGATCGAACATTTCCTTACGCTCAATTTGATAATGAATTATATTTAAAATCATTGAGCTAATTTAATACCAGTATTTTTTCTATTCTCTTTCTCCTTTTTAGGTTCCATTTTGAGCTTAAGTGTAATTTGAATATTTGATAATACTTAAAAAGTTATAGTCTCAATTCTCAAGAAAATAAATAAAATTTATATAATGATAAGTTCAAAAATTCGGACAAAATTCACTTAATCGAAAAAATACAGAATGTGTTGTTTCTCAATATGTGTGCCTGTATTCTTGCGTGGCTGAAAATAGGGAGATAACCATTTTTAGCCTTATAAATTATGCTCGCAATAGCAGGTAACTATTCAATGGAAAGACGTTCGTTAAATCTTCACTTCATAACATGCTCTAAAACAGCATTAGCTTCATCTATTGCACTCATAACATCTGTCGTTTATGCAAATGAAGTGGAGGTTTCGCAGCTTCCAACCATTACTGTGAACGCTACACAAAATATTGATGCACTATATACGTCTAGAAAAGTTAATTTATCTTGCTTTCAAACTGGTGAAGTAAAAAAAGTTCCTGCATCTATTACTACCATTACATCTGAACGCATAGCAGATCAACACGCAAAAACACTCACCGATGTTATTAAAAATGATTCATCCTTAGGCGATGGCTACGCTGCTATTGGCTACTATCCAAACTTTGTAGCACGGGGTTTTGCACTCGATTTAGGTTCAAGTTATCTCATTAATGGCCATACCATACGTGGCGAGCAAAATGTAGCTTTAGAAAATAAAGAACAAGTTGAAATCTTAAAAGGCATTTCTGCAATTCAAAGTGGTATGTCGACGCCAGGTGGTGTTGTTAACTATGTAACCAAAAGACCTGCCGATGTTAAAAATATTACGGTCGATGCAAATTCAGAAGGCGGCTATACACTGGCAACGGATGTCGGCGGCTTTATTAATGATAATTTCGGTTATCGAATCAATCTAGCACATGAAAGTATTCATCCAAATGTTGATCATGCAAATGGTAAGCGTGAGTTTGGTTCAGTAGCTTTAGACTGGAAAATTAATGATCGTTCTAAACTACTGTTTGACATTGAAGCCCAGCATCAAAGTCAACGTTCTGTACCCGGCTATCAACTGCTTGATGGGCAAGAAGTACCAACAAATGTAGATCAAGACCGTTTATTGGGTTATCAGTCTTGGAGTAAACCTGTTGTAAATAATAGTGTAAATGCGAGCTTGAAATATCAATATGCATTTAACGATCAATGGAATGGTAGCTTAAGTGCATCACAAAGCCGTGTTGTGATTGATGACAATAGTGCTTTCCCATGGGGCTGTTATAGCAGCATTTGTGAAGTTACGGGCTTGGGCAATACTTTTGATAAACACGGAAATTATGATATTTATGACTTCCGCAGCCCAGATGACACACGTATAACTAATCAATTTGCTGCTGGGTTAAATGGCCAATTCAATACTGGCAATATTCAGCATCAAATCGCTTTCGAATTACAACGTACATATAAAACCTTAAAACACCATACACCACTGAATGTAGCAGTAGGAACAGGCAATATTTATGAAGATACGGTCGACTACAATCCTTCATTGGAAAGTCCAGGCGATCGTTACAAAGCTCTAGAGAGTGATCAAACTGCATTTACAATCTCTGACCGAGTTCAATTTAATGATCAATGGTCAACCCTACTTGGTGGAAAACTTATTCACCTTGATGAGCAAGCTTATAATTCAGATGGGCAGCAAAGCCGAGATACCTATTTAAATAAGTTTTTGCCACAATTAGCACTCATGTATAGTCCAACTGCTACGACTAATCTTTATGCTTCATATGCTAAAGGTTTATCAGATGGTGGCGAAGCTCCTTGGTTTGCTAATAATGCTCTAGAAGTTCTATCACCGAAAAATTCTGAACAATATGAATTTGGTGTTAAGCAACAAATACGCAACTTCTTATTAACAGCAGCTATTTTTGATTTAAAACAAGACAATCAATATAGCCAAGTGAATGTAGATGGAACTTTTGATTTTGTTGAGCAAGGCGAACAACACAATCAAGGTATTGAGTTAGGTTTAACAGGCGCCTTAACCGATACACTTGATGTAAGCTCTGGCATTACCTTTACCAAATCTCGTCTTGTTGATATTGATACTGACAGCTACAAAGGTCATCAAACTCAAAATGTACCAAAGGTACGCGCAACTGCACAGTTATCTTATAAAGTACCGTCAGTTGAAGGATTAAGATTACTCAGTGGTATGCAATATAGTAGCAGTAAATATGCAAACAAAGAGGGAACTGCAAAAGTAGGCGGATATAGTGTCTTTAATATTGGTGCTGCCTATAAAACAAATTTTGCTGGGCATGACACAACTTTTAGATTCAATATTGATAACTTATTTAACAAGAAATATTGGCGTGATGTAGGGGCATTTATGGGGGATGACTATCTGTTCTTAGGTAATCCTCGCACAGCTCAATTTTCTACAACTTTTAGCTTTTAAAAGTTACAGGACAAATAAAAAAGGAGCTTTAAAAGCTCCTTTTTTATTTTAAGAATTAAGCCGACATTTTTGGTTTAACCATATTATTAATCGACAAGATATCATCAAGCACTTGTGCTGATAATAAACCTTCATTCTGAACTAGAGCCAATACACTTTGCCCAGTTTCATTTGCTGTTTTAGCAATACGAGTTGTAGTTTCATAACCTAGGTATGGGTTAAGTGCAGTCACAATACCAATTGAGTTTTCAACTAAAGCTTTACAGTGCTCAGGGTTGGCCGTAATCGTATCAATACATTTACTTTGGAACATTGCCATTGCTTTACCAAGTAAGTCCATCGATTCAAATAGTTTGAATGCAATAAGTGGTTCCATTGCATTTAACTGTAATTGACCAGCTTCAGCAGCTAAAGTTACAGCCAAATCATTTGCAATAATCTGGAAGCAAGTAAGGTTCATTGCTTCTGGAATAACTGGGTTTACTTTACCCGGCATAATCGAGCTACCCGGTTGACGTGCTTCTAAGTTAATTTCATTAATGCCGGTGCGTGGACCACTTGAAAGTAAACGCAAGTCATTGGCAATTTTTGAAAGTTTAGTTGCAGTACGTTTTAATAAACCAGATAAAAGAACAAAGTCACCCATGTCTGAAGTTGCTTCGATTAGATCTGGAGCTGACTTAATTTTCTTACCAGAAATTTTTCCAAGTGCTTGAATCGCGAGTTCACGGTAACTATATTCAGTGGTAATTCCTGTACCAATCGCTGTACCGCCAAGGTTCATATAAGCTAAAACATTTGGAATAAGCGTATTAATTTGCTCAAGGTCTTTTTGTAGAGTTACCGCAAAAGCACCAAACTCTTGACCTAATGTCATAGGCACGGCATCTTGTAACTGAGTACGTCCCATTTTTAAAATGTGTGCAAACTCTTGAGACTTATTTAGGAAGCTAAGAATCAAATTGTTAAATGGAAGATTTAACTCATCTAGGCTAAGTAACAAACCTAAACGGATTGCAGTAGGGTATACGTCATTTGTTGACTGTGACATGTTAATGTCGTTATTTGGATGTAAGTACTGATATTGACCTTTAGAATGTCCCATATATTCTAAAGCAACGTTTGCCAATACTTCATTTGCATTCATATTGGTTGAAGTACCAGCACCGCCTTGCATCATGTCGATTGGGAACTGGTCATGGAAGTTTCCACGAATAAGCTGATTACAGCTATATTCGATCGCTTCAAATTTAGTTTGATCTAAGTTTTTAAGATTATAGTTTGCTTCAGCACAGGCAAGTTTAACCATAGCTAATGCTTTAATTAAGTTAGGGAAATTTCCAACTTTGCTATTTGTTAAGTTGAAATTTTCTAAAGCACGTAATGTTTGAACTCCGTAATAATGATCATTGTTGATTTCTCTATGACCAATAAGATCCTTCTCAATACGGGTAGTAATATCTGCGTTCATCATTAAACTTCGATTCATTAAAGATGATTCATCTTAGAATTCGAAATGCTTCACTTCTAATGCATTTATTAAAGTAATTATGCATTTTTTGCATATCAAAAACTGAATTACGATAAAATGAATATTGAATAGTTGATGAGCCTTGGAAGCTATATATCTTACAAAATTTAATATATTCAATTGCTTGTATAATTTCTTTAGAGTGAGTTGCTCAACAAGAATTAAGTAAATTAAAAAATTTGAAGCGAACTAAATAATGTTTTTTATTCAGGAACGTTATTAAATTATTTGAATTTTCATGTGAAAATTAATTTATATAAAGAAATAATGAGTTTTGTTTAATAAATTTTAATAAAATTGTGATGCATTTCACATAAAAATACTTATAATACAGAAAATTTTGATTTATTAAGTTTATGTTAAAAGTAATTGGTGCCTTACTAATATTGGGAAGTTTTACTTGCTATCTCCTTATAGGAAATGAAGAAAAAACTGAAACCAAAAGTTCACACATGCTTAAAGAAGCTGAGCAATCGATTAAGAATGCTGAGTTATCTATTCAAAAAGCAAAACAAAATATCCCTACTGCATCGTATAAGTAATTGAGGTAATGAAGATTATTGTCTATTAAATAATCTTTTGACTGAAATTTTATTAAGATGTCAGCGCTGTAAAGAGACAAATGCATGAGAATGAAGTTTATTGCATATGACCCTAACTCTGGTGAAAAACTAAGCTTGAAAGAGCATATT
This sequence comes from Acinetobacter nosocomialis, assembly GCF_041021905.1. Taxonomy (NCBI): domain Bacteria; kingdom Pseudomonadati; phylum Pseudomonadota; class Gammaproteobacteria; order Moraxellales; family Moraxellaceae; genus Acinetobacter; species Acinetobacter nosocomialis. Next base: position 1,948,548 of record NZ_CP157432.1, read on the forward strand.
CATCACATGGATAAATACACAACTTATGTTTTTTTTAGTGATGAAAAAGACAATATGGTATTTAACCCACAGAAAAAACAGATATTTGAAATCAGCCAATATACCTCAAACATGATGGTTGAAATTTCAAGAAAGTTATACTACTTAATTGGTGAATATTAGTTCATTTTCTATAGATCATTATGTGGATGAATTATCGCTCTTACTGATGAATTAATGCACTCCCTGTCAGTCTATAGATACTTTAGTATAATAGTCGGGATTATCTTATTAATTTATACTTACCTTAAATATTGTATGAAATACAATTAATTATTAATACTGCTTAAATCCTGAAATGAGGTAAGGTAATCATTTACTTATCAATTATTACCTTACCAAATTATAGTAAGAGTAAATAATAATTCTCTTTTTTGATGATTAGATGAAGTGAGAAAGAGTCTAAAACTAGATTTTTAGATACTTTTTATAGTGGAATAGTGTATTAATTTAAGATTCTTAAAATTCAATCAATAACTTAGAGATTGGTTATTGAAACAGTTTACAGTCCGCATTCTTCCCCAAGGTGCGGACTTTTTTTATCATTAAAATGTACGAATAGAATTTCGTGCTTATTTCTAAAAGTTATCTTGTTAAGATCACTTATTTAATTTTATGATGGGTTTTTATCAATTGATTTAAATAATTTTTTTAGCTGAACTGTACTTATGTTCATCTCTTGTCTTGTGAAAACAAAACCTATTATTTTCTTATCTTCTTTTCTATGTCAAAATTATTAAATACTTAATTTTATAGATTGGCTTTGTCCTTTCACTTCTCGCATTTTTGCAGGTACTCCCTATGTTTTATCATTCTTTCTCATCCCTAAATTTATTTATGCTTCTTCCCAAAAATATCAATTAATAAAATTACAAATCTAAAAGGGAATAGATAAGATGAATTTAGAAGTCCGTTGGGTAGAGGATCTCCTCACATTAGAACGTGAACGTTCGATTTCGAAAGCAGCCGAGAAAAGATTTATTAGCCAGTCTGCATTTACTCGAAGAATTCAACAAATTGAAGAAATGATTGGTGCTGAAGTCATTATTAGGAACAACAAAAACAACATCGAATTTACAGATATTGGCCGAATTTTATTAGTGATGTCTAAGAATATTGAAAAACAGGTAGAGGAGACCGCAAAACTTATTAAAAATATTAAGAATGAGACTGAATCTACCATTCGTTTCTGTGTGGTTCACTCATTAGCTTCAGGTTTTTTAACAACATTTTTAAAGAAATTTCCTACTCTTATTCGTGATTTAAAAATTGAAATTGTCGCAACGAATAGTGGAGAAGGCCTATCTTTGTTAAAAGAAGGCGCCTGTGATTTCATGATTTGCTATGCAGATAAAAGCAATATTAGAAAAGTTGGAGATGATATTTTAAGTGGTATTAAAATTGCTGAAACGGTCATTGTACCGGTTTCTGCAACTGAACCCGACCATAGCCCAAAACATACAATACAAAGTAACTTTGCTCTACTAGCGTATAGTAAACACGCATACTTAAGAAAATTAGTGGACCAACTTATTGAAGGTAAGCTCGTATATAAAACGTTATATGAAACTGATAATGCCACCAATTTAAAAGAGCTGGTTTTACAAGGTCTAGGGGTTGCTTGGATTCCGAAAATTAATGTTGAAGAAGACCTTGCAGCTGGGAAATTGGTTATTTTAGATCAGCAAGAATATTGCCTTGCTCAAGATATTTATATTTTCAAAAATAATTTGAGTGATAATAAATCGGTACAACAAATATGGAATGGTTTTAAAGCCCAGCAAGAACTATAACGCATACTCATTCAAAGGGTGAAGTACACGATATTTATATATAAATTAAGCAAATAAGTAGATTATGCTTGGGTCTTTATGATGAAAGGCATGATAAAGCATTGCCCCTCGTCTGAATTCTTTGCTAATTTAGAGTAAAATTCAATAAGTCAAAAGTAGGGTAGAAGAATTTTTCTATCATTTATAACTGCTTTTGAACTTATTTCAATGGATTATTAAGTCCAAGCGGAGACAATTTTGTTTGATCTAGACAGTAGATTATTAAATATTTTTTATCATATTTATCGGTTCAAAAGTGTTTCAATGGCTGCAGATGCTATTGGTCTAACACAGCCGAGTGTAAGTAACGGTCTAAACAAAATTCGTCAACATTTTAATGATCCTTTGTTTATTCGAGTCGGCAATGAAATGATTCCGACCGAACTGGCAAAGCAGATTTTTCCTCTGATTAGTGAAGTTATTGATAAAGTTGAAAGTATTAATAACTTTAATGTGAACTTTGATCCATTGACATCAGACCAGCTGTTTACGATTGCAATGACTGATGTGTCACATTTGGTTTTACTGCCTCAGTTAACCAACTATTTAAAAGAAAAAGCACCTCTCATCCGTTTAAATATTAGACCTATTACGCCAGAAACCAGCTATCAAATGGCAAATGGTGAAATTGATTTGGCGATAGGTTTCTTACCACAATTAGAAGAAGGTTTTTATCAGCAGAAGTTTTTTCGTCAACACTATGTTGTGATTAGCTCAAAAAGCCATCCGCGTTTAGATCCAAATAATTTTACTTTAGAAGATTATATGCGCGAATATCATATCGATATTGATGCAGGTATCGGGCATTATCACATTAAAAATGAACTACAAAATAAAGGGTTGGATCGAAATATTTTAATTCGTTTACCAAGTTACTTAGGTGTAGGTCTAGTCGTTCAGGAAACAGATGCGATTGCCACTGTTCCATATTATTTAAGCCAAGTTTTATTGGTTAGAGAGAACTTACAAATTTTACCTGCACCGCTTGATTTTCCAACTTATGACGTTAAGCAACATTGGCATATGTCTTGTCACCATAAGAGTAGCCATAAATGGTTCCGTCAAACTTGTTATGAGCTATTTAAAACAGCTTAGGAATTTTACTTATAAAAAAGAAGATGTAAGAAAATCCTTACACCTTCTTATAATTTTGAATTAAATTTCAATCGCAACGGCCGTTGCTTCACCACCACCAATACATAGAGCCGCAACGCCTTTCTTTTTACCTAAGCGTTTTAGTGCATAAATAAGAGAAAGGATAATTCTTGAACCCGTAGCGCCAATTGGATGGCCTAATGCACATGCACCACCATGGATGTTCACTTTAGCTTCATCAATACCTAGTTCATGAATTGGTGCCATTGCCACCATTGCAAAAGCTTCATTAATTTCCCAAGCATCTACTTCATCAACAGACCAACCAGCACGCTCAAGTACTTTCTGAATTGCACTAATTGGAGCAATTGTGAATTCGCTTGGATGCTGAGAGTGCGTCGAAGTTGCCACAATTTTTGCTAAGGTATTTAACCCATGGCTTTGAGCATATTCTTCAGTGGTTAGTACTAATGCAGCAGCACCATCAGAAATCGAGCTTGAGTTAGCGGCTGTAATTGTACCGTCCTTGCTAAAAGCAGGGCGTAAAGTTGGAATTTTCTCAAGATTTGCTTTTAATGGTTGCTCATCTTGATCAACAACTTCAACACCTTTGCGGGTTTTTACTTCAACAGGAACAATCTCTTCTTTGAAATAACCTTCCGTAATCGCAGTTTGCGCTTTTTTAAGTGAAGAAATTGCAAAGTCATCCATTTGCTCACGGGTAAAGCCTTTGGTGTTTGCCATGTCTTGCGCAAAAGAACCCATTAAACGACCTGTTTCTGCATCTTCAAGGCCATCTAAAAACATATGGTCCTTAATTTCACCGTGTCCCATACGATAACCACCGCGAGCTTTAGGCAAAATATAAGGTGCATTTGTCATAGATTCCATGCCGCCAGCCACAATAATATTGGCACTGCCTGCTTTTAAGGTATCTGATGCCATTAACACCGCTTTCATTGCAGAGCCGCAAAGTTTATTAATGGTCACAGCTCCGACATGATCAGGCACACCAGCTTTACGCATGGCTTGACGAGCAGGACCTTGACCAATACCAGCACTAAGTACGCAACCGAAAATCACTTCATCTACTTGTTCAGGTTTAACACCTGCACGTTGGATCGATTCACGGATGACAGCAGCGCCAAGTTCTGGAGCAGTTAGAGAAGATAAACTACCCTGAAAACCACCCATTGCAGTACGGCTACCTGAAACTATAACAATTGAACTCATCTTAATATCTCTTATTGGTTTATTTGCTAAATTTGCCTTTAGCCTAAACTAAAGGCGCCACTAAATTAAAAAGTTGGAGGGGTATAGCTGAGCGTTCTACCAAAGAACCACAGCAAGAATAAAACTAAAGGAAAATGCACAACGAGCTGAGTCACTGTAAAACCAATCACATCTTTTGCTTTTAGTTTTAAAATGCCTAACATTGGAAGCATAAAAAATGGATTGATTAAGTTTGGTAAAGCTTCGGCTGCATTATAAATTTGTACAGACCAGCCCAAATGAACCTTTAAATCATTTGCTGCTTGCATAACATATGGGGCTTCAATAATCCATTTTCCACCACCTGACGGTACAAAGAATCCAAGTACCGCAGAGTAAACTCCCATTACAATCGCAAAGGTTTCTTTTGATGCGATTGAAACGAAAAACTCGGCAATATAATGTGACAGCGATAAGTCTTGGCTATTTAAAGCTTGGGTCATAATAAATGCAATACTTCCGTAAAGTGGAAACTGAATTAAAATTCCTGATACGGCTGGAACTGCTTTTGCGACAGCATTTAAGAAGTTTCGTGGTGTGCCATGTAAAGCTAAACCAAGCATTAAAAACACAAAGTTGTATGTATTTAAGCTTGAAATCGCAATAATTGGATTACTTTTTGAAAATTCAAAAAACATCCAGATTAAGCCTAAAGCCACCACAATAATCGTTAAAATAGGTGAGTTTTCTAACCAGTCGCCTGGGCGTGTCGATTTTTCCTCATGTGGTTTGTCTTCTTCAAACTGCACATCAAAACTATCAATTGTTTTAACATTATTACCTTTTGGAGCTGACCAGTAAGCAATTGCAATTGAAACAATCACCAAAATAATGGTCATAGCAATTGATTGCCAAAGGAAAATAGTTTCGGTAAATGGAATAACACCAGTCAGGTTATAAATTGACTCAGGTAAACTGGTTTTATTGGCTTGAAGCTGTGCTGCTGATGAACTAATTCCAAGCGCCCAAGTTGCTCCCATACCAATGATTGCGGCTGCCGCAGCAGCACGATAATCCATATTCAGCTCTTTACGTTTTGCTAATGCAATTACTAAAAGTGCAGTAAGAATTGTACTAACAGCCCAATTCACCAGAGAAATTAATAAGCTTACAGTTGCTACTAAAACAATAGCACCACGACCAGAATTTGGAATACGTGCCATTTTTTGGATCAGGAATTTTACGGGCTTAGATACAGAAACGACATAACCTACAATAATGAGCATCGTCATTTGCAGGGTAAAGGGAATAAGACTCCAGAAGCCATTACCAAATGAAGTGGCCACATCGTGGATTGGGGCGCCAATAGCTAAAGCAGCGACAGAGACAATAATGACGCCAAGCAGAGCAAAAATATATGAATCAGGAAACCATTTTTCAGACCATTCACTAATCCGAAGCGCAAATCTTTCAAAAATTCCTTGCTGTTTTTCCATAACTGAAAAATCCTTCTCGTTCTTATTTATAAACAGCACATCCGGTGCTTAAAAGGGTTAAGACCCAAGCTCACTTACTAACTTGAGTCTTGTACAGCTAACTAAATCTTAGAATTTACGCAACTAAGGTTTTATAAAACTCAACACCTGTAGCAGCTTGAATTTGTTCGAGCGTAACATCTTTAGCTAGTTCAATGAGCTCTACACCTTGTGGCGTAATATCCATTACACCTAAGTCTGTAATCACGCGATGAACAACACCTTTACCTGTTAAAGGCAAACTACAGCTTTTCACGATTTTTGGTGTACCGTCTTTTGCACAGTGTTCCATTAGAACCACAACTTTTTGGACACCAACAACCAAGTCCATTGCACCGCCCATACCTTTGACTTTCTTACCCGGAATCATCCAGTTCGCTAAGTCACCTTTTTCAGAAACTTCCATCGCACCTAAAATTGCAATGTTGACATGGCCACCACGAATCATGGCAAAAGATTCTGAGCTTGAGAAAAAGGCTGCACCAGGACGAGCAGTAACCGTCTGTTTCCCGGCATTAATTAAATCTGCATCAACAGTTTCTTCGGTTGGAAACTCACCAATACCTAATAAGCCATTTTCAGATTGAAGCCAAACATTAATATTTTCAGGAATATAATTGGCAACAAGAGTAGGTAAGCCAATACCTAAATTGACATAAAAACCATCTTCAAGTTCTTTTGCAGCACGTTGTGCCATTTCATTACGTGACCAAGCCATTTTATACTGCCTCCGTGCTTAAAGTTTTATGCTCAATACGTTTTTCAGGTGATGCATTTAATACGATGCGGTTTACATAGATACCTGGCAAGTGGATTTCATCTGGATCCAATTCACCAATTTCAACCACCTGTTCAACTTCCGCAATTGTAATTTTTCCAGCCATTGCACATTCAGGGTTAAAATTTTGAGCAGTTTTACGAAAAACTAAATTACCTGCCTTGTCTGCCTTATATGCTTTAACAAGAGCCACATCTGCTGTTAACGACTCTTCTAGAATGTAGTTCTTGCCATGAAAAGTACGTTCTTCTTTACCTTCGGCAATGAGTGTACCTACGCCAGTTTGTGTGTAAAATGCAGGAATTCCAGCGCCTCCTGCACGTAACTTTTCAGCTAAGGTACCTTGTGGAGTTAGTTCAACTTCTAGTTCACCATTTAAATACTGGCGCTCAAATTCTTTATTTTCACCAACATAAGAAGAGATCATTTTTTTGATCTGTTTGGTTTGAAGCAAAATACCTAAACCAAAATCATCTACACCTGCATTATTAGAAATACATGTGAGACCAGTCACGCCACTTTGCTTAACTGCAATAATCAGTTTTTCAGGAATTCCGCATAAACCAAAACCGCCTACAGCAAGTGTTTGATTATCTGCAATAACATCTTTCAGTGCTGCCTCTGCATTGGCATAAACTTTATTCATTCTGTTGTTTTCCTATATCCCTTAGTAATTTAGTTTTAGCATCACATTTTGCGTTATAGAAGTTAATTTTTTTAAAGGATTAATAAGTATAATCAATGAATGGTATCAAACTCTCAACAAAAAAAAAGTTTTACACTGAGCAAAAAATGTTAAAAACTGATTGCAATATACTGAAAAATATAATAATTAATAAATTTATTTTAAACGTGTGCTTAATTCATCTTAAAAGACAGTCTTTAATTTTTTAAAATTTATATTGAACCAGTGCTTCAATAAATTGAGCAGAAATATTTGAAATTTCAAAGTTCTTTTTATAAACAATTCCTACTGTTTTATGAATGGCTTCATCTTTTAAATCAATCAGTACGTTATGTTCCTTATCAACGTGTTTGGCAAAATGTCTTGGAATTGCACTTACTCCAATACCGTAAGCCACAAAACTTGAGAGTGATGAAATTTGATGACATTCCACTTTTAAATCGAGCGTTATATTATTTCGCAAACAATTTTGCTCCACTAAATATCGAACAATTGAAGGTTTCTGTAAGGTCACAAATGGGTTTGAACAAAGCTCATGCCATGTAATAGAAGATGATTGAGCAAGTGGATGAGTCTTTGGCAATAGAGCCAAGAAATCTTCTTCAAATAGGGGTTTAAACTCTAAACCTTCGGTGAGATCTGGTTCAAAACAAATACCAAGCTCAAAAATACCATCCTGAACTTTTTCTATAATGGTCTCATTTGGAATATCGTGAATTGAAAAATTAAGATTGGGGTGAAGTGCTAAAAACTGGTGAATTACTTCAGGCAAAATTGCGTGAGTCACAAAAGGCATAGATGCAATACTTAAAGTTCCCCGATTAAGCTTAAAGCGTTGTTTGACATCATTTTCCATTTCATCCCAATTGGCGAGTAATTTTTTTGCATACGGAATGAGGGATTTGCCTTCTTGGGTAAGCTCAACACGGCGTGTATTACGGTTAAACAGTTTACCGCCTAACTCTTCTTCTAAACTTTTGATGGTGAGACTTAAAGCTGATTGGCTTAAATGTAACTCTAAAGAAGCATTGGCATAGTTGAGTGTACGTGCAAGGGCTAAAAAAGCTTTTAGTTGTTTAAGCGTCATTTCTTTCCTTTAAATTACTCAACTTACCTAGAAGAGTAATTTATACGAAAATTTGCCTAAAATGATGTTTTTTGACAAAAAATTATGAAAAAGAATGATCAAATTCTTACTTAATATGGAATAAGCAATAACTATTAAAAATACTAGCTACTTTAGTAAGTCGTTCCAGCAAAATTCATCCTTATTATTTGCAAAATATATGAACATGCCAATTAGATGAAAAAATAAATAACACATCCAAATTTTTTGAGGGGCAACTTTCAAACCCTCTAATAATATAGTTATAGAATAGATAGTGATCATAAACGTAAAAAAGATAATATAGGTCGTACTTACTATCAATTTATGTTTTGGTGCTAATTGAGCAATTTTATATCCAATCAAAATTTGCATTCCCCAATTTATAATAAGTGTAATTATAGTCATAAGTAATTTTGGTGCATTTAAGCTTTCTAAGGAAACTTGTTCAATTAGGAAAATAGTTTGCCACAGTACAAACATCCCCAAAGGATACAATATAAATTTAATCCACATCATATTTTGTTTTCTTATCAATATCTTACTTCACTATTGTATTAAATAAATATTATTTTTTCAAAATTTATTTTCAAAAAATATCAACATATAAAGTCATTCTAATTTCAATTAATATATCTATGAATTTTTAAATTCTTTAAAATTTAATTTAAAAGATAAATAAATTATGTAAGGGTATAATTGATGAATAAAACTATTCTTGGCTTAATGGTAGTACCACTTGTATTGAGTGGATGTATAAAAAAAGCAGAGGAAAAACCAACAGAAAAAATGGAAAAAACCTCTACTATAAAAGCAACTGAACAGCCACCAAAAGAAGAAAATATAATTCCTGCTATGCTAGTACGTAATTTTCTTGTGAAGTTTCAACAACCCAAAATTTGTGCTCCAAATCCAGATGTTGATGGAATTGTATGTACCTCTAAAGAAGCGATTGCACTTAAAAGTAATATTGAATGGATTGATCAAGTAATCGATAAGGAAATCCGTAAAGATTATGCAGATGCTCTTATACCTCCTTCAGAAAAGCAAAAGCAACTAAATCAAACCCAAGCTGAAGGGTTTAATAACTGGTCACAGAATGTGGTTTATCGCTTTAATGGACAGTTTGGTCAATATGTGCAAATTTCGAAAGTAAGTTCAGAATATTCTGGCGGGGCTCATGGTATAGCAACTTTTGAAGATTATATTTTTGACTTAAAAAGTCAAAAAACGCATTGAATTAAAAGATATTGTTATCAATGGAAAGATGAATGCGCTTAAAGAAGAATTGTGGAAACAATACGGATATTGGTGTCAAGAAAAAGATATGCAGCCTTATATTAGTAAAGAAGACTTTAAAGTAAGTGAAAATTTCTATATTAATCAATCAGGCGGGATTACATTTGATTTTCAGCTTTACGAATTGGCTCCATATGCCGCAGGTCCTGTGAGTTTAGAACTCTATGATACAGATCAACTGATAAAATCAGATTTTTTACCGCCAATGCCTACTTTAAAAACTGAACTGTAGAGATTCATAATAGTTTGTAAATTGATTAAACCACCTTCGGGTGGTTTTTATTATTCTTAACTGTTAAATTTAACTCATTATTAAAGTGGATAATATCATGAAAAAGATTATTTTTTTAGGATTAGTTTTGAGTTTAATTGGGTGTTCAACAAGTCCTGTTGTTTCAAATACAGCGAAACCAATACCTAATGAGAGAGTGTATAATCAGAATTATTTAAAGAAACACACTCCTGAACAAGCAAAAGTTACGTTCTTAAGAGATAAAGGTTTTTTGGGTTCTGGCTGTACTCATGATATTTATGTTAATAATGAAAAGGTATTTTCAATTCGCTCAAATGAAATAGCTACAATTTATCTTGAGCCTAAATATTATATTTTTAGATTAGAAACTGGTGCAGGGATGTGTCCTAATATTGCAACTTCTCAAGAAACAGAAGTCAAACCTGGGGCAGAGATCGAATATCGAATCTTACTTCCATCTGACTTTAACTTAAGACTAACTCGAATGAAATAAGAGATTAAAAATCTCTACGCCAATGAGTTAATTAAAGTTAATATTCATTAAGTTTTGATTAAACCCACTCATTATTAAGTGGGTTTTTTCTTAATTGAACTAAGAATCATTAACTGCTTTAAAATTATTATTACGGAATATTTTTGATGAAAATTCCTATAAATAAAATTTTCTTTATCGTCTGATTAAGCAGCTGTGTGCTGTAGGGACAATCAGTTAATGGTTTTTTAAGTCCAGAAGGAGCTCTCACTGGCTTAATGGTTACACCCTAATTACGTACGCTAAATTAATAATTTTACACTAGACAATGTTTTGAAAAGCTCACTTTCGGGAGCTTCTCTATTAATTAAAATTAGTTAAAGAAAGTTTTGATCACGAATATCTTAATTTGGTTTTCTTTGTCAAAATCTTAATAATCTTAAAGACCTGATTATTCAGCTTTAGTTTTTGATGGACGGTTGCACTGTCGAGTTGATCCCACAGCTCAAATGGAAAAAACTCTGAGCTATGATCAAATACCCATAACCATTGGTAGCTATGGTTCAGTGTATGAGTATCAAAACGAACATCTTGAACTTTGACAATCTTAAGCTGTTTATGGTGTTCGTCTTGAAGAATAATTTCATGGTTCTCCATTAGACCGCCACAAATTAAAAAACAGGTTTTAAGTGTACTTGAAATAAGATTTTCTGGTTAATTGGTTAGGTTGGCATTCATTTACAAAACATTTCTACTTGTTAAAGTTTGTCATTTTCAAAATGATAATAATCTTTACTCTTGAAATACAAGGTTTTAAGTAGGTTGCATTGTAAGGCTTATATCTAAGTGTCAGAATGCACGTTGACATTTATCTTCGAGTTATCGCTATGAGTTTAATAGGCTTTATGTATGCAAGTAAAACCAATAGTGAACATAGTCAAATAAAACAAGATTTAATTGATATCCTCACAGAAGCAGTCAAATTCAACTCTCAAAATGACATTACTGGTGTGCTTTACTATGGTAATGGATACTTCTTACAATACTTAGAAGGGGAGAAAGAACAAGTTGAGACGCTATTTTATAAATCAATTTTGAAAGATTCGAGACATCAAAACTGCGAAATCATCTTTTTGGAACCGTCCGAACAGCGGTTATTTAAACATTGGAGTATGAAATTTGCGCCTATAAATACCAAAATAAAAGATTTCTTTTTTCATCATCATGTTGATGAGTTTAATCCGTATTTACTTAACACTAATTCAATCCCATCTTTTATTGAATTACTTGTAGATCAACCCAATTTGAAAGCGGATCAATATCAAGTTTAACCAAAAATATATTTTTTGATTGGATATAGATCCAAAAAGAAAATGTTGAAGGGTGATGATATTAAAGTTTCTAAAAAAGCCCTGCACAATCAGGGCTTTTAAATTTATATTAAATCTAAATAGTACTATTTTACATTTACGGCTTACTACTAACTAATGATTTTTCAAATGCCATTTCTGCATCTTTTACAATAGCAGAAAGTTTTTCTGGTTGAATAAATGCATTAACTTGACCTGCATCTTTGCGCGCTTTATTTCCCATAACATCTGCAACTTCTGGATGGCTAGTAAGCACAATGTCTGCCTTCATATTTTTTAAACGCTTAAAACTCTGACGATAATCTTCTACAATATTTGGATATTGATGATTATTTTGTAAAACATTGCCAGCAACAGAGAGACTGCAAGGGAAAACAACATTTAGATTCTTACCATTAGATTTAACTTCAGTTGACCAAGTTGTACAACCCGGAGTATGGCCTGGGGTAAGAGTAGCTTTTAGTTTTAATTTCCCTAGTTTAACTACTTCTCCATCGTGAATGACTTTATCAACTTTAACTGGAGTAAAAGGAATACTTTGGAAGGTGTTTTCACCTATTGGTTTTCCTATTTCTAAAGCCTTAACATCCTGCTGCATAGCAATTAATTTGGCGCCAGTGTCTTGTTTAATGCGGGCAAGTGCACCTACATGGTCCCAATGAGCATGGCTTGTAACCATAATTTTTACATCTGATAACTTAAAACCCAATTTTTTAATATTCTGCTCTATTTGCTCTGTATTTTCCGGAAGACCTGTATCTATCAATAAAGCTTGATGATCAGAGGTCAATAAATAGGTTCCAAGACCGTGAGTACCTACATAGTATATATTTTCAGTAATTTGGAATGGCTGAGTATTTTGCGTCCAGTCATCAGGTAACTTTAATGGTGTAGCTGAGGCAGATAGAGAAGTCAGCAATATACTTCCTGTAAACAATATCTTTTTCTTCATCTTTATTGGACTCGTAGGTTGGTCGCAGTAATTAAAGTTTTATATTTTAACGCCTTTGCTATAATTAGACCCTAATTTATTCATAAAAAAATATGACCATTCATTAAATTTTTATGTGTTTATGTTTGTTTTTCATTCATTCTTACTGATAAGTCATTTCAGAACCAGTCTCTTTAAAAAGCCTTTGGCTCAATCTATAAATAGCTCTCAAAAAATTCAAATTAATAAATTAGTAAAGACTAGTTTTTAATGTAGGGAGGATAGCGATTTGATGTTTAAGATACAGCTTTCTCACTATTTTCTTAAGATTAAATTATGAAAATCTACTAAATTATTTTAAAAAATATATTATTTAATTGTCTTTACTAAATAATATGAAATTATTAATTTAATTTACTCAATAATTAATAAGTTTTATAAATTAATAATGGCTTTTAAATAATTTGTTTTACTAGAAGATTTATATAAGTACCTGTATTTTATTGATATTTTAAAATTTAAATAAATTACATTGTTTTTAAATATTTTAGTGATATTTTATTTTTAAGCTCATTTATCTATTACCAATCGTGGATATTGTGATTTTTATCATTTTAGGTTTGGGATAACCTAAATATCTTTTGGTAATTTTATTGAACCTAATATCTATTCTTTAGGGAGAAAGAATATATGTGGGAATTATTTGTAATTCTACTTTCGCTTGGGCTGTTAATGTATACAGCTTACAAGGGCTTTTCTGTCATTCTCATGGCACCAATTTGTGCCTTACTTGCAGTTTTACTCATTAACCCAGCCAATGTTTTACCGTTTTATTCGGGTGTCTTTATGCCCAAAATGGTGAACTTTATTAAAGATTACTTTCTTGTGTTTTTGCTCGGGGCAATTTTTGGTAAAGTCGTTGAAATGTCAGGGATTGCTGAGTCTATCGCTCGAACCATTGTGAGATGGATTGGCGCAAAAAAAGCAATTTTAACGGTTGTATTACTAGGTGCAATTTTAACATACAGCGGTGTTAGTTTATTTGTTGCTGTATTTGCCATTTATCCTTTTGCCAATCAGTTATTTAGACAAGCGAATATTCCAAAACGTTTAATTCCGGGGACCATCGCGCTGGGTGCATTTACATTCACTATGGATGCATTGCCAGGTACGCCACAAATCCAGAACGTAATTCCAACCACTTTTTTTGGTACCAATATTTATGCCGCACCATTTCTAGGAATTATTGGTGCTATTTTTGTTCTATGCATGGGTTTAAGTTACTTAGAATGGCGTCGCCGCGCTGCTGCAAAAGCGGGGGAAGGATTCTCTGGTTTTGGTATAGACAATACACCGTCTCAAGAAGTTGAAGCTGATATGAACTTGCAAAATAATGGAAGTTCGGCTCGTCAGTTTCTAGCATTTGTACCGCTCATTCTTGTTGCAGTAATGAACAAATATTTATCTAAAGCAATCAAAGAATGGTATCCAAATGGCTTTGATTTTGCCTCAGTTGGTCTAGCTGATTACACCGTAGATGTTGCGAAAACTGGTGCGATATGGGCGGTTGGACTTGCGCTCATTGTAGGGATTATTACTGCAATTTTGTTTGATTACCAACGTGTAGTAACGAACTTTAAAGAAGGTATTAATGCGAGTATCGGCGGCTCACTTTTAGCCGTGATGAATACGGCTTCTGAGTACGGTTTCGGTGCCATTATTGCGTCATTACCGGGCTTTGCCATGATTAGTCATGCAATGAGCAGTACTTTTACAAATCCTTTAGTAAATGGGGCGGTGACGACAACTGTTTTAGCAGGTATTACCGGTTCAGCTTCTGGTGGTATGAGTATCGCTTTAAGTGCGATGGCTGAACATTATAACGCCGCGATTTTAGCTGTGGGTATTCCACCAGAAGTTATGCACCGTGTAGTTGCGATGGCGTCAGGTGGTATGGATACCTTACCGCACAATGGTGCTGTCATTACTTTACTCGCTGTTACAGGTTTAACCCATAAACAATCGTATAAAGATATATTTGCAGTTACGGTAATTAAAACATTAGCAGTATTTGTGGTGATTACGGTCTTTACCGTAACGGGTATTGTTTAAATCAGCACGTTATAAGTATTAAGGAGTAAATAGATGACTAAACTTTTAGACGGTAAAGTTGCTTTTATTACAGGTTCTGCAAGTGGTATCGGTCTAGAGATTGCTAAGAAATTTGCTCAAGAAGGTGCCAAAGTTGTCATTTCTGATATGAATGCCGAAAAATGCCAAGAAACGGCGAACTCACTTAAAGAGCAAGGTTTTGATGCCTTATCTGCACCATGTGATGTAACTGATGAAGACGCTTATAAACAAGCAATTGAGCTGACTCAAAAGACCTTTGGTACGGTTGATATCTTAATTAATAATGCTGGTTTCCAACATGTTGCGCCTATTGAAGAGTTTCCAACGGCCGTTTTTCAAAAGTTAGTTCAGGTTATGTTAACAGGGGCATTTATTGGTATTAAACATGTTTTCCCAATCATGAAAGCTCAAAAATATGGTCGTATTATTAATATGGCTTCAATTAATGGCTTGATTGGTTTCGCTGGAAAGGCAGGCTATAACAGTGCTAAACACGGCGTAATTGGTCTAACAAAAGTTGCCGCATTAGAATGTGCACGTGACGGTATTACAGTAAATGCTTTATGTCCGGGGTATGTAGATACACCATTGGTTCGTGGGCAAATTGCAGATTTGGCTAAAACCCGTAATGTAAGTTTAGACAGTGCACTTGAAGATGTAATTTTGGCAATGGTTCCTCAAAAGCGTTTGCTATCTGTTGAAGAAATCGCTGACTATGCAATTTTCCTCGCAAGCGAAAAAGCAGGTGGGGTAACAGGCCAAGCTGTCGTGATGGATGGCGGTTATACGGCCCAATAATTTAATTGTTTTATAAAAACCGCTTATTTTATATAAGCGGTTTTTTTATTCATTAAAAATTTACGATCGTCTACTGTTCAAAATAATGTTTTATCTCTACTATAACTTGTTATAAAAAAAACGAATAAAATAAGTTCGTTAAGGTATAAATTTATACTTTAAAGGTATTTAACTTATTTCCATTTTTAAAATTTAATAGAGTATGAGAAAGTAATATTTACGCATGTCCTGATTAGATACTTTCAGGAAAACTCGTCAATTAAAGGGTATTAATTGGCATACAAGTTGCTTTTTTAGCAATAAGTTTTAGCTAGGTGAAAAGGATATGATATCACTCAGCCAACAGATGGAACTCAATCATTATTCACGCAAAGCTGAATTTGCGCAGAATCTGATGTCCACAATTTGTGGTGAACACCGTCTAGACACGATTTATAAAGACAATCTCGATTTCCATTATGACGGAATGCGTTTGCCTAATAAAAAAATGGCAATCGGCACAATCAGTTATGGTGCAAATGTCGCTATTAACATCTCAAATTTAAAAGCGTATAGCATTAGTTTACCTATACAGGGGCGACAAGCTCTCAACATTCGTGGTGCACATTATCAATCTGATGAAAACAGAGGCCTAATTGTTTCAAATAATGATCAACAAGATCTGATTATCGATAAAGACTGTAGAAAATTTCAGGTGGTTATTCCTGAGCGAAGTATGCAGATTGTCCTTGCAGATTTACTGAATAAACCTATAGAAACGCCTATCATTTTTAACCCTGAAATGCACTTAGACTCTGAGCAACTGATTGGCGCATGGTGGAAGAATATTCAGAATTTTTTACAGCTAAAATCGAAATATAGCAATTTTTATGGTTTGCAGATGTTATCTGAAGACTATGAAAATTTTGTAATTAAAGCCTTACTATTATCTCAAGAAAACAACTACTCTGAAGCTTTAAAGTCACTTTCATATCAAGATGAGCCAGCTTATATTCGTAAGGTTCGTAATTTTATTATTGAACATGCTCACGAAGAAATCTGTGCAGAAGACTTGCAACGGTTGGCTGGGGTTTCAAAATCAAAATTGTATGACGAATTTCAACAGTACTACGGCACCAGCCCAATGTCGTATTTGAAAAAATATCGACTCCAACAAATTTACAAAATCTTGAGCACTACAGGAGCAGATAAAAAGGTTTCTATTTCAAAGCTTGCCTATGACTGGGGCTTTAATCATTTAAGTCGTTTTTCTCAAGAATATCGTGAAGAGTTTGGCGAAAATCCAAGTGAGACTAAAGGCAAAATTTTCTGATATTTAACTTTCACAATAAAAAAACTGATTTAAGTAATTAAATCAGTTTTTTTTATTTATCGATTAATGTTTATAGACTTTCTTCGAGCTTTAACACCTGTTTGTGTTTAGATTTCTCATAAATTACTTTCAAGCTAAGTGCAATAAATGAGATGAAAGTTGGTAAAGCGAGAATAAAGAAAATACCGCTTAAACTTAAGTTAAAGGTGAAAATGAGTGAGCCAAAGAAAGCACCTAAAATTGCACCAATACGACCAATACCATGCATCCATGAAACACCAACCGCGCGGCATACCGCTGGGTAGAACATAGCTGCAAGTGGCAGTAATGAAGACTGTGCACCAGCCAGTAATGCACCAATTAAGAAGATAGTAAGGCCTAATAAGAAAATATTTGAGCTCACTAGACCAGCAACAATAAATAGGCTGAAAGCGATGAGATATGAATATTTAATCACTGTAGTTGGGTTCAGTTTATCCATGTACCATCCCATAATGGTTGCGCCAATTACACCACCAAAAGGGAAAATCGCAGCAATTAAACTAAACTGTTGGGTATTGAAACCTGCTGTTTTTAAAATTGTTGGCATCCAGCTTGTTAAAAGATAGAACACCAAAAGACTGGTAAAACAGCAGATCCAAAGCATGCTTGAACTCCACAGGTATTTTCCTAAAACCACTTTAACCGGATTTTCATCTGAAGGATTTTCTGCTTGAGCTAAAATAAGTTTTACTGGCTCTTGGAAGGAATGGCCTTGAATATTTTCTAAAATACGCTGTGCTTTATCTTGTTGATGACGTGTAATTAAGTATTGAGTTGATTCAGGTAATTTAAGTAATAAAGCAACCACTAAAATTAGGGGAATACTTCCGCCAATAATAATCACTTTGGCCCAGCCATAGCTTTCTAACAGATAAGCTGATAACACACCGCCACAAGAAATACCCAGCATAAATCCACAGCCAGCAAGCCCTGTGAGAAATGCTTTACGTTTTACAGGCATATATTCTGAGACAATGGTACTAATGTTTGGCATAGCTGCGCCTAAACCTACGCCAGTAATAAAGCGATAAATCATTAAGTCTTGAGTTGAATTAGCAAAGCCACACAAAATCGTAAATATTGAGAACAAAAGGCTTGTAAAAACAATAACACCTTTACGGCCAAATTTATCGGCTAAGGGGCCAGAAATGATTGCACCAATTGACATACCGACTAAAGCAGCACTTAAAACGGGAGCAAGTTGAGGCTTGGTAATTCCCCAATCATCCAATAATGCCGGTGCAACAAAACCAATAATTCCTGTATCTAGACCATCACAGAAAAAGACACAAAAGCCTAGGATAAAAACTATCCACTGTAGTGGAGACAGTTTTTCGCGATTGATAATCGTGTTTGCATCTATCGTTTTCATATGTATTCCTTCTTAAAATTATTTAATTCCCTGAGTAATTCAATGTATTCGTTACAAAACCTGAGTCTTTAATTGAATTATTTTTAACCAATATTCACTATCCAATAAGTCCGAATATTCATCCATTTTTTCCAAATGAGATAAAAAGCATTCATTTCATTTTTTAATTTAATCATTTGAAATATAGGTGTTTCTTATTTTTAATTTTTCTATCCAGTTTGTTTGATTTTGATAATTGCGCAGAGATTGGATAATGCTTGCAGCTTTTGGACAGTCTAAAAAAATTTTCAGATAGAAGATAAAGCCATAACAATGTCAGGAGTTGACACTATGGCTGGTCAAACCATTCAAATTCAAACTGCATCTGGAAAGCAGTTCAGTGCATATCTAGCGACACCAGAAACAGGAAAAGGACCTGGTGTGGTGCTTTGTCAGGAAATCTTTGGGGTGAATGCAGCAATGCGGGAAAAGGCAGATTTTCTTGCAGAAGAAGGCTATACCGTTTTGGTTCCTGATCTATTTTGGCGTATATCACCTAATATTGAACTCGGTTATACACCAGATGATTTTCAAAAAGCTTTTGAACTTTATCAACAATATGACGAAAACCTTGGTGTTGAAGATATTCAAGACAGCTTAGCTTTTCTAAAGACACGACCAGAATGTGATATCTCTACAGGTCTCGGCGTAGTGGGCTATTGTTTAGGTGGAAAGCTAGCTTATTTGGCAGGCTGCAGACTTTCTGATGTGGCATGTGCCGTAGGTTATTACGGTGTAGGCATTGAAAAAGCGTTAGATGAGTTAGCTAACGTAAAAGGACGTTTGGTTTTACATATTGCAGAACTGGACCAATTTACACCGCCAGATGTGAGACAAGCGATTGTCGATGCAGCTAACCAATATTCAAATGTACAAGCTTATGTTTACGAAGGCGTTGATCATGCCTTTGCACGACCAAAAAGCAACCATTACCACAAACCTTCAGCACGCTTCGCTCACGAGCGTACAGTAACAGCTCTACATGAAATAATTGGGCCGAAATATGA
The DNA here is from genome assembly GCF_041021905.1 of Acinetobacter nosocomialis. Taxonomy (NCBI): domain Bacteria; kingdom Pseudomonadati; phylum Pseudomonadota; class Gammaproteobacteria; order Moraxellales; family Moraxellaceae; genus Acinetobacter; species Acinetobacter nosocomialis. The sequence continues at coordinate 1,967,857 of NZ_CP157432.1, forward strand.
CCTAGTTGCACTATGGGAAGAGCATATTCGTCATGAGTTCGATACGCGTGACGTCCCAGCAACCATGGCAACAATGGTTGCAGAACCTTATGTCAACCATATCCCAACCTTGACTGGCGGTGTAGGCCAAAGCCAGCTTGCTCGTTTTTATCAATATCACTTTGTTCATCAAAACCCAAAAGATATGAAGATTACTTCAATCTCTCGTACGGTTGGCTCAACGCAAGTGGTAGACGAATTCATTATGAGCTTTACCCACGACGCTGAAATTGACTGGTTATTACCGGGTGTAAAACCAACTGGTAAATATGTCGAAATACCAATGTTAGGTGTAATTCAGTTCAGAGGTTCAAAGCTGTGTCATGAGCATATTTACTGGGACCAAGCATCTGTACTTGTTCAAATTGGTTTATTAGACCCAACAGGCTTACCCGTTGCAGGTGTCGAGACAGCACGAAAACTTCTTGATGAAGATCTTCCGTCCAATACTTTGATGCCATCTTGGTCAAGTAGTGAAGGCAAGCTAGTCAATTAAGGAGGATCTGCAATGAATATAAATTTAATAGGAAAAGTCGCTGTGGTGAGTGGCGGTGCAACACTCATTGGTAAAGCTGTTGTGCAAGCCTTAGTCAGTGCAGGTGCTCATGTCGCTATTTTAGATATTGATGCAAAAGGTAAGGCGATTGCCGAAAGCTTTAACCATGATGTGATGTTTATTCAAACCGATTTAACTAGTGATGCGGCTATTCAACAAGCTGTGGCAGATATTCATCAACATTTAGGTGAAGTGAGTTACTTGGTGAATTTAGCATGTACCTACTTAGATGATGGTTTTAAATCTTCACGTCAGGACTGGTTACAAGCACTCGATATTAATTTGATCTCTACAGTTGAGCTGAGCCGTGCTTTATACAATGACCTAAAAGAACAGCAAGGTTCAATCGTTAACTTTACTTCCATTTCGGCCAAAGTGGCACAAACAGGACGCTGGTTATATCCGGTTTCTAAGGCCGCGATACGTCAACTCACACAAAGTATGGCAATGGATTTTGCTGCCGATGGTATTCGCGTCAATTCAGTTTCTCCGGGTTGGACATGGTCACGAGTCATTGCAGAAGTCAGCGGCAATAACCGTGAAAAAGCCGATAGCGTTGCAGCCGATTATCACTTGCTAGGCCGATTGGGTCATCCCGAAGAAGTCGCCAATGTTGTTTTGTTTTTATTGTCACCCGCTGCGAGCTTTGTGACCGGAGCAGATTACGCAGTCGACGGTGGCTATTCAGTAATGGGCCCTGAAGGATCACAGCCCGCTATTCCGCGTTTAGCCGAATAGCACAGCGTTTTAAAAGCACATTTAGAAAATTATGGAGAAGATTATGCGCCGTATTGCAATTGTTGGAGCAGGACAGTCTGGTTTACAGCTTGGTTTGGGGTTATTAGATACAGGTTACGATGTAACCATGATCACCAACCGAACTGCCGATGAAATCCGTCAAGGTAAAGTCATGTCAAGCCAATGTATGTTTCATACTGCTTTACAAACTGAACGTGATTTAGGTTTAAATTTTTGGGAAGAACAATGTCCAGCCGTAGAAGGCATTGGGCTAGCTTTAGTTAATCCTGAAAATGGTGGTAAAGCATTTGAATGGAGTGCTCGTCTTGAGCGCTACGCTCAATCGGTCGATCAACGCGTCAAAATGCCATATTGGATGGAAGAATTTGAACGCCGTGGCGGTCAATTGGTGATTCAGGATGTTGGAATACAAGAGTTAGAACAACTCGCAAACGACTACGAGCTTGTATTACTCGCGGCTGGTAAAGGTGAAGTTGTTAAACAGTTTGAGCGTGATGATGCACGAAGTGTTTTCGATAAACCGCAGCGCGCTTTGGCATTGACCTACGTCAAAAACATGAAGCCAATTTCACCTTATTCACGTGTGACTTTTAACATTATTCCCGAAGTCGGTGAGTACTTTTCATTTCCGGCACTAACCATCAATGGGCCTTGCGACATTATGGTATTTGAAGGTATTCCAAATGGGCCAATGGACTGTTGGCAAGATGTGAAAACACCAGAACAGCACCTGCAATGTAGTCTGAACTTACTCAAGAAATTTGTGCCTTGGGAATATGAACGCTGCGCAAATGTTGAATTAACTGATGCTGGCGGTTATTTGGCAGGGCGTTTCCCGCCGACGGTACGTAAGCCCGTTTTAACCTTACCGACTGGCAAAAAGATTTTTGGTATGGCAGATGCCTTAGTGGTCAATGATCCAATTACCGGTCAAGGCTCAAACAATGCGGCTAAGTGTAGCAAGATCTATTTTGATGCCATTTTAGCCAATGATAATCAAAGCTTTAGCGAACAATGGATGCTTCAAACTTTTGAACGCTATTGGGCTTATGCAGAAAAAGTCGTGGCTTGGACCAATAGCTTGTTATTACCACCAGAGCCTCATGTCGTTGAACTCCTAGCAGCTGCAAGCCAAAACCAGAGCATTGCTTCAATTATGGCCAATAACTTTGATGACCCGCGCTCTTTTGCCCCGTGGTGGTTTGATGCAGATCAGGCTCAGGCATTCTTGGCCTCAAAAACCGCAGCAAAAGTCGCTTAAGGTCAAAATATCAAAGGGAGATTTAAAAATGGACACAATTGAAACTTTAGCTTTACAAGCGATTAATGCCGAAAACCCAAGAGAAATTCGTAATTTGCTTGGTCAGTTTGCAACTGGTGTTACCGTGATTACAACTCGTGGCAAAGATGGCCGGAAAATAGGTATGACCGCCAATTCATTTTCCTCACTGTCTTTAGACCCACCATTAATTTTGTGGAGCCTTTCAAAAACGGCGCCAAGTTTGCCTGATTTTGTTGAAGCTGAATATTTTGCCATTCACATGTTGGCACAAGAGCATCATCAGCTTTCGGGGCATTTTGCTCGAGGTGCCGAAGACAAATTTGCAGGCATTGCTCATCAACAATGCAATGCTGGCGTTCCAATTTTGACTGATGCACTCGCAACCTTGGTTTGTCGCAATGTAAATCAGTATGAAGGCGGAGATCACCTGATTTTTATTGGTCAAATTGAACAATACCAACAACGCCAAGGTGAACCATTGGTATTTCACGCAGGAAAGTATCGGATTGCTGCTGAGCATCCAGAATTAGCCCATTAATTCACCACAATCACGATCAATCCGGTCGTGATTTTTTTATAGGAAATAAGAAGATGAAAAGCACTTTAATTAAACATGGCTTTTTAGCAGGGACATTGTTGGGTGTGCCTTTGGCTGCACATGCCTATGATTTACCGACCGTAAACTTAGGTATGACCAGCTTTCTCGATGGTGGATTACCCGCAGGACCCGGTTGGTATGCTCAAACCTATTTTCAAAATTACGATAGCAATAAACTGGTCGATGCCAATGGACAAAAACTCGGTTTACCTAAAACAGATTTAAATTATCAAGTACTGGTTGAGCAGATTAGTTATTTATCGAATATCCGAGTAAAAGATAAAGCCAGTCTAGGCATAAATTTTCTGATTCCTTTTGTCAGTAAAATGGACATGGATGATGGCTTGAATAATGCGGCAATTAAAGCCCAAAGTGGCTTTGGGGACATTATGATTGGGCCTTTTATTCAGTTCGATCCAGTCATGGGCGCACAAGGACCGAAGTTTGTACATCGTTTTGAGTTTCAGGTGAATTTACCTACTGGCGAATACGACCAGCAAAAAGATATTAATCCAGGTAATAACGCTGTTTCATTTGACCCTTATTGGGCTGCCACATATTGGTTTAATCCAAAATGGACAGCTTCAACACGTATCCATTATCTCTATAACTTTAAAAATGATGACCCAAGCTATGCGTTTGCTGGAGCAAATGATATGCAGGCAGGGCAAGCAATTCATGCAAACTTCGCAACAGACTATGCCATTACCGAACAGTTCCGTTTAGGGCTCAATGGCTATTGGCTAAAACAAGTTACAGATACCGAAGTCGATGGTGAAAAAGTCAAAGGTCGACGTGAACAAGTTTGGGCAATTGGTCCCGGTGCGATGTATAGTTTTTCTAAAAATGATCACTTGGTTGCAAATGCATATTTTGAGCAAGATGCTGAAAACCGACCAGAAGGTACGCGACTACAAGTTCGTTATGTCCATCATTTTTAAATCATAAAAAAAGCCTTTTATATCAACAAATATAAAAGGCTTTTATCTATTTTAGTTTAAGAAAAAATTGAAGTAATTAAGCCTGAACCTTCACTGTGACCAGAACGGCGAGTAGACGAAGGTAACTCACCATAACGGCGTTTATATTCTTGAGAAAAACGACCCAAGTGAGTAAATCCCCATTTAAATGCAACGTCAGTAACCGATAGATTTTCATTATGCATGAGTTCTAAATGAGCTTGTTCAAAGCGTAATTCTTTTAAATAAGACATTGGGGTGGTCCCCAAATAGTTTTTAAAACCAGTAAATAGGGTTCTTACACTCACGCCTGCATGTTCAGCTAAAATCTCGACATTGAGCGGCTCATGCAAATGTTCTTTAATGTAGGCTTCTGTACGTTTCACGAAATAAGGAGAAACGGTTTTTTCTTTATAATGATCAAGCTTATGTAATGCATTGTTGGGCTGACCATAAATGAGCGCATTAAATAAATTTGACTCAAACTGTTTAAAGGCTAATGGATGATGAAGCGGGTGCTGATCACATGCTAAAGCATCCATTAAGGTTCTAACAAGTTGCAAAAAATAGGCTCCACCTTGGGTAGAAAAATCTAATTTTGGGTCAAAAATAAGTAAGTTATTTTCTGAATCGGCAATATGTTGTCGGCAATGGTAAGTAAAATCATCCTTTGAAACTTTTAGAATGAGCTGGGGTGAGTTCGCATGCCAGCGCATACGCAAAGATTGCTGAGGTGAAATAAGAGAAGCAACTTGAGAATAAGAAATAAACTTTTGCGAACCAAACTCGATTTCTGCGTAGCCTTGAGTTGGAATTTGAATTAAGTAAAAGTTATCCAGATGATCTGGTTCAATAATGACATCTGCGCCATATTCCAAGCGGCTAATAGACAATGCGCCTGTTTTAACATGGTGCATAGTTGCACTAAAATCTCGCTTCTGATGAGAGACTTTAAGATCATGCGGTTTAAAAATTTGGCCTACATTTCGGCAGGTTTCGCTTAAATCGTGGTGATCGAACACCAAATTATGATCAGTAAAGATAGACTCATTTTGAAAATGACGTCCATTGAGTTCATGGGAGTTGGCTTGGTTCATATATATCCCTTTTGGCTCACTCCTGTATTTACCTGTGTTACAAAAGCTTTAAAACTTCGCTTTACATCAAGTAAATACGGCACTTAAAAAAATTAAGTTACGCGTAAAATACAATGAGATATAAGCAAAATACAGACCAATTTAACCGCTAATTAATATGATTTTCTCAAATTTTTAAGTCGAATTTTATCCATCAATTTAATATATTCGAGAAATAGAATAGGGGGATATAAAAGGTACTTTAACTTAATCTCATCATGATCTTATTCCTTAAGATCTATCAAAATTTATAGCAAATCCGAGCGAACTGGTCAATTTATTTTGTCGGAATTCATTATTTTATATTGTTGATATATAGGAATTTTTAGTTTAAATGCAAAAATTCAATATACCCCTTGCAGAGTATATTGAATCATTTCAGGTTTCAGTGGTTTTTAAATTATTTATACTTTAACGTGATGTATTGCTCTGTAAAAATTTCTCGCTGTAAATACGGTAGTTTTGCAAAGATTGCTCATCTAACCAATTTTTAACGGCTTCAATCATTGGTGGTGGGCCACATAAATACATATCAAAAGCCTGCTCGGCCAGTTGATCTTTATTTAAGTGCTCATGGATATAGCCTGCTTTACCTTGCCAAGTTTCCGTTGCCTTAGTCACAATCGGGTGATAACTAAAGTTGGGTAGCTGTTCAGCATAGGCATGTAAACGCTGTTGTTCACACAAGTCGGTTTCACTATTTACGCCGTAGTACAACTGAACGGCAGGTGAGTTAGGTTGCTCAACCAAGTTATCAAGCATTCCCAAGAAAGCTGATAAACCTGTTCCACCCGCCACAAAAACAAGTGGTCGCTGTACTTCACGTAAATAGAAACTACCAAGTGGCGCTTCGATGAGTAGGGTCTGTCCAACCTGACAACGGTCACGTAAGTAATTACTCATCACACCGTCTGGCAACAGACGAATGAGAAATTGCAATTGATTGGTTGCGTTTGGTCTGTTTGCAAAAGAATAAGAGCGCCAATCTTCAGTATCTGGAATTTGCAAACGAGCGTATTGACCTGGCAAAAACTGAAGTTGTTCAGCATGACTGCTCGCATCAAGATGTAAGATTGCTGTCGTTTCAGAAACCAGCTCAACCGCAGTCACTTTGGTTTCAATTTTTAAGGTATCACCAGCGTTACAGATAGCAGAATCATGATCGAAATAAAAAGCTGCATCGGATTTTACACGGGTCTGGCAAGCTAACATTTTTCGCTCGGCCAAATCACGTTCACTTAATGCATCTTCATCGACATATTCTTGTTCATAAATACCAGTTTCACACTGTCCCTGACAGGTACCACAAACACCTTCACGGCAGTCTAACGGCAGGTTAATTCCCTGACGAACTGCTGCATCAAGCAACAATTCGTCTTTATTTACCGAAATAAAAAAGGTTTTGCCATCGGCAAAGTTAAGTGCAACTGAATGTCCCATTTTCATTCCCCTTAAACGTGATAAAAGTCTAAAACGGAATCAATTTTGTCATTCAGCAAAATGCTGTGCTGACGACGAATACGGAAACCATCAGCGGTTTGACGTAAAAGATAAGTGGCATGTCCGTAAAAACAGCCTTCTAAACCTTGACGGTTATAAAGCGTTTGCCATGCAACTTTTGCTTCGATAAGACCATCTTCCAGTGTTTTAACTCGAATATTGTTTATGCTGTGCAAAGTACGTGGTAACGGTGTTGCAGATGCTGCTTTTCCGGTACGAATACGGAATACACGGTCTTCAAGGCCTGTACGGTCCGCATAATAGATATAAGACAAGCCCTGATTTGGATCTTGAACATAGTTATGGTCATCAATCCACTGTGGAATATGATATTCACTATCTTCATCGTAAAGCTCTAGGTAGGCATCCCAGTCATAAGCATCACAAAGCTCTGCCTTTTTGTACAAAAACTGAGATACAGCAAAATGTAGTTCTTGTGACATGGTTACACCTCATCCATTACGGCATTATTTTCAAAAGTAATATCCTGCATTTTCAAGGCTTTTTTATTTAAGCCGTCCAGCATGAGACGTTGCCAGTGTCCATGTTGATTTACATAGAGTCCTTCATGGGTAAATTCACGGCCAGTAATAACGGGTTGAATGCCTAAATCTTGTGAGTTTTTGGTCGTACCATATTCCCAAGACTGACAACCACGTGAAATATCGCTCCAACGTTCAAGTCGTGCTTGGAAACCTTTTTGTTGCTCACGGAATTCAACTAAATCGTCTGGTGTACCAAGGCCCGATACATTAAAGAAATCTTCAAACTGGCGAATACGGTTACGGCGTGCTTCTGCAGATTCACCTTTAACCCCAATACATTGACTAATGACTTCGGTTTTATTCCATGCCACAGGACGAACAATACGAAGTTGTGAGCTAATCTGGTCCATAAAAAATAGACTAGGGTACAAGTTCAAGTTTCTTAAACGATGCATTGCCCATTCAGCATATTTTTCGCCATATTTTTCGACCATATATGGCATAACCGTGCTGTAGCCCGGACGAACTGTTGGGTTTGGCATGTCACTAAATAAAACACTATGACCATTTTTGAAACTAAACCAGCCATCGTCAGTTTCTGAGTCACCCGCACCCAACTTGCTATAGTCGAGCGTGTCGAGTTCCGCACCTTTTGATGCATTGACTTGCTGACGGTGTTGGACTGTAGAGACATAGTTATAGTGAACAGTGCTGACATGGTAGCCATCTAAGCCATTTTCATTTTGTAGCTTCCAGTTACCTGCAAAGGTATAAGATGACTTACCTTGTAATACTTCGAGTTCACCTGTTGGGGACTGGTTAACCATTAAATCAAGGAACAGTTTTGCATCGCCCAAAAAGTCTTCTAGTGAATCTGTTGCTTGAGTATCAAGACTGACAAATACAAATCCACGATAGCTGGCAATACGGCCTTGTTTTAAACCACGGCTTGATTTATCAAAATCTTCACAGTACTCACTAGGCGCTTTTACCTTAACCAAGCGACCATCTGACTTATAACACCATGCATGGAATGGGCAGGTAAATGTAGATTGATTGCCTTTAGCAACGCGTGTTAAGGTCGCACCGCGGTGTTCACAAGCATTGACCATGGCATGTAGTTCGCCTTTACCATCACGGCTTACAATAATCGGTTGGCGGCCAATTTGAACGGTTAGGAAATCATGATTGTTTGGAATTTCACTTTCGTGACATGCGTAAATCCAAACTTTTTCAAAAATAAACTCCATTTCCAAGTCAAATAGTTCTGGCTCGGTAAACATGTCGCGTGCAATACGAAACACACCATCGTTAGGACGGAAGTCGATACATCCATCTATAAAATCATTCCATTGTTTTAAATTAGATGAGGTCATTTACTCAATCCTCCAATCAATCAGCTTTTAACTGATTGAACCGCGATTAAGCGTTGCTCTCTATCCGTTTTTTCCAGATCTTTATCCACTTTGTGCAGTTTTGATTCTTTAATCGAATTCTTTTGAAGAAAGAGTAGAGATTTAAATTTGTATGTGTTTTAACCTATTAAAGTTCCCTATAATGTTAAGCAGCATAAAAATGAAACTTTGTGAACTAAGTCTATGAAAGAAAAAAATTTAAAATTACAAATTAGAATTCTTTTAGAGCAAAATATTGCATTTGGTCCGGGTAAGGCAGACTTACTTGAAGCAATTGAGAAAACGGGGTCAATCTCACAGGCAGCAAAATCTATGAACATGAGCTACCGCCGTGCATGGCAGTTGGTCGACACCATGAATCAATGCTTTCAAACAGCTTTAGTGGAAACACAAACGGGTGGAACACATGGTGGTGGGGCAGCCGTCACAGCTTTAGGCCACAAAGTCTTAGAGCATTACCGCCAAATGGAAATCAATGCTCGACAAGCCTTAGAGCGTGATTATCAAATCATGAGTAGTTATTTAAAAGGTTAAGATAAAAAATTGCATAACGATGAAATCTTTTAATTTGGTATAGCTTTTGCTTAATATCACGTGCATGCTGCAAAAGCACTAATACATTCCAGTCATCAATAGTTAACGAATTATGCTTTTCATAATCTTTATGTAGCGCTATATTCTTGGGTATATATCGCTGCAAAAAACGACAAAAAAGGTAAAACATAATGGTAAGTAATACAAAGATAAAAAAATTAGCTTTAGCTTGTTCAATCCTCAGCATAGGAGTGATCTTTAATATTTCAGCCAAGGCTGAATCAGTTACCGTTTATGCAGCAGCGAGCTTAACGAATGCGATTGCAGATTTAGAAAAAATTTACGAAAAACAGAATAAAGTAGAAATTAAGACTTCATATGCAGGCTCATCGACCTTAGCTAAGCAAATTGAAGCAGGTGCGCCCGCAGATATTTTTATTTCAGCAGATACACAGTGGATGGATTATCTACAAAACAAAAAACAAGTTGCAGCAAATGACCGTATAAATTTATTAGGTAACCGTTTGGTTTTAATTACACCTAAAGGAAGACCATTAAATATAAAATTAGATAAAACCACTGATCCCAATAAAGTCTTTACTGGAAAGATTTGTACAGGAGATACCAAAAGTGTGCCTGTAGGCAAATACGCTAAACAAGCTTTTATCAATTTAGGTTGGTGGAACCGTATTGAGCCTAAGTTAGTTGAAACAGAAGATGTTCGAGCGGCATTAAATTTTGTTGCGCGTGGTGAATGTCAGGTTGGGATTGTCTATGCAACCGATGCAGCGATTAGCAAAGATGTGAGTGTAGCTGGCGTATTTCCAGAAAATACGCATTCGCCAATTACTTACCCTATAGGGATAGTTAAAAAGACTCCAAATTCAACAAAGTTCTATCAATTTTTACAAAGCAACCAAGCCAAAGCTGTCTTTAAAAAATATGGCTTTAGTGTGCTAGCTCCAGTTAAACCATGATGTTCTCTTTAACCCCAGAAGAACTCAGCGTGCTGCAACTTTCTTGTAAGGTTGCAGCAAGTTGTCTTGTTGTCAGTATTATTCCTGCAATTTGTGTGGGATGGTTTCTAGCACGTAGAGACTTTTGGGGTAAGTCATTCATTGAAACATTGGTGTTTTTACCTTTGGTATTACCGCCAGTGGTGCCTGGTTATTTGCTTTTACAAGTTTTTGGAAGTCGCGGCGTTCTTGGGCAATATTTAGCTCCACTCGGAATTGATTTTGCATTTAACTGGAAAGGCGCCGTTCTTGCTTCCGCAGTAATGGGTTTTCCGCTGTTGGTACAATCTATTCGACTAGCAATTGAACTGGTCGATCAGCGTTTAGAAATGGCAGCAAAGACATTAGGTGCCTCATCTTTAGGGGCATTTTTCCATGTCACATTGCCACTTGCCAGCAGTGGTATTTTAATTGGTGCCATTTTGTGCTTTTGCCGGAGTCTAGGTGAGTTTGGAGCCACTATTACTTTTGTTGGTAATATTTCAAATGAAACACGTACTTTGCCTTTGGCCATGTATAGCTTAATGCAACAACCCGATACCGAGGCCGCTATTCAACGACTTATTGTTTTATCGTTAAGCGTGGCTTTTTTAGCGCTATGGTTTGCACAGTGGTTTCATCGTTATCAAAAGAAGCGCTTAGGGCGGTAAGATTATGTTGATTGATTGCCGTTTCCAGCTACACATGGGGCAATTTCATATTGAGCCTAGTTTCCAGTCCGATGCTTCTGTTATTGGGCTATTTGGTGCATCCGGTTCAGGTAAAACGTCCATTTTACATGCTATTGCAGGGCTGAACACTCCGCGTAGTGGAGTCATTAAAATACAGGACCAAACATGGTTTGATTCAGATCAAAAAATTAACTTGAGCACGCAAAAGCGGCATGTTGGATTGGTTTTTCAAGATGCTCAGCTTTTTCCGCATAAAACGGTAAAGCAAAATTTATTATTTGGTCTTAAGCATCTTTCCCAACAAGAACGTCACTTTGAAGCAGATTACATTATTGAGTTATTAAAGTTAGACCACTTATTACAACGTATGCCTATCAAACTCTCAGGAGGGGAAAAACAGCGCGTGGCACTGGGTCGAGCATTGCTATATTCACCTAAGCTGTTACTACTTGATGAACCTTTATCCGCACTAGATGCTAATCATAAAGCTGAAATTATTCCTTTTTTTCAGAAAGTAAAACAGGAAATAAAAATTCCGATGATTTATGTGAGTCATGATATTCAAGAAATTAAACAACTGACCGAAACAATGTGGATTTTATAATTTTTCATATTTCACACATTATTTCAGTCATTGATTTATAGCGTTAACTAGCCCATAAACTACCTGTTGGAGCAGATTTTCGGCGATCTTGGGCTTGTTGATAAAAACGCCAGAAAGCGAAAGCAAAAATGACAGCTAATAAATCAACTACTAAGATTTCTCCGCCATGTACCCATAAGCCACTTTGGGGAATGAAGTAGGCTAAAAGAGATGTAAGTGGAATCGCAAATAACACAAAAACCAAGGTTAACAGCAGTTGTGGTAAAGCTTTTGCGTAGCCAATCACAAAGGTATAAATCAAAGTCAGTAGGAAAATCGCATAATAACCATACATGAAGACGTGATTTATACTTTCAATGTTGAGTGTAGCGAAAAGCCAACGACTAGCTAACATTGTGCCTACGACAGCTAGAACACACCCTAAACATGCACCTATAGTTAAGTTCGCGAGGAACACCACATCTTTACGTTGAACAGGAACAGAGTCTTCAGCACGCTTTTGTTTACGTGCACGAGTTTCAACCCAAAGAATGTTCCCTGTGTAAAATAGGAAAGCGCCACCGACACCTAACACAAAATAAATCCAACGTACGCCCGTACCCCCAAAACTTCCAAAATGTAGGCTAAACATGGCGTTGATTAACTTATTACCTCCATCAGTCTGAGTATTAATACCTTTATGATTAAAGTGCTCAACTGCATAGGGGTTCATGCGCATAAAGTCTTGATTTGCGCCACGTAACATCTGATCGGGGCTATACAAGGCTATACGTGCATTGGCTTTTTCAGGTTTATCAAGGTTACTGAACTGGATATAGTCAACTGAATATTCAGGTGCTACTTTTTTTGTTTGAGCTAATATTTGCTGCACATCTATTTGTGTTTGTTTAGGTTGAATAAGCGCAGGGGGAGAACGCTGAAAAACTGGCTGTCCTTTGAGTGCCAGCTGACCAATCGCATCGTAAAAAAAGTCATGAAAAGCAAAGACAATAACGCTAATGCTAATAATGATGTGAAAAGGTAAGCTCGTAATTCCAATCACGTTATGCGCATCTAACCAAAAACGCTTTTTATTTTTACCAGGACGGATGACAAAGTAATCCTTCACCAAAGTTGGTAAAAGAATAATCACTCCTGAAAGTAAAGCAAGAAAATATAAAATCGAAACCACGCCCATCACGTAAAGTCCTAATCCGTGATGACCTGCCATGCCAGGTATGCCTGCTGTTTCATGCAACTGTTCGATTAGCCAGCCTGCTTTAGATAAGTTTTCCTGAGCAACGATTAACTGACCTTTATCGTCTAAGCTTGCCATCCACGTAGACTGAGCAGTATTAAAGCCATCTCCACGTTCATGCTCACTCCACGTAATAGGTGCGTAGTGAAATTCATTGGACGCTAAGTTTAGTGTGAAGTTCTTTTGTGCAGCAGGATAGGTAGCCTGAACTTTTTGAATAAGCTCATTATATTGGTTAGGTGAAACTTTAGGTAAAACTTGCTGCGTTGGCGTAGCCCACTTACTAATGTGGTGCTGAAACATGCTAAGCCCACCAGCAAAGAAACAGATAAAAAGCAAAATCCCTGCACATACACCCACCCAAGTATGCATGCTTTTTGCTAATTTCATAATGTCTGAACGTACTTTCATGTTTAACCCCGCAATACGAAAATACAGCTATACGCTAGGGCATTCGCAATGGATAAATAGATCAGTGCTTTTTGTCCGGTCGTAAAAAAATAACTGGCAAACATAATAGGCATCCAAACCCAAGGCACACTCCACATTCCCAATTGCACTAATAAATCCATGGCAACATAAGGACGACCTAATAGAACTACTAAATTGCCAACCGCGATGGAAAGACTTAGTCCTAAAACCCCGCCAGCAAAAGTTTTACTCCACCAGTCTGGCTGGATAGGAGACTGAATTTTAGCTTTCATGAAACCAATTTCCGTTTAAAAAGCGCTATAAAGGGAAGAAACGACCATGCAAAAATGATGAGCATGAACCAGCAGAAAGCAGCAACAACTTTTGGTAAGCTCGCAAAGAGTGCAATCAATCCAACACTCAACAGTACTAGACCCAAATACTTAAATAGAGCTGGAAGATGGTGAGACAACAGATTTTGATTGCTATGACTACAATAGATACTGACCGCTCCTAACAGGGTCAAAAAAAGTCCTATAAGTTTCATAATCGATGTTTATAAGTAAATTAAAGTCAAAATTTACCCAACAGTATAAGTAAATAATAATTATTATCAAATGATAAGTATAATTATTTATTAAATTGCGGCTCGTAAGTTAAGATAAGAGAGAACATATTAAAAGTATTTATTTTGAAGCCAAATACAGTGAGTCATTATCTATATATTCCTGAACAACTCAGCAAATCAATTTATGAAATTTCGAGCTCTATTTTTTTCACATCGGGGCTATTCTGTTATGGGGTAGACTTATCAAAAACACAGCATTTGCATATAGATCAACAGTTAGAGCATCCCCTAAAAATTGCTCAAGCGCGTATCGAGCGTAAAAATGAGTACTTATGTGGTAGGGTCTTAGCACAGGCTGTTTTAAATCATCATTTCAGTTTGAATCAGCCAATAACTTCTATGTATGAACATTTGCCCATTTGGCCAAATCATATTTTGGGTAGTATTAGTCATTCACAAAATAAGTTAATTGTTGGGCTATCAAATAACGCGATTTATTTGGGAGTTGATATCGAGCACTGGGTAACTTCAGAATTTGCAAAAGAAAGTGCACACCTTATTTTAGCGCCATCTGAGCTTGATTTATGGAGCTGTAAGGCGACTAAGTTTTTTGATTTTTCCCGATACGTAAGCTTAATTTTCTCTGTAAAAGAAAGCCTATATAAAGCAGTTTATTCCACAGCAAAGCAATATATTGATTTCCTAGAGGCATCTATTGTTGATATTAATTTTGACAATCAAACATTAACGTTAGCTTTTACATTAGAAACTCAACAGCGTTATCAACTTTTAGAACAATATCAAGGGGGATGGGTTGTAGAACAAGACTGTGTTATGACTTGGGTTTATCAAGCAAGCTATTCTGTTTAAAGAAAAAGAAGGCAACGCATTGCCTTCTTTTTTATTTAGATTTTAATTTTCTTGTAGTTTAGGATCTTGAAATCCGGTTTCACGCATATCTTGAGAATGGAATAAGAACATAAATCCTACCGCAAAACTTACTATCCCAAAGAAGAGAATACTTCCTGATATTGGTAAAAACCGAGTTAAAAGGCCTAAAGTTGTTGTGGCAATTGAATCCCCTAAAGCATCTTGTGCAAGCCAGATAGCATTAATGCGTCCTAAATATTCATCAGGTGTATGTCCTTGCACAATGCTGTATTGAAGCAAGTTCGCAATCGACATCAAATATCCGAACAAACATAAAATGGGCAAGGTCACCAGTAACCAAGGAGAGAGCCCAATCATAATCATACAACCAAAAACACCTAAGCAGGTATAGAGCATGACTAAGCCGGGTCTGAGTAAACGTGTTGTCCATCCACTGAGTAAGGCACCCAAGGTTGAACCTAAAGGAACAGCTGAATACATAAGTCCGAGTTCAAATGCACCGCCGTGGAAAATTTCATCTGCCATTTGTGGAAAAATAATTCGAATAGCACTGCTAAAACTAAGCAATGTTCCAATTAAAATGGTGCTACCGACCACTTTATTTTTAAAAACAAACTTGAACCCTTGAGCTAATTGTCGAAGAGGACTTTCACCATTTGATGTATGTTGCGGTTTAAGTGCAGGCAATCCCATCAATAAAAATACAGTAAGTAAAGTACCAACCGTTGAGACCCAATACACAGTTGCGACACCACTAGCAGCAATTAAAATACCGCCGATTGCTGGTGAAATCACGGTTGCAAGACGTACGGATACCATACTAATCGCACGAGCTTGTACGATATTTTCACGCCCTACAATCACAGGCATGATTGCCATCATTGCAGTTACACCCAGTGCACCAAAGAAACCATCCCATGCGGATAGAAAATAAATGGCATAGAGTGAAGGGTGCTCAAACATGGCATTGATGGCGAGACCAGCAAAACCTAAACCACACACACCACGTGCTAATAGAATCAGCCATTTTCGATCTTTGCGGTCTGAAAGTAAGCCACCAAGTAATATACCAATAAACATGGCGATGCCTTCAAAAGCCATAGCAACTGCAACATTTAACGAACTACCCGTAATTTCATAGACTTGTTTTGGAATAGCCACGACCAACATGCCAATGGTTAACAATGACAATGTGCGGGCAATAAATACATGTCGGAAATGAGCATTACGTTTTAAAAGAGTAAAATCGGTCAATATAGATTTGAAGCTCATGGCGTGTGCTCCTCTAAACCGCGTGCCTGACAGATCATGCGGTTTAAAATCGGGCCAAGTGTTTCAAGCTGCTGCGGTGACAATATATCAGTATGGTCTGCTTCGCTTAGTCGAACAATATTGAGTTTTTTAACTAAGGGTGACCATTGTTGTTCTGGTTGGATATAGGGTAGCAAGTCTTTTTCAGCGACAACTAAATGTAGTTCACCATCAAAATGTGGCATTTTATAAGGTTTTAATAAACGGACGGCATCGCGATAGTTTGCGAAAATATCCTCTTGTAAACGCCGTGTTTCTTCACTTAATGCCGTATCTGCATCGGCTAAAATATCATTAAAGAATTGAAGCTGCTCTTGTTCAGCTTCAGCATTCATTTCCTCTACTGACAAATCTAACCACTGATGAATTTCAGCAGGGTAAGTGTCTAATAAGCCGAGATAATCAACTTTTTCACCTTGTTCAATTAACTTCGCTGCAACCGCATAAGCCACCGTACCGCCAAGTGAATAACCTAATAAAGTATATGGGCCTGTTGGTTGTTGCTTGCGAATAATCTCAAGTTGTTTTTCAACCAGCTCATCCATATCTGTACTATTTGCCAATAAGCCATCTGGGCGAGGTGACTGCAACCCAATAATTGGTAAATCAGGATGTAGATAACGGTTCAATACCGTATATTGCCATGCGGAACCAGAACCTGGGTAAAAACAGAACAATGGATGCGCAGAGCCAGAACGGATCGGTAAAATGGGTTGCATGCCAGTTTGTTCGACTTCTGCCAAACGTTCTTGTGTAAGAAGTAAAGCCGCCAAACGTTGAATTGTGACATGACTCATCAACTGACCTATTGGAATGGTCCGCTTAAATACCTTTCGGATTTCAATTGCAAGCTTCATTACTAAAATAGAATGTCCACCAAGGGCAAAGAAATCTTCATTCACACCAATATTTTGATCCGTATTTAAAACTTGCTGGAAAATACGTGTCAGTTCGTGTTCAAAAGCAGTGGTGGCGTACTGTTTTTCTGTATTTGTAGGATTAATTTTTGGTTGCGGCAGTGCTTTACGATCTAGCTTCCCATTATGACTTAATGGGAATTTCTCAACTAGCACATAGTGTGTAGGCACCATATAAGCTGGAAGCTGTTTCGCTAATTGTTTCTTTAACTTCTCAATATCCACAGGTGCTGTTGTTTGCAAGTAAGCAACCAACTGAACATCAGCTTTATTTTGTTCAGAAGAAATAGGATGTACAACTACATCAAGGCTGCTGATTAAGCACAATTGCTGTTCAATTTCACCCAGTTCAATACGCTGCCCACGTATTTTTAACTGGTCGTCAGCACGGCCCACATATTGAATACTGCCGTCTGCATGCCAACGGGCAATATCACCAGTGCGGTACATGCGTTGACCTGCTGCAAATGGGTTTGCCACAAAACGTGTTGCTGTTAAGTCCGCTCGATGTAAATAACCCATAGCCAGTTGGTGGCCTGCCAGATAAAGCTCACCATCTACTCCAACAGGAACAGGGCGTAAGTATTGATCCAAGATATAAAGCTGGGTATTCCAGACTGGATAGCCAATTGCAACGCTACTTTCTTCTGGGTGTAATCCCAGTGTTGCATCCATATAACTCACATCTACCGCAGCTTCTGTTGGGCCATATAAGTTATGCAACTCACAGCTAAAGTGCTCGGTAAATGATTTTGCTAAAGCCGTTGGTAATGCCTCACCACTACAGAATACTCGGCGGATTGGCAAACTTTGGAGCTGAGCAGATGACAAAATTTCGGTGGCAGCATTTTCAAAAACAGCCAGCATTGAAGGTACAAAATGTAATGTCGTTATCTGATATTTTTGAATAAGGCTTAATAATGCCAATGGATCACGGTGTGCATCTACAGGTGCCATAACCAATCGTGCACCAACTAAGTACGACCAGAAAAATTCCCATACAGAGACATCAAAAGTGCATGGCGTTTTTTGCAAAATCGTATCGTTGGCTGACAGTGGATATTCTGATTGCATCCATAAAATACGGTTCACAATGGCGTGGTGAGAAACCATGACACCTTTGGGTTGGCCTGTTGTACCCGATGTATAGATTAAATATGCTGGATGTTGTGGGGTAATAACTGTCGTTTTATAACTACTTAAATCAACCTTTGTTTCATCAAATAAATCATTAAAAGCAAAGGTAGCTATTGATGGATGGGCAATAGCAGCTAGATCTTTTTGTTCACCAATCACAAGTTTAGATTTGGCATCCTGCAACATAAATTTGATGCGCTCAGACGGATGTTGTAAATCAATAGGTAAATAAGCTGCACCTGCTTCAATCACCGCTAAAATAGCAATACTGAGTTTGATTGATCTTGGCAGGGCAACGGCAACTATGTCTCCAGCCTGCACGCCCATTTTTTGTAATTGCTGAGCTAAAGCACAAACTTGAAAACGTACGTCACTAAAACTGAGCTGATGATGTTCATCACATAACGCTGTTTTGTCGGGAGTATTTCGAGCTTGTTCTCTGAGTAATTGCTGTAAGGTTGTTGGAGGAACTTCATGTTGAGTTTGATTAACTTTCTGGATTAAATCACGCTCCCCAGCAAGTTGTAAGCAATAGTGACCTAGACAAGTCTCCGGTTCATTTAATGCGATTTCAATTAATTGAACCATTCGCTCAAGAAAATGCTCAGGCTGATCAATTACACCACGCTGTTCGAGCAACAGCTCAATTTGATGATCAGGGATGACCAGTAACGCAAGTGGATAGTGACTATAACCGCGATTTGTGAGCTTTGAAATTGCAGCATTACCAAGTTTTTGCTGTAAATATTGGCTATCTGGGTAGTTTTCTACAACTAGCAAACTATCAAAAAGATTGCCTTGAGCTATTAACTGTTGAATACCGTGTAGGCCTAAACCATCATGTTCTAAATGTTCAACATGCAATTGCTGTAAATGAGGTAATTGCTCCCAAAGTGATTGCTGCATGTTGAGCTTCACACGCACTGGAATTGTATTTAAAAACAATCCGATTTGCTGTTCTAAACCATTAATAGGTGCTGAACGCCCAGAAACAGGTGTACCAAATACAATATCTTCACGATGAGCATAAATATTTAAGGTTATTGCCCAAATCATTTGCATGAAGACATTAAGCGTGATGCCTTGCTGGCGTAATTTGTGCTGAAGTTTTGCACCCAACTCAGCACTTAAACGATATGAAGTTTCCTGTACAGTTTTCTGTGGTTGATTAAATAAAATAAGTGGCTGCAAATCAGCTAAATCACGTTGCCATATCACTTTTGATATTTCATGGTCACGTACAGATAAGGCTTTAATGACCTTTTCATAACTATGTTCAAGTGCAGGCAATGGCTGGTTAACTTGCTGATAGGCCTTAATAAAATCTTGTAAAAATAGTGGAGTTGACCAGCCATCTGTTAACAGATGATGCACCATAATCAATAGTTCTGACTGTTCAGGAGCATGTTGAATTAAAGTCGCCCGAATCAGGCCATAAGGTTGGTCAAGGTGAATCGGCTGCTGTAAGACTTCTTGAATGCTTTGCTCAAGCAGATCGGGAGTGACTGAACAAAACTGAACTGGCCAAGCTTGAGTAGGGTGTAATGAATAAATAAAAACAGGTTCTTCAGCTAATTCGCTATCAAAATGTCCACCTAGTTGAGGATGACGTTTTAATACAGTAATTAATGCTTGTTGCAAACGTACCGGATCAATGTCTCCATTTAAGCTAAGACGAGTAAAGGCATTATAATTCGATTGTTTTTCAACTTGAGACAAGAACAGCATGCCTTTTTGCAAAGGAAGCAAAGGTAAAATGGTGCTGTTTTTACCATATTTTTCTTGAACCTTTTGTTCTAGTTCAGCTGAAAATAACGGTTTTGAAATGGCTGCTTGTTGCTCATCTAGTCGGGTGAGTTGCTGTGCTATAGCGGCGACTGTTTTAAATTGGAATACATCACTTGGTCTTAAGCCGTACCCACGTTGGCGCAATTGAGTACAAAGCATAATCGCAGAAATACTATCGCCACCTGTCATAAAGAAGTCGTCATCAATTCCAATAGCATCAAGCTTAAGAACAGATGCAATAATTTGACATAGAAGTTGCTGTTCAGGTGTTTCGGGCATTCGGCTATGGGTACGAATTTGAGGACGTGGTAGCGCCTTTTTATCGACTTTGCCGCTTACATTTCGTGGAAATTCGGACATAACCGTTAGGGCAGAAGGCACCATGTACTCAGGTAAGTTTTGACGTAACTGACTCAGATATTGCTGACTTAATTGCTCACTGGTTTTTTCATTAAGTTCAATGTTTTTGACTACACAATAACCGAGTAAACGATGACTATTATTAATTGGTTCTGCAATCACGACAGCACTTTCAACATTGGCTAAAATCGAAAGCGCATTTTCAACTTCACCAATCTCCACACGATAACCACGAATTTTAATCTGGTCATCACAGCGTCCCATAAATTCAAGTTTACCCACGTTATTCCAGCGAACTAAATCACCTGTACGGTACATACGCTGTCCATGTTCAAATGGATTTGCTACAAAGCGGGCAGCACTTAAGTCCGCGCGACCTAAATAACCGTTGGCAATCCCAAAACCAGAAATATAAAGCTCACCAATAACGCCAGTCGGGCATCGTTGTAAATGACGATCGAGTACATAGGCTTGTGTATTACCAATAGGGTTACCAATAACAGGGCGAGCTGTCTGTTTTAATTCTGCTCGGAAAGTATCAACCGTATATTCCGTTGGGCCATATAAGTTATGAGCAAAAAGTTCAGGCTGAGCATTAAGTTGTTGCCATAAAGCTAACGGTGCAGCTTCACCACCAATTAAAATAAGCGTTGGTTGATGCTGGTTTTCAGCAAATAAGCCATTCGTCATCATTTGCGCACAAAAAGATGGCGGTAAATCAAGTGTATCGATTTGTCGTTGCTGAATCTCTTGCACTAAACCAAATGCATCACGCCGCATATTTTCATCAAAAATATGTAGCTCTTGGCCCCATAACATCCAGAAAACTTGCAACCAAGATGAGTCAAACGAGAAAGAGTGTGTATGCGCTGCACGTAGTGGACGGTTAGGGAAACGCTGATTTACAGCTTCTATTACAGGCCAATAAATAGTTGGTTTATGAGACAAAATAAGGTTAAGTAAAGAACCATGTGTATTCATTACACCTTTAGGACGGCCCGTACTTCCCGAGGTAAAAATTACATAAGCGACGTCTTGGAAATTAAATTTACGATTTTCGGCAGGAATATCACTCGCATCTTGTTTCCGGATTTGTGTTTGAACATCTTCATGATCAAGATATAACTGCTGAATATTTTGCGGTAGCTTTTGTGCAAGTGCTTGAGTGGTTAATACAAATAATGGGTTGGCATCTTCACACATCATTTGCATACGATCGATTGGATAATCTAAATCTAGAGGCAAGAAACTCGCACCAGAGTTTAGTACAGATAACATCACCACAACTGAGTCAATCGAACGAGGAATAGCCCCAGCAATAACCTTTTGCTTTTTAGCGCCATTTTCTTGTAAAAAACGAGTCAATTGATTCACGCGTACTGCAAGCTCAGCAAAACTAAGATGCTCAAGATTTGGACGTTCGCCACTCACGATTGCCGTACGTTCGGGATACTTTTTAACTTGTTCATAAAAAATATCTAGAATATTATTATATTGTTCAGGATGACTAACACGCGGACCAATACCACTTTGAGTCAGGGCAGCAAGTTCCTGCTGTGGTGTAATATTAAAACTATTCCATTGTTGTTCTGGTCGAATCAGCGCTTGTTCAAGCAATAGAGTTAAACGTTGCCCATGCATAAAGAGCTCATCTTGTGTATAGCGCTCTGCATCTGCACGCAGTTCTATAATGAGTTCTTGATCTTGAACAATAAAAGAAAACTCAAAATCATCAATTGGACCTGTAGAAATGTGGTGTGTTTTTACTTTTTCACCATCCAACACTAGATCTTGGTCAAAAGCTTTATAGTTTAAAATAGGGCCATACATTCGTTCATGAATGTCGATACTATTTAAATCTCTTAAAATTTGTTCAGCATCATATTTTTGATGTGGACGTATCTGTTGCAGTTGTGCCTGCACATGCAGCGCTAAGCTCGCCCAACTGTCTTTTTCACTCACACTGAACTTTACCGGTAAGACATTTACCGCGGGTAAAGTCGAGCGAATTGCTTTTGAACCTAAACGGCGCATAAATGGAATACCGACAACCAATTCTGCTTTATCGGTCATTTTGTAAATATATTGTAATGACAATGACATCATCATGTCATTCAAACCAACTTTGAGATTTGAAGCAATCTGTTGTATCAGGCCTAAAATTCCTGAAGAAAAACGAAGATGATGTTTAACAAATTGTGCAGTAGTTTTTGATGCTAAATGATGAGTACTTAAAGTGACAGGACTTGGTAAATCTTGGCAATATGTCTTCCAGAAATTTTGATCTTGCTTAAATTGATGACTATTTTCATAAGCTTGACGTTCTTGAATAACCTGTTTAACATCAATAAAAGGCGAAGGGTTAAGAGCTTTTCCTGCTTGCAATTGCTGGTACAAATCAACAATACGTTTTGTCAGGTTAATCATACTAAAACCATCCAGCATGATGTGGTGATAACGCTGATACCAATACACTTTATTATGAGTAATAAATAACACCTGACGATATAAGTGATTATCGGTTTCTTTGAGTGATTTTGCGCATAACCGATCGGTTGGCATCCAATCCCATAAGCGTTGCTGAGCTTTTTTAGGTGTTAAATGACAAAAATCAAACTCCTCTATTTGTATTTGGACCTGATGATTAAGCTCAATAAAAGGTTTTGACGGGTCAGATGAATATGAAGCAATAACCGTATCAGCCTCATTTAAACCGATTTGAATGGCTTGTTTAAATAATGAAAGATCAACTGATTTAGGCAGTTCAAGACAGTGTGCAATGGTATATAGATCGTTAATAGAACTTAAATGATCGGCTAGAAATATCCCCAATTGTGTAGAAGCCAGCTCAAAACGTGTTGGACCAGAAATATCTTGGGTAAACTCATTATGTAATGCTTGATTCATAGCTGCTCTCCATTACGCTTGCTGAAAAGGATTAATGGTTAACCAATGCTTTTCTACATAAGCAATGCATGAAGACCGTGTGTCAGGACCATACTGCACATCCCATCCAGACGGAATGGGATGCTGCGCAGGCCATAAACTAAATTCACCTTGCTGATTTTTTAGAACTTGAAAAGACAAACTTTCGTTATCAAATGGATTGATATAATTTTCCTGTAAGTTACTCATAGTATTGTTATCCTTGATGAAACAAATGGTTATAGTGAAAGAAAAACTTGCAATGCTTTAAGTAAGTCTGGGCGCCAGTTCACAGGATCATGGCCTCCTGAAAAACAGTGGAAACTCACGTCATTAAATGCTTGCAATTGTTGGTAAAGTTGAAGTGCATCTTCTTGCATATCGGTTTCATAGATGCCTGCACTGATATAAATCTGTGCTTTTTGAGATAAAGCATTTGGAGATTTTTTAACGAATTCTAAAAGGTTACCTATGTGTTCTTTGGCTAAAGCACTTTTTGAAAAATCTGACCACCAATAAGATCCGGATTGCAAAATTAGCCGCTGAAAAATATCTGGATAAAGCAGAGCGCTATAAAGTGCACATAACCCGCCTAGGCTTTGCCCACACAATGTGATGTTTTGATGTGAAATAAAGGTGTATTTTTGAATAAGTTGTTCAATTAACTCATTTAAAAGTGCCTGACAAAACAGATCATGACATCCGTAATCTCGCTGACGTTGTTGGCTATTTAAACTATGAACAAAAACATAAACTGCTGGTCGAATCTTATATGAAACAGTTAAATGTTGAATTTCAGGAAGAAGAGAAAGCTCTCGACTCCAGATTTGGCCATCAAGCAAAATAATTAATGGCAGATTTTCTTCTGCTAATTCACCGCTAATAAAAATATCAACCAAGTAATCTTGTTGGCATAAGCGACTTGACCATTTAAATGTCTTAGTAATTCGGCAATCGTCTATTAAAGATTTTGTGTTTTTGAGTTGAATCTGATTGATATAACGCGCTAAATGTCCTGTATAAACTGCTTGGTGGCTTAAAGGATCAATTTGAGCGTTTTCCTTTAGTTGTGTTTGCCACCACTGACGTCGAGTAGTAGTACAGGTTGAGTTTGGAGCTTCATCTTTCGTGACAACTAGAACGTAACTCCCAGACCAGTCTAGAGGAAGTTCTATTTCAAAAAAGTACACATCCGTTCCAGCTATATGGCTAAAACGATTCCACTTTTCATAGATAGAAGGGCTCTGTGAATAGATATCGATGTAAACACCGATACTTTCTTTAGACTCAGCACTACGCCAAACAAAGGTACATAGCGCTTTATTTTTTTGTAGGTTAACGAGTGGGCTACCTACTTTTTTAATGGTATTCCACCAGACTTCACTCCCAACATTGAGTTGTTGAAATAGGGGATGTAAAGGATGAGAAAATGGCTTCATTTTGAGTCCATCTCGACAAGAAAGCGCGGTAAAATTATCAAAATGATTATCATTAGTAAATGAAAACAATTATCATTATAATCAATAAAGAAATGCTTAATTTTATAATATTAATTAAAAACAATAACTTAATTTGAAATTATGGTTAATAAATAGCTTGATTTAGATTGTAATCATATGTTTGATATTTATTGCACTTGATAATAATGATAATTATTTGCAATTAT
Source organism: Acinetobacter nosocomialis (assembly GCF_041021905.1). Lineage (NCBI taxonomy): Bacteria > Pseudomonadati > Pseudomonadota > Gammaproteobacteria > Moraxellales > Moraxellaceae > Acinetobacter > Acinetobacter nosocomialis. The sequence goes on from NZ_CP157432.1 coordinate 1,992,622, forward strand.
GTTGCGCAATTTAATATCGCTTCAAACAGGAGTTAAATATGAGCTCTACCATCGTGGTCACAGGTGCTGCAAGAGGTATTGGAGCCGCTATTGCAAAAAAATTATTGCAGCAAGGGCATCAAGTGATCGGTATTGATCAACAGGAAAACCCAGAACAATGGGAAATCATTCAAAAGCTAGAAAACCGTGAAATATCACGTTGGCAAGGAATTTCACAAGACATTACACAGCAACAAACTACTCAAAATTTGATTGCAGAGCTTTTGGAAAAGCACAACATTACAGGCTTAGTAAATGCAGCGGGCGTATTAATTATGCGTTCTATGCTTGAAGCAAAACCGGAAGATTGGCAAACACTTTTTGCGGTGAATGTCATGGCACCCATCGCAATTAGTCAACAACTTGCCAAGCACTTTTGTGAAAAAAAACAGGGAAGTATTGTCACTATTAGCTCAAATAGTGCACGTATGCCACGTATGCAGCTCGGCATGTATGCAACGAGTAAAGCGGCACTGAGTCATTACTGCCGTAATCTTGCACTTGAAATCGCACCTCATCAAGTCAGACTCAATATCGTTTCGCCAGGTTCTACTTTAACGCAAATGCAACAACAGCTTTGGACAGAGAATTCGCCTCCACCTGCTGTTATTGATGGCGACTTAAACCAGTACCGCACTGGCATTCCACTTAGAAAACTTGCCCAGCCTGAAGATATCGCTAATACCGTTAGCTTTTTACTTTCAGACCAAGCAGCACAAATTACTATGCAAGAAATTGTGGTCGATGGGGGAGCCACATTAGGCGTTTAAATATTAATTCATCACAACAAAATAATTTTATAAGGAGTTGCGAGATGTCGGTACAGCATCCGTATTTTATCCAACGAGAAAATTTTACTGAAAGCAGAATTACACTCGCAAAAGAAGTTTTAAATTGCACTGATAACGCTGGTTTTATATTTACGACTCCTGAATACATCATATCGAGTCATCAAAAACTTAAAGATATTGAGGTTACAAAAGACACTCAGCTAAAAGAGTGGCTAAACGAAGCCCGTCTACAATTACAACAAGCAATTGCAGATGGTTATAGCGATGCCAAGGTTATGGGTGGGTTGCCATTTAGTTCATCGGCAGATGTCAATTTAATGCTAATGCAAGATGCCAAGGTTTACCAGAAAGCTTTATTTTCACAAACTGATATTAATCTTGATGACTTAATCTTAAAGCAGGCCGATTATTTACCTTCAGGTGAACACTATAAACAACAGGTTGAATATTTAGTACAACAAATGCGGGCACAAAAGCTAGATAAAGCAGTACTTGCTCGTATTTTACAACTTGAATTTGAAGAGAATCTTCCAGTCTCAGATGTATTTTATAACTTGGCCAAGCATAATCCTGAAGGATATAACTATGCAGTTGCAAGACACCCTCAAAGCGAAGGTTGGTTTGTTGGTGCAAGTCCTGAACTATTAATTGCAAAGCAAAATAATAAAATCTGGAGTAAACCTGTTGCGGGCACATTAGCACGCGATGATGATCCAATTGTTGACCAAAATAATGCAAGAGCTTTACTGGCTTCACAAAAAGATCAACATGAGCATGCTCTTGTCATCGAAATGATTGCCGATGAACTCACTCCTTTCTGCAAGCAACTACATGTGCCCAAACAACCTTCACTTATTCGCACCAAACGTCTTTGGCACTTGGCCTCACACATTACGGGCGAGCTTAAGCAAGCCGATACTCATGTTTTTGACTTAATTGAACGTCTACATCCAACACCTGCAATTTGTGGTGAGCCAAGCTCCGTAGCAAAAAATTTAATTCAGCAACTTGAACCATTTAATCGTGAACTATTCGCTGGAACCATGGGTTGGGCCGACGCCGAAGGTAATGGTGAATGGTCTGTGACCGTGCGCTGTGCTCGTATTTATCAAAATATTGCCCGTTTATTTGCCGGTGCAGGAATTGTGGAAGCCTCACGTCCACAAGCTGAACATGCTGAAACTGCTGCAAAGTTCCGTACTGTACTTGATGGCCTGCACATTTCACCAGACCAATTACCACGATAAGGAATATACAGATGACAACAATAAAGTATTTAGAGGGCGCTGTACCATATCCAGAAGAATTTGCCATGGCTTACCGTAAAAAAGGCTATTGGATTGGGCAAAATCTGAGTGACTTTTTACGGGAAAGTGCTCAAAAGTATGCGAAAAATATTGCAATTTATGATGGAGATAAAGCTGTTAGCTATGAAAAATTTGACAACTTAGTTGACTGTTGTGCAAGCCATTTATATCAATATGGCTTACGCGCGGGTGATAAAGCCGTCGTACAAATGCCAAACCACTATCAGTTCTGTGTTCTATTTTTCGCCCTGATTCGATTAGGTGCTTTACCTATCATGTCATTGCCTGCCCATCGATATGCTGAACTCAGTAGCTTTTTTAAACAAACGCAAGCAAAAGCTTATTTCTGTTCTGATTTTGGTGCACAAAAATTTGACTACCGAGAGCTTGCCGGAAAGCTTCAGCAAACAGCAGTTTGCTTAGAGTATGTATTTGTACTTGGAGATGCTGGCAATTTTGTTGCTATCGAAAATCTATTAAAAGAAACAGAAATTCTAGCGGAAGCAATCTCGCCAACTACAGCAGATCAAGTGGCTTTTTTACAGCTTTCGGGGGGTAGCACAGGTGTTCCAAAACTGATTCCACGTACTCATGATGATTATCTATACAGTGTGCGTGAAAGTGCCAAAATTTGCGAACTCAATCAGACTTCACGTTTATTGATGGTTTTACCTGCGGCACATAACTTTTCAATGAGCTCGGCTGGTTCTTTAGGCATTTTTTATGCTGGCGGCGCGGTGGTTTTAGGTACAGATCCAAGCCCTGAAACTGCATTCCCACTTATTAAAAAACACGGTGTGACAGATGCTTGTTTAGTTCCTGCATTGGTTCGACCGTGGATGGACAAAGCAGCCAAAGATCAAGATCCAATATTATCAACTCTACGCTGCTTGCAAGTCGGTGGAGCACGCTTACCCAATGCTGTTGCCTTACGTTTAATTGATGAGTTTAAGGTTAGTTTGCAACAAGTCTTTGGAATGGCTGAAGGGCTTGTGAACTACACCCGTTTTGGCATGTCAAAAGAACAAATTATTCATACCCAAGGTTTAAAAATCTCGCCAGATGATGAAATTTTAGTACTAGATGATTATGACCAACCCGTAGAAGCTGGACAAGTAGGGCATTTGCTCACTCGTGGCCCCTATACCATTCGCGGCTATTACCAAGCACCGGAGCATAATGCTCGTTCTTTTACACCAGACGGTTTTTATCGCACAGGCGATTTAGTCCGTATCCGTGAAGATGGCTGCATTGTTGTGGAAGGGCGTTCAAAAGAACAAATTAATCGTGCTGGTGAAAAAATTGCGACTGAAGAAGTGGAACAAGCGTTATTAACTCATCCACAAATCCGCTTGGCAGCGCTGGTTGCTATGCCCGATGAAGTTATGGGTGAAAAAAGTTGTGCTTTCGTGGCATGGCAATCACAACCCGATGATCCAAATCCAATTCGCCTTGCGATGTCAGTTCGACAACATCTGAAAGACTATGGGCTTGCTACCTACAAAATTCCTGATCGCGTCGAATTTATCGAGCAGTTTCCATATACAGCTTTTGGAAAAATCGACAAAAAAAGATTACGTCAACAACTTGAAACTAAAACCAATGTTCTTGCCTAAAGATAAAAAAGGAAAATTTAATGAGTATTCCCAAAATTGCTAGCTACAGTATGCCTCAAGCCCATGAGTTTACGCCCAATAAAACCCATTGGCAGTTACATACCAATCGCGCCGTGTTACTGGTCCATGACATGCAGCAGTATTTTTTAGATTTTTATGACCAAACTCAAGCACCTATTCCCGAGCTCATTAGAAATACCAAAGAACTGATTGAAACCGCACGTAAATTTAATATTCCAGTGGTTTATACTGCACAGCCCGGTAATCAGACACCTGAACATCGCCAACTATTGACCGATTTTTGGGGAACCGGGTTAAAAGATGATCCGTATATTACTCAGATTTTGCCGGAAATCTCGCCTCAGAAAAATGATACTGTTTTAACAAAATGGCGTTATAGCGCATTTAAGTTTTCCCCACTTGAACAACTCATGCGTGAGTCGGGCCGTGATCAACTTATTATTTGTGGTGTTTATGCCCATATTGGCTGTCTCATGAGTGCCGCAGAAGCATTTATGCTAAACATACAACCATTTTTATGTGGAGATGCACTCGCTGACTTTAGTCGCGAAGAGCACGATATGGCATTAAAATATGCGAGTACACGTTGTGCTCAGGTGATGACAACTCAACAAGTGACTCGTGCTTGGGAACTCGAACAAGCAACCTCGCCATTAACCCCAGAAGGAATTGTTCTCGCGGTAAGTGAACAATTACAAATTCCAGCTTCAGACATTCAGTTAAATGATGATTTACTCATGCTTGGGCTTGATTCAGTTCGCTTAATGACTTTAGTGGGTAAATGGCAGGCTTATGGTGCTCAGGTAAGCTTTGAAGATTTGGCAGAACAACCTACATTAGAAGTATGGATTGAGAAACTAGTCGCTTAAATTCAAATGATAAAAAAAGCAGATCATTGATCTGCTTTTTTTATTTTATAAAGATGAATGGTCTTTTCTATATCTAAATACACGGCCAAGCGACCATTTTAAAACCGGTAAACTATGTACCAAAACAAAGAAAAAGACCGTAAATACAGGCACCAGTAAAGTTCCTATAACTACACTGCCAAATACACTCATACCAATTTCATGGCGACTCACGGCACCAGCACCTGTAGCAACGACAAGGGGAATAACACCTGCACCAAAAGCTAAAGACGTCATTAAAATTGGACGTAAGCGTAAAGCTAAAGCCTCACACGCAGCAGTAACATAGCCTTTACCTTGTTTTATGGCTTTAGTTGCGAACTCTACAATTAAAATCGCATTTTTACAAGACAAACCAATACCCGTTAGTAACGCGATTTGGAAATACACATCGTTTGGTAAGCTAAAGATTTGAGCAAATACAAGAGTTCCAGTAATTCCTAGTGGAAGTCCTAGTAAAATAATAAGAGGTACTTTCCAGCTTTCATATAAAGCGGCTAAACATAAAAAAATAAATAAAATAGAGATAATGTATAAAAATAAGGCTTGTTGGCTCGATTGCTGCTCTTGTAAAGAGAGGCCACTCCATGCGACATCTACACCAGACTGTTTGCTCACCATATCACTTAACTGTTGCATCGCCTGACCTGAACTAAAGCCAGAACTGACATTTGCTTCAAGTTGTATGGCAGCAAGCCCCATAAATCGCGTTAAGGTCTCTGGGCCACCAATCCATTCGCTTCGACCAAAATGTGCAGGAGAAAGCATTCCACCTGTATTATTACGGACGTGCCAATAAGCTAAATCTTCAGGTTTAGAACGAAATTCAGCATCACCTTGCATAATAATTCGTTTAATTTTGCCTCTTTCAACAAAATCACCCACATAGTTTCCACCCCAAGCAGTTGATAGGGTTGAGCGAATCGCTTGTTGATCAATCCCTAATATTTTGGCTTTATTCTGATCGAGCTGAATGAAAACCTCAGCCTTATTCTCACTTACAAGCGGGCTTAAATTTTCAAAAGCAGGATAATTGCGAGATTCATTTTCTAAAGCTTTATATTGTTTAATGAGTTCATTGCGTCCTTGACCATTTACATCTCTGAGCCAAAGTTCTAGAGCATCAGATTGGCCCAAACCAGAAACACTTGCAGGCATACCCACCATAACTTTAGCTGGTAAGTTTTTTTGCAAGTAATTTTGCGCACGTTCACGAATAGCACTTGCAGTATTAGCTTCACCTTTACGTTTATTCCAATGCTTTAAGGAAACAAAGGCCATGCCTAAATTTGGACCACTTCCTGAAAAGTTTTGTCCATTAACTACTAGTACGGTATTAATATTTTTAGCTTCATGTTCAAAGAAATAGTTATTGACCAGTTTACCTACTTCTTGTGTTTGGCTCATAGAAGCACTGTTATGCAAACTATAAGGCACAGCCAACAAACCTTGATCTTCATTTGGAATAAAGCTCGTCGGCAAACTACGGTAAATCACAATTAAAACAGCAACTAAAGCTAACACGACAAGACATGAAAGTGCTTTAAATTTGATTAAACTTGTTGCTAAAAAACTAAAACCAACTTTAACTTTTTCAAGCAAAGTCTCAAGTTTTTGTCCCCATTTAGGTTTTTGAGTTTGTTTTTTTAATAAGACAGCACACAAAGCTGGCGTAATAAACATGGCTACCAATAAAGATAACAACATCGCAGCCGCTAGGGTGATTGAAAACTGGCGGTAAATCATACCCGTTGAACCACTAAAAAAAGCCATCGGGATAAATACGGCTGTTAGTACCAAGGTAATACCAATCAATGCACCAGTAATTTCCTGCATCGATGCTAAGCATGCATCCCGAACACTTAAATGTTGTTCATGCATAAGCCGTTCAACATTTTCAACCACTACAATCGTGTCATCAACTAATAATCCAATCGCTAAAACCAGTGCAAACAGGGTAAGGGTGTTAATGCTCATTCCAGACAAATACAACACAACAAAGGTACCGCAAATCACAATAGGTACAGTAATGGTTGGAATAAGTGTAGCGCGCCAATTTTGTAAAAAGAGATACATGACAATGACGACCAACACCACAGCTTCAAGCAGAGTAATGATGACTTGTTTAATGGACTCTTCAATAAACGGTGTATTGTCACGTGGATAAACAATTTTATATCCAGTAGGTAGATGCTCCTTGAGCTGTTCAATTTTTGCTTTAATTAGACCAGAGGTTTCAATCGCGTTCGCATCAGGACTGAGTGAAATACCTAAACCAGCGGAAGGGTAGCCGTTTAGCGTATTGATACTTTCATAGTTTTCGGCGCCTAATTCAACTCTCGCCACATCTTTTAAATAAACCAGACTGCCATCTACATTAGCTTTAACGACAACCGATTTAAAATCATCGACTGTTTTTAATCGAGAACCAGCAGTAACTTTGGCATAAATATTCTGATCAGAAGCAGAAGGCATGGCACCAATTGAGCCAGCAGCAATTTGAGTATTGTAATCTTCAAGTGCCTGTTCAATATCACTCGGCATAAGTTGATAATTTCTAAGTTGATTTGGATTTAGCCAAATACGCATCGCATAACTTGAACCAAACACATCCACTTCACCAATTCCTTGCAATTGTGAGAGTGGTTGTTCAAAGTGATTAACCATATAGTCCGATAATTCGATATTGCTGGCTTTTCCTGTTTCATCGTATAGCCCCACAATTAACAGCATATCACCTGTGGTTTTCCAAATATTTACCCCTTGTCGTTGGACCTGTTCAGGTAGACGGTTTAATGCACTGTTAATGCGATTTTGTACTTGTAATTGTGCCTTATCGATATCTGTACCAATTTTAAAATGAATATCAATACTGGCCGTTCCTGACGATTCACTATTTGATGTGAAATAAAGTAAGTTATCTAGTCCTTTAATTTGTTGTTCTAAAACCTGAATTACGCTTTCTTCAACAGTTTCAGCAGATGCACCTCGGTAATTAGCAATCACTGTGACACTTGGAGGAGCTAAGTTTGGATAACGCTCAACCGGCATTGCACGAATAGAAAAAAAACCAAAAATAAGAATAGTGATGGCAATGACAGATACAAAAATAGGGTGATAAATAAAAAATCGAGAGAGCATTGTTATGTCTACTTTAAGCTTGTTTTCAATAGGTTTTTAGGCACACCAAATTGTAATATTAACTTTTTTAAACTAAACAAACAATAATGATTATCATTATATAAATAATAATTACTTTTATCTTGAACAATAAAAGTCATGGGGCTATCATGCTCGGCACATCATAAATGATAACAATTATCATATGGTAATCGTTATAAAGTATAAGGACCGAGAAATGACGTTAACAAAAAAGGCGCTGGTGGTCGCCCTCTCAACACTGCTTCCATTTGCAGTCCAAGCAAATACCGATATTGACCAACAGGACACAAATGAACCTGTTCAAAAACTTAAAACTATTGTGGTTTCTGCTGCTTTAAAAGAACAAGATGTAGATAAAGCACCTGCATCGATTAGTGTAATCACAAGTGAAGATATTGAACGTAGCGCGGCACTCAGCCTTGCCGATGTTTTACAAAAACAAGCTGGGGTTTATAACTATAACAGTGGCCAAGATAAAATCGTTATACGGGGAATGCTGAATACCTCAGGGAACTACACCTTAATTCTTTTAAACGGTAAACGCATGTCATCTAATGGTGCCATGTGGCGAGGCAATGACTTTGACTGGAGTGCGATTCCTTTAAATAGTATTGAGCGTGTTGAGGTGATTCGTGGGCCAATGTCATCTCTCTATGGTGCAGATGCGATGGGCGGTGTCATTAACATCATTACAAAAAAAGCAGAAGATGGACAATTACACGGTTCTATTTTTGGTCAATATAACCGAGCAGACCGTGGTGATGGTAAAAACCAGTACCGTTACGGGTTTAACCTATACGGTGGTTTAACCGATAATTTAAGTTTCACTCTGGCAGGTGATGCTTATAACCGCGATGCATGGTATAGAAAGGGCCAGCCAGATCCAGATGGTGCATATTTTGTAGAAAAAGATACCAAAAACGTAAATGGTACTTTAAGCTGGAATATTAATGACCAGCAAACCTTAGATCTAGATTTGGGCTATAACAACGATAAACGCCCGCTAACTCAAGATGCAGCTACCTCCATTCAAGAATCAGAAATGAAACGTACCAATGTGGGGATTGCTCACCGTGGTAAATGGGCTTGGGGTAAAACAGAAGCTTATATCGGTAAAGAAACCGCCAAAATTTATGACTATGACAGTGAATACGATGCGCCTCAAAGCCGTCACTATAAACAAGAAAATTTAATTGGCCGTGCTTTTGCCAACTTTGACTGGCTCATGAATAATACGACCAGTGGTTTTGATTATAAAGATCAGAAAATTACAGATGTCGTAAGTTATATCGGCACTGGAAAGAATCAGCAAAAGAGCTACGGTATATTTGTTCAAAACGATACCCATATTAATGACGCACTTACCTTAACATTAGGTGGTCGTTACGACGATTTTGATGACTTTGATGGTAAAACCACAGGTAAAGCCTATTTAGCATATCAACTCGCTGAAGGAGTCATACTTAAAGGTGGCGTGGGACAAGCTTATAAAGTTCCGGCTCCTGCTCAGTTAGACATTAACTACTCGATGATTTCATGTGGTGGTAGCTGTCATATTCGAGGTAATCCAAATTTAGCACCCGAAGAAAGTACAAACTATGAAGCATCCTTAATTGTGACCCGTCCAAACTGGAATGCTGGCGTTACAGTTTTCCAAAACGATGTGAAGAACTTGATTGAAGCAATTACCTTGAGTGATGGTGACCCGCGTTTAGTAGGTGATTTTAGAAAAATCTGGACCAATGTGAGCCGCGCAAAACTGAAAGGTGTTGAGCTTACAGGTGGATATGATTTCACTGACAATTTAGGTGTTAAGGCAAACGCAACTTATCTCGACGCAAAAAATAAAACCACAGGTAAAGACTTAACCGAACGTCCAGAATGGCTTGCCAATGGCTCTATTTCCTGGGCGCCAGTTCAAGACTTTCGTGTCAATGCAGGCGTGAGTTATGTAGGCAAACAAATGTACTCTGCAACTAAGGAGTTGCCAGCATATACCACCTATGACGTGACATTTACTTCTCCTATTACGCCACGTTTAACACTGGACTATGGTGTAAAAAACCTGACAGATGTTGATTTGGAGGATAAAAACAAAACCTTTAATACCAAACTTTATGGCCGCAATTACTTCTTAAAAGCGACTTATAGTTTCTAAGCTAAATCTAGTCTCAAAGCTTATTCATAGGGGAATAGGCTTTGAGTTTTTTAGTAAAACACCCATGATTTCAAGTAAATATAGACAAAATAATTTTTAAAAATTCCTATATTTCTAAACATTCAGGTTAATTAACATGACGACAATATCAAAATCCTTATTAAATGGACTACCGATAAAAAAATCGAGAATACAGGTTTTTGAAATTTTAAATCAGAATCCACACGGCTTAAGTGCAGATAGTATTTATGCACAAATTAAAAATGAACATAAAATAACGCTAGGGACCATTTACCGAATTTTATCTGAGTTTGAAAATCGAAAACTTGTTAAAAGAGTGTTCTTGGGAAAAAGTAAAAGTATTTATAAACTCAGAAAAGATAAAATGAGCTGTAACCTGATTTCTCTAAAAACTGCTGAAACTTCAAGCTTTGAGCATGAAAAAGTGAATGAACTATTATACGAAGTTATGGATATTATTTTTGCAAATACTGGAGCTGACATCAGCAGTGTAGAACTTAACCTCTATACTGAATAAAAATTTAGTTTAAATTTTCATATAAAAATAAAGGACAGCTTAGTACTGTCCTTTATACGTCATTAAATGAAATTATTTGATGACTTTAATTCGAGTTGTAGACGGAATAATGAGTGGAGAATTTTTAGCAACATAGCTTTCAAAGGCATCAATATCTTGACCACCACCAACGCGGTTCTGGCCATCTTTTAATACAGTGAAGTTGTCACCACCATCTGCTAAGAAACTATTTACCGTTACACGGTACACCTTGGTGTCAACTAATGGAGAGCCTGCCACCATAATATTGCTTGCTCTCGGTGAAATAGTTGTATTTGCTGAATATTGATAACTTAACTCTTTAGACGGCTGTAAAATTTTAGGAGAACTTGCATTTCCACCAGACCATTGTTGCTCAAGCACATCTCGAATTTGTTTACCAGTTAAACTCAATGTCACAATAGAGTTACCAAAAGGCTGAACCGCAAAAATATCACCAAAAGTAATTTGGTTATTGTTATTAATTAAGAGGTCGGCACGTACACCACCTGGGTTCATGAGTGTAAAGTCTGAACCTTGGTCGCTTGCTTTAAGAGCAGAGGCTTGTTGTGCATCGGCAATCATATCACCTAACGGACTTTCACCACTTTCGACTTGAGTACGGCTCACAACGGCAGTAGAAGTTCCAACTACGCGTCCAGAAATGGTTGTTACCGCCTGACGGTATTTATCTAAAATCGCTTCAATACTTGGTGTCTTACTAAATTTTTGATAAAGATCTGTAAGGCTTACGGTCGTTGTGCCTGAAGTATAGGCCTCACTTTGAATCGGAATTTGTTTAGCATCTTTTTTAATGATATCGCCAGTTTTACCGTCTAGCTCAATCTTAATATCGGTAATAAGTGTGCCGTATTGGCCAGCTGAAGTAAGTAAGAATGGCTTAGCTGGATTTTTAGTTGCATAGTCACAAATATAAGATTGATGCGTATGCCCTGAAACAACAATATCAACTGCCGGATTTAAGCGATCTAAAATACCTAAAATAGGTCCACTTAAGCCATCACAAGTTTTTTCATTAAGTTTAGTACTTGGTGCAGCACCTTCGTGAACAACCACAACAATTGCCTGAATTCCTTGTTTTTGTAGTTCAGGAATTAGCGCATTGACCGTATCCGCTTCATCGCGAAATTCAACATCTTTAATGCCGGCTGCAGAAACAATACTTGGAGTCGCTTTAAGTGTTAAACCAATAAATGCTACTGGAATTCCGCCATACATTTTGACTTTATAAGCTGGAAAAATAGTTTTACTTGCATCGTTTTTCATTGCGACGTTAGCTGCAAGGAAATTAAATTTCGCCCCACTAAAGTTTTTATTAATTTGGCAGGGTGCTGTACTTGTATATTGTTGACATCCACCATTTTGCAAACGGCGTAACTCATCTGTACCTCGGTCAAACTCATGGTTACCGACTGCATTAAAGTCAATTTGAATATCATTCATGACGTCAATGGTTGGCTCATCTAAAAATAATGAAGAAGTGAGTGGCGAAGCACTAATTAAATCACCCGCTGAAACAACAGCATTATTTGGATTTTGAGCTCTAAGTTTTTTAATTGCGTCTGCAAGGTAACTCACACCACCAACTGGAATACGAACTGTTTGAGACGCGTCATTAGGGTTAGCGGCATCAACGTAGCGTTTAGGTGGCTCTAGATTTCCGTGAAAGTCATTAAAAGCTAAAATATCGACAATCTGGTTACTTCGGGGCGCAGATGTATTTGAATCACTGTCATTGTTATCATTACAACCGGCTAATAAAGCCATCGCCAGACATAAAGATGTTGTCTTAAATAATATATTTAAAGTTGTCATTTTTTATCAATTGGTGAATTAAGATGCATAAAAAATACGCATACTGTGTGAATATTTGATGAAAACTAAATCTTAATCAAAATCAGATGATCTTTAAAAAATTAATGCTAAGATAATATTAGAGATAAGCTAATAAAAGGAAATATTTAAGACACATAAATAGATCTTAATTTTTAAGTTTTTCATAAAAAATTCATGAATTTGCAATAAAACAGTTACAAAATGTTCAGTGAATAAAATCGGTTATATATTTTTAAATTAATCTTTTTTATTCATGTTCACTTTTTATCCATTATAAGAGTCAAGAATGACATCATTACCTACATTATCTAGCTCAAACCAGCATAATTTAGAGACATATATCAATAGAGAACTCTCTTTATTAGAGTTTCATAAGCGTGTGCTCGCTCAGGCCAAAGATATTGAACACCCATTACTTGAACGTTTAAATTTTTTAATTATTTTTTCACGTAATCTGGATGAATTTTTTGAAATTCGTGTGGCAAGTTTAATCCAGAAAATTAGCCTAATGACACAAGCGACTGGACCAGAAGGTCTGCCATTACCAGAAGTATTAAAGCAAATTTCGAAAAATGCTCATGAAGCCGTTGAAGAGCAATATAAGATTTTAAATTATACGTTGTTGCCACAGTTGCAAGGCTATGGCGTCCACTTTATTCAGCACGGCGATATATTAGAAAAACATAAAGAATGGATTAAAGAGTACTTTTTTAAAGAAGTACAACCTGTAGTTACACCAATTAGTCTTGATCCTGCACACCCATTTCCACGGTTAGTTAATAAAAGTCTTAACTTCATTGTGACTTTGGAAGGCAAAGATGCTTTCGGACGTCAGATTGATTTAGCTATTGTGCCGGCACCGCGTTCTTTACCAAGACTTGTTAAAATTCCGGAGCATATTTCCGGTGGTGCAGAACATTACATTCTGCTCTCTGCCATTATTCACCAGCATATTTCGGATTTATTTCCGGGTATGAAAGCGACAGGCTGTCATCAATTTCGTGTGACCCGAAATGCTGATTTAACCGTTTCTGAAGATGTAGAAGACTTGGCGGCAGCTTTAAAAGGTGAATTATCTTCACGCCGTTTTGGTCAAGCAGTTCGTTTGGAAGTAGCAAAAAAATGTCCTGAAGAAATTGCGAACTATTTATTAGAGCAATTTGATTTAGATGCAGAACATCTTTATTACGTCGATGGTCCTGTCAATTTAGCCCGTTTTATTTCCAACTTTGATTTGCCAGAGTTGCGCTATAAACCGTATCAACAGGTTTTACCAAAACTTCTCTATAGCAAAAAGCCAATTTTTGATGTGTTAAAAGCAGGGGATGTTTTACTTCATCATCCATTTGATTCTTTTGCACCCGTTATTAAGTTTCTTCGGGAAGCTGCTCAAGACCCAAATGTCTTGGCAATTAAACAAACCTTATACCGTAGTGGTGCCAACTCGGAAATCGTTCAACTTCTTGCAGAAGCGGCGCGTAACGGTAAAGAGGTCACTGCTGTTATTGAGTTACGAGCACGTTTTGACGAAGAGTCCAATATTGAAGTAGCTAACGTATTGCAAGAAGCAGGTGCAGTTGTCGTTTATGGCATTGTTGGCTATAAAACTCACGCTAAAATGATTTTAGTTGTTCGCCGTGAACAAGACAAAATTAAAAGATATGTCCACTTAGGTACAGGCAACTATCATGCGGTGAATGCCAAAATTTATACCGATTTTGGCCTGCTTACGAGTGATGCTGAAATTTGTGAAGACGTACATAAGATTTTCCAAGAACTGACCGGTATGGGCAAAATGGCAAAGCTTAAGAAACTTTTTCATGCACCTTTTACCTTGCACTCTCAGTTGCTAGAGCTTATTGAACAAGAAATTAAAAATAGCCTTGCTGGCAAAAAAGCACACATCATCATTAAAGTGAATGCGCTTACTGAACCACAGCTCATCAGCGCGCTTTATAAAGCTTCTCAAGCGGGTGTACAAATTGATTTAATTATTCGCTCAATTTGCTGTTTAATACCACAAGTTACAGGGTTGTCCGATAATATTCGAGTACGTTCAATTGTTGGACGCTATTTAGAACATACTCGAGTTTACTATTTTTATAATGATGGTGATACAAAAGTGTTTTGCGCTAGTGCAGACTGGATGGAACGTAATTTGTTCTCTCGTATCGAAACCTGCTTCCCAATCGAAAGTAAAAAATTAAAGAAACAAGTGATTGAAGATGGGCTAAACAATTATCTAAAAGATAATCGTCAAGCATGGGAACTACAAGCCGATGGAACTTGGGTGCAATGTCAGCCTAAACCAGAGCAAGATCTTTATATTGCACAGCAATACTTAATGAACTTAGCCGTGTAAAAGTTCGGTCATAGCAGAATATTTGTCTGTTATGACCTTTTAATCACCTTTGATTGATAAGGAGTTATTAAAATTTGGACAAAAAACACAATTATCGAACAATATCTTGTATCAACCTTATCTACAAACGTGGCATTTTTAATTAGAATAAATTTTTAATTGCTTTATAAGATTTAATCAAGTGATTCATTTCGCAAGATTAATCCTGACTGGAGAAAAATTTATGCAATGGACAAAACCAGCTTTCACTGATTTACGTATTGGTTTTGAAGTAACAATGTACTTTGAAGCACGTTAATTATTTCTATTCAAATCTGACATAAGCCCTAGTTTTGTTCTAGGGCTTATGTCTTTCTAATAAGATATTAATTTTATGTATATTTATATTTTAGGTTCAGCGGCTGGAGGCGGCTTCCCTCAGTGGAACTGTAATTGTCCTAATTGTCATGGTGTTCGTACAGGTAAAATTAATGCCAAAGTACGAACTCAATCTTCAATTGCGGTTTCAGAAAACGGCGTAGACTGGATTTTATTAAACGCATCACCAGATATCCGTCAGCAATTATTTGACTTTAAAACAGCTCAACCTGCACGTAAATTACGTGACACGGGCATTACCAACGTTATTTTGATGGATAGCCAACTTGACCATACCACTGGACTGTTAACTTTACGTGAAGGCTGTCCAATGAATGTGTGGTGTACAGAAATGGTCTATCAAGACCTGACCACAGGTTTTCCAGTCTTTAATATGTTGAAGCACTGGAATGGCGGTCTTCAATACAATGAAATTAATCCTAAACAAGCTTTTAAAATTGATGGTTTTGAAAATTTAGAATTTTTACCTTTAATTATTCAAAGCGCGGCACCGCCATATTCACCACATCGCCATGACCCGCATGAGGGCGACAATATTGCCTTAATCATCAAAGATCGTAAAACACAAAAACAGTTGTTTTATGCACCAGGGCTTGGAAAGATTGATGATCAAATCATGCAGATTATGCAAAATTCTGACTGCGTCATGATTGATGGCACACTCTGGACCGATGATGAAATGCAGCAAACGGGTGTAGGTAAAAAAACTGGCCGTGAAATGGGACATTTATATATTAGTGGGGAAGGCGGTTCACTGTCTTATTTGAACCAACTCAATACACCCAAAAAAGTGCTGATTCATATTAACAATACCAATCCGATTTTAAATGAAGACTCTGCTCAATTTGCTGAACTAAAAGCACATGGTGTAGAAGTTGCCTATGATGGCATGCAGATCGAACTCTAAGGTGAAACATGACTCAAACACCTGAAGCTTTAACAACCGAACAATTTAAACAGGCCATTATTGATAAAGGTCAGTATTATCATATCTATCATCCATTTCATGTGATGATGTATGAAGGTAAAGCCACTCAACAACAAATTCAGGCTTGGGTTGCAAATCGCTATTATTATCAAATCAATATTCCACTCAAAGATGCCGCGATCATGGCAAATTGCCCAGACCAACGCGTACGTCAGGAATGGATTCAGCGCATGATTGACCAAGATGGTGAATATCCTGACGGTGGTGGACGAGAAGCATGGTTACGATTAGCCGAAGCTGTAGGTTTGAGTCGTGAACAAGTGATTTCCGAAGAATTGGTTTTGCCGGGTGTTCGCTTTGCTGTAGATGCCTATGTAAATTTTGCACGTCGTGCATCATGGCGTGAAGCCGCAAGCAGCTCTTTAACTGAATTATTTGCACCGCAGATTCATCAATCTCGCCTTGAATCATGGCCACAACATTACCCTTGGATTGATGACAAGGGCTATGAATATTTCCGCTCTCGTTTAAGTCAAGCACGCCGTGATGTTGAACATGGTTTAACAATTACGCTTGATTCATTTACCACTCATGAGCAACAACAAAGAATGCTGGAAATATTGCAGTTTAAACTGGATATTTTATGGAGCATTTTAGATGCCTTAACACTGGCATACGTACACAATGAAGCACCATATCATAGCGTGACTCAAGAACGGGTATGGCACAAAGGACTATTTAAATGAATAAAGAACAATTTGATGTAAATCTTGTGCCTACATGGCGACAAGGTTATCGCTTTCAATTTGAGCCTGCTCAAAATAGTTTTGTCATTTTATATCCTGAAGGCATGATTAAATTAAATGAAAGTGCAGGGGCCATTGGACAGTATATTGATGGGAAAAATAATGTCTCTGCCATTATTTTCCAGCTCAAGCAACAATTTGGCGATATAGCCGAAATTGACAACGATGTTATTGATTACATGTTAGTTGCCCAGCAACAACACTGGATTGATTTAGTATGACAGAAGGTGTTGGCCTACCTTTATGGTTATTAGCGGAGTTAACTTATCGTTGCCCGCTACAATGTCCATATTGCTCAAACCCTTTAGACTACGCGCAGCATAAAAATGAACTGACCACACAAGAGTGGTTTGATGTTTTTGATCAAGCGCGTCAAATGGGGGCAGTACAACTCGGTTTTTCCGGTGGCGAACCTTTGGTGCGTCAAGATCTGGAACAGCTTGTGGCGCATGCACACCAACTAGGCTTCTACACCAACCTGATTACCTCAGGCATGGGACTTACCGAACAGCGTATTTCGCATTTAAAGCAAGCTGGCCTAGACCATATTCAAATCAGCTTTCAAGCGAGTGATCCGGTCGTTAATGATGCTTTAGCTGGGTCGAAACATGCTTTTGAACAAAAGTATGAAATGTGCCGACTTGTTAAGAAATATGATTATCCGATGGTCCTCAATTTTGTAATTCATCGGCATAACATTGACCAGATCGATAAAATTATTGAGCTTTGCCTTGAACTCAATGCAGATACAGTCGAACTAGCAATTTGTCAGTTTTATGGTTGGGCATTTTTAAACCGTCAGGGTTTATTACCGACACAAGAACAACTCATACGTGCTGAACGTATTACCAATGAATATCGGGAAAAGTTAAAAGCGCAAAATCATCCTTGCAAACTTATTTTTGTAGTGCCTGATTATTATGAAGAAAGACCAAAAGCCTGTATGAATGGCTGGGGTAAAATTTTCTTTACAGTTGCTCCAGATGGTATGGCTCTGCCTTGTCACGCAGCAAGACAATTACCGATTTCTTTCCCAAATGTTCGTGAACAAAGCCTATCAAAAATCTGGTATGAGTCTACCGGTTTTAACCACTTCCGTGGTGATGCATGGATGCCAGCAGGATGCCGTAGTTGTCCAGATAAAGACCGCGACTTTGGTGGCTGTCGTTGTCAAGCTTATATGTTAACAGGCGATGCAAGTAATGCAGATCCTGTTTGTAGTAAATCGCCGTATCATCAGCTCATTGAACAGGCACGTGCCGAGAGCGAATTCGATGCAACTCTAGAAAAACTGGTATTCCGTAACACTAAAAATTCAAAGCAATTTACGGTTCAACAAAACATTCCGGTTCAAAATATTGTAGATGATTAGCTATGAGAAAACCGATATGAACCATGGCATATTGCCTGTTTTTGATGGCCATAATGATATATTAACCCGTTTGTGGTTAAGTGATCATAGCAATCCTGCTCAGGCTTTTATTCAGGAACGTTTAGCAGGGCATCTCGATTTAAAACGCTGTCAAGAAGCGGGTTTTGTCGGTGGGATGTTTGCTATTTTCTTGCCGCCTTTTCATTATGTTAAGCAGCATCATCCCAACAAACTATTTGACCAAAACGCGTCTGACTTTACCCAACAGCAAATTGAGCAAATTTGTCTGGCACAACTCGATTTAGCAAAACAACTTGCCGAGTATTCTAACGATATTCAAATTTGCACAACTGTTCAGCATATTCAGCACTGTTTAGCAAAACAAAAGTTAGCCATTGTATTGCATATGGAAGGCGCCGAAGCACTACAGCACAATCCAGATTTACTCGATGTATTTTATGATGCAGGGCTTCGTAGCATTGGGCCGCTTTGGAATAGACCCAGTCGTTTTGGACATGGTTTAAATGCTAAGTTTCCCCATTCACCAGATACGGGAGCCGGCCTTACACACGAGGGGAAAGCATTTATAAAACGCTGTACTGATAAAAAAATGGTGATTGATGTTTCCCATATGAATGAACGAGCTTTTTGGGATACCGCTAACATTCTTCAACAGCCCATAGTCGCGACCCATTCGAATGTACATGCCTTATGTCCACAAGCCAGAAATCTAACAGATGACCAACTTAGGGCGATCAGGGACTCTAAAGGCATAGTCGGGGTAAATTTTGACGTTGCATTTTTACGTAAAGACGGGCAGCGCGATGCCAACACATCTATTGATGTACTTTTAGAGCATCTTGAATATTTAATAGATCAAATGGGAGAAGATTATGTCGGTTTTGGTTCCGACTTTGATGGAGCACTTATTAGCGATGAAATTGAAGATGTAAGGGGACTACACCTACTTATTGAAGCAATGCAAAAGCGACATTATTCCAATGAAAGTATAGAAAAAATTTGTTTTTCTAACTGGTTAACCGTACTCAATCGCATTCTAGATAAATAATTTATTGCTAAACATATTGAAAATAGCGAATTATTTTGCATTTTTTATTGGCCGAAATGACTAAAAAAAGTACAAATGGTTTAATTGTCAACCATTCGGTAAATTAATTAGAATCAATATTACTGAATGTAAGAACATTTGGTATTTCAGGTCTTTAGTGGTTTTCACATGCGCCCATTTCTTTTTGAGAAGTAGAAATGGGCGTTTTTTATTGCTTATTTTAAAAATGAGAATTTCATCACAAGAATGACCAATTAATTGCAAATGGTCCCTTTCCCATCTTGACTAAAAGTTCAGCATTAAATACATTGGAACTGTATTTAAAGATAAATAAGATTGCTTAAAGCAATTAATAATACTGCTTAATCCTGAAATACAGTAAAAAGCCTATTCCATTTTTAGAATAGGCTTTTTGCTTTGTATCAAAATTTATTTTTGAAACTACTATACTCTTCAATTAACATAAAAATTAAATACCTTACAAAAGCGACTCAAATCAAAGCCCTTAAATAACAAATAATGTGCTATTAATTTAAGTTAATTTCTCAAAAGTTTCTCCGTCAACTGAAGAGGTGCAAAATGTTAAAATCAATTTTAGTACTAGGAACAGGTATTGCCATTGGCATGTGCGTATACAAGAAGAAGCAAAAAAATAGTAAGAGTTTTAGTACCGATAGCGATACTGACACATTGATTAGTAAAGATAATAATAAAAACAAAGATGATAGTTCTCTAGATAATGCTGTACAGGTTTAAAAGTAAATAAAGGGGTTCATACGTGGGCCCTTTAAATATTATTTTCTATAAATTAAATTTATTTAAAATAATAAACTTTTTTTACAAGTTCATCTAATATTAATTTTTATTTTAAATAATTATTTCACTATTCATTTAATTATTAAATAAATATGTTTAAAACAAAAAAAACACTTCAAATGCTAAATTTTACATGTTGTAGCAAAACTCCCTTTATTATCTTTAACGTTAAGAATAAAAAATGGAGACTAAAATGTCTAAACGTCATATTTTAAAAGAAGTTAATGCAAAAAGTATGTGTGGTATGGAAATTGTGGTAGAGCAAATTTTTGAAAATGCGTTGGAAAAAAATTTAGCTTCAACCGAAGTAGAGCAAAACTGGTTACCACTTTCGAAGATTGTCATTTCAGACAAAGTTATCAATTTAGATCAAGACAATACCTTTGCCCATCCAAGAACAGGTAAAGTCTTTAAAATTTTAAACTCTTAAGCAGTTTGGTTACTAACATGCATATAAACGAAATGATTGAGGCGAAACAACAAAATGTTTCGCCTCAATGCATTTAATTAAGTGAATTTGCATTTCTTGACTCGTGATTAACCTAAAAATGCGTTAAGTTACTTATAATTTTTGAAGTAAATACTGATTTTTTATGATAATTGAGATAGAAACCCATCCACTACAACCATTTTTACCTGAAAATGCCCGTTTATTAATGCTAGGGAGTTTCCCACCTCCTCGTAATAAATGGAAGATGGACTTTTATTATCCAAACTTTCAAAATGACATGTGGAGAATTTTTGGCTTAATCTTTTTCCAAGACAAGACCTATTTTTTAAGCGAAAATCAGAAAACATTTAATGAAGAACGTATCCGAAACTTCTTAACTGAAACAGGTATTGCCATTTTCGATACGGCTTATCAAATTAAACGCCTCAAAGGTAATGCTTCCGACAAATTTCTGGAAATTGTCACACCCACAGACTTGGCGGCTTTGCTTCAAAAAATCCCTTTATGCCAAACTATTATGACTACAGGGGACAAAGCAACTGATACCTTAATTTCAGTTTTACCTGAGAACACTGAAAAACCTTTAATTGGAACATCGACAACAACTTATTTTGCCGACCGCAATATTCATTTATATCGGTTACCGTCATCTTCTAGAGCATATCCACTAGCGCTTGAGAAGAAAGCAGAAGCCTATCAAAAATTCTTTAATGAAATAGGTTTCTTGTAATATTCAAACTTACATCATCCACTCAATAGGCAGGTAAGAAACAGCTTTAATCATTGTTCGTTGAAAACGGCTGGTTCCCGGGTCTTTATCGTATTCAATGACTTGCCCATTCGACTGGTAATCTAGCCAAGTAATTTCACCTTGGCTATTTAGTTTTAACTGATAGGCCACTTGAGGTAAATGTTGATCTAACATAACGGAAATCTGAGTTTGTAATTGGCTAGATTCAATGACTAAACCTACTTCGGTATTTAAATAAGTAGAGCGAGGGTCAAAATTAAAAGAACCAATAAATACTTTGCCATCTACATCAAAAAATTTCGCATGCAAACTTGATTTATTTTTACCTTTTGCCGGTATAACGCTACCCGTTACGATTTCGTACCAAGTTCTACGTCGCCGTTCTAAAACAGGTTTAAACTCATAAAGCTCAATACCATTTTTAAGCATTTCTACACGGTATTGACTATAAAAAGCATGTACGATCGCAACATCATTCGCAGCAAAAGAGTTAGTTAAAGCACGAACTTTAATTCCTTCAACTCGCAGTTGTTTCAAATAATACGTACCTTGTTGAGTGGGTACAAAATAAGCAGAAGCTAATTCTAAGTGCTGCTTGGGTTTACCCATAATAGACATGACTTGCCCATACAGCATTTCATGTTCAGCTGCGGTACCTAAAATTTTCTTGGGAGAGTCTGCTACAAAGTGTGCTTTAGACCATTGTATAGGGTTGTGCTCTAAAAGCTCTTTTAGATAAGACTGAGCATCATAAAGTTTATCTTCAGTCAGACTATGGTTTTCATGGTGTAATTGTTCGTAATGCTCTCTTAGTGCTTTTAAATGATGCTCAGCACAAGTACCAATCACTTTAGTCGCGTCTACACTTAAGGTACTTTCCCAAAAGTCAGCAAATACAGCTTGGGCATGCCGTACAGCATCTCCATAAAACAAAATATCTAAATCTGTAAATTGAAACTTACTGCTTGCTTCAAAATATTCACTACTGATATTCCTACCACCGGTTACTGCAATTGAAGCATCTGCAATTATGAGCTTGTTATGCATACGGTGATTCACTTTTTTGAAGCGAAAAATATAGTCGAATATTCTTAAATATCTAAATTTATAAGGATTAAATAACCTAATTTCAAAATTGGAATGCTGTAAAAGGCTTCTTAATATGCCATCGAGTTTTATACCGTTTTGATCATCAATTAACAGTCTGACTTTTATGCCTCGATCTGCCGCCTTCAGTAATTCATGCAAGATCAGATTACCCACAAAATCATTAGTCCAAATGTAATATTGTAGATCTATGGTTTCTTTGGCATTTCTAATTAAATAAATACGTGAAGCGATACTCATAAATGCATCATCGAGGGCTACAAAAGCGGTAAGACCCTGACGTGTTTTTTCTTCTGCTGCCTCATCATTCAACCAATTATTTGTCTTTATCACTATATCTTTCTCATTAGGATCGTATGTATCTGTATAAGAAGGTAAATCAGTAAAACCCCAAGCACTTAAGGCCATAGTACTATACTGCTCATATAGCTGATTGATCATGTAAGCATTTAATTTGCATCCAAGTTAGATCTATCAGAGCATTCTTATATTCAATTTATATGTCAAAAACCTCAATAACTGTATGATTTTGTTGTACTCTAAAAAACTATAAAATTAAAATATAATGAAAACAATGTATTAGTAGAGATTAAAATTTTACTAGCGGCGTGTTAAATAATCATTTTGATTGTGTGAGCTGTATTTTACTGCAAGAAATTATTTCGATAATTTATGAATTTCACTTATAAAACTGTGACATATTACTCCTTATTTTTATAAGTTGTGTTTTAACATGCGCCCTAATTTCACAAGTTCACATTACTTACAATGAGGACACTAACTACTACATTAAAACACATGATTTCTATCATACTTCCTTAAAAAGCTGCATAAGCAACCTACCAAACAATGGAAGGTAGAAGGAAGGAGATAGGAAATGCCACAATATTTAATGATTGCTGAAAAGGTATATAAAAAAATTGAAGAAAATAATCTTTTTTCTGATACTCCGACTGAACATTTGAATAACTTGATAGGCGTAATCCGTAAAGAGATTAAAGGTACAAAATTTAAGCTTAAATATAACTTTATTGACTTTGAAGAATGTTTAACAAAGCCACTGGATGAATGCGCCGTTAAGATTGATATTAGCCTAATGCCAAGCCATAAAAATAAAGACGAATATATTTTATGGTTAGCGGGATTTATAGAAAGAATGACGACAGGTGGGGAGACTCATCTTCCTCCTATTTCAAAATTTATTCCACCAGACTTTAAATTTAACTGTGAATTTGATAGTGGTCATACTCAGCCAGTAGAAGTACAGAGACATGATGAGGGGGAACTTATCATTAATTACTTTAAATCAGAGCCCTTCATGAAAATTATAAAAGAAGAAAAATAATTTAAAGAATAGAAGTGTTTCCACCACACTTCTATATCGCTGTCAAAATTCAGCGACCGCCTTCTGGGGCGGTTTTTTTATGGAATTAGCAAAATTCCTTGTTATGTTGATGTCTTCACATAAGTTTTCACTATGAACATAACTCACTTGTTCGCTATAAAAATGGATACAGAAATCAATGTTAGCTTTTTATTATCTTCATGATTTAAGGAGATATAGAAATTTTAAAAGAGAGTTAAATTGCTTCCTTGTAGACAATTTAGTCTAGATGTATTCTGAATCTATAAAGAACTTTCATGTTTGTTAGTTTTTTAAAGGAGGTGTCTATGCTCCATAATTTTAGACAGTTTTTCTGCATGCACATCTGGGAATATGATTTTGATATTTCTCATGATGAGATAAGAGAATGTAGAAAATGTGGGAAAATTCATAAAGTGAAGAGTTCCCATAAAATGACTTAAGATTAAAGAAAGTGATTTTAAGCATATTAACAAAATAAGCCCAATAATTTAAAAGTATTGGGCTTATTTATGAATAATAAAAAACCTATTAATTTACTCAGAATATAATTCAAATTAGATCACATTTTTAAATTATAAAAGGTTTCAATTTACATAAATTTATATTAAATTTAAAAAACAAATAACACTTCAATAAAAACTAAAAACTTAAATTTATAACTTTAATCTTATACTTATATTTTACAATAAATTAATAAGGAGATAGAAATGCCAAAATATTTACTATTAGCAGAAAAAATTTCAAAAAATATAAAAAAAGAACATACCAATAATCATCTAAAAAACCTAAATAATTTAATTATGGAAATCAAAAAAGCAATTAATGGTACAGAATTAAAGTTTTTATATAATTTTTTTGATTTCGGAGGCACACTTCTTAATCTTCAGGATGAGTTACCTTTCAAGTTAGATATTAGCTTGATTCCCATCTATAAAAGTGAAGAAGACTTTATTTTTTGGTTAGCAGATTTCATTGATCGAATCACTATCGACACAAGTAAAGGAGATTATTCAATAAAAAAGAAGTTAGCCATCCTACACTCTATTGTTGAGAAAATTGATCTATAGGCTTTAGCTTAGTATAGCCATTTTTTTAAAGGTCCATTGATATAGAACTATCTTTTTTATCGGTAGTTCTTTTATATGTAAAGTATGACGAACTCATTTTTAAGGCTCTTGTCGAGGGGCCGAGTTCATATCGTGTCTCACTTTACTTATATTTTCATAAATAATTTTACGTAATCTGTTTATTGCACCTAAAGGTTTGTGCTCAGGTAAAGCATGCCACGGCGTAAAGGAGAGATTTTCACAAAATTGATTCTGTTCCGGTGTATCAAAGCTTTGCTTTGGAATACGAATAGTTGCAACCTGATAAAAAGGTGCTTCTGCTTCTTTCCATTCTGTCATTGCATCTTCAACTTGCATTTGGGTTGAAGTTCTTGGCTGTATAAGAAACTCCATACAAGCGTCTTGTTTTTGCAGCGTATCTTGTAGTGCAGCTCTTAAAAAATTATGGTTTGGATGGTCAGGTAGAGATGTAGACACCTTAGAACAATTTCTTACGGAGTACTTAACAGCTTGACGGTCATTATCTAATCCTAATTGATAGGGCACCATAGACCAGTAACGTACATATAATGGATTAGAAATTTTAGAATTATGCGCTCCTAAAGCATTGATTGTTCCTTTAAGCCCTAAAGCAAACGGAATATGAAGCTTTCTGAGAGTACTTTTGCTGTTAACATCCTGCATAAAAGAAAGATATCTTTGCCCATCATTTACGAAAAAGACAGGATGATTGATCATAATAAAATCTTGAGTTGTCGCTTCTTTTTCACTTTCTAAAATTTTCTGACCCGGTACGCCTAAGACTTTTATGGCTATGCCGCGAGCATCTTTTTCAATGTCTGCTTGAGATGCATCGTTAGATGCATTCGAAAATCGAATCCAGGCTTGATAGCTCTTATCAGGAACAAATATACCTTTTGCAAGTTGAGTTGGAATATTTTTAAGTACATGGAACTCGGCACGCACACATCCATGTGCTTTAGGATGTGCATCTCTTAAGGCTTTACCAGGTGCATACTCTTTACGTATTGATTCTTCAATAACGGTAGAGATTTCTTGAGCCAGTTTTTTTTCATTTGGTTGGAGCTTTTCATTTAAATATTCATCAGGGATTGGATAATTAGTTGTATAGGTAGAAGTAGAAATAGCAGAAGCTTTAGTATTTTTATAAAATATTGGATCACTACAGCCACTTAATAATGAAAGAACTGGAGTAAAAATAACGAGTAGTCTAAAGTGGCTTAAATGAGAAAAGTTTGGCATTCATTGCTCCTTATTGCAAAGTCCACTTTAGAATTAAAATAATATGTTAGCTTTACATTATTTTAATGATTCCAACCATTATCTACTGTTAATAGATTAGACTAAATTGTTACTTATCTGAACAATATAAATAAAATTATTATTTAATATAAAGCTTCTTAAAACTATTAAGAGCAATATGACATGATAAATAATTCAGAAAATGTACAAAATAATTCGACTGTTTCACCTCAACCCATTACTCAAAATATACTTATTGATAGGTTCAACCCAACTTATTGGAGAATAGATGGTCCACAAACCATGTCTTTTGCGATTACCAATTATGGCAACGGTTTTGAGGCGTCTTTCCGCTCACGCATGACTACAGACTTGGCTGGTATTAGTTGGGACTCTTACGACTCTAAAGACCATAAATTTTTAGCTTATGAAACTAAATATAGCTATTCAGGTGTGGTATGGGACTTTGATATTGAACTATCACCATCTATGCCAGTTCTAAATAATGAGTCGCTAACTCCAACTTTAACGGTTTATTATAACGACAATGGAGTAGATAAAATTGCATATATCGTCTTGTTCAACTATGCAAATACTCCATCTTCAAGGTCTGCCCATATTCATATCAACTGGGATACGGTCAAAGCAGGTTTTTCAGCTACAGACAGTTTTCCAGTTACCAATATTCAGCAAATTACATTTTCGGCTTTTACAAGTAGTTATAACCCACACTCATCATTGCCCTTAAGTCAGGCTGAAGATGGTTATATTCGCATTACTAATTCAGTCGTGACAGGTGCAAATGCAAAACTAAATCTAAGCCGAGTGGTTGTACCACAGCATAACTATGGCTTATGTACCAGCTATGACGATCATTACGACCTGAACCCGCAGCGTATAGTAGATAACATGGCTGCTTTGGGTTATCACGGTTTCATTAATCATTACTGTGGTATGTCACATTATCCTGAAATAATCTGGAGAAGTGATATTAATAGATTCCAGATTCCTGACACACTCGTTACAGGACAGGATGTTATTAACCCATGTACCCGTAAATGGCATGAGAAATATGCCCAAGCTCTGCATAATGCAAATATGCAACCCGTTTTTGGGGTAAGTTTTGAAATGTACTCGCTAGGCGCAAATGAATTTTGGGCACAGCGAGACTGGAATAGTAATTTGGGTAAAACAGGCTACCAGCCACCAAGTTATTTCTTCAGTTTAAGTGATCAAAATGCTTTGGCATATTTACATAAAGTTTTTATTGAGTTTGCAGATACCATGGTGACGGGTGGGTGTGATGTCAACATGCAAATTGGTGAGCCTTGGTGGTGGTATAACACAGATACGAACTTACCATGTGTCTATGACTATCCAACCAAGTTAGCTTTTAATGCAGATACAGGTTTATATGCACCAGACTTAGGAACAATTTATGAGGCGATGAATAAAACAGGAACGCCGTATGATGAATTTAAAACATGGTTAAGAAATAAGTTAGGGCAGACCTGCCAAGATATTAGAACAGCAATTAAAACAAAATATGCAAATGCCCAAGTGTGCCCATTAATCTTTTTCCCATCTATTCGCTCACCAATACAAACCCTAGCAACTTATATTAATTATCCAAGTGAGCATTATTCATACCCTCATTTTGATTACATTATGACTGAAGCCTATGATTGGCTTTTAGAAGCGAAATTAGATTTAGCCCATCAAGCTGTTTCACAAATACCAACTCAAGATTTAGGCTATCCTGCCAGTAAAGTTGCTTATTTATCAGGGTTTGTACCAGATGCATCTATTGCTTATATCTATGGATTCGACAAAAACAAACCATATCGAACACCTATCTGGCAACGTATTTTTGGAGATATGCAAAATAATGTATCTCTAGGGCTTATGAAGCAATTTATCTGGGCATATCCACAAGTTATGTTTGACTCGATTACAATCGATACTACTCAAGCTCCAAATGGCTTCTTTGTTGAAAATACGCTCTATACACCTATTAGTGATAACACGCCATACCCACCGGATATTTACCTATAAGTAAAAATAAGCTGGTTACAAGATAATGATTTGATAAGAAACCTCTTCAAGTAAGGGGTTTTCTCGTTTTTTAAATGTAGGCTTGCTTAGACGTATGTGACTGGCTATGCTGTAATGGATTGCTATGAAAGCCAATTTTGATTTAAGCAAAATTAAGCTCTTGTATTAGCATTACATTATCTATTTTGCTCGACTATAAATACCGAATGATATAAAGGAAACCCAAAGATGAAATCTCGTGCAGCTGTCGCCTTTGCTCCAGGAAAACCTTTAGAAATTGTTGAAATTGATGTTGCACCACCCAAAGCGGGAGAGGTTTTAATCAAGATTACCCATACTGGAGTATGTCACACCGATGCATTTACCTTATCTGGCGATGATCCGGAAGGTGTTTTCCCGGCAATCTTAGGTCATGAAGGCGCGGGGGTAGTAATTGAAGTTGGTGAGGGGGTAACAAGCGTTCAGCCGGGTGATCATGTTATTCCGCTTTATACGGCAGAATGTAAAGAATGCTTATTTTGTAAATCTGGAAAAACCAATCTTTGTGTTGCTGTACGTGCAACTCAAGGTAAAGGCGTTATGCCAGATGGTACTACACGTTTTTCATATAAGGGCGAACCAATTTACCACTACATGGGCTGTTCAACCTTTAGTGAATATACGGTAGTAGCCGAAGTATCTTTAGCTAAGATTAATCCTGAGGCGAATCACGAGCAAGTATGTTTATTAGGTTGTGGGGTAACTACAGGTATTGGTGCCGTGCATAACACAGCGAAAGTACAAGAGGGCGACTCTGTTGCTGTATTTGGCTTAGGTGGTATCGGTTTAGCCGTTGTACAAGGAGCACGTCAAGCAAAAGCAGGGCGCATTATTGTCGTAGATACAAATCCAGATAAATTTGAGCTGGCAAAACAGTTTGGCGCTACAGATTTCTTAAATCCTAAAGATTATGACCAACCTATTCAGCAAGTCATTGTAGAAATGACAGGCTGGGGCGTAGATCATTCATTTGAATGTATTGGAAACGTCAATGTTATGCGCTCAGCTCTAGAGTGTGCACATCGTGGTTGGGGACAATCTGTCATTATTGGTGTAGCGGGTGCAGGCCAAGAAATTTCAACTCGTCCGTTCCAGTTAGTTACTGGCCGTAAATGGTTGGGTACAGCATTTGGTGGTGTGAAAGGGCGCTCACAACTTCCTAAAATGGTCGAAGATGCTATGAAAGGTGATATTCAACTTGAACCTTTTGTTACTCATACCATGCCTTTACAAGACATTAATACTGCTTTTGATTTAATGCATGAAGGTAAATCAATTCGTACTGTCATTCATTTTTAAAGGAAATAAAAAGGGCTATGATTTAGCCCTTTTTTACGCTTCATAGTTTTATATTTTAAATGGTATTACCACAAATATCAGTTGTATCTGGTGGGTAAATAAATTGAAGATCATCTCGATCAGTTATAAGTTCACTAGATAACTCTTGTCCAAATAATTGTTCAGAATATATTGCTATACCATTCATAATAGAAAAACGTATATTCGCAAGCGGAGCTGGCAAATTAGATTGATACCCCTGATCAACTCCATTTAAAATAAAGCCTACTTGCTTCGTGTTCTGATTAATATATATACCCAAGCGTTGGTATCCATTCATATTATTTGTCATATTTTGACTTTTGAAGTAAGGATGATCAGGTCCGCTATTATCACTAACTCGATATGCTAAAGAGTAATTTAAAGTTGGAGGATTCTCGCCAAAATCTGGGTCATAAGTCCCTGTATGAAACCCGTAGTTTGATCTAACGGTATATCCATTATTTGTTACGCCAGTAAAATCAATATTAGAGATATAAGAAGAGTTACCAACGGCTACAGTTGGAATTTTTAGTTCCATTTCAAAGGCAATAATGCCCTTATTAGGTATAGAGAAATCGCCAATATCATTAGTCGAGTTGAGACCTGCTTTACTTCTCGCTATATAATCTATATTGCCATATTCATTTTCTAGTATAGGATCTACTTTAAGGCTAAATTTTTGCCCACTTATTATTGGAAATATTTTCATAGGAAAATAATCAGGATGTTCATTATTCCATAGGTCATAATCTTCTTGAGTTGCATCAAAATGATATTGGCAGATTGGGGTAGAAGAATTAGGGGAATTCATTTGAGTCAAAAGGGGTTGAGATGCCAATTTTTCATTCTTTGTAGTTGATGAAATTCTTTTAGATGCGACTTTTTGGTTAGATTCATTACGTAATGCTGTATTGGTATTATCAGATGATACCTCATACATGGCCCAGCATAAGGTAATTGCACTAACAGCAACTATGCCTATTTTTTTCATAGATGTTCCTATAAAGTTAAGTAAATTCTTAGAAAGTATGGATAAAGAAAAAGTTATTATTAATTCTTAAATATTTGATATTGTTAAATTTAAAAACTATTGAATATGATTAATCATATTCAATAGTTACAGTTGCCATAGCACGAACTTTACCCGGTGTAACATTCGTTGCTGTTTGATAGTAGCGGGCAGTCATCGGTACGTTATATTGAAGTGTCTGGTTAGAAGACAATGTACCTAAAGCCAGCTTGTCACCTTTTTTGATAACCTGATTTTTATTTTGATAATTCCAAAGTAACTGAACGCCTACACCGTTTGCTTTTTCAGAAGCTGCAGCTGTATTCGCTAAAACCTGATTGTTTGTACCATCTTGAGTAAAGTCATAGGTCAAACTAATAAGATTTTTCTCTTCATAGCCAGTAGGGTTAATACCACCATTACATAGGATGTTCATATCAAAAGTTTGTTCACCTTGAGTTGAACCAACACCTTTAAAGCCAGCTTTAGTAACTGTTGGTAGTTGTACAACTTTATTGATATTACCTTGAATTTCACATGAAGAAGATGCAATGGTAATCGCATTGGCATTAACAGTACTTGTTAAGAAAGGCTTATCTGGAAAACCACGGATATAATAACTACTATATCTACCAGGAACTAAAGTCCCAGAACCTGTTTGTGAGGCAATTTTAATTATTTCCACAACAAAATAGCCATCTGCTAAGTAACGATTACCTGAGATTCCACCACGTTGATAAGGGTAATAACCAGAAAAATTGGTATTATTATCTGCTTCACGGTATAGGCGAATACCAATACCAGGAATATTGGTTGTATAGATGCTATTGCCTAAGGAGCTTAACGGATAAGCCTGTGTTAATTCCGCAACGGCAACATCGCGGCTATCACAATTATTTGCTTGTGTTCTAGTCCGGGTAATAGGAAAAGTCGCTTTTCTTAAAATCGCACCTACTTGATCACTAGGACGTACGACAACACGTCCCACCGCCATAAGAACATCATTTGCTTCATAATTGACTATATAGCATGCAGCATTAGCTTCACCATACACACCTAAGCCCGCGGTAAATAGAGCACCCGTTAATAATATTCTTTTCATTTGCAGACAGCCTCCGTCATTACCACGCTTTGTTGCTTGTTTTGCAACTGATTACCAACATTGTACTCAACCGAACAACGCTCATTGCTTTCGTCTCCCCATTTTACATACAGACGATCTTGAGCAAGTGGGGTACGTAAGTAAATCATACTACCTTGTGCAACAATACCTACAGCTTCGTCTTTTTGATTAAAGACTTGTGCTGCAAAAGGTAAGCTGTTGCCATCTGCAGTCTTACTATTAATATAAACTGCATAACCTGTCTTAGTCGCAAAATCTACTTTAGCAATTGCACCAGCAAACGGTGCAATACGTTGACTTGTTTCTTCAAGTTCTACTTTGCTAGACATTTCTTGAGGGTCAAGGGTAATGTCATTAAGACGGTATGGAGTAACATATGGAACTACGGCATAACCTGCTTTATTAATGCTTAGACCAACGGTATTACTTACTTTTGCGCCAGCTGCATCAGGTGCATGTACAAGTACCATTGTTTGACCTTGTTCAGGTCCAAATAACACACCTTTTGAGTGAGCAACGATACTACCGCTTAAGCTCACCATAGCTTGTTGATAAGAATCAGCCACACTATAAGAACCGCCAACAGTTGTATAGTTAGTACGATAACGACCATTTACGTTAAATGTTGGGTTTGCATATTCCTGATGCGACATAGAAGCACCATAACTAAAGCGATCACCCACCATTCCACTTGCACCCACTGTACGACTATCTTCAGATGCAGTAATGTTGACATTAACTGAGTTCTTCTTGAAGTTCATTGGGAAAGACAATGTCATTAAGTATTCAGTATCACGTGATTGGTTACTTGCGCCGTATTCAACTTTACGATTGATCGCAGACAAACCATAAGTTAAGCCATGGTAATTATTGCTATAACCAATCTGATACTGTTTAGTTGTTTCACTACGGTTCCAATAATCGACCCATGAACCTACCATATAGAAGTTACCCCAACCCTCAGGGAGTCCTTGGTTCAAGGTAATCTGGAATTCACTACGTTGGCGACCCGCAGCGTAAGTATTGATACCTTTTTCTTCTAAATCACGAATAAGAAGGGCATCACGCAATTTATAGAAGTTTTCTGTTGAATAACGATAAGCTGCAAGTGTTAAGTTCGTATTGGTTGGTGAAATTAATTTACTGTAGCTTAAACGGAAACTTTGACCAGACTGCGAAGCTTGTTTTTCAAAGTCCGCCTCAGAATGCGTAACGTCAAATGCAACAGCACCAATAGGTGTTGCAAAAGCAGCACCCAGCAATAAAGCTGTATAATTTTCAGAAGCCTGAATTCCGGTATAACCCGTTAAATAGTTATTAATACCTTGTTGATATTTACCCTGAACCACCCAAGGATTAAGATCAATATCACGATCACGGAATTGACCTACAGTGAGTGAGTAACGGTTTACACCCGGACGTAACATCTGAACAACAGATGCATAAGGCACAGAAAATTTTTGTATTTCCCCATTCGCCTCAATAACGGTAACTTCAATCTCGCCACCAAATCCAGTAGGGTACAGGTCATTAATTTCGAAGTTACCCGGTGCTACCGTTGTTTGATAGATAAGTTGGCCTTGCTGACGTACTTCAATTTTTGCATTAGTTTTAGCATTACCACGAATACGTGGGGCATAACCAAGCATACTATTCGGCAGCATTCGATCGTCACTTGAGAAATCAATACCACGATAGCCATAAGAGTCAAATACTTCGCCGTTTGTAAAACTATCACCAAGTGTTAAAACACCACGATATTTCGGGAATGCTCGCTGTAAATAAGTACTTGTTTCTTCGTAACTTGACTTAGATTGATTTTCAGCAGGTGTATCTTGCCATTGCCACTGACCATTGTGACGTAGCTGCCAACCACCTAAATTTAGTCCGGCTGTGATACCCATAAACGCATTTGAGGTTTCACTTCTATCATTCGATTGAGTGAACGTTTTATAAGCACTACCGTTATAAGATAAAAAGCCTGCATTAATACCGCGATCCCATACGCTCGGATCGACATAACCTTGCGCATTTTTTTGTAATGCGACTTGAGGGATTGAAATATCGACACGTAAACGAGAGTTATCAAACTCGTAAAATGCATTTTCAACCCATTCTTCTATTTTGTAGCAACTATTATTTTCTTTTTGAAGGGGAGCATGCTTAGACAAAACCTCTTGTTTTACGCCGTATTCAAGAAGATTCATTCCTGTAAAGCAAGTGACCGCATTTTGTGTTGGGTCTACCGCCTTAAACACCATACGACGTTTACCAAACCATTGACCATTTACATATACGTCAACGTTATATTCGCCAGGTAAAACAGGGTTGCCATATTTAAAGCGAGAAATATCAACTTTTTTTGCATCGCCAATTAAGAAAGCAGAATCAAACTCAGCTTCGACAGGAGCACTCGCAGCTGTTTCTTCAGCGTGCACGAATACAGGCATTGTCATGGTAACAACACCGGAAGCCAAGTAATAACAAATATGGCGTTTTAATAATTTATAAGATTCTTGCCGTTTTTTTGGCATAGCTAAGTCCGCCTACTCACATAATAGGTGCTTAAAATTTATTAAAAAATATAAATCTGATTATTGAAGTTTTATTGAGTGTTCGACTCGGCCACCGTAGTCATTCACATTAATAAAACTCATATCCTGAAGATTGCCATTCTTAAGCTGAATGGATGCATCAGAAAAAGGCTTAACCATTAGCCCTTCAGGTAATAAATCTACTTTTTTATCGCCGACTTTCTGATAAACAGAAGTCATGGTGATATGAAAAGGTGTTGGATTTTTTACCGTTAAGTTTTGACCAGATTTAACCCATTGAAGCTTATCTGCCGCTAAGTTCGCATCATCTTTAATCGAAGCTGGACGATAGAAGAATTTAATACGTGAACGAATTGCTAATTGCAGAAAATTATCAGGTGTCGCATCTGAGCCCTTTGAGGTAGGTCTTGGAGGAATATCCAAAACATTTAACCATAAGACAGTTTCTTGCTTCTGATTTAACTGAGAAGCAGTGGGTAGAGCAGTAATACGAAAAGTCTGACTTTTTGTTGCTTCAACACGAGAAATTGGAGGAGCAATCATAAAAGGAACTTTTGATTGATCCGGAGTACTTTTTGGGTCGCCTTCATCAATCCAAGCTTGGACAAGTGCTGGTTTTGAACCGTTATTGCTAACTTGTAGCGTAACTTCTCGGGCATCTGATGGATAAATTACACGAGTGCCATGAATTACAATTTCTGCATGAGAGGCAGGTGCGGCTACCGCTGAAGCAAATGCCAAACCTAACAAAAAATTATAACTGTTCAATTTCATTTCAGGATTCTCAGCCAAGGAAGTTCGGGAAAGCGTTACACAAAATAGGGCTTCTATACGGATATAGAAACCCTATCATCCATCAATTATTGATAGATAATTGTGTATTGAACAGAAGTGTTGACTTTACCAGCAGTAGAAGCGCCAGTTGCATAGTATTCAGCATAGTAGTTAAGGTCTGCACTACCAGCTGCTGCAACGTCAACCCATTGAGAGTTTGCTTGAGCGCCATTTGCACCAGCAGCAAGAACTGGAATTACTTGGTTGTTGCTACCTAAAAGTTGAACGTTAACGTTTTTAGCACCAGTAGCGTCTTGGTTAAGTAAACGACCAGTATTGAAGTCAACCGTTGCACCTGGTTCGAAGTAAGTCGCAACTTTACCTTCTGAACAGTTAGCTAATTTGATCTGGAAAGGAGTACGACCAGCAACGTTACCAGCAGCTGCTAAAGTTTGTTTAGAAACAGTTGGAAGAGTAACTGTGAAATCTTTACCAGCAGGTGTAACGATGTCACAAGTTTTGTCTGTAACTAAACCATTAATTGTAATTGTACCATCAGCAGCTTGAGCGTTCGCAATCCCTACAACTGAAAGAGCAGCGATCAAAGCAAGTTTTTTCATAGTGTTTTCTCAAAAAGTCTGGATAAAAGTTTAATCTGTTACTTTTCCAGAGGTTGACATCTTGAAAAGTAATGCGGCGATACTAACATTTTTTAAACAAAATGCAAACTAGATCACATATTTTTTAAAGAATAAGAAAAAATACCATGAATTTAGAGTAAACATGACAAATGCTCTTTTTGAGTTAAGATTTTGTTTTTAAATATGAAATATTTGATAGAAGTTCTATTAAGAATAATTGCAAAAGAAAAATACAATTAAAGAAAATTATTTTAAGAAAAATTTAATGAAGTAATTATATAGAACAATTTATCTTTATGCATGAAAAAACGTGAAAAATTTATCATTTATTAAGCAAATAAGAGCGAATTGTTAACTCTAGCTAAGTATTGCACTATAAAGTCAAAAATTCACTCTTATAAGGCCATTCATACTCAAGTAACCGTAAAGAGTTAAGACTGAGTTGATGTTGAAAGCTCGTTCATTTCAATGATAGTTAACAAGCACTACTTTTTTATTAGCACTTATAGTTTCAATACTCGTATCCATTTTTTCAGTATGTCGCGCTAAGTTGAATACATTATCTTTGTTTAAATATTGAGTATCAATAGTTGTATTCAAAGAATTGATTTGAGCGCATTCTTTTTCAATATTTACTGTAGAACAAGTATCTTCAACAATATTTCCTTTAATCATTATTGTGTTATTCGCATAACAAAATAGTGGGGAAGTGGAAAGTACCGCCAAAACTACAATTTTAAATATATTATTTTTCATTTTATATATACCTATTTATTAAATAGTTAATATAAGAGATACAATAATTTTTATTTAAAAACAATATGAAAATTCATTTTAATAAAAAAATAATAAATAACATGTGACGCATATCTCACTAATTATTTTATTTATATAAATAGTTATTGCTTTATAGCTATTTTGCTAAAAATGATAATAAAATCACATTTTAAACAAATAATGAATCTTAGTTTGTATAAAATTAAATTACTGATAATGAATGCTTTAATTTAAAATATTCTTATTTTTTTAAAAAAATTAAAAAACTCGATGATTTAAAAATTTATATTATTTAATAAAATAATATATTTTACTAAAAAACAATTATGTAATTAGATCTTTAACTCTAATTTGTGGTGATTTATATAAATTAAAATATAAAAGCTTTAAGTTAATAAGAACAATATTGAATACATTTTAAACAGTAAGTAGAGTTGTTTAGCACAATTAAATAAACTCTCATTGTATGAGGCAAGTTGTAACTTTGCTGAAATCTAGGTAATTTAATTTTAAATAAGTAGCATTTAGATATAAGAAAATTATTTTACAGTTGTAGAGAAGAAAGCTGCCTAAATTTGGTTATTCAATTAACAATTAAGTTTCATATCTGTAATTTAATTCAAATTTTGAATTTTTAGTTAAATCACAGTTTTGGCGTTAATGCACAATGAAGCTTAAAAAAGTAAAGAAATAATTTATAAAAATGCCATGCTTTCTAGGATGTAGTGCAATAGCTAAAATGGAGCGTGAAAGATAAGACATAATATTTTTATCAGACTTTAGCCAAAAATTTCATTGTTGGCTAAGCAAAGCACAGCACCAGTGTATAAAAATAAGGAGGATCAAAGACCTAGGTGTAAATTACACAACAGTTCGTATAATGTATATTATGTTAAATAGAATATCTGAAAACCTACCATATATATGACTCTGGCTACTCTACATTACTGCTACGCCGTTTATTCTTTACTACAGTAAATTTTTAGCTTGGTATCTGTTGCTCAAGCAACTTACCAAGCCGTGCCACTCTTAAAGACTTAAACTGGCTAACCCTATTTCTAATCTTAGCCAAAATAGTTCTGGCAGCTTTCTACAAAATGTAATTACACTTTTATATTTACCCTAGTGAGCCGAGCTACCTTACTAAATTCTAAATTTACGAGCCGTATTATGGCTACTGGCTGCTATACAAATTTCTTTTTCTAAATCACCTTTTAGTCTCAAAATTCTTAGCCTGCCCACGCTAAAGCTTAAAATACTAAATCTTTGTACTACATTGAAATTTAATAATAAATTTTTAAAAATCTCTTTACACGCCTGGAAAAACTGATATAGTACGTGTGTACAGCTATTGCTTAAATTTAACCTAATAGTTCATATGAACTTAAGCGCTGAATATATGATGTCATAGCAAAATTTAATCATCTAAAGTAAAAATAAGCTGATCAGGAATCTCTATATCAGCTTATTTTTTAGACCACAACTAGTTAGCTTTTAGATATTCCTCCTCCTAAAGCTTTATATATTTCGATTTGGTTATTGAATTTCATCTGTTCAAGCGCAAGTAAGCCTTGTTGTGCTGCATAGGCAGAACGCTGCGCATCTAAAACCGTAAAATAGCTATCAACGCCTGCTCTATAACGTGCCATGGAGAGTTTATAGGTTGCATCAGTCGCAGAGACTAAGCGACGTTGTGCATCTAACCTTTCTCCGATATGTGCATGCGTAGCCAAAGCATCATTGACTTCACGGAATGCCGATTGAATAGCTTTTTCATATTTAGCCAATGCAATTTTCTGGTCAGTTTCTGCAATTT
This sequence comes from Acinetobacter nosocomialis, assembly GCF_041021905.1. Taxonomy (NCBI): domain Bacteria; kingdom Pseudomonadati; phylum Pseudomonadota; class Gammaproteobacteria; order Moraxellales; family Moraxellaceae; genus Acinetobacter; species Acinetobacter nosocomialis. Next base: position 2,030,882 of record NZ_CP157432.1, read on the forward strand.
TAATATTAGCTTTTCGTGTTCCCCAATCAAAAATTGGTAGATCAACACTAGGTCCAATCGACCATGCAAAATTGCCTGTTTTAAATAAATCTTTCAGTTCAGACGATGCATAACCCGTCGAACCTGTCAGGCTGATGGTCGGGAACATGCGTGCCTTGGCAGCACCAATATTCGCTCCGGCAGCACGTAACTCATATTCGGCAGCTTTAAGATCTGGACGATGATTTAATAAATCACTTGGTAAACCGGCTGCAAAGGTTTTCTCAAAGGTAATATTTTGAATTGTATGATCAGGAAGTAAATTTTGCGGAACAGGATGACCTGCTAGCAAATCCAGTAAATTTTTTGCCTGTTGAATCTGAGTCTTATACGTGGCCACATCATTTCGTGCTGTTTCAACCGAAATTTGTGCCTGTTTTAACGGAACTTCACTATCAATACCAACTTCAAAACGCTTTTTATTAAGATGATAAGAATCGAGTTGTGTTTTTAGAGTCTGCTCTGCAAGATTTAAATTAGCTTGAGCAAAAGCATAGTTTAACCAAGCTTGCGTGACATTGCTGATTAAACTAATTTGAACTGCTTCTTTAGCACTTTGTGTTGCTAGATAATTATTTAATGCCGCATCTTTTAAATTTTGCACACGTCCCCAAAAGTCTAGTTCATATGCGGTCATTCCTAAACCAACCTGAAATGTAGAAGCTGGGTTATTAGGATTAATAGACGGATCAACTTGTCTTGCTGCACCTCCCATTACACCAATGGTGGGTAACTGGCTATTTTTTGTGATTTGGTATTCTTGCTGTACACGTTCAATATTGAATGTGGCAGTACGTAAATCACGGTTGTTATTTAAAGTTATTTCAATAACCTGTGCTAATTTCGGATTAGAAATAAACTCTTTATAACTTTGTTCAGCAATCGTTTTTCCAGAAGTATTTTGAGAAAAGTTGTGTGGAATATGAGATGTAATTGCAGGTTGTGGAGCTTGCATATTGACACATGCAACGAGTGCAATTGAGAGTGTAGAAATAACGAGTCCACGAGATACAGTTGCCGATTTCGACATAGTATTCTCCAAATAACAAAATGAGTTGAGTAGCTGTGTAGATCAGAGGAAATTTAGTATTCCCTCTGATGCATTGAATTTAGGAAGAGATTTTTTTCTTAGAGGAAAATAGCTTTTCTACTGCACCCAGAATGAAGATAAAGAATACGGGAACAAAGAAAATAGCCAGAATGGTTGCTGAAATCATGCCGCCAAAAACTCCTGTACCCAAAGCATGTTGAGTTTCCGAACTTGCACCAGAAGCAATCACCAAAGGAATTACACCACAGGTAAACGCAAGAGAAGTCATCAAAATTGGACGTAATCGAAGTTTAGCTGCTGCAACAGTGGCTTCAATCAAACTCATGCCTTCTTCTTTCAGCATTTTTGCAAATTCAACAATCAAAATTGCATTTTTTGCCGATAAACCAATAATGGTAATGAGTCCAATTTTGAAGAACACATCATTCATTAAGCCTCTAGACATAATGGCAATAATTGCGCCGAAAATACCGAGTGGCACAACCAGCATCACAGAAAGTGGAATTGCCCAGCTCTCATAGAGTGCAGCCAATACAAGGAAAACAACTAACATGGATAAACCAAGTAAAAAGGCCATTTGAGATTCAGACTGTTTTTCCTGTAAAGAAATACCCGTCCATTCATAACCAATACCTTTCGGTAATTTCGCAATCAATTGTTCCATTTCACGCATTGCCTCACCCGATGAAGTATCGAAGTTCGGAATACCGGCAATACTCAAAGATGGACGTCCGTTGTAACGGTTATATTGTTGCGGTGCTTTATTCCATTGTGGCGTCACAACTTCAGATAAAGATACTAATTGACCGCTTGAACCCATGACTTTCAGATTCAATATATCTTTCAATTGCATACGTGATTTGGCCTCAACTTGTACAATGACTTGTTGCATGCGTCCTTGATTAGGAAAGTCATTGATATACATTGAACCCATTGATGTAGAAATGATGTCTGAAACATCAGAAAACTTAACACCAAGTGCACTCAGCTTTTCACGGTCAATTTTTAAAGAAATATTGTCACCTTGTGGCAACCCCTCATTCCAAACCATATAGAACTTTTTATTCTTGGCTGCCATTGCCATAAGTTCATCTTGAGCAGCCAATAAAGCTGGCATACCTAAGTTAGCACGGTCTTGTAAACGTAAACTGAAACCAGAAAAAGTACCTAACTCATCAATAGCAGGTGGCAATACAGCCATGGTTTCACCTTCTGTGCTATTCGCCATTGAGGTATTCACGGCGTTTGTCATTTCGGATGCCGTACCAGTTCGTTCCTTGAAGTCTTTAAGGGTAGTAAAAGCCACCGCTACGTTTTGTCCTGCACCACTAAAGCCCCAACCTAAAATAGTGGTATTACTTTTTACATCGGGGTTATCTTTCAAATTATGTTCAAATTGATTGACTACATTTCGGGTACGCTCCGTAGTTGCATCTGAAGGTAATTGAAATGAAGTCATGAACCAGCCCTGATCTTCCTCTGGCATAAATGCAGTTGGCCAATATTTCATTCCGGCAAAGGTAATACCGGTAATCACTAAAAAGATCACCATCATTGGCATAGTATGCTTGATGATTTTAAGCAGCATCAATTCATACTTTTTAGTCACTTTATCGAAGCTGCGGTCAAACCATGCAAAGAAGCCTTTCTTCTGATGATGCCCATCAATTGGTTTTAAAATCGTAGCGCAAAGTGCCGGTGTTAAAATGAGTGCCAATAGCGCTGAGAATAAAATAGACACCGACATGGTCAAGGTAAACTGTTTATAGATTACCCCTACAGAACCACTCGCAAATGCCATTGGTAAAAATACTGCTGCCAATACCAGCGTAATACCAATAATTGGGCTGGTAATCTCTTTCATTGCTTTAGATGTTGCTTCTTTAGGATTTAATCCCTCAGTCGCCATAATCCTTTCTACGTTTTCAACCACAACAATCGCATCGTCGACGATAATCCCGATGGCAAGCACCATACCGAACATGGTGAGTACGTTAATTGAAAAACCGGCAAGTAGCATTACGGTAAAAGTACCGAGTAAGGCAATAGGTGCCACAATTGCTGGAATAAGCGTATAGCGGACATTGTGCAAAAATAGATACATCACAATGAAAACCAGAACCATGGCTTCAAGTAATGTATGAATTACTTTCTCAATTGAAATTTTAACAAACGGCGCGGTGTCGTAAGGAATACTAAACTCCATGCCTTCCGGTAAATTTAACTTTAACTCTTCAATTTTTGCTCGAACACCTTCGGCAGTTTTCACGGCATTCGCACCGGGGCTTAACTGAATTGCTGCCGCAGTCGCAGGTTTACCATTTTCCAAAATGGCAAAGTTGTAGGCTTGGGAACCGATTTCAACATTTGCAACATCAGATAACTTGATAACGCTACCGTTAGTTTTACTTTTTAAACTGATATTTTTAAATTGCTCGACACTAGACAATTGCCCTTGTGCAGACAGTGGAATAGTAATGAGTTGCCCTTTCTCAGCGGGTAAATCACCAAGTCGACCGGGTGCAATTTCGACGTTGTTTTCTCGAATTGCATTATTCACATCACTAATTGATAAACCGTAAGAAACTAACTTATTTGGGTCGACCCAAATACGCATAGCTTTCTCGGCACCAAAAGATTGAACCTTCCCTACACCTTCGACACGTTTTAGCTCTTCTACAACATTACGAACAAGGTAATCACTTAAATCAACTTCTGAATATTGATTATTTGGAGAGTTAATCCCGACCAGCATTAAAAATCCGGACGATGAAGCTTCCACCTGTAAACCTTGCTGACGCACAATCTGCGGTAAACGAGCTTCTACAGCCTTGATTTTATTTTGAACGTCGACCTGAGCCATCTCGACATCTGTGCCCGGTTTAAACGTAGCAGTAATCTCTGCTGTACCGGAGGTATCTGTCGTCGCACTATAGTAGAGTAGATTTTTTACACCCGATAATTCACGCTCAATTAAGGTGACGACACTATCGTTAATGGTTTTAGCTGTAGCACCCGGATAAACCGCACTAATATTTACTTGTGGCGGAGCTACACTTGGAAAGCGCGCAATTGGTAATTTAGGAATACTTAGCAATCCAAATATAATAATAAAGATCGCGATAACCCATGCAAAAACAGGACGACGAATAAAAAATTGTGACATCATGATTGAGCTCCTTCAGTTGTAGAAGCTTTCTTTTCTATACTTGGAGCGTCATTTACAACGGCTGGGGCTTTCCATGCAGCCATTGCCAATTTCTGATTTGGCTTAATGCGTTCAATGCCTTCAACAACAACTTTATCGCCAATTTTCAAGCCTTTGTTGGCGATGTAATATTGCTCATATTGTTGTCCAATTTCGATAGGACGAATTTCCGCTGTGCCTTTGGCATTGATGACATATACCTGCGGCTCACCATTAATATTACGTTGGATCGCTTGTGCCGGAACCAATAACGCTTGAGGAATAGAAGCACGATCAATATTGACACGCACATACATGCCAGGAAGTAATTTTCGTTCAGTATTATTTACCTCTATACGGAACGTAACATCGCCCGTTTCAGGATCAACATTAATATCTTCAAATAATATCTTTGCTGTTACGTTATAAGGCTGTCCATGACTGTTAGTAATACGAACGGTTTTGTCACTATTTGCTGATAGCTCACCGCTTTGCAAAGCTGCTTGCAAACGCTCATATTCACTAATTGATTGTTTTACATCAACATAGACTTTATCAATTTGCTGGATGGTTGCCATTGTATTGGTATCACCTTGACCAACCAATGCACCTTCAGTAACAAAAGATTGTCCAATCCGGCCGGAAATAGGCGCTCGAACTGTTGCATATTGCAGGTTCAAGTTTTGTCGAGTCAGTGCTGCTTTCATTTGTGCGACATCAGCTAAAGCTTGGCGATATTGAGCTTGGGCATTACTTACTTCTTGCTTACTAATTGCATTACTTGGTAACAGCTGCTCATAACGTTCTAGCTGAACTTTGAGCCTCGCAACCTCTGCTTCAGCCTTATTTAGCGAAGCCCGATTACTATTTACATCTGCCTCAAAAGTTTCTGAATTAATTTTATATAAAGCTTGCCCTGCTCTAACTTCACTACCCTGTTTAAATAAAACCTTTTCAATGATACCTCCCACTTGTGGACGGATCTCAGCCGTACGGAACGCATGTACCCGTGCAGGAAGATTTTCACTAAAGTTTACCGATTGCGGTTGAATACTTAACACACTAACTTTAGCCGGCGGTGGCTCAGGTTGAGTTGCTTCTTTTGAATCACACCCCTGTAATATAAGCCCAATAGATAAAAATAAAGGAAGTAAAAGATGCTTTTGCATACTGTCCGAACCTAGGGAGTTTTTTGATGGTCGTATTATTTTTGATGAGTGTGTAGGGATAATCGCTAAAGTGTGGAGGAAGTGTGGAGAAACACGGATAATTTAGCGTATGATGGATTGAAGTGCTTTAATAGATAGATTTTCTATGTTCGATCATTCTTTTTCTTTTGATTGCCAAGATAAAGTTATTCTTGTGGTAGAAGACGACTACGATATTGGCGACATTATTGAAAATTATTTAAGACGTGAAGGAATGAGCGTGATTCGTGCCATGAATGGAAAACAGGCCATTGAATTGCACGCTAGCCAACCTATCGATTTAATTTTACTTGATATTAAATTACCCGAGCTAAACGGCTGGGAAGTATTAAATAAAATACGCCAAAAAGCTCAAACTCCCGTGATTATGCTAACGGCGCTCGATCAAGATATTGATAAGGTAATGGCACTACGCATAGGTGCAGATGACTTTGTGGTTAAGCCATTTAACCCAAATGAAGTGGTCGCTAGAGTTCAGGCCGTATTAAGAAGAACTCAATTTGCAAACAAGGCAACGAATAAAAACAAGATCTATAAAAATATTGAAATTGATACTGACACTCATAGTGTTTATATACACTCTGAGAATAAGAAAATCTTGCTTAATTTAACGCTGACCGAATATAAAATTATTTCATTTATGATTGATCAGCCACATAAAGTCTTTACACGTGGTGAACTCATGAATCATTGTATGAATGATAGCGATGCACTAGAACGAACCGTAGATAGCCATGTCAGTAAACTTAGAAAAAAATTAGAAGAACAAGGAATCCTTCAAATGTTCATTAATGTACGTGGTGTGGGATATAGACTAGATAATCCACTAGCTGTGAAAGATGATGTCTAAATAATATAAAAATATAGCTAGGGAATATTCATGAAATATAAGTTAGGAATTAGCAAACAGCTTTTTATCGCACTAAGTATCGTTAACTTAAGTGTTACCCTATTTTCTATTTTAATGGGGTATCTGGTTTATAATTATGCGCTTGAAAAAGGCTGGATTACTTTAAGCTCAATTCAAGAAGACTGGACAAGCTTCCACCTTGTAGATTGGATCTGGTTATGTACCGTAATCTTCTGTGGCAGTATGATTTCCTTAGTGATCGGTATGCATCTTGCGAAGCGTTTCATTATACCGATTAATTTCTTAGCAGAAGCAGCCAAAAAAATTAGTCAAGGCGATCTCTCTGCTAGAGCTTATGATAATCGAGTTCATTCTGCTGAAATGTCAGAACTTTTATATAACTTTAATAATATGGCTCAAAAGCTAGAAGTTTCTGTTAAAAATGCACAAGTTTGGAATGCTGCCATAGCCCATGAGCTAAGAACTCCCATAACCATTTTACAAGGTCGATTACAGGGAATTATTGATGGTGTTTTTAAACCTGATGAAGTTCTTTTTAAAAGCCTTTTAAACCAAGTTGAAGGATTATCACACTTAGTCGAAGACCTACGGACTTTAAGTTTGGTCGAAAACCAGCAACTCAGGTTAAATTATGAATTGTTTGACTTTAAGTCGGTACTTGAAAAGGTTCTCAATGCATTTGAAGATCGCTTGCAACAAGCGAAGCTAGTGCCAGAACTAGATCTGACAACGACTCCTGTTTTTAGTGACCGCCGTCGTATAGAGCAAGTTTTAATTGCTTTAATTGACAATGCTATTCGTTATTCAAATGCAGGTAAACTTAAAATTTCCTCAGTAGTTGATTCACAAAACTGGACATTGAAAATTGAAGATGAAGGCCCCGGAATTGCAACCGAGTTCCGAAATGATTTGTTTAAACCTTTCTTTAGATTAGAAGAATCAAGAAATAAAGAGTTTGGTGGTACAGGCTTAGGACTTGCTGTTGTACACGCAATTATTGTGGCAATGAAAGGTACTATTGAATACAGTAGTCAGGGTCCAAAAAGTATTTTTACCATAAAAATTTCTATGGGTTAGCGAGAAAAACCTTAGCGTTGGGACTGTTCTAAATTTTGTGTAAGTACTTAATTTTCATTTATCCTTCAGAGGATAATTACAAAAGGTACTTCACATGGATGAAGCAACAATCAAAAGTATGGCTGCCGAATTGGCTAAAGGTCTAAAAACACCAGAAGACTTAAACCAAATGACAGCAGTCTTTAAAAAATTCATGATTGAAACTGCACTCAATACTGAACTTTCAGACCATCTCGGTTATGAAAAGCATCAGCCCAAGAAAGGCTCAAATAGCCGTAATGGGTTTAGTTCTAAAACCATTACAACTCAAGATGGACAACTGGCTTTAGATATTCCCCGTGATCGAGAAGGTTCATTTGAGCCACAAATTATAAAAAAGCACCAAACACGCATCACCAGTATGGATGACCAAATCCTCTCACTGTATGCAAAAGGAATGACTAATAGGGAAATTGTAGCCTTCTTCAAAGAAATGTACGATGCCGATGTGTCAGCATCTCTCATCAGCAAAGTTACCGATGCTGTGATTGAGCAAGTGACTGAGTGGCAAAATAGAGCCTTAGATAGCCTTTATCCTGTTGTCTATCTTGACTGTATTGTTGTCAAAGTCCGTCAGCACTCCAATGTGATTAACAAGTCCGTATACCTTGCTTTAGGCATCAATATGGATGGGCAAAAAGAATTACTGGGTATGTGGATTGCTCAGACAGAAGGTGCCAAATTCTGGCTGTCAGTCATGACAGAGCTAAAAAATCGAGGAGTACAGGACATTCTTGTTGCCTGTGTAGATGGATTAAAAGGCTTCCCTGACGCGATAACCTCTGTTTACCCTCATACTGATATTCAACTGTGTATCGTGCATGTTGTACGCAATAGCCTGAGATTTGTAAGCTGGAAAGACTACAAAGCTGTTACGTCGGGTCTGAAAGCGATTTATCAGGCAAGTACAGAGGAAAATGCTTTAAAATCCCTAGACATCTTCTGTGATCAATGGAATCACCAGTATCCCAAAATTGGAGAATCCTGGCGGGCCAATTGGGAAAATATCCGAACGATCTTTAGCTATCCAGCCGAAATACGTCATGCAATTTATACAACAAATGCGATTGAGTCGTTGAATAGCGTAATACGCCATTCAACGAAGAAAAGGAAAATCTTTTCATCTGATGACTCAGTAAAGAAGGTCATTTACTTAGCAACATCAAATGCTGCGAAGAAATGGACGATGCCAATTCAAAATTGGCGTTTAGCAATGAATTGGTTTACGATTCAGTTCGATGATCGATTAAAAGATCATTTATAAAAAATGGAACTTACACAAAATAATTTACAGGCTCTTAGCGTTACAACTCTTCACTCTCATTTATTTTTCTACGAATTTCTTCTCGCCACTTTGTGGCGTTTTCCTGTTGTTTATTTAAGAGTACACCTAACACATAAGCGGTGACTGCTGCCCCAATTAAGGCAATGCCGGTTTCATAAATAATATCTATCACAAACTCGAGCACGCCTTCAGACAAAAAATCTAATGTGCCAGAAAATTTGAGGAATTTCGCTATAGCAACCACAACAATCCCTAAGAAAGCACCCGTCCACAAAAATACTTTATGGATGTTTATAGGCGCTGTGACTTGATCAATTTGATCGGGATATTTTCGGTAGTACTCAACCTCATCTTCGGTTACTTCCGACGAGGACTTAAATAGTAATTTAATAAACAACTTATCTTGATCAAGTTTTGTATTTTTCTTCATAGATGCGATGTGTAATAAGTCTTTTAACATTTAATGTTATACATTTTTTTCTTTATTAAGTAAGAGGTTTTGTGTTCTGTGGCTGTTCGAAAAACTTCGGTTTGCATAAGCCAAACACCATTAAGCGCTATAAATTTATAAAATTGACTTAATATTCATTTTTAAATACAATAAAAATGAATAAATAATCACTTTTATTAACTATGACTGAGCCTCAGCTTGTAAAACGTAAACGCAGCCCTAGCCTCGAAAAAACACAAGCCACCAAAGAAGCTATTCTTCAAGCTGCCCGTATCCATTTTGCAGAGGTAGGTTTTGCTAAAGCCAAAGTTAGCGATATTGCGAAGAAAGCAAACATTGCCAATGGTACGATTTATTCTTATTTCAAAACCAAAGAAGAACTATTTGAAGGTGTGATTGAAGACATCCTACAACAAGATCTTCGTTTAATTCGGGCTACAGATTTACAGGAAAATCAAACTGTTTATTCTTTTTTGCTAGAACATCTAGATAAAATTGTGGGTACTGTTGAAAAATCTGGCCGAGATGGCATTTCACGATTGGTCTTAAAAGAAGGTGAAAATTTTCCAAATATTAAGGAAATTTACTTTCGACGCATCCTTTCCCCATATTTGGTTGAATTTGAAAAATTAATCCAAATTGCTATAGATCGTAAAGAAATTGCACCTGTAAATACAAAAGAGTTTTCACTATTACTCATTGCACCCACATGGATGGGTGTCTTATATAACGGCATGCTACAAAATATTGAGACAATCAATATCAATAATCTTTTCCGTACAAATTTATATGCGCTATTTCATACAAATTTTCATAAGCTCGAATAAGCATAGAAATATGCTCATTTCTTAAGAACGAAGCGTACCCAGCTCTCGTTCTTTTTTACGTTCTCACTTATCTAAACGATTGCATTTTAAATGCATCGGTAGATTTTTACGCCTTAAATTTGTGAAGCAGAGGCTTCAGTTATGCAAAGAACGCCAAAATATTTAGAGCCTATGCCTAACTGGACGGAAACAGAACGTCCGGCATTGATTGGCTCACCTGCCTCAATTGAGCATCCGAATCACCTGAGAGTGGCTTACTTATTTATTGGTGTATTTATCGCACTCTCGGCAAGTCTAGGAAATGGTTTAATTATTTCCAATGCTTTGCTCTTCCAAGGTGAATTTAGTCTTACCCCAAGTGAAGCAGCTTGGCTTCCCGCAGCTTTCGTTATTGGAAATACTGCTGCAAATTTATATGTCATTAAAATTAGGCAACAGTTCGGACTTCGTTTGTTTGCTGAAATCAGTTTGGTTCTATGCTGTATCTGTATTGGTTTACATTTACTTGTAAATAGCTATGAAATGGCTTTAGCGGTTCGATTTTTCGCAGGTATTGTCGCAGCTCCTCTGACTTCGATGAGCGCACATTATGTTATCCAGTCCTTTAAAAAACCGTCAGCACTGAAAGGTATTTATGTCATTTTAGGTTTACAACAGTTTGGTTTACCTTTGGCATGGATGATTTCACCCGGTATTACTCATGGTGAAGGATGGACAGATTTAGCCTATTTTGAACTTGGTCTTTATCTATGCTGTTTAGCAATGGTGGTTAGCCTCAAATTACCGCGTAGTATCCGAGCTGCCGTATTAGAAAAAGCCGATATTTTTCCACTTCTTTTTATCTTTCCTGCCATAGCCTTATTCAGTGCAGTACTTGTTCAAGGCCCTATTGTTTGGTGGTTTAACAACACTTGGATTGCTTATGCCCTTGCTTTGGGCTTTGTCCTCTTAATCATTGGTCTTGTGATTGAACATCATCGCCAACATCCGCTCATCGTGACCCAATGGCTTGTCATGAAATCGACGCTTACGTTTATGATCGGAGCCTTTTCAATTCGCATTCTCATGTCAGAACAAAACTATGCGGTCGGACATTTTTTACAAGCGATGGGCTTATTACCCGAACAATTAGTAGGACTCTACGGCATGATTGGGCTGGGTGTTCTCGTTGGAAGCGTTGCAAGTATCTTAACGTTTAAACAACACTTATTAATGCAGCAATTACTGGTTGCAGAACTGCTTATTCTGATCGGTTGCGGTTTAGATCTTGGTCTTACGCATGATATTCGACCTCATAATCTCTACCTTTCGCAGTTTTTGATTGGCTGTGCAGGCGGCATTTTTATGGGACCACTCGTATTGATTGGCTACTTCCGTGTACTACAACACAGCCAATGGAGTGTGGTGACTTTTGCGGTGTTATTGGGAGTTACTCAAAACTTAGGTGGGTTAATCGGTACGTCTTTCTTTTCAACCTATCAACAACATCAAACTCGTCTACATCAAAATGCGATCTACACAAATCTAGATACAACCAATGCTACGGTAGAGTCTCGACTTCAGCTATATAGCAGTCAGGCTCGACAAAACAGTACCGATCCCAATTTTCAGCAGAATTATGCACAAAAATCTTTAAATCAAGTTGTTACCCGTGAAGCTCAAGTTCTCGCATTTAATGACGTGATCAAAATCAATGCGCTACTGGCAACCCTCGTATTTATCTTTGGCGTGACTTCATTGTTATGGACGCGTTATAGCGCACGCAAACAAGCATGAGTGAGTAATTAAAATGGCTGAACAAGCACAAACACTGGGTTCTTCAGCTCAGTTTAGTTCCAAATTAATTAAACCGAAGAAATCGACCCTTATTATTATGGCAATTGTACTATTGGTCGGAGTACTGTTTATTTTCAGGGCTTGGCACTTACCGCCATTTGCTCTAAACAGTGAACAAACCGATAACAGCTATATTAAAGGTCAAACCACGATTTTATCTTCACAAATCAATGGTTATGTAAAACGTGTTTTAGTGAAAGATTTTGATCATGTCAAAAAAGGTCAACCGCTCCTGATTATTGATGCCCAAACCTATGATCAAAAAGTAGTTCAGGCACAATCAATGGTTGAACAAGCAAAAAATAATTTGGCCAATCAACAACAGACTATTGCACAGCGTCAGGCCGATATTGCCTCAGCACAAGCAAAAGTAGATCAGATTCAAGCTGAATATGATCTTTCTGTAGCTGAGTCAAAACGTTATTCGCAATTAGGAAGCTCTGGTGCTGCTTCACAATCCGAACAAGATAAAGCTTTTGCCAATGAAAGAAATAATTTGGCACTTCTTAAACAAGCTTTAGCAAATTTGTCGGTTGCAAAAGAGGCTTTAAAAACGGCGCAAGTGGCTAAAGTCGGTTTACAGGCCGAGGTTAATAATGCCCAAGCTCAACTGGATCAGGCAAAAACAACTAAAAATTATAGTGTGATTTATGCACCTATGGATGGACAGTTGGGTGAAGTCAATCCACGTGTTGGACAATATGTATCAGTGGGTTCTCAATTGCTTTTTTTAATTCCCCAAAAGACTTGGGTGATTGCCAATTTTAAAGAAACCCAAATGAAAAATATGCGTATTGGTCAAAAAGCTACTTTTACGGTCGATGCGTTAGGCCATCAAAAATTCACAGGTCATGTAGAAGAAATTTCACCTGCTGCCGGCTCTGAATTTAGTGTCATTAAACCGGATAATGCGACAGGAAACTTTACCAAGGTGGTACAGCGTATTGCGGTGCGAATTGCGATTGATCCAAATCAAAAAGATTTAAATCGCTTAAGTCCGGGAATGTCCGTGATTACCACAGTAGTGAATTAACACTGATTATTTCCAATGAGTGCGCTTAAGAAGATCAATCTGATTAAGCGCTATGCCTTATTAAAATTTTCTTTTAATGCATTGATTAAGATATTTAATAAAGGCGCTTGCTCCCGTCTATGCGGATAATACAGGTGATACGGTTCATAGCTATGTCGCCAATCTTTTAATGTTTCTTCCAGTTCACCACTTTCAATATAAGGCTGAACCATATCAATAGGTAGATAAGCGATTCCTACTCCACTTCTTACTGCTTGAAGCACGGGAGATAAGGTTGTAAAAACAATTTTAGCGTTAACGTTAACACTCTGCGTTTTATTTCCTTTGGTAAATTGCCAACGATAAAGTTCACCATGTGTGGGTAACCTTAAATTGATACATTGATGTTCAACTAAATCTTTTGGTTGCTTAGGATGGCCGTAACGTTCTAAATATTCTTTGGTCGCCACTGTCAGCATTTGTATAGGATCACTAATTTGTAAAGCGATCATATCTTTAGAAACCAAACCGCCTCTTCGAAGCCCTGCATCAAAACGACCATCTACAATATCGACCAGACCATAATCAGAGGTAATTTCGACTGAGATTTTTGGAAATTGTTGTATGACTTTTTCAACGGCGGGCCATAAAACAGTCTGGATGCCATATTCATCGGCACTAATACGTAATGTTCCTGCCGGATCATTTTTTAAAGCACTAAGCTGATTCATGCCATGTTCTATTTCTTCGATGGCAGGTTGAATCAAGCTAAGCAGATATTCACCTGCTTCTGTCGGTGCGACACTTCTGGTGGTTCTTGATAATAGCTTTATACCAATTCGATCCTCTAAATTACGGAGTGTTTGGCTAATCGCTGATTGTGAAGTTCTAAGTTTTGCAGCCGCACGAGTGAAGCTTCGCTCCTGTGCAACCACAATAAATGTATGCAAATCATTCAAATTTTCTTTCATTATTTATAAGTATTCAATATAAGTGCTATCTCATTATAGTGGATTATCATAATGAATCACTAGGGGTATATTGGTTTCATCAAGATAGTTCTTCTCTTGGAGAAAAATGATGAAAACTGTAACTTTTAAAAATAAAGATATTGATGTTTCTGCAACTATACGTTTTCCAAAAGATTTTGATGAAAACAAAAAATATGCAGCGATTGTATGCGCCCACCCAATTAGTAGCTGTAAAGAACAAACTGCCGGCGCAATCTATGGTGAAAAACTTACTGAAGCTGGGTTTATTACTTTAGCATTTGATGCATCGTATCAAGGTGCTAGCGGTGGCGAACCACGTTTCCTTGAAGACCCTGCAACACGTGTAGAAGATTTCCGCTGTGCAGCCGACTATTTAACAACGCTGGCTTATGTCGATGAAAACCGTATTGGTGTATTAGGCGTATGTGGTGGCGGTGGTTATGCTGTTAATGCTGCTATGACTGAACGCCGTTTTAAAGCAGTCGCAACTGTGGTTGCAGCAAACTATGGTCGTTTAATGCGTGAAGGCGACCAAACACCTGAAGCTGCGATTAAAACTTTAGAAGCCATTGCAGCACAGCGTACTGCGGAAGCTCGTGGTGCCGAACCATTTATTACCCAGTACATTCCAAACTCACAACAAGAGCGTGAGCAAGCTGGCATTCATGATATTGATATTAAAGAAGCTGTAGATTACTACAAAACCCCGCGCGGTCAGGCAGAAGGTTCACCAAATAAACTTCGCTTTTCAGGCTTAGCGGCTGCTGTTGGCTTTGATGCGTTTCATTTGGCAGATCACCTACTCACCCAACCCTTACAAATTGTGATTGGTGGAGTTCCGGGAGGCTTCGGTTCATATCGTGACGGTTATGAGCTATATAGCAAAGCGGCTTCTAAAGATAAAAACCTCTTTGTGGTTAAAGATGCAAGTCATTATGACTTATATGATCAACCTGAACCTGTTGCTCAAGCCTTAGAAAAAATTATTCCATTTTTTCAAAAACATCTTTAATTCATAAATTGGAAAGTTTCTCAAGCAGGGAAACTTTCCACTCCCTTCACCTCGTGTTTCACCCTCTCTTTATAAGCTGAATATATATGAAAACTGTTCTTATCACTGGTGCCAGCTCGGGTATCGGTAAAGCGCTGAGCTATAAATTTGCGGCTGAAGGTTTTAATTTAATTATTGTTGCCCGCCGCGTTGAGGTACTTGAGCAAATCAAACAAGACATTGAATCAAAATATCCTGCCATTAAAGTTTATGTTGAAACTGCCGACTTAAGTAAAGACGGTAGCGCCAAACAACTTTATGAAAAGCTAAATTCTTTCCAGATTGATGTTCTTATTAATAATGCAGGCTTTGGCGATTATGGTTTCCCATGGGATGTTAACCTTGAGAAAGCCAACGATATGATTAACCTGAATATTAAGGCTTTGACGGATTTATCTTTGCTGTATGTAAAAGATTATGCAGACAAAGATTCAACCTTAATCAATACCGCTTCCATTGGTGGATACGCCCAATTTGATATTGCAGTCACCTATTGCGCCACCAAGTTTTATGTTGCCTCGTTTACCGAAGGTCTAGCTTTAGCTATGCAATCTCAAGGCAAAAAAATGCGAGTTAAAGTCTTGGCACCGGGTGCAACGGCAACCGAATTTGTAGGCCAAGCTTCTGTTAATGGAGGCATAGATGGCGACCACCTGTTTAGTCCAGAAGCATTTATTAGCGCCGAACAATTAGCGGATTATGCCTATCAACTGTATCAAAGCGACAAAGTGGTTGGCATTGTCAATGAGCAAAATGGCTTCGATCTCAAAGATCTTATTTACCCTCGAGTAGTTCTTGGCTCATAAATTCAAAAGTTGAGATTTAAAGATGAAAACTTATGGCTATGCGGCTGTAGAGCAAGGTACGTCCCTTGTACCTTTTACATTTGAACGTCGCAACTCAAATGGCGATGACGTGACAATCGAGATTTTATATTCAGGCGTCTGCCACTCAGATTTACATATGGCAAAAAACGACTGGGGACGCGCGGTCTACCCGTTGGTTCCCGGTCATGAAATTGTTGGCAAAGTAATTGCCATTGGTCGAGATGTGACCAAGTTCAAAATTGGTGATCATGTCGCCGTGGGAACTTTTATTGATAGTTGTATGGCGTGCGATCAATGTCAAAAAGGTGAAGAGCACATGTGCCGTGAAATCCTGACCGAAACCTATAATGGTCAGGATCGTGTCACAGGTGAAAATACCTATGGTGGATACGCCAAACATATTGTCGTGAAGGAGCATTTTGTTTTAAGCATTCCGGACCGTTTAGATATTTCGCGTGCAGCACCTTTACTATGTGCAGGCATTACTACCTATTCTCCTCTACGTACTTGGAATGTTGGCCCCGGTACTCGTGTAGGTATTATCGGGCTTGGTGGTTTGGGTCATATGGCAGTAAAACTTGCTGTAGGCCTAGGTGCAGATGTCACGGTACTTAGCCGTTCAAAAAATAAAGAAGCGGATGCTTTGCAATTGGGTGCCCATCATTTGTTAGATACTTCAGATGAGGCTGCCATGCAACAAGCATTGAATGGCTTTGATGTGATTTTGGATACAGTGCCGGTAAAACATGATATTAACCCTTATATTCCATTATTAGATATTGATGGAACTTTTGTAGTGGTTGGGCAATTAGGGTTACTTGAAGAGCCGTTTACCGTTCCAATGATTATGGGCCGCCGTCGAATTGCAGGCTCTATGATTGGCGGTATCGCTGAAACTCAGGAAATGTTGAATTTCTGCGCCCGTCAAAATATTTTACCTGACTGTGAAATGATTCGTATGGATCAAATTAATGAGGCATTTGAGCGCCTAGAACGTTCTGACGTGCGGTATCGTTTTGTCATTGATATGAGCACTTTATAAACTCAGATAGTTTCTGACTAAATTTTCTAGTTGAGAGTTGTTTCCTTTCTAAAATCAGCGCAAAAGATTGAAGATAATACCCCTCTCAGCTAGAAATTTTTAACTGAATATTTATTTGAAAAGACTTTGAATATAAAAATTAAGTGATCAATGAGTTGCTCTATAGATACTTATAGCAACTAAACAAGCTGCTTATAATAAATGGCTGTGCCGTCATAGTTCCCGTTTGAGCTTAATGCGAAACTTGGAATTACACCTACACGAACAAATCCAATTTTGCTATATAAAAGTTCGGACACATCGCCTTCACGTGTATCTAAAACAAGTAATCGCAAGCCCTTTTCTCGTGCAAAATTTTCTAGTTCATTCATTAGTAATGTTGCTATCCCTTGTTTTCTTGTAGATGTGAGCACCATGAGTTTTTCAACTTCGGCTCTATGAACGCCGTTCTTTTTACTTACTAAGGATAATTGGACACTACCTACGATTTTTCCTTGTTGAATGGCAATCCATAGACGGCTACTACCTTGTGCTAATTTATGGTTGACCTCACCCCAATAATTTAAAACATCGTCCTTTTCTACGGGAGCTAAGAAACCGATTGAAGCTCCGCTATTAATAGAATCTTCTAACAGTAGCGATAAGCCTTCTTCATAATCGCCAATTTCATTTATTTCTAAAATTTCAATATTTTTCATATTTCTTCTCAAAGTTATTTGAAAAAAATTTATTAGGATGGTTCGCAATCCTTAATTAGATTTAGCATGTGTAGAAAAGACAACTTTCAATTAAGCAATTTTCTCATCATTGTTAATATTTTCATAGTTTTATATACTAAATTTATATGATTAATTAACTTAGCCTATAAATTTCAGAGTTTTCAAATGAACAAAAAATTATACTATTGGGGGCATGATTTAGATCAATATTCTTCTGACAATGTGGAAGACTATGGCGAAATTATTGAAATAAAGCGTCTAAATTTTTTTATCGGTAAAAATAATTCTGGAAAAAGCCGTTTTCTTAGAAATTTATTTATTTCCGATTATCCTAGCAATTTTTTTAGACATATTGAAATTTTAAAAAATATCAAAAGATTGAAAATTTTATGTTAATTAACGATTTTTCTCAACATCGTGAAAAATTAATAGAAATGAAAGGATATTATGATGCTTTTTTCACAAACTCTAAAATAGGTAATTTCAACCAACTTATATATTATATTTCAAAAATAGATCAAATGTTTTCCAGATTACCAACGAATTATCGCTCGGAAGCCAATTATCAAGATATTAATTTTAGTCAAGATGATATAGAAAAGATAAATGATCTTTTTCAAGATAAATTTTATATCCCTACTTTAAGAGGTATGCGACCTGTAACAGATATAAATAATAAACAACCTTATCTGGAACGTGCCCAAAAGGATTACTTTCAAGATAAGTCTAGGTTTAATGCTGAAAATATAATTACCGGTGAATGTTTATACTATGAATTAAAAATTCACTTACTTGGTAAACCTGAACAACGTGAACTTATCAAAAAATATGAAGAAAAATTGAGTCAATATTTTTTTGATAATGATGTAGTTACATTAATTCCGATGTTTGGTAAAGATGAGAATGGAAATGAAAATGACGTAGTCCATATTAAAATTGGTGATGAAGAACAATTTCCAATTTATAAATTAGGAGATGGTTTACAACAAGCTATCATTATGACCTATGAGGCTTTTATTAAAAAAGATAAGACTCATGCTTTTTTTATAGAAGAACCTGAACTACACATGCACGCAGGAATGGTGCGTCAGTTAATGAATTTCTACTTAAATGAAACACAGCATTACTATTTTTTTACCACACATTCTAACCACTTGTTAGATATGGTAGATGAATCAGATCAAGTCACAATTCAAAAAATTATCAAAGTATTAGATGATGATAAGACGTTTTCTTTCAAAATTTATAATTGTGACAAAGACCATGAATTATTAACATCTTTAGGAGTTCGCCCCTCATCTGTTTATCTAGCTAATTGTACAATTTGGGTTGAAGGCGTTACTGACAGAATGTATTTATCTAAATTAATGGATAAATATTTAAAGGAAATCGAATTTTCAAAACCTGAAAAGTATAAAAAATACAAAAGCTTTATGCCTAACTTCCATTATACTTTTATTGAATATGCTGGTGGAAACATAACACATTGGAGTTTTATTGATGATTATCCATCAAAAGAAGAGGCACTAAAATTTCTTGAAAATAGCAAAGGCCTGACTGCCAAAGCTATTTCTAAAAATATATTATTATTAGCGGACGGGGATAATGAAGGAAAAGCAAAAAGATTACAAGAATGGGAATCTGAATTAAAACCAGAGAATGTATATATTCTACCTTGTAAAGAAATAGAAAATACATTGGATTCATCGATAATTCATAAGGCATGTTTGATAAAGTTTCAAGGAATAAATAAAACAAAGGATCAAATCACATTAAACGATGAAACCATTATCAATCTAAATCATAGAGGATTTACTAAAGATACTTCTAATTTTGATATCGATCAATTGAATTCTTCTACTAATTTTATAAGTAGTGAAGGTATCGGAAAAATTATTGATGAGATTATTATCAAAGATAAGAACTTATTACTTCAATCAAATCCACCTCGCTTATTTTCAGATGCTTCTGGTACAATTGATGACAAAGTCAGTTTTTGTGAAATATGCAAAATTTTAATGACTTACGAAGATTGGGTGCTTACCGAACCTGCAAAAGAACTTTGCGAAAAGATCTTTAAACATATTGAAGCCTGCAATACTTAATTTCTTCTCAGAAAAGCACCTAAACTTACATTTTTAAAAGGGTATTATAAAATAGCTATAATAATACCCTCACCCCATCCCCCTCAAAAACACCTCCAACCCCCTTTCATCAACTTCATCTGAGCTTAAACGCTGAATGACAGCGCCTTCGATCATATATAAAAATAGTTTGGCATCGGTAAAAGAAGCATCGGGGTTAAGTGCTCTAAGCTGGCTATATATTTCGTTGGTGAGCCATGTTCTATATCTCACGGCGGTTGTATAGGCGTTTGGGTAGTTATTTTTCGTTTCAAAAATGGCTTTAAATAATAGGTAATACAGCCCGTCTATGTCTGCGTGTAAGTTATAGAGCTTTTTGAGTTTATCGGCTGCGCTTGTGTCGTGGTCGTATTCGAGCATAGTGACTACTTTTTCTTGAAGTCGTTCTTTTTGCACCATCAGGCAGATTTCAATAAAGCGTTCTTTAGATTGAAAGTAGTTATAAAACGTCATTTTTGGTATTTCTGACTCTTTCACAAGTCTGTCGACACCCACGATATGAAACCCGTTGTAATGGAACAGCTCAATTGATTTATTGACGACTTTTAATGCACGTGTTGGGAGAACTAAATTTGGCATATTTTTACCGTTATAAATTAAATTTTTTGTTGTATATAAATGAGATATAAAAGCCTTCCACTTTTCTAAAGGTGAAAAAAAGGCGTAGCAAAGCCGTAAAGACTGTGCCTAGCACATCTCAAGTTTTAGTTGTTGATGAAAGTTTTAAGTAATAACGAGTTAAAGCCTGAAAAAGCCTTACGGCGACCAAGCTGTGTTAAATGTTTTAAGCTGTGTTGTTATAGCTTTTGGCAATGGGTGCCAAGAAATGATGGATGCGCAAAGCTAACTCCTTATATATGGAGTTCTGCCAAAGCATAAGATTTATGGTGGCAGAACGAAAGAGGGTTAGCAGACTAGTCACTCAACTAGCACACCCGTAGGTGTCCCTCTCCCGTCCTACCGCTACGGGAAAGAGACGAGAGGTACACATAGAACTATCCCTCAGAAGGAATAAATTCTGATGCGGAGTGAACGGTCTGCTAAAACCGTCTGGCGATGTAGGCCAGCCCGCAAATGGTAATCTCCAATATTTGAAGTGTCAATGTGAAATTGGCTAGAAAATATTTAAATAATTATTATTTTTCATTTAATTACATAATTAAGGATATTCTTAAGTAATATTTACAATCTGCTTTTATATCATTAAGTTAAATTTTAAAGTTGAAAAAATTTATATATTAGATTGGTTCAAAAATTATCATTTTAGTGTTCACAAGCGTTCCCTTGTGAACATTTAAATAGTTTCTTACTCGTTTGGCTTTATAATTTTGCTAACAATATGTTCATGCGTAGGTACAAGCCCTGCTTTTAAACCAAGTGGTTTAAACACTTTATCTAACACAGACTGAGTGAGTTTACCTTTATCCTGCTCAATGTCCGTTAAAGTCCGACGGCTTATACCCACCAAATTAGCATATTGTTCTTGCGACAAACCCAACACATTTTTGCGTAAATACGATAGCAATTGCCCCAAAGTAATCTCACTCAACAAATATTGTTTATATAAATCTATAAGAATCTGCTGACGGTCTTTGGTTTGATTTTTTACATTCATAGCAGTTCCCATCTTTTCAATTTAGCTTCTATGTAATCAAATGACAGCGCTGGCATTTCAATAATTTGTTTTGGTACACCTTTATCAACTAATCGTTGCTTTAAGCCAAGCAGGTTATTCGCCAAAGTCCTTAATGTTGCTAGAGATAAATCGGGATCGCACCAAGGAGCAAGTTTTTGTGTAATTTGCGCCCAACGGTATTCACCACCTTCCTCGTACGGACTTCCCCAAGTCGTCGACCTGGTCACAACTTCCGGATCGGCTTTCATAGGTGCAAAGTCATAAATAGGCGAAAGATAAATTTTTCCAGATTTTTTTAGAAATGATGTATTACGCCCATGGTTATCTGAGTTACCAAAAATGATATTGAGTAAATCTCGTTGTAACCACTCACAAATAAATTGTGGTACATCAAAATCTGAATCAATACTTGTGAGTAATCTACATAGATCTTCAATCACTTCAAAATGATTAAGATGACTGCCAGAAGACTTATTTAGTACCGAATACACAGACTCTAGACCATAGCGGTGCCAATATTGATCACACCATTCTGTATCGAATCTTGGAAGCCACAATGACGGATATTTTGTACCTTCAATGAGCTGCATTTGAGTCGTCTCTATCGTATTGAAACCTAACTCATTGAGTATTTGATAGTAATAATATTCAGCTCTGAGAATATCGCAATCAATCTCGCTACGTTTATTTCGCGGAAATTTAACTAAATAATGCTGATCTGGCTGATCAAATTTTTCTTGGTAGGTGTCAATCCAGACTTTTTGTTCTGGTGAAACACGAATAAGCAACTTGGGAGCTTCACCGCCTGCACCAGTTGCACCACCACTAATTGCTCCCATTTGTTGAGCATATTCCAGAAAATCAATATTACGCTCAGCCACATCTTCCTTACTAAAATAACGTAAGTGCAAGGTTGACTCTGGGTTTAGTGGAGGCAATGCTTCTTTAATTCGTAAATTACCAACAGGTGCCATCCCACCTTTTTCTAATAGAATACTTTCTTGTTCCGCATAGGTTAAGCGTTGTAAATCTAGATAATTCACCCAATAACGGCGTGCAGCGCCAGATGGAACAATATCATCTAAAAAGCCAAACCATGTGTCCGATTCGTGTTTGATAAGAATTTGTACAGGAAGTGATAAACTACAGGCGTGCTCATCTCGTCTGTCTAAATATTGAATTGCATAATCCAATTCATATTCTAGTTCACTGGCGCTAGCCGAACCCAACTTAGGTTTCAGCAGTTTTAGTTCTGCTATATCTATCCAGTTTTTATTTAGTAAAGCCTGTATTGTTAATTTTTTCATTCGTGTAAATGAGCAATTATTTTCTCAAAAATACTATAAAAATAAGTTTTTGTGAATATATTTGCTCAATTTGATTTATTTTAGATAAAAGTGAGCAAATTTTTGCGCATCTCATATTTATAGATAGCAATAATTTATTTATCCGTTTTCATATGTTGAATATTACATTGTGGAGATTCACCAAACAAACGAGAGTATTCACAACAAAGTAGCTTATTCAGTATAAAATTATGACTTAAACTACCCATCTCGCCCATTAGGCCGTGTCATATACTTAAAGTAATAAGAGCAAAAAATGACTCAAAATAAAGTTGAATTGGCAGAGAAATTATCAAAAGAATCGCATCGAGGTCAAAAGTATGGTCCTCATGATTACTTTGATTACCATATTAAAGGTGTGGTCAATTCATTAATCGAGCATCAATTTTCAGAAGTCTATATTATTACCGCTCTTCTCCACGATAGTGTTGAAGACACGCCTCTTACCCTAGAAAAAATCGAAAGCTTATTTGGAAAAGAAGTCCGTGATGCAGTAGATGCATTAACTAAACGTGAAGATGAAACACGCGAAGAATATTTAATTCGTTGTGGTTTGAACCCGATCGCTCGAGTCGTAAAACTTCATGATGCAGCTTTTAATGCGCATAATTCACATAAAGAAAATAATCAGTCACGTGTCGACTATTACCTTCAAACCATGTTAACTGTTTCAACGGCGCAAGATAGGTTGGAATAAAAGACAACGAAATGAATCCGTTGTCTTTTTTATTTTTAAGATTGTGCAAATGCCCAAATGTCTTTTGATGCAACCGTGTCAGATACAAGTCTAAAACTCATAGGCTCTAAATCTTCATCTACCACAACATAACCTTTCGAGTTATTTTTTAGCGCATCACACTTGTTATCGGTAAGTTGATAGTTTGCCGTATTGGCTAATGCACTTTCAGTGATCACACCCGTAAACACACAATTTGGATCTTTCGAGACAATTTTGCCTTGTGCATTCACCTCGGCATTTACCGTTGTTCCATCTGGAAACGATAAATCGTAGGTGCCGACCAATTGATTAAGCAAAAGTTTTTGATCAGCAATTTTTTCATAATGTGCCAATTCAACTGTCATCGCTTGATTAGACTGGTTGCTCTTCCAAGTCTTATTTTTGGCATCGTAGCTCATCACAATCTTGGCACGGTTTTCATCATCATCTAAAACCAATAATTTAGTTCCATCTGCGCCAGAATAGTATTTACCCGCCATAGGTAACTCTTCATCAGTTTCGGTACTAATAATATAAGTACCGACATCTAAGCTTGGTGCTAAGGCAGGTTTTTCAGTCGAGACTTGGTCATCATGATCATTGTCATTACAAGCCGCCAATCCAAACCCAAGGAGTAAAACCAATAAACAACGTTTCATGGTCTTTCTCCTTACTTATTAAATAAGCTTTTTAAACGGATTTTAAGCCATTCTTGACCTGCTGGTCGTTGGTCATAAGCAACTTGCATGGCAGTCACAGCAATTTTGCTTTGCATTACAGCACTTTCATCCGACATTTGAGCGGCAGTTGGTGCCGATGGTGCCGCGTCTATTCCTAAACCAAATTGGTTGTTGCCTTTACTATCTTTGGTCACTTGGAACTTTAATTTATATAAGTCATACGTCCCAATTTTTGAAAATGCAAACGGCGTACTGGTTGTTAAATTTTTAGGGAAATTCACATTGAGGGTAATGCCTTTTGGCAACAACTGGCCCTTGCCTGCCTTAGCTTGTAATTCTTTTAATAACACTACGGTTTGCTTTGCCACAATCGCAGAGTTAGGGTTATTTAAAGTTTTGTCATCTACCGTGTTGGTATCGGCACTTAATGCGATAGATGGAATGCCACGACCTGCTGAAAACTGTACATTGCCAATCGTGCCAGAGTGTACAACGACTTTTCCGACATTTTGGCCTTCATTTGGGCCAGATAAAACTAAGTCTGGTGCTTTACCCCAATGCTTTGGTGCAACCACGTCTAGTCCATAAACGGTTGCCATGACTGGCGTACCATGCGTGTAATTCCAGTCGCCATTGGTATAGCCCGCTTTGGTAAAGGTTCCAGCCGCAGGTGCGCCAATCGGTGCTGCACCATTGTGACAACCGTTTTCAGCCGTAATTTGCTTATCATTATCTGCGTTAATCGTTGTTGAACTGTACATGACAATTGCACCACCACGACCACTTTGTGGTGAACATGGTACAGACACAAGCACGTTATGACCATTTGCTTTTAATTCATCATAGAGTGCTTTGATATTGCTGGTTAGACCGTCATCATTAACCAATAAAATATTTAATGCAAAAGCTTGAGTCGTACACAAAGACAGAATAAGGCCGCCCAATAAACTTTTTTTCATCACTTAACTACCATGTTCTTAAATTTTGATTTGTATAGTAGTTGGGCTATATGTAGGTTTAGTGACTAAGCACTCGTAAAAATCCAAATATTTTTCCATTAAAAATTAAATAATTATATTATAAGTTATTGCTATATTTCTTTTTATCAACTAATTATCAGCCTCATTGTTCATGTTAAGAATGACAAAACCCACTTTCGTGGGCTTCATTAAAAGTATCACCTCAGGCTTTAAATTAAATACGCCCAACTTCTAAGTATGGAATTAGGTTTTTATCAAAATTTGGTCGTGGGTCGCCTTCAAAACTAATAAAGCCATGCATACCCGTTAAACGCTCACCTTTATAAAACTGGTTTAACTGATAACGCGGGTCTTTATGGGAAAGCGTAAAACTCACCACGCCAACACCCTGCTGTTTTGACTTGTTATAGGCATCTTCGAGCATTTTATGATGCAAAGCCAAATCTTCGGGATGGCACATAAGCGTATGCAGTACGTGGTATTGAATAGAGTCGCCAAGTTTAGGCAAACGCATGCCCTTAGTTATTGGCGTCAATAAGTTATAAACGGGTCTAAGCACAGCTATGGCCGAGCTGTAATTTAAAATTTTAGTTTGCTTAATACTATGCTGATCCCACAAGCCAAACATACCCACCAGTTTTTCACCCTTAAAGTAAAGTGAAAAGTCCGAAAGTTTCATCCCTGAAAAATACTGATGACCTTGGGCAAGCTCTTCAAAGTTATAGGCCGGAATAAAGTTATAGTGTTCTGCCATGTCGCGAATAAACTGGTTCATAGCTGGTACATGCTGAGCTTCGGCAACACAGCTACGGATCTCTTGAAGATGACTCTGTTTAGCAGTCTGCTTTAAAAAAGCCGTGACTTTTCTTTTTGCGCCAGTGCTCGTCAGGCTGAGTGTCTCTATAAGCCCTTCATCATAATAATCGGGCATTCCCGTTTTGCCCGTTTGTATAGCGGCGCGTGCGGCATGGTTATCATCAAAAATAATCATCTGGCTAAAGTTAGGTGCGTGCATGGTATCTTTCACATGCTTACCTAATACCTTCACCAGTGATTTACCCCGATAGCTATGATCTACCCGTAAATCGCCCGCGTAGCGTAAGTTTTGTATATTTCGGTCGACATAACAAGGACGATAGCCATTGCTATAACAAGCCACTTTCTTTTGGCTTTCGGTATCTTCAATTACTACATGCAGTTTATGCCGATAGACAATGTCGGACGCCTTAAAATAACTCGGTTCACGCTGAAAGCTAATTTGTATACCTTTGGTGGTCATGGGCACCGCAATTAACTCTCGCAAAGCCTCGTCATCTGCCGAAGTCGCTTCACGGGTAATGAGAGTGTTATTCGCAAGTGGTGTATTTGTTTTATTCATTATTCACCTGTTGTGCGGTATGCATAGGAACCAAACTGTTTAAACGTCCCATTTGGTCGAGTAGCTGATAGACAAACACTACTTCGTCTTGGTCATTTACGGTTTTTTGGGTTTGGGCATCGAGTAGTTTCTGCTCGGTGTTGAGCAAATCAAAAGTGGTTTTGGTGCCGACATCAAACTCTTTACGTGTGTAGACGAAAGCAATAGACGCTGCCTCTATAGCGTTTGCCAGTGCGTCTTTATTTTGTCGGATGGTTTGAAGCTGCGCATAGGTGGTACGGGTACGCTTATTTAAGTCCAGTTCAAGACTTCGTATTTTCTGCTGAGCCAAATCGATATCGGCCTGTGCTTTTTTAACATTGGCCCGATTTAAACCATCGTCATAGAGCGGTACATTAAGCTGCACCCCAACCATATAGTTATTACTTTCAGAACCAATATAACTCGCTTCATCTTGCTTTCCGGCACGGCTGGTCAGCATAACCGTTGGCCAAAGCTCCCGTTTAGTTAAGGCATATTGTTTCTCTGCGGCTTGCATTTCATATTTCGCGCGCATTAAAGCGGGATGGTTCTTGGTTTGCGCCAAAATCTCATCTAGTCCATTCGGTATAGCTGGTAATTGTTTTATTGCAACAAGGTTGTCTGGTGTTGTACCTGTCACTTGGTAAAACTGTGCTTCACTTACAGTCAGGTTAGACTGCGCCTGTGTAATATCGGCTTGGCCTTGGGCGACTTGCGCCAAAACCTGAGCCAAGTCTGCACGGGTAATCATACCAACATCAAAACGGCGCTTTGACTCATATAAAGACCGTTGCAGGTTCGCCATGGTCTTTTGTCTAAGTTCTAAAATGGCTTTCTTTTTTAATACGTCGGTATAGACCATCACGGTATTTAAAATGGTTTCCGACCGTTGATCTGACAAGCCTTGGTGTTGGGCAGAAAGCTGACTTTCGGCAATATCTACACCCAAGCGATGCCGCCCAGAGGTATAAATCGGATAATCTGCCTGTAACTGCAAACTTCGTCCTTTACGGTTTCCTTCAGTTGGAAACATGACTTTTGGCGGTGTATCTATTCTTTCATAGTCAAGTTGCCCGACTAAATTGACTTTGAGCCCATCACGCTGTTTGGCCTGCTCAAGCATAGCGGTAGACTGGTTTACACTTAAACGGCTGACTTCAAGCTGGCTTTCATGTCTTAAACTGGCAGACAACGCCTCGTCTAAAGTCATGGCATGTGTATTGGACACAACCAACACGCCTAAATACAAGGCGTGTCGAAGTGTTAAAAAACGAGTATTAAAGTGCTTCATCCCTTTCATAGTTGTTCCAAACTATTGAGGGTGACTTTCTTAAGTGGCTCAGGCTTGATATTGCCTTCGATAATGCCATCAAACATGACCAGTTTTTTATAAGCATTCCAACCATTATTGGCTTGGCGAATTTGCGGCTCATCAAGCTGTCCCAAGTTTCGCGCAAGTTCATAATGGAAGTTTTGACGCAAAATACTGTCGATATATTCATTGTTAATGCTGTGATGAATTTCACCTTCAAAAAGCACGCAATAAAATGGTTTAACCTGTTGCTCCGTATCAATCGCCAGTAAGGAAATCGCTTTTGACTCGGTTTCGTTTAACTGAGACAACAACTGTTGAGCGGTTTCAGGTGCTAACTTTTCACCGACCAGATCTACACCAAAACGGCGGCCTTGGAACTCAAAACACGGGATTTGCTCTATAAAGCCAGTAACTCGTAAACAGTCATCCAGACAGTAACGCAGTAAGCCATTCCCCGAAGTAATCAGTGGGCTGACCACATCACCTTGTTTAAGTTGCCATGAAGGAACAATTTGGCCTTGTTTCTCACCTTCTAAATATTCAAATTCATAGAAGTGGCTTTGGTATGCGAGTGGGTATTGGTCGTTATAGGGAATGGTGACTACACCTTCCGTCGCCCATAATCCTTTGCCTTCAAACTGAACACTGGGCAATTTCTCTTTTAATTTTTCGGCCCAAGCTTTTGAACCTGCGGTATCCCAACTCGAAACCAGACTTAACTTTGGCCAGAGCTTTTTAAAATCGATCTGTGCGCCGTTTGAACTTGCAATTAAGGCTTGAGCACTTTCAGGGCTATGCGGTGCGGTCACTTCTTTTAATGAATCCTGACGATTGCCCCATTTACCACTTTGCAAAACTTCAATGACTTCTTTTTGCAGTGACTCCAAACGCTCAAGTAATTGCAGCGCAAAAGTCGGACTCCACACCGAAATCATGGCTAAGTTGCGGTTTGCGACCAAATAGCAAATGGTGGCAAACAGTGCATCGTCTGCATTGGCTGCAAAGGCAACGTTACTTGGAACCGCTTGGGTAAACTTGGACAATATACGTTTACCCACACCGAGTAATGCACTGTCATCATTTAGATTTTTATCTTTTAAAACTTCACGCTGACTTTCTGGCAACCATGACACCGACCAGTAGTGTGTACCCGAACTCAGCTGTGGGCATTTACGGTATAAACTTGCCATCCACGGTGCAATCGCATGGTCAAGTTCATCTAAAAACAGCTTGGTGTATGGAATAAACTTGATTTGCTCACTCGAACCACTGGTCGGCTGAAAACGAACCAATTTACTGCTTGAGAGTGAAAGCTTGTGTTCACGGTAACGCTGAATGTCTTCTCGCCAAGCGCTATAGCGAGTGGCAGGAAATGCTTTTACAAACTGCTCATAATTTTGAACCTTCTTATCTTTGGCAAAGGTCGAGGTCTGTAATATCGAATGCAAAATTTGACGTTGTGTGGTCTCTAGGGCATTAAACTGCTTTTGGAAATTACGGTCAGATGCATCACACCATTTTTTTAAAATAAGATGCGAGCCGAGAGTCAGCCATTCATTAGATTTCATTGGATAGCCTCTCTACGTTTTGTTTTATGAGTTACACGGGCTTCAAACTTTCCTTTACTGGTCGGCTTAGTCATCAGCTTTACGGGGAAACGGGCAATATCTTTCCAGCCAAGACGACCAATACACGGCAGTTCTGTACCGGCTTTCCAAGTTGGATTTTTCTGTTCAAAGAAATGAATATTTGGGTTCTTTTCTCTCATTTCGGCAGTAATCGGTGCGACTTCGCCTTTTAGTGGCTGATAGTCATCACCAAAGTTAAGCAAGCCTGCTTCACGGTCATAATATTCACCAAAGAATTTTTCACAGTAGTGCTCAACCACTTCCGAAAGATGTTGGTTTTCATCTTTAATGTTTGGGTAATACACATAGTAATTATTGGCTAGTAAGAGATAGGTCTTATAGCCTTTAGAAATAAGGAGCCAATAAAGTTCGTTAAAAGGATATTTGATTCGGAGCTTAATCATGAGTTTAAGCATAGTGCTTTGTAAACTACGCGTGCCCCAGAACTTCTTCAAAATAACCGTATCACCGCTAAAGAGTACGGTGTAGTCTTTACCGTTTAAATAAAAGTGCTGCACAACAACCGTCGAGAAACCGACTATTTCGTCTGTTTCAGAGTCAAAAATTAAAATCGCACCGCTTTTATTTTCAAAATCATCTACAAAAATAGAAAATCTGGTATTTTCATAATACTGTTCGTAAATGGAATACATCACTTTTAGTCGATCAGTATCAATTTGCTCTTTTTCAAAATATTGCCCATAAGTTGCATTTTTCAGGTTCAATTTTGAAATCAGTTTATATGTTGTATTAATCATAATACTTTAATCTCCCACATTCAGATCTGTGAGTTCCAATCGCTTATACGGCGATATTAGAAACTCGTATAAATGTTCTTTTTCTATGAAGGGATACGTTTTGATATGCCCTATTGTTTTTCATTCTTTAAAAGCTGCCCTCTACTGCTAAAACCTTACATATTCATTTTCTTCCCCCTATCCATAAAGATGGTTAAAAAGGCGGTCACAAACATGATGATTGCGAGCATGCGTAATAAATCGTTGAAACTCGAAGTTAATGCTTGAAAGTGAATGTCACGGTAAATCACACTTAGCGCGATTTGCTGAGCATTTGCGCCGACTTCCTGATATTGCGCCGTGAGTTGGTCGAGTCGTTCTGTAAATATCCAGTTTTGCGGTGTCATCGCCTGATTAATCTGGGTGACGTGCATGGCTGTTAGCCAGTCTAAGGATGAGTTGATAAGTGCCAGTCCAACCGCGCCGCCAATATTGCGCATGAGGTTATAAATACCGCTGGCATCGGCTACTTTACTGAGTGGCAAGGTGCTCATAGCCAAATGTGACACCACAATCAGGCAAATCATAAGACCAATACCACGGTAAATTTGCGGCCAAAACATGAAGTCATAATCGCTATGAATGCTGAGGTGCGAATTGAGCCATACACCAAAACCAGCCAGAACCATTCCAACAAATACGGTTTTGCGGGTATCGAAGTTAGGAATAAGCCACGCAAGAAACGGTGCAAAGCAGAACATGACAATGCCTGTCACCATCATGATGTGACCAATCTGGCTACTATTCATTTCACGGACTTGCCCAAGAAACACAGGAATCATGTAACCCAAGCCATACAGCGCCATGCCAATCACAAACGTTGTAATAGCACTCAAAGTAAAGTTTTTATTTTTAAATACCGATAAATCGAGCAAAGGCTTAGGCTGGGTAAAACTTCTAGAGAAGAAAATCATGCCGCCTACAACGCAGATCATAAAAGCAATACGAACGCCCGTGTCTGCAAGCCAGTCATGTCGTGCGCCTTCATCGAGGAAATATTCAAGCCCACCCAAAAACATTGCCATACCGACCAGACTGAGCCAGTCCATGCTTTTGATGAGTGAATAATTGGCACGGTCAATATTTGGGCCTGAGTAAATGACCGTAGCAATGATAATGCCTGGAATAATATTGATCAGGAACATCCAGTGCCATGAGAAGTTATTGGTGAGCCAACCGCCAATGGTTGGACCAATCGCTGGACCTAAAGTACTGATCATGCCAAACATGACCAAAGGCAATGAGCGTTTTGCTTCTGGAAAGAGTAAATACAACGCCGTCATGGAAGTCGGAATCATGCCGCCACCCATAAAGCCTTGAATGCCACGGAACACCAGTAAACTTTCCAAGTTCCATGACAAAGCACAAAGTAAAGAACTCACCGTAAACCCAATTGCACACATGGTGTAATACACCCGTGTTGAAAGCACTCGCGAGACAATACTCGACATTGGAATTGCAATAATTTCGGCAATTAAATAAACCGTTTGTACCCAAGTGACTTCATAACGACTTGCACTCATACCAGCTTGAACTTCGTTTAGAGAACTCGCCACAATCTGAATATCAAGAATCGCCATGAAGTTGCCAAAAATCATGGCAGCAAAAATTGCCCATGCAGTTTTTGCAGGAAACCTCCACTCGGCTTCAACATGCTTATTCATTTTTTTATTACCTAAAATTTTTTTATTAAGTTCTTAGGTCAACGGTGGCACTCACCGACATTCCAGGTTTAATCAAATCAATATGTGGGCTTGAATCTATGGCAATACGTACAGGAATACGCTGTACAACCTTGTTAAAGTTACCCGTTGCATTGTCTGGTGGCATGAGTGAAAAAGTTGCGCCTGAAGCTGGTGAAAAGCTCTCAATTTTTCCGGTATAGGTGAGGCTCGGATAGGCATCAAGTTTTAACTTCACTTTTTGACCGATATGCATTTTTTCAATTTGGGTTTCTTTGAAGTTCGCTTGTACATACAAACTATTTTCAGGAATGATCGCCATTAAGCGGGTTTGTGGAGAAACGCGTGAACCTTTTTGAATTGCAAGGCTACCGATCTTACCCGAAACAGGACTGATCACTTTTGAAGAAGCTAAATCAACCTGATACAAGTTTAAATTTGCATTGGCACTTTGAATATCTGCTAAAAGCTGCGCTCGGCTCGCTTGTAAGCTCCCCAACTGAGCTTCTGCTGCATTTACGGCGGCTTGTGCTTTGCTGAGCTGTGCTTGAGCTGTTAAATATTGAGACTGGATCCCTTCAAAATTTTGTCGGGTAATCACGCCATCTTTTAATAAGTCTTGATAACGCTCGAACTCTTTTTTCAAACGAGATAGGTCGGCTTGTGCTGCCACTACACCACTATTTGCTTCGGTAATTGAAGACTTGGCAGACTTTTCATTTTGTTGTTGTACGCCCAGTGCGGCTTCTTTTAAGCTGACCACAGAACGGGCTTGGTCATAACGAGCTTGATAGTCACGATGGTCTAATACCGCTAAAGTTTCCCCTTTTTTTACCACCTGATTATCGTTAATTAATAACTCCATCACTTCGCCTGAAATTTTTGGCATGACCCAAGTCACATCGGCTTGCACATAAGCATTATCAGTAGATTGATAGAATCGGTATACCAAAAAATAATATACGATACCGGCAACTAAAAATAACAGCAGGACACTAAAAACACCCCAAGTTATTTTCTTTCGACTTTGGAAATTAGTATCAGTTTCTAGCTGAGCTACGTTATCCATATTCATTCCGCTTATTTGTAATATTCGATTTTTTATTTAAGCCAATAAAATTATTGGTTTCTTTTTTACGTAACTTTTCACTTGGTTTTATTCAATGAATCGTGACAGCGTAAAATTTGGTGCAAATTATGGTTCTGAAGTTAATTAAATATCATTGACTTCTTTGCCATATATTTTTTCTATTTATGTCAATAAAGCATATTATATAAACTATGTTTAAAAATTATGTAATTCGAACTAGTGTAGATTTCTCGTAATTAATCCATCTAAAAATTCAATACAAGCTATTGTTAATAAACAATTTAATTTTTATTTAAGCTTCAATAAAACTCCTTTAATAAAAGCAATATATTGCAGAAATATTAAGAATAAATTTTATTATGTAATATTTAAGTATTATTAATTAAAATAATATGTAATTTAAAAATGAGTTAACAATAAAAATTGTTATACTTATAAAAATAGAATATATATGATTTATAAATATTATATTTTATAAAATTAACAACAACAAACTGACAAAATATTAAATCTAACAAGCAATGATTGCTTAATAAATAAGCCATTATAACAAGTAAAATGGCTTATAATTTTTTGGATAAAAAACAGTCTTAAAATAAATTTAGACCTATTATTAAAAGACAAACAAAGCTTTAAAAATAGTGATTTAAGCGGTTTTGTCTATTGATTTAAAACCTTAAAAATTTCTTCTAAAGTTATTCCAATCGCAAGCAATTCACTATCTTGATGAGCTAAGCCATCTATTTCAAATCCGATTGGCAGTTTTGATTTCGCGCCCTTTCCAATAGGTAAACTCAGGCCCGGTATTCCAATATTACTGCCGGGGTCTGTATTTCGCATGAGTGTCTGGAAAGTTTCAATTGAATAGACGTCTTCGTTTGCTAGTGGTGCAACAATCGGTGATGTCGGAAATAATAAAGCATGTAAGTTATGCGCTTTAAATGTGTTTTGGTAGAGTTCAATCAATTGTGGACGAGCTTCACTGATGGCTTTTTCATAGAAAGTAAATAATTCTTGATCATCAATAACAGCTCTAGCCATGTTTAGGGTTTACGTTAATAACAAAAAATAATTTTAGTTTTAAATTTTGTCAAAATAAACAGAAATAAAATATTTTATCTCACTAGCAGTTTTACTAAAAATTAAAAAAAATCTTGCACCTTAAAACTTCAGGTGAAATTAAATCTAAAGCCCCCTAATTGAGAAGTTAAAGAACCCACCATAAGGAGGGTTCACAATATAAACTAATGTTAATCTGCTTAGCTAGGCTAGCTATTACCACATGAGACTATACAAAAATTTACTTCTACATATTCAGAGAGAATAGTATTTGATTCATTTTTTAGAATAATATGACATGAGCCCGTTTTTATATTTGAAGCTCTAACTGAATATAAATCAGAATTACCACTCGGCATACTTCTCACATTTACAATCACCACATCATCCTGATAAATGAAATTGTTTTCCAACACGAATGCAACAGAAGAATTAGCTCCCAACGCACTTGCGGCCATGCGAACGCAACCGGATGGAAAGTTACAAGTTACCGACCTGTCTTTGAAACTATACTGCAGAATATAAGATCCTGCTCCTCCACCATAACCAATCTTACCTTTTCTTGAAAGAAAATTACCTGATAAGTCTAGTTCCAACATACCAGCTGAATTAACAAGATATAACCGTCCATTTTCTTTGTTTTGTATCATTAGGTCTGATTCAGTGACATAGATCAATCCACCATTATTTCTATCTTCTGAACCAGTAGAATCAGATGTGAGTTGTAACATCGGCAGACTCTTATCATGAATATGTAGAGTACTTTTAGGTTTATCCACTCCTATACCAAGACGAGTTTTAGAATCTTCGCTACCTACTACCACTACATCAATCGTTCCTGAAATATATCTAGCTTCAGAATTCATAGATTGCGATGTACCATTAACACGATCAATAACTACTTGGTTTCCTCCGTTTTCTTCAAACCAAGAATTCATTATAATAATCGGAGAAAATAAAGTACTTGGGATATCAAAGTCCATAAATAACCCAAAGCCTTTATTGAATTGAAATGTACAGTGATTAAATAACCACTGTCCCGTTCCATGGGTTTTATCATAATAAGCTGCACCCGCAATAGCATTCTCACTAAAATTACAGCTATAGTACATATCACAACCCGAATGCATGATTGCAAGTGAGTTAGGGATAGCTACTTGGTTACTTGATGCATAAACACCGTATTTGCAGTTTTCAAAATTACAATTGTAGTATTTATTACCGATGTTTCCATTTACTTTTCGAATACCGTGCATAAAACCACTAAACCACACGTTATTCATAACCACTCGGCCAACACCATAATAATCATTAACTGCAGGTAGCACACCATAACTGAAACCAACTCCTGTGAAATTCGATGATTTTAAAGCTAGATTAGATACAGAATCGTTAGACCAACTTAAAGAAGATATATTGATGTTAGTTAAAATAGGCTTATTAATGTCGTAAGGTTTTAATATAGACTCTTTCCCAGAACCAGTGATATTGAATGATTTTTTAAGATTCACATTGCATAGGAACACACCTCTAGGTACATATAGATCAGTAACTGCATCTACAGCTTTTTGGAATGCATCTGTATCATTATTAGTGTTATCTCCAATTGCCCCAAACATAAAGACATTAGGTACACAATCAAACTCCCGTACCCAGCCATTAATTGTTAATCCATAATCATTTATGGCTTTTTTTCCAGATGCATAAATAAACTTACCACCACCTTTGTTTAATCCTTGATAATAAGACTTCACATATACGGTCTGTCCTTCTTCTGGACTTTGAATAGCCGTTAGTTCTGCAATACTTTCTACTGTTGTAACTGTACTCATAACCTTATCCACATATAAAATTTTAGAGCGCAAAAAACCAATACAAATATATGTTTTATTTTGATAAATTGATTATTTACTTATTATTAATATATGTTTTAAATAATTCAAAAGCAATGCAACTTACAGCACAAGCGACATTAATTGTCGCATATACAAATTAACCTCATAAAATTAATTAAAAATAAAAAGCCCATCTATTATTGATGAGCTTTAATACCTGTAAATCGCTTAGACTTCAACTACTATAATGCAAAAATAATATTACTCTATACAGGATCAAGTTTTGTATACAATTTATCACGTTTTTAATTGGTTAAAATTCATTAGATTTAAGAATTGATTATGTCGTTCCCAAGCTGTCTTGTATTGTTTTTGCCACCCTTACTATTTAAATGGCTTATGCCCTTAGAAGATGCCAATTCCAGCAAAGCCCCGTAAACTGTTACTTTCTCGCCATTTTTATAAACTAGAATAGTAGTATCTTCCAATTGCTCTATCAAATAATCACTATATTCAACTTAACGTTTCAACTGATCCTTTGAAGTGTTAATAATTTCATAGTTAAAGTTGGCTGCAATTTCTATTAACTGATAAATATTACCTTTTCCCCATTGGTTGGAAACAATATATATCTCCATTACTCATCTGTAAATGATGTTCCTTCTCAATAAAATAGCGGTCATATCTTTGTTCATCCAGTTGGTTAATTTTAACCAGCAATCTATCCAGATTCGGATATTCATTAAACTCTGCTCTAAGATCTTCGATATTCTTATTATCGATTTCATCAAACCGGCATTTAATAATTTCCAGAGCCAGGTAACGTTTATTCAGAGTTTTACCATTGAAGATGAAGCTTGAGTAATCCCTTGCATTCGTAAGCTTGGCTTCTCGTCTTTCTTCTGATTTTTTCTGTGCCTTAATCTGATAATCCTTTGCTTCCGGTAAAGGGATGATTTGTTGAATATCAACCATAATCTGAGAATTGTGAGTATATAATCTATATTTAAAGGGGCTTTTATTCCGGAATTAATCTATCCGCCACCTACAGTATTAGCTTTTAAAAAATTTCTATGAAAATTATAAATCAGCTCTCATATTTATTAAGTTTATTCAAAAAAATTAAAAATTTGAATTATCGCCGTCCTTAAGGGTTAATACAAAACTTAAGCCTCAGCCCCTAAATACCAATTTTTCCAAGAACTGGTTCCTCTCGTTTCAAGTGGTACCGTTGGAATCAGTTTTTCTTTTAGCACTTCGGTTTGCTTAACAGCTTTAGCAAGTCTTGCTTTAACGGAATGAATACATTCACGGTCACCAAATTCGCAGCGGTCTAAAGTTGTACCGCCACAAGGCCCGTTGGCTAAACCTTTTGGACATGTTTCAGGGCAAATATATAAGGTGTCACTTAAACGGCACTGACCACAGCTTTCACAGCCCACTAGGCTATGTTTACTCAGCACTTCTGTTTTAAGTAAGAGTTTAGCGATCAAAGCGTTTTCCCAAAAAAATGCTTTGAAAATAAAACGTCCAAATCCTTTGGCAATTTTTGATCCAAATATTGCTTCATGCATAACATGTAGCTGACGATATTTAATTAATTGTTTAGATGTTGGCTGACGTGAAAAACGAGCAATTTCAGGCGAAAACTCTTTACCTGTAGTGACTTGCCAAAGTGAATTCCAAAGCTCTTCTAAAACGTTAAGCTCCAGATGTCTGTATTGCTCAATGTAGCTTTCAAGCAACATTTGTTCTTCTGGCTTATGGCACGCAGATAAGTGGATTCCTGCAAACCCTAAATGTTTACATATTAAAATTTGTAAAGCGCAGCGCAAATAAACTCGGTCTGTATGCCCTGCCTGTTTTTCATCTGCCAAGACTTTTAGCATGTGTGGAGTAATTACAATACCTGCAACTTTATGCTTTACCATGAAGTTGGCACGACCTAAAGTCAGTGGCATGACACAAGCCAGTATTTGCTGTGAATAATTGTTCTTGGTTAAAAATGATTTGGCTTTCTTTAAGGCTTCAATGTCATAGCCCAATTGGGTAATGATAAAGTCAGCGCCTGCTTTAATTTTCTTATGTAGTTTTAAATACTGTGCATCACGCTCAGCTTCAACATATTTAAATGGGTTAAAAGCCACCCCAATACGAAACCCGCCATGTTGCTTGGCAGCCATTACGGCGTTTACTGACTCTAAGTAACGACTACGAGGCTGTCCATCTCGACCATTATGGTGTTCTTTAAGTTTATCGCCTGTAAGCAATAACAAGTTTTGAATATTGGCTGCTTGAGCTTGTTCTAAAAATTGTTCAAAGTCTTGTATGTCTCGGGCCTTACCTGAAAAGTGTAAAACTTTCTCTATTGAGTCAGGGTAGCTTTTGCTGGCTTCAAGCGGCGCAATATCATGATCTGAATGTACGCGATCAGCCAATGTTATTGCAGCCGGATATCCTGCAAACTCAAGTCTTACAGGATAAATTTCATGTAGTGAAGTGAGGTACTCCACCAACACAAAAAACTGGTTTTGCTGGAAGCAGGGAGAAACGTGTGACATAGGCAAAGCGCTTATCAAAACATGACATCAATCATAAGCGCGGCATTATAAATCAAAGCGCATCAAGATGCTCTAGTCAGAAAGCTCATTGTTTTGCTTATCTTCACCCTCTTTATTTCGAGGTAATTCGAGTGAGCGAGGAAATATAAAATCGAAAGAATCAAGTGCATAGCGGTAAAGCTGAGCTGGTCGTTTGCCTACAATTTTACTGTGGTTGGTTTCTTCAACTGCGCCTGCTTCTATCATACGGCGTCTAAATGCTTTTTTATCTAAGGATTGCCCAAGAATAATTTCATAAATAGTCTGTAGCTCGGTCAGTGTAAATAACTCGGGCATGAGACTCGCTGGCAAAGCGGTATAGCGGGTTTTATTGGTTAAACGCTCTAAAGCTAATCTGAGCAATTCATTATGATCAAACGCCAATGCTAAATCTTGTGCTTTTGCTACAGGCACCCATTCGCTGTACTCAGCTAAGGCTTGATGTTGATAAGCATTAAAATCAATTAAAGCAAAATACAAAATCGTCACTGCCCAACCACGCGGGTCACGTTTGGCATTGCCCACAGAGGCAACTTGTTCCAAGTAAGGTGAAGCAATCCCTGTTTTTTCGACCAGCTTACGATATGCGGTGGCCATCAAATCTTGATCGTGCTTTAAATCGGCAAAACCACCCGGTAAAGCCCATTGGTCTTTAGCTGGAAAGTTGGGCCGCTTAATGAGTAATACCCGTAACTGACCATTAAATACCGAGAAAATAGCCATATCTACAGTGAGTAAAGGTGCGTCATAATCTCGGCGATCATAACTGGCAAGGAATTCTTGTTCAGTTTGAATAGTCACGTTCAGTCTCTCAATGAAAATGATGAGCCGATACACATGCAACGGCTCATCTAAACTCAGTTATGCGATGGATAAACGCTCACGTATTTGATCCAAAGTACACTCATATTGAAGTTTACCATTTTCAAAGACAGTTTTTAGTGCTCCACCTTGTTCTTGTTCGGCTGTTTGCTCATCAAACAAGGTAAAACCATTTTCACTTTCTTCAATGCGTAACAGACCTTTCGCAGATTTTTTTACACCTGAGTCAGTAATTGGGTCTTTAAATAGTTCTCGGCCTACACCATTCACTTGTCCCCAAGTTGCTTTCACAGCAAACCCAAAGGTATCGCGAGTTAAGTAGTTATAGGTAAAACTGCCTATACCAAACACCAAGTTGTTTGAAGCGAAACCTTTGGCTTCAAGCCCTTCTAAAATACGCT
Organism: Acinetobacter nosocomialis; assembly: GCF_041021905.1. Lineage (NCBI taxonomy): Bacteria > Pseudomonadati > Pseudomonadota > Gammaproteobacteria > Moraxellales > Moraxellaceae > Acinetobacter > Acinetobacter nosocomialis. The sequence continues at coordinate 2,070,528 of NZ_CP157432.1, forward strand.
GTGCACGGTCTAGGGTAATTGAGTCACCATAAATTAAACCAACACGTTCATTGAGTACTTTATAGCCTTGATCAGTTGTTGTACCGCCAAACACTTCCCATAAACATTCAACTGCGCCTTTATAAGCTGGGCTGCCACTTTCCGCGTCTGGATCACCACAAATAATTTTAACTGGGTCACCAGAGTCTGGACGGAAAACCAATTTAGCCAAACCTAAAGCATTGGGTTGTCGCGCCAGAATTTCAGATTTTAAAGCCACCGTAAATTCTGTAATGACTCGCCAAAAGTCCCAAGTATCAGACACAATACTGACAACACCCGACGGATAAAGCTCGCAAATTAAACGTTTAAATGTGTCTAGCTCACTGTTTTCTGTACCCATACACATCACACTGTGTTCGGTCGCTGGTACAGAAACCCCAATCACACCTGTGGCATTGTAATATTCTTCTGCGTAGTCAATTGAAGCAACCGAGTCTGTTCCAATAAAACTGGTTAAGTGCCCCACACCCGATTGTGCCGCATCATAAACTCCACTCATGCCACGGCTACTAAAATCGTGTCCTTGCACAGGTACAAAATCGAGTGGTGCGCCAGTTTTTACGGCATATTGCGTTAATAAACGTTTGTACTCGTAGGCAATCGTTGCTGTAGTGCAGCTTTTCCAAAGTTCAGCACTTAATACAGTTTCAATATAGTTGGTTAGCCAAAAGAAACGCGGGTCTGTATTAATGACGGTAAGCACAGGTACACGCATATTGACGCGGCTACCTTCCGGCAAAGCTTTAATCCGTAAAGGTAAATAGCCCAAGTCATGTAATGCTTCAATGTGATCGACTGGTACAGCACCTTCACCTAGTGAACTATCCATACGGCGTTTATAAGCAGCCACGACTTTGTCTTTAGGTTGTTTGAAAAAGCCTTCATTCCATGTATCCATTAAAAAGTGTTTAATAAAACCTTGAAGCCCAAAGAACACAACTTTATCGTCAAAGTCAGGCAACATTTTTGCGAGTCGAGATGACCGTGGCGTAAAGTTTGCGTAAACGTACTCTGTACCTGCCGGATACTGACGTCTGTGATCAGCTTTATAAAAATCGATAGCGTTTAATGGATTAAGTTTAATAGTCATCTTTATTCTCTTTATTTTGCTGCAAAAGCAATTACTGAAATTTTGTCTGATGGTTGTTGAGGAAAGCTGTCTGAGGTAAACAGTTGGTCAAGCAATCCATCAAAAACCTCTATTCCTTTACTGAAAATACCGTGGGTCACGTATAGAACGACCTTATGGCAATTGAGACGACGCAGTTCTTTGGCAATACCAATAAAGGTTGCACCGCCGTCGCAAATGTCATCGGTAATGACCGCTGTTAGGCCTGATAAATCAGTTGTATGTACATGTGTACCCAAAATTTTGCCAGTCACTGGATCACGTTTTTTATCGCACTGAACAATATTGATTGGTTGTTTGCGCTCAGAATTAAAAGCATCTGCAACCATTTGTGTACGTGCTTTTGCGCCTTTGTCTGGGCAAATCAGTACTGTTTTTTCATCTTTTAATAATGTACTTAGCGCTTCACTCTTTTCGATGATGTCGACTGAACTCACATTTACAACTTCACTAAAAGACGTATTGGCAGCAAGTAAGGCTGTAGTGACTTCACTATGGCAGTCCCAAACAGTCACTTTGCCTTGTTTGCCTGCTTTTTTATCTGCATTAATGTTGAGTAACTTAGTCATCACATCAAGCGAGAACGCTTGGCCTACTGCACAAATACGGTCCTGACGTGCATATGGAAAATACGGAACTTCTAGGTCAATGGTTAAACCTTGAGTCAGCAATATATTTTCAAGTAGTAAATAGTCCATCACATCGTGACTTGAGGTCATTTGCGCGCGGACCAATACCTTGCCAGATAGTGAACCTAAGGTTGTCTCATCAATTTGAACATGACGCTCGCCACCAGAAAACTGCGTAAATTTCACTGGAATTTCATTTCTTGCCGCATCTAAAAGCTGGATAGCCATATCATCCTCTTTTTGTCTGATGACCTTCGATGAATATATAGTGGCATAAAGCCACTATATATTTCAAGTCTATTTTTCAAACTTTTTTCAAAGCCCTTTAAAACATAAAATTTGCAGTTTTAGAGCATTTAGAGATTTGTTATTTAAGAAAATTTATTCTTCAAACATTTGAAATAAAAAATTAATTTACGAAAAGCATGACGAGTAGAACTATTATTAAAAGTAGCGGATATAACTTTGCCCGCCATAAATCAGGTAGTTTTGAAATAAATTTTTCTGAAAAATATAGTCCGATCCATGTTCCAGCAACCAAGAATAAAGCAGCTTCAAACCAGATTAGTCCGATAAATCCACTAGGTGCCCATGTAGATTGCCAAATTGACAATACACAGTAAGTAAACGTTGCAGTTAAAGACAGAGGCAGTGTGAGAATATTTGCAATAGCCGCGGCCTCTGCCATAGAACTACCCCGCCGCCGCAACAACGGAACTGTCATTACGCTGCCACCCACACCTAAAAGTGCCGCAACCCAACCAATTATTCCGCCTTTAATCAGTTCACTGTTTTGACCATGGTCTTGCTTTTGTTTTGATGCAACCATAAAGCCTGGTCGGTAATAACAATCTAGAATGGTTATGAATACATAACCCATAAATATCCAGCGAAGCCAATTTCCATTAAACAATGAGGCCATTACTGCACCCACAATTCCCCCAAATGCGATACCACCCCATAAAAAATTGATCTTTTGCCAATCTATGTGTCCAGACCGATAGTGTCGAAAGGTTGCAAAACTTGCCGAACACAGCATGACAAAAGCGGACGTAGCAACGGCGATTTGCATGGCATGTATGCCGACACTACTTTCACTGCTCCACTTTTGAATAATGACTGCATAAAGCAAAGGCACAGCAACAAATCCGCCACCAAAACCAAATAACCAAGTGGTAACGCCTGAAAGCAATCCAAATAAAAATAGCTCATATAGCATCGTTATCTTCCTCACGTTTATAGAGGCATGATATAAAATAGCTTTATGGCAAACTAACGTATAAAAGCCATATTTTTATTTATTTCAGACAAAAATATATGCGTAATATTTCAGTTAACGATGTAGACCATCTACAGCAAGCGGTTCTAGCGTTAGGATCGGACTATCCTGCTGATACCTTGTTAGATACGCATAGCCATCGCCGTGCACAGTTCTTATATGCACCCGAAGGCCTCATGAAAGTTGAAACTGAAGATGGACAATGGCTCGTGTTACCGTACAGCGGTGTATGGATACCGGCAGGCAAACCACATCAGGTATGGTTATCTAAAGTCAGTACTTATAGTTTGTATATAGAAGTGAGTAATGCCCCAAGACAAGCAAACTATTGCGAGGTTATACAAGTCTCGCCTTTGTTACATCAACTGCTCATTCAAGCAAATCAATTATCTATTGATTACTCGCACTCAGGCCGTGACGGTGCTCTTATCGATTTATTGTTATATGAGTTAGAAGCTGCACCAGCCCTACCTCTATTTATTCCATTGCCTCACAACACATTATTATCTAAACAGTGTGCTGAGTTTATGGAGCAACCCGATATTCATAGCAGCCCTAAAGATTGGGCACATGACCACAATAAAAGTGAACGAACTTTTCATCGTTGGTTTAAGTCTGAAACTGGCTTGTCCTTTCAAGCTTGGCGTAATCGAGTCTGCATTATTTATGCTTTAAATGCCTTAAAAGAGAATATCTCAATTACAGAAATTGCTTTTAGTTTAGGCTATGAACATTCGGCAGCTTTTACCGCAATGTTCAGTAAAATTATGGGTTATCCGCCTACCCATTTTCAAAAAAGATTTCATGCACATAATAAATCGCTATAAAGATTTACTCATGTGTATAGTGTCATAGGTATCGATCCATTCGCGTTGAATAACCTCAAAGCCTTGGAGCCGCCAAAACTCTTCAGCCGCAGGTAAAAATGGATGGGTATGCAAATACAAAGTTGTAATTGCTCTGTTTTTTGCATGACTAAACAACATGTTGCATAGCTGAGTCGCGATGCCCTTACGGCGGTATTCAGGCAATACAAACAACTTAACGACTTCTACCGTATTGGACGGTAAATTTAAATCAAAACGATGGTCATACGCCCGATATGCAATGGTACCAATAATACGGTTTTGGTCTTTTACCGTAATAAAGCAGCCCAATGGGTCTTTAACATAGGACTGCTCAAAATTCTGTAAATCTTTAGGAATTTGCCCATGATAGATTTCTGGGAATAACAACTGTCTTGTATAAAGTGCAAACTCCACCGCAGGCTCATAATCTGTTTTGCCAACCACCTGATAATTCAACATATTCATAGCCAAGAATGATCAGGAATCACAATGGTTTTGTCTTGAATCATGGCTTCATGAAACTCAACATCGTAGACACTTTTTAAAAACTTCGGATCGGTGATTCGAGTTTTTGACTCAGGCTTAACCACCTCATGTTGGCGCATAAAAAATAGATGATCTGCAAATAAAAAGGCCAAATTGGGATCATGCATAATTGCAATCACCGTAAAATTTTGCCGCGACAACTGACGCAACTTTTTCATTAAATAAGACTGGTAATAAACATCGAGATGATTGGTTGGCTCATCGAGCAAAATAACTTTTGGAGCTTGCACTAAAATACGGGCAATCATAACCAATTGCCGTTCACCACCCGATAACTCGGTATAAGGACGGTCACGTAAATGCTCAATATCTAAATCAAGCAAAGCTTGGTTTACACGTTCCCAGTCTGATTTTGAAGGTCTATATCTGCTAAAAGCAGCACGCCCTGTAATCACCACATCTTTAACCAAAAATGGAAATACGGTTTTATGAAACTGCGGTAAAAAGCCAAGTAACGCAGCCCGATCTTTTCCTTTAAAGTCCGATAATGGTTTTCCAGAGTAACGAATCAAGCCATCTTTTACGGGTTCTAGACCCGCCATCAATTTAAAAAGTGTCGATTTACCACAGCCATTACGCCCTAAAATCACTGAAAACTGATTTTCGGGAAACTCCAGATGAATATTTTTAAGAACCTGTTTGTGCCCATAGGCATAATTTAACTGATCAATTTGAATCATGCCCAATGAGTCCTCTGTGTTTTCATTAATAATAAGAAAAATGGCGCACCAAGTAACATGGTAAAAATACCAATTGGTATTTCAAACGTCAGTAAAACCCGAGAAAAGTTATCAATCAACAGTAGAAAACTGCCGCCCAGCACCATATTGGCAGGAATACTGTAGCGGTGATCTGGTCCAACCAACATTCTCACAATATGCGGCATAAATAGCCCATATAAACTAATAATGCCAGCAGCAGCCACAGACGTTGATGTACATACAGTTACTAGTACAATTAAAAGAAGCTGTTCCCATCTTGGATTAACACCAACCGCCTGCGCTTCTTCAGCACCGAGTGCCATTAAGTTTAAACGCCAACGCATCGCAAATAATCCGGCAAGGCCAATACAGATTGGTAGCACGGCGTATTGAACTTTTTGCCAAGACGCCTGATGTAAGTTGCCCATCGTCCATTGCACAATCGCTTGTAGTTTAAATGGATCACTTAAGTATTGAATAACGGTAAGTCCTGCCAAAAACAGCCCCGAAACAATCATGCCTGATAAAATTACCATGACTAAAGACGTCTGGCTTTCATGTTTCTGGTGCGCAAATAAATAGGTTAAGCCAACAGCGCATACACCAAAAATAAAGGCTGATAGATTTGGCGAAAGCCAACTTAATGAAAGCGCTAAAGCTGCACCGAACGCTGCACCAGATGAAATACCGAGTACATACGAATCGACTAAGGGATTACGAAACAATGCTTGCAAGCCATTACCCGCAGTTGCTAATGCGGCTCCCACCATAAAGGTCAGTAAAATTCTAGGCAATCTGACATTCACAATAATGTTCTGCATCAGCCTAAATTGTTCTGCATCAAAATATGGTGTACCAAAGACTGCTTGTACCCCCCACCGCAAATAATCCCATGCACTTAATGTTTGAGTTGGTCCAATGAGCAAAGAGATAAAAATCATGAGGAAAGGTAACGGGTAAAACCAATAATATTTCAGCTTTTCCATATTTATGACACCAACACTTTGGCAAGTTGCTTACCATACAACTTGGTTAAAATACGCTGTTGTAAAGCACTTACTGGTAAATCGGACTGTTCAGGATAAATACTGTGATTTAGATAAATCGCCGTAATAATAATTTTGATGGTGTGGGGGTTATATATAAATGCAGGACTCAAATTAAATACCTTTCGGTTTTGTACGGCGCTTAAACCCTGTAATTCTTTTCGTTCATAAATCAGTTTAGGGTTGGTATTCCAAAGCACAATATTGTCAGGGTTCCATTCAATTAAAGTCTCGGGATTTACGTTGGGCTGGTTAGCAGCAGTCTGAACAATGTTGTAAGCACCAGCCAGTTCAATAAAATCATTGGTAATCGACTCCCGTCCTGAAGTAGAAAAAATTCGCCCTCCTGACCATGCATAGTAAATCGATTGTTTATTTGGCTGACGTGCAGTTTTGGCTGCGACTTCCGCCACAATTTCATCCGAAAAACTTAAAATTTCTTGAGCACGCTTTTGGGCACCACTAAGAACGGCAATTTCAGATAGCTCTTCTTTCACCTGTTTATAGGTGCCTGACTCCATTACATATACAGCGATGCCAAACTGCCGTAACAGTTCAATCGTTTGGGCTTGCCCACTTCCCAAAATGACCAAATCTGGTTTTAACAACACGAGACTTTCAATATTGGTTGCATTGGCTCCTTGTGAAGGTGCTGCAAGCTGCTTATTGGCGATACGCTTATCTATTTTTGAATAGGCATTAAATAATAAAGGTTGAATGTATACTTCGGCCGGTATACCAATCACTTTATGACCTTGCCCTAGCATATAAAGGCCATCTAAACCCGACTCAAACAGAGAAACGATTCTTTGCGCTGGTTTAGCTACACAGACTTTAGTATTTCTACTATCAAAAACACATATTGAATGGGAAGTTGAGTTTTCTTGAGTTTTTCTATTTTGCTCAGATGAAGAGCATCCGCATAGAATCAACAATGTGAGTATGGGAGCCAACAACCTCATGATGGCCCCAAATGCACAAATAGAGTGCAAAATAAAAAGATGTGCTTATTTAGTGCATTTTTCATGTGAAAAAAACACCATAAGTGAGCAAGAGACTATTTGAATGATCATTAATACGTTAGCAAATCAAATATTGTGAAGAAGATAATTATGATTAAGCAATAAAAATGCCAGCACTACAAATGAGTTTGAATATGCAGCAGAACGAATCTGCTGCTTTTTATAAATAAATTAAAATATACCGATCTTAAGTAAAGCAATAATTACACATGATTCATGCGTTCTAATTCACGAATTAAGCCAGAATGATCAAGCTCACCGTCTCCGGCAGCAAGCATATTTTCGAATAATTGGCTGACTTTTTGGGCAATAGGTAAATTCAACTCAAGCGATTTCGCATAGCTAACGGCTGTATGAATGTCTTTATGCTGGTTTCGAGCTGTACCTCCCGGTTTAAAATCTCGATTTAACATGCGTTCGCCATGCTGTTGCAAAATCGGTGAATCAGCAAAACCGCCTGTTAATGCTTGTTTTAGTTTTATCGGGTCAGCTCCTGCTTTAGTGGCAAGCAATAAACCCTCACTCACGGTTGCAATGGTAGATGCGACTATCATTTGATTGACGAGTTTTGCCAGCATTCCACAGCTGGCATCTCCGACTAAAATTGGTCGCCCCATGGCAGATAGAACATGTTCAGCATGTGAAAATATTTGAGCATCGCCACCTACCATAATTGCCAGACTTGCATTTTGAGCACCTTTTTCCCCCCCAGAAACAGGTGCATCCAAATATCTAAGTCCTCTTTCTTTACATTTTTCACTTTGTGTTTTTGCAACTTCAACCGGTATTGAACTCATCACAATGACCGTGCTTTCAGGTTTTAGCTGTGAGATTGCACCATTTTCTTGAAATAAAATTTCATTACAGGTTTTTCCATCACTGAGCATACAAATCAGAAACTCTACATCTTTTCCGACTTGCTCAAGTTCACTACAAACATGGGCACCCGCTTCTTTTAAACTTTCTGCTTTAGATGAAGTTCGATTCCAGACCTTAACTTGATGGCCAGCTTTTAATAAATTCATGGCCATTGGCATTCCCATAATACCAGTTCCAACAAAACCAATTTGAGCCATTATTTCATCTCCGTAGCAGTCCGCACTTTAAGTCGCTGTTGTTCTACTTTTAGGCTATCAGACTTTAACTTTGCCAAAAGCAGTAACCCCAAACCGCCCATGGCAACAAATCCTGCAATGGCAAGGAACGCTACTGTATAGGTGCCCGTGGTAGTATATAAATAGCCTGTTAAATATGGACCAGTAAAACCACTTAAATTACCTACAGAGTTAATTAAGCCAATACCGGCTGCAGCGCCCACTCCTGTTAGAGTCTGCCCAGGGATAGTCCAGAAGATATTAATCGCACTAAATACACCGATTGCGAGCAGAATAAAGCCCACAATAATTGCCCACGGTTGATTCACAATTAAAGCAATCGCAATTGCGAAAGCCGCCATAAGTGCAGCACAAGCACCGTGTTTATAACGTTCTTGTTTACGGTCAGAACGGCGGCTCCATAAAACCATTCCAACCGCCGCAAATGCATATGGAATAGCGGTGAGTAAGCCATTTTGGATAAGGCTGATTTGCATACCAAAGGTATTACGGAACGACTCTAAAACACTTGGTAAGAAGAAGAACATCGCATTTGAACCAGACGTAATTCCAAAATAAACAATTGCCATAATCCACACTAAAGGATTTTTAAACACTTGTTTAATGAGTTCACCTTTTGTTAAAGCAGCATCGGCAGATTGCTGTTTTTCTCGTTCTTCACGCTCTAGCGTATTCATGAGCCATTGACGCTGCTCAGCTGTTAACCACTGTGCTTCTTTTGGGTTATTGGTTAAATATTTTAGGCAAACCAGTCCTAAAATAATGGAAGGAATCCCTTCTAAAATATACATCAAACGCCAGCCTTCATAGCCAATGGTATTACCCCATTGCATAAGACCGACCGAAATTGGTGCTCCGATAATTTGAGCAATTGGTAACCCTAAATAGAAGGTCGCGAAGACACGGGCACGATATTTAGCAGGAAACCATAAGGTTAAATAAAAAATAACTCCCGGAAAGAAACCCGCTTCTGCAATACCCAGTAAAAACCGTAAAATAATAAATTGGGTACCACTATGGATAAATCCCATAAGTCCGGCAATAATTCCCCAAGTAATCATGATTCGGGCAATCCAGATCCGTGCTCCAAACCGATGAAGTAAAACGTTACTCGGTACTTCTGCAATAAAGTAACCCAAGAAAAATACACCCGCACCTAAGCCAAAAATAGTTTGGGTAATTCCAATTGCATCATTCATATGTAGCGCAGCAAAACCAATATTGGTTCTGTCTAGAAAGGCCATAATGAATAAAATAATAAGAAACGGGATAATTCGACTCGAAATACGCTTAATTGTCTGCTCTTCGAGAGCAGTGACATTTTTGATATCTTCCATAATAACTCTCACATGAATTGGCGATCACTGCCATTAATTTTGGGTATCTTCTATATGTGCCTGAATGATGCTTTCAAAATTCTCATCTGCTTGGAAACCTAAAGATTCGGCATATTCAGCTTTCACTTGAACCGGCCAACTTTGAACAATCCTTTGAATCGTTTTATCTTCTTGCCACTGCACTAAATCAGTTGCTTGTTTACCGGCAACTTTTTCAAGAGCCTCAAGCATTTGCTTAACGGTAACGGTCAATCCAGGTAAGGGAATAATTCGGTTATCTTGGAGTGCCTCTGAAGAAATTGACGCAGCCTTAATCATTGACTCAACACAGCGTCGTGGTGAAGTAATGAAAACTGGAGTATCTGGCGGGACTGGACAAACTGCCGTTTCCCCTTTTAAAGGCTCGCGGATAATTGAACTAAAAAATGTAGATGCGGCTTTATTAGGCTTACCCGGACGAACCACAATTGTCGGTAATCTTAAAACACGGCCATCAATAAAGCCTTTACGTGAATAATCTGAAACGAGCAATTCTCCTACTGCTTTTTGCATACCATAAGAGGACTTTGGTGTAACCACCGTATCATCTGTCACAACTTCTGGTAATTGACCACCAAATACAGCGCAGCCACTCGCAAAAATGACTCGAGGCATTGTTTGTTTTTTTCTTAATTCTTCTAATAAATTTAAAAGGCCATAAAGGTTTACATCCATTCCCAAGTCAAAATCAGCCTCTGCTGCCGAACTCACCACAGCAGCCAAGTGCCAAACAACATCAATATTTTCTGTGATATTTGCGACTGTGGTTTTGTCGGTAATATCCCCTACAATTACCTCAATCTTAGGGTCTTGTGGTAAATCATCACCAGCAAATGCATCAAACAAAATAATTTTATCGATAGGCTTAGCTTGTTTACCGTCTAAAGTCAGGCTTCCGGTTTTTAAAATCTCTTTGGCAATTTGCTTTCCAATAAAACCCGTGCCACCAGTAATTAACACGTTCATACAGGGATCCTTTCCTAATTCTTATTCACTTAAAGATTTTTAATCATCATGAATTAAACGATAAGGAGTCCCTGCAATAATTTCCAATGAATAATTTCTAAATATTGATAACTTTTTAATATCAGTTTCATGGTGAAACATTAACTAAATTAAGTAGGCTTTCTTTTAATTTAAAAGTCCCAAGTCTTCTATGTCTTGAAGCTAAGGACTTTACTTACGTTTTGCATTTTTAAGTAAAATATTGATAAATGCTGCGGCTATATCAGACACTGGTTCATCTTTACGTGTCAAAATTCCATAATCTTGAGCATCTAAAATCAGGTCTGTTTCTAAAATCTGTAGCTGTCCTTCTTTCACCTGATCAATTACCATTGCTTCTGGCAACATTCCCACCATAGGCGCCCCTTTTAAGATCTGTAAAAAGGTCTGCATCGACATGGTATTTACCGTATTTAAAGGAATTTTGACTTTAGCTCTGGCGAATGCACCTTCCATACGCTCCCGAATGGGTGTGCCTTTAGGATAAAGTACCCACGGCCATTTTAATAATTCTTCTAATGTACAAAACTTTTTCTGGGCACATGGGTGCGCATTATTGACAACAATACAGAACGGCTCTGGGCCTAAAGGCTGGAAATCGAAAAACTGGCTTTGCGTAACATCGGTAAAACGGCCTATGGCTAAATCTAGAGTATGTTCACTCAACATTTCCATTAAATGGTCACTGGTCTGTTCAACAACATCGATAGAAAGTAGCGGCCATTGTTTCTTAATTTCGATAATAGAGTTTGGAATTACCACGGCGGTTGCTGCAAATATTCCCCCTACTTTTAAAAACCCATGTCCACCCAACCGTAAAATCTCAATGTCTTCGACAAAATGTTTTGCGTCATTCAAAACCCGCTGGGCATAACGAATGACATGTTCACCCAATGCCGTTACGGGCATATTTCGGGGCAGTCGCTCAAAGACCTGAAACCCGAGAAGGCCCTCAATTTCCTTTAGCATTTTACTTACAGCAGGTTGACTTAAATTCATCTGCTCGGCAGCCAAATGCATGTTATTGGTTCGAGCTAACGTCTCCAACAAAACCAAGTGCTTGAATTTAAGCCAGTTATTTAAACTTGAGTAAGTCAGATCTGCCATTTTTAAAATTCCTTTTTTGATAACCACAGGTTATTAATAATTAAATTATTACGATTGGTGTTTATTAAATAAGAAACATATCATGATTTCAAATAAAAGAAGGATGCTTTAAATGAACTTTACGTTAAATTCCCAGAACTCATTACCAGACGACGCGACTCAAGGATGTTTAATTGGCCGTGCGTGGATTCCAAGTCAAATTTCGGGTCCATCCCCTATTATTTTAAGAGGCAATCAAGTTTTTGATATCTCGGAAAAATTTCATACTATTTCCGAGTTACTTGAAAGCGCTGATCCTTTAAAAGCTTTATCTGAAATTGAAGGAAAACGAGTTGGTTCAATTGATAAATTATTTGCCAATACTGTCGCCGAGCCAGATACCAACAAGGCATACTTTTTAGCCCCAATTGATTTACAAGTAATTAAAGCGGCAGGTGTTACCTTTGCTGCAAGTATGTTAGAACGTGTGATTGAAGAACAAGCTGGTGGCGATGCGCAAAAAGCTCAATCGATTCGTGAAGTTGTACAAGGCGTAATCGGTGATAATTTAAAAACAATCGAACCCGGTTCTGAAAAAGCGCTACAACTCAAAGAATATTTAATCGAACAAAAAATGTGGTCTCAATATCTTGAGGTGGGTATTGGTACAGATGCCGAGATTTTTACTAAAGCCCCTGTTTTAGCAGCTGTAGGCACAGGACAAAATATTGGTATTCATCCAAAGTCTGAATGGAATAATCCAGAGCCGGAAGTCGTATTAGTTGCCAATAGCCAAGGTAAAATTTTAGGCGCGACTTTAGGTAACGATGTGAATTTACGGGACTTTGAAGGCCGTAGTGCCTTACTGTTGAGTAAAGCGAAAGATAACAATGCATCTTGTGCGATTGGCCCATTTATTCGTCTTTTTGACCATACTTTTACTTTAAATGATATTCGTACTTGCGATGTTGAACTGCAAATTCAAGGCACCGATAACTTTGTGTTAAATGGTGTGAGTTCTATGTCGCAAATTAGCCGAGATCCTGAAGATTTAATTCAACAAACTCTTAATGAAAACCATCAATATCCAGACGGTTTTGTTTTGTTCTTGGGTACTTTATTTGCACCTACTCAAGATCGAGAACAAGCTGGGGCTGGCTTTACCCATAAAGTCGGAGATGTCGTCCGTATTCATTCACCTAAACTTGGTACTTTATACAACACGGTTATGACCAGTGACAAAGCAACGCCGTGGAATTTTGGAATAAATGCTTTGATGCGTAATTTGAAGCAGCGTGAATTACTATAATTTTCACGTATTATCGATCGATTGAATTGCAAGATTCATCTCGTAAATAAACTAAATTTCAAAAAGTATGAGTGAAAGGATCAAAAAATGAATGATCAAAATAAACGGATTTTTTTACGTAGCCAAGAATGGTTTGATGATCCTGAACATGCCGACATGACCGCTTTATATGTTGAGCGTTACATGAATTATGGTTTGACCCGTGCCGAGTTACAATCAGGTCGCCCGATTATTGGAATTGCACAAACCGGGAGTGATTTAACCCCATGTAACCGTCATCACAAAGAACTTGCTGAACGCGTTAAAGCGGGTATTCGAGACGCAGGTGGTATTCCAATGGAATTCCCCGTCCACCCGATTGCAGAACAAACCCGTCGTCCAACTGCTGCACTTGACCGCAACTTGGCCTATTTAGGTTTGGTTGAAATCTTGCATGGTTATCCGCTTGATGGTGTGGTGCTGACCACTGGTTGTGACAAAACTACTCCTGCATGTTTAATGGCAGCAGCCACAACAGATATACCTGCAATTGTGTTGTCTGGTGGGCCAATGCTAGATGGTCATTTTAAAGGTGAATTAATTGGCTCCGGCACTGTGCTTTGGCATGCAAGAAATTTACTCGCGACCGGTGAGATTGACTATGAAGGGTTCATGGAAATGACCACTTCTGCTTCACCTTCGGTCGGACATTGCAACACTATGGGTACAGCACTTTCCATGAATGCTTTGGCAGAAGCGTTGGGCATGTCTTTACCAACATGTGCCAGTATTCCGGCGCCGTATCGCGAACGTGGGCAAATGGCCTATATGACCGGCAAAAGAATATGTGAAATGGTTTTAGAAGACTTACGTCCTTCTAAAATTATGACCAAACAATCTTTTGAAAATGCAATTGCTGTAGCCTCAGCTTTAGGTGCATCGAGTAACTGCCCTCCTCACCTCATTGCAATTGCCCGTCATATTGGGATTGAGCTGAGTTTAGAAGACTGGCAACGTGTTGGGGAAAATATTCCGCTTATTGTGAACTGTATGCCGGCGGGTAAATATTTGGGTGAAGGTTTCCACCGTGCGGGTGGTGTTCCTGCCGTTCTACACGAATTACAAAAAGCTGGTGTATTACACGAAGATTGTGCATCGGTTAGCGGTAAAACAATTGGGGAAATTGCCAAAAATGCAAAAACTTCAAATGCAGATGTCATTTTTCCTTATGAGCAACCTCTTAAACATGGTGCCGGTTTCATTGTGCTTAGTGGCAACTTCTTTGACAGTGCCATTATGAAAATGTCTGTGGTGGGCGAAGCATTTAAAAAAACCTATTTATCAGATCCAAACAATGAAAATAGCTTCGAAGCACGTGCAATCGTTTTTGAAGGTCCCGAAGACTATCACGCACGTATCAATGACCCTGCCTTAAACATTGATGAACACTGTATTTTGGTTATTCGTGGCGCAGGTACAGTGGGTTATCCGGGTAGTGCTGAAGTCGTCAATATGGCTCCACCAGCGGAGTTGATTAAAAAAGGGATTGATTCACTGCCTTGCTTAGGAGATGGCCGCCAAAGCGGAACTTCTGCCAGCCCATCTATTCTTAATATGTCACCCGAAGCGGCTATAGGCGGTGGAATTGCCTTGCTTAAAACCAATGACCGTTTACGTATTGATTTAAATAAACGTTCTATCAACGTGCTCATTTCTGACGAAGAGTTAGAACAACGCCGCCGCGAATGGAAGCCGACGGTCTCTGCCTCTCAAACACCTTGGCAAGAAATGTATCGCAACATGGTAGGTCAATTATCGACTGGCGGTTGTTTGGAACCCGCAACTTTATATATGCGAGTCGTAAACCAAGACAACCTTCCAAGACACTCTCATTAATTTCAGGATATTTGTTATGACCATTATTGGACACAACTTTATTGGCGGTTCACGTAGAGCACAAAGTATAAGCTTATTGAAAAGTGTAAATGCAACAACGGGCGAAACTTTGCCTTATGAGTTTCACCATGCAACCGAGCAAGAGGTCAATCAGGCCTGTGAAGCAGCCAGTCAAGCGTTTAAGACTTACCGCCATACGTCTCCTGAACAGCGTGCTGCTTTTTTAGAAAATATTGCCAGTGAGCTCGACGCATTGGGTACAGATTTTCTTGAAATCGTTTCACAGGAAACTGCTCTGCCACTTGCTCGCTTGCAAGGTGAACGTGCCCGTACCAGTGGACAAATGCGTTTATTTGCCAAAGTGCTGCGCCGTGGTGACTTTTTAGGTGCCCGTATTGATACTGCTTTACCAGAGCGTCAGCCTTTACCTCGGCCAGACCTGCGCCAGATTAAAATCGGTGTTGGCCCGGTGGCAGTCTTTGGGGCAAGTAACTTTCCTTTAGCATTCTCAACTGCGGGTGGTGACACTGCTTCGGCACTGGCGGCTGGATGCTCTGTAGTGGTGAAAGCCCATAGTGGACATATGGCCACAGCAGACTTTGTAGCACAGGCAATTGAACGTGCAGTCGAAAAATCAAATATGCCTAAAGGTGTATTTAACATGATCTATGGTAATGGCGTAGGTGAACCACTGGTTAAGCATCCTTTAATTCAGGCTGTAGGTTTTACGGGTTCATTGCGAGGTGGTCGTGCTTTATGTGACATGGCCGCAGCCCGTCCACAACCGATTCCGGTGTTTGCTGAAATGAGCAGCATTAACCCGATGTTGATGTTGCCTGAAGCCTTAAAAAACCGTGGTGAAAAAATTGCACAGGACTTGGCAGATTCAGTGGTTTTAGGCTGTGGTCAGTTCTGTACCAATCCGGGCTTAATCTTGGGTATTAAATCAGCTGAATTTAGCCAGCTCATTAGCAACCTGACTGAAATTATGGGTGCTAAACCTGCACAGACTATGCTCAATGCCAGCACTTTAAAAAGTTATACCGCTGGTCTTGAGCACTTAACCCAGCATCAAGGTATTAAGCATTTGGCAGGTCAAACTCAACAAGGCAATCAGGCGCAGCCGCAACTGTTTAAAGCGGATGTTGAGCTTTTACTGGCGGGTGACCAGCTTTTACAGGAAGAAATCTTTGGGCCAACCACAGTCATTATTGAAGTTGAAGATAAAGCCCAACTCATTCAGGCGCTACAAAGCATGAATGGTCAGCTGACAGCGACTTTAATTGCCGATGAAACTGACTTAACCGAGTTTGCAGATGTAGTACCAGTTTTAGAGGAAAAAGCAGGTCGATTACTTATAAATGGCTACCCAACGGGTGTTGAGGTCTGTGATGCGATGGTACATGGCGGGCCATACCCAGCCACTTCAGATGCAAGAGGCACCTCAGTTGGAACCTTGGCCATTGACCGTTACTTACGTCCTGTGTGTTATCAGAACTATCCGCAAAGTTTATTGCCAGAAGCCTTAAAAGACAGCAACCCGTTGCAGATTTTAAGACTGGTAAATGGTGAGATGACTAGAGAAGCAATCTAAAAAATAAAAGAGACCATATGTTGGTCTCTTTTTTATCGATAATCAAATCTTACGTATATAATATAAATTGCCAAATTAACTTGTTTTGTAATTGATATTTTTTAAAAACAAATCAACCGCGTAATCAACCCAAGCACTAATTTCATCGGTTGATATTAAATAATCAGGATGAGTCAAACATTTTAGATGAGCATCACTTCTTAACAGTGATAAAAATATATTTGCTGCGACTTCCGAAGAAGAAGTTAATTCAATTTCTCCTTGTTTAACCGACTTTTCAAGATAACCCGCAATAATATTTGCCAGACGTTGTGGCCCCACTTCAAAGAACTTTTCAGATAATTCTGGGAATCTTACGGCTTCTGCAATACAGACTCTAAAGAATGCCAAACCCGAATGCGATAAAATAAAACACAAATAAGTTTTCCCAATTTCGGTTAAAGCTGAACGTAAGTTTTTGGCCTTTGTCTCAACCAATATAATTTGCTCTTGCATATTGGCACATTTGCGCTCAATGACGGCAGCAAACATCGCTTCTTTATTTTTAAAACAACCATACATGGTGGCTTTTGAAACACCTGCTTCTTTTTGAATCATATCTGTGGTTGTGCCACTAAATCCGTGGATCAGAAAAAACTTTGTTGCTGCCTCTAGAATTTTTTGATCTTTCTCTTTGATTTTAGTGCAATCTGACATACGAACCTACAAACATATTTAGCAATTTCATTCTTAGTTTAACTCATCGAAAAGTTCAAAATCGAGAATTGACGTAATTTTAATAAGATAGTAGAGTACCGATCGGTACAGTTGAGCTTAATATTTGCCCTGTTCGGTGCAACAAGCTCATTTTAAAATTTAAGGTAAAAGATGAATATACGACCACTCATCGGTTTGGCAGGTGCAATTTTTGCAGCCATGACTGTCGAATTTAATAACCGAATTAGCAGCATTACCTTGGTCGATATTCGCGGTGCAATGGGCATTAGTGTCGACGCTGGTTATTGGATCAGTAGTATTTATGCCAGTGCCATGATTATTGGCATGATCCTGTCCACCAGTTGGGCCGTTATTTTTTCCATGCGTCGGGTTCTTCTTTTTGCGATAGGACTTTGCCTCTTCTCTAGCGTTTTAATTCCTTTTAGCCCAAATATCGAAATATTTTATTTATTACGGGGCTTGCAAGGACTCGCTAATGGTTTAACCATTCCTTTACTTATGGCCTGTGCCCTTAGATTCCTAGGACCTGAAATTCGTCTATGGGGTTTGGCCTGCTATGCATTAACAGCAACTTTTTTCCCCAACTTAAGTGCTGCAATTGCTGCCTTTTATTTAGATGTGATTGGTTGGAAGATGATATTTTTCCAAACCATTCCTTTTTGTGCTTTAAGTGCTGCACTGGTTTACTTCGGTATTCCCCAAGATCCTTTAAATTACTCAAGAATAAAAACTTATGATTGGACTGGTGCGGTTCTAGCCATTATTGGCTTGGCAAGCTTAAGTACCATGCTTTTGCATGGCAATCATTTGGACTGGTTTAATTCAAAATTGATTTGTGTTTTGGCTTTAATGAGTGCCATTACCCTACCTTTATTTTTAATACATGAATGGCGCTATCCAACACCATTAATTAAACCGCAAATGCTCGAAATACGAAATTTTGGCTATGCTGTTATTGCGCTGTTTTGCTTTGTGATTATTGGTATGTCAACCAGTACATTACCCCTTAATTACTTAAGCGCTGTACATGGTTATAAGCCCACTCAAACCATGTGGATTGGCTTACAAATTGCCGCATTACAGTTTATCTATATTCCAATTGTCATTAAAGTTTTGAACCAAGCTTGGGTTGATAGCCGATATGTACATGGGTTTGGTTTGCTTTTGGTGATGGCTGGCTGCTTAGGTGCAAGTCAACTTGATACGACTTGGAACCAAGACCAATTCTATTTTTGGCATGCAATCTCATGTTTAGGTCAAACCTGTGTAGTGCTTTCGCTCCTCATGATGGGGACAAATAGTGTCCACCCAACTATGGCAATCTATGCTTCGCCTATGATTAATACCCCGCGTGCTATTAGCGGCGTACTCGGTGTGTGCCTTTTGGACTGGGTCAATCGAGTACGTGGTGAATACCATTCAACACGGCTGATTGAAAATACCGCACAACATATTTTTCAAAATATTCAAGGTCCTGTTATTAACCCGCTTACCCCGCCTGGGCTAAGTGCAGATGGTACCGAACGTGTTTCCGGTGGTTTATCTGCCTTAAATTCTGCGATTCAGGCACAGCAATCAGTGTTAGTCATTAGCGATCAATATCTGATTTTAGCGGGACTTACTGCAATTTTATTTATCGTTATGCTGATTTTGCCAGTTAGAACTTATCCACCACGCATTGCTCTCATTAAGTTAATGAATAGTCATAACTCAGGAAAATCTTTATGAGTACTCTCGAAGCCCAAGATCACTCCATGACCGAGTCACCCAAGTTAACAAAGATGCAATATCTTAAGAAACACTGGGTTATGGTTATTGCATTTATTATCGTTCTAGTTTCCATTTTATGGATTTTAAAAGTTATATTTTTACCTTCTTCAGTGGTTAAAACTGACGATGCACGGGTAGATGTCGAGTACTCAACCATTGCTCCTAAAGTGTCAGGCAATATTGAAGAAATTTATATTAAAGATCACCAGACCGTAAAAAAAGGCCAACTTTTGGCACGGATTGATGCACGAGATTATCAGGCGGCTTTAGCTGAAGCAGAATCTAATTATGCTAAAGCACAAGCTGACTTAAATGAAGCAAAGCTGGCAGTAGAAAGACAACCCACTGTTATTCGAGAAACAGAAGCCCAGCTTAGAAAAGTAGAAGCTGGCATTAAACTCACTAAAGATAATACCGCACGCTATGAGCAACTACAGGCGCTTGGTGCTGAGTCTAGATTGATTACGCAACAGTCAAAAACCACATTAACCGAGCAATATGCCGACTTGGACAGCAGTAAAGAAAAAGTCACAGATGCACAGTATCAACTCAACCAATATAAAATTCAGGTACAGGCTAAAGAAGCCGCTTTAAAACAAGCCCAAGCTGCGCTTGACAAAGCAAAATTGAATCTGAGCTATACAGAAATTCGAGCGCCTATTGATGGCATGATTGGGCAAAAGTCTGCAAATGTGGGCAACTTTGTTGGCGCAGGTAATCCACTCATGGTGGTTGTGCCTTTAGATCAAGTATATGTAGAAGCAAACTTCCGTGAAATTGAGCTAAAACAAATTAAAATCGGCCAGCCTGTCACTGTTTATGTCGACGCTTACAATATTGAGTTAAAAGGCATGGTAGACAGTTTTTCACCATCGACTGGCGCATTTTTCTCGCCAATTTCAGCAACAAATGCGACGGGTAACTTTACTAAAATTGTTCAGCGTCTACCTTTACGCATCAAACTCCTTGAGAACCAGCCGGATATTAAGTTGTTGCGCCCTGGTCTATCTGTTGTGGTTTCTGTGGATACGACTAAATAAACGGAATCAACTGAGCACTTAAAAACTTTAAATGAGCCTCATTGTTAGTCTTACACCTAATGAGGCTTCATCAAATTCAATACCAAATTTGGCTCGTATTTTACCCTTCTACCTTTTTATCTTTGCTACTTGAATAGATAAAGTACAAAGCGATCCCTAAGCAAATTAGCGCTCCTAATCGATACAGTGAAAAAGGAAGCATTTCATTACCGAACCAGCCAAAGTTATCAATCAAGATACTCATCAAAAGTTGTCCAAAAATCACAGCCACAGTAGCAACCGCAGCCCCAATTCTTTGTACAGCCATTACCATAATGACAATATAAGGTACGCCACACATAGCACCTAATAACTGCCATTTAGGAACATCTAGTAACGTTAAGGTTTGTCTAGGTTCAAAGTAAAAAATAAGGAGAGTCGTAATTAGAGCACCGACCGAAAAAGTCAGAAAAGCACTACGAAATACACCAACTTTCGCTCCAAGTTGACCATTAATTGCGGCCTGCACACTCAGCAAAGCACCACCAATGACGGCGAGAAGAATCATTAAAATTGTCATGGCTATCTCCTACGCTTTTGCCACAAGTATAAGTGCGACAACAATAAAGATGAGTGCCACTACCCGTTTACGGTCTACTTTTCGATGTGGAGTTCCCAGTAAACCATAGTGGTCGATAATCAGACTTTTAAATACCTGTCCCGCTAAAATGCCAATCATGGTCATTGCAATACCAATAATTGGAGTGGTAATGGTTAAAATAATGACGTAAGCAGGACCAAGAACACCACCGAGTAATTGCCAAGATGGAAGTGTAAAAAATGAAGGACTATTCCGTGGGCTAAAAAACAGCATGAGTAGAAAAGTAAGTGCTGCCCCCACACCAAAAATACTAAACGTGGCCCACAACTCACCCACTTCTTTTCCTAACGGCCCTAAAAGCCCTGCTTCGACCGATAGCCCCATACCCCCTAAAATGGTTAGGAGTAGTAATAGAATTTGCATCTACATTGCCTCATCTGTATCTAAGCAACGAATAGTAAGGTAGCCAATTCATCAGAAAAACAGCATAATTCATGAATCACTTTTGCAGAAATTGCACAAATGGATTTAACAAATTCGATTGATATTCGCACGCTTCGCTTCTTTATTAGTGTTTACAATGCTCAAAACTTCTCAAATGTAGCACGTAAAGAAGATGTGTCTGCTTCCATGATTTCTCGCACCATCCAACAACTTGAAGATGCGTTGGGACAACAACTTTTCTACCGAAATACGCGAGCAATCACACCGACCGAATCGGGCAAATTATTTTTTGAGTACGCGAAAAAAATTACCGAACAATTTGATGAAGCCCAAAAGGCATTGCAAGATAAAACCATAGAGCCATCGGGACTCGTCCGAATCAATGCACCAGTGTTTTTTGGGCAACGACATATTGCTCCGTGGTTAGCTGGGTTATCAGAGCGTTATCCAAGACTTTTAATAGAACTAATTCAAACCGATGAATTTATAGACCCATTACGCGAAAGCACAGATTTAATATTTCGTATTGGAGCACTGACTGATTCATCATTTCATGCACATATTTTTGGTACACAAAAATATCATTTGGCAGCATCTCCTCGGTATGTTGCCAAATACGGTACGCTTGATCATCCGACAGAGCTTAATCAGCACAAATGCCTTGTATATAAAGGTTTTGAAGGTCCTAACCGCTGGTTAGTAAGAAAGCCCAATGAAGAATGGGTACATTATCCAATTACTCCTTTGCTGTCTTCAAACAATGCTGAAAGTTTAATGACAGCCGCGCTACATGGCATGGGGATTGTTTTGTTTCCTGATTGGCTAATTGGCGAAGCTTTAAAACAAGGTGATTTAATAAAGCTTTTACCTGAATATGAAGTCGCGATTAAATCACAACCCCAGCATATCGCAGCCATTTATCCCAATGTTCGCCATCCGCCCTTAAATATTCGAGTGGTAATAGATTATTTTGCTGAAATCTATGGAGACACACCGTATTGGCAAAATTAAATTTTTCTTTTAATCATTTATAAAGACAAAAACCCTGATTCCAGCAATTAAATAAACACTGAAATCAGGGATCACCGTTAGATACTAATTAATCGCTATCTCATAATGAAAATTATCGGCCAAACCATAAGACTCACGGTATTCGACCGCTATACCTTCAAGATTTTTTGCAATACGACATACCTTCACTAAAGGGTCTTCAAGGTGATTATTTAAATAGCTATCTTTGATATTTTTCTCAAAAGTTAACCGTTCTGTTGCAGAAGAAATAAATTGGCCGCAGTGCTGATAATAAAAAGGATAAAGTAAATTCCCAAACTCAGCGATTGGAATTTCTTCCAGATTTTTAAATAAGCGTTCAGGCAGCCAGATTCTTTCACTTAATACAACGACATCTTCATGCTTACGGACACGCTCGATATAAAGCAATTTTTCGGTGTGCTCAAGCCCCAACTCGGCATTTACTTCCGTAATTGCATCACACACTTCTACTTTTTTGATTTGTCCTTGTGGCTGAATGAACTCGCCTTTTTTATTACGTAATCTAAAAAAACGAATGAGTGAATTTTCAAAATTAGGTTGTTTAAGGAAAGTTCCTTTTCCTTGCTGTTTAACCAATAAGCCGTCTTCAACCAGTCCTTCAACCGCCTTTCTTACGGTTCCTACCGATACGCTATACATTTGCGCAAGTTCTTGTTCACTTGGAATAGGCTCTTCAACTGTCCATTTTGACTGGATCAGTAGTTTTTGAAGTTCCCAACGGACCTTTTCATATCTTGGCAATTTAAAATTTTTAAATGCAGTCTCATCAAGCATTTGCGTTAAACATTATGAAATCGATTTGACAATATTAGCATAGTTCTGTGTAATACAAAAAAGCAAACATATATATGTTTAGATGTTTATATATTTATCAAGGAAGATAATATGACCGCATTGATGCTGATAGCTTTAGCTGTATCTATAGGCTTAGGTTATAAAACAAAAATCAATATCGGATTTTTTACGATAGCGTTTGCTTACCTGATTGGTTGCTTTGGCATGGGTCTTAAACCTTCTGAAGTTATTGAATTATGGCCTGTCAAAATTTTCTTTATTATTTTATCTATCACTCTGTTTTATAACTTTGCTTTGGCAAATGGCGCACTAGAGAAGCTTGCCAGCCATCTTTTATATAAATGCCGTAAGTTTCCTCAGTTTTTACCTTTAGCGATTTTTTTCGCAGCAACCATTATTGCTGGCCTAGGTGCTGGTTTTTATACGGTACTTGCCTTTATGGCACCCATTACACTGCTGCTGTGTAAAAAAACCAATATGAATATGGTTATTGGCGGGATGGCGGCAAATTACGGTGCTCTAGCTGGCGCAAATTTTATGACATCGCAAAGTGGCATTATTTTCCGAAGCTTAATGGAAAATACTGGCATTAGCTCACAAACCGCTTTTTCATATAGCGGTGGCATTTTTATCTTAACTTTAATTATTCCAATTGCGGTGTTGGGCATTTATACCCTGTGGAATAGAAAAAGTAATTCAATTGTGATTGAAGATCAAAAGCCTGAGCCATTCGACAAAAAACAGAAACAATCTATCTTCCTTATTGTTTTAATGATGTCGATTGTTTTAATTTTTCCAATCTTGCACCTTGTTTTTCCCGATGTAAAAACGATTAGCTTTTTAAACTCCAAAATTGATATTGCCTTCCTTGCGATTACCTTCTCGCTCATTAGTTTACTTATGAAACTTGCCGATGAGAAAAAGGTCATTGCTCTTGTGCCTTGGGGAACACTGATCATGATTTGCGGTGTCGGTATGCTCATCGCATTAGGTGTGAAGCTTGGCATTATTACGACCCTATCTGAATGGTTAGCAAACAATGTTCCTGTGTGGGTTATACCAGTACTGTTATGCCTGATCAGTGCCATTATGTCTGTATTTTCAAGCACTCTAGGTGTAGTTGCTCCTACCTTATTCCCAATTGTTCCAGCGCTTGCACTTAGCTCTGGCCTAAATCCACTAGTGCTATTCATTTGTATTGTGGTTGGCGCTCAGTCTACAGCGATTTCTCCTTTCTCCTCTGGCGGTAGTCTCATTATGGCTTCAGCACCAGCAGACATCGACAAAACCAAATTCTTTAATCAACTGTTATTTAAAGCAATCCCTGTAGGAGTCATTGCCGCTTTAATCGCTATTTTCGCTTTAAAATTTGTAATGTGAGATGAAAATGAACTGTATAGATACACATGCACATGTTTTTTCGACTCAGGACCACAGTATCGAAACAGCACGATATGCACCTGATTATGAGGCAACTGTACAAAGTTTTATCTCTCATCTTGATGAACACAATTTCACGCATGGTGTTTTGGTTCAACCCAGCTTTTTGGGTACCAATAACCAAGCGATGTTAAACGCAATTCAGCAATACCCTAAGCGTTTAAAAGGGATCGCCGTTGTTCAACATACGACGACTTTTGAGGAGCTAGTGAATCTCAAGGCACAAGGCATCGTTGGTGTTCGCTTAAATCTATTCGGTCTTAACCCTCCTGCGCTAAATACGCCTGACTGGCAAAAATTTTTACGTAATGTGGAAAGCCTCAACTGGCAAGTTGAATTACACGCACCGCCAAAATATCTGGTTCAGCTTTTGCCACAATTAGATGAATACAGCTTTGATGTCGTAATTGACCATTTTGGCCGAGTTGACCCTGTTAAAGGGATTGAAGATCCGGATTATCAGAAATTTTTAAGCTTACTTAACGTAAAACAGCACTGGATTAAAGTGTCCGGTTTCTACCGTTTGGGTGCCGCTCCAAACAATACAAATACAGCTCGACAGGCCTATAACATTTTTAAAGAAAAAGGCTTTCTACACAAACTCATTTGGGGAAGTGATTGGCCACATACCCAACATGAATCTTTAATTACTTATGAAAATGCATTTAGAGCTTTTAAACAGATTGTGTTTGATAAACATGAGCAATGTTTAATTTTAAATCAGAACCCTACCGAGCTGTTTGGTTTCTCACGTACATAAGGAGTATGTATGAAAAATGATATATCTATATCGGAAGTAGAAAAGTCAACGATCCGTAAACTTTCTTTTCGTATTCTTCCTTTCCTCATTCTTTGTTATTTCATCTCATATATTGACCGAGTAAACATTGGTTTCGCCGCTTTAACCATGAATCAAGAAATTGGTTTAACCGCGACTGCCTTTGGTTTTGGTGCGACATTATTTTTTATTGCATATGTCATATTTGAAATTCCAAGTAATATGGCCATGGAAAAGCTAGGTGCACGTATCTGGATTGCCAGAATCATGATTACTTGGGGCATTGTCGGTTGCTGTACCGCCTTCATTACTGGCCCTATTTCATATGCAATTTCACGGTTTTTACTTGGTGCTGCCGAAGCCGGATTTTTTCCTGGTGTATTACTGTATTTAACCCTATGGTTCCCTAAACGATATATGGCTCGAATTGTTGCCGTATTTATGGTTGCCATTCCTTTATCTAATTTTATTGGTTCACCATTATCTGCCTTACTGTTGGGCTTGCATGGTTTAGTCGGTTTAAGTGGATGGCAAGTACTTTTAATTTTTGAAGCATTACCTGCAATTCTTCTTGGCATATTATGTTTAGTTTGGCTTCCAAATAAACCGAATCATGTTAAATGGTTAAGTTCTGAGGAAAGAGAATGGCTATCGAGTACCTTAACTTTTGAAAAAAACCAACAGTTAAATACTGAAAAACAAGACAGTGCCGAACAGAAAAAGAGTAAGTTTAAACTTCTGATTACCAATAAATATTTATGGTTCTTCGCAATTATTTATGCAGGAAGTTCAGCAACCAGCAATATTTTATCGTTATGGATGCCTCAGATTTTAAAAGCTTTCCATTTAACTGCTATGCAGACGGGTCTTTTAAATATGATTCCGTTTGGTTTAGCTGCCGCTTTCATGATTGTTTGGGGCGTACATGCCGATAAAAGTGGCAATAAAAGTCTCAACACAGCTATTCCGTTATTTGTGACCAGTTTTGGTTTGCTCCTTACTATTTTTACTTCATCTTTAACCTTGAGCTTACTTTTATTCTCACTCGTTTTGATGGGTAACTATGCCATTAAAGGTCCTTTCTGGGCGTTGGTTTCTGAGCGCTTACCGCCTACTTTAGTGGCTGTAGGTATTGCAGCGGTAAATACCATTGCGCATATCGGTACTGGGCTTATGAACTCTATTATGGGTATAGTCAAAGATTATTCGGGTAGTTTCCCTGTGTCACTTTTACCACTCTGCATTCTGACATTTATTGGCGCCGTGATTGCATTGTATTTGGGAAGAAAACCAACTTTACCGAAAGCACAAAAGGTTCAAAAAGTGGTTTAGCTTTTAGAAATAACAAATTTAATCAAAAGAGACTAATTATTGGTCTCTTTTTTTATTTATAACAAGTATATAGAAGCTAAGATGGATCAATATTTTCCTATTCTTATACGGAAACTATAAATTTGTCCGTGTTTACTCCAATGAAAAAGCCCATCTTCCGATGAGCTTTTTATTTAACTAAATTTAAAAATATGCATTAGACTTTAAATTCTGCTAATACGAAGTTTTTTACTATTTCATCAAAATTTGGTTTCAGAAGAGTTGGCTTGCTATCTTTTATAGTTTTATACCAATAACTTGCTGCAACTCCCATGCTAATTAAAGCTAACAATTTCATTGCTCACCTCACTTATAGGGAAGAGTGGAATTCAAATTAACATCCGCGTTTGTAGCGTTCCAATTCGTTTTAGAGAGGTTTCTGTATGTTTTTTAAGCAATGTGTAATAAATAAGCCTACAACTTTGAGAGCCGTCTTTAACGCCAATAATAGTGCAATTTCCTTAGATTTCGATTTAGCATTTACTCTATATAGAATGAAATTCTCAATAAAGATAAAAAAAGAATCTTCTAGAATAATGAAATATTTGATTATTCTTACCTCTACAAACGCATAAAACTTATTTTAAATATTAGAAGATCATTTTTTATTTGTTACTGGTCTTATGAAATCTATTACGGGTATAGTGAAAGATTACTCAGGTGGCTTCCCTTTATCTCGTGTACCGTTATTCATTATGATATTTGTTGGTGCCGTGATTGCGTTGTATTTAGGAATAAAATAAACTTTACCGAAAGCACAAAATGTTCAAAAAATGGTTTAAGTTTTCATTAAAAAAGAGACCAATTTAAGGTCTCTTTTTTTCAATGCAAATCTTTACTTTTTCATATTATGAACATGTTAGATATTATATTTAGCATATTCATATCATTAGAAGAAAAAAAAGAACAAAAACATAAAAAAACTACCGAATCCTATTGCCACCCATGATATTAGCTTAGATATAAAACTATTTTCTTTAAAAAAGAATGGGAAAGTCCATTTTTTAATATCTATTTTTCTCAACCATGATAAATACCAAGGAAAAGTTAATGCGAATATAAAAGAACTTATTAATACACTAACAAAGGAAGGCCTTTTATAAAATTCAGACCCACTCATCTTAAAAAACAATATCCAAAAAATCACTTCTAGAGTACATAGCAAAATACATAAGTAAACATAAAATTTACTCTTCGGATTAGTGATAAAAATTGGTGTCAGTATCCAAATTGGATATATAAAACCAAATATAAGTCTAAAACCATACAAGTCATGCTTACCCTCTAATAAATAATATCTGGGAAATACTATTATATAATAAATAAAAAATAGAATAAGACTTAAATATTTCACTCGATCGACATCATTACAATCAGAGCTTCCTATCACATTCTTAAATACAAAATACCCAATAAAATAAGTAATATAAAAATTAATTAGGTAAATTATTGAAGAGTAATAGCTTTCAAAGTTAATAAGTCCATACAAAACTAAAGATAACAACCAAATTAATCCAAAAATAAAGAAACCTTTAATAATAATAAAAATTGAAGATTTCTTTCTAATAATTGATGAATTAATCATGGCTTACAACCTTGTGCTATTGTATATCCCATTTCTATACAACCATATTTTACGCGGCTATTATAATCCAATAAGTTAACAGGATTATTAGGAAATTTCGTAGGCACCCAAGTTTGAGGTACAAATAACTTAGAATTTTTAAAATACTTTTCATGTATAGGTTGCAATAGTTTTTGCTCTTGCTGCATTTGACTAATATTCCAAGCAACTATATCCGTTACTTTACCATCATAAAGCTGTTTGAAATTGTTGTAGCCAGCTTTCATTAATGCATAACCAGCCTCAGATCTCCAGTTATAAACATCCAACAAATTGACAGAACCTGCAGAAGTTATCGAACTAATAACACCACCTATTGCAAAGGTTGCTCCTGAATATGCTCCTTCCGCTCCTAAGCCCACAATAGCTGCTCGAGATGTTTCATTAGCCACTCTAAACCATTCAGCTCCCGTTTTAGCATACATTGCACTAAAAAAATCAGCTCTTAAATCAATATCATTTATCATGCCATACCAATTATTAACATCTTTAAATATATTTTTTAATACAAGCTCCCTACTCCGAATCTGATCAGCTTTTAAATTAGCCATTGCTGGAGAATTTATTCCATAAATTTGATTAAAATCATTTCCAGCGTAATCTAATGCTGCTTTAAGCATATTATTACAATCTCGACTTCGAGCTGTATTATTACAAACGGTTGCCAGTTCTAGATCATTAGTTTTAGAAAGATTCTGATAATTTTGTATAATAGTATCGCAATTTGAAGATGTTACTTTACATTTTGCTAAATCTGCAACAAATTTCGCTTTACTATAATGAGTTAGATAATTGTTCTGTATAGCAATATCAGCAGAATTAGCTGCTGTATTTACATCATAACCAGCATATGCAGATACTACACCAGCAACGACTTTCCCTACATTTTTAATTTTTACTTTTTCCTCATCATTATATTCAATTCCATTGATAGGTTTAGGCATTAAACTAGCAACAATTTCACCAATTCCAGCTCCTATTGCTCCTGCTTCGCAACTAGATTTAGTTGCGGCTGCGGCAGCACATCCAGCTGCAGCATGAGCAATCTTATGTATTGTATATTGTAATATTGTTGGATCTGACTTATATAAACTATCTCCAATTTGGCTAGCTAATTCCCCCTGTAAAGCTCCTGCAAGACCTGAAAGTAGAGCAACTTTAAGATTTTCCTCTAAATCACCGCCCTTAATAGCTGTTTGTATTAGAGTCGAACCAACAGAACTGCTTATATTATTTATCAGTCTATCAGGTAACATTGTACTATCTGGTTTTAAATTTAAAGCAGAACCAACTTGGCTCATTAAGCCAGCAGTAACAACAGATGTTGCTAAATTCTTAATTGAATCTTTACTACCTAAATCTTTAAGCGTTTTCCCTATATTTCCACCATTATTAATTAAACTTACACTTGCTTGGGTTGCTAAACTTGTAACAGCTGCATTTGCCATAGCACCTAGAGTAGATGGTACGATTGCTCCTGCCGCTGTGGTAGTCACACCAGCAGCACCAAGCATACTTGCTCCAAGTCCAACAGTAGTACCACTAGCAGCAGCACCTCCTGCTGCACCAGCCGCTGCAGCCGTACCTGAACCCATCGTAACAATCGTTACAATAATGACAATAATCGCAGCCCCAGCTCCAGTTAACCCTTGTGACTTATAGTCCCAGTCTTTTTGAGTAAGAAGTATTTGCTGCCAATCTACATCTTTACGATTAACTAACTCTTTTAAGTAAGCATTTCCTGGCTGATTAGCCAGTTTTAGAATTTCATCCCGCAACTCAACTTTATTAGCATCTTTTTCACTAATTGGAACTTGTACACTTAAACCACCAGCGGCTTTAAAAGTAGGTAAAACTGGACCATTAAAACTTGGTAATTGAGCAGTTTCAGTAATTGAGCCTTTATCTTGCATTGACTGCCAGACTACAGAATTCTTTTCTTTTTTAACTAAGTCAGTAATAGATGTTTTTGCGGCAATTAGCTCTAACTTACCGCCAGCTTCGATAGTTGCATCTTTTAAATATTCAAACTCTGTTCCAACAAGTCTGGTATCAAACCCCGATTTAGTACCAATGTAGTCAGCTTTTAAAGTTGCAGGTAACTCACTCACTTGGGTACGTGTTGCGTTGGTTTTAGAGGTATTGTATTTAATACCCGCAAATGATGATTTTTTTGTAATATCTACATTACTGCTAGAACTTTCTTCTACTGTGTAGAAATTAAGATTACCACCAGAGTTAATCTTAATTTGTCCTCCTTCTGCGGTGAATCGACCTGAGTAAATATCAATATTATTATCTGGAGTACTCACATTTACAGATGGGTCTAATTTTTTCGTCTCAATGAAAATATTTTTACCAGAAATATCAACTGATGCTGCATTAGTACTATTACTTTCAGCTACCGTAGTAATATACTTTTTCTTTAAACCACCCCATGATTTTTTCTTTTCAGTAGTTATTGAGCGGTCATAACTTTGCTCAACAGCTGCATCAAATAAAATACTTTTATTTGATTCTATTTTCACATCACCATTTTTTGAAGTAATACCGGTAGCTTGTAAAACCAAGTTATCATCTTTAGATTTACCCACAGTTCTGATGTTAACCCCTTTATCACCATTAATAATAGAAGGGCTGACTAGTGTTCTCATACTATAATTTTGATCATTTTCACTGCCTTTATCATAAAAGTCAGTATGACCATCAATAATAATACTTGCATTTAATATTCTTGGCTGTGGATTAGTATTTGTAGTAGTTGTAGATTTATATTGTTCAGATAGAGCTGCACTTGCCTCCAAATTGACTTGACCAGATTGAGCAGAAATATCACCACCACTAATAGATAATCCTTTAGCAGAAGTAATATTAATGTTTCCTGATTTTGAAGTTAATTTAGCTTCAGTATGTTCTGAGCCATTTACTCCTTTAGTTAATAATTCTTTTGATTTTATTTCTGATTGCTTATCAGACTCAAGTTTAGAGATTAATTTCTGCAAATCTTTAACTTTTTCGCTTTCATTTAAATTTTTATATTTTTTTATTTCTGCTTTATAAGAACTTAGTAAAGTCCCTATAGAATCTACTGAAGGTAAGAAACCTACTATATCATTATTAATCACCATAGCATAAGTATCACTCGCTCCCTCTGATGAAAATGATTGTATATAAGCATTTTCATAGAAAAAGATATTACTTACATCTACATTCGATAAAGCACCAGCACTATATTCTCCATTTGAACCATCAAATAAATATGACAGAGCTGCTTCAAGACTATTTTTTGTTTTTTTTATGTTATCAATAAGTGTATTTCTTTCCTGAAATTCTTTACTGTTAGATAGTATATTTATACTGTTATCAATTTCCTTAATATTTTTTTCGATATTAAGTATATTCTTTGAATCAGCAGAAATATTATTTAATGTATTTTTTATTCCATCAACTAACACATCATCTTTACTTGAAACGATCTTAATATCTTTTTGTGCGGTTAACTGTGAACCTTGAATATCAACTTTAGCACCCTCTAAATTGATACCGCCATTGGCTGTATCCAACTTAACAACTTGTTCTGATCCATTCCCCGCAGTCCCGCCATATCCTTTTAAAGTCAAAGTACCAGCTTTAGAAACGAGCTCGATATCACCAACAGCCTTTAAGTTGTAAGCTTTTGGATCAATGGTTAAGTTAGAATTGCTTTGAATTGTTAAATCACCATTCAAGCTATTTAACTTTGTATCATTCTTGAGTAAATCACTTCCGACTGCATTTAAGTTCAATCCAGTCTGGCCTGTAATAAAACCGCCCGCCTCTAATAAAACAGCTCCACCCGTTAAATTTGTATTTTTTAATACCTGATTTCCTGTTGCGGTTACAGAGGTTACCCCTTTAGAAGTTAAATTGGTTACTTTATCTGCAATCAGTAGCGGCGATGGAGTATTTTCTCTATTGCTATAAACTGAAAGGCCAGAGCTTACTGCCAGATGCTGATCTGATGTAGCATTCACCCCCTGTAAAGTCAGTAAATCTTTTGCATAGAGTTCGGTATTACCTTTTGACGTCAATACGCTATCTGTAATCATACTCATGCCTGCTCTACTATTGATCGCAAGTTTACCAACCGTAGAGCTTAGATCTGTATTTTGGATTTTAATATCGGATTTGCTATTTTCTATCGAAACGATTTGTCCCTTTAGAACATTATTTACCGTTTTAAATTGGCCATTATTTCCAGTAACAATTACATCAGTATTCGCCTTTAAATTTATTCCATTATTACTCGAAACCAATATATCACCCTGATTCGCATTAACTTGTACCGATTGCAAGTTAACAGTGCCATCCCCAATCGAGCCAAGTGTTACGCCTTTTAAACCACTAATAACAATCTGATCAGTTGTTAGTTCATCTTTATCAGTCGCAGGCACCGCCTTGCTTGTCTGGGTCGAGTTTAAATTTATATTTTTATTCGCGAGTATAGAAATCTTTCCAGCC
This sequence comes from Acinetobacter nosocomialis, assembly GCF_041021905.1. Classification (NCBI taxonomy): domain Bacteria; kingdom Pseudomonadati; phylum Pseudomonadota; class Gammaproteobacteria; order Moraxellales; family Moraxellaceae; genus Acinetobacter; species Acinetobacter nosocomialis. Next base: position 2,103,242 of record NZ_CP157432.1, read on the forward strand.
GAAGATGTGGCCTTTAAGCTATTTGCAGCAACTCCACCAGCAAGTGCGGTTAGATTAATATCACCTTGAGCCTTGAGTGCCTGACTTAAAACAAGATCAGCAATTTCAGAACTCACATCAATATTCTTTTGTGAAGTCAGTGCACTATTGAGTGCTATTTGATTGGCATGTAATTGAATACTATCTTTATTGGAAATTTCTTTTGCTGTAACGGTTAAATTATTGGCTGCATCCAGCTGAACCAGACCTGTAATAAGCGGAAGTGCTTTGTCAGCATTGTTCCAGACTAGATCACGTCCACTGTAGGCTTTAATGTTTTTGACACGTGTTGCAGCATTTTCAAGTGAAAATCCAAGATTCTTTAGATTTAAATCTCCTGAACTATACAGGTTTAAATCTTTACCTGCATAAATCGTTCCCCCTTGGAGATCAATCAGATTTTGGGTATTAGCCGAATTTGCTTGTAGGTTGATTGAACCTAATGATGCCTGTATATGGTTCTCTGTAAGTGATAACTTACCGTTACTTAAAACATTTAAATCTTGGGCAGCAATCAGTTTTGCGCCTTTGGCTGCAACTAAGTCTTTTTTTACTTGTATGCTTGCTGTACCACGGTTACTTTTGAGTTCCGATCCCGCTGCAAGATTGATATTCGCTGCATCAATATAGACATCTCCACCTTGTGAGTCATCCATAATGCGGGTATCAGCGGCGAGATTGATATTACCTTTGACATTAACGATTAAAGGAGAGGAAGCCAAGCTGCCATTATTAATGATAATTTCTTTAGCATTTACATTCAGGTTATTACCTGAATCGATATTTAAGGCACTATTACTGTTAATACTGCCTGATGAGTTGATATCGGCAGCTGCACCCGTACCCGTTGTTTGTATGTTCACTAAACCTTGGGTTTTATTAGTCGAACTGATTGTGCCACTGTGTTCAATTTTTCCGGCACTGGTAACCACCAGATTGTTTACTGCCTGAATCGTCCCTGCGTTAGTCACGCCCAAACCTTTTTCAGTTCCCATCAAATAGATATTATTGGCATACATCCCACCCAGTGCTTTAACGTCTACCGCTAAAGTCGGTGCAGTTCCAGTACCTGTTTTAGCTGTAACACCCTGCAAATCTGTACTGATATTATTCGCCCCGGCAATGACCTGAATATCATTTTTGGCACGAAGTTCCGCACTGAGTTCTAATGCACGCGCATAGAGGTCTACATAATTTGCGTCGTTATTATTTCCCCCCAAACCAAATTTAGAATTAGGATTTGCTGAAACCGTAATTTTTCCCTGGTCAACCGTAAACTGTTTGATGCTGCCATCAGCATTTAACTGAGGTTTACCTGTGGTAAAAATTGCTTTATTGGCATTAATAAAACCACCACCTTTAATATTAATACCAGACGGGTTGGCAATAATCACATCTGCCATTTGCCCTGCAACTTCCAAGTTCCCCTCAAAGCGTGAAGCGGCTGATGAATTTACTTCATTTAAAATAACTCGCGCTTCGCCTGTAGCTAAAAACGGGTTGGCTGCAACGTTTCCTACTGTTTGTGTCGTAGCACCCTGACGGCTGTTATTGAGTACTGCACCTTCTGCCAGTACATCAAACTGTTTATAAATATTATGGGATATACCATTTTTCGGAGTTTGAATATTAACTACAGGAACGACTGTACCTGCCGAGTTCTTATCAGCACCAATCACTGCTCTATTCGCAGCATTTGCGGCACTGTCCGCTACAATACCCGCATACACAGGTGCTAAAGGCATCCACAAACTTATACTGGCAACCAGTGCCTTCACTTGCCAAAGTTGATGAAATGCCTGAGATTCAGTGTTATCAATATTGTTCTGGGTACTTGCTTCACTTTGGCCTGATGCCTTGGTTTGGCTTCGTACATTTTCAGCCACAGCCACAAACATTTGACGTGCTTTGCTATAAATAATGCGATAACTATTCTTGTTCATGAATAAAGTCTTTTCTAAAGTAAATTAATAAGAAAGGTTGATACTAAAACCGGTAACCCAGTCTTTTTTTATGCTGTCAGGTGCAATCAGCCCCCGACCTGTAAAGGCATCCAGATAAAAACTATTTTGATAAGTGCGTAGCCCTAAAACACTTCCGAGTAAATAACGCTGACCCGGTATGCTATTGCGACCATTGACCCAGCCCTGATCGACTGCCATATAAAACTGGGTATTAGGAATTGGTGCATTCAAGCTGATTTCTTGCTGTAGATACTGCCCGTTATCTCCGGAAAGCATGAGCTCACCATCAAAGCCACGCACGCTATAGCGCCCACCAATATAGAAGCGGTCATTCGGTACTAAAATTTTCGGTGCATATTGTCCACGCCAGTTAAGTCGGTACTGGGCAGGTTTATCAAGCAAAAGGAATGGTGTAGTAAAACGCAGATCTGCACTCCAAAGCGGAGCACGGGAGTAACCTTCAACAGGAAGATGGTTTCCGTAAACATCGGTAATATTTTCTTCTGGTGCAGTTCGGGCACCCACCCCCATCCCACGACGGTAATCGATACTGCCGTCTAATACCGCATTTCCTAAATATTGACGGTGTTGAACGCCTAAATTCCAGCCTGAGGTTCTTCGGTGTAAAACATTAATTTCAATATCGTCAATAAAACTTTGGCTTTCTTTATGATAAAGCTTTCCATACACGCTGGTTTTATGTTGCCCACTACGGCTAATCACACGAGATAAATTCAGGTTGGCTTGCTGACTGTTGCCATGGTAAAGCAGTGGACCATTCCCTCCTAAGACTGTTTGCTTATATTGATAGTCATTGTAGCTAAAACCTAAATCATAATAACCAACAGGCAACTGATAACTAATGAAATAACTTCGGTTTAAATCTTCATGAAAGTTATCTAATGAGTGACTCACGTTTAACGATAAAATATCATTTAAATGAAATGGATTATTAACTCCTATACTTATATTACCCATATAGGTACCAGTTTCCTGATTACCCGAGTTATCTACGCTTAAATTAAAATTAACCTTTTGCAGTGGTTGTAGTTTAAGTATTAAGTCAGTAAAGCCCGTTAATTCTTTATCTGTAGAAACTGCCGGAGTAAGTTGCATATCTACAGCATAAACACGTTTTAAATTTTCCAGTCCCTGATCTAATTTTTTCAGATTAATAATATCGCCAGCTTTAAACGGTAATCCTGTTTTAAGCTGTAATGAGGAAATTTTTCCTTCTTGTATAACGACCTTATTCAATCGACCAATTTGTACACTTAAATATAAATTACCCTGATTTAAGTCTTGTGGACTTACAACAATTTGACTGGTAATAAAACCCTTTTTTAAAAGCTCATTTTGAGCATAGTTCACGATGTTATGTAGGCTTTGCGTGCCAATACATTTTCCTAAAACAACCTGTGGGTGTTTTTGAATAGCTTTTACTACAAAATCAAATTGCTTTAAGTCAGCAACAGATTGATCTTTTAACGGTAAAAGACTAATTTTTTTAACCGCTACACAGGGACTCTCCTCAACAACCAGATGTTTAAAGTCCTGCGAAGATTTGCTGTTCTGATAAGGAGTTTGCTGAGTAAGTTGGTCTTGTAATTGCTGACTCAGCTCTTTGAGTCGTTGCTCTTGTAATACCTGACCTGGTAAAGAGACATCTTCAATGGCATAAACATATTGATTAAAACCTGCAAAAAAAATAATGGAAAAAGTTATAAAGTTTTTATTTAACATCTAATATACAGAATAGTACGTATAAAAATTTTATTTTACACAAAAAAACAAACTATTCAATTTTCACTACTTTTACAAACGATTATTTTTTAACCAAAAAGTTAAATGTTTTATTTAATTGAATAGATATATATAATAATCATTCAAGATTAATTAGTATAAAAATATAATTAATTATAAATATTCATTTTCACTTCTAATTCAATTAAAAGTTAATTTTAAAATTTAATAGTTAATTATTATTCTCCCCAAAAAACCTCCCCACCACCACATCCCGCTCATCCAAACTATTTGAGCTTAAAATCTGGAACATCAAACCATCAATTAGGTTTAAAACCAGATTGGCATCGGGTTTGAATGCATGAGTTTCTAAACTAAAAATGAGGTCAAAAATCTCATGAAGTAGCCATTTTCTATATTCTATTGCCATACGGTAAGCCTGTGGGTAAGCGATTTTAATTTCAAAAAAGGCTTTTAGTAAAAGGTAGTACAGGCTATTAAAGTTGGCATGTAAAACAATAATCTCTTTGATTTTATCTTTTGAAGTGCGGTAATGGCCTGAGTAAATAATGGAGAGCACTTCTTCTCTGAGCAGGCTTTTTTGAAAGGCAATGCACATTTCGATCAGGCCTTCTTTTGAGCCAAAATATTTATAAAAGGTGGATTTGGTGATTTGGGCTTCTTTAGCAATCAGGTCTACGCCCGCTGTGTGAAACCCGTAAGTTGTAAATAGGTGTATAGCAGTTTGAATAACATGTAGTTTTTTCGAAGATATTTCTAAATTTGACATAGTTTTGCCGTTATAAATTCTTGTTGTTTCTAAATGAGATTAAAAAGCCTGTGCCTTTTCTGGGAGAAAAAAAGGCACAGCAAAGCCTATAAAGACTGTGCTTGGCACATCTCAAGTTTTATTGTTGCTAAGTTTTTGATCGTGACGATTTAAAGCCTAAAAAGCCTATAGGCAATCAAGCTGATTTAAATTGATTTAAGTGGTGTCGAGATAGTTTTTGACAGTGACTGCCAATAATTTATGAATGTGCATAGCCAACTCCTTCTTTTGGGAGTTCTGCCAAAGCATTATAAATTATGGTGGCAGAACGGAAGCGGGTTGACGGACTGGTTTCAACTCCAGCACACTCGAAAGTGTCCCACTCCCGTCCTACCGCTACGGGAGGGAACGAGGTGTGCACACAAAACTATTCCTCAGAAGAAATAGTCCTGAAGTGGTTGAAATAGCGGTCCGTCAAAACCGACTGGCAATGTAGGCCAGCCCGCAAAGGATAGTATCCAAGTCACTTACAGTCAAGCATACAAAATGACATTTGCTTTAAAATAGATCATTAAAAAGTAAGGATAAATAGTTAAAATTTATTGTTAATTTTTTATTTATAAAAATGCATAAAAACAAAACACTCTACTCGTGTCACTGCTCAAATATCCGTTCCAATTAGCAATTCTTTTAGCCCACCTTGAGCCTTTTATGGCAACTTAAATGGAAATACGTAAATGACATTACTTGCCATAGGATAAATCCCTAGGCTTTCGGTTCTTTCTTTCAATTGTTCTATAGAAAGTCCTGAAATCGGCTCACGCCCGCCCCAAACCAACAAGCCTTTTTTAGCATAGTCTTCGAGTACTTCTATGGTTTTTCCATTTTTAAGCTCAATCACAACATTTTTTTCTTTAATTGGGAGTAATTGCGCATTTTCATCGGTAACGAACATGGTCAGGCTTATAGCTGTCGCTATTTGTTCTTGGTATGGCGCGATAATAATTCCATTACTAGCAACTGGCGTGATGCTTAGTTGGGAAAACTGCAAATCAGTTATAGCATCTTGATTGGGAGCTCGACCACTCCATATAAGAATGCCTTCAGGGAACGCGGCTAAAGGTTCTTGGCTGTCATTGATCTCTAGTATTTTTCCGTCATCAAATTTAATAACCAGACTTTGTCCTGCATAGCGCGTTAAAGCACTATTTTGGTCAACAGCAAAAATTTTCATTTAATTTCATTCCCCAACAGCCAAGCATAAGATCATAACGGTTAGCTATCTTTTTAAGTTGGTATTTTTGTGAAGGTTTATTAGAGGGTATTTAAATAATTATAATTTTATTCGATTAAAATCTTAAGTTTAAGTCATGCTAATTCACAGTTTCATATTGAATTAAAATAAAATTCCTATCTACATAAGAAAACAATTCAGATAGTTAAATTTCTAACTTAATTATTATAGGAACTTATACAATAAAACTATACAGTTCTGTATACCCCACTTTGTTATCATTCGGGCCAATTCATGAAAATAACAAGGAGTAATATGGCAACCCCGTATATAACTATAGGCTGCCCAACATCTGGGGGTGGCAAAGTCATTTCTGGGAACAGCAAGTTTCTAATTGATGGTATTCCCGTTGCCTGCGTTGGTGATAAAGCTACATGTCCCACACATAAAGTTCTTGCAACCATTGTGTCTGGTGACCCATACATGCAAATTTTTGGGAAATCTGCAGCACGAGTGAACGACTCACTTTCATGTGGCTGCAAATTACTTCCGCAACAAAATCTAGTTGTTCAAGATAATGGTGGTAGCACTGGTAGTAATAGTAGTTATAAAAATACTCAACAATCTACTCAAGAAAATTTTATTGAAAAGAAAGATTTTGAGATTGAACTAGTTGACTTAAAAGTTACACCTTTTATTCCCCTTGGAGTTCCTACCTCTGAAGGTAAACCATCAAATAAAGAACATTCATTTTTCATAAAAATAAAAAAAGGAATATGTGATGCTATAAGTCTAGAAGTTGAGCAGGACGGAACCTTTGTAGAAGTAAAGAAAATACAAAAAGCTTTTTCCTCTGGTCAGCAAATTTCACTCAATTGGGATGGCTTTATTAAAGATTTCTATAATAGTAAATTTATGACGAAACCATCAGGAGTCAAATTTAAAGTTAAAGGCTATTCAAGTGGCTCAGTTCAATGTTCAGATGAGAAAATATTTAAATTCAAGTATTTTAATAAAGACTGGATGGATATTGTCATTAACCGAAAGACAAAACATGTCTTAATTGATTTACGTGTAAATTTTGTCGATGGAGGAGCGGTAGGTCTTTTTAATGGTAACTCAGTCCCTCCTATGCAAATTTCCTTTAAGAAAATTAAGCCATATAGTACTCAAACCAAAACTTTCGATCAGCTTCGCCAATTAGCATTAGATGGTATCAATTATTATTGGGGTAGAAATCATACGCATCCGACCGGAAAAAATATAAAAATTAATGGAGATGAATATGAAGTTTTTGTAAAGGCTAAACCTTCCGAAGTTCAAGCTATGCCCGAAATGAAACTTACATTTGTAACTAATGTAAACCCGAATGATCTAATGTTCCGTAGTTCTAACTGGGCACTTTCCAGAAAAACTGCCTACATGACAGGATACTTAAAATTCGATAATGGTTGGTCTTTTTATGAGTATTCTTTATCTGATAAAAAGTTTAAAGAGACAATAGCTCATGAGACTGGCCATGCAATTGTTGAAACATATGCAGGTTTCAATGAATCAGTTACACATCATGGATCATCAGGCTATGATCAGAATCCTAAAGCTGGAACCATATATCCAAAAACTGGTGAAATCGATCTAATGAAATATGCAAAGGGTAATCTACTTACCATATCTGGTTGGGATACACGCATGGTAGCGAACGAAAAAGATACGATGGGATTGTTATTTATTTCAGGGATTTCTAAAAAATGAAAAAATATTTAATATTCTTTTTTCTTATACTCTCGTGTTCAATTGCTTCAGGTTGTACAAAAAAAATTTTATATTTAACTCCTGAAGCAACTGGTTATCTTTATGACAGTAAAACTAAACAGCCTCTACACAATGTAAATGGATATATAGGTTTCTATTTACCTGATGAAAAATCAACAACCATAAGAGTAAGTAATGATGGTAGTTTTACTATTAAACCATTAACAAAAGAATATTTTTTCATTGAACCTAGTTTAGAGGATTATAAAAATCTTCCGCCATTAATTTATATTAGCTTTAAAAATTATCAAAACAAAACATTAGATTACTCAGGAAAATTTAATGAACAAGTTCCAGAAGAAAAAGCTAATTTTGAACATTATAAAAAAATTGATCTCGGTAAAGTTTACTTAGATCCTGAGTAAAAGTTTTACTCAGTCATATAACTCAATCCTAAAAGCCCTTCTTTGAGGGCTTTTTTTATTTTGCTTGCATTTTTTCTATTTTTATTTATGATTGAGTAATCACTCAATTAATCTGTTTGTATATGGCTCGTCCTCGTAGTGAAGATAAACGTAATGCAATTTTAAGTGCTGCTATCGAAACATTAGCAGAGCTTGGCGAACGTGCGTCTACTTCAAAAATTGCTAAAGTTGCTGGCGTGGCAGAAGGCACTTTATTTACCTATTTTAGTAATAAAGAAGAATTGCTTAACCAGTTATATCTTTCGCTCAAGGCTGAGCTACGTCAGGTCATGATGCTTGGTTACCCTACCAACTCAGATTTACAAACACAAATGTCGCATATCTGGCAAAGTTATTTGGACTGGAGTTTAGAAGCTCCCCTTAAACGTAAAGTAATGGCGCAGCTTTCGACCTCAGAACAAATTACTGAGCAAAGCAAACAAATTGGTATGCAAACCTTTTGTGACTTTACTCAAAACATTCAAGAACGTATTAACGATGGCAAATTAAGAGATTATCCACCGTTATTTATTGCTTCGATTTTAGGTGCGCTTGCCGAGGTTACACTTAATTTTATTGCCCAAGACCCTTCTCAAACCGAGCTTTATCGCAAATCTGGTTTTGAAGCGTTTTGGCATGCAGTTTCAATATAAATCATAGAATAAGGATGCGCGGCGTCCTTATTTTTAAACCAATTAATGAGTGAGTAAATACTCATTTAAATGAATTAAAATAAGCACTTAACCCAAGTTCTTATTTGTACATATAGGTTTGTTCCAATAAGGAAAAACAAGATGACTATTTCAAACACAACAAACTTGCCTTCTCCCTTAATGCCATCTCAGCAGCACAATGGCAAATTTAGAAATACGCGTCCGAACCAACACAAGCCTTCTTTTGGTAAAACACTTCAACTTATGTGGAAGTTTCTTTTTAACAAACCAAAAGACACAGTACCCAACAAAGAAATTCCTGTTTTAAGTTTGTCAAAAGAACAGCTTTTAAGTGCACCTGACCGCTCTCTATTTCGTTTGGGCCACTCAACCATTTTGTTAAAACTGCAAAATGAGTTTTGGTTAACCGACCCTGTTTTTTCTGAACGTGCTTCACCTTTTCAATGGATTGGTCCAAAACGTTTTCACCAGCCACCGATTAGCATTGCAGACTTACCACCCATTAAAGGTGTGATTCTGTCGCATAACCACTACGACCACCTCGACTACCATGCGGTTATGCAGCTTAACGATAAAGTTGAACATTTCTTAACGCCGCTTGGTGTAGGCGATACACTCATTAAATGGGGAATTCCAGCAGAAAAAGTTCAACAACTCGACTGGTAGGACACCACGCATGTAGATGGACTTGAACTGGTCGCTACCCCTGCCCATCATTTTTCAGGCCGTGGTATGGGCGATAGCAATGCAACGCTTTGGGCTTCGTGGGTGATTATTGATAATGACTTACGTGTGTTTTTTAGCGGTGACACGGGATATTTTGACGGGTTTAAAGAGATTGGACATCGTTATGGTCCGTTTGATTTGACCATGTTAGAAACTGGTGCTTATGACCCTGAATGGCCCGATGTTCATATGCAACCAGAGCAAACTTTACAAGCACATTTAGACTTAAAAGGACGTCATTTGTTGCCTGTACATAATGGTACTTTTGACTTGGCGCTTCATGCTTGGGACGACCCGTTTGAACGTATCGTGGCTTTGGCTCATGAAAATAATTTAGCCATTAGCACACCGCAAATGGGACAAATTTTGAACTTAAACGAGCCGAATGTTGAAAATTATTGGTGGCGTTCATAGTTCGATAAAAATAAGCCGAACACTCCATTTGCAGTATTCGGCTTATCTTATTTATAACTTTGAATAATTTTCACAAAGCACTCTTTTCAAGCGTTTCTATAATCGCTAAAGCCGTCTTCTTAGCTGAAAACGGGTTTTGACCAGTAATCAAATTGCCATCTTGAACGACATACGGCGCAAAAGGAATAAAAGCCTTTTCATAACGAGCGCCATATTCTTTAGCGAGCTCTTCGGCATTGTACGGCACTTTTTTCGCTACCCCTGCCAGAACCTCTTCACTCCATGCAAAGCCAGTTAACTTTTTACCTTCTATGAGTCGCTTGCCATTTGAAAGTCTGACGTGAAGCAAACCGCAATAACCGTGGCATACACTCGAAACAATGCCACCTTTTTCATAAATATTTTTGGTGATTTCTTGCAGTTCAGGATTATCTAAAAAGTCCCACATCACACCGTGACCACCCGTGTAATAGATCACGTCATAATCTTGCCAATGAATATCGGAAGGCTTAAAAGTATTTGCTAACAAGGTAATAAAAGCTTGGTCTTTTTCTCTGGCTTTAACAGATTTATCTGCAACCAAAGGCGCAAGCGATTTAGGCTCGATCGGGGTTTTTCCGCCATTTGGGCTGACAATATCTTGCACATAACCTTGCTTTTCAAATTCATCATAAGCATGAGTGAGCTCGCCCAACCACAGTCCTGTCGGCTCATCTACATCCTTATAGCGTGAAATATTGGTCACGACATGTAATATGCGTTTAGACATTTTCTCACCTCATTTTTCATATTTATAATTCTATTCTTTCATCTATCAAAGCATAGAAAGCTGTTACTGAAAGTGTGTGCTTGGTAAAGTTATGAACCTTGATTTTAAGTAACTATAAGTCTAAAGTTAACTTGAATGTCAATAGAGTATGTGGCTATGAATATTAGCGAGTTATCGAAACTAAGTGGTTTAAGTACCCCTACAATTCGTTATTACGAGCAAATCAAACTCTTGCCTAAAGCAAAAAGAAAGTCGAATGGTTATCGTGAATATACAGATAACGATTTAAAGCAACTTTCTTTAATTCAACAGGCCCAGCAAGTTGGTTTTTCTTTAGCAGAAATTAAATCATTTTTACCGTCAAAAGTGACTACTTGGAACCATGACGCACTCATCCAAACACTTGAATCTAAAATTCAGGAAATCGAACTTTTAGAACAAAAGCTTAAAGTCAGTAAGCAAAATTTACTCACCATGATTGAAGCAATTAATAACAAACCCGATGAAATTACCTGTGAAGAAAATGCCGAACGCCTTATGAATCTCTATTACGATAAATCAAAAACGCCGTAAACCTATAGAATTCTATTGACCTTAAAGTACACTTTAAACATACGATGGACCACAGGTGATAAATGAGGAACCTGTGATGTTTAAAGTGTGGAATTTTCAACGTTGGTTAAGCATTATTTTTACCATTCTTTTATCTACAAATGTGGTTTATGCCGCAGGTTCAGATAAAGCTCAAAGCCTTGCAAAAACAAGTGGAAAAATTTTAGTCGTAATGACTAATCACTCGGCTTACCCTTCTCGTTCAGATAAAACAGGACTTTGGCTAACCGAGCTCACCCATTTTTATGATGTTGCATTAGCTGCCGGCTATGAAATGGACTTTGTAAGTCCTTTAGGTGGTGAAGTGCCTCTAGATGAACGTAGCTTAAAGTCTATTTACTTAGACAAATCCGCTCGTCAGCATTTAGCCGACCCAGCATTTATGCAACGGTTAAAAACAACATTAGCTCCGAACGCGATTAATCCTACCCAGTACAAAGCCATTTACTATACGGGTGGGCACGGTACCATGTGGGATTTCCCAAATAATAAAACTTTGCAAAACATTAGCGAACAGATCTATGGCCAAGGTGGAGTCGTTTCAGCAGTTTGTCACGGCGTAGGTGGTTTATTACCTTTACAGGATGAAAATGGCAAACCGTTAATTGCAGGTAGAACTGTTACGGGTTTTGCAAATATAGAAGAAACACTTTCAGGTATTAAGTCTCAAGCTCCATTTTCTTTACAAAATGGACTCATTGAACGTGGTGCAAAATATAAACAAGCTTTTATTCCGTTTACCTCATATGTGGTTTCAGACGACAGAATTATTACTGGACAAAACCCTCAGTCGAGTAAAGAAATTGCCGAAGCAGTCGTTAAACGTTTAAGCAGCATAAAATAAATCTAAAAAGACGAATTACAGACCAGCCTTGTAATTCGTCTTTTTCATATAAATATTATAGAAAAAATTAACCAACCTTTTGATAGTGAAGAGCTATCGCACTAGAAGCAAAAGTTTTATTTTCAATAAGTTTAAGATTGGTCTTTTGCTGAATACCTTGAAATAGCGGCAAGCCACTACCAATTAAAACGGGCGAAACCGTAATTTTATATTCATCAATTAAACCAAGTTGCATGAGATAGTGTGCAAACCGTGGACTCCCCAAAATCACCATATCCTTGCCCGGTTGCTGCTTGAGCTTATTAATTTCTTCTTCAACATGATCTTTCACAAGTCTGGAATTATTCCATTCAACAGTATCTAAGGTGGTTGAAAAAACGATTTTTTCAGTCTTTTCAATCCACTCAGCATGATTTCGTTCATGCTCCGAAGCTTCGGGGTTTGAAAGCATGGTTGGCCAATAATTATGCATCATCTGGTAAGTCGCACGTCCCCAAATTACCGTATCGGCAGTGCTCAAGATTTCTTTTGCATGATTTGCCAAATCGGCATCGTAAGCAATCCAACCTATGTCCATTGCCCCATTTGGACCTTCGACAAAACTATCAAGCGATGCATGTAGAAACAGTATGAGTTTTCTCATTTTCATTCCTTTGTTATGAATAAGATTTATCGCTTTTTAGTATATTCAATTTAAATGATTTCTTATGGAGTGTTTTGTTTTCTGATTTTTCTTGTATCTATATAGCTCTATATCTTCCTGAAATATTTATAAATTATATAAATGACCCGAACAAGAATGGCTCCTTATTCGGGTTATCTATAAACGTACTGTTTTAATAAAGGCTTGGTTACGTAATGACTAGCGGGCCAGAACCCGGCAACTCGGTCACTAGCTTATAGCCCATCAGTTTTGCGGGTGTATGTGTACCGCCTTTAACGGTATTTCTGAGTAAATAATTCACCACAGTCAGTGAGCCATTTACGGTAAGACTATAGGCGTTTTCCGTTTGAATACGGGCAGTTTTGATTTCCCCACGTGCATTTCTTGCTTCACCCCAAACATAGGTAGGTACTTTCGCTCGAAGCTCCTCATTTGGCCCCACAACCGTTTTTTCAATACGTGATTTAATAAACTTCTGCACAGCATTGATTTTTAATACTGGGCGTACATAGTTCAGCATTTTTGCACCAAAAATCATTTTAGGAAATGCAGGTACAAACACCTCAATGTTTGGAATGCCGGTTGTATAGAACGCTGTCGATACGTCTCCCCAAGGAACACTCATGGCACTTTTTTTGCCATCACCAAAATCAATAGTCCGGACATAATGTGCTAACGGAACAGTGGTAATTTTTCCGTTTTTACGAATTTTTCCACCTTCGGCCATGCCTTCTGTACTTGTTTTGGCTGTACCCGGTGAAAACCCAGTTCTAGAGTCAAAACCAAGCGCTAAATGGGTCGCATCTGGTAGTGCTTCTTTCAAGGCAGCAGCAACACAGTCTGTTGGAATTACATCGAAACCGACACCCGGACAAAGCACAATATCGGCTTTTTCGGCTTGGCTGTTAAGTGACTGTGCCAACTCAAATACTGAGATTTCGCCCGTAATATCTAGATAGTGAGCACCTGCCTTTATACAAGCTTCCATCATGGGTTTCGATGTCGCTGAAAAAGGCCCTGCACAATGCATAACCAGTTTAAAACCTTGGAGTTGCTCACTTATTGCATCTACGTTATCAAGTCCAAAAGCTTTATAGTCAAGTCCCAACTCTTGAGCAAGTGCTTCAACCTTAGCTTTGTTACGGCCAGCCAAAGTCGGTTTTAGACCTTGGCGTACAGCTTCACGAGCGATTAATTCGCCCGTGTAGCCATTTGCTCCATAAATTAACCAGTTTGAATCGTTAAGATTTGTCATAACACAACTCACTTTTTAAGAAGCAAATGAATAGTTACGCATGCCTTTTTTATACTGGCGAGTACGGCATGACATCGCTGATTGTTGCAAAATTAAAGCCCAAGCTGGTGAAACATTTGGTTTTGTTTTTTTACCAGCACTTAAATTACGTAACTGGAATTTGACCACAGCCATATTGGCAAGTGAAGCCAATGTTTTATTTTCCCATGTAATTGGTTTGAGTTCAGGTGAAATATTTTGGCCTTGTTTCCAAGCATTTGGCAAATTAGGTTCAATCGCTAAAGCTGTGGCTATACCGACCATATCTACACCACTTTCAATTACTTTTTCTGCCACTTGTTTACGGCGTATGCCACCTGTCACCATAACAGGCATTTTGGCAACTTTACGAATTTCTTGTGCAAATTCTAAAAAATAAGCTTCACGGGCAAGTGTACGACCATCACGTGCCTGACCTTGCATTGCAGGCGCTTCATAGCTACCACCTGAAAGTTCAACCAAATCGACTGCATGCTCATTTAACATTTTGACCACTTGCTGAGCATCTTCAGCGCTAAAACCGCCACGCTGGAAATCGGCTGAATTTAGTTTCACTGCGACCGTAAACTGTGGCGAAACCACTTTACGAACCGCTTCCACAATCTCAATTAAAATACGAGCGCGGTTTTCTAAAGAACCGCCCCAACGATCTTGGCGTTTATTGCTGAGTGGAGAAAGAAACTGGCTTAATAAATATCCATGCGCTGCATGAATTTCCACACCAGTAAATCCTGCTTTTTCACCTAAACGTGCCGTGTTTGCAAAACGCTGAATCACTTCTGCAATCATAGATTCAGTCATTTCAATTGGTGTGTTAAAGCGATTTGACATTTTGCCAAGATCAAGTGAAATTGCAGAAGGCGCCCAAGTCTGCTGACCTAGGTTAGCTTGCATTTGTCGACCCGGATGGTTAATTTGAAGCCAAACCTGAGCACCTTTGGAACGGCTAATTTGTGCCCATTTTTTGAAAGTATCTAGATGCTTTTCATCTTCAAGCACTACGCCGCCCGGTCCAGTCATCGCTCGGCGGTCTACCATCACATTTCCGGTAATGATTAGACCTACGCCACCATTTGCCCAAGCCTGATATAAACGCATTAATTCTTCTGATGGTGCATGGTTTAAATCAGCCATATTTTCTTCCATTGCCGCTTTAGCAATACGATTAGGAACATATGAGCCATTTGGGAATACTAATTTTTCGAACACTTTCATTGGAATGACCTCATTCAGTATGGCTTTACTTTAAGATTAAAGCTAACTTTAATGTCAATACCTTTTATTATTTCTCTATTTATTACTTTTAATTTCAATTTCTTATAAATAAAAAAGAGGCACTTAATAGGCCTCTTTTTTAAAGTTTATAGCTTTAAATTATTCGCGAATAAACGCTAATAAGTCCGCATTAATTACTTCATGGTTTACGGTTAACATACCGTGAGAAAAACCTGGGTAGATTTTGAGTTGGCTATTTTGAAGTAACTCAGCAGATTTCACACCAGACGTTTTATAAGGCACGATCTGGTCGTCGTCACCATGTAATACCAAAACAGGAATAGTGATTTTCTTTAAATCTTCAGTAAAGTCAGTTTGTGAGAATGCAACAATACCATCGTAATGTGCTTTTGCACTGCCCGTCATACCCTGACGCCACCAGTTAGCAATAATACCTTCAGATGGTTTCGCATCTGGTCGGTTAAAACCATAGAATGGGCCAGATGGAAGGTCTCGGAAAAATTGTGCACGGTTTGTGAGAACCTGATTTTGAAGGTCATCAAAAACTTCTTTTGGTAAACCTTCAGGATTATTTTCAGTTTTAACCATAAGCGGTGGTACTGCACTGACAAGAACAGCTTTCTTAACGTTTTCTTGACCATGACGTGCAATATAGTGAGCCACTTCACCACCACCTGTTGAATGGCCAATATGAATTGCATTTTTAATGTTCAGATGTTTAACCACTTCTGCAACATCATCTGCGTAATGGTCCATATCGTGACCATCCCATACCTGACTCGAACGCCCATGTCCACGGCGGTCATGAGCAACTACACGAAAACCTTCTTTAAGGAAAAAAAGCAATTGTGTATCCCAATCATCTGAACTCAAAGGCCAACCATGATGAAAAAATAGAACTTGGGCATCACGTGGTCCCCAATCTTTATAAAAAATCTCTACACCGTCTTTTGTCGTTACGTATCCCATCTTCGTTCTCCTGCTAAACAACTACTTATAGATTGGTTATAAAATTTGAATATTGATACTAAGCTTAAAGTTAACTTTAAGGTCAATTACTTTAATTGTATTTTTAAAATAAAATTTATATGAAAGCACGGCCTTAAACTCTTCTCATCTTTCCCCTTTTTTATTTCATTTAAATGTCAAAGCCTTTAGCCATCAAAATTAAAATCTTGACTTTAAAGTGAACTTTAAACTTATAGTTTCTGTAGTGGTTCTAAATTAACACGTCTTCATATGGACAGCATCAGATACTCGGTCAATTAATGTAAAGGTGAATTTTCATGGATATAAAACAACAATTTACTGAGGTTGAATTTGGACAACAAAAAATCAAAGTACCCAAAGGTGGTTATTATGACCGTTTTAGAATGAATCCCGATTTAGATGAAGTCGCTCAAGACCCTGCTGCTGGCAATATCGACTTTTTCCGTCATATTCCTAAAAAAATTATGGAGTCCCGTGTAGGTCCTGTTTGGGCACCCAACTTTTATTATCGTAGCGCAAATGTGCAACTGCTGATGCTTGCACCTATTAAACAGATTAAAGCAAAACTTCCTGCTGACTTAACACCATTACAACCCTTCCCGGGTTATGGGTTGGTCGCTGTTACGTTCTTTACCTATTCGGTTTGTGACAATGACCCTTATAACGAAGTGTCGATTGCGATTGTGGTACGCAAGCCTAATGCGCATGTGCCACATATTGCAGAACTAATCAAATCGATGCGCCAACGTCATTTTTATGCACATGTTTTAGCGTTACCTGTCGATACAGAAATTGCCAGAGTGCGGGGTGTATATGGTTACCAGTTACCGAAATGGCTGACTAAAATTGACGTGAACATTAACTCAAAAAGCGTTCAAGCCAATATTTTTGATCTTAATGGTAAGTTAGATTTAAGTTTAGAGACTGCTGTCCCCCCTTTAAAACATGTTGACTCTGAAACACATATTAATAAAGCAACCATGCTACATGTTGTTGATGGTAAATGGCACCAGACAGAGGTTCAATCAAACATTCTTTCTTTCGCGCAAAAACTTTTTCCAAAGAAAGTAAGATTAGTGAAAAATGAAGGCCCTTTAACAAAGTTATTAAATGAACTAGGTGCTTCAAAAATTTTGCGTTTAGATGTTATAGAAGATGCACAAGTCGTGCTTAATTTGCCTACTCCGCTATAGATTTATTATTCGAAATATAAAAAAGAGACCTTCATATGGTCTCTTTTTATTTTTTAGATTGCTTCTCTAGTCATCTCACCATTGACCAGTCTTAAAATCTGCAACGGGTTGCTGTCTTTTAAAGCTTCCGGCAATAAACTTTGCGGATAGTTCTGGTAACACACAGGTCTTAAGTAACGGTCAATGGCCAAGGTTCCAACTGAAGTGCCTCTTGCATCTGAAGTGGCTGGGTATGGCCCGCCATGTACCATCGCATCACAGACCTCAACACC
Organism: Acinetobacter nosocomialis; assembly: GCF_041021905.1. Taxonomy (NCBI): domain Bacteria; kingdom Pseudomonadati; phylum Pseudomonadota; class Gammaproteobacteria; order Moraxellales; family Moraxellaceae; genus Acinetobacter; species Acinetobacter nosocomialis. Next base: position 2,120,895 of record NZ_CP157432.1, read on the forward strand.
CGTTGGGTAGCCATTGATGAGTAATCGACCGGCTTTTTCCTCTAGTACAGGAACTACATCAGCAAACTCGGTTAAGTCAGTTTCATCGGCAATTAAAGTCGCAGTCAGCTGACCATTCATGCTTTGTAGCGCCTGAATGAGTTGGGCTTTATCTTCAACTTCAATAATGACTGTGGTTGGCCCAAAGATTTCTTCTTGTAAAAGCTGATCACCCGCCAGTAATAACTCAATATCCGCTTTAAACAGTTGTGGCTGAGCCTGATTGCCTTGTTGAGTTTGACCTGCCAAATGCTTAATGCCTTGATGCTCAGTTAAGTGCTCAAGGGCAGCGGTATAACTTTTTAAGGTTCCGGCATTGAGCATAGTTTGCGCAGGTTTAGCACCCATAATTTCAGTCAGGTTGCTAATGAGCTGGCTAAATTCAGCTGATTTAATACCCAAGATTAAGCCCGGATTGGTACAGAACTGACCACAGCCTAAAACCACCGAATCAGCCAAGTCCTGTGCAATTTTTTCACCACGGTTTTTTAAGGCTTCTGGCAACATCAACATCGGATTAATACTGCTCATTTCAGCAAACACAGGAATCGGTTGTGGACGAGCTGCGGCCATGTCACATAAAGCTCGTCCGCCACGCAGTGAACCCGTAAAACCTACAGCCTGAATTAAAGGATGCTTCACTAAAGGTTCACCTACGCCATTACCGTAGATCATGTTAAACACACCTTTAGGCATATTTGATTTTTCTACGGCACGTTCAATTGCCTGCGCTACGAAATCTGCTGTCGCCATATGTCCACTATGGGCTTTTACTACTACCGAACATCCAGCCGCTAGTGCCGAAGCAGTGTCACCACCCGCAGTTGAGAATGCTAAAGGAAAGTTACTTGCCCCAAACACTGCAACAGGGCCAACACCGATTTTAATCTGGCGCAGGTCTGGCCGAGGTAAAGGCTGACGCTCTGGTAAAGCAGTATCAATACGGGCACCTAAAAAGTCACCACGGCGCAGCACTTTGGCAAATAAACGCATTTGTCCACTGGTACGGGCACGTTCACCTTGTAAGCGTGCAAGTGGCAGAGCGGTTTCCTGTGAAACGATTTCAAGAAAATCTGTACCTAATGCATCGAGTTCATCGGCAATATTTTCTAGAAAAACAGCACGCTGTTCAGGAGACGTATGGCGGTAAGTCTTAAACGCTTGACTGGCTGCTTCACAGGCCTGATTGACCTCTTGCTCGGTTGCATGGTGAAACTCATAAGGCAAAGTTTCGCCCATTGTTGCATTTACACTTTTCAATAAGCTTATACTTTGTGCTCTACGTGAACCGCCAATAAAGTTGTGTCCAATGACCATTTTTATATTCCTTAGAGAGTAATAACTGAACCGATCGGTAATTCAGGTTGCATATGAGCAAGTTTATTTCTGAGTGGATGCCCGAACTCTTTCATTTCTATTTCAAACTCATCATTAACTTGTGCTTGAATACCATCGGCAAAAGATAGAGTCGCTGTACCGAAATAATGGATATGTACATCGCCTGCTTTTAAGAATTGTTGATACTTAAAGTGGTGATATTCGAGATTTGCCAAGCTATGACACATATTGTCTTCACCCGACAAAAACTCTTTTTCCCAAATGATTTGTCCATCACGGCGCAAACGGCTAGTTCCGACTAAATGTTTTGGTAATTCGCCTGTCCGTAAAGCGGGACCAAAACTACAAAAACGTAATTTTGAATGAGCCAAATATAAATAATTACGACGCTCCATTACGTGATCAGAATATTCATTGCCCAGCGCAAACCCGATTCGGTAAGGCTTTAGGTCTTCTCCAATAACATAGAGGCCTGCAATTTCAGGTTCTTCGCCGCCGTCTTCGGCAAATGGAGGTAAAGGCAGCTCTGCTCCCGGTCTTACCACAATTGAACCATCGCCTTTATAAAACCATTCTGGCTGTGCCCCGATCTGACCTTCTGCTGGACGCCCCTTTTGTAGCCCCCATTGAAATATTCGCATAGTGTCGGTCACCGAGCTGTCATCACTTAAATTTTGTTGATGCATTTTGTCGCGTGCAGATGCAGAACCTAAATGGGTTAAACCTGTACCGGAAATTAAACAATGCGTTGAATCTGGATGATCTAAAGGCGGCAATACCTTTAAGTCTGCTAATAACGATGAATAATCATAAGTTTCGGACTCAAACCCTAACGCCTCAACTTGTTGTTCCAGTGAAACTTTATTGCGGATTGCTAAAAGTGCTAAATCACGAACAGATTGAATATCTTTAACCGGATATGCCATGTTGCCTTCTACTTTCGCGACGGCACGTTGATTTGCACGATTCTCAAATTGAATAATTTGCATGTTTTATTCCTTACAAAGGCTTTTGAATATTCACTGTTTGTGTTTTTTGGCGTTCGAGCTTGGCATAGACGATGTAAGTCAGAATCAAGCCAAAAAGCATGACGATAGATAAGAAATACAAACCAGCAGCCATATTTCCCGTGTATTCTTTTAACAGTCCGATCCCAAATGGACCGACATAGCCACCTAAATTTCCAACAGAGTTAATTAAGGCAATACCAGCTGCTGCACTTGCACCTGTTAAGAAACGACCTGGTAATGTCCAAAACACGGCAGTCGATGAAAATAGACAGAACGCAACTATAGCCAAAGCTGCCAACTGCATAACTGGAGAGTTTAGCCAACCACTTAAAAACATTGCACAAGCACCTAGTGCATATAGAAAACTTAAGTGTCCGTAACGATCGTTCAGGCGGTCAGTACTACGCGGAATAATGAGGAGTCCAATAATTCCAAAAATATAGGGAATGCTAGATAAGAACCCAATTTGAATATCACTACCTCCGCCAAATTGCTTAATAATGGTAGGAAGCCAGAGATTTAAACCATAAATACTTAAAGTTACCGGTAAATAGTAGAGTGCTAATAAAAGTACGCGTTTGTCTTTTAAGGCATGTAGTGGATTGGCATGTCGGATTTGGTCATATTCGGCTTCATCTTTAATGAGTTCATTTTTAAGCCATTGTTTTTGTTCAATGCTTAACCACTTTACTTTATCAATCTTATCGGGTAGCCACAGAAATGTCGGTAAAGCCAATAAAACCGCGGGCAAGCCAACTGCAACGAACAACCATTGCCAGCCGTGCAAATTTGCAATGCCATCCATTCCAAGTAATAGACCCGCTAAAGGCCCTGCAATCATCATGGCAATCGGTTGTGAAAGCACAAACATTCCCATGATTTTTCCACGATGCCGCACCGGATACCACTGTGTAATCAGGTATAAAACACCAGGGAAAAAACCTGCCTCAGCAACACCGAGTAAAAACCGTAAGAGATAAAAACTTTTAGGGCCCTGAATAAGCGCCATGGCCATGGTGATGAGGCCCCATGTTAATAAAATGCGGGTAAACCATTTACGAGCACCAAATTTGTCTAAAAGCAAATTACTTGGAACTTCAAAAAGAAAATATCCAATAAAAAATAAGCCAGCTCCTAGACCATAGGCAGCATCACCAATTCCTACATCGGCACCCATATGCAAATGAGCGAACCCGACAGCGGCCCGATCAATGTATGCCACCAGATATAGTATGACTAATGCAGGTATCAGCTTAAACGTGACCGTCCGTATTACATCCTTTTCGAAATCCATGTTCGACTCCATTTCCTATTATTTACTTATAGAGCATCTTGCTCGTAAATTATCCTTTCAATTTAAAATATAGTAATACTATTTAAATTTCAAACCTTTTAAAAATAAAATTTATGGTGTATTTTTTAATTCAATTAATTCTAATAGTAATACTATATAGGGAAATTTGTATGAATAACAAACAAGTTCTTCGTTCGGCTGCCTGGTTTGGTACAACGGATAAAAATGGCTTTATGTATCGTAGCTGGATGAAGAACCAAGGAATCCCAGATCATGAGTTTCAAGGCAAGCCCATCATTGGGATTTGTAATACGTGGTCTGAACTCACCCCATGTAATGCGCATTTTCGAAAAATTGCCGAACATGTAAAAAAAGGGATTTTAGAAGCGGGCGGCTACCCTGTTGAATTCCCTGTGTTTTCAAATGGTGAGTCGAATTTACGTCCTACCGCCATGTTTACCCGTAACTTAGCCAGTATGGATGTCGAAGAAGCTATTCGTGGTAACCCTATTGACGGTGTGGTCTTACTAACAGGTTGTGACAAAACTACACCTGCATTATTAATGGGTGCCGCAAGCTGTGATATTCCAGCCATTGTAGTGACTGGCGGTCCAATGCTGAATGGTAAGCATAAAGGCAAAGACATTGGTGCAGGTACTATCGTTTGGCAAATGCATGAAGAATTAAAAGCAGGCAAAATTGATTTAAATGAATTTTTATCTGCCGAGTCTGGTATGTCACGCTCGGCTGGTACATGTAACACCATGGGCACCGCTTCTACAATGGCGTGTATGGCTGAAGCCCTAGGCACTTCTTTACCCCACAATGCGGCCATTCCAGCGGTAGATTCTCGCCGTTATGTGTTGGCTCATCTTTCTGGTATGCGTATTGTTGATATGGTTCATGCAGATTTACGTCTTTCTAAAATCTTAACCAAAGAAGCCTTTGAAAATGCCATTAAGGTCAATGCAGCTATTGGTGGTTCAACCAATGCCGTAATTCACTTAAAAGCAATTGCCGGACGCATTGGGGTTGATTTACAACTCGATGACTGGAACCGTGTTGGCCGCGGTATGCCAACCATTGTCGACTTACAGCCTTCGGGTCGTTTTTTAATGGAAGAGTTCTATTATAGCGGCGGCTTGCCAGCCGTAATTCGTCGTATGGGTGAAGCCAATCTCTTGCCAAATCCACAAGCTTTAACCGTAAACGGTCAAACCATTTGGGAAAACTGCCAGCAATCACCTATTTATAACGATGAAGTGATTCGGAAAATAGATAACCCAATTCGACAAGATGGCGGCATGTGTATTTTACGCGGTAATTTAGCGCCTAAAGGTGCAGTGCTTAAACCATCTGCTGCCACACCGGAGTTGATGAAACACCGTGGTCGTGCAGTCGTATTTGAAAACTTCGATGATTATAAAGCCCGGATTAATGACCCAGATCTAGATGTCGATGAAACTTGTATTCTTGTGATGAAAAATGCCGGCCCTAAAGGCTATCCGGGCATGGCAGAAGTCGGAAATATGGGACTACCACCAAAAATTTTAGCCAAAGGCATTACCGACATGGTCCGTATTTCCGACGCACGTATGAGTGGAACAGCTTATGGCACTGTAGTTTTGCATGTTGCTCCAGAAGCCATGGCAGGCGGGCCTTTGGCTGTAGTTCAAAATGGCGACTTTATCGAACTTGATGCCTATGCTGGAAAACTTCACCTAGAAGTGAGTGATGAAGAACTTAAGCAACGTCTTGAAAATTTAGCGCCTCCAGCTCCACCAAGTTTTATTGGCGGCTACCGTAAGCTCTATGTAGAACATGTTTTACAAGCCGATGAAGGCTGTGATTTTGATTTCTTGGTCGGTTGCCGCGGCTCGGAAGTTCCACGTCATTCTCATTAATATTTATTCTTGAAAAAGATGATCTTGTTAAAACACAAGGTCATCTATACCATAGGATATTCAACATCTCGTAATAGTGAAATATGAGTAAAGCTGACTATAAAAATCCTATTCCAAGCAAAAGCCAACATGCATTAATTGTTCAACAATTGGGATTAAAAATCGTTTCTGGAGAAATCTCAGAAAATGAAAAACTCCCAAGTGAAGTTGATTTATGTGAGGAATATAAAGTCAGCCGCCCTGTCTTTCGCGAAGCCATCCGTGTTTTAAATGCTAAAGGTTTAACTTACTCAAGACCTAAAATCGGGACTGTGGTTAGACCTAAAGAAGAATGGCATTTGCTCGATCCGGATGTATTGTTTTGGTTGATTCAAACAACCCCTGAACACGAGTTTTTTAAAACCCTTTCTACTGTACGACGCGTTTTAGAACCAGAGCTTGCTTATATTGCCGCAAGTACAGCAAATGAAGAAGATATTGAGCGTATTAAGCAAGCCTATGAAGGCATGGAAAAAGCGACAACAGTTGAAGAGTTTATAGAACCCGATATTCAGTTTCACTTAGCAATTGCTAAAGCAACGCATAATGATTTATTGGCTTATATGTCAAAAATGTTGGTTTTACCTTTGCAGCAATCAATTCAAGTGACAAGTCTACGTCCAAATTTACAAGGCCATTCGCTACCAAGACATAAAGCAATTTTGACAGCAATTGAAAATAAAGATCCGCTCTCTGCTCGCCATGCTTCACTCGTTCAGCTAGATGACACTAAGATGGCTTATGATTTAATTAAAAAATAATTTTCTCTATGTATTAGAAAAAGCCTGCTGACTCTAAATTAAAGTGATCAGGCTTTTTATTTATAAATTAGAACACCTTTTTTACAGAGACTGTAAAAGTTGAATCAATTGGATTTGAAATAGGTGCGCCCGGCTCACCATTGCTATACTTTTTATAATAAGCATTTTTATCCCATGCCTTGGTATAGGCTAATCCTGTACTCCAACCATCACCTAAATCTTTAATTACTTCGGCTTTAACATCTTGAAAGTTCGACTCTGAAAAGTTTTTGATTCTTTCATAGCCATAGTGGGCACCAAAAGTCCAAGTTTCACTGATCGGCTGGGTAAAGTTAACATCTAAATAACTTGATCCTCTTGACCTTTTACCAGCAGGTCCACCCATGGTTTTAGAGTTATAACCAGCATAATCTGGCGTGTAAGTCACAAAGTATTTGAGGCTTAAAGGACCATAGCCAATTTGAGGTACGATTTCACCATAGTTATAACTCGTATTTCCCGTTTCTGGTGTACTTTTCGCGCCTGGATAGTAATAATAAAAAATAGACATACCAATCGAGAATTTATCGATTGTTTTTAAATAACCTGTATAAAAATCCCATTCAACTGAAGCATCTCGCAGATAGTTGGAACTTACACTTGATGCCCAAGTTCCTACAAAAAAACCACTAGGATTGGCATAATCCAGTCCACCTTGTAAGGCTGGTTTACCCCAAGTTTGTTGGAAACCACGTGAAATATATTGACTAGCAAAAGTCACATTCGCGCTATAAGGAGAAGTTTTTTCTTGTTCTTTTAATTGTTCCGCATGTAAAACGCTAGTAGACATAATAAGTGAAGCTAAACCTAAAATTTTTCTCATTCAATAATTCCTTTTACATATTACCTATAGGTTTAAAGTTTTAAAATAACATGAAATATCCAGTTTAAGAACCTTAAAAGTTTATAAATTCAAGTTTCTAGACACATCTTCTTCGCTATAGATCTCTTCAATGCAATCTAAAATTTTAGGAATATAGGAACTTTGGTCCATGTTGCGCATGGATAGAGAGATGGGACTATAGGCTTCTAGGTCTAAGATATTTAAATAAGTTAGATTCTTCATTCCAATGTCGCAGGCGCTTTCCGGAATAATACAAATACCCTCACCGGACGCCACTAAGCCAAGTGCCATATGAATTTCTCGTACTTCAGTCAGCTTGGCTGGGACAAGACCTAATTTGGTAAATAAAGCTTGAATAGTGGTCGAAAAATTTGGTTTAGGTGTAGTTGGATAAGAAAAAATTGTCTCATTAATAATTTGAGATAAATAAATTCCTGTCTCTTGGAAATCACTTAATGGGTGTTTTTTATGGATTGCGAGTTTTAACTTTTCTTTTCTAAGCAGAAGTCGCTTAATCGCTGGATCACTAATTGGTAATCGCCCAAATCCTAAATCGATTTTGCCAAGTTTTAATGCTTCTACCTGATCTCGTGTACCACACTCAATAAGCTCAACATGAATGTCAGGATTTTTTTGCCTAAATAGATAGATGACTTGTGGTAATCGCCCATAAAGAAGCGAACTCACATAACCCACTTTAACAACGTTCTCGACCAGCTTCATTTTTTTAGCCATCGAAGCAGCTTGAGCGGTGTGAGTCAAAATTTGCACCGCATGCTGGTAAAAAAACAGCCCTGCTTCCGTTACTTTTAATGGACGAGAGCCTTTTTCGAATAAATCGATCCCTAATTCTTCTTCTAGTTTTTTGATTTGGCGTGTTAAAGGTGGCTGAGCAATAAAAAGCTTTTCTGCGGCTTTCGTCAGACTCTGTTCTTCAACAACGGTAACAAAATAACGTAGATGTCTTAATTCCATTAATATACCTTTTTAGTATCTTAAAATACCGTTCTATATCTATTTTAGGCTATTACATTCTTCTATGGTATACAAACAAGTTCGTAATAGTTGAAACTTCATGTATAGAACCATAGAAACCATACTTGTGGATATTCCAACTATCCGTCCTCACCAGTTGTCTGTGACTACTATGCGTACCCAGACTTTGGTACTCGTTAAAATTACGACCACGGATGGTATTGTCGGTTGGGGTGAAGCCACCACCATTGGTGGGCTGAACTATGGTGAAGAAAGTCCTGAGAGTGTCAAAGCCAATATTGATACCTACTTTGCACCATTACTGACATCAGTTAAAGATTTAAATGTTGCACAAACACTTAAACTGATTCGTAAAAATATTAATGGTAACCGCTTTGCTAAGTGTGCAATTCAGACTGCCCTACTTGATATTCAGGCCAAACGTTTAGGTGTGCCATTAAGCGAAGTTTTAGGTGGACGTCTGCGTAATAGTTTACCTGTGCTTTGGACGCTTGCGTCTGGTGACACGGAAAAAGATATTGCTGAAGCTCGCAAAATGATTGAGCTAAAGCGCCATAACACGTTCAAACTTAAAATTGGTGCACGTCCTTTACAGCAAGATGTTGACCATGTGATTGCGATTAAAAAAGCATTAGGTGCTGATGTTAGTGTACGTGTAGATGTAAACCGTGCATGGTCAGAACTTGAATGTATTCATGGTATTCAACAGCTCCAAGATGGTGGAATCGATTTAATCGAACAACCATGTGCAATTCAAAATACCGAAGCTCTTGCTCGCCTCACCCATCGTTTTGATGTAGCCATTATGGCAGATGAAGCTTTAACTGGACCTGACAGTGCATACCGTATTGCAAAAAATCATGGTGCAGATGTATTTGCCGTCAAGATTGAACAATCTGGTGGCCTGATTGAAGCATGTGAAGTTGGCAAAATTGCTGGTTTGGCTGGTATCGACCTATATGGCGGCACCATGCTTGAAGGTCCTGTAGGAAGTATTGCATCGGCCCATGTATTTGCAACCTTTGAAACATTAGCGTTCGGCACTGAATTATTTGGTCCGTTATTACTTACCGAAGAAATTTTAAAAGAGCCGCTACGTTACGAAAACTTTGAATTGCATTTGCCAACAGCTCCGGGCTTAGGCATTGAAATTGATGAAGATAAGATTGAGAAATTACGTCGTTAAGGCAACAGGATAAGGAGTTTCCCATGTTATTTCATGTACGTATGGATGTGCATATTCCACTTGATATGCCAGCCGACAAAGCAAATGAAATTAAGGCCGTTGAAAAAGCTTATTCGCAAGAATTACAACGCCAAGGTAAATGGCGTCATATCTGGCGAATTACAGGCCAGTACTCGAACATCAGCATTTTTGATGTCGAGAGCAATGAAGAATTGCACAACATTTTACAGGGTTTACCTCTCTATCCATACATGGACATTGAAGTGATGGCAATGAACCGTCACCCATCTTCTGTTCGTGATGATGATTCGTAAATCCAAAGAATGTTTTAAATGTGATCTCTGAAGTCCATTTAAAAACCAAGCAGATTATTCAGAAGGTAACAAGGAACGTGGCGGCACTTATTCGCTAGCAAAACAAAATGCCCGCAGCGCTGCCACCCAAAACCGTATTGCATACTTAAGGAGTTTTAGTATGAACCGTCAACAAATTGATGCGCTTGTAAAACAAATGAATGTCGACACAGCAAAAGGTGAAGTCGATGCACGTGTTCAACAAATTGTAGTGCGCCTTCTTGGGGATTTATTTCAAGCCATCGAAGATTTAGACATCCAGCCTTCTGAAGTTTGGAAAGGTTTGGAATATTTTACCGATGCAGGTCAAGCAAATGAACTTGGTCTTTTGGCTGCTGGCTTAGGTTTAGAACATTATCTTGACTTACGTGCAGATGAAGCAGATGCCAAAGCTGGTGTTACTGGCGGCACACCACGTACTATTGAAGGTCCACTTTATGTAGCTGGCGCGCCTGAATCAGTTGGTTTTGCACGTATGGATGATGGAACTGAAACTGGCAAAATCGATACCTTAATTATTGAAGGTAAAGTAACTGACACGGATGGCAATATTATTGAAAATGCTAAAGTTGAAGTATGGCATGCCAACAGTTTAGGTAACTATTCATTCTTTGATAAGTCTCAATCTGACTTTAACTTACGCCGTACCATTTTCACTGATACAGATGGTAAATATGTAGCGTTAACCACTATGCCAGTTGGTTATGGATGCCCTCCTGAAGGTACAACACAGGCTCTTCTTAACAAGTTAGGCCGTCATGGTAACCGTCCATCTCACGTTCACTACTTCGTTTCTGCACCGGGTTACCGCAAGCTAACTACTCAATTCAACATTGAAGGTGATGAGTACTTATGGGATGACTTTGCCTTCGCTACTCGTGACGGTTTAGTGGCAACAGCAGTAGATGTAACAGACCCTGCTGAAATTCAACGCCGTGGTTTAGATCACGCTTTCAAACACATCACATTTAACATTGAATTGGTTAAAGAAGCCGCTGCTGCTCCTTCAACTGAAGTTGAACGTCGTCGCGCTAGTGCTTAATTGAAAGTGTATGTGAGTTAAAAGTTCGCTTTTGACTCACAAAATTTACTCCATTTATTACTACCATTAAGAATTTCAATAAATTTTTAGCGGTAGTAATACATTACGTTACCTCATGCTCTAAGGTTTCTCACATGATTGACAAAAGTAAGTCCTCACTAAGCGAGGTTTTATCGCAGATTAAAGATGGTGCAACCATACTGATTGGTGGTTTTGGTACCGCAGGACAACCCGCTGAACTCATTGACGGTCTGATTGAACTCGGTGTTAAAGGCTTAACCATTGTGAGCAACAATGCCGGTAATGGTGACTATGGTCTGGCTAAACTGCTTAAAGCCGGTTCAGTAAAAAAAGTCATTTGCTCTTTCCCACGTCAGTCAGATTCTTATGTGTTTGATGAACTATACCGTGCCGGAAAGGTGGAACTTGAGGTTGTACCGCAAGGTAATCTGGCTTGTCGTATTCAGGCTGCCGGTATGGGTTTAGGTGCTGTATTTACTCCAACAGGCTTTGGAACTCTTTTGGCCGAAGGTAAAGAAACTCGTGAGATTGATGGTAAAGATTACGTACTTGAATATCCGATCAAGGCTGACTTCGCCTTGATTAAAGCCTATAAGGGCGACCGCTGGGGTAATCTGGTTTACCGTAAATCTGCACGTAACTTTGGCCCGATCATGGCCATGGCTGCTGATGTCACCATTGCTCAGGTTTCTGAAGTGGTGGAGCTGGGTGGATTAGACCCAGAACACATCATTACCCCGGGTATCTTTGTACAGCATGTTGTACAAGTAACGCCAGCACAGTAAGCAATAAGGAGAAATAACATGAGCTACCAGAAACTCAGCCGTGACCAGATTGCACAACGTGTGGCACAAGATATTCCAGATGGCGCCTATGTGAACTTGGGCATTGGCTTACCAACCAAGATTGCCAGCTACTTACCTAACGATAAAGATATTTTCCTTCATTCTGAAAATGGACTATTGGCATTTGGCCCACCACCAGCTGCAGGTGAAGAAGACCCTGAACTGATTAATGCAGGTAAAGAGTTTGTGACCATGCTTGAAGGCGGCAGCTTTTTCCACCATGGTGACTCATTTGCGATGATGCGTGGTGGTCACCTTGATATTGCCGTGCTTGGTGCCTTTCAGGTTGCAGCCAATGGTGACTTGGCGAACTGGCACACCGGTGCGCCGGATGCGATTCCTGCGGTGGGTGGTGCGATGGATTTGGCAGTTGGTGCCAAGAAAGTATTTATCACCACAGACCATGTGACCAAACAAGGTGAACCAAAGATTGTCGCTGAGCTCACTTATCCGGTAACGGGTAAGCACTGTGTGGATCGTATTTACACCGACCTGTGTGTGATTGATGTGACCAAAGATGGTTTAAAGGTGATTGAGAAAGTTGAAGGTCTTAACTTTGATGAGTTACAGGCTTTTACGGGCGCAACTTTGATCGATGCCACTCAAGGGTAAAGTTTACACAGCATAGCCAATGCTACTACTGTCATTGCCTGTAAATGATAGTGGTCTTCGAAAGCCCTTTGTATAGGCAGTACCTTACTTTTTAAGGATAAAAAGTAACAAAAATCCTTTGTTACTCAGACACAACATCCCTGTTGTGCTGAGCAACGAGGCGACATCCATGTCGCCAACGCGAAACATTGAATGGAACTCTTTGAATACGGTTCTTGCTTATTAATTTGGATTTTACCGTAATTCGCTATTGTGACAGGCGACATGGATGTCGCCCGTTGGACAGGGAGGCATGGAAGCCTCCTCTGTTCAACAAAGGTTTTTGGTTACTTTTTTAAAAAAGTGACATGAATTAACTACTGGCATTTGACTCAACACGATAAGACTCCGTCATGACTACTTCGAACTTAGTAACCATGATCAGCACCAGCAAATGCTAAAAAGTTTCACGATGTAGCAATGACAGCAACAGATTTCAAAATGGAAATGTAAGAATGAAAAACGCTTATATCATCGATGCCATCCGTACTCCATTCGGCCGTTATGCCGGTGGCCTTGCACCCGTCCGTGCCGATGACCTTGGCGCTGTGCCGATTAAAGCCCTCATGCAGCGTAACCCAAGTGTAGATTGGGAACAGGTTGATGATGTGATCTATGGCTGTGCCAACCAAGCTGGTGAAGATAACCGTAATGTCGGCCGTATGTCAGCACTGCTTGCCGGTTTACCGTATCAGGTTCCAGCAACCACCATTAACCGTTTGTGCGGTTCTTCACTCGATGCGATTGCTATTGCTGCCCGTGCTATTAAAGCAGGCGAAGCGAACTTGGTGATTGCAGGTGGTGTGGAAAGCATGAGCCGTGCGCCTTATGTAATGGGTAAGTCTGACAGTGCTTTTGGCCGTAGCCAGAAGATTGAAGACACCACCATGGGGTGGCGTTTCATCAACCCAAAACTTAAAGAATTGTATGGTGTAGACACCATGCCCCAGACTGCCGAAAACGTGGCTGAACAGTTCAACGTTAATCGTGCAGATCAGGACCAGTTTGCCTTGGTGAGCCAACAACGCACCGCAAGCGCGCAAGCCAAAGGCTTTTTTTCTAAAGAAATCGTGGCAGTTGAAATCCCTCAGCGTAAGGGGGATGCTGTTGTGATCGATAGCGATGAACATCCACGTGCATCGACCACACTTGAAGGTTTAAGGAAACTTAAACCAGTTGTAAAAGAAGATGGCACTGTAACAGCAGGTAATGCTTCAGGTATTAATGATGGGGCAGCAGCTCTACTGATTGCTTCTGATGATGCAGTTCAGGCTTATAACCTCAAACCACGTGCCAAGATCATTGCTTCAACAGCTGTGGGTGTAGAACCACGTATTATGGGTTTTGCTCCGGCACCCGCCATTAAAAAATTACTGAAACAAGCCAACCTGACTTTAGAGCAGATGGATGTAATTGAGCTCAATGAAGCCTTTGCTGCACAGGCATTGGCAGTGACCCGTGATTTAGGCTTGCCAGATGATAGCAACAAGGTAAATCCAAACGGTGGAGCAATTGCATTAGGCCATCCACTTGGGGCCTCAGGTGCACGCCTTGTGACCACTGCCTTAAACCAGCTTGAGCAAACAGATGGTCGTTATGCCTTGTGTTCGATGTGTATTGGGGTAGGTCAAGGGATTGCACTCATTATTGAACGTGTTGAAGCACTTTAAGGAGAAACAAATGCCATCTTTTCAATCTGCCGATGCACAAATTAACTATCAAACCTTTGGTGAGCCATCTTCCCCTGCTCTGGTGTTTTCAAACTCTTTGGGCACCAATTATGGTATGTGGCAAAAACAGTTCAATGAGTTAAAAGATCAATTTTTTGTGATCTGTTATGATACACGTGGTCATGGTTCATCATCTACGCCTGACGGCCCATACACTGTAGAGCAATTAGGTGAAGATGTTGTCCGTTTACTCGACCATCTAAATATTAGCAAAGCTGCTTTTTGTGGTATTTCTATGGGGGGGTTAACCGGTCAATGGCTTGCGATTCACTACCCTAACCGTTTTAGTCATGTCATTGTTGCAAATACTGCCGCTAAAATCGGACAAGAACAAGCATGGCTTGACCGTGCAAAATTAGTACGTGAGCAAGGTTTACAGCCAATCGCAGCTACAGCAGCTTCGCGATGGTTTACAGATCCCTTTATCCAAAGTCATGCTTCAATTGTCAACAACCTGTGTAACGACTTAAGTGCTGGCAGCGCAATAGGTTATGCCAATTGTTGCGAGGCTTTGGCTAAAGCGGATGTCCGTGAGCAGTTAAACGACATCAAAATACCTGTATTGGTGATTGCTGGAACTCAAGACCCTGTAACGACTGTTGCAGATGGTGAGTTTATGCAGCAACGCATTCCACAATCACAACTTGCAGAGATAGACGCTTCTCATATTTCCAATGTAGAACAACCTGAAGCTTTTAATAAAATCCTAAAGGATTTTTTACTAGGTTAATTTTAATGATTCAAAAAATGGCCTATAGAGGCCATTTTTTATATCTCGTAGAAACTTAGTACCGAATCATGACCGATTTTAATTCGGTGTAATCTTCAATAAATGCATCTGAAAACTCTCTGCCAATTCCTGAAGCTTTAACGCCACCAAATGGAACCGAAGGGTCTAAGAACGTATGCATATTGACCCACAAGGTCCCTGCTTCAATCTTAGGAATTAAACGCAAAGCTTTAGACAAATCATTTGTCCAAATACTTGCGGTTAAACCAAAGCGCGACTGATTCATCAGTTGAATAAGTTCTTCATCAGTTTCGAATGGCATTACCCCGACTACTGGACCAAAAGTTTCTTCTGAAAATAAAGGATCATCGGTATTTTTAAAGGAAATTAAAGTCGGTTGTACAAAATATCCTGATCGATCTAAAGCCTCACCTCCAGCAATAATCTGGTTATTGGCTTTAGCCATATCTAAATAATGTTTCACTTTATGAAAGTGTGGCTGATTAGAGAGTGGACCAAACATACTTCCTTCATCCATAGCCGATCCAATTTTTAAACTAGAAAGTGCTTTAGAGAGTTTTTCGACTAGTTCATTATGTTTTGTATGGTGTACAAAAAAACGCTCTGGGGATGCACAAACTTGACCTTGATGTACAAAAGTTGCTTGCAATAAAGTCGGTAAAATCTCATCAATATTTGCATCGGCTAAAACAGCTATGGCATTTTTACCGCCCAACTCCAGACTTACACGGGTTAAATCACTACTCATCGCAAGTTTACCGATGGCAATACCTGTTGGTACCGAACCTGTAAACGAAACTTTCTTAACGAGTGGCGACTCAATTAAATATTGCCCTGTATCGCCCTTACCTGTCACTACATTAATTACACCGGCTGGAATACCTGCTTCGATGGCAAGTTCAGCTAAACGTAATAAAGATAAACTGGCAAACTCACTTGGTTTAAGCACAATGGTACAGCCTGTTGTTAAAGCTGAACCGATTTTCCAAACGCCAATCATCAGTGAGAAATTCCAAGGCACAATCCCTGCAACCACACCCACTGGTTGTCTTAAAGTAAAGGCCGTATATTTTTCACCTTGCATAGAAGGAATAGAAGGTTGCATGGTTTGACCATTAATTTTGGTTGCCCAACCAGCAAAATATCTTAAGAAAATAACGGATTGTGCGACTTCAAGATGGCGGGAAATATTGATAAGTTTTCCGGTGGATAACGTCTCGAGCTGAGCAAGTTCTTCACCATGTTGCTCAATTAAATCTGCCAACTTATTTAATTTAACGCCACGTTCATAGGGTGTCGTTTCAGCCCAAGCATTTTGAAAAGCATGTTTAGCACTTTTGACGGCGCTTGCGACATCTTGTTGACTACCAATACTAATTTGAGCAACCACTTGTTCAGTCGATGGATTTACAATATCCACTTTATCTAAATGCTCGGCAGCAACTAATTTTCCATCAATAAAATGTCCATGTTGACGTGCCATAAATTGCTGCACATTTTGTAAAATCTGAACTTCACTCATTTTTATTTCTCTCAATTCATTTAAAAGGATTTATTAATAGATGTATTGCAGAATCAACTGCGCATATACATTGATCTTGTCATCGTAGTTTTGAGTACCGCCACTATGGATATCGTGTTTCGGTTTATAGAGTCCCACTAAAGGAATAACGTTAAATTTTTTATTAACCGACCAAACCGAAAACACATCTAACTCATGTCCATCCACATTGGTTAAAGACTTATTTACCGTTTTGAACTTATAGGCCAAAGCACCCAACATAAAATTTTCTTTCAAATTCATAGTGTAAGAGACTTGATGAATATCTGCATTTTTATTAAATGGACCAGCATAGTTTCCGGCAACTTCGCCCTGAAACCACGTACCAAAGCCGACTGTATTTCCATAAAACATAGGGTCGTATTGGTCTGAAAAATGACTAAAACGGTAGCCTAATGAGGGCGTATATTTTGAAGATAAAAAGTTATAGTTCAGCGCTAAGTAGCCAGCATTTTCGTGGCTATCTTTTTTATCTTGCACCACAAACTCAGTTTTGAGCTGTAATTCTGGTAAAGGTTGATAATTTAAACGTAAAGCATAGTTTTTAAGATCTTCACGCCCTGAAACGTGTTCAGCATCTTTAAGGTCTAATACGTTTAAGTAAGTGAACCCAACGCCCTTATCTTTAAGTTGATACATCAAATCAGTTACAAACAGTTCTGGTGAAAATTGTGCTTTGTTGTTTGATTTTAAATAAGCCAGCTTTAGCGTTGTATTCTCTTGCGGTTTGTATTGAAGCAAAGTCGTAAAATCAAAGCTTCGACGAGCTGCTAGATAATATGCACCGCCCCGATCGAGTGTGCCATCCGCAGGCACTTTACCGAGGTTTAACGCATCACCCGCAATAAAGAACCCATCACCAATCATGATATTTTGCCGACCAATACTTAAATCATAGGTCGTTAACTCATCTTTATTGGTGCCGTCTTTAAAACCAATGATCCATTCATTCACATCTGTTTTACGTTCTTTGCCATTACTATTTTGACCTGCGTCGCCATCACCAAATGTTGCCGAGCTAATACCACTCAAACTTGCATAGAGCTGTTTGCTTTTAAAGGTATATTGTCCTTTAGCACCATATTTAAGATGACCTTCTTGCCAATTGACTCTTTCATCATCTAGGTTTTCGCCGTTATAGCTTTTACCACTACTAAAAGCTCCAAAAGTTGCTTCAAAAGTTGGCTTAATTTCAAGCTCACCAGCATGCACAGTTGAAAAAAATGAGACAAAGAGAGTCCCTCTCATAACCTGAGAAAATAAATTTTTCATTGAGAAATTCCTTTTTTGCGAACGGCCTAACCGTGCTCACGTATGGGTAACTTATTCGTTACCCATCCTCGTTCATGATGATCTTTAGTGATGGTCGTGCTGCGTACTTTGCTCGTCTTCACCCAAGTTTAAAGTCGGGGTGTTGTCAAAGAAGTTCCAAGGTTTGATTAGGGTATAAACCCATTCTGTCGGCATAATTGGCCATTCTTCAGCACGTGCCACATGGGTTGTGCCTGTTGTCATCCAGACCACAAGGTCTTTATTTTCGATATTTTCGTTGTTGCCAATAAACTGTCCTAAGCCTGTATCATGAGTTGAACGGTTTGAATATTTCCCTTCAGGATAACGTTCATCCGGATTGTACTGAGTCACCCAAATTTGCTTATCCATAAAGTTCAAACGTTTAAATAACCATTCATCTTTAGAAAAATTGGCACCCTTCGCAACAGGATGTGTTCCACCTGCAAAAGGAATGAGTTGGTAAGAAACCGGATTGCCTAATTTATTTTCCTTGTTGAAATTCGTGAGTAAGCGAATGGTAGATGGATCAAATTTTTCAGCGGCATTTTGCTCATTGGTAATGACTTTACTGTCAATTTGCATTGAGCTTGTACGAACACCGCCTTTGTCATTGGCTTTCACCACAGGGTCCATATGCATAAAGCTGTTATTTTCACCATCGACATCCATGTCTAAGCGGAAATTATAGATGTGCTGATGCGTTGTACCCACAATATTATGGTCAATTAAAGTTCCATATTTGGTGTCTTCTTTGGCGGTACTGTCATGCATAGTGCGTGATTTAACGCCTTTAACAGCTTCAATACCCGTTGCACCCGCATTAATTCCAATTACACCATTTTGGGAAAATACCCAGTCAAACATGTAATCGTAGTTTCCAACCGTACTAATCCAGCGCACGACAAGTTCACGGCGTGCTTCACTGGCATCTTGGTTACCAAAAATTTCGTGATGTTTATATTCAGGTCCGGCATATCGTTCAAACACAGCAATGGCATTTGGAATTACTTGTGGTTGGCCTTTGTAGTCTGCAATCACGGCATCAAGTAAAACAGCGTTGTCGGGTGCATCTGTTCCAGGAAGAATAGATGATGTGAGTGTTCCCATACCATATTCGCCAGAGTCCAAATAAGATTTGAAGTACCAACCAATATCAGGGTCACCATATGGAACTACCATTCCACCAAGGTTACCTTCATACATGACTTTACGCTTCACACCTTTATCTTTGTAGGTCACGGTTGAAAGCTGTAAGCCAACACGAGAGTCTAACGCTACATGCAAACACCAGTTCCCCCAATGTATGGTTTGACCGGTAATGCTAAAGTTTTTGCCCTCAGGTTCAGTAATATTGAGTGGTTTTAGCTTACTTGCTAAGGGCTTATTCGACATATAAGGTCGATTTGCCATCGGCACAGGAATGATTGCGCCTTCTTCAATCTTGATAATTTTTTCTTTATCTAAATCGACTACAGCAACTAGGTTCTCAATAGGATGTGCCCAGTAGTTACCATCGCCGACATCGAGGTAAGCGACGACTTTTAATATGTTGAGTTGTTTATCAAGCCCATCTTTACCGCCAAAATATCCAACAGTTAGCGGAGTAGCAATCACTTTCTTCACATCAGTAATGCCACGTTTGCGTAACGCATCTTGATATTCTTTACTTGTCTCAATTACACGCTGCACGGCTTCAAAATTATCTAGCAGCACCATACCATGAGTATCTTTAAGTACATTCCATTTTGTGACTTGTTGAGTATTAAGATTAACTTCACCTTCAATCGCTTGATTGCCCTTTAATAAAATAAATGAAGCAATACGATCTTCTTTAAATTCTTTGTGATTAATGAAGTAATCCCATACTTTGGCTTTTTCAGGTTCTTTAAGCTTTAACTCGGCAAAACGCATATTTTTATAGGCGTATTTCGAGCGGTTAATCACATCAAAGGTCTTTTTGATTTCGTCAGAATTTAAGCTATTGAGCGGGTGAAACGTATTTTCAATTTTGAAAGTTTGATCTAACCCCGACTGGAAGACTTCATTAAAAAAATCTTTTCCAATAACAGGTTTACCATCTTTAATTAATAAAGGCACACTGAGTTTGAAAGGTTTGCCATTCACCAAAACCTGATCCGAATTGGGTTTGGCCCGAACTACCATAGAACCTTTGGTGATTGTATAGGTATTGGTAAAGTCATCTTTAACAACTTTAGCGCCTTGCTCACTCATGTTTTGATAAAGTGAGACCATTTCGGCATGTCCACCATGAGCAAACGCTTGAGTATTGAGTCCCCAAAAGCTTGCAGCGATTGATAAGTTAAGTGCCAGTATTTTTTGTATGTCATTCAATAATCGTTGTTTACGCATTGGTTTCATCCTTTTCATCTATCCCTGAACTATCTGAATCAGACAGTTAAAATGCACTTTCCTGTGAGTGAAATTCATTAGACCAACTTAATAGTTTTATGGTTATTAAGCTTATCTAACCTGCTCTAATGAATTTAATTTCAACACAGTTACATAGGGCTAGCTTGTTCAAGAATGACGTCGGATTTGTCTAAAAATGACATTGAGAGATGAAAGAATTAAACCGACATACCCTCTCTAAATTCTTTAGGAGAGATACCATAAGTCTTTTTAAAGATTTTTGAAAAATGAGCACCGTCCCAAAAACCCCATTTCAAGGCAACTTGGGTAATTGAGCTTTGTTTATTTCTTTTATCAAGCAAATCTGCTTTAACTTTTTCTAAGCGTTTGAGCTGTATATATTTGTTAATCGATAAATTTTCTTGAAGGAATAAACGGTAGAGATGACGCAGTGACACTCCAATATGCTCTGCAATTAATTTAGGTGTTAAATCGGGTTTTGCTAAGTTTTCTATAATATATCGCTCGGCGTTTTCCATCAGTTTATTGGAGCTATTAATATTTTTATAATTGATTGTGGGTTTGATTAAAGCAATTAACGCATCTTCAAAAGCATTCCCATCTTCGGTTGCATACCAAAGTTTGATGTTTTCAGCAGACATATTTTTCAAAATATTTTTAAGTAAAAAACCACTCATATTTTGAGTAATCAGTTTTCCAAAATATTCGGTACTAATATTTTCTTTCAGTAATTTTTCACGCGACAGATGGACTGAAATCTGGCTGACTAAGCCTTGCGGATACATCGAAATAGTTTCGACTGGGTCGACCAAAACAATATCGCCTTCATTCAGACTTAGAGTCTCGTTTTTATACTCGAGCAGCATTTTTCCCGAATACTGCAAAATCAAAAAACAAAAACGATTATTCACTCGATCGATTTCATCGGCTTTTCGGACAATTTTATTGGCATTGTTTTTAATAAAAGCAATTTCGGTATCGCCCAATAAAAAGCACTGAACTTCACCAATGAATAAATTACGGGTTCCGTCAAAATCGGTTTCAAAATTGCCGCACACACTTTTAATATGGTGCGTCCATGTGAGTAATGCATCGCTTACATACTGGTTCATCCCTTACCTCTCTATACATGTGCCACCGCTCAAAATTTTGTGTTTGTGGTGGTGCACTGTCTTGGCATATTTGCAATCTTGTTTTATTGATAAACAAATTGTGTGCCAAAAATTCCTTATCCTTGGAATTGTTTTGATGATAGTCAGCTAGATGTAAAGAAGCTGATAAATCAATTCAATTTATCAGCTTAATGGGGCTTATGCTACTCCCGCAAAGTCTCGCAGCATGGTTATAAAAATATCCTTTTGTTCCTCAGAATACTTTTTAAACACCTCATTTTGGTGGCTATCGGCAATATCAAACAAATACTGCGCCGTTTGTTTGCCTTTCTCGGTCAGTGCGTACAAATTATCGTGATCGACCAATAACCCTTCAAATTTTAAAATTTCAGCCGATCTTTCCACTTCTTGCATTGGCATAGCAATATCTCGTGGTAAATCCTCCTTACTTGAAGCAGTACCACTTGCCAAAACAAGCAAAAGACGTGATTCACTGGTACGGAAACCCGAAGCCATTTGTTTAGGAATATAGTCGGTTTGATAAGCTTTAAAAGCACGGCTCATCAAGTAGCAGACATTATTATATAAATGCCCATAATGTGTTTGGTCTACACCGCTCTGTTCAGTTTGTTTAACTTGAAGGCTCGGATGCGGCATGACACAAGAATATGCACCTTGATGGTAAACTAGCGGGCTTCGGCCTTGATCATGGAAGCGAACCACTTTACCAATAATAATCCAGTGGTCACCACCTTCGATCACTTGATAACGTTCGCACTCAAACACCGCTGAACAATTTTCTAAAATGGGTGCGCGTCCTGCGCCAAGTTGAAAATTTGTGTCGGCAAATTTATCAATATTGCGTCTCGAAAACTTATTAGACAGCTCAATTTGCGTGCCCGATAAAATATTGACTGCAAAATGTGTTGCTTGTTCAAATACTGAAAAACTTGAAGATTTTTTATCAATGCTCCACAAAATAAGTGGTGGGTCGAGCGATACCGAGTTAAAACTATTTGCAGTAACTCCTACTTTTTCACCTTGTGCATTTTGTGCGGTAACAATGGTAACGCCTGTTGCAAAATTTCCTAATGCCCGTCGGAACTGTAGTGGATCGACCGTAAACTCATCTATTTGTTGTAATACATTCATCATCTTTCTCCTAAACCTTCTCTTACATCCATATAAATCGCGAGAGCATTAGATATCTAAAACTAATCTCGGTGTTTTAGAGCGTGAACAGCAAACCAATATTTGCTCATTGCTGGCTTTTTCTTCATCAGTAAAATAAACATCTCGATGATCAGGTTCACCTTCAATCACATCGCACATGCAGGTTCCACATACACCTTGCTCGCAAGACATTTCAATCTCAATGCCTTCTTTAGCCAAAGCCTGCAAAATGGTTTCGCCAGCTTCGACCATAATGATTTTTCCGCTACGCTCAGCCACCACCTCAAATGAATCTCCCGAGGTATCAGTTTCGACTTGGAAATACTCTTTGTGGATTTGCTGCTCAGGAAAATCATGAGTTGTGGCGAGGTTAATCACCCAATCCATGAAACCGACTGGACCACAGGTGTAAATATGACTTTCAGGGTCAATATCTTTAATGGCAGATTCAAAAAATGCTCTGTGGCTTGCGCCTTCAGATTTAAAATGGAAAGTTGTGTATTGTGCTAACACACCATTTTTAATTTCATCAACAAAAGCACATTTTTCAGGGCTAGCACCACAGTAGTGAAGCTCAAATGATGCACCTTCATGTGCAAGTTGATATGCCATCGTAATTAATGGCGTAATCCCGATTCCACCGCCAATTAACACACTGTGCTTGGCTTTTAAAAGTGGGAATAAGTTTTTCGGCTCACTGATCTGAATTTGCATACCATCTTTAATTTCATCAAATGCAGAAATCGAGCCGCCACGTGATTCAGGATCACGTAAAATTCCAAGGCGAAACTTTCCTTCGTCATTTGGATTTTGGCAAAGCGAATATTGGCGCACCATACCATTCGGTAAGTGCACATCAATATGTGCACCGGGTTCAACCTTTGGTAATGCAGCAGAAGTTGCAGATTCAAACTCCATAACTGCAATATTTCCACCTTCCACATGGCGATTTTTAACGACAACATCATAAAGTGTAGTCATGATTTAACTCCCTTTTCATGGTAAAGCGATTGGCTTAACGCATGAATAAACCACCGTTAATATCCCATGTTGCACCAGTCACAAAACTTGCATTTGGACTCGCAAGCAACCCACAAGTTTCAGCAATAAAATGCATACTTCCTAAGGCCTTAACCGGAATATTCTGGATGAACTGTTCCATTTTTTCGTCGGGCACCACACTATGAACGATTGGTGACTCCATTGGTCCCGGTGCAATCGCATTGACCGTAACACCTTTTGCCGCAAACTCTTTGGCAAAAATTTTGGTTAATGTCACAATAGCCCCTTTGGTTGCCGCGTAGTGTGCACCCGTTGCAGTACCGCCGTTTTGTCCCGCCAAAGACGCCATATTAATGATGCGTCCATAACCTTTTTTGGCCATGTATTGACCAATAATTTGACAAGCTTGAAAGGTGCCGCGTTGGTTAACTTGGGTCACCCAATCAAAATCGGCTGCGGTAATTTCTAATACGGGTGTTGCTTTAGTGACGGTAGCATTGTTAATTAACACATCAAGTTTAGAAAATTTCTCTTCAATCCATTGCACCGCTGCATGAAAATCTGCCTCGACCGAAATATCCAGCTTTAAAGGAAGCATATTTTGGGCATACTGACTTTGTACTTTGGCATTTTCGGCTTTTTCAAGCGTGCTTGCTGACAAAATCACTTGATGGCCTTGGCTCGCAAAATATTCAGCAATCACATTACCGAGTCCAGAAGCAGCACCTGTCACTAAAACAACCTGTTTCATGTTACCGCTCCTAAAGAATGTAGCTAATACCAGCTAAGGTATCGGTTGAGTTAACCAAGTTAATGATTTTACGGTTAATCTTAAAACCAGTATCGGCATCGCGGGTTAGATGGTACGTAATATCGGCCGTGTAATGCTTGAGGTTTTCTTTACGAAATTCACGCAGGTTTTGAGCGCAGCGTAAAACGATTTCATCATTATGGTCTTGAATCACTCGTACTCGCGAAATGCTGCGTACCGTATTCGCCTTTGGTGCCGTAGAAATTGCCTCACCATTTTCAAGACGCTCTACCCGTAACTTACGCATATGATTATCGTCATAGGCATAATTTAAGTTGTTTTCGTAGTCTGTGAGGTTCGGGTCAATCGGAATGATATAAACACCTTTTTCATTCCATAAATTGAGCCATTCACGGTACTCGCTGTGGTCTAACATATCTGCTTCAGCCCAGATGAAAGCAGTGACTTCATTTAATAATTGCAGATTCATATTCATTGCTCTCTCCTTAAGCTGTCATCATCTTTTTCCATTGCTGATATGCTGCACGCATACCTGTTTCAGCACTGACATCACTTTTTAAGCCATCTTCGGTTTTGACTTCGCCCGGTAAACCGCGGTTGAGCATGATCCATAAATCATTACCCGCATTGGCACCGTGTTGTACGCGTTCCCAAGCTTCAGAGTCATCTGGCGTACCAAAACCAAATGGGCCTTGGAAATGTTCATGCAAACGTAAGCGATATTGATTGGCAATTTGTGGACCGCCATCCATCGTAATCACCGAGTGATGAATCTCTGTTTCAGCGACTGAAATTGGCTGTAACACACGGAAGAACGCCATTGAACATGCAATATTTGGGAATAAATTTAAGTTAAAGCCAGAACCACCCACTGCTCGAACAATACGGCGTACTTCTAACTCTTCATGGCCTTCATCACGCAAAGCTTGAGCCAAGTCTTCGAAACGCTCTTGAATTGGTCGCTCCATTAAGTCTTCTTCTAAATCGACCAGTTCAGGAATCATCACCATGACACTGTGACCGTTGCCTAAGTCTTCAACAAAGCCCGGCTGGTTTTCGAAGTTAAAGAGTTCTTCGGTTTTTTCATCTACAGAACTTAAGAATGACTTGTGCACCAACGGGAAATGATATGCATCGGTGGTATTTTCAAGCTGGATTTTCCAGTTACCCGGAAAACGGAAGCGGTGTTCACCCAACACTTTAATTGGATAACCCGCGCCTTGTTTCATAAACAGGTCAATCCATTTTTTTGCTGGTCCAAGGAACTCTTCAAGCGGTTGAATGTCTTCTTTAAATGAAGCGAAGATCATACCGTTATATTCTTCTACCCGTAGACTCACCAGCGGTAATTCTGACTTATCTAAACAATCGCCGTAACTTTCCGGAGATGGCACACCACGTAAACTGCCATCAAGTGCATAACTCCAACCGTGATATGGGCATACAAAACTGTTGGTTTTTCCTTTTTTATGTTCGCATACGGTTGCTGCGCGGTGACGGCAACGGTTTAAAAGTACATGGACTTTCTTTTTACGGTCACGTACCACAACCACAGGCTGTTTACCAATGTTAATGGTTTTATAGCTTCCGCCTTCCGGAATTTCGCTGGCATGCGCAACCCACACCCAAGTGCTATAAAAGATTTTTTCCATCTCTTCATCAAAAATGCGTTCATCTTTATAAAGAGAAGTATGGGCACGGTCACTTTTAACTAAAGCATCGTAATCAATGCCAATGTTATGCGTTGGGATAATACTGTTCATATCAATAGTCCTTTTAAATATGTCCTGGGTCATTCCTGGGAAGGTACCGGCAACTCGGCTTCACTGTGCCAATGCGATACCGGACGACTGAAAATATTCTGGGTTTGGAAATGTTTAATTTTCCATGTTCCATCTGCTTGCTTATGAAACTTCACCTTGAGCTTTGCCGCATTCAGATGACTACGGCCATCTTGAAAAGTTGAAGTTTGCAACATCAGCCATGAAGCATTTGCATCATTTTGATTTACATAAATTTGTTCTGAATTTACAAAGTGTGCATTCATGACAAAGTGAGATTCTTTTTGGGTATAGCTTTTGAACATGTCATAAATCGACTGCCAAGAATCATAACGACCAAAGGATTTGGAATATTTGTCACCAATACCTTCCCAAATACAGTCTTGATCAAAAAGATTCATCAACTCATAAAGATCTGTATTTGCATTGAGCTCGTCGCAGATTTCCATATAACGGTTTATGCAGTTACGGATAGCATTGTGTGCTTCCAACTGTTCTAGCCGTTCTATGATTTCTGCAATATTCACTTTGTCAGTCATTGCGGTCGCCTTAACGTTGAATAATCAATTCACGCCCAACACGAGCTTCAACTTTGCAATATTTCCAAAGTTTGTATGGCCCTTCACCCACCACTGTCGTTCTAAACAAGTTGCAAGCCGCGTGTACAGTTTCAATATCCGGAACATCAGCAAGCAAGTAGGTTGTCCAAGGCCAACCCGTACTTGCACCCACCATGCTTTGGTCATCATCAAGATTCCCAAAAACATGCACGCCCGGTAGGTCATGAATACCATTCCACATTTCACCAAATGCTGCCCAAACCGCTTTTGCTTCAGCAGGTTCTGCATCAAAAAAGTTCTGGTTAATACCCATGCAAAACAACACGCGTAATGGTTTTTTAGCTTCCATCTCAATATTCCTTTTTAAAAATTTAAACTTATAGATAACCTGGGGTTGGCTTTAACCCGAAACTGACCAAACCTGCATTTTGTAAAGTTGCATCCCCCATAAAGGCATGCTGGGTCACCACGTTGGTGTCATTTACAAAACGGCTAAATGGATTGTTGGTATAAATCGCTGTCATACCCGCGAGCATTTGCATTTTTCGGGTCACTTTGGCGCAAACGCGAGCTGCATGAGTACATGCCAGACGCATATCACTAATCTGTTCAGCATTTGCTTCACGACCAGCAATAATTTCATTCCACACAATATCCATGGTTTGATAAAACCAAGACTTTGCAGCCTGAAACTCTGCATCAGCTTGAGCAAACTCATATTGAGTCACTGGGCGGTTGGCAATTTCTGAACCACCCGTAATAGATGCTTTACCCGGTGCTAATTTTTCAAATTCTTCTAATGCAGCAGCTGCAACCCCGATACCCACCACGGTTAAGACTTGAGTGGCTAAAGACAATGATGGATATTTAAAAAATGGCTCGCTGAGTTTTGAAGGTTCACCACGTACAAAGGTCCATTTCTTTTCGACCAATACATCTTCAACCACTAAATCATGGCTTCCGGTACCTTTTAGGCCAACAGTGTCCCATGTCATTTCGATTTTGGCTTTGTTGGCAGGCATCACGGCCATACGTGGTAAACCTTGCATTTCATTGTTTTTAAGAGGTGAAATCCCCACACCAACAATGTCAGCGCCCATACAGCCGCTGGAAAATTTCCAACGTCCACGCACCACTACACCTTCATCGGTAATTTCAGCAGGTTGTGGTGGAAAAATACCTCCGGCAAATACGACATCTGGCCCATTTTGGTACAACTCTTTCAGCGTTTCTTCCGGCAAACTTCCTAAATACGCAGGACTCATACCGAAACTTGCTACCCAACCCACTGAACCATCAGCTTTAGATAAAGTTTCGATCAACTCACAAAACTGCCGTGGTGACCATTCTTCACCACCGAAACGTTTAGGTACCAAGGCACGGTAAACACCAATTTTTTTAAGTTTTTCGATAATGTCTTGGCTCACATAGGCCTGATTATCAAACTCACCTGCACAGGCACGCTCACGAATTTCTTGACACAAAGTATCTAAGTCTACGGCTTGGTCTTGAGAAGCAAACTCCATTTTAGACAACTTATTCATCATCTAACTCCTTGTAATTTATTGCATTGCATCAACACAAAATTTGGTTATTGCGCATAATTGCTCATCTTTTTGATGCTTTGATACGATCTGTAAGCCCACAGGCAAACCTTCACTGGTTTCAAGTGGCACTGAAATAGCTGGATGTCCTGATAAATTAAATGGTCGAACTAAACCGGTTAGGTTCAAAAAAGCGACCGTGTTTTCAGCTTCAGAAACTTTTGGTGGAATTTGCGGTAGTGTCGGTAGGATCAATGCATCATATTTGTCTAATAGTGCATCGAGTTCTTGGGTGAGCTGTGCTTTCACAACTTCTGCTTGCTTTACTTGCTCTAAAGTGGTGTGTGCCGCTTTTAATAACCGATTATTTACATCAGAACCAATTAAGCCCGTTTGGGTTAACTCACCAAAAGCTTGCCAGTTTTCATAGTTAATAATCTGCATGCCTGCATCATAAGCTGCTTCAAAATGTTCAACTTTTTCTAAAACGGTCTCTAAATTTGCTTTTTGAAGTGCTTGATATATACAGTTCCAAACAATCTCATCTGCTTTGACATCGAGCAGCGCAAGTTTTGGTGTATGCGTATATTCAGCTGGCTTAAAAGTTGGATCAATAATTTGCATGGCTTTTTCAATCATCTCGACTGAATTTGCAAAAGGACCAACGCAATCTAAAGAACTTGACGGCGGGTATACGCCTTTGCGACTTACCCGACCGAAAGTCGGTTTTAAACCAAAAACTCCGCAGCATGCAGCGGGCATACGAATAGAGCCACCTGTGTCTGTCCCTAAGGTAAAGTCAGCTTGTTTTGCTGCAACTGCTGCGGCTGAACCACTCGAAGATCCGCCCGGAATAAGTTCAGGATATTTAGGATTGATAGGTGTACCAAAAGTGTGGTTAATGCCTGTAATTCCAAAAGCCAATTCGTGCAAATTTGTCTTACCAATAATTTCGCAATCAGCTTTTAAGATGTTTTTAACCACCTCTGCATCATCGTGCGCAGGTTCAACTTCTAATAAAGCTTTACTACCAGCAATGGTTTTTAGACCTTGGATATCTATAGTGTCTTTCACCATTACCTTAAGTTTGCCGCTTCCTTTTTGCACACTTTGGCTAATAATATTCATTCACTTTTCCATGTATTTTTATCCATTAATTAAAATATCAGAAAATTTAATGGAATTGTCAAGTAATTTTTCTAATGTGTGTTCAGGGAAATATGCAAAATTTTGTTTATAATAGGATTACCCTTTTTTTACTAAGTTATTGCTTAGCTATGCTTGATCATTTAGAACAATTTCTTCCCAATAAAGAACCGTCGAGTATTCAAAACTTCCCCTTTTTCTGGGTTTCCCAAGTTAATGGTAAATATTCACAACTTATTGAAAAATCTATAAAGAAACTCGGCATTGATAATACTCGCCGTAAAATTATTTTAAGTACCAATGCGCTTGGGGAAGCCAGTATCACTGACATTGCCAATCTTTCTACTTTAAAACTCACGACAGCGACAAAGGCTGTATATCGATTGGTAGAAGATGGAATTGTGGAAGTCTACTCCTCTACCACTGATGAACGCATCTCGATGGTGAAATTAACAACCAAAGGAGTTGAGCTGGTTGAACAGATTAATCAAATTAGTGTGGTTACCTTAGCTGGGATCCTTAACGCTTTTTCAGAAGACGAGCTACACAATTTAAATTCTCAGTTAAAAAAATTATTTGATCTCATGCCATCCAGTTAATTATTTCCATTGACACTAAATTAACTTGGGTCTAGAGCAGTTAAAGCTAGTCATTCTTTAGCTGCTTACTATAAAAAGTCCAATACTAAAAATAAAAACAAGTAAAATCATATTTTTATTTAATTAAATTCTTCCAATAGCTCACTTAACATACTTTTTAGGTATCTAAACATACTCAATAAGTAATGGAATTTTACATATAAAAAGAAAATAATTATTCAACAATTTACCCAATCTTACTATTTCCGTTTGTACTAGGATCTCTTCTTCAAGGTCCTTTACCAAACCAAATTCAATCATTTCTAGCCGTTTTATTATTCATTTCAAATGGGGACGTATCAAAAATTTTGAGGATGAATAAAAGCTAGAGATCAATTTCTTTAAAGCGTTTTATACATAAGGATTAAGTGTATGAACCAAAGTAATATCGCCGTTGAAAGGACACAAAAGAAAACCAATGCATATGCATGGTATGTGGTCATACTTTGTATGTTGGCCTATATATTTTCATTTATTGACCGTCAAATTCTGGCGTTGATGATTGAACCCATCAAAGCAGACCTTCAACTTTCAGATACTCAATTTAGCTTGTTACATGGCCTTGCCTTTTCACTATTCTACGCTGTGATGGGCTTACCATTAGCCTATATTGCCGACCGTTTTTCCCGACCAAAACTGATTTCAATCGGAATTATTGTCTGGAGCTTGGCAACAGCAACTTGCGGTTTAAGTAAAAACTTTATTCAACTGTTCTTAAGCCGTATGGCTGTAGGCGTTGGTGAAGCAGCTTTATCTCCAGCGGCCTATTCAATGTTTAGTGACATGTTTAGTAAAGACAAACTAGGCCGCGCGGTCGGGATCTATTCAATTGGTGCTTTCTTAGGTGGAGGTATCGCCTTTTTAGTTGGCGGTTATGTGATTAACCTACTTAAAGGCGTGACACTCATTGAAGTTCCTTTATTAGGTGCACTTAAAGCATGGCAAATTGCCTTTTTAGTGGTGGGGTTACCCGGCATTATTATTGGTTTGTTATTTATTTTGACAGTTAAAGACCCTGCACGTAAAGGCCAGCAACTCAACCAAAGTGGACAAGTTGACCAAGTTAAATTCACACAGTGCCTTCAGTTTATTAAAAAACATGCAAAAACTTTTGCTTGTCACTATTTAGGTTTTACCTTTTATGCAATGGCACTCTACAGTCTGACTAGTTGGACACCAGCATTTTATATTCGTAAGTTTCAACTCGCACCGACTGAAACAGGCTATATGCTCGGCAGTATATTGCTAGTTGCAAATACTTTAGGCGTGTTTTGTGCAGGATGGCTAAACGACTGGTTTATTAAAAAAGGACGCCAAGATGCACCGATGTTCACGGGGGTGATTGGTATTGTTGGCCTGATTATTCCAATTGCATTTTTCACCCAAACAGATCAACTCTGGCTTTCAGTAACTTTGCTCATTCCTGCAATGTTCTTTGCCTCCTTCCCCCTTGTGATCTCGGCAACAGCATTGCAAATGTTAGCACCCAACCAATTTAGAGCACGCCTTTCTGCCCTATTCCTTTTGGTGAGTAACTTAATTGGACTAGGTGTTGGTACAACATTAGTGGCAATTATTACAGATAAGGTTTTTGGCAATCCATTAATGGTGGGTTCTTCTTTATCTATTGTGGGTGGTTTGTCCTGTGTACTGGCTTTGGCTCTACTTTTTAAAGGCTGTAAATCCTTTAGTGAAAGCATGAAGCTTGAAAAATTACATTAATTGAAGCAACAGCCATTTATAAAAACAGGAGTTCCCTTTAAACAATTTAGGGAACACCACACCAATATTTCACAATACGTAATGCCGAGGACTGGCATATATCTTGGAAATGGATTATGGAATTATTTCACCGCTTTCAACCACATACTTTAGCTCTTGCCACTTTAATACTTATGTGTAGCAGCTCATGGGCTGCAAATCCAAATCAGCAACCTGAAGATGAATGGAAATTCACTTTAAAAAATGCCTATATCAACCGCGATTTTGATAATGACGCCCTTAAAGATACCGGTAGCTGGTCTCAGGCAGCATCTTTATTTTATAAATCGAAAATGCATGACACTCCGCTAGTCATAGCAGATAAACCGATTACGATTGGGGCCGATGCTTCCGTTCAATACGCCGTGCGTTTAAGTTCTGACAAACATGTCGCAGATACGGTTCTACCTTTTAATAAAGAAACGCAATCTCAAGCATCTGACTATCTAAAATACGGCGCGACCTTAAAACTAGGTTATGACAAAACACTTTTGAGTGTCGGCGAACTCTGGCTAGATTTACCTGTAACAGCAGTCGATGCTAGCCGTCAGTTACTCACTTCCTATTGGGGCACTAACCTTAAGTCACAGCTTTCAGATCAACTCTATGCAGAAATTGGTCGAGTTGAAAAAGTCTCGCCACGAAATGAAGAAGACTTTAAAAAGTTTTCTTTCACATCCAATGGAATTACTAAAGAATCTGATGGCTTAAATTATATTGACTTGCGCTATCAATTCACGCCGTCTTTAAAAGGTGAATATTATTTTGGTAATTTGGAAGACCTCTATAACAAACACTATGTAGGGCTTGAACATACATGGAAACAGCCTAACTTTGCCCTCACTTCTAAGTTTAAATACTTCAATGCGAAAGATGACGGTAATACTTTTAATATTGATGCCCAGAACATTGGTTTACTTGAAACCGTCAAAGTAAAAAACCATACCTTTGGTTTGGGGTACCAACAAATTATTGGAGAGTCGGCTTACCCGCTACCGGATGGTTTCTTACCAGAGACGTATTTCATTAACTGGAATGCTACGGGCTTTTTCAAAGAAGATGAAAAATCTTACCATGTCATGTATGGCTATGACTTTAAAGATTATGTACCGGGCTTAAACGTAATGGTGAAATATGTTTACGGTCATGACTTTAAAGCAGCCAATGGTGAGAAAAACCATGAAACCGAATCAAACATCATTCTGAACTATGCCTTTCAGCAGCCTTTCTTAAAAGGCTTTGCCCTGCAATATATTCGTATTGACTACAACGTTAAACATGGTAATGACTTTGGTGAAGACCGTTTATTTGTCAATTACACTAAAAAATTCTAAATAAAAATTACCCCCTTAAATTTTGGGGGTATTTTTTATCCTAATTTATTAACCAACTTTAACGGTAAAACTTTCATGACAATACTCATTGGTAGCCATGGCCATTGTGGTACATATGCTTTTACAGGCTGTTTTTCAATCGCTTTGACTAAAGCTTTACACCCTGTTTTGGCATCGACTTCAAAAGGTAAATGTTTTGCACCTTCGTTCAATTCAGTACGAATGTAACCCGGAAAAATGGTTGAGACTTTAATTGGAGTATCCAGTAACTCAGCGCGAATACCCTCGGCCAAGTGAGCAACTGCAGCTTTACTTGCCGCATAGGTCGATAAATGTTTTGGTAATCCGCGCATCGCACTCATGGATGATATCACCACCAAATGACCTGCATTTTGCGCTCTAAAAATTTCAATCGCTGCCTCACACTGCGCTAAAGCAGAAATGAAGTTTGTTTCAGCAGTGGCTCTGTTAATTTCAAAATTACCTTTACCAATACGGCGGCCATTTCCGACTCCGGCATTTACAATAATTCGGTCTAAATAGCCAAATTCTTGTTTAAAGGCACGAAATACTTCAAAAACCTGATCGTAATTGGTAACGTCCAGACTTTTCGCAATTACCTTAATACCGTACTCATTTTCAAGTTCGGTTTTTAAGGACTCTAGTCGGTCTAAACGGCGTGCACAAATCGCCAAGTTATAACCTTTGGCTGCAAATTCATGCGCCATACCTGCACCTAAACCAGAACTTGCACCTGTAATTAAAATTGTCTTTGCCATGCTTTATCCTTATTTTTAAATCCATGTCAGTAAATCTGGACGCTCAGCTTTTATAAAATGATGTTCATTTAAACTTAAAACCTGAGCTTCGTTGCCAACTAAACGTAAAGTGGTGAGGCTTGTATTGGTAATTGCCCAATTCAAAGCAAAAGTTCGATTGGCGCTCAGTTCAAGCAGCTTGCCAATTGCTACGGAAACCACCCCACCAGAGGTAAAAACGACTGCATAACGAGGTTTGGTTTTTGCCAACTCATCACAAAGTTGCTGTAGCGCTGTTTCAACTCTGCTTTTAAAATGCGGCCAAGACTCATCATATTCATGATGAAAATCACCGTCGGTCCATCGTTCAATCGCACCTTCAAATATTTTTGCAAGATACGCGCGAGGGTTATGCTCTTTTGCGATATCGGCTTTTAACAGTTCAGGCTGTTCAAAACGTGGCTCATAACGGGCAAAAACCTGTTGATGGTTAAACTCATTCCATAAATTATTATGATGAATTACCGCATCTGGAAAACATTCTTTTAGTGCGAGCTGTGCAGTTTGTTCATGGCGCTGCATAGTTCCTGCAACTATATAAGGTTGTTCTTTCAATATTTTCTTAAAATATTGACCTAATAAAGTCGCTTGAGCTTCACCATTTTCAGACAACTCATCATAGTTACTTTTACCAAATGATGCCTGTCCATGTCTTACCAGATAAATTGTGGTCATCTTCTTAAAATACCCTGTATTTTTTGTAGAGATTGCTGAGCAAATTCCGATTCTTGCAATTTTTGCTGCGCGATAAGTTTTAAAGCTCTCATATGTAGTGCATGGATCACTATCCAGAAATCTTTAAATGCAGGGTTTCGGGTCTGTTTATGGTAATAACGGTAATAGATTTGCTGAGCGATCACTGCTAAACGGAATACACCGAAGACTTCATAAAAAGTCCAGTTTTGAGGTTCCAGACCAGTTTTTTGCAAATAATAGTCAACGACTTCTTTGCGAGAGAACATTCCCTTTAGGTGAGTAGGCTGACGGCGTGTTGACCTGAAGATCATATTATCCGTAGGCTCAACCCAATAAGCTAAAGCACTACCTAAATCCATTAATGGATCACCCAAGGTCGCCATTTCCCAATCCAGCACGCCAATCACTTCTGTTGGGTGCTCTGGATTTAAAATTACGTTATCAAAACGCCAATCATTGTGAATAATACAAGTCGTAGAGTCTTGAGGAATATTATCGTTTAGCCATTTTCGGACATATTTAAATGAAGGAACGTTAATTGTGCGGACTTTTTCATAACGTTTATCCCAACCTTCAACTTGTCTACGGCAATATCCTGTACCTTTGCCAAGTTCAGCTAAAGGTGTGTTCTCATAAGGAACTTGATGCAGCTCAATCAGCTTATCAATAACATTTACACAAAGCTCATGAACATCTTCTTCATTAAAGCCAAGCTCAGGCGGCAATTTTGCACGAGGAATAATTCCTTCAATGCGTTCCATGACATAAAAATCACAGCCAATGACCGATTCATCCTGACAAAGTGCCACCATTTTAGGAAGTACTGGATAATAAGGAGCAAGGTTTTTCTGCACCATATATTCACGGGCCATATCGTGGGCTGACTTGGCTTTTGTTCCTTTTGGTGGACGTCGTAAAATTAAATCCGTATTTTCATACTTTAAACGATAAGTCCAATTCGACGCGCCGCCCGTATATTGAGTAACGACTGCTGGACCAACTAACTCAACACCTTGGTTCTTTAACCAGTTTTCAACTGCCCCAATATCAAGTTCTTCACCTTCACGTACTTCACCGCCTACATCAATTACCGACATATTCTCTTCCTTTAAACTTATACTTTCTTATGACGACCATAACCACGTTTGGCCAACTCTAATTTGGCAATCATGCCTTTATGTACTTCATCTGGACCATCAGCTAAACGTAAACTACGTGCTTGAGCAAAGAAACCTGTTAAAGGTGTATCTCGTGAAACGCCTGCACCGCCATGTAGCTGAATTGCCATGTCGACTACTTTTTCTAATACGCTTGGAGCCACGACTTTAATTGCAGATATTTCTGTTAAAGCAGCCATATTTCCTAAAGTATCCATTTTATAAGCAGCATACAAGGTTAAAAGTCTAGCTTGATCTATGGCTACTCGCGCATCAGCTACACGTTCGAGGTTCCCACCAAGTTTTAAAATTTCTTTGCCAAACGCCGTTCTAGACATGCCTCTATCAATCATAAGTTCTAGTGCTTTTTCAGCAGCTCCGATACAGCGCATGCAATGGTGAATACGCCCTGGCCCTAAGCGACCTTGTGCAATTTCAAAACCTTGGCCTGCACCACCAATAAAGTTTTCAAGAGGTACTCGAACATTTTTAAAATGAACTTCACCATGTCCATGTGGTGCATCGTAATCACCAAACACAGGTAACATACGCTGAATTTCAACACCCGCTGTATCAATCGGTACTAAAACCATAGAGTGTTGATGATGGCGATCTTTGGTTTCATCTGGGGTATGCGCCATAAAAATAATGACTTTGGCATTTGGATCACCTAAACCAGACGACCACCACTTTTTGCCATTTAAAACAATTTCATTTCCTTCGATGAGTGCAGTCGCTTGCATATTGGTTGCATCACTTGATGCAACATCTGGTTCAGTCATACAAAAAACAGAGCGAATTTTTCCGTCCAATAAAGGCTGTAACCATTGTTGTTTTTGCTGTTCACTGCCATAGCGCCATAACACCTCCATATTTCCCGTATCTGGTGCATTACAGTTAAAAACGGTTGGTGCCAATAAACTGCGGCCAGTCAATTCAGCAATATGTGCATATTCTTGAACAGTTAACCCAGCACCTAGCTTTTCATCGGGTAAAAACATATTCCAAAGGCCTGCCTGTTTGGCTTTAGATTTTAGAGTTTCTAAAAGGTCTGGCCATTGCCATTTTGTCCAGTTTCCATCTGGATTTAACTCATGAACTTCTTCCCAAAATTTTGCCTCGACAGGTTCTATTTCTTCTTGAATAAATTTTTTAGTTCGCTCAGCAAAATCTTGAGCTTTTTTTGAGAGTTCAAACATTCTTTTTCCTTTACATCATTATCTGGTCTTTACATCAACATAACTTGAAACTTAATATGAATGAAATGATTTTATTAAATAATGTCTCATGAATAATATTCATAACCTACATGGCCTAGACTTAAGTTTTTTTCACCGAATTGATATCAATTTATATCCGCTTTTTATCGCGATTTATGAGCAAAAAAGTATTTCAAATGCGGCAAGTAGTCTCAATATTACACAATCGGCAGCAAGTCATGCTTTGCAGCGTTTACGCCAGCAACTTGAAGATGATGTATTTATACGTGTAGGTAATAAAATGTCTGCAACGCCTTTTGCAGAACAGATTTATCCAACTGTTAAGCAAGCACTTTTAACCATTCAAAATATTAGCCAGCAGAAACATGTGTTCGACCCAACAAGTTTAAAAAGCTTAAAAATCGCCGTGCATGACGAAATTGAGCCAATTATTCTCCCAAGATTGGCTCAACATTTTCAAAATCTTAATTTAGATTTGCAGTTTGTCAGTATGAAGCTCGATCGAAAACATATTATGGCGGACTTGGCTACACAACAGCTCGATTTCGTAATTGACCTAGAACAATACTTGTCTCCAAAAATTACCTTTGATCTTCTGGTCACAGATGAATTCATCATTTGTAGTCAACTTAAAGAAGTCGATTTATCTAGCTACATTAGTGGTAGACACATTGGTGTTTCATCACGCCGTACAGGTGCTTTACTTGAAGATATTTATTTAAACCAACACCAAAAAATCTCTAGAAATGTATTTATGCGCTGTCAAAATTATTCAACGGCGTTACAAGTTCTAGGAGCTCAAGCCGACGCAATACTCACTATGCCTCGAATGATTTTGCAGCATTTATCTTATAGCCCTGATATTCAACTCCATTCTCTGCCTTTTGAGATGACCAATATTAAAATGGGTATGTTTTGGCATGAAGATTTGAGGGATAATTTAAGGCATCAATTTTTGCGACATGAAATCATTAAACTTTTTCAGTAAAGCAAATTGATCTATTAAGCTTCTATCGTACAAGGACCAGTAATGAGTAAAGATGAACGGATAATCCAGAATCAGGACAACAAAAAAACGATTCGTCATGAAGATTACATTGCTGGCATTGGTAAAGGCATGGCGATTTTAGATAGCTTTAGTAGTAATCAACATCGTTTAAATATTTCTATGGCAGCTGAAAAAACCGGGCTTACCCGAGCGGCAGCAAGACGCCATTTATTAACTTTAGAATATTTAGGGTATCTTGAGTCAGATGGCCACTATTACTATTTAACCCCTAAAGTACTCAAATTTTCAGGAGCTTATTTAGGTGCAGCTCAGCTTCCAAAAGTATCTCAACCTTTATTAAATCTTCTAACCAACCAAACCTCTCTCATTTATTCAGTGATGGTACTTGATGGTTATGAAGCCATTACTATTGCCCGTAGTGCTGCTCACCAACAAACTGACCGTGTAAATCCATATGGTTTGCACTTGGGTAACCGCTTACCTGCTCATGCAACCTCGGCGGGTAAAATTTTACTGGCACATTTAAGCCAAGAAGAACAATTGGACTGGCTCCAAAAATATCCACTTCAGCGTTTAACTAAATATACGCATGTCGAAAATGATAAATTTTTAGAGTTACTAAAAGAAATCCGAGAACAAGATTGGTGTTATTCACGTGAAGAACACGAATTAGGTGTTCATGCGCTCGCCGTACCGATTTATGGACAAGACTTTAAAGTGGTGGCTGCTTTAAATATTGTCTCTCCAACCATGAGAACAACTGAAGAATATTTAATTCAACATATTCTGCCGCTATTGCAAGAGACTGCGCGGGATTTAAGACAAGTCCTTTAAATCTTACTTAGGCTATTTTCATAAAATTAATTTTATTTTGCTTAGGCTATTTGAGTACCTAAAATGATTGAATGAATACTTAGGCTATTTCTAAAAGTAATTAAATGGGATTTTTAAATAGCGGATACCATTTGCTTCAGGTTCCGGAAAATTTCCACCGTTCATATTAATTTGAATTGAAGGCAGAATTAATTTTGGCATTGCCAAAGTCGCATCTCTTTCCTGACGCATTTTTATGAATGAGTCTTTGGAAACTCGTCGATTTAAATGGATATTGCTTTGTTTTTGAGTTTTTATATCAGTTTGACAGACATATTCATCACGACCTTCGGGCTTATAGTCATGACATAAAAACATACGCATATCGTCGGGAAGTGTGTAAAGTTTTTGTACCGAATCATAAAGTGCAGCAGCACTTCCTTTAGGAAAGTCGCATCTGGCCGAACCATAATCAGGCATAAATAAAGTATCACCTACAAAAACGGCATCACTGATCACATAGCTTAAGCAAGCGGGTGTATGCCCTGGTGTAGGAATGTTATAGGCTTCTATCTCCCCTATTTTGAAATGTTCATAATCTTCAAACAAATAGTCAAAGGGCTGATTTTCATTAAATTTCTTAAAATCAAAATTATAAATAGCCGAAAATGTTTCTTGTACAACTGAGATTTTTTGACTAATCGCAACTGTACCACCCAATTTAGATTTTAAATATTGAGCCGCAGTCATATGGTCGGCATGTACATGGGTTTCTAAAATCCATTGTACCTTGAAGTTTTGCGCCAAGACATAATCAATAATTAAATCAGCATTAGTCGTTTTTGTAGTGGCCGACGCGGGATCATAGTCAAGCACACTATCAATAATGGCGCATTGACGAGTCGCTAAATCCGCAACAACATAGCTAAAAGTATTGGTATTTTCATCAAAAAAATCTTTTACTAGAGGTTGTTGCATATCTTTAATTTCCTTTATTTAAAATTCGGAAAATAAACATTCCTACTAACATCGCGACAATAAAATAAAGTGCTTCAAAATGTCCTAATCCAACAAGAGTTAAAGCGGGCGCTGGACATATACCTGCTATTCCCCAGCCTATACCGAAAATAAAAGCGCCTACAATTAACCTTTGGTCAATCTGTGTATTCGTTGGTAATTGAATTTGTTCATTAAAGAGTGTTTTTGGTTTTTTAATAGCCCTTTGAAACGGAATAAATGCCACAGCAATCGCACCTAGCATCACAAACATTAAGCTAATATCCCATTGCCCAAAAATATCTAGAAACCCTAAAACCTTTGCAGGGTTAGACATACCAGAAATCATTAACCCCAATGAAAACAAACCACCAAATATAAAAGCAAAGACATTTTTCATAAGATTACCCCAACACATGGCGAATGATATAAACGGTTAACATGCCAGCAAACATAAAAACTGCTGTCGCTATTATTGAGCGTTTTGAGAGCCGACTCATACCACAAATACCATGACCACTTGTACATCCAGAGCCTAGCCGTGTTCCAAAACCAACAAGTAACCCTGCCAGAATAAGTGCAAATGAATTGGCTTTAATTTCAATGTCGGGCTGATAAAAATAACTGTATATGAAAGGCGTAATTACGAGTCCTGCAATAAACCAGAATGCAGAACTTTTAAAAGTATCTTTAGTTGGTCTAATAAGTTGTGCCATCAAACCACTAATTCCGGCTATACGACCATTTATATATAAATATCCAACTGTTGCGATGCCGAGTAATAAACCACCCAAAAAAGCATAGACAATATTTGACATATAGCTACTCTTAACAATATATGTTTTTGTAATCTGTATTATACGCTGATTCTTTTAGAAATACTTAATATAAAACTTTTAAGTTTATAATTCTTCTTAACAAGAAAAAGCCCCAAGATTTTGGGGCTTTTATCATTAAATTAGATCTTTAATGCCTAATTGTTCAGGTAATTTTTCCATAACTTTATTTAATCTATTATTTGCTGGAGAGATACAACCTGTGTAATGGCTTAATTTTGTTTCTGTACCATTT
Source organism: Acinetobacter nosocomialis (assembly GCF_041021905.1). Lineage (NCBI taxonomy): Bacteria > Pseudomonadati > Pseudomonadota > Gammaproteobacteria > Moraxellales > Moraxellaceae > Acinetobacter > Acinetobacter nosocomialis. The sequence goes on from NZ_CP157432.1 coordinate 2,161,586, forward strand.
GGTTGAATCCAGGTGATGTAATAGCTAGACATGTCAGTTGCAGTTTGCTGGCAACCCGCAGTTTTAGATTGAGTTCCTGTTTGAGGACGATAAGTTTTTAATTCGTCAGCAAGTTTTTGATAATCTTTTACGCTACCTTGGATTTCTTTAACACCAAGTGTTTTTGTATATTGTTTACCTTCAAAACGAATTAAGCCTGTAGGCGCCACTTCTACTGAATAAATTGGACATGCGCCGAAACATGGACTAGAAGCATAACGAATGGTTTCTTGTGTATTAGGTGCTTGCTGAACAGAAGCACAACCCATTAAAGCCAAACCGGATAAAGTTGCAAGAACTAAAAATCTCATTACATCACCTATTATTATCAAGTGGCTTTAATCTAACAAATCAGATCCAAATTGTCATTAAAGACTCATTTTTCATATCTTTATTTAATAAGACTTAGGCTATTTTTAATTTTATAAAGAAATTGTAATACAAAGCACATAAAAAAAGGCCCATCTTTCGATGAGCCTTAAGCCAATTAAAGCTTAAATTCCTGAAATACAAATTATTACTGGGTAGTAATAACCTGCGCCAACCATTCTATAGTAATGCAATACATTATTTAAATATAATATAAGTATATATTTACGCTTGTTTTTCCAACAAAAAAAACATGTTTTTCAAGCCTAAAAAGCTAATAATGTTTATTTTTAATTAAAATTCACAATCTTAAGTTAAACAAAACTTAATAAACTTATTAATCTTATTTATAGGTAAAACATTATAAAAAAATGCTTAATAGTTCGGCTATCTCTAGCGTTCAGAATAAAACATTTATAGGTATATTTTAAGTTTAGCAATAACTTCAAGCACTTTTTTACTATTTGGTAAAGTTATCTCACTAAAATTATAGAATTTCCGCAAACACTCTAATAGAAAAAAGATATTAAAAAAATAAGGGCAAAAGAAAATTTATCTTTTTGCCCTCTTTAATTACTTCTCTAAACTATATGCGATCACATAATCACCATGGTCCGGAGACTGACGTGCACCGCCCGCGGTAACCACTACATACTGTTTACCTGTTTTAGGTGAGACATAGCTGATTGGTGTACCTTGGCTACCTACTGGCATACGTGACTTCCACAGCTCTTTACCTGTAGATGAATCAAAAGCACGCAAGTAGTAATCTTGAGTTGCAGCAAAGAAGACTAAGCCACCTTGAGTTGCCATCGGTCCACCAATAGTCGGCATACCAATCGGTGCTTTTAAGCCCATCTTAATACCTAAAGGTCCAGTATCTTCAACTGTGCCAAGTGGTACTTGCCATGCAACCTGACGAGTTTTCATATCAATTGCAGTCATGGTACCAAATGGTGGTTTTTGACAAGGAATACTTAAAGCAGACATAAAGCGGTTTTTATTCACTTTATATGGTGTACCTTTCATTGGTACAGCACCCATACCTGTATTTACTTTTTCACCGCCACTCGCCTGAATCTTAATATCTTCAGGGGTTTGTTTAATGAGTTGAACCCATAAACCAAGACGCATGTCGTTTACGAACATGTAACGATGAGTCGGGTCAAAAGCAATACTTCCCCAGTTCATGCCACCTAAAGAACCAGGAAAACTTAATGAAACATCAGTACCCGGTGCAGTAAATAAACCTTCGTAACGCATTGACTTAAAGTTAATACGGCACATGAGCTGATCAAACGGTGTAGCACCCCACATATCTGACTCAGTTAAAGTCTGATTACCAATTTGAGGCATTTCAACAGAACGTGGTTGAGTTAAACTATATTGCTCACCCGGAATATTCGCAGCTTTCACTGGCTGTTCAATCACTTTAGTAAGTGGTTTACCAGTTACACGGTCTAGAACAAAGAATTGGCCTGATTTGGTTCCAATCACAACAGCTGGCTTAGTCGTACCATCTTTTAATGGAAAGTCGACTAGACTTGGTTGCATTGGTAAGTCAAAGTCCCATAAGTCATTATGAACAGTTTGATATACCCACTTTTCTTTACCCGTTGTCGCATCGAGTGCCAACACAGAAGTATTGTATTTGTGATCTAACGGATTACGGTTACCACCCCAAATATCAACAGATGAACTCCCCATAGGTAAGAACACTGTATTCATTTGTGGGTCATACGACATAGCGGCCCAAGAGTTTGCCGAACTACGTTTATACGTTTCACCTGGTTTTAGAACATGGTTAGGATCAGGGTTACGTGGGTCAAATGCCCAGCGGAGTTTACCTGTAATCACATCATAACCACGGATTACGCCACCCGGCATATCTGCTGCCACGTTATCTGCGATACGGCTGCCGACTACAATAGTAGTACCTGCTATCGTTGGTGCAGAAGTCACTTCAAAACGTGGAGCTTTTGTTCCATCGCCTAAGCCTTCGAGCAGGTTAACTGTTCCATTCACACCAAAGTCAGCACAACGTTCACCAGTATCTGCATTGACTGCAATTAAACGAGCATCGGGAGTATTGGTATATACACGGCGTGGACATGCTGTGTTGGTCGCAACAGTAGTGACCGGAGTTGCACCAGCTAAAGTTGGTTGTACAAGTGTTTTTGTTGAATCAAAGTATGCAACACCACGGCAACGCTCCCAAGCATCGGCCTTAGAGTTTACCTCAGCTTTCCAAAGCTGTTTACCCGAATCAGCATCTATTGCAAAAATATTGTTATGCGGCGTACATAAAAAGACTTTATTTCCAACTTGTAGTGGGGTCATTTGGTCTTCAGCACCATTACCGCTACCCGTTGTAAAATCACCTGTTCTAAAGCGCCATGCTTCTTTTAACTTATGAACGTTATCTCGGTTAATTTGATCGAGAGCAACAAAGCGACTACCACCTGCATCATTACCATAATTTTCCCAATTTACCTGTTTTTTTGCAGGATCAACTGGTACTAAAGGTAGTTTTTCACCTGAACTTGCTACTGTTGGATGCGGTTGGAACATTTGATAGAGCGCAATCAACATACCTACAACAACTAATCCACCTACCGCATAGGATGAAGATGCCAAACTAGTTTGAAATTGGTAACGTCGGATTGAAGGCAAAGTAAATAGCAAGGCAGCAAAAAGACCAGCAGGAAACATTAAGCGCGAAAATAAAGGCCAAAATTCCCATCCAGCGTCAATCAGTGACCAAATTACCGTACCGATAAAAACAACTGCAAAAATCCAGACACCAAGTGCTTTTTTACGGAAGATACTAATTGCCGAAATGGTTATAAACAGTCCTGAGATAAGGAAATACCAAGAACCGCCGAGTGATACTAGTTTTCCACCACCTACAATGTAAAAAACACCGGTAGCCAATAAAACTAGACCTAAAATAAAACACCATATTTTGAATAAGATATGAAACTTAGAATCTGACTCAGACATAGATCCTACTCCACATATACTGAACACAAATAGTTCAAGCATTTGGGCCAGTTAAACTATGTCTAACCAGCCATCAATATTGTTAAAAATTAACTTTTACACTCAGGCCCGCCACCCAAGCATCATCAACTTCTTTTACACCAGCAGGTTGATGGATATATTGAATATTTGGTCGCAGCATGACGGCCGGAGACCATTGATAGGTATAGTTCAATTCAACGTTTAGTTCGTCGTCCTGAATTGGAATATAGTTAGATGCGATCGGATCATAGCTATAGTATCCGCGGCTTTCATTTGTCGCGATCTGCTTATCTTTAGCACGGTCATTAACGACATAATTGGCAATACCAAAACCAATTGAATCATTTGGTCGGCTGTCAAATGGGCCCTTATACCAAAGTGCAAGTTGTTGTGTACTTTGTACAAACGTGGTTGCTTTATCATTTACAACGCCATTAAAACTTACATATAAACCGCGTTTCGGATCTTGGCCGGCATGGCTAAGTTGTTGCTGCGCATTAATCCAGAAGCTTTGTTTTCCGTCATGAACTTTACCTGCAGTTTTAATATCATTTGCTTCTGCGGTTGAGTAAAGTGCACCTACTTTATATTCACCCGGTAAACCATTGAAAGCAGCAAGTTTTGGTTTCCATGCAAGTTCAACCGGTATAGTAGCGCCCTTGACGTTATTCATATCCAGATTAAAACCATCACTGTTTGATTCGGTTTTAATATTGTCTGGATTGACCTCATAAACACCAACACCTAAAGACCATTCAGGTGCAAACTGATATTTAACATTTGCAGCCCAAACACCAACTGGTGAGTTATACCAAATTGAACCAATTGATTTTCCTAACTGCCCACCACAAAGCAATAAGTTCTGAAACTCACATTGAGAACTATTGAAGTCCTCTGACATTCCCATACGACCAACTTTGACTTGTACGGTATTATCAGCAAAGCCTTTTTTTATCCATGCTTGAGATAAACGCCAGATTTTGCCACGACCATAAATCTCTTGTGCGTTACCAAGTTGACTAGAGCGTGGGTCTTTAATACGCTCTAAAGTAAGCGCATTACCGTCACGTTTAGTCACAACTAAGCTCGCGGTTGTATCTTTCCATCCAGCAATTTTGTCTAAATCGAAAGTTGCACCCAAAGAAAGCTGCGCAGCATTCTCAAAAGTATTGCTGTCGTTATACCCACCATCTAAATTTGTGGCAGCCTGGCTCATGATAGAAGCTGTAAATTTATAACCCTGTTGCTCTAATTGTTGACGCTCACCATTCCAGTCACCCAGTAACCATTGGCGGTCTTGTGACCACGGCTCATTCGCAAGTGCAAATTGGCTACCTAATACAGCAATTGTTAATACACTCAGTTTGATTACGTTTGGCATTTCAAGTCCCTTTTATCTTTTCTAAAATGCGCCCCTGTTTTGAGGCGCTTTATTTTTTGTTATTTAACTTGCACAAACCCAAGTTCAGAAGTTGCACCAAAGTGATCAGTTACATTTGCTGTAATTGAGGCAACTTTGACTGTTGGCTTCCAATTGGCTTTTGCGTTGCCTTGTGCGTCTGTGGCAACTGTTATAGTCCCTAAATACTGCTCAGCTTCTTTTGATGTCGCACTCTGGTTGCCAAAAAACTCAACTTGGTAACGTTGGTTTGGTAAACCATTAACTTCGATATTAACTGAACCTTTATTTGCTGTTAACTTAGGTGCTTTAATACCCTGATTCGGCTGAGCATTACAACCTTGTTCATTTGGCTGAGTACATGTTTTTTGTAGTTTAGATGGCTCAATCACCACACCACCACCACGAGAGCCAACAAATCCTTCATGCTCAAGCGCAGGAACTCCAAATACAATTGCACCTAAACGCTGATTTGGTATACATGAACCACCTGCTTCACAGCGTTTAATATCTTTACCGTTGTCCCAAATTAGGTTTTTCGTCAGTGTAATTCTTGCATTTGCATCTTTTTCTGAGCGAATGGCAACACCAATACGATTGCCATGCACTTTATTGCTATCAAGAATATTGCCATCACCCGTCATGTTAAAACCAATCGAGTTATTGGTCATTTCGTTGTAGGCAATATAGTTACGCTTACCCCAGTTAATCTGTAAGCCATCCGAATAATTTTCAAACTTATTTCCAACTACAGCATTGTCATTGCCCCACAAGATTTCAATACCTTGTGATGGCTCTGGATTTACTTTGGTAGAAACAAAATGGTTATTTGCAATCAAGTTAAAAGCAGCGCCACGTGTCAGTTCTAAACCATCACCATTGTCTTGGAAAATGTTGTCTAAGACTTTGTTGTTATTGGTAGTTGTCGCAGTTGGGTTGCCTTTACCATCATCACCCGTGATCATGACCCCAGCTCCACCATAGTTATTACTAATACGGTTGTGTTGAATGAGGTTATTGCTTGAACGGTTAACCAATACGCCAATGCAGAACCGGTGGATATCTAGGCCTTTTAAAGTCACGTTATTGACATCACGTAGTACAAAACCCGGTAAAGTCATAGTACGTACATTGGTACCATACTGCTCAGGATTTGCTCCCGGGCAAGCTTTTGCACCTTCACCTTTAATATAATTTGAACCATCAATTGCAATGTATTCACCAGTTTTATCCCATTGGGTACCAATAATTTTGATAGGTGCTTTAATTTCAGGAAGCGGGCTGTTTAATTTAATTGCATAAGGTGCTTTGCCTACTGCTTGAATCAAGATATCACTAGCTTCGCTTGGGTTTGCATTGGCTTGTTCAATTGCCCAGCGTAAAGAGCCTTTGTTGCTATCATCTTGATAACGGTCAACCACATAAGTTTGTGCTGCAGCTACTCCTGAAACCATCAAACCTAATGCAAGAGTAGTTAAACGTAATGTATTCATTTCATCATATCCTTATGATTTATGGGTTTGTTGGTTGAACGGTTTGTAAAATCTGTTTGAGCTTAGTCACATCAATTTGACCCGGTGCAGAAGCCTGACCAATCATGCCAAAGCTATAACTTCCACCCATATTGGCAGTTGCAACACGAGAAATCGTACCTAATTGCCCCATCGACATCGTCAATAAAGGTTTAGTAGTCTGTTGGCTTACCTTTAAAGTTGCGTTCATTAAAGTGAAAACATCTTGTTTAGATTTAGGCATTACAGCAATTTTGAGAACATCTGCGCCCATTTGATCTTGTTTTAACAAGCGTTTTTCAATTTCATCTTGGCTTGGTGTTTTTTGGAAGTCGTGATTAGACATGACAACGAGCACTTTCTTTTGATGTGCTTTTTGAACTATTTCTGAAACTACTTTTTGATCACGGAACATTTCAACATCTAACCAGTCCATGAACGGATTTTTTAAGTAAGCTTGATAGGTCTTACCATAATCCGCATCACTAATTTCAAGCTGACCTCCTTCGTTTTTCGTACGAATGGTGGCAATCAATGGCTTGTTGCCTAAAATCTTTTTCAACTCATGACCTAAGGCAATGACTTGTTTTGTATCGCTTGCAAAGCTTAATAAATCGATACGGAACTCTGCCAAATCAGCATCTGCTGTATTTGCAACCACTTGAGCTTGTGCCAAAGCTTGTTCTTTGGTTTTTGCAGTAATCGGAACAATCGTTTTAACAGCTGTAGATGCAGGTTGTGTTTGAGCAGCCAAAACGACAGGTTCAGCATTTGCCTGTGCTGTAAAAAACGGGACTGCAAGCAAACTTAGGCTTAATAATGTTTTCATGTTCATAGAGTTCATCCTTAAAAAGGCTACACACATCCTTGAGTAATCAGGTGTAGCCTTAGGTGTTTCTTAAATATCAAAAAATACAGTTTCATCATCGCCTTGAATGCGAATATCGAAACGGTAAACAACCTCACCATTTTCTTCAAAACGTTTCGCAATAAGTGTTTGGCGACGTGGTGCCCATTCAATACTATTTAGAATTGGGTCGTTAGCATTTGCCTCAGCTTCATCGTCAAAATAAACACGTGTATGAAGACCTAAGTTAATACCGCGAGCGAAAATGACTAATGCAATATGTGGTGCCTGAGTTGAGCCTTTACGGCCTGCTGTCGCGCCCGGTTTAATCGTATTGAAACTCCAAATACCTGTTTCAAAGTCTGCACCTGTACGACCCCAGCCGTGAAATGCAGGATCAGCTTTTTGCTCCCGTGTATCGGCATAACTTGGGTAGATACCATTTGCATCGGCCTGCCAAATCTCGATAAGCACATCACGTAGCGGTAAACCTAATCCGTCAAACACTTGACCTTCAAGACGAATACGTTCACCTTGAGTCTGGTCTTGTACTAATTGGTTATTAAAGTTGTTTTCAAACACTTCGATATTTGCTTGTTGTGGCAATAACCCAATATGAACGTAAGGACCACCTGTTTGAGATGGAGTTTCTTTTAATTCCTGAAAATTCCAGTTATTCATGCTCGTGCTCCCGATTAAGTCAATTCATTTTCGAAGTAAGTCGCTCGACGACCACGCAAAGTGATGTCGAAACGGTAACAACGGCTATCGGCTTCGATAAAGTTGTTTTTATCTTCTAGTGCAATCAATGCACGACGTTGATCTTCAGAAGGAATTGTTTTTAAGATCGGGCAAGTGTCGATGAGCGTGTCGCCTTCAAAATAAAATTGCGAAATCAAACGCTGCGCCCAACCATCAGCAATTAATGAGAAATGAATATGGGCAGGACGCCATTCATTAATACGGTTACGCCATGGGTACGGACCCGGTTTAATGGTACGGAAAATATAAAAACCGTTTTCATCTGTTAAGGTACGACCACAACCACCAAAGTTAGGGTCCATTGCACCAATAAACTTGTCATTTGGATGACGATAACGACCAGAAGCATTGGCTTGCCATACTTCTAGAAGTGCATTTTTTACAGGACGACCAAACTGATCACGAACATAGCCATGCACAATGACACGCTCACCAATTGGCAAACCATCTTTGGCATAGTTCAAAATCAAATCGTTATCTTTTGGACCAAATAGATTTGAAGAAAAATGCGGTGCAGTAACTTCAGTTAAAGTCTCGTTAATAGAGATCAATGCATTTTTTGGCGAACGCAATACACTTGTTTTATAACCTGGCGTATACGCTGGTGGATGATCATCTGTATTACGTTGGGCGTAGGCACCCCAGCTATGTTGTGACATCTTTATCTCCTTAATCCTGTTCTTTCGCTGCAATTGGGTTTACTTCTATTCCCAACTCTTTAAAGACTTCTTCAGCCATGTGCATTGCAGCGTTTGCAGCAGGTAAACCTGCATAGAGTGAACTGTGTAAGATCAGCTCTTTTAAATCTTCTTTGGTTACACCATTGTTGAAACAAGCACGTAAATGCATGCGTAGTTCATCTTCACGGCCCAGTGCCAATAAAATTGCGATCGTCACTAAACTACGTGTATGACGTGGCAAGCCCGGACGCGACCACACCTCACCCCATGCGTAACGGCTAATAAAATTTTGAAAATCTTGGTTAAAGTCATTTAGGTTTTGCAAAGACCGACCAACATGCTTTTCACCTAAAACTTCAGTCCGCACTTCAATGCCTTGTTTATAGCGTTGTTCATCATTCATTGTGATAGACCTCTATTAAGTTGCATCGGTATGCGCAACAAGTGATTTAACAAATACAGCAACAGCCGCAGCAGTCGCTGGAATTAGTAATAAACTGAGAATAGCGGTGAATGACCAATCATTACCGAGTAGCACCGCACCAATCCATGCACCAAATACCGCACCAAAACGCCCAATACCAGTCATCCAAGACACACCCGTTGCACGGCACTGAGTTGGATAGAAGCGTGCACTTAACGCCGGCATCGAAGATTGCGCACCATTAATGGCGATACCCGCACAAAGCACTAATACTGCAAGTAAGGTTGAGTTGCCTAAGCTTTGACCGACCGCAATTGCAAATAGACCTGCGGCAAAGTAGAAAATGGCGATGACTCGGTTTGGGTTGAATTTGTCCATTGCCCAACCAATGAACAATGCGCTTACCACACCGCCGAACTGGAACAACCCTCCAATAAATGCAGCACGCTCCATCGAAGCGCCTGTTTCACGCATAAGTGTTGGTAACCAGCTTGTCAGCAAGTACACAACCACGAGTCCCATGAAGTAAGTTACCCAAAGTAAAATTGTTCCTTTGGCATATGGCTTAGAAAACATAATTCCAAAGACATTTTTCTTTTGAGCTGTTTCAGTTTTTTCTTCAGGAACGTGAAATGCAGTCGCATTCTGAATTTGTTTTGGGGCAATATGATTTAAGATTTTGCGTACTTTTTCAGGATTCTTACCTTTCACAATTAAGAAGCGGTAAGACTCAGGTAGCACTACAATCACTAAAATCATTAAAATTAAAGGTGACCAGCCGCCGAGCAAAAATAAGCTATGCCAACCGTAGGTAGGGATAAGCCAACTGCTAATAAAACCGCCGGTAGCCATACCCAAGTTGTAGCCACAGAACATACATGTCACGAGTAATGATCGAATGCGGGTTGGACAGTACTCAGAAAATAAAGTGGTCGCATTCGGCATTGCTGCACCAAGGCCAATACCGGTTAAAAAACGTAAAACGACAAGGCTATCCAAGTTGGTTGCATAAGCAGATGCCAAAGTAAATCCACCGAACACAAGCATTGCCACAGCTAAAACAACTTTTCGACCGAAACGGTCCGCTGTCGGACCAGAAACTAAAGCGCCAATAATCATTCCACCAAGTGCTGCACTCATCACCGGTCCTAACTGAGAACGATCAATTCCCCAGTCTTGTGCCAATGCTGGTGCAATAAAGCCCATCGCAGCTGTATCGATACCATCAGTAAAAATAATTAAGAAACAGATGATTGCGATCATCCATTGATATTTACTAAGTGGAGCATCATTAATCAGTGCTTGAGCATCGATGCTTTTGTTTGGTGTAGCGTAATCCTGAGACGCCATATTTGCCTCCTTAAGGCCAATTCCTTTTAAATTACTAAGCGATTAGATTTGCTGAATAAACCTAGTCAATTCCTGAGTAAATCTCTGTGGTTGCTCAATACTAGAAAGATGAGATGCTTCCAGTTTTGCTAGCTGACTGTTCTTAATTGCCTTCTGCATAAATTCAGCATCTGCTACTGTAGTTACTGGATCTTCTGTTCCTGCAATCAGCAGTACTGGAATTTGAATTTGTGCAATTTCATCTCTTAAATCGGCATACGCTAAAGCACGACAAGCATTGGCATAACCTTGTGCTGGTGTGTTTGCCAGACTTTGAATCGTTGTCTGTGCAACAATATTATGTTGATAGTCGAATTTTTCACTGAACCAGCGGGTATGCGTGGTTTTAACCAGCTCAGCTAAACCATTTTGTTCTACCGATTCAGCACGACTTAACCAAGCTTCAGTCTGACCAATTTTGGCTGCCGAGTTTGCAACTGTAATGCTATTAAAACGATTTGGATGATGGATACCCAACCAAAGCCCTGTAATACCACCCATTGAAATCCCGCAAAAATGAGCTTTTTCAATATTCAAGGCATCTAAAATATCAACAACATCTTCAGCTAAGTTTTGCAATGTAGTGTCACTAATTACATCACTTTCACCATGACCACGTGTGTCGTATGTAATGACATTAAAATGACTTTTTAATTCATTCAGCTGAGGTTGCCACATACCATGGTCTGTTCCTAATGAATTAGAAAACACAAGCACAGGAGCATCTTTTAGACCATCTGTATAAACTGCTAACTGTTTTCCTTGACGATTACGAATAGTCTGTTTCACTTTGACTCTCCTTGTGCTTCTTGCAAAACCGCATCAATCTGTTGCTGAATATTGCCTAAATAATTTTCTGGTTTGAAAATATCTCGTATTTCTTGCTGGCTAAACTGTCCTTTTACTTCATCTAGTTGGCTAACAACATCAAACAAATGCTGGTTTTGTGCTACCGCTGTTTTACATGCAGCTTCAACTAAATGATGAGCATTTAAACGACCAATTTTGGGAGCAAGTGCCATCATCACCGCTTCTGCCATAATTAACCCATTAGTACACTCAAGGTTCTGTTGCATATGCTCAGCATTAACTTCAAAACCTTGTAGAACTTCACCTGTACGGCTTAATGCCCCAGCACAAAGCTGAAAGATTTCTGGAACTGCTAACCATTCTGCATGCCATGCACCTAAACTCCGTTCATGTTCCTGTACCATGCTTTGATAAATGCTAGACATCAGCGCTGGTACACGATTCGCTGCTGCAAGTACTGAAGCTGCTGCGACTGGATTACGCTTATGAGGCATAGTAGAAGAACCACCGCGGCCCTTTGCGGTTGGCTCAAACAACTCTGCAATTTCAGTTTGCATCATGAGTGACCAATCGCGTGCCATCTTGCCCGTATTCCCGACAATCATGCCAAGCACACTTGCAATTTCTACAATACGGTCACGCTCACCATGCCATGTACTTGTTGGTACAGTCAGATTCAGTTGCTTCGCAAATGCACTGACCACAAGCGAACCTTGGTCTTGCAATGAAGCCAACGAACCCACAGCACCGCCTAACTGAGCAGTGAGCACACGTGATTTCATAGCTTGTATACGGTCTAAATCACGTTTAAATGCAGAAGCCCAACGAGCAAGTTTATGTCCCAACGTAATTGGTAAAGCTTGTTGTAACCATGTACGTCCAATCATGACTTGATGGCGATATTGCTTGGCTTGCTGTAATGCAGTCGCATAGCATTGTTGAATTTGAGCTTCTACAACACTCAACGCATCACGGCATTGCAAAATACAAGCTGTGTCTAAAATATCCTGACTGGTTGCACCCCAATGCACATAGCGTGAAGCATCTTCATCAGTATCTTTAACAATTGCCGTAAGCTGTTTTACAAATGGAATTGCGATATTCCCAGCTAAACCAGCTGCTACCGCTAAAGCGGAAAAATCAAACTTGTCTAGTGCATGCTCAGCTACTTGGGCAATGGTATTTGCTGCATTTTGAGGAATCACGCCAACTTGTGCCTGCGCTTGGGCTAACGCAACTTCAACCTGAATCATGTATGCGATTAAGGATGAGTCACTAAAGATGTCAGTAACGTCTTTTTGGTAAAACAAGCTGGCATATAACTGACTCATGATTAGACTCTCTCAATAATCAAAGCAATGCCTTGTCCCACACCAATACACATTGAACACAAGGCATAACGACCGCCAGTCTGTTCAAGCTGGTTTAGGGCTGTGGTCACGAGGCGTGCACCTGAAGCACCAAGTGGATGGCCCAATGCAATGGCACCACCATTTGGATTTACTTTGTTGCTATCGTCTGGCAAACCTAAATCACGGGTCACTGCCAATGCCTGTGCAGCAAAGGCTTCGTTAAGCTCAATTACATCCATCTGCTCTAAAGTCAGGTTGGCTTGTTTCAGTAATTTTTTAATGGCTGGTGCTGGAGCAAAACCCATAATGCGTGGTTCTACACCCACCGCTGTTGAAGCAATGATCTTGGCACGTGGTTTGAGGTTGTAAGCCTGAACTGCATCATCAGAAGCAATCAGTAAAGCTGCCGCACCATCGTTGATGCCTGAAGCATTACCCGCAGTAACTGTACCATCTGCTTTCACAACAGGTTTAAGTTTGCTTAAACCTTCAAGTGTGGTGGATGCACGTGGATGTTCATCGGTATCAATCACAACAGCCTCACCCTTACGCTGAGGGATTTCAACTGGCACGATTTCTTTAGAAAAAAAGCCTTTGGCTTGCGCGCTTGCGGTGCGTTGTTGGCTCACCAAGGCAAACTGGTCCTGATCTGCACGATTGACGTTAAACTGTTCAGCCACGTTTTCGGCAGTCTGGGGCATGGTGTCTACACCATACAATTCTTTAAGTTTCGGGTTAATGAAGCGCCAACCCATAGTGGTGTCTTCAATCTTCTGGCTACGGCCAAAGGCACTGTCTGACTTACCCATCACATAGGGTGCACGGCTCATGCTTTCCACACCACCTGCAATCACCAAGTTCGCTTCACCTGCTTTAATGGCACGGGCAGCAATGGCAATGGCATCGAGTGATGAACCACACAAACGGTTAATGGTGGTTGCCGGAACCTGATAAGGTAACCCAGCAAGCAGTGCTGACATACGGCCCACGTTACGGTTATCTTCACCAGCTTGGTTGGCACAACCATAAATCACATCATCGACCTGTTCCCAATCTACACTTGGGTTACGCTGCATGAGGGCTTTAATGGGTACAGCACCAAGGTCATCGGCACGGATAGGTGCAAGGCCACCGGCATAACGGCCGAATGGAGTACGGATGGCATCGATGATATAAGCGTTTTTTAATGTCATTTCCCTACTTCCTTACCCTTGAGTCGCATCAATCAAAGTCGCACCCGTTAAAGCCTGCAACTCATCAAAGCTAAGACCTTCAACTTTCTCAATTACTTTTAAACCATCTTTGGTCACATCAATCACACACAGATCGGTGTAAATACGATCCACACAGTGCTTACCCGTTACCGGATAAGTCAGCTCAGCGACAATCTTTGGTTCACCTTGTTTGGTGACGTGGTCTGTAGTGATAAATACTTTCTTGGCACCAACCGCCAAATCCATCGCACCACCCACCGCAGGAATCGCATCCGGTGCACCGGTGTGCCAGTTCGCCAAGTCACCATTCGCTGCAACCTGAAATGCCCCAAGCACGGCAATATCAAGGTGACCACCACGCATCATCGCAAATGAGTCGCCATGATGGAAAAAGCTGCCGCCTTCTAGCATGGTCACAAACTCTTTACCCGCATTGATCAGTTCAGGGTCTTCTTCACCTGCAGCTGGTGGTGGGCCAAATGCCAATAGGCCATTTTCAGAATGGAGGAAAATATCTCTATCGTTAGGTAAGTAGCTGGCAATCTTGGTTGGTAAGCCAATGCCCAAGTTCACATAGGCGCCATCTGGAATATCTTGTGCCACACGTTGTGCAATCTGGTCACGGCTGAGTTTCTGGTAGCTCATGTTATTTCTCCTTATTGCTTACTGTGCGGGCTGTACTTGTACAACATGCTGTACAAAGATACCCGGGGTGATGATGTGCTCCGGATCTAATCCACCCAGCTCCACCACTTCAGAAACCTGAGCAATGGTGACATCCGCAGCCATGGCCATGATCGGGCCAAAGTTACGTGCAGATTTACGGTAAACCAAATTACCCCAGCGGTCGCCCTTATAGGCTTTAATCAAAGCGAAGTCAGCCTTGATCGGATATTCAAGTACGTAATCTTTACCATCAATCTCACGAGTTTCTTTGCCTTCGGCCAAAAGTGTTCCAAAGCCCGTTGGAGTAAATACAGCACCTAAACCCATACCTGCAGCTTGAATACGACAAGCCAGATTACCTTGCGGTACAACCTCAAGTTCCACCTTTCCGGCACGGTATAGTTCATCAAACACATAAGAATCTGACTGACGTGGGAAAGAACAGATCACTTTTTTTACTGAACCGGCCTTAAGCAGTTTAGCCAGACCATAGTCACCATTACCGGCATTGTTGCTCACAATGGTTAAGCCTTTAACACCGAGTTCAATCAGACCGTCAATGAGTTCAGCGGGTTGTCCTGCGGTACCAAAACCACCAATCAGAATGGTTGCACCATCTTTAATCTGCGATAAAACCTCGCTTAGTGAGGACTTACTTTTGTCAATCATTAGACAACTCCATTGTGCTCATTGAAGAAGAGATAGGTAAGAGAGTTAGGCACACTGAGGCGAGAAGAATAGATAAATATTTCACTCAATCCCGAGTGTTTCCCTTAGATTTCCCTTTTAATCATTTTTGATAATTTTCGTATTTTGATCTAGTAAGCTATATATAGTTTTGTTCGATTTAGGATTTTTTTGTTCGACTATCGAACATTATCTCAGTAAATTACTTAATCTATCTTATAAACTCAAGTTGTAAAAAAATACCAATAATTTTGGATAGATATGTATAAAACAACATATTTGCTTAGGCTATTTCATAAATAAAATAACCATCAGCACTGTATATAAAACCTTAAGACTGTGATTGTAAAATTAAACGAGCAAGTTCCAAATCATCAGGATAAGTAATTTTTATATTATCAGAGCGCCCCATGACCACTTGTACACTTTCGCCCACAGATTCAAGTGCACTCGCCTCATCGGTAATGGTCAAATTATTTTTTAATGCTGTTTCTATTGCTTTTTTAAGCGTGCCAATTTTAGCAATTTGGGGAGTTTGAGCCTGCCACAAAAGTTCTCGACTCACAGTTTTATCAATTTGGTGTTGTTTAGTTACTTGTTTTAGCGTATCGCGTACCGGAATTGCCAAAATAGCACTCTGGTTTGTTTCAACTGCGGTTTTAACAAGAGCACTAAGACATTCAAAAGTCACACAAGGTCGTGCAGCATCATGTACTAATACCCAGTCATTCTCATCCGCTATCTGCAATAGATAATTTAGAGCGTTTAATACTGAGTGCACACGTTCAGCACCACCATTACAAAAATGAGCCTTATATTTATCCTGAAAAGCTAAAGTCGAGGCAAAATTATCCTGTGCACCAATTGCTAAAACATAGCCACTTAATGGAAGTTGACTTAAACGTTTAACCGTGTGTTCTAAAACAGTAGCGTCTTGAATGTATTGATATTGCTTTAATTCAGTTTTGGAGAACCGACTTCCCGAACCAGCAGCAGGGATAACTGCCCATAATTTAGTCTGGGATGTCTGGCGATGGAGGTGTCTCATTAGTTTCCAAATCTACTTTAGCGTTCGGGTCAATATAAATAGGCTTATAATTGGTACTAATTGTACTCATTTGAACAAATGTTTCATGAGGCTTAACTAAACCAAGATCAAGACGAGCATGCTCTTCTATTGCTTCTGTACCGTTTTTTAGGTCAAAAACCTCAGCTGCCAAAATGCGGTTTCGCTCTTTAAGCTCATCATTTACTTCGGCTTGCTGTTGGATCTGTTGCATAAGCGCTTGATGAGGAAAATAACCACCCTCACCTAACCAGAACTGATATTGCAATATAGCTACTAAAACAATAACCAGTAGCAATATAAGTTTGCTTGAAGTGGATCGAAATACTTCTAACATAGCATTAAGAGCTTTAATTAAAAACTTTTATTAAGTTTTTGTATTGTATGACAATTTACAAGCGACATGCAAAATTCCTGCAAAATTCCTGCAAAACGATGAATGATCATATTACTTTAAATTGACCATCGTAACATGTTTCATTTTGTCAAAATTAAACTCAATTGGAAAGGAAAATAATGTTTATAAACACAACTGTTTATAAATCAATCTATGTATATAAAAGTTACTCTTAAGAATGAGTAAAAACTGCAAATATCATAGAAAAACCAGCAACCGCCAACATGCAATCTAGCAATAAATTAAAAGTTTCCTCAGACATCTTTATTACAAATGTTTTACCAATATAATTACCAATGATTAAAGAAAAACCAACCGCAACTCCCGCAATTAAAATATTTTTCTGTAAAACACCTAGCACACCAAAAGTTAAGCTTTTTGTTACGTAAATTCCAAATGAAGCTGCCGCCTCTGTTGCCAAGAGAGCTCCCTTAGTTAAACCAAAACCATTAAAAACCGGAAGTAATAATGGACCTGTGGAGAATACTACACCAGTGATATAGCCAAGCACTCCACCTGCGACTATCATTTGCCATGAATTAAATTTAAAATTATGGCGTTTGGCATAATGCCTAATCGGTATTAAGCAAAAGAAAAAGAAACCTATACATAAGTTGGATAATATCGGTGACATAACCCATAAAGTATTGGCTCCCAGTATCGTTGCGGGTATGCCCAGACTCGTAAACAACAGAAATGCTTTAATATTAAGCTCTTTACGCCACAACACCACACGTGAAATATTCCCCATGATTGCGGCAATTGCCATAATAGGTACTGCAAGCTTCGCCCCAAAAATATAAGAAAGTATAGGCAACAAAATAATAGATGACCCAGTCCCTACTACCCCACTAATCAGTCCTGATAGAACCCCAATAACAGCAAGTGCTACATAGATCATAGGCCTAACCAAAATAATTATTCTTAAAAGTCTACAATAGTCTAGGTTTTAAAATCGTACTATAGCTCTGTTCTGTTTTAGTATTTAAAATTTGCATCTTAAAATACTTAATTACTTATCCAATTAGCCCTATAAAACTTATTAAATTTTTATTTGAAGCTATATAAAATCACATATTTCTTATATTTTTAACCAATAACTACCTAAAAAGTATACTTTTTTGCTTTCCATTTTGATAAGAATTTTAAATGTATTTTTGATACATATTTTAATAAGTGAGAAGAAGATGGATCTTTCTAACATTTTTATAGGTGACACAACGTGGACCTTTGTTTTAGAAATTTTAATCCGATGTACTGTGATGTTTATTATCATCATTACTTTTTTAAGACTATCTGGTAAACGTGGTATTCGACAACTTTCCTTATTCGAACTGGCTATTATTTTATGTTTAGGATCTGCTGCTGGTGATCCTATGTTTACTAAAGACTTACCTATTGCTCATGCATTTGTTGCTTTTGTAGCTATTATTTCTTTATACCGCCTCGTTACTTGGGGTATGGTAAAAAATAAAAAAATTGAAAATTTATTAGAAGGCCGAGCTCTCTGTGTCGTTAAGGACGGTCTCTTAGTTTATAAAGATTTCCAGAAACAAACATATTCTCATGACGAGTTTTTCTCGGAAATGCGCCAACAAAATGTAGAGCATTTAGGTCAAGTCCGAACAGCCTTACTTGAATCTGATGGTATTTTGAGTTTGCTTTATTATGAAGATGAAGACGTTAAATGGGGACTTCCTTTATTTCCAGATGCTTACCGCAAAGCTGATGTACTTAAAATTAATACTTTTTATTCTTGTATGAAATGCGGTGAAACAAAAATTTTAAACAAACTCGACCAAGAATGTTCTCGCTGTCATCATCATAGTTGGGCTGAATCTTTAAAAACTCGACGTTTAGGATAAATAAAAAAGTGCTATTCCCAAAAAAGAAATAGCACTTATATTTTAAATATTAATTTGTCATCAATATTTAAATCAGCAAAGTATTATTCAAAAGATTAGTTTAAACCTTTGAACTCAGCTTTACCGCGGTAAACCGCTTTAGTCAACTCTTCAATACGAAGTAATTGGTTATATTTAGAAACACGGTCAGAACGGCAAAGTGAACCAGTCTTGATTTGACCTGCTGCTGTACCAACTGCTAAATCAGCAATAGTTGAATCTTCTGTTTCACCAGAACGGTGAGAAATAACAGTCGTGTAACCATTTGCTTTAGCAAGGTAGATTGCATCTAAAGTTTCAGTCAATGTACCAATCTGGTTATATTTGATCAGAATTGAGTTACCTACTTTCTCATCAATACCACGTTGTAAAATCTTAGGATTAGTTACGAATAAATCATCACCAACCAATTGGATTTTATCACCAAGAATTGAAGTTAAATAGCTCCAGCCTTCCCAATCAGACTCATCTAAACCATCTTCAATAGAGATAATTGGATATTGCTTAACAAGACCAGCTAAGTAATCAGCAAATTGATTGCTTGTAAAAGACTTGTTGCCTTCACCTTCAAGAATATATTGACCATTCTTGTAGAATTCTGAAGATGCACAGTCAAGTGCAAGCATCATATCTGAACCAGCTTTATAACCAGTTTGCTCAATTGCTTGAAGAATTACAGTAATTGCTTCTTCGTTTGAACGAAGGTTAGGTGCAAAACCACCTTCATCACCTACAGCTGTATTCAAACCTTGTTTTTTAAGAACTGATTTCAAAGAATGGAATACTTCTGCACCAGCACGTAATGCTTCAGCAAATGAAGTAAAACCAACTGGCTCAATCATGAACTCTTGAATATCAACAGTGTTGTCTGCGTGAGCACCACCGTTCAAAATGTTCATCATTGGTACAGGCATAGTCAAAGTAGTTTGACCACGTAAGTTAGCAATATATTGGAACAATGGAAGTTTTTGTTCAGCTGCTGCTGCGTGAGCTGCTGCCAAAGATACTGCCAAAGTTGCATTCGCACCTAATTTAGATTTGTTTTCAGTACCGTCAAATGCAATCATTTTTTCATCAAGTGCTTTTTGATCAAAAACACTCTGACCAACAAGCAATTCATGAATTGAGCTATTTACATTCTGAACAGCAGTACGAACGCCTTTACCCAAGTAACGTGATTTGTCACCGTCACGAAGTTCTAAAGCTTCACGAGAACCAGTTGAAGCACCAGATGGTGCACATGCACGACCAACCACCCCAGATTCTAAGATGACGTCTGCTTCGATGGTTGGGTTACCACGAGAGTCCAAAATTTCACGTGCACGAATGTCAACGATTTGGCTCATGAACAATTCCTCAGTTGAATGAATAACGCGATGCAAGTTCCTGCATCAATGAGTATCTAACTTTTTGAATCCTTTAACTAAAGTATCCAATTCTTTTAGTTGTGCCAAGAATGGCTCAAGCTGCGACAGGCGCAATGCAGATGGTCCATCACATTTTGCTTTGTCTGGATCTGGATGAGACTCTAGGAATAATCCCGCTAAACCTGTTGCCATACCTGCACGCGCCAAAGTTGTAATTTGAGCACGGCGACCGCCAGCTGAGTCAGAACGACCACCTGGAGTTTGTAAAGCATGAGTCACGTCAAAGAATACTGGTACATTCATTTCTTTCATGATGTCAAAGCCAAGCATATCTACAACTAAATTGTTATAGCCAAATGCTGAGCCACGCTCACAAAGAATAAGTTTGTCATTTCCAGCTTCCAAACATTTATGCAAAATATGACGCATTTCATGAGGAGCTAAAAACTGTGCTTTTTTAATGTTGATAATAGCTTGAGTTTTAGCCATTGCTTCAACAAGATCAGTTTGACGACTTAAGAAAGCTGGAAGCTGGATAATATCAGCGACTTCGGCAACTGATGCTGCCTGATATGGTTCGTGAACGTCGGTAATAATTGGAACATTAAAATGCTTTTTAATGTCACCTAACCATTCAATACCCTTTTCAAGTCCAGGACCACGGAATGAATGCAAACTAGAACGGTTTGCTTTATCAAAGCTCGCCTTAAATACATAAGGAATATCTAGGCGTTTACAAATATCAATATAAGTTTCAGCAATTTCAAAAGCTAAATCTTTTGACTCAAGTACGTTCATTCCGCCAAATAATACAAATGGCAAATGATTTGCCATTTGTATATCGCCTAAACGTACAACTTCTTGTGGTTTTAATTGTGACATTTAAACTTTCCCAGTTTATTTAAAATCGCATTACTTACTTTTTTGATGCTGTGTTTTTGCAGCGTCAATAAAACTAGCAAATAATGGATGTCCATCACGTGGTGAACTTGTAAATTCCGGGTGGAATTGTACAGCAATAAACCAAGGATGGTCAGGAATTTCTACAGTTTCAACCAAATGTTGTGCTGAAGAATAACCAGAAATCTTCATGCCCGCTTTTTCAATCGCCTCAATGAAACGATTATTCATTTCATAACGATGACGATGACGCTCAGTGATTTCAGCTTTTCCGTAGACTTCACGTGTTTTTGTGCCTTCAACCAATTCTGATTTTTGTGCACCTAAACGCATTGTTCCGCCTAAGTCAGACTCAAGGCTACGCTGTTGTAATTCACCACGCTCATCTAACCATTCAGTAATTAAACCAATGAGTGGATATTTTGTAGAACGGTTAAATTCTGTAGAAGATGCTTCTGGCATACCTGCAACATGGCGAGCATATTCAATAACTGCCAATTGCATACCTAAACAGATTCCTAAGAAAGGAATACGATTTTCACGTGCGTATTGAATAGCTTTCATTTTGCCTTCAGTACCACGTTCACCAAAACCACCTGGTACTAAAATTGCGTCAGCTGTACTTAAAATAGATACATCTTGGCTTTCAAGCTCTTCAGCGTTGACATAATCAATTTGTACTTTTACGCGATTTTTAATACCCGCATGTAACAATGCTTCGTTTACAGATTTATAAGCATCTGGTAACTCAACATATTTACCAACCATAGCTACACGTAAAGTGTATTCAGGGTTCAGTAATGCTTCTACTACATTGTCCCAATCCTCTAGATTTGCTTCTGGAAGATCATTAAATCCAAAACGCTCACAAATTAGATCATCAACGTTTTGTTCATAGAAGGTACGTGGAATTTGATAAATCGTTTTTGCATCTTTACATACCACTACAGCACGTGCTTCCACGTTAGTGAATAATGCAATTTTGCGTTTAGTATCAACATCTACATCATATTCAGTACGGCAGATAAGAATGTCTGGCTGAATACCGATTGAAAGTAACTCTTTTACAGAATGCTGAGTTGGTTTAGTTTTTAACTCTGCTGCCGACTTAATATATGGCAATAAAGTTAAATGCATAAGCATGGTACGTTTATGACCAAGCTCAACCATTAACTGACGAACCGATTCCATGAATGGTAAAGATTCGATATCACCTACGGTGCCACCAATCTCTACGATAGCAACATCGTAGCCTTCACCTGCGCGAAGAACACGTTCTTTAATATTATCGGTAATATGAGGAATAACCTGAACTGTACCACCTAAGTAATCACCACGACGTTCTTTATTTAAAACGTCTTGATATACACGACCACTAGTGAAGTTATTTAGTTTGGTCATTTTCGCGCGACGTAAGAAACGTTCGTAATAACCCAGATCCAGATCGGTTTCTGCACCATCTTCGGTAACAAAAACTTCACCATGCTGGAATGGGCTCATTGTCCCTGGATCGACATTAATATAAGGATCCATTTTAACCATTGTGACTTTTAAGCCACGAGCTTCCAAAAGTGCAGCAACAGAAGCAGCAGAAATACCTTTACCTAGCGATGAAACCACACCACCAGTGACAAAAATAAAATGGGTCATTAAGTTTCTCGTACAATCAAGCCGAAATCGGCCTACAATGTTTGGCAATTTTACTGTACTCTGCCCCTATAAAGCAAAGTCAAACCGCATCAATTCAAAGAACAATAAACAACTGGTTATTCTATCAGCATTTTTAATAAAAAATTAGCTCAATCTGACATGATTTTTTCATTGCTATTTACTGTTATAATGCCAATTCCTCAATTAAATGTTGTTTAGGGCAATGGCAAATAAAAAACTTTTAATCTGTGCTGCAATTGCGGCTGGACTATTGTTAACCGCATGCGTTAAAAAAGAGACACCGAAAGAAGAAGAGCAAGACAAGGTTGAAACTGCTGTTTCAGAACCTCAACCAGAGAAGCCTGCAAAATTTGAATCTTTAGAGAGTGTAGATACTCATCAAGAAGCTCAAGTTCCAGCGCAACCACAAGTTGAAGTTGAACGTGAAGAAACAACTAATACTACAACTGAAATTCGCCGAGAAACCCGTCCTGCGCATTCTGCTGAATCTTCACAGACACAAGTTGCTGAACAACCTAAATCTGAGACACCAAAGGTAGAACCTAAACCTGAAAAAAAACCTGAGCCTAAAGCAGAACCTAAACCTGAAAAGGCTCAGTCTAAACCAGCTAAGGCAACTGAGCCTGCGAAGACAGAAGATGACGCAGTTGCTGCTGCAATTGCTGCTGCAACACCAGCACTTAAAAACTAAGCTTCTGTTTTAATAATGCCCAAATTAATTTTTTTGATTTGGGCATTTATACAAAATTCATAATAAAAACAGATTAAATTCATTTAAATTTCAATTCAAAAACTTGGAAAAATGAAGCAATACCGCTCTTATTTTAAGATATAAAATAAAGCCCAAAATTTGAGCTTCACTTATATATTCAATAATTATCTATTTATTACGTTCAATTAGAAAATAATCAGACATAAGACGTGCTGCCCATGATGTACTGCGCCATCCTTCATAAAATGCACAATGACTTCCCTTTTTAGTTGTGACTACAGCAACAGTACTCATTTGCTGAATTGGCTCTTTATAAGGTTCTAAATTTTTAATAGAGCAAACAGGGTCATCTTCTGCATTAAGAATCATTAATGGAATTTTGATATTTTCAAACACATAAATCGGGTTAATAGATTTACAGTAAGTCTCGTAATCTTGAAAACCTGCCATTTCAAAGTATTCTTTTTCAAATTCTTCTAAATTGGTCGTCGATAAGACTTTTTCTAAAGATGCTATTTTGCTCCACGTATTTTGATACGGATAAATAAAATACTTGAAGAGTTTTTTCGTCATCATTTTACTGTAAAAAGGATGAACATTTTTAAAACCAATTTCCGTGTTATAACCCGGGCACATCGCAAAAGCAGCTTTAAAAGGTGTATCTTCGCCTTGTTCACCTAAATAACGAACAAGCAAGCCAGTACCTGCTGAAGAACCTACTGCATATAAATCTGATGTCGGAAATAAACTTTGAATATAGTTAAGCTGTTCTTTTAAATCACTGGTAGATCCAAAAAGAGAAATTTGCGGCACAGGCATTGGCAAACCTGCGTGCCCACGGCGCAGGCATAGTGCAATTCGCCAGCCTGTATATTGATTCAAATCACGTACTAACTCACGCATACTTTCAGGCGTACCTGTAATAGTATGCATAATTACAATTGTTGGAGTATCTGCCGGTAAGTCATATCCATACCAAGCTATAGCGGTAATCCCACCATCACTCATGGTTAGTTGATCAATGCGGTCATACTCTAATTTTATTGATTGTTTTCTAATAAGATCAAAATAGAGTAAATGGACATGACTATTGGTTAACCAAGGCGTAGGTCGATATTTCTGTTTGAGTTGAGGAAGCTTCTCCAACACATCTTTTATTTGCCCTTGAGGATCATAATAAACTTTTGGATGCTCAGCACCTAACACTAAATCAAACAGCTCTGAACCGAAATCTTTAATTTTACTAAAAACAGATATGCCCATGTCCAATGACTACCTCTGACTATGAGTTAAATGATTGCCGCACTAAAGCAGCAACCTGCCTTCCCCAAATTGCGTAAACTTCCTTACTAGAATGAAAACCATCACTTGCCATTGTCAAATTCATGGCTTGAAAAGTTTCAATATCGTATTGAAGAAACTTAAACTGGCTCTGCGGTGCTAACCATTGTTGTAATTTTTGATTCATTTGCTCTGCATATTGCCCAAATAACCAAGCTAGTGGATTGGGTAAAGCAGGGAAATGTTGCATTGGAGGCACACCGGAAACGATAATCAACTTTGGCTGAAAACGTTTCTGTATGTGCTCAAATAATTGCTTCTGTTGTTTAATCCATGATTTAGCAGAAGTAAATTTCGTAACATCGTTTACACCAATAGATGTCACAATCACATCATACTTCTGCTCGTCTAAATGCTGTAAAGCATTAAAAACTTGTGGAGTTGTATCACCAGTTTTAGCATGAAGTTTCCATTGCAGGGAAAATTCATTTTGCAGTTCTTGAATAATAGCACCAGACAAGGCATCTTTCTGATTTTCTACACCGACACCTGCTGCGGCAGAATCTCCCAAAATAAGCAGGGATAAAGGCTTGCCTTGACCGATACAACCTTCTCGTTCACCTTTGGCTTCTGCTAAACGTGGCGTGTTCTTTCGAACTTTACTGCCTTGTACAAATAATACGGGCAATAAAAGCAATGTTGAAAGTTTTAACCACATTTTATATACCTCAATATTCTTAGGCTATTTAACAAAATTATTGAGGTTTAAATTGAGCTATTCTTATACCCATTTGCTCAGCTAATGCAGCTAAACCACTCATTGGACGAATCATTACTTCAAAATCAATAATTTTACCCTGTTCATTAAAACGAATCATGTCAATCCCTTTTAATGATTTATCACCTACATTCGCACTAAACTCCAGTACTACATTTTTACCATCTTCTGTGTAAAACTCTCTGTGATAGGTAAAATTTTGGAATACTTGAATCACATTAGTAAGAATAAAGAAAACAACTTGTCTTCCCTCATAAGGTTTATAAGCGACTGGTGAACGGAAAACGACTTCATCTGCCAGCAAATCATTTAAGTTCGATAAGTCATTTGATTTAACCATGTGATGCCATTTTTCTAATGACTGTTTAGTTGTTTCGAGTGTCATTTTTTATTTTTCCTTCAAATAGTTTTTAGTCATGAGCACTCTCTTACCCAAGACAGTGCTCATTGAAATCATTAAAGAACCGCTGCTAGTTCAGCACCTTGACGAATAGCACGTTTAGCATCTAGTTCACCTGCTTCTTTAGCACCACCAATCAAATGAACATTCTTACCATCTGCTTTTAATTGGTCATACATTGCAGTAAATGATTCTTGGCCTGCGCAAATCACTACGTTATCAACTTCAAGCACTGTTGGTTTTCCATCAACAGTAATATGAAGTCCTTGATCATCTACTTTGTCATACTGTACGCCTGCCAACATTTTCACATTTCTGTTCTTAAGCCCTGTACGGTGAATCCAACCAGTCGTTTTACCTAGTCCCGCACCTACTGAAGAAGCTTTACGTTGTAACAAATAGATTTCTCGTTCAGAAGCTTCAACTTTCGGCTGCTTTAAACCACCAACGTGTTCATAGTGAGTATCAATACCCCACTCTTCATAAAATTTTTCTGGATTTAAACTACCACTCTCACCTTCATGGGTTAGGTACTCAGCTGTATCAAAACCGATACCACCTGCCCCAATAATGGCAACACGCTGACCTACTGGTACACGCTCTTTAAGTACTTGTAAGTAGCTCAGTACTTTTGGATGATCAATACCTTCAAATTGTAATTGACGAGGTGTTACACCAGTTGCAACTACAATTTCATCGAAGTTTGATTGACTTAACTCTTCATAAGTCGCTTTATGATTTAATACAAGTTCAATGTTCGGACGTAATTCAATTTGACGATTAAAATAACGTAATGTTTCGTAGAACTCTTCTTTACCAGGCACAGTTTTAGCAATGTTAAACTGCCCACCAATTTGATGACTTGCTTCAAAGATTTTAAGTTGGTGTCCACGATCTGCCGCATATACAGCAAAACTTAAACCTGCTGGTCCTGCACCAATGACAGCGATATTCTTCTGTTTTTGTGCTTCTTTAAAAATAAGTTCTGTTTCATAACATGCGCGAGGGTTAACTAGACATGTTGCGATTTTCATAGAGAAAATATGATCAAGACACGCTTGGTTACAGCCAATACAGGTATTGATTTCATCACTACGACCTTCACTTGCTTTTAAAACAAACTCAGGATCTGCAAGCATTGGACGTGCCATTGAAACCATATCTGCATGACCCGATGCCAATACATGTTCAGCCATTTCTGGGGTATTAATACGGTTTGAGGTAATTAATGGAACGGAAACTTCACCTTTTAATTTTTCAGTGACCCAAGTAAATGCAGCTCTTGGAACTTTAGTGGCAATTGTTGGTATACGAGCTTCATGCCAGCCAATACCCGTATTAATGATCGTAGCGCCAGCTTTTTCAATCGCTTTAGCAAGTTGAATCACTTCTTCTAAAGTAGATCCGCCTTCAACTAAATCAAGCATTGATAAACGGTAAATAATAATAAAGTTTTCACCCACTATTTCACGTGTACGTTTTACAATCTCGATAGGAAAACGAATACGGTTTTCATAGCTACCACCCCATTCATCATCACGATGGTTTGTTCTTGCTGCTATAAACTCATTAATTAAATAACCTTCAGAACCCATAATCTCAACGCCGTCATATCCAGCGTATTGAGCAAGCTTCGCACAGTTTGCAAAATCATCAATCGTTTGTTGAACCTCTGCAGAAGTCATTGCTTTAGGTTTAATTGGATTAATCGGTGCCTGAATTGCCGAAGGTGCAACAATCTCTGGCTGATAAGAATATCGACCCGTATGTAATATCTGTAAAGCAATCTTTCCGCCAGCAGCATGTACAGCTTCGGTAATGACTTTATGTTTTTCGGCTTCTTCTGTGCTATCTAGCTTAGAAGCATGAGCAAAGGTTAAACCTGCCTGATTAGGTGCAATACCGCCAGTAACAATAAGACCAACATCTCCTTTAGCACGTTCCGCATAAAAAGCCGCCATGCGCTCATAACCACCTGGCGCTTCTTCTAGACCAACGTGCATAGACCCCATCAATACGCGATTTTTTAATGTCGTAAAACCTAAATCTAATGGTTTTAATAAATGTGGATATAACGACATAACAACTCCTTGGCTTGCTAATCTGCTTGCTTAATGCAACTTGTTGCACAAATTTATAATCAAATTTTGACTTTTATGCAACATGTTGCATAATCTTATGAGTCACACTTTACTTTTGCTTACAAACGGATTGCCATGTCACTTCCCCATGTTTTACTAACCAGCTTACTAGAACGTCCAAGCACTGGCTTTGAACTCGCTCGCCGTTTTGACCGCTCTATGGGCTTTTTCTGGAATGCCACACATCAGCAAATTTATCGTGAACTCAATAACATGCTAAAAAAAGGCTGGGTTTCTACTTTAGAAAATGAGATGGATAGCGGCCGAAAAAAGACTTATCAAGTCGAACAACTTGGGCGTATAGAACTTGCCTCATGGATGACACAGCAAAGTGAACCCGCTCAGCTTAGAGATGACTTAATGGTAAGATTGCGTGCCGAGGCACAATTGGGCAATAATCAAATATTACCCGAACTGTTACGACATCTTGGCTTACACCAAGAAAAGCTTAAGCTTTACCAAAATATTTACGATAAAGATTTTAAAGATAGTGATGACTTGAATAATCGAGTGTTATATATCCACAAAATGATCTTGGAACTCGGTATCACTATGGAAACTGAGTGGATCAAATGGTTAGAACAGGTCATCCCACAATTAAAACTTTTTGCTCAAGATAACGCATCTGGAGAATAACCATGCCTTATTACACCATGCCCGATCAGGAAAAATTATTTGTACGCCGTGTTGGTCGTGGTGAACCAGTATTAGTATTATCTGGTCTAGGTATGCAAAGTTGGCAATGGCTACCGTTTATCTACGCAAATCGTAAAGAATATGAATTTATTATTCCTGACTGGCGTGGTTTTGGCGGTTCAAAAAACTGTGCTATTCCCGAGCAAGATGCCATATCAAGCCACTGGCAAGATGTCGCTCATTTAATTGAACAACTAAAACTTGATCACTTTATTTTAATGGGCTATTCAATGGGTGCTACCACTGCAATGCATGGTATGAAGCATGCTCATCTTGCTCAGCAGTTAAAAGCTTATTTACATATTGATCAAACGCCTAAAATATCTGTAGATGCGACATGGCAATATGGTTTATTCGGACCATTACATGCCCAATTTAAACAATTACTCAATGATATTTATCAATTATTATCAAAACATAAAAATGCTAAATATCTTTATGAGTTATCACTTCCAGACCGTCAAAAATTGGTACGTTTGTGGGTAGATTTTATTGAATTACAAAGTAGCAATCCTTTTAGTCCATTTGTTTTTAAAACTGCGTTAAAACAGCCATTTTTACAGAAATACTTATTACCGATTCAACGCTTAGACTACTTATTTTGGTACGTCGAAAATTATCTTTTTCACAATGAAGACTATCGTGAGGCATTGCAACAATTACAGTGCCCAACAACTTTCTTTATTGGCCGTAATTCCACACTCTATCCAGAAACTGGTCAGACACTGATTGCACATAGTGTCGAACATGCAAAAACAATTTATTTTGAGCGTTCAGGTCACACGCCATTATTAACCGAGCCAAAAAAATTCGGGCATGAAATCACTACTTTTTTATCCGAACTTAAACATGCCTCTTAAAAAAAAGGGATCTGCTAAAACAGATCCCTTTTTAAATGTATACATCATTAAGCCGAATGAGCTAATTCACTTGCTTTTAACTGTTTAGCAACATTTAATAAAAGCCGTTCAGTTTTATCCCACCCTAAACAACCATCCGTTACCGACTGACCATACGTCATTTCACACGAAATTTTCTGATTACCATCAACTAAATGACTTTCAATCATGACACCCTTCACCTGAGTTTTTAAGCGTTCAGCAACGATTTGCTGCAAAACCTCTGGCTGACGTAAAGGGTCTTTACCACTATTGCCATGACTACAGTCAATGACTAAAGGAGGAAGATTTTGCTTATGTTTTTCACGTATTGCCTGAATTGAAGCTAAATCATAATTAGGACCATGATTCGCTCCACGCAAAATTAAGTGTGGTAATGGGTTGCCGGCACTCTGAATAACAGAAGGTAAACCTTGCTGATTCATTCCTAGAAATTGATGCTCATTTTGTGCCGACTGAATAGCATCTAAAGCAATTTGAATCGAACCATCTGTACCATTTTTGAAACCAATACTGTATGGCATATGACTTGAGATTTCACGGTGAATTTGAGACTCGCTGGTACGTGCACCAATTGCGCCCCAAGCCAACAAATCATCAAAATAACCAGTTGCCATTGGACTTAAAATTTCGCTCGCAATCGGCAAACCCTTTTCAATAATTTGCAAATAAAGCTCGCGTGATTTTTCTAAACCTAATTGTAGATTGGATGAACCATCAAGGTTTGGGTCATACATGTACCCCTTCCAACCTACAGTTGTACGCGGCTTTTCAATATAAGCACGCATCACAATGAATATTTGATCTTTAACTTTTTCTTGTAATTTTTGCAGTTTTTCTGCGTATTCAAGAACCGCAACTGGGTCATGAATTGAACATGGTCCTGTAATAACCATTAAACGCTGATCTTTACCAGCAAGAATATTTTGAATAATTTGACGGTGTTCTGCAATTTGACGTGCGAAGGTCTGCACAAGCGGATATTTAGCTTTTAACTGGAGAGGTAAACTAACTGGTGTTTCTTTTGTATTACTTTGAGTTAGTAAAGTATTTAAAGCATTCATTGGTCTTTTCCTTTGGACTGAAACCGAATCAGTCCGATCATTTATTTGAGCGTTTTGGATCTATTCGTTGGCAAAGGTAAGCAAAAGTAAAACCAATAAAAGTTGCTAAAGTATGAATAAGTCATGTTGTTCATTTTGAGTTCCTCGATTTGAAAAAGATAAAGCATAAAAAAACCTGATCGGGGTTGCCGATCAGGTATTAACTGTGATGGGCAACTTTCATGCCCGAATACGCTCAGGCAACTATCTAAATTGCCAGAAATAAAAGTAAGCGTTAGAATTCACAGATTGATTTAACATCTTTATCTCAAATATTAAAAAATGTTCCTTAAATCTAAAATACGCATTGTTGATGAATTTGACAAGTATTTTTTGCGAAAAAGTTTCTTATTTTTTACTTAAAATTTAATTGCTCACTTCATCATTAGCGAATTAATCCTTGCGGCTGCAAAATAATCAAACTTGCACCACAAAGCACTATAAAGCCACCTAAAACATCCCATCTCGTTAAAGCGACCTGATCGACAAAACGAAGCCACATGAGTGCAGTAAAAATATAAATACCGCCATAGGCCGCATAAATGCGCCCAGAAGCAGCTGGATGTAATGTAAGTAACCAAACAAAGATCGCTAAGCTTAAGGCTGTAGGGATCCACAACCAAGCAGACTTCCCTTCTTTTAAAATAAGATAAGGAAAGTAACAGCCTAAAATCTCAGCGATCGCAGTAATAATAAATAACCCGAGCACACTAAGTATTCGGGTTATAGAAAGACTATCAATTAACATAAATTAAGCTGGTTCTGCCGTATGGTGATCTTCAAAAACTTCAAGTTTTAGACCAACTGCCTTGCCATCTTCTTTCTTCACTGATACCGCCACATTACCACCGTGATCTGCAAGTTCACCAAACAGAATCATTTCAGCTAATGGTTTCTTCAAGTGTTCTTGAATGAGACGTTGCATTGGGCGAGCACCCATTAAACGGTCATAACCATTGGTTGCTAACCAGTCACGCGCACTTTGATCTACATCTAGAACTACACGTTTTTCATCTAGCTGTGCTTGTAATTCTGTTAAGAATTTATCAACTACAGATTCAATCACTGTGGTTGGTAAAGCTTTAAACTGAATAACACTGTCTAGACGGTTACGGAACTCTGGAGAGAATGCACGCTTCATAGCTTCTTGGTTATCCGAGCTATGGTCTTGCTCGGTAAATCCAATGCTTGCACGAGAAATGCTTTCTGCACCAATGTTTGTCGTCAATACAATAATGACATTTCTGAAGTCTGACTTACGACCATTATTGTCAGTTAACGCACCGTGATCCATGATTTGCAACAACAGGTTAAACACATCTGGATGTGCTTTCTCAATTTCATCGAGCAATAAAACACAATGCGGATTTTTATGAATCGCATCTGTGAGCAAACCACCTTGGTCATAACCAACATAACCTGGAGGAGCACCAATTAAGCGAGAAACAGCATGACGTTCCATATATTCAGACATATCGAAACGGACAAGCTCTACACCTAACAATTTCGCTAGCTGCTTAGTGACTTCTGTTTTACCAACACCCGTTGGACCAGCAAAGACGAAGCTACCAACAGGCTTGTCTGGTGATTTCAAACCAGCACGTGACAACTTGATTGCAGAAGCCAATGCAGTAATTGCCTCATCTTGACCAAATACCACACGTTTTAGGTCACGCTCAAGATTTTCAAGTACTGATTTATCATCTTTAGACACTGTCTTAGGCGGAATACGCGCAATTTTAGAAACGATGTCTTCGATATTTTCTACAGTAATTAAGCTGTCTTCACTTTCTGCTTTTAAGCGGCGTTGTGCACCTGCTTCATCAATGACATCAATCGCTTTATCCGGCAAGAAACGATCATTAATAAATTTCGCAGAAAGCTCAACCGCAGAAACTAAAGCTTTGTCGTCATACTGTACGTGGTGGAAATCCTCAAACTTCGTTTTCAACCCACGTAAAATATCAATAGTTTCAGAAATGCTTGGTTCATTTACGTCAATTTTTTGGAAACGACGAGATAACGCATGATCCTTTTCAAATACCTGACGATATTCTTGGAAAGTCGTTGAACCGATACAACGTAAAGTACCATTTGCCAATGCTGGTTTAATAAGATTCGATGCATCCATTGTGCTGCCCATACTTGAGCCTGCACCAATGATCATATGAATTTCATCAATGAATAAAATCGCATTTGGATTTTTCTTCAAAGCATTTAACAGTTGTTTTAAACGTTTTTCAAAGTCACCACGGTATTTTGTACCAGCAACCAATGCACCTATATCTAGGCTATAAATCTCTGCGTTGCTAAGTGGTTTTGGTGCTTTACCATTTACAATGAGCCATGCAAGGCCTTCTGCAATTGAAGTTTTACCTACCCCAGGATCCCCGACTAGTAATGGGTTGTTTTTGCGACGGCGGCAAAGAATTTGTGCTGTACGCTCAATTTCTTTTTCACGACCAATGAGTGGGTCAGTTTTACCCTTTTGCGCTTCAACATTTAAATTAAGCGTATAAAGTTCTAATGGCCCAGCATTGCCTGAGTTGCTTTCACCCTCAATGTCTTCAACTTCTTCTTCAACCTGCACTTCGTCTTTACGTGTACCATGAGACAAATATTGAGTCAAAGTAAGTCGATTAATTTGATGACGTTTAAGCAAATAAACAGCAAAAGAATCACGCTCTGAGTACATTGCGACCAAAACATCCGCACCTTCAACAGTACGATCACCACCACTTGATTGCACATGGAAAATTGCACGTTGCAAAATGCGGTCAAAACTTTCTGTTGGATGTGGAGCTTGCTCGCTATTTTCGCCAAGCTTAGGAGTATGTTGTTCTACATATTCTTCTAATTCTTTACGTAAAGAAACAATATCAGCGCCGCATGCTTTTAATGCATTCACAGCCGAATCGTTATCGAGTAAGGCTAATAGTAAGTGTTCAACTGTAAGAAACTCATGTCTCTTTTGACGAGCCATGCTAACAGCCAAACGTAATGATACTTCTAATTGACGACTGAGCATGTGACCCCCTTATGCTTTAGGCTCAATCTGGCAAAGTAATGGATGACCTTGCGATCGAGCGTAATTATTAACAAGGTTTGCCTTGGTTTCCGCGATGTCTCTTGGATATACCCCGGCAGTACCTTTACCTTCATAGTGTACTGTTAGCATTACTTGAGTTGCTTGGTCAAGATTCATTGCAAAGTATTGTTGTAAAATTTCAATTACAAAGTCCATTGGCGTGTAATCGTCGTTCAATAATACTACCGCATATAAAGGAGGACGCTTGAGTTCGGGAGGTGCTGTTTGAACAACAATCTCTCCGTCATGATCTTCGTTTTGCGAATCACTTAAGCGTGGATTGAAGTGCCAATCGACATAGCCAGACTGCTGAAAAGAAGCCTTAATATCTTTTAAATTTGTTTGACGCTTATTTGTTCGCATATGATGTTACTATTGTGAATTTGCTTCAGCTTGAGGAATTTCTGCAACAAAAGCAGAAGGTGTTTCGACAGGTTTACCGCGCTGCCAACTAAAACGTTTAATCACTGGTGTTTCAGAACCACCTATTAAACGTACTTCGATATACTGAGGTGTGAAGCCCTTAGGCATTGTCCATCGGCCAGTCAAACGCTCAAAATCAGTGAAGTTAAAGTTCTTATCTTCAAGTGGCACAACCAAGACTTCAGTATCTTTAATCAGTCTTATTTCAACTGAACCTGAAGCACGGCGTTTATTTGGACTCACCTGCACCAAATCAAGCTGATATTCATAAGCGTTTTCTGGTAACGGTTTAATTGCCAAATCCTGAATGGTTAAGCTTAATCCACCACGTTGTCTTAAAATTTCACGGTAGATATTACTCATACCTTCTTGTTGCGTTTTATCAGCATTGGCTTGATTAAGTGCTGTAAACAAGTCATTTGCATTTGTAACAGCAACATCACGCTCTTGTACAGCAGCGTTCAGGCTTTTGTTAACTGCATCTAACGCTGTTTTTTGTTTTTGCACTACTTCAACCAATTGCTCTGCATCTGCATCGTAACCTACAACAGTTAAACCTTGACGGTGCCCAATTGTATAGCCGAGCGCAAAACAACCACTCATTAAAATAGCAGCACCAATAAACAAAGGCTTATTGGTGTTTAAAAATTTTTTCTTTTGCAACGAACTTTCTACAGAAGTCGTCTGTTCCGAGTTTTGCATCGTCATCTCAGTGTTTAAGATCAGAGTCAAGACACACATTTAAATCGAAATTTAAATGTGTGTGAAGCAAAAAAGAGTTTTTTATGGTAATAAACCAATCCCTTGTAAGCCTTCATCTTCATTAAAGCCAAACATAAGGTTCATATTTTGTACAGCTTGTCCAGATGCTCCTTTTACAAGGTTATCTTGAGCGGCCAAAATAATGAGTTTATTTGGTTGTGGTTTATACAAAGCAATGCGTAATTCATTTGCCCCACGTACACTACGTGTTTCAGGTGAACTATTGGCAGGCATGACATCTACAAATTTTTCATTTGCATAGAAGTTTTCATACAAAGCTTGTATATCTGTTTGTTTCCCCGCCTCTGTCAAGTCCACGTAAATTGTACTCAACATACCGCGAATCATCGGTACTAAGTGTGGAACAAACAAAAGACCTTCAAAAACATCTTTTTCGCCTGCAATATTTTCCAAAGCTTCTACAATCTCAGGATGATGGCGATGTCCCGCAACACCATAAGCTTTAAAGTTATCCGCATTTTCACTGTAAATCATGCCCAAACTTGCTTTACGACCAGCACCAGAAACACCAGATTTTGCATCAATAATAATATTCTTTGTTTCAATTAATGCTTGTGCTGATTTTAAAAGTGGAGCCAAGCCCAGTTGGACAGTTGTTGGGTAACAACCTGGGTTACCAATGACTTGAGCTTGCTTGATTTTTTCACGATTTAACTCGGTTAAACCATAAACAGAATCTTTTAGTACGTCTGGGCACGCATGTTCCATACCATACCATTTTTCAAACTGTTCAAGATTTTGTAAACGAAAGTCTGCTGCCAAATCAATAACTTTAGTTCCAGCTTCGATCAAATCTTTTGCGTGCTGCATTGCAACACCATGTGGAGTTGCAAAAAATACAACATCACATTCTTTTAATGCATCAATATTTAAATCTGAAAATTGAAGATCTGTATGTCCACGTAAGTTTGGGAACATATCAGCAACTGGTTTGCCTGCTTCTGTACGTGAAGTAAGAACTCGAACCTGCGCTTTTGGATGTCGTAATAAAATACGTAATAGTTCAACGCCTGTATAACCAGTCCCACCAACAATTCCGACAGAAATCACGTGCATTACCTCAAATATTGAATCTATACTTGCGGTAGTATGACAGGATGTCCAGGCTTACAAAACCATTTCATGCTTGGTAATTTTAATTTTTTTATTTTTTAGCGTTAATTACATAGCACTTGCTGGTCTGTCAGAACCAAACAAATATCAGTAAATAAATACCAGATTCATTTGTGGAGAGCTAGGATGCTTAATCAATCAAAACAAACAAAGTTGTGCACTTATCTCGGCCTTAGTACTTTAATTTTAAGCGCAGCCCTTGTTGGATGTGGTGGTGGCAGTAGTAGCGGAGGTTCATCTAGCACTCCGACACCGACTGTGCCAACTCCTGAAGTCACGACAGATTTTACACTTAAAACCCCCGTCGAAATGCGCAATGTGCAACTCAAAGTCTATGACAACACCGACAATAGTATTTTGATTGATACCCAAGTTGCCAGTTTAACAAGTTATAATATTAAACTTTCAAGTACCAAGTTGAATCGGCTTTATCGAGTAGAAGTCACAACTCAAGCCTCATCTCAGGTATTTGATCCAATTAATTCTAAATATGAGAACATTTCTGGCGTCTATCACGCTTTTATTACTCCAAGTTCAATAAGCAATAAAACGCAGCCGATTAGCCCAAGTTCAGAAGCGATTTATCAGCGTGCCGTAATTCGTTCAGGCCAACTTCCACAAGAAACGATAGACCCGACCCGTATTGAACAATCACATGTTGATTTGGCTTCTCAAGATGTTTACACCGCTCTTATTAGTGCGTTTAAAGATGCTGCCATTCCAAGCTTAAGCCCAGCTAGCCCGCTGACTGTACTAAATTTATTACAGTATTCAACTAAACAGCCTAGTACTTATGTAGATAGCTATCTGAGTTTCGGATATTTACAATACTGGAATACGATTCATGGTAGTACCAATGCATATCAAGAACTTACAAATAGTCTTGCCACCGATTTAAAAGATGGATATTTAGACGGCAAAAAGCTTAATGGTGACAATACAACCATGACACCTATTTTTAGTCCATCGCCAGATAATATTGACCCTGTAAAAAATACGCTTTTGGACATAGCAGCCAATCAAAAAGCGACTCGCGATTATTTTGCTACCAATTTAAAAGCTGCCACATTGCAACTAGCAGATGCACAAAGTCAGTCCAGTTTAGATCAAACAGGATATGTTCTTTTGCAGAAAAAACTCTATTCTGGAGTTGTGCCTTCTGGAAATACAACTGACTTTTTCCGTATAGATGGTGCTGGTGACTACCGACGTGCCGTAGGATTTAGTGGTATTACAACAAGTTGTAATGATTCGGCTTATCCATGTAAACAAGGCTTAACTAGCATCAATATATCTGACCCTAAACTGCCTGCTACGGACTATTTAGTTGGTCACTATGAAAACAGCGCATCGGGTTGCCAACTTAATTTCCGTGCTAATGGCCAAATTGAGTTAATTCAAGGTTCACTAAGTTATCGCTCAGCCTTAAGCGCAGATAGTACAGATAATTTACTGCAAACCGACGCTGCAAGTTATAGCTACTTACTTAACTCAAGTTCGTCTGAACCCAACAATTCAACACAGCAATATAATTTTATACAGCTACATATTAAAGCGAATAAGATTATTAGTGCTCAAGCAGGCCTTGATAGCCGCAAAGCACCAGATGTCTTACAAACAACACAATTAGAATGTAGCTTTAGCTAAGCTGTCACATACCACCACGCAGGCAATGGGTTACCTTTTAATTGTCTGCGATGCTGCATATAGTTTGGGTCGAACTTTGCAACTTCGGCCCAAAAAGCAGGACTATGGTCGAAGTGTTTGGTGTGAGCTAATTCATGAATGCAAACATAACGGGTAATTTGAGCAGGCATAAGAACCAGACCTGCATGCAGCATAATATTATGTTGACTACTGCAACTTCCCCAACGAGTTTTAGGACGTCGGATAGCACACTCTGCATAACTCAACCGAGTTTTTTGGCTAAGCTCTGACAAAAATGCTGGTAACTCTTGTTTGGCATAAGCAATAACAGCGCTTTGTAAGGCTTGATAGGTTTGCTGGTCTTTAATAAATAAACGATTATTTTCCCAATCAAATTGAAAAATGCGATGTTGCTTCTGTACAACAATTTGAAAAGGCTGCTCTCTATTAAAAAAAGAAATTTCTGAAGGAATCTCAAACGATGTAGATTGAGCGTAGTGCTGTTTATTCCATGTCTCGATCAACCATTGTTCAGACTGAGCCAAAAACTGCTGAATTTGTTTCTTACTACAAAATAGCGGGACAGTGAGTCGTATAGACGCAGGCTCAACACGTAAGCGCAATTTTCTTGCCCTTACGTGACGAACAATTTTAATTTCTGGCATTTCCACAGACATTACTGTGCAGTACGCTCTTCAATACCATTATTTGTTGCAACAATTGCAATCGTTGCTGGATTTAACGCAAAAATACCGTTAGTCACAACACCCGGAATATTGTTGATTGTCTTTTCCAAATCAATTGCATTTAAGATGTTCAAATTAAATACATCTAAAATAACGTTTCCGTTATCTGTTACCACACCTTCACGATAAACCGGATCACCACCTAAGCTAACCAATTTACGAGCTACAGCAGAGCGCGCCATTGGAATTACTTCTACTGGTAATGGGAAATCACGACCAAGTTGATCAACCCATTTTGAATCATCAACGATACATACAAACTTTTTAGCAATTGAAGCTACAATTTTTTCACGAGTTAATGCTGCGCCGCCGCCTTTGATCATATGCATGTGACGATCAATCTCATCTGCACCATCAACATAAGCATCAAGGCTGCCTACATGGTTCATATCAACCACTTCGATACCTAATTTTTTAAGACGATCTGCTGTTGCTTGAGAACTTGCCACTGCTGCTTCTAATTGTAGTTCAGGCAATAAGTCAATTAGAAAATTTACAGTACTTCCAGTTCCTACCCCCAAAATGCCACCTTTGGGTAAGTGTTTTAAAGCAGCTTTCGCAGCAGCTTGTTTCTTTTCATCTTGGGTTGCATATAGGCTCATTACATCACTCAACTATTTTTTGACATTTATGCGCCAATAAACGGCGCAAATGCACAAGGGTTTGCTACAATAATTTCCTATTTTAAACTGTTATAGGGAAGATGAACATGCTGTCTCGTGTGGTACGACAAATTTTACAAGCAACGGTTTATGATGTTGCAATTGAAACACCTCTCGAAGCAGCTCCACGAATTAGTCAAAAATTAAATAATACAATTCGTTTTAAGCGTGAAGATTTACAACCGGTTTTTTCTTTTAAATTACGCGGTGCTTATAACCGTATTAGCCAATTACCGAAAGAACAACTTGAACGTGGTGTAATTTGCGCATCTGCTGGCAACCATGCACAAGGCGTAGCATTGTCTGGTCAACGTTTAGGAATTCCTGCAATTATTGTTATGCCAAGCACTACTCCTGATATTAAGGTTCAGGCAGTTAAGCGTTTAGGTGGGCAAGTTGTATTACATGGTGATAGCTTTGATATTGCAAATAAATACGCTCAGCAGCGTGCCGAAGCAGAAGGATTAGTTTTTATTCCTCCTTATGACGATGAATTGGTTATTGCTGGTCAAGGTACTATTGCAAATGAAATATTGCGTCAATGGCGCGATGTGGAATACGTGTTCGTTGCTGTAGGTGGTGGCGGTTTAATTGCGGGTGTAGCAGCTTACTTAGGTGAAGTTGCACCACATGTAAAAGTCATTGGTGTTGAATATGAAGAGTCTGCGTGTTTAAAAGCAGCGCTTGAAGCCAATGAACGTGTAATCTTGCCACATGTAGGTTTATTTGCAGATGGTACTGCTGTTGCACAAATTGGTGCTTTACCGTTTGATATTGTTCGTCTTCGTAAATCAGATAACTCTGGCCCAATTGTTGATCCTGACATTGTCACTGTTAATACAGATGAAATCTGTGCCGCAATTAAAGATACTTTTGATGAAAACCGTAGCATTGTTGAACCATCAGGTGCAATGGCCCTAGCTGGTATCAAAAAATATGTAGCGGAGCATAAAATTAGCGGTAAAAACATGGTATCGATTGTTTGCGGTGCCAACATGAACTTTGACCGCTTACGTTACATTGCAGAGCGTACTGAGCTCGGTGAACAACGTGAAGCAATTTACGCGGTGACACTTTCTGAAGAAAAAGGCGCATTCTTAGGTTTCTGCCGTGCTCTACAGGGCCGTAATATTACCGAGTTTAACTACCGTGCAAATAACACAGAAGAAGCACAAGTTTTTGTGGGTATTAGCTTAAAAGGTGGTGACGCTGAACGTCATGAAATTTTAGAACAACTTAAACAGCAAAATTATGTTGTAGATGATTTATCTGATGATGAAGTTGCTAAATTGCATATTCGTTATTTAATTGGCGGTCATGCTAATCTAGATGATGAAAGATTGTTCCGTGTTGAATTCCCTGAACGTCCAGGTGCATTACTCACATTCTTAACTCGTTTAGGTCCAACCCACAATATTACGCTGTTCCATTACCGTAACCATGGTGCTGCAGAAGGCCGTGTATTGGTTGGCTTACAAGCAACAGATGCCAAACAAAATCCAGATGGTTTAATTGAAACCCTAGAACAAATTAGCTACCCATACGCAGAAATTACTGACAATGTGGGCTATAAACGTTTCTTGAAATAATCTTTGTTTTATAAAAAAGCTGACAAATTTGTCGGCTTTTTTATTATTTGAGCCCAATATTTTCTATATTTACATTGCTTCTCTTTATCTCAAAGAAAATATCATTAAAAATAAAGCCCTAATTAAGTATAAAAGGTTATTTATGGCACAGTTCGCGGTCATCGGCTTGGGAAGTTTTGGAGCAACAGTTGCTCAAGAACTCACAAAATTAAATCATGATGTTATTGGCATTGATACAGTCAAAAAGAATGTTGAAAATCTTGCCGATGTTTTAACTCATGCTGTCATTGCTGATGCTACTGATGAATATGTACTGGATGAATTAAACATTCAAAATTGTGATGCGGTTGTTGTTGCAATTGGTGAAGATATTGAGGCTAGTATTTTATGTGTGCTGAATTTAAAAAATCTTGGTATTGATAAAATTTGGGTAAAAGCAAAGACAAAGGCTCATCACACAATTTTGTCTCACCTCAATATCAATAAAATCATTCATCCTGAAGAAGACATGGGTGTACGTGTTGCGCAAGCACTTAATTATCCAATGGTAAGTCGTTACATGTCTTTAGATGATGATCACTATATTGTGAAAATCGATATTCCCGAGAAATTAAATGGCATTAATTTGTATGGGATTATGCAACAAGCACCGCAAGTTAAAACTCTACTTGTAAAACGACAGCAGCAAATTTTATTTGAAACTGAAGAGACTTTTACCCTACAAACGCATGATATTCTTATTTTAGAAGGTCATTTACAGCAACTTAAAAAGCTCTCTAATTGTTTCCTATAAAAACGAACCCAAAAATATGTCTCTTAAGCCTAAACCACATAAAACATTAAACCTAAGCCCACCTTCTCTTTTAGCGCTGGGTTTTCTAGGCTTTATTGTCTTTGGCACATTATTACTTAAACTTCCCATTGCCAATAACGGTCATGTCAGCTGGATGGATGCATTATTTACAGCAACGTCAGCAGTTACGATTACAGGTTTATCCGTTCTAAATATTCATGAATCTTTTACACTTTTTGGGCAAGTCATTATTTTATTGTTGATTCAATCAGGTGGTTTGGGCTTCATGACTTTTGCTATTTTGGCCGCACTAAGCCTTTCGCCTAAAATTGGTCTTAAGCAGCAAATGATGGCTCAGGATAGCCTCGGTCAAACGAGCCTATCAAAAGTAACCTTCGTAGCTAAAGGAGTAGTGACTTATACTCTCCTATTTGAACTGATCGGCATAGTCATTCTCACCTGTGCATTTACACCAGCTTTTGGCTTCGCTCGTGGTTTGTATTATGCAATTTTTTATAGTATCTCTTCGTTTAATAATGCCGGTTTTTCATTATTTAATAATAGTTTAATGGGTTTTCAAAACAACTACGTGATCTGCCTTACGGTAAGTTTGCTTTATACAATAGGTGGACTTGGCTTTTTAGTTCTCATGGATATTAAACAAAATAAAAAATGGAAAAAACTTAGCCCAAATAGCAAACTGATCTTAACGACTATTGCCATTATTAATTTAGTGGCCTTTATTTTAATTTGGGCAATGGAAGCACAAAACCCTCATACGCTAGGAATGCTAAGCGTAGGTGATCAAGCTTTACATGCTTGGTTCCAAGCGACTGTTCCACGATCTTCAGGGTTTAACACCATTGACACAGGTGCAATGACTAATAGTAGTTCTTTGCTTATGATGCTACTTATGTTTATTGGCGGTGGTTCATTAAGTACTGCTGGCGGTATAAAAGTAGGTACTTTTGTCATATTGGTTTTAAGTGTCCTGTCCTTTTTAAGACGTACTGATGAAATCAGGGTTTTTAATCATTCTGTTTCTCACGAAACTACTTATAAGGCGCTAGCAGTTACTGCAATTACCAGCATTCTCATATTTATTGGGTTCTTTGTACTTTTGCTTTTAGAACCAAAAGCCGACTTTATGAACTTACTATTTGAAGTCGTTTCAGCAGCCTGTACAGTTGGGCTTTCTCGAGGTATTACGCCAGATTTACATAACGGTAGCCTGTTTATATTAAGTTTACTTATGTTTGCTGGGAGACTTGGGCCTTTAACACTGGCGTATTTAATTGCTACTCCTAAAAAGAGTCGTCTCAAGCATCCTCAAGCCAACATTCAAATTGGTTAATAAAAAAGCCGCTGTTAAAGCGGCATTTTTATGGGTTCAAACTTAGTACCAGTTCATGAGTGAAACGCCCAAACCTGCATAAGTTGCACGGTGGTTATAGTCAATTAAGCTTTCACCATATCCATTAAATAGCTGGAAGTGACCACGTAACTTACCACTAATTGGAAATGCCCAGTCAAACTGAACAGCTCCATGAGAGTCATCTCCACCTTTTAAAGAGTGACGTAACATTAGGGAGAAGTCGTTATCTTTCCACTTATAAAAAGCGGTCAAATCGCCTCGTCCAATATAATCTTCAATATCGGGGTTGTTATCATCTTTGGCAGCTTCATTAATACGTATCCAAGGACGAAGCATTACAGCAAAATTGCCACGCTCTAAGCCGACATTAAAGATAACACGGTTCCAACTACGAGATAACGGATCTGAACGACCATTCGATTGGTGATTTAAAGTGACACCAAGCAAGCGACCATCTAAACCGAGTAACTCATAGTTTGTTCTAAACATTAAGCTAGCTTCAGGCTCATAGTTTGTTTCACGGAAAGGCCGAGATTCTTTAGAGTTAAAGGTCTGCCAACGTGAAGATTGGGTATAACCTACCCACAAATCACCATTGTTACCAAAAATATTTTCCCAAGCTTTAGTTTTCAAAGAAATTTGAAATTTAGTTTCGGTAGATTTCAAATCTTGAGCTTCTTTAACTGTATTATTGGGATTTGGGCTAGTTGGAAATTCATTTTTATCGCTGGTCCAAAATACAGGTAGTAAATAGACAGGCTGATAAGCACGAATGTTCCAAACACCAAGTTTACTTTTTTCAGATAACTCCCAACGTTGATCTAATAAAGAAGTAGTAGG
Organism: Acinetobacter nosocomialis; assembly: GCF_041021905.1. Taxonomy (NCBI): domain Bacteria; kingdom Pseudomonadati; phylum Pseudomonadota; class Gammaproteobacteria; order Moraxellales; family Moraxellaceae; genus Acinetobacter; species Acinetobacter nosocomialis. Next base: position 2,205,133 of record NZ_CP157432.1, read on the forward strand.
TTCAATTTTCGGAGCTTTCCCTATTACTTTAATATTACTAACCGTATCTACAACCTTCTCTTTAAATGTTTCAGGCTGAACAGCAGGTTTATCAATTTTTTTAACAGGCTCTGGTACTGCGGCAGCTTGAACAGCGGGTAAAGCTGAGGGCTTAAATACAGAGTCATAACAAGCTAGGCGATCAGCATTTGAAGCTAGGGCAACACATGCATCTACGGTCGCAGGTTTTACAGGGGCTAAGGTGTCAGCATATGCCACCGACGCACATAAACAGCTAAGCAGGGTCCCCATACTTAGCTGTAAAGATGTGCGTTCAAATTGTCTGAACGCCATGTTCATCTCCAATTTTTATTTTAATTAACTTGTTTAATCGTAAAGCCCAGTTGTTGCAATTCATCACGTTTTGCAAAAGGTGCAACCACAGCTTTTACAGGTGTTTGTTCAATTAAATATTGACGTGCAACACGTTGTAAATCATCTAAAGTTACATGCAATAATCTTTCACGTAAGGTACGACGGAAAGTTGGAGTTCTTGCATGTAACAGTGCATAACACGCTGTAATTGCCTCACCAGCTGGTGAACCAGGTTTATCCATACTCGCCACCAAACCAAGAATTGCTTCTTCAAGCTGATGAGGTTGTTGCTCTGTATTTAACAACCATTGCACACTCGCTTCAAAGTCTTTAAACGTGTCAGCTAAACGAGGATCACGGTAACTAAAGAAACGGAATGAACATGCATTTCCATCATAGCTAGCACCACCACCATAAGCACCACCTTTTTCACGGATAGCGCTGTGCAAGAAACCATTACGCAAGTATGCTGCTAACACCATTAAAGGTGCCGCATCCGGATGAGACACTTCAACTGCTTGATATGCCGAAGCACAGAACTGAACATTGGTTTGAATTAACCAAGCTTCATGTTCATTATCATTTTCTTGCTCGACTTGGGTTAACTCAGCCGCTGCTGTATCAACGTTTAATTTATCCCAAACGTTTTGAATTTCTTCAACTAAACGCTCTGACTGATGCTCTTCACATACAAGCAAGAACTGTTTAGGCGCTTGCAATAGTTTGGTATGGATATGCTTCAATTCAGCAATCAGGGCATCATAAGCAGCATCGTCTTGAGTAATGTTAGTAACAAGCTCGCCTAACCAGTTCAACGCACCTAAACCTGTGTTTTGATAGTCACGTTGAGCCAATGCACTCATATTACGAGAAGCGATCTGCATCGCGTAGCTATGACCAGCACCAGATAAACGAGACTGCCAGCGTGTCTTACGTTGTTGCAACAACTCAATAATTCGCTCTTTTTCATCAAAGCGGAGTTGTTCAAATGCTAATTTTAATAGATGAATTGCATCAAACTTCTGCGTTAGAGATTTAGTCGTTAATGTTAACCAAGCGCTAATTTTGTCTTTATCATCAACTTTACTGCGTAATGAAGCGCCCATTCCTAAACCACCACTTACAGCTGTTTGTAAGTTTTGTAATTCAAGATAGTCATACTCACCTGCACCAACTTCACCCATTAAGATAGAGAGCAAATTAAAGTATGGCGATTTAACAACATCATCAGGAATCTGAATGAGAACTTGTTGATAGTAAATACCATTCGTTCCTGCATGATACAAATTCAACGGCGTATCCATTCGATTACAGATAATTTCGCGCAATTGACCTTGTACAATATGCAAGTCAGCTGGAACGTCTTCTAGGCCTACTTTTGGTAATAGCTCAAGATTATCTGGCGTATCTTGACGCTCTTGTAACGCTTTGGTTTTAGCAACGATCTCTGCTTTGTCTTCTTCAGTGAGCTTTTCACCAATCGCAGCTAAACGTGCTTTTTCAGCTTCTTGCTCTTTCGCTGACTTAGTTGCATCAGGTACTAAAGTCATTTGTACGCGGTGCGGATTATCTAACAAATGTGTTTGAATTAAATTAGATAACCACATTGGGTCTTGAAGTTCTTCTTTGACCTGAGCAATAGCACTGTCAACATCCCAAATTTGAATCGGGTCGTTATGGTGAATAGCACCACTTAAACCATTTAAGATCAGGCTTAAGCCATATGGTGTGCCATCACCATTAATTTCACGTTGATGCAATTCGATTTGATGCAAAATTGCATCAACTAACGATGAGTCAATTGGTTTTGCAGCCACTTCACGTAAAACATTTAAGACACCATCTCTAAAGCTTTGTGCATGCTCTGGATTTGAACCTTGAACGCCGCAATAGAAGGTCATTTCAAAATTACTGTCGTCTACTCCCATTAAAGGACCAGTCGACTGAGCATAACCACAAGTTTCTAAATAATGACGTAGTGGTGAAGCAGAGTTTTCTAGTAAAACACCTTCGACCAAACGCATACCTAGACGCAGTTTGATATCACTCGCTTGTGGTAACAACCAAGACAACACATGGTAAGTTTTGTCTTTTAACTCATCACCATCAACAGCATAGGTTTCAGTGACTTCAACAGGAGCTGTTAAACGTTTTTCTGGTTTTGAATATAAAGTTGTACCCGCAGTAAATTTATGTAGAGCTAGTTTTTCAAATTGCTCTTGTAACTCATACGCCGTTTGGTTACCGAAAGTCATAAATACCGCATTACTTGGATGGTAATGAGTTTTATAAAATTCGACTAACTGTTCATAGGTTAAGTCAGGAATGTCTTTTGGATCACCACCTGAGTTGTAGTGATATGTAGTTTCAGGGAATAGATGATGAGCCAACTGATGATAAAGCTGGTCAGACGGCGCACTCATCGCACCTTTCATTTCATTGAACACTACGCCTTTATATACAGGCTGACCGTTTTCAAGTTCAATACGGATTCCTTCTTGAGCAAAATCAAGAGGATTCAAATTTGCCGAGAAAGCTGCATCAAGATAAACAGAGAGTAAGTTTTGGAAATCTTTCTTATTTTGAGTTGCAAATGGATAGGCTGTCCAATCTGCTGCTGTAAACGCGTTCATAAATGTATTTAATGAACGGCGAATCATTAAAAAGAATGGGTCACGAACAGGAAACTTTTCAGAACCACATAAAGCGGTATGCTCTAAAATATGTGCAGTTCCTTTAGAGTCCATTGGTTGTGTTCTGAACGCAACAAGAAATACATTTTCATCATAATCAGTTGCCAAGTGATAATGCACCGCACCTGTGACTTTATGCTTATATTCAGACACTAAAATATCTAATGCTTCAACATGGTGCTGACGTAGCAACTGAAACGCAGGGTGAACAGTTTGAGAAATGGTTTCAGTGACATCTACAGTCATGTGATCTCCTAACATATCGGATAAGTGAATAAGTCTCATTATAGCCTGAGTCGGCTTGAGATTGGCGAACAAAAGCCAAGTAAAATACTATGTTTTTGTTGAGTATTAGTTTTCATGGGCATAGCTTTGATATCAAGCACATAGCCAGCTTAGTTGTATCCTACCAGAACAAAACCTTTTAATACTATCTATATGCTACACGACAAATAAAAAAGCTCACCAAAATGATGAGCTTTTTAGACTTTTTCAATTAAAAACGATAGCGAAGTGCAACTTGAGCATTTAAAGGATCGCCCATCATATTTGAATCATTTGCTCCACTATGGCCTGAAACAAAATAATCGCGATCAAACAAGTTATTTAGATTTAAGTTCACATCATAACGTTCACTTTGATAACCTAAAGCTGCATTTACAACCGCATACCCTGGTAAAACGTTTTTGTTATCTGGCGCACTAAAGCGTGATGATTCACCACGACCACCTACAGCTGCATACCAATGATCATTAATTTGATATTTTAACCACAGGTTAGCTGTGTTGTTTGGCGTAAGCGCTGAGTGATTACCCGTAAATCCAACAGTCGACTTTTCAATCTTACCATCCATATAAGAATAGCCAGCTAGCACTGACAACTGATCAGTCAACTGACCTGTTAATGAAAGTTCAATACCTTTTGTTTTTTGCTCGCCTGCCAATAGTGCTTGATTTGGATTAGCTGGATCTTGGTTTTGAATATTGGTTTGGCTCATTTCAAATAAAGCCAATGTCACATTCAATTGATCATTCACATCCCACTTTGCACCCACCTCATAATTTTCAGTTTTTGTTGGTTTTAAATCATCACTGTTTTGATAAAAAACAAATGAATCAGCCAAAGGCTGGAAAGAACGATTATAAGAAGTATAAAGTGAAAGATTATTTACTGGCTGATAGACCACCCCAATTCGTGGAGAATAAGTATTGTCAGTACGGTTTAAGTCTAAATTCGTACTCGTTTTATCATCACGATCTTGAGATAGATTGTCATAACGTAAACCAACTAAAACTTTAAGCTGATCTGTTACTGTCATTAAATCTTGCAGATACACACCATAGTTTTCAAAGGTATTACTATTGTTATTGCGTGCAACTGTTGTTCCGGTATTAATAGGTGCCCAGTAGTCTAATTTAGGATTATATAAATCAGTGGTTGTCTTAGCACCTTGCCAAAGTATCTCATCTTTATGCTGTTTGCTATATTCAGCACCAATTAAGGTATTGTGCTTTAAGAAACCTGTATTAAATAAACCACTTAATTCTTGCTGAACATATATACCATCTTCATTACGCAGGCGTTTATTTTGAGTCAAAGTAATTTTTGTCTTATCAGCAGGATGTGTATCAACACTATATTGACGATCTAATGAGTAGTTATAGTGGCGAACTGCACCATGATATTTGAGTTGATCATTAAACTCATGATCTAAGCTGATAGTCTGGCTTGAGATTTCAGTATCGACATCCCCAACTTCTTTACCGTTTAATGCACCATAAAAAGTTTTAGGATTTGTCTTAACTGGTTTACCTGTAATTGGATCTGTCGGGAAACCTTGATCAGCTAGACGATCATCGTGCAAGTAGTCGGCCTGAAGTAAAAGTTTGGTTTTATCAGTAATATCCCACTGTACAGATGGAGCCACCGCCTGTCGTTTTAAAAATGCCTGATCGCGATAACCATCTGAGTCTTCAACTGCACCAGTTAAACGAACTTTAACATTCTCGGCTACTTTTTCATTTACATCGACTTCTGCACGACGTTGCCCTGTAGTACTGCCAATCAGGCTCACCTCACGCAAGGATTGATCCATTGGTTTTTTATTAATCTTGTTAACTAAACCACCCGCCGAACCGCGTCCATATAATACAGAAGCAGGTCCTTTTAGTACCTCAACTCGTTCAACATTCGACATATCACGAAAATACAAAGCATCATCGCGAATACCATCTACATAATTATCTGTGATTGCAGAGAAACCGCGAATCATGACCTGATCACGTTGCCCATCCCCCACACTAAAGCTCAAACCAGCAACGTTTTGCAAAGCACCTTGCATAGAAGTCACTGTCTGCTCTCTTAGAATTTGTTTCGGTACAACATTTACAATTTGAGGAACATCTTTTAATTGCATAAGTCCTTTAGTGGCACTTGATGCTTGTCCTACCTCTTGTTTTAAACTGTTTTCCTTCTCAGCTTTTACTGAAATCGTTGGAAGGTTGGTTACAGCCTGTGAGTCTGTCTCTGCGGCATATACATGGCCTGTTATAACCCCAACTGATGAAATAAATAAAATAGAACGTTTCATGTAAGTTCGCTATGAATAATTTCAGGCGAAGTTTCAATGAAATACTATACATTTGTAAATATTATCAAGAATCATTATTAATTGATAATATTTATTAAAAAGAATATTTCGATTGCTTAGGCAAACAATAAAACTCTACTAACTGCTGAATTACCTGAATTTTATTCAATAAACTACAGCAAATGTGAGCAATGGTGTAAAATTATCAGTCTGATTTTTTTATTCTGTGACAACACATATGGCAACTGTAAATCTTTTTGCAATTGGTAATGCATTAATCGACCAAGAATTTAAAGTGTCTGATGATTTTCTTAGTCAGCAAGGCTTACAAAAAGGCACCATGCAGTTGTCTGACGGTGAAACACAATCTGCCCTTTATGAAAAATTAAAGCAAACTCAAGACTACAAAGGCCAAGCAAGTGGTGGTTCTGCTGCAAATACAACTGTAGCTTTTAGTGCATTAGGTGGAACTGCTTTTTATGGTTGCCGCGTTGGCAACGATGATTTGGGTTCAATTTATCTGCAAGGTCTAAATGATGCAGGCATTCAGACTACGCCAAAGTCAATCAGTGAAGGTGTAACAGGCACCTGTATGGTACTTATTAGTCCAGATTCTGAGCGTACCATGCATACCTATTTAGGTATTACAGCTGAACTCTCTCAAGACCAAATCGATTTTGAGCCATTAAAAACAGCAAAATGGCTTTATATTGAAGGCTACCTTTCTACGAGTGAAACGGCACGTAAAGCGGTAAAACAAGCTCGAGAAATAGCTAAAGCTCACGGCGTTAAAATTGCGTTATCTTTATCAGACCCTGCAATGGTTCAATACGCACGTGAAGGCTTAGAAGAGCTTATGGATGATGGTGTAGATTTATTGTTCTGTAATGAACAAGAAGCTTTAATGTATACCAATACTTCTACTATTGAGGATGCACTCACTCAGTTGCGTTTTAAAAACCATACTGTTGTGATTACACAAAGTGCCAAAGGTGCTTTAGTTGCAAATTCAACCCAACATTTTCATGTGCCTGGCCGTCACGTAGAAGCTGTAGATACGAATGGCGCTGGTGATGCTTTTGCTGGTGCCTTCCTCTATGCATTAAATCATCATGAAGATTTAACTGCTGCGGCGCAGTTAGCCATCTTAATTTCTAGTGAAGTTGTGTCTCAATTTGGTCCTCGTTTAGCCATTAATGACTATGCTAAACTTCTCGAAAATTTTCAGAAGGAATGTGCTTGAAATGGAAAGGATCTGTATGACGGAAGAAGTTCCTGAGCGTGAAGCTAGAGCTTTTGACACTTTACAAGGAACGACTATTTTCATTACACAGCGTGATGGCTCATTCTATGCCTATCAGAATTTATGCCCGCATTTGCAAACCGAACTTGAGTATTTAGAAAATCAATTTCTAGACCAAGACAAAGAATATATTCAATGCTCTACTCACGGTGCTTTATTTAACGTGGAAACTGGCGAATGTATTTCAGGTCCTTGTTTAGGTGATTTTTTAAATAAAGTTGAGATTAAAGTACATTCAGATGGCGGTATTTATATCGTAGACTGAGATCATCAACATTAGAGTTTCTACCATGGCTGATTTCTTTTTTAATTATTATCTTATGCCATTTCATTTAAGTGTTGTGGCTTTGATATTGCTCAGTGTGGTAGAAACTATTGGTATGTATATCGGGTTACGGCCAAGCCAACTCCTAAAAAAAATTGCACCAGACTGGCTTACTAACTCACCTATACTTAATGTTAAGTTTTCTAAAGCTCTAATTTTTGTTTTTTTACTCATTAATTTCAGTTTTGCTGGTTACTTCTTACAGCTGTCTTTCTTTGCTATACAGCATTACTTTATCACCCCGTTTTACTTAATCATCCCTGCACTGGTCATTGCAATCTTTTTTACCGTATTTATGATTCATTGTCTTGATCAAGTGATTAAACCAAAGCATACACATACCAATTACAATCTTTTAGGGCGACTAGCAACTATCTCTAGTGGTAGTGCCAGACCCGGTTTTTCAGCTCAAGCACGTGTACGTGATGAGTTCGGCCAACTACACTACGTGCAAGTTGAACCAGAATATGGCGAGCTAGAATTATATTCACAAGTCATTCTTATTAAAGTGCATAAAAGCCATTATGTTGCAAAAAAAATCTCCTTATCAAACGATCTTTTTGCACCCGATTAATTTTCCATAATTTTTGTCTTTTATCAATTTAATAACTTTATTATTCCCTTCTATCTTTTTATTTTTTAATTAAAATTAATCCAACTATTTTAGTTAGAAATAAGAATAACGTTATTATATCCAACTATTTTAATCAGAATTAAATTTAACCATACCATTTTAATCAACTTAAAATATTTATTTACAAGTGTTTTAGTTGGATTTAATAATTAATCCAAACTATTTTAGTAAGATATTTTATTTAAAATTATTTAAATACATAAGGTACTGTTTTATATAAAAAAGATAATTAAGTTTTTATTTAAAATATATTTATTGTTTATTTTTAATATATTTTGATTAATAATGAAATTAATATGTATCGAGGTTTATTTTATGAGCCTTAAAAATCTAGATATTAATGCCAAATTAGTTAGAGAAATTACGATTATTCTAATAATTAAAGTCGTGCTTCTCTTAACAATCAAACATATTTGGTTTGACGCTCCCACTATCCCCAAAAATTTCGACAATCAAGTCGCTGAGCATATTGCAGGCGATAACACTTCCCACATTAAGGAGACACGTTGATGATTTCTGAAAGCGTGGTTGATCTTTCGCGGTTCCAATTTGCCATGACCGCAATGTATCACTTTCTTTTCGTACCTTTGACCCTAGGCCTTGCATTTATTCTGGCTATTATGGAAACAACTTATGTGATATCTGGTAAAGAAATTTACAAAGATATGACTAAGTTTTGGGGAAAATTATTTGGTATTAACTTTGCCTTAGGTGTAACTACAGGCTTAACCATGGAGTTCCAATTCGGGACAAACTGGGCATATTACTCACATTATGTAGGTGATATTTTCGGTGCACCATTAGCAATTGAAGGCTTAATGGCATTCTTCCTTGAGTCAACATTTATTGGTTTATTCTTTTTCGGATGGGACCGCTTAAGTAAAGTTCAACATCTAGGAGTAACTTGGTTAGTTGCTTTAGGTTCTAACATGTCAGCGCTCTGGATTTTAGTTGCGAATGGCTGGATGCAAAATCCAGTAGGTGCAGCATTTAACTTCGAAACCATGCGTATGGAGCTTGTCGATTTCGGTGCACTTATTTTCAACCCAGTTGCACAGGTTAAATTTGTACATACTGTTTCTGCCGGATATGTAACAGGTGCGATTTTCGTACTTGCCATTTCAAGCTACTATCTACTCAAAAAACGTGACCTTCCTTTTGCCCGCCGTTCATTTGCAATTGCTGCCATTTTTGGTCTTGCCTCTACACTTTCAGTGATTTTGCTTGGTGATGAATCTGGTTATGAGTTAGGAGATGTGCAAAAAACTAAACTCGCTGCAATTGAAGCAGAATGGGATACTCACCCTGCTCCTGCTCCATTTACGTTATTTGGTATACCCAACCATGAAGAAATGCGAACAGACTATGCAGTTAAAATTCCATATGCATTAGGTTTAATTGCAACTCGTTCAACAACTAAAGAAGTCACTGGTTTAAAAGACTTAATGCAACAGCATGAAGTGCGTATTCGTAACGGTATGCTTGCTTATGCTGAACTTGAAAAACTACGTGCTGGTGATCGCTCACCTGAGTTGTTAGCTTCATTTGAAAAAAATCAAAAAGATTTAGGTTATGGCCTACTTCTTAAAAAATATGCACCAAATGTTGTAGATGCAAGCGAACAAAACATTCAAGCAGCTGTGAAAGACACTGTTCCAAATGTTACAGCATTATTCTTCTCGTTCCGTGCAATGGTTGCATCTGGCTTCTTAATGTTGCTTCTTTTCATTTTAGCGACTTGGGCTGTTGCGAAAAGAAATGCTGAGAATAAACCTTGGCTACTTAAATATGCATTATTTGCCTTACCACTTCCATGGATTGCTGCACAAACTGGTTGGTATGTAGCTGAGGGCGGCCGTCAGCCGTGGTCTATTGGTGAGATTTTACCAACACACTTATCAGCTTCAAGTTTAAGTACAGGCGATGTGTGGGGTTCCATCCTCGCGTTAGCAGCGTTTTATACCGTCCTTTTAATTATTGAAATGTACTTAATGATTAAATTTGCTCGCTTAGGACCAAGCTCACTTCACACTGGTAAATACCATTTTGAAAAACAAGAGCCAAAAGCAGCTGTTAATGGGGAGGCTTTATCATGATTGAATATGAACTCCTGAAAATCATATGGTGGGTGTTAGTTGGGGTGTTGCTTATTGGGTTTGCTTTAACCGATGGCTTCGATATGGGCTCAATGGCACTCATGCCTTTTGTTGGCAAGACTGATAACGAACGACGTGCTGCTATTAATACCATAGCACCACACTGGGATGGTAATCAGGTCTGGTTTATTACAGCAGGTGGCGCCTTATTTGCTGCGTGGCCAATGGTTTACGCGGTTGCATTCTCCGGAATGTATTGGGCCTTATTACTTGTGCTATTTGCCCTGTTCTTACGCCCTGTAGGTTTTGACTATCGTTCTAAACTCGAAAATAAAAAATGGCGCAACTCTTGGGACTGGGGCCTTTGTATTGGTGGTGCGGTGCCTGCTCTAGTTTTCGGTGTAGCATTCGGTAATTTATTCTTAGGTATTCCTTTTAGTTTAGATAGCACATTGCGCTCTGAATATTCGGGTAGCTTCTTTGCTCTTCTTAACCCGTTTGCTTTAGTTTGCGGCGTTGTCAGTTTATCTATGTTGTGTGCGCACGGCGGTGCTTGGCTTATGCTTCGCACAGATGGCGCTTTAAAACAGCGTTCTGCTAAGGCCACTCAAATTATGGCAGCAGTATTCTTGGTTTGCTTTCTTGTTATTGGAGCTTGGTTATACTTCGGTCAAGTTCCTGGTTATAGCTATGCTGCTGCAATTGATACAAATGCTGCACTTAACCCTTTAGCTAAACAGGTAGTCACAAATAACAACCCAGGTTGGATGAACAATTACACTAATTATCCAATTACCAAGATCGCTCCAGTTCTCGCGATTTTAGGGGCAATTATTGCATTCTTTACAGCATCAAAAGCAAAAGCAGGCTTAAGCTTTGCTGGCACAAGCTTAATGATTGTAGGTGCGATCTTAACTGCTGGTTTTGCACTCTTCCCATTTTTATTACCATCAAGTGTCAATCCAAACTCTAGCTTAACAATGTGGGATGCGGTATCAAGCCATCGTACTTTAGGGGTTATGACTGTTGCTGCATGCATATTTGTTCCGATCATTTTGCTCTACACCAGTTGGTCGTATTACAAAATGTGGGGCGTGATTACCAACAAACATATCGAGTCAAACTCGCACAGCTTGTACTAATAAGGAGAAGCATATGTGGTATTTCGCATGGATTCTTGGAATTTTGATGGCATGTTTTGCGGGTGTACTCAGTGCGCTTTATATCGAACATCATCAAAATTTAGATGAGGAATAAATCATGGCAAACGCAATGACAGCACCAAATCAACGAAAAGCTCAAGCATTCGCAATGGCCATTTCATTTCTGTTGGCATTGCCGCTTGCTGTAATTTTACTGGTGCATCCTTCCCTCATGTTAGATGCAAACGGACACTACAATCATAGCCAGCTTATGCTGGTGATGGTGGGTATTTCTGGAGGCTTCATTTACGGGGTTGGTTTTGTACCACACTTCTGGTTATGGAAATGGTTATTTAGCCCATGGGTAGCTTGGCCTCTCATGCTTTTAGGCTATTACATCTGGTTTTTAACCTAAAAAAAGGACCTCATTTGAGGTCCTTTTTCATTTCAATTAGTTTAATTGGTATAAGTGGTATTCCAACGTCTGCTTCAGTCGGATATGGTTCTACATGACCTGTTTTTGCATAACCACGTCTCTCATAATAAGCAATTAGCTCCGAACGTACATTTAAAACATACATGAGTGCACTGTCCAATTCTGGTGTTTTTTGCAAAGCGAACTGTTCAGCATACTCCAAAACCGAACGACCTACTTTCATATTCTGTATTTGAGGATCTGTACAGAATGTTCCTATCTCAACAGTATTGTTCTGAAATGTAAGACCAATACATGCAACAATTTGTGAAGAATCTATTTCTGCAACTAATAATACCGAGTTAGGTAATTCTAATTGCTGTGTCAATTGTTCTTGACTAATACGTTGGCCTTTCACGAATTCAACTTCAGTTGTCCAGCTTCTACCTTGTTGTGTTCTATAAGAATGATTAATCAAGTCTAAAAGTGATGGAATGTCACTTAGTTCAGCTAAACGGAAATTTAAATTCATCATAAATATGCTTAGGCTATTTTAAATATTTAAAGAATAAAGCCGATATTAAATCGGCTTTATCTTGAATAGCAATTGCTTAATTTGATTGTTCAGCTAACCAAGCCATAAATTTTTGACGCTCAGCCTTAGAAGATTTTTGCCAAAGCTCGACTAGACGCTGATCATTTGTTTGTGCAACACCTGCCGAAGGTATTGTTGCGGCAATAGATGTTGTAACTTGAGAAGTAGATGGCTTGGCAGCAGCATAAACAGGTTCAGGCTGTGGTTTAGAAGGCTTTGTCGTAAAGTCAGCCACCTTACCCAACAAACCCGTTGCAAACCAAGGTTTTGCTTCGTTGTTTGCACCAGTTTGCTGAACAACCAGTTCGTTATTTGAGTTATATAAAGCGACTGTTGGTTGCTCAGCATATTTCTTTGCTTGCTCATATTTTTTTGGTACACCCACCATAGCAAGCTTATAAGTTTGACCATCTTTTAAAGTTGGAGTTTGAATTGTAACAACACCAGACTTAACAATATCGTGTTCACCATTTAGATGTTCAAAGTATTCTTGATAACGCACACTTAGGTTTGTTTCACCCGCATCAACTTTGTAGTTATTTTTAGAGGAACGGAATAATCCTGAATTGACTTCTTGACCGTTCACCGCAAGGATTACAATTTCCTCAGGTGCCGTAATTGTAACTGCTGAAAATACCGAACCGCTTAGTAATAAACCAATTGCAGCAACACTTAATCTTAAAGTCATCTGTTCACGTCTCTATAATATTTAATAGTTTGTAAAAACATGAGCAATATGCAATATGATTATGACGATTTTATGACACTATCTGTTTTAGCATAGCTACACTTAAAACTTTTAAAATATACTATTGAATTATAATAAATAACTATTTTTCATGTTAATTTTGAACACAAAAAAAGAGTACCATTGAGGTACTCTTTTGATTAACTAAAATTAGTTAAATGTTTTGAAACGATCTTCATCGTTAATAAATGCTTTCTCACCAGCTGGTGCTTCAACAGAACCAAATACTAATTGAGCACGTAATTTCCAAGTTGATGGGATATCAAATGCTTCAGCAGCGTCAGCATCAACAATTGGGTTATAGTGTTGTAAAGAAGCACCTAAACCAAGTTCTGAAAGCGCAGTCCAAGTTGCAAATTGTGCAATTGCGGTTGAATGTTCAGACCAAACTGGAAAGTTGTCTGCATATAGTTCAAATTGCTCTTGCAAGTTTTTAATAACAGCTTGATCTTCGTAAAATAGTACTGTACCAACACCGGCAACGAAACTATCAATTTTTGCATTAGTACCAGCAAAAGCATCTGCAGGAACAATTTTACGTAATGCCTCACGAACCAAATTCCAAAATTTAGTATGTGATTCACCATATAGAGTAACTACACGTGAAGATTGCGAATTAAACGATGAAGGACTATGTTTAACGGCTTCACGAATTGTTTCTTCAATTTTTGTGCGATCTAATGCAACATTTTTACCAATTGCATAAATAGTACGACGGTTTTTAATTTTATCTAAGAAAGTAGACATTTTTATTTCCTACCTATTTGTTTGACCATTGGCCGTTGTTTGGGAATGAATATAGTCTATGAAACTCATTTCTTATAATCAGCATTAAAAATATGACAGTTCGTTTTATTTTCGCAACAATAAAAAAAGATATGGATATAAAAAAACCTCACTATTTCATGAGGTTTTTTAGAGTTTAGCTGTAAATTACTTTTCTGTTTCAAATAATGCCGCTACAAATGATTTTGCCGAGAACGGTCTTAAATCATCAATTTTTTCACCCACACCAATAAAACGAATTGGTACATGAGTACGACTAGCAATATTAAACAGTACACCACCTTTTGCAGTGCCGTCCAACTTAGTAATAGTAATACCAGTTAAACCTACTGCTTGATCAAATTCTTGTACTTGGTTAATTGCATTTTGCCCCGTACCTGCATCTACTACTAACATAATTTCATGAGGTGCCGTAGCATCAATTTTTTGCATAACACGCTTAACTTTCTTAAGCTCTTCCATTAAGTTACTTTTGTTATGTAAACGACCTGCGGTATCTGCAATTAACACATCAATACCTTTAGCACGCGCACTTTCAAAAGCATCGAAGATAACCGAAGCACTATCTGCACCATGGCCTTGAGCGACAACAGCAATGTCGTTACGCTCACCCCAAATTTGCAATTGTTCAGTAGCAGCTGCACGGAATGTGTCACCTGCTGCTAACATAACTTTCTTGCCTTCGCCTTGTAAACGCTTAGCCAGTTTACCAATAGTGGTTGTTTTTCCAACACCATTCACGCCCACCATTAAAATCACATAAGGTGATTTATTAGGGTCAATATGCAAAGGCTTCACACGTGGAGCCAGTAAAGCAATCAACTCTTCTTGTAATGCTTTATAAAGCGAATGTGAATAAATCAAATCGCCACGTGCAGTACGTTCAGTCAAGTTGGTAATAATCGTTTTTGTTGCATCTACACCAATATCTGCAACTAATAATTGCTCTTCAACTTCTTCAAGCAGCTCATCATCAATTTCTTTACCACCAATTAAGATATTTACCATACCATCGGTGAAATTACGGCGAGTTTTGCTTAAACCTTCTTTCATTCGCCCAAAGAAACCTGATTTTGGTTGCTCTGGTTCAGTTGAAGGTGCTGTCTCGACAACTTCTGGTGCTTTTACTTCTTGCTTAACAGGTGACTCAACGATAGGAACATCGATAGCAGGTAAATTAGGCAATGTGACATCGTCATCCCCGATCTCAGCATCTATCAAGAATTTATTTTGCATATTCGATTGTTGTTGCATGCCGATTCCTTGAAAAGCAGCGTGTTAAAAAATAGAAAGTTTAGCATAAATTCAAGTTTTTGCCTGCTCCAATAGCGAGCAAAACCTTTCTAAAATAAAGACCATGCTTATTGAGTATCTTCTTGTGCTAACGCAGGATATTCCTTGATGTGATCATGTTCAAACTGATAAGCGTACATTAACTTTAGATACTCTGCCCTATGAATTTTTGATTGATTCATTATCAACTCTGCCATATCTTGAGTTCTAGGATATGTAGCCTGTCGAGAAAGTTGTACAATTCGTTGATACTGTTCCGAGTTCACAGGACGAAGCAATGCTAAATAAGACAGCATAAAAATACAGCCAATGATAATAATCACAACCAGATTAAAACATTGGTCTGCCTTTAACTCAGACTTTAATTTAAGAAAATTTTCTTTGAATGTGAGCATGACCTACCTCTAATTGATGTAGTGTAGGGTTCAATGCACTTCAGCACAAGGTCAAAATCCAGTAAGACTAATATTCTTTAGCCTTACTGGATGATAAACTTTAGCTTATTAAAGAACGTATTACAGAGAAGTATAAGATTGCTGCAATAATTACTAGCACCAGTAACATAGCAAAAATACTTAATCCTTCTTCAGCATCAGCTGGATGCAATTCATCTTCATCTGCAATTTTTCTAAGTTCACCATCATAAACCTGATAGAACCAAGCTTTTTGATTAGGATCCAATTGGCGAGCATAGTCAAAAACCCGTTTACGTTGCGCCAAACAATAATCACCTAAATGTATTTCTTGATGGAAAATTGCTTCGTCTAATAATTTACGATGGTAATGAGCAAGCTCTATGATTTGCTCCTCTTTAGGAGGAGTATCAAAAACAAAGCCATCGATAGTATTTGTCATAGTTATTCTCCTTGTCTTTTATTCTCATATTGATTTTACTCAAAATTATTTGTGAATAATGTTTAATCATGTATCCTAATAGTGAACCAACTAATGCTGAACAATAGTTGACAAATCCATTAATTTGTAATATTAGTTTAACAATTCTAAGTTACATTAGTTCAAAGGCAGTGGCCTTTAGAAAAAGTAATCATAATTAAAATAAGGAGTTTTATATGATTCAACGTATCTCTCATCATGATTTAGAACATGTATACGCAACTGCAGTTAATACAATTCACTCTCAAATGAATTTCCAAGATGCTGTTGCGCAGTTAGAAGAAGTTGCGCGTGCTGGTCACGGCAAAGCTGCCCTATTCTTAGCAGAGCTATATTATCAAGGTTTTCGTGTAGAACGTGATTCCATGAAAGCACAATATTGGCAGAAACTAGCCACCATGCAAGCATAAAGAGACGTCACTTAGGTGGCGTTTTTTTATACCTGTAAAAAGTTCAATATAAATTAACCATAACTATGTTCATCTTGCGCTTCGCCAAAGCTTAAGTCGCTTTGTCTTGCTCAGGTGGCGTTTTTTTATATCTGAAAAAACTAAAGTTATTAATTTTTTCTGCAACCCTACTTCACTATTCTTAGTCATAACACAGCATTATTTTTTAGTATTGATTTATATAGATATTTCAAGTCATCAATATTTGTTTACGATTTGACACCTGTTTAAACTGAAATGTCATGTGGTTTTCTTATAATAAGCAAGACAAGTTGAAAACCTTTAAATTTAAAATGAACAGTTTAAGTAATCTACAACCGGTTTCTAAAGACTTGATGATCAAGATTTATATTTTAAGAACCATGATGTATTGTGGAGTTCTTTGGGGACTATTTGATGAAGGCTGGGCCATTAAATCAGATCAGGAAGATTTTATTTTTCCTTTTTGGTTAAATGGAGTGCAAGCACATCGATATGCCAAAACTCATTGGCCTAATTACAAGCCAAGAAAAATTACCCCAAAAGACTTTCATGAATCTTTATTACCTACTTTAACACGGTTAAAAGTTACCCCTGCATTATTTAACTCATCTCATCGTAAGTTGAAGTTATCTACTCAACAAATGCATCATTTCTTTTTTAATCATCCAAAATGGCAGGTAGCTTAAAGTTTTTAAGCTACCAAACTTAGAGTGCTTTTTGAGCGTTTAAGCGTAAAACTAATATTTGAATGACTCGTAAGTCTTTGCTTTTTTCAAAAATCGAGCTAATTTAAATCAAAATGATAAAACAACAGGACAGAAGAAATGACTATCGTTGCACAAGTAATTAAGAACAAATCTGAACAAGCCATTTTTACAATTTCACCCGAAGCGACTGTCCTCGAAGCAATTACGATTATGGCGGAAAAAGGTATTGGTGCTTTAGTCGTAGCAGAAGGTGAAAAAGTTGTTGGAATATTATCTGAACGCGATTACACACGAAAAGTAACGCTTATGGAGCGTTCGTCTTATAGCACCACAGTTGCTGAAATTATGACGGCAAAAGTAATTACCGTAGGTTTAAACAATACAGTTGAAGAATGTTTACAACTCATGACTGATCGTCATTTACGACACTTACCTGTATTAGATAATGAAAAATTAGTTGGTTTTATTTCAATTGGTGACTTAGTTAAAGCAGCCATGGAAGATCAGAAAGTTTTAATTGAACAATTAAAGCAATATATTTCAGGCTAAATACAAAAATAAAAATGGGCGATTAACGCCCATTTTTATTGTCTTTAAAAATTAAAGATAATTCGTAATTAAAGCAACTAAACGCTCTAGCAAAATATCAGCTTGAGCTTGTGTCATGTTAATTGGAGGTAATAAACGAACCACCGAACCTGCCGTAACGTTAATAATAAGTTTGTATTCATCACGAGCAATCGCAACAAGTTCAGCACAATCTTTAGGTAGTTGAATACCGATCATCATACCGAAACCACGTACTTGCACATTCTTATCCGACAATTGGGCACGTAATTGATCAACAATATAATTACCTACTACTGCTGCATTCTCTACCGCATTTTCCTTCTGGATTGTGTCAATTACCGTATAAACCACACGAGAACCCAATACTGTACCGCCATAAGTAGAACCATGACTGCCTGGCCCTAACAAACCTACAGCCTTACCTTGAGTCATTACAGCACCTACAGGGAAACCATTACCCAATCCTTTTGCTGTAGTTAAAACATCCGGAATAATATTTGTATGTTGATACGCAAAGTATTTACCGGTACGACCATTACCAGTTTGGATTTCATCTAGCATCATCAACCAGTTATGCTGATTACAAATTTGGCGAACTTCTTCTAAATAGCTAAATCCTTGAGGTGCAGTATTAATACCACCTTCACCTTGGATTGGTTCAATTAAAATAGCAACGATATCTGGATGCTGTAAGGCTGCCTCTTGAATGGCTTCAATGTCACCAAATGGGACTCGAATAAAGCCTTCCACCAAAGGTGCAAAACCGTCTTGTACTTTCTTGTTACCAGTTGCAGAAAGTGTCGCCAAAGTACGACCATGAAATGATTGTTCAGCAACAATAATCTTTGGCAAGCTTATACCTTGTTGAGTACCAAATTTACGAGCAATTTTAATCGCTCCTTCGTTTGACTCAGCACCACTGTTTGAAAAGAAAATTTCTTCCATACCTGAAACCTCAGCAAGCTTTTGCGCCGCCGCAGTTTGCCATGGAATTTCAAATAAATTGCTCGTATGCACGAGAGTAGCTGCTTGTTCTGCAATAGCTTCTGCAATAGCTGGATGAGCATGTCCTAGTCCACATACAGCAATACCAGTAAGTGCATCTAAATATTCTGTACCATCTTGTGTATAAAGATATGCCCCTCGGCCTCGGACAAAACTGATCGCTTGGCGACCATAAGTAGCCATTAAGTGTGTTGGTTGATCAGGTTGTACTGGAGCCAGGGTAATATCAGTCATCACGAACTCTTTCTGTATGAGGTTTTAAGAAGGGTTTATATAAACAAAAACTTGCACTGATGAAAAGTCTCATCCTTCATTTATCTAAAATTTCGTCTGCTTTTTGCTATCGCTTCGGTTTATACAATAAAATATTGAATATTCTGTGCAACTTTAAGCAACAAGGCGGTTTGCAAAGCGATGTGAACACCCCCTATAATGCTGCAAGATTAGTTGAGGATCTATTTATGACTGAACAAGCACGTGATACTGAAGCGTTAATTCGCGATCAAATTGCGAAGCATCCCGTTTTACTTTACATGAAAGGCACTCCACAGTTTCCACAATGTGGTTTCTCTGCACGTGCAGTAGAGGCGCTCAGTCAAATTGGTCGTCCATTTGCATATGTGAACATCTTAGAAAACCCTGATATTCGTGCAACTTTACCAAAAATTGCAAACTGGCCTACTTTCCCACAATTATGGGTAAACGGCGAGCTTATTGGTGGTAGCGATATCATGCTTGAAATGTTCCAAAATGGCGAATTAAAACCATTAATCGAACAATACAGCGCAGCTCCAGAAGCTTAATAATAAAAAAGCCAATCGAAAGATTGGCTTTTTTATACTTATAAATTTAACAATCACTTATACCGATATAACGAAATAGTCCATCAACACCAAGATCTGCTTTTAAAATAGTTAAATTTTTATACGGTGTGGTAGTTATCGCTTCAAAAATATTCATGTTCGGATCTTCATGCAACTCATCTACGTTTTGATTCATAACTTCTTCAAAACGATCAGCTACAAATTCAAAGCCTAAATCCATTGCAATAAACAATGTATGTTCACAAGGTTGGACGTACTGCTCTTGTGTCCAATCAATAACTGAAAGCTTACAGATTGGGCAAAGGATATTGGCCGATGCATTTTCTAATTCAACTAACTGGTAAGACATACTTTTAAAAAACCGAGAAAAATCTATTTTATGAAAAATAATATGTAAACGCTATATTTGTTTTAAGCTTCATAAAATAAATTACAAAAACATTTCAATGTAATGACATTATAATTTCAAATTATTTAATTCCCTTTACTCTCTTGTATTTATCGGCTTTTTACAAAAAATTAAAATCAAACTTTATCGTTGCAAAACTAATAATGTAAAATCTTTAGTGTTGCATAAATAGGATATTTTAATGCTCACAGATCTTGATGATTTTTATTGTTTTGCCCTTGTTGTTGAGCATGGTGGATTTAGTGCTGCCGAACGTGTTACGGACATTCCAAAATCAAAATTAAGTCGTCGTGTTTATAATTTAGAGGAAAATTTAGGGGTTCGCTTAATTCAGCGCAGTTCTCGTCATTTTGCTGTTACCGATATCGGGATGGATATCTATAGACACGCACAAGTTATGATGAATGCTGCTCAAGCAGCCCATGATTTAGTTGATCACTTAAGTATTCAACCAAGAGGCGTAGTCAAAGTAAGCGTTCCTGTAGACATTGCCCAAAACCAGCTACCTAAAATTTTACCGGCATTCTTAAAAAAATATCCCGAAATTCGTTTACAACTTATTGTAAGCAACCGTCGCGTTGATGTGATTAATGAAGGTATTGATGTAGCTCTACGTGTCAGATCTAAATTAGATGATGACCCTAGCTTAGTACTTAGACAGTTTGCGCTCATAGAACAAAGTTTATTCGCAAGCCAAGCTTACTTAAATGAGTTTGGTAATATTAAGTCACCTGATGAGTTAAGCGATCATCGTATTTTAAGCTTGTCCGAAGAGCATTTAGATCAACAATTTATTTTACATGGTCCAGATAGCCAACTGAAAAAAGTGAAAGTTAGCCCCACTGTAATGGGAACAAATCTTTATATGCTTGCCCAACTTGCAAGTCAGAATTGTGGTATTGCCTTATTGCCAGAAACAGCAGCTGAAGATTTTGTAAAATCGGGTCAGCTTGTACAAATCTTACCGGACTGGAAAGCAGCTCACGGTATATTTCATGCTGTTTACCCATCTCGTAGAGGATTACTCCCAGCAGTGCGTGTATTTATTGATTATCTTGTGGAACATCTCTCAGAGCATTAATAAATTAAGCTCCATAAAAAAGTTCGATAATATATCGAACTTTTTATTTTATAACGATTAAATTTTTGGATAATTTCCTACCCCTTCTGGCCAAGGTGTAAGTAGCTCAAAACCTGTATCTGTAACTGCAACCATATGTTCCCATTGAGCAGATAAAGAAAGATCTTGAGTAATGACGGTCCAACCATCATTTAATTCTTTAACTTGAGGTTTGCCTGCATTCACCATAGGTTCAATTGTAAAGACCATACCTTTCTTTAGAACCAAACCTTGTCCACGTTGTCCATAATGCAGAATATTAGGCTGCTCATGGTAAACTTTACCAATGCCATGCCCACAATACTCTCGAACAATGCTATAACCCTCGCGATGAGCAACCGATTGAATAGCGTAACCAATATCACCTAAAGTAGCGCCAGGTTTAACTGCATGAATACCAGCAACCATTGCCTCATAAGTTGTTTCAACCAACTTTTTCGCATGTGGATTTACGTTTCCAACGTAGTACATACGGCTCGTATCGCCAAAGTAACCATCTTTAATAATCGCTACATCAATATTAATAATATCGCCATCTTTTAAAACTTTATTTGGAGATGGAATACCATGACACACTACTTCATTGACTGAAGTACATATTGTTTTTGTGAAACCGTGATAACCAACATTGGCTGGTATGACCTTTAAAGTATTTACGATGTAATCATTGCAAATATTGTCTAAATACTCAGTTGTTACGCCTGGCTTAACGTACTTCCCTATCATTTCTAAAACTTGTGCAGCCAAATGCCCAGAAATTCTTAATTTTTCCAGATCTTGTTCTGTTTTAATTGTAACAGTAGAAGCTCTCATTCAATTTTATCCTCGTAGGCACTGTTTTGATCACACCTACAAAAATGTTAGTTAATTTATAGTATTTTAGAATGGATATATGATAGGCGGAAAGCTTTAAATGTCCAAATATTCAACATTCATAATAGTATTTTATATTTTTATTTTTACATAATTTTTTTAAAAAATCAGAGTTAAAAACTATTTTCTCTATTTCTTTCAAAGGTTTTTCAAATAGATAACTTAACCAGTTGATATTTTTCATATCTCTGACTGATTTAGAAAACTTGAAAAATCTCTTTTTCACATAAAATAGCGCTTGATCATGCTCTCTTTTACTCTAAAATTCTTTCTTTTTTGTTAAATTTAATTTATGCAACAACTTCGTACTGGAGATATTATTGCCTTAGGTTTTATGACCTTTGCCCTCTTTATTGGGGCAGGTAATATTATCTTTCCTCCCATTGTCGCACAGCAAGCTGGTGATCATGTATGGTTAGCGGCCATAGGCTTTTTGATTACTGCTGTTGGCTTACCCGTAATTACGATTATGGCACTCTCTCGCATGCAGGGTTCCATTGAAATCATTAGTTCACCTTTAGGCCGTATCGCAAGTCTGATTTTAACAGTAGTATGTTATTTATCAGTTGGTCCTTTATTTGCTACACCACGAACTGCAACAGTTTCTTATGAAATTGGTTTTTCCTCTTATTTCGGAACATCAAGCAGTAGTCTTTTAATTTATAGCGCAATCTATTTTACATTTGTTACTTTAGTTTCGTTATATCCAAACAAGCTTTTAGATACAGTTGGACATGTTCTAGCACCTCTAAAAATTATCGCTTTAGCAATTTTAGGTATTGCAGCGGTTATGATTCCTGCGGGCTACGTTCCTGCTCCAATTAATCATTACGTTAACTCTCCTGTTTCGGAAGGTTTCGTAAATGGTTATCTTACTATGGACACTTTAGGTGCTTTAGTATTTGGTATCGTTATTATTCAAGCAATTTATTCGCGTGGTGTTACAGATAAAAAGCTAGTCACCAAATATGC
This sequence comes from Acinetobacter nosocomialis, assembly GCF_041021905.1. NCBI lineage: Bacteria > Pseudomonadati > Pseudomonadota > Gammaproteobacteria > Moraxellales > Moraxellaceae > Acinetobacter > Acinetobacter nosocomialis. The sequence goes on from NZ_CP157432.1 coordinate 2,227,912, forward strand.
AATTATTGCTAGCCTTATTTCAGGTGTTGGTCTTACTTTAGTGTACTTAAGCGTATTTAAATTAGGTTTAGGTAGTCACGAAGTTGCTCCAAATGCCGCAAATGGTGCTGTAATTCTGCATGCCTATGTTCAACATGCTTTTGGAAATATGGGTTCATTATTCCTAACTGGACTTATTTTCTTAGCGTGTATGGTAACTGCAATTGGTTTAACTTGTGCGTGTGGTGAATATTTTGCTCAACTCACCAAGTTACCTTATAAGCTTTTAGTATTTATCTTAGTTGGTTTCTCTTTCATTATTTCTAATCTTGGATTGACCAAACTCATTGCTGTATCAGTACCGGTTTTAAGTGCAATTTATCCACCAGCTATTGTGGTTATTATGCTCAGTTTCTTCTGGAAATTTTGGCATAAACCATCTTTTATTGTTGGTTCAGTAACAAGTATTGCTTTAATTTTCGGAATTATCGATGGGCTTAAGGTTGCGGGTTTTGGAGATAATCTTCCTATGTTCCTTCAACATTTACCATTAAATGAACAGAATTTAGCATGGTTGATCCCATCTTTAGTTGTTCTTGTGGTAACTACCCTTATCGACAAAGTTAAACATAAAAGCATTTAACCTGGTGTTTTTTTGAAATCGAGTTTTACCCAAACATGATTTTATATATTGAATAAAATGCTGCGTTTACCCAACCAGCATTTTATTTCCAACACTAGTATTTAATGACAATTCAACTATAGATATAATTAATTTTTGCTGTAATATTACATTAAAATAATTTTTAGCTTACTCAGTAAAGAAGAGCATAAATGAAAAGTAAATATTATTTAACATTAGCAGATGCAGAGTTTTTAATGGAAGAAGCTCAAAAATATGCAATCGAACACAACTTCAAAGTCAGTATAGCTATTGTTGATGAAACAAGCTCTTTATTACTTATGAAACGCCTAGATGGTGCCTCTCCTCTCAGTACACATATATGCCTAGAAAAGGCTAAATGCTCATCAATGAGTGGCCGTCCGTCAAAATTTTACGAAGAACTTCTTCAAAATGGCCGTCTTGGTTTCTTAAGTCTACCAAGTGCTAAAGGTATGCTAGAAGGCGGAAAAGCGATTATTTATGAAGGCCAGATTTTAGGTGCAATTGGTGTTTCTGGTGTCCAATCTTTTGAAGATGCTGAAATTGCACAACACGCAATTGATGTCTTCTTAAAGAAACAAAGCAACTAAAGTAAATTGAGAGAAAAGAGAAATTATTACACTTTTCTCCTAAAAATTTCTCTTTTCTAAAATATTAAGTATTTTATACAAAAATATTTAATATTTACCTTTTTTATACCTTAACTATTTATAAATATAGAGGTTTTCATAAAACTGTTCAAAAATTTTTCAATTGACTATTGAATTAAGCTAAAAATACAAGTACAACATTAAACTTATTCTTGACTAAAACATTCGGTTTTAGCGCAACCACAAGGAGGGATGGAGATGTTATCATTACATTTCAACAAACAAGTCTTCATTAACACTCTGAACAGTAAAGATTCAGTTGTTTATGGAGTAACAACACTTGCTCTTATGCTGACTCTACTGTTTCAAGGTATGATTAAAGGGAATCTGAAACCCGAATACTTTATGTATGCCATGGTTGTTTCTTTTGTATTTTGTGTATGGGCCTTTGTCGACCACAAAATGCGAAAATTAGCTAAAAGACGACTTAGTCAACAGAAATAAGAATTCAAAAATGGATGAGCAATCATCCATTTTTTATTTATTTAAAAATAGAAAAATCGTTCCCATTACCAAAATAGCAGTTGCCAGCAGCTCAGTAATAATTAAAGCAATCATCATAAATGTCATCAGCCATGTCGGCAAATTAACCTGCCCTAACCTATGCGGTTGTTTAAACTGATTGGTCGTATCCTGTAAAAACCCATGAATGATATAAACTAAAATTGAGAAACTAAAAAACAGTATATTTGCCAATACACACCATACAGCAATATCCTCATTTAAAACCGTGAAATAGCTCAATACAGCTAGAATGAGCGTAGCTGCTGCATAAAGCAAACTGCTTCTATGTGCAATATCTACATAATAATGTGCACGGCTTAATTCAGAACGGCGAATTTGCCAATATTTCCATACCCCGGTTAACATTCCTATCCATAAAAAGACACCACTAAAAACAATAGCCAACTGTACGGCTTTCGATAAATCCATCATTTCCTTTATTCGTTTTATTAAAATTTGATGAGCTATATAACATAAATCTTGACTTTATAGTCACAATTTAATCAAGTGCCTTTTCGGAACTCATGTACATTAAGATAAATGATTAGCCAATTAACTTTAAATCTATGGATAAGACTTTTGAATCTTTTTGGATTACCTGTAAAGATGGTTATCAGCTTGCAGCTCAATTTTATCCTGCTCAAGAAAAGAAAACTGAATATCCTATTCTCATTTGTCCAGCAACAGGTATAACTAAAAACTTTTATCACTCTTTCGCCGCATGGTTAAGCCAACAAGGCTACGATGTATTGAGTTTTGACTTTCGTGGTATTGGCGAGTCCCTACATGGCGCTTTAAAACAAAGCACCGCAAGTATTACCGACTGGGGAACACTTGATATTCCTGCTGCAATTGATGCTTTATTAATAAAAACGAAAGCAAATCAAGTTATTCTTATTGGACATAGTGCTGGTGGACAACTACTAGGAGTCGTACCTAATTATAATAAAGTCGCAAAAGTAATAACGGTTGCTGGTTCAACTGGACATATTAAAGGCCTTAAAGGAAAAACCAAGGTTTTAGCACCAGTTATGTTTAATCTTATCTTCCCTATTTCTAGTCTCGTTAAAGGCTATGGCGCAACTCAATTCATTGGTATGGGAGAAAACCTACCTAAAAAAGTTGCTCAACAATGGCGAGAGTTTTGTAGTCGTCCCGGATATGTAAAAAACGCTATAGGCAAGACGATTTTTCATGATTTTCATTCAGATATTCAATGTCCAATTACTGCTATTTGGGCTGATGATGATGAGATTGCAACCAAACGGAACGTACAAGAATTATTAAGTTTATATCCAAATGCAAATAAAAAAATGATTGAACTTAGCCCAAAAGATTTAGGCTATAAATCAATTGGCCATATGCTGTTATTTAAAAAATCACATCAAAAACTTTGGTCTATTTTAGAACAAGAAATTAAACATTAATCACTGCTTTTATTTTCGCCTCTAAGTCAGTAATCCGGCTTAGAGGTTTTTTTGTATTAAAAACGAGCAGCTTTTTACTTAAATGCGTCGATATACCGTTAAAGTTCTGCTAAGGTAATTCATCTGAAGCTGTTGTCAAAAAACAGGTATATTTACTTGTTTAATGCAAACAGCTTCTTTTTTTCTGTTTTAGCTAAAGCCAAAGAAATTGTTCAAGGATAATTATGCTAGCACTAGAGCCTCAACATATTCATATGAATCAACATGCTGTTGATAAAACACATGCATTAAAGTGTCTAGTAGATATATTAGAAAAAGATGGGTTAGTTACGCCTGAATATATAACGGGACTCATCAATCGTGAACAACAAAGCGCGACTTATTTAGGCCAAGGCATTGCCATTCCCCACGGTACTCCTCAATCACGTGAATATATTTTAAAAACAGGGATTCGCTTAGCCCATTTTCCCGAAGGTGTGATCTGGGATGGAGAAAATAAAATTTATTTAGCTGTAGTGATTGCAGCAAAATCTGATGAACATTTGCAAGTTTTGCAAATTCTTACTCGTGCATTAATGCATGACGTCAGCGAACAAGTAAAGAATGCGTCTAAACCTGAGCAGATTATCGAATTACTACAAGCTCAGCCATTATCTTTAGCACTTCATGAAAATCTTATTCAAACCGAAATCGATGCACAAGATATCGAAGATTTATTTTGGGCAGCTTCTCAAACACTCAAAAAACATAATTTTGTAAAATGTGGTTTTCTAAGTTCACTTGATCCAGAACAAGCCATTCAACTGCAAGATCAAATCTGGTCCATTTCAAGCAATCACTTTGTTCAGCAACCAGCTATTAGTATTACTAAACCATCACAGGCTTTAGAACTAAATGGTAAAAAGCTGAACACCCTCATTTGTATAGCAGCCAATGACCAACTCGATAATGAAAGATTTAATCGTTTAATTGATATTTTATTTAACCCTGAGCAAGTTGCCGAGCTAGATAAAACTCAAACGCCAAACGAAATTGCAAAAATTATTGGAGCTGACGTTGTTCCGGACTGGCCTCAACGTTCAGTAGTATTAGCAAATGCACACGGCTTACATGCCCGACCAGCTACACACTTAGTCAATCTTACAAAAACCTTTCAAGGCGACATCCAAGTTGCAGTAGACGATGGTAGCTTTGTTTCTGCCAAAAGTTTAACTCGTCTTTTAGCGTTAGGTTGTAAGCGTGGCCAAACTCTACGTTTTATCGCTGAGCCAGAAACCGATGCCGTAGAGGCTTTAGATCAAGTTATTTTGGCAGTGCAGCAAGGCTTAGGTGAAGAAGTTGAAGCGCTACCTGTAACCAGTGAAACACCTGACCAACTCCCTGCTCAAACGGCAATATCCAATGCTACAACATTGGGTAACAATACGGGCATTGCAGCATCAAGTGGCTTAGCCTTTGGACCTGTCCATGTGATTAAACCAAAGATTTATCAATATGAACGTATGGGTTCAGGCGTAAAAGTCGAGAAAGAAAATTTAGATATTGCCCTACATGCAGTAAAAAACAATATTCACCAAGTTATAGCCAAAGCTGATGCTTCTGAAATTAAACAAATCTTTCGAGCTCACCTAGAAATGCTTGATGATCCTGATTTAATTAATGGTGTATATCAAAAAATTTATCAAAATTTATCAGCACCGGCTGCGTGGCATGAGCATATTGAAGCTGCAGCTAAAGCACAGGAAGCACTACCAGATCGTTTACTCGCTGAACGCGCAACAGACCTACGTGACATTGGTGATAGAGTTTTAACCCAATTATGTGGTGAAGTAGTAATTGAAGAGCCTAAAGAGCCTTATATTCTAATCATGCATGACGTGGGGCCAAGTGATGTCGCTCGTCTAAACAAAGACCGTGTCGCAGGTATTCTAACTGCTATAGGCGGTGCAAGTGCGCATAGTGCAATTGTCGCACGTGCTTTAGGCATTCCAGCTATTGTTGGTGCTGGTGAACAAGTCCTAGAAATTGATCCGAAAAGCACTTTACTTATTAATGGTGATACTGGAACTTTTGTTTTAAATCCAGATGCAGCGCAAATCGAACAAGCCAAGCAAGAGCGTGAGCAACAGCGTCAAATTCGTGAAGAAGCTGAACGCCATAGCCACGAGCCAGCAATTACCTTAGATCAACACCAAATCGAAATTGCAGCCAATTTGGGTAAAGTTCAAGCGACAGCACAAGCAGTAGAATGTGGTGCTGAAGCAATTGGCCTACTTAGAACCGAACTTGTTTTTATGTCTCATAGCAGTGCACCTAATGAGGCTGTTCAAGAGGCTGATTACCGAGTTGTATTAGATGCACTTGCAGGTCGCCCGCTTGTAGTACGTACATTAGATGTAGGCGGTGATAAGCCTTTACCTTACTTACCAATTGCTGAAGAAGAAAACCCATTCTTAGGGTTAAGAGGAATTCGTTTAACTTTAAGACGCCCTGAGCTTTTAAAACAGCAATTAACCGCTCTACTAAAAGCATCTGATAATCGTCCGTTACGCATTATGTTCCCTATGATTGGACGCGTTGAAGAATGGCGTGCAGCCAAAGCAATTCTTGACGAAGTAAGAGCCCAACATCCATGTGACAATTTACAAGTTGGTATTATGATTGAGGTTCCGTCTGCTGCTTTACTTGCACCGGTTCTTGCACAAGAAGTCGACTTTTTCAGTATCGGCACAAATGACCTGACCCAATATACTTTAGCGATTGACCGAGGCCATCCAATACTCTCAGCGGAAGCAGACGGATTACATCCAAGTATTCTTAATTTGATTGATCAAACAGTAAAAGCTGCCCACAAACATGGCAAATGGGTAGGAATCTGTGGTGAGCTTGCAGCAGACCCGAAAGCTGTACCTATTCTCATGGGATTAGGCGTAGACGAACTGAGTATGTCACCAAATAGCATTCCTTTAGTAAAAGCTCAAATCCGTACACTAAGCTATAGCCATGCTCAAAAGCTTGCACAACAAGCTTTACTATGCGATAGCGCCCCTGCTGTGCGCCAGCTATCTGAACAAGACTTATAAGATTGGGAATAGTAATGGCTAAAATTTTAACAATTACTTTAAACCCTGCAATTGATGTAACCATTCAACTGAATGAGTTATTAGTAGGTGAAGTGAACCGGCAAGAGTCGGTAGAAATTCATGCGGCTGGCAAAGGCCTAAATGTTGCTCAAGTATTAAAAGACTTAGGTCATGATGTAATCGTAAGTGGTTTTTTAGGTGAGCATAATCGACAAATTTTCGATACACATTTTGCACAAGCTCAATTTCAACCCGAGTTTATTTATATTGATGGTGAAACACGTCAAAATATAAAAATTGCTGAGCATTCTGGGCGGATGACCGATTTAAACGGCAAAGGTTTCTTTGTTTCTGAAACAGACAAACAAAGCCTATTTAATAAGATTGAAGTTCTGTTACCACAAGTCGAGGTCGTTGCAATAGCGGGTAGCCTTCCACAAGGTTTTAGTATTGATGAGTTACAACATCTTATTCAACTGATCAAAAAAAATAATAAGAAAGTTGCACTAGATACCAGTGGTAAAGCGTTGGTTGCTGCAATTGAATGTCAACCTTGGATGATCAAACCGAATACCGATGAGTTGGTTGAAAGTTATCAACGTCCTGCCGCAAGCTATGCCGAACAAAGAAAACTTTTTGATAGCTTAACCAATATTGAACATGTGGTTATCTCAATGGGTGAAGATGGCGTAAATTGGTTACACGCCACTCACCCCTTACATGCTCAAGCACCAAAAGTTATTGTAAAAAGTACAGTAGGCGCTGGTGATTCACTCTTAGCCGGCATGATCCATGGACTTGTTAACCAACTGCCTCCTGAAGAAACCTTAAAAACTGCGACTGCCATTGCAAGCCATGCTGTAACACAAATTGGTTTTCGAATCCCTACTCCTGAGATTCTAGACCAACTAAAAGCACAAACTATTATCAATTCATTGAGTGAATCTGATGCAAACTGCTAAACATTTATTATTTGTCACTAATAGTCCGCAACAGCAAGTCAATGCTTTAATCTTGGCTCGTAAACTAGCTTTAGTCGCAACTCAACACGGCTATAAACACAGTGTCATTTCACTCGATGAGTTTGAATCAAGCGATCATTTTGATCATGTCATTATTATTGGACAACAACCTAAAAATCTAAATATTTTTGGTCAAAACGCTTTATCTTTAGTTTCTATTGAAGATATTAAAGATGATGCAGACAAAGCGCTTTTAACAGCACTTGAACACTCAAAACTAGCAAATGAGTGGGAACAAAAACCTAAGCAAGTTTCAAATACATTAACTCATTTTGTTGCCATTACTGCTTGCCCAACTGGAGTTGCCCATACATTTATGGCAGCTGAAGCATTACAACAAGGTGCAGAAAGACTTGGGTATCAAATCGATGTAGAAACTCAAGGTTCTGTAGGTGCGAAGAATATTTTATCACCTCAAGCGATTGCTGATGCCGATATTGTTATTCTTGCTACTGACATTGAAGTCAACACTGACCGCTTTATAGGTAAGCGTGTCTATAGATGTAGCACTGGTTTTGCTTTAAAACAAACCGACAAGGCTTTTGCTGAGGCAATTGCTAATGCTCAGGTTTTAGAACAAGGTAAACAGCAAGCAACAACCGAAAATAAGGATAAAACTGAAAAAGTTGGTGTATATAAACACTTATTAACTGGTGTTTCTTATATGCTGCCTATGGTTGTTGCGGGGGGCTTGCTAATTGCACTTTCTTTATGTTTTGGCCTAAATGCAGCGGAACAAGCTGGTAGTCTGCCAGCCATATTAAAACAGATTGGCGCAGCAGCATTTACCCTCATGGTACCCATGCTATCGGGTTATATTGCATATTCCATTGCAGATCGCCCCGGTCTTGCACCCGGTTTAATCGGGGGTTTATTGGCAGCACAGTTACAAGCAGGATTTTTAGGCGGTATTGTTTCTGGCTTCCTTGCAGGTTATATCGCGTTATTTATTGCTAAAAAAGTTAAGCTCCCAACTAGCTTAGAGTCCCTTAAGCCCATTTTGATTATTCCATTATTAGGAACATTATCTGTTGGACTGATTATGTTCTATGTGGTAGGTCAACCTGTAGCGCATATTTTTGAGTTAATGAAAGATTTCCTCAACAACATGGGCACAACAAATGCTGTATTAATGGGAATTATTCTGGCAAGTATGATGTGTATTGATTTGGGCGGACCAATCAATAAAGCTGCTTATGCTTTTACAGTTGGACTACTTACCACCAATACCTATATGCCAATGGCTGCCACGATGGCAGGTGGTATGGTTCCTGCAATTGGGATGGCAATTGCGACCTTCCTCGCTAGAAATAAATTTAGTACTGGTGAAAAAGATGCAGGTAAAGCTGCGTTTGTGCTTGGTTTATGCTTTATTTCAGAAGGTGCAATTCCATTTGCAGCAAAAGATCCAATGCGTGTTATTCCAACCTGTATTCTAGGTGGCGCAGTAACTGGTGCATTAGTTGCTTTATTTCACTGTGAGCTTGTGACTCCACACGGCGGTGTATTCGTACTACTGATTCCGAATGCAATCAATCATGCGTGGTTGTATCTTGCAGCAATTGCGGCTGGAAGTATCGTAACGGGAGTAAGTTACGCCATCATTAAAAAGAATCAAGAAGAAAAATTATTAACAAAATCATAATTAAAAAAGGGAGAATATAAATTCTCCCTTTTTATTAGTACTCAGTTTTATAGATTATCAATTAATTTGAACCAGATATGTCATCAGTGGTTCTAAGGTAAAACACTAAAAATTTAATTTGAGGCCACACTCATCTTTTAATTTCAAAATTTTTAGAAGTACATTTGGATTTTTCAGATATAATTACCCCTACTCCCAAAAATAATTTTAATATTTAAAATCAATAACTTAAAAACAAATATGCATTAATTTTATAGATAATTCATCAATTATGTTAAATGTATGGTAAATTTTCATTTTAAAAAAACAATTAAATATATGATTAATTTAAATATTTACCTAATAAATGGATTTATTTTTTTAAGTTATGACTTTGTAGACAAAAAATTTTGATAGAAATGTCACGTTCAAAACACGTTTTTTTTTCTACGATTCTCATGCAAACAAATATCGTTCATTTTACGACCAAGCGAGTAGCCAAGTTCAAATAAACGGTAAGGAATAAGTTTTATCAGAAGAGGAAAATTTATAGTTTGTCCTTGTTAATTCAAACAATATAAATTTTGCTCAAGACTTAAAGTCCTGATATAACTTGCTTAGTGAAACTATATTTTTCAACTATTAAGATTAGTTTCATAAAAATGCGATCCACCAAGGTATGGGGAAAAGTCAATGACAAAGAAGTATGCGCGTTTTTTACCTACAACAGAATCTTTCACTCTTGAAGATTTTCCATATTATTGGATTACTCAGGTCCATGCTCAATATGTTCAAAATATTGATAATGCCCTTAAAAAATATGGCCTCGATAATTCTCGTAGACGTATTATGCTTGCACTCAGTAGCAAACCTCATGCTAGCGTATCTGAGCTATCTGACATGATTATTTCAAAGATGTCCACGACAACTAAAATTGTTTATCGCTTAAAAGATGAAGGTTTAGTTGAAACATATTCTTGCCAAACAGATGGTCGAATTACACGTGTATATCTTACTGAACGTGGTATTGAAATGATCAGTAAAATTAATGATCTTACGAGTGTGGTACTTGAACAATCATTTGAAGGTATTACCCCCCTACAGTTAGAAAAAATGATGGAAAGCTTAAAAATGCTTTTAAAAAATCTATCGCGTTAGTTATTTTTTCATAATTTGCAAAATTTATTAGATTTAAAGCTCTCTCATGAGGGCTTTTTTTATACGTGATAATTATGATAAAGAACATGGATTTCATAAAGTAATCAATTAAACATTCTGCTTGTTGACTTGTTCTTTCAACTCCAGTAGAAACTCTTTTTTATTCTCTACATTGTAATGATAGGAAAAATGGCTAAAAGAAAATATAAAAGTGATAAGTTTCAGGTACGTCGTATTAATCGCCAATGGTGGGTACTTGAAAAGGACTTGGAAACTAACTGCTATGCTAAGCATGAACAAGTAGCTACAAAAACATTAGCTAATAATTATGCTGATGATTATATAGAGCAATACTATATGAATCTCTATATTCAACAACAGTTGAAAAAACCAGAAGCCGTATAAATAAAAAAGCCATTATGGCTTTTTTTTTATTTATAATTTAACAAGTTAATAACAAGTGAGATAATAAAATTTTGGCATAAAAAAAACCTACATCTTGGGGAAAATGTAGGCTATAAAATGCACAAAAAGGAATTATATATCCTTTTTGACAAAAAGAATTCTACGATATCATAAGACCTTATTTTATATTACTTTTGTAAAGTTAATAGTGCTTATTGTATTAATGCTTAATAACTTAAACTGATTCTTTATATAAATTTTTTAAAAGAAAATATTCAAAGTAATTCATTTTTTTCTTATTTAAATATTTTATTTGATATAAATTTCTCAGTTAAGCCTTCTATTACAGCTATATAAACACCTGTTTTAACAAGTTTTTTACAAAAATAAGCATAATTTTTTAAAGTTAAAACTCTATTTTTTATAATTTTCGTAAAATTAAAAGTTAATAAATAACATATGCATACATGAGTAATAACAGTTCGAGTTTAGAAAAACATTTATTCAAGTCTAAAAAAAAATCAAATATTCAGTTTTTATAGCTTTTGTGGGGACGACACAACTATTACAATACAGTTTATAAATAGTTTAACTCTTCAGCAGTTTTAGGCATGTTATGACTTCAATGTCGAACACTACCCAAAAGCACTTTATTGTTGAGCAGTTTCCTCTACCGACTTGGGTCAGTGATGAAAAGGGCTTAATTTTATACTGCAATACGGAGTGTACAAAGTACTGGCGCGATACTTCTCCTCCATTGTTTCAGCAATGGTTAGATTTCGTGTACCCTGCCGATTTAGAAGAAGTTAAAAATAAATGGTTAGATGCTATACGGCTCCAATCAAGAGTTGAGTTTAAATGCCGTCTTTTGCATAAGAGTCACCACTATCGATGGTGTAAACTTTCTATTCAATTGTCGAAATACCATGAATCTTCTCAGGAAAATGAATGGTTTGTTAGTTTCCTAGATATTGACCAAGATATTCAAGAACAACAAAGCTTACGCAAAGATATCGATATACAGAACCAAATGCTCGATATTAGTGTGGATTGTATTAAAGTTTTAAATACTGATGGTACAGTATCTCATATGAATAAATCAGGATGCCTTGCTCTAGGTGTACCTGTAAATGAAAAAAAATTTGGCATGCGATGGTTAGACCTTTTACCATCTCATATTCGTAAGCGTGGAAGAGTTGCTTTAAAAAAAGCCTTAGAAGGTAAAGTAGCTCGATTCGCTGGCATGAGTTGTTTACCTCATCAAGATCCTGAATATTGGGATAACATGCTTACCCCAATCCAGCATACAAATGGCGAAATTATTCAAATATTGTGTGTTTCCCGGAATGTCACTCAACAATATCTTACTGAAAACCGTTTAAGAGATATTAGTGAAAGAGATGAACTTACTGGATTATTTAATAGACGCTCATTTAAGCTTCAACTAAAACGTACTCTAGCCTACTCAAGGGAAACGCAAACAAGTGTAGGACTACTTTTAATTGATTTAGATCATTTCAAACACATTAATGACACCATAGGCCATAGTGCTGGTGATCACTTATTAAAAATACTATCCAAACGTTTTAATCAATGTGTAGACCATGAACGATGTTCTGTCGCTAGATTAGGTGGCGATGAGTTTGCAGTTATTGTCAGCCATCTAAAAAATGAAAATGATGTGCGCGAGCTTGCTGAAGTATTGCTTCAGCAACTTAATCAACCTATTACGTATGCCGGGAATGTACTCAACGGCGGGATGAGCATTGGCTGTGCCATTTATCCTCAAGATGCTGTTGATCAATCAAGTTTATTAAGCTGTGCAGACATGGCACTGCATGACTTAAAAGCTCGAGGTCGTGGCGGTATACGTATGTATAACCCGAGTATGATGCAATTAACCGAGGCAATCGCGTCTCAACTTAACATTGCCCGGCAGCTTATTCGTCACCATACCATCCAACCTTATTATCAACCTAAAGTTGATTTAAAAACACATACTGTCGTGGGCTTTGAAGCATTACTCCGTTGGCACACGACGTCGGCTCAGACAGGTTTACCTTCTCAGATTGCTGAAGCTTTCAAAGATTACGATTTAGCAAGTAAAATTGGTGAAATCATGCAACATCAAGTTTTGCATGATATGGCTAAATGGATAAAATTAGGTTTTCAGCCCCTTCCAGTATCTCTAAATGCTGCACCAGTTGAGTTTTTAAGAGATAATTATGCAGAACGGCTATTAAAAAAAATTAATCATCTTGAAATTCCTACACATTTAATTGAAGTAGAAGTTACTGAGCATATGCTTGGGGACCGTGGTTCGGAATATGTTATTCGCGCACTCAATAAACTAAAACAACATGGTGTACGCATTGCTTTAGATGATTTCGGAACAGGATTCTCTTCTCTAACACATATAAGAGATTACCCAATTGACTGTCTAAAAGTCGACTGTAGTTTTATACAAAAGATGCAAAATGACCCATCAATTTATGCAATTGTTCAAGCCATTGGCTTACTTGCTCCAAATCTCTCACTTGGTCTAATTGCAGAAGGCATTGAAACACCAGAACAAGAAGAATTACTTCTTCAATTTGGCTATAACATTGGACAAGGCTTTTTATTCGAACAAGCTATCGATGCCAATCAGGTTGTATCTATTCTCAAACAAGGTCAGGCTTACTTAGAAAGTCATTATTCAATGAGTTAATCTCTACCTTTAAAAAGTAGTCGCTCACTTTGCACACTAAAAACACACAATAGAAATCATAAAATTGGCGATAATATAACCATAACGATAACAAGCTTAGGTTCTTCAACAATAAATATTGTCATAAGACAATAAGGAGCAATATATGAGTTATCACCATATTTTAGTTCCAGTCGATGGTTCTCCTACTTCACTTATTGCGGTTAACCATGCTGCAAGCCTTGCTAAAGCGTTTAACAGTAAAGTCACTTTAGTATATGCGCTTACTATTGATCCTTTTATTTCAGTTGAAATCATCGATAGTACAGAAATTGCGCAAGATTACTTTAATAAAGCGAGAGCTTCGATTCAGGGCATCTTAGATCAGGCTAAAGAACAATTTAATCAACACGGAATTTCTGTTGAAACAAAGATTGTTGAGGGTCAAACAATTCACACAGAAATTATTAAAGCAGCAACTGAGCTAAAAGCTGATTTATTAGTAATCGGTTCTCATGGGCGAAAAGGTTTTAAAAAGTTTTTCTTAGGAAGTGTAACTCAAGCACTCTTAGGAGAAATCCATGTACCAGTGTTGGTCGTAACTGAATAAATACATCTAAAGTTATGTAAAAACCCAGCGATAGCGCTGGGTTTTTTGCGTAGATTACTTTCCGTTATACGTAAATTTAATGAGAGAACCTGGATTCTCTAAATTATTTGTTACCGAACCATCATCTTTTTGCACATTACCAGCCGTATCTGTCAGTACATATAGAATATTACCCTCCGGACTTGCAATCACATCACGATAACGGTTATTGCTTTTAAACATCGGGATAGCATCATCTAAAGTCACACTATACGTCGGGTCTAGCTTAATACGGAAAATTACCCCACGTTTTAAAGATGGTACCAATAATGTATTTTCCCATCCTGGAATCGCTTTTTTGCCTCCCGTATATACATATGCCGATGCCGGCGCGACTGTTGGCCAACAAACATAAGTCATATCACCACAAGTTGGATCATTGTAGTTATAGGTATCTTGAACGGTATACAACGTTTTCAAAGGGGCTATAAAGTTTTTACCAGTCCATTCGGATTCTTTAGTCACCGGAACCCCTTCAGCTACTTTTATTCCGTTTTGTCCCAAATCCTTAACTTGTGATTTATTGGTTGCAGCCGAATAGTTAGCATAAGCATAACCACTATCATCTTTATAACCCGCTACATTTGGCCAACCGTAGTTCCCACCTTTTAAAATGAGATTAATTTCATCATCAGAATTTGGTCCTTGCTCAGATTGTAAAAGCTTTCCGTTTGGAGCAAACGCTAAACCTTGTGGGTTACGGTGCCCTAAAGTGTAGATATGACTCACTACTCCGTTAAAGCTTGGGTTATCTTTGGGAATACTTCCGTCCAGATTTAGGCGTAATACTTTACCCATATATGTATGGTAGTCTTTACTATTGAGCTCTTGCTGGGTTGGAGTGTGCTGTGCCTGATTTGGTAAGAACAAATAAGCTAGCTGATTACGGCCTTGGTCACCAATTGTATAATAGATTTTTTGGTCTGGACCAATGACGAGACGACCCGACTGATGGTCTTTCGATGATGGCAAGCCAGCAATCAAATCGACAGGTTTTTCAAATGTATCTGTTGTTTTGTTATAGGTATATCTACGGATAATCGTTTGGTTAGGTAGTTCTTTTTCTGTAGATTTTGGATTTTTAAAAGTGCCCGAAATATAGATATAAGGGTTATGTTTAAAGTCAGGATGAAAAGCAAAACCTAATAAACCATTCTGACCATCAGCATCATTTACAATTTCAGGAACCTGAAAAACGGTTTTTGCGCTACCAGACTCAGGATTTACTCTCAAAATTTTGCCAGTCGCACGCTCGGTTAACCAAATCTGATTGTCTGGTCCCCATAACAAAGCATGAGGTTTATTCAAGTTAGACAGAATAACTTTTTTATCAAAATTTTGTGTTTTTGCTTTAGCAAATTGTGCTGGGGTAAGAGGAATATCCGCAAATGCCGTATTAAAGATAAATAGTTGTGCAGCACCTAAAAGAGTGATCTTCGCTAATAAATGTTTATTCATAATTCCACCTTATAAATTTTTTAAAGAGTTAACCCACACTAAAAATGTTTGATTTGTATGCGTTCTCTATATCTTTTGTATTATGATGAATAGCATATTTATTAAAATCCAAATTTCTGAAAGGCTCTGTTGCATAAAAGTAGCTATTCAAAACCAATAAATATCTTAGAAATGCCCTATGGTTCCCCCCTACCAATAATTCATTTATTTTTTAAAACGATTAATCCGAAGAAAATCTTTGTTAAAGTAATTGAAAAGTAAAAATTAATACTGAAACAAACAATTCAAATTATAAAAATATACATAACACAAAGCCAAAAGTTCCAAGCTAGGACTAAAGCAGAAATCAGGTTTAGTTATGTGTGCAAATTTTAAACCCCTTAAAAAAGCTCATGCTCATCAATTAGGCTTATTTGAACCTACTTTTGACTACAACTCGGATGTCTATCCAAGCGATGACTGTCCAATGATCTTATCTCAACAAAATGAATGGGAATGGAGAAAAGTTAAATTTGGTATGCTACCTCCATATGCAAAAGAAATAACTTTTAAATACGCAACTTATAATGCGAGGACTGAAACGGTTGAACAAAAACGTTCCTTTAAGCATGCGTGGTCACACGATCAATTCGCACTTATACCTGTTGAAGCTATTTATGAACCTAAATATATCAATGGAAAAGCTCATTGGTATGGCATATTCCGTCAAGATGGAAAGCCATTTACACTTGCAGCAATTTATGAAGAAACCATAATTGATAAGCAGAAAGTTAGAACAATGTCATTATTAACAATCAATGCAGATCGACATTCTTTTATGAAACAGTTCCATAAACCAGATGATGAAAAACGTTCAATTATTGTGATACCTGAAGATCTTAGAAATGATTGGTTAAATTGCAAGCATGATGAAGCCTCTGACTTTTTCCTAGATATGCCATTAAATGAATTTACGTCTCTGCCTAAAGTAGAGATGAACAAATCATAAAATAGTTAGATGCCTAATAAGTGAAGGTAGCAAGCTTAAATGGCTCCGCCTAATAACTTATGTTATCCTTCGCACCTCTTTAAAATTTCAAATTTTCATTATCCATGACACTTACGCCACCTTAAGTTTATTTACCCTTCTCTTTTGTAAATAACTCATCACTGTCTAGTGATGTGGTGTAGTCGCTTGTGTGTTGGTATATCACATCACTAGCCTTTCTAAAATTTAAAATTCTAGGCTATTTCCATGTTAACGAATCTTCGAGAACAATGGTTCTCTAATGTCCGTGCAGATATTCTTTCTGGGCTTGTTGTTGGTCTGGCTTTAATTCCAGAGGCGATTGCCTTTTCAATTATTGCAGGTGTAGATCCCCAAATTGGTTTATATGCATCTTTTTGTATTGCGGTTATTATTTCTTTTGTAGGTGGTCGTCCTGCCATGATTTCGGCAGCAACAGGTGCTATGGCCTTAGTCATGACGACCCTAGTGAAAGAACATGGTCTTCAGTATTTATTCGCAGCTACTATTTTGACGGGTGTCATACAAATCGTAGTGGGATATCTTAAGCTTGCTAAGCTCATGCGCTTTGTTTCTAAATCGGTTGTGATGGGTTTTGTAAATGCTCTCGCCATTCTCATTTTTATGGCTCAACTACCAGAGTTAATCAATGTAAGTTGGCACGTCTATCTATTAGTCGCTATTGGTTTAGCAATTATTTATCTATTCCCTTATGTACCAAAGCTTGGAAAATTTTTTCCATCTCCCCTTATATGTATTGTTATAGTCACATTACTTACCCTCCTTTTTGGTATTGATGTGCGAACAGTTAGCGATATGGGAGCACTACCAAATACTCTACCTATTTTTTTAATTCCAAATATTCCTCTTAATCTAGATACACTTCTTATCATTCTTCCTTATTCATTAGCGTTAGCTGCAGTTGGCTTACTTGAGTCGATGATGACAGCCACAATTGTTGATGAAATGACGGATAGCCCGAGTAATAAATTTAAGGAATGTAAAGGTCAAGGTATTGCCAATATTGCCTCGGGTTTTATGGGTGGGATGGCTGGATGTGCAATGATTGGACAATCAATGATTAATGTTAAATCAGGTGGCCGTACACGCTTATCTACTTTATGTGCAGGTATATTCTTGCTGATTTTAGTCGTATTTTTAAGTGATTGGTTGAAAGTTATTCCTATGGCTGCACTTGTTGCTGTCATGATTATGGTATCAATCAGTACTTTTGAGTGGAGTTCACTTACGCAATTTAAAACTCATCCTAAAAGTAGCAATATCGTCATGATTGCAACCGTTGTAGTAGTTGTAGCTACTCATAACCTAGCACTAGGCGTATTGACGGGTGTATTACTTTCCGCGCTTTTCTTAGCGAATAAACTTGAAAATGATGTACACGTGATAACCTCATTAGAAGGCAACTATCGTTTATATGATTTAAGAGGACAAATCTTTTTTAGTTCTTCAGATAAATTCATGCAAAGCTTTAACTTTAAAGAAGAAGTAAAAGAAGTCATTATTGATCTGACTCATTCACATATTTGGGATATCACTTCGGTTGCAATGCTTGATTCAGCAGTGGAAAAGTTTCAAAAGAATGGCATACAAGTTACTGTACGTGGTTTAAACGAAGCCAGTTCAGTCATGATTGACAAGTATGGTACACATGCAAAAATTTAAAAAAGGTCCTGCGGGACCTTTTCAATCATAGAGAATTATATTTTTAAGGAGATTTATATAATAAACGGTTTGGGCTACCAGATGGATTTTTCACCACATCACTAGTCGCTTGATTTAGCAGATTGGATGTTATCGTTTGAGGTGTAGCTGTAGGTGTACTTTGAAAAAGTTCAGCAACTACTCCAGCAACATGTGGAGTTGCCATGGAAGTGCCATTTAATACTTTAGTGGCCGTATTACTCCCAATCCAAGAAGAGTTAATTTGACTTCCGGGCGCAAAAATATCAACACAGCTTCCGTAGTTAGAATAGCTTGCTCGAGTATCAGTATTGTCAGTTGCAGCAACTGTAATTGCATTACTTGTTCTAGCCGGAGAAGAAGTACATGCATCTGTATTTGAGTTACCAGCAGCTACGACCATTACATAGCCATTATTATATAAGTTTTCTACTGCACTATCTAAAGAAGAGCTTGCCGCCCCACCTAAGGACATGTTTACAACAGCTGGTTTACTTCCATTTTTCAAAATCCAATCTAAACCAGCAATAACATTACTCGAAGCACCGGAACCATCACATCCTAAAATCCGAACAGGGACAAGTTTTACATTCTTGGCAACACCATAAGTGGTACCACCTACCGTTCCAGCAACATGTGTGCCGTGCCCATTACAATCAGTCGTACCATTACCATCAGATATTGCTGTATATCCATTTAATACACGACCTGAAAATTCTTGATGAGTAGACAATATACCAGTATCAACAATATAAGCTGTTGTCCCGGTACCAGTTTGCGAATAAGAATATGTTGAATTTAATGGTAAAGCTTTCTGATCAATACGATCTAGTCCCCAATCAGGATTAGTTTGTGTCGTTGCATCAATATTCACTACAGTATCATTTTCTACAGAAAGAACTTGAGGGTTCTTTTTCATCGCTTCAATGAACGCTGTGCCTGCAGTATCAGGTAAATAAATTGCAAAACCTTTAAGAGCACTGTCGTAGCTTTGTAAAATTCTGCCACCATGCTGTTTTGCAATATTCTGTGCAAAATCTTTCGCAGGCCCAATATCCTTATTCAAAATGACAATATATTGATTTTTAATAATTCCTTTTGCTTGAGAAGAATCTATTGCAGAATTTAAAAGATTAGGTGCCGCATAAGCTAAATGAGTCGCAGCCATTGAAAGAAAAACAGCAGAAACCTTGCGAATCTTCATGTGTATCTCCATATATTATATTTCAAGTATTTTTATGATAAATAATAAATTTTTTATTTCAGGATTAAATTCAAGATGGAAATCTTAAAGATTTTTATCTGTTTTTAAACCTAAATCATATTTTCATAATTTTTTATTCCACACAATATGCTTCAACTTTTTCAATAAAAATTGTGATAGAAATCTAATTTAAATTTATATATTTTATTTTTTTATAGTGAGATGTATTTTATTATTTTGGAGAAATAAAATAAAAAAAATAATCATAATGAGCAATACTATAGTTGCTAGTGATAAGTAAGTTCCAACAGTATTAAAACTTTTCAAAAACTTCAAAATATCCATAACAATATGATAATTAATAAATTAGTAAAATTATTTCAAAATTTATCAATTCATGCAACTCCAAGTAATTTACAATTTTTTTAACTATAAGTCATACGTATAATAAATGTATAGATATTTTATTTACTCTAATTACCATTTAAACTATCTAATTCTAATAATTTTATTTAAATAAATTAATTTTATGAAAAAATCTTTTAATAAAAAATACCCTCATATCTAAAATATGAGGGTATTAAAATAAACAACTTTACAGACGCAGTATATGCATAAGTAAATATACACCTTTAAAGATATATTTACAATGCTTCTTTAAAATTTTCATTTAATTCGACCTGATCCTTCCTACTAACTGCTGCTTTAGTATGCTAAATATTTTTTAGCTAAGGATGATGCAAAATAAAAAAGTCCGTATCTTGGGAAGCTACGGACTATAAAACTCATCTAAGCAACAGCTAAACAGTTTGTCGATTAGAGAGAAAACACTATCCTTTTAATCTAATTGAGTTATTAATTTAGGTCAACTTGAAATCAAACATAGTGATAAAAAGCCACTTAAATGTGAACTATTCTACATTTTCACTTAAACATAACCAAAAATGAATATATTTATTTCAAATTTAATAAAACATATTATTTGATGCAGCATCTCTTAGCAAAAAACAAGCTATTGATTTAAATAGTAAAATATAATTAAACTATTCTTATAAAGTTCAGCGCCTACATCCATATCTATTTAAATATATATTTAAAATAGTAGTCTAAAATGGAATAATGATTAACTCCAGAAATAGTCTCGAAAGAAACTAACTCATGACCAGTACTACATCTGTGCTCAAAATAATTTTGGCTTTGCCACTGCAATTCACTTAGCTCCAACTCTCCACACAAAATCCTACAAGGTATATCAGTCTGCTGTTTCTGATAAATAGGGCTATATTTCAAAATATCCTCTTCTGATAAGTTTAATGCATGATTTAAATGAGTCTCCTTTATAGGAGATAAATCATAAATACCACTTAATAAAGCCAATTCTGATAATAAAGGATGGTTTAAACATACAGCTGCAAGATGTGCACCTGCTGAATGCCCCACTAATTGAACTTCATTCGTTTTCCAATTTTGTTTAGCAATAAAATCTAGAGCTTTCTGAATTTGCATAATCATTTCTGAAATATGACTTTGAGGAGCCAAGTCATATTCTAAAAGTACACACTGGGCTCCTTTTGCCAATATATACGGCACTATAAAAGCAAAATCCGATTTATCACACCACTGCCAATAGCCTCCATGAATAAAAATCACGGTTTTATTGGTGTGTTCACAAGGAAAAAAATCCATCGTTGATCGGTTCTGTGAACCGTACTTTATATCTTTTATATGGTGATAGGTCTGATAACTCAGCAAGCTTCTATACTGAAAGCTTGCTAGTATTTCCCCTTCATTTGCTACCGTTGTAGCATTATCGTATTTTCTCATATAGCGATCACTTCAACGTTTCTTCACCAGAATTGAGATTTAGCTTTACAGTTGAACGTTTTAAGTAAAAGCAAAATATCAGAACAAGAACTAAAGGCACTCCAAACTGTAAAGTGGATTTAAACTCATTGGTAAACCAGGTAGTTACTGTAATACTTAAAATCGCAATAAACCCAAACAACGAGATAAATCGACTAGCGGGAATTTTAAATTTTAGCTCGATGTTTTGCTGTGTCATGTGTTTTCTAAAAAACATATGTGTCACAAAGATACTGCCCCAAGTGAACAATGCACCAAACATCGATAGCGCAATCATAATTGGAAACGCAGAAGCCGGATTAATCGTATAAACAATACTAGCAATACCAATCCCTACCGCAGATAGCAACAGCGCATTTACCGGCACACCATTACTACTGATTCGGCCAAAAACTTTTGGAGCATCACCTGCCCGTGACAAACTAAACAACATACGGGTTGAAATATAAAGCATGCTATTCATCGCTGATAAGGCAGCTACAATTACAATAAAATTTAAAATACTATCTGCATATGGGATACCAACAATCTTCATGACCATAACAAAAGGACTAGTTGCATCTGCTCCAATCAAAACAGTCCACGGCACCAAAGTAACGATTAGAAATAAGGATAATAAGTAAAATAAAATGAGTCGTAGCGCTGTGCTTTTAAATGCCTTTTTTACTGCTTTTTCAGGGTCTTTAGCTTCACCAGCTGCGACAGCAATCATTTCTATACTTAAGTAACTAAATATAGAAATAATGACCCCGATCCATACTCCACTAAAGCCATTTGGAAAAAAGCCCCCATGACCTCTCAAATTAGTAACTACTTGATTCATTCCCTGATTACTTTGCGTCAATATACCAATAGATAAAAGAATAAATACGATAATGGCAAAAACTTTAATTGTGGAAAACCAGTACTCGACTAACCCGAAGGCTTTTACACTATAGGCATTTACAACAAGTAAGGTCAGTGAAAAAAATCCAATCCAGACCCAAGAGCCTACATTCGGAAACCAGAGCTTCATATAATCAGCAACGGCGGTAATTTCGGTACCTACAGCCAACACAATACAAGCCCAGTAACAATAGCGGACTAAGAAGCCAGCGAGTGGAGACATATAATGTTCTGCATATGCACCAAATGAGCCCGAAGTAGGATGCTGCACTGTCATTTCAGCCAAACAAGCCATAAGTGCAAATGCAATTAAACCACCAATGGCATAGCTAACTATCACGGCGGGACCTGCAAAACTAATTGCAAATTTGCTTCCCATAAATAAACCGGTTCCAATTGCTCCACCAATCGCAATCATCCCCATCTGTTTTGCAGATAACTTTTTATGCAGTCCAGCTTCTCTATTTTGTATTTCATCAAAACTACTCATAGGCCCTCCTAGCCATTTGTTTTATTTTGATTCCTTAAATCAGGTCACTTCACCGCGAACTAAATAACGCTTATTTTTCCACTCACTATTCAGCATGGTTTCTTTTAAGTGCTGTACTGCACTCCAGATATCTTCAAAGCCCAGATACAAAGGTGTAATACCGAATCTCAAGACAGCAGGTTCACGATAATCACCAATCACGCCACGTGCGATAAGCGCCTGAATGATTTCATAACCAAACTCATGGCGATAACTGACATGACTACCACGATATTTATGATCTAAAGGAGTAATTAACTCAAATCCAAATTCAGAACATTCTTGCTGTACCAGCTGAATGAATAAATCAGTTAATTTCAGCGATTTTTCACGGATTTTTTGCATATCAGCATGCAGGAAAATATCTACTCCGCACTCAATCAGACTCATAGAAATAATTGGCTGAGTCCCACATAGATAGCGACGAATACTATTCGCTGGTTCATAATGCTGGGCCATATCAAACGGCTTTTTATGACTCCACCAACCGGATAATGGTTGCCAAAACTGATCACGGTGTTTTTCATTGACCCATAACAATGCTGGAGAACCAGGTCCACCATTTAAATATTTATACGTACAACCAATCGCGAAATCACTATCAGCTTGATTAAGATGCATAGGCACAGCACCAACTGAGTGACATAAATCCCAAATAACCAGAGCATCTTGAGAGTGAATCTGTTTATTAATAGATGCCATATCGTAGAAATACCCAGTACGATAATTCACATGAGAAAGAACTACTACAGCAACATCTTTTTCTAGAACTCGAGCTAAGTCTTCTACTCCATCAATCAATTCAACTTGATAGCCCTTTTGAATTAAATCAACAAAACCTTCAATAATATAAATATCTGTTGGGAAAGCATCCTTTTCCGCCACAATTATTTTATGTTCTGGAAATTTTTCAGCCTGAATTTTTACCGCTGCTGATAAAACTTTAAATAAGTTCAATGTAGTTGAATCTGAAATAACAACTTCACCCTGTTCTGCACCAATCAATGTGGCTACCTTATCGCCCAGTCTAGTAGGTAACCCCCACCAATCAGCCTTATTCCAACTATTGATCAGATCTTCTCCCCATTCTTGGGAAATAATATGCTGAGCGACAGACAAAGATTTCTTTGGTCTAGCGCCTAAAGAGTTACCATCTAAATAAATGACACCTTCTGGCAATGCAAATTCATCTTTAAATTTTTTGAGTTCGTCTTCCTGATCCCAATACAAACACTGTTCACGAGTAATCATTTGGTATTGCACCTATTTCAACATTTCCTTTGTATTTGAATTTTATCATGGTGATTCTTTCGATTTATTCGATAATATTTGATCAAAAACAGATAATTTCGTATAGAATTCTAATTAAAATTAAAAAACATGGATGGAATTCGAAAATGAATGTAGATGCAATTGATTTAAAAATTTTGAAGTATTTACAAGATAATGCCCGCTTAAGCAATCAAGAACTTGCTGATCTCGTTAATCTTTCAGCCTCTGCTTGTCACAGACGTGTCAAGATTTTAGAAACCAACGGAATTATTGAAAAATATCAAGCGAAAGTTAACTACGAAAAATTAGGTATAAAAATTGAGGCCATAGTTGAAATTAAACTTGCTCAACTCACTGAAAATGATCACCAGTTTTTTTTAAGCCAGATCAAGAATTTTGATGAAGTGATTAATGCTTATATCATTACAGGCGAATCTAATTATGTTC
Organism: Acinetobacter nosocomialis; assembly: GCF_041021905.1. Lineage (NCBI taxonomy): Bacteria > Pseudomonadati > Pseudomonadota > Gammaproteobacteria > Moraxellales > Moraxellaceae > Acinetobacter > Acinetobacter nosocomialis. Next base: position 2,252,131 of record NZ_CP157432.1, read on the forward strand.
TGCATGTCGCCACTAAAGATCTAAATTCTTTTTCTCACTTTGTTATTAATACACTCAATAAAATTAAAGGAGTGGTAAGCATTAATTCTAAGATTATCTTACAGAAAATTATACAAAAGCCACTGTAGACTATATGGTTAAATTAAAAATTATATTTAAAGAGCTTTTACTATGATCGAAACCGAACGTTTAATCTTAAGACAATGGAAGGAAACTGATGCTGCCCCCTTTATCGAAATGGGATTGGATAAAGATGTTATGCGTTTTTTTCCAAAGCTTTTATCTGCTACTGAAAGTATAAATTTAATTCAAAGAGCATCGGCCCTTATTGATGAAAAAGGTTGGGGATTTTGGGCTTTAGAATTAAAAGAAAACCATGAATTTATCGGTTTTATTGGTCTACATGACCAACCAGAACAATTTGATTTTTCTCCATGCATTGAAATTGGCTGGAGACTTGCTACAAAACACTGGAAAAAAGGTTATGCCACAGAAGGAGCAAAAGCAGCTTTGGACTATGCCTTTAATGTTCTGAATAAAGATAAAGTGGTTTCTTTTACAGCAACGGTAAATAAGCCATCACAAGCCGTCATGGAAAGACTAGGAATGTGTAAAGTTAAACACTTCAATCACCCCAAGCTTCCAGATGGACACGCCCTTCAAGAACATGTTCTTTATGAAATAAATAATCCTAATTTTGGGTTATAAAGGTGTAAAATAGGATATATTTCAACCGTTCCAATGAATATAAAATAAAGGTTATTCATCAAAGTCATAACCTACCGAAGTGGAATGCTCCCAATATTCATTAATTTTATCTGCAATAGCTTCCTTATCCATTGTAGTTAAAACATAGAAAAGTTTTGCTTCTTTGTTTTTTCTCAAAATTAATAAATTGTAATAGTCATATTCGGGGCCATTTAGCCCCAATGATGGCTGTTCTTCACAATGCTTCTCAGCCTTGTAATGCCATTCAAGCTTATAAGTATCAATACCATTAGCAGCATTGATCACTATGCCATCATTGGCTCCGCCAATAAATCCAATTTTCATTGCCTGCTCTAAATTGTTATTCGGATAATTTTTAATATAACTTTAAACAAGTACGGTTCAATTTATAAAATGTTTGCCAATACGTATCCTATGTAAATCAAAATAACGAATTCATTATTTCATGGCACGTAAATATTCATAAGCCTCTTTTTCATTACTCTCCAGATGAACTCTTGCTTCTGTCTCATCATTTAAAGTTTCATTTATTATTTTGGTACCTTCATAAGAAATTTGATGACCTATTTGGAAATCTGCTCCTAATGCATCAATCACAATGAATTGTCCAGCAGCATTTGAAGCTATAAAAAAACTATTATTACGATAGCCATATCTAATTGTATATAAGCCCACTTTTATTCCAACTTTTAATAATATTTAAATAATGATAATTCCATAGAGTTCATAGAAAAGCAAAAATGCTTATCAAAAAATGAATCCCCAATAAATACAACTGTATATTTTTAATAAATTTTTATTAATCCTCCACCCTATTCCTTTTATATGAATATTTTTCAAAAAATTTGTTTCAGCGATCTTATTGAGTAGTCTAAGTCTAAGAACTCTCTTGTTATCTCTCTGTTTACCTAGTACAGACTATTTAAATTATAAAATGATGAAATAAGCATAAATCAGTCCGTTTTATCGTATTTAATGATTATAATCTTAAATTACTTTTCTTCCATGTCTGTTTCAATTGGAGCTCTCAAAACATGCATAAAATAGTGCTTTTCGATATGGATGGAACTTTATTAGATTTGGCTTTTGATGATTTTATCTGGAACGAATGCTTACCTGAACGACATTCTCAGACGCATCAAATCTCTTTAACACAAAGCCATGAAATATTAAACCAGTTTTATTGTAGCAATAAACATACTCTTTCCTGGTATTCTTCACAGTATTGGACAAAAACGACAGGTGTAGATGTTTTAAATCTTCAAAAAGAATTTCAGCATAAAATTAAAGCACGATCAGGATGTATGGAGTTACTTAATACTCTGAAAGAACAAGGCTATCAATGCTGGTTAGTGACCAACGCAGACTGTGCAAGCTTACAGTTAAAACTTGATAACATCCCTATTCAAGATTTTTTTGATGTGATTGTATCTAGTGAACAAATTGGTTATGCGAAGGAAGACCTTAAGTTTTGGCAAGAATTACAAGGCTTGCATTATTTTGAACCCCAAAACACTATTTTTTTAGACGATACTATTCAAGTTTTAAAAACTGCAGAAAAATTTGGTATAAGACACTTGTTTACTATCTTACAGCCCTCAACTCTTAAGAGTAAAAGACAGCTACAAGATTTAGAGTATAAAGCACTAGATCAGCTTACAGAGCTACTGTCTATTTTGAATCAAACTGATAGAAAGGATAATGATGTCAAAATTGCGTGAAAACGATGCTGTAGAAACCATGCGTGTCGACAAATGGTTATGGGCAGCACGTTTTTTTAAAACCCGTTCTATTGCTAAAGCTGCAATTGAAGGGGGAAAAGTGCATCACAATAATGAACGTGTAAAAGTTTCTAAAGAAATTCGTGTTGGAATGGAACTTGTTGTTCAACAAGGTTTTGATAAAAAGACAGTTGTTGTTAAAGCACTTTCCAATACCAGAGGACCGGCTCCTATTGCACAACAGCTTTATGAAGAAACCGAAGTAAGTATTGCAAGACGGGAGTTGATTGCTTCGCAACGAAAATTGCATAATCTAGCTCGGCCTGACCATAGACCAAGCAAGAAAGATCGGCGACAAATCAATCGGTTTAAACAGGATAACGATCAACATTATGAAGACCACTGGTCATATAATGATGAATAAAAACGTCGAGTTGTGTCGCACTCACATATACAATATATAGAAGCTAGAGAAAAAATCTGTCACTATTAGCCCTGTGAAACAAGTTGAGATTCAATGCATCCACTTGGGTTAAACGTGATGAACATAGAGTATTGAGGTTTTTGAGATGGATGAGAATAAAAGCAAAGCATTACAAGCCGCTTTGAGCCAAATTGAGAAACAATTTGGTAAAAATACGGTTATGCGTCTCGGTGACAACACTGTTCAAGCAGTTGAAGCCGTATCTACAGGTTCTTTAACTTTAGACATCGCATTGGGGATTGGTGGTTTACCAAAAGGCCGTATTATTGAAATTTATGGTCCTGAATCTTCTGGTAAAACCACAATGACATTACAAGCAATTGCTCAATGTCAAAAGTCTGGTGGTACATGTGCCTTCATCGATGCAGAGCATGCCCTAGATCCTCAATATGCACGTAAGCTTGGTGTAGATATTGATAACCTACTCGTTTCACAACCTGATAATGGTGAGCAAGCGCTTGAAATCGCTGATATGCTTGTTCGCTCAGGTGCAATTGATTTAATCGTTGTGGACTCAGTAGCTGCCCTTACACCTAAAGCAGAGATTGAAGGCGAAATGGGTGACTCTCATATGGGTCTACAAGCACGCCTTATGAGCCAAGCACTTCGTAAAATTACTGGTAACGCTAAACGTTCAAACTGTATGGTTATCTTTATTAACCAAATCCGTATGAAGATTGGTGTTATGTTTGGTAGCCCAGAAACCACGACTGGTGGTAACGCTCTTAAGTTCTATGCTTCAGTTCGTCTAGATATTCGTCGTATTGGTCAGGTAAAAGAAGGCGATGAAATTGTTGGTTCAGAAACTAAAGTTAAAGTCGTTAAGAATAAAATGGCTCCTCCTTTTAGAGAAGCTATTTTCCAAATTCTATACGGTAAAGGTACTAACCAATTAGGTGAACTTGTAGATTTGGCAGTACAGCAAGATATCGTTCAGAAAGCTGGTGCATGGTATTCATATCAAGGCAATAAAATTGGCCAAGGTAAGAATAATGTGATCCGCTATTTTGAAGAAAACAAACATATTGCTGAAGAGATTGAACGTAATATCCGTGAGCAATTGTTGACTACAGGTACAAATGGCGCAGTGCCAATTGAAGATGATGAAGAAGAACCAGATCTTTTATTAGAATCTTAATTACACCTAAGTCATAAAAACGCCCTTCGAGGCGTTTTTTACAAGGAAATATATATGTTCAAAAGAAACAATGAACAATCTCAACAGCGTCCACCACTCACTGGCCAGCGTTTACGCTCATATGCTTTTGCATTACTTACTCGACGAGACTACTCTAAAGCAGAACTCATTGAGAAATTAGCCCGTTATGCACAAAATATAGAAGAAGTGAACCAACTCGTTGAAGAGTTATCTGAACAAAATTACCAAAGTGATCAGCGTGTTGCTGAGCAAATGCTTGCAAGTCAGATTCGTAAAGGTAAAGGACCGAAACGCATTCAACAAGCTTTAAAAACTAAACAGATCGAAAATGATTTAATTGCCGACGAAATTCGCGAAATTGATTGGGTAGAACAAGCTTATCAACTTAAAGTTAAGAAGTTTGGAGAAGAGATAGAGAAAGACCCAAAACTTAAAGCAAAGCAGATTAGATTTCTACAATATAGAGGATTTGATTTAGATGTGATTTTAAAAGCGATCCAAAGAAAATTGGATTAAAGGAATGGTGGCAACCCCACTAGCAAAACTTCGGCACATCATAGATCTGCTACCGTTGCTACCTTCCGGTCCTGGCGGGATTCACAGAGTACAATTGCGAAGCCACCAGCGGGGTTACCATTGCAAAACAAAGTATAGAGATTTTTAAAAGAGTTGCAACCCTTCTCTGGCTTTTTCAGCAAGTTTTTGTTTCGATTGATTAATTCATCAGCAAAAATAGCTTAAAACCCCAAAAATGTAGTTTTCTGAGCTTATGCTCTTTTCTTATTTTGCATAAAATATGCTTGAAGATTGTAAACTATCCTTGCATTTAAACTGTTAACTGCTTTAATTGCATTGATCAATGAAAAACCTTAGATATTTAGAGAATTGTTTTTTATATTCCTGTGTCAAGGTGGCTTTTATATAAAATTATGGATTTATACACATGCAAATGAAGAAGCATTCTTTATTATTTATTGCCTTAATGAGTACCACTTCTCTATACGCAAACATTCCTATTGAGTCTCGTGGTTTAAGTCAAAATGATGGCAGTGCATCTAATACTTCTTCTTCAAGCAATATTTCAGTTCCTACAAACTTAAACTGGGAACTTATGCAAAAAAATCAACAACTAGAAAATGATATCCGCACTTTAAGAGGTCAATTAGAAGAACAAGCGAATGATATTGACCAATTAAAAAAAGACCTTGCGAATAGATATACCGATTTAGATCAACGTTTAGAATTATTACATCAAAAAGTTGACCCTGATAGTGCTACACAAGAAGACGGTACAAATACCAATACTAATAGCGCCACACCTGCTAGTCCATCAGTATCTCAATCTCAGCCTGCAGATGGCAATAAAGTAGTTGCCGCCCCATCTCAAACGTCTGAACAACAATCTAATACACCAGTAACCAACACTCAACCAGCGACTACTGCTCAAAACCAATCTAATCCACTTGAATTAGAAAAAGCCGCTTATACAGTAGCTTTAGATGCTTATAAACAAGGTGGAGCAAAAAAAGCAATTGCTCCGATGCAAAACTTTATTAAAAACCATCCTAACAGTATTTATACAGGCAATGCTTATTTCTGGTTAGCCGAGTTTCATTTAGCTACAGACCCAGTGAACTACAATGAAGCAAAGAAAAACTACAATATTGTCGCTAGCCAATATCCAAACTCTAGCAAGGCACCTCGAGCACTCTATCAACTATATAGCATTGCCAAAGATGTCGATAAGAATACTGTATCAGCTAATCAATACAAAAATAAGTTACTTACTCAATATCCTAAATCTGAAGAAGCTAAATTCTTTAAAAAATAATTTAGGCATAAAAAAAGACACTGTTTTAACAGTGTCTTTTTTTATGCCTTATTGATTAGCGTACAATTCCACGCTCGGATTGCTCAAGAGAGTCAATTAATAATTGAGCTTCTGGAACAGAAGGCAAAATTTCACTTTTAATTTGCTCAACAGCTTGAACAGAGGTTAGACCAGATTTAAATATCAATTTATAAGCTTCTCTTAAGCCCTGAATTGTATTTTTAGACCAACCTTTTCTTCGCATACCTTCAATATTTATACCAAAGGCATGCGCAGGATTACCAGAAGCCATAACATAGGCTGGTACATCTTTAAGAATCAGTGAGGCCCCACCAATCATGCTATAAGAGTCAATCTTACAGAATTGATGAATTCCAGAATTACCACCGACAATAACATGATCACCAATATGTACGTGTCCAGCAACACCAACATTATTAGCAAAGATATTGTGATCACCTACAATACAGTCATGTGCAATATGAGTATTTACCATCAATAGGTTATGACTACCTATCTTAGTCAATGAATTATCTTGCACAGTGCCTCTATGTAAGCTGCAATGTTCGCGAATTAAATTATTGTTACCAATTTCAAGCCAAGTTTCTTCACCTTTATATTTGAGGTCTTGACAAACTTCGCCAACACTTGCAAATTGAAAGATCTCATTATTTTGACCAATTCTGGTAAAACCACCTACTACCACATGAGAATGTAATTTAGTACCAGCACCAATAGTCACTTGAGGACCAATAACACAATAAGGTCCGATTTGAACATCTGAAGCAATCACTGCAGATGGATCAATAATGGCGGTAGAATGGATTAAATCGTGATTGCTCATGCCTGCTCTGTTTTTTGGTGTGAAATCATAATCTCAGCGGTTGCTGCTACAATGCCATCAACGCTAGCTGTACAATTGTATTTGTAAATACCGCGCTTCTGCATTACCAACTCGGATTTTAATACAAGTTGGTCGCCTGCAACTACTTGTTTTTTAAATCTAACTCTTTCTGCACCAGCAAACAGGAACAAAGAACCTGGTTTTGGCGTCTCATTGTTCATAATAAAACCTAGAACGCCTGAAACTTGAGCTAGTGCTTCAACAATTAGAACACCAGGCATAATTGGATATTCTGGGAAATGTCCTTGAAGAAACTCTTCATTGATAGAAACATTTTTATAACCAACAATACTATTGTCAGTAACTTCAATCACACGATCAACCAATAAGAATGGGTAACGATGCGGCAAATATTGACGAATCGTTTGAATCTGCATTGGTAATTCAGGGATGGCAAATTTAGGTGTAGTTGACTCGGTCATAATATTCTATTTACGCAAATTAAAAGTTGATTCAAGAGACTCTATTTGAGCTTGTATATGATCAAGTCGTTTAGTGATTTGGGTCAATGGCACATCTGCTAATTGTCTCAAGCGTACAATCGTTTTTTTCCACTGGCTATTTTCGAACAATCCAATTCCTGAAGAATAAGTTCCAGCCTCAGAAATATTTTTTGTGACCATTGACATTCCAGTTAAAGTCACATTATCAGCAATTGAAAGGTGACCTGCTACCCCACATGCGCCTGCTAGAATACAGTTTTTGCCAATTTTTGTACTACCCGCAATGCCACAGGTAGCTGCAATAGCAGTATTTGAACCAATATGAACGTTATGTGCAATTTGCACAAGGTTATCAATAATTACACCATCTTCTAAAATTGTATTATCAAGAGCACCGCGATCAATACTACAATTTGATCCAATTCGAACATCGTTTCCGATTAGAACTGATCCTAACTGAGCAATACGGTGCCATTTACCTTGATAGGGAGCAAAACCAAAACCTTCACTACCAATTACAGTATTTGAATGAACACGCACCCGGTCGCCCAATTTAGAGCTACCTGTAATGGTGACATGAGAGTCAATAAAACAGTCTTTCCCAACTTCTACATCATCATCAAGTTTGGTATGTGATTGAATGATTGTGTTATCACCTACTACACAATTCTCACCAATGACTACATAGTGACCAATATAAGCAGCTTCTGAAATAACAGCAGAAGGATGGATTTGAGCAGTACTTTCTATACCTTTTGAAGTAAGCTTTTTATCAAATACATGAGTAAGGATTGCAAAAGCAAGATAAGGATTATCAACAATAATAAAGTTATCTTTTTCAGGAAGATGTTCTTTTAAAGCAGCAGTAACAATGAAAGCCCCTGCACGACTTGCTTTAGCTTGTTCGAGATATTTATCACCATTTACGAAAGTAAGATGATTAACCTCTGCATTTTCCAAACTTGCTAAGTTCGAAAATTGAAGACTACCTTCACCAATTAACTCACCTTTAACAAGGTGAGCTAATTCATCTAAACGAAATTGTTGCACTTTCATTAATTTATTTCATTGAATTAACCTTTTGTATCATTTTATCAGTTAAATCATACTTAGCGTCATAGGCAACAGTTGAATTTTTATTCAAAATAAAGTCAAGATTATTTTCTTTTCGTAATTGCTCAGCAGCTTGCTTAACTCTAGACTCAAAAGTTGTGTTCATACTTTGCAAGCTAGTTTGAACTCTAGACTGTAAGCCCTGCTGTGTTGAATTAAATTCATTTAACTTTGATTGATACTGAGATTGTAATTTTTTAATCTCATCTTCTTTCATTTTTTGACCTTGGGTCTGCGCTTGACGTTGAAGCCCTTCTAACTCTTTACCTAATTGCTCAAGTTTAGTCGTTGTTGGTTTCACAGACTGATTCAAGCTTGCGTTTTGTTGTTTCAAATAAGTACTGCTCTCAACAACTTTAGCAAGATCAATCACCCCATAACCGGCTGCATTAGCTGCTACCGAAGCCACCGTCAAGCCTAACCCTAACATTAATGTATTTAATTTTTTCATGTAAATTTCTTTCCTTATTTCGTTGTTCAATATGATCGTACTTAGAAAGTACGACCAATTTCAAACTGGATTTCTTTAGTTTCATCACCCGGTTTATCATTTAACGGGAATGCATAGCTAAGTGATAATGGTCCAATCATAGTAATCCAGGTTACACCCACACCCACGCTATAACGTAAGTTACCTAAATCAAAGCCATAGTTATCTTCACAATATTTCTTAACATCTGTAATAGTTTGGCCATTAATCATCATGCCTTTATCACCGTATACAGAGTTATTAATATTACATTTGGTATCGAAGACCTGACCACCTTCTGCAAAAATAACAGGACGTACTTGACGCGTCCAATCACCTTTAAATGGCATAGGTAATGCTAATTCAGTACCAAATTGAACTAGAGCATTACCACCAACATTTTCAGGTGAAGGATCATTCTGTTTTGTTTCTTGTAAATTTACACTGGCATATTTAGGCCCTAAAGTACTATTGTCATAGCCTCGAACAGAACCATAACCGCCGGCATAGAAGTTTTTATAGAATGGTAAATCGTTACCATAACCCAGCTTACCATAACCACGAAGCACAAAGCCTGATTTACCAATCGGTAAGAATGCTTGTGTATCATAAGTTAATTTTTGATAGTCAACATCACTACCTGGCAGGCCAATTTCAAGACCTACTCGGTGAGACATACCTGATGTTGGGAAAATCGGTCTATTTAAAGTGTTATATGACCAACCCAAGTTTAAATTATAAGTAAAGAACTCGCCATCAAAAGCACTATCATATTCTTTAAAACCACCTTCACATGTATCAGGTATTGGTTGATTTGTTTCAGGGTCAGTCTCGGTCTTACCAGTTGGACACCAATTCGACTTACCAGTTGCCTTACCACCATTTGCCAATAAATAGTCACGCACATAGGTAGAAACATAAGGGCCAGTCGTTACTTTAGTATTATCAATACCTAGAGATGCACTTAAGCTTTGGTTTTCATCAATTGGATAACCAAAGCTTAAACTACCACCAAAACTATCCGTTACGTAGTTGTTAACGTTATAGTTATCATTTAACTTAGTTTTACGATAATAAACGTTATAACCACGACTTACCCCATCAATAGTAAAGTATGGGTCAGTAACACTTAGATTATAATAGTCTTGAGTTTCTGAACGAGACAAATCAATTGCAACTCGGTTACCAGTACCCATAAAGTTAGTTTGACTAAGTCCAGCTTGGAACGTAATACCACCATTTTGTGAATAACCTACAGCTAATGTGGTAGTACCTGAATGTTGTTCTTCAACATTTACGTTCAAATCGACTTGGTCAGGAGAGTTTGGAATACGGGCAGGCTTAATATCAACTGTTTTAAAGAAACCTGTACGCTCTAAACGAACTTTAGACAAATCAATTTTTTCATTACTTGCTAAAGCACCTTCCATTTGACGCATTTCACGACGTAATACTTCATCAGAAGTTTTACTATTACCAGTAAAGTTAATACGACGCACTGTCACTTGCTGACCTGGGTTTACATAATAATTTAAGTCAACCACACCAGTTTCATTATTAATTTGCGGAACAATATTCACATCAGCAAAGTAATAACCTGCGTTACCATACTTTCGTAGAAGTAATTGCTTAACTGCATTTACCTTTTCTTGTGAATAGGTATCGCCATCTTTATAAATTTTTAGTGCTTGTAACTCTTCAGGCTTATAAAGCGCATCACCTAAGAATTTAGTTTGACCAAATTTAAATTGGTTACCTTCCTCAACAGCAACTTCAATAAAGATATGTTTTTTATCTTCACTAATATTAAGCTGGGAATTATTAATATTAAAATTAATATAACCCTTGTTAAGGTACATAGCACGCAATGCTTCAAGGCTTGCAGCCATTTTCTCACGCGCATAACGGTCATTACGTGTAACGATTGAAGCCCAACCACTTTCTTTAACAGCAAATGCCTGTTTGATTTCACTGTCTTTAAAAACAGTATTACCAATTACATTGATATCAAAAACTTTTGCTGGCGTTCCTTCGTTAAAATTAAGTTTTAATTCAACGCGGTTATTTGGTCGCGCAACGGTATCAACAGTAACACTAGCATCATAACGACCTTGTTGGGTGTATTGCTGCTCTAATTCTGTTTGAATGGTTTGCAAAGCAGATTTCTTAAAAACCTCACCTTCTGCAACACCCATTTTTTTAAGGCCTTGTTCTAATGCCTCTTTAGGAATAAGTTTATTACCCTTAAATTCGAGTTTTGAAATAATAGGGCGTTCAATGACATTAAAGACCAAAGTATCGTTATCTTTTGATGCTTTAATATCATCAAAAAGACCCGTGGCATACAATGTTCGAATTGCTTCGGCGATCATCGGTTCATTAACGCGATCGCCACTGTTGATTGGCAACATGGTATAAACATTTGCAGGAGTAAGACGGACTAAGCCGTTTACACGAATATCTCTAACAACGAAATCATCAGCTGCATATGCTTGTTGTACCGCTGCCATAGCGCTAACAAGTGCCAAAGGCATTAAAAAATGTGTGTGCCGCATGCCAGTTTTTTCCAGTAAGTTATAAATCCATATACGTTTACAAACGCATAAAGTCATTAAATAAAGCTAAAAGCATCATACTACCGAGCAGTACCATACCAATTTTTAGACCAAACATTTGTATTTGTTCAGAAACAGGTTTCCCTCGAATAGCTTCAATAATGTAATACACTAGATGACCACCATCTAACATTGGAATTGGTAATAAGTTTAAAATTCCAAGACTTACACTCATTAAAGCCATAAAAGAGATAAAAGTTTCCCATCCCATTTCTGCACTTTGTCCAGCAACTTTTGCAATGGTAATTGGGCCAGAAAGATTTTCTAATCCAATTAATCCTTTAACCATTTTCACTATTGAATTCAAAATCATGCTAGAGATTTGGCCAGTTTTATCAAGTGCCATTTCAAAAGCTTGTATTGGAGTATATTGAATTGTTTGCTTATATTCGTCAGGAATTGTAATTTTTCCAGCATCACTTTTTACACCAAGTACACCATTGACCTGTCCCATATTATCCCGCTTTCCTTGCGGCATAACTTGTAAATGCACTAATTGCGCATGGCGTAAAACATCAATATTAAGCAATTTTTCTGGAGAACGCTGTACGACTTCAACAACATCAAACCAATCTTTCATAGGCTGGCCATCAATCGCAACAATACGATCACCTACTTTCATTCCTTGACGAATAGCCGCACCATCTTCTGTTAAATCTGTTACCACAGCAGGAATTACAGGACGATAAGGCAAGAAGCCTAATATATCCAATGCAGATTCATTCTGGTTTTTTAAAAAATCTTTAATAGGTAAGACAAAATTTTTCTCTGTACCTGCACGATCAACATCGATATTTATAGTACCTGTCTCGCCTACACGATCAATTAAAGCAAAGTTTAGTTTTTCCCAAGTTGCAGTCTCTTTTCCATCAACAGCAATAATTTTGTCCCCCACATGCAATTGAGCCTCTGCAGCTGGAGAATTTGGAATAATTTTACCAATTTTGGTATTTAATTGTTGTTGTGCTGGTAAAAACAAAACCCAAAAGAGAAGTACAGCAAAAATTAAGTTAATTAGTGGCCCTGCAGCAACAATAGCTATACGTTTCCATGGTTTTTGTCTATTAAAAGCATACGGTAGATCTTGTTCTGCGACATTACCTTCACGCTCGTCCAACATTTTGACGTAGCCACCTAAAGGTAAAGCAGAAAGCTGATACTTGATACCCGATTTTTTAGAGGTCCATTTCAATAAAGTTGGACCAAAACCAATTGAGTAAACTAAAACTTTAACCCCAAGTTTGCGTGCAACCCAGTAATGGCCAAACTCATGAATTGCAATTAAAGGACCAAGTAAAAGAGCTGCTGCTGCAATCATAAAAAGCGCATTCATTTCAGCCTCCAATACTTGATATATATTTCTGAGCTATAGATCGAGCCACTTTATCTTTATCTAAAATGCACTCAATGCTTTCAGCTGCGGCATTCTCTAACTCTTGCAAAGTATGCTCTACCACTTGTGGAATATGTGTAAATCCAATCCTTTCCTTTAAGAATGCTTCAACAGCAATTTCATTTGCCGCATTCAAAATGGTAGGTGCCAAACCTCCTGCACGCATTGCTTGTCTTGCTAAATTTAATGCAGGAAATTTTTGGGTATCGGGCGCCTGAAAATTAAGTTGAGAATACTCAAATAAATCTAAAGCAGGAACACTTGTTTGTAAACGCTCAGGCCATGCTAATGCATGTGCAATTGGCGTACACATATCAGGATTACCCATTTGTGCTAATGTTGAACCATCAACATACTGCACCATAGAGTGAATAATACTTTGTGGATGAACAACAACTGTAACAAAATGTTCAGATATTGAAAATAAATGACACGCTTCAATTAACTCCAACCCTTTATTCATGAGAGTAGCCGAGTCAACTGAAATTTTTTGCCCCATTGACCAATTTGGATGTTTACATGCTTGTTGGGGTGTTACATGTTCCAACTGTTCCAAGGAATGATTTAAGAATGGGCCACCAGATGCTGTTAGCAATATTTGAGATACGCCTAGTTGTGGTTGTCCAGTTCTCTCAACTTGTAAATAGTTATGAGGTAATGACTGAAAAATGGCATTATGCTCTGAATCCACTGGTAATAATAATGCCTGATGATCACGAGCAGCTTGCATCATGATTTCACCAGACATAACCAATGCTTCTTTATTTGCAAGCAATACTCGTTTACCAGCTTTAACAGCTGCCAAAGTAGGCAACAGTCCCGCTGCCCCGACAATTGCTGCCATAACAATATCAACATCTGTATGTGATGCGATCTCAACCAGACCATCTTGCCCAATTAAAATATCAATACCTTGTATATTTTGTTGAGCAAATAAGGTGGTTAGTTCAACTATTTTCTGTTCAGGAACAACGACCACTTTAGGGCGGAACTGTTTGCAGATTTCAACAAGTTCAGAAATTCGACTATGTGCCGAAACTGCAAAGACTGAATACTTATCTGGATGTTGGCTTAAAATTTTTAATGTACTTTGCCCAATAGAACCAGTTACACCCAATATGCAAACAGATTGTGTCATCTATAAATCTACACCAATAAGCTTTAATATATACATTCCCGTTGCAAAAATCGGGGCTGCCGCGAGTAAAGAATCAATACGATCCAACACACCACCATGACCTGGCAAAACACGGCCAGAATCTTTAATACCAGCACGGCGTTTAATCATCGACTCAAATAGATCACCTAATACTGAACCGAATACTGTGACTAAAGATAAGATCAGGAATAAAAGTTGTTGAACCCAAGTTAAGTTTAAATATTGATATTGCACTACAAGCATTACAATAATTGTAGTGAGAATACCACCATATAAACCTTCTACTGATTTATTAGGGCTTACCGTAGGTGCCAATTTTCTCTTACCGAATTTACGACCTACGAAGTAAGCTCCACTATCTGCACCCCATACAAGCAAGAACAAATACATCAACCACCATGGTGAGCTTTGCCATACTACAAAAATTGCAGTCACTGCTGCACAGATAAGAATTAAACCAATGACATAAAGGGTCGCGTTATACCACCCATCAAATTCAGGAAAGGACTTAACCCAATATACACTAACGAGCCAAGTTAAAATTGAAGCAGACCATAGCAGTAATGCAATGTCGTGAAAGAACAAGGCAACGCCCGAAACAAAAGCAACAAGTAGACCATAACCCCATGCTTTAGGTTTTACTACGGCGCCAGCTTCATGAGGCATCAACTTATACCATTCATACCCCGCAACCGCTGCTGCTACAATCATAAGTACCAACATTGGATAATGTGATTGCGTAGCAAACATACAGCTTAAAACAACTGCAACAAGTACCAATGCGGTAACAATCCGCTCTAACATTATAATTTCTCGATTTTCTCTTGCTGAATTTGTTCAGATGTTTTACCGAAACGACGTTCACGCCCTGAAAAAACATTCAGTGCATGATCGAATTCCTCGACTGTAAATTCCGGCCACAAAGTATCCGTAAAATACAGTTCCGCATAAGCTGCTTGCCATAACAAGAAGTTAGATATACGGAAATCTCCACCTGTACGGATCAACAAGTCCACAGCTGGCAGATCGTTTAGACTGACATATTTTTCGAACAAATCAACATTTATTTGATCAGCGTCAATTTCACCACGTGAAACTGCTTGGGCAACTTGTTTAGCTGCATTTGCAATATCCCACATACCCCCATAGCTAATCGCAATGGTTAATGTCATGGTGTCATGATGTACTGTTTGTTGCTCTGCATCTTCCATTAAGGCAACTAAATGTGAAGGTAATCTAGAACGATCCCCTATAAAACGCAAAGCAATATTGAATTTCTTCATGCGAGGTATTTGCTCATGAATGGTTTCTTCAAGAAGCTTCATAAGCAGATCGACTTCATATTGTGGTCGATTCCAATTTTCACTCGAAAATGCAAAAACAGTTAAAGCACGGACACTAGTTTTTATACAATGTTCAACAATAGGATCAAGAATATTTTTACCTTCTCGATGCCCATCACCTTTTTGCATTTGATTTTTCTTTGCAAAGCGGTTGTTGCCATCCATAATGATGGCAACATGCTTAGGAAGATGATACTCTTCTGATTCGGTCATAAAATTAGACCTTCATCAATTCTGCTTCTTTCGCTGCAAGACGCTTATCTACTTCTGCAACATATTTATCAGTGATTTTTTGGATATCATCACCTGCACGACGCTCATCATCTTCAGAGATTTCTTTCTCTTTCAATAATGCTTTGATATCACCTAAAACATCACGACGAATGTTACGAATAGCAACTTTTGCATTTTCAGCTTCACTGCGTGCAACTTTCTGCATATCACGGCGTGTTTCTTCAGTTAAAGCTGGTAAAGGTACACGGATTGAATCAGCAGTAATTGGATTCAAACCTAAATCACTTTCACGAATTGCTTTATCAATAGCAGATACCATTGTACGTTCAAACGGTTGAACGATAAGCGTACGAGAATCTTCAACACCAACGTTCGCTACTTGGTTTAAAGGCACATCAGAACCATAGTAAGGAACCATTACCCCATTTAAAATTGATGGGTGTGCACGGCCGGTACGAACTTTAGCAAACCCTTGTTCCAAAGACTCAAGAGTTTTCATCATACGCTGTTCGCTGTCTTTTTTCAGATCGTTAATCATATGATCTTCCTTACTTATTTATTCAAGGATGTATATAACAAATTTAATTTAGCGCTAGTATAAAGAGCTTTGCGGCACACGTACATTATTTAGTAACGCGTGTACCCTCTTTTTCACCCATTACAACTGATAAAAGCGCACCAGATTTATTCATATCAAATACTTGCAATGGCACATTGTGGTCACGGCATAAGCAAATTGCTGTTAAATCCATAACACCTAACTTCTCATCTAACACCTGATCAAATGTTAAATGATCGTATTTCACTGCATCTTCATATTTGCTTGGATCTTTATTATAAACACCGTCTACTTTGGTTGCTTTCAAAATTAAATTTGCTTCAATTTCAATACCACGTAGACATGCTGCTGTATCAGTTGTGAAGAATGGATTTCCTGTTCCCGCAACAAAAACACAGACCTCGCCTTGGCTTAAATGACGGATTGCATCACGACTTGAGTATGACTCTACAACAGTACCAATTGGTAGTGCAGACATAAGACGAGTTCTGATGTTACGACGCACCAATGCATCACGCATTGCCAAACCATTCATGACAGTCGCAAGCATACCCATTTGGTCACCTGTTACACGGCCAACCAAACCATCTTTTTGCAACTGGCTTCCACGATATAAGTTACCGCCACCAACAACGATACCTACTTGCACGCCCAAGCCTACCAAATGCGCAATAGAAAGTGACATCTGATCTAAAACTTGAGCATCAATACCCATATCTTTATTACCTGATAAAGCTTCACCAGATAATTTTAATAAAATTCGTGAATAACGGGGGCTGATTGTTTCCGCCATGATTTTGCTCCAAGACCTCTTAAACTGAATGCTTTTTGAATCGCGATTCGATTAGACCGATTTAATTTTAATTAACTTTGCAAATAAGTCGTATTCATCCGCATCGGTAATTTCGACTTCCAACATATCGCCTGGTTGAATCGTGCTCTTATCGATATCTTCTACAAAGACATTACCGTCAATTTCCGGAGCATCGGCATAAGAACGTGCAACAGCAACAGGATATTCATCTTCCAAACTATCGACCAGTACAGTCATCGTTTGACCAATACGTTTTTGTAATTTGGCAGCAGATATTTGCTGCTGCACTTGCATAAAGCGCTCGTAACGCTCTTGCTTAATTTCTTCTGGCACATGATCTGGTAAATCATTTGCCGTAGCGCCTTCTACTGGTGAATAGGTAAAGCACCCTACACGATCAAGTTGAGCTTCAACCAACCAATCGAGCAAAATCTGGAAGTCTTCTTCAGTTTCGCCTGGAAAACCAACCACAAAAGTAGAACGGATTACAAGATCAGGGCATTTTTCACGCCATAATTTAATTTTTTCTAAAGTATTTTCACTATGCGCCGGACGTTTCATTAATTTAAGAACACGTGGGCTTGCATGTTGGAAAGGAATATCGAGGTATGGCAAGATTTTACCTTGAGCCATCAAATCGATTACTGCATCAACATGTGGATATGGATATACATAATGTAGACGAACCCAGATTCCAAGCTGACCAAGTGCTTCACACATGTCAAAGAATTTGGTTTTTACAGGTTGGCCATTCCAGAAGTCCAACTTATATTTAGTATCTACACCATAAGCTGAAGTATCTTGTGAAATAACCAAAATTTCTTTCACACCTGCGCGTTTTAATGCGGCAGCTTCTTCTAATACGCTACCAACCGGACGTGATACTAAATCACCGCGCATGCTTGGGATGATACAGAAGGTACAACGATGGTTACAGCCTTCAGATATTTTCAAATAAGCATAATGTTTAGGTGTTAAACGGATACCTTGCTCAGGAACAAGATCAATAAACGGATTATGTTTAGGCGGTGCTGGCACATATTCATGTACAGCTTCCATAACGTCCTGGTAAGCTGCTGCACCAGTGACTTTTAAAACATTAGGGTGCATTTGACGAATTTTATCTTCGTCTTTACCCAAACAACCTGTAACAATAACTCGGCCATTTTCACTCATGGCTTCGCCAATTGCATCTAACGATTCTTGTACTGCAGATTCAATAAAACCACAGGTATTAACAACAACTAAATCAGCACCATCATAATCTGATGCAACTTGATAACCTTCAGTCTTTAACTGAGTTAAAATTCGTTCAGAATCTACCAATGCCTTAGGACAACCTAAAGAAACAAAACCGACTTTGGGGGTCTTCATGAATCTGCGCTCCACTTGAATGCGCGTATTGTATGTCTTTTCTCGTCTCAAGCATAGGTGGAAACCCCACTCTTTGTGTAATGCACCAAAATACAACCAATATTTGCACCAAAACTCAATATTGCACCAAGTTGGATCATGATATTATTGGTATATACATCCATATTTTTGACCAAAAGATATTAAGAACGATTTTAGAGCGCTTTAACTACGCTTGAAACCTTAAAATAATCCACAAACAAAGTTGGCGTACATTTTGCATCATGCATGTTCTATAACGGTGAAAACCGATAACTAATGAAGATGCCATTGCGCCATTTTAAGACAGGAACGATTCGCTAATGGATCAACACACACCTATCGACTATCGCCTTTTGGTAGACAACTTAACTACTGCGATTTTACTAATCGATAGTAACTTTAATATTTTTTATTTAAATTCTGCTTGTGAAGCACTTTTTGACATTAGTTTGCTTCGCGCTTCTGGACAACCGGTTTTAAATTTACTTCATGCCCCTGATGATACTTTTAATACACATGAAGCGTTACTCAATACTCTAAAAACAGGACAGCCTTATACACGTCGTGAAGCTGTAATTAATGTCAACTTTAAAGACTTACATGTTGATTATACGGTTTCACAGTTAAATGCAGGCAAAAGCTACCACCCGCTCTTACTTATTGAGCTAAATCCAATTGATCGGATGTTGAAAATTTCTAAAGAAGAAAACCTAATTCAACAACATCAGGTGGCTAGACAACTGGTTAGAGGTGTGGCTCATGAGATTAAAAATCCTCTGGCTGGTATCAGGGGTGCAACTCAGTTACTTGCTCGTAGTTTAAATGACGAGAGTTATGCTGAATTTACAGATGTCATTATTAATGAGGTAGACCGTCTCACCAATTTAGCAGACACTATGCTAGGTTCAAGACAACTGCCGAGTTATGAAAACGTAAATGTGCATGAACCTTTGGAACGTGTACGCTCTTTAATCGCAAATCAAACCAAGAAAAAAATCAAAATTACGCGTGACTATGATTTATCTTTACCGGATGTAAAAGCCGATCGAGATCAACTTATCCAAGTCATGCTCAATATTAGCGTTAATGCAATTCAAGCCATCACAGAAAATAAATCTTTTTTTATAGATCAAGAGCCTGAATTAATTTTACGTACCCGAATTCAACGTCTAGTCACTATTAATGGTGTACTCAATCGCTCTGCGGTACGAGTCGATATTGAGGACAATGGACCGGGTATTCCCGAAAGCATTTTAGAGTCTGTGTTTTATCCTTTGGTTACAGGACGAGCAAAAGGCACAGGCCTTGGCCTGAGTATTGCACAGAACATCATGCATCAACATAACGGAATGATTGAATGCCAATCAGTTCCTGGAAAAACAATGTTTAGCTTATATTTACCTTGGGAGTCAGACCGTGTCGCGAAATAAAATATGGGTTATTGATGACGATCGCGCCATGCGATGGGTACTTGAAAAGACCTTTAAAGAAGAAGGATTTGACGTCACCAATTTTGAAGAAGCTCAAACAGCACTCGAACGTTTACATCTTGATGCGCCGGATGTCATCTTAACTGACATCCGTATGCCAGGCATTGATGGGTTAACTTTCTTATCTAAAGTAAAAAACTCTCATCCTGATTTGCCTGTGATCATTATGACAGCGCATTCGGACTTAGAGTCTGCTGTATCTAGCTATCAAACTGGTGCATTTGAGTATTTACCAAAACCGTTTGATATTGATGAAGCTTTAGCTTTAGTCAATCGAGCAATTTTACATATCAATAAATTGCAGCAACAAGAGGCTACAAAAACTGCTTCTCCGCTACAATCGACAGAAATTATTGGTGAATCTCCAGCTATGCAAGAGGTTTTCCGAGCAATTGGTCGCTTATCTCAGTCGCATATTACCGTTTTAATTAATGGTGAGTCAGGAACAGGTAAAGAATTAGTTGCACATGCTTTACATAAGCATTCACCACGCAGAGCCAAACCATTTATTGCTCTAAACATGGCAGCAATTCCGAAAGACTTAATTGAAACGGAATTATTTGGCCATGAAAAAGGTGCTTTTACTGGCGCTAATACTCAACATCAAGGTCGCTTTGAACAAGCCAATGGCGGCACTCTCTTCCTTGATGAAATTGGTGACATGCCATTTGAAACACAGACGCGATTACTACGTGTACTCGCAGATGGTGAGTTTTACCGCGTTGGCGGGCATATCCCTGTTAAAGTTGATGTTCGGATCGTAGCGGCAACACACCAAGATTTAGAAAAATTGGTAAATGAAGGTCGCTTCCGTGAAGACTTATACCACCGTCTAAATGTAATTCGTATTCATATTCCTAAGCTTGCACATCGAAGTGAAGATATTCCGATGTTAGCTCAACATTTCTTGGCTCGTGCTGGTAAAGAGTTAGGCGTAAGTCCAAAGATTTTACGTACCGAGACAACTGACTATATGCAGCAATTACCATGGCCCGGTAATGTTCGTCAGCTTGAAAATACCTGCCGCTGGTTAACCGTCATGATTACTGGCCGTGAGGTTTACCCAGAAGATTTACCTTCAGAACTTAAACAAGTTCCACTCCAAAAAAATAGTGAAGCTAGCCAACCTGCTCCATCTTTTGAGCGTATTTCTTTACATCATTGGGATGAGCTACTAAGTCAATGGGCAATTCAAAAACTCAAAAATGGCGAAATGAAGATTTTGGATATTGCTACACCAATGTTTGAGCGTACTTTAATTAATGCTGCACTACAGCAAACTCGTGGGCGCAAACGTCATGCAGCCGAGCTATTAGGTTGGGGTCGTAACACTCTAACCCGAAAGTTAAAAGAACTAGGTATGGATTCTGCTGATGACGATGATGAGGATGAACACAAAGTAACTTTGTCTGAAGCTTAATAATCATTCGTAAAAGAAAAAGCGACTAAATCTATTAGTCGCTTTTTCTTTATCTTGATTTACATTGAAAAGACATGGTTAAACTAAAATGTGAACATACAGTTACATCATTAAAAACCTTCAAAATATTTCACAAATACTTGTATTTTAAAATATTTATTCAAATTAAATTTTATATTGCTGTTTATCAAGCAACCTAAAAATATAGCGATGACCACCCTTAAAGATAGTTTTGTTATACTAGTTAAGCAGTATTAATTGTCGTTATTAAATTTTATGCATGATCCAGTCCTTGAGTCATATCCTCCTATATGTGACAAGCCTCAAACACGTCGCGGTGTAGAACGTCGTTTAGCACTATTGCTAAGCGCAACCGAACTGTTTTTGGAAAAAGGATATGATGCTGTCTCTTTAGATGACATCGTCAATCATGCTGGTGGTTCAAAAGCTTCTATTTATAAATACTTTGGTAATAAAGAAGGTTTATTTACTGCAATTTGCGATTACCGCCGTGAGATGTTCTTTAAAGATATTTGTATTGCATTTCAACCAGATCAGGCTTCTTTAAAAGAATACTTAATTCAAACTCTCATCCGTTTTTATAACCACATTATTCAACCTGAGCATATTGCTTTTTTACGTTTGGTTATTGAACAAACCCAGTGTAATGCAACTTTGAGCCAATATTTATACGAAAAATGCGCTCAAGACGTACAAAATACCATTGCTCAAGCACTACTTATTTCTCATCAAGCAGGTGAAATTACTTGTACCTCTCCCGATCACTCATCTCTCATGTATTTTGGGATTTTACGTGATATTGAGTGGCGTATGATTATGGGCATGCCACTACCAACCAATGAATATGAAGTAATTGATTATATTCATTATTGTGTAGAAATTTTCTTAAAAGGCCACCATAAAGTCTAATTCTTTTGCATTTTGAAATGCTTATAGTATAGTAGACTTCTTTTTTCCCACATCCACCCAGCCAACAACAGATAATTGTTGTATTTCAAAGACAATTATTATGGAGTAGCTACATGGCTTTAAGACATTTCCTGACTTTACGTGATCTATCTACATTAGAACTCCATCGCGTTTTACAGCGCGCAAGCGAACTAAAAAAAATGCAACAAAGCAATAAGGTGTATCAACCTTTTGTTGGTAAAGTATTGGGAATGATTTTTGAAAAATCGAGTACACGTACGCGTATTTCTTTTGAAGCCGGTATTAATCAATTTGGTGGTAGCGCTATCTTTTTATCACCTCGCGATACACAGCTAGGTCGCGGTGAACCTATCGAAGATTCAGCACGCGTTATTTCAAGTATGCTTGATATTGTGATGATTCGTACGTTTGGTCATGACATTGTTGAACGTTTTGCATCTTATTCAAAAGTTCCTGTGATTAATGGCCTAACTGATGACCACCACCCTTGTCAGCTACTCGCAGATTTACAAACTTACATTGAACATCGCGGTAGTATCGAAGGTAAAACCGTAGCGTGGATTGGTGATGGTAATAATATGTGTAACTCATATATTGAAGCTGCACATTTAATGGGTTTTAAATTAAAAATTGCTTCACCCAAAGGTTTTGAACCTAAACCTGAATTTTTAGCAGAATTTGGTCATTGCGTTGAGCTTTTTGATAATGCTGAAGATGCGGCTGTAAATGCTGACCTTATCGTTACAGATGTTTGGGCAAGCATGGGGCAAGAAGAAGAACAAAAATTACGTAAGAACGCATTTGCGGCTTTTCAGGTAAATGAAAAACTGATGAGTCTTGCACATCCAGATTGTTTATTTATGCATTGTTTACCAGCCCATCGCGGTGAAGAAATTTCAGAAACAATGCTTGATCATAAAAACTCTGTTGTATGGGATGAAGCTGAAAATCGTCTACATGCACAAAAAGCTTTAATGGAATTTTTATTGAATGAAAATTTAAAAAAAGCTTAATCTTGATATAAAAGCAGCACCTTTAAGGTGCTGTTTTTTTTACTTCTATAAAATACTTATTTTTCTAGTTTATTTTTTTAAAATTTTTCATGATGTTGCTGAATATATAAACAGTCTATATTTCAACTACACTCTAGAATCGTGTATAACATTCTACACAATAAGCCAAGCCTACTCTTGTAGAGTGCGATTATGACAACCCTTGAAGAATCACTATCTCAAATCCCTGCATTTTCAATTATTCATGAACATTTGTTTAGTTCAGCACAACCTTCTATTGAACAGCTTAAACTTATTAAAGAGTATGGTTGTAGTACCGTTATCAATTTAGCTTTGACAAACTCACCAGATTGTATTGAAAACGAAGATCGGGTTTGTCTTGAGTATGGTTTAAATTACATTCATATTCCAATTGACTGGGAAACACCATCTTCTGACCAATGCTTACTGGTTTTAGATTTAATTGATCATTTGGTTCAAAATGAAATTGTTTGGTTACATTGTGCCAAAAACAAACGCGTAAGCTGTCTTATGTATGTCTACAGACAATTTTATATGAATATGGACATGCCTACTTCCCAAGATTTACTGCACGAAATTTGGGAGCCAAATGAAACTTGGACAGGTCTTATCCATAGTATTACCTTACAGCTACAAGGCCGTAAGGCTACTTTAGAACTCCAGCAGTCTTTGCAACAAGCTGATGATTTAGTCTAATTAGAGATTAATACCGTCGCTGTTGCTAAAATTCCTTCTTGGCGACCAGTAAACCCGAGTTTTTCGGTAGTGGTCGCTTTGATGCTAATTTGATTTAAATCCACATTCAAAACATCCGCAATGCTTTGTCGCATCTCTAAATTATGTTTCGCTAATTTAGGACGTTCGCAGGCTACAGTAATATCAGCATTATTCAAACGATAACCACGGTCTAAGATTAGTTGATAAACGTGTTTTAGTAGTACACGACTATCTGCACCCTTAAACTCTGGATCGGTATCTGGAAAATGCTGACCAATATCTCCAAGCGCTAGTGCACCTAATAAAGCGTCACATAGTGCATGTAACACGACATCACCATCAGAATGTGCTTTCAGGCCATGCGTATGCGGAATCTGAATGCCAGCTAAAGTTACGAAGTTACCCTCTTCAAAGGCATGCACATCCATTCCTTGACCAATACGAATTTGAGCAACCATATAAACTCTTTCCTTCTATTATAAAAGCTTAAGAAATCTTGTATTCAACCGTTGTGTTTCGCTATAGTACACTTAGCAAAGTAGACTGAAAGTATAAGCGATCATGCCGTCGAATACTGATATGAATCAATTGAAAAGATTAAGTTTTGTCGTGACATTGAGTTGTTTATGCTCATCGCTTGTTTTTGCAGAATCCATTGACTGCTCCAACTCAAAATCAGAGCTCAAAATCTGTTCAAAAAACTTTAGCGAAGCACGAAAGCAACTTAATAACAAATATCTTTCTGCATACTTAGTTACAGATGCTCCATTACAGCTTCTACAAGATACTCAAACATTGTGGTTTAAACATACGCAACAATGTAAAACCAATTCATGTATTCAACAACAGTTTGACGTACGTGGTGATGATTTAAATTTTTATGCTTCACTTAAGCAAACCCTAACACAGCATTACCTTAAATTTGAAAATGGGCACATTGCAGCCCAACCTGTTCATTTACAAATCCATCAACTTGCTAAAGATAAAATCAAAATAGAAGGGTTAGCTTACCGTAATCCGAATAACCGAAAAGAAGCCCAAACTATTTCATTAATGGCTTATAGCTCTCCTGAGCAAAAAAGTGAAATTTTAGATAACGAGCATAATTGCAAATACAAATTTGATTTTCAAAAGGCCTTACTTGTTGTAAAGACTCAACAAAAAGGCTGTGAGCGATTTACTGGCGTTTATCGGCTATATGATTAATTGATATAAAATAAAAAAAGCCAGTGCATCTACACTGGCTTTTCTTTTTAAGCTGGATATTTTTGCAGGATATCCTGACTCACCAAAACAGCTGTTGCTGCTGACAAAGTCCAACCTAAATGGCCATGCCCGGTATTATAAAAAACCCGTGATTGCTTAGACTGTTTCACTACAGGCAACATATTAGGCATCATTGGCCTTAAACCCGCCCAAGGCACAACATGCTCAGTTGAAATGTCAAAATTGCGGTTCACCCAATTAACCAAAGGCTGAATACGATCTGCACGAATGTCTCGATTGTAACCATTAAACTCAGCTGTACCTGCTATACGTAAACGGTCTTGTCCTAAACGAGAGGTTACAATTTTGGCACTCTCATCAAGCAAACTTACCCACGGCGCATTTTTAATGCTTTTCTCATCTTTCAATTGGACAGTAATCGAATAGCCTTTTACAGGATAAACATTTACACGCTCACCAATCATGTCAGCCAATTGATAACTTCCAACACCACCACAAACCACCAGAACATCACCTTCTAATTGAAAGCTATCTGTTGGGGAAAGATGCGGATGCTCAGCACTTGGCTGACAATTCAGTACGACTTTATCTATATGACACTTAATATCAGTAACTTCTAAGCCAAACTTATACTGCACCCCATATTGTTTAGTCTTTTCAGCTAAAGTGGTTGAATATTTATGAATATCTCCAGTTGCATCGCTTGGTGTGTAATAACCACCAAAGTACTCACCCGTTAAAGAAGGTTCGATTGACTTCATTTCCTCAGGTGAAACGGAGTAACGTTCTAAAGTCCCTTTATTCAAGACATCATTAACTCGCTTGGCAATATCATAGTCATCCTTAGTATGATACATATGAAGAATACCGCGTTTCTCCAAATCAAATTGAAGCTGCTCTTTTTCAGCGACTTCAAATAAGCGCTTACGAGCAAGCAATGCTAAACGAACAGTTTCTATCGTATTAGCCTCATAATTTTTAATATGAGATAAAAACTCAACTAACCAGCTATATTTGTGCAAACTAAAAGAAGGATTAAGTAATAGAGGAGCATCTTTTTGCCTCATCCATTTAAAACCTTTTATAACGGTCGCTTTCTGGTTCCAGACTTCTGCATTACAAGCAGATAATTGCCCTCCATTTGCAAATGATGTTTCCATAGCTGGATAAAGATGACGATCAATCACTGTGACTTGGTAACCTAATTGAGATAATTCATAGGCTGAAGTAACCCCTGTGATTCCTGCACCAATCACAATAACATGTGGCATAACAGACTCCTCTGAAATGCAAAAACATTTCATCAGTACAGCCCATCTGTCATTTGTACCTGAGAGTTTCGACCTAAATACTACCTTTTAGCATTTCGATCTTCCCCTTCGGTGAGTTTATGACTTATAAGTTTTTATTCTTCATGCTTATAAATCTTAAGCTGCTCTCCAGATTTTTTAATTATTACAGTCCTTTTGCCTGAGAGTTTCCGGGCCTGTTGCTCCTTCGGCGGGTTCTTAAGAACCTCTCTCCCGCAATAATTTTGTATTTATATAAGCAATGTATCTGCCACTTTTAAAAAAACGCATTCTTTTCTTGTAAACTTTTGTACAGCAATTCAATTAAATATGAAATTATTTGATTTAATTACAAAAAAAGGTGAATTATTTAAATTCACCTTTTGCCATTTATTAAAGCTTTCCTTCAAGCACTTGGTCTGAAACATGACCTTTCCACTGCTCTCTCAAGGTTGGTAAATAAAACTTCTCACCAATTGTGACCAACTCAGCATCAATGAGTGCATGAATTTCGTGCATAAAAATGTAATCTAAGGCAACTAAAGAGAGTTGATGATTTTTTTGCGCTACTTTTTTTCGCTTCACTTGAGCTTGTTTAATTAACTCATTTGCAAAATTTTTATCTTTATATGTGGTGATTGCATTTAAACGAAGCTCAATAACACCCCAACCGGCCAACAATTTTTTGAAAATTTCAAAATCTTTCGTCGTTGATTCCCAAGTGACATTTTCCAGATTATTATCTTCAGGCAAAACAGGTAACAGCAAATCACCAGTACTTGGAAAAATCTTTTTAAGATTTAACAGAAATTTAACAGGCTGATCACTCGGGTAATCATTAAACTGCACATGTTGTTCGGTATCTGTTAAATAAATCGAGAGCATTCAAAAATCCTTAGCTAAACAACTGTTTATTATGTGTTTAATTTCCATATCGCAAAATAAATAAAAATTAAAAACAATAGAAAAACAGGATAAGGTGGGCATTTTAACAATTATGGCAGCTTATTCAACTCTAAGTTGGTTTGATAAAGCTTAATCAAGAAATAATTACAACCTAGAAACTTGCAAATAAATCTCATACAACTTCAAAAATTTAAAAATGCATATATTTTAAATATATTATTTTTTAGTCTACTTTTAAATTTAATGTTATAATACATTGATTTACTCAATTTCATCTGGGCTTCCAAAGAAATGAATAGATCAAAATTAATTTTATTATTTTTAAGTATTAGTACTTTTTCTTCTTTGGTATTTTCTGAAACGATTACTTCCCCAATTAAACAAGAATTTTATGACCAAGAATCGAACCGCCATAGAAGTATGCTTGAGGTAAGTAACACTTCAAGTCATAAGTTTAGTGAATCACAACACAATTCTTTTCACTCCGATTCTAATAAGCAAAGAGTAGATTTTTTTGAAATTGCCAAACAATATCAAGATGAGAAATCACAAAATACCTACTCGCATTTTCCTGACCCGACAGTGAACATGAGCGATCATGAGCGAAGTCTCTACTATATTAGAAATCATGATGATATAAGCCTTAAAAGGGATATTCGTATTCAACAATATAGATCATTAAAACAGCAATACGATAAAGGAGTCATTTCCAATGATGAATACAAAGAGAAAGTTTATAAAATTTTAAAATAAGCTTTTATATTTTCTGAAGCCTTCTTTCTGATGGAAGGCTTCTATAATAGTTTTGATATAGATTGTTAAAAAAACTTTAAATAACAAAGATCCATAGTAAATAAGCAATAAAAATTAAACAGTTTTAACTGCTAAAAGACGCCAGACTATACAAATCTTCTCTACAAATAAAGGAGAGATCAATGAAGATCCGCGCTTCACGTACCTATTCAACTTATTCAAACCATTACTTTATTTCGAAAGAATATGAATGTAGCGTTATACCAGTAAAAGGAATGTGCTTTACTGATCTTGGTTTAACCGAAAATGGTGTGATTGAACCTGTAGAAATTAGTGAGGTCACTATAGACCCAGCCTCTAATTCTTATCATATTCTTTTAGCAAAAGATGCTCATGAATACACGAAAGAAGAACTAAAAAGAAAATTTGAAGAAATGAAAGTAAATGGTTGGGAATATATAGAAGATCTACTGATGTAGCTTTTATTCTCAATCTATAAGTTAAAGTTCTAGATTTAAGGTGTAAACATAATAGCCATCAGTAGTTTATCTGTACACTCAGTACAAAATGGCACTACTGATGGCTATATAGACTGCTTATTTACTATTTGGTGAAACCATTTTTTCAGGTTTAACGACCTCATCAAATTGTTCTGCTGTAACTAAACCAAGCTCAACAGCTACTTGTTTTAAAGTTTTATTCTCTTTATAAGCAGTTTTCGCCACTTTTGCAGAGTTTTCATAACCAATAACCGGATTCAATGCAGTAACCAGCATGAGAGAGTTATGCAAGAAGTGATCAATTTTGTCACGATTAGGCTCAATTCCTACTGCACAGTGGTCATTAAAGCTATTACACGCATCACCAAGAAGCTGAATAGATTGCAGTAAGTTATAAGCGATTACTGGCATAAATACATTAAGTTCGAAGTTACCCGAAGCACCAGCGACATTAATAGTCGTATCATTACCAAGCACTTGTGCAACCACCATAGTCATTGCTTCACTTTGGGTCGGGTTCACTTTACCCGGCATAATGCTTGAGCCTGGCTCATTTTCAGGAATGCGAATTTCACCAAAACCACAACGTGGTCCGCTTGCTAACCAACGAATATCGTTAGCAATTTTATTTAAGCTTACTGCTAAAGTTTTTAATGCACCTGATGCAAAAACAGCTGCATCACGTCCTGCAAGTGCTTCAAATTTATTAGGAGCAGTAACAAATGGCAAACCCGTTAAAGCTGCAAGCTGAGCTGCGGCTTTAACAGCATAGTCAGGATGAGCATTTAAACCAGTTCCTACCGCTGTACCACCCAATGGCAACTCATACAAACCACT
Organism: Acinetobacter nosocomialis; assembly: GCF_041021905.1. Lineage (NCBI taxonomy): Bacteria > Pseudomonadati > Pseudomonadota > Gammaproteobacteria > Moraxellales > Moraxellaceae > Acinetobacter > Acinetobacter nosocomialis. Next base: position 2,281,620 of record NZ_CP157432.1, read on the forward strand.
TAAAGCTTGTTGTAAGCGTACTAAACCGTGCTCAAGCTGAGAAACATAACCGCTAAATTCTTGGCCAAGTGTTAGTGGCGTCGCATCTTGTAAGTGGGTACGGCCAATTTTGACAATCTCTTGAAATTCATCTGACTTCTTCTGCAAAGTCGCTTTAAGCTGCTCTACAGCTGGAATCAGTAATTCATTAATTTGCAAACTTGCCGCAACATGAATAGCCGTTGGAAATGAGTCATTAGTAGATTGTGCACGGTTAACATGATCATTTGGATGTACTGGCTTTTGTGCTCCGAGCGCTTGGCCTAGCTTTTGATTTGCAATATTTGCAATCACCTCATTACAGTTCATGTTACTTTGCGTACCAGAACCTGTTTGCCAAACTACGAGTGGAAACTGTGAGTCCCATTTCCCTGCAATCACTTCTTCGGCAGCACCTACAATGTACTGACTCAAATCTTGTGGTAACTGGCCCAACTCTGCATTGGTTATTGCCGCAGCTTTTTTTACCAAGCCCATCGCTCGAATCATGGCACGGGGTAAACGCTCCTGCCCGATTTTGAAGTTCTGTAAGCTACGTTGGGTTTGTGCTCCCCATAGCGCTTCATTTGGAACTTCAATCTCACCCATAGTGTCATGTTCAATTCGTGTTTGCATAGAAACCTCGGTTATGTGGCTAAAGAACTCACGGGCTGAAGCAATTTTTGCTTTGGCTAGTTAATTTTAATATCGTACTCAAGCATTTCATTATTGTAAATAAGAATCATTATCTTATCTTCCATTTAATGTATTTTGATAGAATCTCCACTCATCTTCAATCATTTGCTTTAAAGTTCGTTTCGGATTCCATTGTAATAAAGTTTTTGCTTTTCCTATATTTGCACCCAATTGAGCCAACTCTTCATGCTTATAAATTGCCGATTGCGTCGGAATTTCGGCTTGGGTAACCTGTGAAATTTCATCTAATAATTGACGAATCGATTGCACTTGCTCATGAGCAATATTAAAAGCTTCACAGCAATGGGTTTGATCGCGTAACCAATGTAAAGTTAAGCTTACTGCTTCACATACATCTAATACATGTAAAAAGCTACGTTCTACTGTATGGTCTTCGGTCGAAACCTGATCTTGTAATTCAATTAAATCACGCTGCATCGCTGCAACTTGTAATGCAAGCGGTACAATATTTTTAGGGAGCTGTGCAACATATTCACCTAATACACCATGCTCAAAAGCACCTACAATATTTGATAGGCGTAGGATTGCAATTTTCCATTCATGATCAATTTTATGAGTATCTCTAATGATTTCTTCAATCATCTGTTGAGATTTAATATATGGATTAGGATAAGCATAGTTGAAGTCTTCTGTTTCGCTTAACTGCAAACCAGATTTTCCATAGACTGCCAAGCTAGATAAATGGATAAAATGACGAACACCAGTACGCTGCATTGCACGTAACAGGCTCATAATGCAACTGACATTGTCATTGTAATATTCGAGCGGTTTTAAATTAGACTCTTCAATAGATTTAAAACCAGCTGTGTGAATAACTGCATCGATTGAGTACTGTTCAAATACTTTGTTCAATGCAGGTGTATTACGTACATCAAGTTTAACAAACGGAACGTACATACCAGAGATGTATTCTAACCGCTCAAGCGTTTGCAAGGTCGAGTTAGCCAAATTATCGACAATAACCACTTCTTGGCCTTGAGCCAATAGACTCAATGCAATGTGTGAACCGATAAAGCCTAAACCACCTGTCACTAAAATCATTGTATACTTACCTTTCTCTTAATGTATCTACGCCCATTTAGACGTATGACCATAGTGAATTCTCAATGAGTACATTACTACTAATAACCTCTGCTCCTACTTCGATCCATGCTTGGCATGCGCTAGGCCTTGCTCAGGCACTCAAAAGTAAAAATGAAGACTTTCGTGTATTCTTTTACCAAGATGGCGTTCAAGTTGCGAATGATTTTCAATGGGTTCCTGACGACCAGCGTAATTTAACGCATGAATGGCAAAAGCTCGCGATCCGACTTCCTGTCTGTGTCAGCGCAGCTCTTGCACGTGGGATTACCGATGCAGAAAATGCGAGTCGTCATCAACTTAGTCATCACAACCTAGCGAACAACTTTGAGTTGGTTGGACTAGGTGAACTTGCTGATGCAGTACAGTCAGCCTCTCGTCTTCTTCAATTCTAAGTTACTTTATTAACTTAGATTGTTGCTTTTAAAAGGTATATTGTGTGAAAACTGTACTCGTTATTTTGACCCAAGCCAATTTAACCAGCCTACAAGTCAATGAAAGCCTCGCCGCTACTATGGTTTTAGCAACCTTTGGCTCACCAGTCAAAGTATTATTAAAAGATGCGGCTCTTAGTCTTTTACAAAATGAACGTAACTTTGACCAATTGCAGCATGCATTTAAAATTGCTTCAAATATGGTAGATAGCTTTGAGTTTTATGACTTAAGCCCAATTCTTATTGAAGACAAAAATAAACAGCATCCTTTTGTTCAAAACAGTGAGCAGGAACTAGAATTTGTTCAGCTAGATACGAAACTCATCCAATCTTTCGATCATGTCTTATATTGGTAGATAAAGGTGTAATTTTAATGACGCAATCAACTCTTTATCTTGTGCAAGCTTCTTATCACCATACTCCTCGCATTATTGAAGAACTTGCAAAACTGTTCCATAAAGATGATCAACTTATTTTTATGGGTGACTCAACTGCTCAACTTACAGTAAGTATTTGTCAGCAGTTTGGCTCAGTTTCTTGCTTGTCTCATGAAAAAGATTTAATTGATGCAGAAACCTTGGCTCACGTTAAGGTATTGAACTATGACCAGTTTGCGGATCTGGTTTTACAATTTAATCGATGTATTTCTTTGAAATAATATAGTTAGGCTCATTTTTATGAATTTAGAATTAGATCAAGATGGTCATTTAGTCGACTATACGATTTGGAATCCCGAAGTAGCACAGGAACTCGCCAAATCTCTCGATCTTGAATTAACAGATTGGCATTTTGAAGTTTTAGCTGCGGTTCGCCAATTTTATCAGCAATTTGGGCATTCTCCTGCAACACGTCCTTTGATTAAGTTTTTAATGAAAACCGTAAGTCCAGATATTAATAATGCTGTTTTACAGCAAAAATTTAATACCGGTTTAGTTGCTCGCCATCTCAGTCGCTTAGCAGGTATTCCTAAACCGGCAAATTGTTTATAAATTTTTATGCGAATTTTTTAGCGGCAGCGACACATAAAATTGTTACTGCCGTTACCATTAACATCGACCAACTTACATGTTCATGTAATAAAAGTGCAGCAATCGCGAGTCCCATTAATGGTTGTAAAAGTTGTAGCTGGCTAATTGCAGCTATACCGCCTTGAGCAAGACCTTTGTACCAGAAAAAGAACCCGATGAGCATACTAAATAAAGATACGTAAACCAGTCCTGCTACCGCCGATGTAGATACATCTTGAAAGGAAACGGGCATATAAAAAAGAGTAGCGAGCAGCATAATCGGTAAAGCTAAAATAAGCGCCCAACAAATCACTTGCCATCCACCTATTTTTTTCGAAAGCACTCCACCTTCTGCATAGCCAAATCCACACAAAATAATTGCAATAAGCATGTATAAATCGCCAATGCCAAAAGATGCTTCACCGGACAAAAAGAACATATAGGTAAAAACAACTAAACTGCCTAAAATTGCAAATATCCAAAAAAATAAATTTGGTTTTTCTCCACCTCTCACTACTGCAAATATGGCAGTAGTGAGCGGTAGAAGGCTAACAAAGACAATCGAGTGGGCTGCGTTCATATACTGCAAGGCAAGCGCCGTAAATAATGGAAACCCAACTACAACGCCTAAAGCCACAATAGCCAGCGGCCACCAGTCTTGTTTAGCAGGCTTTTTTTCCTTAAGTAAAAAGATAAGAATTAAGCCCAAGACTCCTGCAATGACAGCTCTTGCTGCTGTTAGAAAACCAGGCTCAAAACCTGTTACCGCAACACGGGTAGCGGGTAACGAGCCTGCAAAAATTGCAACGCCAATAAAACCATTTACCCAACCGTTCATAAACTTTTGCATATTATTCTCCGCAACTATACGAAGAATTTAAGCTGTGATATGGTGTCAAAACCAGATACAAAGCAGTACAATTTTAAAAAACTGTTATGTATAAATAAGCAGTACAGTAGAGATGATTAACGTGAACCAGACAAAAACAAAAATCGAACTTGTTATTTCACAGATTGAACAACAAATTAAGAATCGCTCTTTGACTCCGGGAACTCGACTCCCCTCTGTGCGCAAGCTGGCCAAAGATTTAGGTTTTTCAGTTTCTACGATTGTCGAAGCTTATGAACGATTAATTGCCCTAGGTAAAATTGAATCACGTAGTGGATCGGGCTTTTATGTAGTGGCACCACTTGCTCCTTTAGACTTAAGTGAATTAGGACCCAAACTAGATCGCTCAATAGATCCGTTATGGATTTCACGTCAGTCTTTAGAGGCAGAACCTGATGCGTTTAAGCCCGGTTGTGGTTGGTTACCTAATGACTGGATGCCACTTGAAAGTATTCGTAAGGCATTAAGATCTGTTACACGAAGTGAAGATGATAGTTTAATGGGTTATTCTTCACCGTTAGGGCTGCCCGTATTAAGAGATTTACTGGCTAGGCGAGCACAAAATAAAGGTATAGAGGCAAATCTCAATCAAGTTGTTCTAACCGATTCAGGCACTCAAGCTATTGATCTGGTTTGTCGTTTTTTACTTAAACCAGATGATGTAGTTCTAATTGATGACCCATGTTACTTTAATTTTCATGCTCTACTTAAAGTTCATCAAGTTAAAGTTATTGGTATTCCATACACTCCAAATGGCCCAGACTTAGAGGCATTTAAAGAAGCGATTGAGATCTATAATCCTCGGCTTTATATTACAAATTCAGGAATACATAACCCCACTGGCGCAACGCTTTCACTCTCGACAGCTCATCAATTACTGAAGTTGATTGATCAATCTAATTTAATTGTGATTGAAGACGATATATTCTCGGATTTTGAATATACTCCAGCTCCACGACTTGCAGCCCTAGACAACCTTTCACGCGTGATTTTTATTGGAAGTTTCTCTAAAACGCTTTCTGCCTCTATTCGCTGCGGCTACATTATTGCAAAACCAGAATGGATTGATCAGATTACCGATTTAAAAATTGCTACCAGTTTTTCTCACAATGGACTCTCAGCCAAGATTTTACACACAGCTTTAACCGATGGTTCATACCGTAAGCATTTAGATTTATTAAAAGTTCGTTTAGCTCAAGCCATGCAAGAAACAATCACGAAGCTCAAATCGATTGGGATAGAACCGTGGATTGAACCCAAGGCTGGAATTTTTGTGTGGTGTCGTCTACCAGAAGGTGTAGATGCAGCGAAGATTGCCCAGTTTTGTCTGAATCGGCAAGTGATTCTCGCCCCGGGTAATGCCTTTAGCCAAGCACAATCAGCAGGTCAATTTATCCGTTTTAATATTACTCAATCAAATCATGATTATATTTATAAGACTCTTGCAGAAGCACTTCTACAAGAGTCGTTAGGTTAGAGAACCGAGTTTAAGCCTGTTTTTGCTTTTGTTGCATATAAGCAAAATAGCCCGGCCCAGCCGAAACCTGAACTTGCTTTGCATGTAATGGCTCACGGCATACTGAACACACCATAACAGGTTCAAACTTATGTCCACATGTTTTGTGACGATATTCCAAAGGTTTACCTAAACCTTGATCCATCCATTTATCTGCCCAGTTCGCCATAGATAAGATAATTGGATAAAGCTCAAAGCCTTTATCCGTGAGACGATATTCAAAACGCTCCTGACGGTCAAAATAAGGTGCTTTTACTAAAATTTCGTATTCAACCAACCTTTTTAAGCGATCAGAAAGGACATGACGAGTGACACCTAATGATTTTTGAAAATCATCAAAACGGCGAATTCCCATAAAAGCATTACGTAATATTAGCATCGTCCATCGATCACCAATCACTGATAGCATGCGGGCAACTGAACAAGGCTGATCACCGATGTCATCCCATTTCATCTTTATGCTTTCCTCAATATAAAACTGGCCTATTTGCCATATTATTTATACCCTAAACCACTTAATATGTTATATGCAATATAGAGCTTAGAAATAAGTTTTCAGTATATTTATAAAGCTTATTTTTTTAAAATAACAGTCACTAAAAATAGATATAAAATATAATTAATCCATCCGTATGGATTAATTATATTCAGCTTATTTATAAGTTAATTTGAAATAAAGATTCCCTTTAGCACAGTTCCTGATGCTAGTTTTGTACTCGCAGGAATACGGACTAGACAATTGGCTTGCATAAGATTACTCAGCATATGGGACTGCTGCTTGGCCAAACCTTTTACCCTAAGTTGTCCTGCATCAAAATAAGCATACATTCGTAAAAAACGCTCACGTGCATCTTCTTTTAAATCATGCTCTAAAATTGCGGTAAACCATTCTGGTCCGCGTCTATTGCCCTGCAATGCATCAAGCAAAGATTTTCCGTAAATTTGCATTGCGACATATACCGCAGCTGGATTGCCCGGTAAGCCTAACAAATAGCAAGAATGTTGGGTTTGTGAATTATGGTATTCGGCAAAGAATAAAGGTTTACCCGGTTTTTGTTTAACTTTCCAAAAGATTTGTTCAAACCCAACTTCGAAAGCACAGGGCCGTACAAAGTCGTAGTCTCCTACCGACACTCCGCCAGTCGTTATAACAACATCATGGCTGTCTTTTAGTTGATTAAAGTAATGGGTGACCTGCTCTGCTTCATCTGCTACGTGAATGAGTTCGATATCTAAACCATAATCTTCAAACCAAGCTTTTAGTAATGGGCCATTTGCATCAAAGACTTTACCTTCAGCTAGATCTTCTGCTGTTTCGGCAACTTCATCACCCGTGATCAAAACAGCGACTTTCGGTGCACGATAGACTTCAACGGTTTGCACACCCGCCATACTTAAAGCAGCCAAACTTCCAATATTCAAAAGTTGTCCTACTTGAGCAAGCAACTGCCCTTGCTGGATTTCCTCTCCGGTAAAGCGGATATCGGCTTGAGGACGTATATGTTCCGTTAAACAAATTTCTTGGGCCGAAATAACCGATACGATTTCTTGTCGAGCTACATGCGTTGTCCCTTCAGGAATTTTGCCGCCCGTAAATATACGAATTGTCTGACCTTCACCGAGTATATCATGACTCTCGCTTCCGGCACGAATCTCACCTGTGACTTGGAACTTTTGATTATTTAAATCTTCTGCATGGCTACAAAGTGCATAACCGTCAACTGCACTTTGAGAGAAACTTGGTAAATTAATTTCAGAGTAAATATCTTTGGCAAGATAACTACTTAGGCTATTTGTTAGAGTCTTTTGAATAGAGCTTAAGTTTTTAGGCTTATTAATAACTAAATCTAGCGCTTCATCTATACTGATTAATCCACGCTCAGCACCACAACCTGACATTATTCATAGCCTCCTGGATGTGGTAAATCACGGCAAACATCAAAAATATGGACTAATGCGGGTAAAATAGCGGCCATTGATTCGCTTGCGCCACCACGGCTTCCCGGTAATGTCACTACTAACGAACGGTCAATAAACCCTGCTACTCCGCGTGACATAGCAGCATATGGCGTGCGTTTTTGTCCAAATGAGCGAGCAGCTTCCATTAAGCCATCTAATTTACGTTCTAAAAGAGGCTCTAGCGTATCAACTGTAATGTCACGCTTACCAATTCCTGTCCCACCCACAGTCATAATACAAGCATACGATTTGGTGAGTTCTAAAACCAATTCTTTGAGATCATCTGCTTCATCGGGCAAAATTTGGTAATGGATCGGATCAAAGCCAGCTTCAGTTAAAGTTTCAACCACAGATTTTCCAGCAGTATCCGGCTTTCTACCCGCTGCTACGGTGTCTGACAAGACAATAACCGCAGCCGAAACAGGCTGACGCAATACCCGTTTAAAATGGGATTTTCCGCCTTTTTTCTTCAGTAGTTTACATTGATCCATCCAGAGTTCTTCTGGTTCACAATGAGGCTTTAACATGTCATAGATAGTTAAGCCTGCAAGGCTTGCCGCCGTTAAAGCTTCCATTTCTACGCCAGTTGGACCAATAGTTTCAACAACAGCAATAATTTTTACAAAGTCATTTTCCAATTCATATTCAACATCTGCCCGATAAATCGGTAACGGATGACATAGTGGAATCAGCTCATCAGTTCGTTTTGCTGCCAAAATTCCTGCAACACGTGCTGTTTTTAATGCATCACCTTTTTCCGTGTTTCCTTGTCTTAATAGTTCAATACAGGCGGGTGGTGCATATAAAATCGCTTGTGCTTCGGCAACACGATAACTTTCCGGCTTCATTCCTACGTTTTTCATTATTTATCCTAGTGTTACATATTTCAGTGTGAGTGCTCATGGCCGGCATGATGATGGTGATGTTTGTGGTCGTGCGGCGCATCCTTACGAATACAACAGCCCTCTACATAATGACTTGTGCCATCTGTAAAGAACTCTTCTTTAAAGACAGGCACTTCATGTTTTACCCGTTCGACTGCTTCCTCACATGCTTGAAAAGCTTCACGGCGATGGGCTGCATACACAATCGCAATAATGGCTGTTTCACCAACATCTAGATATCCAATTCGATGAACCACTCGCACATAAGATACCTGATACTTTTTCTCAATTTCTAGTTCAATTTCACGTATCATTTTTTCTGCAAGCGGTTTATAAGATGTATATTTCAGCGCCTTTACCGCTTTACCTTCGTGGTGATTACGAACCGTACCCATAAAAATATCGATACCGCCACATTCAGGAAAAGATTGAATCGGATCAAAAGTATCTAGGCTTAAAGCCTGCTCTTGTATTCTTGCAAACTCTTTCATGATTCATCCTCCAGCAACGGGTGATAATAAAACCAAAGTGCATGGCTCACTTAAGACAGTTTGTCTAGTTATGACATTATCACCAATTGCACATGCACATTTTTCCATGGCTTTTGTAGATTCCGGATGCAATAAAACAATTTCATCTAATACATCTTTAACCAAACTATGGTTAGGACAAACTAACAAAAGATTTTCAGGAAGCAATTTTTCAATTGCACCAAATGCTTCGACTTTAATTTGGATAGATTGTTGCATTTATCCCCCAAGCATATGCATGCTGATTTTACGGGTTTGTTGATGTTGTAAGGCATGGAAACCTTTTGCTTTATGCCAGATATAAGGATGAACCAAATTCTTTAAATTTTGGATATATATACCGTATTCTGGGCTATGTTGTTTGCTTACCAGTGCTTGAAGCTGAGGCTTAATATTTAAACCTTGCGGCGCAAATAAACAGTTATATAATTCGCCTTTTGCGGTAAGCCGTATACGGTCACATTGGTGGCAAAATGAATGCGTAATTGTGGAAATAATTCCTAAATGGTAGCTACCATTAATTAGATATTGACGCGCAGGCTCATGTTGCTGCTCGATCACTTGTACCGAATAATACGGTCGCAATACCTTTAAAATTTCAGCCTCGCTTACCACATCTTTATTTGACCAAAGTGCATCACCATCAAGCGGCATAAACTCGATAAAACGTAAAGGAATATGATTAGAAATTGACCACTTCACCATAGGTAAGATTTGATTATCATTTTTATCTTTCATTAATACGCAGTTAATTTTAAAAGGCAGTCCTGCATCTTTAGCAGCTTGAATACCCTCAAGAACCGGTTCTAACTTTTTCTTAGTGAGCTCTTTAAATTGAATTGAATCAAGACTATCTAAACTAATGTTTAAATCATCTAATCCAGCGTCTTTTAGTTGTTTAGCGTATTTAGCAAGGTAATGACCATTTGTAGTCATCGATATACGTTTTAAACCTAATGCTTTTAAGGCCTGCAAATCACGAACAAAATGAACAATGCCTTGACGCATTAATGGTTCACCACCCGTAATGCGAATACTCTCGATACCTTGCTGCACCATAAAATGACAAAATTGAAAGAGCGCTTCAAAACTAAGCAAGTCCTGTTTATTTAACCATTCTGGATGCTCAGGCATGCAATATACACACTTAAAATTACAGCGATCAGTTACAGAAATTCGTAACTTACGCTTGATACGCCCATATTGATCTTGCAGAAGGCTTGGCGCATTTTCAGAGTGATATTGTTTCATCATTTGCACTCATATCGAGAACATTTCAAATCTTGCGAGCACCGATTATGAACAATCAAATACAAAAAATTGCATCTTAATAGTGCTTTGTTCTTTAATAGCAAAATTTGTTCCAGCTCTACTTATTTTCCATAATATTTAAATTTTTTATAGACTTTTCACCGCACTACCTTAAGAACAATTAAAAAATAAATCTCAAGTTAGCGCGGTAAAATCTATGTTTTACTTGATTCTATTTCTAACACTTTTCTAAACGGATGGGTACATATTTATGGTACGGCGTTTTCGACAATGGATCACAATGTTCAGCAGAAATAAGTAAGTTTAATTGTGGCCCAATCGGTTCTCCATTTTGAAAGCGCATACCGTAGCCATGTGGCAGTGACACAACACCTCTTCTCATCCCATCATCCAACTCAATAGTTACCTGAATTTCTCCATGTTGTGAGATACATTTAAGCTGCCCTCCTGTATCTACATTTAAGTGCCTTGCATCTTCGGGATGAATACGTAGTGCACCTTCTGCATCTACTTTTCGCCAAGCAGGGTCACGGTAAATTTGGTTGGCGTTGTAACTACGGCGTTCACCTGACAAAAGGATGAAAGGAAACTCTTCAACATTAACGTTATGGCTTTTCAAGCTTGCGAGTTCACTTAACATCTCGGGAATTGCAAGACGTATTTTCTTATCTTTATAAGCCACCAGTTTCCAGACTTCGTCATATTCATGTTGCGATAAAACCATACCTGAACGTTGCTTTAATATCTGCTCAAATAGTTTGACACCTTGTGTTAACGGATTACCTTTATAACCTGCACGGCGTACCGCTTTGGTATGTAAAACAGCATATTGAATAGATAGCGGCAGTAAAAAAGCAACTGAATCTGCAGAATTGCCAAGTCGTTTGCCAAGAGTTCGATAAATAATAGAAGCAGCAAAAGGGATATATTTTTTATGTCGTGCCAAGGTAAGTCCTAACGCCGACAAGTATGGTAAGTAGGCAGTTTTTTTCGAGTCGACCGCAGCTATTTTTTCTAAAACTGGGAAACTCTTCGGAATAGCATTCATCGCTTCCAGTAATCGAGTATAAATTTCGGCTTCCGGTAAAGTATTTGCTTGAGCAACCAATACGGGATGACGCAGGTGAAAACCATTCTTAGGAAATTCCAAGTTAAAACCGGTAAATTCCCATTTTTCAAACTGAGTATGAGCAGGCAAAATATAGTGTGCAAATCTCGCGGTTTCTGTCATCGCAACATCAACTACCACCAACAAATCTAATGCTTTAAAGGCTTCCTCAAAAGCTGGTGTATCAGGGTAAGTTAATAGTGGATTACAACTATCTACAAACACAGCACGAATTCGCTTTTCCCCTGCTTTTAAGATTTCATCGGGTAAAATATTAGGCGGGAAAAACCCGGAAATCGGGAACATTTTATGGTAAACGCTACGTCGATATTTTGGTTTTCTTTCATCCGTATCGGTCAAAATTGGAATAAACATGGTATGCAAATTATTGGTACCCTGTTTTCCAAAGTTCCCTGTCAGCAAGTATAAGAGCTTTTCTAAATAACCATTTAATGTTGTATTCAAAGTATGTTGAATACCTAAATCGATACGTACACAGCCTCTTTTTGCTTTGGCAAACTCTCGAACCACTTGATAAATCAAATCGATAGGTACATCAGCTTTAGCAATATAGTCTTCAATCGGGACATGGTTAAATGCAGCTTTTACTTCTTCAAACCCATGTGTGTGCTGCTCAATAAACGCTGCATCATAAAGCTTTTCTTTAATAATGATCGCAATCATGGCCGACATTAAAAAAGCATCTGTTCCCGGTTTTAGCTGTACGTGAATGTCTGCTTGTTTTGCCGTTTCGGTAACACGCGGGTCGAACACCACCATGGTTCGGTTCGGATCTTTTTTAATATGTTTTAGCGTGTCTCGTGCGTTAGGAATACCATGTGCCTGAAACGGGTTCGTCCCAATAAAAAGTACGTAATCTGCATGCTCAACATCTTCTGTCGTATGGCAAGCCTGACTACCGAACAGGCGGCCATTGAGCCAGAAATCACCTGTTTTTTCTTGGGCAAGTGAGTTATATGCATAATAACTTTTCATAGCCAGTAAAAGTTGTCGACCATAAGCTGCACCGAGGTGGTTACCCTGTCCACCGCCCCCAACCGAAGCAAAAGCAGTACCGCCAAATTTATCTCTAATCTGAACCAATTGATCAGCAATTTCTTGTATCGCCACATCCCAACTAATTTCTTGAAATGAGCCATCTGGTTGGCGTTTTAAAGGTGCGGTTAAACGGTCTGCATGTTTCTGGTAATGCTGTAATCTTGCGGCTTTTTGGCAAATGTAACCTTGAGAAAATGGATGCTCAGGATTACCTTTAATTTTGACAAATTGGTTATCTTTAATTTCTACGCTCAAACCGCAGTTTCTTGAACATAAAATACATGCGGTCACATCTGTTTTACTTTGCTGAGCTGCGTCCATCATTTTTCTGGCTCCGTTTATTTTTATACATCTGGCTAGAATGAAAACAACAAGTTCCAAAATAGAACTTAAATTCTAAACAGTCAATAACTCAAAATTTAAAAAATGATTTCAGATTATCAATGTAAATTTTAAATCGATATGATTGAAGTTCTAATTTGTCGAAAAAATCTCTTTAAATGCTTTAATTTGTTTGTATTGTTGAAGTTCATCTAAAGAATTAATGCTATGGAAAAATAAGTTTTGCTTTTGAAAAATGGCTACTTGTGCGTGTAAAAGTTTAAAGCAATTTTTTAAACTCAATTGTTGCTTATCAATTTGCTGCTCTAAAACCTCTAGACTTTCACGTTTTAACAAACAAAATGGGTATAAAGCATCTCCATTAATTGAAACGTAAGCTGCCTGGGCCTGTTTATTTTTGCGAAGTGCGCTGTGTAATTTCGCAACGACTTGCGTAGGTATGTAGGTCACATCACAAGGGATAAACAAAACATAATCTGCTTTTACATGTGACCATGCGCTTTTCATTCCCATGAGTGGGCCAAAAAAGCCTGCTGCATCATCTTGAAAACATTTAATATCAGGCACAATACTTTGATAAATCGAATAATCACGATGACTATTCACCCAAATTTCAGATACAGATGACTTTAATTTTTGATGAATTTTGAGTAGTTGTGTATCGCCATCGAATTGCTGCAACAGCTTATTTAAACCATTCATACGGCGGGCTTGTCCACCCGCCAGAATGACCAGATCAGTTACGGGATATCCCTTATTCACACTTCCACCTCTTGCTGGCAAGCTTTAATCAAGCCTCGGATTTCAGGTAAACATGAACCACAGTTTCCACCTGCTTTTAAACATGCAGTAACCTGTTTTTCATGGGTAATGTTTTGTGTTTTTATTGCTTCGATAATTTTATTCTTACCTACTTTAAAACAACTACACACCAAAGGCCCATCATTATTGGTAGCCGACATTGGCATACCTGCTAGTAAAGCTTTACGGTGCAAGGCGCTCAAACGTTCGCGTTTAAACAGACTTGCTACCCAGTCACGGTCTGGCAATAAATCTGGCGGTGCAATATATAGACTTGCAATTACAATGCCATCTTTCAAAATAACACTATGGCTCAGTTGTGAAGAAATATCTTCTATGCTTAACCATTCAAAGGTTTCATCGGCAAATGGCAAAAAGCTTTTCAGATTCTTTTGAGTATCATGAAAAGTTTGGCGGTCTGCAAGTTCATAGCGGCTGGTTTTCACCATTTTGACTTTGGTCCACCATGCACAGTGATGTAGCGATTCTTGAATATGAGAATCGTATCCTTCACGAATATAGAGCACACCTTGCCAAGTGGTATAGAACGGTTGAATAGTTACAGGCGTATGTTTGAACTCGGGCTCACCTGAAATTGCATCAACTTCTGGATTAACGACTTTACCAATACGGGCATCGGATGCGACCTGTTCAGTCCAGTGAATCGGTGCAAAAATTTGCCCACGACGGACACCTGATGAGAAGGTTACACGTAGTACACAACTGCCCCATTTCGAACGAACTTCTACTAAACCTTGATCACGTACACCAAACTTTAATGCATCACTTGGATGAATCTCACAGAATGGTTCAGCACGGTGACTGGTTAAATTTGGCGACAAACCAGTACGGGTCATGGTATGCCATTGATCGCGAATACGCCCCGTGTTCAAAATGAGCGGATAATCTTCTGAAATTGCATGTACCGGATTAATTGCAACAGTCGGAATTAGTTTTGCCTTGGTGTTTTTGTGACTAAACTGGCCCTTGCCAAACAGTTGTTGAACAGCTTTAGCGTCTTGATTTTTACTCCAGACTGGCCATTGCACTGGTTGCAGAACATCGTACTCAGCAGCACTTAGGTTCATTAAACCTTTTAAGTTGAAATAACGAAACGTATCAGTTTGCTCACGTGCTTCAATGTCCGCATTATCTTGTGCTGACAAAGCCGCATGTTCATTGAAAATATCAACAGCACTCGTAAAGTCAAAACCTTTAAAGCCTAATTTTTTCGCAACTTGGCTCACTGACCACCAATCTGCTTTTGCTTCACCCGGCGCAGGTAAAAAAGCACGTTGACGTGAAATACGACGCTCAGAGTTAGTAACGGTTCCGTCTTTTTCACCCCAACCTAAAGCTGGAAGCAAAATATCGGCGTAAGCCGTAGTATCCGTATCGGCACAGATATCTGACACAACGACCAATTCGCATTTTTCTAAAGCACGTTTCACCTGATCAGCATCTGGTAAACTTACCACCGGATTGGTTGCCATAATCCAGATGGCTTTAATTTTTCCAGCTTCAACAGCACGGAATAAATCAACTGCTTTTAAGCCAGCTTGAGTTGCAATAAATGGGCTGTCCCAAAAGATTTGCACTACTTTTTGGTGCAAGGGATTATCTAAATCCATATGGGCAGCCAACATATTAGCTAAGCCACCCACTTCTCGGCCACCCATAGCATTGGGCTGGCCTGTCATTGAAAATGGTGCAGCGCCGAGCTTTCCAATTTTGCCTGTTAGTAAGTGACAGTTAATAATGCTGTTGGCTTTATTCACGCCCTGACTTGATTGATTCACACCCATTGAAAATAGCGTAATTACCTTTTCAGTCTGCGCAAATTTCTCAAAGAACTGTTGCATCTTATCGAGTGCAATTCCTGTACGCTTTGCCACATATTCCACATTAGTTTCTGGCTCGCTGCTTGCCAAAACCTCTTGCAAACCTTCGGTATAAGCATCAACAAAAGCCTGATCGGCATGACCATTTTGATATAAATATTGGAATAGACCGTTGAACAATGCGACATCTTGGCCCGGTAAAATCGGTAAATGTAAATCCGCTTGCTCACAAGTACTGGTAAAACGTGGGTCAATCACCACAATAAACATATCTGGATTGTGGCTTTTAGCCTGCATAATCCGTTGATACAGTACAGGATGGCACCATGCGGTATTGGAACCAACCAAAACCACCATGTCTGCATGTTCAAAATCTTCATAACTT
This sequence comes from Acinetobacter nosocomialis, assembly GCF_041021905.1. Lineage (NCBI taxonomy): Bacteria > Pseudomonadati > Pseudomonadota > Gammaproteobacteria > Moraxellales > Moraxellaceae > Acinetobacter > Acinetobacter nosocomialis. Next base: position 2,297,462 of record NZ_CP157432.1, read on the forward strand.
GCAGGCACAATATCTTCACCGAAACTACGTTTGTGACCTGCCACCGCAGATGACATACAAAGCCGTGAGTTGGTATCGATATTTGCAGTGCCCAAATAGCCTTTTACAAACTTGTTCACCACATAATAGTCTTCAGTCAAAAGCTGACCTGAAACATAAAATGCAATGCTGTCACGACCATATTTGTCGATACAAGACTGGAATTTATCGGCAATTTTATTGATTGCTGCATCCCATGTCGTTACAGTCCGATGTGGCTTACGACCAAACATGGGTTGAAGTAGACGTGTTTCCAACCCCAAAGTATCCGCAAGACGGCTACCTTTAATACATAAGCGTCCAAAGTTGGAAGGATGCTCAGCATCCCCCTCAACTTGCACCACAGGTCCTTGAGGTTTTTGTTGGACGTTTACGCTAACACCGCAACCTACACCGCAATATGGACATGTTGTTTTGATTGTTTTTGCAACATGATCGGAGCTATCGACTTCAACGCTTGGAATACTATTCATAACTGCTCCTTTCCCTATTTAGCCTGCATTTTTTAATGCAAAATCTCGACCAAATAGCAGTTTATTTCTAAATGAAGAAACAGGGGTTTGGTCTGCAATTAACTCTGCATACCACATACCATCTTCAGTATCACCAAACAATACTGCACCGATTACTCGATCGCTTTGAATAATAATGCGTTTATAAATCTGGCGTTTTTCATCGTTCAGGATAATGTCTTCATAATCATCTTTCGGCTCAAAATTGCCCGCCGAGAATACATCGACACCACTGACTTTTAACTGAGTCGGTACAGTGGGTGCTTTAAAAGTTAAGCTGCCGTGCTCTGCTAAATGGGTCGCGCAAATAAAAGCTTGGCCCCATAGTGGCTCAACCAAACCAAAAGTTTGACCACGGTGTTCAATACACTCACCCACCGCGTAAATACTTGGGTCAAATGTTTGCATGGTGTCATTCACCAATACACCACGATTACAACGTAAACCAGCACTTTGTGCCAAAGCAATATTTGGACGAATGCCCACAGCGAATACCACAAGGTCAGCATCTAACACTGTGCCATCTTTCAAACGGATTTGCTTCACATGTCCGTTTTCATCACCAATTAACGCTTCTGTATTGGCTTCGGTAATAATATGAATACCTTTTTGTTCAATGCTATGACGTAATAACTGGCTCGCACGACCATCAAGTTGGCGTTCCATAATACGGTCCATCAAATGCAATACTGTGACATTCATACCGCGTTGTTTTAAACCATACGCCGCTTCTAAACCCAGCAAACCGCCACCAATCACGACTGCATTAGTTTTTGAATCGCAGTATTCAATCATGGTGTTAACGTCATAAATATCGCGGAAAGTTAACACACCTTTTAGGTCAACACCTTGAACTGGTGGAATAAATGGTGCCGAGCCTGTTGCCAGAATCAAACGGTCATAATCAACTGTCTTGCCTTTTTCGGTGTAAACCACTTTACGTGGGCGATCAATTTTTACGGCTTTATCACCGGCAATAAATTTAATGCTTTTATCGTCATACCACTTTGGTGGATGCAACATAATGTCTTCAATGGTTTTCTCACCCGATAAAACCGGAGACAACATAATACGGTTATAGTTACCCCATGGTTCTTCACCAATCACCGTAACTTCATAACGGTCTGGTGCCATATCAAGTAAATCTTCCAGACAACGCATCCCTGCCAAACCATTCCCGATCAGCACCAGTCTAAGTTTGTCTTGTGATACCCCTGTATTGGTAATATAAGTTTTTTGCGGCACCGCATTGATCCAAACACGGCCATCAACAATTTTGCTCGGGTAAACCGCCAATTTTTGGTCTTTATCTTCTAAACAACGGCCCGTAGCTAAACTGAAATGTTGTTTATAAATTGGTGATGCAACCACGCGTTCGCCTTGTAAATCACCAATAATCCCGCGACTCATCACATTTGCTAAGCTAAACGGATCTTTATTGCTTAGTACATAAACACGTTTTTCATGCCCCACACGGAAGATTGCAACCGCTTGACCGCTCACTAGCGCTCCTGCACCAGTGTTTGGAGTTAAATCATCGAGTGCACAAACGTCAATCCACTGATCATCAGGAAGCATATTTTTGTCTTGTACAATATTCATATAAGTTCCCCTTTATGCTTCAACCATTGGAATACGGTCTTCTGAACGTTCAGCTTCGGTTAATGGGCGGATTTGACCACGTTCAGTTGTAAATTGAATGTGCGGATCAGCTTGTTCATTCGCTCCTGCATTGATATAGGTTTGGAAGCGTTTACGAACTTCTGGGTTCTCGACAGCTGTACGCCATTCGTCTTGATATGTACCAATAATGTGTTCCATACGGCGCTCAAGCTCGGCGGCTAAACCAAGAGAGTCATCAACGATCACAGATTTAAGGTAGTCTAGACCGCCTTCCATGTTGTCACGCCATACACTGGTACGTTGTAAACGGTCTGCCGTTTGAATGTAGAACATAAAGAAACGGTCGATATAACGAATCAGTGTTTCTTTATCAAGGTCAGATGCAAGTAATTCTGCATGACGCGGTTTCATACCACCGTTACCACATACATAAAGGTTCCAACCCTTTTCAGTGGCAATCACGCCTACATCTTTACCTTGCGCTTCTGCACACTCACGTGTACAGCCAGACACTGCCATTTTCAATTTATGCGGTGAACGCAAACCTTTGTAGCGGTTTTCAAGTTCAATCGCTAAACCAACCGAGTTATCTACCCCGTAACGGCACCAAGTGCTACCCACACAAGATTTCACTGTACGTAACGACTTACCGTAGGCATGACCAGACTCGAAGCCCGCAGCATTTAACTCTTCCCAAATAAATGGAAGTTCATGAACTTGGGCACCAAACATATCAACACGTTGACCACCAGTAATTTTGGTGTATAAGTTATATTTCTTTGCAATTTGACCAATCGCAATTAAGCCATCCGGAGTGACTTCTCCACCTGCCATACGCGGTACAATTGAGTAAGAGCCATCTTTTTGAATGTTACCTAGGTAGTAGTCGTTACTGTCTTGCAAGCCTGCATGACTTGGCTTAAGTACGAAATCATTCCAGCAAGATGCCAAAATATTTGCTGCCGCTGGTTTACAAATATCACAACCTAAACCGTGCCCATGTTGATGAATCAAATCATCAAATGTCTTGATTTCATTGACACGGACCAAGTGATACAACTCTTGACGCGAGTACGGGAAGTGTTCGCAAATATGATTGTTAACAGTCACACCTTGACGTTGTAACTCTGACTTCAATACTTGTGTCACTAATGGTGCACAACCACCACATGCTGTTGCTGCTTTGGTGCATTTCTTTAATGCACCTAAAGAGGTCGAACCATCGCTAATTGCTTGGCAGATGTCTGCTTTTGATACGTTGTTACATGAACAAATGGTCGCACTGTCTGGCAGTAAATCGACTCCGCTACCACCAGATTTTGCTGCTGATTGCTCAAAACCCGGCATGATTAAACTTTCAGGCACTTCCGGTAAAGCCAGACCATTCAACATCATTTGTAAAAGGTCGTTGTATTCTTTGGCATCGCCCACTAAAACCGCGCCAAGCAATTTGGTTTTGTCTGCATTTACAACAATCTTTTTATAAATCAGTGCATGCTCATCTGCATAGAAATAGCTTAATGCACCTGGGGTTATGGCATGTGCATCACCGACCGAAGCAACATCAACACCCATCAGTTTCAACTTGGTGCTCATGTCTGCGCCAGCGAAGCAATGACACTCTTCATCTAAAATATGTTTTGCTGCAATACGCGCCATGTCATAGCCCGGTGCAACCAAGCCATAAATTTTATTTTGCCAAAGCGCACATTCACCAATGGCATAAATGTTTTGATCAGATGTTTGGCAATAATCATTAATTACAATACCGCCACGCTCACCAATCGCAAGCCCGCTATTTCGCGCTAATTCATCACGTGGGCGGATCCCCGCAGAGAATAAAATCACATCAGTTTCGAGTTCACTACCATCGGCAAACTTCATCACATGAGTGGTATTTACACCAGACTCAATAGACTGAGTCGCTTTTTGTGTATGAACTTTTACACCTAAATCTTCAATTTTACGGCGTAAAACTTTCCCCCCTAAGTCATCAATTTGAACTGCCATCAAACGTGGTGCAAACTCAACAACGTGCGTTTCTAAATCTAAATCACGTAAAGCTTTGGCTGCCTCAAGTCCAAGTAAACCACCCCCAATTACTACACCTGTTTTTGCATTGAGACTCGCTGTACGAATCGCATCTAAGTCTTCAATCGTACGGTAAACAAAACAGTTTTCACGGTCATTACCCGGAATTGGCGGAACAAATGCATATGAACCAGTCGCAAGCACCAACTTGTCATAACTAATAACATCACCATGATTGGTTGTTACGGTTTCTGCCGTCGTATCAATCGCTACTGCTTTAGTATTTAAACGTAGGTCGATGCCATACGCATCGGCAAAATCAAAACGTGCTAAAGATAAATCTTTTGCCGATTTCCCTGAGAAGTATTCAGTCAAATGTACGCGGTCATATGCGATACGAGGCTCTTCTGCGAGAATTGTGATTTCCAGTTCATCATCTGCTTTTTCTAAAATGGCTTCGATGAATTTGTGGCCCACCATACCATGACCAATCATTACCAATTTCATAGTGTTTCTCCTCAAATCACGTTGCTTTTAAGCTGCGTTCTTACGTTCTCAAATAGACATTGTTGTTTTGCCTTGTGCTCTACCGAGAAACGTATCAACATCACAAAGCGTATAGCTGCTTGGAATCCATTTTTTCCACTCGTTGACGACACCCAATGCATAGCAAAGTCATAAAAACAAATAAAAAAAGCGAGCCCCCTCATAGAGAAGGCTCGCATCGCTGGAACTGAAAAATTAGTTAATTCAGATGTAACTTTTTTATGCAATAAAAATAAAGACATAACCTTCACTCCGACTGAACGTAAATTCTTTATGTGTGCAGTTGCACTCACAAATTCGATCAGAACGGACATCGTTGGCCGTCTTTAAAACTTATGGTCGTCTTCGACCTGTAATTAACTAAGCATTTTGCATGCCAATTCTTTTTAAGATTAATATTAATAATTTTTTATTATTATTTTCAATTATTTAAACTAAAACACCTTTTCATCCATAAAGAAGATTTAATTTTTCCTGCACTATTGGTGCTCCTCTATATGGTTTAAACAAAAATAAGTTTTGCCACAAAATGAATCGTATTTTTGCACCAATATCGATCAAAACAATGCTTTAGCATAGTAAAGGACCACTCATGCCTGATTTTTTGTTTAAATTTGGATGGCACTAATCTTGCTTAAAACTTAATAACAAAAAACGCGTCGAATTGGCGCATTTTCTTAGCCTGATTTTCTGAACTTATGCCAAAACTCAAAATAGCTCTTATCGATGATGATCATGCACGGGCCGACTATATAAAAAACAGTCTGCTTGAAAATGACTTTGAAGTGGTGGCCTGCCTTACTTTGGACCACTTAAATATTTTCTGTCTTGAAGATTTACAAGCCGATGTCATCTTGCTCGACATGGATCATCCTCATCGTGACATTATTGAAAGTTGTGTGAGTAGCTATGACCTACCAACTGTTCTATTCACTAAAAATTCAGATAAAGACACCATCAAACAAGCGATAGATGCAGGTGTAACGGCTTATATTGTAGACGGCATAGACCCTGCCCGCTTACATACCATTTTAGAGATTTCAATTGAGCAATATAAAAAACATAAAAAGCTCGAAGGTGACTTAAAAGAAGCTCAAACCAAACTGGCAGATCGTAAAGATGTTGAAAAGGCCAAAGTGCTACTCATGCAACTGCATGGCTTACCTGAAGATACGGCTTTTCAATTACTCAGAAAAAATGCCATGAGTCACCGTATAACGATTGGAGAAATGGCACGGCGTTTACTTGACGCTCAAAAATTACTAAATGATCAACTAAAGGATGAATAAATGAGCAAATTAGAAAAGACTCAATTGCAACTCGGCTATATTCCTTTACTTGATTGCATCGCTTTACTGTGGGCAAAGCAGCAAGGTTTCTTCGAAGAAGTCGATTTAGATGTTACCCTAGTCAAAGAAGCATCATGGGCAAGTCTACGCGACCGTTTAGCTTTTGGTTTATTAGATGCTGCACATTGTTTATCTGCTATGCTACCCGCTGCAGCTGTGGGTGCAGACCAAATTGGTATTGCACTGCAAACCCCTCTTATTTTAAGTAAAAACCGTGCCTTTATTAGCTTAAGCCAAAAATTAACCCATCAACTGGCTATTCAAGAGAATGATAATGCACAAACTACCGCCCAAAAAGTGACGAGCTACATTAAAGAAGATAATGCTCTATCCTTAGCCCATGTATTTAAACATTCAATCCATCATTATTGTTTAAGAGAATGGCTTGCGTTGGCAGATTCTAAAATAGCTCAAACGCTCAAACTCAAGGCACTTCCGCCACCGTATATGGTCGAAGCTTTAGATAACCATGTGATTGATGGTTTTTGTGTGGGAGAGCCGTGGAATACACAAGGAGAACTTTTAGGCTTAAGTAAAATGGTTTGCTCAAGTCAGGACATTATTCCCAATGTGGCAGATAAAGTTCTCGCAGTAACTCAAGAATGGGCCGAACAACACCCTCAAACCTTAGTTGCACTTACAGGGGCAATTATGAAAGCCCAAAAAGAATTGAGTAATTTAAAAGATTTTACGCCTGTCTTAAAGTTATTGGTCGAGTTTGGGATTGTCCGATTTCATTGCTCGGAAGAAGTACATGTCGATAAATACTATATGATTCAAAATATTGTTAAGTATTTGGTTAAAGAAAATGCTGCCCCGCAACCAGAAGACTTTTATTGGTTATTTGAACAAATGCAAAAATGGGAAAAACTTCAATTAGCCCCTGCTCAAATCATAGAACTGAGTACACAATGCATTAATCTCGATTGCTACAATCAAGCCAAACTCTAAAAAACTTAAGCACATTATAAAAAAAAGCTGTCTTTATTAACAAAGACAGCTTGAAAGACCCATAAGACAAATGCGTTATACGCATTACTACATTTAAAAGACTCAACTCATCCATTAAATATAGTTCTTATGCTTCCGATCATAACCAACTAAAACTTATCATTTTCAGACATTTCCATATCAATAACTGACAATTCAGCAGTCTTGCATCCTTTTTATAATTTCGACGAACAACCTGAACTCCCCTAGATATTAGTCTGTAATTTTGTTAACTTGATTATGTTACAAATTCAAAATATGTATTTTGGATTAATAAATTGGGGGCAAAGAAATGATGAGAGAAATCTCACACCGCGAAGTTTATGCACTGGTTGATATTAACAATTGTTATGTCAGCTGTGAGCGACTTTTCAACCCTAAACTCAATGATAAACCTGTAGTTGTTTTATCTAACAACGATGGCTGTGTTGTTTCACGTAGCGAAGAAGCAAAACTTTTAGGTATCAAGATGGGAATACCTTGGTTTCAAATTGAAAAAGATGCTTTAAAAGCTGGTGTTCAAGTTTATTCAAGCAACTACACTTTATATGCCGAGATGTCTCGTCGCTTTTTTGCTGTCCTCGGTGACTTTTTCTCTCCAGATGACTTAGAAGCTTACTCTATAGATGAATGCTTTATTCATCTCACCCCTTACCTTCAGTCTATTGATATATCAGATTACTGCAGTGAAGTGAGAAACACCCTCCTAAAATGGTTAGGCTTACCTTGTTGTATTGGTATTGGATATTCAAAGACACAAGCAAAACTTGCCAATCACTATGCTAAGAAAATTAAAAGTTTTAGGGGAATTTGTAATTTTATCACCTTAGATCCATTAATTATGGAAGATCTCATGCAGCACACATCAGTCAAAGAAGTGTGGGGAATTGGCTATCAATTGGTCAAACAACTACAAAGTTATGAAGTGTACTCCTGCCTAGACTTAACTTTTGCCAATGAACACCATATGGCAAAAGCATTTTCTGTGGTCATGGCACGTACCATTCGTGAGCTAAAAGGCCAATCCTGTATTCAACTTGACGATCCCGCTATTCCGACTAAACGGATTTTAGCATCACGAAGTTTTGCTCAAGCTTTATCCAGTATTGAGATTATTAAACAAGCACTTATCTTTCACCTTAACCGGGCACATCGCCGTTTAATGAAACAAGAACAACTTTGTGCCTGTGTTCAAGTTATGCTTTATGAAAAAACCGACAAACCACCCTATAAAAAAGCCACATCTCAGGCAATTGGCCTTCATTATGCAACAGATGATTTATGTATACTAACAAAAGCCGCAATGCAGCAAATCGATGTTTTATATAAAGAAAATAAAAGCTACATAAAAATTGGCGTGTTATTTTGTGGTCTACATGCACGTCAGCAACATATTGATGATTTATGGCAGCCTTTAGAACTTATTCATCAAAGACAACAATTGATGGAAACTTTAGGTATAGTCCGTAAGCGTTTTGGTAGTCATTACTTACAAGTCGGCTATCACTCACGTAACCCATCTTGGCAAATGAAACAATGCCATCGCTCAAAAAATTACCTAACTCGCTGGAATGAAATGTTAACGATTGAAGATGCTCACGACCTCGTTACACAAAATACATGAACTGTTTTTGTCAATTCGGTTTAAAATAAGCTCCGTTAAATTACTTGAAATTTTGTCATTTTTTAACATTGCTAATTCGTCGCAAAATTTACAATATATAAGCCGAATTTGGTGTACCCTTTCTGCGACAATTAAAAGAAATTATAAAAAACTTGTAGAAACATATGCCATAATAAGCAAACTTTGCAGACATCTTGCAAAGATTATTTGCAACTTTAGAGCTGGAGCAATCTGAATGAGTTCGACCATTTTGGTAATTCATGGACCGAATTTGAATTTGCTGGGAAAACGCGAACCAGAAGTATATGGTCATCTTACCCTAGACAATATCAACCAACAACTTATTGCTCAAGCTGAACAAGCCTCTATTACACTAGATACTTTTCAAAGCAACTGGGAAGGTGCCATTGTTGACCGTATTCATCAGGCACAAACAGAAGGCGTAAAACTGATTATTATTAACCCTGCTGCTCTCACTCATACTTCAGTTGCTTTACGCGATGCCTTACTGGGCGTTGCTATTCCCTTTATTGAAGTACATTTATCAAATGTCCACGCACGTGAAGCTTTCAGACATCATTCTTATTTATCAGACAAAGCAATTGGCGTGATTTGTGGTCTAGGCGCAAAAGGTTACAGCTTTGCTCTCGATTACGCTATTGAAAAAATTCAACCATCTAACCCAAACTAGTTCAGGAATAGTCGCCCATGGATATCCGCAAAATTAAGAAACTCATCGATTTAATGATTGAGTCTGACTTGCAAGCGATTGAAGTTAAAGAAGGTGATCAATCGATCGCTTTAACTCGTCGCAATCCTGTCGTTGCTGCGGCTGGTGTAGCACTTCCGGCAGCTCCTGTTGCTGAAGCACCTGTTGCAAAAACACCACGTGGAGCAGTTGAAACTTCTCCTATGGTTGGTGTGTTCTATGCTGCTCCAAGCCCAGGCGAAGCACCATTTGTTAAAGTAGGTCAAACAGTATCTGCTGGTGAGACTTTGGGTATTATCGAAGCAATGAAAATCATGAACCCGATTGAAGCAACTCAAAGCGGCGTGATTGAAGAAATTTTAGTGAAAAATGGTGAAGTGATCCAATTCGGTCAACCTTTATTCCGTTATCGCGCGTAATACCTCGGGGACAACTATGTTGCAAAAAGTTTTAATTGCAAACCGTGGTGAAATCGCTTTACGAATTACCCGGGCTTGCAAAACATTAGGAATCAAAACTGTCGGTATCTATTCAGATGCTGATAAAGATTTGATGCATTTACGTTTCGTTGATGAAGCAGTATGTATTGGTCCGGGTGCAAGTAGTGACAGCTATTTAAATATCCCGGCAATTATTACTGCTGCAGAAATTACTGGTGCTGATGCAATTCACCCAGGCTATGGCTTTCTTTCAGAAAATGCCGAGTTTGCTGAAATTGTAGAAAGCTCAGGTTTCACATTCATTGGCCCTCGCCCAGAACATATTCGTTTAATGGGTAATAAGGTTTCTGCAATTGTTGCAATGAAAAAAGCTGGTGTACCGACAGTACCTGGTTGTGACCATGCAGTAACTATCCACAATGCTTTAGCTGAAGCTAAAGAAATCGGTTTCCCGCTTATTGTTAAAGCGGCAGCTGGTGGTGGTGGTCGTGGTATGCGTATTGTTGAACGCGTAGATACATTACTTGAGTCAGTTCAAGCAGCTCAACGTGATGCAGAAATGTGGTTCGGCGATGATACCGTGTACATGGAACGCTTCTTACAAAAACCTCGCCATGTCGAAGTTCAAGTTTTAGGTGATGGTAACGGCCATGCGATTCATTTATATGATCGCGACTGCTCATTACAACGTCGTCACCAAAAGGTGTTAGAAGAAGCTCCTGCTCCAAATCTACCAGAACAAGCACGCGCTGATATTTTACAAGCTTGTGTTAATGCATGTCAGTTAATGCAATATCGTGGTGCTGGTACATTTGAATTCTTGTTCGAAGACGGCGAGTTCTTCTTTATTGAAATGAACACTCGTGTTCAGGTTGAGCACCCTGTAACTGAAATGGTGACTGGTGTTGACATTATTGAACAGCAATTACGTATTGCAGCTGGTTTAGGCTTAGAGCTTCAACAAGAAGATATTGAAGTTCGTGGTCATGCCATTGAATGTCGTATCAATGCCGAAGATCCAACCACTTTCTTACCTTCACCAGGCAAAATTGAAAGTTTTTATGCGCCAGGCGGTGCAGGTATTCGTTTAGATTCTCATATCTATCCTGGATATAGCATTCCACCTTATTATGATTCAATGATTGCAAAATTGATCTCTCATGGTAAAAATCGTGAAACTTCGCTTGCCCGTATGCGTCAAGCGTTAGACGAAATGATTCTTACAGGAATTAAAACCAATATTCCTTTACATAAAGATCTTATCTTGCAAGATAAAAACTTCTGCGAACAAGCAATGGACATCCATTACCTTGAAAAACACTTGTTGAAAAAAGTGGAAGAAGAAAAGAAAGCTGAAACTGCATAATATGCATAATAAAAAAAGCCTCTTACATAAGAGGCTTTTTTTATTAATTCAAATTTATGGCAACATGCGACGTAGTGTTGCAAAACATTGCTCGCCTTTAGCAGTTGAGCAGAAATTGATGGTATGGTCATTTTTCCATTGCACAAAATACTGGGAAACATCACCAGTCTGATCTTGCTGCTGACCAGAACAATCAACTTTATTATTATCAAACTTAATCTGCATCACTAGAGCTGATAACTGCTCTTTAGGGTCATCAGATGGTTGATATTCATAAATACCATATGACCATTCTTCACCGCTTTTAATCACCACATCATTACTACTACGGAAATTATAGTACTCTACACATTTTTTATTATTTGGAATCTCCATTCCCCACAATCCCATAATTTCAGGACGCGTAACAATACGTATAGCGTTAGGATTACTAGCAGTGCGTACGGGCTGTTCAGTTGGCTGTTGAGTCACTGTCTCAGCCATAGCAAAACCAGAACAAGCCAATAATAATCCCATAATATAAATATTTTTCATAGATTTATTAATCATTAAACGCATGGGTTTAAGTTAGCACATTTTTTTAGAAAAACATTGTTTCATAACCATATAAAAACAATATTTTTCAACCGTAACGAACCGATACTTCTCATCAAACAATTTTTATCTTTAACTACTCATCCCTAACAATTTTTAGCAACATTTGACTTAAGAAGCTGGCTTTTCAATCTGTTTTGGTAGCCAAAATACAAAGCACAAACCTAGAAGCACTACTAATGCAGCAATCATAAAAATATACTCACCAGTAAGAATTTTCCAATAATGACCAGCTAGAATACTTCCAAAGGCAACTCCAAGTCCCCACATGGTGCTATAAAAAGCCTGACCTCGACCTTGCTGCCCTATTGAAAAGTTCTGAAAAATGAGACGCATTGCAATAAGATGAAACAAGCCAAAACTAAAAGCATGTAAGCACTGTGCAAATAACTGACCTATAAAATAATGAGAGAAGAGAGCCACCAACAACCAGCGTATGCTTGTTAAAACTAAGCACATGGCAACAAGACTACGCCACGAAAAATATTTAAAAAACGTAGCGGCATATGCAAACATCACAATTTCAGCAATCACTCCCATTGCCCATAAAAAGCCAATTTCAGTGGTACTGTAATTTAAAGATTTTAGAAAATTGCTATAAAAACTATAAAAAGGGGCATGTGAAAAAAGAAGAATAAATTCAATAGTAAAAAAAGCAGCAACTTCTGGACGCTTTAACACAGGCAATAAAGGTTCTAAATACTTTTGTGAAGTAGGAGCCCCTTCTGGTTCACGAATCGTAAAAGCCCAAATAAATGCAAGCGATGCTATTATGAGTAATAAAATAGGCAACATAGAGATTGGAATAATTTCTAAAATTGCACCTATGGTAAACACACCTACAATAAAACCGACCGATCCCCATTTTCGAATTTTTCCATAAAGTTTTGCCCTTTGGTCGCCCAACCAAAATAAGGTTACCCCTTCAAACTGAGCCAAAATTGCATTTTGGAAAAAGCTAAAAATAAGCATAAGTAAAGCGACAGATTGAAATGTATTGGGAACTATAAAGATAGCCAACCATATACAAGCTTCCATCCAAGTTGCGAGCCGCACCAAAAGCATTCTTTTACCAGATTTATCTGCGATCCAGCCCCAAACTAAAGGCGCAAAGAATCGCGTCACAATAGCAATAGATGATAAGATACCTATCTGCTGATAATTAAACCCTTGATCTTGAAGATATAAATTCCAATACGGCATGAATGTGCCAACGATGGAATAGTAAAAAAAGTAGAATCCTGACAGTCTAGCTGTAATTGTTAATGGTTGCATTCGGTTGCTTTATCTTGCATTTTCAAATAGTTAAACATAATTAAAGTTGCATCCGCTTGTACCACAATGCTGTATTTTGCATTTCATTAGTCTACAAATCAGTCTACAAATTTATTTTTCAATTAATTTAAAAAAATTTGTAGACTGCATGCTTTCTAAGCAAAACATATCCAACTTTCAAACCTGAGTAATTCTATCATTTTGAATAGTTTATAAATGAATTATTATCGATTCTTAGTTGATAGTTGTTTTTTATTAAGAATGAGTGAAGAACTTATGAAAGATTGGGTCTACTTCTATATCGAGCATACAATTAAATATGGTGAACCTTTCTTTAAAGAGTCAGGCTGGTCATTAGGTTTGAAAAATAATTATTTAGTTATGAGCGAAGTCCTAAGCTAAATAAAGAGAAATAATGCATTATTAATGCATATCTTATTTATAATTGAACAAAGAAATAAATAATCAATTTCGTCAAAAGACATAAATTTAGTTGGAAAATTATGCGCTATTTTAAAACACAATTTCAAATATGTTTAAAACATTTCCTTTATGCACAACCCAATTATTCAAATGGAGCTAATACACATTATTTAAAGGTAAAACCTGTTAATCATTATTTTAAATTATTGATAGATGAAAGCTTTAAGGACCTTCGCTCAAGTATTTATACAGAGATTGCAGAAAATCGTCGCGAACCTTTTGATCATGCAATAAAGTATCTAATTTCTTCAAATAAATTACTTGATGTTGATGGAATAGATATCTATTACACATATTTACCAAGTGTTTCTATTAGTGCCTTCAGTTGTGAATTATTTTTAAAAGCTTGGATAGCAGAGGATAAAGTCGAACATATTTATTCACCCTATCATCAAGTCACTCATGTTCGTTATATGGGATCTTTTGCCACAACTTTTCTAAAAAGTTTACGAAAAGGAAACTTACATAACCTTAAAGAAATCTTCTTAGCTCTACCTGAAGACATCCAAGATTTTCATATCTATATCTATGATTGCTTTTATAAAACTTCATTAAATTTATCTTTAGTTGATGCTTTGGAAAAAGTTAAAAGCTACTTTATTGACTCAAGATATTTTTTTGAGAAACCTAATGCTCAATATGATGCATACTTAGTAAATGATTTAGCAAATTTCTTTTATGAAGTATTCTTATTTTTAAATAACTGGAATGGAAAAGTACACACAGATATCAATTAAATTACTTTCTAAAGGATTTCAATATGTGCTCAAACTATGAACCAATTGCAAAAGATAGAATTCACTTGCTGGATCTGTTTGAGCCGACATTTGAATATAAATCTCACATATACCCTAACTATGAAGCCCCCTATTATTCTCTAAAAAAGAACAAATGGAATGGCGATTGGCTAGATTTGGTTTGGTCGCTCCATGGGTCAAAGAACTTAAAAAAGTTCATAACACTTACAATGCAAGAACGGAAACAGTTCACGAAAAGCCTAGTTTCAAAAATGCATGGAAGAAAAACCAATTCTGTTTAATCCCAGCTGATGTAATCTTTGAGCCAAAATATATAAATAATAAGCCTGAGTGGTGGGGAATTTATCGTAAAGATGCTATGCCTTTTACTATAACTGGTATTTATGAATATGCTGTCGTAAACGGCGAAGAAATAAGATCTATGAGCATGCTCACAATTAATTCTGACCATCACCCTTTTATGAAGCAATTTCACGCGCCAACTGATGAAAAGCACTCTATTATTGTTATTCCTCCTGAATTAAGGAACGACTGGCTTCATTGTAAGCATGAGGAAGCAATGGACTTTTTCTTAGATATGCCAGCTGATGAATTCACTGCTCAGCCAAGATCAGAACTGAAGAATTTCCGACCAAATGCACAATGAAAGACGTCAATTTTTGACTTCTACTTGTTTATCCACAGCTTTTTAAATTTGAATTTATGCTCATCTCTAGAATATCATCTTGAATATGTTACATAATCAAGCTAGGGGAAAAGTATGAGCGAAATTGCACCGTCCATTATCCAGATAAAACCATTTCTGCAAAAAAGTCTTTTTTTATCTGAAGTTATGTCTATCAAGCTAGTTGTACCATCAACACACATGCTTGTCCCCTACGCACTTGAAAAGATTTCAGCAGGCTTCCCCAGTCCAGCTCAAGATTATGTAGATAAAGCGCTCGATATGAACGAGCACTTAATCAAAAATGAAACCGCTACATTTATTGTCAAAGTTGCTTCGCTTTCGATGCTTAACGCTGGTATTGATATTGATGATGAACTAATTGTTGACCGTAGTTTAGATGCTAAACACGGCGATATTGTTGTTGCACTAATCGATAATGAATTTACTGTTAAGCGATTAATGATCGAAGAGTCTAGGAAATGGCTCAAAGCAGAAAATCCAGAATATAAAAATATTTATCTTTCAGAAGAACAGGAATTAATAATTTGGGGCGTTGTCACCTGCGTCATTAAAATGATAAGAAAATCATGAAACATGAAAACAAGGTCTTTTTCTTGATTGACGTCAATAACATGTACGTTTCATGTGAGAGAGTTTTTGATCCAAGTTTGAATAATAAACCTGTGATTGTTCTCAGTAACAACGATGGGTGCGCCGTGGCACGTAGCAATGAGTCAAAAGCTCTAAACATAAAAATGGGTGTGCCACTATTTCAGATCAAAGACATTGTTCAGCAGCATAACGTAATCGTACTTTCTAGTAATTATGCAATGTATGCAGAAATGTCACGGCGCTTTCATACGATTCTTGCATCTTACGTTACTGATGAAGAAGTTGAACCTTACTCTATAGACGAATGTTTTGTTGATTTCACCGCTTATGAGAAAAACTTTGATTTAGAAAAAGTCGGTCACGATATGCGAGCGAAGATTTGGAAATGGATTGGTTTGCCCGTGTGCGTAGGTATTGGTCGCAGCAAGACGGAGGCAAAGATATCCAATCATATAGCTAAGAAAAATCAAGGCTTTAACGGCGTTTGCGATCTCGTAAACATGGATCCGTGCAATAAAGAATATTACTTTGCTCAAATAGATGTGAGTGAAGTCTGGGGGGTCGGCCGTAAACATGCAAAAAAGTTGCAAAGCCTGGGAATTAATACAGTGCTTGATCTAGCTTGTGCTGAACCACGTGAAATGCGAAAACGTTTTTCTATTGTTATGGCTCGTACTATTAACGAGCTACAAGGCATCTCTTGCCTAGAAATTGAAGACACTCCGCCATCTAAAAAGCAAATTATTAAGTCATGTTCTTTTGGTGCGAAAGTTACCGAACTTATTGACCTACAAGAAGCAATAGCCATGCATGCACAAGAAGCATGTAAGAGATTGAGAGATGATGAATCATTATGCGGCTGTCTTATTGTTTTTGTTCAATCTAGTCCTTTTGATGAAAATGTACCGTTCTATAACAAGTCAATAACCGGATCATTTTCACAGCCAACAGATAGTGCATTAGATTTCGTAAAAGCCGCAACAAAAATGGTTTCTCATATTTATAAAGAAGGTATTAAGTATAAAAAGTGCGGCGTGATATTAACTGGACTAGAACCGAAGGCTGGTCATACATATGACTTACTCACAGATTTTGAAGCTATAGAAAAGAAAGAACAATTGATGAAAACACTAGATAACGTACATACAAAATTTGGAAAGAAAAAACTCGGTATAAGTACGTGTTATGTGCCAGGTCGCAACTGGTCTATGTCACGGGATAAATTAAGCAGAAATCCTTTTTTGTGGGACGAACTGTTGACTATTAATAACTAGGGTGTGTTGACACTTTTCGCTTAAAAAAATAGCGAAGTAGTAAAATCAAATCACCAAACCCAATTTTACTATTCGCTATGCCTCGTACCATGCTGACAGATCAACACTGGCAAAAGTTGAAAGTTATTCTGCGTAATTTATCCATTCACCACAACTCAAATTTACGCAATTTTATTGAAGCTATTCTCTATAGAATTAGAACAGGCTGTTCGTGGCGAGATATTCCTTCTTGTTTTGGTCATTCAAACTCTATTTTCAAACGTTTTAATCGTTGGTCAAGCAGCGGTAAGTTACTTAGATTATTCAAATTAATAGCCTCATGTCCCGATATGGAGTGGATTTTTATTGATGGCTCTCATGTACGTGCTCATCAACATTCTGCCGGCATAGCGAATCAATCTATTTCTAAAAGTGTAGGAGGAAACTCCTCAAAAATACATTTGATTGTTGATGCACATGGCAATCCTATTGATTTCATAATTACCGATGGAACCACACATGATGTTAAAGTTGCGCCTGATTTAATATCAACATTAGATTTAAAAGAGACAAAAGTGGTATGCGCAGATAAAGGCTATGATTCAGAACCACTGCGTGAACAGATCAGGAAAACAGGGACTAAAGCGAATATACCAAAGAAAACGAATAGCCAATCGAACAATGACCATATGGACTGGTATTTATATAAAATCAGGCATTTAGTTGAAAATATGTTTTGTAGATTAAAGCAATTTAGAGGAATAGCTACTCGATATGACAAGCTCAAAAGAAATTATCAAACTTCTGTTGCTTTAGCCTGTATATTTTTATGGCTACCTTTATAGGGTTAATTATGAACAGTAAGTATCAACAGACCCTAGTTTTTGATGAAGAAAATTGAAAAATAAAAACAGGTGATTTGATCTGTCTTGTTTAAAGAATAAAAAGCGCCTAGAAGGCACTTTTTATTCTTTAAGTAAATTTACGGCGTTAGAATGACTTTACGACAGTCTTCTTCCTTTTTATCAAAAATACGGTAACCTTCCGCAGCATCTTCCAGTTTCATGCGATGGGTAATAATCACATCCGGAGACAGATCTCCATTTTCGATATGTTCGAGTAACTGCGGCAAGTATTTATGCACATGGGTTTGTCCCATTTTAAAAGTTAAACCTTTGTCAAAGGCATCACCAAACAAGAAGCCATGAATTGGACCTGCATAAACCCCAGGTACACTCACCACACCGCCGCGTCGGACTGCTGCAATACATTGTCTTAGTGCTGAACCACTCGAACCTTCTAATTTCAGGTTGGTCATTACTGTTTCCAGAACACTCCCTTTGGCTTCGAAACCAACGGCATCAATAACTGCATCAACACCACGATAACCTGCTGTATTTTGAATAATAAATTCAGCTGCATCGACTTCATCAAAGTTGACCGGAATGACTCCATAGGTTTGATGAGCAAATCGCAAGCGATAAGGGTGATGGTCGACCATGAAGATCTGTTCGGCACCGAGCATCCGTGCACAAGCTGCAGATAACAGACCGACTGGACCAGCACCATAAATTGCCACTGTAGAACCACGGGTGACTTGAGCATTGGTTACTGCCTGCCAGGCTGTTGGCAGAATATCGGTCAGGAATAATACTTTTTCATCAGGCAAGGAGCCGGGAACCTTAAACGGTCCGACATTGCCTTTGGGAATCCGCACATATTCAGCCTGACCACCCGGAACACCACCATACAGGTGGCTAAAGCCAAACAAGGCCGCTCCTGGTGGAATCTGTTTTTTATTGAGAATTGCACCACGACCCGTATTGGTATTTTCACAGGCAGCCATCAGTTCATGTTCACAGAAAAAACAGTGACCGCATGCAATGACAAAGGGAATGATCACCCGGTCACCTTTTTTGACTTCTGTCACTGCAGGGCCGACTTCTTCTACAACTCCCATAAATTCATGGCCGAAAATATCACCGTCTTCAGTGGCGGGGATTTTACCCCGGTATAGATGTAGGTCTGAGCCACAGATGGCAGTGGCTGTCACCCTTAAAATAACGTCATCTGGTTCCTGAATCACTGGATCTGGAACAGATTCAACTCGTACATCCCGAGCACCATGATAGGTAAGAGCACGCATGCGGATTTCCTCTCTAGTTCAACATAAATAGTCTCAAATAAGGCTGCTGATTATTAAAAAGCCTTTTTATTAGAGCCTTATAACCTGACCTAGAGCTGTAAATTAATGTATGAAATAAGGAAGCCGAGTGTTTAAAAAATAAACTTATATAGTACTTGCGTAATTCACTACAAAATATGTCAAAAATCGAGTAAATGATTAGGGTCTGTTGATACTTACTGTTCATAATTAACCCTATAAAGGTAGCCATAAAAATATACAGGCTAAGGCAACAGAACTTTGATAATTTCTTTTGAGCTTTTCATATCGAGTAGCTATTCCTCTAAATTGCTTTAATCTACAAAACATATTTTCAACTAAATGCCTGATTTTATATAAATACCAGTCCATATGGTCATTGTTCGATTGGCTATTCGTTTTCTTTGGTATATTCGATTTAGTCCTATTTTGTACCTTATATTTACGTAACGGATGAAGATTTAGAATAGTTTTATCTTCCTACCAAAATACCAATCACTGGAATACATTAATAAACTAATTAAAAAGAAGATTTTTTAAATTTAACTTATGATGAACTCGTCGAGATTATTAGTAAGGCTCGGATGACGGGTCTACAGATGATTTCTATTTTAGGAACAGTTGGTGATTAATGAAACATAGGAAAGTAACTTTATCAGCAGTTTTATTATGGGGCGTAGTTGCTTATGCACTTGCACTTCTTACATATTGTACAATGAAGAGTGTATTAAGTGCTTCAGCAGATAATATTTCTGCTTTTGGCTCTATACTTGGGGCATGTGGTGCATTCTTTGCTGCTTTTGTAGCAACATATTTATTCAATGATTGGAGACTTCAAGCCTCTTTTGATTTAAAAAAACAACATGTAAATGAAATTAGTTATTTATTAGCCCAAAGTTATGACGAACTTCATAAAATGGAAGAAATACTAGAAAATTTGAAAAATGTGAAAGACTATAAAATACTTTATGAAAAATATTATTCATTTAAAGCAAATGATTTAAGAGATGAGTTTTATAGCAAACAACTGAATGTTAAAATGCTTGATAGACTTAATAAAAGTCAAAATGAAATATTTGTTGTTTATGCAAAATACCAGAACCATCTTGTATATTTAGTAGATAACTTTAATTGCATTCAAAAATCATATATTCGATATTATGATAAATTTAATAGCGAAATGGGTAATGCCGAGCGTATACTTATGTTGAATAAGGGGTCATTCCCAAAGTATATACTTCCAAGTGAAAAAAATGCTGAAGAGGTCGGTCTTTTAAATACGCATATCTATCTTCCTATACAATTTGAGAAAGAAGATATATCTTATACTTTTAATAATATATTTGAGTTAATAAAAAAGCTAAGTGAAATATATAAAGATCTTGAAGCTAAAGTTCTTGACTCAATTGACCTTACAAAAAATGATTAGCCCTCGTCAAATGGCTTTTAAACGAATACCTACACTCAAAATGAGGAAATTCATTGATAGTATAAATGATGAAGCTCTAAAAGCCTCTTTAAAAACAGTCTACGATGCAGAAATAAATAATTAATAAAAAAGCCCTGAATATTCAGGGCTTTTTTTTAAAGTGCTTTAACGCAAATAGATACGTTTACGTTGCTATTTATTGTATGGGCCGTACAGCCACATAAAAGAAAGCTCAGTAACAGTAACTTCATTAGGCTTCCAAAACCCTAGTAGCTGTTACGCCTTTTAATTGTGGCAATGTATAACGCTTACTTGCTGGTTGAGGAGTACGTCCATACCAACGGAACTCTTGGAAATCTGAATCACTATAGAGTGCGTAACACACTTTATTTGATTGATTACCACCAAGACAAACAAGTTTTCCAGTGGTCTTATCACGTCCTACGACAAAACAAACATGGCCTCCACCTTTACGGGTTTTAATAGCAACACAACCATAAGCAGGTTTTGTTAGTTTTGCGCCGTAATTCACGTAATCCAATGCACGGTACCAATGCTTAGGATAAGCAATTCCTGCTGCTTTCAAGCAATGAGCAACAAAAGTTCCACACCACGCAGTTTCATCATCCGCCCACCAAGCTTTAAGCTCTTTTAACCATTTCAAAATAGTTGGATTGTGCTGTTTACCTGGTATTTCTTGCAGACCAATATGTTTTTTTGCTTCAGCTATCCAAGCTAATTCATCAAGCTTTGTCGGTGTAGGAATATTCATTAAAGTGTTGATTCCTACTAACTGGCCTGTTAATTGCGGGCCATTAAGTCGTGGTTGAGAAATTTTCTTTCCAATCCATGACAGAACAAGCATCAAAGTACCAGTAACAAATGCATGATATTTTTCAGGAATAACTTCATAATCAACACCCCATTGTAGTGCTGGCAATAAAATTAGCATGATGAATGCACCTACGGCGGGTAACTTAACAGATAGATACTGCCAAGCATTGTTTTCAATTAACTTCATTCATCTTTCCTCTTTCGTAAATTATCTTGCTCTAGAGCTTCTAAAGCTTTGATTCGTAATTCGCTTTCTTTTTCACGTAATTCACTTTCTTTACGTTCTCTGCGGTCACGTCTCCACTGAAAAATGAAACTTATGAATAGGCCAACAACAGCCACTATTGCACCTGTATAGCTCAACCAATTAATTGAAGTTAAAGAACCAAATGCGCTTGCTAAACCACTCCAGAAGGTAGTTTTATTAGCAAAAGTTGTGACTGTGACTTCAATTGCCTGATGATCAGACATGACCTATTCCCCACGTTTCATTTGGAGCTATTTTTGCAAGTGTTATTGTTCTAAATAGAGTATGGTTCCAAATACAAAGCACGAAAAAAGTCTGAATTAATCAGACTTTTCTACATGAAAACTATCGGCCT
Source organism: Acinetobacter nosocomialis (assembly GCF_041021905.1). Classification (NCBI taxonomy): domain Bacteria; kingdom Pseudomonadati; phylum Pseudomonadota; class Gammaproteobacteria; order Moraxellales; family Moraxellaceae; genus Acinetobacter; species Acinetobacter nosocomialis. The sequence continues at coordinate 2,319,362 of NZ_CP157432.1, forward strand.
CTACTTGCTAGGGCATTTAATCCCTTAATGACTTCTTGACCTAATTTTAAGAATACGTTGTGACGTTCAATTTCATTTTCTAAATACTTCTTGCGGTTTTCCCATGCTGATGAATTGAAGTAAGTACTTTCAAAACTCAAAGGCATTTTTAATGCATCCGATAAAGGCATTGGGCAGTTTTCAGAAATACTACTTGCTGTCTCAAGCAAAAGATCGGTCCAACTCTTTGATGATTCCTGTAAAGATGGAAGCGGTGCGAAATCGTGCAGGCGCGTCATCTGCACCTCTTTCCACTAAAATACCGTGGTTATCAACGCTTAACCGTAAATGAGTAAATAACTCATTGTTTAAATTATTAAAGTCTTGATAGCACAAATCAAAATCACTAGCTGGCATTTTCTTAATGAAATCTAGCCGCTGCTTAAATTGTTCTTCAAATAATTGAGGATTTGTTCTATCCGGCAATAAAGCTAAGTGCTCATGATTAGAATAACTCAACTGAAAAGCCATCATGCAGGCAATCCATTCAGCGACATTCTTACAATTTGCCTCTAAGAACTCCACTTCCATTCCAATAAGCTGTCTAACTGTAATTCCATTTTGAGTAGTTTCAGTTTTCCAATTATTTTCTGATTGAAGGAAAACTTTAGACCAGTCTGTGTTCACCTCCAACATAGTATTACTTTGTTTTTCAAGATACTTCAGCAGCAGTAAATATCGTTCTTGAATAGTTAAAACCAAAGGATCAAACACACTATCTAAAGCTGATTTAAGAAAAGCTGTAAGTCTTTTTTCATTTAAATTCGGCGCAATGATTGAAATTTTAAGACACTGCTCAAAACTCAATTCTTGCATTTGAAAAGTATTATCGCCTACATACACTGGATCAAAAGTAATCATTAGTTGCCTCCATACAATGAATAAATGTCTTTTGAATCCCATGCAGTTCGACTCATCAAACTTATATTCACGGCCAAACTTAACCGGTTACCTTTCTCATCAATTGGCGCAACAATTGGTGCAGAAACACTTTCAATAATGAAAGGTTTATAAGTTTTGCCGTGAGTTGTCAGAGACACAAAGGGTGGGATTACACCTGAAAACAACCCTTCTAAAGTTGAGTTTGAGTCATTAACCACATTCTGAAGTGTAGAATCAGAAGATAAAGAAACTGGAAGACTCCAAGCCTCTAATTGCATGATCCTGTCTTCAACTTCTGTTTTCGCATCACTAAAGGCAAGGAAGAAAATAGAAAGGTTGAGCCGTACTGAAGAAGTAGATAGGAATACTTGAGTTGTATTCACTTTAGTTAGATTGGTACGCCCTTCAACGCTCTGCATAGCATCTTGAACCCCAAGTTTTGATAAAACTTGAGCTATAGGATTACTTTGCATCTGTTCAGCGACTTGTGATAGCTGACCTGATTGTAAGCCTGCCATGAGCATAGGCATTTTTAGCTCAGGATTACTATTCTCAAATGGAGTTTGCCATTGGCTCTCAATGCTTTTATCACCGTCCGTTAATAAGGCTCTAATCACTGGCGAGCCAGCAATAGGATTCCCCTCTTTGTCACATAGAGAAAACTCTGCGTATTTGTGCTTTGAAATAGAACCATAGAATGGATCTGATTCATTACTTGGTAAATTAGTTTTTGCTGTATTTACAGCTGGTGCATAAGCTAAAGCTTTGGACATAAAAAAGCCCTACTCATTGAATAGGACCATTATTTACAAATATGAAAGTTTAAAAATTAGTTAGTTCCAACTCTACAAAAAATATTTTTAGTTTTCGATATCTTTATCATCACATTCAAGCCAAAAGACATCTTCAAACTTCTCGCATACACCAGCTTTTTTGAGTTCAGTGTAGATTAAAAAAGCCGTTTCAATTGTGATATTTTTTCCTTTTTCTGCGTCACTTATCTTCTTTCCCAGTACATGGTTATTTGAAATAAATCCGCATTGTTTCGCTAACTGATACGCCGTCATGCCGGCCTTATCTCGTAAGGCAATAATATTATTCTTAATCATCTCAATTCTCTAAAAAAGATAATTAATCATAACACAATAAGATTGCATTCTTTTTATATTTTAATTTATTTTAATATTGCATTATTTAAATACACTATATATAGTTATTCACAACAGGCTCTAAACCTGAAACAACAAAGCCCTTGCAGGCTACCAACCAAATGCAAGGGCTTCTATCAACAACCACGAAAGGATATTGATATGTCTAATTTATCATACATACCACAAGTTGTACCATTTCATGATGCAGAACTTATGATTATTGAACATCATGGGCAGCCTTATACACCAATGAAACCTATCGTTGAAGCTATGGGGCTAGATTGGAAAAGCCAGTTTGTTAAATTAAAAGATCGTTTCAGTGCAACTATGGTGGAAATCACCACAGTTGCCAATGATGGGAAAAGTCGCTTAATGACTTGCTTACCTGTCCGAAAATTAGCTGCATGGCTTTACTCAATCCACGCCAACAAAGTCCGGCCTGAACTTCGCGAAACAGTCATCATGTATCAACAAGAATGTGATGATGTGCTTTGGGATTACTGGACAAAAGGACAGGCAATAAACAAACGTCTTACGATTACCCCTGAGCAGCAGCATGCACTACATGAGATAGTTGACCGCCGTGCTGGTAAAAACCGCAGCCAACGGGCATCTATGTGGGTACGACATAACAGACATTTTGGCATAGCTAAGTACAGCCAACTTTTATCAATACATTTTGAAGAAGCTAAACAATACTTAGAATCAATCAATGTTGTTGAAAAAGTGGAATCAGATCCTTTACAACGGCTTGAAAATCTTTTAGATCGAGTTTCATCACGTTATCCAGCATTAGAAAACCCTCTGGCTTATGAAATTGCTCAACAAGTAGGTGAAAAGTTAAAGTATCAATCTCCAAATGGCCCTAAAAACTTCTGGATTTCAATTCAGGAAAGTGGTGCTGTTGCAGTACATCAATACACTTCACATCATACACCTGTAAATGTCGTACAACTTCGGGAGAAATTCAATCAACTATGGGATTTTTTACATAAAGATGAGGTACTTGAATTAGGTAAAGTTTTAAAGAGGTTTCCCTATGAACCTATCAGAGGATAAGGGCATATAATTATTTTAAGATGTTCCACCAGAACTCCCCAAATTAAGAAAACCAGCTAGATAGCTGGTTTTCATTTGTTAAGCACCTTACGAACAGTTAAACGATTTCCCTTGATTTATCGATTACTTTTTTAATTCATGTCTTTTTAACTAAAGCTTTAGCTATTAGATCTATTTTTTGGTCCAATATCTTAAACTTTAGATACTGACTTGGCCTGTAGCCATATTTCCACATTTTATACCATTGGTAAAATTCACTTTTTTTACTAATATTAAAACTACAGTTAATATGATATTCACTATATTGCTCAAAATTGAAATTATTTAAAATAGCACCTATGATTAATGCACCATTAGATATATAAGTATGCTGACCACATATTTCTCCATAGTAATCCTCACACATATGTTTTAACCCATAAGAACCTAACATATTATTATTTATATTCTTATTTTTTCCAAAATATGACATAAACTGCTGAGCATATTCTATTTGTTTTAACCAGTCTGTACTTAAAATTCGGCCTTCAATAAAATGCTGTTCATACTCTATTTTAGACATTCTATATTGACGTTGATAATAACGATCTGAAAATATTAATGGAGAATAGAATCCACCATAACCCAATAATGGGTTTTTTTTCAAAATATCTTCTACTTTCAAATGTAGAATTGAGATATCTTCATTAGTAAACTTAGAAACTGCTTTATGCCATGGGAGTTGACATTCTTTTTTAGATATTAAATCCAGCTCACATGAAAGTTGCGTACCATTTAGTTTTTTTGCTTCTTTAGCTAAAGCTCTAGCACGTTGACTGGTCAATCCTGAAGGAAATACGAAGTTCTTATCAGACATGATTATACGATCCATCTGTGTAGATAAAAATTAGACCACTCCAAAAATCTAGATCTACACTAATGTTGTAAATCATATATACGTACACATCATTACTTAAGGAATGTTCGCTCCGTAATACGGTTGGAGTGACAAGCTTAGTGTGGAAGCATAGATTTATTATGACTATTTTTTTTAAAAAGAAAAGTTTTTTTATTAAAAAAGGAAACCCTCCTAATGGAGGGCCTATCTTATTCTAAAATTCGTATATTTGGTTTTTTCTTAACTATATTTAATGAGTAGAGTGAATCAATGTCTTCTTTTGGTGTTTGCAATAAATTAGATAACTCATCAATTGAGTAACCTAAGTCTTCTCTATAGTATTCAAAAATTTGATCTATAGTTACAGCCTTTTCTTTAGGAAAATCCAACTCTACAGGTTCCTTAGTCCTATAACCATTCTTAGTCATTTGTATCCATAGATACTTTTTCTGGGATGGTGTTAATAAGCCTTCTCGTTCTGCTGTTTTAAGAAGAGCATTCATAGAAACTTTCCAAACCAACTTTAAGGTAGCGAGCTTTTCTAAAGTAATTTTCCCAGTAAGATATGGTCTAATATCTTTTGAAGGCATCAAAAGAGCACTTGCAAAACGGTTAGCCTCATCCTCCATATTTTCTGAAGGGAGTTTATGCATAATTGCATGACCTAACTCATGCGCCAGTGTGAAACGTTGTCTATCTGAGGGCATATTTTTATCAATAAAAATACAAGGGTTTAAACCAGGTACTTTTATTGTTACACCAGACACACCTTCTTGAGAGAAATCGCAATGAAATACGAGACACCCTGCCCTCTCAACATAATCGGTTAAATTCTTTAATGGGCCATTAGGAATTAACCAAGTTCTTCTGAGCAATTCAGCAACTTTTTCAGGAGTTTCATATATATCTAAACTTAAAAAAGGAAGTGGTAAATCCTCCTCAAACTCAATAGCTTTAACTAACTTCATAGAGTTAAATAATCGAATATTAAGTTCAGCTTCAAGTTGTTCAATAGCCCTTTTACCGATTGAAGAGTTCTTCCTGTACATGGGATGAACACTTAACGGTAAACCAAATGGCTTATAGGTCTCATAAAATATTGAAACGGGAAAGTTTAAAACTTTGGCAAGATTTGAAACCATTTCCTCATTAGGCTCTAACAATCCTGCTTCAATTTTTGACAGAGTTCCCTGAGACAAAGAAGCCATTTTAGCAAGAGCTGTTTGTCCAAACCCTCTAAACTGCCTTACTATCCTTAATAACTCAGGATTAAAGGTCAAATTACTCACGATTCACCTTCTGCTTTTTTAAATCCACCGCCAGTGGATTTCCCTTTGAAACGACGTTTTGTTTGATTATCCTTAACAGTATCAAAGTCACTTGTATCTTTGCTTTCGTCAAATTCAACGAATGATGTTTGGCTATCAATTAAACTTACATTCCAAGCAACGGAATTTTTATCTCTAGCAATCATTTTGATATTATCGATTTGAGTAGCAGACTTATTTAAAGTATAGATAACTTCAATACGTGGAATATTACTAGCTATATCAGCTTCAGCTAATAAATTATAATTGAGTTCAGGATCATGAAAGCTTTTAGCCGAATCTGTTTGAACGTTTTTACTTCTTCCAGTCCTATCTGCCAATTTAAAACGAAAAACAACTTGCTGTTGAATTACAAAAAGTACCGTAACACCTTTATCTATAATAAAAACGTCACTACGTCCCATAAATTTTTCTTTGAGTAAATTAATTACAGTTTCCCAAACGAATGTGGCACGTCCGCGTGAACTCCATTTTCCAAAAAAAGGACTTTGCAGCCACAATGACCACGCCTCCTTAATAGCCTGAATAATAGAATTAGAATATGGTTGGATTAAACTTTTAACATGTAATTCTTCAGCTATAGCCATAAAGCGGCTCCAAAATATTTCACTTAACTTTATACACTATTTTTTTACTTTTCTATAGTTTTTTATTCCTAAATTATTCCCAAAAAACATATTAGAACATTTATTAGTCAACAATAGATTAATTAAATGTTCTAATACCAATGTTAAAAATTAAAACTTATATTTTTTAATGTTTATAATCAATGATTTAATAACAAAAAGAGGATCCTTAGATACATAATCTATTAATTTTAAATAATTACATGCATTAGAGAATAATGAATCGTACATTTGCACACTGATGAAATCATCACCAAGCACTTGTTGTGCATATTGGATAGCATCTTTTACACTTACTGGTTCAGGTTCACCAAACAAGCCTACATTACTACTATCTAAAGCCTGTTTCTCTGCAAATTCAGCTAAAGCTTTAAATAACATACTCATTTTTTTTGAACTGCGGCTATTCTTAGCTAGAAACACGGCGAGTTCAGCAACACCTTCTCCCAGATCCTCAAAAAGCCCTTGCTGCTTTACAAACTCAACAATATCTTGATCATTTTGCTTTGCAGATAAAATTGTATTTGCTGCATCAATAATTGCATTAGCAACACGTTGATCAATGGCTTGCTCCATTCCATCAACGATTTGATCTGATATATCTTGAACATTTCCACGACTTATGGCTTGCGCTTCAATAAATTTAGGGGCAGCAACACCAAGCGCATTAAGCATATTTTGAAGATCTGGTTTTGTATGATCAGCCATCATTTCTAGCAAACGATCATCATTGTACGCTTTACTAAAAATTGCGGCCTTGATTCTGTTTATCAGTGCTTGTGTTGGTTTTTTATCTTTCGTTGTGTACTGGGCAGCTTCTGTATCACCTAATTTACTTAAAAAACCTTGAATAAACTTTTGATTACTTACTGCTAATAAATCGCCATCTTCACTCGGATTAAAAAGTGCCAGTAAATTCTCATCTAAACGTTTAGCATCAGCTTTAGCACGTTCAGTTGCTGTAAAAGACAACTTATCATCTTGGTTAGCATCTATTGCAAATTGAGCTCTATCAATCTCGGTTGTACGAATACGTATCAAAATTGGTTGAGCTATTGCTTGGACCTGCTCACTACTAAAGCCAAAGTAATCAGCTTCATCAATCAACCATTGTTTATACTCATCTGCGGAACCGCGATCATAGGCAAGCTTGATTGCCATTGTTCGGCCATTTCCTGATTCAACCACTAAATCATCACCAGTAATCGGTGCTCCCGTATCTGCACGACCTGAGCGGCCTAGGCTTTCGGGATCTAAATCATTAGCAGTTTTCTGTACCCATGCTTGTGAGGATTCACGACTACGATCTCGTGGCTGCAATTCTTGCGGATAATTAGGGTTTTCCGCACCAGTTGCTGTATGAGATGCAATTACTTGATCAATATCAACTAAGGCGAATACAGTAGAAATCTTTTGTCCTTTGGCTGTTTTCACATTATTAGTTCTACCCTTCAAAAGCCCAGTGAAGGGCTGTTTAGGTTTAAAGAAGCTGATCATTTGATCAATTACAACTAATGGATTTTTAGCAATATCTTGAGTAGAAATTAGATTTAATGTTGTCATTAGATATTCTCCGCTTCCATTTTTTGTACTTGATTCAAGAGCTCTGTCACCGCTGGAATAAGAAGTGGATCATTTAAGTCTTTTTCTGCTTCATCTCGAATTTGCTCTAATAACTCAAGATTAACTTTAACCTGCCCTTCAATTACTGAACGGTAAAGTTGATTACCTTCATCATTTGTCGTACTAGGCTGAAGATCTTCAACTTCTGTCGGAGCATTTAGTTCTTTAAATTCTTCATTATCTGAATTTTGGGCTGGCTCTTTATTTCTGAGGCGATCCGCTAAATGTTCATCTGCCCATGCTCTTGAATATTCATAAAATGCTGTTAAATATTCTGGTGAACCTTCGGCACCATTCCAGTTTTTTAAGAATTCACCACGGCGATCTGAAACCCAAGCCATAAAGTCTATGTTGTTAGAATCTTCAGGATTTTCCAAAGTGTCTAACCATGCTTGCATCATTTTGTTTTCAGCTATACCAGCTGTACGTGCTGCTAATACTTCTTCATCTCTTTTTTGTTTAGCTTCATTTTCGGCATCAATAAGTTTTTTTGCTTCTAATTCTGCTTGCTGTTGAGCCAAAGCCTGGTCATCTAGATCAGAAATCCATTCACGTGCCCAAACTACTGCATCAGAATCCCCCTCTAGAGCCTTATTGATACGTTCAAAGAATGCTTGGTAACGTAAACCATCTTCACCTGCCCATTCAGGATCAGCATTTAAACGCTTTAAGTCGGCTTTTAAACGTTCGGCTTCTTCATCAGAAATACTATCTGGTAACTCATTATCGAGACTATTCTCTTTAATGATTACTTCATTTTCTTCAGATTGCTTGGTTAACAATGTATTTTGCAACTGATCCAATTCATTTAATAAATTGGAAATTTCTACACTTAAAGAATTTAATTGACTTTGTTTTTGCTCGAGACGTAGTTCAGCATCTGCTAAAGCCTTGGCCTTTTCTGCTTTTTTAGATTGTAACCGCTTAAAACGATTACTATTTTGGTTAATTAACTTCATAATTCGACCAGCGAGAACTGGAATTGAAATTCCTTCTCCCTGATTAGGCTGGATTGCAGCAGTAATATCCCGATTGTTCATTAAAATCTTCCATGAAATTAATGAATCTGCTGGACTAATTTTTTTTGATAATCGATCTGGCTTATGAAAAAGGATTGTGAAGTTTTGGCCGTCATCAAAATCATAAGTAAGGGCAATTTGAAGGACTTTTTTATGCTTAAAGGGCTTACTTTCCGTAACGTTAACGATTTTGACGCCAGTTTTTGAAAACTGATCCATAGAGTGATGCAAAATTGCAGACAGCTGCTCTAAATGCTGGTAATCAACGATAATAGAGTCATAATGCGCTTCTTCGACGCCTAGACTAGATAAAAGCGTAGGTAACCCATCAAATTTACTTAATAATTGGCTGTGATCATCATTTCGTTGCATATCTAATAACAACTTAGAAGTATCACCCTCATGAGAAATTAAATTGATTCCATCCCATTCAGGTTTTTCAGCTGCGACAACATTTTGTAATTGTTCTAGTTGCCATCTTTGAATCGGTTTTGCACCCGTCAAATTAAATTGTTGTGAAGATAAATGGCGCTTAAGTCCAAATTGATTTGTTTCAATAACATCTGTAACACAAGCATCAAACATTCGGCCAAATTGCAGTATCGCTAAATCAGCTGCATGCTGGTCATCGATAGCGCCTAAAACCGCAACAGAATCAAACGCATCTATCCCACCCTTTTTACCTTTTAAATTTACAACACGCCAGAAATCATTTTCCGTGTAATCTTCAGTGACTAAAGCATTAATTTGACGGTAATCACCCTTAATAAACCCAATTGAACAAGCACCACTATTCACCATGGAGTCAAAACCATGTACTAATCGGCTTTGATGTGGTGCGTGTGTTTGAATGAAAATTGATTTAACACTCACGGAGTTATCCTCATTTTAGTTTGAGGATATTTTCTCAATTAGGTGAATCTATAAAGGCAATGAGTTCCATAGCTTATTTTAAGTTGGGAAACATTTTTATGAAATTTAAAGTAACAATGGCATGTGCTTTATTAGAGGCATCAAGGGGCAAATTGCCTGCTTGAAGTGAAACTAGATGCTCAATTTCAAATTGGTTCTGATTTCTTGCAGCTTTATCAAAAGCATATATTTTTAATCTCATTAAGTATTCAATTGGTGGCGACTGAGTACCATCTTTATTAAACATTATTTCTTTTATAGCTTTAGCACTATTCGCAATAGCTGCTTCTTTAGTCTCAATAAATGAAATGCTCAACTCATTTGAAGCATTACCAGTTACATGGTTGAGTTGAAAATGCCCCACATGCACTGCATCGGTTTGGGCATCTAGTAGTGATACATCTACATTATTGGCTAACCAAGCAACTTTGTTTGAAGGATCAAAAATTGGAATATTTGCTTGAGCAATTTTACTGTTTGCACGGTACGGGCGAATTTCAATTCCAAAATGGGCCGCTGAAAGTGTCCCTAATGCGTAAAGTTCCTGATAATGTGAAACAGCTCGATCAACAGTTAGCCCAGACCACAAGACAGGATTCTTAGCAAAACGTTCTTTAAACGGATTTAAAACGTTTCCAAAACTGTTATTTATAGTTTTATTCTGCGTTTCGTATTCAAAGAAAGCCATTATTCTTCATCCTCTGGAAATTTACGGCTCTTAGCAATACTTTCAGCTAATGTTAATGCTTCCTCATATTTCATACCTGTATCGCGCTCAAGAATGTACGCCATAATATCTACATCTAAATTTGATTCTTTCAATGATGCGATTACTTGTGTTTTAAGTAATGTTGTATTCATTCTTGATTGAGCATTGTTGATTTCTTCTGTAGCTGCTGCAGTTTGGTTTGAATAATATTCAACTTGCCAAGGGTAATCTTCAGGCTCAAATTGTTCGTTGTAAGCAAACCCCCAATCCAAATGAAGAATTTGATTAATCCCTTCGGAAGCTGCTGTTCGAATATCTTGTGACCTACGCATGATTTGTGCAGAAGTATGGAATGCTCCACCTTCTCCTATACCACCAGTTAACATATCAGCCCAACCGACCATGCTTGGATCTAGACCAATTCCACCCATCAGCAAACGGACATTAATCATGAACTGTTCAATATTAATAGGTGAGCTTCGTTGATTCTTGATATCACCCACTGGATTTAGAACTTGTTTTTCATCAAATACCGGAAGCATGTGAAAAGCAGTATTCCAAACTGCTTCTCCACCTGATAAAGCATCACGGACATAAGCCTCATGATTTTTAAGTAAACCTTCTAAACCACGGATATAAGCTTGACGTTGTGCTGGTGGCATTCCCGACATATTTACTGTCAAGAACATCTGATTTACGGTATCTGCAATTTGCTGGCTGTTCATAGATGCCAAAGCAAGGATTACATCATCATAAATGTCTTCAATTTCGTAAAGGAATGAGCCGCCCAAATGCGCAGGTAAGATAGGTAGCTCATCTGGATCATCCCCCTCTAACATTTTCGTGACTAGACCAGTTTCTACAAGCTCATATTGAGCAATATTGCTCATACGGGGCATTTTGAAACGTACCATTTGAATAGTATTCAGTTTGGTAATAGTTTTTTGCCAATTACGAGGATCTAAACAAAAAAAGGCGACAGTCTTACTGCCTTGTTCGAAAGGTTGTATTAATGGTGGATAAGTATACTCATTACATACGAGGTCAATTACACCTTGATCTTTTTTCCCGTAAATACGTGCATAAGAATCACCAAATGAAATTGCATCTCGGGCTAGCTTGCTTAAATACTTATTGATCAGCTTTTCCATCTTTACACGGCGCTCATCTAGTTGTTTTTTTAGTTTTTCAGCTGCTGGTCCATTCGCCTTTTTTAACCGTTCTGCGGGCGTAATAAAGACTTGTTGGCCGCTATAAGAATCTCCCCCTAAGGCTGCAGAAACATGAATCCCCATACCCTCTGCGATAGGTGCAAAGCGTAACATTCTTTCCCATTTAGTAAGAATTTCTTTTCGAGTACGCTTCTTATTGGCTTTGGTTTGGTTAGTCCCAAGTGAAAACGGAGCCATAGTTTCATATAGCTGCGCTGTTGCATCCTGATTAGACGTATCGAATTGCTGATCATATGAATTAACATTTTCACCGAGTAACAACGATAAGAACCGAGAAGACATAACGAAGCCAAAATACCTAAATAATTATGTATTTTGAAGGCTGCTATTTTTTTACTTTTAGATGGGTTCCAAAGTGAATTGGAACCAAACAGATTTAATAAATATCCAGCATGCAATTCTATCTGAACAAACTTATTTTACTGTTCAGAGGATTCGCTCATGGCTGATGTAAAAGTCTTCACTGATTTAGATATTGAATTAGCTCAAAAGACAAAAGATATTGTAAATAGTCAACGATATAATAATCGTCCTGCTTTCAAAACATTAAACCTAGGCTGGGACCTTGAAACTGGTTCCATTGCAGTTAACTACACTTTTGTAGAAGAACCACAAAGTAATGATCAACCTGCATAACATACTTTAATAAAAAAGCCCCAAATAAGGGGCTTTCTTATTATCTAGTAACCTTATGATGCAAAAGAGGTAATATGAACAGGAAGAGTGCCATTAGGCCCTAAATTTTCAATAATCCTTGAAGAGATATTATTTAATTTAGCAGCAGCCGCAAACTGTAATTGTAACTGACCATTAGAGTACCTACCGAACACGCCCCCTCTATTTAAGTTATTCATAGGTCCTGGCCTAAACCACGAAGGTAAAGTATTTAGTAAGATACCCACATTAGAACCAATGCTCAGTGTAATACCGTATAATAAGTTATCTGCTGTTAATTGATATGTTTGCACAATCCTTGGAACATTTTTAGCAGATATAGCAGACCAGATTAAATTACCTTGCTCATCATATACATCTAAATAACCAGAGGTTTTAGTGTAGTCATAACTTAAAAATGAAATATTATTGTTATGCACACTATGCCAATATTTCCCACAGAACTCTGTGCCTTCTGATAGGTTTAAAATATAAAGAGTCTCTTTTGGTAAATCATTACGAAAAGAAGGATATACCAAACTAGGGGTTTGAATAAAACTAGGTGCCCAACCAGAAGAAGCACCTATTGAACTAGGTGCACCACCATCTAACACTTGTACAGAATTTACACCTAAATGTCTGTAAGTGTCGCTAACAATAATTTCACCTTTATCATTACTTACTTCAAAGCCAGACATTATCCATACCTATAAATATCAACAGTAAGAAGGGCTAAACCAGACAATGCGCTCACTCTTACTACATTAGGTGTATAAATAGATGCAAAAGGCCCACCATGGTAAGCAAGTGTAGGGTATTGCTGAGTCATATTACCTAAGCAGTCTTCTCTAACAATTGCTATATGAGTTTCAGATGTAATACCGTCATAAACATAATCCTTATAATACTCATTAGAACCTAAAGAGACTTCAAAAGTATGTATTAAGTGCATTTGACGATCTGTAACATCAACAACAATCTTCCCAGTTTCATCAAAACATTGTAAGCCTTGTGGCATATTGTCCTCCCAAAATAAAGGGCTAGATAACTAGCCCTTCTTCACTACCACAGCCCTAATTTAACCCTGACAACATTATTATCGTCGTAAACCGTAATTAAACTGCCGCGCACCATTGGGTTTAGCCGGATCCTTGTAGGTAGTTAAGGTCCCCAACTCACCAGCAATCGCGCTCAATTTATCGACTTTAAACAGTTCAGCTGTTAAAGACTTCGCTTTGAAATTTGCAGCTGTCAAATTCTTAATAAATACATCACTGTTCATGACAACTTGATTGTCTTGGATTATGAACGGCATATATTTAGTAGAAGAAGTACCAGTAGTGAAGAAAATCTTATCCGCTTGGAAACCTATAGAACTGAGCACAGTTCCATTTGTTTGCTCGCTGACCATAGACATACCAGTGAACACACCATTATTGTCCATCCCCATTACATACTTACCCTTTACGCCATCTATCAAGTCAGCTTGAGACTTAAGATTAATTGCATTTGGCCCATATACTGAAGTGAGAGTTTGAAGTGAACCAACGTAAGCTCCTACATCCGTGGTATATGTAGTTTTAAAACTCTCAAATTCAGCAATATTGTCTGCATCTTCAATATCGATGTAATCTAGATCTACTTCGCCTGCTTGAGCTGCATAATTGCCGATAAAAACAGGAGTAAAGAAAGCTGCTTTATTTGCAAATGTTCTGGGGTTTGTAAGCGTTCCAGCCCCACTACTTGCACCAGCAGATCTACCTTTGAAATAAGCAACACCCGTCACCCATGTACCCAAGGCAGGTGCAGCGCCACCCACCACATAATGACTTGAGCCGATATCTCCATTAATGTAATTAGCGTCTGTAATAAATGCAGTTTTTGCGGCATTAAAACAGGTGGCCCCCACATAAACGACACCAGCACCTGACACTCTTCTGTAGCGGTATTTAATCCGGTACATCTTATTATCATCAATTGGTAAGGTAGAAAACCAATTCAACCATACTTCATCGTTTCCTGAATTATCTCCCATTCGTAATGCATAACCACCACGACAAGTTTGATCTTCAATTAAACGCATTCCTATTCTTGAGCCGCTAGGCGTTCTGTTAATCCAATCTTTCTCAAAAGTTTGCAAAGCAGACGCCATAATGGTTTGGCTATTTGCTGAATAGAGGGCTGATAATCTTTCATTGGATGAAGCAACTGCCTCATTCAATTTTGAAGAAGTCACATAATCTCTTTGTATGTCAGCAACTGTTCTAGATGCTGCAGCAGCTGTGTCTTGAGCTTTTACAATTTCTGCAAAAATTGGTACTGGTACAAGTGACGAATTATATTGAATTGGTTCAATAGATTGTCCCAAAGCTGTGAAAGACTCAGTTTTAATAAGTGGTGTAATCGTTTTATAGTGTGATATATCATATCTCGCCCCACCCCGTAAAAAGACAGTTTCAATTGAAGAGTTAGGCATTTGTTTAATGTTTATTAAAGGTGATTGTGCAGTCCAGCTAAAAGAGAACTTATCAATAATTCTATTTTCTGCTTGAGTACCCCATCCATTAGCGGTAACACTCCATTCACAATTAAGACCGAAAGAGCGTGTACCATGTGTAGCCCAAGGCACATTACTATTATTTTGGCCGCCCAAAGTACAAAATACTTTAAAATCATACTTTTGCTTACCGGTAGCCAACTGAAAGATAACAGGATAGTAAATATCTGGATTCAAACCTGATAAGTCAACATTCGTTAAAATATTTTCTTTTAAGCTTTCAGTATTTTTCTGTAATGGATCAATATATTCCGACTTTAACTGATTTGACGATGCAGCAATTGCTCTTTCAATATTTGTATTAGTTAGGTCAGAATTAAGAATATATGCACTATTTGTTCTATCCAATTTAGAAGACATTTCAGTAAGTTTACTTGCCCATGTTTCCTTAAAATTAGTTAATGTCCCTAATGACTCGTTAGCTGTGGAAACGAAATCTTGTAAATTAGGATCTGCAGATGCATAGTCAGTTACGTCATAACATTCAATTTGAGCTAAAGTCCAGATTAGAGGGCTTTCAGGTGTTGGGGCTGGTCCACCCGCTACATGTACGAATCCAGAAGTATCGAATATTCCGGTGGCACCGGATTTAACCATACGAACATAAACTTCAAATCTCCCCGTCCCGTCAGTGCTACCAATGAATTTATCTACTGATCCATCGCCCATTAAATTTGCTGCAGGATATAACTTGTAGCCGATAGGTAATTTAATCAGGTATTTAATGATAAAAATAGCATTTGAACGTGTGAAAAACTGTTGATGAAAACCGCCGAAATTCGGGCTTGCTGAACCAGTTGTAACGATTCTAACCTCATGAGTTGAAGTGGTCGGATTGTCAGCACTTTTAACTTCACGAGTAACACTAACTGTACCATTCTGAAGATTGTTGTAAGTGCCGACGTTGTTCATTCCTTTCTTGAAATTTACATCACCGTAAAGCAACTTACCGTTAGTAATCATCATTGCAAGCTTAGTTGTATTTTCTAATGCTGAACCCAGATTGTCGGTGCTTGTTTGGAGCTGAGTAATATCATTATTACGAAGATTAATTAAATCTTTTGATGTTTGATCCGCTGCTGCTTTAGTAGTTTTTAATACCGTTGAAAGTCCACCTGGTACAGAAGCGTCATATTGCTGAATTTGTTGTGCAATAACACCTTTGTTAACATCAGCATTGATAAATGTATCTTCAACAAATTTCGCATTTTGTTTAAGAGTAGTTTTAAAGCCTCCTTTGAAATTAGGAGCAGAATTTCCTCGGCTAATGAAAATATTCGAAACTGAAAATGTGCCCGCTGAAGGAGCATTATCAAATCGTAAACCCAGAGGAACAAATTCAAAATTCGTAGCTTTTACATCACTTGGAAAAATCCCCGTTAATTCTAATTCTCCACTTGCTTGAACAGTAAATAATGGTAAACCAAGCCCATATACCGCGCCGTGAAATTGGATGGTACAAACTGCACCAATTAGACCTGCCGAAGCATTATATTTGATTCGTATAACTACAGGATCACCTTTAGCGATTGGTAGTTCTTTAATTTTATATTGTAGTTCCCAGACTGGAAAAGTTTGATTTGTGCCTGTTGAAACATTTAATGTTTTAGTTTCATCACCTAATAAAATCCAATTATCTTCTGCGTATTGAATAGTATCTAGTTTTGCTGAAAAGGATTTTATTTCCTCTGCAAATACTTCTTTAGCATCAGATCGAGTAATTTTTTGACTTAAAATTTGAGCATGATTTTCCAAAACTTTTTGCAAATTACCACTGTTATTAGCTAATCCTAATGGAATACCACTAACGACCTGAACAGCAACCATAATCTGTTTTGCGCCATTCAGACCAGAGTCAGGAGTTGCATGAAGTTCAATACCTCTTCCCGCTCCGATTCCCTTCTGCCCAATTAAAATATAAGCATCTCTGCCTGTAATCTGATCTAGAGTAAATTGATTTGCGCCTAATGAAAGTAATGCTGGTTTTACACTATTCAAATTCATTGCAATGTAATCATAGTTAGTGATAATCACAAAAGTATTTTGAGGTAATGACTGAATTGCATTACTCATTGCTACTGCATTAGCTGGGTCAGCATATGTATCGTATCTCGTAGAGGTTGCAATCGAGCCATCTGCTGCTAAAACATGCACAGAAAAGCCGCGGTTAGAAGCTACAGATATAGTCTCACCTTTTAAGTTCTTGATTCCAGTAAAATCATTATTCCAGCCTGAAGAATAAACTCTGTAATTAAAGACTTGTCCTAGATCTTGATTTAACTGCTTGTAATTAGAATCCAAGCTATTAATTGATTGGGTTATATTTTGTTGATTATCACTAATTGTAGAGTTTATTTCCTGAAACTTCCCATCAACTGTTAATTTATTCGTATCAACAGTTGATTTAAGAGTTGTATAATTTTCAGTTAGTACTTGGATCTTTTCTAAATTTTTCTGAACATCTGTTTTAGTGCCTGTAATTGCTAATGAATTAGCTTCTAAACCTTTCTCAATTTCACGAGGATTTTTTCTAAATCCTGTTGCTAACTCGCCTTTCTCTAATTGAACTTCACGAATTAAGAAATCAGGAGCATACCCTACTTGAGCACATAGGATAATATTAATATATTGTAAGTTGTTGATATTTGTATCAAAAGTATAAGTACATAATACTTCTTTATCTGTTGCAATATTCCATTCATTAACAACCTGGTTATTACCAGTACCATCATATCTATGGATGATTAAAAGCAAAGTTTTTTGTGCTGCAGTTAGAGCTTTGGCTTTAAGTGACAACGTATAGGTTTGATTAATTTCTAAACCATCAGCTATCGTAATTGACTCTATAAAACCTTTAAAATAAGTAGACGAATTCGTAGAGCGGAATCTCCCCCAGTTTGCGCCATAAGCATCCTTAAAAACTTCTAGAACATTACCTTCAACACCAGCATTCTGACGCCAGTTAGAGATTGAAAAAGGCGCATAGAAATCACCATTCTTGATTAAATTGTCTCCACCACTAGACGAAATTGTTGCTTTTAGAATTTTACTTTCTTCAGCAATAGCTTTATTTGTTTCTGCTTTTGTATAACGGGTGCTATCCAGTGTTGCTGAACTATCTGTCCATAAATTCCCGAACTTCTGCTTAAATTTTGCTTCCAAGGCATCTGTAGCTGTGGCAACAGCTTTATTGGTGTCAGCAGTAGTCGAATAATTTTGTAGTTGTGTAGCGCGAACAAGTGATGTGTCTACATCTTTGTCTGTTAAAACGCTATTTACCCGATAAGCTTGTAACTCCCACCAACCGCCACTGCCATTGTGTCCAAGTGCAAAACCTAACTTCATTTGTGGATGAGTATTAAAAGTTACAACCTGTTCGATATATACCCATTCTTCGTTTGCTGGAATTCTAATTAAAGCAATCGCTGATGCAGTGATTGTAGCATTTGAAAAACTACCATCAGCTTTGCCATACATAGCCGTAATGCTGCAATCACCTGTAGAATCTGCACTTCGGCGGACCCAAAAGCTAACTTTATATGAACGATTTGTCGGTAAAGCTTTACGGCTATATATCCAACATCCTGCTTGATTCGAAGAATCTTTTCTAAAGACAGTATTGCCAACTTTACCTGTATTAGTTGTTTTAAAGTGGATTTTCAAATCATAACTATAGTAATTAATCCAATCTTCAGGGTTTTTTAAATTAAAATCTGGCAGTAATGAGTCACTATCATTAGCAGATTCAATAGATGCTTTAACATTTTTAATTTGAGCATTAAGCTGATTAGTTTGATTTGCTGTAGCTTCGTCTAACTTTGCTGTGGTTGCATAGTTCTGCAGTGCTTTTGCGGTGTTATCGATATTTTTTTCAGCATTTGAAAGTCCAGTTTCAAGACTTGATGTTCTCTTTGTTAGTGCCTCCTTTTCAGTCACATATGTTTGTTTGAAATCATTAAAGTTTGCATTAACTTGGTCTACTGCAGCGTTGTAGTCATAAGCACTGGGGATCCACGATTCAGTAGTGATTAAGTCACCCCTGACAAGCACTGCCCAATAAACCGTTCCGACTGAACCTTGAGCAGCAGTAGGACTGTTAATCATGTAAAAATTTAAAGCACGTTTTTCAATAACTTGATTATTTTTAACAAAGGTTATTTTATTAATAACTTTGCCATTTGTATTAACAACGGATTGTAAGGCTTGCTGACCTCCCCCAGCATAAACTGCCAAATTAGAGTTTGTATCCGCACCATTTCTTTGATGTTCGGCACACCACATTAAAGTGTATTTTGCGCCTACCTCCCAATCCTCGCCTAGCTTATATGAAAGATGAGGATATGAAGTTCCGTTATATTTACCCACAACATTTGACTGGATAAGCAAATTCGAACCAGCAGCTGCGGCTCTACTCAAACTTGCAGAGAGTGCTGTTGCTTGCTCTGTAACTGCTTTAATCTGTCCAGCTTGTTCTGTTACATCTGATTTCGTTGCTTCCAATGCTTCTGATGAAGCCTTTTTATTTACTTCATTATTAGTTAAATTTAGATCATTTCTAAGCTTAGAAATATCTAAACTTTGAGAAGACAATGTTTCGCCGTGCTTCTTAACTTCCGCTTGAGTGATCTTAATCGCTTCTGCATTAGCATTTAATGAGCTTTGCGTATCCCGAGGGCTTGGGCTCCATGCTGTAGGTTTATTGCCGGCTTCGATCTGTAATTTTTGAATTGTTGGAATTCGGCCTGAGCCATATGTACCGTAAAACTCAATTGTAGATTCAGTTGAACTGCCAGTGTTAAATTTAGGAAAAACCGTCACTGCAAATTTTTGAAATTCATTTGCTTTAGTTACTGTAACTGAAGTTGTGAAAAAGTGGGCAGAACCATTAGATGAGTAAACCTGAACCGAACCGGCAACAGGTACACTCACTTCAAATGAAATGGTAACCGGCTTATCTAAGTTTTCGTCATAAAAAACTTTTAACTCTTTGCTTCGTTCATACATTAAGTATTCACGACTTGTTGTAGCTGTCGATGTTCTAGGAGCTTCTGAATTAGCAACAGCATTAACACCACCGATTTTTAAATTATCTACAGCAGCTGTTATATCAGTCGATACACGGCCCATTGCACTTTCGAGATCACTCTTTGTAGCTGTTTTCAATAAAGCTTGAGCATTGCTCTGAATACCTGTTTCTGCATTCTGCATTCTTGTTTCAAGCTTACTGGTCCTTTCAGCTTCAGCTTCTGTTCTGTTAGTTGCTGTTTTGAATAAATCATTTGCTGTTGCAGTTGCATCATTAGCTGAAGCTAATGAGTTGTTATCTTCAACAATAATGTAATTAAGCTGACAAATTCCTGTCTGGAAGTTGTAGTTTGCAATAAAGATTGGGGCATAAAATTCAGCTTGCGCGGGGAAAGTACGCGGATTATCAATTGTCCCTAAGCCAGTTGCTGCCCCAGTAGACTTACCCTTCATGTATAGAACTACTTCTTGCCACTCACCTAAATTAGGTTTAATGGCCGACAATAAGTAGTTAGAAGAACCCATATCTTCTGCAAGGGTGTTTGTAGTCGTTACGTATTTACTTTGGTCTGCATTTTTACATGCAACACCAAGATAAATAGATCCATTTTCACCGAGTACACGGCGGAAACGTGCACGAACCCGATAAAGTGTATCTGGGTTAATCTTTACAAACTCATTCCAATGAACCCATGTTTCATCATTATCAGCATTATTCCCAAGCTCAAGAATATAACCACCTAGTGCATCAGAATCTTGAATTACTTTCGCTTCTGCAGTGGTACGCCAACGTGTCCAGTCATCAATACCTTTTGTTGTGACGACTGCACGTACCCCAGAAGTTACTTGAGTTTGAGATTTTAGACTTAATAAATTTTGAGAAAGGGCTTCGGTAGCTTTTACCGCCGTTGTTCCTGTTTGCTGCGCTTCTGCTGCATTATCAAAAGCCAGTTTTGCAAGATCATCAGTAGTTTTAAGTGATGATGAAAGGCCATTTATGCTTGTATTTGTATTACTTTCTAAGGTCGAAACACTTTTTTGAACATCAGTAATTTGCCCTTGTACCTTTAAGTTTTCTTTAGAGATACTTGTATCAAGTTCACTAAATTTTGAAGCAGTAGACTGTTCCAACTCGGTAAGTGACTCAGTAACTTCTAAAATATTTGCATTAGATTTCCGATCAGCTTCTTCCAAAGCTGCTTTCGTTTGGTCGATACGTAAAGATAAGGCTTTATCACCATCAGAAACTGATTGAGTAATTGTTGCTATATCCGACTCTGTTTTAGTTTTATTCGAATTAAAGTCAGTTTTTAGATCTTCAAGTTTTTTTGCTTCTGAAACAACCTTCTCATCAACAAGTTTCACTGAAGATTCTACTTTTTCGATGTTTGCGGCATTACCTTCTATTTGTTCTTGTGAGTTTTTAAGAGTAGATTCAATTTGTGAGGTTTTCTCAGCAATAGATTGATTCAAATCACTTACAGTACGTTCGACTTTGTTAATAGCAGTTTTGTTGTCACCAATTTGTGATTGTGCGGTGCTAATTTGCTCAGTAAACGCTTTATCTTGAGCTGCTAGAGTTTTTATATCTTCTGAAATTAGAGCGTTTGACTTACCGAATTCGTTTTGCATTTCAGCAAACTTAAGCTCAAAACTTTGAGTTAAAGCCTCTTTATCATTTGCACGTGCTTCAGCTTCAGCTAGAAAACCAGAATCAACTTTCTTATCAAGATCAATATACTGAGCTGCAATTTGATCTACTTTTTTAACTGCAGCTTCAGTTTGGGTTACAACCGGTTCAATTTTTTGATTAATGAGTGTATTAGTTTCTTCACCTAATGCTAATTTAGCGTCATCAATCATTTGACCAGCTTTAACTAAGTTTTGATCAATGTCTTGTTTTAAGGCGGCCTTAGTTTGATCAATAACATTTAGTGTGTCAGCTGCTTGTTTTTTACGGTCCAGAACTTCTTGATCCGCAATTTTTTTTGCGTTTTCTGCGACTAACCGAATTTCATTTGAATCACTTCTTACATCAGCAATGATTGAATCTGTTTCACTTTTAATAAAACCGATTTTATCATCGAGTTCTTTCTCAGCACGAATTGCACGTTGTTGAGCATCAGCAACCAATGCTTCATTAGCTTGAATAGACTGATCGATACGTTGATTGGCTTCATCCAATCGTAGATTAGCCTCATTATTATGTTGATCTACAATTAATTTAGTATTATTTATTTCTTGATCTATATAAGCACGAACTTCATCGACTTTATTTTGAGCGATCTGATTAACTTCTTTAACTTGTTCATGAATCTTTTGAACTTCCTCATCAAAATGTTTCATTCCTTCTTCAAGCAATTTAAAAGCATCAGAATCTTTAATGTTTTCAATTAAATCTTCTACTTCTTTTACCTTTTCTTCAATTTCTTGATTAGTTTGTTCGTTATTTTCAATCTTCTCCCCTTGTTCTTTTAATTCCTCCTTAAGCCCTTCTAACTTATCGAGAGCGTCTTTAAATGCACCTTCAATAGCGTTAGGGTCAATAGGCACACCAGCAACCGTAAGCGTTGTGCCAACGGCCATACTACCCGCTACAGAACTATTGCCAGCTACTGAAGTATTACCCATTACAGTGCTATTTCCCGTTAATGTGCTATTACCAGTTTGTTGAGTATTAGCTTGTACATTCATTAACGGCGTTTTGATCGAAACGGTTGTGCCAGAATCTACTTTTAAATTTTCTTTAGAGATAAATTCAATATTATCTTGTCGAATACGGCGCACACCTACAATCGCGCCGTCTCCGTGACTGACATAACTATGGATTACTGGACGTTCTTCATTACCATTTTCAAAGAAGACATAGACGTCTTCACCATCAACTATTTGAATTTCTGTATCTAAATCACTATCGCCGACTGGATAAGCAAAAGTTGCTGTAATTCCTTCACTCGCGCCATCAGTTAAACCATGAATGTGTACTTGTGCAGTACGACCTTTTGCGTTGTAACTTAAAATCTTTGCACGTTTTAAACCATTCATATATTTGACCTACAAATTAGCAATCCAGAACTTTGATGAAGTCCCCATTGATCCCCCGATTGCGCCTGTATCTATATGATGTGCAGCAGTTAAAACGACATACTTCTTACTATCTATTTCAAATATATCGCCTGCATTCCAGTTCAAATTTAGTGGTCTAATAATGGTCCCACGCATAATCAAAACTTTTTCCAAGTTTTTGACTTGTCGGGCATCTAAACCAGCTCTTTGCGTCACAGTGTGGCCTGGGGTTATTGAGTCATCACCAACAACCGTTGAACCGTTATTCTCAACTGTGACAAAAGATGATTTTTGCATCAGTTCCAAAGGTTTACTTGATATCCAAACGACACTGCTAGGATCTAGTTTTGTGATAGGTTCCTTTTTGAAGAAAGAATCAATTTTTTGAGCAGACACTTTATTATTTTGAAAGCAAATTACAGCTGCTTCTTGTTGCAGATAATGAGCCAAGCGCTGTGTAGGCATACTACCCTTTAAACAAACAAATTTAGGCAAAGGTAAATCACTGCCCAGACTGATCGTTGCACCACAAGCTCGAATTACTGAATTAAAAGAAGTTTCATTACTAATAATTGCTTGCTTTGAATATTCGATAAGTCTTTTACAACCAGCCAAAATACCAATACATGAGATGCCACCTACTCGCCGATCTTGTTTAATAGTCTGAGTTTTTAGAGGGGTAACTTTGATAAGTTCGAAAGGATGAGATATGTCATTTACAGTAAGTAGCTCCCCTTCTTTTAAAAGGGAGTCTAATTCAGTAGTAGATTGAACTGTGAACTCAATAGATGCGGGAATAGGTATGAGATCAGTTCTTAAAGTTGCACTAATCAGCTCAGACGCTGGAATAATTTTACCCGCAGATACAATGGTGATTTGCATTAACGGTTCCCCAAGTTAAAATTAAAACTCATTGGGGCCATACAAAACGCAAGTTTAGGCAAAGCGTCTTTCTTTTCATTATAGTTCTGTTGAGCTTCTGATACAGATAGCCCATAACTTTCGACTCCGAGCCCACGAGTAGCTTCAACCAATCTAGCTTGCAAAAGATCACAGTGAGCTTTTACTAAAGGTTGGATGATTACGTACTCATCACCGCTAAGTTCGATAGTTTCATTCAGTTCAATACTCGTGGTAGCTTTAGTTTGACAATCTAAAACAGCCCATCCGGCATAATATTTTGCCTCATCTAAAAATGCTTTCACGATATCATCAAGCAAAATTGAATAGCCCGATAATTGATATTCTTTATAGAGTTCTTCTGAAAGTTGCTGGATAGAACCAGCAACTACAGCATACCCTTCAGATTCAGGTAATAACTTCATAGCCATTACCCGAAAAGATTGCCTAATGTACGTGATGTCGCATTAATCGTTGAGTTGCGTACAGCTTGTTGAGCAGTATTGATTACCTGCTGAACGCGATTCACAAGTTCAGCTGTACCATCAATTTCTTTTTTACCCGGCTGAATACTGCCGTTGGTACCAATGTTTGCGAAGCTACCAAAGTAGTTATAGTCGATTGGGCAAGAAACTGTCATAACTTGAGATCGGCTATCTGAATCATACTCAGCTGACTCAAAGCGTATAGCACAGTTTTCAAGTGCATAAGAACGGGTAAAACTACCTAAACGGCCATCGTAATAATCACCATGGATGATTCCACCACTAGCTACGACATATTCAGCTAATAGTTGATCATGCCCTGCTTCAGTTACTAGGATTTGAAGGTTGCCTGTGTAATGGGTTTTCGGGGGACCAGCAACAATTCCAGTAAATCCACCCGCATATTGAACTTCTGCTGGATCTTCATTACTCACAATTGGCCGTGGGCAACTTTTAAATAAGAAGCGAAGGTCTTCCATGCCACGAGGAACAAACATCCCCTGACACGCTAATAATGGTGAACCAAGTTGCTGTAGAGCAATGTAATCTTGTTTAAGCTGATTTAGTAAAATCGGATTAGATTGTTGCATAATTTTGATGCTCAAAATGCAGATTTATGCAACAAGATTAAGGATGTTTTTGCTATTGGTTTTTAATCAGTTCCATTTTAGAAAACTGACTTTATATTAATAAAAAACCCGCAAAAGCGGGCTATATCACATCTGTTTATAGATAACATCTCGCCTATCTACATCAAGAACAAGAACTACGACTACATCATCCTTGACTTGATATAAAAGGCGGTATCCTGCTGATTTCAGTTTAATCTTATATAGATCAACTGATCCTCTCAGCTTATTCTTCGGTATCTTAGGGTTATCTAGGATTGCTTCCAGCTTACGAATAAACTGCTCAGCGATTTGTGGGTTAAGTTTGTCAAACTTTTTAAGAGCTGTTTTTGAGAACTCTAGCTCGTAACTCATTAATAGATACCTTCACAGTTTCGTCAGTATCAACTTGCTCGGCTAGTTTAATTAGTTCCTGATCTTCAATTAGATCCATCATGCGTTCATACATTGCTGCCGGAACACAGTAGAATTCTGGATTATTTCTATTCAGAATAGCTACTGCTTCGCCAAAAGCATTTTGTACAACTGCTGTAGGATTCTTTTTTAATTCAGAAACACTAGCCACAAATCGACTATGGATTATGTGGTTCATGACGTTTCTCATTTGATGTGTCCTACATCAATTTGTAGCCAATTGATTAGAACCGTCCTCAGAAAGTTAAGTTTGCTACAGGGTTAACTCAATATAAACAATTTGAAGATCTGTTTCAAGACCTGTTTAACAACCACTTAATAGGTCTTAATAAAAAAGCCACCCTAAAAGGTAGCTTTTTAAATCAGCTTTTTATCCAATATTTGGTGGTACTCGCAGAACCTGTACTGAAGGTACACCCCGATACACACCCATGAAGCATATCGTTGATGGCATTGGCTTAGATTGGGCTTCTCAGTTTGTTAAGTTAAAACAAATAGTTAATCAAGTTGTTATGATTTTCATAATAACTGATTTTCTTGTAATGTGCCTAAAATAGAAAGGATCTGATTCAGTACTGGGCAACTTTGTTCTAGCTGTATTTACTGCCGGTGCATAAGCTAAAGCTTTGGACATAATAATGACCCTATTCATTGAATAAAGCCATTATTTACAATGAGGAAAGCTTAGAAGTTAGTTAGTTCCAACTCCACAAGAAAAATATTTTAGTTTTCGATATCTTTATCATCACATTCAAGCCAAAAGACATCTTCAAACTTCTCGCATACACCAGCTTTTTTTAGTTCGGTGTAAATGAGTAAGGCACGATAAACACTGATGTGTTTTCCTGCTTCTGCATCTTTTATATACCTATTAAGCACATGATTATTTGATATAAATCCGCATTGTTTAGCTAATTGATAAACTGTCATACCAGCTTGCTCTCGCAAAGTTGCGACATTGTTTTTTTCAACCATCACGATATACCAAAAAATATTTAGTTCAGTGTATCACAAGAACAATTGCTATTAAATATAATTTTATTAATACTCGTAATTGCTATTATATTTAATAGTTGTTATATTTAACTCATCAGGACAGGATATGGTCTTGATAAAAAGAACCCCTTGTACCGATCAAAGTAAACAAGGGGTTATATCCAATCTCTAAGAGGAAATTAGACATGACTACTTTAACTCAAATCACCGTACCTTTCCACAATGCTGAGTTGTACTTGGTGGAACATGATGGTCAGCCATATACACCCATGAAGCCTATTGTTGAGGGTATGGGGTTAGCTTGGCAGTCTCAATTAGCAAAACTGAATGCCAATCCTCAACGATGGGGTATAACGAAAATCGTTATACCTACTCTTGGCGACTTACAGGAAATGGTTTGTCTACCACTAAGAAAACTTCTTGCTTGGCTCACCACCATCAGTCCTAACAAAGTAAAACCTGAACTTCGTGACACTGTCATCATGTACCAAAACGAATGTGATGATGTCTTATGGAATTACTGGACAAAAGGCCAAGTAATCAATCATAGAAAAGCTATCTCACCTGAACAACAGCATGCTTTACATGCAATCGTCGATCGTCGTGCAGGAAAAGATCGAAGTTTAAGAGCCTCTATGTGGATACGTCATAATCGCCACTTTGGAATTGCTAAATATAGCCAATTGCTTTCAATCCATTTTGATGATGCGAAGCAGTATCTTGAGACAATACCACTTCATGAGCTAGGCCCAACCGAAACAGATACACTTAAACGTTTAGAAAAATTTGTAGATAATCTCGCTGCACGGTATCCAGCATTAGAAAATCCGCTAGCTTATGAAATAGCACAGCATGTAGGTGAGAAGCTAAAGTATCAATCTCCCAAAGGTCCGAAAAACTTCTGGATTTCGATTCAGGAAAACGGCGCTCTTTCAGTACAGCAATATTCTCTACACCACACGCCCATTAATGTCGTGCAACTACGCGAAAAGTTTAATGGGCTATGGGAGTTTCTTCATAAGGATGAAGTACTTGAGCTTGGCAAAGTATTAAAACGCTTTCCTTTTGAACCTGTGAACTGAAAGGGCATATCATTAAATTAAGACGTTCCTACTGGAACTCCCCTTATATTAAAGCCAGCTATACAGCTGGCTTTCTTTTTAGAACTTATCCAATATTTGGTGGTACTCGCAGAACCTGTAATGAAGGTACACCCCGATCTAGCGCATCTTGGACACAACGATAATCAGGATTATTTGGTTCATAACCAAGTTCACCACGGATATTACCCTTATGTATTGTCATCGGTGCATCAAAACGCCCACGCATAAAACGACCAATAATAATTGTGTCAGTTAATGATTGATTGGTCTTTATTTCTGTTTTATCAGTTTTTTTCTGATATTGAATACCAGGCGCTTCACCTATGATTTGAGTTGTATTCATGAGTATTTCCTTAATTAAATGGATTATAGGTAAAGCCAAAAATGACCTTACCTATGAGTAATTAGTAAATACCTAAGCGTTTACCTTTTTTGAATGAACGTAAACGCTTGTTGATTGCATTTGCAGTAAAAGCATGAAGTCGAGCTTTTTTCATACCAGCTTTTTGTGCTGCAGTTAAACGAACCTTTTGACCAGGTAACCGCTTATTCACAACCGTTTTAATACCTTGTCGAATCGCAAGTACTCCACGGTAATGAACTTTTCGTCCATTTACTTTCCGTTGGCTAAATGCTCCATTTCGAGCTTTAATTTTTTTAGCCATTGAATCGAAACCTTCTTCAGTTTCATCCGCTTCACCGAAAATAAACTCTCGAACGAGTTCTTCAAGTTCTGGGCCATCGTCTGGCATATTAGCAAGAACTGTATTGGCTGCTGCTTCTAACGCCACATCAGCAACTTCTGTATCATCACTAAAGATCTCTTCAATATCAGAAGCGTCAACGCCGAATGTTAGGAAAGCATCGGACAGAGATGCCATTAAAGCGCTTTCAAAGATGCCTTCTTCATCATCTGCACCATCTAATGCATCGACAATTAATGCGTCTAAATGATCAACGCCCAGTTCACCTTCTTCAAGCTTACCTTCACTGATTGTATCTACCGTATCGGATAGAATGTTCAGAGCAATTTGTCGTACTTGTTCAATCACAGATTGCTGTTCTCGATCAGTACTTGAAACCTTACTTACAACGGTAGAGATATTCTCCGCTGCTGAATCAAAAGCACGTAAAGTTAATGGTTTTTCAGTAGTGGGTCCAAATGGATTCATCTTGATAGATCCTTAATAAAATTATTTAACTAAAACGTCGTCATCAAAAATTGCGGCACGAGTTGTACCAACAACTCCATGGGCTAAATAGAGCCGTACACGCTCATATGGATAGTCTTTGTCAGGTATTAAACTGAACTCAAAAGGTTTACCCCCTAGATCTTCAGCCGGTTGCAACCAACCGGTTGTTTCACTAGAAGCACCTTCTAAAAACTCTTGGATGTCATCACCAGCTTTTTTGATATAGTCCGGTGTAGCTTGGAACATATAAGTCCGTAGGATCTCGATACATTTATTCGTAACTCGAGCTGAAATCTCCGCGGCCGGAACTAAACGCAAAGCACTATTTTTGCTTTGGTATTGCGTAAGCACATCACTTAATACAAATAATGTAGTTTCAAACTTAACTGGGCGAACTACATTTACTTTAGCCTTAGCCAACATTTCTTGAGTCTGTTCATCTTCAAGATCAATATTCGGCATCTGGCTTAAGTTTTTTGCTGTAAATGGATAATCTTTCCAAGCTACTGCATTTTTTAACGGCGCAAAGCCTTGTTTATTTAACTTTGCGTTACGTAATAATTTATCGCCGATGTAATGGCCCAAATAATAAGCTGGGACCTTACGCCCTCTTAGTGTGACAGCACCAGATGGACGGCATAGGTTCGGACTCCAAATGAATTGAACAAACTGTGATTGTGCATCTACGCTTGTCGCAAATTGAGCTGCTTGCTCAGCTGTAAAAGTTGGGTTGATTTCAGCATCCAAAGGAATACGTAACTTTGTAGCTGCACGTTGTGCCGCAACATAAATTGGTAAATCATGAGGATTTGGTAAAGTCAGATATGCTGGTGTACTTAATTGACTCGTCAGAATTTTATATAGTTCATCTGGATTAAATGATGGTAATGATTCATCTTCCAATGCCAATGTTTTTGAAGCACGACCTAAGCTATTTGATTCGTTATAAGCATTTGATTTGAGGATTGCTTGTAACGCATCAATACCTAACGATAAATCAAAACGCTCAAAATATTCTTTCGCATCAGCTACAGCGACAATAGAAGCAGAATTTTCAATGTCTCCATCTACTAATCCCTGAACAGTAACAATTTGATCACCTGTTACCGCATCACGGATTTCCAAACGCATAGAAATATCTGCAGGACCGCGTGGGCTAGTTACTTTCGCAAAAAAGGCCACATTGATTTCTGTATTTGCAAGATAACTGTGAGTATCAAATTCCAGTTTTAGTGATGGGCTGGCCCCTGCAACAAGGGATAGCTCACCTGTACTTGATAGAGCAAGTATATTCATTACATTACACGCCCAAGGCTATTTGTTTTAAGTATTTTGAGCCGTTGGCATTTTTGATTTTCTGGCTAGTTCCAATGTAAAAAAAACCACTCGAAAGTGGTTTTTCATTTCCTAAATTTTATAATCCGCTAGCAGGTTCTGTAGGCTCTTCTGCCTCAGTAGGTACAATTTGAAGTACATTACCTTTCAAGCCATTAATTTGATCTAGGTTATCTAGCAATTGTTTATGAGCTTCGTCACCGATCAAAGTGAATGTGACCTTTTGACCAGCTTGTACCAAAACTTGCGTAAATGGTTCGGTAATGTCACTTAAACCGTTATTTTGAAGTGTAATACTTCGTTCAGTAGGATGATCACCAACAGCATCCATAATTGGGTTCGTGCCATCAATAATGAAAATAGTCATCTTGTTACTCAACAGTTAGATTCTTACCAAGCCCCTTCAACTGACGTAAGTTTTCCAGTACTTGATGTTTAAATGTTTGGTTATGACACGTAATACTTGCTGTTTTACCTGCCTCAATAGCAACACGTGATAACGGTTCTAAAACTGTTGCAAATCCGTTATTAGTAACTTTAATAACTAGCGGATCCACGCTACTCCCACCTGATACTGTTAACAAATCCGTAATGGGAGTATTAACTTTAGAAGTATCAGTTTCTTTAAGGACATGATCCGATTCCGTCCCCACATCATCACCAGACTTACCACCATTTGAATCTAGATCATTTGAAGGTTTGACAGAATCATTCGATGTTTCAGTTGGATTTCCATTTTCTTGAGTATTGGACTCTTCATTATCTGAATCGCCATTTTTCAAATCAGTAGGTTTATTACCTTCATCTTGAGATGCGCCGTCTTCAGGACCTTGGCTATTTAACAAATCACCTTGGTCTGAAGCTTTTTCATCACCAGCTTGGGTATTCTGTGTTTCTGTAGTTTTATTGGTTTTATTACGTGTGTTTTTTTGTTTAGTAGTCGCTTGTTCGTCAGTTGAAGCTAAAGTTTCGTCAGTGTTTTGTGTTGCAGCAGCCATGAGATTTTCCTTTCAATAAATAGGGTAAAAAGGCGCATCGAAATGCGCCCTTATCTGTTTTACTTACGAATTTTTGAGAGATGGCATATTGATACAGTGGATGACATAGCTTTGATCAGCATAACGTTCTAACGGGTTCATTTCGGCTGCTTGAGCACCGATTAAAGTAAGTACTGATTCACGCGCATCTGGTCGAGTTTCAATAACTGAAAGAGGCGTTTGAATAAAGCCAACGAACGGCGCACGAATTGGCTCATTACCACGACCAACTAAAAGCATATCAAACGCTGTATCTGCTTCAGCTACAAGCTCTTGTGCTGTCGGTGCGTGGTAAACGTTTGTACCATCTGCAAGAGTACCAATACGGACAATTTGACCATAACCAGCAGTGTATCCGGTTTTAACTGGCATCTTGTCGCTTGACAGTTGATTAAAGAATACTGACCCAGTATCGCCAACATATAAGTCAAATGCTACGGTAGAGCCACCAGTACGTTGGTTAATATCCAATTTGGCCGCTGCAATAAATTTATTTACTTCCGCAAACAAGTCACCTGAAGTATTAAATGCAGCTGCTAATTTTCCAGTCACACCACGAGAAGCATCAAAAGTAACTTCACGAGCGGAGTATTCAGCTAAATCTTTTGCTTCACCTAATAAACGTACAGTTTGTTCTAAGAAGATTTTACCTTGAACAATTGCTAAAGCCTGACCCAGAAAACCAAGCTTAAGTTCGTTAGTTAACTGAGATTGTAATAGTGTTGAAGCTGTTACCCGTGCCATGATAGGTGACGCAATCAATGTTTCATATTCAGGTTCGAAATCAACACCAACTGGGGTTAATAGATAGTTATCATTACCATCACGCGCATCAAAATCCGCCACAAGATGAACTTCAATTTTCGCACCAACTGGTAATGCTTCATTTAATGTCACGCTAATTTTGCTAGCTGAAATGTCAATTTCGCTACCAACTACACGATATTCAACGCCGTTTACTACTACGTCTTTCTCAGCAATAGCAGAAATCTTGCCTGAAAATTTTGATTTACTGCGATTTCGAGTATGCGCAACTTCTTTACCATTGATCTTAATAGATACATTACCCGCAATAAATGGCAATAAACTCGCTTTGGCATCAGGTGTTTTAGCCTTGAAGTCTTCATAACCTGTTCGTGCAGTCACAGTATAAGTTGTACCTGCGCCACCATTAGACAATGCAAAACGGAATCGTCCTTCAACATAAGGCTTAGAAGCATTTGCACCATCTAAGTATTCTGATTTCTTCATTGCACCAAAATCACGGTTGGTGATAAAGCGAATAGATACAATCGGTACTTCATTTGAGCTATTAGAGTTGGGAATCATAGCAACGATAGGTGTTGCATAAGCGATAACGTTGGCGATAGTAGCAACTGTAATTGCTGGAACGATGCTTACAGATTCATGATGCTGGTGATTTACATCATCAAAACCAGATTCATTAATACTATCGTAATAGCTAAGGGTCTCAGCAGGCAAAGCAGATGCTTGTTTCGCACCACTTAAACCAGCAGATAATGCAGCTGCAATGATTGAAGGATGTGGTAATTCACCCCCATGGCGTGCTTGATATTGTGATACCCCAAACATCACAGCTTTATCAACTTCTGGCGCATAATCCATGCCAATTGAATCAAAAATTGCTTTTAATACTTCTGGGTAATCTTCTGCAGCTGTTTGAGCACTATCAAACCCATTTTCAAGCTCATCAGGACTTTTGAAATAGTAATTTCGGCACTGAACAGTAGCTAGTTGTTGAGCATCATACTTTTTACGAATTTCTTCTGTTAACACAGTCATTTTAAACCAGCCTTTGGCTTTCTATGTAAGATGCAGAAAGTCTGACATGGCCTATTTTTACTAAAGCTGGTCGGTTCCAAACATAAAAAAGTCCCCAAAATTGAGGACAAAGAAAATGTAGCTAAAGGACCATCTCAGCCCTTTATTTATATAGCTATCCGCTTACACCACTTGAAACATAAATCTCCACATTATCACCTGCTTTCACTCTATAACGGAGCTTATCCCAGCAATGCTGTCTAAACGGTTCAGTATCGGGCGCAGCAGCTGTTAATGTAAGAATAGACACCCAGTGAGAATCGTTTTGCGGATCTGCATATGGAACATTGCTTCCGAAAAACTCTACTTCTGCCCCGTTCCCGATTACCTGGTAATTGAAAATTGCAGAAGTACATTGTTCAGCTATTTCAATGTCACCTGTCTTTTTACCTTTTTCATTGAATATTAAATAGCTCCGTGCACGCTCCCCCCATTGCGATTCGCCCCAAACTTTAGATACAACAATTACTGAATCGTCACGACCAACACCACCACCAACGTCAACCGTAATGACATAACCGAATTGATGGTCATCAAAAATACTCGCGCCAACATACATTTCTTCTGTTTGACGTTTGGTAATTAAGAACTCATCCGATAAGTCTGGGAATTCACCTAGAACACGGATCTTGTACTGAGCGTCTTCACGGCTTCCATACTTTTGCCGTTGTTCTTCTAAAGATTGCTTACTAACTAATGGTGACTCTTCCCCGTTAAATGTGAGAGCAATCCAAACACCACCAGCTCGATGACTTAACTTGTGATGAGTCTCATAGAACATACCCGCATTACGGGTAGGTTGCGACGTCATTACGGCACGGTTGTCTTCGTGAGTTAATGCACCAAACGCTACATCCAGTACAGCATCATCTACACCGCTGGCCTCATCGACCCAGACCATGTAGTTATCGCCGTGGTTACCAGCCAAGTTTGTAGGTTGATGTTTTGGTGCTGTCTTAGCAAAGACATACCATTTTTCTTTGTAGCCTTTAATGTAAACGAGTTCAGACTGGTACCCGACATAATCAGCAAGCCAAGCCAAAGGCCCTTGCTTCAATCGTGCTAGATTGATACTGATTTCTTTCCAGACTTGTTTCTTTAACTGCCCGATCTGGGGGGCAGTAAACATCATGATTGATTCATCAAAAAACAAGAGATGCCATAAGGCAACAATACCGGCACTGGCCGTTTTACCAGTGTTATGTAGTACTAAGTCATCTTCACCTAAGAAAAATGGATCTGGATCGAGTACAAAACCGTAATATTTACCTTCACCCAGCTCGGCAACGGATGTGATTTTTAAAGGCTCATGATCCCCATCAACAAGCCTATATGATGCAAACTGTTCTCTATTTTTTGGCTTTAGGTTCATGTATTGAGAAACAAGTAATTCAATCTTGTCGCCCTTTGACCAGCCGTTACCATCGTATAAAGAGATTAAGCAAAGGATATGCGATTTATTGAATGTATGAGCTTTGCCATTCTCATATTCAAACCGGTACATATCCTGATAACCAGTTACTGTTTTAATTACATCTAGTTCAGTCTTACCATCTGCAGCAAGGATCTTGTGATTTAGGTTAATGCGCTCAACTGGGATAAATTCCCCATTGGCTAATTTGATTAAAGTCCCTTTTCCAAAACAACCGTGACCTGAAGCTACGGATGTACGACTACCATCAAATGCAATAGATTCAAATAGTAATTCTTGTTGCCATGTGGGTTCGACACCTAATGCTTCTACGGCGAAAGCATAGATGTCGTATCGATAACGCTCACAAAGTTCCCACCATTCGGGAATTTCTTTTAATGGTGCCAAAGCCATACCGTAAAAACACCATTAATTAAAAGATTGAAAAAGGAAGCATTGTTGGATCTACAGCATCTTCTTCAAACTGATTCCCTTCAGTAATTGAAAAGCCTTTTGCAATTTTTGTACTAGCCCAAACAGCTAACAGGATTGCAATGTGGCCGTTGTTTAAGCTGCTGCTATCAAATTCCTGCTGAAGGCCGTTTTTATCGACTTTACGGATTTCAAGTACGTTCTTAGGGTTGTACTGGTTTAACTTCGGCTCAATTTCAATTAATTTTGCTCTGTAACGAGCTTGATAAATTGAAATCACTTCCTCTAAGTGGTCTTTAGCATTGAAACTTAATTGCCAATTCTGTACTTGGTCCGGTGAGTCAGTTACTACAACCGTTTGATCTCTTAAATCACTTGGTACAGGTAAATTTGAATAAACGGCTGTTTTTTGAATAACAAGCTCACCAGTATCCGCAAATGCGGCTCCAATGAGACGAATCGGTTGATCAGAAAACCCAGCAACACGACTGTCAATACGAATAATTCCAGACATTACTTGTATCCTTAGCGCCGTTTGCGTTCTAACTTGGTTTGGCATTCAATGCAGAATTTCACGCCACCTAAAGAACGGCGGCGCTCTGGTATTTCTTCACCACATTCAACACATTCTTTTTCAGATTCGCCGTCAAAACGGCATCGATTTGCAATTTCTTGCTGCAATAAATAATCAGCACTTTCTTGTGCCTTATCGATTAAGTCAGTCATCTATACGCTCAACTGTAATTTCACCTGTTTCTCTGTCACCCTTCAAACGTTGATGGTCGAGTGGCGTGTACTGATCAGCTTGCACTACAACTTTGTCGTTGATTGCGGGCTGTTCCGTTGCTGAGCCGTCAGGTTCATACCCATTACCCGTGTTTTGATCGAAAGGACCACCGAAACCGATAACGTTAGGTGTGTAACCCACAAGCTGAATATCTACAGTTGAGATAGAAAGATTGACTGCTTCGCTAGGTACGGGTGATGGAAAAAGTTCATTTTCAAATACAGTGAATGTTGAATTAACAACATGATCATTCCATTGCTGAAATGGCACATTAAAACGGCGGTTATCACTGCTAGACATGTACGCGCAAAATTGCCCAATGACTGAACGCAGATCGTTAGGATTGGTGGCAAAAAATGCGATTTGAGCTCTTACAGTTGTTGGTACTAGACGAACTTTTACCCGCTTCTCATCAATGACCGTTTCAACAAAATCTGGTACTGGTAGTAATTGATTTACATCAGGGGGTTGGTCTGTTAACGCTGTTGCAGTAAGCATGATTGGTAATTGAACTTTAGAGTTATCACCATGTGTTTGGCTTTTTCTGTATTCAGAAAGCATTGCTTCTGAGTCGTCCATCATCCTTGAAGGACATGCTTTTATAGCGTTGCCAATAGCTCTCATTTTCCAGTCAGCTGTTAATTGTGTCTCTGGCATATACCAAGCGCGAAAATTAACTAACTGCTTATACCAAGCGTTTTGAATGCTTTTAAGTGAATCATTGGGGTAATTCATTATTACCCCCATACACTAAAGATATTGCCAAAAGACTTTTTCGGCTTTTTAGCTTTTTCTTTTACACTTGGCTGATCCATGGATTGCAGAATTTGTTCAGCATGTTGTTGAACTGAATCAAAGCTCTTCACAGGATTTACCAAACCTGTATAGAGTTCTTTTTTGCGTTCTTCCCTAAGTTGTTGCAGGCGTTTCTGTTTATCAACTTTTTCTGATAGTTCACCTACTAACCCTTGAGCATTTCCTAACTCATTTAAAAGATGAAGTTGGCTATTGATATTGTCGTAGGTCTGTAAGATTTGATCTTCAAGTAATTGAGCAATAACAATTTCAGATGGTGATAACTGTGAAATGTCAGTTGCACTATCAAAGCAAGAAACAACACCTTCAGGTTCTTCTGGAACAAATAAACCATCAAATAACTGACCGTCACCTACATTACTTGCATAGTTAGGT
The DNA here is from genome assembly GCF_041021905.1 of Acinetobacter nosocomialis. Lineage (NCBI taxonomy): Bacteria > Pseudomonadati > Pseudomonadota > Gammaproteobacteria > Moraxellales > Moraxellaceae > Acinetobacter > Acinetobacter nosocomialis. The sequence continues at coordinate 2,355,876 of NZ_CP157432.1, forward strand.
TGTGACACATAGTCAAAACCAAAAAAGCCAGTTGGTATAAGACGACCACCCATTCTCTTATAGTTAACTGCTGTGCTGAATCCACCTGCTTGTGCGGCATACTGTCTTAATGCAAGTTCACCAGGTTCATTGTCAAAAAATTCTTCTTGATGCTCTACAGTCCCATCTTGTGAAGCACGTAAATGAATTGTTTTAAGCGCAGGGGCTAGATATACCAATTTACCTTTAATAGGAACAGTTTCAGGCGGTACCATACCGTAACGCTGTCGAATTTGATGACCGTAAAAACCTTGTAATGAATTAGTAGCAACCATTTCTTGAACATGGTCACTGTTGATCAAGTTGACCATTGCATCAACATCGACATTACTTCGATCAACACCGGTATATTTACGGCATCGGTCATGTAAGTTGTAAGATAGAACTTTTGTCTTTCTATTTTTGCTAGCCATAAAAAAGCCCCAATGCTGTGATTGAGGCTATTGTTTCAGTTGTTCTATAGTTGAAATTTAATCAGTTCCAAATCAAATCTTTTGATCACATTCAATCAATTCCAATAGCTTGTCATGCTGTTTATCTTCAATGGTTGCATCAAAGATGAATCCACTTTTTAGTGAGATAAAAACATCATAAAAGCTCTCGCTAACCATGCCGCCTCGATGTTCACTTTGGGAGACTTGCAAACAATCCATTTGAGATAAGTCAATTAATTGAGAACAACCACGCTTTCGACAAAAAATACTTAATCGCATACTTCACCCAATTACTTTAGAAGTGTACCTTCAACACCACGAGCACGGCGCTCTGCTGTACGCTTATTAAATTCTTCTAGCGCACTTTCCATATAAATAATGGCTTGTTTATTGAATTCGCTTGGGAATTTTTCATCTAAAGTTTTAGTACGGTGAATAAGCACTTTTAACAATGCTTCACTAGTAACTCCATTCACCCCATGTTCAGGAATTGGGCCATCCTGAAAATGAATACTGATTTCAAATTCTTTTGCATTTTGGTTTTCAGGATTTGCTGAAATCTTATAGTAATGGCCCTGAGCATATTCCGTGATGCCTTCAACCACTTCCCCTTTAATAACTTTATCAATTTCTTGTGGTTCTAATTCATGGCTTGCATATCCTAAGAAATGATCAATTAATAAGTTTTCTCCCTGACCATTGATAGGTTCTGCGATTCCTACTAAAACATTGTCTTGAGCTTGTTGCATATAAAAAAGTCCTGAACTAATGAACAGGACTATGAAATCATTTTGTATTTGAGCGCTAACTCAACAGTTCCAATTGAATTAAAGGAAGTTATAGACTGCATAAGGCTTAGCTGCTAATGCCGCTGCAAAGCTTGTGTCGCCTAAATCTCTATCAAATGCCATTGAGTGAACTTTAACGACAATATTGGCTGGTACTAAACGCCGTAATATCGGTGACAGCTCTACCACTTCATTTGCATCAACAGTTTTATCTAAAACAATTCTAATCCGACTTGTTAAGAAGTAATTTGGCTTTTCAAAATCAGACAAATAGGCTGGATATTCTTTTAGCTTTTCCAAGCTGTGCCATAGCCGGATAATCTGAAAATGATCTTTACCCCACAACATTCGTAAAACAAACTCTAAAAACGCTAATCCTCTTTTATTACCCATGCTGCTCCAATTGGCATAGATAATTCGCATTAACGTGTCAGAGGTGTTATTTCGGCGTAATACAACAAGTCCGTTTTGTTTAGAGAACCGTTCTACAACTGTTTTACTACCGATATGAGGACAACCGTAATCCAATAAATCTTGAATGGACTGCTCAAAGTTTTGTGCAAATACTTGTTTAAATGCTTTAGCAAGTGCGGTTTGCAAGCCCGTACTCACATAGTGTTCATCGATAGGCCGAGTAAAGCTTATAGGGTCCATGTAGCCCCCGAAATATCAGCGGTGCGTTCCAACTCAACAGTAATGCTGTCTTTTGTCACATACACCCACTCATTAGGCTTATTCAACTCATTTGAAAGCATAATGGTAAAGTCACTCATCCGGTCTTGGAAAGCCACAATATTGTCATTAATCAGCTTCCCCATTTCTTGCGTATTAAAGCCATTAACCAGCCAACGACTTGAGCTCAATGATTCACGCCCGTATCGTTCTACAAGTAATTCTTTGATCTGTGTCTTAACCATATCTGTGTTATGTACAGAAGCCAAAGAGCCTTTAATTTTTACTTCAATTGGCTTTTCTACAGCTTCATGTACATTCACTTTACCTTCATACAAGTTATCGCAATAACCAATATACTGACAGATATCTTGTTCTAACGTTGCTTGTTCAGCTGGGTTCTTGGCAACCACCACAAGGTTTAAATGATTAATGTCGCGGTATGTAATGGCAAAGTGTTGCTCTTGCAAAGTTTCATTCCAAACAGAAATAAACTGTGCCCGTTTCATGAATTTTTTACGGACCGCATAGTCAAAGTTACCCAGAAATACAGCATCTTCATCGTAAAGCGATGGATAGCTTGATAATAAACGTAATTCAGATATAGCTAACGGATCTACGCCCTCTCTAATCACTCCACCAGCTTTAAAACGCACTGATATGCGTTGTTCATCATTAGAAAGTACATCAAGTAAAGCCGCATCTTTTAAACGATTAACATCAACTTCCCCGTATGTCTCAAGAATTCCAATTATTACCGTTTCATTGGCTTGCAGAGTACGACCAGCTCTCTCAGAATCGCCAAACTCAATAAACAATCTTCTTAGATTATCTGTAGTAACAGTTACAGCATATTCACCTGGTTCAACATTCATCCAGCGCGGCTTAATTACATAGTTATTATTGCCCTGCTTAATCGAAATATTTGCAAGTGAAAGGTCCTCTAAAAGGTCTATTCGATATTTATGGAACCCTTCAGTAACTGGTACAACATATTTAATTTCACGGTATTCACTTTGTTCTGCTATTACTTCCGCCGTCTCACCAGCTTTAACAGTAATTGATTGAAGCAACCGCCATACTCTACCGCCGCTATGGTCCTCAATCATTCGCCCTTGACTTAAGCTCACAGCATTTGTTGACCGGTTGATAATTTCTATTAAGTGCTGACACGGTGTACCTATAGGCAAAATGCCTTTATTTGTAGCATCCGCAATAATTGAGCGGTCACGTGTTTTGGTAAATGGTTCAATTGAAGCAATATCGATTTCTGGACCAAATGCAGTCAAAAAACTAGCCATAGAACGCAGCTGGTGAACGACAAGTGGATCTTGAGCTTTATAGCGTTCCTGAATCTCATAATCATCTATCGCTGCTTGGAGCTGGGCTTCAAAATCAGCTTGCGTTAATGTCATATGTCTCACCTGTTACTGATTTACCCAATCGGTCTGCTACTTGGTTAAGATCTATATTCACATTCATGATGCTTAAATGAATATGAACCGTCTCAAATCCTTCGGTTTGTGAATACAGGGCTAATTGGTCAGAGTTAAGCTCAGATAATATTGGTAGATCCTTTTTCATCTTAATAAGAAAACTATCTGCCACCCTCGAGTCTAAAGGTGCCATTAGCAAATCATAAAGAGGTGCACCAAAGTCAGAACCATACTTCCCATTAACCGGATGATTAAGCCAGTACTCAACCATGTCTAAAATTGTTTTAGATGTGATCATTAGGAAGTTGCTCTATTACTGAAAATCATCAAAAGCTTTACTAGTATTGCGGTGCCAATCTGATAAGTTGAAAAAATGGTGAAATAGATTATGAATATCCATAATGAAACGCTTAATGCATCAAAATATGAAGCAACGTTATAGATTCTCCAATCAACAAGAATAATAGTGATCAATACACATGCCATACTTATGAAATACATATATCTGATTTCTTTAAATAAGAGGCTTATAGGCACATGACGGAATTGTTTAATATACGCAGCTTTATTCTTGCTATTCCATCCAGTAACAACGGAAAGATAAGCTAAAAATGCAAGAATTAAGACAATATCAATACCGATTTGAATTTGCATAAAAAACACCCTTAATAAGAACTGTATTAAGGGTATTGCTTTTGTATTTATGTAAGCGTGAATGGTTCCAGATTTGAAAATAGGAAAAGCATGGATTATTATATATACAAAGCCCGCTCCACTTATGACACGAGAACGTATAGGGTCATAAGTGTAGGTTAGAAGATGTCGCAACCCATCTCTAACTACCGGGCTTTTTTAATGCACTTCAAAAGCTGTAAGCAGCCATGCATTACTACCTTCTCGCTTAATCAATGACGCTTCATGCGAATTAAATACAATATTTATTCTTGTAGATAATCCACGTTCTGTACGCCGTTGTGTACTACCTTGAGCGATTGTTTGCACAATAGTATCCACAAGCATATGCACAACTTCATCATATGTCATGCCATCACTTTCCATACGGCGCTTGATAATATGCTTAATACCCTGTTTTTCACTGCCATACTCAAAATCTACCCAGCCTAGATCATTACGATACATTGCTCTATGCACTGTGGTTTTTTCCATAATGGCTTTGTTCATTGCAGCTTTACCACGCGTGATATTTGCTGTAACTGATTTGATTGGACTCGCACTATCAAATTCAGGCTTTCCCAGTTCGGATTGACCAGCCTCCGAACTTATACCCAGTTGTTGCTTAGCTTGTTCAATTTGTTCCTTCAGTTGGTCACGCTGAGCGGTTTGTTTTGCTAAATCTTCATCTAGCTTTTGTTCTTGTTCTTGTACTTCTTTAATTTTCTGATCTACAGAAGTACGGCGCGGCGGCAAACTGACTTTCTCCCGTTTATTTTGTTCTTGAATCTTTGATTGTGCTTCACGGATAAGTTTAGCGACGCAACTCACGGCGTTTTCAAATGTTGGCTTATAGTCATCACTAAAATCACCAGATAACACAATAACTTTGTCATTAAGCTCTGCCTTCACCACATCTGCTAAAGCACGAACATAAAGTGTGAGCGTAGCGCCACCTGAAAAGAAAAATGCAACTGGTAAAACGCTAACACCAGCAATACGCTTAATTTTGCGAAATTCTGGTGTGACAATAGTTTGGCCTGTTGCCTTTTCTAATGCTGATTGGATCTTTTTAATATATGGAGTAGTAGCTGTTACAGCTGCAAGATTAAGACTGCCCATGAAAAATAACCTCATATCAATGAGGTTATCTTCTAAGTAAATTTATTCTGAGAATTAAGTAAGTTCCATTAATTTTCATAACCTTTAAAAGTAAAAACCTGCATATGCAGGTTTTTACTAAAAATTAATTTGTAGTTAATTTATTTCGGACGTTCGTTAAACTGTGTTGAAACATTTGTAAACCTAATTCTGTAGAAATTTTGACTGGTTCACCATGATGATATGTTTCAGTATTAGCGTGATAAGTATTGCCATTTCCAACAAGTTGATTTGTTTCAGCAATCTCTGTTTGCAACATTTGTATTTGATTATTAAGAGTTGTAGACATGATAGGCGCTTCCAAATTATGAACTTCTTCTCGTTTAATACTGCAATATTTAACTTCCCCTGCAGTATATTGATCATATTTAATAGCTTCTAGAACAACAGCTATGGCATTAGGGCAATCTTGAATAATATGTTGAGTATGTAAACTCCCAGAACCGATTACAGTAGGAACATTAGTAATGTTTTCTATTGTAAACTCTGCATGGTTTACCATTTTTGAAACTTTAAGGCAAGAACCACTTAAGTAGATCAATGCAATAAAATCGCTGCTAGTTTTTTCTAGTATAGATCTCGGAAGCTCAAATTGTGTTTTATTTTGTAAGATAAAATCAATAAGAGCCTCACTAAAATCTCTCATACAAAATAAACATCCAGCCATACCAAATACAATATCGCCCAAACGTTTCACTTTCCTAAAAGGAATATTTAGAGTAACTTCTGTACGATTCACTGTAAAGGCTATGTCGGAAGCCATGAAATGAGTATCATAAGCTGTTGTTGTCATTAACATAATCCTTAAAACGCGCGCGAATTATGCATATATGAATATTAATTTTCAAGAAATATATGACCAATTACATTGGAAATATCAATAAAATTAATGTTTTTATTTTTTCCGGGTAATAAAAAAGCCAGCTGTTTTAGCTGGCTTTCTTTTTTTCATTTCAGTTATATCTATCTTTTATACAAGGCAGCCAATTCAAATCCGATCCTGCAGCATTTTGATTTTCCGAACCCCAACACCATCCGCCGTTTTTAATATCAACATATAACGTATCTCTTGCTTCACAACTTTCAATTGTTTTGGGTTCATCACCTGAACCGCCACGGCATGCATCATTGAGCTTTTCATATTGGAGAATTTTGTCTTGAATCATATTAGGAATTTCAGAAGATTGTTTTTTTAAATAATCGTTAATACCTTGTATTGATAGTTCACCAGCTTGATAGAAATGAACATATATAATTGGTAACTCTTCAATTTGATTAGTTATAGGGTTTGTATAAGTAAATACATCTGACGGCGCTACAGTGCCCTTAAATGCAATTATGTCGCCTTCTATAACCCTTGCTTGTAACTTTGGATCAAAAATTAAAACAACTAAATTACCTTCGAAATTAGCTTTATTAGCCAGTACCCCATATAAACCAGCTTTTTGATTTATTAGTGGTCGTGAAGATGCTAAAGCTAAAGTGTGATTATCAACCTTCTGAATTGAGTCAATGCTTGCCGCACCAATTAGCTTTGTACCTACAGCATAATCATGAAATCTAATTCCTCTATAGGTTTTGTCATCATTTATTAAAATACTTTGATTCAAAAAATCAGATTCATTTAAAGATGTAAAATCGTAAGTTGCTTCCGCTTTAACGGGTTCTTGCATTGCTGAGTTAGAACCTTCAGCTGGTTGCTCATTATTTTTATTACAACCAGCTAATGCAAGCATAGTAATTAATACCGTTAAATTTAAAGCTCTAAGAGTCATTAATAAACTAACCTTCTAAGTTTCCCATTCCTATCCCACCAGTTAAAGCATGTGCTAGGAATCTATCATTTACATTTTGACCGATATTACCATTATTACCATTAACAACAACGACTTCCTGAGGATTTGGAGTATTAAGTGGCTGTTTAAAAGCTGGTACTTTTGTTAAAGGAGTACTTTTTAGACTAGTACCACTTGAGCTAAGATCCCTTTTTGGAGTTGGTATATGTGGAGTTTGAGAACTTAAAACGCCTGAGAGTTTTCTACTTGTTTGGTTATAGATATTCCCTTGCTTTGGCTCAATGCCAGAAGCACTCTTCACTGTTTTAGCTTCTACATCTTTTAATGTTTTAGAGTTATCTTGCTTATCTGTAAGTAGAGATCTTTTGCCTGCATCAACATGGATATTTTGCGCCATTGCTGAACGTTTCATAGCTTCAGCTTCAACTGCTGCAGGTCTTTCATAATATCGGGAGACAATTGCACCAGCTTGATTAGCGGATTTAGATTGTCTCAACTTTTTACCTGCAGATGATTCATTGTTATTTAATTCCCAGTTCACAAAAGCTAATTGTTCTTGATATGAGGATTGACGAATATCTTTACCAAACTTCTGTTTAAATTTTGCTTGTCTATCAGGATGCCATTGACCAATTCCAAAAGCTTTACCACTATCACCTATAGCCGTATGTTTAAAGCCACTTTCAGCTTCTAGGTTCGCCACAATTCCAGCGGCTTGTTCAGGTGACCAATTCCCGCCTTCCTTACTAGTAAAAAACTTTAATGCCTCATCCCTAGCAGCGGATTGATTGACTGGTTGTGCAACAGTAGCTCCATATTGCGCTACATTAGCATTTGCACCAAAACCCGGTTTATAAACACCTTGCCCGATTCCCCATGTTGGAACACCATCATGAAATGGATTAAATCGGTTGAATTTATCTTTAATGAAATCTAATGTATCACCTGCCGTTTCTTTTACCCCGTCTACAACTTTTGAGGCAGTACCTTTCGCCTGTTCAAAAGCATTAGACGCATAACTTACAAATCCTTTCCAAGCAGTATTAATAATACCTGGTACATCTGCAGCAATTAAAGAATCTGTCCACTCTTTGAAATACGGCGCAACTACGGTTCCAAGTTTATTCCCAATCCAAGAACCAGCCATGCCCCCAATTAAGGTACCAGCTGGACCAATTAAAGAACCGACAGTACCACCAATCACGCCCCCAGCAAGACTACCAACCGTACCGCCCTTTTCTTGTGTGCTTTGTTCATTCCAATCTAATAATGATGCACCAGCAGCCAATGCACCTATTACGGGTAGACCACGGCCAAACTTAAGAAGTTTACCTAAGCCCTTTCCTAATTTCCCTACACCTTTCTTTCCTTTGCCTAGAGCACCACCTAGAAGCCCACCACCAGCAGATAACACGGAAGTAAGCAATTTCCCTAGAGAACCTAACAAACCACCCTTAGACGCCAAATTATCGGCAATACGCTGCAATAACTTTATTTGTTTGCGGTTATGGTTCTCTTGTTCACGAGGTAATGGCTCATTTCGCTTTTTACTACGCATCAATCCTGTTAATGGGCGCAATGCTAAACCAGCAGCACGGCGTACAGGCGAAAGTAAGTGACCAACTTCATTGATTGCATCAACTGTAGGATCTACACCTTGCGGTGAGTTCGGCATTACACCCTTTACCGCCGTGGTAATTGTTTGGGCAACTTTGCTAATAGCGGATTGGTTTTTAACATCATCTTGATTAGAAACAAAACGCCCTTTCTCATCACGTTCTGGTGTAGATGAGCTTACGACCTTATTCAAATCTTCATGGCTATTAATTTCTATAGCTGACTTTCGTGCCTTAGGTCGGTTGATTTGTTCTTTATTTACTGTATTAAGATCATTAACTGATTGCTCTAAAACATCAGCAAAGTCTTTGACCAGCTTGTCTGCTACAACAAAAGATTGAGTGATTGGATTAGCTTTTTCTTTTAATAAATCTTCGAAGTCTAAAGCTGGTCTATTATTGACAGCATTAAGCATCTTTTGAAATTCAGTAAGTTTTGGCTGAGGCTTAGCAAACTGTGCTTTTTGCTCTTCAAAGCTTTGCGTAAGAATATCTATGATCTTCTCAATATTTGAATCAATCGTACTTACTTTTTTTTCAACTCGTTTCATACCAATAATGAAACCAAGTTCATCATAAGATAAAACTGGATTATTGTGATTTGAATCTGTCATAACAAAAATGCCCCATACTGATATAGGGCATTTTGAATCATAATTATTTTTGAATTTTTAAGTGTTCCAACCAAAAATTTAATTAAAACTTAATCTTTAGAAAATAATTATTATGATCCAAAACATCTAATTCAATTTGGTATCCTAGATCGATTAGGGACTGTTGTAACTCATTGACTACTGCCATTGTAGCTCTTGATTTTGATAAGGTGAAAGTCATTTCTTTCTGTCCTTTTGCGGCAAGAGAAGTAATAAATACACCTACTTCTTGTTTCAATTCCTCAAGTGTAGATGGCTGTGCAGATTCTGAGATTTTAGCTGCTTCTGCTGCTGAAATAAGGGTCATAACTTAATACTCTATTTAATTAATGATTTTAAGCACTTTGTAAAATATAAATGCCACATGCATTATAATTAATAGAAAGATAATAATTTCAATGGTGTAAAGTTTTATATAAAATCTATTCATTTTTATCATCTGGCTCTACTTCACCTGCTTCAATTAGCGCTAACTTACGCATAAACGCCTCTTCTTTTTTCTTCTTCATATTAGCTTTAGCGATTGCCATTCTTTCTTCAGCACCCGAAATAACAGAACTACGCCGTGCTTGAACTTCCGACTGGTCTTTAAGATCATCTACATCTAAGCCCCAGAACATTGCTTCTGTCTTGGCAATGTTAGAAATGCTGATACTTTGCTTAACGTTTAAATCTACAACTTGACATATAAGTCCCATCTTGAACTTGACTAATGCTAATTGTTCCTCAGTTGGATTATTTAAATTCAGTACTTCATCTCTAATATGAATAACACTATCGATAGTGTCTGTAATTAACTCTCCAAGCTTATGAGCTCTTATACGGTTGTTTTTGACAACCAAAGCTGACTTTAGATAGTTCTCGTTGACTGTAGAACGGCCACCGTTGTTATGACCACTATTTTTTGAGTTTTGACTATTAAATTCAGCAATATTTGACGTTTTTTTGACAGAATTTTGACTATTACTTTTTTCAGTTTTTTCAGTATCTTGTGTATCTTCTTGACCATTGTTTTTTTTGGTCAATTTTTTAATCTCTTTATTAAGCTCCTGAGCTGTCTTTTTGACTAGAGATTTAGCTTTCTTTTTCCATTTCTCCGCAAGTGCTTTACGGCGTACAACGGATGGCGAAGGCATCTCACAACCGAGTTCTTCGCCAACCTGATCAACTAAACCTTGCCACGTAATCTTAGGAGAAGATTCATAGACTTCTTTTAGCCGGTTCCAAATTTCTTCCGAGTATTCAATCTTGCGAGCCATTAAAGTCTATCCCTTATTCAGTAAATAGACCTATTTGTTTTACTTCAGCTATAGCTTGTTGCTGTAAAGAAGCCTTGCTAAAACGTTTTTTATTTTGGATCAGATCAATTAGAGCTTTTTGCTGTAAATCGTTCTCTTCGCGTTGGAATACATCATCGATAGCCATTTCTAAGTTACGGATTTGTTTCGCACGATTTTGTTCACACTCACGCACTATACGCATGAGGGTGTGAAGTTCAGGTAAAACCTTTTCTTGGATAGACTGTTCTTGAGATAAACATGCTTGAATAAGCCCCTTTGAGGCTTCAAGTAACTCAACCGTTAAGGCTTTAGGGAAAGAAGTAATATGCTGTGCCGCAGCCATACTCAATTGAAATGCCATAGCTTGAGTATATTCACTCATCATTTCACCAAGACTGTTAAACAGAATACCTGCTACAGAAGCTGTTTTATCTAGTTCCGGTTCAATCGTAAAACCAAGAATCCAGTCAGCTGAAACACCATATTTTTGACATAGCAAAGAAAGTAATTCTGCATCTGGCATTAACTTACCATTTTCGATTTCACTCATTCGATTTTTATGCGGTGTACCGAATATTTCTAATGCTACGTCTTCTTGACGTAATTGAGCCATGTCACGCGCCATTGCAAGTTTTCTTCCGATAAGTACTCGACGTTGCAAATCGCTCTTTTTCGCCATTTAAATGCTTCTCCCAGCTAACCAATCAAAATCTACAGTTTTTGACAACCAATCAGTTTCATCAGTAAAAACGCACGAAAGCCAGACACAACCCTCTTCACATGGTTCTGCCAGCTTAATTTGTTCACTTATGAAAATATTGTCGTCTTTGAATAACAAGCCATCACCTTTGACACTATCAATTAGTAGTTTTGGATAGTTATCAATATCAAATCGTGGATAAGTTTTAGCGCTGTAAGAACGAGTTTTAAGTGGTGGCTGAACAATTAACCGTATTTCACAAAGTTGATCGATAGCTTTTAACTTAAGTGCTCTAAACATAGGTCCATATTGTTTTTGAACCTTGTCCTTATACTTTTTAGCACCTACTGAAAGACTATTTCTTTGCTTTCCGTTCTGATCAATTGTAGCCCGCCAAATCTCGTTAGCGCTTAATCCATAAGGCAATTTGATTGTGATGTATTGCTTACCAAAAATGATAACACCACCTGTACTTCCCCTATACACACTATTTTCACCATCATTTTCTTTTTCTACATGGCACGGGAAAAACACATGTTTATTTGAGCTAGCTTTATGCTTTTTAACTTTGTTATTACCTGATGAAACACTGAAATCCTTAAAGAATTCCTGTCTTTTATTATTGGAGAAAAACTCGCTCCACTGACGGCGGTTACTTTTTTTAATCATAACGACCTCAAATCAAGCAAGTAAGATTTACATAAACTTGAAGCTCTTCTTGCATGACATAATCCTTAAAAACACTTAGTTCCAGAATTATTAACCGTTAGATTTATTTAGAAGTACCCTTGTTCCAATTCATTATTTTTGTTTGTAAAAAAATGCTCTCTTTTATATATGCAAAATATATTGATCCTCAAAAAAACATCGAGCTGGTCCTACTTACCAATGTGTCAGCACTTTTAGGATAGGGGCCCCTATCATTTCCTTCTTTTTAGTAATTTAATATCCAAACCCTTTTTACGTAGGATTTGCATCACACACCAAAATTTTAAAGGCCACATCTAGTTTCCCTTTATTATAAAATTATTACCTAGGGGTTGTTTAGAAATCTAAAACTTTTATAACTCTTACTCAGAAATTCTCTTTTTCATCAACCATAAATTACATAAAATATTATATTTATCCACAACTTAAATAAGCTTGATTCTTTAATTGATAAACTCACTAGAATAATATTTCTTAAAATAATAGGAGTATATTGACAGAAAAAAGCTAAAATATTACTCTCTAAAAGTTTTCTTCATAAAAAAGCATCAAAAAATGAAAACTATCATCGTAGCTTTTGTACTCTCAGCAATTTTGATCATTCTATCATTTTTATTTTACATGATTATAAAAACCCATTATAAGAAATAACAAAGAATTAAAAAAGCTCATTTCCGAACCAGAAATGAGCTTATGAAATCCACATAAACCTGAAATACTAAGTATGGCTACTTAGCAATATTAAATTAAATGAATTTCTTTGAAGAATCAATATTTTTTTTAAAAAAGTATCTAAAAAAATTTAAAATTATTACAAATATTATAATTATAGCTTTTAGCAAAGTTAATTTCTTTGCTGCTACAAAAAAGTAAAAGTTCAAAAAGAATAAAACTTCTAAAATTAGTTAACGGGACTAAGAAAACTATTTTTTAAAAGTTGCTTTATAATGTTTGGAATTAAAATAATTTACAATCTCTTCCCCATTATTTTGATTTTTTTCTAAATTTAAGGTTAAAAAATCTAATTCCGATTCCAAATTTATAAACTCGGGAATATATTCTTTGATAGGAGGGGGTGGCTTAGGGCCCCCTTCAGTAATTTTTTGAATAAACCCAGCTAACCATAAAATGTATTCTTCTCTTAAATTATAAGAAGGAATCAAACTTACATCAATCTTTACCTTACAATCATTTTTACTTTTACTCAGTACTTCATTGAAATCAATAAAATTATATTTCAGCTTATATTCTGTACCCTTAATTTCTTTTCGAATCACCTTCATAAGAATATACATATTTTCTAAAACATCTTTAGAAAATAGTTTTTCATTTTTCATTTTTTTGTAAATAGTCTCAGCAAGAAAAAGATATTGTGGCATGTTACAAATTCCATTTCATAATTTCCTCTTATTCTATAATATAGAATTATTAAATTAATATTACAAGAATTTACTCAAAGTTTTTTATTTTAAATTTTGAAGTAATATCAAAATATTAAGATAGTAATTCCTAATAAAAAGGTCTATTTCTTTTTTAAGAAATAGACCTAGCGAAAAAAGCGCTCAAACCTAAAAATGGCTGATTTAGTATTAGCTGCCCTTATTCAAGTTGGTACTATTAAGTAATTTAGAAAATGCTCAATTAACCTCTCTCTTTAAATTTCTCTGCTTCCATCTAGTCCCTACATCTTATGAAATGGACCCCATATTGCATTCATATTCTTTAGCTGCTTCTCTTCGTAGTTAAGCCTTTTTCTGATTAGCTTGAACTTGGGTCGGGGTTAGCTTGTTTGGATTGTATTTTTTTGAGCGTTTTTTGCTGGTTGCTTTAGATTTCATTTGCACCCACCCCCTTTAGCTCTTAACTTTTCAGCAACTAAACGATCAGCTACACGCTTAACTCGATTCCAAACAAAGTTGTGATCAATTTCAGAACGACCTTGATAAATACGTTCAAGTTGAAATGCCGTAACTGAATAATCCACTTCTAAGGCCAGTAAATCCCAATCTTCATTAAAAGCTGTAGCGTAGGGGGTCAATTGGCTTTTCTGTGCCAAAATACGCAATTGGCGAGCATCTGGACCACGTTTTACAACTGGTTTTGGCTTAGATTTGATTAAACCAGTTGAAAGCGCCCATTCGACACAAGTTTCGCAACGACAACATAAACGCTTATACATAGGTCCGGTGCCGTGAGGCATATTGAGATCACGCCCTATAGACTCAACGTGTCGAATTTTATTACCAGGATGTTTCAGCCATTTCTTAACTGCTTTTTCTAATGCTTTTCGCTCCTTAGATTTAGCTGCTACGTTTGAGTAAGCAACTAATGCGTATTCAGATTTTTTCATATCAACAAATGCGTTCACTGTGCTTTACCTCCACCTATACGAGCATCATCCCAATCACATTCCACAATATCTAAGCCATCATGTTGAAATCTTGACCAAAGCCGGTCCCCAAGATCATCGCGAACCTCAGAAAGGCTTAGGTTTGAAATCACTACTGTTGGCTTCATCTCGTCATAACGAGTAAGTAGAACCTTATGAACACTCTCAAGCAGGTGAGGACGTTTTTCAGCACGGTCATGTAAGCCATATTCGTCAATAATTAATAAATCTTTGCCCACATAACGTTTTAGTGCTTCATCTTCGCTATCACCGCTACGGCGATAGGCACCCGCAATATCTTCAGCTAAGTCTGCAGACGTAATGTAAATAGCCTCCCAGTTTTTAATGATGATATTTTTCAGAATAGATGAACCTAGATGGGTTTTACCTGTTCCAGTACGACCAACAAGGAGTAAATTTCTAAAAACACCTGCATTGAAATCCATAGTGAACTTTTCACAAGTTTTACGAGCTTTGTCTTGTCCTTTGTGAGTTACTGCATAGTTGCTAAAGCCGCTATTTACATGTCTTTTAGGGATACCAGCTCGAGCCATTTTCAAATTTAAAATACGAATATTCTTATCGCTTTCATATTTTTCATTTGACTGCTTCATGATTTTTTCAACACAAGACTGACAAACGATTCGACCATGTACATTGATCATGTATTCTTTGTGGATCTTACAGATCTGGTTTGTATGGGAAATTTTATATTCCAATTTTTGAGGCACTGCGTTCATATCAACTCACCCTTCACAGCTGTGTGAGCAACCGGTTCATATTTCTTTGGCGCTCCCCATTGATCATTTACGTTGCGTGGTAACGATTGATGGTTAGACTGTTGACCAGTAGTCATTTCGGGTTTTTCGTTTAGGTACCAAGATGCTTTGAAGGCACCCCAAGGATTTTGTCTTTTCAAACAATATTCGACGGCTTGCTGAAGTGTGATTCCTGCTTTTTGGGCTTCATTCAAAAGTGCGTCAAAAGCGTTTTCGGTGTTTTGAGCTTTCTTGGCTTTACGTACTTGTAAGAACTCAGCAGCGTCTTTCTCAGGTACACCATTTTTTTTCAAAGCACTCTTGAAACTAAATTTTGCTTGAGTCGATGAATCAACTTCGCCAACGGCGGAGTTGTTATTCCCTTCTGGATTCAGTGAATCAGGATTCAGATTAAGGGAATCAGGATTCAGATTAAAGGAATCAGGAATCAGGGCGTTTTGGTCTGAGATAGAAACAGTTTTAGAACCGTTATCTAACTGTTCTTGTGTGTTTCCACTACTGTT
The DNA here is from genome assembly GCF_041021905.1 of Acinetobacter nosocomialis. NCBI lineage: Bacteria > Pseudomonadati > Pseudomonadota > Gammaproteobacteria > Moraxellales > Moraxellaceae > Acinetobacter > Acinetobacter nosocomialis. The sequence goes on from NZ_CP157432.1 coordinate 2,371,502, forward strand.
TGCTTGATTCGATTCGCTTTCTTGATAACTGTTTTCAACAGCAGAACCAGTATTTTGAGGGGCAAATGGACCTGTTTTATCGTAAAAATGCTTTAGATCAGCTTTATTTAGCTGAATTGCCTTTCCAACAATTGTTTTGTTTTTTGGATTACGTTGATAGACAGTGTAGATGCCATTTCTGTCAGGTAGCTCACTATCTTTCTCAAGACCATGTGGGTTTTGATGTTTAACAAAGTTAACGATATGGATAACATCAATACCATCAGCGTTATATAACTCGATAAAACCAAACTTAGAAATGTTCTCTAACTGTTCTGCAACGTTTATATCGTCTGCAGGAAATAAAGACATTTTGATTTTCTTAGGTCGATTTTCGAGTCGGCCTTCGCGATCTGCTAAAGTCCAAAGCCCTATAAATAGCAATCGTGCTTCATAAGGTAATTCAATAATGTCTTCATTCATAAAGAATGAGGGCTTAATATTTCTAGATCTTGCCATTTCTTAAGCTGCCTCATATAAGTGTTCATGTGCAAAATTTGCACGTACTAAAGCTTCAGAGAATTGAGGAGGTACAGAATTACCTACCATTCTTCCCTGTTCTGTCTTAGTTAATTTGATAGTGTTTCCATGTTCATCGATCCCATGATCAATGATGTAAGTAGGTTCAAAACCTTGTGCAGTGAATAGTTCTCTTGGCTGAAGCATACGGAAGCCAATATCAACAATTTGGTGCAGCTCACCTTTAACCATTACAAGGCCAAAACGATCACGTGTTGGTATCGTACGAAGTGGCTCATGAATGCTATTTCCGTCTTTCTCACTACCGTAGAAGGCAGTTAAAAATGCTTGTACCAATGCAAAATGACCCGCACTTGTAGTAATGGTGTGTAATGGTTCATCTACTGGTTGACCAATGTTGTTATTACGCAGTTTCACCAGGTTGCTGACGACTAAACTGTTATGATCTTTTGCAGTAATCGTATGAAGTGGTTCACGAATATCACTACCAACTACACCCGTATAATGCTTAGCAATGAACGCAGTAACTAACGCATGATGCCCACCTTTCACCCCTGCGCAAATTGTGCGTAAAGGTTCATCAATAGGCATACATCTTGGGCTAGATGCATTTGCACACTCAGTAAGTACTGGGGCAACGCTTTTAACCTTATCCATTGGAACAATAAATGGTTCTGGATTATTGATCACATAACGGACTAAACCATTTGCTATACGGCGACAAGTTGCCTCAACTAGAGGTTTCTTACGAGTAAAAATACTTGGGCAAGGAATTGACCAATCTATGCATTCTGCAGTGATTCGCCATGGTTTTAATTTCCCAGTTTTAACTGCTTTGCTATCTGGTGCAGCATGCGTAGGCTTGGGCCAAACTATAGGAAAGTTGTCACGGCGAGCAACTAGAAAAAACCGTCTTCTTAGAGTTGGAGATCCGTAATCCCGAGCACTCATTACTCGCCATTCAACTTTATAACCTTGATGACGTAATGCATTAACAAAGCACCTGAATGTTTCACCTTTGTGCTTTTTACTCGGGAATCCATCTTTTCCTAGTCTGCCCCAAGTTTTGAACTCTTCAACGTTCTCGAGCATGATTATACGTGGTCGTGTAAAGTCAGCCCATCTAAGAGCAATCCAAGCTAAACCACGTATTTTCTTTTCAACCGGTTTTCCACCTTTTGCTTTAGAAAAGTGTTTGCAATCTGGACTAAGCCAAACCAGTCCTACAGGCTGATTGTTAGTAACTTTTACAGGGTCAACATCCCAAACATCCTCACAAAAATGACGAGTATTTGGATGATTAGCACGATGCATTGCAATTGCTTTAGGATCGTGGTTAATAGCAATATCAACGGGACGGCCAAAGGCTTTTTCTAAGCCAGTAGATGTTCCCCCCCCACCTGCAAAATTATCAACAATCAATTCATGAGGTAATAAGTTAAGGTTGAGGCACATATTCATAATGCACCACCATTAACTTTTTTAAGCGTTAGTAAAACAGTGAATAATTGACCTGCAGAATATTTAAATGTCTTAACTTCAGTGCACTCAACTAAAAAGCGATGTTCACCAAAATTAACCCTACTTCCTGGTCTATCAAGTGTATAACGGCTCCAACCTTCAGGAATCGGATCACAGGAAAAATGACCGTAGAATTTTTCAGGTCCACATTTAATGCTACAAAGGGGTTCAGCTACCCAAAAAACTTGATTGAGAAATTTTTTTCTCGCACGAAATTGATTGTTTTCCCCTTCCTTAATTCGCATATTTACCGCTATTTCGCATAATTCCCTATCGCGGATATTTTTAGCTTGGTTGCGGTCAACGATGAGTTTATTTTTCATATCGCTCACCCATCCAATCCAATTAATTTCTTAAATTCAGAAATCACATCTACCAGCATTTTTTCGAGGTATACGTAATCAGGATTTAATTTGGATGGCCCACTTTCCCAAAGCCAGTCTTCACCAAATAGTTCACACATGATTGATCGGTCTTTAAAAGTGAGCTGGTCAAAGAAATTTGAAAAACATTCGAATTCAATTTCTTTAAGGTGTTCATAAAAATTTCTAAGATCTCTTTTGGAAATTGCGCCACTTGATCGACCATCTTTTAATTCAGATAGCTTATTGATAGCTATATATTCAATAACTTCATTACCATCCTCAACATCTACCCACTTTTCAATTTTAGGAAAAAGTTTATTAAGTAAATAAGGAGCATAGCATTGGGCAATGAACTCTTTAAAAGTTGGTTGACCAACATGAGAAAAGAAAGCGGAACCGGTAAAACTACTTAATACGACTGTTAGACGTCCACCGCCAGCACTATATAAATTATTTGGATCAACATAAGCTAAAGCCCAGTCTGACTTATATTCACCTATTTTTTTAAAGACGAACTTTTCCATTAAAAGTTCCCCAATGAAATTGTCTTCTCTATATACAATCTGGCTCATGAGGCGCCACCTTGGTTAACTTTATAAGACTTGCCATAGAGGACCGACTCAATAGTGCTAGTACTTACAGCAAATTCTTTTGCCAAATCTTTAACTTTTGAGCCTGATGCACGTTTTTTCCTAACGCTCTCTACTTGCCCTTGATTAAGTTTTGCATTTATATGTGATGCCCCCTGCTTATATCCACCATGCTGAACCCTATCATTTGCATTATCTTGTTTTGTGCCATAAGCTAGATTTTCGTAACGATTATCGGATGGAATCCCATTTAGATGGCGTACTTCTTGATTTTCTGGAACAGGCCCAATAAATGCATCTGCAACAAGTTGATGAACACCAATTGGTCTTGATTTGCCATTACCGATATATACAGAAACGGTGCGATATCCTTTTGAAGTGGTAAATTGCGATAGTTCTTTTGAGTATGAAAAATCAACTCTATTTAGCCCTTTGGCTAACCTACCCTTGCGACGGTGTGTAAAAACTTTCCCATCTGCAGTGACTGAGTAACTGTTAAACGATGGACATCTTTTCATTGATCAATCCTCCGAAAAGAAATACACCAAACCCAAGGGTTTTCATTCCAAGATTCTTTACCTTTTATTGCTTCCCAATGTTTTTGAAAGTTAAGAACTGGGTTATGAGAATTATTGCTTTGCATAGTTGAATCAGTTTTAGGTTTATCAAAACCTTCAGCCTTAGCATCTACATCACTAATTTCATGTAAACGCTCAACACGGATATCAACTATTTCAAGCAAAATACGTGATGCTTTACGAGGCATACGAGAAGATGGCTTCCATCTAACTGGATACCCCTTTCCCTTACAGTCGTAATAAGCAATTTCATTTGGGTTATCTGCTTTGTAGACAAATGACTCATGAGGAGTTCCACCTAAACTTCTAATTTTGGTGCCGTAAGTTTCTTGTACAAAAAGTTGATCACCTACCTTTCCGAAGGGACATACTTGATTGCTATCTACAAAATTTTTAATCGTACCTTTATATGTAGAATTAATACCGTAAGAGTGACCTTTCCAATTAAAACCAGAAGATTGACTAAGTGTAGGTTGTGGCTTAATAACTCGACGAGTTTGAGTTTTGTTGCCACTTAAAATGGCCCTAACCATTTCTGTATTAAATAAAATTGGTCGTACAGTCATGCTGCACCTTCCTGAGCTGGTTTATACAAGCTCACTTGTTCAGCATAATTCCAAGCACGTTCACAGATATTATTAAAAGAAGAGCGTCTTTCATCTAACCACTGCTTACGCCATTCTTTTTGTTCAGCTGGATCTTTAATTAAGTTGTAAGCTTTGAAAAAAGCTGTTCGGTCAAGGTAGGAACCTAATAAAACGCTATTAAAGCTATCTGCTAAATCTTGTTTTTCTTCATCTCGAACTTGAATAAGTGTTTCTTCAAAATTTGTTCCAAATTTAGAGATAAACCATTCTTCATGTCCACCGAAAAGAAAGAACGGAACATCTAAATCATGTTTTATCCCCTTCGCGGAGTATTGACCATTTCCAAGTACACAAGTAACTAAAGCAGCAATTTTTAAATTTGGTGCTTCAAATGTACATTTATCACTAAGGTTTATTAATTCAAAAATCACTGTTCAGTCCCTACCTCAAATCGTAAATCTAAGAAAGCTTGGTTCACTGGACCTACATAACGTGACCAGCCAAAGTTTTCTTGCCAAAACCACCAATTGTTCTGCTCGTCACGCTTCCACGGCGTTCCCTCAGAATCAGTGTGATTGGTTCCTAACGGCCAAACCTTTTTTTCTGAAGTCATGAAATCTCCTTTTGTGCATTGAATGCACGATCTAGAAATTTCTCTTCATCGGTTTGAGTGTTTACGATTTGATGCGGGGCATCTTGATTTATAAGACAAGTTGAGCACTGTTCTTCTTTAAAATCAGTGCATTTGCCTGAGCAGGGATGATTTGCTAAATTACTCACGTTCATTCTTCCAAGGGTTTGAACAGCCATAGACCATTTCCTGTTGGCGCAGGGAGTGGTTTTTTATTTCCAGCTAAGTAGATCAAGCTGGACTGATTTATCACTAGCATTTGTATGCCGCGATTTTTCGGCCCGTAAAGGCACTAATTCGAAGGTATCTCTGGTATACCCGTTATCTTTTGACCCACAAAAAACATTTCTGAGAAACTGATATTCAGATTCAGCTTCTGAGACTTTTCTAGTGCAAATGTTTTTTATTACCTCGAGAGAGCTTTTACCTGCCATCTCACCTTCTACTTCTGAAATCTTTTTCTTACACATAGAACGGATGAGATTAGATAAGGAATTCTTGCCTTCAAGTTTGGCAATCCATTCCATCTTTGCTTTTTCTTCTAAAGTTAATTTCGATGATGCATTTGCAAGAAGTTTTTCAGCCATGGTTATGCCTCATACATTCCTAAAATTGGTTTTTATGCAGATCGATTTAATTGTTTTGTCTTGGATTCCTCATATTCTCTTTTCTGTTCAGAGGCAACTAACGCGTCTAAAGCAACACCTTTGTTATAAGCAACTTCTTTTTGTTCGCCACTTGCAATTTTTGAAACAGAACTTTGAGAAATCCCAGTTCTTTCTGAGATTTGCTGTTGAGTCAAACCTCGACTATTTGAAAGGTAAATAACCTTATCTTGAATATTCATGCACATATAAATGCCTCCGTGTTAAGGCATATTTTTATTCACTAATGAATAGTTGTCAATACATTAATGAATTGTTTCACAAAAAATATTCATTTTTGAATAAAATTAGCTATCCATCTTGGAGTTGGAAAAATGCACCTTCAAAAAAACGTTAAGTACCTGTTAAAAAAATACAGCACTACTACTACAGGTCTTAGTAAAAAGTCTGGAGTACCACAACCTACACTTTTTCGTTGGGAGAATGGGCAATATAAAGAACCAAAGATATCTACCGTTGAAAAATTAGCCTCTTGGGCAGGCTATGATGCCAATACACTGCTCAATAATGACTTAGAAGCCATTGATAATATTAATAATGATTTAGATGAATTGGTGTTAGATAACAATGTAAATCTATCAAATAAAATCAAATTAGATGGAGAGCAAATTCCAGTTATTTCTTGGGTTGCAGCAGGTTCATTTACAGATGTTCAAACAGTATTGAAGGACACTGAAGTACTTGAATGGCTTCCACCAATGAAGAAAGCTGGAAAAAATGGTTATGGACTTATTGTAACTGGTACATCAATGTTACCTAAATTTGAACCAGGTGATCGAATATATGTAAATCCAGACTACCCAGTTTTTGATTTAAAAACCAATGATTTAGTTATTGTTTCTTGTGCTGGTGATACACAAGCTACATTTAAGAGATTAATAATTGAAGATGGAGAAGAAAAATATTTAGAGCCACTAAATACTAAATGGCCTGAACAAATTATTAAGCTAACAGAAGAATGTAAGTTGGTTGGTAAAGTCGTTGGTATGCATAGAGAGTTTTAAGGATAAATAAGATGTTGAAAGTAACTGAATTTCAAGGAATTAATACTGTTTTAACAACTTTTGCAGAAGAAGTTATAAAAACTCAACCTGAATTAGCTGCTAATATTCTTTTAAATATTAAAAATATTTCTAATGAACACCATCCGTTAGTTGAACAATCTTTCATCTTAGATAATTTTGAAAACCATGATTTAGCATCTTTAAATATAAAAGAAGCTTTAAATAGTTTTAATCATGAGTTAGCAAGATTAATGATTTTGACTAAAAATAATTTGATCAAAAACTAAAAATGATTGGATTCCGTTCAATTGAATGTTAACCCTTGTAAATACATGTAAATATATACGAAATACTCAGTTTAATACTGGGTATTTTTTTGCCCTAAATAAATCATATTGGTTGTTTTATATACAATTAATTCATTAGTGAATAATTTGTTGTTGATTTAATCTATTCATTGATGAATAATAATTTCACCAACACATCTCATGGTGAATAAAAAATGAGTCAATTACGCTCCACAGATTGCGAAGAATTTATCAATGACATCGATGGCGGAGCCTTTGCAAAACAACTTGGCTATGCAGTTAGTAAGGTTGCCAGTGCTGCTGTTGATACACAAAAAGTCGGCGAGATCACAATTAAATTAAAGTTCTCTAAAGGCGTTGGTCACAACAACGTTACTGTAGAGCACAAACTAATTTCAAATGCCCCACTCCCAAAAGGTAAAAGTGTCGAAGAACACGGTGACAAAACACCTATGTATGTAAACACACGTGGTGATGTATCGCTTTTTGCTAAACACACTGACCAGCTTTTTGAAGAAAAAGCTTAATTTTTAAAATCTTTTTACTCAACTAAAGGAAAGACCTTCATGTCTGAAAAAATCGAAATCGAAAAATTTCTAGGTTTAGCTAAACCTGTAATTCCACTTGAGCGTGGTCAGCTTGTAGCATTGCATCATGACTATAGTGTTGTAGCTGCTGAAAAATTTATGGAAGCTCGCTTCCGTCCTCATGGGGAATTTACTACACCAACATTTAATGACTTTAAGGATTTTGTAATTGCAGAAGGCGGTAAAGATACACCAATTTTTGTTAATCAAAATGACGTAAAAGCTATTGCAGTTCTTAACTTCCATGGTGAAGGACAAGCCCAAGGCCATTGTGACTACTTAGCTTCTTTATGTTTAGAATCAACTGTTGTATGGAAAAAATTAAATCAACTTAAAGACCATAAGTTAGATCAACGTAACTTTGCTGTTTTCATAGAAGATTGGGCTCAAGTACTTAATGCATTTGATGAAAATAATAATGCTATTGATATTAAAGATGCCCTTGTTGCAGTACGAAATATGCAAATTGAAGCATCGACTACTAGTAACGCTGAAGTAGAAAACACACGTCAGGTTCAATCTGAAATGGCCCAAATTGCGGCGTCAGCTAAAAAAGGCGTATTACCTGCTTATTTCACCATCCAAGATTCAGCTTACTTAGGTCTTGCAGAACGAGAAATCAAATTACGTTTAATTGTGAATAGCACTGGCAGCACACCTCAGTTTGCCATTCAAATTGTCAAAGAAGAGTTATTACGTAATGAAATTATTGAAGATTTCAAAGAAAAAGTAATAGCTTTACTCCCTGAGAACCCTGTTCGAATCGGGTCATTTAAATCTTAAGAAATAAAAAAAGCCCTGAAAACTTTGGACGGCTATCGGGGCTTTTTTCAACCAATACTACGTAATCGTCAAAAGGTGAACTCTCATGGATCACTACAAAGACAAAGTTATAGACGAACAAGGCTTGATTAGCGTTTCGGAGGCGTTACGAGCTATGGCTTGTGGTCGTGTTATTCAATGTTCAAGTAAAGACTTTCCAAATTGGAAGGACATGGAAATCACAAATATTAATGCGAAAAATTTAATTGATGAAGAGCGCATTAATAAAAACGGCTTTAAGTACAGATATAAACCTTCGCAAATGTCTGTAAATGCTGACCTAACACAAATGAAAAAGCCTCAATGACTTTGGACGGCTATCGAGGCTTTTTCTACCAATACTGTACGTATAAAGGCAAATTATTATGAATCAGAAATATATAAACAGTCAATCTACCCCATCTACACCTATTTGTTTCGTGCCTGAACTTAGCGGGAATAAAACAAATAAACCAGCTACTTCTAAACTTTATCAGCATCCATCAGCAGAGGATCTAAAGTTTAAAAAAGATAGTAAATGGCCGTATGTTTTATGCTTCCTTATATTTAGTGCATTAGCTATTGCTTTCCTTTATGCATGTGATGCAGAGGCTCAAGTGCGTGAGCAGAAGACGCAACATTGGCAACAACAATTTAACTCAGGCGAACCTGTTGATGTTCAAGTACATGTAGTTAAATTAGGTGGTGCACAATGAGAACAAACTATTTACGAGGATCTAAACGTTACGAAAATAATCTGAATGGTCAAGTAAACCAAAAATCAACTTTCCGTGAATTCCTAGGGAAGGATGAAGAACATGGTTTATACAAAGTCCGTCTTGGCTATACAGTTTATGCTGCAAATCACACTTTAACTCGTGTTTATACGGTTAATGAAAACAATGAATTAACTCCTGTTTCACAATATACGTTAAATACAAAAGAGTGGATTTTACGAAATCTAGAAACCGAAATTAAATATCGTAGAGGACGTGAATTAGGTCAAATTCTTCAAAAAACGCACATACCTTCCCCTGACCGAAAAGCTTACAAAATTCGTCGAGGTTTTCTTGGTACACGCTAGTTGGGGATATTTATGTTAGTTATTAAATCTTTTCGTGTGATTTATGGTACTTGTCCAAGATGTACTAATGACAAATGCACTTTAGGTGTTAGTCATTCTGGCTCTGGTGCTCAATGGGAATGTCACAACTGCGGCTTTTGTTGGCCTAACAGTTAAATGGTGCATGATCAATGAAAGCAATTATTTTAGATACGGAAACCAACAAATTAAATGGTTATCCAATTGAAATCGCTTATGCGCCTTTTAGCTTAGAGAATGGTCAATTGTTAGTTCATAAGGATGAGGTTTTTAACCGTTTCTATTCTTGTCCTGAACCCATTGATTTAGAAGCAATGGCTGTACACAACATCATTGAAACGGATATTGAAGGTCAACCAAGTTGCGAATCGTTCCGGTTACCTGAAGGTGTTGAGTTCATTGTCGGCCACAATATTGATTACGACATCAAAGCTCTAAATAAATGTGGACCAGCAATTAAGGTAAAGACTATATGTACTTTAGCTTTAGCAAGGGACGTATGGCCTGATTTAACAAGTCATAAATTGGCTGTTCTGTACTATTTCGTAATGAGTAACCGTGAAGAAGCACGCAAGCATTTAAGACATGCACATTCAGCACGGGCGGATGTTTATTTTACTGGGATTATCCTTATAGCTCTAATTGAACGACTGGGAATTAAAGACCTTAATTCTTTATATCTTATGTCTGAAGCAGTTCGTTTACCCAAAATAATGACTTGGGGTAAACACAAAGGAACACCTCTTAAAGAATTACCGCGCCCATATATCTCATGGCTACTGAATAAAGAAGACCTTGACCCACATTTGCGTAAAGCGCTTCAAAATATTTAAAGGTTAGCAACTATGAAACCTACTCTATTTACGCCTGAAACATGGGCGGAGTTTACCCAACAACTCAAAAATTCTTGGGAAAATGATAACGCTGGTACAGATTCACCTATTTTCGTTGTTCAATCAAAAAATATTGTGTGGGGTTTAGACCCTGCAAGCGATTCAGTTGAAATTACGAATATTGTAGATGTAGATCAGGAATCAAAATATAAATCAGTTGAAGAGTTTTTTGATTCACTAAAAGCTGCAGAAAAACATGATTTAAATGGCTTTGCAATTGAAGAGGAAGACGAACTATTTCTCGATGTAAAAGCAACTACTCAAATAAGCATTTTAAGTGACTGGTATGACCGCAATATTCATATCTGCCATGGTAAATATTTTTGGGAAGATGTTAATTGCCATCTAACTCGTTCAGCTGCAGATGCATTTATTAAACGAAAATCGCATGATTTCGGTGAATTGCGGGTATTTGTTAAGTCACTATATTGGTGTGAGGAGTTTAAGAATTTACTTAACGCAATTATTAGTGGTGAAGTAGGTTTGACAAGTATAGATGACGACAACATCCTAAATGTTTTGGGACCAATTGAACCTAAAGCAGATAAAGAAACTATCTCAACTCAAGCAAAAAAAACTGCGAAGAAGGCCAATAACAAAGAGGAAAATTGGACTCGTTACCATAATGACAAACCTGTTGAGTCTCCGTTAGCTGGCCTTATTGAAAAGCTAAAGAAAACTAAAACTGCAGATGCAGCTAATAGTCTCATTGAGGAAACGAAAGACTGGGCTTCTGAAGATCAAAAATCTTTTTTAACTGAGTTAAATAAACACTTAGTCATCATTGCTGGTCAATCGAAAGAAAATATTTCAATTTCTGAACGAGTCAAACGAGCTACAGACCTGACTACGTTGGATGCGATTGAAATTGATATTTCAGAAACAGATGAACGTATTCAAGAACCCCTAATGGAGCTGGTTATAAAAAGAAGAAAAGAACTTGAGGTTGAAGGTAACTTTTTATTGGAGTCGCCTCAATGATTCAAATTTATAACAGCAAAACTAGAACTTTTACTGTGATAGGTAAACGAACCCAAGTTTTCTTAAATGTTTCACTTAATGAAACAGAAGCTTTGCTCTTCAAAGCGAAACTTAAAGATTCTATTTGGAGAATGTAAATGATGCGTAACATCCCAGACTCTTTGTCGCTTCCGTTCACAGTATGGATGTGTGAAAACGGATTTTATCCATCTCATAAAAATGGATTCATGGTTTTAAAACGTGGCAAAGAAGTAGCAAAGATATCAATGAATGAAACAAAATACGGTTTCCCAATGAATGATATTTGCCAAAAGAAATTTGCCTCGTTCTGCAGAGCATGGATGAACAGAGATAAACACTTTATTGAGCAATTACGTTTGCGTGGTTTAGCAAGATTAAATCAAAAAAGTTATCAGTTGGTGGCATAAATGGAACAGGAATATAAAGGGAACATGAACTATCCCTTTCAAGACCATATTGTTCTAAATATGGAGGAAAATATTGTTAATTTTCCAAGCTCTAACCTACGTAAGTGCCAGCATATACAAGTCGAAATTGATAGCAAGGCTTTAGAACTTATTTGTATGAAATGCAAGGCAAAAGTTAATCCCGTAATCTGGATTAAAGATACTTTGAAATATTGGTCAAGACAACAAACTCAGATAACAGAGCAAAAAAAGCAGATTAAAGAAGATCTTGATGAGCTCAAAAAGCGGGCTCGTACTAAGTGTCAACACTGCCAAAAAATGACTGCTATCAATCTGAAAAATTATAAATTTTCAATTATTGGATGACCTATATGAAAGATGTTAATACAGAAATTACTCCGACTTTATGGTGCGTAAATATTCCTGAAGAACCTGAATCTAGCCCCATTTTACATCCGGTACCTACTCAAAAAATTGGTAAACAGCTTGTTTACCGACTTAAGAAAGAAGCCTTACAAGCTTTTCCAACAGTCGGTCAATGCATTGCTGATGCTATTACTTTTGAGGAGTGGCAAGGAAGCAAAGAAGACCATGAAAAATATCTTCAAGACAACAAAAACTGGTGGTTAGAGACAACTTTTTTGGGTGAAGGCGGATGATAGATTTGAATAAGGAAAGAGTGGCATTTGAAGAAGCTTATTTGAGTGTTGGTGGTAAACAGCGTGAACTTGAATTTGAAGGCGGAGAGTATACAAATTCAAAGTCACAGCTAGGTTGGGATTTATGGCAGATAAAAGCCAAAGTTCAGGAAGTAGCATTACCTGAAACACGAGCAGTAACTTTAACCTGCGCCGAACTGAAAGATGCCTTTGATTTTGGAGCCCCTGATGGTGAGAAAGATCAATTCCAGATGGAAACTGAAATGACCATCAAATGGCTCCAAGATGGTTATGACGGTGAAGGATACTACTGTTGGTATGCTGATTTACCTGAGGAAGGTTGCATTAAGTTGGGTGTTAGCGAATCGGGAGCTGAGGGATGAATGCACAAATTTTAGATCCATGCTGCGGTTCAAAGATGATGTGGTTTGATCGAAACAACCCAAATGTAGTGTATGGAGATATTCGAAAAGAAGAACATACATTATGTGATGGTCGTACCTTAGTGATTGAACCAGATGTATTAATGGACTTTCGCAAAATGCCTTTTAACGATGAGCAATTTTCTTTAGTCGTTTTTGACCCTCCCCATCTTGTGCAAGCTGGAAAGAAAAGTTGGTTAGCTGCCAAATATGGAAAATTGTCACAGGATTGGCGTGAGGATATACAAAAAGGTTTTTCGGAATGCTTCCGTGTTTTAGTGAAAGGTGGAGTTTTAATTTTCAAATGGAATGAAACACAGATCAAAGTTAGTGAAATCTTAGAGCTAACAGATCAAAAGCCATTGTTTGGCCACATTAGTGGAAAGCGCAGCAATACACATTGGATTACTTTTATGAAAGCGGAAAGTAAGGAGGGGTAAATGTTAAAAGATCTGAGAAATCTATCTGATGCAGAGCAACAAGAATATTTGGATCGCTTCATAATGGCTAATGAAGAACAGAAGTTTCCTCAAGAAGTTGTGGCACTTTATTTAGATTGCTCGCCTTGGACATTAGCTAGAATGCGTTGTGATCAATCATCACTGCCTTTCTCGAAAATTGGGAGACGTGTTTCATATAAAAAGAAAGACGTTTTGAAGTATGAGCAAAGCAAGACTGTGCTTAATAGGGACTGTTCTAAATTTTGTGTAAGTACTTAATTTTCATTTATCCTTCAGAGGATAATTACAAAAGGTACTTCACATGGATGAAGCAACAATCAAAAGTATGGCTGCCGAATTGGCTAAAGGTCTAAAAACACCAGAAGACTTAAACCAAATGACAGCAGTCTTTAAAAAATTCATGATTGAAACTGCACTCAATACTGAACTTTCAGACCATCTCGGTTATGAAAAGCATCAGCCCAAGAAAGGCTCAAATAGCCGTAATGGGTTTAGTTCTAAAACCATTACAACTCAAGATGGACAACTGGCTTTAGATATTCCCCGTGATCGAGAAGGTTCATTTGAGCCACAAATTATAAAAAAGCACCAAACACGCATCACCAGTATGGATGACCAAATCCTCTCACTGTATGCAAAAGGAATGACTAATAGGGAAATTGTAGCCTTCTTCAAAGAAATGTACGATGCCGATGTGTCAGCATCTCTCATCAGCAAAGTTACCGATGCTGTGATTGAGCAAGTGACTGAGTGGCAAAATAGAGCCTTAGATAGCCTTTATCCTGTTGTCTATCTTGACTGTATTGTTGTCAAAGTCCGTCAGCACTCCAATGTGATTAACAAGTCCGTATACCTTGCTTTAGGCATCAATATGGATGGGCAAAAAGAATTACTGGGTATGTGGATTGCTCAGACAGAAGGTGCCAAATTCTGGCTGTCAGTCATGACAGAGCTAAAAAATCGAGGAGTACAGGACATTCTTGTTGCCTGTGTAGATGGATTAAAAGGCTTCCCTGACGCGATAACCTCTGTTTACCCTCATACTGATATTCAACTGTGTATCGTGCATGTTGTACGCAATAGCCTGAGATTTGTAAGCTGGAAAGACTACAAAGCTGTTACGTCGGGTCTGAAAGCGATTTATCAGGCAAGTACAGAGGAAAATGCTTTAAAATCCCTAGACATCTTCTGTGATCAATGGAATCACCAGTATCCCAAAATTGGAGAATCCTGGCGGGCCAATTGGGAAAATATCCGAACGATCTTTAGCTATCCAGCCGAAATACGTCATGCAATTTATACAACAAATGCGATTGAGTCGTTGAATAGCGTAATACGCCATTCAACGAAGAAAAGGAAAATCTTTTCATCTGATGACTCAGTAAAGAAGGTCATTTACTTAGCAACATCAAATGCTGCGAAGAAATGGACGATGCCAATTCAAAATTGGCGTTTAGCAATGAATTGGTTTACGATTCAGTTCGATGATCGATTAAAAGATCATTTATAAAAAATGGAACTTACACAAAATAATTTACAGGCTCCCCTAATTTTTTAGCACTGTATTGCTTACTTTCATAAGTGAAATTAATTTGACAAGTACCATGATCGAGAAGATCTACTTCAAGTTTGTTTTGTCTTAATAAGTTTGGAACGAATACTTCACCATCGTAGCCCACTACAGCATCTTGCTGTCCATTAATTCGAACGCTATAGCCTGGTAATAATGGTGTATTGTTTTTATCAACTATTCTCACCAAGCCTGAAATAACCCGATGTGCACCAAAGTCAACCAAGGTTCCTTGACGATAGCCCACAAGTGCGGTCTGATTGGTAGTCGTCACATCCCATTCCAATGGTAAATAAGATGGATCTAGATAAATATTATGAGATTGATACGGTCTTAAATTAGCAATTAAGAATCTTCCCGACTTATCAGTTTCTCCTAAATTTACTCCACCATTTATAATCTGGCTTTGCGGTCCGGCATTGGTGACAACAGCATAACCTTCCCCTATTTCATTGGCCGCAAATATACGTCCTGCCGCCGCAACCAACGATCCGGTCGCTGAAAGTGCAACCTGGTCATTATCCCCAATTCGGTTATAACGACCTGTCAGATACGCAGCCCTTGCTCGATAAGAACCATAGATCGATGCATTGTTAGTATGCGCATCCTGATCTCGCTCTACATATCCACCCCATCCAAATGAGCCAATGTGTGGATCACTAAATCCATTTACTTCTTGTCTATACGTTGTTTTACCACTGTCATTAGAAAAACTTGTTATTGAATTAACTTTTGTAGATGGCGTATAGCGCAGCGCAAAGTAAATGCCATAGTCCTTATGGTTTTCATAATCTTTATAAGCTGAACTATAAAAACCCCAGTTCTTGTTTAAACTTCCGCTTAAGTTGGCAGACAGTAACTTATACGAGTTATCACTGTACTTGATCTGGTTATAACCGACATAAACACCATAGCCTGCATAAAAGTTATAGTTAATCCCTGCCCTAATAATCTCATCTGCCAGCGCGCTATAGCTAAGATAGTTCTGTGGCTCAGCACTAATCTGGTTTTCTTTTAAATATCGGATTTGAGATACACGGGCCAGATCAAAGTAGTTATCAAATACTTTGCGGTAACTGGTGTTAAATGAAATATTCTTGCTAATACGCCCTTCTAAACCGATCAGAGTTGAATAGCCGTTTTCATCCTTATACTGACTAGCAGCAATGTCGGCATTAATCACCCCCACACCAAACAAATTCTTGGCGAAACCTGTTCCTACGTTGGAAAGACCATCTGTTGAGGCTTCCACACCCCCACTTAAGGTTAGTGAATTGCTATAACCATAACGAATTGCACCAGAGGCAAAGGTGGCATCATCATAATCGTTTGAGTACAGCCCATAGTTATAGCGTGGAACCCCAACATCTACTGAAAACTCATTTATGCCTTTTGCCAGAATCTTCGATGAAAAGTAGTAAGGTTTTTTAGTAATGATTTGCTGACCTGTGGCATCAGTCGTCACCAGTGTGACTTCATTTCCTGAAATAAACGGCAGCTGCTTAATGTCAAATGGGCCTGACGGAACAAGTCCTGAATAAATCTTTTGCTGGTTAACATATAAGTCCAGTGTTGAAGGCAGTGCCGCCGAACCAGAAAATTGCGGCAACGCCGAGGTAACAATATCACCACGCTGGGTATAGGCACTCGACCACTGGAAACCGGCAAGACGTACATTACTGCCCCAGTCCGAGCTGTTAGAAATAAAGTCACCTAGGGTATATATCCTGACTTTTTCAGGGTCTACATATTGCCATTTACTTTCCAGACGCACCCACTTCTCATGGCTATAGCTCGTTTCATTACTACCGTTATATAAAACGCCTGATGAAAAGTTACCGAGTGCACTATTAAAAATTCCTTCAGCTGAACCTGAGAAAATACTCTCATCATTGGTTATAGTATGGTACAGGCTATAATTCAGGATTGCAGCATTTAAGGGTTTCATTTTCAGCAAGTTAGTGTTTGTAGTCGATTGACCATTTAAGTCAACGGAATAGTCACTCAACATGCTCGAAGGAACTTGCAAGTTTAAAGATTGCTCATTTTCCAGATATTTAAACTGGATTCCTTTAAGTTCATTAATACATACCCATTGACTATCTGGAATATGCTCATCCATTTTTAGCCTTAAAGCTTTTAGGTCACGGGCACGAACATATAACTTTTTATCTTGATCTTGGTGTACCGATATTAAATCAGTAGATGTATTAGAATTGATCGAAATATTTAAAAATAACTGAATATAACCTCTATCAGAACCAGATGCCTGAAAAGCGGAGTTTGTTACTTCCGGAATATTGGGTAAAGCAGCATTGGTGTTATCTTGTAATGATTCAGCAAAAGCATGAATCGGCAAATACATAACACATAAAGCACTTACGAGATATTTCATATGTGCCTCTTTAAAGAGATGCTGGCTTACCGTTAATATTCAATGAAATATTATATTTATGATCAGCTTGAAATTTAAAATCAGAACTAATATTAAAGTTTCTTGATTTTCCGGAAAGAATATAACCATTTACGGTATTTACTTTAATCGGATAACTTTTGTTTGAAGTAGTATCTACAAGCGTTAAATTATTTAACAGTGCATGGCGATTGCCAATATTATTAATGGAAAGATAAGCACTATTTTGTTCTTGTTGTATTGACCAAGTCAGCTTAGTCATCGCATCTTTATTGACTACAAACACAGGCAATGATGAGCGAAGCAATACATTTACACCTTGAGAAGCTTTTCGGCTATCAATAGGCTTGGGTAATTCATCAATAATAATACGGTAGGTTTTCTCACCAGAAATTGGTTCCGGCTTAATTCTAACTACTCGTAAATTATAAGAATCATTAGGTTTTAATTTTAAAAAAGGTGGGCTAATTGCAATATCATCTGTAGGAATTAATTGATCTTGCCCAGCATTTTGAGTCCATTCAAATATACGTACCTGTAAATCAGCACTTTCATTTGACTGGTTATACAAGCTAATTGAAGATGCAGTCTGATCACTCAATATTTCAACATTTACAGGAGAAAGACGTATTGAGGCAGCATTTAACATACTAGGCAAAAATAATAATAATAAACTTGTAGCAACAAAGATATTTTTTCTCATGATTTGCCCAGAATTACTTTTCTCAAATTAAACTTAAGCTAGCTCTTTCAATTAAGAGCTAGCGTCAACAATGAATAGAACTTATTTAAAATTAATAAGTAACAGTAACAGTCACAGTATCAACATAACTACCTGCACTTGGCAAAGTTGAGCCAGCAGGAATACGGCCATATACGTTTACTGTTTGTACTGCGCCAGTACCTGTACCACTATAGGCTGTTGTTGAAATACCGATTGCTGTTGCACGGTTAGTGTCAGAGAAAAGGTTATAAGGGATATATTCGTTACTTGTTGCACCGCCAATCATACGGCGTTGAGTTGTTTGAGCATTTTTGCCTGCATCAAAAGCTAAAGTCCATGGCACAGTATTGTTACATAACACTTTAATAGCTGTACCGCCCGTAGTAGTCGTATCTGCATCTACATTGCTAGCAAGAGAGCTTAAAGTACCAAAATCTAAAACTGCATTAGCAGTTGTACCCGTAGCTGATGTATTCAATACACAACTATTTGTAATTGTTGCTTTAACAGTTAATGTACCTGTAGCCGTTGCAGCATTTGCGACATTGATAGACATTAACCCCATAGCAATTGCTGTTAAACCGATGAGAGATTTTTTCATGATTGAAAACCTTTTTACATTACGCCAATAAGAATTAATAGATGTAAAAACTAGCCTTCCCCAATCCAATCACTAGCTTTTCTGACTGTTTTTTCAAAGCGTCTTTTTTTTTACTCTACTGTGCGCGCATCATACAAAAAAACAACAAAAATGCTGATATTAGTTTCATTTTAAATATCTATTAACAATTCAAAATCCGATGGATTTCTCAATTATGTGTTTTTATATGGTCTATACCACTTTTTGTAGAAATTTCCGGTAATTTTATTCACTTTTTTATTAGTTTTAATAAAAAATCATAAAATTTCATTAGTTAAATTTTACCATCATTTTTTATAGTTTATCATTTATTAAAATTTCCCTTCCACTAGGAGAGCAAAATTTAAGCTTTTGTTTGTTCTATATATTTTAAATGAATAAGAAAATAATATTCTATGAATAAGAATTCTAAGGAAGTGAAAGGTGGTTTAATCACTTTTCCCAAAATTGAGGTAAGAAATGTCATCTAGCTTTAGCAAAAAAGATAAATATGCTTTAAGTATTTCTAAAGACTAAATGAAAAATAAATCCTAAAATTCCCCCTACCATTGCAAAGCCCAGTTGTACATAAGCTTTACCATACCAAGCAAGTCTATTTAATTGATAATTTCCTTCATTCACATTAATCATCCACATATTTTTAATATCCCAACTATGGAATCCTTTTGGTCGTTCTGCAAAAAAATCAAGAATAGGTGTAAATCCTAAAATGAATAAAATGCCCAACAATGGATAGACGATACAACCAGGAAAAATAGGTTTCTTCTTTTGTTCCATGGAATCAAATATTAGGGCAATAATAACTAGTAAAGTTTCAGCTAAAGCTACTTTTTTAAAAGTTTCGAAGTCATAGCCAAGATAAAACATTAAAAACAATAAAAAAATATCAGTAAAAAAAACAGAAAATGTTAAAAATTTCCAGCTCATTTCAAACCCTTACTTGATTTTTTAGAATGCTATATAGTTGTAATAAAATCTATTGAAAATATCCTTTCAATTGACAAATACTATCAAAAAATGTTTAAAAAAACATAAAGCCATCAACTTAAAAGCTAGATTTTTGATCAAACTCATACAAGCAAATTTCAGACTTGATTAAATTTATAAAGTTAAAAAACTGTTTAGATTAATTCCCAGATTTATTTAGATTTTTTTATTAACTAGCTTTTTAAATAATAGCAGGCTTATTTAAAAAATCTAAACCATAAAAAAACTCTCATATATTTTATAATCAAAGCAATAATTATAAAAGTTCATTATTTATAAAACCAACTTTATCTTAAAATTATTACGCCCCAGCTTATAGAAAATTAAATACACTCTATTCAATTTAATCTTAAATATAATCATTTACTATTGATATATGCTCTTACAGCTAACAATTCCCTACTTGTAGTTTAAGCTGCTTCTTGGCAAGGTATGTGCCAGTAAAACATTAGGAATTTGTTCACATATGGCGAGTCCAGCACAAATCATTCGACATAAATTTCTCAATACATTCTTTTCACGCCATTCACTCTGGTTCTTGTGTATTTTTACGGCACTTAGTATCACATGGTTTAGAACCGTATATACGCCTCATAGTATCTATTATTTTATTTCAGATACTCTACTCAATGGTTTATGGGTCGTTACTGGTGCATTAAGCTTATTGGGTTTATATGACGTCTTACAAAATAGACACTCTATCTTAAGAAATTACCCAATTATGGGTCATTTTCGTTTTTTATTTGAAGATATACGTCCAGAAATTCGCCAATACTTTATTGAAGCCGATCAAGATGCTCTACCTTTCTCGCGTATGCAAAGAAGCTTAGTTTATCAACGTGCAAAAAATGAAAATGCCGATAAACCTTTCGGGTCAATCATAGATGTCTATCAACAAGATTATCGCTTTATTGTTCACTCAATTAGTCCATGCCCACCAGCAGATCCTAAGAGTTTTCGTATTCAAATTGGTAATGCACAATGCCTTCAACCCTATAGTGCATCTATTATGAATATCTCTGCCATGAGCTTTGGTAGTTTAAGTGCAAATGCAATACGTGCATTAAATAAAGGTGCACAGTTGGGTGGGTTTTATCATGACACTGGTGAAGGAAGTCTCAGCCCTTATCATTTAGAAAATGGTGGTGATATTGTCTGGCAAATTGCCAGTGGCTATTTTGGTTGTCGAACTTTAGATGGAAAATTTGACGAACAAAAGTTTGCTAAACAGTCTCAATTGCCACAAATCAAAATGATTGAGTTAAAACTTTCACAAGGTGCTAAACCCGGGCATGGCGGTATTTTACCTAAGCATAAAATTACTGCTGAAATTGCCGAAATTCGTGGTGTTTCACGTGATCATGACTGTATTTCACCAGCAAAACATTCTAGCTTCTCCACACCAATTGAAATGATGCACTTTTTGCAAAAGTTACGCACTTTATCTGGCGGCAAACCTGTTGGTTTTAAACTATGTATTGGGCAACCTTGGCAGTTTATGAGTATTGTAAAAGCAATGCTTGAAACAAAAATTGTGCCTGATTTTATTGTGGTAGACGGTTCTGAAGGTGGTACTGGTGCAGCACCAATTGAATTTAGTGACTATATTGGTACTCCCTTACGTGAAGGCTTACGTTTTGTACACAACATGCTTGTAGGTGCTGGACTAAGAGACCAAGTTAAAATTGGTGCAAGCGGTAAAATTATTAGCGCATTTGATATTGCTAGTACTTTTGCATTAGGTGCAGATTGGGTTAACTCAGCACGCGGTTTTATGTTTGCAGTTGGATGTATTCAAGCGCAAAGTTGTCATACCAACCAATGTCCTGTAGGTGTAGCAACCCAAGATAAAGATCGTCAAAAAGCACTCCATGTACCTACCAAAGCAGAGCGCGTATTTAATTTCCATAAAAATACATTACATGCTTTATCAGAAATGATTGCTGCTGCCGGTTTACGTCATCCTTCAGATATTAAAGCCCATCATTTGGCTCAACGAGTCAATGACCGTGAAATCAAGAACTATGCTCAATTACATTTCTTCTTGAAAGAAGGAGAACTTTTACAATCTGAACTAAAAAATGATGATGATAATTTTTATTATCGTATGTGGAATATGGCTGATGCCAATCATTTTTAATTCATACTAACTTAATAATTTGAGCATCATATTTAAAATGTGATGCTCTCTCATATTTTAAATTTATATATGATTTTTGCTTTAAATAGCCTCTTCTTTTAGTTTGTATTTAATATATTTTTCACCTACTATAAAAGTATAAATAATATACACGCTTTAATTTTATTAAATAAATATCCTCAAACTGTAATAACAAGAAGGTATTCACTCATGTTTAAAAAAACATTCATTCCCACTTTTATTGCTCTTGCTGTAGGGTTAAGTAGCTATACATCGGCTTGTACACGTGCGGTATATTTAGGCAACAATCAACATATTATTACAGCCCGTTCAATGGACTGGAAAGTTGATAATGGCACAAATTTATGGATTTTACCGAGTGGTGTTGCTCGTGATGGAAGTGCAGGACCAAATTCAATTAAATGGACTTCTAAATATGGCAGCGTTATTGCAACAGGTTATGAAGTCTCTACAACCGACGGAATGAATGAAGCTGGTTTAGTCGCTAATGTCTTATGGTTAGTCGAATCTCAGTATCCAGATGTAAAAAATTCTAATAAACCATTATTAAGTATCGCAGCTTGGGCACAGTATGTACTCGATAATTTCGCCACCGTTGATGAAGCCGTTAAAGCTCTTGAGAATGAACCCTATACAATCGTAACAGACAGTGTTCCTGGCGAATCAAGACTCACAACACTTCATTTGTCTATTTCCGATAAAACAGGTGATAGTGCAATCATTGAATATATTGGCGGGAAACAAGTGATTCATCACAGCCGAAGTTATCAAATCATGACTAACTCCCCTACATTTGATAAACAGCTTGCACTTGCTGAATATTGGAAACAAATCGGCGGTACCGTTATGCTTCCGGGTACTAACCGTGCTTCTGACCGTTTTGCACGAGCATCATTTTATATTAATGCAATTCCAAAAAATGATGATATGAAACAAGCTCAGGCTTCTGTATTTAGCGTTATTCGAAATGCCTCTGTTCCATATGGATTAAATACACAAGAAGAGCCTAATATTTCATCGACCCGTTGGAGAACTGTTGCAGACCATAAACAGATGCTTTATTTTTTTGAATCCGCTTTATCACCCAATGTATTTTGGGTGGACTTGAAGAAAATAAATTTTAAAGATGGTAAAACCCGTAGACTGGATCTCGGTCCCGAGCAGAGCCATATCTATGCTGGAGATGCGACTTCTGATTTTAAAATTGCAAAACCATTTGCTTTTTTAAGCCCAAAAACTCTTTAATAAAAGGTAAAATTTATCACCTATAAGATAAATAATATCTGCTTTCTTGGAATTACATTATGAAAAAAGCCCTATTTTTATTAGGTACTTGTTTACTTACAACAGCTTGTAGCACGACCTCATATAAATCTACTACCACGACAGCAACATCTGAGCTAAAAACAGCGGGTCAGCTCAATTGCCTACCTACAGAACTTTGTCCAAGCTTACTTGTTAAATGGAATGAGAAACAGAAAAACCAAGTCCGTGTAGATGTACATTTAAGCAGTAGTTATAACTTCTATGATATTAATTCATTAGTATTTGATATTGATGGAAAACAATTTAGCTATAACCCAGCTCAAGCCACTGAGAAAACTACTGTTAGCAGATTTGTTCCTAAACACTCGACCACGTACTTTATTATTCCAAGTCAGTTCTTACAGGAATTTAAAAATGCAAAAAACATTAACGTGTTAGTTAAGACTGATAAAGGTATTATTGAGCGGAATATGTATTCACCGCAGAAACAATCTTCAGTGTATAAAAATTTCGTAGAACTTTATCAAAGTTTAAAATAATCATCTGATTTGATTAACTGATGCACTCAATCTATTTACTAGAATGAGTGCATTATTTTTTTAATAATAAAAATGCTTTGGCTTAGCATGTAAAAAGGCTGGAATTAAACCCGTTAAAGCTGCACGTATATCTGCACGTTCATTAATTAATTGATGAGACCCCTCTTCAAGCATTAACAAGGTTTGAAGTCTAAATTTACGGCGAATGAACTCAATGTTATAGCGCCAGTCTACCGTTTGATCTAATGCCCCTTGTGCTAACCAAACAGGAATACGACAAGCTGGACGCTCTTCCATTTCTTGCATCCATTTTGACATTGCTAAAATCCAGTCCATCCCCATCATGCGTGGTTGTAATGGATCTTTTAAACGAACAAAACGTAAAAATTCAGGATTATGATTGTTGCGTCTAAAGTGTCTTGGTACTTGGCGTTTAATACGACGAATAATGCCGAGTCCCACTGGGTTATGCCACCATGCTGTTTTAGCTGGTCGAATTAAAGGTGAAAGTAACAGAACTCTATCAACAATTGGATCTTGTCTTTTTTCAGCATACTCGAGCAAGTGATGCATCCAGATTGCTCCACCCGTGCTTTGGCCGATACCCACCCACGGTTTTGGTAACTGATCTGCATGTTTGACATACTGATAAACAGCCATTAGAACTTGCTGGTAATGATCAAAATTTTGAATACTTGCAGGTGAACCATTACTTAAACCATGACCAGGTAAATCATAAGTAATTACACTGAAGCCTTGTTCAAGAATTTCACGGATAATAGGTTGATAAATCCCACTATGTTCAAGATAGCCATGCAACAAACATACAGTCCCCTGTACTTTGTCTAATTTAGGCTTAAAAACTTGGACATGCAGACGAAATAAAGGCATTTGAACATAGCCTTGCCAATGGTCACAGTCGAGTAAATGCAAACCGTATAATTTGCGGTATGCTAAAAGTTCACGAGAAGGCTCTTCTAATGTATTTAAATTGAGTGGACTTAAAACTTGTGGAGTGAGATCACGGTTAGGTACCGGTAAATCTAATTGTTTTAATACGGCAGGATTGAGAAATGGAATCTCAGACATTAAGGCACCTCTCGACAATCACTTGAACCAAATAACATGTCACGAATTGTCGCAAGTAATTCATAATTTGCACGACGACTATGATCGTAGTTTTGTATACTCGGTTGCCAACGTGTAAGCGGTGTTGGCATAGGGGCAATAACTGGAATCGTTTCGATACCATTCAGAGCAAATAAACGGCGCGTACGCGGCATATGATATTCATCTGTAACTAACATTACTGTAGGTGCACCGCCTTTCTTTTGAAGCAGTAATGAACTAAAACGAGTATTTTCACAAGTATTCATACTTCTTTGTTCTAATAATTTTGCATCGACACCACGTTTTTTTAACCATGCTTGCATATATGGTGCTTCAACACCACTTAATACAATTGGTAGATGGTTTTGCTTTTCAACTTCTAACGTTTTCTCTAGTCTTAAGCGGGTATAACTATTAACTACAATATCTTTGCCATTTTTATCTAAAGTTAAACCGCCACCTAGTACTACAATAGCATACGGTTCTGTTAACTTTTTAGGTTGAGTTGGCAGAGGATTTTTACGGACATATTCAACTTTTTGCTCAGGCTCACTTACCGCTTTTTGATGTTCAGGTACTACAGGTTTTCTTGCTAAAAACTCGGTATATTGTTCAGTAAGAGCTTTGTTTTCAGAACTGTTAATAAAAAGCGCTTCATCTATAGGGCTACTTGTTTCATCAGCTGCATCAATTTCTGAGTTTTTCGCGACTAATGGAACACTTACAGCTGAAGTTTCTTCCTCTTCTTCCATCTCTTGTTCTTTTTCTTCTAAAAGAATAATTTGCTGCAAAGCTTTATAGTTTTCTTGTATGTAGCCCAAGTCTGCTGTCTTTTTTTCACGTATAGCATCTTCGGTAAGCTTTAAATAAGCCTGACGAGCAATCCATAAGTTTGAACCAGGCTCTAAGTTATCATGTTCACTTAATGCAGCTTTTCGCTGGCTTTCCGCTGCCACTTCATTCACATCTACTGGAACAAAATAGTTAAGTCCAGCTACAATAAGTTTTGAATAAAATGGCGAATATAGAAAAACCACGAAACAGCCCAATAGTACAAATAGCACAGTAACTACTTGTACAAAACGTACCATCAAGTGTACTTTTGGCATAGAACTATTCCGTATGATTTTCAATTAAACCTAAACTGTTATAAAGCACAGGTTCTGGTTCTAACATAACATGGAAACGCTGATCAACATCGTGTTGTACAGCTTGATAAGTTTTCTTTACATCAGCAAGAGATGCATTGGCATAATTCACCAAAACCAAGGCTTGTTTATGAAACATCCCCACCACACCAAGTTGTTTACCTTTCCAACCTGCTTGATCAATTAACCAACCCGCTGCAATTTTAACGTTACCGTTGGCTTGAGGATAATGTGGAATTGTTGAAAATTGTGTGATTAAGCGTTCAAATTCTTGAGCACTTACAATCGGGTTTTTAAAGAAGCTTCCTACATTTGGATATTCTTTTGGATCAGGTAATTTACTTTGACGAATAAGGATGACCTGATTTTGTAAATTTTCAGCAGTGAGATTGTCTCCAACTGCTTCCTTTAAATCACCATAATTCAACTTTAAATGAGGTTGCTTGAGTAATTTAAAGGTGACATGCGTGATGATATAGCGCGTCGGATCATCTTTAAAAATGCTATGTCTATAAGAAAAATGACAGTCGGCTGCTAAAATTGATTGTGTCTCTCCAAGTTTACGGTCATAGACCTGTACTGACTCAATAAACTCACCAACTTCAACGCCATAGGCACCAATGTTTTGTACTGGTGAAGCACCCACTAAGCCAGGAATAAGAGCTAAATTTTGTAAACCAAACCAGTTCTGCTGTGTACTATATAAAACAAAATCGTGCCAAACCTGTCCTGCACCTACTTTGACTCGAACAAAATTCTGATCTTCTGATAAAACTTGTATACCTTGAATATCAAGGTGAATGACTAACGCATTAATTTGCTGTGGCAGCAACATATTACTACCGCCAGATAAAACAAGTACATTTAGCTCATGCTGTTTAGCAAAATCCAAAGCTTCTTTAATATCTTCAACAGACGTAATCTTAGTATAATGAGAAGCTGTTACATCTAAACTTAAAGTATTGAATGGCTTAAGCTGTACTTGATTTTGAATTTGCATTGTATTGATAAACCTATTCTTAAACTTTCAATTGTTTTTTCAAAACATTAATCCATGCGAGAGTACTCGATTCACATTGGTCAAGTACACGCTCGAAGCCGTCATCACCACCATAGTAAGGATCAGGCAAAGCTTGCTTTGGATATTGGGGATCATGTTCACTCATTAATGCGACTTTTGCTCGAATTCGATGGCTACCAAACTGAAAGATAGCGTTTTGCAATAAATCATGAATATCTTCAAAGTTTTGATGGTCCATTGCCAAAATCAAATCAAAATCTAAAAAATCTTGAGTTGAAAGTTGTCTAGCACGTAAAGATGACAAGTCATAGCCTCTTTTCTTAGCATGCTTTTGACTACGCTGATCAGGGGCTTTATTTGGGTGATAATTACTCGTTCCAGCCGAATCAACGATTACATTGAGTTGATGCTTATCACAATAATGTCTGAAAACCACTTCAGCGGTGGGAGAACGGCAAATATTTCCTAAACAGACACATAAAACCTTATATTGTGTTTCCATTAGAAATTAG
Source organism: Acinetobacter nosocomialis (assembly GCF_041021905.1). Classification (NCBI taxonomy): domain Bacteria; kingdom Pseudomonadati; phylum Pseudomonadota; class Gammaproteobacteria; order Moraxellales; family Moraxellaceae; genus Acinetobacter; species Acinetobacter nosocomialis. Next base: position 2,398,695 of record NZ_CP157432.1, read on the forward strand.
TTCCAAACATTTGAATTACATAGAAATAAACAGGTTACTTGCAAAGTTACTGCAAAATGCTAACAAACTATAAATCTGGCCAAGTCTGTATTGATCCTGATGACCTGTTGCATTTTGTCAAAACTCACTTGTGTTGAAAAGGAAAATAATGTTTATCAATAGATTAAAAGTTGATAAATCAGTCGATAAACTAGCTAATTTTGTCTTTTTATTTTAAATAGTGGTATCAAAAATATTTTGAGCAAAGCCCGCTCAATTATAAAAGCCCTACTTAAAGGGCTTTAAACAAATCATTTTGCTGAAGTCATTAACTCAATCATTTGTTTTGTTGGACTTAAGCTACCTAATTGCCACTGTTCAGGTGGATATTCATCAATTCTTATCCAAACATGCTCTCGAAAAGCAGGATTACCCTTACCCTCTATTTCTACAAATAAGTCTGTTATCCGTTTAAAAAGTTCGGCCTTACTGTCTTTATCGAGTAAACCTTCTATAGTTTGTATATTTATAAATGGCATAATGCTACCTGAATTAATGCTAGGTCTAAATTATAGACTCATCCTAATTGGAGCTTCCTCTAATGTCAAATCAAATTATTCCAGACCATAAATTTCCCGTAGATGTATGTGGAATCTTTAAAATTACTGAAATAATGAATGACAGATGGACAATCCTCTTGTTAAGAGAAGCTTTCTATGGGGTAACAAAATTTAATGATTTTTTAGTAAATACAGGAATATCAAAACAAATTTTATCTAATCGACTCAAACATCTTATTGAATTAGAAATATTTGAGTTATCTATTTATAAAGAAATAGGTGTAAGGGAACGTAAAGAATATTTACTTACCAAAAAAGGTAAAAGCCTAAATATTGTTTTGCTTGCTATGCTTGAATCTGGCGGTAATTTTATTGAAGCAGATCGGGATGTCGTTAAAGTTTTTAAGAAAAATTCAGATGATGAACTCAAACTGAAACTTGTTGATTCATCTGACCAAGTTATAGATTTTAATCATTTGGAACTGAAACTAACTCATCGTAGCCATAAGAAATAAATTTTTGTATGTTCCTTTCTTTTATGTTTAAGCCTAAATGAAAGATATTTATAGATAATATAAAAAAAGCCTACTCTTTCAAGTAGGCTTCCCCTTATGACTTTGCGCTGATCATTAAGGTTTATTGTTGTTTAAGGCAACATCTCAATTTTACAGAAATACTTAACAATTAAAACCCTACCAATAGCTAATAATCATTATTTAGTGGAAAAACTCTTCAGTAGTTTTTACCTTAGCAAAAGCATTGTTTAAAACTTGGTTATGATGATCAATTATGTGCTGCGCATCTAAAACCGTAGAATCAGATGTTGTATGGGCATCAGAGATTAAAGTTACTTTGTATCCAAACTCTGAAGCAGCTCTAATAGTCGTATCTATACAATATTCCGTTTTCATCCCAGTCACTATAATTTCATCAATATCAAGTTTCTCTAATAGTTCTTTTAAGACAGTATGCTTGAAACTGCTCGGATATGTTTTCTCAATGACAATATCTTTATCTGGATTGCAAGATAACTCTGTTATCAACTGAGTATTTAGGCTATCGGGATCTAAAGGCGTATCTTTTTCGCCAATATGACGGACAAAAATAATTGGCTTGTTATTGGAACGGTGATAATTAATCAACTTAAGAATATTTGAAAGTACAAATTGATGGTTATATGGCGTCGTCTTTGCTTTGAATAGTCCATTTTGCATATCAATGATGATTAAAACTGATTTTGAGTTATAACTTTGATCCATAATCTTTCTCTGAAAAAGCCAATAATGAGCAGAGAAAAATAAACCCAGCCATTATTGGCTGGGTTGAGGTATCTTATTAAGTCGCTCTAATAAAAAATCACACGCAGCCTTTTTTAAAGGTCGTGGTGGTGGTATTGATTTTTTTTGGTAAACAGTTCATGAATTAAACTTGCTCATCATTAAAGCGTATTTAAACATAGCATAATTTTTTCTTAAAACACAAAATTTTGTCTTTTAAGTTATTGATCGTTTTAGTCAAACCTTATTTAATACAGGAAAATTATTTATTTTTGAATAATTTATCAGTCATATTTTTATCAATTTTGCTACGATGCCCATTTTGAAAGTATCGATCGACATGACATAGCTTTGTTTTGGTATCACAAAACACACCATTTGAGAATGTAAATGCTGAAGTATCAAAATCGCCTTGAGAGAAAGCTTTATTCGCTTTATAAGGACCTAAATATTTAGCTGTAAGTTTTTTAGAGACGCCTTTTTTGTCCGCACAAATGTATTTATCACAAATGACACCCTTTTGAGGTGAATATACACCAGAGTTAGTTTTCGCCATCGCTGCAGAGCTAAGCATGAAGCAAGTACATCCAATAACACTAAGTAAAGTTTTAGAAATTTTCATTTTTAGAACCGAATAAAATTATAAATTGTTAAGACATTATATAAAATTACTAGCCTGCTCGAAAATCTACACAAGGCCACAAATAACAAAAAGCCCACGGTTCAATGGCCTTTTAAATAACTTGTACACCTGTTAAATATTCCTCTTCGAGCACATACAAACAGTGCTCACCTCATACAACCCTCAACATAATTGCCTTAGAACTACTTTATTTTAAAGCGTCTTATGCTAAGTTACTTAAAGATTGAATAGAACCGTTCAACAATAATTTTCAAGAATAAGGAAATAATGTATATGAGCCATTTTCAATTTCAAACTGTTCCAAATATCATCTCTGGCTTAGGCTCTATACAAGAATTACAGAATGTTTTGTCTTCAAAATCTTACCGTAAGTTATTGCTAGTCACAGATGCTGGTATGGTTAAAAACCAATTACACCGTCCCATCCTGCAAATTTTAGATACCCTCAATATTGAATATGTCATTTATGCAGATGTGCAGGCTGATCCGCCAGAACAAGTCGTTTTAGATGCGGCCAATTATGCAAAACAGCAAAATGTAGATGTCATTATTGGTTTTGGAGGTGGTAGCTCTTTGGATGTGGCAAAAGTAATCGCTTTGCTCTCGCATCCTGATCAAACTCAAAGTTTGCAAGAGATGTATGGCGTAAACCAAGTAACAACCACTCGTCTACCACTTATTTTGATTCCTACTACTGCGGGCACAGGTTCAGAAGTAACGCCAATCTCAATTGTAACTACTGGCGAGACAACAAAAATGGGGATTGTTTCCCCAGTATTATATGCTGATACAGCAATTCTTGACGCAACTTTTACTCAAAACCTTCCAGCACATATTACCGCTGCAACTGGTATCGATGCGATGGTCCATGCCATTGAGGCATATACTTCTAAACACAAAAAAAATGTTTATACCGATATTTTAGCCAAACATGCACTGAAATTATTGAACCATAATTTACCGAAAGTTCTTAAAGATGGTAATGATTTAGAATCACGTCAGAACATGCTGTTCGGCTCAATGCTTGCAGGTCAGGCATTTGCTAACTCACCTGTTGCAGCTGTGCATGCTCTAGCTTACCCACTGGGTGGACATTTTCATTTATCGCATGGACATACCAATGCTTTAGTGCTGGTTGAAGTTTTAAAATTTAATGCGCCGAATGCAAAAAAATACTATGCAGAACTTATGCAATGGCTAGATCCATATAGTAATGGCAGCACCGATGGGTTATGTGATCTGTTTATTGACCATATGCAAAATCACTTAGACCGTAGCGGTTTGACTTTAAAACTTAGTGATTTGGGTATTGAAGAGTCTAGCTTACCAAGACTTGCTCAAGATGCCATGTTGCAAACCCGCTTACTACAAAACAACCCACGTGATATGACAGAAGCCGCTGCTTTAGCAATTTATCAGGCGATTTATTAATGACTAAACCCGTTTTAAAAACCCGTGATCAATTTAAGTTCTTTTTAGATATTCAAACTCGTTGGGCCGATAATGATATTTACGGTCATGTAAATAATGTGACTTACTATAGCTACTTCGATACGGCTGCCAATGCTTTACTCATTCAAAAAACAGGTTTTGATATTCATGAAGCAAAATCAATTGGTTTAGTCGTCGACTCAGCTTGTAGCTTTTTTCAAGAGTTATCATTTCCAGAAGTTATTCAAGTAGGTGTTGCGATTGGTAAAATTGGTACAACATCTTTACGCTATGAATTGGCAATCTTTAAACAAGGTCAAGACCAAGCGTCAGCTCAAGGACATTTTGTGCATGTGTTTGTTGATCGCGAAACACGCAAGACTGTGCCAATTTCCGAGTCAGTTCGTGAAGTTTTAGATAATTTTTTATTATAAAAAGATGAGGCAAAAAGAAAATAATTTGCTCTTTTTGCCTCGTCTTAACTTACATCATTGCAGGATCACTAAAAGAGTCTTCTCCCGTTTCGACTCGGCCAGCAAAACGTCGGTAATAATATGGATCACTTTGATTAGTTACTTCAAAATCATACCAATGCCCAACATCAGCCAACGACCAATGTTGCTTAACAACTTGTCCCGCTTTTACGGTCAGTTGTAATGGCGCATCTTGTCGATATGCACAAGGTTTTACCGTTAATATTGTATCCTTGGTTCCTTCATTCATAAGTTCGACATACACATCACCATTCGCGATGTCATAGCACACTCGAATTTCAGGTTTAACACCACTATCGATAATACGTTGAGTATCCCCTTTAAAATGACGATGGTAGCCATTTGGACCAAGTACCCATAGGTCATAACGGCCTAAGTTATCTTTTAAAGCATCCCATTCATCATCTAGTGTTTTATTCGGCTCGACAATATATCGCTTTGGAATACGGTCTAAGTTAAGTTTGTCATAAACATGAAAAACCGCTGCTTGCGTACCTGTATTAGAAAAAATTAATTGCACTTTACCATCAGTGCTACAACGTGCACTGGTATGTAACTCATAAGGTAGCGCACGCGACAGACGTATGCCACTTTGCTGAATTGGTAATTTAATGTCAGTTGGTACGGGAACAGCTGGCAAAGCTTCTTGATTTTCCCTTAGCGCATCTGCCTGCACACGGGTTTGCTTACCATTAAGCTGCGGTAAAACATCTGCATTTGGTGTTTTAAAGTTAAATGCACTGGTCAAATCACCACACACTGCACGGCGGTATGGACTGATATTCGGTTCTATTACACCAAAACGTTTTTCTAAGAACATGAGCACAGAAGTATGGTCGAACACCTGTGAGTTCACCCAACCTCCACGGCTCCATGGAGAAATCACATATAAAGGAACACGAGGACCTGGACCATAAACTCGTCCATCAGGTGTAGGCTGTGAATGGCTCCCCTCAGGTGCAGCATGATCAAAATATTCATCCTGCATATCAGCATTGCTTAGTGTCGACTTACCTGCGTACTGGCCGTTTTTGAGTCGAGATGGTGCTGATGGCGACGGCATATGGTCAAAGTAACCATCATTTTCATCGAAGTTAATAAGTAGTACTGTTTTACTCCACACCTCTGGTACAGCAGTTAATGCATCAATAATTTCTTGAATAAACCAAGCTCCTTGAACCGGGCTTGAAGGGTCCGGATGTTCACAGTAAATTGATGGCGCATTAATCCAAGAAACTTGAGGTAACTTCCCTTCACGAATGTCTCTTTTAAAAGCGTCAAGATACTCTTCTGGTTTATTGCCCGGTAGCGTATTGGCAATGCCTTTATATAGTGGATTTTTGGCATTATCAGTAGCCGCATCATAGGCTTTATACGGTAGTTTTTGACCCGTATCGGCATACGGTTTATTCGGCTCTCCACCGCTTGAAACGGGATAACCGGATGCAATGTTGGCCTTTCTAAAAGAACGGAACGCACCCAACATATTATCGCCCCATTCATCCGGCATATTTTGATAGCAAATCCAGCTAACACCTGCTTCTTCTAAGCGTTCAGCATAGGTTTTCCATGTATAACCACGATCTGCCGTAGCGGGATTACCATCAATCCAGTCCCATTCATTATTTACAAATGAACGCTTAGTCGGTGTTGCCCCATTGGTACCAGTTAAATGAAAAGATCGGTTCGCATCTGTTCCAGTGTGCATGGAACAATGGTAGGCATCACAAATCGTAAAGGCATTGGCAAGTGCAAACTGATATGGAATTTCTTTTTCTTTAAAATAGCCCATGGATATATCAGTTTTATGGGTTGGCCAGTTCGCCATACGGCCATTGTCCCAAGCCAACTGACTATCATTCCACGTATGCGGCGTACCATCTGCGCGCTGTGCATTATTGGCTGTACCGTCTAAATGAAAAGGCGTTAAAACTTGCCCATTGCGTCTAAGCTGCTCCCAAACCTTACGACCATTTGGCAAAGGAATTGTAAAGCGGTCAGCAAAACCTCGAACGCCTTTTAACGTACCAAAGTAATGATCAAAAGATCGGTTTTCCTGCATCAAAATAATAACGTGCTCAATATCTTGAATGGTGCCCGTTTTATTATTTGCAGGAATTGCTAGAGCCTTTTGAATACTTGATGGGAAAGCCGCCAACGCTGCAGCACCAAAGCCCATATTTAAAGAGTAATTTAAAAATTTACGACGTGTAATCATGATCAAATTCTTTTTATTATTTAAGGTTATGGAGCACAGCGCATGACAGGCTTTTTACCTGTGTCTGGTGTATTCGAATTATCATTTGCAGAGTCGTTACAACCACTCAGTAAGAGTGCACCGATGAGTAAGAAATATGAATATTTAAAGGAAGTTATTCCTGTACATTGCCTTTTCATGACGATATATAGTCCATTTTAAAATCTAAAATGGCTAACATAGAAAAGTACAATGACAGTGGCGTGACCTGAATATTTCAATCCAGTGAAAAATATGAAAATTCTATTATTTCCATATTTTTCACCAAATCAAAACTCAATTGGAATTAAGGCTTTAATTGAATATTTTGTAGTTCACCATCAAAAGTCTCTATAAGACTTTTAATAACGGGTTGTTGCTGTAATAGCTCTGTCGCTCTATGGAAAGCTTTTTCTTTACGAATGCTTTGCATAACATAAGGTGTAGATGTATGAACTGCACCATATTCAACTGTAAACTGTGTATCTGCCCATTGTTGCTTTAAAGCATCAATTAGGCCTTGCTGTAATTGGGTTAACATATTTTCATATTCTTGAGGAATATGGAAAATCGTGTTGCCTCCAATTTCACCAGTCATCACACCATGTTGAGCAAGTTCTTGAACGGCTGGGGAAAGCTGACTATTTCTAAACCAATATTCCCACTTTTCAAGTGTCCACTCGCCTTCTAAAACTTGAGCAGAAAGCTTCAAAATATCCTGAGGCATCAATTGCGCGTTATCAGTTGCACTAGACTCTTTGATAACTGTAGCAGTTTCAACCACCACTTCAGCTTGCACCAATGTTTGCTGCTCAATAACAGGCTCAGAAACCAAATCATGAGTTACAGGTGCATCTTGACCCAGAGAAAATTCAGTATCAGATGTTTCAAACAAACCTTGCGGCTCAGCAGTAAATGTTGGCTCAGGTTCAATTTGTTTGGCTTGGGTTTCAGCCTGAACATGTACTGCCTTTTGTTCTGGTACTGGAATGAAATCTTCCTCTAGAACACTAATCGTTTCTTGAACAGGTACTGTCTCAAGCCCAATCAACTCATGATGGTTTGGGTCAAATACCATTAAATCCTGATTAGACTGCGGTTCAGGTTCAGGTTCAGGTTCAGGTTCAGGTTCAGGTTCAGGTTCAGGTTCAGGTTCAGGTTCAGGTTCAGGTTCAGGTTCAGGTTCAGGTTCAGGTTCAGGTTCAGGTTCAGGTTCAGGTTCAGGTTTAGGTTCAGGTTCAGGTTCAGGTTCAGGTTCAGGTTCAACCATAGCGGGTTGGCTAATAACTTCAACAGGCTGAACAGCACTCACAGGAGTAATCTCTTGAGCTATTGGCTGAGCTTGCGAATTTAAATCTACTTCTGCTTGTACATTTTGTTGAACAGGCTCTGAAACTAAAATTTCATTTAGTGCTAAAGGGCGGAAAGCCAATAAGCGTAAAATGCACATTTCGAAACCTTGCTCTTGCGTTACAGCAAGTTGCAAGTCTGAACGGCCTTTACATGCGATTTGGTAGTAAAGCTGCAAATCTTGAGCAGAAATTAACTTAGAAAGTTGAAGAATTTTGGCATTAATTTCTTCACTATACTTTAAGCCAAGCTCTGGTAAATACTGTAATAAAGCTAACTCATGTAATGTTGAAATGAGCTGATCAAGCACTAACGATACATCTAAGGCTTGATATCTAAATTGGAGTAATAACTGACTTACTTTTTCACGTTGGTTTTGATGAACCGCTAAAATCAAATCATAAATGATCGTACGGTCAATCAAGCCAAGCATTTCTTTCACATCTTGGTGATGTATAGAACCCTGGCCATAAGCTATGGCTTGGTCAGTTAATGATAGCGCATCACGCAGTGAACCCTGAGCAGATTCAGCAATTTGCCAAATTGCATCTTGATCAGCAGTAATCTGTTCTTTTTCAAGAATAGCGCCAAGGTGTTTGGTAATTTCATCTACCGCTAAAGGTCTTAAAGTAAATTGTAAACAACGTGAAATAACCGTAATTGGTAGCTTTTGCGGATCAGTCGTTGCAAACAGAAACTTAACGTGTTCTGGTGGTTCTTCTAGTGTTTTTAATAACGCATTAAAAGAATGCGTAGAAAGCATATGTACTTCGTCAATCAGGTAAACTTTAAAACGACCTTGCGTTGGCGCATAAGGAACATTATCTAAAAGTTCACGCGTATCTTCTACTTTTGTTCTTGAAGCAGCATCAATTTCGATTAAGTCAATAAAACGGCCTTCATTTACCGCCTTGCAGGTTGCACAGACTTCACATGGTGTAGCAGTCACACCTGTTTCACAGTTCAAACACTTGGCTAAAATACGGGCGATTGTAGTTTTACCTACACCACGCGTTCCTGTAAATAAATAAGCATGGTGAAGACGACCGCGTTCCAATGCACTACTTAATGCACGAGAAACATGGTTTTGTCCCACTAACTCATTGAAATTACGTGGACGGTATTTTCTAGCAAGTACTTGATACATGTATGCTCCTTGTTACAGGCATAAGCATACTTTGTTTTTAAAAGAGTGTGAACGCATAAAGCTCATATCCGTACAGATAAACTGCGAACTGGCTTCTTTTCTCTACCAAAATCATTTATTCCTTTATGGATGATCATGATGTAATTCTTGATCCGTAACCCCCTCATCCATAGTTTGTACCAACCCGACACCATCTTTAATTTCAGCCGAATAATTTCCTTTCTCGGTAAAAATTTGCATGATCGTATAGTGGTCTTTTTGACTTTGAGTAATGGTAAAGAAATTTTGGTTCGGATCGCCTTGATCAAATCTACCAGTCCATCGAATAATATCCTGATCAACAGGTTCGATCTCTACAATTTTCCCTGTACGATTAATGCCATATTCCAACATCTGAAATTTAACAGTGTCCCCGACTTTTTTAAGTTCGATCACATTTGGATCATATTTAATGGCCATACCTTTAGCATTTTTAAGCAAGGGAAAATTAGCTTTAGAATGCAATTGATCTTTTTCTACTTCATTAAAAACAATTTGTTGCTGAGACAACCTTTCTTTTTCTGACGGACTCAAATTCAGAATATTTTGACTCTCTATCATTTTTGCCCCAGATTGTTGCCGACTTTCTGGAGAGAACGTTAAAGCAGAAGAGCTTTGCTGTGAAAAAGCAAACCAGACTAAAACTGCTAACGCCACACAAGCGATAGCAGTTCCTATTAACAACTTATTTTTCTTCATTATTTACAGCTAAAAATAGAGATTAGTTATATAGAGAAATTTTTTGTGCGTTCAGGTTAATCACACTAACCGCATCAATTTTTCCTTCTTCACCCAAACGAACACCATATTTAGGATTGTAAAGGTATGGACTAGAATAAAAATTAATATTATTGCCACCCATTGCAGTACTACCTAAGGGATGAGCAAAACCTGAACCGATATTGGTTGAGCCATTATGATATAGACCAAGATTATGCCCAACTTCATGACGCATGGCTGCAAAAGAACAACCTGCAATATCATTTGCACCAATCATGTTATATGCCGAAGCGTTAATCCAAGCCCAGCCACAACCGCCATCCCCAGGTTCATTACCTTGATAATAAACACCGTCTGCCAATACACGTTTCCGCTCGTTTTGTACCGTCGTGTCATCTCGTCCAGTCGAGATTGCTTCTTTTAAAGTAGTAGCTGGGATTTTATAAGTTAAATAGCCCACATCTCTTAAGTAAAAACGTGCATTTGAATTTTCAGCGGTTAAGTTTGTTAAATTTACGCCTTCAATCATTCTAAGTTTTGCTGCACTCTCACCTAAAATTGAGTTTACTTCTGGGCTAGAAACCAACAACATATCAATTGTATAACTATCTACTGTCCAACCTTGAGCGGTGTAGATAAAACGGCGGTTTTCACCATTTTTAATTGCTGTCGACAAACCATTAGCAGCATTAATATAGGTGTCGGCCGATGAATTCGACACAATGACCACCTTATCTCCGACTTGAGCTTGAACTGGTAGCTGCAAGGTCGGCTGCCAATTGGATGTAGACAGTTTTACCTTTAAAGTGGGTTGGGTCATATTCGGTAAAATTGCAGGAATTGTTGCCGTTGAATCAATCACTTTTGTTGGTGAAGAGATGAGCTGCCAATAGCCTTTGTCGCTTACATACATAAACTCATACTGATCGCCTGTTTTAAGGGTTAAGGTCGCTTGGCTATTAACATTGGTATTATTAATTTTTGCAGACCAAGTTGCAGTAGACTTGATAATAATCCTATCCCGATCATTTGCAGTGGTAGGTAAAGTGAAATTAGAAACCCAATTTCCATCTCCAAATGCAATTTCGGTAAGTGGGCTATTTACGGCTGCTAAAGATGTTCCAATTTGCTGAACATTTAACTTCTGAGGTTTTATGTATTCTGGCACCCATTTTCCTAAAGCAGAATAATATTTAAACCAATATTCAGAACCATTTTTTAATGTAAAACTGCTCGGGAATAGTAAGTTGGTTTTATCAATATCCGAACTTACACTTGCTGTAGAAACAACTTGTACGGTTGTTCCGTCACGCACATCACTTGGTAAAGCAATGGTTTGTGCCCATTTGCCATCTTGAATAAGTACTTTTTGCATGGTTGCAGTCGTTAACGGTATTAACTCATAGTTAGCCCCTGTAGTAGGACTAACCGTTGCTAGCTGAGCAATCCATTTATTTTGACTACTATTAAAAATGAATTGATAGATATCTCCGCTATTTATCTTCAACACTTCTAACGGAATATTCGTATTAGAAGTGTCTAAATAACTACTATAAGCAGCACTAGAACGAATTGTAATTTTGTCTGAATTATTAGCATTTGTTGGTAAAGAGAGATTTTTTACCCAATTTCCATTAGCTAAAGAAAACTCTAAATCTGAATAACCCGTCGGAATTGATCCACTATTATTATTCTGATTTGGTGAGAGTACGGTTGCAGCATATACAAGTGAAGATGCAACAATTGCACCAATAATAAGTGATGTTTTTAATTTAAAATTCACAGTAGCCTCTTTTATTTGTTTTTAGATTTTCGAATAGCAGGTTAACAAACCATTTTTTTGCAGTCAATTTTCAAATCATTAATTTTTTATTAAATTTCAATAAGATGATGTTTGAATCATTTTGAAATAAAAACATGAAATTTATTAAATAATAGTTTGTTTATGAGAATTAAATAACTAAATTGAATATAAAGAAAATATTAAAAAGACATTTGAGGGTAAAAAGAAAGATAAATCTCTCTTTTTACCCTTTATTTTAGTTTACTTTCTTAGGAAAACTAAACCAGACAAATACAGTTAACAGGAAGAAACAAATGGCTGAGATAGTAAGCACCCAACTATGTGCATAGCTAAAAGCTTGCTGCGCAACCGCAACTAATTGCTCTCCTAAAGGTTTTTCAAGGCTAGATGCTAATTGCATAGTTTCACCAATTGAAATACTCGCTTTTTCAATTAAGTTTGACGGAAGCTCGGCCGGTAAACTAATTGAGCGACTATAAAACCAAGACAACATCAAACCAAAAATAGCGACGCCTAAACCAGCTCCAAGCTCATAGGCCATACCTTCAATCGCACCTGCTGCACTCGCCTTTTGTGGGGGTACAGATGACATAATGGCAGCAGTTGAAGCCAGTAAGGCAATCTCAATACTAAAGCCTAAAAAGACCATACACGTCCACGCTAAAAAGTGATCAGTCGAAAAGTTAAGTTGGGCAAGTCCCCATAAACTGAGTGCACTTATTAAAATACCAACAGTAGATACAAGTCTAAGTCCCCATTTATTTAAACAGATTCCTGCTAGTGGACCACCTAAACTAATTGCAATCATAAATGGGATAATAAACATCGCTGCTTGTAAGGGAGAAAACCCATAGACAAACTGCAACTCTTGAGACAGTAGTAATTCAAAGCCAACCAAAGCAATCATTGAAACAACCGCCATAACAATGCTGGTAGAAATCACCGGATGTTTAAATAATTCCAGATCAATCATTGGCGTCGTACTTCTTTTTTGGCTTCGAATGAAGTGAATTAATGTGCTTATACCCACCACAAACATCACAACAGTGAGCATTGAAAAGTTGTACATAGCCGATTTAATCGAATAGATCAGGCTTAAAATGGCTACCACCAAAACTAAAGCTTGTCCTAAGTTAATTGGCTGATCAGTTTTTTCTTGCTGTTTAGGAATGATCATTACGATCATAACTAGAACCACTAAAATAATCGGAATGTTAATGAGGAATACAGCTCCCCAATGGAAATGTTCCAGCACAAATCCTCCAACTAGCGGGCCAAAAGCTGCCCCACCGCCACCTACTGTAGACCAGAGACCGAGTGCAAAATTTCTCTGCTTTTCTTCGGTAAAAGCATTACGGATGCCTGATAAAGTGGCCGGAATAAGCATCGCTGCCCCTAGGCCTAAAACAGCACGTGAAGCAATTAAGGCATAGGCCGTTGGAGAAAAAGCCGCAGCTAGAGAACCAATACCAAAAACGGCAGTTCCGATAAATAATAATTTTTTAAAGCCGATACGATCACCAAGTGCACCCATCGGCAAAATTAAACCCGCCATAATCAGTGAATAGATATCAATGATCCATAAAAGCTGATTGGCAGTTAAATTTAATGCTTCACTTAAAGTCGGTGTAGCAACATGCATCACTGTTGCATCGATTGTCACAGGTAAATAAATAAGGACAATAATTGTCAGAATTAACCATTTCTTTTGCATAACATTCTTCTAATATCCAAAAATTGGACATGTGTTCAAATCATGGTTATTATATACACAATTGGACACTTGTCCAATTTTTAAATTTAATGTAGTTTGTGTCGAATTCAGTCAGGTGAAAGAAACATGGCCTATCTTAATCGCGATCAACGCAGAGAAATGATTTTGCAAGCTGCCATGCAAGTTGCTTTGGCTGAAGGTTTTACAGCCATGACGGTACGTAGAATCGCAACAGAAGCACAAACCTCTACCGGACAAGTTCATCATCATTTTTCTTCGGCATCTCATTTAAAAGCTGAAGCTTTTTTAAAGCTGATGGAACAACTTGATGAAATTGAACAAACCCTAAAAACCACTAGCCAATTTCAAAGGCTATTCATCTTATTAGGCGCAGAAAACATAGATAGACTTCAGCCCTACTTACGATTATGGAATGAAGCTGAACTCTTAATTGAACAAGATGCAGAAATACAAAAGGCCTATAACCTTGCTATGCAAAGTTGGCATGAATCTATTGTGCAAGCAATTGAACTCGGTAAGAAAGAAGGTGAATTTAAAAATATATCTAATTCAACAGACATAGCATGGCGACTCATTGCTTTTGTGTGTGGATTAGAAGGTATTTATCAACTTGGATTACAAGGTTTAGCTGAAAACGACTTTAAGCGTCATACCGAAGCAATTATTCGTCTAGAATTATTATAAATGGGAGCTGGCATTTATTAAAAAACACCAGCATTTATTGATTACATAAAATTTAGAACCAACCTTTACGCCCTTTTAAAACTTGGTCAGTGCAGCGTAAGGTTTCTTGAGTCAATCCCCATAAACGATAGTCACCCGTGATTGAACCAATCTGAAAGTTATGGGTATAAGCAAAGCTAAGATCACGCTCAGGGTCACACCATGCCCCTGAACCATTGTAGCCAATATGCCCAAAGCCATTTTTAGCACGTTTACCCATCGTAATAATACGGTGATATCCTAAGCGCCAATTCATCGGTATTGGCATGACACGATCACGTGCATAACTTTGAATGGTACTCAGCTCTTTAAATACTTCTGGGCGAATGAGTTGCTGTCCATCCCATTCGCCTTTATTTGCCAGCATCGCATAAATTTTAGCAAGACTATTCGCAGTAAATGTACCATTTGCTGCTGGAATAACAGCTTGCAATCCTTCATCACTAAAGAAACTAAAATTCTTCATTCCTTTTGGAATCATAGCATCCTGAAAATCTTGCGGGTCCTGCCCAGTCCATGTAATCATTTTTTCAGAAAGTGAACTTTTGCGTGGCTGAGGTTTGTTAGGTTTTTCAGCTTGAGCAGATGCTGGTTTTTCTGGTTTCGGTTGAATAATTAAACGAGCTACCCGTTCCAACTGGCTTGCAGGCGTACCAAAATAAGCACCATCTAACTGCAACGGTTCAATGAGATATTTTTGCATGAGTTGATCTAAAGATTGACCAGTTGCTTTTTCAAGTACTCCACCAACAAGCCAACCAAATGTTAAAGCTTGATAAGCGTTGCCCTGTCCTGCAATGAATCTTGGCTTGGACATAGCCATTACATCCAACATATGTCGCCAGTCGAGCATTTCCCTCGCACTTTCAATAATATTTCGAATATCAAACATGCCGCTTTGATGGCTTAGGACATGACGCAAAGTCATTTGCTCTTTACCATTCTGAGCAAACTCAGGCCAGTAAGTCGCAATCGGTTTGTCATATTCTAAAAAACCTTCACTGACTAAAATATGTGCTAAGGTTGCAAGTACACCTTTCCCTGTAGAGTAGCAAACTGCCAAAGTATCAGGTTGCCAAGCTTCAGTTTGTGATTTTAGACCGGTGTAGATATCTACAACTTTCTGACCTCTAAAATAAACCGCTAAAGCAGCTCCACCTTGTCCTGTTCTAGCATCTTGAAGACGGCTGAACTGGTGAGCTAAATCAATAAAACGTTCATCTAAAATACCGTGATAGTTATGGGTATCGGCCAGTAAAATCTCTTTAATCACATGAAGTTCCTTGCATTTTTTGTTATTTTGCTCAAAAGCAGCCCAAACCTGTGTTCAGGCTGCTGATATTTTTATAATGCTTTTACTGTTCCTGCAACATGCGGTTTTTGCGACTTTGCATTACGAATCAAAAAGTCAGTCTTTTTGTCTGTATTGGCAGTTAAAAACTCAACTTTTGATGGTAAGAACATTGGTAGCTTAAACCAGACATCTGCTTCATAAGCATTAGGTAATTCAAGATTCGCTAGTGCTTTAGCTTTGCTCCACATACCATGTGCAATTGCTTGCTTAAAGCCAAATGCTTTTGCAGTAATGGCATGAATATGAATTAAGTTAAAATCACCAGACACTTTCGCGTAACGGCGGCCTGTGTTTTCTAAAATATCCCACTGGGCCTTTGGAACATAAACTGGTGCTTGTTCTTCTTTGGCTTTCTCACCCACTCTTTTCTCGACTTTTTGGCGAGATAAATAAGTCGTTAAGCCTTCCATCACTACTTCATTGCCAACTTTTGCCGTGGTAATAAAGTCAAACTGAACGCCTTTATCATGCGGTTTTAATTCCCCAAATTTGCATGACAAAGTTAGTTTTTCAGTTACACCAATAGGTCTAGTCTGTTTAATCTGGTTACGGATATGCACTAAACCTAAAATTGGAAATGGAAAGGCTTCTGCTGTCATCATGTGCATTTGCAAGCTTTGAGAAAGTACCGCTAAATAAATTGCCGGTACAAAGCCATTATTTTGAAAGCCACATACTTCGTTATAAGCCTTGAGATGGCTCTGATCAATTTCAAGATGGTCTACCACATATTCAACTTGTGGTAAGATTTTTGGCCCCTGCGGCTTTTTAAAAATTAAGCCTTGTACTACTTTTGGATAAGCCAATGCCGCTTTTGGTAGTTGGCTAAAATGACGAGTATTCATACCTAACCTTTTATAATTTATAGATTCTTGAATAAAAAAGGGATGCACAAGCACCCCTATTTAGCTAAGAGTGCTTAAGCGCCCAACAAGCTTTGACCACACACACGTACAACGTTGCCATTTACACCTGTAGAAGCAGCTGATGCAAACCATGCAATTGTTTCTGCCACATCAACAGGCAAACCGCCTTGTTGCATTGAGTTCATACGACGACCTGCTTCACGAATTGCAAACGGAATTGCCGCAGTCATTTGAGTTTCGATAAAGCCAGGTGCTACTGCGTTAATGGTAATACCATTTTTTAAGATAGGTGCAGTAAATTTTACTAAACCGATTACACCAGCTTTTGAAGCAGCATAGTTGGTTTGACCAAGGTTACCTGCAATACCGCTAATTGATGATACACAAACAATACGACCATTTGCATTTAGACCATCGTTTTCTAATAAGTAGTCATTTACGCGTTCAGCAGCAGACAAGTTAATGTTAATTACTAAGTCCCAAAGCTCTGGCTTCATGTTTGCCAAAGTTTTGTCACGTGTAATACCGGCGTTATGAACGATAATATCTAAACCGCCTTGTTTTGCCGCAGCAGCTTTAATTTTTTCGCCCGCATCAGCAGCTGTAATGTCAATTGCCAATGTAGAACCACCAATATCAGCCGCTACACGGTCAAGGTCAGCTTGTTGTTGTGGTACATCTAGACAAATAACATGAGCACCGTCACGTGCCAACACGTGTGCAATTGCCTCACCAATACCACGGCTCGCACCAGTCACTAACGCAGTTTTTCCAGCAAGCGGTTTTGCCCAATCGACATCCACTACATCTGCTTTAGATACACGAATTACTTGACCAGATACATAGGCTGAACGTGGAGAAAGCAAGAAACGTAATGTTGATTCAAGATTTGCAGCAGCACCTTCATCAACATAAACAACTTGAGCAGTAATACCCTTTTTAAATTCTTTACCTACAGATTTGATAAAGCCTTCAAGTGCGCGCTGAGCAATTGCCTGTTTTACAGTTTTTGCAGTTTCAGGTGTTGTACCAATCACAATCACTCGACCAGAAGTCGCAACTTGACGTGCAATCGGATTAAAGAATTTGTAAAGTTCGTTTAACTGTTCTGAGTTTTGAATACCAGATGCATCAAATACAACTGCTTTGAATTTTGATTCTTTATCGCCCGCATTGAATGGACGTAAATTTAGGCCAACTTTTGCAGCTTCTTGTTGTAATGCAACATTATTGCCTACATAGCTGTCAGCATGAATATTGCTAAGTACTTGTGCAATCGCACCAGACAAAACACTTGACGGCGCTGCGCCAACCAATACTGCACCATTCACTACTGGCTGAGCACTTTCAAAACGCTCTAATACAACTGGCGATGGTAAACCCAGATTTTTAACAACGAATTTACCAATAGGAGATTGCGTAAATGCTTGGTATTGATCAGTCATGATTATTATCTCTCAAAGAAATGAATTTTCTACGACAGGCTTCATTATGTTATGAGATGGAAAGAAACAATATGAAAGCAGTCGTTCATTAGAGTTACTCCAAATCATACTTGAGTTCATCTTTTGATGTCTTGACCTGAATGCTATCTACAATGTCATTCTAGTCAATACAGGTCTATTTGAATTGTGTTAAGGTAGCTTACAAGAATATCGTTATTATGCTTGGAAAAGCCTTATGAGCAAAACAACTCAAGAAAATCCAGCAGTCGAGAATTCTGCTCAGGAAAAAGTGTCAAATACATCAAAGTCGGCTTCTAACACGGCTAAGCGTAACAGCACTACTCCTAAAGCAGCAACTAATACACCAAAAACGACACGTACTCGTTCAACGACTGCACCTGCACGTAGCCCTCGTAGTAAGAGCGCTGCTTCAGCAACCCCGTCTACATCTTCAAATGTAGCTGCAGCACCAAAAGCAACAAAAACCAAAACTTCTGTTCAACAGGATAAAACCATGAGTCAAAACACTGTTCGCCGCGTTGCAATCCTTGGTGGCAACCGTATTCCATTTGCACGTTCAAATACCGCTTACTTTAAAGCGTCTAATTCTGACATGCTGACAGCAGCATTGAATGGTTTGGTTGAGCGCTTTAACTTACAAGGTAAACGTATTGGCGAAGTTGTTGCGGGCGCTGTTTTAAAACATAGCCGTGACTTCAACATGACTCGTGAAGTTGTATTGAGCACAGATCTTGCTCCAGAAACTCCTGCTTACGACATTCAAATTGCATGTGGTACAGGTTTACAAGCAGCATTTGTTGTTGCCAACAAAATTGCCCTTGGTCAAATCGACGTAGGTATTGCAGGTGGTGTAGATACAACTTCTGACGCACCAATTGCTGTAGGTGATGGTTTACGTAAAGTTTTACTTGAGCTTAATGTTGCTAAAACAGGTAAAGACCGCTTTAAAGCTTTAACAAAAATTGATTTTAAAAAGCTTCTTGATGCACCAAGCAATGGTGAACCACGTACTGGCCTTTCAATGGGTGAGCACCAAGCAATCACTGCATTAGAATGGGGTATCACTCGTGAAGCACAAGACGAACTAGCTGCAAGTAGCCATCAAAAACTTGCTGCTGCTTATGACCGCGGTTTCTTTGATGACTTAATGACTCCATTCTTAGGTCTTAACCGTGACAACAACCTACGTCCGGACAGTACAGTTGAAAAACTTGCTAAGTTAAAACCAGTTTTCGGTAAAGGCGAAACTGCAACAATGACTGCAGGTAACTCAACTCCGTTAACTGACGGTGCGTCTGTGGTATTGCTTGCTTCTGAAGAATGGGCAAAAGAAAACGGTCATGAAGTTTTAGCTTACCTTTCTTTCTCAGAAACAGCAGCTGTTGATTTCATTGGTAAGAACGGTCCTAAAGAAGGTTTGTTAATGGCTCCTGCTTATGCAGTACCTCGTATGCTTAAGCGCGCTAACCTTAAACTGCAAGACTTCGATTTCTACGAAATCCATGAAGCATTTGCATCTCAAGTACTCTCTACTTTAAAAGCTTGGGAAGATGAAAAATTCTGTAAAGAACGTCTTGGCTTAGATGCACCTTTAGGTTCAATTGACCGTTCTAAATTGAACGTAAATGGTTCATCTTTAGGTGCGGGTCACCCATTTGCTGCAACTGGTGGTCGTATCTTGGCTACTGCAGCTAAATTGATTAATGAAAAAGGTTCAGGCCGCGCATTAATCTCGATCTGTACAGCAGGTGGTGAAGGTGTGGTGGCGATTGTAGAAAAATAATTTCTATTTATCGACCTAACAAAATAAGCACCCAGATGGGTGCTTATTTCATTTCAATCTATGTGAATTAATGAAGTGATGCCGCTTTAGCATTTGGGAAAAACTTATCTTCAATATAGTCATAGCACCACTGGAAAATAAAGGTATAAACCAAAATACATAAGGTTAAGCCAATATCTAAAATAAATGCATCAATCACTGTCATCTGCATCATATATGCAATCATTGGAACAGTCGCAATCAGCAAACCACCCTCAAAACCAATCGCATGTAAAATCCGCACAGGGATCGTTCTTTCCCAATTATATTTATGCTCTACTTTTTCGAAATAGTGGTTAAAAATCATATTCCAGAAAACAGAAACCACTGCCATAAACACACCGAGTGTTCCAGTCACTTCCATCGGCATGTCAAAAATAAAACTTAATGCAATCGCAATGATGACCAACAAAATTCCTTCATAACTGATTGCATGAATGAGTCTTCTCTTGGAAATCAACATTTTTAAATACTCAATAATAACTTGGATAATGTGCATTTTATTTTTATAATTTTGATTAATCCAATCAGGTTCTTTCAATTTTTTTGACAGATGAATATTAATCAAGAACAACTTCTCATGTTCCAAGCCGTTATGGAAACAGGTTCATTTTCAGCAGCAGCACGGAAACTCGGTAAAGTCCCCTCTGCTGTGAGCATGTCGATTGCTAATTTAGAAATCGATCTGAACCTGACTTTATTTGAACGCAAAGGGCGCGAACCTACTCCTACAGCCGAAGCACGAGTGCTATATGAAAAGACGGCACAACTATTGATTGAAATGAATCAATGGAAACAGCACGCGCATGCATTAAGTACTGGGCTGGAACCAAATCTTACTATTGTTGTAGTGTCTGAGCTGTTACATACCAATTGGACCGACTATGTTTGTCTACTAGAAAGCCGTTTTCCAGACTTACAAATTAATATTGTGTCTGCCCCTCAAGAAGATGCGCTTCAAATGTTATTAGATGGCTCTGCCCAACTGGCCCTTATGTTTGAACGTGAGCATTTAGACAATAGAGAGCAGTTTGTTGAACTCAAACGTGAAGTCTTAATTCCTGTTATTTCAAAAACCCATCCGCTCGCAAGCCAAGAGCATGTTTCTTATGAGCAGATTTTGGGTACGAGACAAATTGTGGTAGCAAGTCGAGATGAAACCTTAAAACCCGAATTATTATTTTCAAAACATTACTGGCGTACAGATAACCACCACTCTGCGTGCTTAATGATTTTACGTAATTTGGGTTGGGGAGTACTGCCGCAAGAGATGTTTAAAGAAAACCCTGAGTTAAACAACAAGCTTAAAGCATTAGATGTATTTGATTTTACACCGCGCTTTGAATATTACGTTGATTTGGTCTGGAGTCGTGAAAGTGAACTCGGCGCTGCTGCACGCTTCCTGATTGACTATATTCGTAATAAGCGAATGCAGCAGGTTCCTTAAAATAATTTCAATTTAGATGCAGAACATAAACGTTTTTCTTTGAAACATAACAATTGATATATCGACAGTATGGATAGAGTTTGTGCTATAAAGAAAACATAAGATTTATTACTGAAGATGTTGAATATCAATGACTCATACAGCACTTGACCAATTAAAAACATTAACGACCGTTGTTGCTGACAGTAGCGACCTTGATGCTATTCGTAAATTTCGTCCCTTAGATGCTACAACGAATCCTTCATTGATTACTGCGGCAGCAGAACAACCAGAAAGTAAAGAGCTCATTGAAGATGCTTATTATCAAGCCAAAGAAGAAGGCTATAAAAATGATGAGCTGATCGAAAGAACCATTGATATTTTAACCGTAAAATTTGGTGTAGAAATTTTAAAACTCATTGAAGGCCGAGTTTCAACAGAGGTTGATGCTGCCCTTTCATACGACACTGAAGCAACCATTCAAAAAGCACATGAATTATGTGAACTTTACAAAGGTTATGGTATTGATCAGTCACGTATTCTTATTAAAATTGCGTCGACTTGGGAAGGTATTCAGGCTGCTAAAGTACTCGAAGCTGAAGGTATTGCCTGTAACCTCACTCTTCTTTTCGGTTTACACCAAGCTCAGGCATGTGCAGATGCGAAAGTGACTTTAATTTCACCATTTGTCGGCCGTATCTTAGACTGGTACAAAAAAGCTGAAGGTGTCGACTCTTACCCAATCGAAAAAGACCCAGGCGTAGTTTCAGTTAAGAAAATTTATACCTATTACAAACAGCAAAATATTCCAACTCAAGTGATGGGTGCGAGCTTCCGTAGTATCGATCAAGTGCTTGGCCTTGCAGGATGTGACTTGCTAACAATTTCGCCGGGACTACTTACTCAACTTGAGCAAGATACACGTGCTGTTAAAGCTGCACTTGATGCAACTCAAGCAAAACAAGCAGAAGCGATTATTAGACCTGCTCAGAACGAACAAAGTTTTAAAGACGAACTCAATCATGACTTAATGGCTTTCCAACTTTTACAAGGTGGTGTTGATGGCTTCATTAAAGCGCGAGATCAATTAAGCCTTTTGTTACGTCAATCCTTTGGAATTGATGCAGAAATTAAATCTTAAAAAACTGCACTTTTCATACAAAATTACCGATTTTTGTTATCATGACAAAAATCGGTTTTTTATTGAGTTTCTCGTGTTCGGCATAACAGATCTAACAACATATATTATTGGTACACTCCTAATTGTGTTATTACCCGGACCCAATTCCCTTTATGTGATGTCAATTGCTTCACGCTATGGTATTAAAACTGGATATATGGGTGCACTTGGTATTTTTACTGGTGATCTTATTTTAATGCTATGTACCGTATTAGGTGCCGCTTCTTTATTAAAAGCATTCCCTTGGGTTTTTATTATTCTTAAACTCGTTGGTGCACTTTATCTGTCCTATTTAGGGTTTAAACTTTTACAAGGCAGTATTCAACGCTGGAAATTACGTAATCAACCACAAGCTGAAATGGCTGATTTACCTACTTTAGATAAAATTCACCCTTACAAAACTGCCTTAAGTATTAGTTTACTTAACCCTAAAGCAATTTTATTTTTCTTATCTTTCTTTGTTCAGTTTATTAATCCAGATTATGCTTATCCAGCTTTAAGTTTTTTAATCTTAGCGGTAATTTTACAAATTATTAGTTTTAGCTATTTAACAGCGCTCATTTTCTCTGGAATTAAACTCTCAGCATTTTTTAAGCAAAATCATAAAATTGCAGCAAGCGGAATTTTCTTAGTGGGTATTTTATTTTTTGGGTTCGGTTTAAAGCTGGCCACTTCAACCATGTAATTTACTAAGGCAATAAAGTTAAAACTTATTAAATTATTAAAATGCCAGCATGCCATCTGTTTTGACTTCATTAAGTACAAAGAATGTTCTCACCTGCCTTACTCCCGGTAAGGCAATAATTTTTTCACTATGAAATCGGTTAAAAGCAGCTAAGTCTTTAACACGAATTTTTAGAAAATAATCGACTTCTCCGGCAACTAGATAACACTCTAGAACATTCTCCAAATCACCTGCGGCTTGTTCAAAAGCTTGAAAGCTATCCGGTGTTGAACGGTCCAGCACTACCCCAACCAAAACGATGGTCTCACGCTGCACCAGACTTGGATTGATTCGAGCACGAACATCTAAGATGGCTCCAATTTTAAAAAGACGTTGCGTATGATTCCAACATGACGAGGTACTAATACCAACAAGTTTTGCTAGTTCAGCATTACTTAAGCGTCCATTTTCTTGTAAACAACGCATAATTTTCAGCTCAAGCGGTGTCAAATTTTCAGCTTGCTCATTCATAAAAATAATATCCAAATTTAATTACTTATTATGAAATAAATAATAGCATTTAGAACCATATAAAAAATATTATTTCATTTTTACACCCAAAATAGGAAGCACCTTCTTTAAAAAAATTGTTAGATTTATCTGGCTGAAAATATAGGCAGAAACATATTAATTTTTCAGGGACTTAGAATATTTAGCCATGCAAAAGATTCTTCAAGATTTTTCTATTCCAGCCGTATTCGCGGGTTTCATTACCTTTCTAATTGGTATTAGTGTTTCGGCTATTTTAGTGATTCAGGCAGCCCAAGCTTTAAATGCTTCACCTGAACAAATCACCTCATGGTTTTGGGCTTTAGGTTTGGGTCTTGGTTTATCAGGACTCATCCTTTCTTGGAAATTTAAATACCCTGTAGCAACAGCTTGGTCTACTGCCGGTCTCGCTCTAATTATTGCAACTGGCGGTGGATATAGCATAAATGAAGCAATTGGTTCTTTTTTAGTTGTTGGTGTACTGACTGCGGTTTTAGGTTTTTCAGGAATATTTCAAAAGGCGCTTTCATATATTCCTCAAAGCTTGACCAGTGCCATGCTTGCAGGCGTTTTACTCAAATTTGGTATTTCACTTTTCGCAAGTTTGCAAAATGATTGGGCATTCGTTTTATCTTTACTCGTCATTTATATCATTACCAAAAGATTATGGCCGCGTTATAGCATCGTGTTCACAGCACTTGCTGGTGTTGTGCTCTGCCCTGTGTTTTTAGACTTTCATATGCCTACACTTCACTGGTCTTTGGCTAAACCTGTTTGGATTAGTCCTGTGTTTAGCTGGTCAGCAGTTTTAGGCTTAGCGCTACCACTGTTTGTGATTAGTATGGCTTCACAGTATTTACCTGGTATTGCCATGATTAAAAGTTATGGCTATAAACCACATGTCAATCAACTTATTGGCTGGACTGGTTTAACCCAAGTTTTGCTTGCGCCTTTTGGTTGTTATAGCGTCAATATTGCCGCGATCAGTGCGGCTGTATGCCTTGATGATCAAGTTCATCCTGACCCAAGTAAACGCTATATTGCTGGCATAAGCTCTGGTTTTTTCTATGCATTGATGGGACTCTTTGCAGCAACACTGACAAGCTTACTCATGTCCTTTCCTCATATTTTTATTGTAGCTTTAGCAGGTATTGCATTACTTGGCACCATTAGCCATAACATTGCGCTTGCCTTTGGCCCAATTGAAGACCGTGAAGCAGCACTATTTACCTTTTTATGTAGTGCTTCGGGTATTCAATTTTTCGGTATTGGTTCGGCATTTTGGGGACTAATTGTCGGTATTATTGTATTTGTAGTCCTTAAATTTAAGGTTAAAAAATAACACCTACAATAGAAACTTTGCGCTTAACCATTTAGAGCATTTCATAAACAATTAAGTGCAAAGTCTCATTAAATTAATTAATTGCGTTTTTATCCCAAAAAGCCTGTCTTATTTGTGGCATCGCATTTAAGTGGTTAATAATATGCTGCGCTTCTTCCGCTTCAATTGAAGTCGCAATTAAGGTCACTTCTATTTCAACCTCTTTCTCTCCAAAAGGTGTTACATCAATGTCTTTGGGAGGGTAATTGTGGTGTTTCAACGTTAGATTTAATTCATCCATAACTACTTTGCTCTGACTTCGGTCACAGATAATATAAATTACATGTAAAACCTCTGTATCATCGTCTAATGGACGACGATCAATGATATGAACAATCGGTCTTAACAACGTATTGGCAGATAAAATAAAAGCTGTTGCCAGTATGGCTTCAATAATTAAGTCAGAACCCGCAGCAGCCCCTACCGCAGCAGAACACCACAAAGTTGCTGCGGTATTTAAGCCATGGATGTTACCTTCTTGACGCATAATTACACCTGCGCCCAAGAAACCAATACCCGAAACCACATAAGCAATGACCCGAACAGCGCCATCTGCTCCAGTAAGATTTGTTGCAACATCCACAAAGATTGCAGCACCTACAGCGACCAGCACATTGGTCCGAAGACCAGCAGTCCGTTGCCTATATTGCCGTTCAAATCCAATTAAAGCTCCTAAAATAAAAGCAACTGAAAGACTAATTAATGTATCAATAATATTGGATAAATCTGCATGTTGTAGAAATTGCAACTTCATCTTGCACCTATAATTTTATTGCCAGCCGTAACGGCGGATATAGATTTTTTTCACCCATTGAGTAATACACATATAAGCAATTAAAATTAAAGGCAAATATAAGAAATAACTTAATGGTAAAGCTTGCAGTTTTAAATAACTTGCTAAAGGGCCCATTGGTAAGAAAATACCAATACACATAATCACTACTGTCATGACTAACAATGGGGTTGCAGCACGACTCTGAATAAATGGAATCTTAGCCGTACGGATCATATGCACAATTAACGTTTGAGTGAGTAACCCCACTACAAACCAGCCAGACTGGAATAAAGTCTGATGTTCAGGTGTATTTGCCGAAAACACAAACCACATTAAACAAAAAGTGATAATGTCAAAAATAGAGCTAATCGGTCCAAACACCACCATGAAACGGCCAACTTCTTCAGGTTGCCAACGCTGCGGTTTTGCAATTAACTCTTCATCAACGTTGTCAAATGGAATCACGATTTGTGACACATCATAAAGTAAGTTTTGAATGAGTAAGTGAATAGGCAGCATTGGTAAAAATGGAATAAAAGCACTCGCAATTAATACCGAAAAAACATTACCGAAATTTGAACTTGCCGTCATTTTGATATATTTCAACATATTGGCAAAAGTTCTACGGCCTTCAATTACACCTTTTTCAAGTACCATCAAGCTTTTTTCAAGCAAGATTAAATCTGCTGATTCTTTAGCAATATCTACTGCCGTATCTACTGAAATACCAATATCGGCAGCGCGTATAGCCGCGGCATCATTAATACCGTCTCCCAAGAAACCAACCACATGACCGTTGGCTTTTAACTGCTCAACAATACGTTCTTTATGTACAGGGCTAAGCTTTGCAAAAATATGGTATTGCTCTACTGCTCTTTTGAGCTGCTCATCGGTTAAGGTTTCAATTACACCGCCCAATAGAACTTGATCATAGTTCAGACCAATTTCTCGGCACACTTTTTGAGTGACAAACTCATTATCACCAGTAAGTACTTTTACGGTTACACCATGAGCATGCAAACTTTGTACTGCTTCTCGAGCAGACTCTTTAGGTGGATCAAGAAATGCGACGTAACCAATTAAAATTAAATCACTTTCATCAACAACCGAATAATTTTCCTGATTATTATCAAACTCACGATACCCTACAGCAACAACACGTAAGCCATCTCGGTTATAACGTTGAGTTAATGCTTCAATTGCGACTTCACGTTGCTTTGTTAAAGGCTCTACTTTGCCATTTACCTCGACATAACGGCAAACCTTTAACATTTCCTCAACTGCGCCCTTGGTAATCATACGCACTTTTTCTTGAGGGGTTTTTACAACAACCGACATACGGCGGCGATCAAAATCAAAAGGAACTTCATCTAACTTCTTATAACGTAACTTTTGAGTTTTGATCTGATCATCAACAGCTTCTAACACTGCCACATCAAGCAAATTTTTCAAACCTGTTTGATAGTAACTATTTAAAAATGCTTGCATGAGTACAAAGTCTGATTTTTCCCCATGAACATCAATATGTTGAGATAAAAAGATTTTGTCTTGAGTTAGCGTTCCAGTTTTATCGGTACATAAAACATCCATTGCACCAAAGTTTTGGATCGCATCTAGACGTTTAACGATTACTTTCTTTTTAGATAAGAAAACCGCACCCTTGGCTAAAGTTGAAGTCACAATCATCGGTAGCATTTCTGGAGTAAGACCAACAGCAACCGATAATGCAAATAAAAATGCCTCTGTCCAATCACCTTTAGTGAAACCATTAATAAAAAGTACAACAGGTGCCATCACCAACATGAAACGAATAAGTAACCAACTGACTTTGTTGACACCCATTTGAAATGCCGTGTTACTTCGATCAGTAGCCGTAACTCGGTGAGCAAGTGCACCAAAATATGTTTGAATACCCGTACTTAAAACAACTGCCTGAGCCGAACCAGAAACAATATTGGTCCCCATAAATACAATGTTATCTAGCTCTAAAGCACTCGTTTCTTCGAGATTTTTCTGCAATGGAAATTTCTCGACAGGCATTGATTCACCAGTCATTGCAGCTTGAGAGACAAACAAATCTTTCGCATTTAAAATTCTGCAATCAGCAGGAATCATGTCACCTGCAGATAATAAAATCACATCACCTGGCACCAAATATTGAATTGGCATTTCAAATTGGTGATTGGTTTGGTTTTTAATATCAATGCCATAACGCTCATGCATAAGCTCTAAATCTTCTGCACTAACTTGATGACGCAGTACTGTAGCGGTATTACTTACCATTGCCTTTAAAGCATCTGCAGCTTGATTTGATTTTGCTTCTTGCCAATAACGAAGTAACGTCGAGAGAATAACCATCACGCTAATAATGGTTGAACCCGTTAAATCATCGGTAAAAAAAGCAATTAATGCCAAAAGGCTAAGCAAAATATTGAACGGATTGCGGTAGCAATACCAAAGATGTTGCCACCAAGTTAATGGCTTCTCATGAGTGATCTCATTAAGCCCCACTGCCATTTGCTGGGTATGTGCTTGTTCTTCTGTAAGCCCTGTGTAATGAGTATCGAATTGTTTTAATAAATCACTTGATTGGGCTCTTGATGCATCGAGCAAACGCATAGATAAATTTTTGCTAATTTCTTGAGCATAGCTAGATTGATGTAGCTCTTTAAAAGATCGATTACGACCAAAAAAACGCATCAAATGAAATCTTTGTAAAAATGCTGTGAAGAGTCGTTGCCAGAATTTCATCGCGAAATCCTCCATTTTTTAGGCGTACAAAGCTCTCGACCTTATTGATAAATAAAGTCTATAAAAATTTAAAATTTAGAAAGGAATCGGAGATCGTAGAGTTACGATGAAGAAGAGAAAATTAGCCCAAAGCCGAACCAACGCTGACGGAAAGTCGCGGGCTTGAACATAGCTCGAATACTTTGAATCGTATGAGACGAATTATTTACCAAAATTGAATTTTGGTAGTTATAGCAGTGTGTGGAAGCATATAAGAACATTGGCTTCTCCCCATTTCTAGCGAGAAACTAAATAGATAAGTGCTTGAAGTACTTAATTACAAAAAATAATTTGTATAGGTTTAATCTAATTTTTTACAAAGCTATCTCATTGCAAGATAGCCCTTCCTAATGGTTATCTTGCTCAGTATTGGCTTTGGTTTAATTGATAATTAAACTCGAACCTCGAACAACTACCCATTTAGGATCTCCATTAAATAAACTCGCGGCAAGTATATGTTTTACTCTATAACACACAAGAATTTTTTTGTAATTTTTTATTAACAAAATTCCAGCTTAAAATCACAGCTCTTTGACTACCACAGTTTTCGCCATTTTGTCATGCCAGCCTTGTTTTTTAGGATCAAATGCCACCCAAATAAGACCAATACAAAATACTAAGATGGATGGAATATATCCAATATAACGAATGATGGATTGCATCAAAGTTAACTTATTACCCGTTTTTTCATCGAGAACTTTTAAACGCATAAGGCGTTTACCTGGTGTACCTGCAAAGTAGAGCCAACATAAAACGGTATATAAAAATGGAAAAGCATAATTTACAATCAGATCAAACCAATAGTTTTGCGGTTTACTACTCATTCCTGTCGCAAATATCAGATCATAATCTCCACGATAAAAAACCCATGCAGCTGGAATAATTGCTAAAAAGAGAATAAGTGTATCAATAATCATTGCACCAAATCGTAACCAGAACCCTGCATATTCGTATTTATAGCTCATGCGTACACCTCTGTTTTGTTATCGTTTGCCTTATACTAAAGAGACAACTTCATTTTACTTTAATCCTAAAGGAAATCTTTTTATTTTTAAATACTTGAAATAATTTTTAATTTTCTATTTTACTTAGAATTGTAATAAGTACTGTTGAGTACCAATAAATTATAACAGCATATATAATATTTAAGTATTTTATATACACCTCACTCTAGATGAGGTGGTTTAATTATTTTTATTGAATTAATAATATATAACGGCTGATTATTTCCAAAACAAAACATCAATTTTAAATTCTTTCTTCAATAGTAATGCAGCACAGATTAGTCCTAAACCAATAATTATCAAAAAGAAGCTTAAAGTTAATACACCTCCTAGTATAGATAAAACACCTAGAATAGTGAGTAGATAAAATAAAATTATAATTAACTTAAACATTTAGTTTATTCAACCATTTACGATAAAATCAACTCATTCTAGCGCTTTTAGCAATAAATACTGTTCTCAAATGTTGAATACACACCTTCTTTGTATTAACTCAAAAACAATATGTTAATAATTCTTGCTAAATGTTAATAATAAAAAATAAACTGTGACAAATATCACAATTATAATTTATTTAACTTCAAAATAGTGCTTTTCAGTAATAAGTTTTATTTTCAGATTTTTATATAAACGATCTTTTGAATTTTCCAGTGAAGGTACTACTTTTTCAGCAAACTTATCGTCCGCCATAAGTCTTGCATAAGTTTTATATCCAATTACTAATTTTTCCGGTTCTTTACCTGTTTGGCGAAATTCTTCAATAAGTTTACTTACTTTCTTTGCTGTTAAATCTGCCATTCTTATACTCCCCCACTCAATATACTATTTGGTTATACGAGTTCTGTATGACAAAAATATGAAAAGTAATTTATTGTAAAGTTCATCTAAAAAATAAAATTTACACTCTACTCTATATCGATCAAGCAATTTCATTTTAAAAGCAATAAAAATCAATTATATATTTCATTTTTATTTAATTTAATGACAACTTAATTGAATTGATTTCTACCTTTAAACAAATGTGTTAATCTTTAAGTAAGAAAAGCTTCATACATATAACAACTTGTAAATAAGAGGAATAACATTATGAATTATCAACATATTATTGTACCTGTGGATGGTTCCGAGATTTCTTTGGCAGCAGCCCGACAAGCTGCCCATATTGCTAAAGCTTTTGGTAGTAAACTTACAGCAATTAGTCTTGTTGCAGTAGATCCATTTAGTGGTGTTGATTTTTATTACATCTCTCCTGTTGTAAAAGATTATTTTGTTGAAGCGCGTGCGAATGCTGAAAAAACGCTTGCCAAGGTAAAAGCCTTATGTGCTGAAGAAGGCGTTGATATTGATACACAAATTATTCAAGGTGAAATCTCATCTGATGGCATTTTAAAAGCTGTAGAAGACTTAAAATCAGATCTGATCGTTATTGGTTCTCATGGTCGCAAAGGTTTCCAAAAACTTATTTTAGGTAGTTTTGCACAAGATGTTCTAAACAGCACTAAAATCCAAGTTTTGGTGGTAAAAGAATAATTGCTTAGGCAAATAAAAGCCTAATCTAGTGATTAGGCTTTTCATCATAAAAAAATGCATAAGTTTTACACAGCTTAAAAACCGTTATAAACTATTAGTCTCTTCCCCCTTCTATTTTGTGAGTCACGCCAATGAAGTAAGTCTTTTTTCTCATCAATTTTCTCTTTTTTGATGTGCAAAATAGACTATTTTTAGTGACTTAACGTCTTTATTTAAAGCTTAACTTTCCTATTTTGTACATCCTGTATTTATGAGGTTTTTTATGACTCAGCAGGCATGTGTAGTATCGCAGCTCACTTTAGAATTTCCTTCAAAAGTGATGTTTAAAGAACTAGATTTTTCACTTGAGCATCATCAAGTATCAGCTTTAATTGGCCGTAATGGTCAAGGTAAGTCTTTACTTATGCAATTGCTCCAAGAGATTTCGCCCACCAAAGAAATGCACATTAGTGGTCAAATTACTTGGCTGTCTAAGCATGCGTATTTAGCTCAATTAACGCGCCTTTCTTCATCCACCATTGCAGAAGCTTTAGAGATTGACCATCTTTATAAAGCTTTGCAAAGAATAGAACAAGGCGAAGCTGAATTCGATGATTATGATTTATTAGAAGGCAATTGGGATCTCCCTTCTATTTGGGAAGCCTTATTGCGATCGGCTCACTTACCAACCGATTTAAACTTTCCGGTGAAACAATTAAGTGAAGGACAAAAAACCAAGTTAGCGTTAGCAGCATTATTTTTAAAAACCGACCACTATCTATTACTTGATGAACCAAGTAACCATCTCGACCAAGATGCTAGACAGTGGTTAATTCATCACCTCAAGAAACATCCGGCGGGTGCTCTTATCATTAGCCATGATCTAACTTTGTTAAATGAAGTGGACCATATTTATCACTTAAATGAACATGGCTTACAGCACACTACAGGAAACTATGAAATTTTTTATGAGCAATATCAAACACGAGTTGAGGCTTTAGAACAGTCTGTACATCAACATCAACGTGAAGTTAAGCACATGAAGCAGAAGCAACATGATGTTTTAATGAAAGCACAAAAACGTGAGCGTGCTGGCAACAAACTTCGTGATTCAAACTCACAAGCTAAAATTTTACTCGACTTTAAAAAAGAACAGGCTGGACAAAGTTTAGGAGCAATCCAGTCTCAACATCACCGTCAAATTGAGCAAAGCCAGCAGGATTTGAAAAATAAAAAATCACTTCTGGAAACTGTTAAACCTCAACAATTTATATTCCCCTCTTTTCAAAAACGTTTAGGAGAAATTCTTAGAGTTCATGACTTAAAACTCCACTATGGAACACAGCAACCCATCAATTTTGCCCTCAAAGCTTCTCAAAAAACTCACTTAGTTGGTCGTAATGGTGTCGGTAAATCAACCTTGCTTAAACAGATTGTTCAATCTGCTGTAGCGCCTACAGATGAAATTAGCCTATTTGTAAATTGCTTCTATCTAGATCAGAACTTCAGCTTTTTGTTAGACCATCTCTCTGCTGTTGAGAATTTAAGAAATATTAATCCTGATATTTCTGAGTTAGAGTGGAGAAATCTATTAGGTCAGCTTAGGCTTCGTGGTGAAAAAGGGACTTATCCATTAGCTCAACTGAGTGGTGGTGAGAAGTTAAAAGTCGCATTGTTAGGTTTAAGTCATGCAGAGACTATGCCTGAACTTTTATTACTCGATGAACCAGAAAATCATCTGGATATTGAATCAAGAGAGCTATTTGCAAATGCTATTTCTAGCTATGAAGGTGCTGTGTTATTAGTCTCTCATGATTTAGCTTTTGTTGAAAAGTGCGGAATTCATGAGTCAATTTATTTAAATTAATATTTTTTAATCTCCTATAAAAGCTCTAATTATTAGAGCTTTTATATAGATGGCCTTAATTAGTATTTTATATTTTTATTATTCACTATTTGAAGATCTAAATTAAATGATACGGTTCTATTTTTTCGTGCACTATTTCTCATTTGATAAACTTGAATAATATAGTCACCATCAACGGGTAGTATTACTTCTCCTGAAGAGCCTGTAGTCGAGCCTACCAATAATGCCTTATCTTTGCCTGGCTTTTGACCTGGAGCAAAAACATTAATATAAGCTAAGTTACTATAACTATTAATGTTAAATTTTAAAACCTGACCACTTTTTGCAAAAACTCGATACCTTACATCATCATAGCCCTGAAATTTCCCTGTTAAAGTTGTTTGATCAGAACCTTTTAAAAAGCTTACTTTGGTTTCAACATTTTTAGCAACAACAGTTAATGGTAAAGTTGCAATTAATCCTGTTAATAATAAAATTTTAATATTTTTTTTCATTTTTAACCCTCAAAATTCTTTTAAATAATTATAAAAAAGATACTTTTTATTAAATTTTACTTTATGTATAAATTTGATGAGTAACGTTTGAGTTTGTAAGTCTTTTAATAGTTGTTCAAAAAATATATGTCATGAAACTTTAACTTGCCAGCTTATAAAAACCGCCTTAGAATCCGCGCAACGAATTTTTAGGGGCTTCATTGTGAGTACTTGCTCGATTGATAAGAATAAATCATCGACTCAGATTTAAGTATCCACTAAAGCCCACTGGCTCTCTTGTGGATTTAAGAGAGTCCTTCCCTTTTGCTTTATTTCTTATTTATCAGTTGTTTTAAAAAAACAAGTAAATACTTACATATGCTCCTTGTTGTTTTGGAGTCATCCATGCTATTTCTTAATTTTAAAAAATCTATTGTTTTTTTTAGCACTTGCTTGGCATTTATTTGTAGCTATGCTGGACGACCAATGGTCGTTGATGATGCTTCTTTAGTCCCAGCCCATTCTTGTCAACTTGACTCATGGATGCAGAATAACCCTAAAGATAAGGAATATTGGGTTATTCCTTCTTGCAATGTTGGTGGCAATTTTGAGTTTGGTGTAGGTTTGGGGCGTCATTTTTCTGATGAGGCAGGTAATATCACTTATACGACTGTTCAAGGGAAAACGCTTATAAAACCACTTGAGACCAATAACTGGGGAATTGGTGTTTCATTTTCTAGCCAAATTAATAACAACCACACTTCTGAAAAAGATTGGACTGTGAATGTGCCCTTAAGTATTTCTATGTTGGATGACCATTTCTTATTGCATACTAATGTGGGGTGGCTTAGAGAACACACCACTCACCGCGAGCAAACTACTTGGGGTGTGGGTACAGAAACATTCATTACAAAACCCTTAACGGTTACTGCTGAAGTGTATGGAAATGATCGAAGTGATTCATTTTATCAAACCGGTATTAAATATATGTTGTACAGAGAAAATATACAGTTCAACGCAAGTTACGGTAACCGTTTAAATCAGACTAAAGATGACTCATTTTTTTCAGTCGGTTTAGTGTTTGTGAGTAATCCATTTTTTAAATGAAAATAAGATTAAAAAAGCCCATCTATTGATGGGCTTTTTTAGTTTTATGAGTCTTTATCTAATGAGTGCGGCGTTGTGGTTTTATCTTGCTGTTTGGTATCGTTCTCGCCTTGGCATGCCGCAACAGAGACTGAAATAATTGCTGCTAAACCTAGGGTAGCTATAATTTTAGTCATGTCTTACCTCATATAGTTTCCATTGATTAGGTTATAAATACTGACTATCCATATTACGATCAGCATAGGTTTATAGACTTTTTTGTACTTCTCGCATAGAAATGTAAATTAGAATGGAGCACACATAATTAAAGCATTGATAATTAAATAGCAGCAGTTTTAGAGATGAGAGGGATACTTAACTAGTTTTCGCTCATTACTTTAATTATCACTCTTAGAAGTAAGCTTTTGTTAATTGTAGGAAACACAAAAATCTAACCGATCATGCTGTTGCTTAAAGCATGTCCATGAATCTTTTTCAGGTACTTCAATAATCTTTTTAGTTTTAAAATCACGATAATAAATAGTCGCATCTTTTAAATTCGATAAATTACTTCCCACAGAAATACATGAATCCTCATGAGAACAAATATTTGATTCTTTTATAAATACTTTGCTATTTGGAAAAGTTAATCTTTCAAAGTTAGAACTTAAGTTATTCGTAGAAGAGAGTAAGCAAGTCTCAGTACTATTTTTACCATTCACAATAAAACAGCTTTTACTGACTTCGAAGGGCTCTTGAGCGAATGTACCCGTAGCATAAGGCAATAAAAATAATGTAATAAGGCGCTTCATGTTCTTTCTCACTATGCAACATTTAGTCTAAAACTGCCTATAAATATTCAGACTACATCTAATTTAGCTGTCTATAATACCTCTATTAAGTTTAGTTAAATATTTACTATTTGATAAATTTTACAAAATATTTAAAATTAACTTATAGACTATGTTTTCATTTTAAAAACTATTCATCTAAAACCTTCCAATTTGTTCCAATCTGTGCCAAAGCTGGTAACTCATCACTATTAAAAACATTACAATTATCATCAACAGCAAATCGATAGATGGGTATTGAATCTGCTTGTGTTTTCTTAAAAAAACTGAAATCTTCGGTAATATGTATTAGGTCTGCCGACCGATTATTCCCGGCTATTTTGTTTACTCCTGCACCGGATGGTATATGTATGTAACTTTCACAAGTTATTTCAACACTGCTTCCATCCAAATCTTGATATGAACATTTCATGTTTTAGTCCTTCTATAATTTATATATGTGTAGAAAAACTTAACATGCTATACAGATAAGTTATGGATTTTTTTATGATCTAATTGTTTAAGTATGTAATGTATATCGTATTGAAAATAAAAAAATTCCTTTTAAAAAGCACCGTTATCGGTGCTTATAGTTATTTACACTTTCCATTAGGACCATTTATTTCTTCTTTTAAAGAATCAATATCCATTTGAATTAACTCTTTATCAGCAGCTACTACTAGACCAGATCTTTTCATGAAAGTTTTATATTCTTTAAATCTAGAAATAAGAAATTCATTATATTTTAATTCGGATTGCATATAGCTACATTCTATTGAATCTAGCTTTTTCCTTTGCGAACTGGTTAAATTTTTATTCGCATTCTTTTTGATAAAAGCATCTCTTTGTGCTTGAACTATATGGAATTTTTCTAAAAGACTATAATATTCATCTTCAAAGCTTGTGTTTGGTGCCGCCGTAGTGTTAGTACAAATAAGTAAACCCAAGATAAAAAATCGTAATTTCATAATATGTAATATTCGCTTATGATAATTAAAAAGTGCATATTATAAGACTGTCACCATCAAATAAAGTAAATAAATTATATAAAAGAAAACCGCCCCAGAAGGCGGTTGCTGAAATTTATCAGCAATTATAAAATTGCGGTGGACACACACTTTTATAGGTTTTAAACCAGATTTATTTTTTTATTATTTTTTTTATACTCTTCGGAATTAAAATAGTTCACTATCATCTTGGCATTTTCTTCTGATACTGCCTTTTTACTTTCAAGTACGGATTGAGTTTCTTTTTTAGTATTAAAGTCAGCAGGTACAATACTTGAAAGTGGTGGAAGTTTTGGCTGACCACCTGTTGTAATTCTTTCAATAAAGCTTGCTAACCACATAATATATTCACCCTTATTTTTATATTTAGGCATTAAGCTCATGTCGAGTTTAATTGAACATTCATTTAAGGGTTTACTTAGACATTCTTCAAAGTCTATAAAATTATATTTGAGTTTACAGGGGGTTCCCTTTATCTCTTTTCGAATAATGCTGACCAAATTATTTAATTGTTCAATCAGGTTATCAGAGAACAATTTATCTTCTTCGAATTTTTTATACACCTTCTCGGCGATTATTAGAAATTTTGGCATGGTTCCTTCCCTCTTATTCTGACTTTGGTGATTGATCAGATTTTTAGGGAAGTATGATGGATATATTATTGCAGTATGTAAGTGTTGAAATGCCAAATGTAATCAATAAGAGGGTTGTGAAACTGCCTTCCATAATAAACCACAGCAATTAAATAAAGTGCAAAATTCGTCGCATTTTATGTGCGGAAAGATTTTATAGTTGGTAATAATTTTCTGAAAAAAATTAAGCTCATCAATAATATTATTTGACTTATATTTTTTGTGGTGTCTTATCTAAAAATAGAATATAGAAATTTTTGAATTATTTTTTTATTTGCTGCCTTGCTGAATAACGAGTTTTTAGTCAAGGGACTGAAAAGTTAACCGTGTCTTCAGCAAGGTCTTCTATAATTTATGTTTTAGCTTGATGGTACTCATGCACCGCTTAAAGCTGCTTCAAACATTTCAATTATTGCTTTGGCTCCTTCAGCCTTTTGCCTTGCGTCTTGATCGTCAAAGATAATGGTTTCGTCATTTAGTTCACTCACATATCGCCGGGCTTCGTCTAGAGCTCTCCTTAGTTTTTGGACTTTGTGTTTGTTTACATCTTTGGCAATGGTTGGCGCATATCCTCCACGTTTTGCGTTTTTAAGTTGTCTAGCTCGGTTCTCTATTGCTGTAGCCATTCAAACACTCCAACTCACCTAACAAATTTTAGTAAAGCAACTTTATTGTTTGTTATTCTTAAACATTTAGTATTTTCTTTGTTCAAAGTGTCAAAATTGTTACTTAAGCCTTACTCCTGAAAAGTTATAGATCGAGTTTGCTTAAAAATTAATCTTTTCAAGTTATGAAACACACATAACTTGGTATAGTCAATTTATACCGCTATTTAATAATAATTTTCCAAAAATAATTATTAATTAATGTATAAAATTATTAAAAGAATGCTATCTATTTGAAAAATCAAGAAAGATAGCATTCTTCTATTTAGTTATTCTACTGTTAGTTTTTGAAAATCATGGCCTGAAGGCGCTTGATACACTCTTAAGCCAAACTCTGGCAATATCGCGATGAGATGATCAAATATATCAGACTGAATTGCTTCATAAGAAACCCACGCCGTAGTATTGGTAAAAGCATAAATTTCTAAAGGTAGACCTTCACTCGTTGGTTGTAATTGACGAACAATAAGAGTTTGGTTTTGAGCAATGCCCTTATGCTGACGTAAATAGAATTCAACATATGCTCTGAATGTCCCAATATTGGTTAAACGTCTTTTGTTATAACGTGACTGACTTCCTAGATGCTTATTGAATTCTTCAATTTCAGATTGCTTGGCATTGAGATACTGATCTAATAATAGAAAATCTTTAAGTTTTTGCTGCTCTTCTTCAGTCATGAAGTGAACGCTAGTTTGATCAATATAAAGAGAACGCTTCATACGGCGACAACCGGCATTACTCATACCACGCCAGTTTTTAAAAGTGTCCGTTACGAGTTTATTGGTTGGAATGGTGGTATAGGTTTTATCAAAGTTCTGGACTGTGACAGTATGCAATGAAATATCAATCACATCACCATCGGCATTTAACGATGGCATTTCAATCCAGTCTCCTATACGTACCATGTCATAAGAAGCAATTTGTACACTCGCGACCAATGACAAAATGGTATTTTGGAATACCAGCATTAATACGGCTGCCATCGCACCGAAGCCAGCCAGTAAGGTAAATACATCCTTTTTAAGGAAGGTACCTAAAATCATCAAACCACAAACAACAAAAATGATGAGTTTAACGAGTTGTAAATAACCTTTAATCGGCTTATTTCTAGACTTTGGATTACGCTGATAGATTAAGTTAAATATATTTAATAATTCACTAATAGTGAGTGCAATAGTCAGGAAAATAAATGCCTGTGCGCCCATCTGTACCAAAGCAATGGCTTTTTCAGATAAGTGTGGAACGGTGGTAATACCATTCATAATCACAATGGCTGGCACAATATTGGCAAATCGCTTAATAACACTATGCTGAGCAAAAACAGATTGATTAAGTGACTTGATTTTAGTCACTAAATGACGGATTCCCCTAACAATAATTCGCTTAGCAATAAAGTTTGCCAACGCAGCAAATAAAATCAAAATTGTGAGTGAAACTATCATTTCTAGCCAAGGATAGTTGCTTAACTCAGCTTGAAGATCACGATAATAATTAAAAAAATCCAAACCCTTACACCTTACAACTTTATTTTCAATAATTTTAAAGTGTTCGTATGTTATAGAATAAGGCTTGTTTACATATGTCGTCATAAATACAACACGTCTATAATACTTAATCGCTAAATTAGATTAATTTTTAGAAAAATGATTCAAGTAGGCAATAAGTAGATTTTCATTTTTAAAATAAGATTAGTTATTCAACACTGCTTTATCTACTTAGCTCCTTCATAAGAAGTGCTCTTTTTATCAAATTACAGCTTTTTTGTTTCAATAAACTTACCTTGGTATGAAGAGTTATGAATGGAAAAACTTTCCTCATCACCTATTTTTCTTCATTTTTTCGTCAACTCACTTATTTTTTCACTGTGATTAATTTTTATAAAATAGTAAGTTCCTGCCTATCTGCTTATATTTAAAAAGTTTATTAATTTAACCTTTTGTAAAATATAGATTTTATTATTCAAAGAATTAGAACAAAAAAATTAGTGAAAATTCCTATAACTCCCCCTGTTTTTTCTTTACAAACAGCAACAATCTTGGAATAAATCGTAATAATAATTTAATTAATAATAATTATCATTTACAACACATAAAAACCTGAGAAGATCTGCCATGATCCATGAAAATATTCTCGAATGCATAGGTAAAACGCCACTATTACAACTATCAAGGCTATTCACGCATCAATCAGTCTCAGTGATTGCGAAAATGGAATTGTTAAACCCAGGAGGAAGTATTAAAGACCGTCCAGCATTATTCATGCTACAGGAAGGCCTGAAATCTGGAGTGATTAATAAAGACAGTCATATTGTTGAAAGTTCATCAGGGAACTTAGCTATTGCACTTGCAATGGCTTGCAAAATATATGGATTAAAATTCACTGCCGTGATTGACCCAAAAATTGCCTCAGCAAATTTACAAATGCTGAAGCTCTACAAAGCCAATATCGAAATGGTTTCTGAGAAAGACCAAAACGGCGGTTACTTAAAAACCCGAATTGACACCGTAAAACGGCTATGCCAACAACTGCCAAATGCGGTTTGGATTAATCAATATGCCAATCCAAACAACTGGAAAAGCCATTACTTTGGTGAAGCAGAAGAAATTTTAAATCAAATTGATCGGAAGATTGATTACCTCGTAATTGGGGCAAGTACCTCCGGCACGATTATGGGCGTATCTCGTCGTCTTAAAGAGAAGTTCCCAGAATTAAAAGTCATCGCGGTCGATATTGTCGGTTCGGTATTGTTCGGTGGCACATCTGGTCCACGTGAAATTCCCGGCATTGGAGCAAGTACTGTCCCACCACTCCTCTCTCCTGATGAAATTGATGATGTCATTTATGTAGATGACTATGAATCGGCACTCGGTTGTAGAGAACTTCTTGAACATGAAGGAATCTTTGCAGGCGGTTCAAGCGGCTCGTCCATTTCAGCCATAAAAAAACTGATTCCAACCATTCCCGAAGGTTCATGCGTCTTAACGCTGCTGCCTGATCGCGGCGACCGCTATCTCGATCTTGTTTATGAAGATGAATGGTTCGAAATGATCAAGAAACGTCACTTCAATCGAAATTTACGACGTCAAGAAAACCTTACTTTACAAAATGTTGTTTAACTTTCTCCTTAGGACATATTCATGAGCAATTTGGCTACCCTTCGCTATTTAAGTCAATCAGATTTATTAAATCTTGGCGCAAATCATAGTAATTCATTTATTGAAGCGATTACTGAAGGTTTAACCCTGCATGCAAATAAACAGTTTGTACAACCCTTAAAACC
This sequence comes from Acinetobacter nosocomialis, assembly GCF_041021905.1. Lineage (NCBI taxonomy): Bacteria > Pseudomonadati > Pseudomonadota > Gammaproteobacteria > Moraxellales > Moraxellaceae > Acinetobacter > Acinetobacter nosocomialis. The sequence goes on from NZ_CP157432.1 coordinate 2,439,459, forward strand.
GTATCTTCGCTGGCAAGGTGCAGACCATATTGCGGACCGTATTATTGCAATGCCTTGCTATTTAGGTGGCAACGACCCGATTGCCGGAATCAAATGGATTGGTTCAAGACAACATAACCCTAAAAAATTCAATATTCCGCGTGCCAGCGCACTGATTGTTTTAAATGATTCAGAAACAAATTATCCGGTTGCAGTGATGGAAGGCAGCCTCATCAGTGCCATGCGAACTGCGGCAATTACGGGTGTTTCTATTAAGTATTTAGCGAAAAAGGACTTTTCAGACATTACCGTAATTGGCTGCGGTCCAATTGCTCAAATGCAGATTAAGACGGTACTTGAGCAATACGCTCAAGTGAAAAAAATACATTTATTTGATGTAAACCCCGAAGCAGCTGAAAAACTCAAAGCATTGTTCTTATCAGAATATCCAAATCTAGAAATTGAAATTCATGACAGTGCTAAGTCTGCAATTGTGCAAGCAGATGTCCTCATTACCTGCACAGTTTCAGATAAGCCTTACATTCCGTTTGAGTGGCTTAAAAAAGGCTGCTTTGTTTCAAACATTTCAATTATGGATATTGAGCCTGAAGTCTTCTTAAAAGTAGACAAAGTGATTGTAGATGACTGGGACCAATCAAACCGAGAAAAGAAAGTCATCAACGTGTTGGTTGAAGATGGCTTGTTCAGTCGTGAAAAACTGCATGCTGAACTTGGCGACATCATTATTGGTCATAAAAACGGCCGTGAACACGAAGATGAAATCATTTTGCTCAACCCAATGGGCATGGCGATTGACGATATTGTCTGCGCGAAGTGGTTCTTCAATGCTGCACAAGAACAAAACGTTGGCACGGTTCTACCGCTTTTATAAGAATAGGAATAACTAAAATGTTAGATCGGATTTACACAGCACAACTACAAAAAACGATAGATGCCCTCTACATGGAGAATTATGGAGATTTTAAAGATCATCTTTCCTATAAAAAGCCTTATCTGGCAATTACTCTCAATGATGAGTTGGAACTCTATTTCAGCTGTTTAAAAGTAGATGGTGTAAATCCTTTCTATGTTACCCAACCCGAAGTTTTGCTTCATAACCTGTTGAGCAATACAACTTCTAAAATTTCTATTTCTGAAGTTTTTAACTATTTAACTCAAGCAACTTGGTGGCCGTCACCACACCATCAAAAAGCGATTGATTATTGGCTAGACAACTTAGTTACGGCTGAAAAAATTCCTCAAATTTTACAGTCAGCACTTTCATTTTCTTCACCTTTAATCAAAAGCGAGTTGCTATCGCTGGTCGCTGATCGTCCATTTCATCCGTTCGCTCACTCAAAAGGTGAACTTGCCCCACTCACAACTCAAAAAGAAATTGAGGTGTATTGGTGGGCATTTAAGAAGGATGACGTCATCAACAATATGAAGTCGATTCCTCACAAAGAGCTTCTGTTATCAGAAGTTGAGGAACGTCTGATTGCTGACAAAATAGCTCAGCTTTCAGATGACTACTTAGCCCTGCCTCTGTTAGAGACTCAACATCGCTATTTAAAGTTTGATGAAAATAAGTACGGCGGTATTGACCTAAACCATGTCACCACAATTGGTTTACCGACTTCTTCTTTAAGAACCCTTATTCACAACGCAAACCCGACTCTGCATTTAAAACTCTCAACCAATGCCAAAACATTAGGTGCAATCCGCTCTATGCCAGGCCGCTATTTAATGAATGGTCATACGGCTTATGATTTTTTAAATGACGTCATTAATGAAACTGCATTAATAAAAAATCGTCTCTTTTTAAGTAACGAAACGCACTGGTGGGTGCTGGGTAAACAAGAGCCGATTGTAAAGAATTTAGGTGTAATTGGTTGCCAAGTCCGACATTTTCCTGACTTTTGCCAAGATAAAAATGTCACGCCAATCACTATGTCAGCTTTAAGCTGTACCTATGTTGACCCTTGGGAAACTTTAGGCATTAAGGGTGACAAATGGACATTACTAAAAGACTTAAGCGTTCATTTTATTCAAACATTCTTAACGCTTTGGGCAAAAGGAATCATGCCTGAATGCCACGGGCAAAACACTATGGTGTGTTATGAAAATAACAAGTTGAAATGCTTTATTTTACGTGACCACGATACCTTAAGAATATGTACCACAGCCATTGAAGAAAATGGTTTTACACCTCCGATTTATACCATTGATACCAGTACACCGAACAATCTTATCTTTACTAAAAATGAAGACTTATTTAATTACTTCATTACATTAGGGCTTCAAATTAACCTCTATCCAATTGCTCTAGCTGCCTTGAAATATACGGATCGTACAGAAAGCGATTTTTGGGAGATGGTTCAAGACATTATTCAAGATTTTGTAGAAACCCAAGCCATTTCAGAACAAACAAAATCGCAAATTCAAACTTATCTTTTCGACAATAAGACTTGGCCATTCAAACAGCTCCTTACGCCTTTACTTGCGCAAGAAAGCGACTCAACAGGCATGCCAAGTAAAATCGGAAGTACGCCGAACCCTTATCACAGCTTATCTGTTTCTAGCTATGAGACCATGGATATCTAAATCATGCGCTCATCTCGCCTAGATCATTTCATTATTTTGCTCTGTCAATTTTTTTCCACTTTTGGGCTCATGGTACTTATTCCGATCATGCCGCTTTATATGGAAAAACTGACAGCGCATATGAGTGCTCCTACTATCTGGGCAGGTTTAGCACTCGCGGCTCCGGCTATTGGCAGCTTATTTACAGCACCGATTGTGGGACACCTATCCGACACATTCGGCCATAAAAAAGCCTTGCTACTTTCTCTGGCAGGTTTCTGTATTTCAATACTGCTCATGGCGAGTGCTCAGCATTTATACCTGTTTATTTTCGCGCGAATTTTACTCGGCTTTTGCGGTCTTTCCGTAATTTTAAATGCCTATGTTTCATATCTTTCCAACGAGCAACAACGTGGTGCCGCTTTTGGGCAACTACAAAGTAGTGTTGCGCTAGCTTGCCTATGTGGTCCCGTGCTCGGCGGGATATTTATGGATCAATGGCGGGTTGAAGTATTACTCAACGCAACAGCATTTGTTGTTGTGACACTCATTGTGATTGCGTCATTTGTATTAACTAATCCCGTTAAAACTGAAACCACAAAAACCAAAGAGAAATCCAAGCTTCCCGCTTTCTTTGATAGAACGATTTTTTCATGGTTAAGCGCCGGCATTTTGGTTCAAGCGGGTGGCTTTGGTTTGGTGTCTTGCTTCGTTTTATACATTAGCGAAATAAGCCAAAGCACTCACTCATCGTTATCTGCCGCGAGTTTAACGGGAACCATTCATGCGCTTTCATGGGGAGCAGCCTTTATTGCTGCGACCTATTGGGGAAAAAGAAATGATGATAAAGGAGACTCTTTTAATAACTTCGTTTACGCATCTTTAATTTGCGGCATCACGATTTTTGCATTGATCTGGGTTTCGAATATCTGGCTAGTTCTTGTATTACGACTCATACAAGGTTTTTGCTTTGCAGCCCTTATTCCTTCGATCTTACACACCATTTCTCTAAAAGCTGGCGCTCAAAGCCAAGGAAAAGTGATTGGTATTTCTAACAGTGCCTTTGTCTTAGGGCAACTTATTGGCCCAATCACCATCACGCTCACCTACTCATTTTTCAATATTACCGCTGCATTAATCTGCACCTCACTATTTTTTATCGGTGCGGGATTAGTGGTGATTTTGAACAAATTCTTAATGGATACAATTTTAAAAGAGGCACAAGAATGAACTCAATTATTACAACAGATGCATGGTCTTATAAACTTTTCGAACAGTACCTGAATACTTTCTTTCGTGAACTCAAAGTGAATCTTGAAAAGCACATTATCCCAGCTCAAGACTCTCCTTTATTCACCCTATATGCAGAGCAACCAGACACGCTATGTTTTGCTTATACATTTCATGCATCTAACACGGTTGCTTATGGCGCAGTTCAGCACTTATCAACTACGGGCTATCACAGATATCAACGTGGTTTTGTTCTGCAAAACTTAAGCAACAATACATTTGACTCGCTCACCGACCCTAAACAGTTAGTGAAGCTGATTACAGATGAACTGAATAGCTTATTTAAAGACAAAAACCAAAATAAGAATTTGTACTCCGATATTGCCAATAGTATCGAGAACACAAAATTCTTTTTAGAAAATAAGCCATCTCAAACAACAGCTAAAGCATTGAGTGGTTTTCAGGCTACTGAACAAGGCATGTTATATGGGCACCCTTTTCATGTGACCTCTAAAGCCAATTTAGGTTTTTCTAAAGAGGACATGAAAAAGTATAGCCCTGAGTTAGGCGCAAGTTTCCAACTCCACTACTTTGCAATTCATTCTTCTTTAATCCAAAAACTGGTCAGCGAGAACGAACCTTCTCACCATATTGAAGATGAAGTTTTAGAAGCTGCAAAAGACCATTTACAAGAGAATTTCACCAATTATGAGCTTATGCCAACACATCCGTGGCAAGCCAATTTCTTACTTCAACATCCATCTTTAAAGAAATATTTAGACAGCCAAGACGTGATCTATCTAGGCGCATTAGGTCAAACCGTATGGCCGACCTCATCTGTTCGTACAGTATGGTTACCTCAATCGAACCTATTCTTAAAACTCTCTATTGATGTTCGAATTACCAGTTTCATTCGTAATAACCCAATGGATGAAATGGAACGTGCCATTGATGCGAGCAAAATTATTATTAATCACAAGATTAATGAGCAATATCCCGACCTTGTGATTCTGCCGGAATTAGAGGCGAAAACAGTCAGAATCCCAGAGCTTGAAAGTTCATTTGGCATTATTTATAGAGCTGGGCTGACTCCTGCTGTACTAGAAAATACCCGAATGCTCGGTGGCTTGGTTGAAGAAAACGAAAACCATGAAATCCCGCTTTTAAGCTTTATTCAGCAAGCGGCACCGAATCAAAACTTACAATCGAACGATGCCAAAGACTTCATTACTTTCTGGTGGAAACAGTACCTTAAAGTTTCGCTTATTCCATTAGTTGAGTTGTTTGCAAACAAAGGCATTAGCGTAGAAGCGCATATGCAAAACAGCTTAATGGAATTTAAAAACGGTTATCCGCATCGCCTTATTCTTCGAGATATGGAAGGCATTAGCATTGTTCCAGAAATGATAGAAGACGACTCATCTATTTCTGAAGATAGTACTGTTTGGTTCTCCCAAAAAGATGCATGGACGTTTTTAAAATATTACCTCGTGATCAATCACATTGCTCATCTCATCAGCGCAATTTCGCGAGTTACGGCTATTGAAGAATTTGAACTTTGGCAAGCCACCCATCTTACCCTCACACAAGAAAACTTTACTGCCAAAGGCAAGCAGTACCGCGACTTATTAATTCATTCACTCACATTACCAATTAAGGCAAATATGTTAAATACGCTCTACCACAGTGGTGGCAATCCTATCTGGATTGAAGTTGAAAACCCTATTTATAAATATCGCGGTGCAGAAGCGCTTTGCCCTCTTCAACCAACACAACAAACCAATTATAAAACCCTTGCGGAAAATCGCGTGATGGGTCAATTACTAGAAGCGCTCATTTTTGAAAATACTTTTAAATACGAGTTTTCTAAAGGTCAAATCAAGTTCTATATTTCCGATACCGTTTTCTATACCTGCGCGGCCAAACGACATTTTAGTTTTAAACGAATTAAGCTAGATCCTTCAAGCTTAACCCGTTCTGATATTACTTTAGGCACTGAAACTCGCCCTAACTTAAAAACGCTACTTGTTGACCTAAAAAATATTATTGAAGCTGACCCAGTTAAATGGCAAAACTTTAATGATGAACTCAACTTAACTTACGTTAAACATGCGCAGACTTTGAGCCAAGTGCCTGCTCAACCTTTAAGAACTTTGCCGTACCTAGAACAAGAGGCACGCATCACCAACGCCCATTTATATCACCCAAGCTTTAAGTCACGTATCGGCTTCGATTTAAAAGAAAACCAAAAATATGCACCCGAGCTTTCTGAAGGTTTTACGGTTCAATGGGTGGCAACTCATAATAGTTTATGCAAACTGGTTTTAAGTGAAACCATTAACTTAGAGCAGCTTTATAAACAGCATTTTTCAGAAAAAGATCTACAAACTATTAATGAGCAATTGAAAGAGCAAAATGTAGATTTTAAAGATTATATCCTCACCCCAATTCATCCGTGGCAGTGGGATAAAATTATTGAATTGTATTATCAAGATGCGATTAGCAACCAACTGATCATTCCGTTAGATATTGAAGGTCCAACTTATTTACCACAGCAGTCGATTCGAACTTTATCAAATATTAGTGATATCTCGGCGCTTTCTCTTAAGTTGGCAATGAATTTGGTCAATACCTCGACCTCTCGCGTATTGGCACCACATACCGTTCAAAATGCGGCAAAAATGAGTGACTGGCTGTATAACATTGTTGAGCAAGACCATATTTTAGAAAAACAGCGCAAGCCTGTTATTTTAAGAGAGATTGGCGGTCTTTCAGTGAACCAGCAGATTGCCCTTCCTGTTCAATACGGCGCACTCGCCTGCATTTGGCGCGAAAGTATTTACAGCTACTTAAAAGAAGGTGAATCGGCAACGCCAGTAACAGGTTTAATGCAACTCGATATTGACCAAAAACCTCTCATTGATGATTGGATTCAAGAGTACGGTATCGAGTTCTGGTTAGAAAAATTACTCAGCAATGCTTATCTACCAATCATGCATATTTTATGGTGCCACGGCCTCGCTTTAGAGTCACATGCACAAAACATGGTACTGATTCATAAAAATGGCTTACCTGTTAAAGCAGCCTTGAAAGATTTCCACGATGGAATTCGTTTTAGCCGTCATCTTTTACGTGAGCCGAATCTTTTACCTAACTTGCAAGATGCACCAAAAGAACATGCCAAGATTAACCCGAACTCGTTCTTGGAAACCCACTCTCCAAATGAGCTCAGAGACTTTACCCAAGATGCGCTTTGGTTTGTAAATCTGGCCGAGTTAGCAATTTTCTTAAATGAACATTATGACTTCGATGAAATCAAATTCTGGACTATGTTAAGAACTATCATCAATCAACACAAAGAAGCTCACCCAGAGTTTGCCGAGCGATATGAATTGTTTAACTTTACAGATGACACCATCGATATTGAACAGCTCGCAAGCCGCCGTTTTCTTCCGGAAATTCGTTTAAGAGTACAAACCACGCCAAACCCGCTCAGCCTCATTAAGGAAATTGAATATGAATAAGCATTCGATTTCTTTTAAGAAACGAATAGCAAATGGTGAGACGCTCTACGGAATATTTTGTTCCGTAGCTTCTCCGATTAATGTCGAGCAACTGGCACTTGCGGGCTACGACTTTATTATTATCGACTTGGAACATACTTTATTTAGTACGTCTCAAGTCGAGACCATGATTTTAGCTGCTAGAGCCATGCCTCTTGATGTATTTGTGAGGGTGCCGTTAAACGCCAACCACCTCGTACTACCTCTGCTCGATGCAGGGGTAACAGGCATTGTTTTCCCACGTATTGAAAATGCGGAGCAGGCGCAAGAGGCTGTGAACAATTGCCACTATATGCCGCTTGGGCAAAGAGGACTCAACTCAACAAGATTAAATCGATATGGCATGGATGATTTAGCGAGTTTTGTTCAACAAGCAACAAATAATACTGTTGTGATTGCCATGATTGAAAGCTTGGAAGGTCTGGAACAACTTGATGAAATATTAAAAGTTGAAGGTATCGATATTATTCTGGAAGGTGCTGCCGACCTTTCTCAATCGATGGGAATGCCGTGGCAAACTAGCCATCCAAAGGTGAAAGAAAAAGTTCAAGAGATGTATACAAAGACTAAAAATAGTCAAAAGCATTTCTGTGCTATTCCCCGACAACCTGAAGATATCGCGGCATGGAAACAGCAATCTGTTCAGCTTTTTGTACTCGGGGATGACCGCAGCATTATTCGCCGTGCCCATCAAAACCATCTAAATTCCTTTAAGGACAACTCATAACTGTTCAAATCTTTTAAGGGGAATAAATGCCTATTCCCCTAATTCATTGAATAAATTTCAAATATATTATTTTTAAGCAATTAATAATATTGTTAATTACAATGATTCTCATTTATAATTCGCTCAATTTAAAATCACTCTCAGGGCGAGACAATGGCAAATAAGAAAAGTAATAAACTTTTTACAAGAAAGTCTGAAGTTAAAAATATCATTCCACTTCTTTCACTTGGAGGAGCCATTATTCTTTCAAATTCAGCATTTGCCGCTTCACCTGCTGAAACCACAGAAACAGAAAAAAAGCCTGAAGCCCTTCCTACTATTACCATTACCGCTTCACGTGCAGATGAACTCTCTACCTCTGCCAAACAAGTCACCAAGTTAGATGAAAAACAAATTGAACTTTTGAAAAATGGATCATCTGGAAACATTGCGACTGTTTTAGCGAAAGCCGTACCGGGCCTATCGGACTCAAGCCGAACCATTACCGATTATGGTCAAACTTTACGTGGCCGTAATGCGCTTATTTTGGTGGATGGCGTTCCAATGAACCTCACTCGTGATACAGCGAGAGGACTTTCAGCCATTGACCCTGAAAGTATTGCCAACATTGAAGTGATTCGTGGCAGTAACGCAATTTATGGTGGCGGTGCTGCGGGCGGTATTATTTCAATTACCACGAAAGCTGCGGGCGGTGAACCTACGGCTAAAACGGTTGTTGGACTTCAAACACCACTTACAAATCTGCGTTCTAATGCTTTAAGTGGTGACATTCACCAGTACTTTACGGGCAGTTTTAACGCTTTCGACTATGCACTCGACTTTGGTTATCAACGTATTGGTAGCCCCTACGATGCAAGTGGCGACCGTGTTGCACCCGAACCAAGCCAAGGCGACCTTTACGACTCAAATGGTTATAGCATTGGCGGTAAGCTGGGTTATCACATTGATGACAACCAATACCTACAGTTTGCTGCAAACTACTATAATGCTGAGCAAGACTCAGATTATGCATCTGACCCAAGTGTGAAAAAAGCTCCTGCTGGAACTGTGCCAGCTAAAGCAATTAAAGGTTTAAAGCTCAAAGACCAAAATAAAAACGAAAACCAGATCTACAATTTAACCTATAACCATAAAGACTTTTTTGGTAATAAGGTTGATGCTCAAATTTATTACCGCGACTTCTTTACCCGTTTTTCACCGTTTGATGCCCGTGCAAATGCCAACCGTGGTAAACAAGTCGACCAGATTTATCAAGAAAATAATGTACTCGGTAGCCGCCTAACGGTTACCACTCCCCTTGAGTTTTTAGGTGACACATCTTTAGTTTGGGGTGGTGACTTTAGCCGCGAAAAAAGCGAAATGCCTTTAGATATTTTTGATCAAAAAATTTATGATCAATCAGGCGGCTTAGAGTTTGTAAAAATCGGCAAACTGATTTATTTACCTGAACTCACCACGCAAAGTGTCGGTGGTTTTGTACAGTTAAAACACCGCTTTAATGACCAATGGTCAGCAGAAGCTGGCACACGCTATGAAGACAGCTATGCGCAAATTGACAGCTTTGTTCCATTATCACAATTAGGCAAAACCAACCCTTACACGGTTCCGGGTGGAAAAGTAAAAGCTGATGCATGGTTATACAATGCCAATGTAACTTTCTCACCAAACGACCAGCACTCAATTTATGCATCGTTTAACCAAGGTTTTCAGTTGCCTGATGTTGGCTTGATTATTCGTAATGCTGGTGAAGGTTTTAACCTTGGCTCATCATTCTTAGAGCCTGTAAAAGTTGATAACTACGAACTCGGCTGGAAAGGTAACTTTAATAACTTCTCTTCAAGCTTAGCTGTATTCCACTCTACTTCTGACTTGGGTGCTGTTCAATCATTCAATAATGGTTTAGTGCTGGCTCGAACTAAAGAGAAAGTCACAGGTGTTGAAGCAACTTTTGACTACCTTGACGATGCAAATGTTTGGGGAACTGGTGGTAGCGTAACGTGGATGAAAGGCCGTGAGAAACCTCAAAATGGTGCTGAACAGGACATGACGGGCTTCCGTATTCCACCATTAAAACTAACAGGTTATATTTCTTATAGCCCAACTGAAACTTGGACAAACCGTCTACAAGCTACTTACTTCGGTTCAGAAGATTACCGTTTGAATGGTGTAAATAGTTTTGGTCGTTACGATGTAAAATCTTATACTACGGCAGATTTAATCAGTAGTTTTGCGCTGAACAAGAAAGACACCATGACCATTGGTTTAGAAAACATGTTTAACCGCAAGTACTACCCGCTTTATAGCCAATTATTAAGAACGAACGATAACACCAGCCACTTACTTGCAAATGGTATAACGCTTAAAGTGACTTATAGCCATAAGTGGTAAGAAATTTGGTTGGTCCCTAATTCAGTAAAAGCCCCAACCTCGGGGCTTTTATTATCTTGAGTATTTTATAAAAACATCGCTATAAAATATTCGAATTGTTTGTCCCGCTCATCTACATCGTTATGACTGAGCCTTTGGATAATGGTTCCTTCAATTATATGCAGAAGTAGTTTGGCATCATGAAATGAGGCATCAGCTTTTAGCACGCTAAGCTGACTATAAATTTCATTGGTTACCCAAGTTCTATATTTAAGTGCGACCTGATAAACATTTGAATAGGTATTTTTGGTTTCAAAAATGGCTTTAAATAATAAATAATACAGCCCTTCCAAGTCTGTATGTACGTCATAAAGTGCTTTAAGTTTATCCACCAAGCTTGTGCTGTGATCATACTCAAGCATACTAATGACTTGGTCTTGCAGCCGTTCTTTTTGCACAAGTAGGCAAATTTCGATAAACCGCGCTTTGGATTGAAAGTAATGATAAAAAGTCATTTTTGTAATTTCAGACGCTTTGATAATTCTGTCGACACCTACTAAATGGAATCCGTGATGGTGAAATAAATCAATTCCCTTATTCACAACTTTTAAAGCACGTGTAGAAAGTACTAAAGGTGGCATATGTGTACCGTTTAAAATAATTTTTTGTTGTATCTAAAAGAGATAGAAATGCCATCACTCTTAAATTGAGTGCTAAAAACAGGCATAGAAAATCGGCACAATAAAGGTGTGCTCGCCTATCTCGGGTTTATTGTTGCTATGATTTTTGAGTCGTAACGATTCTTAAGGTGCAGAAAACCTAGAGTCGATTAAACCGTTTTATAGGATGTTGAAATGGTATGAATAAAGAGATTTTGGCAAAGACCAATAAATGAGAAGAAATAGCACGCATAGCAGACTCCTAGATGAAATAGAAGTTCTACCCAATCACTGTCAAATGATTATGGTGGTAGAACGAAGGCGGGTTGACAGACCAGTCATCTAGGAACTGGCACGCCCGAAGGCGTCCCTCCTCCGTCCTACCGCTACGAAGGGGGACGAACGAGTTCAACACCAAAAAATTACTTTTTTGATGTTCTAGATGATGGCGACCTGTCAAAGTCGACTGGCAATGTAGGCCAGCAGGCAAAGGATAATCGTAGAGATTTTGGGTGTCAATGTGATATTGGCTAGAAAATGGATAAATAATTTTTTGTTTTTCATTAGATTAGATTCATTAATCTATTGAATAGAATATATTATATTTGCTTAACGCACATAAACTTATAAATATGAATACGATCTCAGCAACTCTTTTACGTGAACATCTGATTGAAGGATGTATAAAAGATGCTAATGGTAATTTTAAACCATTCCCTATTCTTGCAATTGATAATATTCCATTAAATATATGGGTGCACCAGAATACCCAAATTATTGATCGTGCAGAAACTTTAGTTCCAGCTCAAGGTTGGTTATATGATTATGATAGTGAGTTAGCATTAAGTAATGCATGGAAACTTCTTAAGCCTGAAGTTTATAAAAATGGAGCTGTTTCAACAGTGGTTCCAATATTAATTTGCTCTGATGATTTAGATCTAGCATGCAGCGTAATTATGGTTGAACAAGTTGTTTCCGCAGATCAAGTCATATGGGCTCGTTTTGGTCTTGCATTTAACCATATTCACGATGTTGTGACATCCGTAGTTTGGGAAACCTCGACTTCTGTTCCTCAATTAAGTTTTCCATTGAGCGAATTTGAAAAAGCATATAATGATTTAAAAGAATTAGACAAAAAATGGAGTGAAGGTTTTATCTAGTTTTTTAAATATGACCACATATTGAAAGATGCGGCTCTTACTTCCTCTAAATATCATCTAATAAATTTAGGTTAAATAAATGTCTAATAGTTATAAATTTCAATTAAAAATGGAGCTAGATCTAAAATTAATTACACCTGAAGAGATTCAGAACTGGGCCGTGCATGCACTAGAGAATGATCCAACAAATGAGCTAGCTTTAGACATCTGTTTTTTATCAAACACTGAGCAAATATTAGAATACTTCAGACTCACGGAAAAAAGTGAATTCAATGAAATTTCGGTAGATGAAGTAACAAGGAAAGTTTTGGAAAATTATATTTTTAAGCATTTAAATACTTGGAATTATAAAGATCAGATAGATTCTTTCTTTCAGAATACTCATTACCTGATTCATTATTTAGAAAATGCAGAACTAGGTTCGTTAATTCACTCATATGAGAGTCAACTAGATGTGGCATTTCTAGGTTATTCACAATTAGAGCCTGAAACACTATGGGAAAATTTTAAATTAGAGTTAAAAGAACACTTTTCATCTCCCACTAATTCCAACAACTAAAATATGATCATTAATAGATCCCCAATTAGCTAATTTTTATATTGATTACATTTTTAATAATTATTTTCTGATTTAATTGATAGTTATATACTGTGATACACCGATAAAATGAATAATTAAATCCATTTTATCGGCTTGCCTAGACAGACTTTTTAAGATTCCATTTTATTTTCTAATATAGTTTGGAAACTCTTTTAAAACCGTGCTACATAATTGGCCTTTCATATCTTCACGTTTGCGTGCTTCAAATTGGTCCATACCTAATCTCATCACTTCTTTACCATACTTTTCACCTAGTTCATGTTTGGTACATTTTTCAGATTCATGAACTAATTCTTGTGAAGTATAGTGATAATTACAATCAAGTTGAGCACGGCTTAAAAAACCATGTAGTTGTACTGTTCTCTCGCAAGTTGTTCGCTGTATATAAGTTTTAGGCTCTTGAGCAGCATAAACTGATGACCCTACCAATAAAGTGAAAGCTGTTACTAAAAAATTACGCATTATTTCCCCGATAAAATTATTAAAAGTATTAGTGGCAATGTTGCGGACGTATTAAATAATAATTGTGTATAAGTGTCTATTAATAATAATAAAGTTAGATAAATCCTCTTATCTTTTGAATATTTCATCACCTTATTAAAATTATGGGATTAGTTTTATATGCACTTATAATGATTAAATTAAAATTTTGATGTAGGTTTAAATAACATACTTTATATTTTTTCTATGAATGAGATTATAAAACCATATAAGAATAATTGTAAAATAAAAATGAGAATTAACTTCATTAAATCGATAGATTTAGTTTATGAGAGTACCTAACAAATGTTTAAATAAATTTGTCAAATATAAAACTAAGCAGCAGATAAAGATAATTTCTTTTAGTGAATTTTCTTCAACTATAAAAGCAGTTTTCGAATCAAAAATTTCTAATATTTAATTTTTTATAAGATCCGCAAAGAGCACTGTTTAGTCACCCTTACTGAAACAGTGCTCTTTGCTTCATCACAACTCCTATCCAGTAGAGTTCGATGCATAGAAATAGTGTATGGCTGTGTCACTCAAAATGTTTACTGTATTTTCAGTTTTTTTAAATGATCTCAGCATAAAAATCACGTATATTAAAAATTAACAGAAGAATCTTCTTTGGTTTATATTTTGAACAGCACAGAATACACACTAGATCGCATAGATCGGAAAATATTATCTGCCCTTCGTGGAAATGGACGCTTAACAGTTGCGCAGCTCGCCGAAGAAGTTGGGCTTTCATCTTCACCCTGCTGGACTCGACTCAAACGTTTAGAAAGTCTAAAAATTATTGAAGGCTATACAGTAAACGTAAACCCAAAAGCGATTGGCATTCACGAGTTGTTCTTTATTGAAATTACGCTAGAACGACACGATGACGAAATGTTAGAAAACTTTAGTGAGGCTTTGGCAGACATTCCTGAAGTAGTCGAGGCGCATTTAGTTACGGGTGATTATGATTACTTGGTAAAAGTGGCCGTAAAAGATGCCGAACATTACGAACGGTTTTTACGTAAAAAGCTGTATTCGATCAAAGGTATTCGGCATACGCGTTCAACCTTTGCCTTACGACCACTTAAATCTGCCAATACTGCCGATTTAATGTTAATTGAGTGATTTACTTATATGGACAGCTTTGGGTGTTTCATTGTTTTAATTTGATTTTATTTAATGTTACACATAAAGCTTTCTTGTCAGCTTCTTTAAGTTGAGGGTGCTGAACTGGCCACATATAGCTACAGCCATGAGGCGCCTTGTTATTATTTTTCTTAAGTTCATAGGCAATATTTTTTAGAAGTTCGGTGTTTAAAGAACTAATTTTTAAACGCACTTCGCTTAAGTCTTGAGGCTTCCAATTGGTTTCAGGACTCGACAACCAATCTGCTCTATATCGGTACTGAATTGCTTTAGCCACATCCATTTGCGCTACTATAAATGGCTTTACTGTTTCGCTGTTAAGCCCAAAAGAGTCGGCCTCAGAAAGTGATTGGTCGAGTACCTTCTTTTCTTGTGTTAAATCTTCAATCGGTAAATGCTGCTCTGCTTTATAGCCTGCGACATCTTTCATATAAGATAAACGTTCGTTAATTAAACGTGCTGTTTGCTCATATTGATAAGCTTGTGCCAGTGAAGAAAAGCACATCAAAGTTGCCACTGCAGTCGCCACTTTAACCGTTTGTTGAGCATACTTAATATTTAACATTTGAGTACCTGTAGAAATTATTGTTGTGCTGTCATTCCAAAGCAGTACTCTATTTTAAGAACACTCGAAAGTAAAATCTCACGATACGCTGAGCTCTTGACTCCACGCAGAATCAGATTGGTGATAGATGTGCTGGCACACTTGTTTAACCGATGAAATAAAGTGCGGGTTTTGTCCATCCCATTTTTCCACCATGCAATACGCCACGTGTATACCTTTGGGCTGAAACTCTCTTGCCAACGACTGCGATAACGCTCGAATACTCGCAAACATACTTTGACTTAATACATCGTGATGAGCCGAATGATGAGATGGCGCTCCAAGAAAAATAACTGTACCCCGCTGCTGCTTTAACATAGGTTTCAGTACGGACTGTGACACGCTCACTGCACTTAAACCTGTGGTCTGCCAACTGTGTTCAATTTCTTCTAAAGATAAAGCTTCGATATTTGGCGCTGATGAAAAATTTGGCTGAAACACACATAACTCAATGGTATGACAATGCTCTGTTATATATTTCAGCAGACTTTTTAAATGCTTAGTTTTTACCAAGTTTAAGCGCACACTCGTCATGCCATCATTT
Organism: Acinetobacter nosocomialis; assembly: GCF_041021905.1. Taxonomy (NCBI): domain Bacteria; kingdom Pseudomonadati; phylum Pseudomonadota; class Gammaproteobacteria; order Moraxellales; family Moraxellaceae; genus Acinetobacter; species Acinetobacter nosocomialis. Next base: position 2,455,102 of record NZ_CP157432.1, read on the forward strand.
ACGTAACTTAATTGTATGTTCTGAACAGTAGAATCATGCACAACTTGATAAACATGTAATGGAGCTTGATAGTTTTTATCTAAAATTACAAAGTCATGATTAAGTAGTTCTATATCATGGCCGGCAACCACAACACAGCCCTGCTTTTTTTGAAACTTCTGAAATATTGTTTTTAGCATATAAGTCTCTCAAAATTTTTCTTGGTATGGGCGTAAATCTAACTCATGTGTCCAAAGTTCAGGGCTTTGCAGGTAGAGCATCCAATAGTTCTCTGCTATTGCATCAAGATTAAGCCCGCCTGTTCCACGTGTAAGACGCGCCAAACGGCCTAGCCCAAATAAAGCTTTATTAATTCTGTCACCATTTACCATTCCATCAATAATGACATGAGCAATATGAATGCCTTGTGTTTTATAAATTTGAGCTAGATTTAATGTATAAGCTCGCAAGGCAGATTTACCCATGGTAAAAGCAGCGAAAAACGGTTTTCCACGTAAAGAAGCACTCGCCCCAGTAAAAATAAGTGTGCCGTGATTTTGTTCTTTAAAAATTTTTAGGCAGCTTTGAGAAACCAAATAAGCTGATAAAAATGTGGATTGCCACATATCATTAAAAAACGACAGCGGGCTGCGTAAAAAAATTGAAGGTATATTCCCTCCAACATTATGAATAACAGCGGTAATACGCTCGTTTTGACTAGTAATGGTGTCAAATAAGGCTTGTACTTGATGTATATCTTCGGCATCTAAACGAAATGCGACAGCTTCACCTGCATTTGCATGGATTTCAGCAGCCACTGCTTCAATTTTCTGAAAAGTTCGTCCTGCAACGTAAACTTTTAATCCTTCTTTTGCAAAACGATGACAAACGGCTGCTCCGATCCCCTGTGAAGCCCCAACACCAATAACAACTGCACAATCTCGTGTTTTATTCGGTGGTTCTAATGACATAGCCGTTTCACCCTGTTTGTTTTTTATACCATAAAGCAATAAACGGTCGATTCAAAATTTCTTTACTAAACTTTTTGCTTGTTCGAACCACCTCACCGAGTTGGGCAACTACGGCAATGTCTGCTATCGTCTGTTTATCTCCAACCAACCATTCACTTTGTGATAACACCTGCTCAATACGGTCTAAATGTTTTAAAAACTCTGCTTCTACATTTTCAGCTTTCATTCGGCCCAAACCCTGAAAGAAAAGTTGTGTTTTTAATTCGGTTAAAATAAAAGCTTTTACCATTGGCTTTTCATAAGCTGGGCGACCAATGCTACTAATACGGATTGCTTCTTCTAACGCTTCCGAGTCATTTACCCTTAAATACACCTCATAAAAATAAAGAGACTCATCTGCCCAGTCTTCCCAGAGTTCGGCAAGTGCTTTTTGATTTGGATCTTCGGGATAAAGTCGCGGTGTATCTGGATAGGCTTCATCTAAATAACGAGCAATACGGGTACTGTCTTGTATACGTTGCCCTTTATCATCAATAACGGGCACTTCCCCACTTTACTCAGCAAAGGAACTTTGGCACCAAGAATGCCGTTATAGTTTACTGTATCAAATGGAATACCCTTAAATTTCAAAGCCCTTGAAATTTTTTGACAAAACGGAGAAATTTCCCACTGATGCAAAATAATATCTGACATTTATTCACCTTTATTTTTTAATTGCCTGTTTTACTTACCAGTTCTTTTTTGGAACTAATCAATAAATATACAGAATACCTTTTTAAGTCAAACCAATTTTGATGACCTACAAGTTTTAAAAGCTAAGAATTATTTGATTTTTATTATTTATATTTTAGCAATTTCTAACCAATACAATTTTAATTACAAGAAGCTCTGTCACAAAAGAGCTTCTTATATAGCTTTAAAATAATTAATAAGTCACTGTAACCACAACATTATCGGAGTAAGCACCTGGCCTACTTGCAATCGTAGTACCTTGCGGAATTTTTCCATAAACTGTAGTCGTTTGAGCATTACCTGATCCTGTGCCAGATACTCCACCTGCTCCACCAATACTAGCTACCCCACCTGTAGCATCCCACACCGAACTATAAGCAGCATCTTTGTATAACTGATAGGGAATAAACTCATTATTACTATTGGCCATACGCCTGAATCCTCCGCTTATACGGTTATTGCCATCCCCCAAATAAATCGTATAAGGCGTTCCATAGTTACATGTCGTATTTACAGCACCTTGTGTTGTGTAATCACGACTAGCCGTGCCAATATCGTTAATATTGCCAAAATCTACATTCGAGGTTGAGTTTAATTGGCAAAGTGTCGGCACTACAAAATTTGCTGTTAAAATTACACTTCCAGAGTCCCAGCTGAGTAAATCACCTAAACATAGCACTGATAGAAGATCCATATCCCAAAATAGTTGAACTGTAGCTGTATATGTTCCTTGAGGATAAGCAATTAGTGATCCTGTACGTGCGGGTACCTTCACATTTACCGAATAGCTAAGAACATTGTTTGAAGCGATAGTTACCACTGGACCATACCAAACATTGGAGGTTTGGTTGGTGGTAGAAGAACCTGCTCCACCTACAGTTGCAGTAACCGTATAGGGTAAGGTCACGTTATTATTCGCAGTGGTTGCTCCTGTAAATACGGTCTTCATACACATAAACGGAGAGATCTGAGGTATTATCCCTCCATTCGTACAAGTAATTGTTCCTGAAAAGTTTACCGTTGCATCACTATTAATATTTGCTGCCGTGTAGGTAAACGTATTATTGGTCGTTCCAGCTACCGTACAAGCAGCATGTGACGGACTAAAGAATGCATAAACGATATAAAATAAGCAAATACCTATAAAATATTTTAAAAACAATGAAAATTTTTTATAGCTCTCTCTTTGAGCCTTATTAATACTATTTACTGACATATATAAGGTCCCAATTTTTTAGTTGAGTACTGATTACTGTTATAAGTGAAGTTAACCTGGCATGAACCATGATCGAGAAGATCTACTTCAAGTTTGTTTTGTCTTAATAAGTTTGGAACGAATACTTCACCATCGTAGCCCACTACAGCATCTTGCTGTCCATTAATTCGAACGCTATAGCCTGGTAATAATGGTGTATTGTTTTTATCAACTATTCTCACCAAGCCTGAAATAACCTGATGTGCACCAAAGTCAACTAGCGTCCCTTGGCGATAGCCCACCACTGTTTTTTGATCTGTAGATTTAACATTCCAATTTAAAGGAAGATATGATGGATCTAAATAAATATGGTTCTCTCTATATGGCATAAGACTAGGAATAAGAAATCTTCCAGACTTGTCAGTTGTTCCTAGATTTATCCCACCATTTATAATCTGGCTTTGCGGTCCGGCATTGGTAACAACAGCATAACCTTCCCCTATTTCATTGGCCGCAAATATACGTCCTGCCGCCGCAACCAACGATCCTGTCGCTGAAAGAGCAACTTGGTCATTATCTCCAATTCGGTTATAACGACCTGTCAGATACGCAGCCCTTGCTCGGTACGAACCATAGATCGATGCATTGTTAGTATGCGCATCCTGATCTCGCTCTACATATCCACCCCATCCAAATGAATTAATTTTTGGTTCCGATAAAACAAATACTTCTTGTCGGTAAGTCAGCCTGCCACTATCGCTAGATACGCTTGTAATCGCATTAGTTCTGGTAGACGGCGTATAGCGCAGCGCAAAGTAAATACCATAGTCCTTATGGTTTTCATAATCTTTATAAGCTGAACTATAAAAACCCCAGTTCTTGTTTAAACTTCCGCTTAAGTTAGCAGACAGTAACTTATACGAGTTATCACTGTACTTGATCTGGTTATAACCGACATAAACACCATAGCCTGCATAAAAGTTATAGTTAATCCCTGCCCTAATAATCTCATCTGCCAGCGCGCTATAACTCAAATAATTTTGTGGTTCAGAAGTAATCTGGTTTTCTTTTAAATAGCGAATTTGAGATACACGGGCCAGATCAAAGTAGTTATCAAATACTTTGCGGTAACTGGTGTTAAATGAAATGTTCTTGCTAATACGCCCTTCTAAACCAACCAGAGCCGAATAGCCGTTTTCATCCTTATACTGGCTTGCTGCAAGGTCAGCATTAATCACACCCACACCAAACAAATTCTTGGCAAAACCTGTTCCCACGTTGGAAAGACCATCTGTAGAAGCCTCTGCACCCCCACTTAAGGTCAGTGAATTGCTATAACCATAACGAATTGCACCAGAGGCAAAAGTGGCATCATCATAATCGTTTGAGTACAGCCCATAGTTATAGCGTGGAACCCCAACATCTACTGAAAACTCATTTATGCCTTTTGCCAGAATCTTCGATGAAAAGTAGTAAGGCTTTTTAGTAATGCTTTGCTGACCTGTTGCATCGGTGGTTACCAGTGTGACTTCATTTCCGGAAATAAACGGCAGTTGCTTAATGTCAAATGGGCCTGACGGAACAAGTCCTGAATAAATCTTTTGCTGGTTAACGTATAAGTCCAGTGTTGAAGGCAGTGCCGCCGAACCGGAAAATTGCGGCAACGCCGAGGTAACAATATCACCACGCTGGGTATAGGCACTCGACCACTGGAAACCGGCAAGACGTACACTACTGCCCCAGTCAGAACTGTTGGAAACAAAGTCACCTAGGGTATATATCCTGACTTTTTCAGGGTCTACATATTGCCATTTACTTTCCAGACGTACCCACTTCTCATGGCTATAGCTCGTTTCATTACTACCGTTATATAAAACGCCTGATGAAAAGTTACCGAGTGCGCTATTAAAAATACCTTCAGCTGAACCTGAGAAAATACTCTCATCATTGGTTATGGTGTGGTACAGGCTATAATTCAGGATTGCAGCATTTAAGGGTTTCATTTTTAGCAAACCAGAACTAGTAGTTTGCTGACCACTTAACTCAACTGAGTAACCAGTTAACATGCTCGAAGGAACTTGTAAGTTCAGAGACTGCTCATTTTCCAGATATTTAAACTGGATTCCTTTAAGTTCATTAATACATACCCATTGGCTATCTGGAATATGCTCATCCATTTTCACTCTTAGCGTTTTTAAGTCGCCAGAACGAATATATAACTTTCCGTCCTTAGATTGTTTTACGGAAAACAAATCTTCTGAAGGATTAGAGTTAATAGAAATATTTAAAAATAACTGAATAAAATTAAGATTTTGCTCCTGTCCATTTATCTTTTCCTGTGTATATTTATTATTGCCATCTATAGATTCAGGAACACTTGGAATCAAAGTATTCGTATGATCTACTAATTGTTCAGCAAATGAATGCGCTGGAAAGTATGCAACACATAAGACACCTATAATATATTTCATATAAGCCTCTTAAAGTGTGGTTTTCTTACCATTTACTGTCAGAGAAATACTATATTTATGATTTGGCTGATATGTAAAATTACTAATTGAATAACTTTTTTCTTGCTTTGCAAGAATATAGCCATTCACTGTATTTACCTTAATCGGATAACTCTTATTCTCTGTGTTATCTACAAGCGTTAAATCATTTAACAGTGCATGTCGATTCCCAACATTATTAATATTTAGGGAAGGTTCTTTTTGATGAGTATCAATTTTCCAATTTAGTTGAGTAATCGCATCTTTATTGACAACAAATACAGGTAATGACGAACGAAGCATTACATTTACACCTTGAGAAGCTTTTCGGCTATCAACAGGTTTGGGTAATTCATCAATAATAATACGATAAGTTTTTTCACCAGAAATCGGCTCTGGATTAATTCTAACTACCCGTAAATTATAAGACTCATTAGGCTTTAGCTTTAAAAAAGGTGGACTAATATTGATTTCATCTGTAGGCGTTAATTGATCTTGCCCATTATTTTGAGTCCATTCAAATATACGTACCTGTAAATCAGCACTTTCATTTGACTGATTATATAAACTAATTGAAGATGCTTTCTGATGGCTTAAAATTTCCACTGTTACTGGTGAAAGACGGATTGTAGCTGCGTTAATAATGGTAGATAAAGATAAGAATAATCCCATAATAATAAAAATATTTTTTTTCATGTTTTACTCAAATATATATCTTTTAATATATTAGCCCTTTCAAAAGGGCTAACAGTTTTTCTAATTTATACAAATTAATAAGTTACCGTTATTGTCACCGTATCAACATAGCTACCCGCACTTGGCAACGCTGAGCCAGCAGGAATACGACCATATACGTTTACTGTTTGTACCGCACCACTCCCTGTACCACTATAAGCGGTTGTAGCAATTCCAATTGCAGTAGCACGTCCTGTATCTGAATATAAGTTATAAGGGATATATTCATTACTTGTTGCACCACCAATCATACGACGTTGGGTCGTTTGAGCATTTTTGCCGCCATCGAAAGCTAGAGTCCATGGTACAGTATTGTTACAAAGGACTTTAATTGAGGTACCTCCGGTCGTGGTGGTATCAGCATCTTCGTTAGTTGCGAGAGAGCTTAAAGTACCAAAGTCCAAAACAGCATTTGTGGTTGTACCTGTTGCAGATGTATTCAGAACACAACTATTTGTTACTGTCGCCTTAACAGTTAATGTCCCCGTTGCTGTAGCGGCGTTTGCTGCATTAAAAGAAAATAATCCTACAGCAATTGCCGATAAATAAAAAAAAGTCTTTTTCATGTCTAAAACCTTTTAAACTAAATTGTCGAATTAATAGATATAAAAAAATTAACTCTTATCCTTACAATCATTTTTATTTGACTGCTCTTTTAAAGCTTATTTTTTATCCTATTTTAGTCATCATACATAAAAATAATTAAAATGTATGAGTATGTTTTTATTTTTATTTCTATTTAACAAAATACCATTACCCCAACTAACAAAACATTAACAAAAGTTAACAATCAAAATTACAAGAATTTGATTTATTTAAAATTAATAAATTACCATTAAAATTTATTTCCTAAATTTTAAATAAATATGTCAAAAATTTAGGTCTTTTAGATAAAAACCATAAGGATTAAAATTTAACTATTCTATTTTTTGTCACATTAAAAGATATATTTAAAATAAATCATTAAAAACTCACCTTAACTAAAATAAATTATAGAGCGTATATAATTCTAATTTTTATGATGGGTAATATTGAACACTCTTTATTATGAAATTTATATAAAAATAAAGGCCTCTTAAGAGGCCTTTATTAAGTATATTTAAATAATTAAATACTCAACATACTATTTAAAGTTTCAGAAACATTTTTAGATTTCACTTTAGGCTGCAAGGCTTGTAAAGCCTGTTGCACTTGAGTGCGCTGAGGTTCTGCAAGCGTATACCAACGAGATAACACTTGTAATAAGCGTGAACCTAAAATTGGGTTTTTCTCGTCCAGATATTCTGCAAGATGAATAAAGTGACCTACCCCAAAGCCCCAAGTATTTTCAGGGTTATTTGACAAACCACCACTCACGGCGCGAATACGGTTTGGCGTAGTTAAGTCATAATCAGGATGTTGAGTTAAGTACTCAATTGTCTCAACTGTGGCATTTGGGTTTGCTGCCTGAATCATAAACCATTGGTCTAAAGACAATGCTTCATCTTTAAAGCGGTTATAGAAATCAGCAAGGGCTTCTTGTGCTTGAGGCGCATTTTGCCAAACTAATACACGTAGCGCACCTAAACGTTCAGACATATTGCCTGTGCTTTGATATTGCTCGTAAGCCAATTCAAATGCACTTTGGTCGCCCTGACGCGCCATCATCATAAGCATAATGTTCTTTAATGCACGTACACCCATCGCTAAAGAAAATTCTTTTTGCAAGTCTGGGTCCAGTGTAAGGTATGTATCTTTCCAGAATGAACCCAAATCTTGTGCTAAACGATTCAGCAAGGCTTCACGTTTTACATGAATATCGGCTGGTGCATAGTTTTGATCAATACGACTACCCAAATAACCTTCAGTTGGTACATCAAATAAACGGGATGTTAAAAGTGGATCACGACCAACTAAATCAGGCAATGTACTTTGAATAGCTTGAATATAGGTATCCGCTGAGTGATCTTCTAACAAAATACGTTCAAGCAAGGTTTGTGTTGCTTGCCATTGGTTAAAACCATTTGTTTCATGCTGAATCAAGAATGCTAATTCTTCATCACTGTAATCGAATATCAGATTTACGGGTGCAGAGAAGTTACGTAATAGCGATGCAACTGGTTGCTCAGTCACACCTGTAAACTCGATAGTAGCTTCATCTTGGTCAAACAAATACACGCCATCTTTAACACCATTTACAAATAGGCTGTCGCTATGAAGTGTATATTGCTCACCTGTTTTAGCATTAAATAGCGCCAACGCTACAGGAATCGGAACAGCTTTTAAGTTTGGATATTTAGGATGTGCTTTTAGGCTTTGTTTAAAACTTAAACGGTAAGTTTGTGCTGCTGCATCATATTCACCTTTCGCTTCAAGCTTTGGTGTACCTGGTTGGTTATACCAAGTTAAGAATGCAGATAAATCGACACCTGAACCTGCTGACAATGCTGCAACCCAGTCTTCTACAGTTACGGCTTGTCCATCATGACGGCGGAAATATTCATCTGTTCCCTGACGGAATTTTTCTTTACCCAGTAATGTCGACATCATGCGGTTAATTTCCGCACCTTTTTCATAAACAGTCGCTGTATAGAAGTTATTAATTTCGACAAAGTGGTCTGGGCGTGGTGGATGCGACAAAGGACCTGCATCTTCCGGGAATTGATGCGATTTAAGTACAGCGACATCGTCAATACGTTGAACCGCAGCAGATTGCAGATCTTCCGAGAAAGATTGATCACGGAATACAGTTAAACCTTCTTTTAAGCACAACTGGAACCAGTCACGGCAAGTAATACGGTTCCCTGTCCAGTTATGGAAATATTCATGGGCAATCACAGACTGTACACGCATAATCGCTGCGTCAGTTGTATATTCTTCATCGGCAAGTACACATGAGGTATTAAAGATATTTAAACCTTTATTTTCCATTGCACCCATGTTGAACTGGCTCACCGCCACAATCATATAGTTGTCGAGATCATAAGCACGACCGTAGTGTTCTTCATCCCAACGCATAGAATGCTTTAATGCTTCCATCGCGATATGGCATTTTGGAATGTCTTTCTCAATCGCATAGATTTCTAAAGCAACATCACGTCCTTCTGAAGTGGTATATCGGTCTTTAAGAACAGCTAAATCACCAATCACACAAGCAAACAAATAACTTGGCTTTTTAGTCGGGTCTTGCCAGATCGCAAAGTGGCGGTTTTCACCAACTTCACCTGTTTCAAGCAAGTTACCGTTAGCAAGTAATACTGGATATTTTTTGTCTGCTTCTACACGTGTCGTAAAAACTGAAAGTACGTCTGGACGGTCTGGATAGAAGGTAATTTTACGGAAACCTTCAGGCTCATTTTGCGTTACAAATAAGTCACCAGCTTTATATAAACCTTCAAGCTGAGTATTGGTTTCAGGGTGAATAATAACTTGAGTTTGTAAAATGACTTCATCTGGTGCATCAGTGATCACCAGTTGTTCACTATCGAGTAAATATTGTGCAGGAGTAAGATCTTGTCCATTGAGCTGAATAGATTGCAACTCAAGATCACGGCCCAATAGCACCAAGTCTCCAGCAGTTTGACGCTTCATGACCAATGTTGAATCAACAATTGTTTTATCGTCATAGACTTGAATATCAAGATTAATTGATTCAACCAAGAACGCAGGTTTTTGATAATCTTTTAAATAAACTGTTTGATCTGCCTGAACTGGAGGCTGCGCCGCAATATTCATCTTTATTCCTTATATACTTTTCGGAAACCGTAGTACGAATTTTATGAATTTGATCATACACATTCATACATACTGTGTTTGTTTACCTTTATAAAATTAATGGGACTTCATTTATACATTTCAAATTAGAATCGTCTTTTATTAGCACAGATTAGACCAAAATTACGATAATCGCTGCTTATATAATCAATCTATACAATAAAAATAAAACTCCTTTCGCTTTTAACATTTTTGAGGAGCTGCTTACATTTTGGGCATGGTTCTTGCCTTATCCAATATACCAGTATAAGTATTTCAATCAGAACAAGAGGAACTCACTATGGAATTAAAAGCTTATTTACATCGATTAGAAAACATTAAAGCGATTCATGATCTAGATGCAGCAGGACTCGACCATCATGTGATTGCCGTGTTCTTGTCTGCCGAAGGTATTTCAATGACTGCTCAGGAGGTAACTACTATCGTTAATACTTATGACGCCTTAGGTAAAGTGAAATTACCAAGTAAAAAAGTGCAGGCACTTATCAATGCCAAAAAACTTGGACAAAATGATGAGACCTTGCCGTGCCCTGTTTAATCTTAACTTTTAACCGCTTATGAAAACCTAAAGTCAAAGCAAAGACTTTAGGTTTTCTATTTTTGCACCAAACAAAAAGACAATCTCAGCTATCGGCAATGCGGCTGTGTATAATAGATCAGTCGTGATTGATTTAAACGCTCGGAGCAAAATGGCCTTACAAATTCTACAAAAACAGCTAGATGAAAGTAGCCATTGCCCTCTCTGCCAAGCGTCGATGTATTGGGTAGATGCCGAACAATTTGAGCAAGACGTTCAATTTCATGAATGTAGCCATTGCCAACATCGTGTATTTAAAGACACAAAAATGACGTGCCACTGTGACCAATGCACAAAACAAAGAAAGAAACTTTTACAGCAAACCCGCCTACAAGAACAACGCCAGTTTAAGTCAAAAGATCAGTCACAACGCAGTCTGGAACAACTGAGTTTTTTACATAAACTTTTTTTACTAAGCCTACTTGATGACTACGCACGAGACGATATTGCTCATGACGAATACATTCACTGGGACCAGATAAAATATCAGCCGATTACCCCCAACTGGATGTTCCAAAGCCATCTGATTAAACAGCTTCATAAAGATGGGATTTTAAATGCACAAGATCAAACCGATGAACCACAGTGCTTTTATTTAAATATTCGTCTAGATGGTTATAGCGACCCAAGTTTATTTAGTGTAGCTCAGCAACTACGCCACTGGTTCTATGAAAACCTAAGTCTTGGTATTCCATTTCGTAGTGCCGATGAAGTGAAAGACGTGCTGTTTCAGGTGCTCTACCAAGAAATTATTCAGTTCACTCAGTTCTACTGCCGAACTTGGGGTATCCAAATTGCAGGAAGCTCTAATTTTCAAACTTTTTGCTACCGTTTAATGGACTCATTGGCAATTGGACAAATTTATTATCTTATTCAGACTGCACTTGAATACCTTTATAAACAAAAGGCGCTACAGCCACGAAATGAAAAGTTTATTAACACCAATTTATTAAAGAAAACTTTAGAGCAATATCGGGAACGGGCTTTGGCTGAAAAGTGGGAAACTTCAATGTTGCCACGCCCTTACAATATTCCTTACAGTAAAATGAGCCACATATTGTTTAACCGCTTTTTAGGTTATGACGAACAGATTTTTGTACAACCTGTATGGAAAGCATGGCGAAAAATCGAACCTCGGTTAAACTTTTACTCGGTTAAACGTTGTATGTACTGTGGTTCAAATGATCTAAGTGTTGACTATGATGCAGCAGATTATGTGTCGTTGATTTGCCAAAACTGTAAACATCAAGATCACTATTTTACTCGTTAAATTTCTTATCTCTGGCTTAATAAGGATTATCAGATGACTTCGACATCCAACCTCATTGAACAGGTGATTGAAGCTTGGCAAAACATGCAGGCAAAAACGCCTCTTGTGCAATGTATTACCAACAGCGTTGCTGCCAACTATACAGCCAATGTGTTACTCGCTTCCGGTGCTTCACCTGCCATGATTGATAATCCTTATGAAGCAGAAAGCTTTACCAAAATTTCATCGGCTTTAAGCATTAATTTGGGTACACCGACTTCAGAGCAAATGCAAGCCATGCAAATCTCTGCTAAGACCGCACAGCTTAATGAAGTACCGTGGGTACTTGATCCAGTGGGCTACGGACCAATTTTAGCTTGGCGCAGTCAAATGACAGACGAGCTTTTGCAGTTTAAGCCAAACGTTATACGTGGTAATGCCTCAGAAATTAGCACGCTTGCAGGCAATCAGGTTCAATCAAAAGGTGTAGACAGCACTTTAAGCAGTGACCAAGCTTATCAACAAGCTTTTTCACTCTTAACGCATGCGAGCTGTATCGCTATTTCAGGTGAATCAGATTACATTTTGTCTAAAGAAATAGATGCTGTGATTCAAGTAAATGGTGGAAGTCCATTACAGCCAAAACTTACTGCAACTGGCTGCGCTTTGGGTGCATTAATTGCAGCCTATAGCGCTGTGACGACACCAACTATTGCAGCTCTTTCAGCTCATATTCACTTTGCAATTGCAGGTAAACTTGCTGCAAATCAAGCACAAACGATGGGTAGTTTTAGTAGCATATTTATGGATTATATCCATATGCTAGATGACAATCTGATTGAGCAATATGCAGATATCAAACTTTTAAATAAACAGGCATAACCTAAGTTATGCCTGAATGACACTAGACTCACTTTAAAAGTAAGTAGATATCTGTCACAAGGTCACATTCATTCACATCATGCACAAAGTTATGATAATGAAAGAAAACCGGATAATCCCCTGCCTCTTCTGGTTGCTCAGGTAACCAGTTTCTAAAGATGTAATAGACGCTATCTTTAATCTGATCATGGCTACCCAAATGTCTTACGGTTGCATAACGCCCCGCAGGAATTTCACCTGTCTGTACACCGTAAGTATTTTCAGGTACAGCCTTTTCAATTGAACCGGCAATATCAAATCGAAACTCATCAGATGGAGTCTGTTCAGGATCAGCAAAAGGAATACCATAAGTTCTAGACTTGGTCACTGGTGACAAACCTGTTTCTTTGCGCCAAGCAATAAAACGTGCAGCCGTTTCAAAGACTTTATCAGGGCTTCCTAAATGCGATAAATATGCAATCTTTTCAGCAGGTCGCTCAACAATATTTACATTCATTTTTAACTCACTTTTCGGAATTGTAAAAACAAACTTCTGATGCCAAGATTCCCAGTCCGGTTTATCTCTAAAAGCTCGAGGAGTTTGATCAAATGAACGCTTAAATGCACGAGTAAATGCCTCTGGACTATCAAACCCTGCTTGTAATGCAATCTCAATAATCTTGAGATCAGGTTCAAAAGCCAATTGAAAAGAGGCCCGCTTTAAACGAGAAAGTTGAATAAACTTCATCACATTTAAACCAATATGAATGGCAAAAATGCGATGAAAATGGAACTTAGATAAAGCTGCGATCTGGCTCAATCGATCAACATCTAGGTCTTCATCTAGATGTCTTTGAATATAATCGCAAACCAGTTGCAGCTTTTGTGTATATACAGCCATACATTCATGTCTGTTCATTCGATAGCACTACTTTTACATAGTGCTCATCGCTATTCTTGATCGAAATTGCGTTTTTTAAAATTATACAACTTGCTTAAAATAATCGTCTCTTGGCATGTCGATAAGCTCAACACACAATTGAATTTCTTTATTAAACTCTTGTGGTAGATATTTTTTGTTGCTGAGCGCCGCTAATAACTGCTCACCCACAAGCTGTTTTTGTTCAGCAGTTCTTCCCGACAAAATATAGGCTTTTACATGGATATAGGCTTGATCAACCCCTAAGCCAATCAGAAAAACTTCATCTTTACGTGCACGGCTTTTGATGTCTTCTGGACTAAACAACTCTGTTTCAATCAGTGTGGTATTAATTTCTTCAAGTAATTGTTTTGCATTTAGTCCAGTTAAGTTATCTGAATAATCAACTACAACGTGCGGCATAGCCACCTCAATTTATATAATAAGTCATTAAGCCCATTAAACTTTATTCAATAAATAATAAAGCTAATCGAACTTGATCATATCCCATTCGAGGGCTAGTTGCTTCAACAATTGGTCTTAGTTTGATCGAACCATCATCAGAAAAATGATCCGGATTTTGACGCTTTTTCAACTTCTTATAAATTTTACGCACTTCTTCGACCACTTCTTCACCTGGGTGAGCAACCGAAATATCTAGTTTTTGCTCTTTATGCAGTCGAGCCAAGTGATTAATAATAGTTGCTGGTGTTAGACCACGTTCATGCGCGATATCTTCAATTTCGTAACCTTCTTCAAACAAGACACGTGTCTCGTCTAGCGTTGCCGTAGCATAATTTTGCTTACCACCGTTTGCGAGTTTCTTCTCATTACGAGAAATCTCTTTTTCATTTAAGGTGCCGCCACAATGACGGATAAAGGCTTTGTGCTGGGCAGTTAAATCGACATTAGCGAAATTATCTTCGGCTTCAGCCGATAATTCCTGAAAACGGCGATCAGCTTTTACAGCAAGACTATCTAACTCTAAAGCTTGTTCATTAAATCCTAATAATTTTAATCCTGTTAAAGATTTCAAACGTGAGAGCGCAACATAACCTTGCCCTTTTTCAAAGGTATGCATCAGGTTAATTTCAGCAGCTTCCAAAGTCATACCTTGGCTTTTATGAATGGTAATCGCCCATGCCAAACGAAGTGGAATTTGCTGAAAACTTGCAATGACTTTTCCTGCTTCATTTTCAATTGACCATGTTTCAGGCGCTACCAGCAAAGTTGTACCATCGGTTAATTTTACCTTTGGCAATAACCCGTTTTCGTCATCTTCTTCAAAACCGATCACCTCACCTAAACTTCCGTTGATATAACCCATATCAAAGTTGTTTTTTACAAACATGACTTTGGCATGCTTTTTCAAAGTAAGTTCTTCTGGTGCACGAACTGAAGATTTTAAGGTTTCTAGTAATTTTTCATTACCATCTAAAACAGCGTTGAATTGATGCCCTTCATTATCAATTTCATTTAAGTGCTGATAATTGATATTGTCGACATCCATGTTATGCGTATAAAGACGAGTAAAGGTTTCGCCAATGTCATGAGTACGGGATTGATGCAAAGCTTGCAAATGCTCGGTTTGAATACTTTGCGCACGAATCGCATTTAATATCTGATTCAGAATTTCATCGTCTTGACGGTGCTGTTCTGTTAAATAACATACGCGGAATTTAGCTTCGACCCATGCATCTGACATAAAGCAGAACTTATCACGGTTGGCTTCACCATTACGGCCTACAGGCGGCAACTGGAAGAAATCTCCAGCCACAATCACTTGAATGCCACCGAATGCTTCATCACTTTCTTTAAAATATTTTAAAACCTGATTGACCAGATTGAGCTGCTTCGCATGTAGCATCGAGATTTCATCAATGACGAGAACTTGCGCATTTTCAAGGTGTTCCTTGAGATATTTACGCTCTTTCATACGTTTTAGATCGTCGTCAGTTAACTGATCTTTAATGCCGATGCCCGCCCACGTATGAATGGTCATACCGTTCATATGCGTTGCAGCAATACCTGTCGATGCTGTAATCGCTACAGGCACTTTACGTGCTTTTAGATATTGAATGTACTGATTGAGTGTATAGGTTTTCCCTGCACCAGCCGAACCGGTTAAAAAAACATTTTCACCTGCTTTGAGCAGTTTAAGTGCAGTTTCCTGTTTCATAATCTCATATGTACATCTTCAACAGCCCATAGCTTAACGATTTTCCCGAAAAAATTAAATGAATGCGCCAAATTTTATATAAAGTCATTAAAAATCAACAATTAAAACTTAAGTAATATTTGGTAGGTTTTTGGTAGGTAGGAAAATAATCTACACATCACAATACTAAGCCCATGGTGAGGCTCACCTGTAATAACAAACAATGGATTTATGGAAAAAGGAATCACTCCATGGCTTTTAAAAATATTGCAGATCAAACAAACGGTTTTTATATTCCTTGCGTATCACTCTTTGGTCCAGGATGTGCCAAAGAAATTGGTACAAAAGCACAAAATCTCGGCGCAAAAAAAGCATTAATTGTGACCGATGAAGGGCTATTTAAATTTGGCGTTGCAGATCTTATCGCAAGCTATTTAACCGAAGCAGGCGTAGCGAGCCATATTTTCCCGGGCGCGGAACCTAACCCAACCGATATTAATGTTCACAACGGTGTGAATGCCTATAACGACAATGGCTGTGACTTTATTGTCTCGCTAGGCGGTGGTTCATCTCATGACTGTGCAAAAGGAATTGGCTTAGTGACTGCAGGTGGTGGTCATATTCGTGACTACGAAGGCATCGATAAAAGTAAAGTACCAATGACACCATTGATTGCAGTGAATACAACGGCTGGTACTGCATCTGAAATGACTCGCTTTTGTATTATTACCAATACAGACACTCATGTAAAAATGGCGATTGTGGACTGGCGTTGTACTCCACTTATTGCGATCGATGATCCGAAACTCATGATTGCAAAACCAGCGGGTTTAACGGCTGCAACAGGTATGGATGCACTAACACATGCAGTTGAAGCATATGTATCTACGGCGGCAAACCCAATTACCGATGCGTGTGCTGAAAAAGCAATCACCATGATTAGTCAATGGTTACAACCCGCTGTCGCAAATGGCGAAAACATCGAAGCGCGTGATGCTATGAGCTATGCACAATACTTGGCTGGTATGGCATTTAACAATGCATCTTTAGGTTATGTCCATGCAATGGCACACCAGTTGGGCGGTTTCTACAACCTACCTCACGGTGTATGTAACGCAATCTTGCTACCGCATGTTTGTGAATTTAACTTAATTGCTTGTCCAGATCGTTATGCAAAAATCGCAGAATTAATGGGTGTAAATACGCAAGGTCTCACCGTAACAGAAGCTGCATATGCTGCAATTGATGCCATCCGTAAACTGTCTTCTTCAATTGGTATCCCATCTGGCTTAACAGAACTTGGCGTAAAAACCGAAGACCTCGCGGTGATGGCCGATAACGCTCAAAAAGACGCATGTATGCTGACCAACCCTCGCAAAGCAAACCATGCACAAGTTGTGGAGATTTTCAAAGCCGCTCTTTAATACTGATGTAACGGCATGTTCCTGTAGTAAGTCAAATCCCTCCGACCGTTGACTTACTTTTTGGGAATACTTAGCTCCAGCGGTATTCCCTTTTTTTTAAAACCTATACTCCAACCTTCTCTAAACCTGATTGACAATTTGCCCATTTCATTGAAGGATACTCAACATGACTTAATGACAATAGCTCGATAAAAATGAATACATCTACAGCTAAACACAATTATGCCCCAGATATTTTAGGTGCCGGCTACGAACAGCTAACACTCAACTTTCCAGATGATTATGAAGGTAAAGTTATAGCCACCTTAGTTCGTAAAAAGACCACTCAGCCAACTCAAAAAGCCGTACTTTATATTCATGGTTTTTTAGATTATTTCTTTCAAACTGAAATGGCCGAGCAATTCAATGCGCATGGCTATGACTTCTATGCACTCGATTTAAGAAAATATGGCCGCTCAAAGTTGCCTCATCAAATTTTCTATAATGTGCTTGATTTAAATGAATATGATGCCGAAATTACTCAAGCATTAGAGATCATTGGCCAAGAAAAACATACACAAGTATTACTTGCAGGTCATTCGACTGGCGGTTTGACAGCAACGCTTTATGCTACTCATCATCCAGATCATCCACTTATTAAAGCCCTATGGGCGAATAGTCCGTTTTACGACTTCAATTTAAGTTTAGTTGAAAAGAAATTTGGTATTCCAATGCTCAGTCGAGTAGGAAAATATCTGCCTAAAGTTAAATTTCCAAGCAAACTTAACAAATGGTACACCACCAGCCTTCACAAACAACTTAAAGGTGAATGGGACTTCAACCTGGATTGGAAACCGACCTCTGCCCCTACAGTTCAACTTAGCTTTCTACATGCGATTCATACAGCACAAAAAGAAATTCACCACGGCGTTAAGCTAAACGTCCCTGCACTGATTATGCATTCGCACCAAACTAAAAACCCACGTAAATGGGGACCAGATGCAACCCAAAGTGATGTTATTTTAGATGTTAAAGACATTGCGAAATTCGGTAAAAAAATAAAGGGCGATGTTTCGGTTGTCTCTATTCACAATGGCTTACACGATTTAGTCCTTTCGGCCCAGCCAGTGCGGAATCAAGTCTATCAACAACTATTCCAGTGGCTGGATCAAAAAATCACTTAACTTAGCTTAGGTGAGTCAATATATTTCACCAGCAGTTTATGCGCAGGATGTTCACTCGGTAATAACTCCATAAGACGTTCTACCGCATCGATTGCTTCGGGAAAATGAGCTAAATGTTTGAGTAATAAATCCGTTTCTTGGGTTTTAAAAATTGCATCGCTCAAGCGTGACTCAAGGCAGTCGCGCCATGCACACAGAAACGGACTTTCGGTTTTTGCCAGAAAAACACCGGTATAAAGCTGTAAAGCAGAAGCCGCATATCCTGCATCGAGTGCTTGTTCAGCTTGTAAGAAATCGGCTTCAACATGCACAAGTAGCCGATATGGGCGTGAACCAAGCAAACCTCCTAAAATATCTCGCAGTTGAGACATTTCAGCTTTAAGTGTACCCATGCTGACTTTACGCTCACCATAAAGAGCCTGATAGAGATGCTCTAAGGTTAAACCATGTGGACATAGTGCCAATATGGTTAAAATTTCAATTTGCCGCGGTGTTAATAATAAACTTTTGCCATTAAATTTGACTTGTGGTGTCGAAAATGCGCGGATGTGTAAGTGCTGGCGCTGTTGTTCTAACAAAGCAGATTGAATAATGGAAGCACAACGTTCAGCGGCCAAAATGCCCAAGGTATTATGGTTTTTCCACGTGGTTGATAAATCTACCACGCCCAAGGTTTGCTTTGAGTATGGATCGATAATGGGTGCTGCATAACAAACCCAATCGTGAATCGACTCCATATAATGTTCATTGGAAAAAACACAACTTGATTGTTGAGTTTTTAAAGATAACGCTAATGCATTCGTACCTACAAATTCTTCACGCCATTGACCACCTTGTACAAAATGTACACGTTCAGCAGCACTCTGCATTTGAGCACTTGAGGCTGTCCAGATAATGGTACTGCCGATATCACCCACAGCAATCACCATTGAAGACTGCTCTGCAATATGACGTAAGTCATCAGCACACTGGCTTAGTGCCAGATCTAAAGCATTTTGTGAAGCAGATTTTTTTTCAAGTAGAGGTGCTGCAAATCTTTCTTTAGGAATCGCAGCAGAAGCTGATCGTTCCCACGAGCTTGCAATACTTTGGCCGAGTTTGGCAGCGTTCTGAGGAGAGAGACTATTTTGCGTGCGCAGTTGATCAATCAACATCCGTTGCTGCAATAAATCCTTTTTTGTGAACATTTGTAAATTCCTTATATATTCACATTTCTATTCCAACCTTTCTCCAACCTTCTTCTTTATATCCTAATTATACAAAGTACGAAAGTACTTACTGACAGGGTTCTTGTTAGTCTTTAGTCCTAAAAAAGCAAAGGAATATTTATATGCGCTATATCGATCCAAATCAACCAGGCTCAAAAGTTCAATTTAAATCACAATATGAAAATTTTATTGGCGGTGAATGGGTTGCACCTCTAAAGGGTGAATATTTTGATAATGTATCGCCAGTGGATGGAAAAGCTTTCACACGCATTCCACGCTCTAGTGCTGAAGATATTGAACTTGCTTTAGATGCAGCACACAAAGCAAAAGCTTCATGGAATAAATCTTCACCGACTACACGTTCTAATATACTTTTAAAAATTGCTGATCGTTTAGAAGCAAATCTTGAAATGCTTGCGGTTGCAGAAACTTGGGATAACGGTAAAGCAGTTCGTGAAACTTTGGCAGCCGACCTTCCACTTGCAATCGACCATTTCCGTTATTTCGCAGGATGTATTCGTGCTCAAGAAGGCGGCATCTCTGAAATTGATGAAGATACCATTGCCTACCATTTCCATGAACCGCTAGGTGTGGTTGGTCAAATTATTCCATGGAACTTCCCGATTTTAATGGCTGCATGGAAGCTCGCTCCTGCTTTGGCGGCTGGTAACTGTGTGGTGATTAAACCAGCTGAGCAAACTCCGGTAGGTATTTTGTTAGTTGCCGAACTTATCCAAGATATCTTACCGCCGGGCGTACTCAATATTGTGAATGGTTTCGGTGCAGAAGTTGGCCGCCCATTAGCGACAAGCCCACGTATTGCCAAAATCGCGTTTACCGGTTCAACACAAACTGGGCAAATGGTCATGCAATATGCGACCGAAAATATTATTCCAGTTACGTTAGAGCTTGGTGGCAAGTCACCGAACCTTTTCTTTGAAGACATCATGGATAAACAAGATGACTTCTTAGAAAAAACACTTGAAGGTTTTGCCATGTTCGCCTTAAACCAAGGTGAAGTATGTACTTGCCCTTCTCGTGCTTTAGTACAAGAAAGCATTGCTGATCAATTTTTAGAGTTGGCCGTTGAACGTGTAAAACGTATTAAAACTGGTCATCCTCTCGATACTGAAACCATGATTGGTGCTCAAGCATCTTTGCAACAACAAGAGAAAATCTTACGTTGTATTAATACGGGCCGTGAAGAAGGCGCAGAACTCTTACTAGGTGGTAGTGGCCGTAAAGAAGTAGGTGACGGTTTCTATGTTGATCCGACTATCTTTAAAGGCCACAACAGCATGCAAGTCTTCCAAGAAGAAATTTTTGGACCTGTACTTGCTGTGACAACATTTAAAGACTTTGACGATGCAATCAAAATTGCCAATGACACCATGTATGGTCTAGGTGCTGGCGTTTGGTCACGTTCAGCCCATATTTCTTACCGTGCTGGTCGCGCTATTGAGGCGGGTCGTGTCTGGACAAACTGCTATAACATCTACCCTGCGCATGCTGCATTTGGTGGTTACAAAAAGTCTGGTATTGGCCGTGAAAACCATAAGATGATGCTAGATCACTACCAACAAACCAAAAACTTGCTGGTGAGTTATTCAACCAAACCAATGGGCTTCTTCTAAGTTTCGCACCAAGTTGATACCAGGCTATCAACGCTAGAAGGAAGTAAGCTCATTAATTGTATAAAAAGCCGGTAATTTAGATTGCTGGCTTTTTTATTTAGTACAGTCAGCTCTCAAATTTTTACTATCCGGAATAAAAAAGCGTCATCTAATATTTAAAGCACATCATTTAGGCATTGCTTTTGCATTCATTCATACAAACCAACTCGCAGGAGTATTGTATGAATCAACCAGAAACAGCTTCCGTTATTTCTTCAAGTGCAGAAGTCTCATCAGCAGAATATTTTGCTCAGCGTCAACTTAAACAAGGTACGGTGGGTTGGTTACTCCTGATTGGTTTAGGCGTAGCGTATGTGATATCAGGTGATTTTGCCGGCTGGAACTTTGGTATTGCCCAAGGTGGTTGGGGTGGTATGTTTATTGCCACTGCTCTTGCTGCGCTTATGTACTTATGTCTATGTCTTTCTATGTCGGAAATGTCCACCATGATGCCGACAGCAGGTGGCGGTTATAGTTTTGCACGTGCTGCCTTTGGTCCTTTCGGAGGCTACTTAACAGGTACGGCGATTTTAATTGAATACGCAATTGCGCCTGCCGCTATTGCCGTATTTATTGGGGGTTATTGCGAATCTCTATTTGGTATTAATGGCTGGATGATTTACCTCGCCTGTTATGCCATTTTTATGGGGATACATCTCAAAGGTGCCGGCGAAGCCTTAAAAATCATGTTTGCCATTACGCTAGTCGCTGCTGTTGCTCTTGTTGTATTTATTACAGCAATGATTCCACACTTTAATGCACAAAACCTTTTAGATATTCCCGTTAGCACAGCAACTGGTGCAAGTCGTTTTCTACCTCATGGCTATTTAGGCATCTGGGCCGCAGTTCCTTTTGCTATCTGGTTTTTTCTTGCAGTAGAAGGTGTGCCGTTAGCAGCAGAAGAAGCAAAAGATCCAGCCAAGTCTCTGCCACGCGGTTTAATCGGTGCAATGCTCATCTTAACTGCATTCGCTATGCTCATTTTGTTCTTGGGTGCAGGTGCGGCGGGTGCAAGTACCTTACAAAACTCAGGCGCCCCTCTGGTAGATGCTTTGGTTAAAGTTTATGGCACCAACACTTGGCTTGCGACATTCGTAAACTTTGTGGGTTTAGCTGGTTTAATCGCAAGTTTCTTCTCAATTATCTATGCCTATTCGCGTCAAATCTTTGCATTGTCACGAGCTGGCTACTTACCTACTTCACTCTCTTTAACCAATAAAAATAAAGCTCCTTATCTTGCAATTATTATTCCGGGCATTATCGGGTTCTTACTTTCACTCACAAAAGAAGGCGATTCACTCATTTTAATCGCGGTCTTTGGTGCAACTATTTCTTATGTGCTGATTCTTTTATCCCACATCAAACTGCGCTTATCTAAACCCGATATGCCTCGTCCTTATAAAACTCCAGGAGGAATCATCACTTCAAGCATTGCACTAGTTTTAGCAGTCGCTGCTGTGGTCGCAGGTTTTGTTGTTAATCCGAAAGTGTGGTTTATTGCTGCCGGTATCTATGTCGTATTTATTGCTTACTTCTTGTTCTACAGCCGCTATCATTTAGTGAAAGGAACACCAGAAGAAGAGTTTGCAAATATTAAAGCCGCAGAACAAGAACTATAAATAAAAGGATGTAACTATGAGTTATCGCAATATTGTCGCCAATCAACAGTATCACTTTGCTGACCTAAAAACGTTAATGGCCAAAGCTACACCGTTACGTTCAGGCGATGAGTTAGCCGGTGTAGCTGCCAGAGATGCAACCGAACATGTTGCGGCACAAATGACTTTGGCTGATGTGCCATTAAAAACCTTTTTAAATGAAGTTGTAATCGATTATGAAACTGATGAAATTACACGACTGATTATTGATGAACATGATCTGGCAGCCTTTACCCCTATTTCACACTTTACAGTAGGCGATTTTCGAAATTGGTTACTTGGAGAAGATGCCACTGCAGAAAGCTTAAAAGCTTTAGCATCAGGTTTAACTCCAGAAATGGTGGCTGCTGTCAGCAAAATTATGCGCAATCAAGATTTGATTTATGTCGCCAGCAAATGTGAAGTGGTCACCCAATTTCGCAACACAATTGGTTTAAAAGGACATCTTTCTACCCGTTTACAACCCAACCACCCTACCGATGATGTGCTCGGTATTTCAGCCAGTATTTTAGATGGGTTGATGTATGGCAATGGTGATGCCGTAATTGGCATTAACCCTGCCACGGATAACCTGCATAATTTGTCAGAGCTACTGAAATTGCTTGATCATGTCATTCAGGAATATCAAATTCCAACGCAATCTTGTGTACTTACGCATATCAGCTCAGGCATTCAACTGGCTGAAAAAAATGTACCGATTGATTTAATGTTCCAATCAATTGCCGGCACCCAACTGGCAAACGAAGGATTTGGAATTTCACTCGATTTACTACAAGAAGGATATGAAGCCACACTCGCACTCAAGCGCGGAACCATTGGACAAAATGTTATGTATTTTGAAACGGGTCAAGGGAGTGCCCTATCAAGCAATGCACATCACGGCGTTGACCAGCAAACATTAGAAACTCGGGCCTACGCAGTGGCTCGTAAATATAACCCGCTTTTGGTAAATACAGTCGTCGGCTTTATTGGCCCCGAGTACCTATTTAACGGTAAACAAATTATACGTGCAGGTTTAGAAGATCACTTCTGCGGTAAGTTGCTTGGAGTACCGATGGGCTGCGACATTTGTTACACCAACCATGCCGATGCCGACCAAAATGATATGGATGTACTTCTTACTCTATTTGGCGCCGCAGGCATTAACTTCATTATGGGAATTCCAGGTTCGGACGATGTCATGCTCAACTATCAAACCACTTCATTCCATGATGCTCTCTATTTAAGACAACTCCTCGGTTTAAAACCCGCTCCTGAGTTCTCCGCTTGGCTTGAACAACAAGGGATTTTTAAACAGCAAAACTCTCAAATTTGTTGGGCAGACCACATGCCTGACCAATTCTCTCGTCTGCTCATGAACTAGGGGGAACACCATGAAACTGAACCGTGATATTCAATATCCGTCCTCTACCCATCAGGATCAGTGGGAAAAACTTAAAGAGTTTACTGATGCCCGTATTGCTTTAGGTCGTGCTGGTTGCAGTATCCCAACACGGGCCTTACTTGAGTTCCAGTTGTCTCATGCGCAAGCAAAAGATGCTGTTTATCAACATATGGATGTTCCCTACTTGTCTGAACAGTTACAGCAAAAGCAACTTCAAACTCTTCATGTTCAAAGTAATGCCGCTAATAAAGAAATTTATCTCAAACGCCCAGATTTGGGACGCCAACTTTCAAATCTATCAAAAGAAGCCTTAATTAAAGAGTATGCAAAAAAACCACAGCAGTATGATGTTTGTATTGTGGTAGGTGACGGCCTCTCTGCAAGAGCGATTGAAGCAAATGCTATCGCATTTATTGCAGTGCTAAGCGAACATATTCAACAAGAAAACTGGAGCCTTGCGCCAATTATATTTGCAACAGGAAGCCGAGTTGCTTTAGGCGATGAAGTTGCAGAAATTTTTAAAGCCTCCATGCTGGTTATGCTTATTGGAGAGCGCCCAGGTTTAAGTTCTCCTGACAGTATGGGAGTTTACTACACATGGAATGCATATTCAGGTTGCCTTGACTCCAAACGCAACTGTATTTCCAACGTCCGTTCAGCAGGCTTAAGTATTCCAGTTGCGGTACAACGTTTAATGGCACTCATGAAAAAATCGAAGCAGCTTGGCTTTTCAGGAGTAAATTTAAAAGATGAACATCAACTTTCAAATATCGACCATAATGAAAACTCAAAGCTTTTATTTTAAATAGTAGGTTACGCATAGATATTTCTTACCTACAAAATATTTCTGCGTAACAAGATTATCTTAACGAAAAATAGCAATTTTCAGGTATTGACGATTTATATGGATATTTTCTTCTTTATATTTATCGCTATACTCCACCTATTGATCTTCTATGAATCATTTGTATGAGTACTACAAACGCCTTTCCTAAAACTATTTATGCCATTCAGCATCTTGCTTTCGAAGACTTAGGTTCATTAGAAGATGTCTTTTATCAACTTGGTTTTCGCGTCCGTTATTTTGAAGCTGGTGTAGATGATTTAACTCCTGCTTTCGCCCATGACGGTTTAACTATTATTTTAGGTGGTCCAATTGGAGTTTATGAAACTGAAGATTATCCATTTTTAAAAGATGAAATCGCTTTACTCAAACAACGTTTGGCAGCAGATAAACCAACACTTGGCATTTGCTTAGGTGCACAGCTTATAGCTCATGCACTTGGTGCCAAAGTATATGCAGGCCATCAAAAAGAAATTGGCTGGGGAGCTTTAAGCTTAAGTTTACGCCCTAATCAGGTATTATCGCCTTTGCTTAATAATATCCATGTTTTACATTGGCATGGTGATACTTTCGACCTTCCTGAAAATGCAGCCCTTTTGGCGAGTTCAGATATTTATACTAACCAAGCCTTTGAAGTGGGTAATAATATTCTTGCTTTACAGTTCCACATTGAGACGACTCAAGAAAACTTTGAAAAATGGCTTATTGGTCACACATGTGAACTTCGTAATGCTGGAATTTCCATTCCTAAATTGCGTGAGCAAAATATCGAATATGCCCCTGCACTTGAACACGCTGCATTTGAATTAATTCAAAAATTCTTGAAAAGAATTGGTTATAGTGCATAAGTGAAGTAATTTCTAATGTTTAATGAATATTATTTTTTACCACTTGGTATTTTATGACTATTTTTTAAACAAAGAAACTTTATATTTTATTTTTAGAAACATTTCAGAAAAGTTTCAGTGTATTATTAATTTGTAACATAAAATATACGCTGATTTACTATGGATATCTGGAAGTTTCTTAAAAGCTTTAATACGGTCAATACTTACTTAATGCTTTCAACAATGCTTCTCATACTATTAGTTCTTTACTTTTATGTGATTAATCCTACCTAAGCTCTTTTGCCAAGGAAGCGAAATCATAAAGAAAAAGAATATTATGATGAGAAGACCTCCGAAAAAAGCCCAACCTTACAGTTGGGCTTTTTTAATATCTGTTGTTGACTCACAATATGTTGTTCGTCTTGCGAAAAAGTAAGAGATAAGCAATCTCAACTATCTACTCACAACATGTTGTTCGTCTTGCGAAAAAGTAAGAGATAAGCAATCTCAACTATCTACTCACAACATGTTGTTCGTCTTGCGAAAAAGTAAGAGATAAGCAATCTCTTACTTTTTCTCAGGTTTGAAGCTGTCTTTCAAATCAAGAACGCGGTTGAAGACAGGTTTTTCAGTAGTATGATCATGTTGGTCCGCAACGAAATAACCTTCACGTTCAAATTGGAAACGGTCTTCTGGTTTCGCTTGAGCTAAAGCAGGTTCAATCACAGCCTGAACGACTTTCAAAGAATCTGGATTTAAATTCGCTAAGAAATCATCACCAGTTTCAGGGTCAGCCTCTGTAAATAAACGATCATAAATACGTACTTCAGCAGGAATACCCTTGCTTGCAGATACCCAGTGAATCACGCCTTTTACTTTACGCCCTTCAGGATTCTTGCCTAAAGTGTCTGGATCGATTGAACACTTCAGCTCAACAACTTCACCATTTGCATCTTTAATGACTTCATTACACTTAATTACATATGCATGGCGTAAACGAACTTCACCATCCGGAATTAAACGCTTAAAGCCTTTTGGCGGTACTTCTTCAAAATCTTTACGGTCAATATAGATTTCTTTAGTTAATGGAATGACACGCTCACCCATATCGACATTTGGATGACGCGCATGTGTAAGGTCTAAATCTTCTGGTAAGTTTGTAAGTGTCACTTTTAAAGGATCTAACACAGCCATACCACGCGCTGCTGTATTCTCCAAAGATTGACGAATACAGAACTCAAGCATTGCAACATCAACAATACCGTCAGTTTTAGACACACCTACACGTTTACAGAAATCACGTAAGCCTTCTGGTGTAAAACCACGACGACGCATACCAACAACTGTTGGCATACGTGGGTCATCCCAACCATTTACATAACCACCTTCAACCAACTTACGTAATTTACGTTTAGAAGTAATGGTGTAATCTACATTCAAACGAGATGATTCGTATTGGTGCGGAACAGCTTTAGACTTAACCTTTTCAACAATCCAGTCATAGAATGGACGGTGATCTTGGAACTCCAATGTACAAAGTGAATGCGTGATTCCTTCAATTGCATCAGACAATGGATGAGCATAATCATACATTGGGTAGATTTTCCATTTGTCGCCAGTTTGATGATGCTCTGAATGCAAGACACGATACAAAATTGGATCACGCATATGCACGTTCGGGCTTGCCATATCAATTTTAGCGCGTAAAACAGCTTCACCTTCTTTTAGTTCACCACTGCGCATTTGTTCAAAGCGAGCAAGGTTTTCTTCAACAGATGCATCACGATATGGCGAGTTTTTTCCTGGTTCAACAAAACTACCACGGTTTAATTTAATTTCTTCTGGAGACTGCAAATCAACATATGCATCACCTTGCTCAATCAATTGAATTGCCCATGCATAAAGCTGATCAAAATAACCAGAAGCATAGCGAGGTTCACCATTCCAGTTAAAACCAAGCCATTTCACATCATTGGCGATACCATCAACATATTCTTGTTCTTCTGCATCTGGATTCGTATCGTCAAAACGTAAATTACAGAGTCCATCAAACTCTTCTGCAACACCAAAGTTTAGACAAATTGCTTTTACGTGACCAATATGTAAATAACCATTTGGTTCTGGCGGAAAACGAGTTACGATTTGTTTGGTACGTCCGGCAGCTAAATCATCAGTAATGACTTGGCGAACAAAATCTAATCCAGCCTGTTGTTCTTGCTGCGCAGAATCGACAGAGGCATGAGTATTCGGTGTCGGGTTGTTTGGCAGGTTCGAGACAACATCATTAGGCTTCATAGTGTATCAATCACTTCTTTGTAGATAAAATTTCGAAAAAATAAACGCTATCTTCATTTTTCACAAAGATTTTAACGTTTTTTACTTGCCTTGTAGTTTACAGTTTGCTTATGCTTCTCTCAACCAAAAACCCATGGTCATAAGCCCATGTTTAGGAGATTAATGTAATGAGTTTTCCTCAAGTCGAATTAAACACCAATAAAGGTCGTATTGTTCTTGAACTAAATACTGAAAAAGCACCAAAAACAGTAGCAAACTTTTTAGAATACGTACGTGACGGTTTTTATGACGGCGTTATTTTCCACCGTGTCATTGATGGTTTCATGATCCAAGGCGGCGGGATGGATGAAAACTTCAAAGAAAAAGCAACTCGTGATGCAATTGAAAACGAAGCTGACAATGGTTTAAGTAACGATGTTGGTACAATTGCTATGGCACGTACTCAAGCGCCACACTCTGCTTCTGCACAATTCTTCATCAATGTAAAAAACAACTCTTTCTTGAACCATACTTCAAAAACTGCACAAGGTTGGGGTTATGCTGTATTCGGTAAAGTTGTTGAAGGTATGGACGTTGTAGACGCGATCAAAAGTGTACGTACAGGTAACCGTGGTTATCACGCTGACGTTCCTTTAGAAAACGTTGTTATCGAATCTGCTAAAATTATTTCTGAATAATTTTAGGATAAAGCTGTGACCTATCTGTTTATTTCAGATTTACATTTGTCACCTGAACACCCTCGACTCGTTCGAGGGTTTTTAGATTTGTTGGTACATTATCAAAATAAACAAACACAGCTTTATATTTTAGGTGACTGGTTTAATGCTTGGATTGGTGACGATTATTCAGCTCCTTGGCTCGACGAAATTGTTGAAGCTTTAAAAGCTTTTAATGAAAAAGGTAATCGTGTTTACTTTCAAGTCGGTAACCGCGACTTTGCTCTAAATCAGGTTTTCCTCAATAAGTTTAATGGTGTATTACTCCCCGATATTTATTATCTTAATATTGCAGGTCACCAATACCGTCTAGAACATGGCGATGCGTTATGTACGGATGATATTTCTTATCAAAGATTTAAAAAAATTATTCGAAATCCCCTTTTAGTCGCTTTTTTACGTCGAACACCTCTAAGTTTCCGCACGAAACTTGTCAATGGTTTTCGTAAAAGAAGCCATTCGGACAAACAGCAAAAAAGTTATGAGATTATGGATGTGAATGAACAAGCCGTGCTCTCCGCCCTAAAAGATATAGACATACTTATTCATGGACACACTCATCGTCCAGCTATTCATGAAGTACAGCATAAACAACGGATTGTACTCGGTGACTGGAAAGAAGATCACGCACAAATTTTAGAAATTGATCCCTCTTCAAATACGCAACAGCTCGAATTGATTGTCTGGAATTATTAGTTAGAAATTAGTCACTTTTTATTTGAACTTTTAATTCTTTAATTTTTTTATTTAAATCAGAATCGTAAATCACACACATACTAGCAATAAATATAAATTTCCAACTTATATATGCATGATTGTGATAATCAATATATAAAATAAGAAGACTCAATACAAATATAAGAATAATAAAGGCTTTAACAACTCTAATTTCTCGCAGCTTACTCTTTGCATCTTTGGGCATTAAATCAAACATTTTCAATAAATTATTAAAAAATTTATATAAGTATTATATTTCTTTATCACATTAAAATGCAGATGTTTTCCTACAAAATCGCGTATCATGCCAAAGATTAGAACACTTCGATTGTAATAAGATTGATATGGAGTAAGTATGGATTTACTAAATACGGTTAAAAGTCGCTACACCACAAAAGCGTATGATCCTGAGAAAAAAATTCCCAAAGAAAAATTTAATAAATTATTAGAAATTTTACGCTTCACCCCTTCTTCAGTGAATATTCAACCTTGGCATTTCTTGGTGGCTGACAATCTTGCTGCTAAAGAACGCATTGCTAAAGCCTTAACAGGGCGATATGCCTATAATGCTCCTAAAGTTCTTGAGTCATCACATACGCTTGTATTTTGTACAAGAACAGATATTTCACCCGAATATTTAAATCAATTACTTGAGCAAGATGATTTAAGCGGTCGATTTAAAGATGAAAAAGCAAAACTTGGTCAAAAAGATACACGTCATGGCTACGTTGAGTTTTATCGCAATGAACAAAAAAATTTATTTGGCTGGATGGAAAACCAAACTTTTATCGCTTTAGGACAACTACTTTTTGCAGCTGGTCTTGAAGGCATAGATGCAACCCCAATGGGTGGCTTCGACGAAGATGTTTTAAATGAAGAATTTGGCTTAAAAGAAAAAGGCTTACGTAGCTCTGTCATTGTCTCACTTGGCTATAGAAGTGAAAATGATTTCAATGCGAAGTTGCCAAAATCTCGTCTGCCAGATGAAGTTATTTTTACAC
The DNA here is from genome assembly GCF_041021905.1 of Acinetobacter nosocomialis. NCBI lineage: Bacteria > Pseudomonadati > Pseudomonadota > Gammaproteobacteria > Moraxellales > Moraxellaceae > Acinetobacter > Acinetobacter nosocomialis. Next base: position 2,485,630 of record NZ_CP157432.1, read on the forward strand.
ATTTATAAGATTAGCAGAGTTCAAAAGAACAGTCTTTTGAACTCCTATTTCATAGCTAAGGCTAAACAAACCAATCCACTTATTCCCAAAATCGTTCCTAAAATCGTTGGGAGTTTTAATTTTTCTTTATATAAAACTACACCACAAACTATCCCAAGTAATACCACTAGAATATTCATGCTTGCAAAGACAATCGCTGGTGAATCTTTAAGTAAAATATGTGCTTTAACATACAAGGCAATGTTTGAAAAATTAAGTACACCTAGTATTAATCCAGCCACAGTATTTTTAAAATTCCATGCTGACTTTTTTTGGAATAATAAATAAACTATTGATAATATAAAGGCTGTAATAAAAATTAGATTCAAAGTTAACGTAAATTGTAGCCCCAAACTACTCGTGTATTTTAACAAGACATCTACAGCAGCATAACCAAACCAGACACTCATTAAAGCAAGAATTGCTTTTTTCGATTGATGGCCTGAAGTGCCATTTATCTGTCCAAATACGATTAAAATAACAGCAAAAATTCCTAAACCAATACCTAATAATTTAAGAGAATTAAACCGTTCCTGAAAAAAGAAATAAGCTGCTAATAAAGAAAGTACCACTGACAATCGCTGAGCAATTTCTGTTTTGACGATACCGGCATGCTCTAAGGATTTCGCAAGACATAAAAAAATACTCGGTAAAATGATGCCTAAAGCAACGATTAGCCACCAAGGCATGTGTTGTATAGAAATATGCTGAATATCTGGCTTAAACCACCAATAACATAACAAGCTGGCACTTGCATAATTCCATGCAATCATTTGCATGGGTTGATAGCCCTTTTTCTTTAAATTTTTTAGTAATACAGACACCAGAACACTGCACAGCGCCGCAGCAAATATTAATATCATTTGCGAATAACCTATTAAACTGAATTTTCAAGAAAGCGAGATGCACTACAAATATCTGATTATACTTTTTATATTTTTAAAGCCATAAAAAAACCAGCCATCACTGACTGGTTTTTCTAAGCTAATCAATTAACGATTATTTTCGTCGTCTTGACCATCTTCAAATTTAGAATCGTTGTCGAAACCGCCTTGATGACCACCGAAGCCGCCTTGACCACCGAAGCCACCTTGACCACCGAAGCCACCTTGACCACCGAAGCCGCCTTGACCGCCGAAGCCACCTTGACCACCGAAGCCACCTTGACCACCGAAGCCACCTTGACCACCGAAGCCAGCGCCTTGAGCACCACCAAAGCCAGCGCCTTGACCACCGAAGCCACCTTGACTACCACCCTGAGCTGGGAAACCTGCACCTTGTGCACCTGCTGGACGTGGGTTACGAGCTGGAACAACTGTAGAAATTGCGTGTTTGTAAACCATTTGACTTACAGTATTTTTTAATAAAACAACATATTGGTCAAAAGATTCAATATGACCTTGTAATTTAATACCGTTAACAAGGAAAATAGAAACTGGGATACGTTCTTTACGGAGAGAATTTAAGAACGGATCTTGTAAAGTTTGACCTTTAGACATTTTTAACTCCAAAAAAAATTTTTAAATCAGCGCAAAAAAACTATCTTTATTTTTCAACTAAAAATTATAAAAAGACAGTGTGCAAATTTTGCTTTATCCATAAGAGTTTCGCAAGTCTTCTTTCGCCTGCTTTATCGTCAAGTAAGTTTTAAAATCGTGTATTTCTTGCAAAGAACGTAACCACGTATATTGACGTTTGGCAAGTTGTCGTGTTGCAAATAAGGCTTTATCCTCCATTTCTTGCTTTTTTTTGAGACTCATATCACTTTTTAATAGAAATTCTAGAGCTTGTCGATAACCAACAGAACGCATAGAGGGTAAATTTTCATCTAAATCGTATTTTTCAATTAGAGATTCAACTTCACTCAAAAAACCGATATCCCACATTTTGCTTAATCTTTGCTCAATGCGTTGATGTAATTCTAACCGATCTGGAAGCAAAGCATAGTTATGAAATATGTATCGATATGGTACGTTTTTTGGTTGTTCTGCCTGCAATTTGGTAATTGGTTGACCTGTAATACGATAAACTTCTAACGCGCGAATAATTCTTTGTTTATCAGAAACCTTGAATTTCACACCAGCTGCCGGATCTACTGCCACCAGTTCATCATAAACAGCTTGCCACCCTTCATTCGCTGCTTTTTCTTCAATTGCTGCACGAACATTTGCATCTGCGCTTGGCAAGTTACTTGATAATCCTTCTAGGAGCGCCTTGAAATAAAGCATGGTTCCTCCTACCAAAATAGGAGTTTTGCCGCGTGAATGCATCTCGTCAATTAAAACACAAGCATCTTCAACAAACTGGGCAGCCGAATAGACCTCAAGTGGAGTAATAATATCTATTAAATGATGTGGATATAGCTCCTGCTCTTCACGTGTTGGTTTAGCCGTACCAATATCCATGTCTTTATATACAAGAGCCGAATCAACTGAAATTAATTCAAAACCTCCACGCTCATAAAGTTCACATGCCAAAGCGGTTTTTCCGCTTGCAGTTGGTCCCATTAAATTGATGACGGGCAATTGATTTGACATGTAAAACTACTCTCCTCGAGCAAATAATTTATCTAGTTGAGATAATGGAAATGCACGCCAAGTTGGACGACCATGGTTACATTGACTGGCAAATTCAGTTTGTTCCATTTGGCGAAGTAAAGCGTTCATTTCTGAGAGGCTAAGTTGTCGATGTGCTCGCACTGCCCCATGGCATGCCATACCAGCTAACAGTTCATCACGCTTTTGCAATAATCCCTGAGCTTCATCATTTGGATCTAAATCATTAAGAAGTTCAGGAATAAGATTTTCAAAATCTGCTTTTTGCAAAATAGCCGGCACACCACGCACAATGACTTGCTCATCGCCATATAAATCAATTTCTAGCCCCAAACGCTCAAGCTGAGACTTTAAGTCTTCGACCCGTACCGCTTGCATACGACTAATTGAAATGACTTTAGGTATAAGTAACTGTTGAGATGTCCAAAACTCAGGTTTATCCCAAGCATTTTTCATTTGTTGCAGCAAAATACGTTCATGCGCTGCATGCATATCAACAATAATCAAACCTTCAGTATTTTGCGCCAGAATATAAATTCCATGAAGCTGAGCAATTGCGATACCTAATGGAAATTCATCTATCTTAGCAACTGGTTCAACATTTTCATCAACAGAAAAATTGGTAGCAGGTTGATCTCGTAATGGCGCCAAATAAGTCTTTAATGCATTATTTAACTGCGCAGAACCATTATATTTTGGAGTTTGTTCTGCATAGTGAACAGCTTGGGGACGACTATTATTAAAATCAGTTAAAAGCTCAGTCGAAGGTTGAGAACTATTCGGCTTATCTAGAGTTGTATCAACAGCTTGCTCTGTACGATGTAATGTGAATTGTTCTTGATATTTAGGCTGAGGTTGTACCGAAAGATTTTGAGTATCATCTACTTTCATGGCTTGTGCCAAATCAGCACTAGCGGTCTGAAATTGTGCTAACGTTTCTTTAGCATAATGTCTGACAAACTCATGTACTTCTCGTTGATTTAGAAAACGAATCTCATGTTTCGTCGGATGAACGTTAACATCAATATTTTCAGGGTCGACTTCTAAGAAAAGCAAATAAGATGAATGCTGATGACCATGTAAAATACCGTCGTATGCCATTCTTAAAGCATGTGAAATAGTTTTATCTTTCACAATTCGGCCATTTACATACACATATTGTAAGTCTGCTTGAGCACGTGCATCAGAAGGATGCCCTAGCCAACCTGACAAACGCATGTTAATACTTTCTGCGTCGATCCAGTAAGCATTTTGAACAAACTGTTGACCCAATAATTGCTGTACACGCTGAAATCTTAATTCACCGCTATCTGCTATTGGTAAATTAATTCGAATATTGTCATTGTGCTCAAGTACAAAACGTATATCAAAATGTGTTAAAGCCAAACGACGTACAATTTCTTCAATATGCCCAAATTCAGTGGTTGGCTTTTTTAAAAATTTACGACGAGCAGGTACATTAAAAAACAAGTCCTGAACTCGAATATGGGTGCCCTTTTGTGCAGCAACAGCTTGGACTTGTTGATGATCAAAGGCGGTACCATTCACCTCAACCTGATGACCAATTCCGCTTTCATCTTGGCTACTGGTTAAAGTCAATCGTGAAACTGCAGCAATAGAAGCAAGTGCTTCACCACGGAAACCTAAGCTTACAATCGCGTGTAAATCTTCTGCTGTTTTAATTTTACTGGTTGCATGGCGCATCACTGCCAATGGTAAATCATCAGGATGAATTCCATGTCCATTGTCAATAATTTCGATTAATGTTGAGCCGCCTTGTGCAATCCGCACAATTAACTCAGTTGCACCTGCATCAATTGAGTTTTCTAATAATTCTTTTACGACCGATGAGGGACGTTCAATCACCTCACCAGCAGCAATCTGGTTGGCTAACGCGGCGTCTAATGTATGAATACGACGTTGTGTTAGCTTTTCATCAGTCATGAAGCTGTTCCTGCAAAGTCTGGTACAAATGCTCTGTTGGTAAAGTTAAGGTGACGAAACGATTGAGTTCATCATCTGATTTTTGAATATCAATGACGATATCTGCCTCAGGGATTTCGTCTCCACCTTTCGAAGGCCACTCAAATAAAAATAGTGCATCCTGAATATCTAAATAATCACGGATTCCCATTAATTCAAGTTCATAAGGATCATTAAGACGATATAAGTCAAAATGAAAAATTTCTTTATTATTGATTTTATATGGTTCAACCAACGTATATGTCGGACTTTTAACCGAGCCTTTATGCCCTAGAGCTTGCAAAAAATAACGGGTCAATGTCGTTTTACCGGCGCCCAAATCTCCAATCAGATAAATCACGCCAGCTTGAACATGCTGCGCCAATGCCTGAGCTAAACGCTGGGTATCTTCTTCATGATTTAAGACCATTTTCAATGAATACGACATAACACACATAACATGATTCAAAATAATCGATATGATACCATTGCCCTGCTTTAAAGCCTACTTAAGTGCTTAAAGTTGGCTTTTTTTACATCACATTTATTAAATATTGACACATTTTTATGTCTAGCCCGATTGAATTTTTCCCACCTATGATTGATGGCGTAAGCGCAAGCCAAGTCTATCTTCCTCCACAAACCACTGCACAAACCATCTATCAATTTCTTTGTGAAAACTTTCCTCATATAAAAGCAATAGAGTGGCAGCAACGTTTCCAAGATGGACTTATTTATGCAGAAAATGGCGAAAAATTAACATTAGACAGCCCTTATATAGCAAACACGCATATTTTTTATTACCGATTCCTTGCTAACGAAGTACATGTTCCCTTTGAGCATCAAATTTTATTTGAAAATGATGACTTGCTGGTTGTAGATAAACCACACTTTTTAACCATTAGCCCAACAGGGCAATATGTCCAAGAAACGTTATTGGTGCGTTTAAAAAAACAAACGGGCAATGAGTTTTTAACACCAATCCACCGACTAGACCGTGAAACTGCTGGTGTCGTTTTATTTTGCAAACGACCGCAGTCACGTGGAATTTACCAACAGTTATTTGCAGATCGAGAAGTTCATAAAATTTACCATGCAATCGCTGCCTATAAAGCTGAATTAAAATTCCCTCAGATATTAAAATTGTATTTAGATAAAGGCACTCCCTTTTATACAATGCAGGTGATTGCACACACAAAAACCAATACCGAAACTAAAATTGAGCTGCTTGAACATAATCACTCATGGGCTAAATATTGTTTAACGCCAACCACCGGCAAACAACATCAACTCCGCGTTCATTTAAATCATTTAGGTATACCGATTAAAAATGATCCGTTTTATCCTATAGTTCAACATAAAGCCGATGATGATTTTTATCAGCCCTTACAGCTTCTAGCTAAGCAAATTTCTTTTATAGACCCGCTAACAAAACAGGAAATGGTTTTCAATTCACAACTTGAATTGACACTGTAATCTCATCGTAATGACAAAAAGATTATTTTTTATGCTGAAAGACATTGAAATTACATTCCGATGGTTTAAAATAAATCCCTAAAAATTAAAAATCATTTGGTTTTGTTATTCATGCGAAAAACAGAAGTTTATCAGGTTCGACTTGACTCCCAAGAGAAAAAACAAGCTTTTGCTGTTTTTAAACAATTGGGAATTACCCCTGCCCAAGCGGTACGACTGTTCTTTAAACAAGTCGTCTTAACTAAATCTATTCCTTTTGCTATCGAAAATCAGAACATTAATATGGAACAATTATTAAAACTGAGAAAAGCAAAAGCAACTTCATTAAATCAGAACCCTTCAAATTTAAATGAAGATGATGACCATGAAGATTTATTTGAAGAGCTAAATGCTCTATTAGGTGAAAGTGACAAAACTTAACGGTGTTGCATTTTTAAACAACTTTTAACGTCTATTGGCGTCTTTTTTAGTTATGCTCTCTTTGTAAAAATATAAACATAAATACAAGGAGCGCCTAATGATTGTAAGACGAGCGACCTATGAAGATCTAAGTCAACTTGCTGTTCTATTTGATGAATACCGTCAATTTTATGGTGCATCTTCTAATCTTGATGAATCACATCATTTTTTAAAACAACGTTTTGAGAATAAAGAAAGTGTGTTTTTTATCCACATTAAGGATGAAAAAATCACAGGTTTCGTTTTGCTTTATTTAGGTTTTTCTTCAGTTGCTTGCTCTACTTACTATATCTTAGATGATGTCTATGTTACCCCTATGTTCCGACGTCAGGGTTCAGCAAAACAGCTCATTGATACAGCTATTTTATTTGCAAAACAAGAAAATGCTTTACGTATTAGTTTAGAGACTCAAACGAATAATCATGAATCTCACCGTCTCTATGAAAAAATGGGATTTATTCGAGACAGTGAATTTCAGACATTCCATTGCTTTCTTAAATAATATTTTGAGCGAGTTGCTTTTCCTCCTCCGACAAATATACCCAATCCCCTTCCTCAATCTCTGGTAAAACCAATTGACCGATTTGATGTCGATGTAATTTTTCGACTTTATTGCCAACAGCTGCAATCATTCTTTTTACTTGATGATAAACGCCTTGATGAATGGTCATTGTTAATTGATGAGACCCTAGCAGTGCTACATCTGTCGCAGCAAACACACCTTTTTCTTGATTTAAATTAACCCCCTGAGTAAGCATTTCAATTTGCTCAGGTGTGACTGAATCAATAGTCGTCACATGATAAACCTTTGGGACATGTTTACGAGGATGAGTTAAAGCTTGTAAATATTTACCATCATCAGTGAGTAAGAGTAAGCCCGTTGTATCTTGATCTAAGCGGCCAATTGCTTGCACACCCCGTTGAATCATGATTTCAGGCAATAAACTAAAAACACTTTGATGATGCTGAGGATTGTGTGAGCACTCAAAACCTTGCGGCTTTTTTAAAGCGAGGTAAACTTTTTCCCGATATTGATAAGTTTCCCCAAACAAAGAAAATTCTAAATTTTCAGGAGAAAACTGTTTTTTGAGATCAGTGACAATCTCTCCCTCAATACTTACAGAACCATTTTTTATTAACTGCTGGCAATATTTACGTGAACCAAACCCTTGTGATTGCAAAATTTTTTCCAGCAGCATAAAGCTTTCTCTTTAGAACTAAACCATTATTTTAACTCAGTTTCAGAGCTTTATTACGTTTTTGCTTTATCAACTTTGTTCTTAACTTCCATCATCTTCAAATTATTCTTCAATGACTCGATAAATTTTTTCGTTTTGCTCACTTTCAAATAATAATTCTGTTGTAGGCAAAATGATCTCATTATCCACAATAATATGTTCGATACGCTGACTTAACTTTAAAGGCTCATTTTCATGTTCAACTAAATTTTTCTTCAATTGTGCTTTCGCATCATAAATTTTGTCGAACTGATCTTTAATCTTGATATCTATAATATCCATATGGCTGACCCTGTAGTTATAAGTATTGATTATTTTTTATATCATAATCTCTCAAACGAATGGTCTTTTAAGTTGTTAATTTATATAACATTGTGACCAAGCGTAACTAAAAATAAAACTCCTTATCATTGAGTCATATACATTAATTTTTTTCTTGAAAACGCTTCCTTTACACTATTCCACGTTTAAAAAGCCCTCACATTTTGGCTCTTAATTATTATACAATTCAAATTATTTGCTTTTCTTGCCGCTTCTCATGCTCGCCCAATTTGATGTTAATTTAGTTGTCTTATTAGTTCTACTTATCTGCGGTTTACTAAGTCAAAATGCAGCTGTAACGATTGCCGCAGGCATCTTAATCGTCATTAAAATCACACCGTTAAATCAATTTTTTCCTTATATTCAAGCTCATGGTCTTAACCTAGGAATTCTCATTTTAACCATTGGCGTACTGACTCCAATTGCCAGTGGTAAGCTTAGCGGAGAGAGTATTTTAAAATCCTTTATAAGTTTTAAATCTTTGCTGGCTATTGCTATTGGTCTACTTGTGGCTTGGCTAGGTGGACGTGGTGTGAAACTTATGTCAAGCCAACCTGATGTTGTGGCAGGCTTACTTATTGGTACAGTTGCGGGCGTTGCTTTACTCCGAGGCGTCCCTGTTGGTCCCCTGATTGCTGCAGGCTTGCTGTCCTTATTCATTGGTAAATAAAATTACAGATATTAAAAAGGTGCTTAATCGCACCTTTTTAACACTTAAGCTCAATTAATTTTTTATCCAGAATAATAAGCATTACGTTTTAAAGAGAACTTTTCTAACTGCTTTAAAAATCCTTCAAAATAGCTCTTCTCTTTTTCTTCAGTTCGGTAGCCTGCATATAATGTACGTCTTAAACCCGTTGCAGAAACACAGTCTAAACGGCGGCTAGTTACCCAACCCTTTTGTTCATATTCATTCACGACCCAGTCTGGTAAAGCAGCAATGCCTCGACCACTCGCTACAAGTTGAATCAACATTTGCGTTAAATCTGTAGTTCGAATCTGTTTTGGTTGAATATTTGCCGGTATAAATAGTTTCGACATAATATCTAAACGGTGCTTATCTACCGGATAAGTAATGAGAACCTCTTCAGCTAAGTCTTGAACTGTAATATGTTCAGCACGAACCAATCGATGAGTATTTGATAAAACCAAACGCGACTCATATTCAAAAATTGGAAAATACTCGATTCCTTTTAATGCGATCGGATCGGCTGTAATAAGTAAATCAAACTCACCATTTTGTAAAAGCTCATGTGGATTTGCTTCAAAGCCCGAAGCAAAGTCTAAGTCTACGTCTGGATACTGCTGTCGATATTGATTTAATAAAGGCATTAACCAGTCAAAACAGCTATGACATTCTGAGGAAAAAATAATTCTGCCTGTTTGCCCATGAACAATTCGCGTAATATCGCTTTGTGTGATCTGAATTTGTGGTAATACATCATCAGCCAATTTGAGTAAACGCTGTCCAACATTTGAAAAACTAACAGGTCTACTTCGACGATTCACCACTTCTACACCATACCAATGATCTAATTCTTTTAATTGGTGAGAAATAGCAGATGGTGTTAAACACAGATCATTAGCAGCCGCAACAAGTGAACCATGTTCACGTAAGGCAACCAAAGTTTTAAGATGACGAATTTCTAACATGGGCAAAAGCCTGAACAAATAGATTTATCTAAACATTTTTCAACTTATCTGTTGTTTGACAGCAATTAGAGTTAGTTTAGATAAATCACTATTAATGAACAGTATTCATCTTATCACAATATTAATTAATTTGTCTCAACTTGAACTTTTCTTAATTCTTTTTAGAAGAAGTGAATTTTCATAAATATAAAGGTAAATATTTTTATTAAATAGAAATTAGTGAACCTTTTATATAGACAAAGAAAAAGGCCTTATGGCCCTTTTCATTTCATCATTGTGCTTTTGCTTTAGGAAATGCCTGCTCAAAATCGATGAGCTTAAAGCTTTTTACCAAGTCATCTTGCCCATACGTTACTTCATAAGAGGTTTCTTTCCCACTAAAATATGCTTCAGTTGGTGTTCCAAATACTTCCCATAGCCCAAATGAGGCAACATCTGCTATGCCATGGCCAAATGCTCGGCTTACTTTAGCCCATTTTGGATAACCTTGCTGGAAAGTATAAATTTCGACTCTTGTACCATCACGATATTCGGAAAGTACAGGTGCTCCAAACTCGGCAATAACATAATTGCGAGAACTACCCGGATTTAAAACATTTAAATTTTTTTTACTTGGTTGATTACCCGCCATAAAGACTGAGCAACCAGACATAGATAACATAACCAAGCCCATAAGGCAGGCAATACTTAATTTTCTCACGATTTAGATTCTCTATTTCTTAAATATTTATACAACTTATTGTAATGCCTAAAGTATTACGTGCTTATCATATATAATTTAATAAAAACTTTCGATAAATTATTCAATATAAAGATAAAATGTTATTAGTTTAAATATGCAAACTTCCTCTCGAGATTCTAGTTTTTTATTATTTTGATCTCTTTTTTCCCTTATACTTTCTTTTTTGAGTTTCCTTTTATTAATTTATTATGGCGTCACCCCAATCCCCTTCATCTTCTCCTCAAAACTACTCGCTCTTCTTGGCAATTTTTTCACTCGCAATAGGCGGTTTCTGTATCGGCACTACAGAATTTGTCGCAATGGGGCTTATTCAAGAAATTGCACACAATTTAAAGATTACAGTACCTGAAGCCGGGCATTTTATTAGCGCTTATGCATTAGGTGTTGTGATTGGCGCCCCGATTATTGCTATTTTGGGCGCTAAAGTTCCTAGAAAGACTCTATTGCTTTGTCTCATGCTGTTTTATGGGATTGCTAATGCCTGTACAGCTTTAGCACATACGCCAGAAACAGTTTTAATTTCTCGTTTTATTGCGGGATTACCTCATGGTGCATATTTTGGAGTCGGTGCCCTTGTAGCTGCTGAACTCGCAGGCCCTTCACGAAGAGCTTCAGCAGTTGCACAAATGATGATGGGTTTAACAGTTGCTACTGTTATTGGAGTACCTTTAGCTACATGGTTAGGCCAACATTTTGGTTGGAGAGCAGGTTTTGAATTTTCAGCAACAATTGCATTTTTTACTTTAATTGCCGTCGCTTGCTTTGTACCGAATATTCCAGTTCAAGCTACTGCCAGCATAAAAACAGAATTAGCTGGGCTTAAAAATATAAATATGTGGTTAACCCTTGCAGTCGGCGCAATTGGCTTTGGGGGTATGTTCTCGGTATATAGCTATGTCTCACCAATTCTCACTGAATACACTAAAGTTAATATCCAGATTGTTCCTATTGCATTAGCGCTGTGGGGCATCGGGATGGTGATTGGTGGGTTAGCCGCGGGCTGGCTTGCAGATAAAAATCTCAATAAAACTATTGTGGGTGTACTTATTAGCTCAGCGATTGCATTCGTAATTGCAAGCTTTATGATGAGTAATATATATAGTGCTATTGCTTCTTTATTCCTAATCGGACTTACCGTGATGGGTTTGGGTGGAGCTTTACAGACACGCCTCATGGACGTTGCAGGCGATGCCCAAACCCTAGCAGCTTCACTTAACCACTCCGCCTTTAATATAGCCAATGCATTAGGAGCATTTTTAGGTGGTTGGGTACTGAGCCATCAGATGGGCTGGATTGCACCGATCTGGGTAGGTTTCGTACTAAGCCTTGGTGGTCTTATTATCTTGCTCATCGCATTTGCTGTAGAAAAAGCAACTCAAAAAGCCTGATTCTCATTAGGCTTTTTTAATAAAAATACTAATCTGTTAACTTTTCACCACAGTATGGACAATAGCATTTCTTCTCTCTCACAGATTCTTTTTCTTCTAATACCTTTTCGCGCATGATTTGGATAATCAGATTATGCGCTTGTTCTTTCGGTAGTCCCACTTTTTGTCGAATACGTTCTATTTCAGCTTCATCATGCATGATGTCAATACCACGCACTTGAAGTAACTCACGAAACTCTTGTTCAAGGCGCTGATTCCGTTGGTTAAGTTCATTGGCTAAACCGGAAGCTAAAATACCAGCCGGTAAAGCAGCAATCCCTACCCCTAAAATTGTAATTAAAGCTCCTAGTAGTTTTCCTAAGCTGGTCACAGGTGTGACATCGCCGTATCCAACTGTGGTTAAGGTAACGACCGCCCACCACATTGCTTTAGGAATAGAGCTAAACGCTTCTGGTTGCGCTTTATTCTCAACCACATAAATACCAGAGGCAGTCATAATAATCATAATGATTAAAATAAAAATCACTGCCTGAAAAGAACCTTTTTCTCGCTTAATAACACATAGCAATATTTGCAAAGAAATAAAATAGCGAGTTAATTTTAATAGTCGAAGTAATCGTAAAATTCTAAGCATACGAAGGTCTATTCGTACAAAGAAATTTAGATACGCAGGCAAAATTGCCATGAGGTCAATCAGTGCCTCTCCGCTTTTCATCCATGCTAAACGCTGCTTCCATGCAGCTTGTGTCGGATCACGCTCTACTACACTCCAGAGGCGTAAGAGGTATTCAACACTAAAAATTGCAATTGAAATATTTTCAAAGTAGTCAAACCATATACGATAGCTGTAATACAGATCATTTACTGTTTCTAGCAATACCGCAATGACATTCCCAATAATTAAGAAAACCAAGAAGTAGTTAATACACCTACTCACTATTGTTTCGTAATCATGATCATGAAGGTTGTTATAGAAGAATTTACGTAATCTCTTCCAAGCTAAAATTCGCATACAGATCTGAGCCACATGATATTGAACATATATTAAGCTCACATACTTAAATTCACCACTATAAGGACCAATAAAATATTTTATTAATTGTATTAACTAAACAATCATAAATAATATTTCATATTTTCTAATTATATTTTAATGAGCAGCAACATATCTAAACTCATTTTCTTCCCACCATTGCACATCATAAATACCCGCATGTGACTTCAAAATGACGTTAATATAATTTTGAAGCAGCATAATATGGTGAGTAATATCTAATTTTCTAAAAAGAAATCTTCTCAAAATTGGCGTATTCGGTGAAATGAATATCGCAAAGCCATTACTATATTCTTCATAAACACTAATACCGATATACATCGTGATCTCAGGTAATGGTACTTCTATTTCCCACCCCCAGCGTTCAGCATTTAATTCAATACTTAAGTGATATCTATTTTTCAATATACTATAAATATACTGTGCAATATCTTCCGTTTTCTGTACTAACGTATTTCCGTCTTCTGCTGATAAATTTTGATCATATAGCTGATAATCATCAAATTTAAATTCAACAATTGTCTTTAGCATTTTTAAGTTCCATATATAAAATACCCATGTTCTTTTTAATTATTTTTAAGTTCATCCAATTATTTTAAAGCAAAATCTTCTTTAATATCTAGCGTTATATTTATTTTTACATTTTATAGGAATAAAACTTGATTAATTCATTACTTTAATATTTAAAATATGCACTAATTCTCATTAAAATAAAAAAGGAGCTGAATAATCAGCTCCTTTTTTGTACTAAATCGACTTATTAAGTCAATTGAGCAGCAGCAATTTTCTTAGTATCTACTTTATCAGCAGCATTTGTATATTCGCCCATTTGGTCGAAATTCAAATATTTGTAGATGTCAGCAGACATACTGTCAATTTGAGCTGCATATTGTTGGTATTCTTCTGGAGTTGGTAACTTACCAAGTACAGCAGCAACAGATGCAAGCTCAGCAGATGCTAAGTAAACGTTAGAACCTTGACCTAAACGGTTAGGGAAGTTACGTGTAGAAGTCGAAACAACAGTTGTGTTCGGCGCAACACGTGCTTGGTTACCCATACATAATGAACAACCAGGCATTTCTGTACGCGCACCAGCACGGCCATAAGTGTTATAGAAGCCTTCTTCCATTAACTGATGTTCGTCCATACGTGTTGGTGGAGCCAACCATAAACGAGTTGTTAATGAACCGCTTGGTACTTTCTCAAGTAACTGACCAGCAGCACGGAAGTGACCAATGTTAGTCATACAAGAACCAATGAATACTTCATCAATTTTGTCGCCTTGAACGTCAGAAAGAAGTTTTGCATCATCTGGATCGTTCGGGCAACAAAGGATAGGTTCTTTGATTTCTGACAAGTCAATTTCATACACTTTAGTGTATTCAGCATCAGCATCAGCTTTAAGTAAGCTTGGGTTTGCTAACCATTTTTCCATGTTTTCAACACGGCGAGCCATAGTACGTGCATCACCATAGCCTTGTGAAATCATCCACTTAAGCATTGTGATGTTAGAACGTAAGTACTCAGCAACTTTCTCTTCAGAAAGTGTGATTGCACAACCAGCAGCTGAACGTTCAGCAGAAGCATCAGAAAGTTCGAATGCTTGCTCAACTGTTAAGTCAGTTTCCATTTCTGTTAAGTCGATTTCTAAGATACGACCAGAGAAGATGTTCTTCTTACCTTTTTTCTCAACAGTAAGATCGCCTTCTTTGATTGCATAGTAAGGAATCGCATGTACAAGGTCACGTAAAGTGATACCAGGCTGCATTTTACCTTTGAACTTAACAAGGACTGATTCAGGCATATCAAGTGGCATTACACCAGTTGCAGCAGCGAAAGCTACAAGACCTGAACCTGCTGGGAACGAAATACCAATTGGGAAACGAGTATGTGAGTCACCACCAGTACCTACTGTATCTGGAAGAAGCATACGGTTTAACCAAGAGTGGATAATACCGTCACCTGGACGTAAAGATACACCACCGCGGTTCATGATGAAGTCTGGAAGTGTATGTTGCATTTGTACGTCAACTGGCTTTGGATAAGCAGCAGTGTGACAGAAAGATTGCATTACCAAGTCAGCAGAGAAGCCCAAGCAAGCTAAGTCTTTTAACTCGTCACGAGTCATAGGACCAGTTGTATCTTGAGAACCAACTGTAGTCATCTTAGGTTCACAGTAAGTACCTGGACGGATACCTTGACCTTCTGGGAGACCACATGCGCGACCAACCATTTTCTGAGCTAAAGTGAAACCTTTGCCAGTGTCAGCTGGTTGTACTGGAGTACGGAATAATGTAGATGGAGCTAAACCTAAAGCTTCACGTGCTTTAGCAGTTAAGCCACGACCAATGATCAAGTTAATACGACCACCAGCACGTACTTCGTCTAAAAGTACTGGAGTTTTAAGTTCAGACTCAGCGATTTGTTCGCCATTTTTGAACGCAGTAACTTTTGCAGCAGCATGATCGATTTTAAGAGTAACTTCGTCACCCATGTTCATGTTAGAAACATCGATCTCTACTGGTAATGCACCAGCATCTTCCATTGTGTTAAAGAAGATCGGAGCAATTTTACCGCCTAAACATACACCACCGTCTTTTTTGTTTGGAATGTGAGCGATTTCATCACCAAAGAACCAAAGAACAGAGTTTGTTGCAGATTTACGAGATGAACCTGTACCAACAACGTCACCTACATAAGCAACTTGGTTGCCTTTAGCAATGAGTTCTTTAATTTGGCTTAATGGACCAACTTCACCTGGTTTTTCAGGGTTAATACCATCACGCTCGTTTTTCAACATTGCGTTTGCGTGTAATGGAATGTCTGGACGGCTCCATGCGTCTTGAGCTGGAGACAAGTCATCAGTGTTTGTTTCACCTGTTACTTTGAACACAGTGATTTTGATTTCTTCTGGTACATCTTTACGACTAGTGAACCATTCAGCATCAGCCCAAGACTGTAAAACAGCTTTTGCATTAGCATTGCCAGCTTTAGCTTTATCAGCTACGTCATGGAACGCATCAAATACAAGTAATGTTTTTTTCAATGCTTCAGCAGCTAAGCTTGCTAATTCAGCATCATCTAGAAGCTCAACTAAAGGCGCTACGTTATAGCCACCAAGCATCGTACCTAGTAAATAAACTGCACGTTCTTTAGAAACTAGCGGAGATGTCGCTTCGCCTTTTGCAATCGCTGCCAAGAAAGCTGCTTTTACGTAAGCTGCTTGGTCAACACCTGCAGGAACACGGTTTTCAAGCAAATCAACCAAGAATGCTTCTTCACCTGCCGGTGGGTTTTTTAATAACTCAACAAGTTGAGCAGTTTGAGCATCATCAAGTGGCTTCGGTGGGACTCCGAGTGCGGCACGTTCAGCAACGTGTTGGCGGTAAGCTTCTAGCACGGTGTTCATTCCTCTTTTTTTAAAAAATTACTTGTAAATTCCAGCTTTCACAAAGCTTCACAAGTAATATGGACTACAAAATTTTACTAGAGTTCAAGCCAAAAGTTAATGAGCGCGGGGTGTTTCTCCGTGATGCCCATTATTTTGTAACTAAATACCCCTGTATAAATAATGATCTTAATGACTGGTTTATGATGCGGTATTTTGAATTTAAAGAACACTCCACCTTAGTGGAGTGTTGACGATGTATTAAACACTTAGAACTTTTTATAGTTTGGCATTTTGTCGTGTGGTGTAACCAAGCACTCATCTGCCATTTGTTTTCTAATTTTTTCTTGCAGGGCTTCTGGATTAGTTTTTAATTCATCTTGTGGAATAGCATAAACTTTTTCAATAATATTCAAGATGAATTTTTTGGTGATCTCATCTTCGATTTTATTTGCATGTTCAATCGCTTGAGACTTTTCAATTGCTTGCTGACGATCAAATACAATACTTCTAGCCGCATTCCCAACACTGGTACAGAAGCCATGCCATTGTTCTTCAGGTGTTAAAGGTTTTTTCTCTGTACAGCCGACTAACAACATTCCCATCAAAACAAATAAAACTTTTTTCATCATTACTCTACACAGACTATGCTGCCAACATCATACTGAATCTGACAGAGTTTGCAAAAACTGCTATAAAAAAACCGAGATATAAACTCTCGGTCCTTTATATGTAGTGTGAGAAATACACATTTCTTAATTTAAATTAATTAAAAAACTTAATATCAGTAGGTGTTGATATTTTTGCAGCATCTCCAACTGATTTTAAGGTACCGTTTTTGGCATCAAAGCGGAACAAACTAATATTATTAGTAAAAACATTTGTTACATACAGATATTTACCAGTTGCATCGAATGAGAAAGCACGTGGTTCAATGCCATTAGCTTTATAAACAGTCGGTTGAGCCAGCAATCCATCCTCTTGAATTTTAAATACGAGGAGTTTGTTGTCTGAGCCACGATTAGCAGCGATCACATATTTGCCATCTGGACTAAGAATAATTCCGCTTGCACTCTTAAATTCGGGCGTTTTGTCTTCATGAACTAGCTTTAACTCAGCAGTTTTCTTCAAATAGCCATCTTGCACATTAAAGGTCACAATTTCACTTCGCATTTCGGCGGTAACATATGCATGCTTACCATCTGATGAAAAGACCATATGACGCGGACCAGAGCCATGGTTAAACGTCACATCTCGACCGTTATCCGCTTCGAGTGGTTGCGTTTTGTTTGGGTTATAACGAAAGACATAGACTTTGTCATTTCCAAGATCACTTGCATATAAATACTTACCATCCGGACTAAAAGTTGTCGAATGAGCATGTCCACTTTCTTGACGCCCCTTAACATGACCAGAACCTTCCGAAAAAACAATATTTTGTACCATTTCACCCAAATGCCCATTCGGCAAAATTGGAAAAACAGCCACACCACCACGACCTTTATCAAATGCCGAATAATTCGACACAAACAGGAATTTACCATCTAAACTAATTGAGGCATGAGTTGGATGTCCACCATGACTATTCACCGTGTTCAAAACCTCTACCTTTCCGTTTTGAACCGATAGTGCAGTGACTTCTCCTAAATTTTCTTCATTTGTTGTATATGCAAAACGACCATCTTTAGATTTCACAATCCAAGATGGACTTTTCATTTTTAACACTTTAACCGGAGTTAGAGTCCCGTCAGCATTAACTTGCAATTGATATAAACCTTCACTGGCCTTTTCCGGTTTTTGAACAAGTGGTGCATCAGGAATCGATGTCCAAGTTCCGACTAAAGCGATTTGCTGTTCTGCTGCATTCACTGTGGAGCCCCACCCAAGTGACAAAAAGGACAATGATAATGTTGCTGTTAATTTCTGAATGAGTCCACGATATTTAATATTTGTATCGTTAACCTTGCTATCTCTAATTTCAACACAAGTATCTTTTTCCACTGGCATTTTTCCTTGAAAAATTTACCTTATTTGCAATTAACAACAAGGCATTATCAATCTAATTTCATTTAATGATTCTGAAAATTAATTTATAAAACCGCAATTTTCAAGTGAATTTTCTTTAATCAAAATCCTTTTTAAAGTGGGATTCCTGCCAAAAGAATTGATGATCTACATGATTAATATTTAATTTTTTAAAATAGTATAGCGTTAATAAAATAAGAGCCCACTTAAAGTGAGCTCTTAATTTATACATCTAGAAACGCCAGTTGTAGAATAAATCGATCGCTCGTTCTAAAGACTGACTTGCTTCTAAATATAAACGGCGATTCATTTGATAACGCAGCGTAAGTTTATTGACTGGCGTAAATACCCCGACACCATAACGAATAAACAAATCAGGCGTAATATATCCAGTTAAGCTTACCTGAGTATCATCACCCGTACCTTGTGCATCTAATGCAAGACCACTTAAGCCGAAAGTACGTCCAATTTGATTCGTGAAAGCGCGTGTACCGCCCAAGCCCATACTAATACCAGCAGCAGCGATTGTATTGTTTACATCAGATTTAAAACCTTCCGCATTACTTAAACCGCTTGAGCCTTCATTAATACGACCTGTCACTAATGCATTTAATGCTTCTTGTTCAGATAAGCCCGCATCGTTATAAACTTGAATGTTTGGTGATGATGCAGTACCTGTAACACGAACGCCAACCATACTACCCTGAACATTTTTATTTGCATCTATATCTAAAGTTGGGTTTGCCAATGGGCCATTGAAACGGGCAATAGCACGGTTTAAATCTAAGCTTTGACCATAAGCTTCAATTTTCACCTTTTGACTTACACCAATAGCACCCATCGCGCGCATTGCCGTTTCATAACCACGCTGAGTTAAGTTCAAACGACCTACTAAAGGAATATTACTGTTAAAGCCTTGGAAGATAACTTGATTACCAATATTTACCGAAATATCAGCACGGATATCCCAAGGTTTTGCTGCACGTAAAATTGCAAGTGGATCTTGGCCTTGACGGACAATACGAACATCTGAAGATGTATTAATGACAGGTGCTGTTGTTTCAGGCATTGAAATACGTGCACGAGGAACATCTACCGACCCTTTCAAACTTAAACGTTTGTCGAAAGGATACATATCGAGTGTCAAATTCGGATTTGCAATAGCTGTAATTAATGGGGCTTGACGTACGAGTAAGTTATCACCTTTTAAGTTCAACTGTAGACGTGGAGAATCTTTCCAATCGAAACTACCTTTAAGTAAACCTACCCCTTGTCCACTGTTAAATGCGCCATCAATTGTTGCCATATCCTGACGAATAGATGAATACACTTGTACATTGGTTAAGTTCACTGGCAGGGAAATCATACTGATTGCCCCATTTTTCAAACGCATCTCACCCGTAAATTGCGGTTGGGTTAATGTACCATTTACTTTACCTGCCAAGGCTAAAGTACCACTCATTGAACGCACATCTTGAATAAATGGTTTTAAAACTTTTAACTGTACATCATTAAAGGCGACCTCACCATGCATTGGCATAGATGGTTGGTATGGATTAATAATGACATTCGCGTATCCAGTACCAATATCTGGTGTTTTTACATCAACACGGAACAATAGACCATCTGAAATGCTTTTCGCAATTACACTCAGCTCATCATAAGTCAACGTGGTTGGCGGATCTTGAGGGTCTTCTGCTGCTAAACCTAGTTCACCTTTTCTGGTTACTAAGCGTGCATCAAGTTTAGGATGTCCACCATTTACCCAAGACGCTTTAGCATAACCATTGAGTTGACCCGTCATAGCCAAACCTTCCGGCATAAATGCGGCAAAATCTCCTAAATCCAGATTTTGGGTAATAAATGAAATATTGCCTTGTGCTTTACTCACACGTACAGGTTGGTCAAGGCATAACTGACTATTTCTACTTTGCCAACAATGCTGTCCAACATATAGCTCAGAACGTGCTGATGAAAACACAACAGGCGCATTTTGATTTTGCGCTAAACGAATTCGACGCGAATCAAAACTACCTTTTTGAATTTGGCCCAACCAATCATTATTTTGGTTAAAACCGCCTGCTAACTGCACATAAAATTTAGAAATATTATTATTTGCCTGAACTTTTAATAAGTGTGCTTTTCGTGTTCCAGTTAAATTGACTTCAGCAGACTGGATTAGACGGCTACCACTACGTAAATTATCAAGCTTTGCGGTGAGCTGAGTTGGAGTTGTTTCGGAAGTTGGTAGTTCACCCTGTACACGCAGTTTTTTAACGCTCACTAAATTATTGAAAGCAAAGTTATCAACTGCAATATTAGCTGTAGCCTTCAAACGCGGCTGAGATTGAACACTCAAATCTCCATAAGCACGACCACTTAGACCCGGATACAACTCATAAAGCGCAGGCGCATTGAGCTTGATTTTTAAATTCTGTGCATTACCAGTCGCCTGTAACTGGTTTTGTGCATACACTAAAAATAGATTATTCGCTTCAAATTGCTGAGGTAAAAAGCCCTTTTGGTTCGAATCCATAAGTACAGATAAGTTACCTTTACCTCTCACTGGCTTATTATTCAAAAATCCTGCAAGGTTCAATTGCTGAATATCAATACGCTTTAACTTATCAGACCAAACACCTTGCGTTTTTACATTTCCTGAAATTTCGCCTTTTACACTAGAAACAAAATATTGAGGTTTAAAACGCACAAGCGAACTATTGATATCCCAAGCAATACGATCTTTTAAGTTTAATGAGCCAGTCGCGTAGATTTTTCCAGCCACACCATCATGTTGTAACTGACTAATTCGAATAAACTCTGGAGTACCCGCAAGAGAGAACTTTAATAACCCATTAGCCTGATTAAGTGCTTTTAAAGATCCATCATAATTCACTGCAAAACCTTTAAAACCACCACCGGCTTTAACATCATTAAATAATAAAGCTGCCGTACTTTTCCCAGCTAACGCAACCGTTTCTTGGTTTGCTTGAGCCAACTGGCCTTTTAAATCAATTTTTTCAAGTTGAATGATTTGTTGATTTGGCTTGGCAAAACCACTTGCTTTGATTGATCCATTAAGTAAGTTTACCGGTGCAGCTGCATGAATACTTTGTGGATTAAAGTCTTTAGCATTTAATAACGCATTCCATGCCAACTGACGTTTTTCGGTAGGTAATAAAACTTTAGCCTGACCTGTGAGGCTCCCTTTTTGAGCCGCAAAATTAAAACTAGGAACATTAAGAATATTATCTTTAACATTCAATGTTGCTAAATATTGTCCAGCTGGCAATAAGGTTTGTTCATGCTGATATACTTTAGTTGCCACTTTAATATCTTGCTGACCATCCCGCAAAGTCAAATCTACTTGACCACTATCACTGCTTAACCAACCTATATATGGCATAGCACGATCTATTTTGGACCAAGCCACATTCATAAACATTGGCTGTGGTTTTTTATTCTTTTCAGGTGCTTGATTTAATTTAAGTTTCCAAGACTCATAGCGGTCAAAGTCGACATTAGCAAATACTTCCATGCCTTTTTCTAAAGAGCCAGTTGAAGCAACTGCAGCATCTAAACTTGGCGGTAAGAAGTCCTGAACGACTTGAGGGATAGCTTTATCTTTAGGATTAACATGATCTAAACGACCTTTTACATCCCAAGTGACATGATCTTTCCAGTTCACCAAGCCTTTAAGGTTAACTGCACCTTTCATGACCTGACCATTAAAGTCTGTAATATTCAGCTGATGAACCAAATCAGTATTCATTAAGGCGTTGTATTGGCCTTCTGGTAAATTTTCACCTTTTAGATCTGTATCAAGTGCCAAGTTAAGTTGCTTAACATCCCCCTGAAACTTGATCACACCATTTTTAGCAAATAATTTTTGTTCAACCAGTAAAGGCAAGTGATAATTTTTAAGTAACAATGCACCTTTCATTGGTACTTCATGGCGAACAGGATGTAAAACGACCCAACCTGTTAATAAATCTGGTGTTGTCGTTGCTACACCGGCTTGCAATGTATCTAAACTTCCGCGAGCTGCCACTTTAATATTTTGGATGTTTAAACTTTTTAAAGAAGGAATTCTTAAATCTGCTGTCGCATTCAGTGGATATTTGCCACTAAAGTCCATATTTCCTGTTGCGTTATGAACAGAAAGATACCCCATATCCATACTTGAATTTTCAAATTTCAGTTTTGTCTCTGACCACAAAGCATCATTTAGATGAACATCATGGAAATTTACGACAGAACCTGAATTTTTAATTTCTAAATGATCGACATCTCCCACATCTACACGAAGTACAAATGGTAATTTAATGGGTTTAAACTCAAATGGTTTATCCGATGGCGGAGCTTTGTTAATAATAACTAGGTTACGGACATCTGCATTGCTCAAATGCACTTCTTTTTCTAATATTAAAGAACGCCACCCTAACCGTACATCCGCTCTATCTAAAGTAACGTCAACTTCTTTTAACTGAACAATAATATTTTTAAGAATAATTCCCCGAAGTAAATTACCCCCTTCATATTCATATTTAATGACTTGCTGAGCTTGTAAAACACGGTCTAATAAAAAACGGCTTCCACGGTCAGTCGACATCATAATAATGATGGAAGCAACAAGTAATAAAAGTATGATTAATATTGTCAGCAAAAAGCTACGCAAAATGCGTCGCTTCTTAGGAGAGCTAGGTGCCGAAGTGGGCTGCTGTTCTACTTCCGCCATAAAATAAACCTAATAAAATTTTATTTTTAAAGTTGTGGACCAATAAAGAAATGCAAACGAATCGGATGATTATCATCAGAAATACCTGAAGCCACATCTAAACGAATTGGTCCAATTGGGGACTTCCAACGAATACCGACACCAACACTGTAGGCAGTCGGGTTACTAAAATTCTTATCGTAAGCATTACCAAAATCAGAAAAAACAGCTGCTCGCCAACCCTCTTTGAATTGATAGTTATATTCTAAAGAGCCTACTGCTAGAGCCTGTCCACCAATCTTATATCCATTTTCTTCGGGTGAAAGACTTTTATAATCAAAACCGCGAATTGTCTGGTCACCACCAGTAAAGAATCTTAAATTATAGGGAACTTTATCAAATTCATCGGTAAAAATATAACTAAGATCAGATCGTCCCACAAACTGATGGTTATCATTTTCACCTAAAGAATAAATAAATCTCCAACCCGCAGTTGCAATCGCCATATTGGCATCGGAAAGTAAACTGCTACTTCCCAGTTCTAACTTATAGCTTTGTTTAAATGCTTTCGTTGGATTTAACCTTGTATTACTTGATGTTTTAGAGGTTTCATAACCAAATAATAACGCTTCTTGCTCTGATGCAGCTGTTTTAAATGCATCTGGCAATTCAGAAATATCGACATTTCCCTTTTGAGTCAATCGGTCCAGACGGTAACGAACCCCAATAGTATGTTGCCAATTGCCTAAAGGTTTTTTAATAACTCGCTCACCACCCAATACGGCAGATTCAGTTAATAAACTCACATCAGGACCGATATTATCTCTAGTCTCGCGCTCATAACCACCTACAATGTTAAAGTAATCATTTAATGGATGCTTATAAGGAATACTATAACGGCCATCTATAGACTGACGAATTTGTGAAAGTTCAAAGTTGGCATCAAAGGAGTGGCCATATTCGTTCACAATCGAACGACGATATTGACTACGTAAACGAGCTCCCGTATCAGTACCATAACCCACACCAGTTTCCAGACTATTCAATTTGTCCGCATTTAAAGTCACAATAACCGGAATCCGTTTTTCTTCACGTGCTTGGGCTTGTAAACGGTCTTGTTCCGACTCTTGCTCTGCATAATCTGCTGCTGCGGTTTTCAAAGAAGCTGGAGCTGCAGCTAATTGTACATTTTCAGTTCCGGCAAATTGTTTTTCGTCTACCACATTTTGACTAACCTCTTTACTAGATGAGGCTAATTGTCGTGCTTTAGCAAGCTGTTGTTGCTCTGGAGAAAGCAATTTTGATTCATCAATGGTGACATTTTGCTGATCGACTAATGCTTGTAAATCTGGGGGTAATTCAAGCGGCTTCTCAATTGGATCAGGTTTAATTGAATCGACCAGCGTGTAGTTAAAATAGCGAGAGTTCGTCAGGTTGTTGGCTAAAGCATTTACACGCCAGAATGTGTAGTCATCGCCCTCTTTCCAAGGTGCCATACTCTCAAGAATATTTAATTTGATTGGCAAGGGTTTTGAAGGATCACTCATACGAAACTCAACCTTACCTAGCTTATATCGCTCACCCGTTTCATATTTGAGGTTAATATCTGCTTTGTTTTCAGGTTGGCTTACTTTTACATCGTGTAAACGCCAGTAGGCATCAAAATATCCATTATTTGTTGCGGCATCGACAATTCGACTTTTAGTTGTTTCATACAGACCATGATTAAAGATATCACCAACATCTTGGTCTGGAACTAAACGAATAACTTGAAACTGTGGTTGTTTTGCACCCGCTCCACTGAATTCAATATTTTGTTCATTAATTCGTACCGGCTCATTTGGAGTAACTTTAACTCGAACACGGCTTGCACTTAATTTTTCAAAACGAAACTCAGCATTGTAATACCCCACCGCTTGAGCGGCCTGATTGCTTAGGCTCCTAAGTTGAGGCAATGCTGAATTAAAATCTTCAAATGATTCTTGAGTAAATGTAGATAATTTACCTTTGATATTTTTAGCCAAATCGTCTGGAGCACCCGTAACCTCAGCAGTAATACGAGGTATTTGCTCCATCGGAATCACACGCGGTGGACGAATTTTATTAAATATCCGTTTAAAGAAACCTTTTTCTTCCGGCGGCTCTTCAGTAGCAGCTGTAAGCTCAGGTAAAGTTTTTCCAGTTTCATTAGCTTCGACTACAATCTTACTATCAGATTGAATCTCATGCATGAGTTGGTCAATATTTACAGGCGCCTGATTAATTTCATGTAATTCTGCTTGTGATGCATCATTCACTACCATTTCTGGATGTTTTTGTGTGCCATTTTGGAAGTTCTGAGCTTCAGTTTTTGCCTCTTCTGCTACCCGATAAATCTCATTTGCCATATTCTGGTCAACAGGCATCACGGGTAAATCTTCGAGGTTATCGAGCGTAATTGGCTTAAATTCTTCAATCTGATTTGGAAATTGTTCTTGTTGTTGCAATATAGCCAAGCTATCTTGTTGCTGCTGTGCTTGAGTTACCAGAGTAGCGACATCAGTAATCGGAACATCATTTTGGTTATTTGTATTTGTTTGTTGCAATGATGGATCAGTTACTGACTGGTTTGCTACCGGCGTTACGGTCTCAGCTGAACTTTGAGCATAACAAGGATTAACACATAAACTTAACAATAGGCTGCTACAAATAAGTTTAGGTATACTCTGCATTTTTAGGATTAAATGCATAGAGTGAGAAAGAGTTGACTGTTTAAACTTAATTTTAGAAGGCATGGAAAACTCTAAACTTATTTTTTAATAAACGCACCAATATGAGGATAAAACTCACTCGAAACCATTGATTTTTCATTTAATCAAGCGTTAAAAATATCATACATGGTTTTCGATGCAAATTAACACTCCGTCACATTTTTTAATAAAACTCAATGAAGCTTGTATATGATGAAACAAGATGAATCCCTGATGACATCACGTCGGTTTGTACCGATGTTTTTTACACAGTTTTTTGGCGCATTAAATGACAATGTTTTTAAGCAAGCTTTATTGTTAGTCATTACATATGGTTGGATTCAACAACAATCTGCCCCTGTAAGTACACTCAATAATTTAGCAGCATTATTGTTTATTTTGCCATATTTCTTTTTTTCAGCAACAGCAGGACAAATTGCTGACAAATACGAGCGCTCACAACTTGTGCGTGGCATAAAAATATTAGAAATCATAATCATGCTTATTGGGTCTGCCGGTTTCTTATTGGGGCATTTATGGCTACTGCTTCTGGCTTTATTCTTAATGGGAACACATTCCACTTTTTTCGGACCTATTAAATATGCAATTTTGCCTGAAATTTTAAAACCAAACGAACTTATGTCGGGCAATGCCTTATTTCAATCCGGTACATCGATGGCAATTTTATTCGGCATGATCTTAGGTGGTGCCGTAATTGCATCATCCGAAGGTAATTTACTATGGATTAGTCTGACTGTAGTCGCTATTGCTTGCATAGGCTATTTATTTAGCCGCTTCATTTTACCACAAAAAGTTGCTGCACCCGATTTAGATATTGATTGGAACTTTATTCGTACAAGCTTCCAAACTATTACATATGCCAAAAGTTTACCGTTAGTGTTCACCATTTTATTAGGTAATTCGTGGTACTGGTTTTATGGGGCGACTTATTTAACGCAAATTCCGCAGTTGACTCAGCAAAATCTCCATTCATCAGAAAATGTAGTTAGCCTATTACTCACCTTCTTCTCTGTCGGAATTGGGGTAGGTTCTCTTCTTTGCCGTAAAATTGGTGGTTCGGAAATTAATATTAAAATGGTGCCGATTGGTGCAATTGGCCTTACTGTTTTTGCGCTTTACCTTGCAGCGAGTCTAGCCTTTGTACCGGAGAAAACTGGAGCATTACTAACCTTAAAAGATATTTTCACTCAAGGTTGGGTTTACTACCATGTCATGATTGCCGTGACTTTATTGGGTATTAGTGGCGGTTTTTATATTGTTCCTTTGTATGCCATGATGCAGGCTTACTCACCGCGCTCACATCGTGCCCGAGTGGTTGCAGCAAATAACATTTTAAATGCTGTATTCATGGTTTCGTCAGCAATTTTCTCAATCTTAATCTTAAGTGTTTTAAAAATTGATATTAAAATACTATTTATTATTACAGCTGTACTTAGTGCAATCTTTAGTATCTGGCTTCTTGCCCGACTAAAACCAATGCTTGCCACAGCACATCTTTCTTTGGAGGACTAATTTATGCGCCACTATACGGGAATTGATCAACTTATTAACTCCTTTGATCAGGCATTACGTAGTCTTGTTCCAGGTGCAACAGCAGCACAGCGACAAAATCCGGCTGAAACGGCTGAAACAAAACTTGGAGTTGAAGATGCTCGCCATGTTGCAGGCTTAATGCGTGTTAACCATAGTGGTGAAGTATGTGCTCAAGCGCTTTATCATGGGCAAGCATTAACGGCGAAATTACCAAATGTACGCCGCGAAATGCAACAGGCAGCAATTGAAGAACAAGACCATCTAGCTTGGTGCGAAGACCGTTTAAAAGAGCTAAACAGCCATACAAGTTTATTGAACCCGATTTGGTATGGCCTTTCATATGGTATGGGTGCTCTTGCCGGTATTGCAGGTGATAAATATAGTTTAGGTTTTGTTGCTGAAACTGAACGTCAAGTTAGTCTACATTTGCAAGATCACTTAAACCAGTTACCTGCTCAAGATGAACGCTCTCGTAAAATTCTAGAGCAAATGAATGAAGATGAATTACATCATCGTCATACTGCGCTTGAAGCAGGTGGTGTTGAATTACCTTATGCAGTAAAAATCAGTATGACCGCTATTTCAAAGTTAATGACTAAAACGAGTTATTACCTTTAAAAAAACAAAGGATTGATCTCATTCAGATCAATCCTTTTTCACATATTATTTTAAACCATGATCATATTTGAAACGTTCGATATCTCGAATTGAATTCCAATAGTTTCTATTAATACGGTCACGATCAATTTGTAATTCTCTTAAAAGCTTACGATAACGTTCACGCTCTTCTGGCTTTAATTTTTCGTTATAAGCGCTATCAGAATATTGCTTAAACTTCTCGTCATAACGATCGTATTCATTTTTTGCATTGTAGTAATCGGAAGCTGCACGATAATAAGGTCTTAACCGATCACGCTGCTCGATTGGACAGACATTAATATTCCCGCTCCCTTCTAAGGCGTTATAAAAAATATTTGATGGCTGGCAATAATATCCTAAGCCCTCTTTATATCCACGTTCATATGACTTTTGATCTGGAACAATATTAGCTTTCCCACACGCTTTATAATATTGATCTAAACGCGGCGAAGAACCTTTTGAACCGTCTTTCTCACCCACTAATGACCAATTCGCAGTCTTACATTCTTCTACGCTCATTGCAGCACAACCTGAAAGGCTGATTGCTAAAATGGCTAAACCGATATTTTTC
The DNA here is from genome assembly GCF_041021905.1 of Acinetobacter nosocomialis. Taxonomy (NCBI): domain Bacteria; kingdom Pseudomonadati; phylum Pseudomonadota; class Gammaproteobacteria; order Moraxellales; family Moraxellaceae; genus Acinetobacter; species Acinetobacter nosocomialis. Next base: position 2,514,140 of record NZ_CP157432.1, read on the forward strand.
ATATTAAGAGAACTCAAAAATAAAATTAAAAAAACGCAAAAAATAAAATTCCAGTACATACACTATGTAAGTCCTGCTTTATTCAAGACTTATACATAAATGTTTAACTGGATAAGCGTTTAAGTTTAAAGCAGTTTGACCATCTCACCAAATTTAAGGATCACAAATTCTAATTATGTTTAATTTTTAAAAGCGAAATCATGAACTATCAAATGGCTCTTATACGTTAATTTTACTTTAAAAATTTATTATCAAAACAAAACTCAAGCCACTGATTATGAATATAAAAAATAAAAATTATTTATAAAACTCTCTTTAATCATTTTACTCTTTTTTTACGCGATTTACTTCAAGGGCTAAGGTAGGATTTTAGCTAAATAACCACCAAGGTTTTTTATAATGAGTACGCTTATTTACCCAAATTTAAACTTAAAAGATTCTCACTTTAAGGCATTTAAAATATCAGATGATTTTATTCCACAAACGCACGTACATACGTTCAACTCAGAGCTTTTTTTAAAAGAAGTTGATGAATATTTAAATTTATATCCTCAGACTCAGCACATTGATATTTGTCTACATGACTTAAACGGGCATATTCGTGGTAAACGAATTGACGTTAAAAGCCTCAAAAATCTCTCTCATGGATGTTATTTTCCACTTTCTGTTTACGCCATGAGCCTTGATGGAAAAGTAATTGAAGAGACAGGATTAGGAAAATATATTGGTGAACCAGATAGACTTTGCCTGCCCATTTTAGGCAGCTTGCAACCAAGTGCCTTATCCTCAGAATTAAATGCTCAGCTTTACCTATCAATGCAAGAAGAAGATGGTACAGACTGCCGCTATGAACCACGCAATATATTAAAAAAAATATTAAATCAGTTACATGCCAATAATTACTTTCCTGTCATGGCTGCCGAATTAGAATTTTATCTTTTCTCACCTCAGCATCAGGCTGAAACCTGTATAGAAAACCAATGTTTTGATATAGATGCACCCAATAACTATCAACAAGTCCTAGATGAGGTTGAAAAAGCTGCTCTACTACAATCTATTGAAATTACCGCGATTGTTGCGGAATCATCTCCTGGACAATATGAACTAAATCTTCAACACAGCCATGACATTTTGAAGCTATGCGATCAAATTAATGCTTTAAAAAGAATTGTAAAGCAAGTCGCAAGAAAGCATGACTTAACTGCTTGTTTCATGGCGAAACCCAACTTGGCAAAGGCTGGAAGCGGCATGCATTTTCATATGAGTATGCTTAATCAATACCATGAGAATATATTTAGTTCAGTTGAAGAGAAAGATGAACTTTCTACCAACTTACTCAGTGCAATTAGCGGACTTATTGAGCTAATGCCTGCATCTATGGCGATTTTAGCGCCTAATATTAATTCTTATAGACGTTTTAAAATTGGGCATCATGTGCCATTAGAAGCCAATTGGGATACTAATAATCGTAATGTCGCAATTCGTATTCCGTGCTCAGATGTACAAAATCAACGCTTAGAATATCGTGTTGCTGGCGCTGACTGTAATCCCTATCTGGTTACAGCAACTATTTTAGCAGGTGTATCTTACGGCTTATCTCATAAATTACCACTACCAAAACCTGCTCATCTTTTAAAATTTCCAGACGAGCATATTTTATTAGCTAACAATCAACCAGAAGCCTTAAAAATATTTAAAGGAAGTCTTATTTTAAAAGGATATTTAGGCACTGACTTTGTCGAACATTGGTACACGGTTAAGCAGGCTGAATATCAAAACATTTATAGTCAAATGACTGAAGCAGAACAACATTGGGATATATAAATAAAAAAAGCAAAAAAACTATAAACTACTTTGCAAACCCTTAGGGAGAAATACCCTAAGGTTTTTTTATATCTAATTAATGATTTTTCTGTTTAGCTAAAAAACGCAATCCAACACCAGGTTCAGTTGCAATATAGCGTGGCTGAATTGCGTTATCCCCCAGTTTACTGCGTAACTTGCCCACTAAAATACGTAAATAGTGCGTATCTTCCTGATGAGTTGGGCCCCATAGTTCTTTTAAGAGCTGTGGCTGGGTTAAAAGCTGTCCTTGATAGCGCATTAATAGCGTTAAAAGTTGAAATTCTTTTCGAGTTAACGTAATTGGTTGTTGCTCGACCCAAACCAAACGTTGCGTAACATCAACTTTAAGATAACCATCGTCATAGATATGAGCTTCTTGCTGAATCGGTTGGTTTCTTAAAATGACACGTATGCGCGCCAAAAGCTCTTGCACACTAAAAGGCTTGGTCATGTAATCGTTTGCGCCAGCATCTAGCAAAGCAACTTTTTCGTATTCGTCAGCCCGTACAGATAGCACAATAACTGGTACATTCGACCAGCTACGTAATTCTTGAAGCACTTCTTTTCCATCTAAATCGGGTAAGCCCAGATCTAGAATAACTAAGTCGGCACCTTGCGTTGCTAAAGCTTCTAGGCCTTTGTAACCCGTTTCGCAGAGCGTGGTTTTATATTTTTGAGTTCTTAAAGCAATGTCTAGAAATTTACGAATTTGAGGCTCATCATCAATAATCACAATGCGTGTTTCTACAGGTGACGTTTCTGAACTTATCATGAATTTACAACTTATTCTTTTACTGGGTGAATGGGTAATCTGATTTGAATTAAAGTACCTTTATTTTGGCGCCCTGAAAATGCTTCTATTGTACCCATATGAGCACCAATAATCGCTTTTACGATTGTAAGCCCTAAACCTGTACCAAATTTTCCACGGTCTCCACGCTCCATCGTATAAAACATATCAAAAATACGATGTCTTTCATCTTCAGGAATTCCCGCACCTCTATCTTCAATTTCAATTTTTACTTCATCTTCTGATGAAAGTTGAGCACGAATCATGACTGGTTCATCTGGAGGTGAAAAGTTTGCGGCATTTTCTAAAACATTAAAAATAGCTTGCTCTACCAGTGCAGGGTGAACATATAAACTAATTTGTTGCTCAGGTAACTGAACGACCACTTGCGTATCTGGTTTATAGCGTTTTAAACGGCGGGTTGCCGAACCAATTAATTCATCTACCCCAATCCAGTCTCTTTTTAAAGTTAAGCCTTCGTGGCCTAAGCGTGTCATATCAAGCAAGTTTTGAATATAACGGTCTAGACGCTCACCTTCTAAATGAATTGTTTCAAGTAAATCTTGCTGGTCTTGTTCTGACATATCAGCTTTAAAATTGGCAAGCGTATCTGCGGCTCCAATAATAGAAGCAAGTGGTGAACGTAAATCATGCGATACCGAAGATAATAAAGCTGAACGTAAGCGCTCTGTTTCACTGGTAACTTTTGCTTGTTCAAGTTCATTGACCAATTGGGTTCGAAGTGCTGCCTGTGCAATATACTCAATTACACTTTCAGTTAGTTTTTTCTGCTCAAAATTTAGAGAAACCACTTCATCTTTAAAGTAAATTCCCACTATACCTAGGCTATTTTTCTGCTCTAAAAGTGGTAAAAACCACCAGTTTGATTGACTAAGGGTATCGGTAAAACGTCCACACGGCTGTTGGTGTTTCAAACACCATTCTGCAGCTACTTTTTCTTTATCATTTAGTTCTATGTCAGATGAAATAACTCTATCTTGGATAGAAATCCACACTTTAGTTTGCAGCTGGGTTTCTAAAGTCATACGACCGGTTTGCATGACTTCTTCAAGGTTTACTGCACTAGAAAGCTTACGTGCCAAGTCTTGCATTACTGTGGTGTAGGCATTGGCAGCTTTTAAAGATAAAACCTGCTGACGTAATTGAGAAGCCAAACGCCCAGCAATTAAAGCTGCTGCAAAAAAAGCAACAACGGTAACCACACCTTGGTGTGCTGAAATTTGAAATGTAAAACGTGGTGCTATAAAGAAAAAGTTATAGGCTAAGAAACAAATAAGAGCGGCGACTACTGCAGCGAGCATTCGGGTTTTAGTTGCTACAATTAAAACTGAAATAATAAAAATGACAGAGAAGTCTTCAATACCCAATAGAACTTCGGCAAAGTGAGCTATAAAAATACTTGCGCATGTTACCGCTAAAACAAAAACACTTTCTTTTAATGATAAAAATGATGGCTTCTCAAGTTGAGCTGTCTTTTTAGTGCCCTGTTCTGGGTGTAAAATCGTCAAAGCAATCGAGTTTTCTTGATTTAATAATTGCTGAGCTAAATTTTTCTTAAATAACTTTAACCACCACGGTGAAATACTTTTGCCAATGACCACATTGGAAATACCTCGATCAAGCGCAGCATCCATTAACACCGAAGCAACTCGTGGCCCATATAAAACTTCGGTTCGACCACCAAGTTGTCGAGCCAATTCAAATGCACGGTCAATTTCAATATATTCTTTTTTATATGAATTTGCTGAACTCTGCCCAGAATCCAAACTTTTAGCAACATTCACTACAGTCCATGTTGCTCCATTGCGTTCAGCTAATCGACAACCTGCCCGTACTAAATATTCAGAAGAGCCTTGCCCATCTATCGCAATCATTAATTCATTTTGTAGCGAGATAGACTTCAAGCCTTTAGAGGTATAACTCTGTTTTAAATCTAAATCGACATGCTCAGCAACGCATTGCATTGCCAGTTCACGTAATGCAGTTAAATTTGAAATGCTAAAAAAGCCTTGTAATGCCAGATTCGCTTGCTCTGGCACATAGACTTTTCCTTGATGGAGCCTTTCAATGAGTTCACTAACAGGTAAATCAATTAAACGAATATCTCGAATACGGTCAAACACCCGATCTGGCACAGTTTCATTTACTCGAATGCCCGTAATCTGATGTACCACATCATTTAAGCTTTCTAAATGCTGAATATTCATGGTGGTAAATACATCAATACCCGCATCTAGTAATTCATTGACATCTTGCCACCGTCGTTCATGGCGACTATTGGGTATATTGCGATGAGCCAACTCATCAACTAAAACAATTTCCGGATGCCTGAGTAAAATAGCATCCAAATCCATTTCTTCTAAAGTATGCCCCTGATATTGCATTTCCTTTCTAGCAATTTGAGGCAAGCCTTCCAAAATTTTTAGAGTTTCTATTCTTCCGTGGGTTTCAACAATACCAACAACAACATCTGTACCTTGTTGAAATAACTCTTTAGCGCGGGCAAGCATAGCATAGGTTTTGCCGACACCAGGCGCTGCACCGAGAAAGACTGTTAGTCGACCGGCTTGATATCTATTTACATGATTTAATAAGGCCTCAGCCTGATTTTCGCGATTGCTTTGCACTTGATATCATCCGGTAAACTAACAATTTTATTTTCAAGTTAATGTGTAGATTGTAATTGATCTAAAGCGATATTTAGCTCTAATACATTAACACGAGCTTGCCCTAGTACACCAAACTGAACTGGTTCAATATGCTTTTGAAGTAACTCTTCTACAACTTTAGGGTCTAAATGACGCGCTTGAGCTACTCTGGCAACCTGTATTTGAGCAGATTCAGGACTAATATGCGGATCGATACCACTACCCGATTTAGTCACTAAATCACTTGGAATAGGGTTATTACCTGTATGGTCTTGTTTTTTCACCGCAAGAATCTGTGCATCAATTTGTTTTTGCAGCTCTGGATTAGTAAGCGCTAAGTTTGTGGCCCCCATAGACATTGGGTCATAAGCAACCGCTGAAGGACGTGGATGAAAATAAGTTTCTCCAACAAATGGCTGAGCGACTAATTTTGACCCTAGAACTTTATGGTTTATTTCAATCAAACTACCATTCGCTTGATTGTGAAATAAAACCTGTCCCGCGCCTGTAGCGATCGCACTATAAACAGCGCCACAACTGACAAGAGTAAAAATTAGAAGTCCGAAAGATGCTCTTAAGGTCTGACCCAAATTTGCTTCTGAATTTTGTGCATAAGTTTTCATTTCAAACTCCAGATTACAAACCAAATAATTGAACAATCACAACATCAATCGCTTTAATGGCAATGAATGGTAGAACCACACCGCCCACCCCATAAATCAACATATTTCGACGTAGTAACTGAGTTGCAGTTGAAGGTTTAAATTTCACGCCTCGGAGTGCGATTGGAATTAATAGCGGGATAATAATCGCGTTAAAAATTAATGCAGATAAAATCGCGCTATTTGGACTCGCCAAATGCATCACATTCAATACTTGCATTTGTGGAATCGCAGCAGCGAACAATGCAGGCAAAATGGCAAAGTATTTAGAGACGTCATTTGCTAACGAAAATGTTGTCAAAGCACCGCGGGTAATCAGTTGCTGTTTCCCAATCTCAACCACAGCAAGAAGTTTGGTTGGATCTGAGTCTAAATCAACCATGTTGCCGGCTTCTTTTGCAGCTTGTGTACCCGAGTTCATGGCTAAGCCAATATCGGCTTGTGCTAGTGCTGGGGCATCGTTGGTTCCATCACCAACCATCGCAACTAAACGACCTTGTTGTTGTTCGGTGCGAATACAAGCGAGTTTATCTTCTGGTTTTGCTTCGGCAATATAGTCATCTACACCCGCTTCAGCAGCAATCGCAGCAGCGGTTAATGGGTTATCACCTGTGACCATTACAGTTTTAATACCCATTTCTCTTAAACGAGCAAAACGTTCTTTAATACCGTGTTTAATTACATCAGAGAGTTCAATCACACCCAATACATGATGTTGATTTGCAACAACCAACGGTGTTGCCCCTTTTTTAGCAACTTGTTCAACACGTGCTTTTAACTCTAGATCTTGAGAATAATCTTCATCTACAAATTTCAAGATTGCATCTAAAGCACCTTTACGAATTTGCTCACCATTCGGTAAATTCACACCAGAAATTCGAGTCGATGCACTAAAAGAGATAAATTCGGCTTGCTCAGGTTCTTGCTGTTTTAAACCTTGTTCTTTTGCTAACTTAACAATCGATTTTCCTTCTGGTGTTGGGTCGGCAAGTGAACTTACCCAAGCAGCAGCTCTCAACTCCAACTCACTTACAGAAGTTAAAGGATAAAAAGAAGTCGCTTGACGGTCACCATAAGTAATGGTTCCTGTTTTATCGAGTAAAAGCACATCAATATCACCCGCAACTTCTACTGCTTTACCTGATTTCGCCAAAACATTGGCTTTGAGCGCGCGGTTCATACCCGCAATACCAATCGCAGGTAACAAGCCACCAATGGTTGTTGGAATTAAGCAGACCAACAGCGCAACGAGCACGACTGGATCAAGTTTAATATGCAAATAATGAGCAATAAACGGCAAGCTAATCACAACAATTAAGAAGGTAATTGTCATCACCATTAATAAGAAGCCAAGTGCAATCTCATTTGGTGTTTTTTGACGATTTGAACCTTCAACCAAAGCAATCATACGGTCTAAGAAGCTTTGACCAGATTCAGCAGTCACTTGCACAACAATACGATCTGTAAGAACTTTAGTCCCACCAATAACACCTGAACGGTCAGTTCCAGCTTCACGTAGCACAGGTGCAGACTCACCTGTAACAGCCGATTCATTAATGGTCGCAAAGCCTTCTACAATTTCACCGTCGGCTGGAACAAGCTCACCTGCATGAACTTCAATATAATCATTTAAATGAAGTTCGGTCGCTGCAACCTGAGTGGTTTGACGGTCTGTCAAAGAATTGAGTCTTCGAGCAGTCAAGTTTTCTCTCGCAGCACGTAATGAAGATGCCTGTCCACGACCTCTAGCCTCTGCAACTGCTTCAGCATAGTTAGCAAATAAAATCGTAATGAACAAAATTGCTGTGACGACCAAACCGAATACCAGTGTGGCATATCCCATTAAGGTACTTAGAGCAGTGATTACTGTTCCAAGCCATACAATTGCCATGACTGGATTTTTAATTGCATGCTGGGGTAGCAATTTTATAAAAGCATTTTTCCAAACTTCAAAACTTGGTACTGCCACAGTTGTTTTATGGCTATTTACATGAGTTTGTGTATTCATTTTCACTCGCCTCCTTAGCCTTTAACCAACAACAGTTGATCGGCAATTGGCCCAAGGACAAGAACTGGCATAAATTGTAATAAGGTAAGCAATACAACAATCGTAATCAGCGTTAAGGCAAAGGTTGGCGTTTCAACCTGAAGGCTACCTGTTGTTTCGGGTGCTTTTCTTTTTGCTGCTAAACGTGTCGCAATCATTAATGGCAAAATTAATGTCGGGAAGCGTCCTAAAAGAAGAGCAAGACTACAAGTGACATTCCACCATACGGTGTTGTCTCCAAGGCCTTCAAAACCTGAACCGTTATTAGCAAACGCAGAAACATATTCATAGAACACTTGGCTAATACCGTGTGGTCCAGGGTTTGTGATACCTGATAATCCCGGAATACTAAGACTCAAGGCTGTAAAAGCCAGAATAATAAGAGGCTGAATTAAGATAATAATCGCAAGTAACTTGATCTCTGCTGCTTCAATTTTGCGCCCAAACAATTCAGGTGTACGGCCTGTCATTAAGCCTGCAATAAATACAGCGAGTAACAGATAAATCATAAACTGTTGCAGACCACAGCCCACACCACCCCAAATGGCATTAATCAACATATTAATGAGTTCAACCAGCCCAGTAAGTGGCGCAGAAGAATCGTGCATCATATTGACCGAACCATTATTCACTTGTGTGGTCAGCGCAGCCCAAACTGCTGATGCTGCTGGTCCAAATCGTTGCTCTTTACCTTCCATTACTGCAATTTGAGATGCGGTCGATGACATACTTTCAGACCAGACAGCTGCTGCACCTGAAATAACCGACATTAAAAGCATGCTACCAAACACAAAATAGGCAAATTTTTTGCGTCGAGTAAAATGTCCCACCATAAAAACGACTGTAATTGGAATGAGTAAAATCGCTATCATTTCTAATAAATTAGATAGTGGCGTTGGATTTTCTAAAGGCACAGAACTATTTGGACCATACCAGCCGCCACCGTTACTACCCAATTGCTTAACAGCAACCATCGGTGCAACTGGACCTAATGGAATTTTTTGGGTTTGTACTGTATTCGCTTTATCAATAAGCTGTACTTCCGGTCCACCCTGAAAAGTTGCTGGCACGCCTTGGCTGTTAAGCAACAATGACCAAACAAAACAGAGTGGAAGCAAGAACCGGACTGTAGGGCGTATTACATCTGCCCAATAGTTACCAATTAAAATTTGATCTGGCTGTTCGGCAACATCGGCCGCAATATGGCTAGGACGTTGATAAAAGAAAGCTCTTAAGGTCGCAACAACTAAAGCTAGTCCCATCATTGGTGTGATGACTTGCAAACCTACAATACCTGTCATTTGCGACAAATAAGATAATTGAGCTTGACCAGAATAATGCTGTTGGTTGGTGTTGGTTAAAAATGAAATAACCGTGTGTAATGCTAAATCCCAGCTCATATTTGGTGCATGATTTGGGTTTAATGGCAGCCATGCTTGCGTCATAAAAATAGCAAAAACGGCTACAGCTAAAAAAATACAGCTAACAACAAATGCTAAAGAATATTGTTTCCAGTTCATTTGTTGTTGCGGAGATATACCTAACAAGCGATAGACAGGATTTTCAATCCAACGAAATAATCCATCGCCCACCATCGGCTGATTTGCCATCACTTTGGATAGATATTTACTGAGGCACCATGCTAGAAAAATAGCAATAAATAAAACAAGAATAAGTTCTAACATGGCTATTCTCCTCTATACCCCTTGGCTTGATTTGCCAAATTGGAAATAAGGAGAGATGAGCAGATATCATTTGTTTTTAGTCCGCATAAGACTATGCCAGACTGATGCAAGATGCGCATTTGAGAATTTATAAGCATCTTTATTGTCCTGAAGTAACACTAATTTAGTGGATTTCAGTATCGGTAAAATGCTCGTAAATTCTCTATTGAAGAAGTCAAAACCCGCGTAAAGTTTGCGTAAAATTTAGTTTGAAAGGCATTAAACTTTAAAATTAACGACTGGATAAAGTGTTCTATCAGCCTTTAAGGTCTCACAATGCCAAAGTTCATATAAAGGAATTTTTACATCGAGTGCTAACGGCAATTTTTTAGAATTAAATTGCATATTATCCAGATCATTTCCCCATGCAATCAAATCTACATCTAAAGAAATATGATGCGATGGTCGAACACGTCCAGAATCTGACTCAAGTTTCTTTAAAAAAGATTCAATTTGTTCAGACGATAAAGTACTTCTTAACAGACATGCTGAATTCCAGTAATCATCTCCAATACCATCTCGGCATGGAATTTGATAAACAGATGAAAACTGCACTTTCCCCAAAGTTGCTAATTGCGTATACGCAAAAGTAAAGTGCTGATCTGCGTCTAAATTACTCGCTAGGGCGAGCGCAAAAATTGTTTCGGGTGCGTTCAAGACGAATTCCTACAGCGTTTGCTTCTGCAATGATGGCTGGCTTACGGATGGTTATGGTAATTTTTTCAATTGTTGGAAAGGTTTCAAATAAACATTGCAAAACCAGATGAGCTGCGTGCTCGATTAATTCAGGTTTAGCTTGTTGAATGGTTTGAGCCGATAACTCACAAATCTGCGCATAGTTGAGTGTATCCTCAAGCTTGTCAGACGCTGCAGCTCGGCTCAAATCATTATGGATGGTTAAATCCAACATTAAAGGTTGAATGATTTGTCTTTCCCAGTTGAAACAGCCAATCACTGTATCAACCTTCAAGCCTTCAATAATAATGGCATCCATAAATTTAAACTGACCTTAGTGCTTTAACAACGAAGCAGGTTCCATATTTTGAACCATTTTCAAACGTTGGTCTGCATAAATATCAGTATATGGTGCGAGTACGCGCATAAAACGATCGAAATAAAGCATTTGCTTAAATAATAAGGCAAAATCTCGAGGGAATTTAATACCGTGGCGCTCACCTACACTCACCATATCCATCATAATGTCGTTTAAATCGGCAGGATTAGTAGACAGAATCTGCTGTGGATCGGCCATTAATACGCCATTAAACAAACGCTCTAAATCTTGAGCTAAAACCTGAACATCGACCTTGTTATGGGTCATACCCATTTTGAGCATATTTTCAGCCATAGCCTGATAATCAGTCTTTTGCAAAGCATCCATAAACGCGATACATGCTGTCCAGACTTCTGGTTTTAACTGACCCACAATACCGAAATCGATAAAACCAATTCGGCCATCTTCAAGCAACATTAGATTTCCAGCATGTAAGTCAGCGTGGAAACTCTTACAGAGCATAAGACTACCAAACCATGTATTCATGGCAGTAATGAGTACTTGTGACGGATCTTTAGCATATTGTTTCACGACACTAAAATCTGTCAAAGACACACCATATAAACGCTGCATGGTCAAAACACGGCGTGTAGAAAACTGATGATAAACTTTAGGGGCTGTCGCAGCTTGGTTTTGTGAAATATTTAAATATTCCACAAAGTCATCTAAGTTCTGGGCTTCTTCAATGAAATCGACTTCACGCACCATACGAGTTTTAATTTCATCAACAATGTCAGAAAGAGCAGCAAACTTGATTTTAGGGACTGCACGTTCAAGCAGCTTTGCAGCCCAATGCACCACATTTAAGTCAGTGTATAAAATAGTTTCTACGCCAGGTTTTTGTACTTTGATAACGACATCTTCACCTGTCGTTAGTTTAGCTGCGTGAACCTGAGCAATTGAAGCAGAAGCTAAAGGTTTTTCATCGATATAACTAAAAATCTCGCTTAAATCACGCCCTTCAAATTCAGAGGCAAGTACGCCTTGAATATAGCTAAATGGCAGAGTTGGAGTCTGATCCAAACAACCTTGAAATTCTTCTACATATTCACGCGGAAATAGCGATGGTGTACTCGCGATAAACTGACCAAGCTTAATATATGTTGAGCCAAGCGACTCAAAAGTCTCACGCATGAGTTTGGCATTACTTGGCTTATCAGTTGCGTACTTAATACCAGCTTTAGCCGCAACTACTGCGGTTTCACCGATACGGGCAACTGAGCGCAATCCATCAAATAAAATATTTTTTTTCATATTTCTTTAGAACCAGAATATTCGTCTCAAGTTTAGCAAATTTTGCTTTATTTGCTGATTAGCTTGCCTGACAAAGTGGACAATTTATATCTTTATCAAAATTAACAATACGTTGTGACATATTTAATCCGTCCCAAAGTAACAGTTTCTGTTTCAGAGGAGTGCGATTAAGCCCTAAATAAAGTAAAGTGTGATGTGCTTGTAATGACGCTATCATTACAGGAGTCGTTGCAAGCACTCCTGACTCTGCACAGCGAAGGCCTTCATTGTCATGCTGTTCTTTTGGAAATAAACATTCATAACAAGCTGAATCACCTTCAACCATAAACATTTGCGCCTGAAAGCCAATTGCAGAAGCACTAATTAATGCGACCTGATGCTTTTTACAAGCACTATTCACTAAATAGCGAGTTGTAAAGTTATCACAACCATCTAAAACGACGTCTTGGTGTTCAACAAGTCTATCAATGTTATGTTCGTCTAAACGTTCATTAAAGTATTCAACACAGATATAAGGGTTAATTTTCTGTAACCGTTTTGCTAGAACTTCAGCTTTATAATGACCAATATCTTCATGACCAAACGCAATTTGTCGTTGTAAATTACTTATCTCAATGGTATCTACATCAATGAGTGTAATTTTTCCAACTCCTGCTCGTGCAAGTAGTTCTGCACTGCTACAGCCTATGCCACCAGCACCCACAATCAGCACATTGGCAAGTTTGAGTTTTTCCTGAGCTTCAATATCCCATCCATCAAGTAAAATCTGACGGCTATAGAGATGCATTTCTTCATCACTTAACTCTACAAAATCGATATCTTGAAGCTCGGTCACACGTTAATCCTTTCACTTAGAAGCCAAGTGATTTTATGACTAAGTTCGTCATTAGGAAAGCTATAAAATGGAAACAACTTTTTTATTCAGTTAACTCCCCATTACATTACTTCTCACACGCTTTCTGCAACAATAGAACAATCCATTTTCTGTATTACTTAGGCTAAATATGTCCCAATCATATATTGCACCAGTAGAGTTAGAAAAAGCTTATCGTTTATTAAATCATGGTCCAACTGTGCTGGTTTCTGCACAACATGGTGACGACCGCAATGTAATGGCTGCCGCATGGGCATGTGCATTAGAGTTTAAACCTGCCAAAGTGTCTGTAGTTTTAGATAAAAGCACTAAAACCCGACAGCTTGTCGAGCAAAGTGGTTATTTCACACTACAAGTTCCTTGCTATGCACAGCTCAATATGACCAAACAACTTGGTACCATTAGTAAGTTGGATGACCCACAAAAACTTGAGCACTGCGGAGTTGAACTATTTTATCAAAAAGATCTGACCAGTCCGCTTGTATCAGGTTGTATCGCATGGCTGGTTTGTAAACTTATTCCTGAACCGCATAATCAGTCAGCTCATGATTTATTTATTGGCTCTGTTGTAGGTGCGTGGGTAGATAGTCGCGTTTTTAGAGATGGGCACTGGCATTTTCAGGATGCACCAAAAGAACTTCGTAGCCTGCACTATATTGCTGGTGGAACGTTTTATTTAATTGGTGAAGAAGTGAAAGCCGACCTCTAATATAAAAAATAAAGGGAAATATTTAAATATTTCCCTTTATTCCATTAACTCGCATAAGCTTGCTGCATTTTTGCAATTTCTTGCTGCTTCAATAATCCTCTTTGAATTTTTCCGCTCGTGGTTTTAGGTAGGCTATCCACAAACTCAATCTCTTTTGGATAAGCATGACGAGATAAACGGTTACGAACATATTGCTGTAACTTATCTTTTAATGTTTCACACGCTTGATAAGCAGGCTTAAGTACCACAAAAGCTTTGACTATTTCGGTTCGTTCCAGATCTGGCTTACCAATTACTGCTGACTCTAATACCGCCTCACAATCTAATAAAGTACTTTCAACATCGAATGGTCCAACTCTATAGCCCGATGTTGTAATGACATCGTCAGCACGCCCAACAAAATCAATACCGCCATGTTCATTTAAAGTGACCGTGTCACCAGTTAAATAATACTTACCAACAAAGGCTTTGCGATTATTGCCACCATAACCTTTAAACCACATTAATGGCGATTGCTCCGAGTCCATCGCCAAAATACCAACACCACCTGTTGGTAATTCTTGATAATTTTGGTCTAACACCGCAAAACGATGCCCAGGAATTGCAAAACCAGCTGAACCTACTTTTAATGGGTGCTCAAGCGCATGATGGTTCGCAATCACCATCCCTAGCTCAGTTTGGCCATATTGATCAAAAATATTAACCTCTAAATCTTGCTTAAACCAGTTCACAACCTCAGGAGTTAATGGCTCACCTGCACTGCTGACTACGCGTAAATGTTGTTTAATTGAAGGATCAAATTTTTCCTTAAATCCAAAAAACATACGAAATGCTGTTGGCGAACCGGTTAAATTACTTACTTTATACTTTTTAATTAGCTTAATTGCCTGATCTACATTAAACGAACGCTCATCCATAATAATGCTATGCCCCAAGCTTAAAGGGCCTGTAATGCCATAATACAAACCATACGCCCAGCCCGGATCTGCCAAATTCCAGAACATATCCTCTTCACGCAAATCGACAGCATGAGTCATATAACCTTTAAATGCCAAAATTGCTTTTAGTGGAACGGGTACAGACTTAGCAAGTCCAGTTGTGCCTGAGGTAAACATCATTAAAAAGTCATCTTCAAAGCTACGATTTACTGGCTCACATTGCTCAGAATAGCGCTGTAAAGATTGCCAAAAATCGAAGTCATACTCAGACAAAGGACCAGTCTGATGAACAGTGACAATAACCGGAACATTCAAGGTATTCAGTTTAGGGCGCTGTTCATCATTGGTCACAATCAATTTAGTTTGAGCAGTCGTAATACGGTGATCAATCGATTTTGCTTCAAAGGCAGTAAATAAAGGCTGATAAATAGCGCCTATGCGCCACGTTGCCAAAATTGTAATTAATAACTCAGGCGTTCTTGGTAGAAGTCCTGCAATACAATCTCCAGCTTGAATTCCTTGTGCTTTAAAGAAGTTAGCAAGTTTTCCAGAAAGCTCAGCAAGTTGTTCGAACGTATAGTGCTCTGTCTGTCCGTTTTTTCCTTCCCAAATAAGCGCTGTTTTATTTTTTCCTACATAAGGCTCACAGCACTCAACATAAGCATTTATTGCTTGGGGATGCCCAACAAGTTGCTCTTCAATGAGTTTTGCAAGATCAAATTGCTGATAAGCTTCTGCCAAAGTTTTCATGATGCTCACCTTCATTCCGTTGGATGATTGATTTTGTGTAAGACCACAAAATCTGTCCTGACTGTTATTGTTTTAGCTAAAGCTCGAAGAATATTTCTTCAACTTTTCCATCTATTTCAAATAAAACTAATAGCAAAAATGCATCATTTCAATTGCAAGAAGCCGCACATCATGTGCGGCTTCTTGCAGTTTTAAGTTTAAAAACTCAATGCGTTATGATCTAAACTTGAGCCACTTCACGAGCAATCACCAAACGTTGAATATCTGAAGCACCTTCATAAATCTGGCTTACACGAACATCACGATAAATTCTCTCCACAGGGAAATCACTGACGTAGCCATAACCGCCATGGATCTGGATTGCATCCGAACATACTCGCTCAGCCATAGTTGATGCAAAGAGTTTCGCCATTGAGGCTTCTTTTAAACAAGGTAGCCCCGCATCTTTTAAAGTTGCCGCGTGTAAAACTAGCTGATGTGCCGCTTCAATTTGGGTTGCCATATCGGCTAAACGAAAACCAACCGCCTGATGCTGAACCAGCTCTACACCGAAGGCCTTACGTTCATTTGCGTATTGGACAGCAGCATCAAAAGCAGCTCTTGCCATACCAACAGATTGAGCCGCAATACCAATACGACCAGCCGCTAAATTAGATAGCGCAATTTTATAACCTTCACCTTCTTGTCCCACCAAATTTTCTAAAGGAATCCGGCAGTCTTCAAGCGTAATGGTTGCGGTGTCCGAAGCATGTTGACCCATTTTGTCTTCAATACGAGTGACCAAGTAACCTTGTGTATTCGTAGGTACAAGAAAACACGAAATGCCTTTTTTGCCAGCCTGTTTATCTGTAACCGCAAACACCAAAGCCACTTGAGCATTTTTACCACTGGTAATAAATTGCTTTACACCATTGAGCACCCAATAGTCGCCATCTCGCTCAGCTTTACATAAAATCGCGCTCGCATCGGAACCGACATGTGGTTCAGTTAAACAAAAGCATCCTAGCCATTCACCAGAGGCAAATTTTGGCAAATAGGTTTGTTTTTGCTGCTCTGAACCGTATGCCAGTGTAATACCGCAAACCAATGAATTTTGAACACTTACGATTGTCGAAATGGCACCATCGCCTGCAGCAATTTCTTCAATTGCAAGCACCAAAGATACATAATCCATTCCAGCACCGCCCCATTCATCGGGCACAGTCATCCCCATTGCGCCTAGCGCACCTAAGTCTTTTAATTCCTGAGCCGGAAATTCATGGGTCTTATCACGATGTGCAGCAGTTGGTTTTAACTGATTTTGCGCATAGTTACGCATCATCTCCTGAACCATGCTTTGTTCAGCATTTAGAATCATTTCAACATCCTTATTTTATTATTTTGCTGCCATACGAATTGCACCATCTAAACGAATGACTTCACCATTTAAATATGAGTTTTCGGCAATATGGGCAACCAAACGAGCAAACTCTTCTGGTTTTCCTAAACGAGATGGATACGGAACCATTTGCCCCAAAGCATCTTGTACATTTTGTGGCATACCCTTAAGCATTGGAGTTTCCATAATTCCCGGTGCAATGGTCATAATACGAATGGCATGTCGCGCAAGCTCGCGAGCAATCGGCAAAGTCATCGCCACAATAGCGCCTTTTGATGCAGAATAAGCTGCTTGTCCAATTTGACCATCAAATGCCGCAACAGAAGCAGTGTTAACAATGACACCACGGTCCTCTTCACCTTCTCCAACCATGTTTTTACTCATTGCATCTGCTGCAAAACGCAGCATGTTAAATGTACCTGTGACATTAATATTTAAAGTCTTTGCAAATAATCCCAAGTCATGAACACCCTCACGGCCAACTACTTTTGCAGAAGGGCCAATACCTGCACAGTTCACCAAACCATGCAAATGACCATGTTTAACCAATACATCTTTAAAGAACTGTTCAGCAGCAACTTCATCGGTTACATCAAGTTTTACAAAGTCAGCTTCTGGTCCTAATTGTTTCGCCTGCTGCTCACCTGCTTCTACATTCATGTCAACCAACTTGACTGAGGCACCTTGCTTTACCAAATACTCAGCAGTTGCAGCGCCTAAACCAGAGCCGCCACCTGTAATCACAAAATGTTTTCCTTGAATTTTCATTATGTAACGTCCTATAGAAATGTTCTTTAACCTTAGTAGTGAGAGTAAAAGTTGTTTTTTTCCGATACAATTTCAAAAAACCTCAAAATGCTTGCAGCTTTTGATCAATCCAAATTTTGAATATGAAATATTTCACTTGAAATACGTAAAAAAATGAGTCTTTGACATGGTTGTCCAATCTTCTTTAAGTAAAGGAACAATTTCGATTGCACTGGTACATGAAGCATTAAGTGCGGCTTATGCCAAAGGGCTAAATACTCAAATTATTTTGAATAAAGCTGGTATTCCTACTGAATTACTCATGACATCCAAAGCGCGTGTTCCAGTAGCAACGTATGCACAATTATGGATAGAACTTGCCAATGCCATGAACGACGAGTTTTTTGGTATGGATAGCCACCCTATGCGCCGTGGCAGCTATAAATTACTTACAAAACTCGTCAGTACGGCTGAAACTTTAGAAAAGGCTCTCTACGATATTTTGAATTTTTTTAATTTTGTGCTTGATGATATTCGTGGAGAGTTAATTCGAGAACAAGAAAAAGCTTATTTGGTCATTCGTGATCGTGAACAACCTAAACGTATGTTTACTTACGCAACCTTTTTAATGTTAGTACATGGGCTTATGTGTTGGCTGGTAGATCAACGAATTGGCTTAAACCGTATTACGGTACGTTGTCCAAAACCGAACGATATTCAAGATTATTTGGTACGCTTTTGTGAAGATATACAATTTAATGCCGAGACAAATCAGATTGAATTTGATGCCCACTATTTAGATATTAAAATTAAAAAAGATAAAAAAGCGCTTTATGATTTTTTAGAACAAACTCCGCAAAATCTTTTAGTTCGCTTTAAAAATGAAAATGCCTTGAGCGTTCTTATTCGTCGTCATTTATTAAAGCTTCACCCTGCTCAATGGCCCGAACTCAAAGATGTGGCACAGCAACTCAATATTTCTGAAGCTACTGTTCAACGTCGCCTCAAACATGAAGGGGTGAGTTATCAACAAATTAAAAATGAAATTCGTTGTGATATTGCGATTGAACGCTTAAGCAAAAGTAATGATTCAATACAAGACATTAGTGAAGACCTAAATTTCCACGACCCAAGTGCTTTTCACCGTGCTTTTAAAAAATGGACAGGTGTTAGCCCCGGTGCTTATCGAGATAATTTAACCACACACAAGTAATAAAAATGGACTTAACGAAGCTTGAGTTCTAGACTTAAACTTATGATATTTATGTATTTTAAATTCAATATTTTAGATAAATGCATCATTCAAAGCTTAATAATATTCATAAAAACAGAGATTTATAATTTTATTCAAACTTTTATCTTTCAAACTGATTTACAAATCAAAAGAACTAAGTTTATAGACCACTCAACACGTGAAAGGATGATCCATTATTTTATTTCGGTTCTATTTTTATCATGTCTTTAAAATCAAAATTTTCTCTACCAAAGACTTTATTAGCATCAACATTGGGGTTCGTATTTGCTTCATCTACTTTTGCAGCAATTCCGACTACACTTAAACTTGATTACGCTTACTACGCACCGACCAGTTTGGTGGTAAAAGATCAAAAACTTCTCGAAAAAGCACTACCCAATACCCAAATTAAATGGGTTTTTAGTCAAGGTAGTAATCGTTCATTAGAATATCTCAACAGTAATAGTATCGATTTTGCTTCTACTGCTGGATTGGCTGCGGTATTAAGCCGAGCGAATGGTAGTCCAATTAAAACTGTTTATGTACAAAGCCAACCGGAATGGACCGCCCTTGTTATCGCAAAAAACTCACCAATTAAAAGCCTAAAAGATTTAAAAGGTAAGAAAATTGCAGCTACTAAAGGAACAGATCCTTTCTTATTTACACTACAAGCATTAGAAACCGTAGGCTTAAGTAAACGCGATGTACAATTGGTTCATTTACAACACCCAGACGGTAAAACTGCATTAGAGCATGGTCAAGTAGATGCTTGGGCTGGACTTGATCCATTAATGGCTTCAGCTCAAATTCAATCGGGCGCGAAATTACTTTATCGTAATGTAGCTTTTAATAGTTATAGTGTATTGAGCGTTAAAGAAGACTTTGCAAAGCAAAGTCCTGAAGCGGTAGAAGCTGTGATTAAAGCCTACGAACAAGCTAGAAAATGGGCAAAAGCCAATCCAGATAAAGTAGCAGCACTTTTAGCACAAGAATCCAAACTCCCTCTACCTGTGGCTAAACTACAACTGAGCCGGACCAACTTTGATCAAAGCATCCCATCAGCAACTCAAGCACAAGCACTAAAACGTTCTGGGAAAATTTTGACTGAAGAAGACTTGGTCAGAAAAAGCACCAATGTCAATCAAGTGGTTGATCAGTTATTAGATCCACGTTTTGCTCAAAAAGTCGTGAAATAGTATATGAGTGATTCACGTAACAAAGCTGAGCTAAATCATTTAATAGCTCAGCAGGCTTTAAAATCTCAGAAAAAGCATCTAAACAACAAATTTACACGGTGGTTTAAAGCGCTACTCATTCCACTCATTTTTTTAGTGGGTTGTGAGTTTTTAGTCAGAAATGGCTATATCAATACTTATCTGCTCCCTGCACCTTCGAGTTTATGGCAATCTTTTTTAGATTTAGCTCATAGCGACCTATTTGCCCATATTTATATTAGTACATGGCGTGTTCTATTCGGCTTTATTATAGGAAGTGGTTTAGGTTTAATTTTTGCGATTTGGGTTGGATTAAGTAAAGAGGCAGAAGCATATTTAGAACCAACTTTTTCAGCAATTAAATCGATCCCAAGTCTTGCTTGGATTCCATTGTTATTGCTTTGGTTAGGAATTGACGAAGGTTCGAAAATTACGCTTATTGCAATTGGAGCATTTTTTCCAACCTATACCAATACCGTTGCAGCAATTCATAATGTAGATAAAAAGCTCATTGAAGTTGGAAAAGTTTATCGGCTCAATGCTTTTCAACGTGTTTTATCTATTATTTTACCAGCAGCATCTCCGGGCATTTTAACGGGTTTACGTAACAGCTTAAGCTTATCGTGGATGTTTATGATTGCAGCTGAACTGATTGCAGCCACTCAAGGGATTGGTTATTTACTCAGTGATGGCCGAGAAACGTCTCGGCCTGATATCGTTATCATTGCAATTATTTTATTGGCACTATTGGGTAAAATAACCGATAGCTTAATGAAACTTATAGAAAACTGGTTATTACGTTGGCGTGATACGCTACAAAAATAACTTTAAATCCAGCGTGCCAAAGTGACTCGATCATTTTGGCCATAATCTTGAATGGTTTTTATCTCACTAAAACCATGCTCTGTGAAAATGCCTCGAACAGCTTGCCCCTGATCATAACCATGTTCAAGTACAATCCACCCTTGAGGTTTTAACCAGTTTTTCCCTTGAGCAATAATAATTTCAATATCAGCCAATCCCTGATGGTCTGCAACCAATGCACGGCGTGGTTCTGTTGCCAAAGCTTGCATGTGTTCGTCTTCTGGGTCAATGTAGGGCGGATTAGAAACAATTAAATCAAATTGTTGTGGCTCTAATGCTTCAAACCAAGCACCACAAGCAAATTTCACATGATATAAGCCGTGTGTTTGTGCATTTTCTTTTGCAATGTTTAAAGTAGGTGCGTAAATATCAGTTGCTGTGACGAACCAGTCTGGACGTTCACTCGCTAACGCAAGTGCAATTGCACCTGTTCCCGTTCCCAAATCAACAATGTTTGCTTTGTTTGGCAAATTTAGATTTAAAACAGTTTCAACTAAAACCTCAGTATCAGGTCGTGGTACTAAAGTATCTGACGTTACTTTTAAATCAAGCGTCCAAAATGGCTGTGAACCTGTCACATAGGCTAAAGGTTCACCATTTTGAATACGCTCAAGACCAGCCAAGTAGTCTTGCTCTTGCTGAGCCGTTAACTCTTGCTCAAGTCTGAACTTTAATTCGAGTGAATTGATTTTTAGAAAATGCTCAAGCAACCAAGCATTTTCTTGTCGTTCATAACTGTCAGGCTCACCACGAATTGCAAGCGCTTGAGCAATATTCATTAGCCGCCATTTTCCTGTGCAAGCATCGCAAGCTGATCTGCCTGATATTCACGATGTAAGCTATCGAGCAATTCAGTTAAATCACCTTCCATAATGGCATCTAACTTATATAAAGTTAGGTTAATACGGTGATCCGTCATACGCCCTTGTGGGTAGTTATAAGTACGGATACGTTCAGAACGGTCACCAGAACCGACCAAATCACGGCGCATTTCAGAAGTCGCTGCATCAGCCGCTGCACGTTTAGCATTTTCTAAACGTGATACTAACAATGCCATCGCTTTAGCTTTGTTCTTATGCTGTGAACGTTCTTCTTGACACTCAACGACTGTACCCGTTGGAATGTGAGTAATACGTACTGCCGAATCGGTTTTGTTAATGTGCTGACCACCCGCACCTGACGCACGGTAAGTATCAATACGTAAATCTGCCGGATTAATTTCAACGTTAGTATCAACGTCAATTTCGGGCAGAATTGCCACTGTACAAGCCGATGTATGCACACGACCTTGTGATTCAGTTGCTGGCACACGTTGTACACGATGCGCGCCACTTTCAAACTTCAAACGTCCATATACGCCATCACCATCTACACGGCAAATGACTTCCTTAAAGCCGCCATGCTCGCCTTCATTTTCAGAAAGGACTTCAATACGCCAACCTTGTGTCTCGGCATACTTGCTGTACATGCGGAACAAATCGCCTGAGAAAATTGCAGCTTCATCACCGCCCGTCCCTGCACGAATTTCTAAATATGCAGCATTAGAGTCATTTGGATCTTTTGGAATCATCAAAATATTGAGCTGGCTTTCTAATTCTTCAAGCAATGCTTTATTTGCTTGAATTTCTTCTTCTGCCATATCTTTAAAGTCGGGGTCCGACTTCATCATTTCAGCAGTTTCAATATCTTCTTCTGCTTGACGGTATTTGCCCCAAACTTCGGTAATTTCAGTTAAATCACTATGTTCACGAGACAGTTTACGGAAACGTTTGTTATCGGAAATCACTTCTGCATCTGCAAGCAATGCGGTAAGTTCTTCATGACGATCACAGAGTTGATCAAGACGTAAACGGAGTGACGCTTTCATAAGAGGAAATATCTCAAAAGTCCAAAAAACTTATCTAGATAAATATAAGAAGATAAGCCAAATCATAAAAATAGCGCATAGTTTACAGTTTATGCCGATTAAATGACATATGTAATCCTTTAAATCGTTAACTTTCCAAAGCCATAAGGATGAATAAATCTAATGATTCCAGAGGAGATTTATTCATCAATCTAAGATTTTCTTTTATTGAAAACAAATAACTCGCTTTTTTAAATCCATATAATAAAAGAGACTTTATTTATAAAGCCTCTTTATCGTTTATAGTTATTTTAATTTTTCTAATAAAGTTTTACCGACAAGAACAGCCGAAGCTGGATTTTGTCCAGTAATAAGCTCACGATCCACCACTACATTTGGCGACCAAGCTTTCGTATTGCTTTGATATTTTGCTCCAAGTGACTCTAAAGCAGTTTGTGGATAGAACTTCATTTCACCGCCTTTTAATAAGCCCTTCGCTTGCTCTTCTTCTTGATTGCTAATTACCGTCATCCGGTAGTTTTTATAAATCCATTCGCCAGTTTTGACTGTTCTAATTTGTTCAAGTTGCTTAACAGCTTCCGCAGCATGAGGTAAAGTTGACATCAGAGCTATAGGCCCATGACAAACCAAGGCTGTAGGCTTTCCTGCATTATGAAAAGCGTTAAGAACTTTACCAAGCTGTTTATCTTTTAACAGGTCTTGCATAGGCGCATGCCCACCCGGAATATATATGGCATCAAATTGATCTATACCAATTTGCTCAATACGCGCCAGACTTACAACTGGAGAGTCTTTAGGTGAAGTTAACTTTAGATCATGTAATAAACCAGCATATTGTTTTAATACTTTTTCATCTTGGTTAAAGTACATTGCACTATTTGAAGATTCATCTAACGTTGGAGCTTTCCCTTTTGGGGTGGCAAACGTTACGGTGTGCCCCGCATCTAAAAGCATTTTTGTAGGCTGCATCAATTCGTTAAGATAAAATCCCGTTTTAAAAACATGATTATTTTTTAGCTCTAGCTGATCTTCATCTGACAATACAACAAGTACATGAGCTGCATTTACACTTAATGCTGCCGAAGCTGTAATCACTGCAAACATTATTTGATTCAACATCTTCATTATTTAACCTTCATTCCAAGCATTTGCTGGATTTATAACTAGGATGTATATATTCTATTTTTACCCCAAAGGTAGAAAAACAACTAAGTTTGCAAATCTTTTTTGCGTTTGAGGACAAAATGTCTCGACAATTTGATCATCTTGCCGATGTCGAAATCTTTTTAATTGTGGCTGAGAAGCTTTCAATTAGTACTGCTGCAATTGATTTATCTACCACACCTTCGGTGGTTAGTAGAACAATTACAAGACTCGAGAAAAAACTCGGTATACAGCTTTTTAGAAGAACCACACGCCATTTAAGTCTGACTGAAGCTGGTCAGCTTTACTATGAAAAAATGCAACATGCTTTTCAGTTAATTGACCATGCAGAACGCTTGGTTCAAGGTGAACAACTACAAATTTCTGGAAAAATTAAAATAAGTGTTCCTACCACTTATGGGCATTATCGTTTACCCCCTTTATTAGAAAAATTTCTTCTGCAATATCCTGATATTCAGATTGAAGTCAGTATTTCTAATCGTAACGTTGATTTAATTGCTGAAGGTTTTGATTTAGCTATTCGTCAAGGACAACTACCTAACAGCACCCTTATTGCCAGACCTTTAGAGCACGCACCTTTAAAACTTGTTGCCTCACCTGCTTATTTGAAGCGCATGGGTATTCCCAAAAATTTGGATGAATTAAATCATCATCAATGCATTGCCTTTGAGTTACCGAGTAATGGTAAGGTCACTCCGTGGTTCTTTAAAGATATAGATATAGATCAAGAAATTCAGTGGATACCGACAAATCGAATTTTAGTAAAAGAAGATATTCTAGGAGTAGTATCTCTTGCTGAAAATGGTTTAGGAATATGCCAGAGTTACGAATTTATCGTTAATGAAAAAATTCAACAAGGAAAATTACAACCTCTACTTGAAACATACGCAGGTCATACCCGTCCCTTTTCTTTACTGTATGCGCAACATAAACATATGTCTTCTGCCACAAGAGCTTTTATTGATTTTTTATGTTCAACTCATTGTAAATATACTTAAGAATATGAAATGAGAATCACTTTTTTCTATGTGGATATTAGATATTCTATTTTAATAGAAAACATACAAAGAAGACACTAAACTCTAATAATAGGATGATGGTTCTCCACATTTGAAGAGAAGTGTTTTGTTACATTTGCTGTAACGAAAGATATAAGGTCCTGTAACTTGGGACATGGAGTAAATGATGAAATTAAATGCTTTATTATGTAGTGCTGTTTTGGCTACTTCTATGATGACTGTAGCACATGCAGACAATACAACTCATGTAGCAGCTGCTTCTGCTTTAGGTAGTGTTGCTGGTACTGCTATTGGTAAAAGCATGGGTGGTACATCTGGTGCAACAATTGGTGCTGCTTTAGGTGGTGCTGGTGGTGCAGCAGTTGCAAGTGATCGTCGTCACCGTACAGAATCTGCAATTGGCGGTGGTTTAGGCGGTGGTGCTGGCTATACTGTTGGTAAAAGCATGGGTGGTACAAATGGCGGTTATATCGGTGCTGCGTTAGGTGCTGCGGGTGGTGGTGCTTTAGGTAATAAAATTGCTAAAGACCGTGATTATGATCGATCTTCTAAACACTGGAAGAAAAAACACCGTCATCACCACTAATTTTAGTGATGTAATTAATTTAAAAACACCTTCGGGTGTTTTTTTATGATTACCCTTCTGTCAAATACATATGTCGTGCTCATGATTTATTCACATCTTAATAGAAACAATACAAAGCAGACACAAAACTATCGTATCAGCATGAGCCTTCTCCATAATTTTCACGAAATTTTTAATTACATTTAGCTCAAGATATAAAGATTGCTCTTTAGCAAAATGAGCATGGAGTTCCAAAATGAAAATGAATATTTGGTTAGCAAGTGCATTAATCGCAACAACCTCTATGGTGTCAGTTGCACATGCAGATAATGGTACCCGTGTAGCGGCAACTTCTGCTCTAGGTAGTGTAGTAGGTACTGCAATCGGTAAAAGTATCGGTGGTACATCTGGCGCAACAATTGGTGCTGCTTTAGGTGGTGCTGGTGGTGCGGCAGCTGCAAGTGACCGTCGTAACCGTACAGAAGCGGCAATTGGTGGTGCTTTAGGTGGCGGCGCTGGTTATACCGTTGGTAAAAACATGGGTGGTACAAATGGTGGATACATCGGTGCAGCAGTGGGTGCAGCTGGTGGTTCTGCTTTAGGTCGTAAAGTTGGCCAAGATCGTAACTATGATGAACGTTATGACCGTCGATACGATCGTCGTTATGATCGTGATGACCGCCGCTATTACAATGATCGCGCTTATTATCGTCATGATAATGGCTTACACCGTGGTTGGTATAAACACCACTAATTGGTACACAGATATTAAAAAGCACCCTAGCGGTGCTTTTTAATTTGGGAGTGAAATTTATATCGAAAAAAACCGATATACATCACCCCATTTATATCGTATTATTTCGATATAACGTTTTTTGAGAATATCGCATGCGATCACTTCAAGACACCAAATTTTCAATTTTGGAACTTGCTCCCATACGTGATGATAAAACAATCGAGTTTTCATTACGTCATGCATTAGAGCTCGCCCAACATGCAGAAAAATTAGGTTATGACCGTTTTTGGCTTGCAGAACATCATAATATGGATGGAATTGCGAGTTCAGCAACAGCTGTTTTACTTGGTTTTATCGCGGCTCATACCCAGCGCATTCGTTTAGGTTCAGGTGGTATCATGCTACCAAACCATGCACCATTAGTGGTTGCAGAACAATTCGGTACGTTAGCAACCTTATATCCAAATCGTATTGAGTTAGGTTTAGGTCGTGCTCCAGGCACAGATCAAGTCACTATGCGTGCCTTACGTCGCGGGCATCAGGAAACGGAAGATCAGTTTCCTAGAGATGTTGTTGAGATTTTGCAATATTTTAAAGCACCTCAACCCGGCCAAAGAATTATTGCCACTCCAGGACAAAATACTCAAGTGCCTGTCTGGTTATTAGGTTCAAGCTTATTTAGTGCGCAATTGGCTGCGAAACTAGGATTACCCTATTCATTTGCATCGCATTTTGCACCACGCATGCTTGGTCAAGCGATTGAGCTTTATCGTGAAAATTTCGAACCTTCTGAATATTTAGACAAGCCTTATGTTTCCATGGGTGTACCTGTTGTGGTTGCAAATACGGATGAAGAAGCTCAGTTCTTGGCAACAAGTGCCTATCAACGTGTATTAGGATTAATCCGTGGTGAAAGTTTAAAACTTAAACCGCCAGTTACATCGATGCAGGGTCTATGGAACACAGCAGAACAGCTTTCTGTTGAAAATTTCTATACGATGGCCCAAATCGGCTCAACTGAAACAGTACGCTCAGGCTTAGAAAAGCTTTTAGCTACTTATGAAGTCGATGAGTTTATTTTTACTTGTGATGTCTATGATACTAATAAACGTTTAGAGAGCTTTACTCGATTAATGCAACTAAAATCAGCCAACTAGAACATACTCTGAATATCTCATGCTTGAGTCTATAGCAGGCATGAGATAACCACCTATCTGAAAATACTTTACCCAGCCCTCTTGCTTGGTTATTTATATTAAAACGATAAAAAATCATCATAAATGAAAACCAAAAGGACTTTTGGAAAATGAGTATTGAACTTAAAAATAATGTTGCCAAATCAACTACTTTTCAAAATGCAGTTCAGGATTTTGACGCCTTTACTGGTCAAATTCTTTTATCAAATACAATTAAAGAAAATGATTTTTCAAATTTAAATGTAGCGATTATTGGAACAGATCAGGAAACGGTAACGCACTTAGAAAAAATCTGCCAACAAGCAAAATTTGTAACTGTATTTCAAATTACGCCGCATTTTATTTTGCCTCATAGTCAAATCGGCATACACCGTCTCATTACCCACCCGCTTATTGCTAAAAATAGGAGGTTATTTAACAATCGTGTAAAAAGTATCTTAGCTCTACGTTTTCTTGAAACTCAAGTCAATGAAACATGGCTCAAACGTCTTTTGACACCTAATACGGCAAAAGCCAATAAAACATTTTTTAAATCTGATAGCTACTATGCTGCGCTGCAAAGACCAAATTGCAAACTACAAACTTGGCCAATTGTAAAAGTTACCGCTACAGCCATTTATAGTATGGATGGTACTCAACGCCCTGTAGATATCATTATTAGAACTACACCTTAAAAATAAAAAAAAGCATGGTTGATAGACCATGCTTTTTTTACTCATTTCAAATCATATCGAGTTAAATACCCCTGATCATCATAATGTAAGATGATGCGCTGAGACTTTTGTAACTCTGATAATGACTCGGTACTGACCATAAATTGTGAAGCCAATAACTCAACAGGACTATTCGGAGCTTTGCTGCGGCGATCATCACCATGAAATCTAAGCCAGTTATAACTCGCCCATAAAATCAAGACCAAAGCACTTAAGGATATTAAAAGAAGTAAATGGAGGACTGTATTAACTTCAGAAATATGATCTACCCATACATAGTCATAGATGAGATGCCCTTCATAAAACCATAAAAATAATGAAACCAGTGGGAAAAACAGCCACATTAAACAAAACCAGCCTACTGTTTGCAAAGTATAGTTTGCGGTTTTATTTTTCACATATTTAGGCTGATCAATATATTCTGGGATATCTAAAACTTCTATGTCATTATTTTCTTTATTTTTCATGAGTTATCTCCTCGAAAGCCTCGGTCAGGACTTACCCAACGAGCACGCTTTTTGGTATTAAATATAGTTTTAGGGACTGCAACTACACTAGTAAATAACGTCAGTAGCCAGAAAAATAATGGATACCAAATTACCCAAAAATAATTTCTAAAAAGACGTCCACGGTCATAACGATGATCTATCCATAAACTTACTAAAAATTGGATGAGGCATGTTCCACCCAATATCACGCCATACCATTGGGGCATGAGTGAATTAATCTGCCACTGCTGAGGTAAATCAATAAAAAGTCCGATTAAGAA
The DNA here is from genome assembly GCF_041021905.1 of Acinetobacter nosocomialis. NCBI lineage: Bacteria > Pseudomonadati > Pseudomonadota > Gammaproteobacteria > Moraxellales > Moraxellaceae > Acinetobacter > Acinetobacter nosocomialis. The sequence continues at coordinate 2,542,922 of NZ_CP157432.1, forward strand.
AAGCAAGAAAATAAATATCATCACATACGACCAGACAATACTGACTAAAGCTTCAAGCATAACTGGCCACATACGGCGTAAACGGATTTTGAACATTTTTGGAATATATTCCAATAAGACTTCTACCCCACCTTGTGCCCAGCGTAAACGCTGCTTCCAAAGGCCTTTAAAAGTTTCAGGCATATAGATATAACAAAGTGCTTGAGGAATATATTGAATATCCCAATGGTCCATCTGAAGCTTCCAAGAGATATCAATATCCTCAGTAATTTTGTCATCAGACCAAAATCCAACACGGACTAAAGCAGTTTTTCTAAATGCAACAATTACACCCGATACTGTAAAAATACGACCATACGTACGCTGCGCCCGCTTAATCAATCCAATAATTGAAGAAAACTCACCAACCTGTAATTTTCCTAATATACTTGAACGGTTGAGAATTCTAGGATTTCCAGTGACGGCTCCAATACGAGGAAATTTTAGAAATGGCTGCATAAGCCAAAGTACAGCATGAGGATGTAGTAAAGCATCTCCATCAATACAAACTAAATATTCGTATTTACTTACTAAAACTCCCGATCTTAAAGCCACTGCCTTACCTTGGTTTTCCGCTAAGTGCACGACCCTTAATCGAGTATCCTGAGCTGCCAACTCATCAAGAATTTCTGCAGTTCTATCACTGCTACCATCATTGACAGCAATCACTTCAAAATTTGGATATTTTGTTTGTAAGGCATAACGAATAGTTTGCCTTACCTGAGCTTCTTCGTTAAAACAAGGAATAATAATGCTGCACCCTTCATTTGAAGGCTCAGGTAACTGCTGTTCATGGTATTCTCTTTTAAAGAAAAACCAGAGGCCACCTACCATCCATGTCCACGCCATAAGCAGAGGATATAAAAAGGCAAAAGCAAATAGAATATCGAGTAATACTCTCATTACTTTTTCCCCTCAGTTGCTAAACTAGCGAAGGGTTGATACATGACCGAACTCGAATTCAAGCTCATTGGGTTATATAAATACTCATGAACATTTTTTGAATTTTCAAAGGAATAACCTTCAACCCCAAATTTCTGAATACCTATGCGCTGAATATCAAAAAGGCCTTGTTTTACTTCTTGCCAAGCATTTCTCTGGTCATTTTCTGGCAATGTTAATGTCAGCATAATTCGTTGCTTGTATTTCGCATCAAGTGTATTTAAAAGTTCTAAGACATGTTTAAATTGTTTCTGCTTACCCACAACATTAAATTTTAGATTCACTAAATCATGTTGGGTTAATAGTGATTTTAAAAGCGCTGGCAATTGATCGATATGCTCTAAGTCAGGCGTAAGCAGCAGACTAAACTGGGCCTGATTACTCATATTCAAATAAGGCCTTGCAGCTTTTTGAGTCAGTTGACTCAGTTGTGATAATTGCTTTACTTCTTCAACACAGTTACTTTCTTTTATCGTTGCACTTTGCATAGCACAATTTAAAGCAGTTCCAGCATTAAGTTGAATACCACTTAAATTGCTATTAAAACGTGCCATATCTTTAGCTAAATCTGCCACCAAAAACGGTTTATTTTTTTGAGGATATACAGGTAACTCTAAAATGACCGCTTGTCCTGCACGAGTCTGTGCCTGCCATAGACTACGGTTTAAGATATCTTGTTTAACTGGCATTTGAGTTGTTGGGAAATAAGCAACGTCATATTGCCCATCTCCATCTTGATCATCTAAAGGCTTCAATATCAGCGTATTGTTTTTTAAGCTATAAAGTTTGGATAACAATGCCCCTAATTTTTCATCTGACTGAATATTGGTTGAAGCAGCTAATTGTTTTAAATCCATACTCACAAAATGTTTTGGCTGTTTATATAAATCTTTCTCTGCCGAGTTCAAGATATTGAGTAAGGTCTCAGACAACTGTTCAGCTGTAGAGTTATCCACCATAAGACTACGTTTAAAGGTAACGTCATTAATCTGATTTACCCCATCACGTCCTAAACTAAAAGAAAAAGTGAAACCTGCCTGTTGAGCTAGTTTTTCTAACTGCTGATTGACCGCACCATACGGCCATACAATTGCTTTCGGCTCTACACCCAATTCCTTTTTTAAAACATCATGAGATTTTTTTAAATCTTTTAAAATACGTTGCTGATATTCCACATCCGTTTCATAACGCGCTTGTGATTTTAAATACATATAAGAAGTTGCTGCGGGTTGTTCATTCCCTTGAGGGTTAGCAAGCACACCATGATGCAAATCATCACTATGACTCGCAAACTCAGCTAAGCCAGAAGCCTGCATTTCTCGTACTTGCTTCCAATTGACTAAGTTCCCTTGTCCATAGGCTTCATAGCCAGCTTTTGTATTACCGTTAAGCCAACTGGTTGGGAGTGCAAAAACTGCCGGAATCCGATATTGCTTGAGCAATGGAAATATACGACTGTAGCTACTTAAAGCACCATCATCAAAGGTTAACAAAATAGCATTATGAGGTAGTTCTTTACCTTGCTTACGAGCCTCTTCAATATCTTTCAGGCGAATTGGCTTCCAGTCAGATTGACTCAACCAGTCAAAGAATTGCGCTAAATTTTTAGTTTGAATTGCATAAATATCCCGATCGCCTTCTTTTAAAACATCATCTCTGACATCATGAAAAGTTAAAGAAACTGTATGATTTTTTGGTAAATCTTTTTCTATTTGGGCATATGTAAATTGCAGAGGTAACAATGTTGAAGCTAAAGCACAGCTCAACATTTTCGAAAATAAATTATTCATTAAAAACGCCCTTCAAATCCGAAAATACCATAGGTATGCTGTTCATCATGTCCATCGTAAGGATGGTATTGCCAACCAATTCCATAATTGAGTTGCCATGTACGTGATAGTTGCCATTGATGTTGATATTGCAAAGAATAGGTTGGCTTAGTGGAATAATCGGCTTGTTTATAAAGCCCCACTCCAGCCTCGAAATGCTGTTTAAATGAACGCTCATATTCACGCCAAGTCACCCAGTCATGGCTTAAGTTCAACTCCGCGCTGTAATGCGAACTTGGGCTAAAATAAGTAGTTTGATCTTGACTATTACTGCCGTAAAAACCACGAACAGTGCCATAAGTAATGTGATGCGGCGCCGCAAATAGTCTTTCACGCCAAAAAGTTGAAAATTCTTGTTGTTTATTACCATCACTGATATCAGTCAGACCGTAACTTGCGCCAATTTGACGTGATTCATCTTTTTGCCATGTCAAAGCAGCTCGGTAAGACTGGCCATCTTCTCCCGCATCAATTGCCTGTAGAGGGATGTCAGCCTGGCTGTTATATTGCAATTGATACTGCCAGTGATCGTTTAACCACTGAGACCAATCAAGACGAACACCTGCTTGTCCGCCATCTGTACTTTGCGACAAGATCGCAGACAATGCCTTACGATTAGCTTGCCATTCGGCCCCGATACCATAGCGCTGGTTATGCACGTCACCAAAATTATATTCGCCATAACGATCTTGATACCAAGCAAATAAACGATAATTATCCTTAATCCAAGGGCTATTAAGACGTGTTTCCATTTCACGGTCTTTTAAACCATTCTGCCCACTTACAGTATCACTATTGTCGGCCTTACTTTGGCCCCAAGTAGTTGAGTGTGAAATTGTGGCTCTATTACGATCATCCAACTCTTTGCGGCTTTTTATGACACCACTATCATCAGGATAATATTGCTCTAAGTTTTGAGTGGTTTTCCGCCATGTCGGAATATCACCTAAAGCTTGAGCATTCTGCATTTCATTAATGCGAGTGTCTTTAGCAATCGGATCTATACCATTTAACCGGGAAATTGTTTTTTTTGCCTCTAGCGGTTTTTCTCTCCACCGTTCTACACGCGCAAGATTATTAATCAGGCTCTCATTCGCAGGTGCTTGCTCGACTGTTTTTTGAAAGTGCTGTTCAGCTTGATCCAGATGATTAGCGTAGGCTAAATGCATCCCTTTTAAAGCAATATAATCATCACGATCAGGATGGCTTGTTTTATCTACACCTTTCGCCTGACTATATTTATAAGTCGGAATAAGGTGATCAACTTTTGCCAAAAGCTGTTCAGCTTCCTTATATTTTTCCTGTTCAATATAGGAATAATACAATCCGGTATAGACGATCATATCCGGATAATTTTTTTCGTTTAGAAGTGTCTTATAAGCAAGTTCAGCTTGCTTTGGCTTCTGCTCCGCCAAATAACTATCAGCAATTGCATGACGTACATATGCCGGTAATTTTTCGAGTGGAATATTCAACTGGGTGAAATTCTCTATAACCTCTTTTGAACGCCCTCTAAAATCTAGCGCATACAAATAATCGTAGTGAAACCTTAAATAGTTAGGGTTGTTTGGTGACATTTGCTGTTGTATTTTTTGCCCTTGTTCTAAAACAGCATCTAATTCAGCATAGCTTTCTGCATCTGATAAGCCTTGGCGATTTAAGTATTTATAGCGGGCAATTGCATTATTGACATGCTGAGAAAACTCACTGACTTGTAAAGTTTGCTGTAACTGCTCAGTTTGCTGATTTTTTTCGTTTACTTGAAGTAATTGCTGGGCTTTTTTATATGCCCCAATAGCAGCCAAGTCATAAACATACTCTTGCAAAACAGCTGAAGACTTAGAATTTTGCTGATAAGCTTGTTCAATTGTAGCTAAGGCCTCTACGGGCAAATTTATTAAACGGTAAGCATATGCAACCTGTACCAACTGATCAGTATTTAAACCTTTAATGTTGATATTTGATAACTGAGTTTTAGCATTCGTTGAGTCCTGAGCTTCAGCATATAAAACCGATAGTAAGATACGCCCATCGACTGATTTTTGAATATTAAGTTTATTTGACCAATCAATTGCTGTTTGAAAATGTTTAAAATCACGAAAATTTCGAATTAAAGGTAACTTTGCATATTCAGGAAAATTCACATAATTAATATTTTCTAAAAAATTGGAAAAATTCGTCAGATCCTTTTTTTCACTTGACATAACAATTAAATAATCAGCAAGCAATTTTTGATCATACGGATAATGTTTTAACAATTGATCGAGTTGAGAAACAGCCTGTTGAGTTTGGCCTGCTCTATAATTTTGAACAGCTTGCTCACGCAGTACATCAACTTGAGCTGCGTATAAATGAATTGGTAAGAGATATACCAATGAAAAAACACATTTTTTTAGCATTTTGATAATCGGATAGTCCCATATCGAGATGGGAAATTATAGTTAAAAATGTGAAATGCATCACAATAAATAAATAACAAGCGATAGAGTTAACAAACGAAAAATGTGTAGAAAAAAAGTATTTGTTTATTTAAAAAATAATTAAAAACAACTATTTATTAAAATATAGATTATTATTTTATATACATTTCTTTTCAAAAAGCTTATTTTATCTCACAAACTCCCTATAAAAAATTTACACGCTGATAACTAATCAGAAACTATTTATTAACTTAGCGTTTTATATTTAAAACTTTTATTTTCAATATGTATTAAAAATAAAAACCATTCAATTCCAATATATTAATATTATTCAAATTGAATGGTTTAAATAAATATTTGATTTAATTAACCGATACGTCGCTTTAAACCAGTCATTTGTAAAATACGAGTAGAAATTTCTTCAATCGACATTTCAGTTACATTTAAATATTTAATACCTTCTGAAATATAAATACCTTCAATCGCTCTTAATTCCATTTGGCACTGGCTAAAACTTGCGTATCGACTATTCGCTTTACGCTCACTTCGAATCGCCACTAAACGTTCTGCGTCAATCATTAAACCAAAGAGCTTACTACGGTGTTCTCTTAATACTGCTGGTAAACGGTTATCATCTAAATCTTCTTCGGTTAAAGGATAGTTAGCAACACGAATACCGAACTGTAAAGATAGATAAATAGAAGTCGGAGTTTTTCCGGAACGAGACACACCAATTAAAATTAAATCAGCTTTGTCATAGTGTCGGGTGCGTGCCCCATCATCGTTATCAAGTGCAAAGTGAACAGCATCAATACGGGCTTTATAATATTCAGAGTCAGTTACCGCATGTGTTTGCCCAACCAGTGTCGTTGGTGGTGTACCGAGTTCCTGCTCTAGCTTACTAATTAATCCTTCAAACACATCCAGATTAACTGCTTTAGCCGTATTAATAATTTCTCGTACATGCGGATCAACTAAAGTATCAAATACCAATGGTAAACATCCATCTCTGGTTTGACATTTATTAATCTCAACCACAACTGCCATTGCTGCCTCTTCAGTTGTAATATAAGGCATGATGTGAATATCAAAATCTACATTGGGAAATTGGGCTAATAACGAATGTCCAAGGGTCTCGGCAGTAATCGCAGTTCCATCAGAAATAAAAAAAACACTCCGCTTAAATTGTTTACTTTCTGACATTAAAATTCTCCTTAAACATTTGTCTTAGTGCTATATAATCTTTATAGTAAACTGATCTTACATGACTGTCGCTTAGTAAAATTCTCAACTAAGCACTTTATTTTTTTAATTTCATGCCAAGATAGACATTAATACTGCAAAAGTGGAGTGAAAACTTTGGAAGCGCGCGTAATCGGTCTAGAAAAATTAGGGAAACACGATGTCGAACTCGTAGGTGGGAAAAACTCATCTTTGGGTGAAATGATCAGCCATTTATCAAATGCTGGTGTATCGGTACCTGGTGGTTTTGCAACAACTGCACAGGCCTATCGTGAGTTCTTAGACCAAAGCGGTCTTAACGCTCGAATTCAAGCAGAACTTGCACAGCTTAACGTTGATGACGTAAATGCACTTGCAGAAACAGGCGCTAAAATTCGTCAATGGATTGTAGAGACTCCACTCACTGCAACCTTAGAACAAGAAATTCGCGCCGCTTTTACAGAACTTTCTAACGGCAACCCTGATATCGCGGTTGCCGTTCGTTCATCTGCAACTGCTGAAGATTTACCAGATGCATCTTTCGCGGGACAACAAGAAACTTTCTTGAATATTCGCGGTATTGATAACGTACTTATCGCCATCAAAGAAGTATTTGCTTCTTTATATAATGACCGTGCTATTTCTTATCGTGTACACCAAGGCTTCGATCATGATGTTGTCGCATTATCTGCGGGTGTTCAACGTATGGTCCGTTCTGAAACTGGCGCTGCGGGTGTAATGTTTACCCTAGATACCGAGTCTGGTTTCCGTGATGTCGTATTCATTACTGCATCTTACGGTTTAGGTGAAATGGTTGTGCAAGGTGCGGTTAACCCTGATGAATTCTACCTTTCTAAACCATTATTAAATGCTGGAAAACATGCGGTATTACGCCGTAATCTTGGCTCTAAGCACCAGAAAATGATTTATGGTGAAGAAGGCTCAGCAGGTAAGTCTGTTGTTGTTGTCGACGTTGAAAAACAAGAACGTCAACAGTTCGCATTAAATGATCATGAATTACAAGAGTTAGCTAAACAAGCGCTTATTATTGAGCAACATTATGGCGCTCCGATGGATATTGAATGGGCAAAAGATGGTGACGATGGTCAAATCTATATTGTTCAAGCTCGTCCTGAAACCGTAAAAAGCCGCCAAAATGTTGGCACAATGGAACGTTACCTACTCAAGCAAAAAGGTACTGTACTTTGTGAAGGCCGTTCAATTGGGCAGCGTATCGGTTCTGGTAAAGTCCGTATTGTTAACTCAATTAAAGAAATGGACAAAGTACAAGACGGTGACGTACTTGTATCAGACATGACTGACCCAGATTGGGAACCAGTAATGAAACGTGCTGCGGCTATCATTACTAACCGTGGTGGTCGTACGTGTCATGCTGCAATTATTGCTCGTGAACTTGGTGTACCAGCAATTGTAGGTTGTGGTAACGCAACTGAAGTATTAACTGATGGTCAAGAAGTTACTGTTTCTTGTGCTGAAGGTGACACTGGTTTCATCTATGAAGGTGCATTAGATTTTGAAGTTCAGCGTAACTCTATTGAATCTATGCCTAAACTTTCATTCAAAATCATGATGAACGTAGGTAACCCTGACCGTGCCTTTGACTTTGCTCAAATTCCAAATGAAGGTATTGGTCTTGCTCGTTTAGAGTTCATTATTAACCGAATGATTGGGGTCCATCCTAAAGCCCTCCTTAACATTGAAAGCTTACCTCGTGAAACTCGTGCTGCTGTAATGACACGTACAGCTGGCTATGCATCACCTGTAGAATTCTATGTTGAAAAACTAGTTGAAGGTATTGCAACACTTGCAGCTGCTTTTGCTGATAAACCAGTCATTGTTCGTATGTCTGACTTTAAGTCAAACGAATATGCAAACCTTATTGGCGGTAAGTTATACGAGCCAGAAGAAGAAAACCCAATGCTTGGTTTCCGTGGTGCAAGCCGTTATGTTTCGGACAACTTCCGTGATTGTTTCGAACTTGAATGCCGCGCGCTTAAAAAAGTTCGTGATGAAATGGGTTTAACCAATATCCAAATCATGATTCCATTTGTGCGTACAGTATCTGAAGCAAAACGCGTGATTGAGTTGTTGGCTCAAAATGGCTTAAAGCGCGGCGAGAATGGATTAAAAGTCATCATGATGTGTGAATTACCAACTAACGCATTATTAGCTGAACAATTCCTTGAACACTTCGATGGTTTCTCTATCGGCTCTAACGATTTAACTCAATTAACACTTGGTCTTGATCGTGACTCTGGTATTGTTTCTCACTTATTCGATGAGCGCGATGCTGCTGTAAAAGCTCTTCTTTCTATGGCAATTCATGCTTGTCGTAAAGCCGGTAAATATGTCGGTATTTGCGGTCAAGGACCATCTGACCACCCTGACCTTGCAAAATGGCTAATGGAACAAGGTATTGAATCAGTGTCTTTAAACCCTGACTCAGTTTTAGATACATGGTTCTTCCTTGCTGAAGAAAAAATCAAGCAAATCTAATTTGTTATAGAAAAAGACCCATCCGTGGGTCTTTTTTCATCTTTAGAATAGAGAATTTTTACTTATGCAAATTTACTTGGCACGTAATAATCAACAAGCTGGGCCTTATACCTTAGAGCAACTAAATCAGATGTTGGCAAGCCAACAAGTTTTACTTACTGATTTAGCTTGGCATGAAGGCATGACAGAATGGAAAGCTTTAGGAGAATTAACCCAAGGTAAACTTGTATATCAACCTACGGGTTATTCTGCTTTTTCGGCAAATACAAATACGCCTTATAACGAGACTATCCAGCAAATTCGAGTCGAGACTAAGACACATGAGCTTGCTTCAATTTCATCTCGTGCGCTTGCAAAAATTATTGACTTATTACTTTGGTTACCTATTGCAGCCATTCCGTCTTTTTTCTTTAACGAAGCTCAATATAAACAACTTTTTGAGTTACAAAAACAGATGCAGTCTGCTGAAGTTGCATCAACCAAAGCAGCTGAACTTCAGCAGCAGCTTTTTACACTAATTCCAGTGGAAGCGTGGCATACAATGTTACTTTATGTAGTAATAATGCTCGCTATTCAAGCATTTTTGTTGACCAAGTTTGGGCAAAGTATTGGTAAAAAAATTGTCGGAATTAAAATTGTCGATGCTGAAACTAATGGTAAAGTTAATCTAACACGTATCTTCTTACTCAGAAGTATCGTTTTCATTATATTAAACTTACTATTTATGCCAATTAGTACAATTATTGACTATGCTTTTGCATTAGGACAAAAGCGACAGGCTTTACATGACAAAATTGCAAGAACAAAAGTGATCAAATGACAGTGAATGACTGATTCATTTAATGTCTAAAAAAAAGGAGGCGCCCCGCCTCCTTTTTTCTATAGAGAGTTGATATTTAAATAAAAGCTCCATCATAATTCGATACCCTACAAAAAAAATCGGGTTTTAAAACAATTATTTCAAGCTGCTTTACATGTAGCTTAGTTTGTCGATATGAGGCATAATGCCCTACAACGTAGCGGTGTCGCATCATTGAGAAGTCTAAATTTTAAGACTAGCGTTCTCAATCATGCGACACTTTAATCGCTATCCCATATTTAATTAGGGAATGGGACTCTTCACCGAGGTTGTAAAATGAGACAAACGATTTTAGCTGTATTGTCTTTATCAACGCTTGCCGCACTTTTGACTGGGTGTGGTGGTGATATGGTACTTCTAAACTCTAAAGGTCCAGTTGGTCAAGGTCAAAGTGACCTTATGATGACTGCGATCTATTTAATGTTACTCGTGGTGATTCCTTCAATCATCATGGCATTATGGTTTGGTTGGAAATATCGTGCGTCAAATAAAGATGCAGACTATAAACCTACATGGGCACACTCAACTGCAATTGAAGTTGTAGTATGGGGTATCCCTGTCATTATTATTGGTATTTTAGCTTGGTTAACTTGGTGGGGTTCCCACAAGTATGACCCATACCGTCCTTTAGAATCAGATAAAGCACCTTTAACTATTCAGGTTATTGCTGAACAGTTCAAGTGGATTTTTATTTATCCTGAACAAAACATTGCGACTGTTAACGAAGTACGTTTCCCAGAAAAAACTCCGTTAAGTTTCAAAATCACGTCTAACTTCACAATGAACTCATTCTTCATTCCACAGTTAGGTGGCCAGATTTACGCGATGGCAGGTATGCAAACTCACCTTCATTTGTTAGCAAATGAAACTGGTGTATATCGTGGTTTCTCTTCTAACTACTCAGGCTATGGTTTCTCTCAAATGCGTTTCAAAGCGCATAGCGTTACAGAGCAACAATTCAACGAATGGGTAGCAGCAGTTAAAGCTGGTAATGGTTCAACTATTAATCCAGAAGCAGTGCAAAAAGCTACGCTTGACCAAGCTGAATTGGCAACCTTACGTGATGGCGATCGTTCTAAGCACCAAATCGAGCATTTAGTCAATCGTGCTAAAGCTGCTGGTGATCAAGAAGCGCTTGCTAAAGCAGAAGCGATGAAACCGTTCCCGACTAAGCCACACCCTGTGACTTATTACTCTTCAGTTGAACCAAAACTGTTTGAAACAGTTATCAACCATTATATGAGTAACTATCATGGTGCTGACCACTCTGCTGGGCATGCAACAGCAGAAACTCATGCTGCAGCTGAACACGCTGCTCAAGGGGAATAAGACATGGATATGATTTTTGGTAAATTGGGTTGGGACTCTATCCCGACAGAGCCAATCGTACTTGTCACCATGGTCTTTATGGCACTTGGTGCAATTGCTGTGCTTGGCGGTATCACCTATTTCAAAAAATGGGGATATTTGTGGAAAGAATGGTTTACAACTGTAGATCATAAAAAAATTGGTATCATGTATATCATCGTATCTGTCGTCATGCTTTTGCGTGGTTTCGCCGATGCGATCATGATGCGTTTACAACTTTTCCTCGCTAAAGGCGGTGGTGAAGGTTATTTACATCCTGACCATTACGACCAGATCTTCACCGCACACGGTGTAATCATGATCTTCTTCGTAGCAATGGGTCTCGTTGTAGGTATGATGAACATCTCTGTTCCTTTACAGATTGGTGCTCGTGACGTTGCTTTCCCATTATTGAACTCTTTAAGCTTCTGGTTATTCGCTGGTGCTGCTGGTTTAATGATGCTTTCACTTGTATTAGGTGAATTTGCTGCGACTGGTTGGATGGCTTACCCTCCTCTGTCTGGTATTCAATATTCTCCTGGTGTAGGTGTTGACTACTATATCTGGGCACTTCAGGTTTCTGGCCTAGGTACGCTTTTATCCGGTGTTAACTTCTTCGTTACCATCATCAAGATGCGTGCACCTGGCATGAAATTAATGGACATGCCTATTTTCACGTGGACTTCACTTTGTACGGCAGTATTAATCATTGCATCATTCCCTGTATTAACAGGTACGCTTGCAATGCTTACATTAGACCGTTACTTTGGCTTCCATTTCTTCACAAATGAGCTTGGCGGTAGCCCAATGCTTTATGTGAACTTGATCTGGACATGGGGTCACCCTGAAGTATATATCTTGGTATTACCAGCATTTGGTTTATACTCAGAAATCGTTGCAACCTTCTCTCGTAAAGCGTTGTTCGGTTACAAGTCTATGGTGTATGCAACAATTGCAATTACTGTATTAGCATTCGTTGTATGGCTTCACCACTTCTTTACCATGGGTGCTGGTGCGAACGTTAACGCGTTCTTCGGTATCATGACCATGGTTATTGCGATTCCTACTGGTGTGAAAATCTTCTCTTGGTTATTCACCATGTATAAAGGTCGCATCACCTTTACTACTCCAATGTTATGGACGCTCGGCTTCCTTGTAACATTCGGTATCGGTGGTTTAACTGGTGTACTTATGGCTGTTCCGCCTGCGGACTTCTTGGTACACAACTCATTATTCTTGATCGCTCACTTCCATAACGTAATTATTGGTGGTGTGGTGTTTGGTATGTTTGCCGGCATCATTTACTACTGGCCAAAAATGTTTGGTTGGAAGCTCAATGAAGCTTGGGGTAAAGCTGCATTCTGGTTCTGGTTCTTTGGTTTCTATTTTGCATTCATGCCACTTTATATCCTTGGTTTCATGGGTATGACTCGTCGTTTGAATACATATGACAACCCTGAATGGGATCCATACCTTGCGATTGCATTATTTGGTGCTGTTCTTGTTGCGATTGGTATTGCATGTTTCTTAATGCAAATCATCGTTGGTTTCTTACAACGTCACCAAAACATGGACCACACAGGCGATCCATGGGATGCACGTACACTTGAATGGGCTACTTCTTCCCCTGCTCCATTCTACAACTTTGCGCATGAACCAGATGGTAGCGGTATTGACCGTTTCTGGACTGACAAAGAAAACGGTGTAGCATACGCACGTAATACTAAATATGAAGACATCCACATGCCGACTGATCGTGCTGCTGGTTTTGTCATTGCAATGTTCATTACTCTTCTTGGCTTTGCACTTATCTGGCATATTTGGTGGCTCGTTGTTGTTTCATTCGTTTCAGCTGTTATTAGCTTGATCGTAAGCTCATTCACTAAGAATGTTGATTACTATGTTCCAGCTGCTGAAGTTGAGCGTATTGAAAACGAACGCTATGCTTTACTTGAAAAACACTTGAAGAAGGACTAAGGAAATGGCTGAAGTACTTCATCACGACAACCATGGCCACGATGGTCATCATGAACATGATGATACAGATTTAACGGTCTTTGGTTTCTGGACATACTTGATGAGTGACTTGATTCTTTTCGGATCACTCTTCATTGCGTTCGCTGTATTAAGCAGTCATGTTCCAGCAGGGACTCCAAGTGCATATGACCTGTTCCATAATTCATTAGGCTACGTGTTAACTGAAACATTTGCCTTATTGATTTCATCGGTAACTTTCGGTTTTGCTGTACTTGCCTCTTATAAAAAGAATGTAAATCAAGTTATTACTTGGTTATTTATTACATTCCTTTTTGGTGCAACCTTCATCGGTATGGAGCTCTATGAATTCCATCACCTTGTAGAGGAAGGTCATGGTCCAACTCATAGTGCATTCTTGTCATCGTTCTTTACTTTGGTTGGTACGCACGGTATCCACGTAACTTCTGGTTTAGTGTGGATGTTGGTATTGATGTATCAAATCAAAACTAAAGGTTTGACTTTACCGAATACACGTCGTCTTGCTTGCTTAAGCTTGTTCTGGCACTTCCTTGACATCGTTTGGATCTGTGTATTCAGCGTCGTTTACTTACTGGGAGTTCTCTAATGAGTAGTCATGAGCATAATGCTGCTGGTGCGTCACACGGTAACTTTAAGCAATACACTGTAGGTTTTATTCTATCTGTTATCCTTACCATCATCCCATTCGGGATGGTGATGGCAGGCGGTTTCAGCCGTGGTCTTTTAGTTACAGTGATTGCAATTACTGCCGTTGCTCAGGTTCTTGTACAACTTGTGTACTTCTTACACATGAATACATCATCTGAACAACGTTGGAATATGATTGCATTTATCTACACGATCCTATGTATCGCTGTACTGTTAATCGGTTCTGTGTGGATTATGAATTATCTTCACTACAATATGATGATCTAAACTGATTGTCATGTTGAAAAAGTATTTATTCCTGACTAAACCAGGAATTCTCTTCGGTAATTTCGTTACCACTTTGGGCGGCTTCTTCTTAGCCGCCCAAGGCTCTATAGACATCTTATTATTATTGCTCACTCTCATTGGAACAACGTTAGTCGTTGCCTCAGGTTGTGTCGTCAATAATGTTATTGATCAAGATATTGATACAAAGATGCAGCGCACTCAAAACCGCGCACTTGTTAAAAAAACCATCTCTCCTACTGTTGCGCTTATATATGCGTTTGTACTTGGGATAATTGGTTTTAGCATTTTGTGGTTTGGTGTAAATGGTTACGCATTTTTGTTTGCAGTAATTGGTTTTGTTGTCTATGTCGGTTTTTATAGCTTGTGGACCAAACGTACCTCAATCCATCAAACCGTTATTGGTAGTATCTCCGGAGCGAGTCCTCCTGTTATTGGTTATACAGCGGTAACTCATCAATTTGATGTGGCAGCCTTGCTTTTGTTTTTAGCATACGGTTTATGGCAAATGCCTCACTCTTGGGCAATTGCAATTTATCGTTTTGATGATTACAAAAATGCAGGAATTCCAATTTTGCCTGTAGCACGTTCTATTTATCGTACGAAAATTGAATGTGTAATATATATCCTGTTATTTGCAGCTGTTTTGAACGGGTTATATTGTTTTGGTTATACCAATGTATTCTTTTTAATTACCTTTAATGCTTTAACTGCATACTGGTTCTATTTATCGATTATTGGATTCAAAGCCGAAAACGATCAACTTTGGGCTAAACGTTTTTTCCTCTACTCGGTCATATTAATTACCCTGTTAAGTTTGAGCTTTAGCTTTACCTATCAATCCCCTGCTCCAAATCTTCCTCTCTTTTAATTAAGGGAGGATTTCCTCCTCAAAAACAACTTTTCATATTTCTTATCAAAAGATTTGTTTTTAGTCTAATTTTTACCTATAATTCAGCCTTCGCATTTTTTGCGACGTAGCTATTTATATTTTAGCTATGACTCCTTGCTTCTAATTTTTTAGGGGCTGTTTAAACCGTAAGGAGCTGACAATGCGTCATTACGAAATCGTACTTTTGGTACATCCAGACCAAAGCGATCAAGTTGTAGGTATGGTTGAACGCTATATCTCTCAGATCAAAGAAGCTGATGGTCAAATTCACCGTTTAGAAGATTGGGGCCGTCGTCAATTGGCTTACCCAATTAACAAAATTCACAAAGCGCACTACATTCTTATGAATGTTGAATGTGGTCAAACTACGCTTGATGAGTTAGAAGAATTATTCCGTTATAACGACGCGATCATTCGTAACCTTATCATCCGTCGTGAACACGCAATCACTGAAGAGTCATTGCTTGCTAAGAGTGCTGAAGAAAAGCGTGCGCGTAAAGCTCAACGCGAAGAAGCACAGCAAGTTGCTCAAGAAGCTGAATAAGGAGAACATCAATGGCACGTTTTTACCGTCGTCGCAAGTTCTGCCGCTTTACAGCTGAGAATGTTGCGTACATCGACTACAAAGATATCGACACTTTAAAACAGTACATCACTGAAAACGGCAAGATTGTTCCTAGCCGTATCACTGGTACTAAAGCTCGTTATCAACGTCAATTAGCACTTGCTATCAAACAAGCTCGCTATTTGTCTTTGATTCCGTACACTGACAACCATAAGTGAGGTGATCTGTGGACGTTATCTTATTACAACGCATTAAGAACCTTGGTAAATTAGGCGATAAAGTATCAGTTAAAGCTGGTTACGGCCGTAACTTCCTTATCCCTCAAGGTAAAGCAGTTGCAGCTACTGAAGCTAACACTGCTGCTTTTGAAGCTCGTCGTGCTGAACTTGAGAAGCAAGAAGCTGAAGTATTAGCTGCTGCTCAAGCACGTGCTGAACAATTGAATGAAGTTAACATCGTTATCACTGCTAAAGCTGGTGACGAAGGTAAACTCTTCGGTTCTATCGGTACTCGTGACATCGCTGACGCGTTAACGAATGCTGGTCTTACAGTTGACCGTGCAGAAGTTCGTTTACCAAACGGTGCGCTTCGTCACACTGGTGAATTCAACATCGCAATCCAATTGCATCATGATGTTGTTGCAGAAGTTCTCGTTACTATCGTATCTGAGTAATTTCTCATCAAAAAAAGAGCATGCTCACGCATGCTCTTTTTTTATCTCTTAAATTTATGAAATAAAATTAGATATATTAATTCCTGATCAGTTCTTCAGTTTAATTGGTTTTTTAATTAGGTAGTTTATTTATTTTTGTTTTAAGATAGTTCTCGGCTTAAAACCCTTTTTTTGTGCACACATTTTATCATCAGGTCTAATTATGTCTCAGGCGAATGCCACTTCTTTAACGCTTTCATCTCCAACAGAAAATAAGACGAGTGAATCAGGCCAACTTAAAGAGTTTCGCACTCCCCCACACAATTTAGCCATTGAACAAGCAGTGCTTGCTGCATTGATGACCGTTGCTGAATCTTTTGAACAAATCAGTGACCTACTCAAAGAAAATGATTTTTATGCCACTCGTCATAAATATATTTACCGCGCAATTGAAAAATTAGCGCAGGAAAATTCACCTTATGATGCGGTCTTAGTGAATGACTGGCTTTTAAAACAAAACTTACTTGATGCTATTGGTGGTGAAGAATACTTAATGCAGCTTATGGCTGATTCACCTTCAAGTTTCTATAACCTTGAAACCTATGCAACCAAAATTAAAGAATTCTCTACACTACGCAGTATGATCAAGGTAAGTACTGAAATTTTACAAAATGCTTATGACACAAAAGGGCGTGGTGTTAGTGAAATTTTAGATTTAGCCGAAACCAGTATTTTCTCTTTAGCTGAACAGCACAATAACAATAAAAAAGATTCTGGCCCTAAAGCAATTAGCTCTGTAACAGCCGATGTAATTAGTAAACTTGATGAACTTTCAAAACTCGATGGCAATATTACTGGTTTAACTACTGGCTTCTTAGAACTCGATAATAAAACTTCCGGTATGCAACCTGGAGACTTAATTATTGTCGCGGCACGTCCGTCTATGGGTAAAACTACCTTTGCCATGAACTTGGTTGAAAGTGTTTTGCAATACAATAAACTCCCTGCTCTCGTATTCTCTATGGAGATGCCAGCCGACTCAATTGCAATGCGTCTAATCTCTGCAATGGGTAAAGTTCACCAAGGACATTTACGTTCAGGTAATTTAGATGCAGATGAGTGGACTAAAGTTACTGGTACTATTTTGCAGCTTCAACAAATGCATTTATACATTGATGATTCGTCAGCTTTACCACCAACAGAGGTTCGTGCCCGAGCTAGACGTATTGCAAAAATGCATGATGGTAAAATCGGCTGTATCATGGTCGATTATTTACAATTAATGAAAGTTCCGGGTATGGGCGATAACCGTGTTGGCGAGATCTCGGAAATTTCACGAAGCTTAAAAGCCTTGGCAAAAGAAATGCACTGTCCTGTGATTGCACTTTCCCAGCTTAACCGAAGTCTGGAAAACCGTCCAAATAAACGCCCAGTAATGTCCGACTTACGTGAATCGGGTGCGATTGAACAGGATGCCGACTTAATCATGTTCATTTACCGTGATGAAGTCTATAACAAAGAATCTAAAGAAGCAGGCACCGCAGAAATTATCATTGGTAAACAGCGTAACGGCCCTATTGGTACTGTTCGCCTTGCCTTTGAAGGTCAATATACTCGTTTTAGTAATCTCTCTCCTGAGTATTACAGCCAATATGATGATGAAGAATAAACTCTATCTCTAGCCCAAAGGAGTAAATGAGGGTGCGTCAAGCAACAGTTTATATTGATCGCCAAGCGCTTCAATATAATTTAAACCGTGTCAAACAACTCGCAGCAAATTCAAAAATCGTAAGTATGGTAAAAGCCAATGCTTACGGACATGGAGTCAAAGACTGTTTAGCAGCCTTAAATGCCTCAGATGCCTTTGGTGTCGCCTGCCTACAAGAAGGATTAGAAATCCGTGAACTTGGTTTCGAACAACCAGTTACTTTAATTGAAGGCGTATTTTCTGAAGATGAAATGCCCGTCGCAATTGAGCAAAAATTTGAATGTGTTATTCATCATCAACAACAGTTTGAATGGTTAATTAAACACAAACAAGCATACATTGCCCAAGGCTTAAAAGTATGGGTTAAATTAAATAGCGGTATGAACCGTTTAGGTTTTAAGAACCCAGAAGTTATTGAAATCATTAAAACTTTAAAATCTGAAGGATTTACCTGTGTACTTGCTATGCATTTTGCCAATGCAGATGTAGACCATCCTTTAAATGAACAACAAAAACAGCAATTTTTGCAAGTAAAACAAGCTTGTGAACCAGTTTTAGCATCTTGCTGTAATTCAGCGGCTATTTTTAAATGGCCAGAAATGAATTTTGACTATGTACGACCGGGTATTATGCTCTACGGTGCTTCACCTTTTGCAGATAAAACAGTACATGAGCTTGATTTAAAACCAGTCATGACTTTCACAGCAGAAGTTATCGCGTTAAATCATATTCAAGCTGGTGAACATGTGGGTTATGGTTCAACTTTTTGCGCTCAACAGGCTATGGATATTGCCATAGTTTCTATTGGCTATGGTGATGGTTATCCAAGAGCTTATGTTAAGCAAAACTTTGTCGCTATTGATGGCAAACTTTGTCCAGTTGTAGGACGTGTAAGTATGGATATGATAGCGATTGATGTCACAAATACTCAGGTAAAACTTGGTACCCAAGTGGAACTTTGGGGTAATCATCGTTTAGTTGATGACGTTGCTGAAGCTAACGGCACAATTGGTTATGAATTACTTTGCCGCTTAAGCACTCGTCCAGTCCGCCAAAGTACTTAATAATTTAGTAAATAAAAAATCCAAGCTTGCTTGGATTTTTTTATTTGAAATACCTTTTAACGCCAATAATCATCTGTAGGTTTAGGCATTTCCTGTAAACCACGACGTAAAGTATCCGACCACTGACGACTAATTTGTGAAAAATATGGATCATCTTCACTAATTCGTTTACCCATAGGAATCACAAAACTATCTCTGCTATAGACCAAGGCATCTAATGGTAAACCTACCGACACATTAGAACGCAGTGTTGAGTCAAATGAGATTAAACTACAGCGTAGAGCATCATCTAACGGCATTGCATAATATAAAGCACGATCTAAAATAGGCTTACCATATTTACTTTCACCAATTTGAAAGTAAGGCGTGTCGGTTGTAGCACAAATAAAATTACCTTGCGGATAAACATTATAAAGCTGCATATCACCGCCTTTAATTTGTCCACCCACCAAAATACTACAAGCATAATTCATTTGTTCTTGAGTATCTGAGCTAATATCTTCTAAAACATTTTTTAAAGTTTTACCGACTAAATCAGCCACTTCAAACATTGTATTAATACTATATAAATTAGGCTCTTGCTGCAAAGTAAGCGCATTTTGCAAATGCCCGATAACCGCTTGTGTCGTTGCTAAATTACCTGCTGTTTGCAAGGCAATAAAACGCTCTCCCGTTACACCGAAAGTATGAAGCTTACGAAATACAGAAATATGATCGACCCCTGCATTAGTTCGAGTGTCACTTATAAACACCAAACCCTGTTCTAATCTCAGCGCACAACAATAGGTCATTTCGTTCTCTTTACATTCAACAAGCCAACACTTGAACCACAGACATCATATTTTCAATACCACCCTGTTCTCGCACACCTCTAATTGGGGCAACATCAAGATAGTCCCGTCCAACTGCGAGATAAATATGATGCTTTGGCGTAAACAATTGATTGCTTACATCAAAACAATACCACTGATTATCTAAAAATACCTCCGCCCAAGCGTGACTGGCAAGGTGCGGATAATTTTGATCAAATAAATAACCAGAGACATAACGTGCTGGTAATTGTAACGCACGACACATGGCGATTAAAACATGTGCATGATCTTGACATACTCCTTGAGCTGCATGAAAGGCTTGCGTGGCAGTCGTATGAACAGATGTACTATCTGGTTGATATGGCATCTTTTGCAGAATATTTTCACTGAGCAAAGCAATGTGTTGTCGATCTTTGACGGTTACAATTTTCTGGGCAAAATCCAACATTTCAGAATCATATTGAGTGGCCGCTGTACTTTGAAGAAATATTTTTGATGGTATAGGTACATCTACTCCACCTATCTCTGTATTTAAAAGCTCAACAATACCCTGCGCCATAAAAGTAAGATGTTGGTATTCATAACGCTGCGTAGCGGTTAACCAAATATTATTAAAAATATCTCTTTTGAGTGTCTTATCACCTGGCACACTGATTGCCCAATTCACAACATGTTGATGCAGCGATGTTTGAGGCATCATCTTAATATACTGAATACTGTTTTTAGCAGTTTCAGTATAGTTATAATGCGTTTGATGATTAATCATCAATTTCATAATCATGCCTCGAACATATATTCCAGCTGCTGAGTAAAATTATAATAAGCATCCCAAGACGGATGATCTTTTAATAATTGCCAAGATTGATTTAGCTTCTCCCATCCTAAGTCATTCAGCTGTTGAAGCAATTTTTCTAGCTCCTGTAAAAGTCCCGTAAGGTCTTGCTGAAAACGTAGTTGTATATCTAATTGCTCTACTTTCTTTCCTAAATTCAGAAATAAGGCTATATCTTCATTTTCAGAATCAAGTATTTGATTACATTGAGCTAAAGCTTTATTTAATGAATCAGGATGAGCTTGAAGTGACTTAATCGCATGATTCAGTTCGGCATAAGCGCTAGAAGATAGTATCCCTCTTAACTCTTGAATATTATCTTTAGCAATCATGAACTGGTTCAGTAATGAATATGTTTGTTTCGTATCCAACATATAGCAGTTCAGTAATTCTGCTTGCTCAATGACCAGTCCAAATGCCGCTGCAAATTGAGTTGCTTTTTCATCATCGGTAAATGGTAAATGTGATACAGCAAATTTAATCCGCATTAAATAACGGCCCAACCAATAAATGTGGTGTGCACTCGAATTGAGTAAAACCATAAATTTCCTCTTTAACCGACTATTAGGAATGTAGCGTTTCAACGACCCATGTATCTTTAATGCCTCCTCCTTGTGAGGAATTTACGACTAAAGATCCTGCTTGCATGGCCACTCGTGTTAAGCCTCCCGGTACAATTTCAGTGCGATATGGGGAACTCAATACAAACGGACGTAAGTCGATGTGGCGCTCAGCCACTCCTGATGTCGTTAAAGTCGGTGCAACAGATAAAGCTAATGTTGGCTGTGCAATATATTCGTGTGGTGTAGCAATCAATTTTTTTCTAAATTCATCAATTTCACATGCACTCGCCTTAGGACCAATTAACATGCCATAACCACCAGACCCT
Source organism: Acinetobacter nosocomialis (assembly GCF_041021905.1). Taxonomy (NCBI): domain Bacteria; kingdom Pseudomonadati; phylum Pseudomonadota; class Gammaproteobacteria; order Moraxellales; family Moraxellaceae; genus Acinetobacter; species Acinetobacter nosocomialis. The sequence goes on from NZ_CP157432.1 coordinate 2,564,459, forward strand.
TGAGCTTCCTTAATCACTAATTGATCTAGATGAGACAATACATAGTCTAAATGTTCTTTTTCTCGGCATTGATAAGTAGGGACATTCTTCAGAATTGGTGTTTCACCTAAATAATATTGAATCATCTGATCAACATACGGATAAATCGATTTATCATCGGCTACACCAGTACCAGGTGCATTTGCAATCACTACATTTTTTTGTAAATAAGCGGACATAAGACCTGCTACCCCTAGGGCACTATCAGGTCTAAAGGCAAGCGGATCTAAAAAATCATCATCTAACCGACGATAAATCACATCAACCTTTTGACGTCCACGAATTGTTTTTACAAAAACTTGATCATTTTCTACAAATAAATCTCGGTTAGTAACCAGTGGCACATCCATTTCACGCGCCAAAAAGGCATGTTCGTAATAAGCACTATTAAAACGCCCTGGTGTTAAAACTACGATAAAAGGACAATCAACTTCTGAGTTTTCTTGAAGTATTTCTTTTAATAAGCTTGGGTAATGTTCAATGCCTTGCAAATTATTTGCAGCACAAAGTTCAGGCATGAGTTGCTGACTAATATTTCTACATTCAATCATATAAGAGACGCCAGAAGGTGTTCTTAAATTATCTTCTAGTACAAAAAATTCACCTTCGCCATCTCGTATAATATCTATGCCGCTAATTTGAGAATAAATTTTACCTTTAAGCTTGTGCTTGAGCATGTGTGGCTGAAAAGCCTCATGACAAATAATATGATTTTCTGGAATTAACTGTTCCTTTAAAATATGTTGTCCATGATAAATATCATCTAAAAAATAGTTTAAAGCTTTAACTCGCTGTGCACATCCAGCTGCTATTTTTTCCCACTGTTTTTTTTCAATTACCCTCGGGATTAAATCAAAAGGAATGGTTCGCTCTACACCCTCTTTATCGCCGTAAACATTAAATGTAATACCGTGATAGAGAAAATGTTGTTTGGCCTCCGTATTTAACTGCTTAAGCTCATCTAAAGTTCGAATGCTCAACCATTGCTCAATTTTTTTAGAAGCAGCACCGTTAGATGTCACATCGTCTAGCATTTCGTTAAAAAACTGCGATTTTAGCTGTTCAAATAAGTTCGTTTGTACCGAAAGATTGTCCATAAACGAAGTCTGGTTAAGTAATGCGGTGGTCGCCTGCTCTTGTAAAAAATAATCAATATCGGCTTGTAGGTCTTTCTCTTGTTCTGACATAGCAACCTCGTCTTATCATTTATCTATATTTCATTTTTAAATAAGCAATTTCAGTGCCACTTATATATCTATAATGCTTATTGGCTTTCATTGTTATAACTTTCTTTTAAATTTTAGCATTGATTGTAAAAGGTGCCATAAACCGAATCTGACAAACTTGCTAAATGTGTAAAGTTTTTTTATTGTGTTGACACCAAAGCAATTGGATATAGATGTATTACGCTTATGTCTGTAATAGAAAAAGAAACTTCAAATAGTTTATATCGCCAGTGGCAGATTCTATCTCGCCTTCCTACCGGTAAATGGATCGGGACTCGAGAATTGCAAGAAATGCTTGAGCGTGAAGGTATCGAAATCAGTTTAAGGACAATTCAGCGTGATTTAAATCAAATTGCTCAGCGTTTTCCAATTGAAAGTAATAAAGCTGTGCCTCAAGGCTGGCGGTGGCAATCAGATGCACCAATTCAAAGCTTACCGCATATGACAAGCTCTCAAGCAGTAACCTTTATGATGGTTGAAGAACATCTCAAACATTTGCTCCCACCAAGTCTACTTGATGAGATGGGTCCTTGGTTTGACTTAGCAAAACGTAGTCTGTCTACACAAAATAATGTAAGACAATGGATTAATCGTGTCCGTATTGTGCCAGCAAGCCAACCACTGATTCCACCTGTAGTCGACCGTGCTGCTCAACAAGCAATTTACGAAGGCTTACTGCAAGACAAACAAATTGAGTGTGTTTATCAAGCCCGTGTAAATCAAGGCGAAGATAAAACTTATATTTTAAATCCGCTTGCATTGGTCCAAAAAGGTGCTGTTATTTATTTAATTTGCACCCGCCATGATAAAACCGAAGTACAAACCTTTGCCCTACACCGCTTCAAATCCGCTAAGGTTTTAGAAAGTCGTGCGCTCCACCCCGTTAATTTTGATATTGATCACTATATTGACTCGGGTGCTTTAGGTTTCAGGGTAGACTACAACCAACCTACTGAATTGATACAGCTCACCTTAACCATGACTGAACAAACTGCCAAAACTTTTTATGAAAGTCAGTTAAGTAAAGATCAGACAATTACTCCAATTGAAGAAAACATTGTCGAAGTTACGGCAACTGTTCCTTTTACATCTCAACTCGTCTGGTGGTTACGAAGTTTCGGTAAAAAGTTGCTCCATATTGAACCAGTTCAAGTACACAATGCAGTACGAGAAATTGAACCTGATAACAAATGACTAGATATAAAAAAGAGAACCGTCAGGTTCTCTTTAGATTTTGAATAATAATTTTCTTAATTTTATATTAGTATTTAGAGTTTTATTTATTTTCAGATCATTCTGTTCTCCTCCACCAAAATGATCTGCTTCTTCTTTTGCGCTATGTTGAACATGAGCATTGGCATGCCAAATCATATCCATTATAGCGAATTGATTTCATTGTCATGTTTAAAGCCCTCTTGTTTGAACGTGAATTCAATATAACGTTCGTTTTAAAACATGTGAAATAAGAAAAAAAGGAAGTGAAATCTATTTTCTTCCTTAGGAAGTTTCCATATATTTTTTGATAAGAAAATAAAAAGCCCAGTCTTAACTGGGCTTTTTTAATTACTAAATGATTAAGCTGTTTTTTTGACCATGTTATTTTTACGAATCGTGATCATTACAAGTTGAACAGCTGCTGGGGTAACACCAGGAATACGACTTGCTTGAGCCAATGTTTCCGGACGCACAGTTTTTAACTTCTGAGTAATTTCACGAGATAAACCTGAAACAACATCATAATCAAAATCGGCAGGAATCTTGGTTTCTTCAAGACGCTTTAACTGAGCTACATCTTCATGCTGACGGTTAATATAACCTTCATATTTAACCGCGATCTCGATTTGCTCACCCACTTGTTCTGAAACTTCTGAACCCGTAAGTTCTGCGATTTGAGCAAAACTAATATTAGGACGTTTGAGTAAATCAATCGCACTACATTCTTTACTCAAGTCAGCACCAGTCATTTCGACAAACTTTTTACCCATTGGGTTATTAGGCGCTGCCCATAAATGCTGTAATCGAGATGTTTCACGTTCAACTGCTTCCATTTTTTCACAATAAGCAGCCCAACGAACATCATCAACTAAACCAAGCTCACGACCAATAGTTGTTAAACGTTGATCGGCATTATCTTCACGTAACATCAAACGATATTCCGCACGTGAAGTGAACATGCGGTATGGTTCTTTCGTACCCAAGGTGATCAAATCGTCAACCAATACGCCCATATAAGCTTGGTCACGTTTCGGTGTCCATTCTTCTTGCTCCCAGGCACGGCGAGCAGCATTTAGACCTGCAAGTAAACCTTGGGCACCAGCTTCTTCATAACCGGTAGTACCATTAATTTGACCAGCAAAATACAAGCCGTTAATAGCTTTGGTTTCAAGGGTAAATTTCAATGCTTGCGGATTAAAATAGTCATATTCAATTGCGTAGCCCGGACGCAAAATGTGGGCATTTTCCATACCACGAATTGAGCGTACAAGTTCAAACTGAACATCAAATGGTAATGAAGTCGAAATACCATTTGGATAAAGCTCATGTGTATCAAGACCTTCTGGCTCTAAAAACACCTGATGTGAGTCTTTATCAGAAAAACGATGAATTTTGTCTTCAATTGATGGGCAGTAACGTGGACCTACACCCTCAATAACCCCGGTATACATTGGTGAACGATCTAAACCACCACGGATAATGTCATGGGTTTTTTCATTGGTATGTGTGATATAGCAGTTCACTTGTTCAGGATGCATTGAAGCATCCCCCATAAATGACATCACCGGAGATGGGAAGTCACCTGGTTGTGGTGTCATAACAGAGAAGTCAACTGAACGGGCATCAATACGCGGTGGAGTACCTGTTTTTAAACGACCTACTGGTAGTTTTAATTCACGCAGACGCTGAGCAAGAGCAATAGAAGGAGGATCTCCTGCACGACCACCGCTTGATTTTTCTAAACCAACGTGAATAACACCACCCAAGAATGTACCTGTAGTCAATACAACAGTTTTTGCATCAAAGCGAATACCCATTTGGGTCACAACACCCTTAACGGTATCGCCTTCCACAATCAGGTCATCGGCCGCTTGTTGGAAAATATCAAGATTTGCTTGGTTTTCTAATGTCTCGCGAATAGCAGCTTTATAACGGACACGGTCTGCCTGAGCACGTGTTGCACGCACTGCGGCACCTTTACGCGAGTTTAAAATACGGAATTGAATACCGCCTTTATCGGCAGCTAATGCCATTGCACCACCAAGTGCATCAATTTCACGTACTAAGTGTGATTTACCAATACCACCAATTGCTGGGTTACAGCTCATCTGACCCAAAGTCTCAATGTTATGGGTCAAAAGCAAAGTCTGTCGTCCCATACGCGCCGCAGCAAGTGCCGCTTCCGTACCTGCGTGACCGCCACCGATAACGATAACATCATAAACTTTAGGATAGTGCATGAGTACAAAAACACCAGAAAAAAAAGACGGAACATTATAGCAAAATTATCTGCTTATTGATGTACATAATTACAAAATTGTCATCACATGATTTACGCTACACCACATGTTTTGACATTTTGTTTCAGGAATTCAATACAAAGTGAATGTTTTTAAAAATTTTTCATTCTAGAATAAAAAACGTACAGCACTTCTACGACTTTAAAATTAACGCAACGAGAAGGAACACAAAATGAAAACGACCATGTTAAAAATCTTAACTGCATCTCTCCTTTGTTTTTCAGGCGTAACGTTGACCCACGCTGCGACTAATCATAATGCCAAATCGACTCATACTACTAAATCGAGTCATACTGCTAAAACAAGCAAGCATGCTGCAGAGTCAGGTACATCAGTAACGCAAAAAGAACTGAGAGCTTGTGCTAAAAAACGTCAGGGTGATTGGGTTTCTTACAGCCATAATGGTGCAACCTTCAATGGTACTTGCCAACCAAACGAAAATGGCAAACTACAATTTAAGGCCCCTGCTCCCTAATATAGTTTGAACCTAAGGTATAGAAAAAAGTTTTAATTTTTCTATAACACAGCGAAATTTTCAAAAAGCGGTCCATTAAAGATGGGCCGTTTTCTTTTTTAAACCATTCTAGTCGGCTACAATACACCTTTAAATAAAATTTTTAGGTCCTTTTCGTGAAGTGGTTACAAATACACATTACCGTTGATCAAGAACAAGTTGAATTCACAGAAACACTTTTAATGTCTCTAGGTGCGGTAAGCGTAACGCTGGATGATGCTGAAGATCAGGCTTTGCTTGAACCATTACCAGGCGAAACACCTTTATGGAATAAAGTTATTGTTACAGGTATTTATCAACAAGACGAACAAGACCCAATTGATGTTGACACTTTAGAAGCTTTCTTAAAAGCTCAACTTCCAGATGTACCTATGCGTCATGAAGAACTTGAAGACCAAGTTTGGGAACGTGCATGGATGGATTATTATGAACCGATTCAAATTGGGGAAAAATTCTGGATCGTACCTGAGTGGCTAGAACCACCAGAAGCAGATGCGACTAATATTAAACTTGATCCAGGCCTTGCTTTTGGTACAGGTAACCATGCAAGTACATTCTTATGTTTACAATGGTTAGGTAAAACCGATGTAAAAGATAAAATCGTTATTGATTATGGTTGTGGTTCAGGCATTTTAGGCGTTGCAGCTTTATTATTAGGTGCTAAAAAAGTCTATGCTACAGATATTGACCCTCAAGCTGTTCTTGCGACAAAACAAAATGCAGAACTCAATGGGGTTTTAGACCGCCTATATGTGGGTCTTCCTGAAGAGTTCGATCAAGAATTCAAACCTCAACAGGCAGACGTTTTAGTTGCAAATATTTTAGCAGGACCGCTCATGGCACTTGCGCCAGAGTTTGCACAATTACTGAAATCTAATGGTGATTTCGCACTTGCTGGTGTAATTGAAGAGCAAGTAGCTGATGTTTCAGGTGTTTATTCTGAATTTTTTGATATATTAGATGTCGAAAAGCGCGAAGAAAACTGGTGCCGCATTTCAGGAAAACGTAAAACAATAAATTGAGATTATTTAACTCATGAATGAAAAACAAACCCGCTGCCCTAAGTGTTTAACAGTTTATAAAGTTTCTCTTACCCAGTTAACTGTTGCTCAGGGTATGGTTTGTTGCCCTAAATGTAATTTAAATTTTAATGCTCTTACCAACTTGGTTAACGTTGAGCTCCCAGAAGCAACAAACTCATCTGTTTTAGCTGACGGCTCGATTCAAACACGATATATGACACATTCTCATGTGTTAGATATCTTTGATCAGAAAGTTGAAAACTCTAATATTGATCTTTTGACATATTTAAATAATTTAAATTACTTCCACAACGAGCCCATCAATGCTCTTCCCAACCTCAACTTAGCTGAACAAGCAACTTCACCCGAACAGGATAATGGTAAAAAGCATAGCTGGTTGTACTATACACTTTGGAGTTCTGCGAATCTGATTCTGATTTTAGTTTTTACTTTTCAGATTCTCTGGTTCAACCCAAAACTTATGCAGCAAAGCCCTGCTATTAGCCATGCATTTAATTATGTCTGTCAAATACTGCACTGCAGTAAGTCAGCTGAACAATATCAACTTCTTTATATAGAAAAGGTAAAGCTACGTAGAATAGATATAGAACATACTCGATTTTCTGGCGTTCTAGTCAATCAAAATAATAAAAGTATTGAGTTACCAAACCTAAAATTAAGTTTTGGTCAAGAAGGCAATCAAGAAGAGATCATTTTTACTCCTCAACAATACTTGGTTGAAAATTTACGAGGCATTCAACGTATCCCAACTAATACACCGTTTAAATTTCAATTTGATTTAAATAAAAGCAAAAAAAGCCTAGTAAATTATCGATTAGAAATTGTCCACCCCTAATTTGTAAAAAAAGTGAAAAAAAAATAAAAAAAAATGCAGTTAATTTGCTCACTTTTTCCTAGACAATGGTATGATACGCGCCACGAAAGCTTTGACTCATATACTCCTCGCTCTCAATTCAAAAAATATACTGTTAAGCATGTGTGCTTTTCTAAATTAAGCGCATAGCCTAACTTTTTTTGTTTTTGAGGGGGCTGTAACAAATATTTAACTATTGTTACGCTTATTTTTTACTCAATACGAAGATTTATGGCAAGCTAATTGTTCTTATGTTTTAGAGTCACTGTTTTAGGATCTAAAACAGGACTCCGTATTTTTAGACCACATTTATATACTACTTTACCCAAGCTAGTATTTGATTTTCGGATTAACTCGCATGAATAGCAAATCTCCTATTTTTACTGCACAATCTGATGTTGCTCTTCGCATCCACGTGGATCGCGCAGTTCGTCATTATTTTGCACAATTGCAAGGTGAGCAACCATCTCAGGTATATGACATGGTGCTAGCAGAAATGGAGAAACCTCTTTTATCTGTAGTTCTTGAATATACTCGTGGCAACCAAACACGTGCCGCAGAGATTCTTGGACTAAACCGCGGCACTTTACGCAAAAAGTTAAAAGCTCACGGTTTAATGAGTGAATAAATGATAAAATGCTCACGACGTCGTGGGCATTTTTTTATGCTTCTAATTGGTTTTAATCCGTAGACTTGAAATTGTTGACTTGAACATCATGACTATTAAACGTGCTTTGATTTCTGTATCAGACAAAACAGGAATTGTCGAATTTGCTCAAAACCTTGCAGCTTTAGGGGTAGAATTATTATCTACAGGCGGCACATACAAGTTGCTTAAAGATAATAACATTGCTGTTGTTGAAGTATCTGAACATACTGGTTTCCCAGAAATGATGGATGGCCGTGTAAAAACACTACATCCAAAAATTCATGGCGGCATTTTAGCTCGTCGTGGTCTAGACGAAGCAGTTATGCAAGAACACAACATTGATCCAATCGATCTAGTTGTTGTCAACCTTTATCCATTTGCAGCTACAGTTGCTAAACCTAACTGCTCTCTTGCTGATGCTATCGAAAATATCGACATCGGTGGTCCGACAATGGTACGTGCTGCTGCTAAGAACCATGCCTCTGTAGGTATTGTTGTAAATGCTTCAGATTACGATACAGTGATTAGCGAATTAAAAGCTACAGGTTCACTTTCTTATGAAACACGCTTCGATTTAGCGGTTAAAGCATTTGAACATACAGCTCAATACGACGGTATGATCGCTTCTTACTTAGGCGCTCGCGTTGGTAAGACCGAAGGTGAAGCTGATTTATTCCCTCGTACGTTCAACACTCAATTAAATAAAGCACAAGATTTACGTTACGGTGAAAACCCACATCAATCTGCTGCTTTCTATGTTGAAGCAAACGCAAAAGAAGCTTCTGTTTCTACAGCAAAACAATTACAAGGCAAAGAATTGTCTTATAACAATATTGCTGACACAGATGCTGCACTTGAATGTGTTAAATCATTTGCTAAACCAGCTTGTGTCATCGTAAAACATGCTAACCCTTGTGGTGTTGCGGTTTCTTTAGACGGTATTAAAGCTGCTTATGATTTAGCTTATGCAACAGATCCAGAATCTGCTTTCGGTGGCATTATTGCATTTAACCGTGAGTTAGATGTTGCAACTGCTCAAGCAATTGTTGACCGTCAATTCGTCGAAGTTATTATTGCTCCAAGCATTGCTGATGGCGTACTTGAGGTAACTGGTGCGAAGAAAAATGTTCGTGTTTTAGTATGTGGCGAATTACCTGCAATTGATGCACGTGCTCCGCAACTTGACTATAAACGCGTTAACGGTGGCTTACTTGTTCAAGACCAGGACTTGGGCATGATCACTAAAGATGATCTTAAAGTAGTTACTAAACGTGCTCCTACTGAACAAGAAATTGATGACCTTATTTTCGCATGGAAAGTTGCGAAATATGTAAAATCAAACGCTATTGTTTATGCAAAAAACCGTCAAACTATTGGTGTAGGCGCGGGTCAAATGAGCCGTGTTAACTCAGCACGTATTGCTGCAATTAAAGCAGAGCATGCTGGTTTGGTTGTTGAAGGCGCTGTTATGGCATCTGATGCATTCTTCCCATTCCGTGACGGTATTGATAATGCAGCTAAAGCTGGCATTAAATGTATCATTCAACCGGGTGGTTCTATGCGTGATGAAGAAGTTATTGCGGCAGCTGATGAAGCTGGTATTGCAATGGTCTTCACTGGTATGCGCCATTTCCGCCACTAATTTAAATTTAGTCCTCCCTAACCCTCCTTTTATTCAGGAGGGTTTTCCACAATAATGGAACTATCTCTCCACTTCGAGAAATAGAGGGGGATGAAAAAGGATTAAAGTTAAGGAACAAATTAAAAATGAATATTTTAGTTTTAGGTAGTGGTGGTCGTGAGCATGCTTTAGCATGGAAAATCGCGCAAGATACCAAAGTTACTCAAGTTTTTGTTGCGCCTGGTAATGCCGGAACGGCAACAGAAGCAAAATGCGTTAACGTCCAACTTGATATTTTGGACAACCCTGCAATTATTGCTTTTGCTAAAGAAAATAATGTTGAGCTGATTGTTGTTGGTCCAGAAGCACCATTAGTAAATGGTGTAGTAGATGCTGCACGTGAAGCTGGTTTAAAAATTTGGGGCCCTACTCAATATGCAGCGCAGCTTGAAGGCTCAAAAGCGTTTGCTAAACATTTTTTAAAACGCCATAACATTCCAACTGCTTTTTACGAAGTATTTACTGAAGTTGATGCAGCGAAAGCTTACGTTGAAAAAAATGGCGCACCAATTGTAATTAAAGCTGACGGTCTAGCGGCAGGTAAAGGTGTCATCGTTGCAATGACCAACGAAGAAGCTTTTGCAGCAATTGATGACATGCTTGCAGGCAACAAATTTGGTGATGCAGGTTCACGTGTCGTAATTGAACAATTCCTCGCTGGTGAAGAAGCTTCTTTCATTTGTATGATTGATGGTAAAAATATTTTACCAATGGCAACTTCACAAGATCACAAACGTATTTTTGAAGGCGACCAAGGACCAAACACTGGCGGTATGGGTGCCTACTCTCCTGCTCCAGTTGTAACTCCAGACGTATTTGAACGTGTGATGACTGAAATTATGCGTCCAACTGTTGATGGTATGGCTGCTGACGGTCATATTTACACTGGTTTCTTGTATGCTGGTTTAATGATTGATGAACAAGGTCAACCACGCGTAATCGAATTTAACTGCCGTTTCGGTGATCCTGAAACTCAACCAATCATGATGCGCTTAAAGTCATCTCTTGTTGATTTGGTTGAAGCAGGTATCGCGGGTAACTTACCAAGCGAAGCTGAGTGGGATGAGCGTAAGTCAATCGGTGTTGTACTTGCAGCAGAAGGATACCCAGATAGCGTACGTAAAGGCGATGTGATTTCTGGTATCGGCCAATCACCAGAAGATACTAAAATCTTCCACGCAGGTACTGCAACTCGTGAAGATGGTCACATTGTGACTTCTGGTGGACGTGTACTTTGCGTAACTGCTTTAGGTGACAGCGTTCTTGAAGCACAAATTAATGCTTTAGAAGTATGCGGCCAAGTAACTTTCACAGGTATGCAATACCGTAGTGACATCGGTTACCGCGCGATTGCACGTGAAAAAGCTGAATAAAAGTTAGCAAAAAAAGCTTCCTATTTAGGGAGCTTTTTTATTTTGTACACCAATAGAAGAAAATGATATAAATTTTTATAAGATTTATTAAGATATCAACAAATAGAAAAAAGCCCTCTATATCAACTACATTTTTATTGCTATCATTAGTACATAGTTGTAACTGTCATCAGACACTGCTGTTTTAATAATTTCCATAAAGACTTGCTCTACAAATTATGCCTGTAGAGAGTTTTTTAATATTCTAAATTTATGAATGCTCGTTTGGCTACTGTTGGGGATGAACTGTTTGGGGAAACAGTTTTTGTTTATTAAACAATTACCCTCTGTTATAGCCAAAATATGCAAGCAAATTATGGAACCCCAGAAAAAGATCACAGAGTTTAGACTAGTTGTAATTCCAACTCCTCTTTTTTCATATTGATATAGATCAATCGTTATTGTTCTATATCTTAATCAGGACTTTTTTAAATGAAAAAGCTGATCAGCCTTTTTTTAAGCATGTCAGTAGTATTATTGACAGCATGTAGCAAACAAGAAAATGCTCAACAAGCCGAACAAAACAATGATAGTTCCAAAGTACAAAAGGTAGTAATTGCCTCTACAGGTTCGGATGCTGACATTTGGCGTTATATCGCATCTTTACCTGAAACCCAAGCTGCTGGACTGAAGTTAGAAGTAAAAAACTTCTCAGACTCCGTTTCAATGAATACAGCAGTTGCAAATAAAGAAGTAGATTTGAACGCATTCCAAGCTTATTCTTATCTTACTGTATTTAATAATTCAAACCCGGATAAGATTGCAGCGGTTTCTACCACTTATATTGAGCCAATGGGGATTTATTCAAGTAAATACAAAAAAATTGAAGAACTTCCTGAAGGTGCAATTATTTCAATCCCGGATGATGCTGCCAGCGAATCTCGTGCGCTACTCTTGTTACAAACTGCTGGCTTAATCAAGCTTAAAGCTGACTATAATCCTGTTCAGGGCAGTCCAATTGATGTTATCGAAAATCCCAAAAAGATCAACATCAAACCAATCAAAATGGAAACTGCATTACGTCTTAAAAATGAATTTGATGCAGTTGTATTAAATAATACCATAGCACTCGAGGGAGGTTTAAACGTACTCAAAGATTCTATGTTCTATGAACCTATTGATCAAATCTCAAAAATTAGTGTAAACGTTCTAGCAACTGCTGAATCACGTAAAAATGATCCTGTCTTGCAAAAAGTTGGTAAGCTTTACCACACTGCAGCTGTTAAAAAATACATTGAAGAACACTTTGGTGGAACAAAAGTTGACGTAGACAAACCAATCAGCTATCTCTCAGAAGCTAAATAGTAATATAATAGCCCAAACGTGAAACAGGCAAATTATCTTTGCCTGTTTTTTCTTTCAAGCATAGTTTCTGACGATATGATTCAATTTAAAAACATTTCAAAGCACTATCAGCTCAAAAGCCAAACCATACGCGCACTCGATCAAATCAATTTAGAGATTCCAGAGGGCAGTATTTTCGGCATTATTGGCTATAGTGGTGCAGGTAAAAGTACTTTAATTCGCCTGATTAATTTACTCGAACGACCAAATGAAGGTCAGATTATTATTAATCAAAAGGACTTCACTGCTTTAGATGCACGTTCATTACGTCAGGAGCGTGCAAATATTGGTATGATTTTTCAGCATTTCAATTTGCTTCAAACCAAAACAGTTGCTGAAAATATCGAAATGCCAATGCGCCTGCTAAATTATAAAAAAGCAGAACGTGAAAAGCGTTTAAATGAATTATTAGAGTTTATTGATCTTAAGCATAAAAAAGATGCCTATCCAGATGAACTCTCTGGCGGTCAAAAGCAACGTGTTGGTATTGCGCGTGCTTTAGCAAACCATCCTAAAATTTTATTATGTGATGAAGCCACATCTGCACTAGATCCGCAAACTACTCAATCAGTTCTAGAGCTTTTAAAGAAAATCAATCAAGAACAGAAAATCACAATTGTTATGGTTACTCATGAAATGGATGTCATTGAATCTATTTGTGACCATGTTGCAGTTATGGAAGCTGGTAAAGTGATTGAGCAAGGCTCAACTATTGATATTTTTAGTAATCCTCAGCATCCAACAACTAAAAACTTTATACAAACTGTTTTACATCAGCAGTTACCAGTTAACATTCTAAATCAATTAGAAAATCAGCATCACCACAGCATCTATTGCCTACAATTCTTAGGACGTTCGGCTCAAGAACCTGTAATTCAGTCACTTATTAAACAATATGATATTAGTTTAAATATCTTATTTGCCAATATGACTGAAATTAATGGCACAGTGATTGGTCAAATGTTTGTACAGCTTTTAGGTGACCCGCAGTTGATCAGTCAAGCGATTGAGTTTTTAGAGAAAAATGAAGTGAGCGTAGTTCAATCAGGAGATCAAGTATGAGAGATTTAATCGTACAATGGTTAACTGAACTTACTCAGCCTTTCTGGCAAAGTTCCCTTTCTATGGACCAGTTTGTAACTGCATTACAAGAAACCTTTAATATGGTGTTCTTTGCACTTATATTTGGTGGTATTTGGGGCTTCATCCAAGGCATTATTCTGCTTGTAACTCGCCCTGAAGGGATCTTACCAAACAAATTCATTTATCATTTGCTTAACCCAATTGTAAATGCATTGCGTTCTCTGCCATTTATTATTTTACTTATTGCAGTTATTCCACTTACAAAGTTCTTGGTAGGTACTTCGATTGGTACATGGGCGGCAATCGTTCCTTTAACGATTTATGTTGGACCATATATGGGCCGACTTATTGAAACTTCCCTACTTGAAGTAAATGAAGGAATTATCGAATCTGCTCAAGCAATGGGTGCAACGCCTTGGCAGATTATTTCACGCTTTATTTTACCTGAAGCTCGCAGTTCTCTTATTTTGAACTTAACAACTGCTACGATTAGCCTTATCGGCGCGACTGCTATGGCGGGTGCGGTTGGTGCTGGTGGTATTGGTGACTTAGCAATTTCTTATGGTTATCAACGTTTTGATACAAGCGTCGTAATTTTAACAGTGATTATCCTCTTGCTCTTAGTACAGATTGTACAGACTTTGGGCAACTGGCTCTCTAAGATACGTTAAATCATTTATATACAAATCAAAGCTCCCTAAACGGGGGCTTTTTTTGTTTTTAGAAGTTTTTGTCATCAAACAGTTGAGTACGTGGCTTAATAGCATTTTCTGTTATCATCAGAATTAGCGATTACTCATTTACTCTTTGGATTTAGTTTCAGGATAAAAACAATGCGTTATAGAATTCATTTTATTGATGTGCAAAATGCCCTACAAAACTATATCTGGATTTTAGAAGATACTGAAACTCATGAAGCTGTTGCAGTTGATCCAACAGAAGCTGAGTTAGTCACTCAATTTTGTGATGAGCATCATTTAACTTTAAAGCAAATTTGGCTTACACATTGGCATAAAGATCATATTGGTGGCGTTGCAGATTTAATGGCAAATTCCACTCTAGCTGTATATGGTCCAAGAGACGAATTAAGTAAAATTCCTGGTATTACCCATCCCCTTCAACATGATGACCATCTAAAGTTTAATGATTTAAAAGCAGAGATTATTGCGACACCTGGTCATACCTTAGGACACATTGTTTATTTTATTGAAGAGTTGAATGCGCTCTTTTGTGGAGATACTTTGTTTGCAATGGGATGTGGCCGACTATTTGAAGGTACGGCAGAACAAATGTATCACTCTTTAAATCGACTTGCTGCCCTTCCAACCACAACTAAAGTCTATTGCACACATGAATATACGCTTTCTAATGCTGAGTTTGCTTTAAGCGTAGAACCTGAAAATCATGCCTTACAAGAACGTGCAGAACAAGTTCGTAAGCTTCGCACGGAAGGTAAAATTACCCTACCAAGTAGTATTGAACTTGAGTTGGCAACCAATCCATTTTTACGTGCTGAAAGTGTAGATGAGTTCGCTCAATTACGTAGTTTAAAAGATAATTTCTAATTTTTTGGCTTTATATAAAGATACAGTTTAATTTTAAGAACTGTATCTTTTTGAATAAGGCATGTTTCGTGAAATTATTTTTTACATTTATTGATTTTAAATTAATTTGTTTTGATTAAAATTTACTCTAATTCTTATATTTTAAAATAATTATAAAAATTAAATAGTTAAATTTTATTAGTGATAAAAATGATTACACAAAAACTGAATAAATTCATAAAATGAAGAAGATTGGTTTATCTCTATTACTTTTTTTACAAGTTGCAAAATAAAACAAAGTTTTCCCCCTTTAAAAAATCCTAGTAAATCCCTATTAATAAATAAGGTGTAAGACACGGATAGAAGGAGTTCTCACGTGAAAAAGGTTGTTAAAGCTAAAAATTTAATTGCGTTCCGTATTTGGTTAGAAAAATTAGGATATTCGGTTAAAAATCTTGCCGATGGAAAAGGTTTCACTTTCAGTTTTAAAAAAGAATATGGTTTAGTCACGTGTGATTTGGCTGGTAATGCCTTAGCGATGCAATTAGGTGAAGAGTTTGAGGATCACTTAAAAGCGTAAGCTTGAGCTGTTTTGCATATACTATTTTTAGTATAGGCACCTCAAAAGTTCTACTTCATAAGTAGATCTATATGAGAGTTTGTGAGAAATTTTATACTGACCTCCCATAATTAAGCATTTACATAGAAGATAGTTTTTTTAAATTAAATTTTCGACTAGATAAAATAAAACCTGTAGCATGGCGCCTCTCCCAAATTGCCAATTGCTACAGGTTTTTTATTTCGAATTAAAATTTTAAATAATTAATTCGTTTTAGATTTTCCTAATGCTTTATCTAGAACGTCCTTGTCCAGAGCTTTGTCCCAACGAGCAACAACAATTGTTGCACATGCATTACCAATTAAATTAGTTAAAGCACGACACTCAGACATAAAACGGTCAATACCTAAAATTAGCGCCATACCTGCCACTGGTACAGATGGAACAACCGACAAAGTAGCGGCCAGTGTAATAAAGCCTGCGCCCGTTACCCCTGCTGCACCTTTTGAACTCACCATTGCCACTAAAAGTAATGCAAGCTGCTCACTAATGGATAAGTCTACATTACATGCTTGTGCAATAAATAAAGCAGCCATAGTCATATAAATATTAGTACCATCAAGGTTAAATGAGTAACCTGTAGGAATGACTAAGCCCACTACAGATTTTTCGCAACCTGCTTTTTGCATTTTATCCATGAGGGAAGGTAAAGCAGCTTCAGATGAACTTGTACCTAAAACCAACCAAAGCTCGTCTTTGATATAACGAATCAAAGCAATAATTGAAAAGCCGTTATAGCGCGCCACAGCACCTAGAACAATTAATACAAACAGCACAGCTGTAATATAGAAAGTCATAATCAACAGTAATAGATTACCAATTGATTCGATCCCATATGCGCCGATAGTAAATGCCATAGCCCCAAAAGCACCAATTGGCGCAAGTTTCATTAACATGCCAACTAAGTAGAAAACTGGAGCAGTAAGGTTATTTAGGAAATCAGTGATTGGACGCGCACGATCACCTAAAGCAGCTAAAGAAATACCAAATAACACCGCCACAAATAGAACCTGCAAGATTTCACCACCAGCAAGCGGACTTACCAGTGTTTGCGGGATAATATTCATGAAGAAGTCAGTAATATTGGTAGCATGAGCCTTCTCAACGTAAGTATTTACTTTATCGCTGACTAAGGTCGCTGGATCAATATTTAGGCCTTTACCAGGTTGAATGATGTTTGCCACAATCATACCAACCACAAGTGCAAGACTTGAGAAAGTAATGAAATATAGCATAGCTTTACCAGTCACACGTCCAACTCGACTCATGTTCGTCATGCTGGCAATACCAGTAACCACGGTCAAAAAGATTACGGGAGCAATAATCATTTTAACGATCTTGATGAATGCATCACCAAGCGGTTTTAAGCTTTGTCCAAGTTCAGGGTAAAAATGACCTATTAAAACGCCTAAAATAATTGCAAAAATGACCTGTACATACAAAATTTGGTGAAACTTCTGTTTTTTCTGTACCGTTTCTTGGTCAAGGGTATTGAAATCCATTATCTAAATACCTGTTCGATGGGGATAAAAAATAAAATATAAAGCGTGCACCACAAGCTGCTTTAAAGGAAGTGAAGTCATTGTAAAGAATAAAAAACACCCTGTGTCATAAATTTAAAAAATGTTAAATTCAAAAATCATGTATATTTTTGTATACAAAACAATTATTTTACGGAATTTTTAAAAAATTAAATTTCTTAAAAATAATTAAAATTCAAGATAACTCAATGTTTATTATATGATTTATATTCTTTAAAACTTCCTTAAATGCTTTCAGTATTAATCTTATAATGACTAAAATCATCATTTCAAAAGTAAATGATTAAAATAAATTCATATTTATTCTAAATTATGAGAATTTAATTTTTAAATAATAAGAAATATTGATATATAATTGTTTAATAAAAACAAAAACCTATATGCTTAGGCTAATTAAATGAGCCATTTTTAACTAAAAAGACGAACATATTTCTATGATTTTAAATAAATAGGCGTTTTAAAAGACTACGTACATAATCTAAATTTAATTCCTGATTGGTAAATAGAATCCGAAATAACATGGGAGCAATTACAGTTTCGATAATTTCTTGGTTCGGTATAGTGAACTCATTTCGTAATTTTGCACGATTTTGAATAATGTCGAGTTGCTGAATAATTAAACTTTCGCACATACGTGCATTAGAATCCGAATTTGATGTATACAGAACATCTCGTAATAAATCTTGTCCCACCTCCGAAGCATATTCTTCAAAATATTGCTCAACCCATGCTGTGATATCTTGTTTAAACGAACCTAAATCTTTGGGTTCCATATCAGGTTTAAGTTCATTTAAAGCTACATCTGAAAATAACTGATTGATGTCTCCCCATCGACGATAAATAGTTGAAGGTGTTACTCCCGCCTGTGAAGCGATCATTGGAATGGTAATCTGGCTTTGCTCGAAATCTTTTTGTAATTCTTTTACAGCATTATGTACCGCGGTTTGTATTCTTTCGCTACGGCCACCAGGGCGTAATCCAGTAACAACTTTTGCCATTTATAAACTCTGTAAAGGTCTCGAAAAATTTATAAATATTTATATCTATATACAAAATACACTAAAGCTAAGGATTTGCTTTAGTGTAAAAATAATGTATAAAAGCTAAATATTCGCTTTTATGTTATTCATGTTCTATGAACAATTCAAGTTCAAAACGGTCAAGAGCTGTTTTTCAATTAGATGCCGCGAGTGCTTTGACACTCAATACAATTACGCTCATGACATTTATGGCTGCATCTAGTGCACCAACCCCACTCTACCGCCTATACCAACAGCTCTGGCAATTTTCACCTGTCACACTGACTTTAATTTTTGCAACCTATGCTTTTACACTGCTGGGATCATTACTCATTATTGGGTCACTGTCTGACTATATTGGACGTCGTCCAGTCATCATTGCCGCTATTTCTCTGCAAATTATTTCGATGAGTTTTTTCTTATTTGCATCAGATGTTTCAATGTTATTTATTGCACGAGGCTTACAAGGTATAGCAACTGGTCTTGCAGTTTCTGCTATAGGGGCAGCAATTTTAGATTTTAGTAAGTTACATGGTTCACTGATTAATAGTATCGCACCCATGATAGGCATGGCTGTTGGGATTTTTCTGACCTGTTCTATTTTACAGTTTTCTACTCAACCCTTACGGGTAGTTTTTGAGTTCTTATGCTTTCTTCTTATTTTGGAACTCATTTTAAGTTTTCTTACTCCTGAAACAGCGCAAAAAAGATCCGGCGCACTTGCCTCTTTAAAACCTGCGATGGCGATTCCTCCACAAACGAAAAGCGCTTTATTGACTATTAGTCCAATTAATATTGCACTATGGATGGTTAGTGGTTTCTTCTTGTCACTCATGCCATCGTTATTGGCAAAAATTTTCCATACTTCATCTGCATGGCTAAATGGTATTACCTTTATGGCGCTCGCCCTTTCAGGTGCGGCAGGTATATTAACGCTTAGAAAGTCGACAAATTTCCGTATTTTATTAACCGGTACGCTCTCGATTGCTATCGGTGCTATTGTCTTATTCATCGCCATTAACCTAACCAATGCTGTAGTTCTATTTTTAGGTTCTATTATTACTGGAGTTGGTTTTGGTACGGCGTTTATGGGGGCCATTCGTAGTGTAATGCCATTGGCTCTTCCTGAAGAACGTGCGGGCCTTATGGCTGCTTTTTTTGTTGAAAGCTATTTGGCTTTTAGTATTCCAGCGATTTTAGCGGGGTATTTTGTAGGTAAAATTGGGCTGATGAGTACAGCAAATAGTTATATTGGTTTTATTATTTTATTGTCACTGGTTGCCCTTCTGATGATTATTAAAAATTTTAAAAATAAATAAGTCATAAAAAATAGCCTCACTCGAGGCT
Organism: Acinetobacter nosocomialis; assembly: GCF_041021905.1. Lineage (NCBI taxonomy): Bacteria > Pseudomonadati > Pseudomonadota > Gammaproteobacteria > Moraxellales > Moraxellaceae > Acinetobacter > Acinetobacter nosocomialis. The sequence continues at coordinate 2,583,888 of NZ_CP157432.1, forward strand.
ATTTTTTTAATAGACGCTTTTTAAATTCTATTAAAAAGTATCTGCGACATACATACGCACCATCTCGCCTTCCTCATCCTTTACCAACGTTAAAAACCGCCAACCACATTTTTCATAAAACTCGGTATGGTCTGTTATTAAATAAAGTGTTTGGATGCCCTGATTACTCAAGTCTTCACGTACAAAATCTAAAATGTGTTTTGCAATGTTTTGGTTTCGATAGTTCTCTTCTACAAATAAAGCACATAAGTTTGGGGTTAAATCTTTACGCTCATGGAAGTCATTATCAATGACTCCCGCTCCAGCAATTAAATGCTTATTTTCATTTAAAACAATGTACCACTGTGGAATAGCATGCTTTTGATCGATGGAAATCTGGATACTCTCAAGATAGGCTTCCACAGGGATTTGCCACTTTTCAGAGAACCACTGTGCAGCCATTTCTTTGTATTGAGGGTAATCAGATAACCGTAATATTTGCATAAAATAGACCTATTCTGTCCAACCTTTTTAAGGTTGAGTCACTGAACTACTAATGGTTTGTTGGGTTGGACTCTCATACGTTGTTTCAGCAACTGGTGAAACACGCCAAATCGTATTACCGACATCATCTGCAACTAACACAGCTCCTGAAAAATCAATTGCCACCCCAACTGGACGCCCATACGCTTTGCCTTTATCACTTAAAAACCCCGTCAAAATATCTTGCGGTGGACCAGAAGGCTGACCACTTCTAAATGGTACAAAAATGACTTTATAACCACTATGAGGCTTGCGGTTCCATGAACCATGCTGACCGATGATCGCCCCACCTCTAAATTGTGGCATCAATTCGGCTGCATAAAATGCGAGGCCTAAAGAAGCAGTATGGTTACCTAATGCATAGTCAGGTTTAATTGCCCGAGCCACCATTTCAGGATTTTGTGGTTTTACACGTACATCTACATGTTGACCATAGTAGCTATAAGGCCAGCCGTAAAAAGCGCCATCTTGAACTGAGGTCATATAGTCTGGTACTAGGTCACTACCAATTTCATCGCGCTCATTAACCACCGTCCAGAGTTTACCGCTTTGAGGTTGCCAAGCCATACCATTTGGATTACGCAGTCCAGTTGCAAATGGACGTGACTGCCCACTTGCGATGTCAAACTCCATAATTTGTGCGCGGCCTTTTTCTTGATCTAAACCATTTTCAGCTACATTACTATTGGAGCCGACGGTAATGTAGAGCTTTGTCCCTTCACGATTGGCAATGACGTTTTTGGTCCAATGATGATTTAAAGGACCACCCGGTAAATCTAGTACTTTAGTACCACTGGCAGTAATTTTGGTTGCGCCTTCTTGGTAAGGGAAACGCATAAGTGAATCTGTATTGGCAACATACAAATAGTTCCCCACCAGTGCCATACCAAATGGTGAATTTAGATTTTGAAGAAATACGGTTTTGTGGTCAGCTATTCCATCTCCATTGGTATCACGAAGTAAAGTAATACGGTTAGCACTCGGATGAGATGATCCTGCTCGTCTCATCACAAAAGTCATAATTTTACCTTTAATGCCTTTGCTGTCTTCTGGTTTAGGCGGAGCATCTGTTTCAGCGACCAATACATCACCATTCGGTAATACATAGAGCCAACGTGGATGTTCAAGTCCTTTAGCAAATGCTTTTACCTTTAAGCCTTCTGCCGGAGTTGGTGCAACACCACTAGGCCAGCCCTTCGCTGGTGCTATATTTACGGTTGGAATTAAGCTTGTTTTTGGTTCAGGTAACTTTGGTTCTGGACCGTAACTCTCGGTAATTGGATATTGAGAGGATGAAGCACATCCTGTAAGTACACATACAACGGTAGTACCTAAAGTCGGCAGTAAAAAACGTGTAAGCATCTTTTATCTCCATTTCTTATTTTTTCGCAATATGCACAGGGTAATGCTTTAGGAGAGAGACTTATAGTTTATTTATTTAACTGTGCTCGGCATTAACGGCTATATTTTTAAACTTTTAATACATAACTGGGTGTTTTCTAGACGTTTAGCATTACTTTAATGCTTAGCTATAAATTGATACCTTACATTTAGTTTAATTACCTAAAGTATTTATGTTTGCTGATAATCATTTATTAGGTAATTATCTATCCGTGCCTATTTTTTAATTAAAAATTCCTTTACCCTGACTTACTTTAATTATTTTAACTTTCACTGTAGCTCAGGTGTTCAACTAAGTTCATTTATTTCTTATGTCAAAAAATTTAGCAACATTGATTGGTTTAAGTGCCATCCTGATGTGGGCCTCTATGGTGGGTTTTGTAAAACATATTACGACCGTGATTGGACCAGATGTTGGCATTACACTGATCTATTCACTAAGTGCGTTGCTACTGCTTATTATTTTTAGAGTGCCAAACTTTAAGTTAATTTCTAAAAAATATTTAATTTTAGGTGCAATTTTATTTATCGCTTATGAACTCTGCTTTTCGTTTGCACTTGCCTATTCAAAGACAGCGCAACAAGCGATTGAAGTCAGCATTGTGAACTACCTTTGGCCAAGCTTGACTGTTTTAGCTTTTGTTATTTTTAAAGAGCTAAAATTTAATATCTTTATTATTTTAGGTTTAATTATTTCGATTTTCGGCATTACTTTTATTCAGACCGGAAATGGCGATTTTAGTCTAAGTCGAGTTATAGACAATTTTTATAGTAATCCTCTAAGTTATATTTTGGCTTTTATAGGTGCAATTATTTGGGCTTTGTATTGTGTATTAACCAAGAAAATAGGTAAAGGACAAAACCCTATTTCTATTTTCTTTATTGGCGTCGCTCTAACATTGTGGTTAAAGCTATTCTTTAGCGGTCAAGCTGTTTTACCTACACTCGATTTAAATACGACTTTATCTCTCGTCTTTGCCTCTACAGCAATTGGACTAGGTTATGCAGCATGGAATATTGGCATTATTCATGGCAACACCACGATGCTAGTGGTGGCTTCTTACTTCACTCCAATCATTTCATCTTTACTGGCCATGCTGGTTTTACAAACCGAGTTATCAATCAGCTTTTGGCAAGGAACCGCTATGGTTACAGCCGGTTCACTCATCTGCTGGCTTTCAACAAATTGGATAGTAATCCGCTCTTATTTCAAAAAGAATTAAAAGCAGTGATGAGTAACAGAACTAGCATTAGTTTTTTTGCTCTAAAGCAAAATTTACAGCTTCTTTGGCATGACTAGAAGGAAATTGCTGTTTATCTTTTCTTAGCCTAGTTATTTTTAATATTAAAAAATATACAGCCTCAAAATTATCTTCAAACAAGCAAACAAGAATCTGTAGTTCTCCCTTTAACGTGAAAACTAAAAACTCAAGAATTCACGCAAATTTCACGACAGCCTCTTTAAGTTAATTTTATAAAGTTGGCTAGGATTTAAATATGAAAATTATAACCACTGCCCTAGGGCTGATTACCTTAGTAGGTCTAACAGCATGCAAAAGCGTGCCTAGTTACTCAGGTGATTATGGTAAAGCCGAACGACAAATTACTGGCGTCACATTAAATGATGAGCAAGCACTGGAGATTGGTCACCGTTTTGTTGCTGCGTTTAACACTTTAGGCACACCTTCTTTTGTAAGTAATGCGAGTCAACTTTATGCGGATCAGCTCTATATCAACGATACACTTTCCCAGTTCTCGCAAAAAAAAGATCTAATTAAACACTTTGAGGGTATGAACGCACGAGTAAGTAACGTCACTGTAAAACTGATTAGCGCAACTCACCATCAAGATACAGCCTATATTCATTGGTATATGGCTTATGACTTTAAAATGCTAGGCCGTACAAAAACCATGGCTTCTTATGGCATTAGTCAAATCAAAATTAATGAACAACAACAAATTATTTTCCAACAAGACTTCTGGGACCCTGCGAATGGTCTCTACCGTTCTTTACCTGTATTTGGAGGAGTTTATAAATGGATATTGCCATTCAAAAAAGTCGAATCTTAATACTACTGGGTATTTTAATTGCGTCTCATGCAAATGCTGCTGAACTGAAAAAATGCAGTTCAGCTCCTTTAATGGTAACGAGTCAAAAAGTCGGAAATGTTAGCTACTTTTCTGAAGATTGCCTAAAAAGTTGGCAGAACCAAAGCATAAAAATGGACTTTAGTTATAACCGAGATATTCCTGAGTGGGCATTTAAGCGAGCAGCAACTCACTATTTAAAGAAGAATATTAGTGGATTTGATGCGAAATCCCCGCTTAATCATATTAATGAGCTTTATAGACCAATCAAGAGCGGAGATTTATATAGTCTTTCTTATCACCATGAAAATCAAAAACTAGAGCTAAAATTAAACCAGAAGCTACTCGGTTCTATAATTAATCCGAATGCAAATCAATATTTTAAAATCTGGTTTGGTACTGAACCATTTAATGCTAAATTAAAACAACAACTATTAAATTAATGGCTTAATAAAATCTCATGGGTAATCATTTTATCCTCATGGTTGAGGACCATTTTGAACTGGCGGCGACCGTGTGTGAATTTCTTGAAGTACATGGTTACGTCATCGATCATGCGCGTAATTTAGATGCGGCACGTTCTTTTCTTAAGTCACAGCATTATCATCTTTTGTTGCTCGATATCAACTTACCCGATGGCTCAGGTTATGACTTGTGTAACTGGCTACGAACCGAACAAGGCATTGATATGCCAATTCTTATGCTCACTGCTAGAGATACTTTAGATGACAAACTTAAAGGATTTACTGCTGGCACGGATGATTATTTAGTTAAACCATTTGATTTTAATGAGTTGGTCATGCGTATTCGAGCACTGATCAAGAGAGCGGCTGGTGAAGTCGCAAATCATAAAATTCAAATTCATGATTTAATTCTCGACAGCGCAACTCAAACTGTTATTCGTGCCGGAAACAATATCGAATTACCCCCTATTCAATTTAAATTATTAAAAATTTTGATGCGTCAGTCTCCTAAAGTAGTAACTAAACAGGAACTTATGATGGAGCTATGGGGTGATGAAGAACCTGAAAGTGATGCTTTGCGCAGCCACATCTATAACTTAAGGAAAATGATAGATAAACCTTTTGACCCTAAACTATTACATACAGTAGCAGGCGTCGGTTTAAAAATTGCTTTAGACGATACTGCCGATTAATTTAAATAGACGACTACTATTAAACCTGTGGTCATCTCTAAGTCCAGCTCAGGATGAGTCGTTAAGTAATATTGCCGATCAAACAACTCAACTCGCCAACCTAATTGTTTGCAAAGCTTTTGGACCAATTGCAACCCGATGCCGTGTCCTTTGGCTTTTAAAGAAAGTTGCGAGTCGCTAAGTTCCTGAACTTTCATATCATTAGGTAAAGAAATTCCGATACCATTATCAGCAATAATCAAGCTGTTTTTTTGTTGGATAATATCGATTTGTGAACCTTGGGAATAATTCAGAGCATTACGCAAAATATTGCCTAGAACCATTTTAGTCATAGAAGGATATAACCAGCGTGGTTGTTCGGCTGAGTCCGGGTGAATATGAATATGTATACCTTTACTCACACTTACCCCTTCTAAACTTTCGACTAAATCCCTCACAATTTCAGATAATAAATTCTTTTCAGACGGTAAATTTTTTACCGTATTACGGGCAATTGCGAGCAAGGTGTCGACGAGCAATTGCATGTCTTCAATTGTATTGTGAAGACGAGTTAAAGATTTGTCTTCTCCATATTTAGTCTGACAAAGTTGTACATTGCCTTTTAAAATCGTGAGCGGCGTGCGTAACTCATGGCTGACATCGCCGGTAAATTCTCGCTCGCGTCGAATAAATTCACTTAAAACCTGATGATATTTTTCCAAGGCTTGTTTGAGATATTCCGCCTCCATATTGCCATTGGTATTGATGTCTTTAAAAGGTGAAGCTTGTGTATCTTGGTGTGCCCAATCAATATTTTCTAATGCATTTGCCAAACGGGTAATAGGGGAAAAATAGCGTCTTGCTCTTCGATTTGACCACCACAAAAAGCTATATAAAACAGATAAACTAAACATAAGTGGTGCGAGACCAAAAAGCCAAACCAGCTTATTGACATTACTTTCGCCAAATACCAACAGTACATGCTGACCATTACGTTCACCATATACCGTCATACGTTCTTTGCCATCAACAAATATCCGATGTACCCCACTTTCTAGATGCATATCTTTAAAAGGTTGTGGGGCTACTTGAGTATTCCACCGATATCCATATAAATTTTTAGTATCTGGCAGGTCTGCATTTGGGTTACGTTCTATACGCAACCAGTAATGTTCCATTTCTTGTTCTAAAGCGGTTTTAAGTAACGAGCCTTTAATCACCCAAGCACTACAAGCCAACCCGACCACAATTGATAAGGCAATTAGACCAATCTGCAACCAATAATATCGATTGAACATTTGGGCTAATGGATGAGCTTTGCCATCGTTTCGAGTTCTTATCATATTTTATCGCCGAGATAGGCTATCGAAATTACAATGATCTCTTTTTAAATAAAAAGTGACCAATGACCCACTCTTGTCCTTGTTCAAAACCAAAAAGTTCAGCACAAGCCATGAAGAAAATACGCCAGCGTTGCCACCAAATATTGGCATCTTTCCCATAGATCTTTTTAAACAGTGGCTTGAGCTCTTCCTCTTGATTATCCATATTATTAAGCCAAGCATTTGCCGTTCTCATATAGTGCTCACCCGACCATTGCCAATGTTGAGCCAACTCTAAATGCTCTTGAAAATGCAAAAAAGTTGAAGTCGAAGGCATTAAACCGCCAGTAAAGAAATACTTAGACATCCAATCATAGTCTGATTTTACTTCAAAAGGATAATGCAAAAAGCGATGACAGAAAATATGACACCAGAGTAATCCTTCCGGCTTTAACCACTGCTGAATTTTTTCAAAAAGTCGCTGATAGTTTCGAACGTGTTCAAACATTTCGACCGATACAACACGATCAAATCGGGCTTGGTCTAATTCGAGAACATTCACATCACAGGTCAGTACTTCAATATTGCTTAAACCTCTTAACTTTGCTTGCCCGAGAATATGCTTTTTCTGGGTTGCAGAATTTGAAACAGCCGTAATCTGTGATCGTGGATAGTTTTCTGCCATCCACAAAGTTAAAGAACCCCAACCGCAACCTAACTCTAAAATGTGTTGACCATTTTTAAGTTGTGCTCTTTCACAATAAAGCTGAAGTGCAAGCTCTTCTGCCTGATCTAAAGTTGTTGTTTTGGTGGGAAAGTAACATGCACTATATTTAAGTCTTTTTCCAAGCACCGCCTGAAAAAACTCGGTTGGTAACTCATAGTGCTGCTCGTTTGCCTTATCTGTTTCAACGGCGATTTCGCTCTTTTTCAGCATATTAAGCACATCCATATAGCGCTGTGCCCCTTGTTCAGGGTCATAGCGGCCTTCCTGAATTAAACGCTTTTTGCTTAAAGCTCGAATTGCAGCCCGAATTGCATGGTCTGGAATCACACCACTTTCAACAATTTTCAAAGACTGATGAACGATAAAATCCATATGCGCACCTATTTTTTTGGTTTCCGCGGTATAAATATTGACGTTTTTTGTTGATAATCAAGATAATTTTGACCGCGACTTTTAATTGCCTGTTTTTCACTAAATGGAATACCTGTGACGTAATATAAAAATAGCCACATGAGGACCGGATAAATCCACAATAAATATTGGCCTGCTGCTAAACCAATAATTGGATAGGCAAACCAGTGTAACCATTCAAAAAAATAATTGGGATGACGGGAATAGCGCCATAAACCTTGGTCCATGGTTTTACCCTGATGTTCTGGGTTTAATTTGAATCGGTATAGCTGCTGATCAGCGAACTGCTCTCCTATAAAGGCGATTCCCATAACTACAGCAGCAATAATTAGGGTAATTTTATATCCGCTGTCCCATGCAGTTGCCTCTACATTGAGTAATATCCACATCGGCAAAAAGAATAAAAGCACTAAAAAGGTTTGAAAGATAAAAAATAAGAAAAAACCTAAATGCTGAAACTTACCCATTGCCTGTCGCATACTGGCGTAACGACCATCTTCATTCTGTTCAGATTGATAACGTCTTAACAAGTGCCAAAATAATCTTAAAAACCATAATCCACTGAAAAGACCAATAAACAGTCGCACTTCGACAGGAGCAACCGAAATGAGTAAAGAAGAAACAATAATGTTCACTGCCAGACAGAAACTCCATGCGGCGTCTACAATTCCGGCACGACCATTTAGAGTTGCAAGTAGCCAACTGAGCAACATGATCAGTAAATCCAGAATTAATAAATTCCATAACATGCGCATTCTCCTTGCTTGATGTGTTTGAGTTAGTAACTGCTACTTTCAAACAACAAGTGAACGTTGCTTATCACACCTTCTTTAAAGCCACCCTCGCAATAACATAAATAAAAATCCCACATACGTATGAAGTTTTCATCGAAACCTAAAGCCAAAACCTGCTCTCGGGCTGCTAAAAATCGCGCTCGCCAGTGATGAATGGTTTGCGCATAACTTAGACCAATGTCATTTAAAGACTTTAACCTTAAACCACTTTCAGACGCGGTTTGAGTCAATACAGTTATGCTAGGAATAAAGCTACCAGGGAAAATATAGCGTTTAATATAATCAACAGTGTTGAGTGCTTTCTTATAGCGGAAATCTTCAATGGTAATGGCTTGAATAAACGCTAAACCTTTTGGTTTTAATAGTGCTTTGCACTGGTCAAAATATGTCGATAAATACTGTGCACCAACTGCCTCAACCATTTCAATTGACACCAACTTGTCAAACTTACCTTCAAGCAGACGGTAGTCTTTGAGTTGTACATCAATTCGGTGAGATAGTCCTGCTTCATTTACGCGAGTAATGGCTTCATCATATTGAGCCTGTGAAATGGTAATGGTGGTCACTCTACAGCCATAGTGTTGAGCTGCATAAATTGCAAAACCACCCCACCCACTTCCAATTTCAACCAAATGATCCATTGGTTTTAAATCGAGCTTTTTACAGATAATCTCTTTTTTTAAATCTGATGCTTCTTCGAGAGTCATGGTTTCATTTTCAAAGACTGCACTCGAATACATTAAAGTCGGATCTAAAAACAATTTAAAAAAGTCATTGCTTAAGTCGTAGTGCTCAGCAATATTTTTACGGCTACCACTTATGGAATTCTTCCGGTTTTGATACCAGGCCTTAAGAAAAAACTGACTGGCTTGGGCAACAACATTCTGGTTGATTTGGTCTAATACATCTCGATTACGCGCTAATATCTGAATCAACTCGACAAGTTGCTCACTGCTCCAATCACCACGGATATACCCTTCTGCTGCTCCTAAAACACCATTTTTTAAAATGAGATCCATCAGTAGAGGATTATGAACTTCAATTACAGCGTGAAGATCTGAAACTTCACCGACCGTCCCATTCCACGCGCCCTGAAAAGTAATCTGTCCATGACGTAATTTAAGAAGACTCTTGAGCAGTAATGGTAGCGAGTCATCTTCACCATAAAGAAATGTTTTTATCATGTCTTATCTACCTTGATCTTTTTAGGATGACGATAAAATGGAACTTTTTTTCGCCACAACTTAAATGCCTCTAAATATATGGAAAACAGCATTTTAAAAGGCGCTAGGCTGTTGATAAGAGCATATCGATATTGCTGTGAAGGAAATGTGATGGGCACAAGTTCAAAGCGCATAGTGGCATCAAAGACTTGTTTTTTCTCTTCAAAGAGCTGCATATGAATAACATTTTGTAAGTCTGAAAAACTAAATCGCCAACGGTAAGTCAACTGCATGGGCATGAACGGCGAAACATGAAATGATTTTTCAAAGTTAAAATCGAAACTCTGATAATCACCCACCTGACCTTGTTGTTTTATACAGTCGTGTGTATAGACTTTTCGCTCATTCCACGGGGTATTGGTAATTTCACTAAGAATAAATAGCGGTTGGCCTGTTTGACTTAAAACAAAATAAAATACGACTGAATTAAACCGAAAACCCAAACAACGAGGCAAAGCCAATACTCTGATTTGCCAATCTGAACCCATATATAAGTTGTTATTTTGCAGTAGCGCTTTTCCTACCCGATCCCTTACCGAACCGCTATACATATTTAAAAAATCACTTTCGGATAGTTTTAATACATTCCAATGATCAGTCGACCAAAATAAACAATCTTGTGTAATTTCATTTAATTGATCTGGGTCAAACCATAAATAATTTAAGGTCGATGTAAATTGGTGAGTTTTGGGACTATAACGTCTATGACGAATAAGTGCGGGAGCGATAGCCAGTTTAGTTAATAACATTTGATAAGCTCCCGTTTTATTTTTATAACGCTAAGAGTTGCTCAACAACACGCGCTGCACTGCGAGCGCCATCTTCATGAAAACCCCATCCCCAATATGCTCCACAAAATGAAGTACGATTTTGCCCACTAATTTCTTGCCAACGAGATTGAGCTTGAATCGCTTTTGCATCAAATACCGGATGTCGATAATGACGTTCAACCAAAATATCTTCGGCTTTAATTTCCATGTTGGGATTTAAAGTACAGAAAATCTGAGTTTTGCAGGGTAAGTTTTGTAAATTGTTCATCCAATAGGTAAAACCATAATGTATGGCAGAGTCACTGTTTTGAACTTGCGATGTAGGAGTTACATGTACATGCCAGCTTGCCCACTGCAAACGGCTTTTAGGCATAATTGAAAGATCACGGTGTACCACCATGTGATTATCTTGATAAGCAAACTGACTTAATATTTCTTGTTCAAGCGATGAAGCATCTTTTATTAAAGCTAGACTATCATCAGCATGGCTTGCAAAAATCACCCAGTCATATTGTGCTTGCCCTTCTGAAGTTTCGATCCACACGGTTTCAGGGGAACGGCTCACACCTTTTACTTCTGCAAACTTCCATTCAAGCGATGGGCAACTCTTTTGAATAGCACGAATATAACTTGCCGAACCGTGTTTAACCGTTTGCCATTGTGGCCGCTCTTTTAGCTGCAACATGCGATGATGCTGAAAAAAACTTACCACAAATCGATATGGAATTTGGCCTACCTGCTCAACCGGAGCCGACCATAATGCACCGCACATCGGATAAAGATGCTCATAACGGAACTCGGCACTGTATTTATGTTGATCTAAATAGTCTTCAATCGCTAAATTAGGATCTAGATCTGTCACGTCTATGTCTTTATTGTCATCGTAAAAACGCAGCAAGTCTGAGAGCATTTGTAGAAATTTACGGTTTAAAAAGTTCTGCGGACGAGCAAAGAGCGACCATTTTTTTGAAGGATTATATTGAAGCCCACTCACCAAATTATTTACCGAAAAGCTCATATCACTATATTGGGTTTCAACTCCCAAATTTTTAAGCATGTCAGTAAATAACGGGTAGTTATAGTCGTTAAACACAATAAAACCGCTATCTACCGCAACCTTAGCGCCGTCTATATCAAGCTCATGCGTATCTGTATGACCGCCAAAATAGTTATTTTTTTCATATATCGTAACCTGATGTTGTTTTGACAATTTCCAAGCCGCATAAAGCCCCGATATACCTGAACCAATAATGGCAATTTTCATAACACTTCCCCATTTTCAATTTTTTCTATCGGTAGATTTTTAATTTTTTTATATTGATAAACCTTCTCTGGTACTGGTTTTAATCCCCATACCAAACCAAATAAAGACATGACTTTTAACACATAAAAGGTAATATCGATCTGCCACCAATAAAAACCTTGACGCACACTACCCGCATAAAAATGATGGTTGTTGTGCCATCCTTCACCTAAGGTAATTAAAGAGAGGAAAAAGTTATTACGGCTATCGTCAGCCGTATTAAACTCTCGTGAACCATAACGATGCGCAAGTGAATTAATACATAAAGTCGCATGTGTTAACAGCACAGTAGAAATCACAAAACCCCATATCAAAAGCTGTAAGCCATTGGTACCTAACTCAGGAAAACGCTGCGCCAGCCATGAACCTAAACCGTAAATTGCCAAAGCCGTCAAAATCACAATAGGTAAGCTAAATCGGTCAAGCCAAATCAGTTCCGGATACTTCAACCAGTCTTTAATGACTTTTTTTCGAGTGGCAAAATTCTGCTCATTTAAAAACCAGCCTACATGCGAATACCAAAAACCTGCTTTCGCTGAATGCGGATCTTGTTCGGTGTCGGTAAAATGATGGTGATAACGGTGGTGTGCTGCCCACCATAATGGTCCGCGCTGTGCACTCATGGTTCCAATCAAGATAAAAATAAATTGGACAACACGGGAGGTTTGAAAGGTTTTATGGGAAAGATAACGGTGAAAAAAAGCGGTAATTGCAAACATGCGTATTAGGTAAAAGCCAAGCATGAAAATCACAGCAAACCAAGACACCCCTACCCAAAAAGCAGCTAAACAAGCGATATGTAATAGAATAAAAGGTATGATTCTTAACCATTGAATTTTCTTTTCAATGACATATTCGCTAGAAGCATCCATTTGCGCATTTTCTGAATCTGACCAGCTATCGATCCAGCGTAGAAAAAATTTAGACATTGATTCTTCCTGATCTAAAGCATTTCTTTTGGTTCTAATTTAGAAAATGCGCAATGAATTTTATGTGAAGTTCACAGATTTATGAGCCAAATTTAAAAGCCAACATAATCAGCGATTTCAATAATTTGTTTGTGTTGTTTTAATGAGTTTGGAAACATCATAGCCATAATGTTTTGCCGTTTGCAAATAAGAGTTATATGTTGCTTGATCAATTTGAGGGCTACGAGAGAGAATCCACAAATATTCTGTACTTGGTCCACCCACCAAAGCGACTTGATAATCTGGGTCAACTCTGAGCACCCAATAGTCACCTTTAGTAAAAGGAATCCATCTTAAACCGGAAGGTAAGAAGCTTACCTCTAGTTTACTATTACCTTCATTTTGCGGATAAGCGACACCTTCAGATGAAATCACTTCGCCTTTTTTATTCGTACAACTATTTAAAACGCCCACGGTTTTATCTGCGTTAATCGAATAGGTTGCTGTTGTATTGGCTATACAATTACGCTGAAAAAACATAGGCAAATGCGCAATCTCATACCACTTACCTACATATTTATTAATATCGATAGCGTCAACAGCTACGGGTTTAGTGGTAGTTTCTGCATAGGTACTTAAAGGGGCCAATAAACTAACCGCGGCCAGACTGCTACTCATCACAATTGATTTAAATAATAATTTCATCATGATCCTCCTATATTTATTTCATGTGTTTAAACATACTTCAGAGGGTTGTGAACAAAGTGTGAAATTTAGAATTAAGCAACATTAATAGGTAGTTAATTTTATTTCTATGGAGTAACTGCAATTGGGAAATCAAGCTCAAAACATACTCCTACAGCCGTGTTATAAGCACGGTATGAGCCATGATGTAAATCCATAATAGAAGCCACAATAGATAGACCTAAACCTCCTGTCTGACTCTCATCAGTTCGGCTTGAATGACATTGGTAGAATCTTTCAAAAAGATGTTCAAGTTGATGTTCAGCGATTGAAATACCACTGGTTATCACACTTAGGCTCACCATATTCTTGTGATCAAGTGTCTTATATTTACTTGTAACCAAGATAGTTCTGTTACAGCCCCCATGAACCAGCGCATTTAAAACAAGGTTGTAAACCGCTCGTTGAAATAACTCTGGATCTGCAAATAACATTGGAACTTCTAGATTAAAACTAATGTGGCAGTCTTGTTCCTCAAACTGATATTCAAAAATCTGGCATAGCCCATCTAAAACTTCTTGAATATTGATTTGCTGTTTGTTAACAAGTACCATTTTTTGATCGGCTCTTGCCAAGAACAACATGCTATCAATCATACGTTTTAATTTGTGATAATCCTCTAAATGAGACACTAACAAATCTTGATATTGCTCTACTGAACGCTCATCTGTTAAAGCAATCTCGGTTTGCCCTATCAAGTTATTTAACGGCGTACGGAACTCATGTGCGATATCTTCAGAAAAACGATTGAGCTGCGTATAGCCCTTTTCAATACGTTCAAGCATATGGTTTATATCTTTAGAAAGCAGCTCAACTTCTAAAGATGTATTTGATAGATTTAAACGTTTTTGTAGCTGATTTACGTTAATTGAGTGAGTTTGCTTGCGAAGCCGTTGTAGCGAACGCAACCCTAAATGACATACCAAAATACAAAGAGCAAAAATTGCAAGAACTCCTCCTACCACATACATCAAAAGATTCTTTTGAAATGGTAAAAGTATATTGATGCGCTCAGACCACTGTTTACCTGCAATAAGCAGATAAGGTTCCTGATTAATAGTGATGGTTTTCCACGCAATTCGCGTTGGATATGAGTTGTTAGCCAAGTCCTGAAATTGAAGATTTGTTCGCTCTGCAAGCTGAGGTAGCTGAATATGGAGTGGATTGATATTAATTAAAGCTTTGTCTTTATGAATGAGTAAAAATAAGTTGTCTTGGTTGCCAAGCATGTTTTGATACAGCTTAGGACGCGCAATAATTTGCTCAACATTTTCACTGTCTTGTAGCAAAATTTCCAAACGATTAATTCGGTCTACTAAAGCTTTATCTTGCTGCTTTAATAAAATTTGGTTAATGCCTAAATAGGTCATAAAGCCGACTGAACATAAAATGAGAGCCGAACAAAGCGTGACCAGTATGGTAATACGGACTTCAAGCGAACGCAGAAATTTAAAGTTCATAAGCTAACCGAAATTTTATAGCCCAAGCCACGGATGGTATGAATAAGTTTTGGTTCATATCCTTCATCAATTTTGCTTCTTAAACGGCGTACTGCAACGTCAATAAAGTTAGTATCGGTGTCAAAGTTAATATTCCAAACCTCAGAACCGATTTGTCTACGCGTCACGATTTGTTCTTTATTGACCAATAAATAACGTAATAAGTTAAATTCGGTTTTACTCAGTTCGATTAAGTTGCCATTACGCCATACTTTATGCCCCACCAAATCCATTTTTAGATCACTTATAGACAACTCATTTTCTTGCAAATACTGCTGTCGTCTTAACAAACTTTTAATGCGTGCCAAGAGTTCAATATAGGAAAAGGGTTTAGCCAAGTAGTCATCTGCACCTAACTCTAACCCTTTCACTCTATCCATGACCTGATCTTTTGCCGTTAAGAAAATCACCGGAATTTTTGAAAACTGGCGTAGTACCTGTAGTACGCTCCAACCCTCTATGTCCGGCAACATCACATCAAGAATAAGCAAGTCATATTGATCTCTTTTTAGCATTTCCAAACCTTGAAGCCCTAAATGTACGCACTCGGCTTGGTATCCGGATTCTTTTAACCCTTTGACCAAATAAGTGGCGATTTTGATCTCGTCTTCAATAATAAGAATACGCATTTTGTAGAGACTCATTAGAAAAATGACAACTTTGTAATGTGATTGTCATGCTTGAAATTAGGCAATTTGTTTAAGATTTTCAAAGCGACATAGAGGCAATCATTATGAACAAAATAAACTGGCTGCTACTCACAACAGTGCTATTTGCAAATAGTACTTTTGCACAGCCCCCTGCTTTGAATCAAGTTTATTCGTTAGATCTTAAAACCGCCCATCTGCTAGCTGACAGTGCTAAACAGGCATGTAAACAACTAAATCAAAATATTGCGGTCGTTGTGGTAGATCGTGGCGGTAATACTTTAACTGCCGAGCGGCATGAGTTGGTAGGCCCGCATAATTTAATGGCTGCCGAGAAAAAAGCATATACCGCGTTATCGACCAAAACATCGACCTTAGTTTTAAGCCAAAACAGTAACCAAAACCCCGATGCAAAAAATTTAACCACCGTAGCAAATTTACTTTTGTTAGGCGGTGGCATACCTGTCCGTTTTGAGAACCAAGTGATCGGCGCGATTGGGGTTGCGGGTGCTGGCGGCGCGCAAAATGACAATCAGTGTGCAAGCAAAGCCATTGAAACCGTTTTTAACTCATAAGGAGCTACATCACATGACTAAATCATTTATTGCTTTATCTTCTTTATTTATAGCCTCAGCTACATTTGCACAAACCAATCCGCTTAGTGTGCATGTGTTAAACCTAGAGACAGGTTTACCCTCTTCTCAGGTTGAAGTGGTTTTGGAGAAAAACACCAATAACCAGTGGGTGAAACTCAACCAACAAGTGACAGACTCAAATGGCCGTATAACTGCGCTCTATCCGGAAAATAAAAAACTAGAACAAGGTGTTTATAAAGTTACGTTTAAAACTGAAGAATGGTTTAAAAAGAACAAACAGCAAACGTTCTTTAGCGAAGTACCCGTGATTTTTAAAGTGGACGGCAGTGTAAATCACTACCATATTCCGTTACTGCTCAGCCCTTACGGTTACTCAACCTATAGAGGCAACTAAAATAAAAAACCCTTTATCTGTTTTAGGCAGATAAAGGGTTTTGTTAAAACACCTTGCTACGAACAAATACCATTGTTGACGACTACTTTTTTATTTGAATCTAGCGCCAAAATAGAAGAAGAAACCGTATTAATAATTTGGCTCATTGCCTCACTTGAAGCACTAACAATTGCTTCAAGTTTTTTAGCTTTTTGATCAATCGGCTGTTTAAAAGCAATTCGACAATTGAGCTGCGAACCCGCATTCGTGATGACTTTTGGATTAGATGATTCTAATTGAGTAGGCGGTATTTGACGCTTCACCACCCAAGACACCGCAACATTGATATTGCTGTTATCTACAATATCGAAATGAGAAAAGTCTGTAGAAACTCGGTATAAAGGTTGATTATTTCCAGCAAGCCCACTGCTATAGCTATCAATAGCGCCTAACTTTTGCTGTAAACCCGCCGACAAGGTATCACGTAATTGCGTACTCATAGTCGAAGTCCAACGCTCATTATCCAATACTGTTGACTTGCCATTACTGTCTTGTAGCACCAGTGGTGCACGATCTAAACGGTCTGGAAGACCAACCGGTAGAACTTCAATAACTCGAATACTTGAGTTAACTGCCGGAGTTACTTTAGGGCTAATCGTATAGTAGTTTGGCGTTGGCGAACTAGAACAGGCTGTCATAGCAACCGCTGTTAAAAGTACCCCACTCCCAAGCAGCCATTTGGCTACTTGAGAGTGTTGAAATGATTGGTTCTTTTTATTTTTCATCGTTGGCCTCTGGTCTCTTACCACGAATAATAGATTCAGGATGTTGCTCAATATAATCTGACATGAGCTGTAAAGAAGCAGCCGCACGAGTCATCTGTTGCAGTGCTTTACGTACGTCTTGTTGTAACGGCGCATCACTCGACAAGATAGACTCGGACGATCTTACAGTTTTACGAACATCGTCTAAGGTTGCCTGTAAACCAGGTGCGACTTTACCGTCTAACTGTTTAACCAGCTTGTCAGTAGACTCAATAGCTGTATTCATGTTCTTAAGCGTTTTACGAACATCCTGCCCAATTTCTACTAACGGGAATTTGGTTAACTTGTCAGCAATTTGAGAAACCTGCGCCTGCAAACCACTTAGCTCTGTTGCAGTGGTTGGAATCACTACACGACCATCATTTAGCGTTTGTAAAGTTGCCGGTTTAGCTTTAGGGAACTTGTCTAACGCAATATAGTTTTGGCCTGTTAAGAGATTGCCCGTTCTCATTTGTGCACGCCATCCATGCTCAACAAAATCTTTGAAAATTTCACTATTTGGATTGAGTGCCAAGCCATTTTCAACGCGTGACGGATAAATTACCGCCTCAACACGCATACGAATCTGTTTATAGTTGTTATAAAACTCTGCATTAATTGATTTAACACTACCAATTTCAATACCCATGAAGTCGATTGGTGCACCAACTGCTAACCCGCGTAATGAATGATCGAAGTACATAATCACACCACGTGGTTGTCCATCTGGTTCTTTTAATGCCTCAGCTTTTGAGTCCCAAAGATTAAAGTGACTCTTATTGGCTGCTACAGTTGCATTTGAGTTTTCAGGGAAACCAAACGCAATACCCCCAGCGACAATACTTGCAAGCGACTGAGTATCTAAATTAAAGCCTGAAGCATTTAAGGTGACGTCTATACCACTTGCCTGCCAAAAACGAGCGTCTGTTGTTACAAACTTATCATACGGCGCACGAATAAAAGTCTGAAGCTCTACGCTTTTACCGTCATCGGCTAAGTTATAGGCGGTAATTTGTCCAACGTTAATTCGACGATAATAAATCGGTGAACCGATATCTAAAGATCCTAAATCATCGGCTTTTAGGAAAAATACTTTGCCCGGTACATCTGAGGTAATAACGGGTGGTATTTCTAACCCCGTAAATTCAAGTTTTTTCTCGGGCGATTTCCCGCCATCCACTTCAATATATGAACCCGACAATAAAGTATCTATGCCTGAAACTCCACTCGTCCCAATGCGTGGTCGCACTACCCAAAACCGTGAATCTTGGGCAGCAAAGTTGCTTGCATCTTTACGCAAATCAATACGTGCAATAACGCGCGAACGATCTTCTGCAAGAGCAATCTGCCGTACCACCCCAATATCCACTTGCTTATAGCGAACAGTTGTTTTACCTGCGACTAAACCTTCGGCTGTACGAAAAGACACTTCAATCGTGGGCCCATTAGACAGTAACGCTTTCACCGCGAGTGAAAGTGCAATTAAAAGTGCAACCAGTGGGACAATCCAGATGAGTAAAGGTTTCCACCGATTTTTCTTTTCTTGAGGTTCTGGTAAATCATTCATGTTTTCCAGTTCAACATCTGTCTCATGATGATCTGAGGTACCGCTGGTTGTTTTGTTTTCAGACATACTCATTTTTCTTTTATTGACTGGGATTAATGGAATCATTATTCAAGGACGAGTGCTCTGCCTGAATAATTGTGGTTTTTTCCGAGGAAAACTGATTGGGTTTATTTGTATTTTGAGATGCATAAAAATTATCCCAAATAATACGTGGGTCAAAACTTAAAGATGCAAACATGGTCAAAACCACAACTGCACCAAAGGCGATAGAACCCGGCCCTGCTAAAATAGTGGCAAGCGATTGAATTTGAATGAGAGCAGTCAATAAAGCGACCACAAACACGTCAATCATAGACCAACGCCCGACAAATTCTACAATTCGATAAAGTTTAATACATTGCTCAGGCGCAAATTTCCAAGCTGCCGATGACTGTATATATACAACCAATAACAGGAAATACAAAATAAATAGCTTAAGCATCGGAATAAAAATACTGGCCATAAAAATGACCACCGACACCAAATAGTCTCCATTTTGCCAAAAGTAAATCACGCCACTCATAATGGTATCTTGCTGACTTCCTAAAAGAGAGTCAGTCACCGTCATGGGTAGCACATTTGCCGGTATATAAAGAATAGTTGCAGCAACCACTAAAGCAAAGGTACGGTTTAAACTTCCCGGTTTACGTTGGTGCAGCACACTGTGACATCTCACACAGCGTAAAACTTGATGTTTTTTACCAGCGACCGTTTTATCTACTTTTGATGAGTTTAATAACCCGCAGCAGTGACACAATATAAGTGAAAGATCTTTGGCTCTTGGATATTGCTTTAGAACAGTATCGGTATTTTCGGTTTTCGCTGTAGTCACATTTTTTATTGTTTTCATAATTGTGACCTATCAATTTCGTTCCATATGTCACTGACTTTTATGGATGTAATATAAACCATTAATAGGCTTAAGACCGCAAATGCCCACAAGGCAATTTCGGGAATAACCAGCACCATACCCATTAACTTTACGAGAGTGACCAAAATTCCAATTAGGAACACCTCAACCATTCCCCATACTCTCATAAAATAAAGTGTACGTAAGGCACCGACTAAAAACTTGGGGCGTCTTTTTAATACACTCACCGTACCAAGGACATAAGCCATTAATAATAAATATGAAAGCGGCACTATAAACGTAGTGATTAAAATGAGAACACCAACGAAGGCCCGATCATAATGAAACATCACCCATACGGCACCAAGTAAAGTGGTTTCGGATATATTGCCTTGCAACTCAATTTTTACAATCGGAAAGCTATTGGCAATCACAAATACAATTAAGGCCGTTAAAATTAAAGCTAACAACGTGGTAAACGGTTTGGTATGCCGATAAAGTTCCGCACCACAGCAGACACAATAAGCTCTTTTTCCGTAAGCAAGCGGGACTCTACGATAGACGGTATCGCACTCCTCACAACCTGCTAATTCTTTAAGCTTCATAGTTATACTCTAAGGTTTATCGTTTTACTGTGCTATAACGCTTGCCGAAAATAATACTTATGAGCAATGTGCCAAACTAATCTCATTTCTTCAAGAAAAAATTAGTGACCATATGGATGAATTATTTTATTAAATAAAACAAAAAGAACTAAAAAGCTCCTTTTCTTCAAGGAGCTTTTAAGATACTAAATCTAAAAGAATATTTAGCTTAAATAAAATTACGCTCTCTTCAACGCAAAAACATTCCAGTGCAACTTTACGCCCAGCATAACAAAATAAGTTTATTCATTCTAAATAGTAATTCTTTAGATGAATAAATTTAATTAACCCTCACCAAAAAGTAATCTAACAACTTGGTTTGTTCTTCAACTCTGTCTGAGGTCAAAAGCCCTAAAATTGCCCCATCTATCATAAATACCAAAATCTCTGCTTCTGCATAAGAAGTCATTTTCTTAGTTTCTACCATGAGGCAGAAAATCTCATTTTTTAGCCAACGCCTATAACGCACGGCACTTTGGTAAGCATAAGGATAAAGTGATTTAGTTTCAAAAATTGCTTTAAACAGTAGGTAATAAGCGCTATTTAAGTCGGCATGTAAAAGATAAATTTGTCTGAGTTTATCGGTTAACGTGGAATATTGGGTTGTTTCTATCACCTCTCTTACTTTTTCCATGAGTGTGTCTTTTTGAAGTAAAAGACATATTTCAATGAGGCCTGCTTTTGAGCGAAAGTAATTGTAAAGCGTAGCTTTCGGAATGTTGGACTCTTTGGCAATCAGGTCTACGCCTGCGGTATGAAATCCATAGGTTGTAAATAGACGTATAGCCGTTCGAATAATGTGTAATTTTTTGGAAGGCGTTTCTAAATAACGTGGCATAGTTTTACCAATTAAAGTAATTTTTTGTTGTATATAAAAGAGATAGAAATGCCGTCACTCTTAAATTGAGTGCTAAATACAGACATGCAAAAGCCGCACAATAATGGTGTGCTCGCCTATCTCAGGTTTATTGTTGCTATGATTTTGCGTCGTAACGATTTTTTAAGGCGTAGAAAACCTAGAGTCGATTGAACCGTTTTATAGACTTTTTAAGCGGTATGGGCAGAGAGAATTTGGCGAAAGCCAATAAAGAAGAATTAGTACGCATGTGCGGACTCCTTTTGATTTAAAAGAGTCTTACCGATTACTGTCAAATAATGGTGGCAAGACTAGAAGGGTTGACAGACTGGTACAAAAGGAAACCAGCGCACGCAAGCGTGCCCCTCCTAGCCTCACCATAAAGGCGTGACTTAGGAGAACGCACAAAACGAAATAATACGTTGTTGTGCGCCTTTTGTACCAGCTCTGTCAAAAGCTGACTGGCAATGTGGCCAGCAGGCAAAGGATAGTGCTCAACCCTATTACAGTCAAGCATATGAAATGACATATGCTTTAAATTAGAGCATTAAAAAGTAAGGATAAATAATGAGTTGGTTATTGTTAAGTGGTGTTTATAAGGAGTGAATTCAAAAAGATTATGATTAAATTTTCATTAGCAATAAGACACATTGCTATTGACGATTTTTATGAAATGATTTGTGAAAACTGGTCTATGTTATGGCATCAATTCAGCCATAGGCCATCTAGACAAGTTGAATTCATACCTATAATGAAATAGAAGTTAAAAAAATTATTATTTTCTTAACTTCTTAATTTGTTTAACTCGTTAAATAACTTTAATTAAAGAAAGAAACAGCTTCCTCTATTAAATCCGCAACTTCAACTGGCTTGGAAGCTAAAGAAGCATGACTCGCATCTAAAGAAATGACTTTTTTTGCATTTAATCTAGAAGACATAAATGCTTGATTTTCTGGACTAATCATTCGATCTTGGGTAGAAATCTGATACCAAGAAGGTTTAGTTTTCCAAGCGGGTGATGAAATCGTGTCACCAAAGGTACTTGCTAACGGAGCCTTTTGGGTTATACCCATAACTAACCCTTCATCTTCTGTTAAATCTTGGCAGAAACTTTCATGAAATTTATCTGCTTTAAGCCATAGATAACCATCACTATCTGGCGATAAATTAGGTGCAGCTACTGGCAGATGCTTTTGCGTAATCTCACCTGGGCTTTCATTTGTATCAGGAGCAAATGCTGCAATATAGACAAGACCAATAACGTTTGGAAGATTACCGGCTTCAGTAATAACCGCACCTCCATAAGAGTGCCCAACTAAAATTACATCTCCATCAACCTGCGCTATCATTTTTTTAGTCCGTTCTACATCATCAGCGAGTGAGGTTAAAGGCAATTCAACTGCTTGTAATGAGGTAAAGCCTCTATGAGAAAGTTCAATAATAACTTTACTCCAATGGGCTGCACCTCCCCAAAAACCATGTACTAATATAATTGTTGGTTTATTACTCATAACGTACTCCACCTTAAACTATAGTATTGAATTTAATAAATTAAATTAAGAATATTCATACATAATGGTTTAATAATTTGATCAAATATCAAACTACAAAACTTTGTAAAATGATTATTTGTTATAAAACTACTTTCCACAATTACCAAAACAGCATATTTTTTTGCAGAAACATTTTTTTTGATGAGATGTAGTGAGATGGAAAATGAGCATGAGGTAAATAAATTAACTGATATATTTTTTGATATTTATAAGAATGCAAAAATATCGGGAAAAATTTATCAAGTTGAAAATTATAAAAATAAAAATATTGTTTTTCTGGATAATAATTATTCGTATATTCATATATTTCAAGGTGGTAGCTTTAAAATAAAAAGTAACGAACAAAAACTAAATGAAACCGTACATGAGGGAGATGTTATTGTTATTCCATCGAGGTTTAAGCATTCTATCGAAATTATAGAAGATAAAGCTGTAGAACCCGTTGTTATTACATGTGTTTTTCAATTAGACGGCGTATATGGTCAAACAATTGCTGAAGGATTGCCCAATTACATATTAGTTCCCTCACACCAAAATGGTAAAGTTGCAGAATGGATACCCATGACAGTAGCTGCAATAAAATTAGAACTTGATCAGCCATCTTTAGGTAGTCAAGTTATGCTTTCAAGTGTTATCGATTTGCTGTTGGTATGGTCAATAAGATTCTGGCTAAACAAAGAAACACTAAATCATAAAAGTTGGATATCAGCTTTGCAGAATCCTACTATTAGCAAGGCGTTATTCTTAATGCATTCTAACCCTGCTAAAGAGTGGACCGTAGAAACTCTTGCCAAAGAAACTAATCAATCTAAATCAAAATTTTCAAAAAGTTTCATAGAATTGGTCGGTACTACTCCGATTAATTATCTCAAGCATTGGCGAATGAAGTTAGCTAATCAGTATTTACTTGAAACGAATAAAAGTATTTCACAAATTTCTGATTTAGTTGGTTATTCTTCACCCGCAGCTTTCACCAGATCTTTTATTCAAACATTTGGTTATAGCCCAAGAAAATTTAGAGAGATTTCAGAAACCAAAACTAAATAATGGAAAGAAAAGTTTCTAACCTAAAACAATAAAATCTTAAAAACTAAGGATAAACAATTAAATTTTATTGTTAATTTTGATTTATAAAACTACTAGGCAATAAATCCACCATCAACGCTTAATTCTGCCCCGCTGATATAACTGGCGTCTTCGCTTGCTAAAAATAGAACAGAATTTGCAATATCTATTCCTTCACCATATCGCCCTACAGCAATATTCGGTAGCAGTAAATTTGCTATTGGACCGTCTGACGGGTTCATATCACTATTGATAGGGCCAGGATGAATCGTGTTAATTGTTATGCCTTTAGAACCAAGTTCGCGCACCAGTCCCTTAGAAAAACCAGTAATAGCTCCTTTGGTGAGAATATAAATTGATGCTCCACTAAATCCTGAATAATTCACCATGGTACTTCCGATATTTATGATTCTTCCGCCTTTTCTCATATGCTTTAAACTCTCGCGAGTCGTCAAAAACACCCCTGTAACATTTACGGCTATTATTCTTTCAAAGTCAGCAATAGTTACAGCTTCTAAACTGCCTAAATGACTGATACCTGCGTTATTTACCAATATGTCAATCCGATTAAATCTTCTTGCAACTTCAGCCACAGCTTGAATAACCATTTCAGGATTGCCGGCGTCTGCTTGTACTGCTAAACCATGACCTCCATAAAATTCAATTTCTTTAACTAGCTCTTCAGCTTGCTTTTGAGAGGTATGATAAGTAAATGCAACTGTAGCCCCGTGAGAAGCTAACTTTTTAACAATTTCAGCACCTATACTTCTGGCCCCTCCAGTTACAAGTGCAACTTTTCCCGTAAGTGATAGTTTATTTAACATTTTAGATGACCCGTTTATTTAACTATCTAAACTATAAAATCGGGGTTAATTGTTAAGTAGCCTGCGTTTGCTATAATTATTTTCAATTAAAAATTGAAAATAAAATATGGAAACCTTGTCTAATCTGGAATCATTTATAAGAAGTGCTGAACATGGTAGTTTTTCAGCAGCCGCACGACATTTAGCCTTAACTCCTGCTGCTGTCTCTAGAAATGTGGCACAGCTCGAACAAAATTTAGGAGTGCGACTCTTTCATAGAAGTACAAGAAATCTTACCTTGACCGAAGCTGGCGAGCATTTTTTTACAAGCATCCGCGATAATTTAAATAATATTCAAACCACCATTTCAGAATTTAATACAGACTCAAGTCACCCTAAAGGAACTTTAAAAATTAGCTTAAGTGCGGGCTTTGGTGTCGAATATATACTTCCACTCATGCCAGACTTTATGAATAAATATCCGGATATTAAGCTCGAATGGCATTTATCTAATAAACAAGTGAACTTAATTACTGATAACTTTGATGCCGCGATCGGAAGTGGATTTAAATTAGGTCAGGGAATTATTAAAAGATCACTCTCTCCTCTTCACATGATTATTGTCGCTTCACCAAATTTTTTAAAAAATAAAATTTTACCTAGTCATCCAGAAGATATATCTAACTGGGATGGAATCATAATGAGGTCTCCCCAAACTGGTAAGCTGCATGAATACAAATTTATAGGACCCGATCAGGGGGAAGCTTATCTAAATCTTAATGAAAAACTAATTGCGGATGATCCAAGTGCTTTACATCAAGGTGCAGTTTTAGGAATGGGAATTGCAGCAATCTCTACTGCACATGCTAAAAGTTATATAGAAAATGGAACTTTAATTCGGATCTTACCCGAGTGGTATGCAGATCTAGGCGAAACTAATCTTTATTTTTCAAGTAAAAAGCATATGCCGGCCAAGACACGCTGTTTTATTGACTTTATCGTATCGAAATTTGAACAGCTAAAAATTAATGAGCAATTATCAGCTCATAAGCTTGGAAAGTAAAAACACTTTCAACTAAAAATCATTTTTACTCATAGATTTTCAATGAATAGTAGAAAATGTTTCAACTCTTCACTATCTACAAATATTGCTTAGAGAAACCAATAATAACTTCATAAATCGTCATCTACGATTGTCAATTAAGCAATATAGGAGTAATCAAAATGATGAGTTTAAATAATCCAAAAACAGAAAATCAACAATCTATCGAGACACTAAATGTTCTGGAAAGACACTTAACTGCGTTTCGATTAGGTGATGTAGATTTAACTCTTCAAGATTATGCTGCTGATGCCATTATCATTAATGGAACAGGAGAAATAGTCCGTGGAACTT
Source organism: Acinetobacter nosocomialis (assembly GCF_041021905.1). Lineage (NCBI taxonomy): Bacteria > Pseudomonadati > Pseudomonadota > Gammaproteobacteria > Moraxellales > Moraxellaceae > Acinetobacter > Acinetobacter nosocomialis. The sequence continues at coordinate 2,609,927 of NZ_CP157432.1, forward strand.
CTCAAATTCATGAGACATTTATTTCAGTTTATCGTGATTACTTCCCAGAAGGTACACGAGATATTGAAATTGATGAAAAAACCATTTGTGGTGAAGTTGCTTATATTCGTTGGCGCGCACCAAATGCAAAATTAGCAACCGATACAATCATTGTTCGCAATGGCAAAATTGTCGCGCAAACTTTTGCGGCATATTTTTAAAAACTTAACCCATCAAAAGTAAATAAGACAAAAGCCCTGCTTAAGAGGGCTTTTGTTCTCTACATTTTGATTGCCTTATAATTTCATTTTAAAGAAATCAGCAAGTACGTTTGACGCTTCATTTACATATTGAGGAATATCATATAATTCCATATGGTTTGCACCTTCAACAATATGTAAGGTTTTGTCCTGACTTGCAGCACGTTGAATTAAATCTTCACTCATCCACTTACTTCCTGCCACACTTCCGGCAATCGCAACCAACGGTTGAGTTAAGAAAGCTTCGGCTTTATTGTACGCATCGTAAGTAATAAGCTGAGTCAAGCTACGCGCTGTGGCAAAACTCGGTGAGTTAGGGTGAGCGGCTCTTGGCGTATGATAGTATTCCCATGCCTGACGAAGCTCTTCATTCGGTGCATCTTCTTCTTTTAAAGGTGCAAGCGGAATGGTTGCAATATTTCCACTCGTTGCCTCGGCTGTGCGTGCATCTGAACCTGCTTGAATGTATGGCAAGGCATCTGCATCTTTAACCGTGTTTTCCCAACCATTTCTAAACATTGAACCAATATTGACGGCGCTTACCGTACCTACTGCTTTAATACGGCGATCATTGATTGCTGCATTTGCGGTATAACCACCGCCCGCACAAATACCCATTGCACCAATACGGTTGTGGTCGACATAGTTCAAGGTTGTTAGATAATCAATCACTGCACTAATGTCTTCGGTACGGATGTAAGGGTTTTCTAACTGACGAGATAAACCTGTACTTTCACCTTGATAAGACGCATCAAATGCAATCGCAATAAAACCTTGTTCAGCTAGTTTTGATGCATATAAGCCTGCGGTCTGCTCTTTCACTCCACCGCCCGGATGAGTCACAACAATAGCTGCATACTTTTGTGTTTCATCAAAGTTTGATGGATAGTGAATATTTGCTGCCATGGTAATATCTTGGCTATTCGAATTTTGAAATTTAACAGTATTCATTGTTAGCTCCTTTATAAGCTTAACTCAGATATTTTTTTGAAAAAATGGGATGATCTTTGCTTGTGCGACAGGTTCAGGTTTTTCATATAAGTCGTAGAGAGACTAACCTTCTACAATCACAAGCTCTTTATTTTCTGAACGTGCTCGTCCATAAATTTCCAAACTATCTCGATATGAACCAAACCCACCGACCTTATCACCTGCAATAATCAACTCATCTGTGTTGAACTTTGTTAAAGGCATATTAACAAGCAATGATTAGCGTGATTAGATGCTATAATTCGATCGTAGCTATTAGCAAAACTTATGAATCATGAAAATTAATCTGAATGATTTAAAAACATTTTCTGAAGTAGTAAAAACTAAAAATTTTACAAAAGCCGCCGCATATATGGGCGTTACCCAGTCTGCTGTAAGCCAGAGTATTAATAATCTTGAAGCACAGTTAGGTATAAAATTATTAAACCGTTCTACCCGTAGCCTCACCCTTACAGAAGCAGGCTCGCGGCTTATTGAGCTCGTCGGTCAAAACATTGAAAATATTGACTTAGGCGTAGAACAAATCAGCTCTATGAAAGACCTACCCAGTGGTCATGTACGTATTTCTGCCGATGCATTTACCATTAAATATTATTTATGGCCAAAGCTTAAAAAGCTTGTAAAACAGTATCCCGATATATCTTTGGAACTGACTTCTGAAAACAGACGAATTGATATAGCAAAAGAAGGATATGACGCCGGAGTACGTGTCGGAAACTTGGTCGAAAAAGATTTAATTGCAGTTCCGATTAGTAAAGAAATTCCTTTTCGCTTAGTTGCCTCACCTGAATATTTAGACAAGTATGGAACACCGAAATCTATAGATGACCTTAAAAAACACAAAGGCATCTATATACGACTTTTAACCGATAACTCTCTAATGGCGTGGGAATTTAAAGATAAAAATAAAAGTGTATTTTTTAGAGGCCCTGTTCAACTGGTTATGACCAGTTTAGATGAAATGTTTGATGCTGTACTCGATGGTTGTGCTATAGCTTATTTGCCATATTTTTTAGTTAAACCAGCTTTAGAAGATAAAAAGTTGGTCAGTTTATTGGAACAACACGCAGTCACCTTACCGCCTTTTTATTTGTTCTATACAAGTCGTCGGTTAATGTCTCCAGCCTTTAAAATTGTTAAAGATACGTTGAGTGAAATATAAAGAAAGTTCTGAAATCTAAAATACCCATGAAGTACCAACACTGCATTTAATTATGCAGTGTTCACCTTACTTTCTTAAATAATAAAATTTATCGGCGATCTATATATTCGAGATACCCCCTTCCCACTAATGGCTGATCATAGAATTCACCTTGCCACGCATAGGAAGAAACAAAACCAGCAGCCAATCCAAAACAATATGGAGTGTCGACTTGAGCTGAAATATCTAAAACTTTTTGATTATTGTGATAAGCAGCCCAGCGAAAAGTATTTGGTACATTCATTGAAAAATTATCAGGTGTAATCAGTGGTTCTTCTTGAAGGCTGGTTACTTCAAAAAGTATATCTCCGTTGTATTGAATTGACGTTCCATCTATATGGCGGTAGTAAACAGAAGTCATAATCGGCTGATCTTCATAGCAAATAAAAGCCAGCAATAACTGCTGTTCATGATCAATATTGATGACTTGATAACTAAAAACTTTCACGGGAACTTGTATATTCTCAACTAGCAATTTTTATTAAAAATAATATTTCCAAAAAAACTCTTTAAATAGAATGTATTAAAACAAAAAAGCCAATTCTTTCGAATTAGCTTAATTACAACAGACCAGCTTTACTTGAAAATTGCTTCTTGCTTTTATTGTTCGCAACAATCTTCATCTTTTCTTGTTATAGGCTTAACTTAGCTTTTCATTATGACAATTCGGTTAAAAAAACACCAACCTTATATATAAAAACAAACTTGATACACAAAATAGTGTTTTTAGAGAACTAGATCACAAATTAAGCAAATTGGATATTTTAAATACATATTCCACTAAGCGCTTAAGTCTATTATGCTTGAGTTATCTAATTGTTAAGTATGTATGATGGACCAGCAAACTTTATTACAAGAACTGAACTCTCTCATTGAATACTATTCAAAAAGAACCGATTGCCCACCTACTCGTATACGCATCGGCTATAGAGCTTATGCCAAACTGATGCAGTGCCCACCTTTTGCGGATGAAGTAATGAACTCGGCGCTCGATCCAAATAAACGGAAATATAAAAAGATAAAGATTAAAATTACTAAAGATGATGACCAATTAGAGCTTGAGTAAATTTTTAAAACTAATGACTTGATTTAAAGACAAAAAGCCCATGAACTGAGCTTTTATCTTTCATATAACACAACTTTTAAAACTCGACTTGTACCGTAACCGTATCTTGATAAGTTCCCGCTGGTACAGTGTCTGCATTTTCATCAACAATTTTTGTGGTAAACACATAACTCTGCTGGGTTACTCCGTTATGCACGCCCGGATTAACCGTTGCGTTTAAACTCGACCAACGTTCGTTACCACTGCCCCATCGGTCATTCGATGAATTTTTAAAAATATCGTATTTTAAATACGTATTTCCCGTTTGTGACTTCATGGCACGCTGGTTACCGTTTTGAGGGGAAAGTCCATTATTTAAACTGACATAATATGGTGTATTTACCGAGCAACGTATTCCCATAGACGACTGAACAGGTTCAAGCTTGGAAGCAAACGCCGCCGTACCAAAGTTTACGTCTTGAGCTAAAATTCGGCAGTCTGGAAGTACAGTAATTGAGAGTGAACCAAGGGAGTCCGCGCCAGTTCCCCAGTTAAAACCAATACCTAATACCCCACGTTTAAACCCCGGGCTTTCAAAAAAGATCCCGATGCCAGCAATAGCAACACCCGGTACCGAATAAAACCATTTTACTTTTAAAGGTGAATCAGCCTGATATACACCAGGTGATACACTTTGCCCAGCCGGAAGCCGTATGTAGAAAGGTAAATTGCCATCAGGCCCGCTAAAAAGATTGACCAGCGTAAAGCTACTCATGTCTTTTTCTTGGCCTAAGCTTATGATTTCATTGTTACTGTCTAAAATAACAGCATTGAGCTTTTCTCCGGTTTGAGCATTTGTAAATGAATTCGACATTTGCTCAACCCGATATTTTAGGTAGGTCATGTTCGCCAAAGCCAAGCTAAAACCCGTGCATGACAAACCTGAATTAAACTGTGAAGAGTTTTCACCGTTTTCTGTTAAATAGATAGACGGAACCGAAATAGAAGATGAACCAGAAGCACTCACATTACATGCAGCATGAGCCAAATTTCCAGCTAGCATTAGTCCAGAAAATATACATAAATGGCTAAGTAATTTTTTTGTTTTTATATTCATGGTAAAGATACCTCATGACACGTAACAGGCTTAACCACCACAATTTGTTGCTTGGCTTGCTCTACATCTACAGAAAAAACTGCCTTACAAATACTCTGATCCGAACGTTGAACAGTTACGGTATTGTTCGGTTTTAAATTTTCTAAATAGACAATGCCATCCATTCCCACATAAGACGACTCTTGGTCAGCTCTATGCACGACAGAACCTACAGGCATCGGTTTGCCGTCTGCTTGAGTTAAATAAACGTTAGCAGCAATAGACTGATGAACTGGGAACTTAATCACAACGCCAGAACCGCGTTTGGCAGCAATACGCTGTTCAACTTGTGTGATTGTAAAGTTTGAAGGTAAGTCGATTGGGTCGACGGTGTATTTACCCGAATAGTAAGGCGTAACGGATGGCACAAAAATGTGGCCTTTTTTATTGCTACGACCAACTAGGCTGTTTTCGTATCTGACCAAAACATCCGGTACTTGGTTGGTATCAATCAATGCAAAAGAATCGCCTAAACGGTTTGAAGCAAATACTTCTCCTGCCATATAAATGAGAGATCCGGATAGACCAAACCAATAGTTATAGTCATGGTTTCCAGACATACCAAAGTCGGTATTGATATAACCGTTGCGGTAATTGACTCGTGCCTGATTTAAATCTTCACTATTTTCATTATAACGTCGGGTTAAATCAACACCGAAACCACCTTCGGATGGCACAGAACGGTTAAAGTTAATGTAGCCGGTATCGCCTTGTTTATTAAATGCATAACCCGAGTTTACAGTTGCGTTTCGTTGGAACAGTGGTATCGAAAGTTGAAATGCGGCACTCCACTCTTTTTCGATAAAATCACGGTTAGCACTTAAAGAAACAGTCACACCATTCATATAAGTCGGTAAAACAGGTGCCCATGACAAGTTTAAGAAGCGGTTTTTAAAGTCATTTGCTTTAGTATTGATATAACCAACACCAAAGGTGCCTGAGTTTTTAGTGGCAAAGTAAGTATTAGCGGTTAGGCTTTTATTGCTATTAACCGAAATTAAGTTGCTATATTGCAGCCGTGAAAGGTCGGTATATTCATCATCACGCTGGTTATGGTTAATACTAAAACCAAACCGATTACGGTTATAGCTGTACCCAACCGTATATTGTTTCCCTTCCAAGTCTTTCGTCCGATCTTCAGACATAGATTTATCGGCTTTACTTTGGCTAAAAGAAGCACTCAGTACACCTAAGTTTGCAAGTTTGAGTACCGAACCTGCACCCAATAACTGTAAGTCTGAAGAAAGCTCGGTACGCCCTTCTACCGTAAACCAGTCATTTACCCCATAACGGGCATCGGCTGCACTTGCAAATTTTCCATAAGAAAAATTCTTAAGTCCGTAGTCTTCACGGATTTTCCCTAAAGACAATGAGTAGTCAAATAAGCCAGGCTTTAGCAAAGTATTAGAAATATAAAACGGGACTGCTGTTGTGACCTGACGTCCGACTGCATCGGTCGTGACCACTACGGCTTCCCCTTTACCGTTAATAAAAGGAACATTATTTAAAATAAACGGCCCAGACTGTACTTCTGTTGAGCTGGTCTTTTGCCCGTTAATAATTAAATCGACTGTGCTGGGTAACGCGGCTTGCCCAATAAACTGCGGTAATGGATAGGTAATTAAATCTGGTCGGGTTGAATAGTTTCTTTGTACCTGAAAACCGCCCAGACGAACAGAACTTCCCCAAGTCGTTTTACTACCCGTAATAATGTCACCAAGCACAAAAGATGTAGCGTTCTTTTGATTATCGAATTGCCAAGAGGTGTCATAACGACGATAGCCGTCATTGTCTAAAGACTCGGCATTACCTTCATTTTTAAATTGATTTTTAACATAGACCCCAGAATTTTTAATTACACCGAGCGGTGAGAAAAAGCGCTGCTCTGTAAATAAACTGCTGGTTGAACCACCCTGATGTGGTCTATAAGTATAAAAATCATAGTTATTGAGCAGCCCTATACCCGACTGAGCAACGACAGGCTTATACCATGAGTCTTTACCTAAAACTTGGGTCGGCATCCAAGCGGGTGGAAAATTAAGCTTAAAATATTGATTTGATGATTGATACTCATAGCTCACATCTTTTAATTTATCTAAAGATATCCAGTCACTCGCATCGCCACTAAATCCTAAAGTTAAAACATCTTGATTGGTTAAAGTAGTCTGGTTGTTGGCCAATAACTCTTGAGGGATTTGAATTTCCAACTCATCAATCAACTTCTTCTTTTGTATAAAATACTCATCATTTTTAACAATAACAGGTACGACTTGCTGAATTGAATATTGATTTACGACTAAATCCAGATACAATTTAAAAAGTTGATTAATCTCATTAATATTTTTTGGTGGTGGAGGTAAATCTCCAGCGAGAGCAATATTTAAGCAACCACCCGACAACAAAATTAGCAAAATACTTTTGCATAAATTATTATGCCGAAGGATCATGTTGGATCCTCCATTTTGCTGATTTCAATCAACTCTTGTTTTATGCCAGAGCTATCAACACCGTAAATTTTAGAGGTTTTTGACAACTCATTTGCAGTCGACTTATCAATGGCAAACTTCACAGTACTATTCGATAACACATAGCCGAAAGCAGCTTTTCCTAAAGAAATATCATGACCAGTTTTTGATGTTTTAAGCGCAGAAAGACGAGCAAATTTCTGTCCATTATTTTTTAAATATAGCTCAGACTGGCCTTTGTCATTGTTGCGGACTGACCACTGTAAAACAGGTTTGGCTAAAGGATTTTTTGCATTCGCTTTTTGGCTCTCTTCAGTTAAGCCACTGCCTATACCTTTTCCATAGGCAAACAACGGAATTGAATAACGCATTTGGAAACTTACTTTAGAAGCATCTTGTTCATTTCCATCAGAAAGGCGAATCGGTAACTCATCTACAATCAAACGATATGACTGCTCTTTACCATCTGGCAAATTGGAACTTTTGGTTAAACGAAGCATATGCTTCTCGCCTGCTTTAATTTTAGCTACAGGTGGGCTTGGTATAATTTCTGATTGCTCGCTATAGTCATCTTTTAAACCATTTTGGCTCCATTTAAACACCCGAATTTGCACCATCGCATCGGTCTTGCCGGTATTTTGGAGCCAAACCGCGGTTGCTTTTTCATTGGCTTCTATTTTTGGATAAATTGGCCAAATTAGAAAAGTTGCTTGTGCCATCACAGGTGTAACAAGTGATAATGTACTTGCAAATAAAAAAGATTTTAAAATGCCATTTTTAATAAATGCAGAATTGTTCATACAAATCACCATGTAATCATTATTGAAACAGTATCTTTATAAATTCCAGCCGCATGTGATTCATTATTATTTTCTAAATCAACGACACCATATATTTCAAAATTTGCTAGACGGTTTGTAGGTGTTTTAGCAGGCAATAAATATTTATTACCAATTACATATTCACTAGCCAAACTACTCGAATTATATAATTTATAAGGTAGATAATTAGAAGATGAGCTATTTCTCATTCGCCTTATATTATTTTGTAGATTTTCACCACCATCTATAGAAATACTTACAGGTAAACTTTCTGTACAGCGTATATTCCAAGAACTTTTACTATTTATAATACTAGCAACCACTTTATCTTTTGATAAAGCCGAGTATTGACCAAAATCAATCTTTTGTTCGATATTATCTATCGAACAACCATTTTCAATTTTAGCTTGAACTTTAAAACTCGAATTTAATTGAGGATCAGCTGCATATATAAGTTGACTCATAGATAGCAACAATATTGCCTTAAAATAAAAAAATTTCATTTTCTTAAAACTCAATTGTAATTGGTACTATATCTTTATATTCACCCTTAGATATACCACTACCATCATGTACAGCTTGACCAAAAATATCGATATTCTTTTTAGTATTCATATCATTAAGTATAAAAACATCATTTGCTCTAATGACTTGTTTATTTAAACCATAGAGCAAATTATAAGCGATAAAATCTTTACCATTACTTAATGCATGATAATAATTTTGTGAGAATGAAACAGGAACTTTACTATCATTATTTCCAGATCCAAATATTATTTTTACAGTTGAAATACCAGCACATTGTATTTGTAAGCCGGAATTTCCGTTATTTATTAAACTTGCTTCCAACACCCCATTAAAAGCAGTTGTAGCTTCTCCAAAATCTAAAGATCCAAAATTTAAATTTGCTGTATTATTTTCTACAATTTTATTATTGATAGAACAAGAAGGTAATAATTCAATTTGACTCGTTAATTTAGCTCCAATTTCACCCGCATTTAATGAAGTAATTAAAAAATATGAAAATATAAATACTGAACCGCGATTTAATATCATCTTCCCTCCATTTAAAACAGGTTCACTCGTCTCTGAGTAAACCTGTCACTCAATTAATTATTTCTTTTTATATTTAGAAATTTACAGTGACTAATAGAGTATCTTTATAATCACCTTGTGCTTTTGCTGTACCTGTATTTGGTGCAATTGCACCGAAAATTGGCACCGCTGTAGCTTGTCCACTCACTGTAGTGAACTGTTGTGGTTGGTTCACAACATAGAGGTTTGTACGTGCAGCATCACGGTAAACGTTATATGCAACTACATCAGCAGAAGCAGTATTTTTTAAAGTACGGTCTGTACGTTCACCACCATCAATTGCGACTGTAAAATCAACAGGATCTGTGCCGTCACAAGTTACAGAAATATTGCCACCTGTTGCAGCTGAAGCAACTTCAGCCGTTAATACGTTGTTCCAAGTACCGGAAGTTTTACCAAAATCTAAAGTACCAAACTTGTTCATATTTCCTTCAGTTTGACTACCACCTACAGTACAGCCTGTCGAGATATTTAATTTAACGTCAACCTGTCCAGTAACAGCTGCTTGAGTATTTACCGCATAACCAGCAACTATTAATGCTGCAAGAAGTGATTTCTGAATGTTTTTCATATTCATAACCTACATATATAATGATTAGATTTGTAGAACAAAATGAATCAAACTTGATAAATAAAATACGGCTAATTTGTTTTATATATAAAACAAACTATCTTTTACTATTGTGTGATTCTTTTCACAATTTAATAACAATTATTTAACTTGTATACATACATTACAAAAAGACTATGTTTACTTATTTAAAATTCTTTTTCTAAAGACCATTAAAAAACAAGATTAAATACCCACCCCTACTTTATAAAAATGACTAAAAATCAAAAAAAACAAATATCACTCTTTAAATAAAAATTAGTCAATATTTATTCAAATACAACCATTTATAGACTATGTAAAATTGAACACTATTTATTCTTATTTAAATAGGTCAAATGACCTATTTAAACTATTTCTAAAGAAAAGGAATTAAGTCGCTCGACCTATTTTTTAATTTTAGATTGGGTCGCCTGACCTAAATTATAAAAATATAGGTCATATGACCTATATTTAGTTTAATAGAATTTAAATATTTTATTTATATTTTTCTAATTTCATGGTTTAGAATGCCTTTTTTAAATAGTACTTACAGGCTGGATAATGATCAAAATTGATACCTTTGATACTATACAAATAAAGAAGTCCTTTACTACACTAAAAGGGCAAGAAAGAATAAAGCAAATCTTAAAAAATGCTGAAATAGTTTTTCTTACGAAAGGTTATTCTGGTTTTAGTATGAGAGGAGTTGCCACACAATCTAATATTAGTTTAAGTACCCTACAGCATTATTTTAAAAACAAAGATCTTTTATTAAAAGCTTTACTTAATAAATTAATTTGTGACTACATACAGCGGATTGAAATTTTAATTAATTTAAATGTGAATGAACCTCCTTTACATCGGTTTATGAATATTATCACCAATATAATGTATGAAATAGAACAACCGATCATTACTCATACATTTAAAGAGGTGTTTTCTATTTCAGACCATCTCCCCTATGTTTACGATTTTTTGTCAATGATACAAAAGTATAATTTCGAACTGATATATAAAATTATACTTCCCATTCATAGTGAAATATCTTCAGAAGAATATAAAGAAAGAGCTATTATTATAATTACCCAACTTAATGGATATTTAGTTCAACATTCAAATAAAAACACAGATGAATATTATAAAGAATTTCTAAGAAATATAATTTTAAAAAATATATCAAGATTAGTGAGTGAACCATAAATTTAGAAACATAGGAGCACTTCTCCTATGTTTTAATAAAAAACATAAATAGATTAGTCGTATTCTATACAATAATATTCTTAAAAAATAACAATCAAAAAATGATTAAAAAAACAAACCAAATTTCATTTTTATTGAAGAAAAATTTAAATCGAAACATAATAGTTACTATGATGAAAATAGAATTTTGAACTTTTAGAGAGTCTCAATGGGTAATGCTAAAGCATTAAAATTTATAAACTTTGTACTCGCTTTCTTATGGATTTATCAAGGCGTCGTTCCTAAAATCATTTTTATTAACTCTGATGAAATTTTTGTCTGGCAAATGATAGGACTTTCTTTTGATTATGCAAAACTTGCAGGTCGTGGCAGTGGTATAGCTGAAGTGATTTTTGGTTTATTATTTCTTTTTTCTCCTCACAAATATATTCATTATTTAAGTATTTTAGGATTATTGGATTTACTGCTGTTAATTGGTTTTTTAATACCCTCTACACTTATTTCACCTTATAACCCTATCGTAATGAATATTTCGATGATAAGTTTATCGATTATTTATCTGCTTTTATTAAAAGAGCAAACCGCTCATTTATGAAAAATTGCTCAATAGCTTTGAGTTTTAAAAATTTATAGAGATTTCAATGAGTTTATCTAACTGTGAAGCTGGTTGTGTAGTCATCACTGGAAGTACAAAGGGTATTGGTTTAGCACTTGCCCATGCTTTTTTAGATCTTGGTTGTTCCGTTGTAATAGCGGGACGAAATGTTGAGCATCTTAACCATGCCCTATCCTATTTAGAAACTCATTTCAATAAAGAGAAATTTATTGGTTTATGCTGCAATGTGACACAAATTGCTGATGTACAAACACTGTGGGATCGAGCAATTCAGCATTTTGGGCAAATCAATGTATGGATTAATAATGCAGGTAGCTGTCACCCTACAAAAGAGTTCATTGACCTTCAACCAGATGAATTGAAAACGACCATATCGACTAATATTTTAGGCACAATGCTCGGCTCGCAAGTGGCTCTAAAAGGCATGCTCAAACAAGGTTATGGCCAAATCTTTAACATGGAAGGTTGGGGAAGCAATGGCGAATGGAGTGCTGGAATGACTGCCTACGCGACAACTAAACGGGCGGTAAGTTATTTTAGTAAAGCGCTTTATAAAGAGACTAAGTCGACTCCTATCTTAACTGGTACTCTCAGCCCGGGTATGGTAGCAACCGACTTGTTAGTTTCATCTTGGACCCATGGCAATATACAAAACTGGAAAAAGATGAAACGCTTATTCTTCTTTGTAATTGACCCACCTGAAGTTGTTTGTGCGTATTTAGCAAAACAAATTATTCAAAATAAAAAAGCTAACCGTCGTATCGTATGGATAACACCTTGGAAACTTTTCCTTAGATTTTTACAACCTTACTACTGGCGCAGAAATCCTGTTAAAGGCACAGCCTTAGAGCATCTCTAGGTTAACTTAATATGATTAGCCATTTAACTTACTAAAGTAAGACGGTTTAATTGGTAAATGGAGGGAGTTCGTTGTTAGATACTTCCTCCTATAGAAAAGCTCAGTAAAAGTTCTTTTAAAGCCATTACTGAGCGTTATAACTAATCAGTTCCCTCATTTTCTGAGGCATTATCTTTATTTAGAATACGTCCTTCCCGCTTTGGTCGAATCAATGGTGCAGTTGGTCTTGGATGATAAGTATGGGTATATTGCATACCTACTCCTGCATTTACGTCATCTGCTGCGATTTCAGTCTCAAAGCGTTCATTATCAAGATCGCGTATTTCCTCGGTAATTCTTTCTACTTCGTCTTCATCTACACCAAGTTCTTGTAAAATCACTCCACCAAACTTAATCGCAGATTCAAACGTTTCACGGATCATAAAGTCTACTTTTTGTTTGACTAAATGCAGTGAATGCTCACGGTCATATGAACGGACTAATAATTTTGCCAAAGGAAATTCGTGAGTAACCAATTCAACAATTCGATTAGTCGTTTCCTTACTATCTACACACACCACAATCGCCTGTGCTGTTGCAGCACCGGAAGCATGTAAAATATCTAGGCGACAGCCATCCCCATAATAAATTTTAAAACCAAACTTTTCAGCGTTTCGAATCATGTCGGTATTATTATCAATAATGGTGACATCTACGCCTCTTGCCAACAGTAATTGACTGGTGACCTGCCCAAAGCGCCCGAAGCCAATCATTAAAACACTACCGCTTAGTCCATCAGCAATATTGATGTCTTCCAATGAAACCTTTGCTTTAGCTTGAGTAAATCGTTTAAAAATAATACCGACAATTGGAGTCAACACCATTGAAAGTACAACAATCGCAGTTAAGTTAGATTTGACAGTACTATCAATAACTTGGGCACTTAATGCAGCAGAGAAAAGTACAAACGCAAACTCTCCCCCTTGAGCCATCAGTAAAGCGCGATCTAATGCTTCTGTATGAGGACTTTTGGTTACTCGAGCGACAATATAAATCATGAGCGCCTTAACAAACATCAGGGCCACTACGCCACTTACAATGAGTTGCCAGTTTTGAGCAACCACTGATAAGTCCAGTGACATGCCAACACCAAGGAAAAAGAGACCCAGTAAAATTCCTCGGAATGGTTCAATATCGGCTTCAATTTGATGTCTAAACGTTGATTCAGATAAAAGTACACCCGCCAAGAAAGCTCCCATTGCCATAGTCAAACCACTGACTTGCATGAGCAACGCCGCACCCAACACAACCAGTAAAGCTGCGGCCGTCATGACTTCTCGCGCTTTAGCAGCAGCCAAGAGTCTAAATAACGGATTAAGTAACCAATAGCCTGCCGCAATGAGACCTGCAATTGCCAGTAAACCAATTCCAATGTTTTCCAGGCGTACAGATGTGCTTTCGACTACATGATTTGGTGCCATAAAAGCAACAATAGCCAGTAGTGGCACAATTAATAAATCTTCAAAAAGTAAGATGGCTACAATTTTTTGCCCACGTGGTTGAGTCAAGTCACCCCGATCGCCCAATAACTGCATCACAATTGCAGTCGAGGTTAATACAAACCCTGCCGCGCCAATAAAAGCGACTTGCCATGTGAAACCAAACAATAGCCCTACGCCAGTCAAAGCTAACGCACAAATAATGATCTGCAGCGTACCAAGACCAAAAATTTCACGTCTAAGGCTCCACAAATGTGATGGTTGCATTTCCAAACCAATCACAAAGAGGTACATCACTATTCCCAACTCGGCAATATGTAAAATTGCTGTGGAATCTTGAAAAAATGCAAAACCAAATGGGCCAATAATCAGTCCTGCGATTAAATAACCTAATACTGAACCCAAACCAATGCGTTTAAAAATAGGGACTGCAATGACAGCAGCTGCCAATAACACTACTGGAGCAACTAAGCTTATTGAATGTGCTTCTGAGCTCATACATTTCTCATTTTATTTATCTGCAATTTATTCTATGTGAAACTTGGTGTAAGGGCGATTACTAGTTTTGAGAAAAAGCATCCTAAAAATAAAATGGCTTAAATCATCGGGAAATAAAAATTGAGCCTATACAGGGAAAGAAATATTCATAAACAAACACCCATAAAAAAAGCCCTAACGGGCTTTTTTAAATTTAAGCAATAAATTTCAACATGAGCTGAATGACCGTCGCATTAATCAAGTCGACAAAGAATGCGCCACAAAGTGGAACAATCAAAAACGCCTTATGCGATGGACCATACATATTGGTAATGGCTTGCATATTTGCAACGGCAGTTGGTGTAGCCCCCATCCCGAAACCACAGTGACCTGCTGCTAATACTGCCGCATCGTAGTTTTTCCCCATGACGCGGAAAGTCACAAATGCAGCATATAAAGCCATGGTGAGTGTTTGAGCACCTAAAATAACTACAAGCGGGCCAGCTAGGTCGGCAAGTTGCCAAAGCTTTAATGAAAGCAATGCCATTGCTAAATAAAGTGATAAAGATGCATTACCAAACACATCAATCGCGCGGTCGAAAATATCAATTTTCAATACGCTTTCTAAAATATTTCTTAAGATTACACCGCCACCAAGTGCCCAAACGAAAGTTGGTAACTCAAACCATGTTCCCTTACTAAAGCCCGTCATAAATTCAGCAAACGCTAAACACGCTGCAAACATACCAAGTGTGGTAATTGCATTATCGGCAGTAATTAAACGAACTTGATGCGGGTTTTCAAACGGCGCGAGATCATCTGAATTTTGTTCAAGATGCGTATCGCGATGGTGAATTTCCGCATTAGTTTTTGGTTGAGCAAGACTATAACGGTTAATAAGTAATTTGGCTAAAGGGCCACCAATCACACCGCCAATAATCAAACCAAAAGTCGCACTCGCCATACCTAGGGCTAAAGCACCTTGAATGCCATGCTGACTTTCTAAGATTTCACCCCACGCACCTGCTGTACCATGACCACCAGTTAAAGTAATTGAACCTGCAATTAAACCAATAAGTGGGTCTAGACCCAATAATGTCGCAAGGCTCATACCAACAGCATTTTGCACAACAATAAATGAGGCTACACAAATTAAGAAGATGACTAAAGCACTACCACCTTCTTTAAGCTTCATAAAATTGGCACTTAAACCAATTGAAGCAAAGAACACGAGCATAAAGCTGGTTTGTAATTCACTACTAAAAACAATGCTGTACCCCCATAAACTGTGGACAAGCAAAGAAACTACCGCAGCAACCAAACCACCGGCTACAGGTTCAGGGATATTGTAACGTTTTAAAAAATCAATCCGATTAACAAGAAAGCGGCCCAACAATAAAACGATGACCGCCGAAATTAGTGTATAAAAACCATTAAAAACAAATTCCATATATACTACTTTCTAATTACATTTCTAATCGATTGTAAAATAATTATATTTTATTTTTTCATATGTAAAAAAAACACAAATAAACTTTACAAAATTACCCTAGCAATACATTTTTTACTATTCTTAAAAATAGCTTAAATTTTTAAATATTTTATACATAATTGTTCATAAATTCTTATTTAACTATTAATATCAAATACTTAAACAAAATAATTCAAAATTTAAAGATATTTAGGGTTTGATACCTTAAACAGAAAATCCTGTCTTTTAAGTCACTGAACTCATCTGCTATTCCCGTTAATATTCCTCGAAGACCAGCTCGTTATTTGCTCTGGGCAAAATATTTACAGGTTTTATATTCAATGAGTTTATTGCTTAAAGTTCGACAGAATGTTCCACAAGTGAAGTCGATTAAAACGTCACTTAAAAAGCGTGCTGGTCAGAAAATACCTCACATGCTGACCAATGCATCAGATCTGTTTTTTAGAGGCCCTCAAATTGCCTTGTCAGGAAAAACACCTTTTGATGTGATTTATAAGCATGAAATTATGAGTTTACGTCACTATAAAAATGAGGCTGAAGCTCCTATAGCTAAACACCGCGTACCGTTAGTCATCGTTCCACCATTAGCAGTCAACATGCTTATTTACGATTTGTTCCCTACACGCAGCCTTATACGTTACTTTTTAGCTCAAGGTTTTGATGTCTATTTAATCGACTGGGGTGTACCAACCCGACATCAGGCAAAATACAATTTTGGCACCTATATAAAAGTCTTTATGCCTGAAATGTTAAAACAGGTTCGTATATATAGTGGACAACAACAGCTCTCTTTACATGGCTGGAGTTTAGGTGGTGCTCTTTCACTCTGCTATACCGCGTTATTTAAAGATAAAGATATTAAAAATTTGATTATTCTTGCTTCACCTATCGACACCCATAAAGCGGGTTATATGGGTAAACTTTATGGAAGCTTGACCAAACCTGCACAGTGGGTTCGTAAGCACACCCCTTTTCGTATTCGCCAACATGTACCAAGTGAAGTGTTTCATATTCATGGTTGGCAAAACACACTCGGTTTTAAATTAACGGACCCAATTGGCAATTTAAAAACCTATTGGCAGCTTTTAAAAAATCTTGATAACCGAGAATTTATTGTTGACCACGCCACCTCTAGTTCATTTATAGACAATATGCTGGCTTATCCAGGCGGCGTTATGCGTGATATTATTTTACGTTTCTGGATTGATAATGAGCTATCAACAGGTGTCGTTAAGTTTGGCGAACTTACAGCTCATCTAAAAGATATTGATTGTTCAGTGTTAGCCGTGGGTGGCGATACAGACATTATTGTGACCGCCGATGCCGTTAAACCCCTTATGACCTTAATTGGTAGTAAAGATAAAACATTCAAAACCGTACCAGGCGGCCATATGGGGGTGGTTTCAGGTAGCCAAGCTCCTAGTTTTGTTTGGCCTGAAATAAGTAATTGGTTAGCGACCCGTTCAGACTAATACTTTTAAAAGCACGAAAGCCAGCGTAGCCAGTTCTACGCTGCTTAAAATTCAAACTATGCAAAAGCTTTTTATTTGATTAATCCATATGCATGTAATTGCTTATCACACGTTATAAGTACGATTTTATAAAACACAAAGATAATAAAAAATTGCCACTTTATAGTTAACCAATATATTAATTTAGTCATAAAAACATAAATTTTATTTATCACAAAACCATTTTTAAAATAAAAAATTTTATCAAACGTTAAATTTTTATTAAAACATATCCATTTTATTTAAATAATATTTTTGACTTTTAAGATTATCTACCTAAAGTCGATGTTACTTTTTGTTATTTGTGTAAAGCTCAACTCAACAGGGATTTTACTCAAATATTTGAAATAAAATAATTTTAATTTATTATTCATTGTAAAATATGTATATTATTTGAACAATTGTAGGCAATATCTCACAATCATGTAAGCCAAAGCTTACAACACAAATGATTGTTTTTTCTATAATTAATTTCAGTACATATAAGCACTCTTTACTATTAAATAGAAAGCTGAATATTAATAAAGAGATCTGGAGAAAATGATAAAGTCATCTTTATTAATATAAAAACTCTTAATAATAGAAAAAGAATCTCAAAAAATTAATATGTACTATCTTTCCTCTGGAAACAGAGGAAAGATACCTTTTTATAATCTTCAGATAGGGTATAGAAAATGTTTATCGCAAAAAATATATTTGTATATTTACTATCAATGTTAGCTCTATGCTTAATGATTATTTTTTTTAATTACCTAGGAATGAATGAGACGACTAATCTCTTAATTTCTTCGGCACTCTTTGGAATATTTATTACGTGGTACTATAAAGGTAGTGGACTATGTATTGCTCTTTTTAGTTTTTTTTACTGGGCAATGTTCGTGATTAGTCAAAGTTTAGAAGTGATATGGATGCTTTCGGTTTCACTGATTGTATATTTAGTGATGACTAAAATTGTACCTAAACTCAAGCACATCCATATCGGTATAACGTCAAATAGTTAGAATGGATTTACTCCCCGATTAACCATTCCAACTTTCTTAACCGTATCAACTTTAGTTTGCTCTGCAATTAATAGTTCATTTAAGAAAAATTTGAGATTTTGCTGATTAAGCAAAATTGGGTTAAAAGTACTTTCTCCCATCTTGAGAAAGAAAGCCTCGATATTTGTATTGCGTTGCACATATTTCATTGACCAACGTTGAAAAGAGTTTTCTTCAATGGAATATGTGCATAACCATTTAACATTGTGGTGCCTTTGATCTTTTTGAATTTTCTCAAATAATCTTTCTACTACCTCTTTTTCGCCTTCTAAACATTGAAAAAATGCATTATCGGCATAATAAAGTACTCCACAAATCTCGTTCAAATCATTGAAATCACGAGCTTCTGTTAGGATATCACGCAAATCTTGTAGCAAATCTTCATTATTTTCATTTCGTTGGCTGGCATAACACAGTCGAACGTTCATAAGACTTCCGTGAAATATAAAATTTCATTATTAATGGAATTTTCAACTTAACACACCTTTAACAGAAATACTTTACATTTCATTATTATAAAAAATCGTAACCTTACCGAATTTCAATAAAAAAGCCCGAAACTAGTTCGGGCCATGGTATTTATAACCACATTATTTAACACGTTCAATTTGTAAAACTTCAATTTCGGTGGGCTTAATACGATGTGTGTCAACTTCACCTACAATACGTACTTTATCTCCCACTTTTAATTGCCAACCGTTTGCTAAGTCATCATCAACATCAATCACGATGGAACCCGTTTTGTCTTTAAGCTCATAATGGTCGCCAGCAATATGCTTTACGATAGTTCCAGTGAGGGTTACACCTGTTTCATCAGCTAATGTTTTTGCTTTTGAAACAGTGACTACATTTTTTGCGGCTTGATTGAGTATAGCCGGATCAGTTCTTGCAAAGGTTGCACTGCTAACGAATAAAACCAGACTGGTAATTGTGGTTAACACTATTTTTTTCATTAAAATTTCTCCTATTCTTTTATTCATAGTTATCTAACAATTTCTTAAAAATGTGAGTTTTAGCTTTTGTGATTTTTTGTGTCATCATGTCAGATGTACAATATTATTGTTGGAGAAGCTTTTAGACTGGCTCTTTTTTTAATCATTAAAATAAAAAAAAACCACATCGGGTGATGTGGCAAAAAGATGTAGCTTACTGAACCAAAAAAATAACGTATAACAGAGGATATAAGTCTAGAATAGATATTAATTATTAAAATAAACTTAAGAAAAAAATATTAATTAAAGATTTTCTAAAAATTTAGATAAACCTTCTGGTGCCCTTCCTTCTAATCGACTACTGGTGGTTACTCGAACTAAATTGCTCCATGTAATATTACAACACTGTCTTATCAATTTATTAATGAGGGAAACATCTTCATGACAAGGAACTGGTTCAAAACCACCAACTTGCATATAAACAGCAGCACTAAAACTTAAATTTGCACCATGAATATGATGATGATCCATACAGTCTTGATAATGTGACAAATACTTTTTTTGTTTTATAACAGATAACCGGCTCAAGTCATCTAAAGTCACAATACCGCAAATTGCATCTGTAGGCTGATGCAAAATTTGGCAACGCAACCAGTCGGGACTGACGATACTATCGGCATCGGTACAGGCAAGCCAAGTTGCTCCATTTTGAATAACTTGACGAATACCTAAGTCTCGGGCCTTTCCAACACACGCATAATTACATTCAATCCAGCTTACTCCATAACTTTGTACAATTGAGCGCGACTGGTCTGTACAGCTATCAAGCACAACCATGACCTCAACCTGTTCATCCGGTACTTTTTCTATCGCATCTTGAATTGACTGCAAACAGGCTGGCAAATGCTGTTCTTCATTATGCGCTGGAATCACAACACCTATTTTCATCGTAATTGTTCCCGCTGAGCTATTGACGAAGAATTAACAGTCCAAATATCAACCATAAAGTCCGGATCATTTAGACTTAAATAGTGATGAAATGGAAAATATTGCTGAAAGCTTTGGTGTACTTGCTTGGCATTCAATTCAAAATCCTGAATATCATGTCGCCAATGGCAACACAAAATTTCCCCTTCCGGGTTTAAGGCCTGCTTTAATTTTTCAATAAACTCATCTAACTCATCGCATGTGAGGTAATACGCCACTTCGCTAATCACAATTAGGTCAAATTTTTGTTCATAAAAATCTTCAGGTATTTTTCTATTTTCAACAGTCACATGTTCAAATGCTTCTAACCTTTGGGATGCGAGTTGAACGGCCTGCTCAGAGACATCTATACACAATAGACTCGCAGCACGCTGAGCTAAATAAACGCTTAAATGCCCATTTGAACAGCCAATTTCTAAAACTTTTTCATAATGAGGTCGTGTTAATAATGCAAGGCAGATTTGTCTTTTACGGGCTTCGTACCAGTGATAATCATAGCCCCATGGATCATTATTACTACGATACAACTCCTCAAAATACATACGAGAATGAGTCACTCAGATATACCTCATAAGGCATTAAAAGACGGCTAATGGCACTAGAAGACAAAACGGCGGAATTGCCTGTACTTTCATCGGCTTCAATTTGTGTTTTAAATTGCATAACTGCTTGAACTTTTTTATTTAATTGGTTTTCAGTTAAGGCATAAGCTTGTGCTTTGGACCAATCAATACGTGGGTCTAAAGGCTCTGCCCAATGCCATGCCCAAATCAGTACATGCACACATACTAATTGATGCACTTTTGCAAAGGCCTGCACTGTTTTCCCGACGGCCTCATGATCTGGATGCCCATCAAATGCATAACTACAAATTAAAATATCTTCAGGTTGAACGATTTGGCTGAGCGCTTGATTTAATAGATGAGTCTGTGAGTGAATCTGACCATCCGTAAGGTTTAAAGCAATTCGTTCAGAATGATCTGAGACACCTAAACTATTCAAAGCAGCAAAAGTCTCTTGCGGACGTAATTCGTTTAATTGGTCTGGGCTGTATTTTGTTGAATGGGGATGGCTTTGCGTGCCATTACTGACCGCTACAATAACAAGATGACAATTTTCTTTGACTAGCTGCTGCATTAAACCACCACAGCCAAGCACTTCGTCATCAGGATGCGGAGCGACAATCACCACTCTTTTCGAACGCAACAATTGTAAATTCAGTCCATCTAAAGGATGCGTTTTAAATGCCTCTAGCCACTTAAACTTCGGTGTTCCTTCACCTGAAATTACACGATCTTCGACTAAGGGATGAGTTAAAGTTCCCATAAGCTTTTCTCCGGCAAACAGAGCTCTGCAATAGACTCATAATCAAAAGCCGCATGGCTCTGACGAATAAAGACAGGCAAATCAGCAATGAGCTGTGAAAATATAGCTTCTTCACAATAAGGACGTGCGCCTAAAGCTTTACCAACAAGTTGAATAACACTCTGGCAGCATTGTTCTGTTTGAGCACGCAATATACGGATTTCTCGCTCATGACTGAGCATAGGCTCTTCATCAATAAGCTTGGCAATATATTGAAAATACTGTTTTGTTACAGAAAGCTGTTGAGCTAATTCCCCTAAATACATTTTTTTAAATGCGTTTGGGCTGAGTTTGCAACTTTCATGTAGGAAGCTAACTAAACGTACCGCTGCACCATACCAACAAGCGGCAACACCAGCCGCACCATGCCAAAATCCGGGACGCTCCAAATAGCGATTTGGCTGACCTATAACCGTAACGGGAGTATTGTCAAAATGTACTTGGGCTGTTTGAGTGCCTTGCATACCAACGGCTTGCCAATGATTTAGGTCAACATGAACCGAAGAATCACTTAATTCAACAATACAAAGCTGTGCTTGGCCTTGCTTGTCCTTATAGCTTATTAAAGCCTTGTGAATAAACTCAGCGCCAGAACACCAAGTTTTGATACCGCTACAATGATTGTTCTCGACTTGTAGAGGTGCAGGCCCGCCCTCTGCTGCCCATACCGCCCACGTTTGCTCATCTATTTCAGCTTGATAACCCAGTTCTTTTAAAATACTTAAAGCATCACAATGTGACTCAAATAATTTAGCTAGACTTAAGTCACTCCCTGCAATTTGAGCGAACATTTGCCACCTTTGGTAGGTTTGACCTGATGCTGGATAAGGTAAATTTTTAGCTAAACTTACTAATTCTTGAAGCAAGTCTTGGCGTAGCTGACTTTTGTTTTCAGCTTCAGCATGTTCGAATTCATTCAACATACTCAAGATTTTCATATTTATAGATATTTTAATATTCATTACAAATAATTATTCAAAAGTATTAACTTAAACATATCGAAATAATTCTGTTTAATTAAAGATATAAAATGTAATAAAAAGATATTTTCTATAACTTTATTAAATGAATATTTCGTTTTATTTCATTGTTATTTAACTATATCGCTTAAGTGAAAATATAAAATAATCATGTAAGGTTTATTAAAAAATAAAGATTTCTCCGATTTTATCCAGTAATTTAGTTTCTACGATTTTTCTATTTCCAAAGAAGAGGTCAAAAATGAGTACTTTAAATATTAATGATATTAAAAAACATGCAGACGTTATTGCTTCTTGTGGTACCAAAGTAGGAACTGTTGATCACCTTGAAGGTGAAAATCAGTTAAAACTTACTAAAGACGAAAATGATCAACATCACCTTATTCCGATTTCTTGGATTGGTGAAGTAAAAGACGATCAAGTCATCTTAAATAAAAACTCTCAAGAAGTTAAAGAAAATTGGCAAGCCATTTAAATTTCTTTGCACAGTTAGTTTATAACTGTGCATCTTATTTAAAAATATAAACAACAATTAAAATAAAATAACGATAATGAAAAAAGTAAAAAGCTCCTTTTTATTAAGGAGCTTTTTATTTCTATCATAAAAATTTTAATTCAATATTTTTATAAATTACTCTGATTCATTGCAACCGAACGGGTTGCTTTACGCTTTCGGGTTACAAATAAACCGCACACCACCACACCTAACGTTACCCCTAAAGATAGAGTCGTTTCATAACTATAGGCTGGTGAGAAGAACATATAAGCCAATACACTTAAAATAATGATAATCACAAACCAAGTCAGCCATGGAAACAACCACATTTTAAAGGGAATTTCTGCTCCAGCTGCTTCTAACTTATGTCTTAAACGTAACTGTGAAAACGCAATAACCAAGTACACCAGCAAAGCAATCGAACCTGTGCTTGAAAGCAATAGGCCAAACACTTTTCCTGGAAATACATAGTTAATGACACAGCACACTAAACCAATAAAAGTTGAGGAGAACACCGCAATTGCCGGTACCCCCGCATAATTCACTTTAGTGACTGCCTGCGGTGCTTCATTGCGTGTTCCTAAACGGAATAACATACGAGAAGATGTATAAATTGCGGCATTCATACAGCTTGCCACGGCGATAAACACAACCGTATCAATAATAAGTTTAGTACCTGGTACATTTAAGCTCATTAAAACGTATTGGAATGTCCCGTACTTTTGTAAGTCTGGTGAACGCCAATCGACAAGTGAAACGGCAATAAACATCGAAACCACAAAGAAAAGAATAATACGGTACAGCACCAAATTGGTGGCACGTCTAATTTTCTGTTTAGGGTTGGATGACTCTGCCGCGGCAATCGAGACAATTTCTACCCCAAAAAATGAAAACGCCGTAATTAAAATGGCAGATAAAATACCTCCCATACCATGCGGCATAAAGCCAGCATTGTTATATAAATTGGCAACACCGCTAACATTTTTTGCTAAAGGCCAAATACCCGAAATTGCCAAAATACCAATTATGATAAATCCAATAATGGCGACTACTTTGACTAAAGAAAACCAGAACTCAAACTCACCAAAACTTTTGGTACTAAAAAAGTTGGCCAAGCTTAGGAACACAATAAAGCAAAATGCATAGATAGAAACCGATACGCTCGGAAACCACGAATGTAAAATTTCTGCGCCAGCAATCGCTTCTACCGGAATCGCAAGCACCCAAAACCACCAATATAACCAACCAATAGTGAAGCCTGCCCACGGGCCAATCGCTTTACGGGCATAGGTAGAAAATGAACCGGTGTCCGGCTCTAAAACGGCCATTTCACCCAACATTCGCATGACCAGAAAGACCATAATACTGGTAGTGAGATATGCAAGAATGACCGCTGGGCCTGCTTTGGCAATTGCAGAAGATGAACCGACAAATAAACCTGCACCAATAACACCACCAATACTAATCATTGTGATATGGCGATTTGAAAGTCCTTCGCCTAATTTTTTTGTTCTATCATTATTCATATTTCATTCCTTAAAAATATATCCATAAAACAATCTATTACATGTTTAAAAATCCTTAGCTAATGAAAAAGGGAAAACCTGATGTTTTCCCTTTGTTGCAGACATTAATTTAAAGTTGGCATTGAGAACTGTTTTGCTTCACGGACTTGAGCAGATGGCCAGCGCTGTGTAATGGTTTTACGGCGTGTGTAAAAACGGACACCATCTGGACCATACGCATGTAAATCACCAAACAGTGAACGCTTCCAGCCACCAAAGCTATGGTAAGCCACAGGTACTGGTAAAGGCACATTAATACCGACCATACCAACTTGAATATGACTGCTAAAATAGCGTGCAGCTTCCCCATCACGGGTATAAATACAAGTACCGTTACCATACTCATGGTCATTAATCAGTTGCATCGCTTCTTGCATGCTATTCACACGCATAACTTGCAACACAGGACCAAAAATTTCTTGCTGGTAGCTGGTCATGTTTGGTGTGACTTGATCAATTAAAGTTGGTCCAACGAAGAAACCTTTTTCATAGCCTGCCGGTTTTGCATCACGGCCATCTACCACAATTTACGCGCCTTGCTGTTCTGCACTTTGAATATAAGCCTGCACTTTATCTTTATGTGCTTGGGTAATCAGTGGGCCAAAGTCGTTGTTTGCATCTGCATAGTGGCCGAACTTCAATTTTTTCATTTCTTGAGTCAGCTTATCAATCACGACATCGGCAACTTCATCGCCAATAGCAACCGCAACCGAAAGTGCCATACAACGCTCACCAGAAGAGCCAAAAGCTGCACCTAACAATGAAGTTACCACGTTATCAATATCGGCATCAGGCATAATAATCGCGTGGTTTTTTGCGCCGCCTAATGCTTGGCAACGTTTACCCGTTGAAGTCGCTGTACGGTAAATATATTCAGCAATTGGGGTTGAACCCACAAAGCTGACAGCTTGAATACGAGGATGATGCAATAAAGCATCTACCGCTTCTTTGTCACCATTGACCACATTAAACACGCCATCAGGTAAACCGGCCTGTTTTAAAAGTTCAGCAAGGTATAAAACCACAGAAGGTGCTTTTTCAGAAGGTTTTAAAATAAAGCAGTTACCGCAAACCAGTGCCATTGGGAACATCCATAAAGCAACCATGGCCGGGAAGTTAAACGGTGTGATACCAGCAACAACACCTAGCGGTTGGAACTCGCTCCATGAGTCGATATCTGGACCAACATTTTTTGAAAACTCCCCTTTTAAAAGCTCTGGTGCGCCGCAAACATATTCAACGTTTTCAATACCGCGTTGCAATTCGCCTTGAGCATCATGAGAAATTTTGCCGTGCTCTTGCCCAATCAAAGCGCAAATCTTTTCGGCATTTTGCTCTAATAATTGTTTGAACTTGAACATGACACGTGCACGTTTAATAACTGGTGTATCACGCCATGCAGGAAATGCTTGCTCGGCGACCTGAACTGCTTCATTTACCGTTTGAGCATCTGCAATTTCGACTTCTTTACTAATTTCACCCGTCGCAGGATTGTAAACTGGCTGTTTTCTTGCCGTTTTAGATACAATTCGTCCTTGAATGAAATGCCCTAGCACTTTTTTGGCTTGTTCACTATGCGTACTATTTTCAGTTGAAACTTCGTCATAGCTAAAATCTTCTAGGCCATTTGTCATTGTTGTTACTCCTTACTACAATTAGTTTTCAGATCAAACTGCTTTTTCATTTGGTTTTTAAAGAGCATCCAGAGACACTACCGATGCTCATAAATATCTATAAGGCTTATTTCACTTGATAAAGTGCATCGCCCACGGCATTCAATAAGCGGTCAATATCTGCTTCTGTGCTGTTGAACATTGGACCGAACTGAAGCGTGTCACCTCCAAAGCGGACATAGAAACCTTCTTTCCAGAGTTTCATACCGAGTTCAAAGCCTCGAATGGTGGCATCGCCATCACGCGGAGCTAACTGCAACGCACCAATCAAGCCACAGTTGCGAATATCTAAAATGTGCGGTGCGCCTTTTAAACCATGCAGCATTTTTTCAAAACTTGGTGCCAACGCCGCCGATTGAGCTAACAAGTTTTTCTTTTCTAAAACTTCAAGCGCAGCTAAAGCGGCAGCGCAAGCAACCGGATGTGCCGAATAGGTATAGCCGTGGGTAAATTCAATGGCGTGTTCTGGTAAGTCTTGCTGCATAAACGCAGAGTAAATTTCATGGCTTGCCACCACACCACCTAAAGGAATGGCACCATTGGTGACTTGTTTCGCAAAGTTCAAAATATCTGGCGTAACTCCGAAATATTCCGCCGCAGTCCATGTTCCTAAACGCCCAAAACCTGTAATCACCTCATCAAAAATTAACAAGATGTCATGCTCATCACAGATTTCTCGTAAACGTTGTAAATAACCCGTTGGCGGCACAATACAACCCGCAGAACCGGAAATAGGCTCCACAATGACGGCTGCAATATTTGAAGCATCATGTAGCTCAATTAATTTAAGCATTTCATTGGCAAGTTCTACCCCGCCTGTTTCTGCACAGCCTTTGGTAAAAGTTAAATTTGGCTGTAAGGTATGCGGTAAATGGTCTACATCCATAAGCTGACCAAACATTTTACGGTTGCCGCCAATTCCACCTAAGCTTGTCCCCGCAACGTTTACGCCATGGTAGCCACGGGCACGACCAATCAATTTGGTTTTGCTTGGTTTGCCTTTAATACGCCAATAAGCACGTGCCATTTTGATCGACGTATCTGCCGACTCTGACCCTGAGTTGGTAAAGAAAACGTGTTGTAGTTTTTCAGGCATATGCTGGACAATTTTATCTGCCAGCTTAAAAGAAAGCGGATGACCAAACTGAAAAGCTGGTGAGTAGTCGAGCTGACCTAATTGGGCGCTTACCGCTTGTTGAATTTCAGGCAAGGTATGGCCTGCACCACAAGTCCATAA
The DNA here is from genome assembly GCF_041021905.1 of Acinetobacter nosocomialis. Taxonomy (NCBI): domain Bacteria; kingdom Pseudomonadati; phylum Pseudomonadota; class Gammaproteobacteria; order Moraxellales; family Moraxellaceae; genus Acinetobacter; species Acinetobacter nosocomialis. The sequence goes on from NZ_CP157432.1 coordinate 2,637,439, forward strand.
GCCTGAAAGTGAATCGAATATTTCACGGCCAGAATCATCAATCAGGTATGACCCTTTTGCGCCGACAATCATACGTGGGTCTTTAGCAAAGTTTCGATTTGCAGAGAAAGGCATCCAGTGTGCCTGATAATTTATATGCATATTATTATTGGTTTGAACCGCATCTAAAGTATGTTCAGAGTCGCTGAATTTATCCGTATCAAACATAACCATTCCTGTTTATTTTCAAATTATGGTTTGAGTGTACATAGCGAGATAAGTTTGATAAATTCAAATTATCTTGAGTTTAGATTTAAAAAAACAAAACTAAATGAAACCTAAAAAATTAAATCAAGTCACTGATTTTGATATAAAACTTCTCAAAATATTTAAAACGGTTTGCGACTGCCATAGCTTTACATCTGCCGAAAGTATTTTGGGTATTAGCCGCTCTGCAATTAGTTTGCATATGAGTGATTTAGAAAATCGTTTAGGCATTCGGCTATGCCAACGTGGCCGTGCCGGATTTGCCCTCACCGATGAAGGGCGGGAAATTTTAGAATATATTGAAGTACTCACAGCAGCGATTGAAGACTTCCGCTCTAAAGTCAACCAAATGCATAACCGCCTTAAGGGGGAGTTTAATATCGGCATTATTAACAACCTTGTGACTATGCCTAGAGGCTATATTACCAACACCTTGACTCAACTTGCCGAAGAGCATGCCGAAGTTATTATTAATATTAGTATGAGCACCCTTTCAGATATTGAGTGCCGTGTACTTGATAACCGATTGCATGCAGGTGTTATTCCCCTTGTGACGCCTTTGTCTGGTTTAGACTATTTCGACTTATATAGTGAAAGTTCATTTTTATACTGCGGCAAAAATCATCCTTTATTTAACCACTGTAGCAATATTAATTTAAATGAATTAAAAAAATGGCAAGCCATTCTTCCTAATTATGCTATTACCTCAGAAGCCGCAAAGTTACATCAGCTTTTAGACTGTAAAGCGACAGCAAGTGACCGTGAAGGTATTGCCTTTCTGATTTTAACTGGCAAATTTTTAGGTTTTTTACCCGACCATTATGCAAAAAAATGGGTTGAAGATGGTGTGATGCAACCTGTTTTAAAAAACAAAATGCACTACAGCACCCCTATATGTTTAATTACTCATAAGGGTAAGAACCACAATAATATTTTAAAAACATTTGTAGATATGCTTGAGAAAAGAATCAGCAGTAGTTAAAAATATTTATATATAGATGTAAGAATATAGATTATTTATAAATAACAAGCCTTTTTATTTATAAAAACTTCACAATAAAAATTTACAAAATTAAAGCTCCATAGGGGCTTTTTAGGTAAAAATGACTATGCAGTATATTTAAATATATTTAATATTTAATAAATATCACTTAACGATCTGTTTTTAATAAATAAAAAATATATAATCACGCCCGCAAAGTAAACATAAATACTTAAGGTTTATTCATGAAAAAAATTTCAACTTTAGCAGTTTCTATTTCATTTATTATGTTAACGGGGTGCGGTGGAGGCAGTTCAAGCTCTAATAATACTGAAAATGTATCATCACAAGCTCAGGAACAATCTACTCAAAATGTAAATAGTCTAAAATGTGATAGAGGTATTCTCTTAAATTCTACGCTTTCAACTAATACAATTTTTGATGAAACGCTATATTCTTTAAATTATAGATTTAAGGAAATTTCTTCAGGAAATCCTCCAACTTCAATTCCACAACTTTATGCATATGAAATTAAAAGAAATGATCAAATGTTATATGCTTATCCAAAAGCACTTTACAATATAACTGCTGATGAAATTGAAAGTAGTTTGGCTGAAGATATCGTCCAAAGTTATGACCTTAACTCTTTCGGTCTTTTCACTAAAAAGACATACCAAAAGCAGAATAATGGTTGGCCTTTAGGTTATGTCGTTGCATCACAAGGTTCACAAATTACAACTGCTCAATTTAATGATACTTGTAGTTTAAATTCATATAACATTAGTTACGACTACGAAAAAATAGATGTTTCAGGTAAAAAAATATCTGACATTTTCCCATCTAATATTTTAACAAGTCGACCAGAAAATATAGACTACTTATATATGAGTAATCACTTTGCTGGAACACTTAAAAACAATCAAACAGCTTTTACGAGCTTATTAAATAGTAATGAAACCTTCCCAAGTGGCTCATATATTTATGTACCGAAGTCTGTTGTTTATAACAATACCGAATTTTATTTCTTTGATAGCGATAGTACTAATTTCAAAACTGTAGTTGAATGGCAACAAGCTCTTTATCCAAAAGCTAAATATAAATTTGATACTGTGGCTGGCTACAATGTAACTTACTCTGTAGACAGTGCAGGTAATCAAATTTATTCGGGTGGTAAAGACCCTGCCATTGAAATGAATGGCAAAATTTACGATGGTGAATGGCAAGTTAAAGGTAATGTTGTTTCTGAAACATACGGTGAACCAGCAATTATGTCGACCACTAATTATCAAACAAAAGGAAAATTTGCTTTATACAATAAAGCGAGTTATGACTTTCTTGCTGCCCAAATCCAAACTTACTATAAGTAAAATTTAAAACCTGTATATCCCAAAGTACTTAGCCAGAGGTGGATCAGGAAATTTGAACAACACTTATAAGTGATATTTTGCTCCCCAAATGATGTTATAAACATCAATATATGGAGTATTTTATGGCACGTAGACCAAGAAGAAATCATTCAAATGATTTTAAAGCTAAGGTAGCACTTGCTGCGATTAAAGCAGAAAAAACACTTGCTGAATTGAGTGCTGAATTTGATGTTCATCAAAACCAAATTATCGACTGGAAAAATCAACTGATTTCAGCTTCCTCGCAAGCTTTCGATCAATCAAAAGCTCCAACAGAACCACCCATCGATCTAAAAAAACTACATGCAAAAATCGGTGAGCAGGCATTAGAAATTGATTTTTTAGAAGGTGTGTTGAAGAAACTGGGCCGCTTCAACCACAAAAGTTAATCGATGACTCACTTCAGATTTCAGTATCTAAGCAAGCTCAGCTGCTGAAAGTCTCCCGTGGTTGTTATTACTATCGCCCAAAACCTGTGAGTGCATCAGATCTGAAGCTGATGCGCTGTATGGATGAGTTACATATGCAATACCCTTTTGCAGGTAGCCGTATGATGCGTGATTTGTTGAATCGTCAAGGACATCATATAGGACGACGTCATACACGTACTTTAATGAAGAAAATGGGCATTAATGCGTTATATTGCAAACCAAATTTAAGCCAGGCTAATCAAGCTCACCGCAAATATCCATATCTGCTCAAAGGATTGGCTATTCAGCGCAGTAATCAAGTGTGGTCTACGGATATAACGTATATCCCTATGGCAAAAGGCTTTGTTTATTTATGTGCTGTGATTGATTGGCATAGCCGCAAGGTACTTGCGCATAGAGTATCGATTAGTATGGAGGTTACATTTTGCATAGAAACATTAAATGAAGCTATTGAAAAATATGGTCGACCTGAAATATTTAATACAGACCAAGGCAGTCAGTTTACCAGTGATGCATTTATTGATGTATTGAAATCAAATGACATCCAAATCAGCATGGATGGTAAAGGTCGATGGGTTGATAATGTGATGGTTGAACGATTATGGCGGAGCGTTAAATATGAAGAGGTGTATCTCAAAGCCTACAGCAATGTTTTGGATGCGAAGAAGCAATTAAACGCATATTTTGAATTTTATAATTTGAAACGACCTCATTCGAGTCTGGACAAAATGACTCCAGATGAGTTTTACTATGACCAGCTACCACAACAAAATAAGGTAGCTTAACTAGAGCAGAGTATCACTTATAAATAAGCTTTTAGTTGTTCAAACATGTGGGACCACCTCTGCCAATGTACTTTGGGATATTTATCTAAACCAGCCCTACCCTTAATAAAAAGTAATCTAATGCCTTATTTCCTTCATACGTATCGTTCTTATCTAAATACTGAATAATTGCACCCTCAATCATATACAAAAAGAGTTTCGCTTCATTAAATGTTGCATCGGCCTTAAGTGTTCTAAGTACGCTATAGATTTCATTGGTCAGCCATGTTCTGTACCTTACTGCGGTTTGGTAAGCATTTGGATAGCTATTTTTAGTTTCAAAAATAGCCTTAAATAATAAGTAATATGGTCCCTCTAAGTCGGTATGTAGAACATACAGTTTCTTGAGTTTATCTATGACATTTGTATCATGTTCATACTCCACCAGTGCAACCACTTGGTCTTGGAGCCGTTCTTTTTGTACGAGTAGACAAATATCAATGAAGCGCTCTTTTGAGTGAAAATAATTATAAAACGTCATTTTGTTCACTTCAGTTTCTTTCACAATTTTGTCGACGCCCACAGTGTGAAACCCACCATGGTGAAACAGATTTATTCCTTTTTTTACAACTTCTAAAGCACGTGTTGGGAGAATTAAATTTGGCATAGTTTTACCGTTATAAAATAAATTTTTGTTGTATATAAATGAGTTAAAAAAATCTGTGCCCTTTCTGGGAGAAAAAAAGGCGCAGCAAAACCCATAAAGACTGTGCTTGGCACATCTCGAGTTTTATAGTTGCTAAGTTTTTGGTCGTGACGATTTAAAGCTTGATAAACCTAATGGCGATCAAACTTGTTAACAAACTAAGTTGTGTTGTTATAGCTTTTGGCAAAGGCTGCCAAGAAATAATGGATGTGCAAAGCCGACTCCTTTTTATTGGGAGTTCTGCCAGACATTAAAATTATGGTGGCAGAACGAAAAGGGGTTAGCAGACTGGTCAAACGTGGCCAGCACACCCGAAGGTGTCCCCCTCCCGTTCCGCCGCAGAGGGGGCACGAGGGCTCAACACTAAAAGTATGAAACTTTTAATGTACGTTTGATGCGGTCTGCTAAAACCGACTGGCAATGTAGGCCAGCACGCAAAGAATAATAGTCACTCTATTTATCGTCAAGCACAAAAAGTGACAACTGTTTTAAAATAAAACAGACAAAGTATTTGATAAATCAGTGGGTTTTTAAGATGTACTACAAAATCTACGGGTAAAAAACAGATGTTGTTATTTCTATAGTTTTTTAAAAAATAATTGAGTTCAGCAATAAGAAAGATTGGGCTAATTCTTATAGTTCCTAATCAGAATAGATGAGAAAAATAAGCCTCTTACTCTCAGTTGGCTTGAGGCTTGGTAAATTCATCTCAATAGCACCTGTTTAAAGATGCTACACAAAATAATTAATGGTTCTTTTTAGAGAATTTATGACCTTTAGGAAGTGGAGCATCACATGGTTGATCCGTCTTTACATCGACCATTTTCACTGGCCCATCATTGTAGACCGTTACTTTACAGCCTTTTACAACATATTCCTGTTCAATACCACCGTACCTTTCATCATCAGAAACGGGAGCTACAGAAGTTACACCATAACAAGCTCCATCAGCATCACATTCAACCTCTACTCCACTAACATCAGCTCCACCCGCTTCTGCCACTTCTGCTCCAGCAGCTTCCATTGCGTCAACCTCTTCAACCTGTGTCTTTGCTGCATATGTATTTGAAAGACTCATCATTAGAAAAACTGCAAGAAAGAACTTACTACTGCGATTTATTGAATTCATGTTTTATCCATAGCTATTGATTTGAAATTGGTGCATTCTGGGAAGGAAAAGCTTCAATTTTCCTATTTTTCAAAAATATTAAAAAAATTTTAGAAGTCATACAATGTCATATAATTAGATTAATTTGGCAGCATTTTTTAAGCTATCTTAAATTTGATAGATAACTTCATACTGACCAGTTAACTCTTCTCTTAAAAGATCGAATAATTCACTTCCTAATAGTTTGAATTCCCTTTCATCCTGAATCGATTTAAAGGTAGAATTTTCTCTAATTATATAAAACGCCGATCTAGTATTGATAGGTTTCTTTAATCTAATTAAATTATTATATAACTACTGCCTCACACTCTTTTGTATTAGATTCCAAATACTTTTTCCATTGAATCAATACTTTTAAAAATAATTCAGTAGAGATTTCTCCACGATAATTTTTAGTTTTGTTAGTACGAAGTTTAAATGTCGTAATTTCCTTTGTAAATTTCACACTTCCCCCCATATCACCGTAAGGAGAAAAAATAATTTCTTTTCTTTGATTTCTCAATATACTCTCAATTTTTAATAAAGCCTCAGATATAAGTTCTAAATTATCTATGCTTGAAATAAAATCCAAAAAGTCTTCATCCCCTCTAAGATATGCATCAAATCCCTCCGCTTGATTTTTATATGGGGCTACCTCCCAACCGAGTGTTGGTACATATACTCCTTCATCACCTTCATATTCTTCTCTTAGAACATATTGAAATTTAATTTTCATCTCATTTATTTCCTCATTATAAAGGCCCGCCACGCCATTGATTCACTGTAGAATTAGGACTTTGGCTTGGTGGTACAAACTTAACGTTTACCCCCAGAAGGTGTAGTAGTAGTAAAACGTTCTTGTGAACGTAAATTAGCTGGCTTATTTTTAAAAGCCTCTGATAGTTCATATTTCAATCTTGCTTCCGACTTTTAATAGCATAAGTATTTCTAACAATTATTAAATTACAAGCTATATTATAGTTTACTTATAGACAAAATAATCAACATATTTAATACCTATAAAATAATATTTACAGCTCTAAATTAATTATATTATTAACAATTTCCACCACATCCACATCTTCATCCAAATACTTTTCATACCAATAATCTATTTTATTAAGAGGATTAAAAACAACACCTAAACAACCACCTTGATTATTATCAATATAAAAAGACATATCATTATTTAAACAATACTTTTCAATATCAAAAAGAATAGTAGGCACTACCCGCACATAATCATCATAAATATAGTAATATAGGCAATTATTTTTAACAAAACCACCTAAAATAAAATACTTCTCCCCTACGATTAAAGCATAATCATAATTATAGCCATAATCATAATTTACTGATAACTTGAAAAAACTATTTAAACTACTCCCTTTTTCAACTAATGCTTTTCCAATGGAATTAGAAATACATTCAACCACAGTTATTACTCCTATTGAACTTTCGCTCGCTGCTCAACATTATCTACAGTTTTATCACTTACTCCTACGAGTCTAGATGCTGAAGCAAGTCTTGCTAAAGCCCTGCTTCCTGTTACCAATCAGTATGTAAAGCCTGTATGCTAGTTGCATATGTATTTGAAAGACTCATCATCAGAAAAACTGCAAGAAAGAACGTACTACTGCGATTGATTAAATTCATGTTTTATTCATAGCTTTAATATTCATCAGGATCCGTATCCCACAAATTAGGATTTGGTTCCGCATATATAGAGTTCTCAATAACTTTACACCAGCCTATACCATTTAAAAACATACTTAAATCTAAAATCTTGAAATGATCTTTATCAATTCTTTCTAATGTAATTAAACTACGTTTATAGTACATATATTCACCTCCAGAGCCAGCAGGCACTCTTTTATTTAATTCGCTCCATGACCATTCTAAAACTTGTCCAGATATATGAGGAACAGTCTCAAAAAAATCAATATTAAATATACTATTTATCCTCACCAAACACGGAATATTTTCACACTCCAACATCATTTCAGAATGTAAATTATTTGGAAGTTTAAGATCTAAAATAAACATTTATTTATAATTCCGCAGAATAATACTTTCACATGTAAAGAATTTATTAAAATCTTCTATTGGAGTTAGGTCATAAATCTTTCAACCAATCTGGCTCTTCAACTTCAGCTACATGGCTATATTCTCTATTTTCAACTACTGGAAGCCATCCACTTCCTGATTCGAACATAGACAAGTTTTCAATAATATATAAATCTTTCTCAAGCTTAGATAAAGTAATTAATCCATATTTATAATGAAGATATTCCCCACCAGCACCTGCGGATACTCTTAAATCAATTTCTTTATACTCCCAACCTGTTACAAAACCTGTAACCTGAGGATAAGCGACTAAAAAGTCGATTTCAAATTTTTCAGCAATCTTACATAAACACGGTATTTGTGATGTTTTAAGCATATTTTCTGTATGAAGATCATCTTCAAATTTAGCATGAACTTGTAACACTATTTATAATTCCTAATTATTACTATTTCGCCAGTAAGTGCCTTTTTAAAGCTTTCTATCAAAATATAACATGATGTATTGTATGGCTCCTGTATTGCTAATATAGTTACTAAAACCAATACTAGATTTAACTTCAAATAGTGAATACTTTTTATATCACTATGGTTTTGATACGCTTGTATACAGCCATCTGCTTCAAAATAAATTAAAAAGATATGTAGTTAACGTAAAAAACAACATTGCCCATGAGACATTTCTTAATGATTTCGGCCCATAAATTCCCATTATCACTAAAATAATTGGTTGTACGAAAATACCAACTTTTTGAAAAAAACTAAGATCATCAAGCATAAATAATATCCCAAATAGAAATTTACTTCTAATCCCGTCAAAATACCTGTAATTGCCACACTGTTGATTTTAGTACTACTTTTGCAATACTTTTTTCATCCCATATAGGCTTATTTCTCTAGATAAATAACCCTTTAAAGAAATCTTCAAGCAATAAAGATCATTGAATTAAGTAAAATCTTGCTTACTATCAAGCCACCTTAACTTAGAAAAAAGTGCTAAAGAATCTGGGTCACGTTCTAATAATTTATCTAATAAGCCATCTTCAGCTAAAGCCCAATGAAGCATCATAAAATGACTACGACCATCATTACCATAATAGACCATCTCATACCGTACTTTAGGATCTTTTATTTCTATTTCTCTCTGCTTAAATGCAATTAGTTCATTACCATGTTCCCCAGAAATTCCATAAAACAATATATCGTTATTACTATGGTATATGCCGTATATATAAATAGTGTCATCATTCCAGTTTTCACTTAAAGATATACCTAACACAGTTAACTCCTTTATTAAGCACCTAACAATGAACCAACAATTTTCATGTCAATTTTTTAGTTTCACTATAAGACTACTCTTAAGTTAATAAAATCATTAAAATATAAAAAACTCTAATACTTTTATATCTATGAACGAAAAAGCAATTAGCCAATATTTAAGTTTTATTCTAAGACACAAACCAGAAGAAATTGATCTAACATTAGATCGTGAAGGTTGGGCAAATATTGAAGACTTAATTTCCAAGTCACAACCAGTCAACAATACAACTTTAGACGAAGAAATTATTAAGAGTATCGTGAGTAATAGTGATAAAAAGCGCTTCCAAATTTCTGACGATGGAAAATATATTCGCGCTGTACAGGGCCACTCAACCACAAGTGTCGATATCACTCTAAATAAGCTTGTGCCACCAATCTCTCTTTATCATGGTACAGCTCAAAGATTTATAGACTCAATAAAAGAGCAAGGTTTGATCTCAAAAGATCGTCAATATGTGCATCTAACAGAAAACAAAGACACCGCTCTATCTGTTGGAGCACGTTATGGCAAACCTCAGATTTTAGCTATACATGCTTTAGAAATGCATAAGAATGGATTCGAATTTTTCCAAGCTGAAAATGGAGTCTGGTTGGTTAAACATGTACCAGTAGAGTTTATTGCTTTTCAGTAGAATGAAAATTATGCTTTCACTCAGAGGTGGAAGCATTTTTCAACAATACTATCTATATTAGTTTGGATTTTATCTAATTTTCCATTTTATTTAGCCTTTCTCTCAGATATTAAGTTTTGTAAATTTACTAATGTATTATTAATTATATTTATTTCCTCACTAGTGAGAATGAACTTTTTATCTAAACTTTCTTCTTGCCTATCTAAAGCTAAGGCATAAACTGTTTCAAGTGTAAACCATTCCTCATTAAAAGAATTTTTCCAACTTTCAGGAACGGATTCCAGAGCATTACATAAGGATTTTAAACTTAAAATAAGTTGCTTAATACCAATCTTCTCCTTTTTAAATTCGAAGATCATATCTAACATTAGATTATATTGTCTCTCATTGTGCTCATTTCTCCATGAGTTCATCAAAAGATCTCCTCTATATTAATAATTCTCATTTTGGATTTCTTAATTTTATAAAACCTGTCTAAAAATTGACTTGGTAGCTCTATACCTGTAAATCTTAACTTCATTACATCACTTACAATAGCTCAGGCAAATTTTTATTCGTACATCTATATTATTGAAACCGGAGTTATACTGTTTTGGAAGTTATTTGTTTTAGACGTGAAATTACAACCGTATTCATAACATGACTCTTTTATCTATAAATATGGTAATACTAACCATATAATTTCCAAAAATTCATTCCATTAATAATCCAATATTGATATGAATCTGGAATTAATGACCAAAATTGACTGGATGCCTTTCCTTTCCAATTGTCTGGCAATTGATTTTCAAACTCACGTTGCCAATCTGTATGGAAAAATAAATTCCTATCAAGATTTAAGTAAAATTTTGGCAATCGAGATTCCATTACAGCCCATAATTCATTTTTTATATCTCCTTCCCCAGACATAAGATAGTCTTCCATATAAATATATAATTTTTCCAATTCATCCATATTAGTTTTATATTTAAAAAAATTCTTCATCCAATCAAGCGTTTTAATATTCATTTCAGACAAGCTTGACAAATATAGTGGTAAAGTTTCATTATTTAAAATTGATGCTCCCCCTCTAAATTCCTTTAAAGCAAAACTATAGCTATTTTCATCAAGTATACCTTTTTCTAAATATGAATCATAAAATGGTTTTATATCTATAGCAAAGTTTTCTTTATCATCAATAATGAAATAATGCTTTCTTTGTGAAACAATAATAGCTATTTCACAACTACCTTCAAATATAGAATTTAATAAAAATTCATATTGATTATTATTTTTAATAGTCATTTAAAAGTGCTCCCTAAACTATTTGGTAGTATACCATCTAGCCCCTGTAATCAATATTGTAAATAATAAATATATGATAGAAGATTCTTTTCTATAAGTTAATAAATAGTTATACACTCTTTATAAGCTAAGTCCCTATCCAAGACTCAGATAGGGGCTTAGCTTAACAACTAAATTTATTCAAATATCATAAACTTTTTTAAGGTGCGGTATTAAATGAATAATTTGTCCCTTTTCCTCTGGATTATGCTCAGCATATGCTAATGCTATTAATTCTAAAACCGAAGCAAAAACTTTAAATGGCACTTTGCCATCAAATTCACCATTAAAATAAAACTCTACCGCATCAATAATATGTCCCTCATCAAATACATCATCCATGAGTAAATAAGCTGAAGTTTCCTGAATATTAGCCCCTTCACCTCTAATAGCTCTTTTAATAATATCAATAATAGGATTAACCCAAGCAACAGTATTAAAATAATATAATAAAGGTTCTGCTTCCGGATAGCTTTTTAGAATTACACTCCAATTATTACTCAACCAATCACTCATTAATTCATTCATTTAAAAAATCTCCTATTTGATATTTTTAGATTTATATTTTGGTGGAATAACTGGTGATGGCGCATTTAGAATAATTGGAAGTACATTTGATATTTTCTAGTATTTCTCTCTATTTATATTAAATATTATGGTGAATAAAGGAATATTTTGTATGAAAAATTAACATAAAAATTTAATCTCTCTTTTTTTCAAGCTAAGCGCCTATCTGAAATTTACAGATGGATGCTTAGCTTAACAACTATATTTATTCAAATATCACAAACTTTTTTAAGGCGCGGTATTAAATGAATAATTCGTTCCTTTTCCTCTGAATTATGCTCAGCATATGCTAATACTATTAATTCTAAAACCGAAGCAAAAACTTTAAATGGCACTTTGCCATCAAGTTCATCGTAAAAATAAAATTCCGCTGCATCAATAACATGTCCCTCATCTGTTACATCATTCATAAGTAAATAACTTGACGTTTCTTGGAGGCTAGAACCCTCACCTCGTATAGCATCTTTAAGGATGCTAATAAATGTATACCTTCCAGTAGATGTAACAAAATAGTCCATGAAAAAAGATAATTCAGGGTCTGCTTCGGGATATTTTTTTAAGATTTCATTTCGATTCGTTCTCAACCACTCAATCATATATTGCATCACACCCCCTATAATCCCCTGCTTTCTATATACCAATTTATTGTTAAATTTAATAAACTTCTGAAGAATAAAAATCATTTCTTATTTCATTTCATTAATTTCCATTACATTACTTCTCAGATTATTTCTAACAAACACATTAACATAGTTATATTCTTACATCTCCATTTTGCATTAAAATAATATTTTCAGAACCAAATCTTTCTTTTATAATTAGCGCAACCTTAAAAATATTAGAAGTTGCGCTTTTATTATTTAAAGAAATTAAAAAATCAGCCTTGAATGAAGCTGGAATTCCAACATCTTCATCAGCTATTTCTTTTTCATAACCATTTAAATCATCAGCCTCATAAATTATAAAGTCATAATTAAAATAACTAGGAAATTCAAACTTTATAATCTGATTAATTTTATCTGTTTCTTCTTTAGTGAAAGCACTATAAGCATGTATATGTATACTCAGCTATTTACCTAACTTCATTTTAATAGGCTTTCCATTCCATCACTATTCAAAAACTTATTAAGCCATCTATTTTCAATTATAAAGAAGTCCAATATATTTTCTATTAATTTTATTATTAATCTCATACTTCTTAAGATTATAATATTCCACTGGACTATAATACTACAATTCAAATTCAATATATTGATCATTAAAATTTACTGCTAACCTCTTCATTTAATTTCACCTTAGTTACGTCTATTCTGATACCTTTACTATTCGCATATTCAATTGGTTTTTGAATAGCATCTTTATAAAGTGTTTCGTCAAATTTGTGGACAACCCAAAGCTTGTCCACATCTCTTAATAATAGTAACTAAAGTAATCTATAAATTAATAAATACTTGTACACTTCTCATAGGCTAAGCGTACCGCTTGTCCTAGTTCTTCATCCGTTGCATTACATGGAAGAATAATTTCATCAGCTTTACTTAAACCTGAAAAACTATAATCTAATCCATCTTGATGAGAGGGAGAAATAGTATAATTTTCATTGAACTCTACACCTACTTTTCTCATATTTTTAAACAATGTTTTTTTTGATTTATATCCAAATTCAGCTATTAATTTCTTAGTCCTTTCTTTCATAAATATATCTAATTCAGGAGAAAACAAAAAATCTTTGACACTTTCTGGTGGAATCTTTTTCCCTGCATCTAATGCTATTTTAATTGACTTTCCTAAAGTCGAATTATCAATATCGAATTTCAAAACTAAAGGAATAAAGTCTAAATTAAATACAGACATTCCACCATAATTCCATGAAATAATTTCAATATATTTGTCATTAAAGTATATTGCTGCTCGTTTCATATCATTTAACCTTTGTTACCTTGATTTTGATACCTTTACTATTTGCATATTCAATTGATTTTGTAAGAGTATCTTTATAAAGTGTTTCGTCAAATTTGTGGACAACCCCAAGCTTGTCCACATCTCTCGAAAATAGTAACCAAAGTAATCTATAAATTAATAAATACTTGTGCACTTTTCATAAGCTAGGCGAACTGCTTGCCCTAGTTCTTCATCCGTTGCATCATTTGGAAGAATAATTTCATCAGCTTTACTTAAGCCTGTGAAACTATAATCTAGTCCATCTTGATGTGATGGTGAAATTTTATAGGTATCATTGATATACGTTATGCTTACTTTTCTCATATGTTTGAATAATGCTTTTTTTGATTTGTAACCGAACTCTGCCATTAATTTTTTATCTCTTTCCGTCATTAGGCTGTCTAATTCCGGAGAAAATAAAATATTCTTAACATTCTCAGGAGGAATATTTTTCCCTGCATTTAAAGCAATTTGAATAGACTCACCCAAAATTTTATTTTTAACATTTGTTGATAGTTTGATTGGTTCAAAATCTAAATTTAAAAGCCAACATCCACCATCATTCCACGATGTCACTTCAATATATTGAGAATTAAAATATACATTTACATGTTTCATCTTATTTCACCTTAGTAACTTTAATTGTAATGCCTTTCGTATTAGCGTAATCAATTGACTTCTGAATTGCATCTAATTGGCTTTTACTCGTGTTAACAGGAATAGCTAACTGCATTTCCTTTGACTTAATTTTATCATTTGTTAATTCAAATCTTCCTTTATTATCTCCAGTAAAATTATCCATCTGATCAATATACTTATTAATCTGAGACGTAATCTTTTTCGGATCTTGATAGGTTTTAGCCGCTGTATTTAAAGTTTTATCACTTGTAGCCAAACCTGTTGCAGGATCAAAGTGATCAAATGCTTTAAAATTCGACTTAATCGAATTTAAGTCAATCGTTGTTGCAGGCGAGGTAGATTGAATATAATTTTCCCACGGTTTCCCCTGTTCATTAATTCCTTTACCCCACGTCATCCCCACACTATCTGAACTAAGGACTTTACTATCCTTTAAGAATACCACTCCCGGTAAAACACTGCTTACCCCATCAACTGCTGATAATACCCTTTGACCAGTGGATAGTTGAGTACCACTTAATAACGTTTGCCCTGTCGCTGCTCCATAAATCCCTAATACCGAGTTAGCCCCAGGACTAAAGAATGACATATCTTCAATTGACTTTGAAAGCTCCTGTTTATGCGTTACGTAGTAATAAACTTGATCAGCGGCAGGTAAAATTTCTGCTTTAAGCACGCCATTTTTGTTTACTACAATATACTTAAGGCCCGATCCATCAGATTTAGGGTCAGGATTAGATATGATATCTCCTGGTTTATAGTTCTTACCATTTAATATGAGTTCTTTTTGCGCATATTTCATGGCATCCAATGCATTTTCTGTCAATACAGTTTTTAAACACTGTGCATTACCTTTACATGCAAATTCTCTTTGGAAATATTCATTATTTTTTTGTTTATCTATTTGCTTATTAGATGTTAAAACACCAAATATATTATTCTCCACCGCATTCTGCGCAACTTGCCCACTTTGAACTGTAGAACTAATATCACCCGTCGTTGCTCCAACTGCACTACCTGCTAAACCTACAATAGAACTAATTGTAGATTTCTGATCTGCTGTGAGGTCTTTGGCATCTTTTCCATACAAGAAACTCGATAATATTGGTGCCGCTGCCTCTGCTCCTCCTGCTGAAAGTCCCGCAGTCATCGCATCATTTCCACCAGCCGCGGCAACTGCTGCACCAAGAACGGTATGAGCTAAAATATGTGCAGCTTCTTGACCACTCGTGAGTTGACCATTTGGATTATTACTCGCTTGTTCTTTGAAATATTGTCCAATCTGATAGCTTGCCGCTGGACTTAAGGTTGCAGTCGCTATACCTAGACCTGAACTTGTTGTAGCGGATAAACCTGTTGATATACTGTCTAGTAATACGCCTAGTCTTTGATAATTTTCAACTTTGTCATTATAAGCATTCAATTGGTCTTGCTCTTGTTTACTTAAGCCTAGACCTTGTTTTTGTTTGTCTATAATAGATTGATTTTCTTTTTTCGCATCATCAATCTTCTTATTGATCTCAGCTTTTGCTTCCTGACGGTTCGCATCAAAGTTCTTCGTTACGTCCATTTGCAAATTAATTTCACTTTGAACTCTATCTTTATCAAAGTTATTTTGCAGTGCTCCACTATTCTCACGTGCAGTATCTGTGGTTACAGACGTCAATATCTCAGATTTGATCTTTCCGGCAGTTTTACCTATTAACGCTTGCTGGCCTTGTTCATCTCGAATTGTAATGTTTTGGGTATTCACACCACTCTTGGTCACACTACTGTCTTTATCACTGTCTAGGCCAAACCCAACAGATTTACTTACCCCTACTGTTGTTGAAGCGTGTTGATCAATTTTGTTTGGTGTCGAAAGTACCGTGCCAGGTTCTTTGTTACCTGCCGTACCACTTTTCCCGGCATTAAAACCACCACCTACAGAAATACCCTTGGCATCATATTCAGTCACATTTTGAATGTTAGAAGATGTTAAAGTTCCTGTATCTAGACTATTTTTCTTCAAGTTCTCAGCAGTCTGAGTCGACGTAATAATTGCACCTTTCAAGTCAGTGTTTTTATTTACCTTAATTTGGTAACCGTCCTCCCCTGTAAATACACCTGACTGCTCATTTACAGATGCATAATTCGCATCTACATTAGACTTGCTAAAGCTTCCAGATACATTGCCTCCACTAAAACCTACACTCACTTGTGCTGACATATTCTGTTGTTTGCTCTTGTATGTCGCTTTGTCCTGTAAGCTTTCAACATTTAAGTTATCGGCTTCAATCTGTACACCTTTACCTTGTACTTGTCCGCCAATAATATTCGTCGTTTTTCCGCTTGTTATCGTGGTTAGACTATCTTTAGAACCCACATGGCTATTCACATAACTTGTGTCGGTACCATTACCCTTACCTTTACCCAAGTTACCGCCAGCCGTTACACCAAAACCGGTTTGGTTACTTACAGTAACTCCAGCATTCCAGCCTGCACTTTCATTTTTACTTTCTTCAATATGGTTTTGTTCTGCTGCTTTAATATTGACATTATTATCGGCAGCCAAGCGTGTGCCTTGTTGCCCCAACACATCTGAACCAACAATATTAATGTTCGATTGATCCCCTGCGCCTGTGGCCACAATAGATGTACGTCCGCCAGCATTGACCTGACTTTGACTCGCAGTGGTACTTTGTGAATGGCTTGTTTCAGTATTTTTCTGTTCACCATAAGTCAGACTAACACCAACTTCTACACCACCATTGAGTGAACCTGCATTTGATAATGCACCTTGTAATGAACTTAAAGCCTGTCCAGCCTTATAAGCATCAAAGCCAGCATTGGCTGCTGCCATTGCATTCACACGATCATTCTTGCTTTGACCAACCTGCTTAGCAGACTCCGCTACACTTTGTACAGCCGAGACTACGGGAACATTTACTGCAAGTGTTAAACCTTTCTGTTGCATCTCATGCTTATAATCACTTGTGCTTTGTTCTTTAGCAGCTTCAATATTGACCTGCTCTGCCAATATATTCACATCGCCTTTCTGTGATGAAACGGTACTTCCCGTTTGCTGATAGGTCTTACCCGCTACAATATTGGTATTACCGTTTAAGCTGCCTACTTGAGAAACACTATTGGTGAGTTGTTGTTCGGTTTTTAAAGTAGTTTCCTGTTTTTTACCTAAACTAAAACCAATGCCACCCGTAGACATAAGACCAGAGTTTTTAACAACACTATTGGTTTGACTGTTGTATTGGTTCTGAGCTCCCTCAATATTTGCATTGTCTTTGGCTTGAATCTGCGTCAACTCATCAGAAACAATATTACTGCCACGGACATTGATATTTCCTGCATCCAATAGCACTTTTTTGCCTTCAACAATGCTACCGACCGCAACATCTGAACTACGATGACTAAAGTCACTGGTCGTAGAGCTACTCAGCTTACCTTTCTTACTAAAGCTTGACTGATCTTGTTGATCAAGTTTGTTTCGGCCCTCTTCAATCTGTAACTGTTCTTTCGCCTGTAACGCAGTTAAGCCTTCTGAACTACTAATTTGTGAACCATGAATCTGGATATTGTTTCCTTGTAAGCTTAAATCACCTTGGCTCTTAATCTGGCTGCCAACTTCGACTTGTCGTGTATCTAAATGATAAGCTTTTGAGCTACCCACCACATTGTTGGTCACTTCCGTATTCAGGCTACCGACTTTAAGATCACCGCCCGTACGAATAATAGTTTGTCCACCGCTATTATTCTGGATATTTGCAGCCAATATACGAGTGTCACCTCCAACATTCATCACTAAGGTTGGCTGATCGCTCAACGCTTGCTGTTGTGCTGAACCTACATAAAGACCAGCAATTCGATCTATTCCTGTCCAGCTATAGTTGCTCTGGCCTAATGCATTTTGACGGCTCTGTGTGGTTGACTGAATATTCAGGTTACCTTTTACCTGCAAATTCATGGCTTGATCGGCCTGAATCATACCACCAATATTATTTAAATCTTTTTCAGTACCAAGGCTAACTACACCACCACGGATGTTTCCAGCAAGGTTGTTTAAATTCTGGCTATTAATTTGAACAACTTGTCGTCCAGCAATTGTTCCCGCGTTGGTCAAATCTTTACTTAAATTGAGCTGAATACTATCGGCACTAATTAAAGTTCCATCACCTTTTAAATCCCCCACACGCGCTTTAACATAAACTTGCGGGACTAAAGCTTTGGTTTTTGTACCATCTGGTAGGGTAGTTTCTTTTTCTACCAACCAAACAATATCGCTGCTTAATTGCGCCATTTGTTCTGGAGTAAGTGCAATACCAGGACGTAAGTTGTACTGTTTTGCATAGCTCAGCCCATTATTCATGAGCGCCTTATATTGTTCCTCATCGGAACCATATCCTTGTAAAAAACGGTAGCCAGTTAGTTGAGCAACTTGGTCTTGTACCATACGTTGTTCATAGTAACCATCACCCAATCTTTTTTGTTGAAGCGCTGGGTCAAGTCCTAATGCATTCAACATATAATCTGAAGATAACCAGTTGCGATAGTTACTAAACGCTGGATCTGTCTCAACAAGGTAGTTAGCACGGCTGTCCGGATTTTTACTATACAACGCATTATTTGGGACTTTAACGTTAGCGTTGTTGGTGCGAATCTCGAAACCACTACCATCAATCTGTGTTGTTTGCCCCTGAACAGAGGCAGCCTTAGTATCAGTGTTTTGAATTTGATCGACTGCACGATTACTCATGGCTTTATGATCGGTAGTGTTTGCCCCGACTACGCCTTCAAGCTGTGCCTGACCTGTTTTAATTTCATTTGATTGAATACGATCAGATTGAGCTGCAGTTTGTTGAACAGTTTCTGTTTGATTAACCTGTGTATTTTGCTGACCAATAATAGTAGATTCATGGTTTTGACTCAGCGCCTGTTCAGCCAAATTGTCTTTATTGACTTGCTGGGTTTGGTCTTGCACTTTAACAGGCGTCGCACTGGTTGGATTTTCATAGATAAATAAATCCACCCCTTTGGTAACATCTGCTGGGTTATAAGCCTGTTCAGCAGAAGCCCAGACTCTATCGTGCCCCTTGCCACCATAACTGCCATAACTTGGTGTTACCGTTCCTTCTTCATGTGTAATTTTAGGACCTTTGGCATCGACATTGTGAATTGCTTTGGCATCCCCAATCAGCTTTTGACCCACCATAATTTGGCTTTTGTCATTATTAATTGTGCCTGTGAAACTTAAATTACCCCCTGCACTGATCACAGCAGGTGCTGACTCATCTGCTACAGTCGTGGTCGTAGTTTGCGTACTTTTCACATTTTCATAATGGTCAGTACTATAGAGCTGTCCGTTATAAACGACATAGCCCTTAAACATGTTGCCAGCAGAGCTATCGTCATAGTTATTTACAATGAAGAAATAACCATCAGGACGACTCAAATAATCCTGCATCGTTGCGTTGTCATAGGAAGTCACAAGCTGTTGTGCAGGCTTTAATTTAGTAAATAAATCTGGATTCTGGCTATAGATTTCCTGAGTAATTAAGGACTGAGGGCCAGGGTTATACCATCCGGCACGCGAATCTGAAATATACATATTCCAGTAATCGAGTTGCTCAGTGGTCTGCTGTTGTTTGGTTGTAAAAAAGACATTCTGGTTATTAACAGTATCAGCATTCAAGTCGATATTGCCATTCGCGTTAATTACAGAACTTCGGTTATTGACTTGCTGCGCAGTTCCTTGAGCATGCCACTGTGAGTCAAGCGAACCTCCTATACGCAAGTCTCCCATGGCAATAATTTGCGAACCACTTTGATGATTTAGGTTATTTTCAAGATTGTTTAAAACCTGTACGCCCAGATCCAGATCACCTCTTGAGGCAATGACTGGCGCTAAACCATTGAGGCTTTGGTTATTTAAAGTATTCGCCTGAATTGCAATATGGTCACCATAAATACGTCCGGCAATATTATTGAGTTGGCCTGCCTTAACATATGTATTTGAACCATTAATGAGTCCATAATTATTGAGCACACCTACAGATTCAAGTTGAGTTTGCTGGCTTTCCAAACTGCCATCTACAGCATTTTCAATTGTATTTGCTAAAATAGATAACTGTCCGTTGCTTTTGATTGCACCATGATTGGTAACTTTACCTTTAGAGCTAAGGTTTAAATTTCCCTGTGCCTGCAACTGACCTTGAGCATCTTGTACATAATCATCATTGAGCTGAAGATTTAGCTGTCCCTGACTTAAGACCTTACCATCGCCTGTTAAACCTTTGGCCAGAATATTTAATCCTGCAGTTGATGAGCCTTCTTCACCTGCAATAATAGTCCCTTGCTGATTGTTTACAATTAGACGATTATTGTCTTGCTGACCTTGTATTGTTAATTGATCAAGACTGCTAATTAAGCCTTTGGTATTGTTTAAATTATCTAAAATATTTAAATTAAGTTGCTGCTCAGCGGAGATTCGCCCAGCACTATTATTTAAAGTACTAGCGGCTATTTCTATTTGCCCTGCCTGAATACCTTGGTTCTGGTCATTGTTTGAATTATCAATATTTTGACTAACAATTTTGACTTGCTTTGCAGCACTAATGAGGCCCTGCTGACTATTATCGAGTTGGCTTCCGGTCATCAGGCCTGTATTTAGACTAATGTTTCGGTTAGCACTGATTTTGCCTTTCTGATTATTAATCGTACCTGCTTGTCCAACACTGTCGATCAGTAAGTCTTGTCCACTGGCTAACAAGCCCGCATTACTGTTATTCACCTTAGGCGCTTGAATGGTTAATCCATTTCCAGCAATGACCTGACCTTGTTCATTATTTAATTCGGACGTTTGTAATAAGACTTGTCCTAAAGATTGAATACCTTGGGCCAACTCTGGCAAGGTAGCATTTAAATAGGTTTGTCGGTTATCAATCAGTTGCACGGCGTTTATACCAAGATCACCCTGTGCAGTGATTAGACCTTGCTGATTGTTCAGACTATTGGTACTAATCTGTAATGTATTACCGCTATTAATCTGTCCATTTTGGTTATTCAGGCTCTGCTGGTGAGTATCAATCTGAATTTTGCTTTGATCACCTTTAGTACTACTAATCAAGCCTTGTAGACTATTATCAAGGCCCTGTACATCGAGGTTAATCGCTTGATTCGCCTGAATCTTACCACTCTGATTATTCAATGCTTGCTGAGTCGTCTGGATATTTACGCCCGCATCTACCGACCCAATTTGACCCGCTTGGTTATTCAAAGCAGCACTTTGAATCATTAATTGTTGTTGTGCTGCGATTAATCCCGCTTGGTTACTTAAGGTGTCTTGGCTATTAAACTGAGCATTTTTGGCAGCAAGAATTTGTCCCTGATCATTCAAAATGTCTTGAGCTTTTATATTTAGATCACCACTGGAATGAATATTTCCAGACTGGTTATCGAGTCGTGATGCTGTGTTGAGGTTAAGACCTGCTGTGCCTGCGGTCACAATACTGCCCATATTGTTTTTTAACGCACCAGCCTGAATTTCAAGATTATGATTTGTCTGAATCTTGCCATTACTATTGTTTAGAAGGTTTTTAACAATTAATTGGTTAACAATATTGTCTTGTGTTCCAGCCTCAACAATTTGACCTGCTTGATTACTAAGCTGCTGTGTATTGATGTTAAAACCATTGAAGCTAAGTAGCGTTCCAGCATCATTGTTTAACTCGGAACTATTCGTTTGCAAACTACCAGCAGTTTTGATATTGCCCTGATTATTATTGAGCGTATTAGCTATAGCGAGTATAAGTTGGCTGTCTGTTGTACCAGATTGGATGAGACCATTCTGGTTATTTAAATTATTGGCATTTATTTGTAGTTTTTGGCCTAGACTGTCAATTTGCCCGTTTTGATTGCTTAAATCACCTGTCAACAAAATTTGAGTGTGATCTAAACCTGTTTGCTGGATATGTCCTGACTGGTTATTTAAGTCTTTTGCATTAATTTGAACTTTATTCGCCTTTAAATTGGCTTGTTGAGTATCTAGCGTATCTGGAGTGGTTAAATTAAGTTGCTGTGCGGCCTGAATCGTACTTTGTTGAGCGCTCAATTGACCAGATTTACTGTTGAGCGAAATATTTTTTGCTTGAACAAGGCTTTGGTTTAAGACATGACTCGCTGCCTGACTACTTAAATCACCGCCCGCGATCAGTTGCCCCTGCGCACTTATAGCACCTGTAGCATCAATGTTAAGATTACCCTGATTTGCTAATGAACCATCTGATGTTAAACCAGCAATAATGCTCCCTGCAGAAGTCTGGGTCAGTGTAGCCGTCTGTATATTTAAGTTATTTTGAGCAGCTAACTGTCCAGCATTTTTAAGATTTTGAGCAACTTTGAGTTGTTGATCTTGGCCGGCATAAATCAGACCACTATTGTCTAATAACCCAGTCTGAACATCTATATTTTGTGCTGCCTGAATAATACCAGCCGATTTACCCTGCTCAACACGACCATTAATCAACTGATTATTAATATTGAGTGATACATCACCAGTTTTAGCAGCAATTACTCCTGAACTATTATCTAAGTTTGATGCAGAGAGCTTAATATCCTTAGCTTGTATCTGCCCTGACTGGTTATTAATTAACTGATCTGTTGTAAGCTCAAGCGTATTAGAACTAATTATACTACCTTGTTGGTTGCTTAGCCCCTTTCCAGCTTTCAATGTAAGCTGGCCTTCACTCACAATGTTACCCAAATCATTTTGAATATCGTTTTGACTAACAATATTTAACTGTACTGGTTGTGAGGTTGCTTCATTTTGAGTGACTAAGATATTCCCACTTTGGTTACTAAGCGAACCTGTTTGAATGTCTAAGCTATGGTTACTTTGTAATACACTTCCTTGATGTTGGTAGTCACCATTTACACGAATTGAACTTTGACCATTTACCGCACTAAACAACATTTCACCATTACGGTCAGTAAATTGGTTGGCTTGAATATTGGCTTGAGTAGCAGACACTTTTGATTGGTCTAATAGTGCTTGATCGGTCGTAAGTTTAAGTGCGCCATTAGTTCTCAATTCAGCCTTTTGCGCATGGATATTTTGTATATCCATATTTAAGCCAGCTTGGCCCGAATGCAGGATCACACCAGAGTCACTATTTAAACCCTGTGCTTGAATATTTAACTGATTTGCATTTGTGAGAATACGGCCTTGCTGGTTATTAATGACTCCCTGAACAGTTAAATTCAGGTCATCTGACGCAGTGTGCTGAATCAAACCTTGTTGGTTATTAATATCTTTCCCAATGTTCAGATTCAATTTTTTCGCAAGAATTTGACCACTCTGGTTAATCAGACTTTGCTGGCTTTGTATTGCATTTAATTGGATAGTGTCAGCCTGCAACATACCAGACTGATTATTTATATCTCCATCACGAGCTGTAATATTTATATTTTGAGCTGCTGCCGTTCCTTGCGATAAATCTACATTTGCCCCATCTAAATCAATATTATGGCTTGCCAGTAGTTTTCCGTGATGCTCAAGTGCCTGCTCTGTTTTAATATTTAAATCTGCTTGAGCATTTTGATCTTGCTCACCTTGAGCATTGATACCGACCGCAATAACACTTTTTTCATCACTAACAAGACGCTGACTCGTTAAATCAATATTACCGTAGGCTGAAAGAATACCTCCTTGCTGTGTCATAACACCTGTATTATTAATTTTTAATTGTTGATCAGCACGAATATAGCCCTGATTGGTGAGTTGTTGACTATCAATTTGCAGATTTTCATGACTAGATAACGTACCGTTGACTGCATTATTTAAAGATCCAGTTTGAATTTTTAAACTTTGGTCGGCATAAATCGTTCCAGATCCGTTATTTAAAGCCTGATCTTTGTTTTGAATCGTAATATTTTTTGCAGAAATTTCACCTTGGTCGTTATCTAGACCAAAAAGCGAACTATCCAAGTTATTATTAGTGACTATTTTTCCTTTCTGGTTATTCAAATGACCTGAAAGATTAAGTTTTAATAATTGTTCAGCCTCCAGATCACCCCCACTGTTGTTTAGGCCCAATCCCTGTAAATAAAGTTCAGACGAACTCGCGATCTGCCCCGCTTGATTTAGAATGTTTCCGCTCGAGATCATACTAATATTATTCAAGGCATTAATTTTACCGCCCTGATTATCAATCGACTGGCTATTTACATCTAAAGAAGTGAGTGATTGCAGTAATCCTTGTTGGTTACTAAAACTTGAGGTTTGGATATCAGCACTTTTAACTGTGAGCTCACCTTGGTTGTTATTAAAGCTATTCCCTTTAATATGAATAGCACCCAGATTAAGTTGACCGCCTTGGTTATCTAGACCATTTTGGCTGTCTAAATCTACACCACCATTGGCAATGATCGCCCCTTGGTCATTATTTAGTTGTTCCTTAACATGAATATAACCTTGGTCATAAGTTTTTGGGGTCGTATCTATTGGAGTAGCAACTTCTAAACTTCCGCCATCTTTGGATGGATCAGTTGGAACTGTCGGAACACTGCCACCTGTCGACCCGCCAGTACCACCACCTGTGGTATTTTTAGCAATTCCGATTTTACCACCAAGGTTTGTCATTGAACCTGACTTTAAATCTAGCCCTTGCAAACCTGTTTGTTCGATAGAACCACTATTTTTTAGACTACCCACATCAATAACAAGGCGAGCAGCATTCAATGTGCCACTATTACTCAAACTATTTTGTTGATTAAGACGTAACTCATCAGCACTACTGATTAAACCAGAGTTATCTAGATTTTGACTTTCAATAGAAATTTGTGAAGTTGCGCTACTGACATTACCGGTATTTTTAGTATTTTGAGCTTTCAGCTGTACCTGATCTTTATTCGCGATCAAGTTACCATTATTGACCAAATCACCATTTGCGTTCAGCGTAAGCGTACTTTGAGTACTATTTATCGTACCTGCGTTACGTACACCTAACCCTTGCTCTGTTCCAACTAAAAAGATTTTTCCAGCATACATGCCACCCAATTGGCCTACATCTAAAGCAAAGTTTGGCGGAGGTGTGGTTGTGGGTCCTGTTGTTGCCGTGATTTGAGGAGCTACTTGGTCTTTGACTTGAATATCATTTTGTCCAAGTACCGTATTAAGTTCATTTGCATACAAGCCTGCATTGACTTTTAAAGCACGCGCATAAATATCTGTATAGGGAGTTAAACTTCCGTTTAAGCCTTTACCTTCAATCGTGACCTGCCCCTCGCGGACGCGGAATGATTCAAGATAACCTTGGTTCATCACCGCTTGACCTGTAGTTAAAGTAAAACGGTCTGCGTTAATCACACCACAGCCATCACAGATCAAACCAGATGGATTCGCAATAACAACTTGTGCTTGTTTTCCGGCAACCTCAATATAGCCTTTGAGTTGACTTGGATTATTACTATTCACTTCATTCAAAATAACCTTGGCTTCGCCTTTTGCGAGCCATGGGTTACCTTGTACCCAGCCTCCTAATTGGGTTTGGGTGTTATTACGTGAGTTATTTAAAATAGCGCCTTCTTGCCCAACATCAAATTGAGTATAGGTATTACGTGAAACACCCCCAGCGCTTGGTGTCTGAATATTGACCTGAGTTGTTCCATTTGCGCTATTTAAAATGGTCGGTTGCTGCGATGTAGGTGCACCTTTATCGGCAATAATCTGAGTTTCAGCAACACTGCTCATTGGCAAGCTAATCACCAATGCTCCCAAACAGCCAATTACAGCAAAATTAAGTGGATTGAGTTTCTTATAATGAATAGGTAGAACCGAATCTATGGTCGAATCTGTTCCGATTTGTCCCTGACTTTGCCCTGCTTGTTTGGTTTTACTTTTTACAATTTCAGCAACAGCAATAAACATACCGCGAGCATGGCTAAAAATAATACGATAACGGTTCTTATTCATTCTAAAATCTCACTAAATCTTTTTTTAATAAAGTTGATTAAGTTCTGGACCTTTAAACTTGAATTAATAGGTCCAATTCACGCTAAATCCAGTCGTGTAATCATCTGTTTCGAAGTGATCTGGTTTTTTCAACGGTGCTCCTACAAAAGCGTCATAATTCAAACGCAAGGGAGCAATTTGTCCACGTAACCCAATAACTGCACCTAATAAACTCGTGCCTGGTAAAGGATTCGGATAATGTGCAGTTTTTCCACCAACCTCTCCGTAATCGATACCTGCATACCAAGAGTGTGGCTTATTCATAATTGAGCCACTTAGTTCATTGCGAACTAAGAAACCGTTATCGGCCAATAAAGTTTGCTCACCATCAAAACCTCTTACGGTATAACGGTTTCCAATTGAAAATCTGTCTTGAGGAGTTAAAGGTTGATTGCTGTGTTGAGTACGCCATTCAGCTAGATATTGCAGATTTTGCTGACCCACTTTAAAAGGCACTTGTAAACTGGCATTCGCTTGTAGAATCCCGACATGCGTATAAGCTTCCCCAAAGTCTTCTTCTGGTGCTCTCATTGCATTCAACCAGCCTGTACCACGCTTATAAGTCACATTGCCGTTTAAAGTGGCATTAGAAAAATATTCAACATGATCAAGAGTGGCTTTCCAACCTGCAGTTTTACGGCGCTGTACTTCAATTTCTACATCATTAATATAGTTTTGTGATTCACGGTACCACCCACCAAAACCTAAGGCTGTTTTACGGTGTGCATCTCGATAAATCACTCGAGATAAATCTGCATTAATGAGTTCGCTTTTACCGCTATATTGATAAGTTTCACTACTTCCAGCAACTGTTTGCAGGTAATTAGAGCGACTATAACTAGTTGAAAATAACCAGTAATCAAATGGAATGGTATAGCTTGCATAAAAACCATCAGTACCATGTTTACCAGAGTTTCCACCTCCTAAATCATGGTTATAGCTGATATAAAATAGATCATTTAAGGTCAGCACATGATCAAGTGATAAAGTCGCTGTACCTTGATATTTTCCTGTCGCCTCACTCCCTGAATCATCAATTCCGAGGTGTAAGCGATAAGGTTTAGCCTGTTGCCAAGCTAAAACCACATCACTATAGCCTGATTCTTTTTTTTGTTCTGCTGGCTGGATTTTAAAGTCAGCCTCAACCGTAGGTACTCGTTTAAAGTTTTCTAAACCTTGCTCCATATCACGAATATTTAACAGCTCACCCGACTTCATCGGTAAAGCATTCCATAAATGTGCACGTTTAGAAGTACCCTCAGCAAACTTAATCTGATCCACTCGTCCGGGAATAACACGAACACGCACCGTACCAGATGCAATATTTTGTTGAGGAAGTAAAACTCGTGTGGTTACATAACCATTTGCTATAATTTTATTTTGTACAAGATCAAGGGCTTGGTTTAGTCCATTTACCCCTAAACATCTTCCAATAATATTGTTCTTGCCAGTAGTAATAACATTAAAATCTGATATGAATTGATGGGCTTCTTCACCTTCTAAAAGTATTTTCTTAATTTCAAAACAAGGGGTTTCACTGTTAGAACGTAAATATTGTAATTGCTGAGCTGAAATCTTATTTTGTTCTTGCCCTAGATTGACGTTTACATCTGGTTGTATTTGTTTTTCTAAAGCACTATCACGTTGCTGTTGTCGAATAGTTTGGTCAGCCTGAATTCTCTGACGAATAGGATCATCCGAGTCCGCAGCAAAACTTAGCCCCCCCGTTAGTGATAAGCAGATGAATAAGACACTTTTATTAAATTTGTTATAGTTCAACATATAAAATTAAACCGTGATTAATATCAACTTAATTTTATTTTAACAAAACCTTAACAAAGTGGAAGCATTTTTTATACAGATTTGTCTGTATGTAAAATAAATCTTATTTTCTTAAATCTTACTTTTATAAGATATTAGTTTTAAATCACAATTTATTTATAAAAATCAGTTAGACATAAAAAAAGCTCCCTCAACAGGAGCTTTTTTGAATCTTGGCAGAGGATCAAGGATTCGAACCTTGACGAACGGTTTTGGAGACCGTCATGCTACCATTACACCAATCCTCTATATAATATACACAATTAAACCCTTTGGATTTAATCATAAAAAAAGCAAGATCATCGTCTTGCTTTTTTCAATGGTGGGGGCGAAGAGACTCGAACTCTTACACCTTGCGGCGCTGGAACCTAAATCCAGTGCGTCTACCAATTTCGCCACGCCCCCATCTGGGACATTTATTTAAAATAAATGTGGCAGAGGATCAAGGATTCGAACCTTGACGAACGGTTTTGGAGACCGTCATGCTACCATTACACCAATCCTCTTCCAAGATTTAAATGATTTAACATTCAAATCAACTTTAAGTCTTAACTTAAAGTGGTGGGGGCGAAGAGACTCGAACTCTTACACCTTGCGGCGCTGGAACCTAAATCCAGTGCGTCTACCAATTTCGCCACGCCCCCGATGGCTGTGTATATTAGCGATAAGATCTAACAGTGACAAGTGTTTTTTTTCTAAAAAAAACTGACCGTGTAAATTGTATACAGATACTAGATCAATGATTTTTATAAGTTTGAGAGAGCATTTAAACAATTGATTGCTTCAAATGCATTTGAAAATCGATTTTTCTGCTGTTTTTGCAATAACCCCACCAGTAACGGGTAAAAAATTTGAAATAAATCTGGCAATTGAATGTTTAAGTTTTGGCAATGCAATACAGCCCAGTCATGATAAGTGTTTGCTTGTAAACGTATTTGACTTAGCCATTCATATAAAACAACTCCAAAAGCATATAAATCGCTTTGTATATTCTTCCTAGTTCCATGGAACAGTTCAGGTGCCATATATCTTGGCGTAGCATCAATGATTGAATCAGGAGTAGTTATAAGCCGTGCTTTTTCAAAATCGATTAAATAAAGTCTTTGCTCAAACTTTCGAAAGTGTTCTTTTTTAATATCGCCATGAATCCACCCTAGCTCATGAAGTTCTGCTAAAGCCATAAGCGCTGTATAGATCATCTCATGAATATCTTTTAAATTTTGCTTTTGATCTAACTCATCAAACCAGCAATCGGTGCCTGGCAAAATTAATACTTTCCCTTTAAGCAGTTGTAGTGGGGAAATAATGTCAGCATCAACTATTTTAAATGGCAAAATCCAATTTATATTTTTATGCTGAATATCTTCATAAAATTGCAATTCATGCAAAAAATCTTGCTCACCTTGAGCATGTACATGCGGCACTTGATATTTTAGCCAGTAGTAATGAGCATCTATAGAACATGTCCATAGATGCCTTCCTAAAGCTGAACTTTTAGGTTTTGTTACGCATTTTAAGTGTTCTATATGAGAAGCAAAATCATGCTTCAGCATAATAAGACTCTGGCTGTTGTTTCTTTTCTTCAAAACGTAAAACTTCTAAACAATGCTGAATTGTTTTACCAATACGCGCATGAGTTTCTATAGAAGATATTTTCGGCCAAGTCGCACGCTCACCTTCTCGCTGTAATCGTTTAAATAAATGTGGACGAGGGTTTTGTAGCGTATAGGCATAATGTTTTAAGCTATATTTGGCAATAATATTAACATCTCCATAATATCGCTGCCCTACTACACCATATCCGTGATCAAGCAATCTCCTTACTGGAGAAATGGCTCCTAATCTTTGACGGGTAAAATCCATTATTCCCATCGAAAGCACTTTACCTTGGCGTCTTAAAATACGTTCTGGCCAACTTAAAACATCCTTACGGAAACGGTGTGCATCATCTTGCATAAATGGCACAACATGCGGATTTACTTGACTAGCAATGGTGTAGTTTAAATTATAAAGCCTTGCCATTCTTTCTTGTGGGAAGTCACTACGCACACTACCATCTACCCATTTAGTGTTTGCCATATAAGGGGTATGTTCACCATCATAACGCTTACTGGTTAAACGCACAGGCGGAAATAAAACTGGTACAGCACAAGAAGCCAACACAGCACTCCAAACTAAAACATTGGGTGTCATAATTGCATTCATAATCCGAGGATTTTCTGTTGCATCGTACGGCGCAACAGCGACATTAATATTCAAACCTGATTTTTTGAATGCTTCTTCAAAAGTAAGATCGCCCAAATTTTCAATGAGGAATTTTTTTAAATAGTGGACATCTGCAATACCACCATTCCCTTTTATAAGTTCACGAAGTTTTCTAAAGTGAAACGCATCACTAAAAAATTGCTCGCCATTTAACAAATTTTGAATATCTTCACTGGCAGAAATTCCCAACATACCAGTCATAATAGCGCCCGCACTTGAGCCTGACAGTACCTTAGGCATTAAATCTTGTTCAATTAAAGCTTTACATACACCAGTATGAAAAAGACCTAAAGTTGCACCACCCGAAAACATAAGAGCAGGCTGACCATAAGCTTTTTCACAATTTTCAAAAAACTCGATTTTTTCTTTTCTTTGAAACGTAATACATTCACTAGATGCAATATAAGCCAAGCTTTGACTGACTTCTTCAATATAATCTTCAATTAATTTTTTTGTGCCTACATGTGTGGCAGCAAACAACATAGGATGACCAATATTTGCAATATCGTAGGTTAGCCCTTCTTTTAAAAGATAAATCAAATCTAAAGTGCGATGTTGCTGTCGATATCTTTTCAGTAAAGTGTAACGATAAGAAATGAGCTCGGCATCGAAGTAAGGCGAACTATTATCAAACTTCCACTCTTGTGCACCTGTCTCTTCATCCAGTTTTAATGCAAAAGACTTCCATTCTTCATAAGATTCAGCCATGTCTAATTGACGTTGTAATTTTTTGATACGGTAAGCCTGATGTGGATTCATATCACTTCGTATTTTTTCAAACATATTTCGTCCTCATCTTCACAGATGATTTTACTGAATAGACATGACAACACTATGCGCGGTCTGAACATTTCAATCAATTGCAAAACCGATAAACTGCATTACCAGTATCTTTTTTGTCAGCTTGCAAATTTCGGTGTTAGTATCCTAGTAAATTACTGTTTAACATGATTGATTAACCATGGCTACCATTGATTTACCCGACAATTTAGTTCAAACCTTATCACTTGTATTAAATCAGTTACAGCAGGTCTTACCTGAACCGAAGCAAGAAACTGATTTCACTGCACCAGCTTTTAGATGGGAAAACCAGCAACTTAAAGCCATTTATACGCCTAAGAATATTTATCTTGATGACTTAAAAGGCATCGAACGTCAAAAAGAAAAAATTATTCAAAATACTTTGCAGTTTTTAAATGGCTTACCCGCAAATGATGTACTGTTAACAGGCTCACGTGGTACAGGTAAATCCTCTATTGTTCGTGCTTTACTCACAGAGTATGCATCTCAAGGATTACGTTTAATTGAAATTGAACGTGATGATTTAGCAGACTTACCAAAAATTCAAAAAATTATTCAAAACCGACCTGAAAAGTATATCGTTTACTGTGATGACTTAGCGTTTAATGCTGAAGATGAAAATTATCGTAGTTTAAAAAGTGTATTGGATGGTTCATTACAGTCAGGTTCAACAAATTTTATTATTTATGCGACCAGTAACCGTCGCCACTTGTTACCTGAGTTCATGCACGAAAACACACCTGTAACCAAAGTAGATGTGCCCCAATATACCGAACTACATCCTCAAGAAGCGATTGAAGAAAAGATCTCTCTATCAGACCGTTTTGGTTTGTGGTTATCTTTTTACCCAATGGATCAAAATTTATATTTAGAAATCGTAGAACATTATCTAGATAAAGCGAACATGCCTTTCAATGATGAAGTTCGAGCTGAGAGTTTACGTTGGTGTCAAATGCGTGGTCAGCGCTCTGGTCGTGCGGCTTATCAGTTTTCTAAACATTGGATTGGATTAAACGCTTTAAAAGAACTGTCTAACAGTTAAATAAAATGTCCCACAAAGCCTTAGCTTTGGCCTATAAACCGCTTAGCTTTGGCAATTGTTTTCCATAACCTAAATATAGATAGTTTTCTTTAGGTTTATATATGAAAAAACAATTGCCAAAAATTTCTCTAGTAAGCAAAACTGTTGCTAAAAGTTTGTTATTCGCACAAGGCTTTTTAGATCAAGCAAAAAAATATTCAACCCTTCCTTTTACTCAATCTCATATCATTCGCCCACGTGTTGACGAAAAATACTATAGCTGGACCCACTACGGAATCTTTTTTCCACTTTTGCCAGAACCTCATCGCTATTTAAATATTATGATTTTAATCGGTACGCCTGGCGCACTTGCTTTTGATCATGATGATATTATTGTTGGAAACCCTAGAAAAACAGCGACTTTCTTTTCAAGTACAGCCGCCCTTGAACAAGCATTATTGAAAGCCTATATCATTCCCGAAGAGACAAAAATTAATAAAGATGGAAGTTTAATAGAGCTTGGTCAGGAAATTTCAATTCAAGGAAAATTCCCTCAAATTCATATTAATGGGCGTTATAAGGGTCTAGATTTCGACTTTGATATTGATGTGACTTCACATGTTTCATGGTTCATAAAAACACCAGTCTATGACCATTTTAGTTTGTTGGCAAAGTTTAAAGGTTTTTTAAACTATCAGGAAAAACGCATTGAAAGCGAAGGGCTTTGCACTTACGAATATGCTCGTGCAGTTGGTCCCCACTCATTCACAACTCAACTTATACCTGAGAACCATAAACTACCGCTTGATTTTTTCACTTATCAAATCATCAATTTAAATGAAAACACTCAACTTCTTCTAACAAAAGCAGATATTGTGGGGCAAACAGTAACCTATACCTTGCACATTAGACATCTTGATCGACCAGCTGAAATTTATACAGACGTTAGCTTTGATATTATTTCACACCAAGTTGATGACTTCATTTCTCCAACGGGCAAAAAAATGCAACTTCCAAAATATTTTTCATGGATCGCTCGAAATGATGCAAAGCAAATTATCTTAAACATTCAGGCAGAAATTGACTGCCCATTCCGCTATGGTCATGGGCAAGGTTATGCAAGTGGTTATATATTTACGGGCCATTATTTTGGCAATGAAGTGCAAGGCCGGGGTTATATCGAATATATAGATATTGAAAACCAACAAGCCTTTGCAGATGAATAATTTTATTTAGGAATAGACAATTCTGTCATTGGCCAACGCGGTGTAGTCGTGACAGCCAAGCCATCGTGTTGGCCCGCTTTTAAACGCTGATAACCTGCAAATGCAATCATTGCCCCATTATCAGTACATAAGGCAGGTTCAGCATAGTAAACTTGCGCTTTAATTTTGGCCAATGAAGTTTCCAACTGTTCGCGTAATCGTAAATTTGCACTCACCCCACCAGCAATCACTAAACGCTTAAATCCAGTTTGCTTTAAAGCTTTTACCGATTTTTTTACTAAGGTGTCTACAATAGCTTCTTGGAATGAAGCAGCAATGTCAGCATCACGGTTTTCGCCATTCAATTTTTTCAGTTGAACAGAAACTGCCGTTTTTAAGCCACTAAAAGAAAAATCTAGACCTTGATGAAGCATTGGACGGGGAAACTCAAATGCTAAAGGATCACCAGATAGCGCCAGTTTTGCGATATTTGGACCACCCGGATATGGCAGATTCATCATTTTTGCAACTTTATCGAAAGCTTCACCGGCTGCGTCATCAATTGATTCACCCAATAACTCATATTGACCAATCGCATGAGCCGCCATCAATTGTGTATGTCCACCTGAAACAAGTAATGCTACAAATGGAAATTCAGGCGGTTGGCTTGAGAGCAATGGAGCTAACATGTGTCCTTCCATATGGTGAACACCGATGGCAGGCTTATTTAAAGAAAAAGCTAAAGTTCTTCCAAATAATGCGCCTGTCATTAATGCTCCCATTAAACCTGGGCCACGTGTATAAGCGACTGCATCAATTTCCTGTTTCTTAACACCACTTTGTTCAAGCAGCTGATTCATTAAAGGAATAAGCTTACGAACATGATCACGAGAAGCTAACTCCGGAACCACACCACCATATTCGGCATGAAGTTTTATCTGGCTATAAAGAACCTGTCCCCGTAAGCCGAGTTCGCTATCATAAAGTGCCAACCCTGTTTCATCACAAGAAGTTTCCAAGCCTAAAACAATCATCAAAACTGCCTTTTATATGAGTCAAAATATTGCAATCGCTATTATAGACTTGTGATATGAGTTGTAAATGAGTAAAATACTGACCTTCACTTGTGATCCGGCGCAATGGTGTGCCTGATCTTATCCATAATCTAGAGGATTTTACATGCCACAAGTTAAGTTGAAAGAAGGCGAACCAGTTGACGTAGCTATCCGTCGTTTCAAACGTTCATGCGAAAAAGCTGGTGTTTTAGCTGACGTTCGTAAGCGCGAATTCTACGAAAAACCAACTCAAGAACGTAAGCGCAAAAAAGCTGCTGCAGTTAAACGCTACCAAAAGAAATTGGCTCGTGAATCTGTACGTACTACTCGCCTTTACTAATTAATTTGTGATTGACTGCTGAAATTATGACTACTTTAAAAGACCAAATTACTGATGCATTAAAAACTTCTATGCGTGCCAAAGATATGGCAACAGTGACGGTTTTGCGTAGTCTACAAGCAGCAATTAAGCAAATCGAAGTTGATGAGCGCATAGAGCTTGGCGACGCTCAGGTTCTTGCGGTCATTGAAAAGCAAATTAAACAACGTAAAGAATCGATCAAAGCCTTTGAAGGTGCTGGTCGTGATGATTTAGCTAGTAAAGAACAAGCCGAAGCTGAGATTATTTCCCAGTTTCTACCAGAAGCTATGACTGAGGAAGAGCTTGATTCTATCATTGAGCAAACGATTGCTGCTCAAGAAGCAACTAGCATGAAAGATATGGGTAAGGTGATGAATTCTCTACGTCCGATCATAGCCGGGCGTGCCGATCCTGCTCAAGTTTCAGCAAAAATTAAAGCTAAATTAGCTTAATTCCCTCCTCTCTCTTTATATACTCTTAGACTAAGCTTTCATTTACTTGTCAGTTTAAGTATATCTGTGTGTTTGAAAAGCATAAGCTCAAACTACAAGCTCTAAATTTTCATTCGTCGCTCATCTTGCATTTGCTTTAATCGACCGTCAATTTTAGCTGACATGGCTTGATTGCCTTTCGCTAGTCTTTGTGCATGTAGCATAGATTTAATTGCATTTTCTTCACTACCAGACCAATACTGTGCTTCTGCACGATATCGCAACACATTCACCGCTCTTAATGGTGACTCTTTATCTAAATTAGCGGCTTGCTGTAATAGTTGCCAGCCTTGAATATCTCTAGCATTTTTATTAATAAAACGCTGAACAAGTGTCTGTACTTGCGTATATTTCCCCTGACGCAACAACACCTCAGCCAACTTATAGCTAAACGCTTTATTTTCAGGCATTGTCATTTGTAAGGGAGCGATCGAATTATAGGCCTGATCAAGTTTATTCTGACCCAAATAAATATCTGTTTGAATTAAAGAAACAAGTGGCTTACTACTAGATTTTACTTGATCTAAGGTTGTTTGAGCTTGGGCATAATCTCCTTGTTTAAGATAAAAAGCAGATAAAGCCAGTAACCCTGCGAGATTTTTTTGCGATGCCAGACTTTGCAATTGGTTTTCAGTCGCCTCTCCCGCAACCACCATGGTGTACCATTTTAAAATTTCAAAATCGACATCATATATTCGACTTTTAACTTTAGGCATCTGGTTTGCTCTTAAACGGGCCTCGCTCATACGTTCAGTCGTTAAGGGATGCGTAAGCCAAAAATCCGGCAGGAAACTTACATGACTTGTTGCTCTGTGCATCGTTTCAAAATAATCTGCCATACTTTGCGGGTTATAACCTGCAGCATACATATATTGCATTCCAATACGGTCAGCTTCACGCTCTTGATTACGACTATAAGTGAGCTGTTTATCTAGAAGTGCAGCTTGCGTACCCAACATGACTGCAGCTCCAGCATCCCCGCCTGCCTGAGCAGCCAAAGCCACACCTGCTAGCAAACCAGCCAAGCTTAAAAGAGTTTGTCCTTTAAAAGCCTCTTCTGAACGACTAAAGTGCCTTTGCGAAACGTGAGCAATCTCATGCGCCATCACTCCAGCAATCTCATCAATATTTCGAGCCGAGGAAATAAGACCTGTATTTAATGCAAATAAACCACCAGGAACAGCAAAGGCATTAATTTGTGGGTCTTTAATGACCACAAGCCCAATAGGTTGCCCAAGCTGTGTTTCACCTAAGATATTAGAGAAAACTTGAAAAAACTGATCTTCTAACCATACATCCTGTATGACTGGCATTTGTTTATGCACTTCACGGAAAACTTTTTCACCGATAAATTTTTCTTTTTGTTGATCAAGTAATCCTATTCCACTACCAATATTCGGAATTTCAACCTGCCCAGAAGCTGGTTTTGAGTCAAAAGGATCAGCGTAAGAGGCATTTGTTATAAAAGCCAAACTTAAAATAACTGGCAAAAATTTCAAAAGTTCTTCTCTATTAAAAATTAAACTAACAAAAAAGCCCATTCATATAATGCTTGAGTTTCTTACATCATATGAGCAGGCTTTCACTATAACATTGAAAATAGACTATATTTGCAATGAAGTGTTATTCAATATTTATACGAAATTAGGGTTCACCAAATACCTTGGTGTTTTATCTTCCAATGCTTCTACTAAGTTTTTATAAGCTAAATTTGCCATTTTTTTGCGTGTTTCAGCTGTAGCAGACCCCACATGAGGCAAAGTAACAACATTTGGTAATTTAAAAAGTGCCGAATCTTGCAAAGGCTCTTTTTCATATACATCTAAGCCAGCAGCAAAAATGACTTCCTGCTGCAAAGCTTCAATAAGTGCCTGCTCATCAACCACTGAACCGCGCGCAATATTGATAAAGATAGCGTGCTTTTGCATCAGCTCAAATTGAGCTTTGCCCATTAAGGCTTTAGATTCTGCATTTAAATCAACTGCTGTGACTACAAAATCAGACTGTTGTAGCAACTCATCCAAACCTAGATATCGAGCATTCAATGGCTCGGCCAATTCAGGCTTTTCGCGTCGATTATGGTAAACAATATTCATGTTAAAACCATAAAAACCACGACGCGCAATTGCAGCACCAATATTACCAAGTCCAATAATACCAAGTGTTTTACCAAAAACATCCAGACCAAACTGCTGTGGCCCTACTGTTCTTTTCCATTCGCCTTGTTTAGTCCAGTGGTCTAAAAATGGTACTTTTCTAGCTGCGCTTAACAATAGAGTAAAGGCAAGATCCGCAGTAGTTTCTGTCAAAACATGAGGTGTGTTTGATAACCAGATTTTCTTTTGGTTCAAATAAGCAACATCATAATTATCATAACCAACAGTCACAGATGAAATAATTTTTAATTTTTGTGCTGGAGCAAGGTTACTTTCATTAAGTAAGCGTCCCGCGCCAATCATTCCATCAGCATCTACCACTTCTTGTCGTATCTGTTCATTGATATCACCCAGTTTAGGGTTTAATATGACAACATGATAATCCTGCTGCAACCGCGACAAAATCTCTTCATCAATTTGACTAAAAACTACAACCTTTTTCATGTATATCCCTACTACTCATTGTTATCTTGCATAAGTTGCCACAATCTTTTCTTAAGGAGAGGCTTATCTAACATTTCTTTTAAACTAGCTAAATGAATAAGATTTGCATGTTGAATATACGCACATTTACCTAAACACAAAATCTTTTTTTCTGCCGCTACAGCATCTAAAAAACCCTGAATATATGAACTCACGCCACGTTGATCTTGATATGCCGCTAAGGGAAAAGGCCATTTTAATTCAGCATAGTGACCCACTTTAGCCTTTTGTATATTTGTCCAAAGTTGTTTCTCTTCTTTTTCTAGTGCTGTCACATCAACAAAGATTACACACTTTTCAAGGCAATAAGCCTGCAACTCGAATGGAGCAATCGCCTCTTGCTCAACAGTAATCATAGGTTTTTCAATAACCCTTTCAGACTGCGGAACATCTCTAATTGCTATTGAAGGTTGCTCTACAACTTTAGGTGCTTCAGGCAACAAAGGCTTAGATGGCTTTTGTCCAAAAGCAGGAACATCTATTGTAGGTGCGATAATTGGTGTATGAGATTCAACAATCTGATCTCGCCATACAGTATGGGCATTATTTTTTTGGCACGCTTGTGTTCTAGGAATCCATATATCAATTCCTAAAGTTGCCAGTATATTTCTTTGCTGCCCAATCATGTTTAAATCAGTACCTCTAATCTACACACATTCTAACGGGCTTCTGACTTTTTTTCAGCGTTTTCTTTTAATGATCGCTAGTGGAAATCACATATGTCTCTTAAATAATCATAACGCTATTTTTCTTCTGCATTTGCTCTACAATTTCATCGGACTCAAAACCAAATCGCCAGTAGAGTAACTCCAGCACATCAAGTTCATCTTGAGTAATAATGCGGTCACTCCATAAACACATCTCAGCAATCGCCAAAATACTTAGACGGTCACGAAGTAAAAGCCCAGCAATGTCATTTAAAATTTCAGCCAAGTCTAAAGGCTCATCCGAAATTTCATCATAAATATGCATTTCATCTGGGTTAAGTAAAGAACGCAAAATACGCTCACGGACTTCCAACTGGTTTGGACTATTAATTTGCTGCACATGAAGTAACGCATCAATTAAACGAACTATTTGAGGTTTCACTTCTTCAAATGCTGTTGGAAAATGAAGTGGCATCAAGTTCAATTCATATTTGACCCGCTCTAATAGTAGCGCATCAAGCAGTCCGATCTCTCCATCTTCCTGAATAATAAGTGCTAGTTTTGTCAAAAATTGACGCGCAATACTTGCAGGCATATGGCCAATATTTTTACATGCGTCGTGAAATATCTGAATATGAATACGACCATCCAAATTAAGCAAAGCATCGACTATCGAATGGCTTACAGGGGCTTCTTGCGGAATAAATTCTCGATATTGACGAATCATTAAAATCGCAACCATCACCTCACGCGAACCAGTGGCTGTTTGCAATGCACGCTGAATAAGTTCAGGGCGTTTTTTATTACGTCGGATATCACTACTTAAAGGCTTGATCGCATCATTTAATGCAAAGCTAATTGGAGAAAGACGCAATAATGGCAGCGGTTGTGGTGATGACCACGGAATATAGATTTCCGTCTCAGATTCTTCTAATGAACGGAAAAGACTAAATAAAGGCCTATTGCGAAGTTTCTTTAAATTTTCTAATTGTAAATCTTGCAGTAAAGTTGGATTAAGTTCGTAAATACGTTCACGAATGCTCGGGTGAATATTCATCCAGCTTTGAGGGCTAAGTGAATTTGCAAAACACATATGCGCGATTGATTCAGAATAAGCACTATGAATTTGTGATCCTGAATGGTGAACATAAATACGTAATAATGTTTGGGTATTCGTACTATTTTTTAGCAACCGCATAGTTTTTTGGTCATTGCGAAATGTGCGGCCACTTAATGTTAAATATTTAATAAAGCGAGTGATTAAAACACCTAAACTTCCTGCTAACCAAATCACTCCACCAACAGCTACAAACACAGTCTCGAACTTATGCTTATAACCCGGACTGTAGCGCTTAAAACCTTGTTTTGCGAGCTTACTGCCCCATTGACTGAAGGTCGTTAAACCGCTGTATAAAATTTTTAATTTAGTATTTTCTACAGCCTCACCAGATAAAATTTGGTTAAATTCATGACCCAGTAAACCATACAGCTCTAGTTCATCTAGATTCTGTAAAGCTCCCCAAGTCAAAATAATGACAATATCATTTGAGTGAAAACCAGCTGTTAATGCATTTACACCTACTTCATCAGGCAAAACATAGAGAGTTGGAACGTTAAGAGAAAATGTTTGCGCCAAATGTTCTGTAATTTTTAATGCCGCATGTTCTTCTGGTGTACTCTCGCCTTTTACCAAACGACGTGCTTTAAGCTGTTTGGCAAGGGAATGACCACCTTTACGTAAAATGTAAAGCTCGGTCACCACCGACCAAACCATAATAAAAAGCAAAAGAGCAATAAAATAGGGACTTAAAGCATGCCACCAAATCGGTTGGCTATAATCAAAAAAATGAACAAGTAAACCTAAAATGAGATTTAAAATAAAAATAGTCAAAAGCACAGCGACCAAACACATAGTGATGGACCATGCCATATTTTTATTTTCGATTAAATAGTGGCTTACTTCTTTCAATGTAAATATTCCCAATTACATTGTTAAGTTTCATCATAAAAGAAAAAAGCGGGAAACACCCGCTTTTTTCGGCTATTTCTATTCTTCTTTAATACCCGTCAAATCTACTGACGCTGCATCA
Source organism: Acinetobacter nosocomialis (assembly GCF_041021905.1). Classification (NCBI taxonomy): domain Bacteria; kingdom Pseudomonadati; phylum Pseudomonadota; class Gammaproteobacteria; order Moraxellales; family Moraxellaceae; genus Acinetobacter; species Acinetobacter nosocomialis. The sequence goes on from NZ_CP157432.1 coordinate 2,678,007, forward strand.
ATATTGACATCAATATAACCATCTTTTTTCTTTTTCGCAGAATCATTACGCTTCTGTTCCAAATTATTCAGATAGTCTGCATCAATTCCACCAGTTACATAGATACCATCAAAAACAGAGCAATCAAACTCAGTTAATGTAGGAACCTTACTTGTACGTACGGCGTTCTTCAAGTCTTCCAAATCTTGGAATACTAAACGATCAGCACCAATAATTTCTTGGATTTCTTCTACACTGCGTTCTGAAGCAATAAGCTCAGTTTTAGCAGGCATATCGATACCATATACGTTTGGATACATCACTTTTGGTGCTGCTGAAGCAAAGTATACTTTTTTCGCACCTGAGTCACGCGCCATTTGAATAATCTCATTACACGTAGTACCACGTACAATAGAGTCATCAACCAATAGAACGTTCTTGCCTTTAAACTCCAACTCAACCGGGTTTAATTTCTGACGTACAGATTTTTTACGCTGTTGCTGACCCGGCATAATGAAGGTACGACCGATATAACGGTTTTTCATAAACCCTTCACGGAACTTCACACCAAGAATGTTTGCAAGTTCTAATGCAGAAGTACGGCTTGTATCTGGAATTGGGATAACCACATCAATATCATGGTCTTCACCCCAGTCACGCAAAATCTTATGCGCTAATTTTTCACCCATTTTTAAGCGGGCTTTATAAACTGAAATACCATCAATAATTGCATCTGGGCGAGCAAAATAAACATATTCAAAAATACATGGGCGATATTTTGGATTAGCCGCACATTGTTTAGTGAATAACTGACCTTCGGCATCAATGAAAATTGCCTCACCTGGTGCGATATCACGTTCGATTTTAAAACCAAGAGCAGTAATCGCCACAGACTCAGATGCAATGATATATTCCATCTCACCTTGTTCAGTCATACGCGAACCATAAATCAATGGACGAATACCATTTGGATCGCGGAAACCAACCAAACCATGACCAGTGATCATAGCAACTACGCCATAAGCACCTTGGCAGCGCTCATGAACACGAGAAACCGTATGAAAAATATCTTCAGCTGTAGGATTTAACGTTCCTTTCTTTTGCAACTCATGTGCAAAAACGTTTAAAAGAACTTCTGAATCAGAATCAGTATTCATGTGACGCAAATCTGTTTTAAACAGGTCATCATGAATTTCTTCTGCATTAGTCAAGTTACCATTATGCGCAAGTGTAATACCGTAAGGTGAGTTCACATAAAATGGTTGAGCTTCAGCACTACTAGCAGAGCCCGCAGTTGGGTAGCGCACATGACCAATACCATAATTACCAAGTAATGCTCTCATATGACGAGTATGAAAAACATCACGCACCATACCGTTATCCTTGCGAAGGAAAAGACGGCCTTCATGGCAGGTTACTATTCCAGCTGCATCTTGCCCACGATGTTGCAACATCGTTAATGCATCAAACAACATTTGGTTCACTGGCGATTTACCGGCTATACCAACAACTCCACACATAGCAACCTCGCAGACAAGCTAGGAATTAATAAAAAGGATTCTTTGTTGAATGGTCGGGCCGGATTTCTGGTTCTTCCGACTCGTCCATTGGTTTTGGAGAAGTGCGAGATACACCGCCTCCAGATGTTATCTGATGAAAAGCCTCACTTGCTGCCCCTTTAGAAAGCTCCGTGGCTAAAGGTGCGTAAGGCAATAAAAACTGGATAAATTTGGATTGCTTCCAATGAGGTGAACTTTCTACCCAAGGACCAACACCTTGCATAGTAATAAGAACAACCAATAAACCCTTCAACGAACCAAAAGCACCACCTGCTAAACGATTTAATGGCCCCAATTTTAAACTTTTCAAGAGGCCATTTAAAAATGCGGTGACGATCCAAGTTAAAACAATAATAATGAGTGCAATAAATGCAAAAGCTGCAATCTTTTGAACCACCGGATCCTGGCTTAAACCCGACATTGACGGAGCTAGAAGAACAGCATATTTTGCACCCATAATTAATGCAAAAATCCATCCTACCAAGTTCGCAAAGGCTTTTATAAATCCTTGTCGCAAACCGTTTAGCCCCCCAATGAGCAAAAGTATTAGAATGATGATATCAATAGTGTTCATGTTCAATTAGGTCATAGCTTCAACACATTGCTTTACAAGCGTTGGTCCTGTGTAGATTAGACCACTATAAATTTGAACAAGTGTTGCTCCAGCTTGTTGTTTCGCTAAAGCTTGCTCACCAGACAAAATACCACCCACACCGATTAAAGGAATTTGTCCTTTCAATGATTGAGCAAATAAACGTAAACACTCTGTACTTTTTTCAAATACAGGTGCGCCTGACAAACCGCCTGACTCATTACCGTAAGGCAGGTTTTCCACCCCTTCTCTCGACAAAGTGGTATTGGTCACAATAAGACCATCAATTTTAAAATCTAATAATTGAGCAGAGATAAACTCAACATCTTCAGCTGTTAAATCCGGAGCAACTTTAAGTACTAGAGGAACATAATGGTTATATTGCTCAGCCAACTCAAGTTGACGCGCTTTTAAGGTTTGCAGTAATTCAGTTAACGCATCACCACTTTGTAAACTACGTAAGTTTTTAGTATTCGGTGATGAAATATTGACAGTAATATATGAAGCGTAATTATAAACTTTCTCAAGACAAATTAAGTAATCATCAACTGCTTTTTCTACAGGCGTATCGGCATTTTTACCAATATTGATTCCTAAAATGCCTCTAAACTTTGATGCTTTAACATTTTCAATAAGTTTATCAACACCATCATTATTAAAACCCATACGGTTAATAATGGCTTTAGCTTCAGGAATACGAAATAAACGTGGTTTTGGATTACCCGATTGCGGGCGAGGTGTAATTGTACCAATTTCAATGAAACCGAAACCTAATCCAGCTAATGCATCAATATGAGCACCATTTTTATCTAGACCTGCTGCCAAACCTACCGGATTAGGAAACTCGATTCCCATACATGTAGTAGGTTTCGCTTCTACGGCCTGACGCATCATGCCTAGCTTATGCGCTTTATCAAGCATGGATAATGTTAATTCATGGGCACGCTCTGGTGCTAAACTAAACAACATCGGGCGAGCAAGTGAATATAACATACCAATCACAGTCTACTGATTTTAGGTACGCATATTATAGGCACAGGCAGCACAAAACACCATGCTTGACATAAGCATATTTTGATATGTTATTGAACTGTCGCTGTTAATTTAATCTGACCTTCGCTTGAAACCATTTCCATCTTTTGAATACTAAGACCCATCTGTGCAAGTTGTGTTAAAAAGTTAGCTAAAATTGCATAATTCTGATGCGTTACAACAATTTGTAACTGCTCTCCATTTTGCTGAGAAGTCACAGTTAAACCTTGCTGTTGAGCCACCCTTTGTATTTTTCCAGACTTATCAAGTTCAAGCTCATTTGCAGGCTTCATAGTAACTGCATTACTTTGCATCCACACCATCAGATCTTTTAAATCATTTAAGCGTTTTTGCTGTTGTTCTGCCAAGGAATGCATTTTCCAAAGTGAAGACCCAACAATAGCCACTACCACAAAAATTGTAGTAAAGACCACCATAACGCGTTCACGGACAGTTAAACGATCTAGGTATTGAACAACTTTTTCAATCCACTGATCAAAACGATTCTGCAATTGAGCTAACATTTTCATTATTGTATTTTCACCACCCCAATTGCCCCACCACCATTTGCTTGGACATTACCTAGCTCAGCTTTAAATCCTTGCTGATTTAATTGTTGTGTCAAAGCTTGTAAATCATCTGCCGATTTTGCTTTTAATGCCATCGTTAAAATTGAAGCATCATAATTAAGTTGCTGAGCCAAAATCTGTCTTTGCATTAAAATAGGTCCAACACGGCTTAACAAAGAAAGTGCTTGTGTATCACCTTGCTGACTCATTCTTAAATGACTTTCAAATTGACCTTTTATATTTTGTTCAGTCACACGACTAGATGGTCCAAACCAGTATTTATATTGTTCAATTGTCTGGTCAGCAGTTAGATTTGCTACTTTTTTCAATTTGACCCAACGCAATAAATCATAGCTAAACTGCACTACAATAATTGCTAAAATAACGGCAGCACATGCCTTCCAATAACCAGAAAAAGTACGCTCCTGGCCTTTTGATTTTGGTAAAACATTGAAAGGATGCTGCTTAGTTTTATCTAATAGCTGAAATTGATAAACGAACTCAGAACGTTGTTCTGCACTTGAAGCGGCCTCTAAACTTTCCAGTTGCCCTGATGTTAAACCACTATATTGATAATGTTTTTCAGCTGACTGAAATTCTAAAAAAAGCCCCAAATCATCAATTGAATTACCCAACCATTTATTTTCACGCACCATAAGTTGGTGATTAATATTACACAGAATAACTTGCTCGGTTTGCGGCTCTGGCAATATTAGAAAATCTGGTAGCAAGGAAACAAGTTTGGTTGGCAACAAAGCCAAAGAATGTTGCCATGTCTCGACCATCCCTTGAGCGACACCCAAGACAGTTAACTGATCGGCATGAAAATGGTGAACCACTTTCATATGATCAATCGGTAAAGTCACAAACTCTTCTAGTAGATATTTAACCCCATCAGCCCCCAGTTGTTTATAGTGGGACTTCGCCATAGTTTGCTGAAGCATTTGTGCATGACGACTCGGAAAAAAAACCGTAGCTTCTTTTCCCTGATGTATTTGCAAGTCTTGTATTAATTGATCGAGACTCGCAGCCTGCAACCAGCTCTCTCCGTTAGACCAATGCCATATTCCATTGGTTTCAGGCATCCATATATACAGCATGTTGGCGAAATAACCTTTTTAATTATATTGTGGGTATAAAACTATTTTTTTGTGTTGATAAACCATTTGCAATAACAGCTTGATCATAAATTCTAGCTTCAGCAAGCGCAAATGGATTGAAATTTTCATGAGTAAGTAACTCTGCAATATGACCTATTACATTCATATGGCAAACCACTACAATCGATTCATAAGGAATTTGAGACAACCATTCAACTGCTTCTTTTGCATCATCATCTGGCTTAATTTTGTCGCATAACAGCACTGGCACATCTTTAAAATAAGTCTGGATATGCGCCAATGTTTCCTGAGCACGCAACAAAGGACTAACAACAAAAATATCCGGTTTTACAATGTCTTTTAAAAATGTTGCTGTTTGCTCAGCCTGTGCATGTCCACGCGCAGTAAGGGGGCGTTTAATATCATTACCATTAACTGGTGGAGCAGCTTCCCCATGACGAACTAATGTCAGTTGCATAAAATTTCCTTGTTAATAATTCTGCATTATAACCACAATTTATGACATTTATTCGTCAGACTTCATGATGAGGTAAAACAAACTCCACATCACTCCGATGACCATTTTTCATAAGAGAAAGTGCAATATTTAATGGCGGAGCACCTTCAAAAATGACTTCATATAAAGCATTGGTAATTGGCATATATACATCTAGTTCTTGTGCTTTACCACGCACTTGGACAATTGTATTAATACCTTCAGCAGTTTGCCCCAATTCTTTACTTGCTTGATCAAGTGTCTTGCCAGAACCTAGCGCATATCCGATTTGATAATTACGGCTCAATGGACTATTACATGTCGCAAATAAATCACCCACACCAGACAAACCTAAAAATGTAAGCGGGTTTGCGCCCTGCTTTACCGCGAAACGGCTCATTTCAGCCAAAGCACGCGTTAAAATCATACTTTTGGTATTTTCACCAATTTTATATGCAGCCCCAATTCCCATCGCGACTGCATAAATATTCTTAAGTGCACCGCCCAACTCAACTCCATGCACATCATCGCTACCAAAAACACGGAATAACGCACTATGAAGCGCATGCTGCACGGCATAACGGACGAGTTCAGAATCACTAGCAATCACTGTACCAGATGGCATACCTGCCATAATTTCTTTGGCAAGGTTTGGACCTGACAATACACCATAGGGAACTTCTGGTAGTTCTTCACGAATAATATCGCTCATAAAACTAAATGTTTTAGCTTCAACACCTTTGGTTAAGGAAACAACCGCTTGTGCAGTAATATAAGGAGCAATTTGTTTTAAGACATCGCGGAAAGAATGGCTAGGAATTGCAACTAAAATAATATCTCGGTCACATACCGCTTGCTCAAGATCAGACACAGCACGTAGTGAAGATTCTAAAGTAAAGTCTGGTAAATAACGTTTATTAATATGGGTTTTATTAATTTCTTCTGCTGTTTCAGCATCACGAATCCAGATCATGGTATCGCAGCCATTACGAGCAGCTAAATTCGCCATGGCTGTACCAAAGCTACCGCCCCCTAAAACGGTAATACGTAGTGCCGTTTTTTTATCGACCGCAACAGGTTCCACCAAATCTGTAAACTTAAATTCAGCCATGCTTTATTATCCTATTTCTTACTTTTACAGACGCTTAAGCCTGCCAAACTTTTACGAATTCTTTACTTTCAATATCTGCACGCGGTGCAATTGCTTTAGCTGCTGTGCCAACGTAAATAATACCTGAAATTAAATCATGCGGTTGCAGACCTAAATGCTGTTTTAACCAAGTTGATTCAACAACAGCACCACTACGCCACATAGTTGAAAACCCCTGAGCTTGCAAAGACAACAAAAGATTTTGTACTGCCGCACCAGTACTTAAGATTTGCTCAAAATGTGGCACTTTTGGATGATCTTGTAACTGTGTAAGAGCTAAAATCAGTAGCGGAGCGCGAAAAGGATGTTGCTTAACACGTTCCAGCTGAGCGGGGTCAGATTCTCCTAAATCTACCAATGCTTTTGCTAGAACCTCACCAAAAGCAGCACGTTGTTCACCAGAAATAACGACAAAGCGTGTTGGCTTAAGCCTATGATGATCTGGAGCAGTTAAAGCAGCCTGAAAAGCCAACTCTAATTGATCTGAGTTTGGAGCTGGCTCAATTAATTGGCCAATAGACTGACGCTGATGAATATTTTGGTGAATTATTTGTATTGCTGAATCCGTCATTAATATTGATCTAACTCAAAAATTCGAAATAGATTAGCATAATCTACCGTTAATCCACCATGGTATCTAGCCTATAAACTTAGTGAACTTATAGTTTGACATTTTTTAATACAAAACTTCAAAACTCATACAACGTATTCAAAATCAAATAGAAAACTTATGTTCAAATAGCTATGTCTTTTAGCGATTAACTTAGGTGAATCATGAAAAAAATAATTTTAGCGAGCGCAATGAGCGGCGTTGTTCTATTACTTGGTGCTTGTGCTACCACTCCTAAAAATACTTTAGCAATTCAAAAAGAAAATAATCAGTTTGAAGTGACTGGTATCGGCAAAACTAATTTAATTGCAAAGAATAATGCAGTTACTGCCGCTCAGAAAACGTGCTCTAAGAATACAACTCCTGTTATTGTTGATGAAAAAACCACTTATCATGGTGTATTAAAAGATGTAGTAAGTGAAAAGACGGGTCAAATGGTAGAAGCCGCTGCAGGTGTTATTGGTACTTTAACTGGTAAAAATGCGTCTTTAGCAAAAGATGACGACTATCAAACAACGCTTACATTCTATTGTAAAATTAATTAATTGAAAAAAATCCCAATCAATTGATTGGGATTTTTTTTATTAGCAATACCCGTCTAATCGGGTAAGTGGTAGTTTTTTACCAATTGCTTTTTCAATTTCTGGTAAATAGAAAGCATCATCTTCAGACAAGAAACTAATACTTACTCCTTGTGCACCTGCACGACCTGTACGCCCAATACGGTGAACATAGTCATCAGACTGCTCAGGTAAAGTGAAGTTGATAACATGCGATACGCCATCTACATGAATACCACGACCTGCAACATCCGTTGCAATCATGATGTTATGCTTCCCTTGCTTAAACTGCTCTAGCATTTTCAAACGTTTATCTTGAGCAATCTCACCAGATAGCATTCCTACTTTATATCCATCTTTTTTCAAATGGTCATAAAGACGGCGCACTTGATCACGGCGGTTGGCAAAGATCATGACTTTATCAATTGGTTCTTCACGTAAAATATCTTGTAAAAGACGATATTTATCTTGTTTAGCTACAACATAAACACGTTGTTCTACATCGTTATTGGTCTTTTGTTCAGGCTCAATTTCAACTGTTACAGGCTCAAACAACCACTGTCTTGCTAAATTTAAGACGTCGTAACTAAAAGTCGCCGAGAACATCAGGGTTTGACGTTGTTCCTTACGTGGTGAATAACGAACAATACGTTTTACCGAAGGAATAAAGCCCATATCTAATAAACGGTCAGCTTCATCAATTACCAAAAATTCAATTTGATCGAGCCAGACTTCTTTTTGTTCTACAAAATCGATTAACCGTCCTGGTGTAGCAACCATGATATCGACAAAATTAGCATCAAGTTGTTTCTTCTGCTTATCAAAATCAACACCACCCAATAGGGTCACTAAATGTAAATTAGAGAATTTTGTGAGAAACTTTGCATCGCTTTCAATTTGCAAGGCCAACTCACGAGTAGGTGCCAAGATTAAAGCACGAGGTTCGCCACGGAAACGTTGTTCTTTAACCGGATTATTGAGTAAATCATTAATTACACTAATCAGAAAGGCAGCTGTCTTACCTGTTCCTGTCTGTGCTCGCCCAATTGCATCGTGCCCGGCTAATGTATATTTTAAAACCTTTTGCTGAATTGGGGTCATTTGAGTAAACCCTAAAGCATCAATCGCCTTTTTAAGTTGCGGATGTAAATTCAAGGTTTCAAAACCAGATGTCATAAATACGCGCTCTAACAAACAATCTCTCGAATGAGAAGATCATTATAAACAAAAACGCCCCAATTCAAAAATTGGAGCGTCCATGATTCATCAAAAAGATGAATTAGTCTTAGTCTAAAGGCTGAACGTTTTCAGCTTGAAAACCTTTTTGACCTTGTACAACGCTAAATTCTACACGTTGACCGTCACGTAGAGAACGGTGACCGTCACCTACGATTGCACGGAAGTGAACGAATACATCGTCGCCGCCGTTACGTTGAATAAAACCAAAGCCTTTAGTGTCATTAAACCACTTTACTACGCCTTGTTCACGAGCTGTCATAAGTCAATCCTCAGATGATGAAAAAAGGACCTTCCGGTGTTGCAAACAGCAGAGCAAACAAGGTTTTAAAATTTTTATAATCTTAAAGCTTGTAATCATTCTGTAAAACTATCAACAATTTCCGGTTACATCCATTTGTTATAGGTTATTAAAACAATTTAACTGTGTGGTAATTCCTAAAACGGTTCGAGCTTAACACGGGTTTATGACAATTAATAGAATTTTTTTCAAATATTTCCCCTATTTTTAGCTCTTTTTTTAAACAGCTTATTACAATAATTTTTATGTATTCCTTTAGCTCTTAATTTTTATAAAACACCTAGAGTTCGTAAAAAAATTTGTTAAAATATTTTTTTTAGTTGTTTTTAAAATGAATGAGCACTACTTCTTCTGCTGTAGCACCTATTGAAATTAATGCCCTTGGTCAACCATGTCCAATGCCTTTATTAATGTTAAAACGTGAACTTAAGAAAGTATCAGGAAAGCAGCTATTTTTATTGAAATCATCTGACCCGCATAGTGAAATTGATGTAACGCGTTACTGCACTTTACATCATTTTATGTGTCAAACCATGCAGATTTCAGAAAGAGAATTTCACTATTTAATTGAAACTCAATGATTCTTTGTTAAAATCTAAGATTAGAAACTGCATAAAATTTTACATTTTTCTACCCAATTTTCCTTAATTATGAAGCCAATTCAAATTAAGATGAATTTATTGGTTAATCCATCCTATCCTATAAGGAGAACTCATGAGTGACAGCAGCAATCAATTGATGCCCCTGTCATTGTCTGCGCCCGGTGTAAACCTTGGTGCATATATCAGTACTGTCAATCAGATTCCTATTTTAACGGCCGAGCAAGAAAAAGAACTTGCTGAACGTTATTATTATGACCAAGATCTTGATGCCGCAAAAATGCTGGTAATGTCGCATTTACGTTTTGTCGTTCATATTGCGCGCAGCTATGCAGGTTATGGCCTCCCTCAAGGCGACCTTATTCAAGAAGGTAACTTAGGCTTAATGAAAGCCGTAAAACGTTTTGACCCAAACATGGGCGTACGTCTCGTATCTTTTGCCGTCCACTGGATTAAGGCAGAGATTCATGAATACGTTATTCGTAACTGGCGTATTGTAAAAATTGCAACAACTAAAGCTCAACGTAAACTTTTCTTCAACTTACGTAGTTTGAAAAAATCGAGTAAAAAATTAACACTCGAAGAAGCCCAATCTATTGCTAACGACTTAAATGTAACTCCAGAACAAGTTTTGGAAATGGAAGGTCGTTTAACTGCTTATGATGCTGCTTTTGAAGCGCAAGGCGATGATGACGACGATACTCCACATACAGCACCTGCGTTGTATCTTGAAGATAACCGTTACGACCCTGCTCGTTTAGTTGAAAATGAAGACTGGGAAGAGCAAAGTACATCTGCTTTACATGATGCAATGGACCAGTTAGATGATCGTTCGCGTAATATTTTGCAGCGCCGTTGGTTAGATGACGATAAATCTACCCTACATGAGCTTGCTGCTGAATATAATGTATCAGCAGAACGTATTCGTCAGCTTGAAAAAAATGCGATGGAAAAAATTAAAGTCGCTATGTCAGCAAGCTAAAGTAAATAAAAAATAAGAGGGCGGTCAGCCCTTTTGTTTTATCTGGCTATGTTTAGCCAACCTATTCTATGGTAACGTTGCCTTTCATTATTCAGTTGCGTTTTTTGTTATGTGGATTGCCATTTCAGCCCTTAATCTTGCTTTTGCAGTCATGTTGGGTGCTTTTGGAGCACATGGTCTTAAAGCTCACGCGAGCCCTGAACAAATTGCTTGGTGGCAGACTGCAACCGACTACTTTTTTTATCATGCACTTGGGCTATTAGCCCTTGGTATTCTAAGTAAGGTTCTTCCCCATTTCCCAATCAAGTTATCTTTCTTGCTTATTCAGATTGGCATTCTGTTCTTTTGTGGTTCGCTTTATATCATGGCATTAGGTTTACCACGCATATTAGGTGCAATTACGCCAATCGGTGGAGCCTTAATGATTGCTGGATGGCTAGTTTTGGCTTGGAATGCTTTCAAATACGCAAAATAATCGGAATGTGATCATGCAAATTTATTTAAATGGCGAATTAACGGACACGCCTAGCCAAAACCTTTTGCAACTCATTCAGGAGTTGGCACTTGAAGGAAAACGTTTTGCTGTTGAACACAATCAGCAAATCGTACCTAAAAGCAAATTAGAGCAAATTACGATTGCTCAACATGACCGTATCGAAATTATTCACGCTGTTGGCGGCGGCTAAGTCGGAGTTATCCATGCAAGACACCCCTCTCATTATTGGTTCACGTTCTTTTCAATCTCGTTTATTGGTAGGAACTGGCAAATATAAAGACTTAAATGAAACGGATTTAGCTATTCAAGCCAGTGGTGCTGAAATCGTAACTGTCGCAATCCGCCGCGTGAATATTGGACAAAATCCAGATCAACCGAATTTACTTTCAGTCATCCCACCAGAAAAATATACAATTTTGCCAAATACCGCAGGTTGTTTTGATGCTGACAGCGCAGTACGCACATGCATGTTAGCCCGTGAATTACTCGATGGTCATAACCTAGTAAAGCTTGAAGTGTTGGGTGATGAAAAAACCTTATATCCAAATGTAACCGAGACCTTAAAAGCTGCTCGCACTTTAATTGATGACGGTTTTGAGATTATGGTCTACACCTCGGATGACCCAATCATTGCGCAAGAACTTGAAAGTATGGGTTGTGTTGCAATTATGCCTTTAGGTAGTTTGATTGGTTCAGGTTTAGGTATTTTAAACCCGCACACCATTTCAATTATTAAAGAAAATGCGAAAGTACCAGTTTTAGTAGATGCAGGTGTTGGTACAGCAAGTGATGCAGCTATTGCGATGGAACTTGGTTGTGATGGCGTGCTGATGAATACTGCCATTGCAGCTGCGCAAAATCCTATTTTAATGGCTTCTGCAATGAAGAAAGCTGTTGAAGCTGGACGTGAAGCATTTTTAGCTGGACGTATGCCACGTAAACGCATGGCAAATGCTAGTTCACCTGAGACTGGTTATTTCTTTAAGTAATCATTAATTTTGCCTAAATTTTAAAGCACGATAACAAAAGCTATCGTGCCAAGTGGCATGGATGCCACTGTTGAACAGGGGCCACATGGATGTGCCCTCTGTTCAACAAAGGTTTTTGTTACTTTTGACCTTTCAAAAGTAAAGCATAGCCAATATAGAGCTTAATAAATTAAACATGAGACCAAAGGTCGCATATCACGTAAAATTATTAATTTAATTAAGCCACTTGCTCATCGCGCTTAAATACCAACTCTTTTGCAGATGAGTTATCAGCATCAAAGTAGTAACCCTCAGTATTAAACGCTTTGATATCTTCAGCTTTATTTAATTGGTTTTCAACAATAAAACGAGCCATTAAACCGCGTGCTTTTTTCGCATAGAAACTAATGACTTTATATTTGCCATTTTTCTGGTCAAGGAAAACAGGCTTCACAATATCAGCCTTAATTTTCTTTTCATTGACAGACTTGTAATATTCATCCGAAGCTAGATTTACCAGCAATTCAGATTTAATTGCTGCCAAGTCTTCATTAATTTGGTTAGTGATGATATCACCCCAAAATTCATACAAATTATGACCACGCGTATTTTTTAATTTAGTGCCCATCTCAAGACGATAAGGCATCATTAAATCTAAGGGACGCAATAAACCATATAAACCAGAGAGCATACGCAAATGCTGCTGTGCAAAATCAATATCTTTGTCTTTTAAATGATAAGCATCTAAACCCGTGTAGACATCCCCTTTAAACGCATAAATAGCTTGGCGAGCATTTGAGAAATTAAATTCGGGAGTCCAGTCTCTAAAACGATCAGCATTCAATGCAGCAATTTTTTCACTGACATTCATTAAACTCGCAATTTCCGAAGCGGAAAGTTTGCGGCAAACATCAATTAATTGTGCTGAGTTTTCTAATAAGCGAGGCTGAGTAAACACATCTGTAGGTAACGCTGTTTCATAATCTAAAGTTTTTGCAGGAGAAATTAAAGCAAGCATAGACAACCTGAAAAAATTATTCTTAATACCAACTATAACAGTAGATATTTTTTAATGCTAACTCGTGTTTTCAATGACGACTATCGGTAAAATAGGAATACGTATTGTTATTTATCGATTCTTATATGTCTGAGCAAATTTTCATTCAGGGTCCAGTAGGTAAAATTGAACTTTTTGTAGACCGCCCTGAAGGTGAAATCAAAGGCTTTGCGGTTGTTTGCCATCCGCACCCATTGCAAGGTGGAACTCCTCAACATAAAGTCCCTGCTCTTTTAACCCAAATCTTTAATGAATATGGTTGTATTGTTTACCGTCCTAGTTTCCGTGGTTTAGGTGGCAGTGAAGGTGTTCATGATGAAGGCCATGGCGAAACCGAAGATATTTTAGCTGTGATTGAACACGTTCGTAAGCTTCATGAAGGCTTACCATTCTATGCAGGCGGTTTTAGCTTCGGCTCACATGTTTTGGCAAAATGTCATGCGCAGCTTAGCCCTGAATTACAGCCTGTACAATTAATTTTGTGTGGTTTACCAACAGCTACTGTTGTGGGATTACGTCACTATAAAACCCCTGAAATTCAAGGTGATATTCTACTCATTCATGGTGAGCAAGATGATATTACTTTACTTTCAGATGCAATTGCATGGGCAAAACCGCAGAAGCATCCAATTACGATTTTACCGGGCGCTAACCACTTCTTTACAGGTTATTTAAAACAGCTTCGTCAAATCATTACACGCTTTATTATCATGAAATAAAGTGTATTTGATGGGCATAACTTGAGAGTATGCCCATCATTTTCAAGTATGTCCTTATTGAAAATTATTCCAACTTAACCCAGAACGTGCCAAATATTTTTTACTCGGTCGCTATCATTTACTATAATTTTTATAAAATTCTAATAAGTGTCTATAATATAAATTACGCATTTGATTAAAAAATTCCAAGAATATGCTTCATTTTACCTTTTTAGGCACATCATCAGGTGTACCCACACTTTCCCGTAATGTTTCAGGATTAGCGGTTCGTAACAGCAAAAATAAGGACTGGATTTTAGTTGATGCCGGCGAAGGTACACAGCACCGCATTCAACAAGCTAAACTTTCCTTGCAAAACCTAGTTGCCATTTGTATTACACATGTTCACGGCGATCATTGTTATGGTCTAGTTGGTTTATTGGCAAGTGCGGGAATGAATGCTCGTAGCAAACCCTTAATCGTGATTGCTCCGAAAGAAATTCAGCAATGGTTTGAGATCACGGCCCAACTCACAGACTTACACTTACCCTATTCACTGCAATTTATTGATGTGAATGATGCAATACAGCCACAACAGATCACTGATGAATTTATTGTTCAAGCACATCCTCTAAGCCATCGTGTTCCAAGTTTTGCTTTTAGTATTTATATCAAATCTATTCAGAAGAAGTTAGATATCCAAGCTCTCACACAGCTAGGCGTGCCTCAAGGCGATATGTGGGGCCATTTAAAACGTGGCTACAATATTGAATTTGAGGGACAAACTTTAAAAGCTCAAGACTTTATCAAAATTCAAAATCAACAAGTTCATGCAATTATAGGTGGTGATAATGACCAACCAGAACTATTAGCCGACGCTTGCAAAGATGCCCAACTCCTTATTCACGAATCAACATACTTGCAAACGGTTTTAGATAAAATCGGCAAAGGTCCAATGCATAGCTCAGCAAAAATGGTGGCTGAATTTGCAGAACAGCAATCTTTGGGTAATTTAATTCTGACGCATTTTAGTCCTAGACATCAGGATAAATCTGGCCAGCAAGCTATTTCCGAAGAAGTTCGCCAGTTTTATAAAGGTCATTTTTATTTAGCAAATGATTTTGATGAATTTACTTTAAATGAAACAGGACAACTTTTAAAAATCGAGTAAAAAATTATATTTATTGAGAGATCGAATTAACTACACATCATTTCCATGTAAAAGTTTAAGAAGCTCATAACTGAGCTTCTTATTTCTTAAAAAATTACTCTACAGATGCCAAAGCGGTTACCAGTAGCTTCCAGCATTTCTCTACAGTATCTACTTTTACTCGTTCGCCTGGTGCATGTGCACCTTGAATATCAGGCCCAAACGAAACCATCTGTAAATGTGGATAATGCTCGGCAATAATTCCACACTCCAAGCCTGCATGAATCACTTTAAGATTTGGCTCAATATTAAATGCATTTTGATAGGCTTGTTGCAAACACTTTAAAGCCGCCGAGTCAGGATTTGGTGTCCAACCTGAAACTAATGGTGTGAGTATAGAGGCGATATTAAATTGACGAAAATGCGCCTGAATTTTTTCTGCAAAATCTTGAGCTTCTTGGTTCACCATTGAGCGAACCATTAAAACAGCTTTTCCGCCTTCTCTATTTAGTCTCACCACTCCAATGTTATTTGAAGTTTCAACCACATCTGGGAGAGCTTGACTCATACTTGCAACGCCATAAGGACTTGTTGCTAAAGCTTGTAACCACTCGTTTTGCTGTTGTTGAGCAATCACTTCAGTCACTTCAGCACTATTAGGCTGAATTGTTAATTGCAGATTGTCATCAACACCTTGTAGCTGTTTTTTCCATGCTGTTTGATATTCATCGAGTAATTTTTCTAATTCAGGCAATTGGTTAGATGAAATTGCAATAGTCGCTACAGCTTCTCTCGGTAAAGCATTACGGGCCGTACCACCTGTAAACTCAACAAGATGCCCACCAAGTGAGCCTAAATATTGATTTAAAAAACGAGCCAAAATAACATTTGCATTGCCGCGTCCTAAATGGATATCTATGCCAGAGTGTCCGCCTTTAAGACCAGCCACCTGAATATTCACAATATTTAAATCTTTAGAAATTGGTTCATAGCTAAGCGGTTGCTCTACCTCAATATCAATACTACCAGCACACCCTAGATACAACTCACCCCATTCTTCTGTATCAATATTAAATAACCATTTTCCTTTTAATATACCGGCTTCTAAAAGTCGAGCACCGCTCATACCTGCTTCTTCATCGACTGTTAAAAGAACTTCTATTGGTCCATGAGCAATATCATTTGAATCTAAAACAGCTAAAGCCAAAGCCACCCCTATGCCATTATCAGCACCTAAAGTAGTGTCTTTGGCAATTAACCAGCCATCTTCGAGGACTGGACAAATCGGGTCTTTAAAGAAATCATGTACCGTGCCAGTGTTAGCTTGTGTGACCATATCTAAGTGGCCTTGAAGAATAACGCCAGATACATGTTCTTTACCCGTAGTTGCATCTTTTCGGATAATTAAATTACCAACTTCATCTACGTAAGTTTCTAAATTCCGACTTTCGGCCCAGTTTTTTAGATACTCACGAAGCTGTTGTTCATGCTTTGAGGGACGCGGAATCGTACAAAGTGTTTGAAAATGCTGCCAAACAATTTGAGGAGATAAGTTTGAAAAATCAAATGGCACCATATATTTATACTCTCAAAAATATTCTTAATAAACTTAGGTTTATTCAAAGATAAGAATTTATCAGCGCAGTTTTAGCCTTTATTAAAATCGACGCTGATAAATTAAAAATGACTCTAAATGTAGAATAGATTAGATATAAAAATCAAAGTTAAATTTCACGAACCAAACGGAAACCCCACATGATTGAACGGGCTTGTGAAGTTACATAAGCATTACGATAGGCAGTTCGTACGTTATAAGTGTTATATATCCATGCTCCCCCACGTAAAACTGGGAAGTTACACTGCCCATTATTTTCCTCACCCCAACGACGATTTACACTAGGAGCATTTTCATAATTTGCATGCCAGCAATCATCGACCCATTCTCGGGCATTGGCACTCATATCATATAAACCGAAATTGTTTGGTAAAAACTTCCCTACTGGTGAAGTAAAAGGATAACCATCTGTGCAATTAAATAAACTCCAACCATTAGTTTGTGGTAGTGCTCCAACTGTTGTTGGATCTAATACATTTGCATATTTACAAGCTTGGTCAAGATTAAGGTCATCCCCCCAATAATAGGCTGTTGTCGTTCCAGCACGAGCCGCATACTCCCACTCAACCTCTGTTGGTAAACGGTAAGTCTGGCCCGTTTTTTTAGATAACCATTTCGCGAATGCTCTTCCATCTTCACGGCGTACACATACAACAGGATCCTGAGGTGTCTGATTCATACCCGAATTATTTGGATTTAAATCATCTCGATACCACATATTGAAAACACCATTTCGCGTTTCCCAATTACGGCACCCCTCGACCTCCCAGCCAGTTTCCTTTTGGAAAGCCTGAAACTCAGCAATTGTTGTTTCATAAGTTGACATTGCGAATGGTTTTTCAACTTGTACTAAATTTTGAGGTAATTCATATGGCCGAGATTGAGCCGGTACATTTTGTTGCTCTTGCTCATTTATATTTCCGCCCATTAAAAAACTACCAGCTGGAATAACCGTCATTTCTGGACAAAAACTATCTGAACAATCTTTAAATTTAGATTTTGCTGCCGTTAATTGATTAACATTGATATTGGTTAATGAAGCTAATTTAATTTCAGGATTCATATTAGGAGGGTTATTTATTTGACGAATTAATAAATTAATTGTTCCTTTCCACTCACTTAACATTTCTCTAAGCATAGCAGGTCGTTCAATACTTACGCCTGTTCCATCATAGTCTGGAGCATTACATCTCGCTCTTAATACAGTCGACTCATCAGTAAGCTGAGCTAGTTTCGGAATAATTTGATTATCAAGAAAAACTCCTAAATTATTTGAACTCGCGATATTGGCTCTTAGTTCTGCCGTTGATTTTTGAGCTACTGTCGCCTCACCGATAACTTTAGAATAGACACTATCACATTGATTTTCTTGCCATACCAAAGTTTGTTTAAGATTTTCCAAGGAAGTAATAGTTTCTTCTAGCAACTTCTGATTCTTCGAATTTATGGTTGTATCTTTATCATCATTATTACAAGCTGATAATAAGGAGATAATCAATATACCAAAGCCTTTTGAATAATTACTGGAAATTATATTCATGTTAATTCTCTGTAAAATAATATAAATAAAAAGAGGAAATTGATTAGTTGTTTGTTAAATAGCATTTTTAAATTAATAGAAATTTAGATCAAAATTCAAACAATATTATTTTTTTGTTTGTTAATTTTTATTAAATAATGTCACTACAAAAATAAAAAATTCTTATCAATATTAATAAATCAAAAGGGTGAACAAATATGTTCACCCTCTCTTCACAAAATATGCTTAATTGGTCAAGACTTCCAAACAAATTCGGAGAAACTCTGATCGGCTTTCAAACTATTTTCAACAGCCTGCGCAAGCTGACGAATAATGCTTTGTGTTTCGATTTTCTCAAACCAGTCTTGTTCTTCATCTGGATTGGCAAAGATTTCACACATTAAATGCCCATCGTGGTCCGTTTTCTGGCAAGTAATAGACAACGGCAAAAGATGATTATCAATACTCACTTCTACTTTTTCATGCTCATGTACAATATGCTGTGCATCGAAACCATAATGTCCCAATTGTTTAAATAATAAGGCCGCTACATATTCTTGAGTGATATGGCATTCATTTGGTGGATGATCAAGCACCCCATGTTCTGGGCAACTGGCAATAAATTGTAATTTTTTCATCCTTTGTCCTAACACTATTATCATTATCTGCACTTAGCATAAGCAATAAACAAACAGCAGCCAAGCCTTTAGCTCGCTGCTGCCGTTGCTATTGTGTTAGCAATTATAAAATGTATGAGGTCAAAAGTTATTGGCTAACTTCAATCGTTAAACCTGCACGATTCGCCAACTCAGTAAATGTTGGGAAACTTGTAGCAACAGTTTCAGTACCATGAATTGTAATCGGACCAGAAGTACGAAGACCTGCCATACTAAAACTCATAGCAATACGATGGTCATGGTGCGATTCGATTTCACCGCCAGCAAAGATTGGTGACCAATCGCCAGATTTGCCTTTTCCTTCGATAATGATGCCATCTTCAGTTGGTGTGCAGTCAATACCCATGATTTTTAAACCATCTGCCATAACTTGAATACGGTCAGATTCTTTCACACGAAGCTCTGCCGCACCTGTGAGTACTGTTTGCCCTTCAGCACAAGCCGCTGCAATAAATAATGCTGGGAATTCATCAATTGCCAAAGGTACTTGATCTTCAGGCATATGAATACCTTTAAGGGTACGCGAACCTTTAATATGAATATCAGCAATAGGTTCGCCACCAGCAATACGTTCATTTTCAACAGTCAGGTCAGCACCCATCTGTTTTAAAATTTCAATTACACCTGTACGTGTTGGGTTAATGCCTACCGCTTCAAGTACAACGTCTGCACCCTCAGTAATTGCAGCACCCACCATAAAGAAAGCAGCAGATGAAATATCAGATGGTACTTGAATATTAGTACCTACTAATTTTCCACCACCAACGAGTGAGATTTTATTACCTTCAGTTTTAACATCATAGCCAAATGCACGAAGCATACGCTCTGTATGATCACGTGTTGGTTCCGGCTCAGTTACCGAAGTTTCACCTTCAGCCCATAAACCAGCAAGTAAAATACCAGACTTCACTTGAGCAGATGCCATAGGTAAATCGTATTGAATACCTTTTAATTGCTGACCACCAGTAATACTTACAGGTGGTGTACCTTTCTCGCCTGTTGTTTGAATTTGCGCACCCATTAAACGTAAGGGTTTAGCAATACGCTCCATTGGACGTTTAGAAAGTGACGCATCACCTGTCATAACAGAATCAAACTTTTGGGCAGAAAGCATACCTGAAAGCAAACGCATGCTTGTTCCAGAGTTACCCATATACAATGCACTTGCTGGTGCTTTTAAGCCATACATACCCACGCCATGAATGATCACTTCACCATTTTTAGGGCCTTCAATGCTTACACCCATATCACGAAAAGCTTGTAAAGTTGCTAAAGCATCTTCACCTTCAAGGAAGCCAGTTACATGCGTAGTGCCTTCTGCAATAGCACCAAACATAATGGAGCGATGTGACACAGATTTGTCACCCGGTACGGTAAATTTACCTTTAAAAGTCTTATTTCCCGGTAAGATACTGAATTGCTGTGTCACCTTATTTTTCTCCATTAAAGGTTTTTTGGCTAACATATGATTGAAATGTTGACGTGCTGCCTGAGCATGGCCGAGTAAACCCATTAATGCATGAGAATCTTCGTTTTCAATCAATTTTCTAAGTACGGTAAGTTGCTTTTCGAAGCCATCTACAGCATTTAAGATAGCGGTTTTATTGGCAAAGAAAATGTCATGCCACATTTGAGGATCACTTGCTGCAATTCGTGAAAAGTCACGGAAGCCACCAGCCGCATAACGGAAAATATCCAAGTTATCTTCACGGTTTGCAAGTTGCTCGACTAGATTAAATGCCATTAAATGCGGTAAATGGCTCGTATGTGCCAAAACCTCATCATGTTTAGCAACATCCATACATATCACTTCAGCTTTAGCAGCTGACCAAAGTTGAATTAGTTTCTCAACAGCCCATTCTGCACTTGTTGGTAACGGCGTTAAAATCACTTTATGATTTGCAAAGAGATCGACTTTACCTGCATGAACACCCGTGTGTTCACTACCTGCAATAGGATGCCCGGGTACAAAACCCGTTGGTAAATCTTCACCAAATACAGCTTTTGCTGCATCAACCACATTACCTTTTGTACTTCCCACATCGGTCAAAATTGTGGTTTCTGACAAATAAGGTTTAATTTGCTCAAGCACTTTTTGTGTAGCACGTACAGGTAAGGCTAAAACAATTAAATCCGCCCCTCTCACGGCCTCTACAGGATCGGAAAATCCTTCTTGTATTAAACCAAGTAATTTTGCATCTTCTAAAGTTTTCTGTGAGCGTGTAGATGCCACAATAGTTGTCGCCAACTTTTCTGCAACAATAACGCGAGCCAAACTCGACCCAATGAGTCCTAAACCAATAAATGCAACTTTTTTAAATAGGGGTTGTGACATAACTTCAACTTTGCTTTTGCTCAAAGTTATTTAAATCTTTGAGCAATTTGTTTTTTAAGCTTAATGACATATTCCTTTGGATATATGTCATTATTCCAACGTAAGTAATTAAAGAACAGCAGCAGGATAAGAACCTAAAATACGAAGCTCTTTTACCATTGGACGGATATCATTGATTGCAGCAGCAACGTTTTCTTGATCAATATGACCTTCTAAATCGATAAAGAATACATATGCCCATTTTTCAGGTAATGCTGGACGGGTCTCAATACTCGTTAAGCTAATATTATGTTTTGCAAACGGCGCTAAAATTTCTAATAAAGCACCTGCACGATCATGTGCTGAAATTAATAACGATGTTTTGTCATTGCCACTTTGTGGAATTTTTTCACGGCCAATCACTAAGAAACGAGTGGTATTTTCCGGATTATCTTCAATATTGCTATGCAAGATTTCAAGATTATACATACCTGCTGCAATATCAGATGCAATTGCTGCTGAGTGCCATTCGTTGCGAATACGGCGTGCAGCTTCTGCATTTGAGTTTAAGGCAACACGTTCAACACCTGGATAATGCGCGTCTAACCATTGACGGCATTGCGCCAAAGTTTGCTGGTGCGCATAAATCTGTTTAATGCTGTCTTTACGCGTATTTTCAGAAACTAGGAATTGATGATGAATACGCAATTCAACTTCACCAATCACATTTAAATTCGATGTTTTAAAGCAATCTAGTGTGTGGTTCACAATACCTTCAGATGAGTTTTCAACTGGAACTACACCATAATGTGCACTACCCGCTTCTACTTCACGGAACACTTCATCAATAGTTGGTAATGGACGTACAACTGCATCTTTACCAAAATGTTTAAGCACAGCAGATTGCGTAAAAGTACCTTCAGGTCCTAAGAATGCAATGCTTTGCGGAGCTTCTAAAGCAAGGCAAGCAGACATAATTTCACGGAACAGACGCGCCATGGTTACATCAGATAAAGGTCCCTGATTGCGTTCCATAACTTTGCGTAATACTTGTGCTTCACGTTCAGGACGATAAAACAAAGGATTCTCTTCGGAAGCAAATTTAGCTTTAGCAACAGCTTCAGCAAGGCTTGCGCGGCGATTTAATAACTCTTGAATCTGTTGATCTACGCTATCAATATCTTCGCGAATTTGTTCTAAACTAAGAGAAGTCGTTTTGTTTTGATCATCGTTGATCATTGGAATGCAGCCTCAGAAAAATCATCTTTTAAACGAGAGTATAACAATAGTCGGCTTTGATTTGTTAGGCAATATCGGTGTACCGGCTTTTTTCGTTAATCACTCTCAAACCTGTCAATAAGATTACTTTATTTGATAATGATTTTCATTTATTATTTTACTTATAACATTTTCTTAACTTTATTATGCTTAAACCATTTTTCTTTTTATCTTGTAGTTTTCTCTTGGGCACTTTAATAAGTATGCCTGTTTTGGCTCAACCTTCAATAAAAGATCAATCAAAAATCGTTTTTCAAAATAATCAGGCACAATTTCAAATCAAATCTAAAAATACAGGTCATGAATATCTAATTCAAATTTATAAACCGCCTGTGGCCCCGCCCCAACATGGTTACCCTGTACTTTATATATTAGATGGAAATGCAACTTTCCCTAGTGCTGCCAATATTGCTCAGTCAATTGGAGCAGGTTCGACTAAATTAGGTTTAGATCCGCTCATGATTGTAGCTGTTGGTTATCCACATCAAAAAAACTTTGATGTGCAAAAGCGTGCTTATGATTACACACCAGAACCTTCTGCCCAATTTCAAGCACACGGTAAATATAAATATGGTGGTGCTGATCAGTTCATTGCCTTTTTAAATAACGAACTCAAACCTGAAATTGCAAATCAGTTTCCAGTTAACAGCCAGCAACAAAGCCTCTATGGGCACTCTTTTGGAGGCTTGTTTGTACTTTATCATTTTTTTCAAAAGCCAAATGCATTTCAGCGTTACTTCGCTGCAAGTCCTTCTTTGTGGTTTGATCAAGGCATGTTATTTCAACAGTTAGAACATTGGCAAAGTCAAAAACCAAATCATTTCCCTTTACTCATGACCACAGTCGGTACACATGAACAAGGTGGCCCTCTTACTCAACTGAATAATACGCTTAATGAAGCAGACTTTTTTAAAGCTTTAGAAAATAAACGTTCAAACGAATTTAGTTATTGGCATTTTTATAACCCTGCCGAACAACACATTACAAATTTATATGCGAGCTTACCTAAAGCACTTATGTTTGCTTCTTGTCAAAATTTAGAAAGCTGTAAATCTTTATTTGATGGACCATTACATCAGCCAGCCAAGTAAAAACATAATTACATTTAAAGCTGATTATTTCGTTGTTCTTAAAGATAGCCCTCTTAATGCATGGATTGGTTATACTGACCCAATATGTCATAACAACAGTAAAATAGAATGAATAAAATTATTGTTTTAAGCCTATTGGGTTTTACAACTTTTAGTTTAACGGCTTGCGGCGGTTGTCCAATAATTGCAGGTTGCAATGGTACTGATAATTCTCCGTACTATATGACGACTGTCAGTAATCAAATTCGTGGTATTCCAATCCCACCTCAAACCAAGCTGACCTATCAATCGCAAAATTTCAGACAGAAATTTGAGCAAACACATGCTTTAAAAGAAAAAAATTTATCAGGCATTGCATTACCAGAAAATACAGCAATCATTTGGGGAGGTATGCCAGTAGATATTTTTATACAATTTTCTAATCCCGAAATGAAAGGCTTCTCGGTCTATCCAGCACGAGGATTTAAAACAGAATTATCAAATGAGTTTTTACATTTATGGAAAAGCTGTGAAAGTGATTTAGACATTAACTTAAAGAATCCAAATGACTGGTCATTTAATCCTGAAAATATGGAAATAACGGGTTGTGGCATCAATCAAAAACGTAGCAAATATACCGAAGACTCTTTTCGTCAAGATGAAGCAGATGCATTTTTAATAAAGATCAATCAGGCCTTACACAAGTTACCCAAGCAACAAGACTTTCCTGTCATTTATCGAACTAACAAATAGTTAATATAAAAAAGCCTACTCAAAGGTAGGCTTTTTTTAAAACTATTTAATTAGGCTTTACCAATTAAGCCACGCGCTACGATTTCTTTCATAATTTCATTTGTACCACCGTAAATACGCTGAATACGAGCATCTACAAAGAAACGTGAAATTGGATATTCAGTCATATAACCATAACCACCAAAAAGTTGCAGCAAGTTGTCAGCTACTTTCATTTGCATATCTGTACTAAAACTTTTCAGTGCTGCAGCCGTTTCAACATCAAGTTTACCTTCTTGATATAAAGCAACGTTTCTCTCATAAAAAGCAGTAGTAGCAAGCTCATCAATTTTTGCTTGAGCTAAAACAAAACGCGTATTTTGGAATTGAGAAATAGGCTGACCAAATGCATGACGTTCTTTTACATAAGCCGTTGCTAAATCAATTGCACCACGAATAGCTCCAATTGCGGTAGATGCAATAGCGGTACGTTCTCGCGGTAACTCTTGCATTAAATAAGCAAAGCCTTGTCCAGCTTGACCGAGTAACTGGTTTTTAGGAACCTTAACATTGTCAAAAAATAGCTCAGAAGTATCTTGAGAATGCAGACCGATTTTGTCTAGGTTGGTACCTTTCTTAAAGCCTTCCAGATGAGTATCTGCCAATAATAATGACACCCCTTTCGCACGCGCTTGAGGATCGGTTTTTACTGCAAGCACCACAAGGTCAGCATGTTGACCATTTGAAATAAATGTTTTTGATCCATTTAGTAAATAATGGTCATCTTGCAAAATGGCGCTCGTACGCATTGATTGTAAGTCTGAACCAGCACCCGGTTCAGTCATACCAATTGCCCCAACCACTTCACCAGTTACCATTTTCGGCAACCAATATTGTTTTTGCTCTTCTGTACCAATATGTAAAATATAAGGTGCAGCAATTTCAGAGTGACATGAAATAGCAGTTGATAATGCACAAAAACCAGCTCGAGCAGACTCTTCAACTAACATTAATGAATAGTAAGTTGGAACCCCATAACCGCCATATTCTTCTGGGACATCCACACATAGAAAGCCATTTTCGCCCAGTTGATTCCACACTGAACGCGGCATAATTCCTTCACGTTCCCATTGGTCGTAATGTGGAGCAATATGCTCATTCATAAAACGTTTAAAATTATCACGGAATAATTCTAAATCTGCATCATATGCCAACATAATATTTTCCTTCGGCTTTATTGTTTTATCGAATCTCATTGCTGTGCATGCTAATCATTTTTTTAGTTACTGTCATGGCATAGCTGCTCATTTAAACTGTACTTTTCAGTCAGCCAATAAAAAAGGAAGCTTAGCCTCCTTTTTTATTACGATAAATGATTAGTGAGATGCCTCAGCAATTACACTTTTTTGCTCAAGCATTTTTCTATCTACTTCATCGGGATTATTCAGTGCATCATTTAGTTTATCTTTATCTAATGCACCAACCCATTTCGCAACCACAATCGTTGCTAAAGAGTTACCAACAAGGTTCGTTAAAGCACGAGCTTCTGACATGAAACGGTCAATACCTAAAATCAATGCCAAACCTGCAACTGGTATATGACCAACAGCAGATAAAGTTGCAGCCATAACAATAAAACCAGAACCCGTTACACCCGCCGCACCTTTAGATGAAATTAAAAGTACCAATAGCAAAGTAATTTGATGCTGGATATCAAGCTGTGTATTTGTTGCCTGAGCAATAAAGATTGCAGCCATGGTCAAATAAATTGAAGTACCATCGAGGTTAAATGAATAACCTGTTGGGATGACTAAACCAACCACAGACTTTTCACAACCTGCGATTTCAAGCTTACGTAGCATACGTGGTAGAACTGACTCAGAAGAAGATGTACCAAGTACAATTAAAAGTTCTTCACGAATCAAACGCACCATTTTAAGAATGCTAAATCCACTCAAACGGCTGATGGTTCCTAATACCAAGAAAATAAATAATAAACAGGTAATGTAGAAACAGAGGATGAGCTGGCCCAACTGTACCAGTGAACCCACACCATATTTACCGATAGTAAACGCCATTGCCCCGAACGCACCTAGTGGAGCAAGCTTCATGATCATATTTACAATGTTAAAGAACACATGTGCAATTTGATCAATTAACTTTAATACCGGACGTCCTGCATCACCTAACTTATGCAGTGCAAAGCCAAATAGAATTGCAAAAAGAAGGACCTGTAAGATTTCACCATTTGCAAATGCACCCACTACTGTATCTGGGATGATATGCATTAAGAAATCAACGGTAGATTGTGACTCACCAGAAGTGACGTATTTTTGGATACCTGAAGTGTCCAGAGTCGCAGGATCAATATTCATTCCTACGCCTGGCTTTGCAATGTTAATCACCACAAGGCCAATCAGAAGTGCGATTGTTGAAACGATCTCGAAGTATAACAACGCAACACCGCCAGTTTTACCCACTGACTTCATACTTTCCATACCAGCGATACCACTGACCACTGTACAGAAAATAACAGGTGCGATGATCATTTTAATCAAACGAATAAAAGCATCACCTAATGGCTTGAGTTGCTCACCTAAACCTGGAATATGGTGTTCAACACCATTCACTATTTGCGTTGTACTTGGTGAGAAATGCCCAACCAGAACACCCGCAATAATCGCAATAATCACTTGAAAATAAAGTGATTTATAAATCGGTTTTTTAGCCATAACTTTACTTCAATCTATATTTCCAAGTCCGTTGGAAATATCAAAATGAAACGTCTATTCTTTACGAATACACAGCCCTAACCTTTCACATAAACACCGCAAAAGGGAAACGGTTTTTTGGGAACAAAAAACCTTCCTACTACCTCAATGAAAACGAAATACAGTTTTCTAAAACAGGAGAATACCTGAAGTTTCCAACCACTTTGAGTAGCCAGAAATAACCTCTTACTTTTCCAATAAAAAGCTGAAGATATAGGAGAATCACATAAAATTATGATATGAGTGCTCAAAAAAGCACGTGAAAGTTTACTCGAATTAAATAGCAATTCGGTTAAAATTTTGGCTAATACGCACAAAAAACACTCATGCAGCCTTAAGACTTTAGTATGAGAAACACTTTTGATATTTTTTCAGCAGTTTTTTATGTCATATTGATAAGTCCTTGTAGACAATTCATTTTGAGCTGTCTCCCCCTTATTTTTACTGTTTTGAATTGCCATGAATACTAAACGTAATATCTATAAAGATGCTGAACATCCCTTTGCTCAATATGTCCGTATTTTAGGTAAGGGGAAAACCGGCTCTCGCTCACTAAGTTATGAAGAGGCCTATCAGGCTTTTACCATGATTTTAAAAGGTGAAGTTCTTGATGTTCAGTTGGGTGCTTTTTTAATGCTGCTACGTGTTAAAGAAGAGTCCATTGATGAGCTTGCAGGCTTTGTACAAGCCACCAAAGACCAACTTAATTTTCAACCTTTAGATGTGGACTTGGACTGGTCATCTTATGCAGGCAAGCGGAAACATTACCCTTGGTTTTTATTAGCAGCTCTTACCCTTGCTCACCACAGCTATAAAATCGTCATGCATGGCGCTTCTGGACATACGATTAACCGGGTCTATACCGAACAAGTTTTGCAATATTTAGATTATAAAATTTGCCATTCTGAACAAGAAGTCCGCACACAATTGGCCGAACAGAATTTTGCTTACTTACCATTAGATGTAATTTCACCTGTTTTAAGTGATTTAATTTCTTTGAGAAATGTGATGGGTTTACGCTCGCCTATTCATACGTTAGCCCGCCTCATTAATCCTTTTAGCGCTAAGGCCACCTTGCAAGCCATATTCCATCCTGCATACAGAACTTCTCATCAGCATAGTGCGCTTCGCTTAGGCTATCAAAATAGTGCAGTCATTAAAGGTGAAGGCGGTGAATTTGAACGAAACCCAGACGCGAAAACCCTGATTTGCGGAATTAAAAATGGAGAACTCTATGAGCATGAGTTGCCAAAGCTTACGCCTGAACGTAGCCCAATTGAAGAAGAGTTAGACTTAGCCACCTTTAAAGCGGTCTGGCTTGGAAAGCAAAATCATGAATATGGGGAAATGGCCGTAACAGAAACTATGGGTATTGCGTTATATACCATGGGCGTTGTTTCTAATTTTGAGGAAGCAATGCAAAAAGCAAAAGTGTTATGGGAAACACGTAATTCAAGCCAATAAAACTAATATAAGACCATACAGCCTTCTATAGCATGTTTTTCTTATATTGCTACATATAGGCAATACTTACTTTTCAAAGATGAAAAGTAACAAAAATCTTTTGTTGAGCAAACAGTACTTCCATGTACTGTTGCTCAACTGGCGACATCCATGTCGCCGACGCGATAGCAAATGCTAACTAGGATTTATTCTTTTGTTTTAAAATACGGTTTTAAACAAAACGAATCGGTTTAAATTCAGGCTCATGCTTGTGATGATCATCTTCACAAACCTCACCCTCTTCTTTTGTACCACGGTCAATATAACCGCTACGCTGTTCTTCCGGTAAGTTCTTTAACTCCCAAGCAATCACGGCTTGCATACATGTTTCGCGCTGCTCTTTCGTTAAAACAACACCATTTGGCCATTTACCAATTTCTACTGCTGTTTTTAAACGCTCTACAATTTCAGGGTTTAAAACAGATAGCATTTGTTCAATATTCATGATTCATCTCTTTGAAAAGATTCAAAATCTTGGTTCCAACCCAGTTTGGTACGACAAGCCATATAGAAATCATAACCTGGTGGGTGTAATAAACTTAATTTAAATGGGTGTTTGCGGATGTGCAAACTGTCACCAACATTGAGCGATACACTATGTTGCCCATCTGCACTCACCATCGGTAATACCCGATTTTCGCGAATGACGATTTTAATTTCACTTTGCCCACCAACTACGATTGGGCGTGAAGATAATGTATGGGGGTGCATAGGGACTAATGCAATAGCATCCATACTCGGATGTAAAATTGGACCACCACCTGACAATGCATAAGCAGTTGATCCTGTCGGGGTCGAAACAATTAAACCATCACTATGCTGACGGTAAACATATTGACCATCAATATTAAGTTCAAAGTCGATCATATGTACCGACTTACCTGAGTGTAGTACAACGTCATTTAAAGCAATTGCATCATAAATGACTTCACCATTGGTCCGTACTTCCATTTCAAGCAAGAAACGGCGATCAAGTTGGAAATGACCTTGTAATACCTGATCAAGTTTAAAAATAGCTTCCGCAGGCTTAATATCAGTTAAAAATCCTAAACGCCCACGGTTAATACCAATGACAGGTGTATTGTAGCGAACTAAAGCTCTAGCTGCATGAAGTAAAGAACCATCTCCACCTACTACAATCACCAGATCAGCAACTTCACCTAATAAGTGACGACTAACAACTTGTGCATGATCATAGGGCACTAATTCGGCAGTTTCCTGATCAAAAATGGGGTTTAGGCCTAAACTTAGCAAATGGTCATGAATTAAACATAGTGTTTCTACAACTGATGATTTATCCGGTCGACCAATTAACCCGACGTTTCTGAAGGACTTATGTGAAATTTGCACGAATGAGTAAGCTCCGCTGCGATTCTACGCTATCATAACATTAACCTGATTAATTTAAAAAAACATAACAACAAGATGCTGTAAAATTCAATCTAAGTTTTCCATTTATTCACAGTTTTATCATTGCAAATTGATGACAAGCTATCGCATCATTAACGTATTGTTTAGGGTTTTATCTCATTTATATGAAGTTTGAACGTGGTATCGGTTTCTTCGCGCTAATTTTTTCCATATTGGTGATTGGTGCTTTTATTGCTCTTAGTATCTATCTGATTCGTTTAGATAATATTATCCGTGAAAAATTTGAAGGACAGCGCTGGGACATTCCTGCCAAAGTGTTCGCTCGGCCTTTGGAAATTTATAATAATGCACCCATTACTCAAGCAAATTTTACCCAAGAATTAAAATTATTAGGTTACAAAACTTCAAGTAATTATGACAAGTCTGGAACCTTCGTTGCTCAAGGCAGCAACATGTATGTACATACACGCGGTTTTGACTATGGTGATAGCGTAGAACCGGAACAAGTTTTAGAACTTAGCTTTGCAAACGACCAAGTTGCAGAGGTACGCAGTACAAAACCTTCTTCAACAGGTGTGGCTCGTTTAGAACCTTTACTGATTGGGGGAATCTATCCTCAGCATAATGAAGACCGTGTTCTGATCAAACTCAATAATGTTCCTAAACCACTCATTGAAGCTTTAATTTCTACAGAAGACCGTAATTTCTACCATCACCACGGTATTTCAATTCGTGGTACAGCACGTGCTTTGGTAAGTAATGTCACTGGAGGACGTCGCCAAGGTGGTTCAACCCTGACACAACAGTTAGTCAAAAATTTCTATCTAACCCCTGAACGTACATTAAAGCGTAAAGTTAATGAAGCATTAATGGCTTTACTTATTGAGCTTCATTACAGCAAAGATGAAATTTTAGAAGCTTATTTAAATGAAGTAAATTTAGGCCAAAATGGTAACTATTCAATTAATGGTTATGGCTTGGCTTCGCAGTTTTATTTTGGTTTACCACTTCGGGAACTTAATGTCGCGCAACAAGCTTATTTAGTCGGTTTAGTTCAAGGGCCATCTTTATATAACCCTTGGAAAAACCCTGAAGGAGCAAAAAATCGTCGCGATACAGTATTGAATAACATGCGTGTAATGGGTTATTTAACTCAAGCCGAATATGAAACTGAAATTGCACGTCCTTTAGGTGTTCTCAGCAAGCCAAGCTTAGGTCCTGCAAAATTCCCTGATTTCCTAGATATTGTGCGCCGTCAGTTACGTACCGAATATCAAGAAAGCGATTTAACTAATCAAGGATTACGTATTTTTACGACCTTGGACCCAATTGCACAAACTCAGGTTCAAGATGCATTTAAAGCATCTGTAGAACGTCTTACTCAAAGTAACCCTGCCCGCTTGAAAAACTTGCAAGGTGCGGTACTGATTGCACATCCTGAAAACGGTGAGTTGATTGCAGCCGTTGGCTCAACTCAAGATTTTACTGGCTTTAACCGTGCTTTAGATGCAAAACGTCAAGTCGGTTCTTTATTGAAGCCAGTTATTTATTTAAGTGCAATTGAGTCTGGACGTTATAACTGGGCAAGTAAGATCGAAGATGCTCCTATTAGCATTCCTGTAGATGGCGGTAAAAGCTGGACACCGAAAAACTATAGTGGCGGTGGTCATGGCGTTGTAAGTTTAAGTGAAGCCTTAGCAAACTCTTACAACCTATCTGCAGTTCGTCTAGGTCAAGAATTTGGGTTATCTACTTTTACCAACAACTTAAGAAAATTTGGTGTTGAATCACCAATTCCAGCCTACCCTTCTATTTTCCTTGGTGCAGTTAATATGTCACCAATGGAAGTACTCGGTATTTATGAAAACTTCGCTACAGGTGGTTTCAAATATCCAACTCGTGCGATTCGTTCTGTGGTAGATGCAAATGGCCGTTTACTTGATCGTTATGGTTTAAACGTACAACAAACCATTGACCCTTCGGTTGGCTATATCATGAACTATGGCCTACAACAGGTCATGTCATCAGGTACGGGCCGCACAGCGTATAACAGCTTACCTCCTACTTTAAAATTGGCTGGTAAATCAGGTACAACTAACGATACACGTGACTCATGGTTTGCTGGTTATTCGGGGAACCATGTCGCTGTAGTATGGTTAGGTCTAGATGACAACAAAGTAACTGGCTTAACAGGTTCATCTGGTGCATTACCAGTGTGGATTAATGTGATGAAACAATTACGTCAAACACCAGTAAATCTACGTCAGCCAGACACGGTACAGTGGCAATGGATTGACCATGCAACAGGTGATTTATCAGCACAAGCTTGTGCTGGCGCGATGTATATCCCTATGCTGACACATACGGTTCCGCATCGTGCTACGCCATGTGGAGCACCGTATTATCAAGTTGATCCAACATACGCACCACAAAGTGATAACACAGCACCAGCTTCTCAACCGGATAATAGCGATAGCTATATTCGTGAGAGTGAAAGCCAGATGGAACAAGATCTGTCGAATAACACACGAGTGATTTCTAGTGGTAGTTATAACAACTAAGCATTAACAGGAAACAGGATATGTTAAAGAAAGGTGTTTTTTATATTGGTGCTGTACTTATGGTCGGCTGTACAACTTTACCGGATCATTCAACTCCAAAAGAGAAAACACCACCTGTTACTGAGAAAAAGAATGCTGAGACACCATCTGGTGTAAAAATTACACCCTATGATCATCCAGATATTCAACGTAAAAGTTTACAGGTGATTGTTCCTCAGCAGAAAAAGCCCCAACGCTTTAATGAGGATGGAAGCCAGTTACCAGCTTTTAAAACTTTAATGCAAAAAACTGAGCAAGCTTACAAAAACCAGCAATGGTCAGATGCAGAGCGCTACGCCCTTCAAGCCCAGCGTTTAGCTCCACAGGCCGCCGAGACTTATTTATTTCTTGCACTGACTGCAAATCATAAACAGCAATATGCTAATGCTGAGTCTCTTGCAAGACGTGGTTTAAGCTTTGCTCAGAGCCAAGCGATGAAAAAACAGCTTTGGCTAACCATTTTAAAAGCGGGTCAACAACGTAATAACCCAAAAACTGTTCAGGAAGCTCAGCAAGCATTAAAAGCGCTCTAGCTTTTAATGCTTTTATGTCTTTTTAAAAATTACGAATACCTGCCAAGCCATACGCACCATATTGCTGTGCTGTGGCTAAATCATCAGGACTCATGCCCCCTAAAGCAAAGACGGGAATCTGGCATTTGTCAATTAAGTCAGCAAAACGATCCCACCCTAATGCGATAGCGTCAGGATGGGTCTCTGTTACTTTGACAGGGCTTACAAAAACAGCATCACAACCAATTTGCTGAGCATGCTGTAAAGAAACCGCATCGTGGCAAGCAGCAATAAAACGTACTCCCACTTCTAAGTCGCCTTTATGCAAACTCATTAATTGAGACTGTTTAAGATGTACTGTTCTTATACGGCTTTTTAAATCAGGTTTTAGTTTGTGCCAAACATCGACATTCATGATTAATTTTGAAAGCTGATTTGTATCTAAAAGAGCTAATTTTTCTAGATCATCCTCACTAACATTATCTTTTTCACTGCGCCAATACACTAAAGTTTCATCATTTTCGGGTAGTGTGAGCGTAGCGCTAATTTTAATAAAATGTGGCCAATACAATCTTTTAATAATATCTTTGTTGGCTTTCGGGAAGTTTAAGTTAACTAGCTGATCACGCGTATACCATGTCCAAGGCTGATGAATAAGATTTAATAATTCATCAGGTACATAGCTATGGAACAAATGAAGGTTGACGATAATGTCATCATATTCATGGTGAATATAATCAAACTGATGCCAATCTTTTAAACCAATACCGACTTCTTCATAAATTTCACGGCGGCATGCTTCTTCAGGCGTTTCACCCTGCTCAACCTTTCCTCCTGGAAACTCATGCTTTCCACCTTGATGCTGCTGTTCACCACGCCATCCAACTAATATTTTTCCGCGATGAATTAAGATAGCTATTGCGACATCGACTATCGGTTTAGGCATTTTTCTACTCACTCAAATTTTTCCCAAGTGTAAGCAAATTTTATCAATTTATAAATTCTTTAAAATCTCATTGACAGATCTATTCGATAATGATTATCATTTAAATCGTTCAAGAATATACCACGGAGCACAACAAATGAACGCACCTTTTAGCTTATTTACTCGTAACACTGACTCAGCTCATGCCTTACCAATGCTGCATTCTAACAACCTATTTGCATTAGGTCGTGAAATTCGAATTATGCATGCTGGCGAGGAATACCGACTACGCCTTACTCGTAATAACCGTCTCATTTTAACTAAATAAGAACTACCCTCGCGTTTCAATAATATTCGTGGGAAAACAAAAAATGGATAGCATGGGCAACCATGCTATTTTTGTATTTCATGATTAAAAGGCAATGTCACCTCAACTTTTAAACCACCTTGGTTTGCATGCATAAATTGTAGTTCCCCACCATGGAGTTGAATAATTTTCTTAGTAATTGATAGACCTAATCCTGAGCCTTGTTGCTGCGTACCTAATACACGAAAAAAACGCTGTCCTAGACGTCTTAAAACTTCATCATCTACGCCATTTCCAGTGTCTTCTATAGAAATTTTTAATTGTTGCTGATCATGACTGAGCTCAACATGAATAAAACCCAACATAGGACTATAGCGAATAGCATTATCAAACAGATTTCTAAAAGCAATGAAAAGTAATTCTTCATTTGCAAATATTTTGGTTTCATTTGACAAAATATTTGTCTCAATCATCATTTGTTTGGCTTGTGCATCCATGCTTACAGTTTCAATTACTCGAGCCAATAGATGGTTTAAATCAATCACACTCTTAAAGAGTTCTGGTTGTTCTATTTCATTAGGTTCCAAACGAGCAAGAAGCAGTAAATTTTCAAGAATTTTGGTACTTCTTGAAACGTCTTCTTGGATGCGTTCAAAGTCTTGATCAAGCTCTGGAATATGCTGATATTTACGTTGTAAAACTTGCAGACGCATTTGTATGGCAGATAAAGGTGAACGTAACTCATGTGATGCATCTGCGGTAAATCGCTGTTCAGCAACGAGTGCCCTTTGGAGCCTTGCAAGTAACTGGTTTAATGCATCTATGACGGGTTGAATTTCTGTAATGACATCTGGGTCTTGAATCGGTTCTAAATTTGATGCGGTTTTTTGAGCAATACGTTTAGAGAGTAGATTGAGAGCCGCCAATTGTTGTTCGGTACGCCAACTTACAATGACCCATTGTAGTAGCCAGAACAAAACCATAAGACCACTATATCCAGCGAGTGCTTTGAGTACCTCTTCAACACGAGTACTCATGGGTTGAAAAACCTCAACTTGCAGCTCTGAATCTTTTTGTTGTGCGGCCAGACTACGCCATAATTGACCATCAAACCAAAAATATGAAAAACCGTTTGATAAATTGCCTTGTTCAAAAAGTTCATGTTGGTAAGTATGAGAATGAGTAAGCAATTGACCAGAATTTAATAATTCATACTGAATATCAAACTCATCACTGAGCTCGTCAAATTGTCTCATAGAATGTTTAGAGAGATCAGAAACCAATAAGGTATCTGAAATTTCATCCATGATTTCATCTTGCACTGACATGTTGTGATAAATCGAAAATATGGTAAGCAAGCTTAAAGCGAGCAGCCCCACCACGATACTGCTCCACATAGTGGTTTTAACCAGTTGAGACTGCAAAGAGGAGCGATTCGTTTTCATTTTAAATCTCCCATACGGTAGCCTAGTCCCCGTATGGTTTTAATACTGCTACTGCCGATTTTTTTTCGAAGTTGATAGATAAAAACCTCTATTGCATTACTTTCAATCTCGTCCCCCCATGCATAGAGCGCTTCTTCTAATTGATCCCGAGTAATAATATGTTCAGGATGAACCATGAGCTTACGTAAAATTTGGAACTCTTTCGCTGTTAAATCAATGGGATTTCCGGCCAACGATACAACTTTTGCTTGAGTATCGAGATGTAAATCTCCCCATATTAGAATCGATTGCTGACTTAAAGTTTGATTACGTAATTGAGCACGGATTCGGGCAGATAACTCTTCTAGGCTAAAAGGTTTAATCAAGTAGTCATTTGCGCCTAAATCTAGTCCCTCTACCCGGTCATGAATGCTGTCACGTGCTGTAATAAAAATGACAGGTACATTTTTTTGTTTATAACGGATTGTTGTTAAGACTTTTTCACCTGCCAGTTGAGGTAAACCTCGATCAAGTAAAATACAATCATAGTCATGCTGCTCAATCGCAGTAAGGGCATAATCACCTCTTTCGACCCAATCGACTTGATAGCCATCTAACTCTAACCAAGATTGAATACTTTCCGCTTGAGAGCGATCATCTTCTGCAAGCAAAATTCTCATCTATTTTTCCTGTTATATTCTGTCTTGATCTTGCCAAGCCTTTATTAAAAAAGCAAAGCCGCATCATCAGTGCGGCTATAAATATTATAAGTAAAGTCCAATGCTTAAAACTGGATTTGTTCTACATCAATTTCTACATGTTTTGAGGGTTTAAAGTCTATATCTACTTCACCAACTAAACCAATATTAGTTGTTGGGGAAATAGGATGACCTTGCCAAAGCTCATCATCTACATTAATAGTGATAGTACCTGTTTTATCTCGGAACTGATATTTCTCATCTCCAATAGATTTCACGACTTGTCCATGTAGTTTTACAGGCGTATCGTCTTTTGCCGTTAATGCTTGCTTAACAGTAGTGACCGTTGCAGATATAGCCGCTGCTTGACTCATAGATATAGGAGCTAGCGCTATACCAGTAAGCGCTGTCATCAAGATCACTTTAAATGCTTTCATAAAATCACCTATTTGATTACATCTTGGAATGACATCAGTAAAACAAGCATAAATGAGGTGAATCTTAAGAAAAGTTTAGTTTAATGGAACAACTCTTAATACCTCTTCTAAAGTGGTAAGCCCTTCAATGACTTTATGTGCTCCCGCAATTCTCAAAGGCTCTACACTTTCTTTTTTGGTTTGGCTTCGTAGTTCATTTAATGTCGCATGGCTGCTAATAAGATGCTTAAGCTCAAGACTAACTGGCATAAACTCATAAATACCAACTCGACCTTTATAGCCCGTATGTCGGCATTGTTCACACCCTACTGCTTGATAAACTTTTTCGGGCATTTCCATAATATAGTCAAATGTTAGATGCTGCCATTCTTCCTCATTTATATGAGTTTCTTGTTTGCAGTGCGGGCAAAGTCGTCGCACTAAACGCTGAGCCAATACCCCTAAAATAGTCGCTGCTGTTAAAAAAGGTTGCACACCCAAATCATGTAAACGCGTCAAACTAGACGGCGCATCATTGGTATGTAAAGTTGATAAAACCAAATGACCTGTGAGTGCTGCCTGAATGGCCATATTTGCAGTATCTTGGTCACGAATTTCCCCAATCATAATAATGTCTGGGTCTTGACGCATCAGGGCACGCACACCATCAGCAAAGCCCAGCTCAATTGCATTATTGACCTGCATTTGGTTAAAACTAGGCTCTAGCATTTCTATCGGGTCTTCAATGGTACAGACATTGACCTGCTCGGTTGCAAGCTGCTTTAAAGAAGAATATAGCGTTGTGGTTTTACCAGAACCTGTTGGACCAGTAACCAAAATAATGCCGTGACTATTTTGTGTAATACGCTGCCATTGTTGCAACAATGACTGGTCAAAACCCAATTGCTGAAAGGAACGTACCAGTACATCTGGATCAAAAATACGCATAACCAGTTTTTCACCAAACGCTGTTGGTAAGGTAGATAAACGGAGCTCGGTTTCTTGCCCTTTCGGTGTGCGTGTTTTTAACCGACCATCTTGCGGTTTACGTTTTTCCGCTACATTTAATCGCCCTAAAATTTTAATTCGGGAAATCACGGCAGTCAGTGTATTTGAGGGCATGTTATAAATGGTATGTAAAACACCATCAATACGGAACCGAACTTTGCCATTGTCTTTACGCGGTTCCATATGAATGTCACTGGCGCTTTGTTCAAATGCAAACTGTAAAATCCAGTCGACCAATTTCACAATATGCTGATCATTGGCATCAGGATTCTGTGTATCACCAAGCTGTAAAAGTGCTTCTACCCCTTTGTTATCACGGTCATGGGCAGCATCTTTCTGAGCTGAATTTACCGCACGGCTAACCTGATAATATTCTCGCAAATAACGTTGCAACTGTTCGGGATTAAGCAATACCCGTTCAATTTTCTTCGGTGCCAGGCTTCTTTCCAAATTGTTTAACCAATCTGTTTTAAAAGGCTGGTCTGTACCAATCACAATTCGGTCTGCATGGACTTCTACAGCTAAAATATGGTTTCGAATTGCAAACTCTTGTGACATGACTTGAGTTAAAGCGCTTACATCTGCTTTTAAAGGATCAATCACAAATAAAGGTAATTGCGCCCGATCGGCAAACCATTGGCACAGGCGGTTTAGACTTAAATGTGCTTGTACGTGCTGTTGGTCTTTTAAATTAAAATGTGCAATCCACTGTAATGGATGCCATTTCAATTGATCTTTTTGTCTATTTGTCGTTTGTACCAGTAATTTGTCCCGTTCAGTAATGCGGCCTTCTTGTAATAGTTGTTCCAGACACCAATGTGCGTCTATTTCTACATGTGCATTCATGTGTTATCCCCAATATATTTTTATAATATAGCAGAGATGTTTTAGATTTAACTGGTCTAGAAATCTTCAAATTTAGCTTTTAAATATCTTTTAACTTCAAATAATTAAACCAATTCTCAACTTAGATTTTTTTTGTGTCATAGATCATATTTATAAAGATATTTATTATGATAGTTTGATTAAAAAAGAGACTAGGCTCAATACAATAAAAAGCATAAACTGGACATGAATATATGATTTAAAAATGACTGACATCTACATATAACAATAAACCTAAGAGGAAGTATTATGAATCTTCCAATGACAATGTCATTACAAACTGCATCATTTGAAGAATTTATCACTATCATTGCTGCTGCATTGGGCTGCGGGTTATTAATTGGTCTGGAGCGCGAACGAAGTAAGTTAAAACACGAATATAAAACTTTCGCAGGTTTTCGATCATTTGCAATTAGCTCACTACTCGGAGCAATATGCTTTTTATTTGGTACTGAAATTGGAATTGTAGGTGCTCTACTTATAGGCGCGATCAGTATTGTCTCTCTTAAAAATCAGCCTAATGATCCTGGTGTCACCACAGAACTTGCCTTTATTATAACTTACTTCATCGGGGCGCTTTGTATTTGGAATATTTCGCTGGCTGCAGGACTTGCCGTCATCATAACGATTATCTTATTGGCAAAACAATCTATGCATGGCATAGCCAGTCAATGGATTACCGAATCAGAATTGCGCGACGGGATTTTTTTACTGGCATTACTTTTAATTGCCTTACCCTTAGTCCCCAATAAACCTTTTTGGGGCCCCGTTCTAAACCCTCATGTGATTTTAAAGTTACTGACGTTGATTTTATTTGTGCAAGCCCTCGCACATATTGCAAAGCGGCTTTTATCTTCTAAAAATGCTTTATTACTCTCTTCTTTAGCATCAGGTTTTGTTTCAAGTACCGCCACTATCGCGAGTCTGGGCTTGGAAGTACGCTCTGGTCGTGCAAAT
Source organism: Acinetobacter nosocomialis (assembly GCF_041021905.1). Lineage (NCBI taxonomy): Bacteria > Pseudomonadati > Pseudomonadota > Gammaproteobacteria > Moraxellales > Moraxellaceae > Acinetobacter > Acinetobacter nosocomialis. The sequence continues at coordinate 2,717,723 of NZ_CP157432.1, forward strand.
GCCAAGACAAATGCAGGTGCAGCATTAATGTCATGTGTTTCCACATTGGTACAAACCTTAATTATTGTCGTCGGTATAAGTTTGGCATGGTTCAAATTCATTATATTTCCAACACTCATTGCATTGGCTTTTTTAGCGGTATGGGCTTTCATTATATTACGCAAGGCAGAGCCAAGTACGACTACACCCGAGCTAGATTCCAGAATGTTTAGCTTAAAAGAAGCGATTATTATTGCAGGGACACTTACCCTCATTCAGGCAGGCGTTTATGGTCTAAGTCTATATTTGGGAGATGCGGGCTTAATCGCAGGGACCTTACTCGCATCTTTGTTTGAAATACATGCAGCTATTGCAGCAGTAATTGTACAAGGAGAACCGAATAACGCTCATACCTCACTACTCATTGCTTTCATGAGCGGCTTCGCTGTCCATGCGATTGCTAAAAGCATTAACTCGGCTATTTCTGGTGGAATGCGTTATGCCCTTGCTTTTATTCCTGCCCAAATTTTGCATATGACAATATTTATTAGCTTGCTATGGATGAACCTACATTGGTTCTAAAACGGCTTTATTAGATAAGCGATTTATCTTTCACCATAGCAATAACTGTAATGACATTGCCATTCACTTTAAAATGAATATCAAAATTCGAAAATTTCATTTTATAGACACGTTCAGGGTCTTCTTGATAGGCAGGTCTAGGGTCTAACGTCAATACTTGTTCTAATTCATCAAGATATTGCGTATTAATTTTTTTATTCTTTAAAAGATATTGCTGGGTAGTGAGTGCAGTTTCCGACCATATGACCGACTTTCGTTCGGGTTCAGCCTGCGCATAACCACTTTGAGCATCAACAATGGCATCTGAATATTGAATATAAGGTTTAATATCTAAAATTGGCGTGCCATTTAATAAATCACTGCCTGTAACGTACACTCTTAATGACTTACCGACTTTTTCAATCTTTTTTAAACGTACTACAGATAAACCCACAGGCGCTGGACGATACATACTGCGTGTTGCAAACACACCAATTTTTTCATTGCCCCCTAAACGTGGTGGGCGAACTTGAGGCCGGAATTTAGTTGCATTCTCCTGATTTTTATTGTCATGAAACTGCCAAATGAGCCAAAGATGACTAAATTGTTCGATTCCCTCAAAAGCCAACAAGTCGTTATAAGGTTCTACCATCTCGATATAAGATTCGATATTAACCAAATTAGGCTGACGTGGAATACCAAATTTTTCTCGAAAAGGTGAGCACATGTGCCCGACTATTGGGAGGGTGACAGAATTCATCATCACTTTTTCTTATAAACACAATTAAATATATTCAGTTTATCGGGAATGAAATTAGATTAGAATAGCAATCTGTTTTCTTTTAATCGTGATCGAGACCTTTAATGGCTGCTTTTAACGTTGAACGCATTACTCATGTGCACCACTGGAATGACACCCTTTTCAGTTTTAAAACTACACGCGACACTAGCTTACGTTTTAAAAATGGTCAGTTCGTGATGATCGGACTTGAAGTGAATGGCAAACCGTTAATGCGTGCATATTCGATTGCAAGTGCAAACTACGAAGAAGAGTTAGAGTTCTTCTCGATTAAAGTACCAGATGGTCCTTTAACTTCAATTTTGCAAAAAGTACAAGTTGGTGACGAAATTTTAGTTTCTAAAAAACCAACAGGTACTTTAGTTCATGATGATCTTTTACCAGGTAAAAACTTGTACCTTTTATCTTCTGGTACTGGTCTTGCTCCATTCTTGTCAATTATTCGTGACCCAGAAACTTACGAACGCTTTGAAAAAGTAATTGTTGTTCATGGTACACGCTATATTTCTGAATTAGCTTATCAAGACCTGATCTTGAACGAATTACCAAACCATGAATTCTTTGAAGAGTTAGGTATTAAAGACAAACTTGTTTATTACCCTACTGTTACTCGTGAACCTTTCCACACTCAAGGCCGTGTAACAACTGCAATTGAAACAGGCGCTTTATTTGAAAAAATCGGTTTACCACGTTTCAACCGTGAAACTGACCGTGCAATGCTTTGCGGTAGCCCTGCATTCTTAAAAGACGTTGCTGCATTACTTGACCAACATGGTTTAGTTGAATCACCTCGCATGGGTGAAATGGGCGACTACGTGATTGAACGTGCGTTCGTAGAAAAATAAGATTTTTCTAAATAAAAAACCGAGGTAAAGTCCTCGGTTTTTTTATAGCTCTTTTTATAAGGTGATGCTGCCATCAATACAGGTAACAGCTGTTCCACCCACTAAAATTTTATCTTGATGCAATTCAAGCTTAAGTTGTCCATTGCGCCCTAAAGCGCGACCTTGTGAAGAAAGCACAAGGTCATTTTGTGCTGGCAAAATACCATAGTAACGAATAAAAGACGCTACACTCCCATTACCACTACCACAAACTGGATCTTCGTTTACACCACATGAAGGTGCAAATGAACGGACCTCTATATGCTTTTCTATATCATCATTTTCATAAAAACCGAAAACTGTCGCACCCGTAACTTTCATTTCTAAATCATGTTCTTTTAGAGCAGCAAAGTCGGGTTGGCTATCTAAAACAGCCTTAGCATTTACAGCTTGTAATACAACCCAACGCGCACCTACATCTATCAATGCTGCATTCCATTGTGTATTAATTTTACATTTTAAAATTTCTGCCAATTTTTCAGTATGCATTGCATCGAGTGGAGTAATTTTAGGCTTAGGGAGTTCAAATGAAATATGCTTTGAATCACTTACAGTCAAAGTCACCAAACCTGCACCGCATTGCTGTACTAGCTTACCTTCTTTAGCAGTCACTATACCCGCTTCAAGCAAAGCATAGGCGGTACCAATTGTGGGATGTCCTGCAAATGGCAACTCACTTTGTGGAGTAAAAATTCGAACCTGATAGTCAGCTTGTGAATCAGTGGCTGGAAATACAAATGTGGTTTCAGAAAGATTGGTCCAGTTCGCAATGGCTTGCATCTGCTCAGACGTTAAAGTACTGGCATCCATAATGACCGCAACAGGGTTTCCTTTAAATGCTTGTGAAGTAAAAACATCAACTTGTTTAAATGCAACAACAGACATAGACCACTCCTACTGATTTTATAATTAAAAAAATATGGCTTTAAATCCTCACCACTTTTTGATCTTACTAATTTATTTTTGATGGTCACAGTATCAGTTAATATTAAAAATAATAGACACAGTTCTTAAAAATAAATCCTGCTTAAAAGGATTAATCTAAGCGAATAACAATATTTGAGATAAATACCAGATCACTATAAAGTGTATCCATTGCTTTTATTTTTTAATAAATTGACATGTACAAATATAAAAAAGTGAGTGATGACCTCACCCTTCAAATCCAGAATGGTAGGCAGCCTATTGGTTCTAGGCTGCCTTCAATTCGTGACTGTGCAAATCATTATCAGGTCAGTATTAACACCGTAAAAGAAGCTTATCGTCAGCTTGAAGACCAAGGTTTAATTTCAGTTCGCCCACAGTCTGGCTACTATGTTTGTCATGCGCCTTCAAACTTACTAGAACTCGAAGAGCGTTATGTCAGTGAAGAAAAAGTATCTCTTTCAGGAATTAGCTGTTTTCTCGCACAAATTGTTAAAAAACAGATGGAGCCTGACTATGCCAATTTAGCTCTAGCTTGCCCTACTGGAGAAAACTTCTATCCAATAGAAAGATTAAAACGTTTAACTGCTCAAGTTTTACGGACACAGGCAGACATTTTTAAAAACTATACTTTGCCGCCTGGTTCATTACGATTACGTACTCAAATTGCTAGGCGAAGCTTACAGCTTGGCATGTTTCTGTCCGCAGATGACATTGTGCTGACTCATGGCACTATGGAGGCTTTAAGTCTCGCAATTATGGCAACCACCCAAGCAGGTGACAGCATAGCGCTTGAGATTCCTACTTTTCATAACCTGTACCCGCTTCTTCATAATTTAGGGCGAAAAATCGTAGAAGTGCCGACTTCGCCGCATACAGGGATGTGTCTAGATGCACTTGAAGAACTCTTAAAATCTAAAAGTGTACAAGCCATATTAACTATTCCGACAGGACATAATCCTCTTGGTTTTAGCATGCCTGAAAGCAACCGCCGGCGTTTAGCAGAGCTCGCTAATCAGTTCCAAATTCCGGTTATTGAAGATGCAATGTATGCTGAACTACAACTCACCGAGCCTCTCCTACCCAACATTAAGGCATTTGACCAAAATGGATGGGTCTTGGTCTGTGGTAGCTATACCAAAACTGTGGCACCTGACTATCGAATTGGTTGGCTAGAAGCTGGACGCTTTCGTAATATTGTGCAGCAAATTAAATTAACAACAACCGTTGCCGAACCAACTTTACTCACCGAAACTTTAGGACTTTTTTTAGAAAATGGCGGATATGATCTGCATTTACGTCAGCTCAAAAAGCGCTATCAACAACAAATCGACACCATCAACTCTTATATTTGTCGCTATTTTCCACTCGGTACTCGAGTTAGTCGTCCACAAGCTGGATTTATTTTATGGTTAGAGCTACCCGAGTCTATTGATACATTAGAACTGTTTCATCAAGCAATGGATGAAAAGATCTTATGTATGCCAGGAGTTTTATGTTCAGCTGATAAACGTTTTAGTCATTGTTTACGTATTGCAACTTGTTTTGAGTTAAATCCTAAAATGTTAAATGCTTTGATGCGCTTAGGAGAGTTAGCAAAAAATATGCTACCCACGCAAAATGATATAACTCAAATTCCTACTAATTCAGTAGGTTGAATCGAAAATATAGAGTTAATAAAATAAAACCATATATTTTTTATGCCTTTTATTTTATGAAAACCGAACTTCTCTCTCCCGCAGGCTCACTTAAAAACATGCGCTATGCATTTGCCTATGGTGCAGATGCCGTATATGCAGGCCAACCTCGTTACAGCTTACGTGTACGTAATAATACTTTTGATCATGACAACTTAAAAATTGGTATTGATGAAGCCCACGCTTTGGGTAAGAAGTTTTATGTTGTGGTAAATATTCAGCCACATAACAGCAAATTAAAAAACTTTATACGCGATCTTGAGCCAATTGTGGCTATGCAGCCAGATGCTTTGATTATGTCTGATCCTGGCTTAATTATGATGGTACGTGAGCATTTTCCAGAAATGCAAATTCATCTATCGGTTCAAGCCAACGCTATTAACTGGGCCACTGTTAAATTTTGGAAAGACTACGGCCTAAGTCGTGTGATTTTATCGCGTGAATTATCTTTAGAAGAAATAGAAGAAATCCAGCAACATGTGCCAGATATTGAACTCGAAGTTTTTGTACATGGCGCTCTATGCATGGCCTACTCAGGCCGCTGTTTACTTTCTGGATATATGAACAAGCGTGATGCCAACCAAGGTGCTTGTACCAATGCCTGCCGTTGGGACTATAAACTGCATGAAGCCCAAGAAGATGCAAACGGCGATGTAATTCCAGTCACTCAGCTAAATACAACAGAAAAGTCTTGCTGCTCATCAGGACAATCAGAAACAACCTCGGTTCAAACTTTACTCGTACAACGTAATAATGAAGAAATGTTTGCTGCGGAAGAAGATGAACACGGCACCTATTTTATGAACTCTAAAGATTTACGTGCGGTACAACATGTAGATCGTTTAACAAAAATGGGCATTGCCTCACTGAAAATTGAAGGCCGTACTAAATCCTATTTTTATTGTGCTCGCACTGCTCAAATTTATCGAAAAGCCATTGATGATGCATTAGCAGGTAAACCTTTTGACCCAAGTTTAATGACCCAACTCGAAGGTTTGGCAAACCGCGGTTACACTGAAGGCTTTTTAAGACGGCATGTACATAGCGAATATCAAAACTATGCTGACGGATCATCACATTTTGACTATCAACAATTTTGTGGTGAAGTTTTAGAACGTCACGGTGATTATATTCGCATTGAGGTGAAAAACCGTTTTGTGATTGGCGACTCACTTGAACTCATGACGCCTCAAGGCAATATCAGCTTTACCTTAACCGAAATGCGCGATTTAAAGGGCAATCCAATTACAGATGCTAAAGGTTCGGGACATTTTGTTGAGATTCCACTTTCACAAGATGTTGATGTTAGTTATGCCCTACTCATACGCAATTTGCCGCATGCGAAAGAAAGTATTACTGCCTCTACATTGGCTTATTCAGTGAGTTAAACATGGCCCTTTTGATTACGAATGACTGCATCAATTGTGATATGTGTTTACCCGAATGCCCCAATACAGCTATTTTTGAAGGAAGCAAAGTTTATGAAATTGATTCATCTCGTTGTACAGAATGTGTAGGTTTTTATGATGCACCAATATGTAAAGCGGTTTGCCCAATCGATTGTATAGAACCAGACCCTGCACATATTGAAAGCAAAGAACAATTATTAGAGAAATTTAAAGGCCTGAATTTAATTGGCTCATTCTCTTTTTAAAACCATTTAGAGGATCAAGTTAAAATCACTGATCCTCTTTTTATGACTATGCTGACCAGCTATTAAATAAACGAAGAAATGGTCTAGAGCATATTGCTAGTGATAAAATCAATTTATCAGTTTAGTTTGGTTTACTGGTACTTTTGTACCAAAAAAATTGAACAATCGTTAAAACTGGTCAAACTATATCAACATTTCATATAGATTGATTAAAACCCTTTCTGGCGCAGCTTCCCATGTCTTATCTTTATTTAGCAATTGCGATTGCTTGTGAAGTTATTGCAACTTCAGCATTAAAAGCATCTCAAGGTTTTACTGTTCCCATTCCGTCTATTATTACGGTTGTGGGCTATGCAATTGCTTTTTATTTACTGTCTCTGACATTAAAAACAATTCCAATCGGAATCGCATATGCCATTTGGTCGGGTGCAGGTATTATTTTAATTTCCGCAATTGGCTGGATATTTTACAAACAACATTTAGACCTGGCTGCCTGCATTGGTTTAGCTTTAATGATCGCGGGTATTGTGATTATTAATGTATTTTCTAAAAATACTCATCTATAAAATATATTTAAAAAGCAACCGAGTATGATGAGAATGTTAAAAAAGTTTCACCATACTCGGTATCAACAGCTTATTTTAAACTGCCCGTCAAAAATTGCTTTAAACGTTCACTTTTCGGGTTGTTAAGTACTTCATCAGGATGTCCCTGTTCCTCAATTTTCCCTTGATGTAAGAAAATCACCTGATTAGACACATGACGTGCAAAGCCCATTTCATGTGTGACCACAATCATAGTACGACCTTCTTCAGCCAAGCCTTGCATTACTTTTAGTACTTCACCTACCAACTCTGGATCAAGTGCGCTGGTTGGTTCATCAAATAACATCACTTCCGGTTCCATAGCCAAAGCACGAGCAATTGCTACACGTTGCTGCTGACCACCAGATAAAAATGCCGGATATTTACTCTCAACACTTTCAGGCAATCCAACTTTACGTAGATACTTGCGTGCACACTCTTCTGCTTCAGCACGTTTTACTCCAAGTACATGGATTGGCCCTTCAATGACATTTTCTAGCACTGTCATGTGAGACCATAAATTAAAGTGCTGAAATACCATCATGAGCTGAGTACGCATTTTTTGTAGCTGCTTTGGGTCAACTACTTTTAAATTGCCTTTTTTATCAAAGACTGTGCGTAGTTTTTCACCATTGAGCTTAATCGTGCCATTGCTCGGTTGTTCTAAAAAGTTGATACAACGCAGCAAGGTACTTTTACCTGAACCAGATGAACCAATAATACTAATTACATCACCGGCATTTGCATCAAGTGATATTCCTTTAAGTACTTCATGATCGCCAAATGTTTTGTGTAAATCACGAATCACTAGTTTTGCAACCTGTTCCATTTATGTCTCCTAATGATTCGATGGCTTTAAAAATGCCAACCAACGTTTTTCCAACTTACGAAATATCCAAATCAAAATAAAAGCCAGCACTGCATATAACACCGCAGCAATGCCAAAAGCACTGAAAGTGTCATAGGTTGCTGCATTCACATCACGCGCAATTTTTAAAATGTCGGGAACTGTTGCTGTAAATGCAATGGTTGTGGCATGCAACATTAAAATGACTTCATTGCCGTAAAAAGGCAAAGCACGGCGTAACATCGACGGAATGATAATACGTGTGTAGAGTTTCCATTTTGACATACCAAAAGCTTGAGCAGCTTCAATCTCACCATGTGGAATAGAACAAATCGCTCCAGCGAAGATTTCAGTGGTATATGCACCAGTATTGAGCGCGAATGCCAAAATGGTGCAATTTATGCCCTCTCGAAAGAATGCATCGAGAGTTTGATGTTCATGGACATAATCAAAGCTATAAATACCCGAGTAAATAATTAACAGTTGGATGTACAGTGGTGTGCCACGGAAAACATAGGTAAACAACCAAACTGGACCACGTAACCAGTTATTTTCTGATACTCGTGCAAGTGACAAAGGCACAGCAAGCACAAACCCAATACCAATAGAAAGCACCAATAACCAAGCAGTCATCGCGACACCAGTCATTTGTAGGCCATCAGTCCAAAGGTATGCTTTCCAATATTGTTGAAGGATTTCAATCATAATTGCCCCTTCCTCACACCAGCAGAATAATGACGTTCAAGCCACATTAAGATCAGGTTCGATACGGTAGTAATGACCAAATAAATAGCGGCAGCCACGATGCTGAAAAAGAACAGTTGCATGGTACTTCTACCTGCATCTTGCGTAATTTTTACAATGTCAGTCAGGCCAATAATGGAAACCAGCGCGGTCGCCTTAATCAAAACTTGCCAGTTGTTACCAATGCCGGGCAACGCAAAACGCATCATTTGAGGGAATAATACACGGTGAAAAACCTGCCACGGCGTCATCCCATAGGCCATTGCTGCTTCAATTTGTCCCCTCGGAACCGATTGAAATGCACCACGAAAGGTCTCGGTAAAATATGCACCATAAATGAACGCTAAGGTAATCACACCAGCCACAAATGGGTTTATATCAATCTGGTCCATTTGTAGTGCTTCAGTAATTTGGTTTAAACCCAACTGCAAGCTATAAAATAACAGCAGCATAATCACTAAGTCAGGCACACTACGGATGAGTGTGGTATAGGCGGTCGCAATATAACGTAAAGCTTTAATATTAGAGAGTTTTGAACTCGCACCAATTAAGCCAATAATGACAGAAAGCAAGAGTGATAACAGCGCAAGCTGTATGGTCATCCATGTTCCGCTGAGAAGGAGTGGCCCGTAGCCAGAAAAAGACATGACTCATCTTCTCCTTAAAAACAATATCTAATATTGATGAGATGAGAATAGATTTAAAAATGTCGGCACTTAGCCGACATTTTTCACATCATTAGTAAATGCTAAAAGAGAAGTATTTTTTCTCGAGTTTCTTGTATGTGCCATCCGCAATGATTGCAGCGAGTGCCTTGTCAATATTCGCTTTCAAGTCTGCATCTTCTTTACGTAAACCGATAGCCGCACCTACCCCCAATGTTTTGACATCCACCACATTGCCGCCAGCAAAAGAGAAGTTTTTACCTTTCGGTTGTTTTAAGAAAGCGCCATCAACCATGATTGCATCTTGTAAAGTTGCATCCAAACGACCAGACATCATGTCTTGGTAAATCAAATCTTGAGTTGGATAAGGAACAACACTCACACCTTTTGGAGCCCAATAGGTTTTAGCGTAAGTTTCTTGAATTGTGCCCTGCTGTACGCCAACACGCTTACCTTTTAATGAAGTAGGTGTTGGTAACAACGGCGAACCTTTTTTTGCAACCATCCGCGTTGGCGTATTATAGATTTTGCTGCTAAATAAAATTTGTTTCGCGCGTTCATCAGTAACGGTCATTGATGAAAGAATGCCATCAAATTTTTTCGCTTTAAGCGCGGGAATCATCCCGTCAAAAGAGTTTTCCACCCAAACACATTTGGCTTTAAGCTTTGCACAAATGGCATTACCTAAATCAACATCAAAACCAGTTAACTTGCCATCTGGTGTTTTATATTCAAACGGCGCATAAGACGACTCAGTACCAAAACGAATCACCTTCCAATCCTTTGCTTGAACATTCGTTGCAACAGCAGCCAAAACTAAGGTTGTTGAAACGAACATTTTTTTCATAAAGCTTGCCATCTTGAAGCTTCTCCTTAAAATCCTAATAAGGTGATAAAAACTTGAGCAATTTCTAAATTACTCTTCTGCCGAAATAATTGCAATTTCTATACCAGTAAATTAAGGATTTATGAAGATGTCTAAGCAATGAACTGTATTGACGGTTTAAATGTTGAAAAATCAATCAAATTTTAAGATTAAGTTTTGAGTGTATAAGCTTCAGCAATATTGTGCTGCTCGACCAAAGTACGAATTGTATATTCATGACCAGTTTCTTTATCACAGGCAAATTCACATTTCTGGTCGAAAGGTAAAGCCGTACCGCCAAGTAATGGACAACCTGCAAAAAGTTCAGCGACCCAATCTACAAACACTTTTACTTTGAGTGATAAATGACGATTTTGAAGATAAACTGCTGAAATCGGCATCGGCGCTGGCGTCCACTGAGGCAATACTTCTTTTAACAAACCCGATTCTAAATGGTTGGTGAGCATATAACGTGGGCCTTGAATTATACCGAAACCCTGCAAAGCCAAGTCGATGTAAGCATCACCGTCATTTACCGAAACACGTCCACGTACTGACACACTTTTAATTAAATCATCAACGACAAAGTCCCAATCGAAGTTGCGTCCGGTACGGCTTGAAAAGAAGTGAATCGCTTTATGGTTTTTTTGCAAATCTTCAATTGAGGTAGGTTCGCCATATTTTTCTAAATAAATCGGTGAAGCAGCAGTTGCACACTGGAAAGTTCCGATACGACGCGCAATTAAGCTTGAATCTTTTAATTCACCGACCCGAATTGCACAATCGACAGCCTCTCCCACCAAGTCTACAGGTCGGTCATTTAGACCAATCACTAAATCAATATCAGGATAGCGTGCATGAAAATCGCGTAGTCTTGGAATTAAAATTAAACGGCCAATGGATACAGGCACATCAATACGAAGCTGACCTCTTGGCCCCCGCTCTGCATCATGAAAGGAAGATTCAATATCGGAAACATCCGCTAAAATACGGGCTGTCCGATCATAATATACGGCGCCATCCGGTGTGAGACTAATTTTTCGTGTTGTCCGATTCAGCAAACGAACTTGTAAATGCTTCTCTAAAGCCTGAATAGTTGTGGTCACAGAAGCACGCGGTAAACCCAAACTATCAGCTGCTAAACTGAAACTATTTGTTTCAACCACTTTGTTGAACACTCTCATGGCATGAAATAGATCCACACGCACACTCCTATTAATGCATTTCTTTATTCAAATACATCAATTGTTATAAAAATACGAATAGTGTTATCGAATTTAATATATTTATTCGTGATTGACAAACTTTTATGCTCCGTCCATTCCATAAACCCTGTTTCTCCCATACGGACCATAACTAAAAGTCTGAAAACAGGTATCCAAATAACTAGGAGCACCTCATGTCATTTTCCCGCAAACAGTTTGCACTGTCTGCCATCTTTGTCGCCATTTTGGCTACAGGGGGCAGTTTTATGTTTTTACATGAAAATGCCGATGCAAAAGCTGCACCGACCAGTGCCCAACAAGCTGCTACTGTTGATGTAGCCCCTGTAGTAAGCAAAACCATTACCGATTGGCAAGAATATTCCGGTCGTTTAGAAGCAATTGATCAAGTTGATATTCGGCCTCAAGTTTCAGGAAAACTTATTGCCGTACATTTCAAAGATGGCAGTCTTGTTAGAAAAGGCGATTTACTATTTACCATTGACCCGCGTCCTTTCGAAGCAGAACTGAATCGTGCAAAAGCCCAGCTTGCTTCAGCTGAAGCACAGGTAACATATACCGCAAGCAATCTTTCACGTATTCAACGTCTCATTCAGAGTAATGCTGTTTCTCGCCAAGAACTGGATTTAGCCGAAAATGATGCACGTTCAGCGAATGCTAACCTACAAGCCGCTAGAGCTGCTGTCCAATCTGCACGTTTAAATCTGGAATATACCCGTATTACTGCACCAGTCAGCGGCCGGATTTCACGAGCTGAAGTCACCGTCGGCAATGTCGTCTCTGCAGGTAACGGTGCACAGGTCTTAACAAGTTTAGTTTCTGTATCCCGTCTTTATGCATCTTTCGATGTGGATGAACAAACTTACCTGAAATATATCAGTAATCAGCGTAATTCAGCACAGGTACCTGTCTATATGGGACTTGCCAATGAAACAGGCTTTACTCGCGAAGGAACAATCAACTCAATCGATAATAACCTGAATACAACCTCAGGTACGATTCGTGTTCGCGCAACTTTTGACAATCCAAACGGTGTTTTATTACCGGGTCTATATGCACGAATCCGTTTAGGTGGAGGCCAACCTCGCCCAGCGATTCTGATTAGTCCAACCGCGGTTGGCGTCGACCAAGATAAACGTTTTGTTGTAGTCGTTGATGCGAAAAATCAAACTGCTTACCGCGAAGTAAAACTCGGTGCCCAACAAGATGGCTTGCAAATCGTAAATAGCGGATTACAAGCGGGTGACCGTATTGTAGTGAATGGTTTACAGCGGATTCGTCCGGGTGACCCTATTACACCGCATCTCGTGCCTATGCCAAATGCACAAATCACTGCTAACGCTACTTCTTCTCAACCTCAGCCAACAGATAAAACATCAACTCCGGCAAAAGGTTAATCACATATGAATATTTCTAAATTTTTTATTGATCGGCCGATCTTTGCTGGTGTGTTATCAGTCTTGATTTTACTCGCCGGTCTCCTTTCGGTATTTCAGTTACCGATTTCTGAATATCCCGAGGTTGTTCCACCATCTGTGGTGGTACGTGCTCAATATCCGGGTGCAAACCCAAAAGTGATCGCTGAAACAGTTGCTTCTCCGCTCGAAGAATCAATCAACGGTGTCGAAGACATGCTGTATATGCAATCTCAAGCAAACAGCGACGGCAATTTAACCATTACGGTGAACTTTAAGCTCGGTATCGACCCAGACAAAGCACAACAACTGGTTCAAAACCGTGTGTCTCAGGCCATGCCCCGTTTACCTGAAGATGTACAGCGCTTAGGTGTCACGACTTTAAAAAGCTCACCTACTTTAACCATGGTAGTGCATCTGACCTCCCCAGATAATCGCTATGACATGACCTACTTACGTAACTACGCGGTGCTCAACGTAAAAGACCGTTTGGCACGTTTACAAGGTGTAGGTGAAGTCGGATTATTTGGTTCCGGTGACTACGCGATGCGCGTATGGCTTGACCCACAAAAAGTGGCACAGCGTAACCTCACAGCCACTGAAATTGTGAATGCCATTCGTGAACAAAACATTCAGGTTGCAGCAGGTACAATTGGTGCTTCGCCAAGTAATTCCCCTTTACAACTTTCAGTCAATGCTCAAGGTCGTTTAACTACTGAGCAAGAATTTGCAGATATTATTTTAAAAACTGCCCCTGATGGCGCGGTTACCCGATTGGGTGATGTTGCTCGTGTTGAACTTGCAGCCTCTCAATACGGCTTACGTTCATTACTTGATAACAAACAAGCAGTCGCAATTCCAATTTTCCAAGCTCCGGGTGCGAATGCTTTACAAGTTTCCGATCAAGTGCGTAGCACGATAAAGGAGCTTTCAAAAGATTTTCCATCTTCAATTAAATACGACATTGTTTATGACCCGACTCAATTCGTACGGGCCAGTATTAAAGCGGTCGTTCATACCCTACTTGAAGCAATTGCACTGGTTGTAGTGGTCGTTATTTTATTTTTACAAACATGGCGTGCCTCAATTATTCCATTGCTTGCTGTACCGGTTTCAATTATTGGTACATTTGCCCTTATGCTCGCTTTTGGTTACTCCATCAATGCACTTTCACTGTTCGGGATGGTACTTGCCATTGGTATTGTGGTCGATGACGCAATTGTGGTCGTCGAAAACGTCGAGAGGAATATTGAAGCTGGCTTAAATCCAAGGGAAGCGACTTACCGTGCCATGCGAGAAGTGAGCGGACCGATTATTGCCATTGCTTTAACACTTGTTGCCGTGTTCGTTCCACTTGCCTTTATGACAGGCTTAACTGGGCAATTCTATAAACAATTTGCCATGACCATTGCCATTTCAACAGTCATTTCGGCATTTAACTCACTTACCCTCTCTCCAGCTTTGGCAGCAATGTTACTTAAAGGTCATGATGCTAAACCGGATGCCTTAACACGTATTATGAATCGTGTATTCGGACGTTTCTTTGCACTGTTTAACCGTGTGTTTTCACGTGCTTCAGACCGTTATAGTCAAGGCGTCAGCCGTGTCATTTCCCATAAAGCTTCGGCAATGGGTGTCTATGCAGCACTCCTAGGTTTAACCGTTGGGATTTCCTATATTGTTCCGGGTGGCTTTGTTCCCGCGCAGGACAAACAATATTTGATTAGCTTTGCGCAGCTACCAAACGGCGCATCATTAGATCGTACCGAAGCAGTCATTCGTAAAATGAGTGATACTGCACTTAAACAACCTGGCGTGGAAAGTGCAGTTGCCTTTCCGGGCCTATCAATTAACGGTTTCACCAATAGCTCGAGTGCCGGTATTGTCTTTGTGACCTTAAAGCCATTCGATGAACGTAAGGCTAAAGACTTATCTGCAAATGCTATTGCAGGAGCGCTCAACCAGAAATATTCAGCTATTCAAGATGCCTATATCGCGGTTTTCCCACCACCACCAGTGATGGGCTTAGGTACTATGGGCGGCTTTAAACTCCAACTTGAAGACCGAGGCGCCTTAGGCTATTCAGCCTTGAATGATGCTGCACAAAATTTTATGAAAGCAGCACAATCAGCCCCCGAACTTGGCCCAATGTTCTCAAGTTATCAAATTAACGTACCTCAACTCAACGTAGATCTGGACCGTGTAAAAGCTAAACAGCAAGGCGTTGCTGTGACAGATGTTTTCAACACTATGCAGATTTATTTGGGTTCTCAGTACGTTAACGACTTTAACCGCTTTGGACGTGTTTATCAGGTTCGTGCACAAGCTGATGCGCCTTTCCGTGCTAACCCTGAAGATATTTTGCAACTTAAAACCCGTAATAGTGCCGGCCAAATGGTGCCATTATCTTCATTGGTAAATGTCACTCAAACCTATGGTCCTGAAATGGTCGTTCGTTATAACGGTTACACATCAGCAGATATTAACGGCGGACCTGCACCGGGCTATTCATCTAGCCAAGCTGAGGCTGCGGTTGAACGTATTGCTGCACAAACTCTGCCGCGTGGTATCAAGTTTGAATGGACAGATTTAACTTATCAAAAAATCTTGGCCGGTAATGCAGGACTTTGGGTATTCCCAATTAGCGTATTACTCGTGTTCTTGGTTTTAGCTGCTCAGTATGAAAGCTTAACCCTACCATTAGCAGTTATCTTAATTGTACCGATGGGAATCTTAGCGGCTCTGACAGGTGTCTGGCTGACTGCTGGAGATAACAACATCTTTACCCAAATCGGTCTAATGGTACTGGTCGGGCTAGCCTGTAAAAATGCCATTTTGATTGTCGAATTTGCGCGGGAACTTGAAATGCAAGGCGCGACTGCCTTTAAAGCAGCCGTTGAAGCAAGTCGTCTACGTTTACGGCCAATTTTAATGACCTCTATTGCATTTATTATGGGTGTCGTACCACTGGTGACTTCAACTGGCGCAGGTTCTGAAATGCGACATGCGATGGGTGTTGCCGTATTCTTCGGCATGATCGGTGTAACATTCTTTGGTTTATTCCTCACCCCGGCCTTTTACGTTCTGATTCGTACCCTCAACAGCAAACATAAATTGCATTCTGCGGCAGTTCATGAAGCGCCGTTAGCTAGCCCACACGATCATTAAGGAGGGCATTTGGTGATTACATCAAAACAAAACTGGTTGTTGTCCTCACTCATGGGAAGCCTGCTCCTTGCAGGCTGCTCATTAGCTCCAGAATATCAACCTGCAAAAGTTATAATGCCAGTCAAATTCAAAGAATCTGATCCAAAAATTGAAGATAATAACTGGAAGATTGCCCAACCTGCCGATCAACAAACTCGTGGTGAATGGTGGCGCATTTACAATGATGCTCAACTGAATGAACTTGAACAGCAAGCTATCGCAGGCAATCAGAACCTTAAAGCGGTGGCAGCCAATATTCAGGCTTCACGTGCACTACGTTCGGCAGCTCAAGCTGAGCGCTTACCAAGTATTGATGCCGGATTTGGGCCAACCCGCCAAAAGCCGTCTCCGGCTTCACTCGGTTTAGATGACAATGCACATACTTCGGCTCACACCTTATGGCGCGCTCAAGCCAATGTTTCATATGAGCTCGATTTATTTGGTCGTGTAGCAAGTAGTGTCAATGCAGCAACAGCAGATCTACAGCAACAAGAGGCTCTATATCAGTCGGCACTTTTAGCTCTACAAGCAGATGTTGCTCAAGGCTATTTTCTGATACGTCAACTTGATACCGAGCAAGCAATTTATAACCGAACAATCAAATTACTAGGTGAAACACGAGATTTAATGCAGCTTCGTTTTAAAAACGGACTGGTCAGTGAATTAGATGTTTCTCGTGCACAAACCGAACTTGCTACCGCACAAACCACTGCCCTAAATATTGCTCGTAACAGAGCCAGTGCAGAACATGCGCTTGCAGTCTTATTAGGAAAACCACCAGCGGACTTTAACTTGCCAGTTCAATCTTTAACTGCAAATAGTATCCGTTTCCCTGCCGGTTTGCCATCAACTTTACTTGAAAGAAGACCCGACATTGCGGCTGCAGAGCGTGCAATGGCAGCAGATAATGCACGTATTGGAATTGCTCGTGCAGCATTTTTCCCAAAACTCAGTCTTACAGGAGCTTTAGGTTATGAATCTTCAAGTTTAAGCGAGTTGGGTAAATGGTCGAGTCGGACTTTTTTACTAGGACCTGTCGCCGGTACTATTTTGTCGTTACCTTTATTTGATGGTGGACAACGTAAAGCAGGCGTTGCTCAAGCACGAGCAGCTTATGAAGAAAGCGTTGCGAATTATCGGCAAACTGTACTAAACGCATTTCGCGAAGTTGAAAATGGTTTATCCGATCAAAGAATTCTCGATCAGCAAATTCAGGCTCAAAACCAAGCACTCTCCTCTTCTCGTCATGCTAATCAACTTTCTCATTTACGTTATCGAGAAGGTGCGATTAACTATCTTGATGTCATTGATTCTGACCGAACTATTTTGCAACAAGAACAATTAGCAGCTCAGCTGAAAGGTAGCCAAATCATTGCAAGCATCAATTTAATCCGTGCTTTAGGGGGCGGTTGGAGTAGTTAATAAAAAAGCGCCTTACGGCGCTTTTTTTATATACACAAATTATTTTGCATATACAGGGAATTTTGCACAAACAGCTTCAACTTTTGCTTTTACATCAGCAATAACTTTTTCGTCACCTTTGCTGTCAATCACGTCAGCGATCCAACCAGCAAGTTCACGAACTTCAGCTTCACCAAAACCACGAGTTGTTACTGCCGGAGTACCGATACGGATACCAGAAGTCACAAATGGAGAACGTGGGTCATTTGGAACTGAGTTTTTGTTCACAGTAATGTGAGCAGCACCTAACCAAGCATCTGCATCTTTACCAGTTACGTCTTGTTTGATTAAAGATAACAAGAATAAGTGGTTGTCTGTACCACCAGAAACAACATCATAACCACGTGCGATGAATACTTCAGCCATCGCTTGAGCATTTTTCACAACTTGTTGTTGGTAAGTTTTAAAGTCATCAGACATTGCTTCTTTGAAGCAGATTGCTTTAGCAGCAATCGCATGCATTAATGGACCACCTTGGTTACCAGGGAATACAGCTGATTGAAGTTTTTTCTCGATTTCTTCATTCGCTTTCGCAAGGATTAAACCAGAACGTGGACCACGAAGTGTTTTGTGAGTTGTCGTTGTCGTTACGTCAGCAATTTGAACTGGGTTTGGATATACACCAGCAGCAACAAGACCAGCAACGTGAGCCATATCAACAAAAAGGTAAGCGCCAACTTTGTCCGCGATGTCACGGAAACGTTGCCAATCTACAACACGGCTATAAGCAGAGAAACCAGCAACGATCATACGTGGCTTGTGTTCTAACGCTAAACGTTCAACTTCTTCGTAATCGATCTCGCCAGTTTCAGCATTTAGTCCATACTGAACAGCGTTATACGTTTTACCAGAGAAGCTAACTTTTGCACCGTGAGTCAAGTGACCACCGTGAGCCAAGCTCATACCCAAAACTGTGTCGCCTGGGTTAAGAAGTGCTAAATACACAGCAGAGTTAGCTTGTGAACCAGCATGTGGTTGAACGTTTGCGTAATCAGCACCAAAAAGTTCTTTAGCACGGTCAATCGCCATTTGTTCAATAACATCTACATATTCGCAACCGCCATAATAGCGTTTGCCAGGATAACCTTCTGCGTATTTGTTCGTAAGTTTTGATCCTTGCGCTTCCATCACAGCAGGAGAGCAATAGTTTTCAGATGCAATTAACTCGATATGTGCTTCTTGACGCTCACCTTCAGAAGCAATTGCTTGAGCTAATTCTGGATCAAATTCAGAAATGGAAATATTGGCAAACATTAGCGGGGGTCCTATAAATTAGGGCTTTTAAGCCGTGCTAAGATTGCGGCATATTGTAGCATGAACTTTATAATTAAACAGAATCAAGTTAGCTCAGTTTTAAATAAAAATGGCTCAATTTTTATAAAAAATGAGCCATCAAATCTAAAATAATTTATAAACACTTAAAAAGCTTTTAATTAATAATTTTCCAAAGTTAAATTTAGCTTTTCATAGCAATAAAAAAACCTTAAATATCAAACACTCTTATTGAGCTGACAGCAAGTTTTGTACATTTCCAACAATGTTATCTACATTACTGCTCATTGCCGCTTCATGATCCCAATTACCCGTTACATAGCTATTAATTTTTGTACCGACGACAGTGGCATTAGATATCAAAATATCAGTAGCTACTTTCGGAACTGTTGTATCTGCTAGCCCCTGATAAATAATAATCGGTGTAGTGACTTTTGCCTGTAAAGGTTGAGAATCTTTATCTAAGAATGTTTTAACTAAAGGTACTGCCATAAAATTAGGTTGTGTACGCGTATATCCATCCAGTGTTCCATTATGCTCTGTAGCATACTTAGTCATACCTGCACCAAAGGCTTGCCCCAATGGCCCTGCACAAATTGTTTCCGCCTGCTGTGCAGTACTTGCTGTTTGTGAAGTAAATACTTGGGAATAATCAAAGCTTGGCTGTGTATTTCGAATGCCGGCTGTCACTAAAGCAGTATATGTATCAAGCTGCGCATACATTGAAATCTTTTTATCCACAGTTGCATTAGCAACAGCCTGTTCACCTGCAATTAAAATAAATCCTAGATTTGAAGCTGGTGCTACCGCTACTGTACCTTTATAGTCTAGCTGCGCACGGCTCGCATATTGTGCAGCGCCCAATGCAGCATGCCCACCTTGCGAATGTCCTACAGTAACCCACTTTTTCGAAGTTAATAAGTTCCGCTGTAATAAATAATTGCGTGTTGCTACTACTGCATCGGTAATTGAATAAGCTTCACTTTTAATATTTAAAAATGGATGTATACCTTGTGTACCTAATCCCTCATAATCTGGTGCAACCACCACATAACCCGCTGCAAGAAGTTTACTAATTAAATCTTTAGTACTGTCTGTTAATGCCGATTTACTAGGTGCACATGCATCTGCAACCCCTGTCGTACCATGTGCCCAAACCACAATTGGCCAACCGCCTGCTGGTGGTGGAGTAGTCGGTGTAAATACTAGACTTGTTGCCTGCACCTCTTGTCCACTTTGACCTAACATTTTATAAGTTAAAATACTACTTTCAGCAGCAACCGCTCCTAAGTTAGTACTTGTATAAGCATCGACCTTAACCACTGGATTTTGAATATTATTGGCTGGAGTACCCGATGGATCAGTAGTTGCTGGACTGTCATCGCTACTTCCATCTCCACATCCCGTCAATAGTAAACTTGTGCTAAGAACACTGGTCATGAACAATTTCATTTTCATTCGTATATCTTCCTTAAATTCAATTTTTGTTGTGCTTTAGTTTTTAATGAACATTTTAAATGTCTTACAAACAATTACGCCTAATCTTCATTTTTCGCAAGTGATATTTAATCAAAATGAACAGCGAGATTTTCTACTTTTCAACATAAATTGCATTTGATAGCTCATCTAGCCTTACTCTATGTTTTAAAGTAGATAGCCAACTGTTAAGATTGATGGTTACTTGTAATTGTTTAAAGGTTCAAAAGATGCAAGCCATTATTTTAGATACAGAAACTCATACACTAAATGGTTTGCCTATTGAAATTGCATACGCCCCTATTGAACTTAATGCAGGTAAACTCACTTTAGATAAAAGCAAATTGTTTGATCAGCTTTATCAGGTGGGAGCTCCGATCTCTTATGCTGCAATGGCTGTTCACCATATCTTAGAGTCCGACCTAGAAAATCAGCCTCACTATAAAACCTTTAAATTACCTGATAGCACAACTTATATTATTGGCCATAATATTGATTATGATATTGCCGCAATTGCTCGCTGTGGCGTCGATGTATCTCATATTAAACCGATTTGTACTTTGGCTTTAGCACGTAAAGCTTGGCCAGATGCCGAAGCTCATAATATTTCTGCACTCATTTATATGATTTCCCAAGGCAGCGGTAAAGCTCGAGAAATGCTGAAAGGTGCTCACCGTGCCGACGCTGACATTATTTTAACTGCCAATATTTTGATGCATATTATCTATCATTTAAATATTCAAGATATTGAAGAGCTTTACCAAGTTTCTGAAGAAGCCCGTATTCCGCATACGATTAATTTTGGTAAGCATAAAGGTACGGCAATTGCTGAACTGCCTAAAGATTATATTCAATGGCTTCTACGTCAAGACGAGCTCGATGTCTATTTACGCAAGGCATTAGAAAGCGCATTTTAATTTCCTTAAATAGATGATATTCATAAATTCTTCATCAAATTGTCATTTTTGAGTTTTATCTTTAACCCCATTTATATTTTATTAAGAACAGTACTGTTTGGTAGAGAAAAATCAAACAGGCTGCTTCATTTTTATATTGGGGAAATACAATGTCTGGTTTTTATCGAACCAATTTGGGAAGAGTTGCGCTTCAACAACGTAATATTACGTTAAATGCAAAACAAAGACGTTTACTTCTATTAATAGACCATGAAGATTTTCAAAGTCTCGATACTGAGTTTAAAAAGCGGATCGCCCCACCAGAACTGATACAACAGCTCATTGACTTAAAACTAATTGCACCTTCTAATGAAAATTATTCAGAGTTACCTGAACAAATATCTCCCCAAGAGTCATCTATAACAACTAAAGAAATACATCAAAAAAATGTTGATGAGAATAAAAGTAATGATTTAGTTGGAGAAATTCAGGTTCCTCAATCAACTTCTGCGCCTTCTTCAAATATTGAAAATAACCAACCACGCATTCCAGTTCAACAGCTATCTTTTGAAGAAATACAACTATTAATGAAACAAAGCTTAAGCCAATACTGTGGCCTTATGGCAAAGCCACTTATTCAAAAAATAGAGCAAATAAAAACACTTCAAGAACTTAAAATGTGCCAAATGCAATGGATTACCAGTTTGCAGGAATCACGCATTCCTCCTCATGAGCTAGCACATACGCTCCATTCTATTAATTATTCAATTCAGCTTATTCAGCAACGCATCTAAAATAGAACAAGCTGCTGTTTAATTAAGCATTAAACTCACTTGGTACGTATTTCGTGCTTTACCTACCGGTGTTTTTTTCCTATGATGTGCCCCACACATGTGCGCTCGTAGCTCAGTTGGATAGAGTACAGGTTTCCGAAGCCTGGGGTCGTGGGTTCGATCCCCGCCGGGCGCACCAATTTATATATAATAACTTCATAAATTTATCTCAATTTCATAAAATTCCGACTATTTTACTTGGTTTATTAATCATTATCGCTCAAAATATACCCCTCTTTCATAATGTGAGAATTTCATGACTGATGCTTTGGTTTTAAGAGATTTGTCCAAAACATATCGTAATGGTTTTCAGGCGTTAAAAGGTATTAACCTCACTGTGCCTGAAGGTGAATTTTATGCGTTGTTAGGCCCAAATGGTGCCGGCAAATCAACAACCATTGGTATTATCAGCTCCCTCACGAAAAAAACTTCCGGAACTGTTGAGATTTTTGGACATAATCTCGATACTCATCCATCCTTGGCAAAACAGCAGCTTGGCGTTGTACCCCAAGAATTTAACTTCGGGCAATTTGAAAAAGCATTCGATATTTTAGTTACCCAGGCTGGTTATTACGGTATTCATAAAAAGATTGCCGAGAAACGAGCGGAACATTATTTAGAAAAACTTGGCTTGTGGGAAAAACGTAATATACAAGCACGTATGCTGTCTGGTGGTATGAAACGTCGCCTAATGATCGCCCGCGCCATGATGCATGAACCTAAACTTCTTATTCTAGATGAGCCTACTGCGGGTGTAGATATTGAATTACGCCGTTCTATGTGGGATTTTCTAACCGAAATGAACGAAAACGGTACTTCTATTATTTTAACGACACATTATTTAGAAGAAGCAGAAATGTTGTGTCGTCAAATTGCCATCATTGACCGTGGTGTCATTAAAGAAGATACCAGCATGAAAAGTTTCCTAAACCAGCTGAGTGAAGAGTCTTTTATTTTTGATTTAGCAGAACCAATTGCCCCACTCCAGCTCAATATTATTGGTGTGAAGTTCAACTTAATTGATAGTAGTACTTTAGAAGTAACAATGGATAAAGCACATACATTAAATGACTTATTCCAACTTTTAGAGTCACAAGGTATTCGTGTTCGTAGTATGCGTAACAAATCGAATCGCCTTGAAGAGCTATTTGTCAAAATGGTCGAGAAAAATCTTGAAGGAGCGGCAAAATGAACTTTAACCAACTGCAAATTGCCCTCTGGACTTTAGTTCGTAAAGAAGTACGCCGTTTTCTTCGTATTTGGCCACAAACTTTATTACCACCTGCAATTACCATGAGCTTGTATTTTGTCATTTTTGGTAATTTGGTTGGCTCACGTATTGGGCAAATGGGTGGCGTGAGCTACATGCAGTTTATTGTACCTGGCTTAATCATGATGGCTGTTATTACGAACAGCTATGCTAACGTGTCTTCTAGTTTCTTCAGTGTTAAATTTCAAAAGAGTATTGAAGAACTCATCATGAGTCCCGTGCCCTTACATATTATTTTATGGGGCTACGTGATTGGTGGTATTTGTCGTGGTGTCTTGGTTGGTGCCATTGTTACTGCGATGAGCATGTTCTTTACCCATCTTTTTATACATAACTGGTTCGTAACTATATATACAGTATTAATTACATCCGTTTTATTTTCCTTAGGCGGCTTTATTAATGCAGTCTATGCAAAATCATTTGATGATATTTCTATTATTCCAACCTTTGTACTTACTCCACTCACCTATTTAGGTGGTGTGTTTTATGCCATTAGTGCACTTGGTCCTTTTTGGCAAAAACTTTCTTTAATTAATCCTATTGTGTATATGGTAAATGCTTTCCGTTTCGGCATTTTAGGTCATAGTGACGTGAACGTTACGTTCTCTTTAATCATTGTGACATTATGTTGTGTTGTACTTTATGGAATTGCCTACTATTTACTTGCTCGTGGTTCAGGAATGCGTGAATGAGTGTCGAACAGTCTTTATTGGGTAAAGAAACCCAATATCCAACTAGCTATCAACCCGATGTGTTATTTCCAATTGCACGTGCTCAATCTCGTGAAAAATATTCACATATTGAAGGTATCAACCAAGGTAAAGATTGGTGGCATGTTTTTGAAATATCTTGGTTAAACTCGCATGGTATTCCACAGGTTGCGATTGGCAGAATTACCCTGCCAGCTTCTTCACCAAATTTGATTGAATCAAAGTCATTAAAGCTATACTTCAATAGTCTTAACTTCACTCAGTTTGGCTCTAAAGAGTTATTTATTGAAACGGTTGAAAAAGATCTATCGTCTGCAGCTGGTGCAAAAGTTGAGCTAACGCTATTTCAAGTAGATGAACTTGATATTTCTAAACCACAAGGCATTTGTATTGATGATCTAACACCTGAACGTTTAGAACAACATCCCGATGCATCACTTTTAAAATTGGATGAGTCTGGTGAAGAAGTCGAAATTGAACTGTATTCTCATCTTTTGAGAAGTAACTGCCCAGTCACGGGACAGCCAGATTGGGGTACAGTTTTTATCCGTTTTAAGGGCAAAAAACCTTGTTATCGTAGTGTTTTAGCTTATATTATCTCGTACCGTCAGCATAACGGTTTCCACGAACAGTGTGTTGAGCAAATCTTTGCAGATATTTGGCAAAATTTGCGACCTGAAAAGCTGATGGTTTATGCAACTTATACTCGCCGCGGTGGACTTGATATCAATCCTTGCCGAGTATCGGATCTATCATGGATGCCAAAACCGATTCGATTGGCACGACAATAAAACGAATAATTTGAGGATACACCATGCCGTTTTTTGGTTTTACCCCTTCTGAAGGCTTATTGAACGATATACAGACTGGAATTGCGAATAAGAATTCCAGTGAACCGTTATATCCACTTCGAGACAAAATTGCTTTACAACTTAATGAGGAAATTATTGAAAATGTACTGACTCAGTTAGTACAACATTTCCCAGCGAGTGAAAAAAGAGATACTGCCGAAAAACTAGCTGGTTATGTCAAATCAACAGTTGCTGTGCTTTTAAAGCAATTACTGAGTAAAGCACCAAACGATGTTGTTAAACAATCCGTGGAATTTTCAGAGAAAAGCTTATTTAAAGACCCACAAGGTCAATATAAAGTTGGTGTAGCTTTAGATGCTGGTTTAGTGACTAATTTGAAGCATAATTTTGCCGAGCTTCAGGCAGGTAATGACATTAATAAAGCAGCCTTAGCAGAACTATATAAACAGTTTGGTGATGCTATGGTTAGACACTTTATGTCTGATTTTAATAAAACATTAGATTTAGGCATGATTAAGCGCAAAGCAGCTGATATTGGCGCAGCAGCTGTAACAAAAGCAGTCCACATTGCGATCGATAAACTTATACCAAGTTTAAATCGCACTGAACTAAAAGCGATGGCTGAATATCACGATAGTTTATTCTTTAACTAACAGAAAATAGACCATCGGAAACCTGGCGAGAGCCAGGTTTTTTTATTGCAAAATATTGATATACATTGCCATTAATCAGGTTTATGTTAGCATGCGCCAAGCACTGATTGACCTAGTTAAAGCCGCATGTCTCCTAGTCCACAATATAAATTTTTACGCCAAGCTCCTCGAGATGGTCTTAGTACTGCCATGCAACCATCGCGCTGGCAGCAACTTCATATTGACCCGTGGTTATGCCTATTTTTATTCCTAAATGCCCTATTAGGTTTAACGGTACTATATAGTGCATCTGCACAAGATGTAGGCTTAGTCAGTAAACAAGCCATGAGCTTTGGTATTGGCTTTTTAGTCATGATTAGTCTGGCTCAAATTCCCCCTAAGGTTTATCAAGCTTTTTCACCTTACTTTTATTTATTTGCACTATTTTCCTTAATTGGAGTTATGGTCTTTGGTGAAGTCCGCATGGGGGCTAAACGCTGGATCGATATTCCCGGTTTCGGGAGCGTGCAACCCAGTGAGTTCATGAAAATTGGCATGCCAATGATGATTTCATGGTTTTTAGCACGCAAACCACTTCCTCCAAGCTTTTCTCAAGTTGTTTTATCATTAATGTTAATTGGTGTTCCTTTCTTACTGATTGCAGAACAACCTGACTTAGGAACATCCCTACTCGTATTAGCAAGTGGTATTTTCGTACTATTTTTAAGTGGGTTATCTTGGCGCATGATCGGTGCCGCAGCAGCTTGTGCAGCTATTGTTATTCCAATTGCATGGGAATTTCTTTTACACGACTATCAGCGTCAACGGGTTCTAACGCTACTTGACCCAGAAGCAGATGCATTAGGAACAGGATGGAATATTATTCAGTCCAAAACAGCTATTGGTTCTGGTGGTTTCTCAGGTAAAGGTTTTCTTGAAGGTACACAATCACATTTACACTTTTTACCCGAAGGCCATACTGACTTTATTATTGCGGCTTATTCCGAAGAATTTGGCCTAATTGGCGTACTTATATTAGTTATTCTTTATTCGGCTATTATTTTTAGAACATTTCAGATTGGTTTACAGAGCTTTCATAACTACGGTCGTTTAGTTGCTGGTGCCTTTGGTTTGTCTTTTTTTGTTTATGTATTTGTAAACGCAGGAATGGTCAGTGGTATTTTACCTGTAGTGGGTGTTCCTTTACCTTTTATGAGTTATGGCGGTACCGCTATTATTACTTTAATGGCCACTTTTGGTTTAGTCATGTCTATTCATACACATCGATAATTTGGAATTTTAAAAAGATATGTTGTCTCAATCTATTAATAAAACTTTAAAAGCGCTTGCCTTGTGTACCGGCCTAGTGAGCACAAGTCATTTTGCTCAAGCCAATGATTTTGTAAATGATCCTAATTATTTAAATTTTAAACAAAAAGCCATGAATACTTATGGTTTAAGTAGTGTACAAGTAGATGCCGCGATGAGCGGTGCAAAAAATTTACCAAACATTATAAATATTATGACTCGTCCAGGAGAAAGTAAGCCTTGGTACGATTATCGCTCTATGTTTTTAGTTGAAGGGACTATTCAACGTGGTGTCCGGTTTAAAAATCAATATGCAGATGCGCTTAACCGAGCTGAACAGCAATTTGGTGTCTCTCAAGCTGTTATTTTGGGTATTTTAGGTGTTGAGACAGGATATGGGGCAAATAAAGGTTCTTTTATCACTCGTGACGCACTTGCAACATTAGCATTTGGTTACCCTCGCCGTGCTGATTATTTTAGTGATGAGTTAGCTGCTCTGATTGCATGGACTTACAAAGAAGGCTATCCAACCAATAGTATTGTTGGCTCTTATGCTGGAGCAATTGGCTATCCACAGTTTATGCCAAGTAATATCAGTAAGTATGGAGTAGATTTTGATGGTAATGGTCATATCGATCTTCGTAACTCTGCGGAAGATGCGATTGGTTCAATTGCAAATTACCTAGCAAAGCAAGGTTGGCAACGTGATCAGCCTATTGGTTTTATGGCTCGTTATGTAGGCTCAAATCCAGAAAGTATTATTGCTAAAGATCTCACTCAACCTACTCCGTATGGTGTGCTCAAAAATCAAGGAATTTCTCCATTAAACCCATTAGTTAAAATTGATGACTTAGATATGGTAAATGTTATTCAATTACAAGACTATAACGGTCCAATTTACTATTTAACCTATCCAAATTTTCAGGTAATTACGACCTATAACAAAAGTCGAATGTATGCGACTGCTGTATGGTTATTAGGCACAGAGGTAGCTAGCCGATAGGCTAGCTTTTTGATGAGTTTATGTAAAAGTCAATAAATATTTTTGTTAAATCGATCACAATACATACATTTTAAATACTTTGTTACATATTTGGTTATTTTTTAACCTAAAACTGTAAGTTTTTGCCCTTTTTGTAACTATTTCTCGTTAAAGACTAGACACTCTCCGTAAGCGATGAATATTATCCACCCCAATCAAGCAATTGCAAAAGTGAATAATTAGGCATGTTCACTTCAATTTTTAGCCTGTTGGCTAAAAGAAAAAGAGCATGTTCTCAGGAGTTTATATAAATGCAGTTATCGCTGAAATACATTCTTGCACTGACGGCTAGTTTAAGCATGGCCCCACTGCACGCTGAAATGATGCAATCATCATCATTAAACAGTGATGTAGATGGTCCAAATGCTAATTTAGCTGCACGTGTATTGAGTAAAGATACTCAAAGCTTTAATTCTCGTTTTTCTAACATTAACAGTCTTTCAATCACTGAACGTTCTGGCGATCAAATTCGTCGTCAAGCTATCGCAGCTAAAATTGAAATCCCTGAAGATGAGCCTTCAGTGATTGAAAAACTTAACACAGTAGCTTCAAATACTGTTCGTAAGTTTAGCCAAACTGGTATGGCATCTTGGTATGGTCGTCAATTTCATGGCCGTAAAACTGCAAGTGGTGAAACATTCGATATGAATGCACTTACTGCTGCTCACCGTAGTCTGCCATTGAACTGTTATATACGTGTTACAAATAAAGACAATGGTAAAAGTGTGGTAGTAAAAGTAAACGACCGTGGTCCATTCCATGCAAATCGTGTACTTGATTTATCATACGGTGCTGCAAAACGTCTTGGTATTACCAATGCTGGTACTGCAAAAGTAAGTATTGAACGTGTAGACGGTCCTACTTCATAAGCGATTACTCCTAGAGTTCATGGAAAAGCCACAAATTAATTTGTGGCTTTTTTATTTTTAGACCCAAAAATATAAAAATCATGCTAAAAATTTTGTTTTTTTACTCATTTTTTAATTACAAAATTGATTATTTTTTAACCCAAAAACACATCATTTTATTACTCATCCATTTTTGCTTATATTTTTTGATTAGAGCCATTTTAAAAAAATTCCGCTACCCTAGTACCACCGTAGTCCCAAAAAAGCTGTTTATAGCGTTTTAAAGCAAGTTGAGTTGAGCTTTTTTCTATTATTTTCCAACTTTTCATAAAAAAGTGGTTTTTATAAGGATTTCCCCACTTCAAAATCCAAAAATAAATAGTCTGATTTTTTAATCCAACTCTGCTGGCTTTTAAAATTGTTTTTTAATTTTTTCCCCCTGCTTTTCCCAGATGATCAGTCCTTAATTTTTAAGGTCACATGAATGTACGATAAGGAAGATTTTCGACTTTTCTTGTCTACATACATAACAACAGGATAAAATATAGACATAAAAAGAATGACTCAAAATTAGACATGGAGAACAAGGTCTATGAAATCTATTGCTGAATGGCTTGATGAATACAGTGTAAGCCATCAAAATCCAACGAATAAGAAAATTCATTGGGTATGCGTCCCAGCTATTTTGTTTTCTATTATCGGAATCATCGCCCACTTTAGTGCTTTGCTCACTGCTTTACTCATTGTACTGACTCTTATTTTCTATGCTCGACTCGATCTTGTACTTGCAGTAGCGATGGCTGCGCTTCTAGTTGTGATGGCTTGGCTCATTTATGCCCTACCTGTAGGTATAGGGTTTTATATTGCAATTTTTGTGATTGCTTGGGTTGGACAATTTTATGGACATAAAGTTGAAGGTAAAAAGCCCTCTTTCTTTAAAGATTTGCAATTTCTATTGATTGGCCCAGTTTGGTGTATGGATGCCTATCTTGGAAAAATATTGCCAAAGTGGAAAAGTCGGCAGAACAAATTGATTACTCAATAATTTTTAAAAAGCTGAATCTTTTAGATTCAGCTTAAGTTTACTGATTTATTAGAAAATTTATAAAATAGAAAAATGCTAGACTGAGTAGCACACTCGATAAGACTTTTTTTAAATAAAAAGCAATTACAATACAAAATATTGTCGCATATAAATATGGATTATCTAAAAGACCTCTTAGTTCATTTCCTTCAAAAAAAATTACTGGTATACAAATAGCAGTTAATAAGCAAGGCGCTGAATAGTTCAGCATTTTATTCATCAATACCGGTAATTTTACTTTTACATTGGGTTCCAAAAAATAATAACGATTAAAAAACACAATAGCCGCTAATCCTAAAATCATGAGCCATGACATCTTATTTTTCTCCTGTTCTATTTTCTGCAACAACCGCAATTAGCATTCCCAATAAACCGGAAATCAGAATGGCGCCTTCAACATGAAAAAATTTGAGAATAAAACCACTAAAACAAGTTGTTAAAACTCCGGCTATGACAGGTTTTTCCTTACACATAGGGATAATCATGGCCACAAAAATAGCAATAATCGAAAAATCTAAATGGTAGGACAATAAATCTGGAATCGCCGTAGCCAATAAAATTCCAACTAGACTAAAAATTACCCAGAATAAATAAAAACATATACCCGCCCCCAATAAATAATGAGGATGCCTTTTTTCGTTCGGAGCACTTAAGGCAAACAATTCATCTGTTAGTAAAAACCCTAAACTTAATCGTTTGGGCAAAGACAAAATAGAAATATCATTTCTTAAAGTTAATGCATAAATAAAATGTTGAGCAGTAAGAAAGAAAATCGTGATATAGATTGTTAATAATGAAGCACCCTCCATCATCATACTCAAACTGACCAATTGTGCAGCTCCAGCAAACACAATTCCTGACATTGCCAATGCTTTATAAAATGATAGACCTGCATGAATTGCCATTGAACCAGCCAAAATAGCCCACGGAATAACCGAAATAGACAATGGCAGTATATCCACCGCCCCTCGTAAAAAAAGATACGGAGGTCGGCTTTTAGAAAATCTAATAGATTGATTTAAAGGAGTATTCATCTCTAGACATCTATAATATTAAATATTTATAAATTTTCTTCTATGCAGGTTAACTTCTCTTGAACAAAATTGCGTTTAGAAATAAAAATAAATTTTAGAGATTAAGACTTGCTACATACTGGGTAGGTGTAACACCCATGGCCTTTTTAAAATGTCGGTTAAAATGACTTTGATCAGAAAATCCACATTGCTGTGCAACCATCACAGTTTGAACATTTTGCTTTAACAACTGTCTCGCTTTTTGCAAACGTGCCTGCACTAACCACGCATGAGGTGGCAAACCCACATGTTTTTTAAATTGTCTTAAAAAATGCCAAGCACTTAATCCCGCCATGTCAGCCAATTCCTGCAAAGAAAAATTCTTTTCAGGCATATCTGCCAACAAATCTTTAACTTTTAATATTTTCGAATAAGCTTCTGGTAATTCACAAAAAGTGTGCCGTGATTTACCGTGGCGCATCATTAAACATGCTAATGTGGATAGATACATGGTTTCTTTAAGCAAAAAATTGTCTTTTTGTTCTAATAAATCAAATAATAAACAAAGTTGTTGAGACAAACCCAAGTCCTGAATAACTGCTTGCGGAAACCAAGGTGCCCCATGGCCTTGCTCAAAAAAATCTTGGCTTACTTCAGCAAGCATTTCGGGTGTAGGATAGATTGCACGGTAACGCCAGCCCGATTCAACAGCAGATGAGCCTGTGTGAATTTCATCTGCATTCACCAAAATAATGTCGCCTTTAGGAGCGACATGTAATTGACCCGTCCTAAAAAAAGACTGTGCACCTTCTTCAATAACACCAATACAATATCCCTCATGGGTATGCTTTGAAAATTGCGTTTGATGGTAATGTGCTTTTAATAATTCTAAACCGCCCAACTCTCGCAAATGCAAGTAGTCAGCCTGTTCCCGGTGCATATATACATCTCATCTATTTATCTAAAAAAAACATAGCATGTTTTAAAAAGATGCATAGAACAAAATTGCTGTTAGATAGAAATGTATACTCTATTTCTATTGGTAAATATGCCCGTTATGTTTCAACCAACCATTTTCATGGCGGTTTTGTGGGTCATGATGCGTCCAATGCAATACACCACCTTTTTCGTTATATTCATACTCACCGTTAAATTCGACAATATCCCCTTTATGTAAATCGTCAATTTTTGGTGCTAAATCAATATTATGTGCGACCAAAATTGAAAGACCATTTTTTAATACAAGAATAAATTTCTGATGTTTTGTCCCATCATTATCTTCTCTTAAAATTGCTTTTACTCGACCACTTCCCTGCACTTGAACATTACTTTGTCTGCGGTCATAGGCAGCTTTTATAGTATCTATCCCATCATTTGAAAACGTAGTTTCAGTATGCTGAGTGGCAGGACTTGATGATGGCGATTGATTTTTCTTATGCCCAGATAAATCCAGACCGAAATATGCAGCGATCAATAAAACAATAATGCCGCCAATACTCAAATTTTTTTTATTTGTCATCTTTATATTCCGATTTCAACAGGGATAAAAAAAGCCCCATAGGGGCTTTTTTTGAAGATACGAATTACTTCGCAGCAGCTTGAGCAGCAGCAACTTCTTCAGCAAAGCTAAGTTCAGCTTTTTTCTCGATACCTTCACCAACTTCGAAACGTACGAAGTTAGCAACAGTTGTACCAGTTGCTTTTAATACGTCAGCAACTTTTTTCTCGTTGTCGATAACGTACATTTGACGGTCAAGAGCAACTTCGTTTAAGTATTTCTCAACAGAACCAGTTACCATTTTCTCAACGATGTTCGCTGGCTTACCAGATTCTAACGCTTTCGCTTCAGCAATTTCTTTCTCTTTAGCGATAAGGTCAGCAGGAACAGCTTCAGCGCTTACTGCTACTGGGTTGAATGCAGCAACGTGCATTGCGATACCTTTACCAGTGTCAGCATCACCAGTGTAAGAAACTACAACACCGATTTTTAAACCGTGTTTATAGATAGCCAAGTTTTCGCCTTCAACGATTTTCGCGCGACGAACTTGGATGTTTTCACCGATTTTTTGAACAAGCGCAATACGAGCTTCTTCAACTGATTGGCCATCAGCCAATTTTAATTCAGCGATTTTAGCAGCATCAGTTTCGCCAGCAGCTAAAGCAGCAGCAGCAACTGCGTGTGCAAAATTAGAGAAGTTTTCGTCTTTAGCAACGAAGTCAGTTTGACAGTTTACTTCAACTAAGATCGCTTTATTACCGTCTTGAACGATAGTGATTGCACCGTCAGCAGCAATGTTGCCAGCTTTTTTAGCAGCTTTAGCTTGACCAGATTTACGAAGGTTATCAATAGCAAGTTCGATGTCACCGTTCGCTTCTGTTAATGCTTTTTTGCATTCCATCATTGCAAGACCAGTACGGTCACGTAATTCTTTTACCATGCTTGCAGTAATTGCAGTCATGTTGATCTCCTAAAATCGGTAGAAAATAAATCTGTTCAACAAAAACGGCCCAAAGAAACTCTGGGCCGTTTGCACTCTCGACGCTTAATTTGCCACCATTACATGTCGCAAAAATGACAAGCCTGCGTCAAAACGCATTAAGCCTCAGAAGCGTCTTTCGCAGCGTCATCGCCTTTTGCTTGAGCGTTCGCTTGAGATTGAGCGTATTCTTTACCAGCAAGAATTGCATCAGCCATAGCTGAAGCATATAAAGTTACTGCACGGATCGCATCGTCGTTACCAGGAATAACGTAATCAACGTTATCTGGGTTAGAGTTTGTATCAACGATACCGATAACAGGAATACCTAAGTTCTTAGCTTCTTTAATTGCAATCGCTTCGTGATCAACGTCGATTACAAATAATGCGTCAGGTAAACCACCCATGTTTTTAACGCCGCCTAAAGAGCGCTCAAGTTTTTCCATCTCACGAGTACGTTCTAAAGCTTCACGTTTAGTAAGCTTAGCAAAAGTACCGTCTTGAGATTGAGTTTGAAGATCTTTTAAACGGTTGATAGATTGGCGAAGTGTTTTCCAGTTCGTCAACATACCACCTAACCAACGGTGGTCTACATATGGTTGACCAGCGCGTTGAGCTTGTTCACGGATGATGTTAGAAGCAGCACGTTTTGTACCAACGAACAAAACTTTGTTCTTTTTGCTTGCTAATTGGTTAGCGAAGTTCAAAGCATCATTTAACGCAGGAACAGTGTGCTCAAGGTTGATGATGTGAATTTTGTTGCGCGCGCCAAAAATGTATTGACGCATTTTTGGGTTCCAGAAACGAGTTTGGTGACCAAAGTGCGCACCTGCTTGAAGAAGGTCGCGCATGCTTACGTTGTAATCTGCCATTTTCTTTACCTTAAAAGTTGGGTTAGGCCTCCATATATCCGCATTCTCCACCTTTTTACGGGCACCCAGAGTAATGTGACGATATATGTGCGGATTTTTTACTCCACCTATCAAAATTCTTCGTAAAAGATATTCACGAAAAGCATTTGATAAAATGGGCGGCTATTTATACCATAGACGCTTGTAAATTACCAAAAGTTTTTAGAGATCATGAACAGTACTTATACAGCTCCACGTCGATTAATCAAAACTCCAGATGAAATTGAAAAAATGCGCATTGCAGGACGACTGGCGGCTGAAGTTCTAGAGATGATCAAGCCGTATATTAAGGCCGGTGTAAGCACCCTCGAACTTGATACGATTTGCCGTAATCATATTGAAAATGTACAACACGCTATTCCAGCCTGCGTAGGTTACGGCGGTGCTCCAGGACGCCCTGCTTTTCAACACTCTATCTGTACTTCGGTTAACCATGTTGTATGTCATGGTATTCCTTCTGAAAATAAAATCTTGAAAAACGGCGATATTCTTAATATTGATGTAACCGTGATCAAAGACGGTTATCACGGCGACACTAACATGATGTATATCGTGGGTGGTGAGACTTCTATTTTGGCAAACCGTTTATGTAAAGTTGCTCAAGAAGCAATGTATCGTGGAATGGCAACAGTTAGAGATGGTTCATATTTAGGTGATATTGGCCATGCCATCCAAAAATATGTCGAGTCAGAACGTTTTAGCGTAGTACGTGAATATTGTGGTCACGGTATCGGTACTGTCTTCCATGATGAACCTCAAGTATTGCACTATGGACAACCTGGTACAGGCATGCGTTTAGAAGCAGGTATGACTTTTACCATTGAACCTATGGTCAATGCGGGTGTTTGGCAGACTAAATTGCTTGGTGATAAATGGACTGTTGTAACTAAAGACCATAAACTTTCTGCTCAATATGAACATACTATTTTAGTGACTCAAACAGGGATTGAAGTGTTAACAGCTCGTCCTGAAGAAGACCTCTCACGTTTCAATTAATAGTTTAATCAGATTTAATAAAAGGCTACTTTATGTAGCCTTTTATTTTTTATTTTGTACTTTTTATTAATAAATCTTTCTAAATATAAACAAATATTTCAAAAACATTACAATTATTAATTTTTATTACACAATCATTTTGATAAAACGCGCTATGGTGGGCTCAATAAAAATCAGTAAACAAATGTCCGGACATGGAGTCCTTTATGATGAAAAAGTCATTATTTTGTATGACAGCTGCCTTTTTTGCTCTGCCTACAGTCACTTTCGCTGCTTCACCATATTTTAGTTTTAAAGATGGTGATGGTTTCAAGCGTTTTTCGGTTTCTGCTGGCTGGTTACATGCCATGCCACAAGGAAGCGCAAATCCAGTTAATATTAATACTAGTGTTGCAGAAGGAACTACTTCTAAAGTAGGTTCCGTATCAAAACAATCTGTTTTAAATGCGGCTGACCGAAGTTCCAATCCCCTCTTATACGATGCAATCAAAATTTTACCCACAGATACACTGCCTTCAATACTCACCGGAACAGCCACTGTAAATGGATTATCAAATTGGCAAAGTCAAGGTACGGGTTTAGAAGCAAAAGATGTCGACACGTTAGGGATCATGGCGAATTATAATTTTACAGATAATCTATCTCTAGAAATTAAAGCAGGTGTCCCTCCTAAAGTTGATATTCAAGGTAAAGGTAATATTTATGCACCATTATCAGGTTCAGCAAATACCACTCTTGGCACGATAGGTTTAAAAGAAGATATTCATATCACCGATCTCACTCAAGGTGGTAAAGCTGCTACCGCACGTGCTTGGTTACCTGCTGTAGAACTACACTATCAATTTGGTAAATCTGGGGTAAATAAATTCCGTCCATATGTAGGTGCCGGGGTCATGTATGCCTATTTTAATGAATTAAAAATGAATTCAGGGATTGAGTCAGATTTAATTAAAGCAGGCCATATGATTCAAAATATTCATGATGGTCAAGCTGGAGCAGCTTTAGATGGCAAAACATCTTCAGCTAACCCTATTGTGAAGTTAGAGGCAACTGATACTTTCGCACCTATTGTTACTGTTGGTGCGACTTATGATTTCAATCCAAACTGGTTTGCTGTAGGTTCCGTTTCTTATTCGAAAATGAATAATGAAGCAAAAATTTATGTTACTGACCAAAACACTGGTAAAGAACTTATCAAAGCAAACACCAAAATTGATATCGATCCACTAATTACATATGTTGGTGTAGGTTATCGTTTCTAATTTTTAAAAGCGTACAAGCTATAAAAGCTTTACTAAAGGTTTTTATAGCTTTTTTATTAAACAAATTAAAGCTGCTTCTTTTTAAACCAATATGCTAAAAAAATGAGCATTTCTTATTAAAAGAATCTCTCATCATTTTCCTCTTTCTTCCTATTTTCTTAATTTTGTTTTAGTCATTAATTTTTTTAATTTCTAACTAATTTAATAAAATTAAAAACTAAAGTTTTCCTCTTAGTAAAAATTATTTTTTGGCACGTCCTTTGCTTTATTACAACATGATGAATCAATGGCGATTCAATGGATAAACCAAGACGGCCAATGACGTCCGCTCTGATCGGTATGCATATAGACAATTCAATTTGTCATGCAAATTAAAATTTCGTTCAGTTCAGGGGGACGACGTATGTCTTCAAATATCAATCTAGATGCAAAAAAAGCAACTGAGATTAAATTATTTAGTTTCTCAACTCCAGCCATGCGTGCGTTCCATATGTCTTGGCTCGCATTTTTTGTGTGTTTTTTCGCATGGTTTGCATGTGCTCCACTAATGCCTGTTATTAAAGGCGAATTTGGCTTAACAAAAGATCAAATTGCCAATATTAATATTGCCGCCGTTGCGATTACGATTTTAGTACGACTCGCTGTTGGGCCACTTTGTGATAAATATGGTCCACGAATTACCTATACAGCCCTACTCTTACTCGGCAGTATTCCAGTATTTGGTGTCGCTGCTGCTAACAGTTATGAATCTTTTCTATTCTTCCGCTTGCTGATTGGTGCAATTGGCGCAAGCTTTGTCATTACGCAATATCATACAAGTATTATGTTTGCGCCTAACGTTGTAGGCACAGCAAATGCAGCAGCGGCTGGTTGGGGCAATGCTGGTGGCGGTGCAACTCAAGCGTTAATGCCTTTATTACTCGGTGCAATTGTCATGTTTGGTGTCGAACAAACTATGGGTTGGCGCATTGCTCTCATCGTACCTGGTGTAATGATGGTGATTGTGGGAGTCCTTTACTGGAAACTAACTCAAGATTGCCCTCAAGGAAATTTTAAAGAGGTTCGCGCACAAGGTATTGAAGTTGGCAGTGGTAAAAAAGGCGGTATGGCAATTTTAATGCAAGCTGCTCGTAACTACCGCGTCTGGATTTTATTTCTGACTTATGGCGCATGCTTTGGTATCGAAATTTTTATCCATAACGTGGCAGCGATGTACTATGTTGATCAGTTCAAAATGGATTTAAAAACTGCGGGCTTAACGGCCGGAATATTTGGCCTTCTCGCATTATTCGCACGGGCATTGGGAGGCATTATTTCAGATAAAGTCGCACTTAAAAAAGGACTAGACGGACGCACTAAGGTACTGGTACTCATGATTTTAGGCGAAGGTTTATTTTTGATTCTTTTCTCTCAAATGAACGGTGTCACTCTCGCTATTCTTTCAATGACTATCTTTGCACTATTTACTCACATGGCCTGCGGCGCAACGTATGCATTGGTACCATTTATTGATCGCAATGCATTAGGCGGTGTTGCTGGAATTATTGGTGCAGGTGGGAATGCTGGAGCAGTAGCAGCTGGTTTCTTGTTAAAAGGTGTACTTGATGTTCAAACTTGTCTCTTTATTTTAGGTGGACTGGTTATGGTTGCAGGTTGTAGCGTAATTTTGATTCGCTTCACAACCGAGCATAAAGAAAAGGAAAAAGTACTTTTTGAACAAGCTCTACTTGAACGTAATTCCGCAGCTTAATTTTCATAATAAGCAGAAATTAAAATGATTTCTGCTTATTTACTTTTTATAGCGTCACATACCTCTTTCAAGCTTTTTAATTCTTCTTAAATATTTTTATAGATATATCGATATTATTCGATATATCTTTTACAATGATTCATCACATTCTTATAACTTTACACTCACAATGACTAAAACAAGCAACCAGTTTTCTCAATCACTCATTTATATGCTCATTGGTAGTGCCATTATTTTGGCTCTTTCATTAGGTGTACGTCATGGTTTCGGACTTTATCTGGTCCCAATGAGCCATGATTTTGGTTGGGGTCAGCATGTTTTTAGTCTCGCAATTGCTATGCAAAACCTAATTTGGGGAGCTGTGCAGCCTTTTACCGGTGCAATCGCAGACAAATATGGCAGTAAAGTTGTGGTTGCTGTCGGCGGATTACTTTATGCCCTTGGTTTACTCTTAATGGCTTTTAGCTCAAGTGTACTCATTTTGAATTTGAGCCTAGGTCTTATTATTGGTTTAGCTTTATCAGCCACTTCATTCACAGTATTACTTAGCGCAGTAGGCCGAGCTGCTCCACCAGAAAAAAGAAGTATGGCAATGGGCATTGCCAGTGCAGCTGGTTCTTTTGGCCAATTTATTATGCTGCCTTCCACCCTTCTCTTACTTAAAACAGTGGGATGGTCGTCAGCTTTAATAGTAAGTGCGCTGTTAATCGCTCTTATCATTCCTCTAGCATGGATGTTAAAAGGGCCAAGCAACCAAGCCCCCAAAGCAATTGCTCAACCTCAGCTCACCTTTAAACAAGTACTGAATATTGCTAGAAAACATAAGCCGTTCTGGTGGTTAGCTTTAGGTTTTTTAGTGTGTGGATTCCAGGTTGTTTTCTTAGGTGTCCACCTACCAGGCTATTTAATCGATCACGGCTTTGATGCAGCCACAGGTACAGTATTTCTTGCTTTGGTCGGGTTGTTTAATATTGTGGGAACTTACGGTGCAGGTTGGTTGGGAGACCGTTTCTCGAAACCTAAATTATTAATGGCACTTTACGGAAGCCGTGGCATCGCAATCATTGCCTTTCTATTATTACCTTTAAGCACTTATACGGTCTATGCTTTTGGCATCATCATGGGACTTCTATGGCTCTCTACAGTTCCGCTTACAAACGGCATTGTGGCAAATATGTTTGGTGTTAAATATCTTTCAATGCTGAGCGGAATCGTGTTTTTCACCCATCAAGTTGGTTCTTTCTTTGGCGGTTGGCTTGGTGGTGTTAACCATGACTTAACAGGTAATTACAATGCGATTTGGCTCTGCTCTATTGCATTGAGTATATTAGGGGTAATCGTACATTTCTTTGTAAATGAGGAGGCTGTTATTCATGACGCATAATGCCTTACTTTTGAAAACAATTATGACTTTCTTCATTGCCGCTCTTCTGGTTCTTTCTATCGTATTATGGAAGCAGACACCTGATTTATTTGAATATTTTAATCAAGCATTTTGTCCACACTAAATAGATGAGACACGAAAATCACTCTGTAGATTGTCATAAAAATATAAAAATCGTATGGTCTAATGAAAATAAAAAAGCCCGCAAGTTTGCGGGCTTTTTTATGAAAAACTTATTTAAAATCAAAATAAACGATTCATACCATTAAGTGCAGCTACACGATATGCTTCAGCCATTGTTGGATAGTTAAACGTCGTTTCAACAAAATATTTCAAGGTATTATTTGGGCTGTGCATAACTGCCTGCCCAATGTGGATAATTTCGGCAGCATTATTACCAAAACAGTGAATACCTAAAACTTCTAAAGTGTCGCGGTGGAAAAGTATCTTCAACTCACCCACGGTATCACCCGTAATTTGTGCACGTGCTAAATGTCGGAAAGATGCCTGTCCCACTTCATATGGAATTTTCTCTTCCGTTAATTCCTGTTCATTCTTACCAATCGAAGAAATTTCAGGAATTGTATAGATACCTGTTGGAATATCACGCACTGGCTTCGCATCTTCACCACTCATGTTCGCACCAGCACAGCGTCCTTGGTCATAAGCAGCTGAAGCAAGTGAAGGCCAACCAATCACATCACCAGCAGCATAGATGTTTTCAACTTCAGTTTGATACTGATCATTTACAGAAAGTTGACCACGACTATTTGGTACTAATCCGACATTTTCAAGGCCCAAACCTTCTGTATTTCCTGAACGGCCATTACACCAAAGAATCGCATCAGCTTTAATCTTTTTACCACTTTGTAAGTGTAAAACAACGTGGTCATCAAACGTTTCAAGATGATCCATTTGCTCGTTGTGGCGAATTAACACTCCTTGCTCACGTAAGTGATAAGACAGAGCATCAGCAATTTCATCATCTAAATAACTTAATAGTTTTTGCTGAGTATTAATTAAATCAACTTTATGGTCTAAACCAATAAAGATTGAAGCATATTCACAGCCAATAACGCCTGCGCCGTAAATAATGATTTTTTGAATTGAATAATCAAGATCAAGAATTTTATCTGAATCAAATACGCGAGGATGGTCAAAGTCGAGACCTTGTGGATGATAAGGACGACTACCTGTCGCAATCACGATTTGCTTACAGATAATTGTTTCTTTAATACCTTCATGGCTAAAAACTAAAACTGTATTTTTATCTTGAATATATGCACGGCCATGGAATACACCGATTTTGTTACGATCATAAAAGCGTGTATGTGTATCAACTTGTTGTTGAATTACTTTGTGTGCATTACGCAAAACCTGCTTCATGGTGAACTGTTTCCATTCACCTACTTTTTGAAACATTGGATCACGTTGATAGCGGATAATACTAGATACTGTTTGACGCAATGCTTTACTTGGAATAGTCCCTACGTGAGCACAGTTACCACCAAGTTGATCACGCACATCTACAATTGCAACACGCTTACCCGCTTTTGCAAGCTTCATTGCCGCGCCTTCACCTGCAGGTCCAGAACCGAGAACTACCGTATCGTACTTAACGAAATTCCCACTAACGACCTCTTTTTTACGTGGCATTGAAAGCTCCTTCCTCTCTTGAATGACCATATTTTATAATAGATTATGACTAATATGCGGTGAATTTATGTATTTCTCAACCCTATATTTCTGAATAACCACATTTATTATATGAATAGTTATTTTCCGCTATTAACCAAAGAACTCCGCTATAATACAATGTCAATGTCTCTATAAACGAGTGGAAAAGTTAAATATGTCAGAACACCGTAAACCTGAACAGGGTGTAAAACTTCGTGGCGCTGAAAAAGTCGCAAGAATTCCTGTAAAAGTTGTACCTACGGTTGAAGTGCCGCGTAAACCTGACTGGATTCGTGTCAAGATGACGGCACCAGAAGAAGTTCAGCGTATTAAAACGACTTTACGTGCTCAAAAACTCCATACCGTTTGTGAAGAAGCAGCTTGTCCTAACTTACCAGAGTGTTTTGGTGGTGGTACAGCAACATTCATGATTATGGGCGATATTTGTACACGTCGTTGCCCGTTCTGTGATGTAGCACATGGTCGTCCAAATGCATTAGACCCTGATGAGCCTCGTCACATGGCAGAGACAATTGCCAATCTTAAGCTCAAATATGCAGTAATTACTTCGGTTGACCGTGATGACTTACTCGACGGCGGTGCACAACACTTTGTGGACTGTATTAAAGAAGCTCGTGCGCTTAGTCCAAATACATTACTCGAAATTTTAGTGCCAGACTTCCGTGGACGTATGGATATTGCTTTACGCATTATGACTGAATGTCCACCAGACGTATTTAACCACAACATTGAGACTGTACCTCGTCTGTATAAAGCCATGCGTCCAGGTTCAGATTACCAACATTCTTTAAACTTATTGAAAATGTTTAAAGAATACTGCCCTGACATTCCAACAAAATGTGGTTTGATGGTAGGTATTGGTGAAACTGAAGAAGAAGTGATTGCATTACTTGATGACTTACGTGCTCACGATGTCGACTATGTGACTATCGGTCAATATTTACAACCTTCTAAACAACACGCGCCAATTGACCGTTTTGTAACACCAGAAGAGTTTGAACGCTATGCAGAGCATGGCCGTAAACTTGGCTTTAGAAATATCTGGTCTGCACCAATGGTTCGTTCAAGTTATTTTGCTGACCGCCAATATCATGGTGAACCAGTACCAGAAGTTCGTCGTAAAGTAGATCCTGCTAAAAAAATCGCGGTTCAGGTCGTCGAAGCTTAATCTAGTAAATCTTTTTAAAAAGCCCTCTAATCTGAGGGCTTTTTATTTGTATAAGAAAATCAATAACATTTCTTGACAAATCGATAAAACAAGCCATTACACATTCATTTAAAAATATCTTATATGTAAAAGCACGATATATCCCTGCTCTAGCATATACATCAATTGCGACATAAAAAATTAAATTTAAACAGCATTAAAAAATTAGCTAGTTAAGCCTTAATCTCTCCTCGCTTTTTTTGTAACTTCCAACTTGAGGGCTTATCTAGCAAGGAGCAAGTATGATTTTCCTACTCTTTGTTTTAAGTATTGTCATTCAGCTCATTGCAATATGGGCAATTTTCTTTTTTAACCTAAACAGGGTCGTTGGCAGTGTTCTTATGATTGCGGTAGCCATACTTACTGCATTCATTTTAACGCCATGGTCATTACTCTTAGGTATTCCTCTTATTGCGCTGAGCATTATCATTTTGTTTAAACCTTTACGGTTTAACTTAATTACTCAACCTGCATATAAAACTCTGGCAAATTCAATGCCGAGCATCAGCACAACCGAACAAGAAGCTTTAGAAGCAGGAACAAGCTGGTGGGAAAAAGAATTGTTTATGGGGACTCCAGACTGGTCGCAATTTGAAAAATATCCCTATCCTACACTTTCACAAGAAGAGCAAAGTTTTATCGATAATGAAGTTGAAGTGCTATGTAGTATGCTTGATGAATGGGAAATTCATCATCAATTAAAAGACCTTCCTCCTGAAGTTTGGCAATTCATTAAAGATAAAGGTTTCTTAGGCCTAATTATTCCAAAATCCTTTGGCGGTAAAGAATTTAGCTCATTTGCTCAAAGTCGTATTATGAGCAAAATTGCCTCACGTTCATTAACCGCAGCAGTGAGTTGTATGGTCCCTAACTCTTTAGGACCCGGCGAACTACTCATGCACTACGGTACTGATGCACAAAAGCAGCAATACTTACCAGGTCTTGCCAAAGGTGAAGAAATTCCATGCTTTG
Organism: Acinetobacter nosocomialis; assembly: GCF_041021905.1. NCBI lineage: Bacteria > Pseudomonadati > Pseudomonadota > Gammaproteobacteria > Moraxellales > Moraxellaceae > Acinetobacter > Acinetobacter nosocomialis. Next base: position 2,761,085 of record NZ_CP157432.1, read on the forward strand.
GTTTAACGAGTCCAGAAGCAGGTTCAGATGCAGGCGCAATTCCAGATTCGGGAGTGGTTTGCTACGGCGAATATGAAGGCGCTCAAGTTCTTGGTCTACGCATGAATTTCTCTAAACGCTGGATTACGCTTGCTCCAATTGCCACCGTAGTTGGCTTAGCATTTAAGCTTTATGACCCTGAAGGTCTACTCGGTGATAAAAATAAAACTGAATACGGTATTACCTGCGCACTCATTCCTGCAAGCCATTCAGGTGTGAAAATAGGTGCACGCCATTATCCCGGATCTCCATTTATGAATGGAACAGTAGAAGGTGAAGATGTCTTCATTCCAATTGACTGGATTATTGGCGGACAAGAAAATGCTGGTAAAGGCTGGCGCATGCTGATGGAATGCTTAGGCGTCGGTCGTGGCATTTCCCTTCCAGCATTAGCCACAGCCGCAGGTGAAATGAGCTATTTAACTGTCGGTGCTTTTGCGAGAATTCGTCAACAGTTCAATATTTCTGTCGGCAAATTTGAAGGTGTACAAGAAGCCAGCAGTGAAATTGCCAGTGATGCCTATATGCTTGAAGCATTCCGTTATTTAGTGACATGTGGTTTAAATCAAGGCGGAACCCCTGCCGTGATGACCGCCATGGCAAAATACTATGCAACTGAAACCATGCGCAAAGTGGTTAATCACGGCATGGATATTGCTGGTGGTCGTGGCATTCAGCTTGGGCCCCGCAACTTCCTTGCACTTACCTATCAAGCTATTCCTATTGCAATTACAGTCGAAGGTGCAAATATTTTAACCCGTTCATTAATGATTTTTGGTCAGGGTTCAATGCGCTGTCACCCTTATCTTTTTGAAGAACTACAATTGCTTCAGTCTGATGATAAAGCCAATGCAGTTCAAAAATTCGATGACCTGTTATTTAAACACTTAGCCTATACCTTTAACCGTGGTGCAAAATCATTTGCTTATGGTTGGACAGGTGGTTCAAGTGATGCACCTCAATCATCAGATCAGTTCACTGCGAGTTACTATAAAACGATTAACCGTTTTAGTGCCAACTTCGCACTTGTTTCTGACATGTCGCTTGGCTTACTTGCCGGAGATTTAAAACGTAAAGAAATGCTATCAGGACGTTTAGCCGATATACATGCGCATTTATTTATATCTACTGCAATTTTAAAATTTTATGAAGCTGGGCAAAAAACTGAAGCTGAACAACTGCATGCTAAACTAGCACTACAAAAAGCATTCTTGAATATTCAGGAAGCATTTTGGGGGTTATTTGATAACTTCCCAGCCAAGTTTCCAGCAGCACTTGTAAAATGGATATGTTTCCCGTTAGGCCGCATGATTTCAAAACCTGACGATGAGTTAAAACAACAAGTAGCTGAACTTATGATGGAAGAACACCCATTTAGAGAGCAACTTAAACACCATGTGTACTATTCAACTGAACCTAATGACGTGACTGGACGTCTGGAACATACATTCCAGATTTTAAGAACCATCGAGCCACTTTGGGATAAGTTTAAGAAAGCTGAATCTAAAGGAAAATTTACAGGGCTTACTTTTGAAGAGAATATTGCGCAGGCTACAAAAGAAGGCTTTATTTCTGATAGCGAAGCTCAACAATTGTTGCAATACAACGCAATTCGATTTGACAGCATGCTTACCGATGTTTTTGATGAAAAACTCGACAAGGATTTGCCTTTATCAAACCCTCATCAAATAGTGTGACTGATGCCTCCACCAATTCACTATTGCAATCATTTTTGATTCGCATTAATTAATAAATAACCATAAAAGCGTCACTCGACGCTTTTATTTTTAGGAGAAATTAATGTCTAAGCAAGATTACGAAAATGGATTAAAAGTACGCACAGAAGTAATGGGAGAAGCTTTTGTAAAACGTGCACAAGAAAATACGGTACCCTTTACCCAGCCCTTACAAGACTGGATTAATGAACATGCTTGGGGTTCGACTTGGCAGCGTGAAGGTGTGCTACCACGTAAATATCGCTCATTAATCACTCTAGCAATGTTAACTGCGCTTAAATCTCCTACCGAGCTTAAAGGCCATGTCCGTGGTGCACTCAATAATGGTTGTACAGTGGAAGAAATTCAGGAAACTTTATTGCATAGTTTGCCATATTGCGGCGCTCCTGCTACTCAGGAAGCTTTTCGCGCTGCTTTAGAAGTCATTCAAGAATATCAACAACAATAACTTTAATCTGAGCCAGAACTCTACTGGCTCACTTTGATCTAATTTAATGTAGTCGAATAAATATTTAAATTACGTTCACCAATTATAATAGCCTGACGGCAAATTCCTTCTACATTACGCTGGTTCTCAAAAACTGTTGCCGACATCGGCTCAAAACTATCAAAAAAGCAAATTTCATTTTGATCTATAGAATAAACCAGTGACTGATTACCTACGCCATCTAAAGTGTCGTAGTACACAATCATCATTTTTCCATTATGAATAGCAGCTTGAATATCTTGATAGCTCAAAGCAGATCCTATTGGAATTTTTAGTACCTTTGCTTCTTTATAGCTCATGCGTTCGCTCGGGCTAATATTGGGATCATCATCTGAATAAAAGGACACATCAAAACCAAATTTTTTTAAAGCAACAGCTAAAGCAATCGTATAGGTACCGTCTTGCTCATATCTGCAAACTTTAATCAACTCAGCAACATCAATTTGTACCCCATAATGCTTTAGTACCATCCAAACTGCGAAAACTCCACTGTTTGCCTCGAGGTTTGCCAAAGATTCGGGAATATTTAAGGCCATAATTTAAATCTAAAGTCGTAATTAAGCAGATAATAAACAAAACTGGATTGGCACTAAAAGCTTTTCCAAGTACAATGTTTCGCTAGTCGAGGGATGCTGCGACAAATGATCGGCACTAAAGATCATTTTGCCAGGCTCGACGATCGGTTAAACACTCGTTTTAACCAACAACGGCATCCGCGAACAGAATGATCAATACTATTTTTTCCTAGGAGATCCTGATGAACGCGGTTAATGCTTCATTTACAGATTACAAAGTTGCTGACATCTCACTTGCTGACTACGGTCGTAAAGAAATCAAACTTGCTGAAGCAGAAATGCCAGCTTTGATCGGCTTACGTAAACGCTATGCAGCTTCTAAACCACTTGCTGGCGCAAAAATTCTTGGCTGTATCCACATGACCATTCAAACAGCGGTTCTTATTGAAACGCTTGTTGAATTAGGTGCTGAAGTTCGCTGGACATCTTGCAACATTTTCTCTACTCAAGACCATGCTGCTGCTGCAATTGCTGCTCGCGGTATTCCAGTTTTTGCTTGGAAAGGTGAAACTGAAGAAGAATATGTATGGTGCTTAGAACAACAGATCAATGTAAATGGTCAACCTTGGGATGCCAACATGATTTTGGACGATGGCGGTGACTTAACTGCTCTTGTTCATGAAAAATATCCTGCTCTTTTAGAACGTATTCACGGTATTACCGAAGAAACAACTACAGGTGTTCAACGTCTTATCGAAATGTGGAAAGACGGCACTTTAAAAGTACCTGCAATTAACGTAAATGACTCGGTTACTAAGTCTAAAAACGACAACAAATATGGTTGCCGTCACTCATTAAATGACGCGATCAAACGTGCAACAGATATGTTGTTATCTGGCCGCCGTGCGCTTGTGATCGGTTACGGTGACGTAGGTAAAGGTTCTGCTCAATCTTTACGTCAAGAAGGCATGATCGTTCGTGTCACAGAAGTTGACCCAATTTGTGCAATGCAAGCATGTATGGACGGCTATGAAGTTGTATCTCCATACAAAAACGGCGTACAAACAGGTAAAAAAGAAGATATTAACCACGATCTTCTTGGCAACACTGACCTTGTTGTAACAACGACTGGTAACTACCACGTGTGTGATGCCGCAATGCTAGACAGCTTAAAAGCTGGTGCAGTTGTATGTAACATCGGTCACTTCGACACAGAAATCGATACAGCTTATTTACGTGGTTACAAGTGGGTTGAAGTTAAGCCACAAGTTCACCAAGTTTATCGTTCAGAAGACGAAAACAACTACCTTATCCTTCTTTCTGAAGGTCGCCTTGTAAACTTAGGTAATGCAACTGGTCACCCATCACGTGTAATGGATGGTTCTTTTGCTAACCAAGTTTTAGGCCAAATTCACTTATTCCAAGAGAAATTTGCTGACCTTCCTGCAAGCGAAAAAGCTGCAAAAATTCGCGTAGAAGTTCTTCCTAAGAAACTTGACGAAGAAGTTGCTGCAGCAATGGTTGCAGGTTTCGGTGGTGTACTTACTCAGTTAACTCAAGAGCAAGCCGATTATTTAGGTGTTGCTGTTGAGGGACCATTCAAATCTGACGCTTACAAATACTAAGAACTTAAGGGCAGACGGTGAACCGACTGCCCTTTTTTCTAAAAATGTTTCGCTGTTTACAAGGATTTGACATGACTAAACGTACACCTATTTCTTTTGAGTTTTTCCCGCCAAAAACTGATGCCGGTGCTGAAAAACTTCGTATTGTTCACCAAGAATTACAGCTATTAAATCCAGAGTTTTTCTCGATTACTTATGGCGCTGGTGGTTCTACTCGCGAACGTACACTTGCCGCTATTGAAGATTTCAACGGTAAAGGCACTCCTGTTGCCCCTCACCTTTCTTGTATTGGTGATGATAAGACGCGTATTGCTGAACTACTCGATTTATATAAAGCTCAAGGCATTGACCGTATTGTCGCTTTACGTGGCGACTTACCATCTGGACAGGTTGGTCTTGGCGAGCTTCCTTATGCTCAAGACTTAGTACGTTTTATTCGTGAGCACTCAGGTGATCATTTTCATATTGAAGTTGCAGCTTACCCAGAAATGCATCCTCAAGCTGAAAGCCTTGATTCAGACATCCAACGTTTTATTGAAAAAGTACAAGCTGGTGCCAATGCTGGAATTACCCAATTCTTCTTTAATCCAGATTCATACTTTTATTTTATGGAGCGTTTGGAAAAAGCTGGAATTAACATTCCGGTAGCTCCTGGTATCATGCCGATTACCAATGCAAGCAACTTAATTCGCTTTGCAGATGGTACTGGTGCTGAAATTCCTCGCTGGATCCGTAAGCAGTTACAAGCCTATGGCGATGACAGCGAAAGTATTAAAGCTTTTGGTCATGAAGTGGTTGTTAAGCTATGCGAACGCCTGATTGCAGGTGGTGCACCAAGCTTGCACTTCTATTCAATGAACCAAGTCGAACCAACTCGTCAACTTGTTGTTGATCTTGGTTTAAATTAATTTTGTAAGGCGTACCCAATGAATCGTTTTTTTATCGAAACTGAACTTACAGTTGGCTCAACAATTCAGCTGACTGAATCGGTATTCCATCATTGGGTACGTGTTTTACGTGCACAACTACAAGAACAAGCGACTCTATTTAATGGACAAGGCGGAGAATATCTCGCAACATTGACCGAAATTAATAAAAAAAATGCATTTGTCACAATTGAGAGTTTTAATCCTGCAAACCGTAACGCTCCTTTTAAAGCTATTCTTGGTCAGGTCATGAGTAAAGGTGACCGAATGGATTATGCTATTCAGAAAGCCACTGAACTTGGTGTTAGCAAAATTCAGCTTTTAACCAGTGAACGTTGTGAAATGCGCTTGAAATATGACCGAGACCAAAAAAAATTAGACCATTGGCAAGCTGTTGCGATTGCAGCATGTGAGCAATGTGGACTTAACTTAGTCCCAGAAGTTTTAGCCCCTATTTCGCTTAATGAATGGCTAAGCTCTTCTGAACTTCCTGTATCTAAATTTGTTTTAGCTCCTGAAAAAGAACAAAAAGATGTATTGTCAGGGATTCAGCCTGAACTTGCCCTATTAATTGGACCAGAGGGTGGTTTAAGCGAAAATGAAATTACGCAAGCGAATCAAGCTGGTTTTATGAACTGGTGTATTGGAGATCGTGTATTACGCACTGAAACTGCACCTGTTGTGGCATTATCTATTTTAAATTATCGGTTTTTATCCATATAAACTAATTGAACATTGATTAAATCAACAATTAAAGTTAACTTACTTTTACTGTATGAATATTAATTTAAATTTTTTTCCACTGATAAATCAGATTCTTTCTGTATAAATGTAAAAAAATAGGATAGAAAAATCTTATGTCTGGCCTTCAGGAAGAATATTTACAGCATCAAACAAAAATTGAACAGCTCCGGCTCTCAATTCAATATATTCGCTGGTATCTGATTAGCCTAATATTACTTTGCCTAATTTCAGCCCTTATTTTCTCTTGTTACTTTACTTCTTACATTACAAAATTTATTTGGTCAATTGGCTTTACCGTTTTAATTTTTACCTGTCTATTATTTATTCCAAAACTTTTAACACAATATCGCGATATTAATTTTATTAAAAAAACTGATTTGACCCTGCAAGCTATTTGTTTGCTCTCTGGAATTTTAATGGGAATAAATATAATTGTTCTTCATTTTTCGCTTCCAGCTAGCTTAATCTCCGTATCCGATGTTCATATCCTAATCGCCCTATTTATTACTTCAGCACACATTATTGGTCTTACTTTTTTAACTCAGCAGCCCCGATATTTTTATTTACTCTTTATTCCAAGTACAGTTCCACTCCTTATTAGTCAATTTACCCATTCTCAAGTCACCCAACTTCCTTTTTACTTTGCTTATAACTTAGCCTTTGTAGCAACTTTGCTTTGTGCATATGCAACTCAACGTAACTATCAAAAAATTTCTCAACTATTATTTAAAAATAAGCAACTTGTACAAGTCGCAGAACAGCATACTCAATGGGCTGAAGAGTTATGTGTACAGCTCCAACAAGAAGTAAATAAATCCAAAGATATTGAAGCACAGCTTCAATTTAATAATCATTTACTCGAACAAAAAGTACGTGAGAGAACATACGACTTAACCAAAATGAATGAGAGGCTTGAAAGTCATCGTCATAATTTAGCATTTGCCCATGAAACTGCAGGTATTCGACCGTGGGACTGGGATATTGAAAAACAAAAACTAGAAATCACTTTTTTTGATCAACAAAAACAAACGCAAAATACCTCTTTACATCTCAAAGCCATATTAGAGCGTATTCATCCGAATGACCGAAAATTATTTGATGAACGTTTAAAAGAACATTTGGAAGGAAAATCTGATCATTTCAATATTACTTTTCGTATTTTACGTCGTAATGGCTCTTGGCGCTGGATTCATGATGTAGGGCGTGTCATTAGCCGTGATCCTAAAACCAATAAAGCTTTACGCATGGTTGGAATGACCAGAGATATTCATCAGGAAAAAAAAGATCAAGAGCATTTAAGACTCTGCGCTATTGTGCTTGAACAAGCTGCTGAAGGAATTTTCATTCTAGATGAAAAACTTAATTATATTGATGTTAATCCTTATTATGAAAAATTAACTGGTTTTTCGAAATCTGAGTTATTAAATCAGCAGTTATTTAACATCGCAATAAATCAGAAATTGCAGCAACAACAGTTTCATGACTCGATTACTCAACAACTTCTTAAAACTGGTGAATATATGGGCCAGTTTGATGAAAAATTTGCTTCGGGTAAGAGTGTTTATTTATGGCTTCATATTAATGCAGTTAAAGATGAACACAATCAAGTCATTAATTATATTGGTTTTGCACGTGATTTAACTGAGCAAAAACGCCAAGAGCAACATTTATCTTATTTAAAAAATTATGATAGTTTAACTCACCTTCCTAACCGTTTTTATTATTACAATCAATTACATCAATATTTAGTCAATCCTTCTTATAGTTTTAAAAATCTGGCATTAATTCGAATTAATATTGATAGATTTAGAGCATTTAATGAGTTCTTAAATAATGATAGTGGTGACGAACTACTGAAACAATTTGCACAGCGTCTACGTCTCACCAATATTAATGCTATTTTAGTCGCTTATTTAAATGGGGACGATTTTGCGATTATTTATGAAATATCACCGATTCACCCAAATATTGAGCAATATTGTCAAAATATATTACAAGCTTTGAATGCACCTTTTTATATTGATCAGCAGGAATATTTTATTACAGCATCTATTGGAGTCGCTTGTTTTCCAGAACATGGCAGACAAGTTGACCATCTTAACAACCACGCTGAACAAGCATTGTCAGAAGCAAAACGTCTGGGCGGCAATACTATTAGCTATTATTGTAATAAAACAACAAATCCATATAAGACAGCCGATTTAGAACAAGAACTCCGTAAAGCCATTCAAAATGATGAGTTCGTTGTTTATTACCAACCGAAAATTAATTTAAATGACAAATCAGTTAAGGGTTTTGAAGCTTTAATTCGCTGGCAACATCCTGAAAAAGGACTAGTTATGCCAAATATGTTTATTCCTTTTGCTGAACGTAGTAGCCTTATTTCTGATATCGGTAAAGTCGTTTTAGATAAAGTCGGCAAACAATTACAAGAATGGAAAAAAGCTGGCTATACAGATATCCAAGTCTCGGTAAATATTGTTGCCCAACAAATTCATCGAGGCCTTTTACTCAATGACTTGGATGAGTTTTTAGAACAATATCAGTTAGATGGTTCAAATTTAGAGCTAGAAATTACCGAATCGGCTTTATTAGACAATACTGATAATGTGAAAAAATTATTGCATTCAATTAAAGAACGCAATATTTCAATTGCACTCGATGATTTTGGTACAGGTTATTCATCTTTAGCTTATCTAACAGAGTACCCAATCGATATTTTGAAAATAGATCGAGCCTTTATTTCTAAAATTGGTGATCAAAAACAAGAAGCGATTGTCAATGCTATGATTGCGATGGGCAAAAGTATGGGATTAAAACTGGTTGCTGAAGGTGTTGAAACTGAGGAACAAGTCATTTATCTACAAAAACAACAATGTGATTTTTTACAAGGCTATTTCTTTAGTCGCCCACTCCATCCAAATCAGATTATTCAATATCTACAATCAAATACGTATATTTCATAATTGTTTTAACAGTCTATTTTACATGCGCTGGTTTTTCCAAAAATGAGCGTTTTTGACTGTGAGAAATAAAGAAGTAGTGTTATATTCTTTAGCATTTAGCTCACTACGGGGCTATTGGCAATTCGTCTACTATTCTCTTAATTGGTAAAAATTAAAGCAAAGTAAACGAAATGAGTTGCCTCCCCCTAAATGAGTGATTTGACTAGTTTGCTTTTTTGTATCAAATAGAGACTCAGATGGACGATCAATCTTTAAAACAGGCCGCTTTAAATTACCACGAATATCCAAATCCAGGGAAAATCAGCGTCACGCCTAGTAAGCAACTCGTCAACCAACGAGATTTGGCTCTAGCTTATTCACCAGGGGTTGCTGCTCCATGTTTAGAGATTGAACGTGATCCTTCAGCTGCTGCAAAATACACAGCGCGTGGTAACTTAGTTGCTGTTGTCAGTAACGGTACTGCGGTTCTTGGTTTAGGTAACATCGGTCCATTAGCTTCTAAACCGGTAATGGAAGGTAAAGGCGTTCTGTTTAAAAAGTTCGCTGGTGTTGATGTATTTGATATTGAAATTGCTGAAAACGATCCAGATAAAATCGTTGATATTGTTGCTTCATTAGAACCAACTTTTGGCGGCATTAACCTTGAAGATATCAAAGCACCAGAATGTTTCTATATTGAGAAGAAACTTCGTGAACGCATGAAAATTCCTGTGTTCCATGATGACCAACACGGTACAAGTATTATTGTAGGTTCAGCATTATTAAATGCTTTACAAATCGTTAATAAGAAAATTGAAGAAATCAAAATCGTTGCTTCAGGTGCAGGTGCTGCTGCCCTTTCTTGTTTAGATTTACTTTGCGCGTTAGGCGTAAATAAAGAAAATATCATTGTTGCCGATTCTCGTGGTTTACTTACGACTTCACGTGAAGGCTTAGATGAATCTAAAAAGCGTTATGTACAAGACATTAAAGCGACTCAATTACATGAAGTAATGGCTGGCGCAGATATGTTCTTAGGTCTTTCAGCTGCAGGTATTCTCACCAAAGATATGGTGAAACAAATGGCTGAAAATCCAATTATTTTTGCATTAGCAAACCCAGATCCAGAAATTCTGCCTGAACATGCACATGAAGTACGTCCTGATGTCATTATGGCAACTGGTCGTTCGGACTACCCGAACCAAGTAAACAATGCGTTATGTTTCCCTTATATCTTCCGCGGTGCACTTGACGTAGGTGCTACAACAATTAACGAAGATATGAAAATTGCATGTGTACACGCAATTGCACGTATGGCTCACGTAGAAGCTGACGCAGCTACTTATGGTGAAAAATCTGCTTCATTTGGTCGTGACTACTTAATTCCACGCCCACTTGATCAACGCTTAATTTTAGAAATCGCACCTGCTGTTGCTAAAGCAGCAATGGATTCAGGTGTTGCAACTCGTCCTATCGAAGATTTCTCTGCATATCGTCAAAAACTTTCTGAGTTTGTTTATAACTCAGCATTCTTGATGAAACCAATCTTTGCTCAAGCAAAAACAGATCCTAAACGTATTGCATATGCTGAAGGCGAAGATGAGCGCGTATTACGTGCTGTTCAAATTGCAGTTGATGAAGATTTAGCTAAACCAATTTTAGTTGGTCGTACTGCAGTCATTGAAGCAAACATCAAAAAATTAGGTCTACGTTTACAACACGGTGTAAATATTGAGATTGTAGATCAAGAACAAAACCCGATGTATGAAGAGTTTTGGAAAGACTACTACCAAACAATGCAACGTAAAGGCATTACTGTTGAATATGCTCAACGTGAAGCTCGCCGTCGCTCAACTTTAATTGCATCTCTTCTGGTTAAATTCGGCAAAGCAGATGGTATGTTATGTGGTACGTACAGTAGCTATAACATTCACCTTGACTTTGTGCGTAACGTTATTGGTCTTAAAGAAGGTATGAACAACTTCTTCACGCTCAATGCATTAATGCTTGAAGACCGTAACTTGTTTATTGCTGATACGTATGTAAACACTAACCCGACTGCCGAACAACTTGCTGAAATGACAATCTTAGCAGCTGAAGAAGTACGTCGCTTTGGTATTACACCACGCGTAGCTTTACTTTCTCACTCAAGTTTCGGTAGCGACCAGACTGATTCAAGCGCTCAAAAAATGCGTGAAGTTTATCGTATTTTATCTGAGCAAGCTCCTGAGCTTGAAGTTGAAGGTGAAATGCATGGTGATGCAGCGTTAGACGAAAGCATTCGTCAATATGCTTTCCCAGGTTCACGTTTCAAAGGTTCAGCAAACTTGCTTATTATGCCGAACCTAGATGCAGCAAACATTTCATTTAACTTGTTAAAAGCAACTTCTGGTAACAACGTTACAATTGGTCCAATTTTGCTAGGTGCTGCTAAACCAGTTCATATTTTGACACCTACAGCGACGACTCGCCGCCTTATCAATATGACTGCTTTAACTGTTGCTGAAATTCAACAACAAGAAAAGTAATTTAGAAACTGCTTTTTACGAAAAGCATCTCTAATCACTTGAGAAAACCTCTATTCTGTAGCATGATTGCTTGAAGAATAGAGGTTTTTTCATGCAAGTGTATTTAGTAGGCGGTGCCGTCCGAGATTTTTTACTTGGGCATCCCTATCAAGAAAAAGACTATGTTGTTGTCGGTGCAACGCCGGAACACATGCTCGCCCAAGGTTTCCAGCCTGTAGGCAAAGATTTCCCTGTGTTTCTTCATCCTCAAACCAAAGAAGAATACGCACTTGCACGAACCGAACGAAAGTCTGGTCAGGGATATCATGGGTTTCAATTCTTTACTGATACAACCGTAAGTTTAGAAGACGACTTAATTCGCCGTGACTTAACAATTAATGCAATTGCCATGGATCAAGATGGCAAAATATATGATCCATATGGTGGTCAAAGCGACTTAGAAAATAAAATTCTACGTCATGTTTCAGAAGCATTTGCTGAGGATCCCCTACGGGTTTTGCGTGTCGCTCGTTTTGCTGCACGATATTTTCCATATGGTTTTCAAATTGCGCCAGAGACTTTGCAACTTATGCAAACCATGGCAGAGTCAGGTGAACTGGATGCATTAACACCAGAGCGTGTTTGGAAAGAGACCTCTCGCGCTTTAATGGAAACTCATGCAGATATTTATTTTCAAACTTTGCGTGATTGTGGCGCATTAAAACATCTTTTTCCTGAAATTGATGCTTTATTTGGTGTACCTCAACGTCCTGAATATCATCCTGAAGTAGATTGTGGCGTTCATACCCTTATGTCATTACAACAAGCTTGTAAATCGAATTACTCACTCGATGTACGTTTTGCTGTTTTAGTGCATGATTTAGGTAAGGCTCTTACTCCAGCCGATGAGCTTCCTCGTCATATCATGCATGAAGAACGTGGAATTAAACCAGTTACTCAATTATGTGAACGTTTAAGAGTCCCAACGCAAACCAAGCAGTTGGCATTATCAGTGTGTAAAGAGCATTTAAAATGCCACCAGATTATGTCATTAAAGCCAGGTACTTTATGGCGTCTATTACAACGCTTAGATGTTTTACGTCGTCCAGAAAGAGTAGAAGCTTTTGTCCAAGCCTGTGAATGTGATGCAAAAGGCAGATTAGGGCTAGAAGATCGTCCGTATCCTCAAGCTCAATATATGCGTGAAGCGATGCAAATTGTTCGCTCTATTAAAGTTCAGGATTTACCAGAGAACATTAAGGGTGCAGAAATTGGTGAAATGCTCATTCAATATCGAATTGAGGCTTTAGCTGAGTTTAAAAATCAACATCAAAGCCTTAGCCATTCTTAATCAGTAGTCATAAAAAAAGCCTCATCTTGAGGCTTTTTTTATTGAGGTTTTAACGTTTAGGAAGCGGGATATACTGAGATTGAGTATTTTGCGCTTTTCGCTCGCCCACAGTCACAACAAAGTTTTGTTGTTTACCATCTCGTTCAACCAATACATTAATTTCACTATTTGGCGCCTGTAAAGCAACGTAGTTAATCAAATGAGAAGCCGAAGTAATCGGTTCATTATTCACCTGAACAATTTTATCGCCCACTTTAATACCAGCAGAAGCCGCTGGACCATTTTTTAATACATCAGCAACGATTACACCAACTGGTGGTTTTGGTGCCAATACATCGTCTTGTGTAGGTGGTAGTAAACTAATACCTAACCAACCACGAACCACACGGCCATCTTTTAAAATTGAGTTGAGAACTTGTTGACAAACCTTCGCAGGAATAGCGAAACCAATACCTAAAGAACCACCTGATTGTGAAAAAATAGCCGTATTCACACCAATCAAGTTACCAGCAACATCAATTAAGGCTCCCCCTGAATTTCCAGGGTTAATTGCTGCATCAGTTTGAATAAAGTCTTCATAGGTATTAATACCTAAATCTGATCGACCTGTCGCTGAAACAATACCTTGAGTTACCGTTTGTCCTACACCAAACGGGTTACCAATTGCTAAAACAACATCACCCACTTCATTACCACTCAATTTAAATGGCAATACTGGCAGTTTATCTAAATCGATTTTAATAACTGCCAAATCTGTATCTGGGTCAGTCCCCACAATTGTAGCTTCTGCACGACGTCCGTCATGTAAAGCAACTACGATCTGGTCAGCTTGGGCAATCACATGGTTGTTGGTAAGAATATAACCATCAGCACGAACAATAACCCCTGAACCTAAGCTATTTTCATTTTGCTGTTGTTGTTCAGGAACCTGATTTCCAAAAAATTCACGGAAAACCGGATCACTTAATAAAGGATGATTTTGTTTAACTTTCTGGGTCGTAAAAATATTAACAACTGCCGGCGCTGCAACTTTTACCGCAGCACTATAAGATACCACCCCACCCGTTCGAGAAGTATTCACCAGAGGCTCAACTTTCTCAGCAGGCATTTGCACCCCATCAACTGCAACAGTTGGTTTCGGCTGATGGTATTTTTGCCATGCAATAAAACTGGCAATTACAATAATAAGTAACACCCAAGGTAACCATGTAAAGGTGCGGCGCACGTTCATATCCTCTACGCAAAGAAGTTTTTAATTAAATTAATATATTGAACAAAAAGAGTTTTCAGTTAAGCATTTTAAATTAAATATGTCGATATACATAAAAAAGTCAAAAAAGATTTGTCTAGCTTTAGTTACACAACAAAATATGTTTCTATAGCTTTAGCAACTTTTACTACTCAATTCAGGAAATATCATGGCAAATTTGCATGAAATTATTCAGTGGTGCGACCAAACCTTAAAAGCAGCAGAGTTTAAAGATTACGCACCAAATGGCCTGCAAATTGAAGGTTCAACTGAAGTAAAACGTATTGTTTGTGCAGTGACTGCTTCTGAAGATGCAATTGATGCAGCTATTGCTCAAAATGCCGATCTATTACTTGTACACCACGGTTATTTTTGGAAAGGCGAACCGTATCCTATTACTGGTATGCGAGGCAACCGCATTAAAAAACTCATTCAAAATAATATTTCATTAGTCGCTTATCATCTACCTTTAGATGCACACCCATCTTTAGGCAATAATATCGCCATTGCAGAAAAGCTAAACTTGCAAAGCTTAGAACCACTCGATTTAACCGAGAAACACCCAATTGGTAATATTGGTTATTTAGAACAAGCACTTTCTGTAGATGACTTTAAAGCAAAACTACAAAACAGTTTTGATTTTAAAGTGATTCACTTACCAGCCGAGAAGAAAACGATTCAAAAAGTAGGTTTCTGTACAGGCGGTGCTCAGGATTTTATTGCTAAAGCTGCTTTGCAAAATTGTGATGCTTATATTTCAGGGGAAGTCAGTGAACGAACTTTTTACGAAGCAAAAGAATTAGGTGTTCATTATTTTGCCTGTGGTCACCATGCAACCGAACGTTATGGAGTTCAACGTTTGGCACAAGCCATTTCAAAACAGTTCACAGTTGAATCTGAATATTTTGAATTGAATAATCCGATTTAATTAAGTCTTTTTTTCAATCTGTGTTATGCGTATTAATTAGATCTTTATTGTGTATAGTTCTTTAAAACGATGCCCTATTGTTAACAGAATCATTTACAATAGAGCCACTTAATATTGTATAACCCAGCAAATGCAAGGAATAGGAACATGACAACCATTACTTTACCTGCACTTCCATATGGCTATGATGATTTAGCGCCACATATCAGTAAAGAAACTTTAGAATACCATCACGACAAACACCATAACACCTATGTTGTTAACTTAAACAACTTAATCAAAGGCACTGACCTTGAAGGTAAAACTTTAGAAGAAATCATCAAAGCAACTGCTGGTGACGCATCTAAAGCTGGTATTTTCAACAATGCTGCTCAAGTTTGGAACCACACTTTCTACTGGAACAGCATGAAGCCAAATGGTGGTGGTAAACCTACTGGCGCAATCGCTGCTAAAATCGACGAAGCTTTTGGTAGCTACGAAAAATTTGCAGAAGAATTTACTGCTGCTGCAACAACTCAATTCGGTTCAGGTTGGGCTTGGTTAGTTGCTGATGAAGTAAACGGTAAACTTTCTATTACTAAAACTTCAAATGCAGACACTCCACTTGCACATGGTCAAATTGCTGTATTAACAATTGACGTATGGGAACATGCTTACTACATCGATTTCCGTAACTTACGTCCTAAATACATCGCAACTTTCTTAGAAAGCCTTGTGAACTGGGACTATGCAAATGCAAAACTTGCAGGTCAGCCAGCTGGTGTAGAGAAATAATTTTATTTCTTTATAAAAAAACCACCCTCTTTAGGGTGGTTTTTTTATTTTTAAGGCAACAAAAGCATATTAATCAAGCAAACGATTCATTTTCTTTAATATTCTTATTGACGCTTTTAGATTTCATCCATAAAATGCGCATCAGATTCTCCAATAGCTCAGTCGGTAGAGCGACGGACTGTTAATCCGCAGGTCCCTGGTTCGAGCCCAGGTTGGAGAGCCATCTACTAATCTCCCATAGCTCAGTCGGTAGAGCGACGGACTGTTAATCCGCAGGTCCCTGGTTCGAGCCCAGGTGGGAGAGCCAAGATTCTAAAAGCCCGCATTTATTGCGGGTTTTTTCTTTTCTAATCATCTAATAACTTTCTATTATTTTGAATAAAATCAATGTTTCGTGTATTTTTAAGCCAAACGATTAGATATTCTCACTAATTCTGCTATTAAGGCTTGACCCAGCCCCCTTTCCTGCCTAAAATCCTTTTCCAGATTCTCCCATAGCTCAGTCGGTAGAGCGACGGACTGTTAATCCGCAGGTCCCTGGTTCGAGCCCAGGTGGGAGAGCCAAGATTCTTAAAAACCCACTCATTACGAGTGGGTTTTTATTTGTATGATGTTGTCACATGTTCGAATCGAGTCACTTATTTTTTATTGTTTTAGGTTGCTTAAGCACCTGTATTTTTCTTATTGTTTGTTTACGTCCCTATTTATTCCCAAAACAAAAATTCTTTGCTCGTCCTGTTATTACTAATTTTGAAACTCAAATGTTTATACGTCTAAAACAGAGTTTCCCAACTTGCCATGTTTTAGCTCAAGTGGCGTTTAGCGCATTAATCACCAGCAATGACTATAAGGTTCGTAGCCAGTTCAATCGTAAAGTTACCGACTTTGTTTTGCTTAATGACAAAATGGAAGTAATTGCTATTATTGAGTTAGATGACCCTACTCACCTTGAAAAAGCAGAAGAAGACCGTCTACGCGATCAAATGCTGACAGAAGCCGGATATATCGTAAAACGTTATACAAGCATACCGAGCGTACGCCAACTACAAAGAGATATTCATTGAACAGCTAATGCTATTTCTTATCTGAATTTGCAGCCTCTTTTTCAGCTATTCTTTTTTCCATTTCTATACGTTGCTGCTCATATTGTTTTTTATTCTTAGCATCACTCTTTGCAGCCAAGAAAAGTATTCCAATAATTAAAAAAGGAATAAGTAAACCCAACCCCATTAATAACCAAGGAACAGATTTTTTTTCAACTGATTGCTGACTCATAAGTGATTTAAACTCGAACATCATTAATTTTAAGCTATGTAACAATATAACAAAAAAGAGCCTATATAAAGGCTCTTTTCTTAAGCTTAATGCTAGTTAAATAAAACTTAGAACTTACCTGTACAGTGCGGGCTTTGGCTAGCATCTTTCTGTGCATCAGTTAGAACAATACCGGTACCTGCTGACATATTCGTTTGAATAAAATCTACGGCATTTGCATTTTGACATACGATTGCTTGTGTATGAGTCGCATTCGGTACAATGGTTAAGTTATATCCCTTATCGTACCCAGCTTGAGGGAAAAATTTCAAAGCATTCGCTTTCATATTTGCGAATAAGGCTTGTGTTACTACAGGCAATACTGCCTGATCTTTTTCACCTTGAATAATAAATACAGGTGCTTTAATAACTTTTTCAGCTGTAGCATTCGTTGCAGGTTGAGTCGATGTTAAAAAACTTTGAACTACTTGATCGGTCTTGAATTTATTTAGATCAATACCGTACTGTGAAATTTGATGTGTAGGGTCAGCTAAGAAAGCTAGGATTCCTGCTTTAAATTTCTCCTGTAAACCATTTGCAGTATCAGGTGCAGGATAACTCAGACATGTACCATCATCTCCTGTACGACCATAAGCCAATTCTGCAATATCAGCTGCCCCTGATGTAAAGATTGACTTCAAATCATAATTTGGCTGCTGTGCTTTAATCCCAGCACTTGCAAAAGCAGCATATGCTAACAATTCGGCATATCCTTCTGCAGTTTTATCAATTGTTGGTACAGCAAGCGCCAGTGGATCATTTGGAGACATTTGCCCTGCAGCAATCGCTGCATCAATTTGTCTACGCGCTATAATTGCCTGATCTAGCTTACTAACTGCAAAATTACTATCTTGATTCATTGCAGGATCAATATAAATTTGAATAATTGTGCCCAAGCTTGATGCCGGCGCCCCAGCTACAGCACCTTTATAACTTGTATCTGTATTGGCGAATTCAGCAGTACCTAATGATGCATGTCCACCTTGTGATTGGCCAATTGACATCCAATCGCCTTTCAACTGATTTCCATAATGGTCTTTTGCTGCCTTGACTGCTGCTAATGCGGATTTTGCTTCACTAGACAAGTTTAAATACGGATGTACACCTGGCGTACCTAAACCCTCATAATCTGGTGCAATAATCACATAACCTGCTGCTAATAAGTTTTCAGCTAAAATTTTAAATCGTGGATTAATTGCATTTTTACTTGGCGCGCAGCTATCTCCTACTCCTACAGTTCCATGCTCCCATACAACCACTCGATAACCATCTTTAGGTTGCGATGCTTTTGGGAACAATACCATAGCAGTAGCAGTGGCTGTTTTTCCCTGCACATTTGTCATGTTATAAGTCATGACTTTAATTGATGAAGCATTATCAACTTTATCTATAGCGTAATTACTTTCAGACAAAAAGGTCTTATTTGAATCTATCCCAGTGTAATCGTCATTGTTGTCATTACATGCTGTAAGAAATAATGCTGAAACCGATAATGTTATAGCTAAAGCAACTTTTGACCGTTTCATAAAATATCCTTTTTATGTTATGTGTTATTTATTCCGCATAATTTTTATGCACAAATATTAAGACATAAAAAAAGTGCTCTGCATAGAACACTTTTCAACCTCACGGTCATTTTTACTATATGAAATTTAAAAATATTCCTAGAAAAATGATTAATCCTACCCAGCGATTGTGACGAAATGCCCAGAAACAAACCTGAGGGTTGCGGTCTTTGGTTTTAAGTGTTTGATATATAAAATCGAATGCCACAACAATTAAAGCAACAATTGCCCATGGAAATAAGATATTTTCTAAATACAACGCCGTTCCTATCAAAACAAGACTGGCTGCTTGTAAGATTGCAATAATCTGGATGTCATATCGACCAAAAAGAATAGCTGTAGATTTCACACCAATCTTTAAATCATATTCACGGTCTGTAATTGCATATTGAGTGTCATAAGCCACTGTCCAAGCCAAATTACCAAAATACAGCAGCCAGCAAGTCAGATCCGGAGTTTTACCTACAGCAGTAAAGGCCATTGGAATTGACCATGAAAATGCTGCTCCTAAAAAAACTTGCGGTAAGTTGGTATAGCGTTTCATAAATGGATAAATAAACGCTAAAAATAACGCGCCAAATGACCAATAAAAAGTTTCTATAGGTAAAAAGAACAAAAGACATGCACTTGCTAAAACAAGACCTAAGAATACATATACTGCTTCCCTCGCACGAATGACACCTGTTGCCAAAGGACGAGTTTTTGTACGCTCTACATGACCATCTACTTTACGATCAGCAAAGTCATTAATCGCACATCCAGCAGCGCGCATAAAAATAACACCTAAAATCATGACGAATAAAATACCTAAATTCGGTATTCCTTTTGATGCAACCCAAAGTGCCCACATGGTTGGCCAAAACACCAATTCTGTACCAATTGGCTTATCAAATCGACATAGATAATAATAAGCTTCTAAACGCTGACGCCATGTTGTACCTGTTGCAGTCGTCATAGTAATTCCTTGTCGTGCTGCTGATATAAAAAAGCTTCAAAAGCCGGTAAGAATGTTTCTTGAACAATAAATTTACACCCATGCCAAGTATAGCAACTTTGTCGCGTCCAACCTTCGGGTAAGCGAATAACACGGCGATCACACAGTGGCGTAGTTCTTTGAAATAAAAAACGGCCTATCGGTTTAGAACCAATATGCTGAAATATACGGGCTTTTTTTTGTAAACTTCGAATTGGAAAAATACTTTTTGCTTTAACCCAAGGTTCCACTTCACAGCCATATAAATATGTTTCCCTTACCCATGAAGTATGGGTATGAGGCATATTCATCCATTGACTGTCTGCAAAAGTTAAACGCTGAAAGTGTTCTTTAAAAGGTTTTACGCTGAACTGTCCACCGCCAAGTTCAGTCAATTGTTGGGTCAGAGAACCAGACGCATACAACCATGTTTTCAATGCAGGATTTAACGCTTCTTCCTGTTTAAGTACTGGTTGTCGTTTACGCATAATCTGCTCACATGAAAACTCGCACCTAGTTTACCCCAATTTTTTGATAAAAAACGTAGAGAATTCAATCAACATTCCAAGCAATAAAAAAGCCTGCATAAGCAGGCTTTTTTACGAAATACGTATTACAAGCTGTAGTACATATCGAATTCAACTGGGTGAGTAGTCGTGTTAAGACGACGTACATCTTCAGTTTTAAGTTCGATGTATGCATCAAGCATTTCTTTAGTGAACACGCCGCCTTTTAACAAGAATTCGTGATCTGCTTGAAGTGCTTCAAGAGCCATATCTAAGCTATGAGCAACTGTTGGGATTTTTGCTTCTTCTTCTGGAGGAAGATCATACAAGTTCTTGTCAGCAGCTTCGCCCGGATGGATCTTGTTTTGGATACCGTCGATACCAGCCATTAACAATGCAGCGAAACCTAAGTATGGGTTCATCATTGGGTCTGGGAAACGAGCTTCGATACGCTTACCTTTAGGGCTAGAAACGTATGGAATACGGATAGACGCAGAACGGTTACGCGCTGAATAAGCAAGCATAATTGGTGCTTCGAAGTGAGGAACCAAACGCTTGTATGAGTTTGTAGATGGGTTTGTGATTGCATTCAATGCACGAGCGTGCTTGATGATACCACCGATGAAGTACAACGCCATTTCTGAAAGGCCAGCATATTCATCACCAGCAAACAAGTTCTTGCCATCTTTAGAGATAGACATGTGAACGTGCATACCAGAACCGTTATCACCTACCATTGGTTTAGGCATAAACGTAGCTGTTTTTGCATATTGATGTGCAACGTTCCAAACAGCATATTTGAACTGTTGAACTTCGTCAGCTTTACGAACAAGAGTATTGAAGCTCACACCAATTTCTAACTGGCAAGAAGCAACTTCATGGTGATGTACTTCTACACGACCTGGGCCCATGATGTCTTCGATTTTTGCACACATTTCTGCACGCATATCTTGTGAAGAATCGACTGGAGGAACTGGGAAGTAACCGCCTTTAACACGTGGACGGTGACCAGAGTTACCAGACTCGTAATCTTTACCAGTAGACCAAGCAGCTTCTTCAGCGATTAATGTATGACGAGCGCCAGACATATCGATGTCCCACTTCACTTCGTCAAATACAAAGAATTCTGGTTCTGGACCGAAGAATGCAGTATCACCGATACCTGTAGATTTTAAGTATTCTTCTGCACGGCGAGCAATCGAACGTGGGTCACGCTCATAACCTTGACCAGTTGAAGGTTCAATAACGTCACAAGTCACAACTACAGTTGGTTCAGCAAAGAACGGGTCGATGAAACCAGTTTCCGCATCTGGACGTAAGATCATGTCAGATGCTTCAATACCTTTCCAACCAGCGATTGAAGAACCATCAAACATTTTACCGTCTTCAAAAGTATCTTCATCAATAGAATCAGCTGGGTAAGTTACGTGCTGTTCTTTACCCTTAGTATCAGTAAAGCGAAAATCGACCCATTTTGCGCCACTTTCTTGTATGAGTTGAAGGACCTTGTTCGCCATGCTCATTTTGCTCCAATGAAATTTTGTTGCACTTGTTAAGTGCGTGTTAGTTGCTGGTATTTATTAAGCAATTCTCATACCAACTTTATAAGACTTACCTAAAACATTGAATTACTTATAAGTATTCATGATTTAGGCCCCTTGTCTTGAACCCATTATACTGTTTGCTTGTGCAAATGCACCATATTCACACATTTTCAAATTATGGCATATTTAAATAGCTTATTATTGCCCTAATTTAGTGCAAAATTGTTGCACTGATATAATCCGCTGCATCAATTTCTATCAGACGTTCATGATCATAATACTTTCTTATATATAATGTTGAGATTCTTATTAGATTACACAAAAAATATTTATGCTTTTTAAAGTATTCATTCTCACTCATTTTTAGGTTGTTTAGATGACTTAAGCGCCTTGGTTAAGCCACCCAAGTAAGTTCTTTATTGTTTATTTACAATCTACCAAATAGTTTTCATTTTTATGAATTCTTATAGAGCATTTCAGTACTCGGCAGTTCTTTGATTCTTCAAATGAATACTCCTTTGTGTTATTCGCCTATCCACAAACTCCACTATTCATGTTCTTTTTCATTCACTGTTTTTATACAAGGTAAATTTGCTTTTATTGTTAAAAATAACTAAAAAATAAAAACATAAATTTTGGTTATAAATAAACAAACTAAAAGTTATGTTTATAAAAAACATAAAATCATTCAAGGATTTGAATAATGAAACATGAACTTGAACAGACCGATAAAGCATTTTTCGGTCATCCAAAACCATTAAAAACTTTATTTTTTACAGAACTTTGGGAAAGATTTTCTTATTACGGAATTCGCCCTTTACTTGTTCTTTATATGGTTGCTCTGGTGAATGACGGTGGGCTAGCACTTGATCGACCAACTGCCGCAGCTATTGTGGGATTATTTGCAGGCTCAATGTATTTAATGACAGTTTTTGGTGGGTGGATTGCTGATAACTGGTTAGGTCAGGCGCGTGCTGTCTGGTACGGTTCAATTATTATTGCTTTAGGTCACTTATCAATTGCCCTCACCACCATTTTTGATCAATTCTTTTTTTATTTCGGTCTAGTTCTGATTGTTCTTGGCTCAGGTTTATTTAAAACTTGTATTTCAGTGATTGTCGGAACACTATATAAAGCCAATGATGCAAGACGTGATGCAGGTTTTTCTATTTTCTATATGGGAATTAACATGGGGTCATTTATTGCCCCACTTATTACAGGGCTTTTGGCGAAAGACCATGGATGGCATTTAGGCTTTGGTATTGGTGGCATTGGGATGTTAATTGCTTTATTAATTTTCCGTTTTATGGCAATGCCCCAGCTTCAAACTTTTAATGAGCTACGCCAAGAAGCCAATAGCTGTAGCAAACCTGTCGTAGAAAATAAAAATGCGCCTAAAATTGTATTTAGCTTTTTATTCGCAGTTGCAGTCGTTATTGCGCTAACCTTCCTTGGTATCATTCACATCAATCCCGTCGCTGTCGCAACCTATTTAACCGTAGGAATTAGCATTGGGATTATTGCTTATTTTGCATACTTACTACTTTTCCTGAATTTAGAGCAAAATGAAAAATTTAAAATCATTATTTGCTTCGTTTTATTAGCTGCATCTGCTCTATTCTGGTCAGCTTTTGAACAAAAGCCCACAACTTTTACTTTATTTGCGCAAGATTATACGGACCGTATTGTTTTCGGTTTTGAGATTCCAACGGTATGGTTTGAATCAATCAATGCTCTTTTTATTATTATCTTTGCTCCAGTTGCAGCTTGGCTATGGGCAAAACTTGGTAAGGCAAATAAAGATCCAAGCTATATCAGCAAATTTATTATTGCGTTGCTATTCGCAGCAGGTGGCTTTTTGCTTATGACTTTAGCCAGTCATTTTGCTATTCATGGCGGAGTAGTTTCACCATTTTGGTTAGTTGGTACATTATTTCTTCTTACCATAGGTGAACTTTGCTTAAGCCCAATTGGCTTATCAACCATGACAAAACTTGCACCCGATGTTATACGCAGTCAAATTATGGGTTTATGGTTCACTGGTTCAGCTTTAGGCAATCTCATGGCAGGTCTCATTGGCGGACATGTATCGGCAGATGGTATTAATCACTTACCTAGCCTATTTATGCGCTGTGTATTGGCCTTGGTTATTGGCGCAATCGTGTTATTTTTATTAAAGAAACCAATGAATAAATTAATGGGCAAAAGTACCAGCAAAGTTCAACCTGATTTGGAAACCATATGAACGACTTAACTGTTCCAGAAAAACTAGCGAAACTTCGAGAACTCATGATCAATCAACACGTTGATGCTTTGGTTGTGATGAGTGCAGACCCCCATATGTCTGAATATTTACCAGACTACTGGAAAGCAAGGCAGTGGTTAAGCGGTTTTAGTGGCTCTGTTGGCACTTTAGTTGTGACACAAAACTTTGCAGGACTCTGGGCCGATGGCCGCTACTGGGTACAAGCCGAGCAACAACTCGCTGGAACTGGCTTTCAATTACAAAAACTGACCAGTGATGAATCTTCTACACATCTCGCATGGATTGAGAAAAATCTACCAGCGGGTTCGGTTATTTCAGTAAATGGGCAAACACTTTCAATCCAGCAATCTAAAGCGTTGGAAAATACAGCAAAGCAACGTGGCTTTAAGCTTGAAACACAGCAAGATCTAATTGGCTCGATCTGGTCTAATCGTCCAGAACTTCCTTTAGAACAGATTCATTTAATGCCTGAAGGGTTAAATGCCCTATCTCGTAAAGAAAAAATTCAGGCAATACGCGATGCTTTAAATAGTAAAGCGATTGAAGGACATTTCATTTCATCTTTAGATGATATTGCCTGGGCTTTAAATGCACGCGGACAAGATGTAGAGTACAACCCTGTATTCCTTTCGCATTTATATATCAGTGCTCAACAGGCTGTTTTATTCATTGATAGCATTAAAGTTGATTCAACCATTCAACAAGCTTTCAAAGCTGATGGCATTGAGATTCGTGACTATCGAGATTCAGCTCAGTTTTTAGCAAATATTTCTAATGCATCTGTGCTGTTAGATCCAGCCAAAGTATCGATTTTTCATGAGCAAGCCATCGCAAAAGATATTCGGATTGTTTACGACATCAACCCAAGTACACTTTTTAAATCGCGTAAACATGAAAGCGAAATTGCTCATATCCGCCATGCCATGGTGAAAGATGGTGTTGCCCTTTGCCACTTTTTCCACTGGTTAGAGAAAGCCCTTCATCAAGGTCAACGCATTTCAGAACTCACCATTGATGAGAAAATTACAGCTTTCCGTGCTCAACAAGAGGGTTTCATAGGTCCAAGTTTTTCAACGATTGCCGGCTTTAATGCCAATGGTGCTCTACCCCACTACCGTGCAACTGAAGAACACTACTCATTTATTGAAGGCGATGGCCTATTACTCATTGACTCTGGTGGACAATATGTTGACGGAACAACGGATATTACCCGTGTTGTTCCCGTCGGGACACCAACAGAGCAACAAAAACGTGACTATACTCTGGTTTTAAAATGTCATATTGCTTTGGCAAAAACGATTTATCCAGAAGGTTTAGCCGCTCCTCTACTCGATTCAATTTGTCGCCATACTTTATGGCAACATGGTTTAGATTATCGCCACGGCACAGGTCACGGCGTAGGCTTTGCGCTTAACGTACATGAAGGGCCGCAAGTGCTTTCTTATTACGCACCTATTCATGCCTATAGCAAATTGCGTGAAGGTATGATTCTTTCTAATGAACCGGGCTTATACCATGAAGGAAAATACGGTATTCGTATTGAAAATCTGGTTGCAAACAGACTTCACTCAGGGTTTGAAAAAACCTACGGCGATTTCTTAGAGTTTGAAACGCTGACCCTTTGCCCGATTCATTTAGACTGTATTATCGTTGAGATGCTAACAGATGAAGAAAAAGACTGGTTAAATGGTTATCATCAAAATGTTCAAGAAAGACTGGCTGAACATTTATCTGGCGATGTTTTAGATTGGTTGATTTATAACACACGTAAGATTTAATCTTCTTTTTGTTTAAGGCAGAATAGTTTTTTATTTACAATACAAGCTTATTCTGCCTTATTTGTACTTATCTATAATTTCAAAAAGCCTCACTTCTTAAACCATTTTTTCTGCAAATTTCTAACGAATGAAATAGTTAAACTGGTTACTTCTTTTTTTGCTATATTAGCCCATTAGAAAACGGCTTCTTATTTTTCAAATCTAAAAAGTCTTTTCTGAAAACGGGTATCAATATGGATAACTATTTTAGTCACTTATTAAATATATTTTAATTATCATGAGGTTAAGTTCATCATGCTTCTAATGATCGACAATTACGACTCTTTTACCTACAACATCGTCCAGTATTTTGGCGAGTTGAATCAGGAAGTAAAAGTAGTTCGCAATGATCAAGTCACATTAGAGGATATTGAACGATGGCAACCTAAATACCTCGTGATTGGTCCTGGTCCTTGCTCTCCAAGTGAAGCTGGTATTTCAATTCCTGCAATTAATCACTTTGCCGGAAAAATTCCATTGCTTGGCGTGTGTTTAGGACATCAAAGTATCGGGCAAGCTTTTGGCGGAAAAATTGTAAGAGCCAAAACGGTGATGCACGGACGTTTATCTGATATGTACCACAGCAATAAGGGTATTTTCATTAATCTGCCTAGCCCATTCTCGGCAACTCGTTATCACTCGTTGGTCATTGATCAGGAAACGCTACCTGACTGCCTTGAAGTAACATGCTGGACTAATGAAGCAGATGGCTCAATGGAAGAAATTATGGGCGTTAAACATAAGACACTTCCTGTTGAAGGCGTGCAATTCCATCCTGAATCCATTTTGAGTCAACATGGCCATCAAATCTTTAAAAACTTTTTAGACATCTATGCATAATTCAGTCTCGAATCGACTGTTCTAAGAGTAATTTGATAAGAACCCTTAATAAAAAAGCCAACTACGATCAGTTGGCTTTTTTCATGGCTGAATCAATTACAACTTTAACTGTTGCACAATTGATCCATCTTGTTTTGCTACCAGCGATTCGCAGAGTTGAATACGCTCTTTAGTCTGTTTCAATCCTCTTTCCACCCCAACCAACTCTTTAGTTCGTGGTGCAAAAAAGTCATTTAACTGTGCTGCCTGTTGTTGGGTACATGCTGCCCCACTAAACATTGCAGGAAAACGCCCAGCCGAAGACTTACCTAAACGGTCAAACACTGCCTCATGATTTACCTTAAACCAAGACCATAAGCCACCTTGCTCATCTCCATAATTATTAATGGAGTTAACTACGGTACGAACTTCACCAACTTTAACACGTGGGTTCAAAATCAACTGACGGGCTTGTTGACGTGTTGCTTCTTGATTTGCCGAACCTAAGGCTGTAAGGATTGCTAGACGCTGTGTCGGCTGACTCACATGTTGTAACTCTCCAGACAATCGGTCAAAAGCTGGTTGACCTTTTTCTTGTACACGTACAGCTAAAATGGTTGGCAATAATTCAGGGGTTACTTGCGCAAAGTTAAGCTGCTTTTGAGCAAAGAGTGCATCTGACTGTTTTAAAAGTTGTGCACGGACTTCTGGAACTTGAATATCTAAAGCAAGAAATCTAACTAACTCACTACGCCATAAACTGTCTTCAGCTGATTCACCTGTTTTGCTGACATAACCCAACTGATTTAATTTAGGTAAATATAAATTTGCCAAAACTTTTCTAAAATGTTCACGTTCAGCTTCTGTTTTCAATACATGACGATGAATTGTACTTAACTGGGAAAACAGCGCTGTACTAATTTGTCGGCTATTTGAATTAGCGAATTTCTTCGCAGCATCTACGACAGCCAACAAATTAATATCACCGTGGTTAAATGCAGCTGAAATTGCATAGGCATAAGCTAACTGTTCAGTGTTAGAAAGCTTTTCTGTAGCGGCAGTCAGACGAGTAAACTCTTTTTGTGGCAAACTAAATTGGTAGTATCCTGCCGCATCTGCATTTGGTATATACCAACTGTCAAGGCTGGCACCTTTGAGTTCAATCTTGGTTTCTGCTTGGTCTACCAGTTCACATTGCACTTTGCTACCTGCATTTGGAACTTCATAACGTACACATAATGGTACACCCCACAGGCTTCTTGCATCACCTTTTGAACCCACAGGTAAATAACGGCTTTGCTTCACATTTAAAAAGACTTTATTGCCTTTTTGCTGTAATGCGGTGTTAATTAAAGGCACACCTGGTTGATCAAGAAAACTTTTCATCGCTCTAGTAAAGCGCTCACCTTGTCCAGATTGCTCTGCTAAAGCGCTAATTAAATCATTGGCTGTCGCATTACCATATTGGTGCTTATTAATATAATTGCGTACCCCTTGTTTGAATTTTTCTTCACCTAAATAGTTTTCAAACATATTTAAAACAGCTGCACCTTTTTGGTAAGTAATACCATCAAAAGCCGTTTGAATATCGGCATTGCTTAAAATAGGCTGACGTATACGACGTACACTCACCAAGCTATCACTTTTCATCGCATCTGCGGTGTCTGAAATACGCTCTAAATCAGCGTTAAATTCCGGATGTAATTTTTGAGTAATTTTACTTTGCATCCATGTCGCGAAAGATTCATTTAGCCACAAATCATCCCACCACGGCATCGTGACGACATCACCGAACCATTGATGTGCAAGCTCATGTGCATTGACATTAAATGAATTCTGTACAAAAGAGACTGGTGAGTCCTTATCTAACAACATTAGATAGTCTCTAAAAGTAATTAGCCCTGGGTTTTCCATTGCTCCGGCAGCAAAGTCTGGTGCGGCAAGTAAGTCGAGCTTGTCAAATGGATAACCAAAGGCAAAATAATCTTCTAAAGTTTTTAAAATTGCTGGCGTTTCAGATAAGGCATGCTGCATTTTTTCAGCTTTAGCATCAGGTGCAATACCACGTAACTGGATCGGCTGCTTACGCCATGAAGTTACTCCAATATCTGGCCCTTTTTGTAATTGCCATGGTCCGACAGCCAATGCAAGTAAATAAGTTGGCAGTGGTTTTGTCTGTGCAAAACTGAGCGTTTTCCAACCTGACTTCTCTGCTTGCTCAGATGTTTGTTGGGTATTGGTAAAACCTGAATATTTGCTTGGAATCGTCAAACGGATATTAAACGGCGTTTTAAAACGTGGTTCATCAAATGATGGGAATGACTGGCGTGCACTAATTGCTTCCATTTGAGTCATCACATAAGGTTTACCCTCAAACTCAATTTTATAAATACCGTCGAGCTGCTGATCGTACGCCGCATTAAAATCTAAAACGAGTTGATACTGGCCTGCGGGCAAGGTCTTGGCAAATTTAATTTTACTCACCCCATCGACCTCGGAGGCTTGCTCATATTTTGCTTTGGTTTTGACGCCCTCTGCCGATGTGATATTCACATCTTTCACCGTTAAAGACTTACCATGAATCCAGATGTGATCTGTGGCTTGAGCCAGTTTTAAATGAATAGTAGTTTTACCGGTATAGCCTTTTTGTGCGGGATCAATCTTAAAATCTAAATCATAAGATTCGGGTACAACCCACTCGGGTAATTTACCAATCGGGATTTGTTCACTGTTATTAGATGCAAAAATTTGAGTTGCCGATAAAGATAATAATGTTGTAAGTAGCAATCTTTTTTTAAATGAAGGCTTGACCAGCATAAGGGGTTTTATCCTCTGTAGTTTTAAATAAAAAGATGCAGCAATTGCTGTACCACTTCGCTGCATCCATACATCATTCTTAAAATTTATAGTTAAACTCCAACCAACCTTGACGGCCGAATGGTGAATATGATCCTACCGGATAATACGGCCAACCGCCTGTGTCATCTCGTTTCACTTTGTCAAACAAGTTATTAATAATGATTGAAGCAGAAGCTTTTGGAGAGATTTGATAAGTACCACTCCAGTTCACCAAATACGTTGGGCTTAAATAGGCAGTCTGGTTACCATTTGGAATTTTGCCATAACGATTAACTAATACTGTTGAAGCCCAATCACCATAGCTCCAGCTGAGACTGGTATTAAAACGGTCACGCCAATCAGGAATAGTTAAATCTTTTAAATAGTCATCTTTCTCGTGATCTTTTGATTGTTGATATTCATGTTCTAGTACACGGCTATAATTTACCGTCCAGAGAAAGTTACCAAAACTGTCTGTTTTCCAGCGCCATCTACTAGTGAAATCAATCCCGCGGGTATGGTCTGATGCAGCATTAATCGGAACGATATTTATATTCTTAATCACATTTGGATCGACAACTGCATTTGCAGGGTTACGCTCTACACGTGCCAAAGCATCAATACAGGCCGCAGAGTTAATATCTTGGTTGCCTAAACGACAATCTGCTTCTAAACGTAGAATTTTGTCATCACTCAAATTTCTCACAAGATTATCAATTTTGATATCCCAGTAATCGATGCTAATGTCAAACTTATTGGTTGGCGACCAAACAAAACCTGCACCATAAGATTTACCCTCTTCAGGTTTAAGCTCTTTGTTTCCGGTTAAAGTGTAGTTCGCCCCAGGTGCGTAATCTTTAAAGCTACACTTATCTAAAGGTTGTCCCGTTTGGCTACAACGTAAATAATCGGTGGTCTTTTCGAAATAACCTTTTTGTTTATTTAAAAACAGATAGTTCATATCTGGTGCACGAAAGCTGGTCGCATAGTTACCGCGCACTAATAAAGTTGGATGTGGTCTAAACTCGAGACCCGAACCGAAAGTTAGCTTATCAATGCTGTTATCTGATAAAGCATAACGGTCATAACGTCCAGACAAGGTTAAATTTAATGGTTTTGCTAAAGGTAAGAATAATTCTGCGCCAAGTGCTTGGCGGGTACGTGTACCTCCATATTCGCCACTAGAGCTTAAATTATAATATTC
Organism: Acinetobacter nosocomialis; assembly: GCF_041021905.1. Lineage (NCBI taxonomy): Bacteria > Pseudomonadati > Pseudomonadota > Gammaproteobacteria > Moraxellales > Moraxellaceae > Acinetobacter > Acinetobacter nosocomialis. Next base: position 2,791,757 of record NZ_CP157432.1, read on the forward strand.
ACCATTTTCGATCGCCTGATCTGGTTTAATCGAAAAACCTTGACGCCCAATTTCAGCCACAGCCGCAAGTTTGGCAGTTCCTGCAGGTAACTTAAACACATCACCATTCGCGCTTAGGGTTAAACTTTGTGCCCACGACTTATCTTTTTCTTTTGTTGTGCCCGAAATGCTTTCAAATTCACTTGCTGTGAGTGGTCGACTTAAACGATCTAAATGAGGTGAATAAATGGGAATACCATCGGCATCTGTACCAAGTTGCTGACCTAAGAAATATTCATCAACATTCGAACGTAATAAGCCTTGGCGGTGTAGCTGACTAGTATAGATGGAACCATTATAGGCTGCTTCATAACTCCAGCTCGTCTCCCCAATATCGCCTCGAATTCCAAAATTTAAGTTCGAAGAAAGTTCTTTCCATTTTTTATTTATTCGTTCTACCCCACCTAATTCTTCAGGCGCAAAACGACGATTCCAAATTTCATAATTTCCCGAATCTTGATTTAGAAAATAACCACTCGATGCACCTAAAGAGGTCCATATCGGAATACGGGTATTGTTTTCAATTTGATTTGCCCCAATTAAAAAATCGGCAAATAGTTGGGTTTTATCATTTAACTCATAGTCTAAACCGAGATAACCATTTTGACTGCGATTTTGAGTTTGAACAGTCCAATAGGTTGGTCGTGCCAAACCACTGGCACAATTGTCCGCCCCTGCTTGCCCTATATTATTGACTGATCCGTTAAATAAACCATTAAAGGCCTGACACCCTCCAATTGAAAGGTATTTACCAGTATCGGCATTTTTCCGACCCACAATCGTGTCAGGTTTCTCCCCCAAACGAGTTCGACTTGACATAAAATCTCGATCGGCTGCCCATATCGGTTCACGACCACTGAGTTCAACTCCATAAACGAGACTAAGCTTGTCTAAAGTTTTACTACCACTCAGTTGTAAACGTAAATTTTCACCGCCTTCTTTGGTTCCGCCTGCCTTGATATTAAATTGTGTGCCGTCTGTTTTCTTTTTCAGAATAATATTCACCACGCCTGCAATTGCATCTGAACCATAAATTGCAGAAGCACCACCGTTTAATATTTCAATACGGTCAATAATGGCAGTGGGAATATTGGCTAAGTTTACGAAATTGACAGAGCCATCATACGGTACAGGATAGTCTGCAACCCGATGTCCATTAATCAAAGTCAAAGTATGATTGGGTCCTAAACCTCGTAAACTAATGGCATTAGCCGCAGGCGTAAACGTATTTCCATAATCGGCACCTTGTACAAAACCTGTGTTCTGCGTCAGGTTATTGAGTGCATCAAATGCATTACTAAAACCTTGTTTTTCAATATCGGCTGCGGTAATGACGGTCACACTGGTTGGGCCATCTTTTTGTGCTTTTGAAATTCGAGATCCTGTCACTGCAACACGAACTACTTTATCTGCTTTAGCTTGGTTTTGTGGTTGCTCTACAGCTTCTTGTGCATAACTTTCTAACGGATGAAACAGTGCAACAAATACGAAAATAAATGAGCGCTTATTTTTTAAAGCCCCTACATATTTCAAGTTATTTAAATACATATTTATTAGTAGAAAAAATAAAGATCGCCCTACTATATCCACTTTTATTTGGTTGATTTATACACATTTTTTCTAGATATATTGATGTTTAAGATATACCAAATGGTTAATTATTTATCATAAAAACTCACAACAAACTAAAACCTTTTTCAATAAATAAATTTTGTTTATGAATAGATTCAAAACCTTCTCTAATCAAAATTTTTAATTCTCTTATCGAACAGCAAAAATCTTTGATTATTTTCTGCTAACATAGCTCCCCTAGCTAGTGAATCATGGAACGCAATAGGCCGAACCTCCCACACTCGATCAACTTCACCTAAAAATTTTAATCATTAATGCTGTAAATCATGACTATGAATATCCAACAGGCGCTTAACCACATTACCAAGAACATTCATTTGACTCAGCCTCAAATGGAAGAAATTATGCGCAGCATCATGCAAGGTGAGGCAACCGAGGCACAAATTGGTGCTTTAATGATGGGCCTACGCATGAAAGGTGAAAGCATCGACGAAATGACAGCTGCTGCACGTGTCATGCGTGAATTTGCAATTAAGATCGATGTGAGTGATATCAAACATTTAGTTGATATTGTGGGAACTGGCGGTGATGGACAAAATTTATTTAACGTCTCTACTGCATCTAGCTTTGTGATTGCAGCAGCAGGTGCCACCATTGCAAAACATGGTAACCGTGGCGTTTCAAGTAAATCGGGTTCATCAGACTTACTTGAGCAAGCAGGTATTCACCTTGATTTAGATATGCAACAAACCGAACGCTGCATCCGTGAAATGGGTGTAGGTTTCTTGTTTGCACCAAACCACCACAAAGCCATGAAATACGCTGCTGGCCCACGTCGTGAACTTGGTATTCGTAGTATTTTTAATTTACTTGGCCCATTGACCAACCCAGCTGGGGTAAAGCGCTTTGTGATTGGTGTGTTTTCAGATGAACTGTGCCGTCCAATTGCAGAAGTGATGAAACAACTCGGTGCTGAACACGTTATGGTTGTTCATTCAAGAGATGGTCTTGATGAAATTAGTCTTGCAGCACCTACCACTGTTGCAGAACTCAAAGATGGCGAAGTTACTGAGTGGACACTTAATCCGGAAGATGTCGGAATTGAGTCACAAACTTTAAATGGTTTAGTGGTTGCTGATGCATCGGCGAGTCTAAAGCTCATTAAAGATGCTTTAAGCAAAAATAAATCCGATATTGGTGAAAAAGCAGCAAACATGATTGCGCTTAATGCGGGCGCAGGTATTTATGTAGCAGGCATTACCAAAACTTATGCTCAGGCTGTTACATTTGCGCAAGATATTATTTACGGCGGGCAAGCATTAGAGAAAATGAGTGTTTTAGCTGAATTTACTAAAACATTAAAACAATCTCAGGCAGATTAAGGACTTCTCATGATTAATATTCAAAATACCATTTTAGGTAAAATTGTTGACCGTAAACATGAGGAACTTGCTGCGCGTTTAAAACAACGTAATTTGCAAGATGTAGAAGAGCTTGCAAAAGCAGCGTCTCCGGTGCGTGGCTTTGCAAATGCTTTACAACATAAACGTCCGGGTGTGATTGCTGAAATTAAAAAAGCATCTCCATCAAAAGGAATCATTCGCGCAGACTTTAATCCTGCTGAAATTGCTCAGCAATATGAACAAGCTGGAGCAGCATGTTTATCAGTACTGACTGATGTGGATTTCTTTCAGGGTGCAGATGAAAATATTGCGATTGCCCGCAATCATTGTGCCCTACCTGCTTTACGTAAAGACTTTTTGGTCGACCCATATAATGTAGTTGAAGCACGTGCTTTGCATGCTGACTGTATTTTATTAATTGTTGCTTGTTTGTCTGACCAGCAACTCGAAGAAATGTCTAAAACAGCGTTTGAACATCAACTTGATGTATTGGTTGAAGTTCATGACGAAGAAGAGTTAGAGCGTGCCTTAAAACTTTCTGAGCAATGTTTACTAGGTGTGAATAACCGTAATTTAAAAACCTTTGATGTAGATTTAAATACGTCTATCCGCTTGAAAAAATTACTTCCGTCCTCACGTTTACTGATCACTGAAAGTGGCATTGCGACACCAGATGATGTGCGTATGATGCAAGAGCATGATATTCACAGTTTCTTGGTTGGCGAAAGTTTTATGAAACAACCACGTCCAGATCAAGCTTTTACTGCTCTTTTTGGACAACCTCAAACGGTTTAATGAAGATATATGAGTAATAAAGATTCATCGCTTTCTAAAGAGCAACAAAAGTTATTGAAGCAATTTAAAAAGCAAATCTCCAATCCTCATTCAAGCAAAATCGCAAATCAGCCTGGGTCTAAAAAATCTCAGGCTGAGACTGAAGAATTGGAAGATACATACCTGTTTCAACAGGCTGTTGCAGGTGTAAAACGCATCAACAATAGTAATATTGCCGATGTAAAAACACCTCGTGCCAAAAAAGTCGATGCACAAACTTTGGCAAAACGTGCAGCTGCCGAAGGTGGTCGTGATACCGAACATGCCGAGCTATCAGATACACAAGCTGCTTTAAATCCAGTCGCAAGCCAAGCAACGTTAAGCTATCGCATTGCGACCCTTCAACATAAGGTTTTTGAAGACTTAAAAGCAGGCAAGATGCGTTGGTTTGAAGCTGTAGATTTACACGGCTGTACCATTGAACAAGCACGTGACGCAGTTTTACAAATCATCCAGATGGCAAAAGATGAAAATCAGAATGTCATCAAAATTGTGCATGGTAAAGGCCCAGAAGCGGTCTTAAAAACCTATGTCAACGGATGGTTACGTCAACACCGCGATGTGTTGGCCTTTGTAAGTGCCCCTGAAAATCAAGGTGGAACAGGTGCCGTTCTCGTACTGCTTAAACGTGCAGAAAAAAATCCAAAATTCGAACAAAAAAAATGATCCTTTGGGATCATTTTTTTACATCAAACACCTGCAATAATTGAGCAACTACTGCAATGGCAATCGTTGCAGGTTGTTTCGATGAAATCCCCTCTATCCCGATCGGGCAAACCAAACGTTGTAATGTTTCCTGAGTATAACCTCGCACCTGCATACGTTTTTCAAAAATGGCCCTTTTACTCTTTGAACCAATCATCCCAACATAAGCAAATGGTTTTGCCGTAGGTTTTAAGGCTGTAAAACACAGTTGCAAATCTAGTTGATGATCGTGCGTTAAAATTAAAACTGCACCTGAACGGTCAAAATACTCTATCTCGGTGTCTAAGGTATCAGTTGTTATACAGTGCGCCTGTTGCAGTAAATCGGATGGGAAAATATCATCACGCGGATCAATCCATTTCACTCCAACACCAATAGGCAATAAACAACGAACAATTGCTTCACCCACATGCCCTGCACCACAAACCAGTACTTGCATGGCATAAGGCTGAATCTGCTGGCTAAATTGCCATTGCTCACTACTGCCAGAATGAAACTCGAAACTTGGTTGTTGTTCCATATCCATAGTTTGCCAAGTGGATGCATATTGATGTGAGACGTTACGCCATATATGCTTTCCAGCTCGCCATGCTTGGAAACTTCCAGACAAATCCGACGCAATTTCAGCGGGTAATATTTTTTCAAACAATAACCACATTACTCCGCCACAACACTGCCCAAGCCGAGCACTGAGGTTAAAACGTTCAATACGCCTTACACAAGTTCCCGTTTCACTTAACATTGCTTTAGCAATATCAATTGCCTGAAACTCTAAATGCCCCCCACCGATCGTATCTGACTGCTGCCATTGCTGTTGTAAATTAAACCGCAACAACATCGTTGCACCAACTTCTCGTGGTGTAGAACCATCAGCACGGACCACTGTGACCAATACCATAGGCAACGCATCGGCTTGCCAAGCTACAAAATCAGTCCACCATTGTAAATGTTGCATAATCTTCTACATTCTAGCTTGTGGACGATCTGCCAAAGCTTGTCCACGTCCAATAGCAATTGCACGTAAAATTTCTTCGGCAGTTGCCGGAGCATTGAGTACGAGCGGTGCATTTTCTGGAATAGCCGCCTGTACTGCCTGACGAATTGCAGAGAAAACAGATAATGCCAACATAAATGGCGGTTCACCTACCGCTTTAGAGCGATAGATAGTGTCTGTCTGATTTTGATTATTAAACAGTTTGACGTTAAAAATATGAGGAATATCTACACTGGTCGGTATTTTGTAAGTTGAAGGTGCATGGGTAAATAAACGGCCTGTGTGTGGACCCTGCGGCTGCCAATACAATTCTTCTGTCGTGAGCCACCCCATCCCTTGCACAAAACCGCCTTCAATTTGCCCAATATCAATTGCAGGGTTAATTGACTGCCCAACGTCATGCAAAATGTCGGTACGTAATACTTTCATTTCCCCAGTTAAGGTATCTATTGCAACCTCACTAACCGCTGCACCATAGGCATAATAGAAAAATGGGCGCCCTAAATGGTTGACCTGATCATAGTGAATTTCTGGCGTTTTATAAAAACCACTGTCCCATAGTTGTACACGTGCCATATATGCCCGTTGAACCAAGTCAGGAAATGTCCATGAATGACCATTCCCTGTTGAAACCATACTATCTTCAAACTGGACTTGGTCAGCTTCACTTTGACTTATTTCGGCTGCAAGTTTAGCCAGACGCTCACGAATTTTAATACAGGCATTTTGAACAGCTTTACCGTTTAGATCTGCGCCACTCGATGCTGCAGTTGCCGAAGTATTTGGTACACGAGAAGTATCAGTTGCAATTAAACGAACGCTATCGATTGGTAAACCCAACTCATGTGCAGCAACCTGCCGTACTTTGGTATATAGCCCCTGTCCCATTTCTGTACCGCCATGAGTAATAGAGACAGTGCCATCCATGTACACATAGACCAGTGCCCCTGCCTGATTGTAATGCACGGCGTTAAACGAAATACCAAACATTAATGGGGTTAACGCAATACCACGCTTAATGATGTCATTATTCTGATTAAAGGCATGGATGCTCTGTTTGCGTTTCGCGTAATCACTACTTTGCAATAGTTCGGCTACTAATTTTGGCGCAACATTATCACGAACTTCTGCCCCATAGTGCATACGGTCACGTCCAGCGCCGGGCTGCTCGGCAAAGAAATTGCGCTGACGAATTTCAACTGGATCACAACCTAAATAACGCGCAATGTCATCAATAATATTTTCAATGACAAACATGCCTTGCGGTCCACCAAAACCACGATATGCGGTATTGGAAACAGTATTGGTTTTACAACGCAAGTTACGTAGCTCAACTGCATTTAAATAATAAGCGTTGCCAATATGGCAAATCGCCCGTTCATTCACTGGCCCAGAAAGATCAGCCGAAAAACCACAGTTTGAAGCCAGTTGCACCTTTAAGCCTTGCAAAATACCAGTGTCATCAAAAGCCACTGACCATTCATAAGCAAAACCGTGACGTTTGCCTGTAGCACTCATGTCATCATCACGATCTAAGCGTAATTTACACGGACGGCCTGTTTTTTGCGCTGCCAAAGATGCAATACACGCCCACTGCGCCGACTGCGATTCTTTACCACCAAAACCACCACCCATACGACGGCTTTCCACACTCACCTGATGCATATTCATGCCTAGTGCATGACAAATTAGTAACTGCATTTCGGTTGGATGCTGTGTCGAGCAATAGACTTTTAAGCTCTGATTTTCTTGTGGAATCACATAGGAAATTTGCCCTTCTAGATAAAAATGCTCTTGTCCACCAACCTGAATATTCCCTGAAAGATGATGTGTTGCATTTTCAAAAGCCTGTTCAACGTCACCGTGGCTAAATTCAACAGGCGGTAGCACCCACGATTCTTTTTTAATCGCATCTTGAATCGTTAAAATCGGAGTTTCAGGCACATACTCAATTTTTGCTAAGCGAACTGCCTGATGGGCTTGCTGATAAGTGTCAGCAACAACCACAAACAAGGCTTGTCCATAAAACTCAACCTGCTCCTCTGCAAAAATTGGGTCATCTTTAACAATGGGTCCCCAATTATTTTCAACCTCAATATCCTTTGCCGAAAAAACTGCATGGACACCATCGGCCTGATGTACTGCCTCTAAATCAAACTTACTGATTTTGCCTTTGGCACAATTCGAAAATCCGACTGCCAAATGCAACGTATTTTCAAACTCGGGTAAATCATCAATATAAGTTGCCTGCCCCGTCACATGTAAATGCGCGCTCTCGTGTGGAATCGAATCACCTGCTTTAGCGGATTTTTTAGAAACCCTTAAGTCAATATTTTGATTCATGTCAGATCTCCACCATAGCAATCAAGTCATTTACTCGAGTGATTGTCCGAGACAGGACTTTTTCTACATAAAAACGCTGTAAACAGTTTTTCGCGACGTGTAAACGATATGCAGAACTAGCACGTCCATCATCTAAAGGCTGATAGTCTTGCGACAATGCTTCTTGTGCCTGAACGATCAATTCTGTTGTAAGTTGTTGGCCTTCCAATATGGCTTCTGTATATTTTGCACGTTTGGGAATAGCAGCCATGCCACCAAAAGCAATTTTCACATTGTGAGCGACACCATCATTATCTAGCTCACATGAAATGGCTGCACATACCGCAGAAATATCTTGCTCAAATCGTTTGGCAATTTTATAGCTGACAAATTTAAAACGTGTCTGCCCTTCACGAAGTGGAATAACAATCGTCTCAACAAACTCACCAAGTCGTAATGCTGTTTTTTGATAATCTAAATAAAAGTCTTCCAAAGCAATTTCACGGGTCTGCTCACCAACGCGCAAAATCAATCGCGTACCTAGCGTAATTAATGCCGGCATTGAATCGCCAATCGGCGAACCATTGGCAATATTTCCCCCTAACGTTCCTGCATTTTTAATAGGCATGGAAGCAAAACGGCGCTGTAATTCTTGAAAGTCGGGATAAAACTCTGAAATTTTAATGAGTGCATCACTCAAACTTACATTTGCCCCAATCGTTAAAGCATGGTCTGTGACTACAATCTTTTTGAGTTCTTCAACCTGACCGATATAAAGCATATCGCCCAAATCACGGCCCTGCTTTGTTACCCACAAACCGACATCGGTACTCCCTGCAACAATACGCGCATGCGGTAGCTGTAAACGTAAAGCAGCAAAATCTTGCAAAGTCTTGGGTGCAAAAAATTGCTGCTTTTGATCATTCAAATGCAGTGCGGGTAAAGCTTTGATCTCTTTTAATACATCAATTACTTTTTGACGCTTTAATGCCACACGTGGATAGTCATAAGCTTTTTGTGCTGCATCTAAAATAGGGCGATAACCCGTACAGCGACATAAGTTTCCAGAAAGATAATCACTGATTTTATCTTTGCTTGGGGGCTGTTGTTCATTTTCGTACATTGACCATAACGACATGATAAAACCGGGTGTACAAAAACCGCATTGTGAACCATGCATATCGACCATCGCCTGTTGTACCGGATGAAGCGTGCCATCTTGTACAGGCAATAAGCTATGAAGGTCTTCTACTGTAAATAGCGCTTTGCCATCTAACGTCGGTAAAAACTGAATACACGCATTCACGCTCCGCAATTGCAAGCTGTCATTGACCAACTCACCAATCACTACTGTGCATGCACCACAATCGCCCTCAGCACAGCCCTCTTTTGTACCAGTCTGTCTGGTTTTACCAGTTTGGGTATATTCTCGTAGAAACTGTAAAACCGTCATTGTGGGTAGAACATTTTCTACTTGCTGCTGACCGCCACGAAAAAAGAAGGTGATTGGACGTTCTGACATGTTTTATCCTTATGTTTTATAATAATGCTTTTGTGCAAATATGATGCCATGAAGCGATCATTTAGAACTTACCTATATTAAACGCACATTTCATATCCAACCACTTGACTCTTAACGATAAAAAACATGAATTTTATTCATCTTTTACTAAGCGTGCGCAAAACCAAAATAAATATAGTGTGAGGATTTATGAACATCACGGCATGTTTCTGATACAATGCCGAGCTTGTCTAATAGAGTAAATTTATACGTCTTATGTCAATGCAGCAATCGTACGCAAATATTCTGACTGCCGTCGGTGAAGATCTTAATCGTCCCGGCCTTAAAGATACGCCTGTGCGTGCGGCTAAAGCTTTTTCATATTTAACTTCTGGCTATAGTAAAACTTTAGAAGAAGTCACCAATAATGCTGTTTTCCCATCAGATAACCATGAAATGGTATTGGTGAAGAATATTGAATTTTATTCGCTCTGCGAACACCATCTCCTTCCATTCTATGGCCGTGTTCATGTTGCCTATTTACCAGAAGGCAAAGTGCTTGGCTTGTCTAAATTTGCACGTATTACTGAGATGTTTGCTCGTCGTTTGCAAATTCAGGAAAACTTAACTCAGCAAATCGCTGAAGCTGTTGCAGAAGTCACTGGCGCTCGTGGGGTTGCTGTAGTCATTGACTCTGCACATATGTGCATGATGATGCGTGGTGTAGGTAAACAAGAATCTACTACTCGTACAGTTTCATTTGTCGGAGATTTTAAAACCGATAAAGAAGCACGCCGTGAATTTTTAAGTGCTGTACCAGAAAGCTACTAATATAGTTTTACTGCAAAAAGCCCGACAATGTTGGGCTTTTTTTATAGCTGAACTCTATAAACCTTCAATCCAACTCTATAAAACATAACAATTAAATTAGATGATTTTTGTTATAAAAGTACGCATCTTTCTTTTTAAATGATTTATGAGCGAATCATGCGATTTAAAAAAATTTCTTACTTACTTTTACCTTCTCTTTTTATTTTTAATACCTCAATTTATGCGGGCAATACTTCTAAAGACCAAGAAATTAAACAATTGGTAGATCAAAATTTTAAACCCTTATTAGAAAAATATAATGTACCGGGTATGGCGGTAGGTATTATTCAAAACAATAAAAAATATGAAACGTATTATGGCCTACAATCCGTTCAAGATAAAAAAGCTGTAAATAGCAATACCATTTTTGAGCTAGGTTCTGTCAGTAAGTTATTTACTGCGACGGCAGGTGCTTATGCAAAAAATACAGGAAAAATCTCTTTTGATGATACGCCGGGCAAATACTGGAAAGAGTTAAAAAACACCCCAATTGATCAGGTCAATTTACTTCAACTTGCCACCTATACAAGTGGTAACCTCGCTTTGCAATTCCCAGATGAAGTACAAACAGATCAACAGGTTTTAACTTTTTTTAAAGATTGGAAACCTAAAAACCCAATCGGTGAATATAGACAATATTCAAACCCAAGTATTGGCCTATTTGGGGAAATAGTTGGTTTATCAATGAAGCAGCCTTTTAGTCAGGTCTTGGAAAAAACGATTTTTCCGGACCTTGGCTTAAAACATAGCTATGTCAATGTGCCTAAAACTCAGATGCAAAACTATGCATTTGGTTATAACCAAGAAAATCAGCCAATTCGAGTTAACCCTGGCCCACTCGATGCCCCAGCATACGGCGTCAAATCGACCCTACCCGACATGCTGAGCTTTATTCATGCCAACCTGAACCCACAGAAATATCCGGCAAATATTCAACGTGCAATTAATGAGACGCATCAAGGTCGCTATCAAGTAAATAGTATGTATCAGGCACTCGGTTGGGAAGAGTTTGCTTATCCGGCAACGTTACAAACTTTATTAGACAGTAATTCAGAACAGATTGTGATGAAACCTAATAAAGTGACTGCTATTTCAAAAGAACCTTCAGTTAAGATGTACCACAAAACTGGTTCAACAAATGGTTTCGGAACCTATGTCGTATTTATTCCTAAAGAAAATATTGGTTTAGTCATGTTAACCAATAAACGCATTCCAAATGAAGAACGCATTAAAGCAGCTTATGCTGTGCTAAATGCAATAAAGAAATAATTTTTCCCTAAAACAAAAAGAGAGAAATAGTCTTCATCTATTTCTCTCTTTTTTATGAATATATGATTTAAAAGAACCAAACATATCCAAGACTTGATTTCATCCAGTCCAGATGATTCTGTTTTTCATAATCCCAATTAAGCCGAATAGCATTATTGCTATTAATGGCATATTGCCACTGTGTATTTAAACGTAAGTTCCATTGGTTTTTGTCTTCCCAATATGGCAACTCCACTTGCACCACTGAGTTAAACTTTTCAAACCATTGATTCATACACCCTAATGTCGGCCCTACTCCTACACGCCAACCTTTATCTAAATTTGAACCCGCTTGGAGGTAAGTTTGTACCTGCCCATAGCAAATATGTTTGCGCTCATAATCTGCAAGACTGTAACCAACCTGAGCATTAAAACTCGCGACGCCATGCTGCTTTTCATCACTATAAACACCGTCATGAACCGCTTCCTGACGCCAACCTAAGTTAAATCCCCAAGTCAGCGGTGTTTTAAATGGTTGAATCGGGTTATAGGAGTTCACTTCTAACAGATCAAGATGCTCAAGTTTTAGATGATCGTTACGCCACTGCGCATTACCATTTAAAAATAATAATTGAGTACCGGCACGGTATCCGCCTTGAGGATCTATTAAGTCATGATAAGCCTGTCTATGACCTATCTCGATAAACTTGTCACCTTGCACTTCGCCCAGTTTTAGCGAAACATTACGTGCATTATGCCCTTGTGTTGGCTCCGTAGAAGGTCGTTTCGGTTCTTGGCGCTGTTTATCTAAATCAATCTGACTTCGTAGTGCTAAAAGCTGTCTAAGCTGTGGCTGGGCAAAGCTTTCTTCAACTTTGCGACCAATAAATTGTAGATATAAATCATCGTAAGCCATCTCAAGAATTTTGGCCTGATCTGATGGGCTAAATGATTTAAGTGTTTCTGTAGACTGTTGAATTGGCTTCATTGCTACTTGATGAGCAACTTTTGCTAAAGACGCACCATGTTGATGAGCTTGGGCCAATAATTGAGTTTCTAAAGCGGGTCGATAAACAGGAGCTTTGGTGAGTCCTTGCTGTTGCATCGCTTTAATGGTTTCCATTGGAATAGAAGCATAATTAAACTTTTCTTGTAGATGAGACTCAGGTTTAACTAAATCGACTAAGCCCAGTAACCGATAGGCACAGTTGTCACTTACAAAGTAATAAGGAAAGCTCACATGTTGCATTTCCCAAATATGGCTCACCAAAAAACGTGTTTCTTCAGGGGATAGATTTAACTCATATTCCCATAAATCACGGCTTTCAAAATCACCATACTCTTTTACCTTACGATAATAAGGCATAAGTGAATATTCACCCGGATACTGCCCTGTTAAGCCTTTCCAAGCATATGACCAGTTGTCATTGCCTGCGACAGTGGCCGCATAATTTACAGCGTAAGAAACGAGGTTTAACTGCTTTTGATCTTTAGGGTCTAAACGCAATAAGGTATGTCCAAACATTGAGCTTGGATTGCCCATAAAATCAGTCGCATAAATTAAAGTCGCTTTATAAGGCTTAATCTGGCCAATCCAGTTTTCAAACTCTGAACATTTTACTTGCGGCAATTCATTTTCCTGAATGCCTAATTGCTTTATAAGCCACTGACTACGTGCCGGAAATTTACAACGTATTGACTGGTTGTCTGGGGCTGGTGTAAATAATGCAGCGATATCAGCTTTCTGTTCTTCTTTTAAATTATTTTTCCCATTTGCAGCAATAAAATAACCTGAATAACTTACTTCACTCTTCTGGTTTTTATTGGCATACATGAGCCGTTGCCATGTAATGTCTTGATCTAATTTTTTTTGTTCTGCAATAGACCAGTAGTTTTGAATAGATGGATTTATTTCTGCTGAATACGCAATATTAACTGCCAATGAGGCAAAAATTAAAGCAACCGATTTCATTAAGCTCATCAATTTTTATCATTAAATATAAGAAAAACCCTGCCAAATGGCAGGGTTTTCAATTTCAAACTTATACGTAAGCTTTTAAAACTTCGTCTTTAGCCATTACGTTTTGTAATGATGCTAATACTTGAAGTGTGTTTTGGTTGTTTGTTGAATAGATTTCACCGAAGTTTGCTTTTGAAACTTTGAAGAAACGGTCTTTGTCTTGTGGTTTAATTTGCATTAACTCAGCAAGTACGTTCAGGCTCTCACCTTGGCCTACAGCCATATCACGCGCTAAAGCTTCTGCATTTTCATTTGTGAAGGTAACAACTTGAGCTGTTACTGTTCCGCCTTGACGGCAACCTAAAGTACCGAAAGTAATACCTAATAATTGGTTAGTAAAAATACCGTTTGTTGTTGCAGCAAGAATTTTAGGCACCACTCCTTTTTGGCCAGCCCATACTTGCGTACCCACACCACAACCTACATCGTTATCAGCCATAGCAACACTTGAACCAGCTGCTAACAAAGCAGCTAAAGCTAATTTTTTTAACATAGATGTATATCTCCAAAATCATTATTGATTGTTTCTTATGTATTGTTATATGTAACTATTGTTACACCCTTCAAAGATAGCGATATGCTTGTCATTTAGCAATTAAAAATTAAATAATATGATAAAAAGTAAAAAGGAAATTTTTATTTTAAATTCCAATTACCTTGATTATCTCGATGACCTAATATTTTAAGAACTAATACTAAACTTAGTAGTAATAATAAATACCATGAACCAAGTTTACCCCATCCCACCATATGCCAAGCATTGATCTGACTTGGATAAACCCAAATTTTATAAAATGTACTAATATTTTCAGCAACCCAAATTATGAATGCGAGTGTTACCAACACAGGGAGCATTGGAGTTTTAAACTTACGTTCACTTATTTGAAAATAAAGTGTAGTTTTCCAGAAAATATAAACACTAAAAGCAAATAAAATATAGCGAATATCTGGTATAAAAAATTTACTCATAAAATTAATATATGAGAAAAATGCGAGAAAAAGCATACTTCCAAAACTTGGAAGTTTTTCAAAAGAAACTTGAAATAAACGGATTGAGCGAGCAAAAAAGCTACCTACAGCCGAGTACATAAAGCCTGCAAATAAAGGCACAGTAATAATTTTAAACACAGCAGGCTGCGGATATTGCCATGAAGCAATGCCAGGGTGTGTCAAAAAGATTTCCATGACCATTGCCATGATATGAAATAAAGCAATGACCTTGGCTTCTTGCCAAGACTCAAGCTTTAAATACAACAGACAAATCTGAATAATGAGCGCATAGATGAGTAAATAATCATAACGATAAAAACCCATATATTCATGGCTTCCCATCGGCGCAGTTAGGGCAAAAGCAATGAGAAGTAAAATACCAAACAAGGCTGCCGAAACAGCCTTGCCAATAAATTGTAAGGTTAAAGAGAGATATTGCACAAAAAACTATCCTAGATATTTAGCACTATACTCATGTACCGTATCTACAAAGATTTTTGGCTGGGCCGGATCTACCCATTGGGTAATGCCATGGCCTAAGTTTGCAACATAGCCCGTCTTCTCACCATTTGCATAAGCATCATCTAGCATGGCTTTCACTGCTTTTTCAATTGAAGCCGCTGAACCATATAAAACAGCCGGATCAAGGTTTCCTTGTAGGGCAACACGGCCTGCTACAGTTGTACGAGCTGTATTTAATGGTGTAGTCCAGTCTAAACCTAATGCATCTGCACCTGTTGTAATCATTGGCTCTAGCCACTGACCACCACCTTTAGTGAATACGATGACAGGAATACGGCGTCCATCTTTTTCACGTTGCAGACCTGCAATAATCTTTTTCATATAGTTCAGCGAGAACTCTACATATTCACGGTGTGCTAAAGCCCCGCCCCAACTATCAAAGATTTGAATTGCTTGAGCGCCTGCATCAATTTGCGCATTTAAGTAGTCAATGACTGAATCTGCTAAATGGTCAAGCAACGCATGCAAAACTTCAGGCTGGGCATACATCATTTGCTTGGTAAAACGGAACTCTTTGCTTGACCCACCTTCAACCATATAAGTCGCCAGTGTCCAAGGGCTACCCGAAAAACCAATGAGTGGAACTTGTCCACCTAAAGCAGAGCGAATTGTGCTTACTGCGTTCATGACATAATCAAGATCAGATTTAGCATTTAACTTCGGTAAGTTTGCTACATCTTGTTCAGTACGTACCGTTTTATGAAACTTAGGGCCTTCGCCTGTTTCAAAATAAAGGCCTAGTCCTAACGCATCTGGAATCGTTAAAATATCTGAAAATAAAATTGCTGCGTCTAAATTGTAGCGACGCAAAGGTTGTAAAGTTACTTCACAAGCAAACTCTGTATTTTTGCATAAAGATAGAAAGTCACCAGCTTTTGAGCGTGTTTCCCGATATTCAGGCAAATAACGTCCTGCTTGGCGCATCATCCATATTGGAGTGGTATCTACAGGCTCACGTAATAAAGCACGTAAGAAACGATCATTTTTAAGTGTCGTCATTGCCGATCTCTATCTTTTTCATGTGGCAGCATCATATCAAAAAGGTGAATGTTTTTATAATTTCAATTTCATACAAAAAACTTGTCAATCTACTAAAAAATGCATATTTACACAAAAGTCTACTGCAAGAAGCTCGGTTTTCTGCAATACTTGCAACATGTTACATCGGGTTTATTGATCTTCCTTTAATGATTAAATTCACCAATACTTAAATACGCATACATTGCGTTATCGGTGATTTTATAAACTTTAGGATCAGTCTCCTTACCCTATTGCTTATATGAAAATTCTTAAGGTTGAATTACATGTTTGTTCGCTCATTACTCGCTATGAGTTTAAGTTGTATTATTGCTAATGTTGCTTTGGCTGCGTCAACAACTGAGCAACCAGTCACTCCTAAAAAAGTATCTGCTCCTGTAGAAGATCCGATTGATCCGCTTGCTGTAGATGCTGCTTCAACTGTTAAAGCCCAAACTCAAGCTCAAGCCCAGACACAGATTACAGCTCAAGAACAAAATGACTTAAATCGAGCGTCTACAACATTACAAAATTTACAAAAAGCTGAAGATCCAAATGCCGATTCAGGTATTGCGGCTTCAGAACCAACAGCGCCAGCTAAAACAACAACAGCATCTAAGACTGCTACTTCTGCTCCAGCCGTTTCATGGACATTAGATGGCTTAAACAATGCTGAGTGGTACGAAAATATTGGTAAAGGTCAATTACCAGTTTATGCACGTGCCCATGTCATGCTAAACAATGCGCATGCTTCACCGGGTGCAATTGATGGCATGAGCGGTAAAAACACGCTTAAAGCAATTGCATCTTTCCAGCAAATGAATGGTTTATCACCTACTGGTGAACTTACTAAAGAAACTTGGGATGCACTTGTTGCAAAACAGACAAAACCAGCATTTATTGAATACACCATTACTGATGCAGACCTCAAAGGTCCATATGCTGAGTCAATTCCTTCTGACTATGCATTACAAGCCAAAATGAAAGGTTTGTATTACACTCGCGTGAGTGAAATGTTGGGCGAGAAGTTCCATATTGACGAAGGTTTCTTAAAGAAACTAAACCCAAAAGCAACCTTCAAAAAAGTTGGTGAGAAAATTATTGTTCCTAACGTACGCAATGACTTACCAGAAGACATTCATTTAATTATTGCGCATAAAGGTGCTAAACAGTTGTATCTGTTTAATAGCCGCAATCAAATGATTGCCTCATTTCCTGCAACAATTGGCAGTACTGATACGCCATCTCCGACCGGTACTTATAAGGTAGTGGGTGTTGCGCGTAACCCTTGGTATAGCTATTCACCTTCGAACTTCGTACAAGGTAAAAACTTAAAACCACTTTCTTTACCACCAGGTCCTAACGCTCCTGTAGGTAACATCTGGATTGGTTTAAGTAAAAAATCATTCGGTATTCACGGTACACCAAACCCGTCTTTAATTTCTAAAACTGCATCACACGGTTGTATCCGTTTAACAAACTGGGATGCTAACGATTTAGGTAATAAAGTACGTTCAGGTGTCACTGTTAAATTCTTAGAATAATCTTTTAAAAGAAAAAGCCTGCCTTATGCAGGCTTTTTTTATATCTAAAATTTAAAACGAAAATTTCTAGATGCCTTGATCATATTAAAAACGCAACAATATGTTGCATCTACTCTATTTTTAGCTTGTTTCTACAGGTTTAACATAGTCCTCAAGAGATCAATAATAATTTGAGGAGATCGAGTCATGAATGCTTATTTGCATCGTAGTGAAGATCGTGGTCATGTTAAAGCAGGTTGGTTAGAGTCTTACCATAGCTTTTCATTTGGTAACTGGTATAACCCTAAATATATGGGTGTAAGTGCATTACGCGTGATTAATGACGACCAAATTGATGCCCATAATGGTTTCGGCACTCACTCTCATGACAACATGGAAATTTTAACATGTGTGCTCGATGGTGCAATTTCACACCGTGACACGATGGGAAATGAAGGCCAAATTAAGGCAGGTGAATGGCAACTTATGAGCGCTGGTACAGGCGTGGCTCATAGTGAAATTAATAACACTGATACACCCGTACATCTCTTACAAATATGGATTATTCCAGACGTAAAAGAAGCCGAGCCAAATTACCAACAAATTAGTTTGGACCCACGTAAAGATCCAAATAAATGGCATTTAATTGCAGGTCCCGATGCAAATGCCCCAATGCACATCCGCCAAAACGCAGAGGTCAAATCTGCTGTATTGGAAAAAGGAAATGAACTTCCTGTTGAAACATCAAAACGCGTAAATTACGTTCATGTCATTTCAGGTGTAATTCGTATTGGTGATCAAGAAGTTAAAGCGGGTGATGCTTTAGTGTTTGAAGATAACGCCGTGATTCATGCACTTGAAGACAGCCAATTCATTTGGTTTGATTTACCTTAAATAACTAAAAGCCCTTTTATATAAAAGGGCTTTTTTAATCGCTTCCTCCGCCCCCATCGCAACTCCCTGAGTCTGAAGACGATGAACAATCATTTGAATAATTAGAGCTATGATGATGACTAGAACTATTATCGTGTAAATGATGTGTTGAAGATGAATAATCATGATCACTCGATGGTGAATAACTTTTTAAATTTCTGAGTAGCGCGATTAAACAGATCAGTCCAATACTCGAAAAAATGGCTATAAATATAATAATAAATAACTTCAAATAACGACCTCCTTGATTAGGCTATAGAGATACTTGTTGTGTCCCTATCCATTTATTTAAATGAGCTATGTTGAATAAACAAGTTGTTTTTTGGTAGATAAGATAAATCTATTAAGTTTCTTTTACATACAAATAGGCACTGGCTCTTGATATACCTAAATGTTGTGCCACTGTCTCGACAGCCTTTTTAATATCTAACAAACCGTTATTTTTTAACTCATGTACTAATTGTTTACGCTCATTGAGTTTTAACATACGCGGTGTCGTAGCATGCTTTGAGGCAAATTGGTCAATATATCTTCGAATTGCCTCTGTACCATTCGGTTCTAAATTTTCAATAATGTTGTCAGTTTCAATTTTAGTAAACTGCTCTAAAGCGCTTTGCATCCCCCTAAATAGGGTTAAATCAATATTCATACATAAAGCGGCTACATACTGACCTTCTTCATCTTTAATTCCAATAGACGTACTTTTGGCGGGCCGACCATCAGCAAACTGGTTTGCATAGTTTGAAATGAGGTTTGGAAACTCTGGAGACATGATTCTAGCCAGCCCTAACTCGGTTGCCGGATCTCCAATTTTTCGACCAGATAAATTGTTATGTATAGAGAGTATGGCATGCTCAGGATTTGTTAAGTCATGGACAACGACCTCACAAAAAGGAAATAGCGTTTCACTTAACCCCTTCGCGATGGTATCTAGTTGAGTGAGCAAATGTTTATCACGATTTCCCAAGGTATTTCCTCCAAATGACTTACTTACTATTTCAAACTTTAGAATGAAACATGTAATAGTAATTTAGACTTTTTATCTAATTTTAAACTTAATGTAAATCAAAATCTTATATCTCATTGTTATCACGTTAGAAAATAAAATTAGACATTTTATCTAAATATATATATTTTATCTAAACAAGACTACTATCTTGTGTATTCCTTGAGCAATACCAAATCTTGCATCCGAAAACATGAATAGAATTAGGTTTAATTATGAAAAATTTAACCCTTCCCACTTATGAAGATGTCGCAGCCGCTGCTGAACGTATAAAAGGTTTTGCAAATAAGACTCCTGTTTTAACTTCACGCACTGTTAATAATGAATTTGAAGCAGAAGTATTCTTTAAATGTGAGAATTTTCAGCGAGTTGGTGCTTTCAAATTTCGTGGTGCAATAAATGCGCTTTTACAATTCAATGAAGCTCAGAAGAAAGCTGGCGTGGTCGCTTTCTCTTCGGGAAATCATGCACAAGCGATTGCGCTCGCATCAAAAATTCTTGGTATTCCAGCAACAATCATCATGCCTAAAGATGCCCCTGCTGCAAAAATGGCAGCGACCCGAGAGTACGGCGGTAATATTGTTGAATTTGACCGTTATACCGAAGATCGGGAAAAAATTGGTAAAGAGATTGCCGAAAAAAATGGCCTGACACTCATTCCATCTTATGACCATCCGCATGTGATTGCGGGTCAAGGAACTGCTGCAAAAGAGTTATTTGAAGAAGTGGGTGATTTAGATTACCTGTTTGTATGTTTAGGTGGTGGCGGTTTATTGGCAGGTTCTGCCCTCTCTGCTCGCCAGCTTTCTCCGAACTGTAAAATATATGGCGTTGAACCTGCTTTAGGAAATGATGGGCAAATGTCTTTTAGAAAGGGAGAAATTGTTCATATTGATACGCCACAAACCATTGCCGATGGTGCTCAAACGCAATATTTAGGCAAATTAACATTCCCTATAATTCAGCAAAAAGTTGATGATATTTTGACAGTCACAGATGAAGACCTCATTAGCTGTATGAAGTTTTTTGCTGAAAGAATGAAAATGGTCGTTGAACCAACAGGATGTCTTGGTTTTGCTGCTGCGCGTAATTTAAAGCATGAGTTAAAAGGCAAACGTATAGGCATCATTATTAGTGGTGGCAACGTTGATATTTCTAAATATATAGAGTTTTTATCTGCTTAATAAAAGTCGGTGTCTATCTATGATGTTAGGTAAAGCTTCATAGATAGACATCCAATCTGTATTAACTTTTCGATTTATTTCGTCTTAATTTAAATAAAATTTAGTGTTAAATCAGTCCTCGCAGAAAATACTCAAGCATCTTCTCTTTTTGAGTTGTCTTATCTGAACTTAAAAGCTGAATAATGGCGCCCTCAATCATATATAAAAAGAGTTTGGCATCGGTAAAAGAAGCATCGGTTTTAAGTAATCTAAGCTGGCTATAAACTTCATTGGTCAGCCATGTTCTGTATCTCACCGCGGTTTTATAAGCTTTTGGATAACTATTTTTAGTTTCAAAAATAGCCTTAAATAATAAATAGTACGGGCCTTCTAGGTCGGTATGTAGAACATACAACTTCTTGAGTTTATCGATTGTGCTTGTGTCATGGTCATATTCGACCAGTGCAACCACTTGGTCTTGGAGGCGTTCTTTTTGTACGATTAAACAGATTTCGATGAAGCGTTCTTTAGAGTGAAAATAATTATAAAACGTCATTTTATTCACTTCGGTTTCTTTCACAATTTTGTCGACACCGACCATGTGAAACCCACCGTGATGGAACAAATTTATTCCTTTTTTTACAACTTCTAAAGCACGTGTTGGGAGAATAAAATTTGGCATAGTTTTACCGTTATAAAAATAAATTTTTGTTGTATATAAATGAGATAAAAAAAACCTGTGCCCTTTCTGGGAGAAAAAAAGGCACAGCAAAGCCTATAAAGACTGTGCTTGGCACATCTCAAGTTTTATTGTTGATGCAAGTTTTTTGAGCCGTAATGACTTAAAGCCTGAAAACCCTATAGGTCATCAAGCTGCTTTAAATTTTTAAGTGGTGTCGTTATAGCTTTTGGCAACGGCTGCCAAGAAATAATGGATGTGCAAAGCCAACTCCTTTTTATAGGGAGTTCTGCCAGACATTTATAGAATTATGGTGGCAGAACGGAAGAAGGTTGACAGACTAGTAATAACTCAAACTAGCACACCCGAAGGTGTCCCTCTCCCGTCCTACCGCTACGGGAGGGAACGAGTGGTCCACCACACACAAAACTATTCCTCAGAAGGAAAAGCTCTGATGCGGGAGTTATTATTCAGCCTGTCAAAGCCGGCTGGCAATGTGGCCAGCAGGCAAAGAATAGTGCCCAACCCTTCCGCAGTCAAGCACACAAAATGACATTTGCTTTAAATTAGATCATTAAAAAGTAAGGATAAATAATGGATAAGTGATTGTTAAATGAGGGTTTATAAAGGGTGGTTTTTGGGGGTATAGGGTTTTGAAAATATGTATTTTGCGCTAAATAGCTTTCAAACAATATCAGCTTGTACACATAAAGCTACTTATGCTGTAGTAGATTACAAAATCAATGCTTATTGACTATGGCAAATTTCTTAGCGATCTTAAAAGCACTAATTAAATAAATTGATGTTACAACTTCCTCATCAGAGGTGAGCTTCTTTTCAATTGAATGTAAAATCATAACAAGTTATAGAACCAATTGAGAAATAAATGTTCATTGAAATAATTAAAATTGCAACACCTTACATTTTAGCATTCATTGTTTATTTAGTTTGGCATGTTCAAAAAGAAAAAGAAGTAATATCTTCAGAGGCTAGAAACTTACTTAATTTACTGAATAATTATAATAATGAATCTAGACGATTTGAAAAGGAAGTGGAGAGAACTTACAGAAAAGAAACTTTGGAAGAAAAAAGTAGTTCTGTTAGTTTTTTAGATGATGAATTAAATAAATTATTTGATCTTCATGAGGAAATTTTTAATTCTATTGATTTTATTAGTTCGTCAGTCCTAGATGTAGATCTTTTTGATCACACTAGAAATTACCTTGATGCGGTAATAAAAATATTAGAGCAGTATTCCAAATGTCGTTCACATGAAAAATATTTTGAAATCAAAGATAATTTAAAAAAAGATAGAAAAGTTATATTAGAGGAGACTTATAAGTTAAAGAAAGTGATATTGACCCATGTACTATTTAGGAAAAAATATTTTCTTTCCTTACTGAGAAGATCATTTTAATAAATATTATTGATATGAATTGAACACTAATAATTAGTAGTTAAAATAAAGAAGGAGAGAATTTTGGCTAATCCATGAGGTATACCACACAATATTGAAAAATTAGTTTTGGAACGTGACAAAGACTGTGTCTATTGCGGTTGTGAGTTTGGAACCGGAAGATCAAAAAAGGTCATGGGAACAATCATCAATGACATCAAAATCACCACATTAGATAATATCCCCTTATGTTGTGTTGGTTTCAATGCTTCCAAAAATAATAAAAAAATTAAGTATTTGGTTTTATTATAAAAATTCCCATAAACGTGGAATTACTTCCAATACTATTGCAGAAGTAATTAGAGTGGCTCTAAAATTGTAAAAAGCCCGCAACTAGGCGGACTTTTGACTTTCGGTGAAACGTCTACATGAATGAAATTAAATTGAGTGGGTAGTTCTGCTCACCCATTCACGTATAGGAATCAACAAATACGCCCTGCTCGACCAATGGCATTAATTAAGTGCTTATAAGTTTCGCTCTTTTTATTCTCAAAGTTCTTTTCAAGTTTAATTAGATGCTCAACTGCAAACGATCCACCGGCTTCTCCAAGTGCATCCAATACCTGCTTATAAGTTTCGCTCTTTTTATTCTCAAAGTTCTTTTCGAGTTCTATTAGATACTCAACTGCAAATGAATTTCCGTCATTTTCAAAAGTCATTTTTTCCTCTATTTAAAAAGATTTCTCCCTACCAAAAAATGGGTACAAAAAAATCAGATTCAAGTGTAAAAATAAATTAAATCAATCAAGGCATCCCTAAATCTCTACTTGGCTCCCCATTTCTACCACTCGGTTAGCTGGTATCTGGAAGAAATCACTAGCAGGACTCGTATTAAGTTGCATAGAAATGAACAGTTTTTCACGCCATGAAACAATACCGTCACCTACGTTATGAATTACACGTTCACGTGATACAAAAAAGCTTGTGTCCATAATGTTATATGGTTGATTCAACTTAGTTAAAGCTTGTTCTAATGCTTGAGGTCCATTTGGCTGCTCTTTAAATCCATAATAAGCACTGACACGTAAAAAGTGCTTATCTAATACTTCGACATCAATACGTTCTGATTCATCTACATATGGAATGTCACGAGTATTTATGGTGATCAAAATATTACGTTCATGCAGTATTTTATTATGTTTTAAATTATGTAATAAAGCATGAGGAACAACTTTTGGACTACTTGTCATAAATACAGCCGTTCCACTCACCATATAAGCACTAGACTCCAAGCTCTTAATAAATAAATCTAATGGCATAGTGTCACTTTGCAACTTGTTCAGTAGTAATTCACGTCCACGGCGCCATGTTGTCATAATTATAAAAGTGATTGCACCCATCATTAATGGGAACCAGCCGCCATCTACAATTTTTAGTGAAGTTGAAGCAATAAAGAGGAGATCTGGAATTAGCAAAGGTATCGCAACTAATAACATGACCCACGAAGGCCATTTCCATAAGTGATACATGATGAAAGCAACTAAAATCGTATCGCAAAACATAGTCAAAGTTACTGCAATACCATAAGCCGAACCTAGATTAGCGCTAGATTGAAACATAAGCACTAAACTCATAATCATACCAAGCAACATCCAGTTTAATGCTGGTATATAAATCTGACCAATTTCAGATTCAGAGGTATGATCAATCGCAAAACGTGGTAAATAACCTAATTGGATAGCTTGACGTGCCATAGAAAACACACCTGAAATAACTGCCTGAGAGGCAATCACTGTCGCAGCAGTTGCTAAAGCAATCATAGGATATAATGCTATTTTAGGTACCATCATGAAAAAAGTATTCTCGATGGCCTGCGGGTTTTGCAGAATCAACGCACCTTGTCCTGCATAGTTTAATACCAAGCACGGTAGCGCAACCAAAAACCAAGCCAATTGAATTGGTTTACGACCAAAATGGCCCATATCCGCATATAGCGCCTCTCCACCTGTAATCGTCAATACAACTGCTCCCATGACTACAAATGCAGTCACGGGGTTATTTTCAATGAAAGGAAGAGCCCAATACGGATTAAGCATATTCAAGATATAAGGGTTCTTGATAATGTGAGATAGGCCAATAAAACCTATTGAGAAAAACCAGAGTAGCATGATAGGTCCAAAAAAACGGCCTACGGATCCAGTTCCCTTCTTCTGGATCATAAATAATCCAATTAGAATCACAATCGTAATTGGTATCACATACGGTGTAAAAATAGGGGTTGCTACGGACAATCCCTCTACTGCTGACAATACAGAAATAGCTGGGGTAATAATGCCATCACCAAAAAATAATGAAGCACCAAATAAACCAATTGTAATTAACCCAAAGCGCACTTTAGGCCCAATTTGCTTATTGTGCATGTTAAGAGCTAATAAAGCTAAAATGCCGCCCTCACCATGATTATCAGCACGCATAATTAACATACTAAATTTCAAGGACACCACGATCATTAGTGCCCAAAAAATCAATGATAAAATGCCTAGAACATTCGCTTCATTTATAGGAACATTATGTGATGTATGAAAACATTGGATAAAAGCGTAAAGTGGGCTAGTACCGATATCACCAAAAACCACCCCTAAAGCCCCCAATGTCATTGCAGACATTTTTTGACGTCCAATCTCATGTGAACTCATCCATATCTCCTTGATATGAAATTATTATTCTTATTTAGAAGTACTAATACCTATAATCCACTATCATTGATCAAAATATAAAAATCAAGAGCATTAATAATCAATAAGATATTACTTCCTATAATAAAAGGGACCATAAACACAAAAAATTAATCTACTCCCAGAGTATTTGAATTCTAAACTTGATTAATTTTCGTACTTATATGGATGGTTAAGTTTGAAGCAGCTTTGTAAAGGTGGTTACACCTCAACAAACAATCCTTAAACTTATGCGAATTTTGACAGCTTTGTTCTAGTTTATTTGGGTAAGATTGACTATACAAAAGCTCCTCTCCCCATAGAAGAAAGTAATTGTGTTGCGATACCATTAGAAGTAATTGATAAGAATGTTGCTTATGAAATTGTTTTAGAAATGAATAATAGTTTTCATGCCAGAATTTATGTAATAGATAAAGGGAATCGCTTAGAAGTCAAATATATTGATGCAAGAAAATCTACGTGCAATTAAATTTAAAAATGAAATGAAGCCCTAAGTAATTAGGGTTTTCCTAAATAATTTTAATCTAACAAGGATTTCCTTTATAAATCTTGATAATTATATCTCATATCAAAATAAACTATAAAAATTGAAAAATTAGTTATTCAGTAATGACTTTTCTTTTTTTTTAAATAGAATAGGTATCATATCAATCACTTAAGATAATTTTTATCATGTTTTTGTGTAACGAAAATAAAAATGCTTCTAAAGAATGCACATTTGAAAAAGATTTTGGTGACTATGCTGAGATTTGGAAACACCATAAAGGAAATTATAAATTCATTATAAGAATAACAAAGAACTATATCGTATTTGTAAATAATTACTCTGATATTGATTGGGAAACCACAGATGAGTATGATACCTCATTTGAAAATGTATCGAAGAAAACAGATCACAATAAATATATTAGTGAATGCCAAAATTTTGATCAGCAACCTATTGAGGGATTGAGTAGTACTTCTGTAATAAGTTTGAAAAAAATTATAGGAGAAGCAATTGTAAATTGCCTTGAATTTAATTATGAAGCAGCAAAAAAAATTTTAATTGATGCTGAAAAATTTAGATCAGACCGTTTAATAGAAAAGTCTAGAGAGTGGTATTTATCATTCACAATCTTATTAACATTTATCTTTATATTATTATTTATTTCTCTTAATTATAATAATTTTGGTTTAATAAATAAAGAAAATATAGAAATGTTAAATGCTGGAGCTTTTGCTGTAATTGGAGCTTGTTTTTCAATTATTATAAGATCGGGCGAACTATGCCATGCTAGTTATGCGGGTAAAAATCTTCATTTACTTGAAGCTTGTTCTCGCCTTCTAGGAGGATTTATAACAGGTCTTATTGTTTTTTTTGGTATTAAATCAGGTATTCTTTTTGCATCAGTTTTTAAAATAGAAAATTCTAATTTTTTACTTCCACTTCTTTCTATTCTAGCAGGTGCAAGTGAGAGATTTATGCCATCTATTATCACACAGATTGAAAAAATATCACTAACAGAGTCTAAATGAGAGAAATAATGATTTCACGTAAAGCTTTAATTATTGGATCACCAGATAAAAAGATACCTGGAGTTAATATTGATACAGCAAATATGAATTCCTTTCTAAAATCAGCAATAGGAGGTGCATGGAAAGAATCTGAAATTATTAATTTAACAAATCCTTCAAAAAATATAGTTATTTCAAATATTAACCAATTAGAAAAATATGACTACTCTTTTGTTTTTTTTGCAGGCCATGGTTATTATTCAACAAGTAAAGATTGTACAGTAATTTCCATCAATAGATCCGAAACACTTGATAGTACGTTATTAAGAAAAGGATCACCTAAGCACACATTGATTTTAGATTGTTGTAGGGAATTAGTAGACGAACAAAACCTAAATGAAGCAGCTTTCGAATCAATGGTTTATGATAGTGCAACGACACAATATATTGATATTCAGGAATGTAGAAAATATTTTGATAAAAAAATTAAAGAAAGTAATCTCGGACTTGTCGTAATGAATTCTTGCGATCTTAATGAATATGCAGGTGAGAATGAAAAACGAGGAGGTTATTACACTTCATCTTTAATTAAATCCGCACGTGATTGGGCCGATAAAAAACTAGTAACTATCAACCTACAAAAAAACTACGCAACTTATTCAACTAAAAAATCCCATGATTCAGCTTCAACTATAGTAAAAAGATTAAGTGCTGACCGACAAAATCCAGTATATGAAGGGCCCCGGTCAGATAGCTCATTCCCATTCACAATTGTCGCTTAAAATAGTTTTATGGAATTAAAAAATATGATTATCGAAATGATTTCTATATTTTAATAACTAATTGAGATTATCTATTTCTAGTTAACGCAACTCCCTACTGGCTTCAAACTGTTATTACGTTGAAATAACTAATTAATAAAAAGCTCTGATTACTCAGAGCTTTTTATTAATAATGCCTAAAATTATACATAAAAAAAGGGCTTACATGTTATTAAAACGATGTAAACCCTTTATAAATCTTGGTAGGTATATCCAGACTCGAACTGGAGACCTCTACGATGTCAACGTAGCGCTCTAACCAACTGAGCTATACACCTAGAATGGAAAGCATCATATTCATTTTTCAAAAGCAAAACAAGAGATTTGCCATTGAAAAAAATACAAATGAGCAGACTTTGAGCAAACTCTTTTTCATTTCCCAAAAAGTAAAACGGTACATGGTTCAACCACATACCGTCTTTAGTTAACCAAATATCAAGCTCAACTTAACATGGGCATTTCTTCAAAGTACCACCTGCCGATGGATAACGCACATCAACACAATGTCGATAGAAAGTCTTTGCATCCATAGGTGTTAAATCTGGATGGTGGGCTTTCATATGCTCCAAATATGTTTGATAGTCCGGCACGCCAACCATCAGTCGGAAGCTTTGCTGTAAACGTTGCCACAAGGTTGCTATACGCGACCAGTTCTTTGGAGAAAGTAATAGCTCTTTTTGCGAGAGCACTGTCATTTTGATGATTTTCGCAATAATGACAGTTCCATTTTTTGCAAATTTAAAATTCATCTTTATTCTCCTCGAGTGGTAACCACTTCAGGATCGGCATATACCGCAGGCGCTTCATTTACAGTCGGTTTCGGACTCGCTAAAGCACGGCGAACAATACCAATTGAGGCAATAATCATGACAATCGAAACAATCATAAAGAAGCCACAAAGCGCAGCATTAATCTGATTCGACATCACAATGTTTTGCATTTCAGCAATAGTTTTGGCTGGTTTAATAATTTCACCACGAGCAATCGCGTCAGAGAACTTATGCGCTTGCGCCAAGAAACCAATTTTTGGGTTTTCGTGGAAAATCTTCTGCCAACCCGCAGTCATACAGGTCACGAACAAGAAAATAGTTGGAATAATCGTTACCCATACATATTTTTCTTTTTTCATTTTAAATAAAATGACAGTACCTAAAATGAGTGCCATAGAAGCTAGCATTTGGTTACCAACACCAAACAGAGGCCATAATGAGTTAACACCACCAAGTGGGTCAATTACACCTTGATAAACGAAGAAGCCCCATCCACCAACTGCAACCGCTGTACCAACCAAATTACCAAAGAATGAACCTGATGCTTTAACCGCAGGAATAACAATACCTACCGTGTCTTGCACCATAAAACGACAAGCACGAGTACCCGCATCGACAGCAGTTAAAATAAACAATGCTTCAAACAAAATGGCAAAGTGATACCAAAATGCCATCATTTGGCGGCTATTAAAAATTTCAGAAATGATATGAGCCATACCAATAGCGAAGGTAGGTGCACCACCTGTACGTGAAAGAATCGAGCTTTCACCTACTTCTTGAGCCAACACGGTCAGCATTTCTGGGGTAACAACAAAACCTAAGTTACGTACAGCCTCTGCTGCAGTTTCTACAGTTGTACCGAGTACTGCCGCTGGCGCATTAATCGCAAAGTACACACCTGGGTCTAACACTGTCGCACAGATCATTGCCATGATCCCGACAAAAGACTCCATAAGCATACCGCCATAGCCAATCATGCGCATGTCAGCTTCGTTATCGACGAGTTTTGGTGTTGTACCACTAGAAACAAGCGCATGGAAACCAGAGATGGCACCACAAGCAATAGTAATAAATAGGAATGGGAATAAGCTACCTGAGAAAACTGGACCTGTACCATCAATGAAGTGGGTTACAGCCGGCATTTTCAATTCAGGTAATGCAATGATAATACCCACCGCCAAACCAAGAATCACCCCGATTTTGAGGAAGGTAGATAAATAATCACGCGGAGCTAATAACAACCAAACTGGCAATACCGATGCGATAAAACCATAAATGATGAGACACCAAGTAAGTTGTGTACCCGTTAAAGTGAAGAACTCACCCCAGTACGGGTCTGCTGCAACATGTCCACCATAGACAATTGCCAGCATCATTAAAATAAAGCCAATAATTGAAACTTCTGCAATACGTCCCGGACGGATAAAGCGCATATAAACGCCCATGAACAATGCAATTGGAATGGTTGCTGCAATACTAAAGACACCCCATGGACTATGTGCAAGTGCTTTAACAACCACCAACGCCAGTACGGCAAGGATAATAATCATTACCCCAAGCGCACCGAGCATTACGACAATACCAGCAAAAGAACCAAGCTCCTGCTTTGCCATTTCACCAAGTGAACGACCATCACGGCGTGTTGAGATAAATAAAACTAAAAAGTCTTGTACTGCACCCGCCAGCACTACACCGACCAATAACCAGATCGTTCCTGGTAAAAAGCCCATTTGTGCAGCCAGAATTGGTCCAACTAACGGCCCTGCTCCTGCAATTGCAGCAAAGTGGTGACCGAAAAGCACATATTTATTGGTGGGTACATAATCCAGACCATCGGCTAAACGGTGGGCTGGGGTTAAACGTCTTGGGTTTAATTCAAATACTTTAGTTGCAATAAATAGACTATAAAATCGATATGCGATGCTATATACACATGCTGCAGCCAGTACAAGCCAAACCGCGTTAACATGTTCACCACGACTGAGTGCCAGCATCCCAAAAGAAATTGCACCTATAATTGCCACTAGGCTCCAGACCAGCTTGGAGGGAAGCGTAGATTTCGCTTGCATTGTGTCCATTCTTAACCTCTCAATAAATAACTACAGCATTTTTATATTGTTATGTACTGTTTCTCTTAATCCCTGTGACTCTACTCCTCCTTTTTCTTTTTTCCTCTTATACTTTCGCATAAAAAAAGGGATGATTTACATCATCCCTTCGATAATAGTTTATTTTTTAACTATTATGCACGCTCTAAATACTCACCAGTACGAGTATCTACACGAACGCTTTCTTCTTGCTGAACAAATAACGGAACACGAACAACCGCACCTGTTTCAAGCTTAGCTGGTTTACCGCCACCGCCAGATGTATCACCACGTACGCCCGGATCAGTTTCAACGATTTTTAATACAACGAAGTTCGGTGGGTTTACAGTTAAAGGTACACCGTTGAACAACATAATTGTACATTTTTCATTTGAATCGTCTTTTAACCATTTAGCAGCATCGCCCATTGCAGTTTTGTCTGCAGCGATTTGCTCAAAAGTTACAGGATCCATGAAGTTCCACATTTCACCATCGTTGTATAAGTAATCCATTTCAACTTCAACGATGTCAGCCGCTTCTAAAGAGTCACCTGATTTGAAAGTTTTTTCTAATACTTTGCCAGTTTTAAGGTTACGTAATTTTACACGGTTGAACGCTTGACCTTTACCTGGTTTTACATATTCGTTTTCCATGATAGAACATGGGTTACCATCAAGCATAACCTTAAGGCCAGCTTTGAAATCATTTGTAGAATAATAGGCCATGAAAGGCACACTCCAAACTTAACAAGTCAACTATGCGATATAATGCGTTGTTGCATTATCTTAATCGTGTCAAATGATAAACTATTTATACCAAGAGCAAAACTGGCAATCACAACTCAGTGACCTTATTACTGATCCTTCTGAACTGCTAAGCCTACTCGAGTTATCCTCAGATCAGCTATTATCAGGTGCGATTCTGGCTTCTGAAAAGTTTAAATTGCGTGTTCCTCGTGCGTTCGTCGGAAAAATGAACGCTAAAAACCCGCTTGACCCGCTTTTACTACAAGTATTACCTCATCATTTAGAGCTTGAAGAGCATCCTGAGTTTGTAACCGACCCTTTAGGTGAAGAAGCAGCCAATCAGTTACCGGGTGTTTTACATAAATATAAATCTCGTTTTTTACTGACCTTAACCGGCGCATGTGCTGTGCATTGTCGTTACTGTTTCCGCCGTCACTTTCCCTATCAGGAAAATCTGCCAAAAAATGA
The DNA here is from genome assembly GCF_041021905.1 of Acinetobacter nosocomialis. Classification (NCBI taxonomy): domain Bacteria; kingdom Pseudomonadati; phylum Pseudomonadota; class Gammaproteobacteria; order Moraxellales; family Moraxellaceae; genus Acinetobacter; species Acinetobacter nosocomialis. Next base: position 2,823,615 of record NZ_CP157432.1, read on the forward strand.
TGATTGGCTCAATATTAAAAATTATATCGAAGCTAATCCCGATATTAATGAAGTGATTTTAAGTGGAGGTGACCCCCTTACACTTTCTAATCGTAAGCTTGCACTTTGGCTAGAACGCTTATCATCTCTCAAACAAGTTAAGATTTTGCGAATTCATTCACGAGTTCCAATTGTCATTCCAAATCGAATCGACGAAGAGCTTATTTCTTTATTAAAAAACAGTAGGCTGCGTATTATTCTGGTGGTACACTCAAACCATGCTTCTGAACTCGATGACTTTACTTGTTCAAAGTTGATGGAGTTATCTTCGCACCACATTACTGTACTAAATCAGGCTGTATTGCTAAAAGGTGTCAATGATTCTGCTCAAACTTTAACTGATTTAAGTTATCGTCTATTTGAAGCTCGCGTTATGCCATATTACTTACACGTATTAGATAAAGTAAAAGGCGCACAACATTTTGATTTAATGCCATCTGAAATAGATGCGATATATCAAGACGTGTTAGCGAGCCTACCTGGATATCTGGTTCCTAAACTCGTCAGGGAAATTGCGGGCGAAAAGAATAAAACACCGCTTTTTGGGGCTACAACTTTTTGAGTTATATAATAAGTGATGATGAATAATGCACTTTCGGACATTTTTCACAATCAAACCTCACGTACCCGTGAACGGTTAAGCTTTTGTGAAGCCAATATTAAAGATCTTAATGAATGGGTCACTACCCTTTCTATTATGCAATTGGGTGATACTTCAAAAGCGCTATTTACCGCAATTTTGGAGTTAAATGAATTAAATTGCAGTGAAACGCTCCGCTTTGACTTAATTCAAACGCTTCACCCAACCATTAATAATGTTTTGGCAAGCTTAGAAAAAAACTTCTTTAACCAAGGGGTGATTAGTACCGACCGTAACGAGCATATTATTGAGCTGGCAATGCTGCTGCGTTGTTATTTTGCCAGCATTTATTTAAATATTGCACAGACCAGCCACGAGCAGCTACAAAGACAAAAGTTCTCTTTATTTTCTTTTAAACAAAAGAAAAACTTACAAACTGCGCGTATTTTGGCGACATTCCATGCATTGCAGCAACTCACCAACCTTTTATACCAACAGCATATGCTCTACAGCGAACCTGTAAAAGGTCAATGGTTAATTGCTCATCAACTTTATGAAACAGCCGTTCAGTATAAATATCATTTAACCAATATTAATCATATTCAAGGTGTACAGCACCCTTTAGCAAATATTACACAGGCATATGCTCAGCTGATTTTATTAGATATTTTTAATACCAATCAGATTCGTCAATCAGAAATTCAGGCTTTATTTCAATGTAGTTTTGACTGGGCACGCATGATTCAAATCTTGCCTAAAGACTCTGCTTTAACTAAATATGTAGTCGATCCGACTAAAGACCATCCGCCTGTATATAACAAAAAGCAAAGCTCAAATTTCAACCCAAGCATTTTCATTAGTACACAAGCCTTGCTTGAGCATGTGACTGCCACCATGCATAAAAATGCTCAATACATGTCTAAAAATGAAAAGATTTATTTGAGTCCAGCACTAAAATTCCACGTTCAAACCATTTTGGGTACCACAGCACAGCGCCGTCATGAACGTTATGAATACAATGCTGCACTGCAAATCTGTTTTGGCTTAAGTACTGCTCATTTTTATTTATCTAAAGCAAAAAACTTTGAAGAAACGCTACAGCTTAACAATAACTATAATCTACAAAGTGAATCGAAAGTCTTATCAAACTTAGAAAAAAAAGAGCAACAGACCAGCTCGTATCAGCGCTTGAGTCGTGAGAGCAAGACGATTTACCAAACTACAGTGCTTGATATTAGTGTTAATGGCTACCGTATTAAATGGTCTGGTGAGGCGCCTAAAAACTTAAGAACTGGCGAATATATTTTAGTCAAAGAAACGCTCCATGGTCAGTGGCGTGGCGGTGTGATTCGCTGGATTAAACAATCGACTGAAAAAAGTCTGGAGCTGGGTTTAGAAATTCTTTCGCAAGCCATGTTCCCTTGTGCCGTACATATTCAGGCAGAGCGCCATACTCGTAATTACCACCCTGCACTATTACTACAAACTCAAAATCTAGAAGAAATACAAAACACGCTTATTTTACCGGGGTCTCAAATTTTTAGAGAGCAACAAACAATTCATTTACGATTGGGGACAGAAGAAATCAAAGTGTATCTACTCAAAGCACAACTCATTACTCAAAGTTTTATTCAATTTCAATTTGAACTTTTGAATGAGCAGCAACAACATCTGCTTGATCAGTTCATGCTGAAAAAGAATAGTAACGCGAATAACCAAGATTTATGGGAAGCATTAAAGTGAGAAACTCTTTACTATCTAAAAAGTTAAAACGTACTGAAATACGTTTACTCATTATTGATGATAACCAGTTACGTTATAACCAAATTTTAACTTTATTATCGGGGAATGATTATCAAGTTAATGCCTTATTACTTGATGATTTAAAAAGTTTTGAAAAGCAGTTAAATACATCGTGGGATGTCATTATTTTTGGTCGTGCGTATGATTTGAAAATTGAACAAACTCTCTCCCTTGTTCAAGCCTCAGAACAGCCGCAGCTTCCAATTTTACTTTTACAACCAGATGACTACCAATCATCGCAATATCAAAACTATATTCAAAAAGGTATTTATGATGTAGTTCCATTAGAACCTTCGGACTATTTCTATATTACGCTTGTTCGAGCGCTTTCATATAGCCGCCTTTTACAGAAAGAACAGCGCCTTTTGGCTGAGCTTGATACCATTCATACACATACTCAAACACTGGTCGATAGCAGCCATAAAGCAGTCGCTATTTTTCAAGAAGGTATACATATTAAGGCAAATACCGAATATTTGAATCTTTTTGGTTTCCAGCAAGAAGAAGATATTATTGGTTTGCCGATTTTAGATGTCTTACAACCTAACGATTTAAATATTTTTAAACAACGTTTTAAGAAAATTTCTTTAGGCCAGTTTGATCAAGCACGTTTCGAAATTCAAAGTCAGCATCAAGCTATTTCTGGTAATAATGCTTTAAAACTGGAATTTATTCCGAGCCAAGAAGAAGATGCTGTACAACTGACCATCGACTATCAAGTTGATTTAAAAACACCAGCAAATACAGCACTAACAGAGAAAACGACTGGATTAAGTGCAGCTTGGCCACAGATTAATCGTCATTTATCGACCCACCCTGCCCAAGCAAATGCTCTGGTTCTATTTAGACTTGCACAGTGTCCAGAACGACTTTTTCAACAAGGTTGGCAAACTTTAGGACTTTATTTCAATCAGCTACATGGTTTTTTAAAAGACCATGCTCAGATGCCGATTTTCCAAGTCGACTTGGGCAGTTATGTCGGGATTTTACAAGCTGAAAATAGTACGGTTTTAAATTCTCAGTTGACGAGTTTACAAACTTTGCAGAAAGAACACTTGTTAAAAGTGAATGAGCAAAACTTTTCGGTACAGTTAAAACTTGGCTATGCTCCGCTTAACCAACCATTAACTGAAACTACATTTAGCTCATTACTTAATGAAGCTGAAAAGCAGAACCTACCTCAAGTTACCCCTCAGCTTGAAATAACGCCTATTGTAGAAAAACCAGTCTCGCCGAGCATTGAAGCTGTTCCTCTTGATTTAACGATTGAGCACTTTGAGGTGACTTCGCAGTCTTCTTTGCTACAGCAGTTGAAACAAAAATTAGCTAAAGGTGAGATACATCTTAAGTATCAGCAAATTTACGATAAACATGATGAAGAAACTCATAACTATGAAGTGACGAGTGGCTTTATTGCAGATGAACAATGGCATGATTTAAATGACTTAGCTGAATTAAAAGAAGATGCTGAACTATCAATTCAACTAGATCGCTGGATATTAGTAGAAGCCTGTAAACAGCTTCATAATTTCATTGCTCAGTATCCTAAAGCAAGGCTCATTATTAACCTTAATATTGATATTTTGCTGAAAGATAAAACCTTCCCTGAGCTGATTTCCAAACTGCTTACTATCATTGGTAGTAAACTTGAATGCCCTTTGATTTTGCAATTTTCGGAACAAGCTCTTCAGCACTACCTTCCAACAGTTCAACCGCTGATTGGTCGTTTACGTCAACATGGTGCAGAAGTTTCAATCCGAGACTTTGCTTCTTCTATATATAGCGATTCAATTTTACAGCAGCTTGATATCCAGCTTGTAAAACTGCAGTCTAGCAAAACTGATCTATTAAGCTCAGACCAAGGACTCAATAGCTTGCAAGAAAAAGTATTGAACTATTTGACTGTAAAACCAATTGGAATTTTATTAGCTAACTTAAATGATATGAATCTGTTTGCCAATGCATGGAATGTGGAAACACGTTTCTTACAAGGTGATTATTTTCAGAAGAAGCTTGATCGTTTAACAGATGTGCAAGACCAGTAATGGTCTTGGACGCTAAAAACAAAAAACGGGCATAAGCCCGTTTTTTGTTTCGTTTTGAAGTATTAACGCTTGATAGAGCGAGACATACCAGCAAAACGTTGTTTGAATTTGTCGATACGACCACCAGTGTCTACATTCTTTTGTTTACCAGTGTAGAAAGGGTGGCAAGCTGAACATACGTCAAGGTAAATAGTTTCTTTACCTAAAGCAGAACGAGTTTCGATTACGTTACCGCATGAGCAAGTTGCAACTAATTTTTCATATTTTGGGTGAATATCGGCGCGCATCGTCGATTACTCCTAATTGAAGAAAGGCTTAAGCTGTCATCGCAATTGATCACTCTCAATTAAATTGAGGAAAGCTTTTACAAGCAGATCAACACCACAACAGACCATTCTTTTGGCCCACCGAAACCTCTAGGGTTAGAGCTAAGCACAACAAGTGGACAGTATTATACGCCATATAATTTTTTTTTGCGAATTAATCTTGGGATTTAGCCCAGTAATTTGCGATTACTCCACACACCATTAACTGTATTTGGTGAAATATCATAATTGGCAATACAATCATTCCTAAAGGCTGACCAATAAATAAGATTTGTGCCATTGGTACACCACTTGCCAAGGTCTTTTTTGAGCCGCAAAAGAAAACAGTAATCTGATCGGCACGACTAAAACCAAAAGCACGCGGTAAATACAGGGCAAGCAACATAATAATAGTCAGTAATACAGAGCAAGCGAGCGCCAAAAGAAGTAAGGTTTTCCAGTTTACTTGATGCCAAAGTCCAGCAACCACCGCCCCACTAAATGCGCCATACACCACCATCAAAATTGAGCCTTGATCGAACGCTTTTACAATACTTGGTACTTTTGCCATATATGGAAAAACATAAGGACGAAGCAATTGCCCTAAAACAAATGGTACCAATAACAACAGCGTAATTTCTATAATAGATGATGTTGGATCAAAGCCATGCTGACTTTGTCCTAAAATAAAGAAACTCACTAAAACTGGTGTAATGAACATGCCAACCAAGTTTGAAAAAGATGCACTACATACCGCCCCTGCTACATTTCCTTTTGCCACTGAAGTAAATGCAATAGAGGACTGAACAGTAGAGGGCAAGAAGCACATAAACAAAAAGCCCCAATAGAGCTGCTGTCCTAATAAGGGCAAAAGAATAGGTTTAGCCAATAAACCAAGGGCAGGAAAAATAAAGAACGTAATTGCAAATACCAGCAAGTGCATTTTCCAATGCAAAATACCTTCAATGACTGCCTCACGAGATAACTTAGCACCGTGCAGGAAAAATAAAATTGCAATCGCGACTGTAGTTAGTGTATTGAAATACTGCGCAGCTTGACCACTGACTGGAAAAAATGTTGCTAGTAGCACCATACCAACTAACAAAATTGTAAATCGATCAAGTGCCAAGAACTTCAGCATGTTCACATCCTATGATTATTTTAGACAAATAAAAACCCAGTTGATAAATTGACCATTTGGTCAAGCCTTCATCATACTGGGCTATAAAAATAAAGCTAGGCTTTTAAGACCTAAATCTTAAAGCGCCTGAGTCAATTACTTAATTATTTCTAGCGTTTGCATCTTGCTGAATGAGTTCGATTTTGTAGCCATCTGGATCTTCAACAAACGCAATCACTGTTACACCGCCCTTCATTGGGCCTGCTTCACGCACAACTTTACCACCACGTGCTTTAATTTCTTCACATGCTTTGTAAGCGTCTTCGACACCAATTGCGATGTGACCATAGGCATTGCCTAAATCATAACTTGATGTATCCCAGTTATGCGTAAGTTCAAGCACGGTATTATTTTCTTCATCGCCATAACCAACAAATGCTAGTGTAAAACGACCTTCTTCATAATCACGCTTACGAAGTAACTTCATCCCTAATACTTCGGTATAGAACTTTAAAGATTGTTCTAAATTGCCTACTCGCAACATTGTATGAAGCATTCGCATGTTTATTCACCTGCCTTTTCTGTTTCATGTGTTTGATGATCTTTGAGTAGTTTTCCAACCCAAACCACTAAAATTAAGATTGGAATCCCGATCAATGTGGTCATCAAAAAGAAGTTTGGATACCCAATATTACTCACTATGGTACCTGAATATCCACCTAAAAGTTTTGGTGTAAGGGTCATGAGTGAACTAAAGATCGCATATTGAACAGCGGTAAATGACACACTGGTTAGACTCGAAAGGAATGCAATAAATGCTGCACCCGCGAGGCCCGAAGCCATATTATCCACAACAATTGCAAAGTAGAGCCACAGCGAACTATAAGGCTTAATGACTTTACCGCTAATCTCGACCTCTTTACCTGACTGAGTATCAATATATGGTAGAGGGTCAATATTTACATCTAATTCAGCTTTGGGTACAGAATTTGAAGCAACGTTATAATGATGGGAAACTGATAATACTTTTTGATTTCCTTCGACAACTGAAGCAGTAATTTGTTTGCTTGGTGATGACAGTAATTTTTGCATATCAATTGCAGCGTTAAATACACCTTTTTGATCTGTCATTTTTGCATCAAAATTCTGTCCATCAAGATTCAACACAATCTTTTGGTTAGGCGATAAAGCTTTACCAAAATACTGACCACGAACAACCACACTGCCTTCAGAAGATTTAGCAGTGATTTGGTCACTTCCCATTAAAGGTAAAATCTGTAGGGGTACATGTTCAGCATGCGTTGTTACTAAAGGTTGAACTCGGACTATGGTCTCTGCTTGTTGACCTTGCAAAGCATAGCCAGCTTTTACATCAACTTGTTTTGTTCCTTCAAAAGTGGAACTCGGGACTTTAATCTTCCAATAACCTACTTCATCTGGCTGAGCTTTATAATGTTTGTCTCCCACTTGAACATCCACCATATCAAGGGGTTTGCCAGATTTCACTAAACCAATGAAAATGAGGTTAGTAGAGCTTGCCAATACAGCACCCACAAACATCAGTTTCATGATGTTCATACGCTGTGCTAATAAGCCTCCTAAGAAGCCTCCAACCAAGCTAAAGATCACACCATAAACTTTTACAGCTTCAGCAATTTGTTCTTTGCTAAAGTTTAGATCTTGATAAAAGACATTTGAGATCACACCGGCAATGATGTCTGAAATACGGAAAAAGCCAATCAAAAATAGAAGCACTAACGCGAGTTTGACACCATAACGTTTAAAGAAATCCAGAATTGGAGCAATCCAAGTTTCTTTTGCCATTTGCTGGTTGACCACACCCATCTTAACTAACACATAACCAACTAAAATGGCAGAACCTGTTGCTGTTAAGAATCTTAAAGCTTCTAAACCAAATAAAGCTGCACTATCTTGAATATTGCCAGCTTTGGAAATTGCCTCGGTAATTTGACCTGAGTAAATATAAGTTATGACAAACGAAATGACCGCTATAAAGAAGACTAAAACCAGACGGTAATAATCAGTAGTTTTATAGTTTTTATATACGCGATTAACCTTAGGTTCACGAACAAGCAAGGTTGTAACAATACCGACCAACATGACTGCTGCCATGGTTAAATAGGTCGTTTTCCATGCCTCGTAAATATAGTTGCCTTTAGCTGTTCCTAAATGTGCTGCTAAAAATAATGCACCCGCACCCGCTACAATCATACCAATACGGTAGCCAGCATTATAAGTCGACGCCAACACCGTCTGCATTTCAGTTTCAGCTAATTCGATACGATAAGCATCAATTACGATATCTTGCGTTGCTGCCGAGAAGCCAAGCAACACTGCACCGGCTGCCATTTGAACCAAATAGCTATGGCCTAAAGCTGGGTCGGCAAAAGCCATGGTACAAATCGCAAGCACAATTAAACACTGAGCAATAAGCAGCCAAGCACGTCTTCGACCCAAAGCCTTGGTCAAGACCGGTACTGGCAATTCATCAATGAGAGGTGCCCAAACAAACTTAAAGGAATATCCCAAAGCTGCCCAACTAAAAAAAGTGACTGCACTTTTATCAATGCCCGCTTCACCTAGCCATAAAGAAAGACTAGAGAAAATTAGTAAAATAGGTATTCCGGCAGAAAAACCCAGAAATAGCATAATTAATGCACGACGGTCTAAAAATGCTTTAAACGCCGAGACCCAACCAGAGGTTTGTGTGGTCATTCGTTTTTTATTTTCCATAAATTATAAATGCGTCTATTCAATCGCTTCTTACAATTGCTTTCAAGATTCTTTCTGCAATCAAGTTTTGTTTTGGTGATAAAAGCAGCAAGTTTGCTTGATATTTTATGCTAAACCTGTATACCTTTAATCTTCAACCTTCGTTTTCTTTTGCTGGATATCAACAGTGACACAAAAACTTGATCAAGTGACAACTTCAACTTTATCACTCGCTAAAACAAACACCACAAACGTCACAATAAATGCATTTCCTTCAGCTTTTGAGCAACCTGATATAAAAATGACTTTGGATAAAACAGCCTTAAAACCCGAACAACTTACACATATTCCAGATTTTGAAAATATTCCAGCCTCAACAAAACGTATAAAACCGCTTAATAACTTTTTAGGACAAGATCGTGCCAAAGCTTCAGTAGAAGCTGGCATTTCTTTACCCTACTCTGGTTATAACATTTTTGCAGTAGGAACGGCAGGTTTGGGTAAACGCACCATGATTAAGCGTTTACTACAACAACATGCCAAAACAATGCCTACTCCAGATGATTGGGTATATGTTTATAACTTTAAGCAAGCGCGTCAGCCAATTGCGCTACGCTTCCCTGCTGGGCAAGGTACCAAGTTTCAACATACTCTTCATCAAACTTGGCAAATTATTTTAAAACAGCTTGAACGCCGTTTTAGTGCCGAGACTTATCATAACCGTATTGAGCGAATTCGTCAGGAAACTGGAGATGAGCAGCAAGAAGCGCTTGTTGAGTTAACAAAAGAAGGCGAAGAGCTCGATTTAAAATTAATTTCTCGAAATGAGAAGCATGGTTTTGTGCCTGTCCAAGTAAAAAATGATCAGGTTCAAGAACTGACCCAAGCAGAAATTGATGCTTTAAATAGTAAACAGCGTGCTGAAATCGCGGCGAATATTCGCTATATGGATAAAAAGCTTGAGCGTCTTGGTTTGCATTTAGGCGATTTAGAAGACGATGCACGAGACAAAGTCTCTGTTTTAAATCGAGACATCGCGACTCAAGTGGTCATGCCACGAATAGATTTAATTTTAAATAAGTATGGTCAAGTTAAAGGGCTTGAAGATTATTTAAAACAATATGCGCAAGATGTAATTGACAATGTTGAACTCATTTTAGAGCAAGAAGAAGATGACTTTGCTCCTGCTATGTTCAATCGTGTACCAGCACGTTATCAAGCAAATGTAATTGTTTCAAATAAACCAAACAGCGGTGCACCGGTTATCTTTGAAGATTTTCCAACCCACTACAACTTGCTTGGTCATGTAGAACAGCTTACGCACAACGGTACAATTACCACAGATTTCACTCTCATTCGCCCAGGTGCTCTACATCAAGCGAATGGTGGTTTTTTAATGCTTGAAGCCGAGCAATTACTCGAACAGCCTTATGCATGGCAGGGTTTAAAGCGTGCTTTAAAATCAGGTCAACTCAAACTCTCTTCTCTTGAACACATGTTGACGTTAACAGGCTCTATCTCGATAGAACCTGCTGCAGTTCCACTTGATATTAAAGTGGTTCTTATGGCAGAACCTGAGATTTATTATGAAATCTTAGAAGTAGAACCAGAGCTTGGTAGTGTATTTAAAATTCGTGCAGATTTTACCGATACATTACAGCGTAATGACGAAAATGAACAAGCTTACATGCAGCTAATTGCTGACTATGTACAAGCAGATAAACTACTTCCATTTGATCGTAGTGCCTTAGCAGCTTTACTTACCGACTCAAGCCGTCAGGCGGAAGACCAAAGCTCACTATCATTACATGCTTCAACTTTGGGTGACCTCATTCGTGAAGCACATCATCATGCATTTAAAGCCAATGAAAAGATTGTAACTGACCAACACATTAATCTTGCATTACAACATAGACAATATCGCTTAGGCTATTTAAGAGAACTTTACTGGCAGGATCTATCGCGTGGAACTCAGTTAATCGAAACTTCGGGCCACCGTTTAGGTCAAATCAATGCCCTCTCCGTTATTCACTATGCAGATGTTGAGTTTGGTTTACCTTCACGTTTGACTGCCTCAGTTTATCAAGGTGGCGGTGATATTCTTGATATTGAACGTAGCGTAGAACTTGGTGGTTCACTCCATGCCAAAGGCGTGTTGCTCATGTCTAGCTTCTTAAAAGCTCACTTCGGCCGTGAACAGATTTTACACTTCTCTGCTGCGCTTGCATTTGAACAAAGCTATGGGCAAGTCGACGGTGACAGTGCAACGGTTGCCGAGCTTTCTGCACTAATTTCTGCAATTAGCCAAATACCAATTGATCAATCCTGGGCAATTACCGGTTCTATGAATCAGTTAGGCCAAGTTCAACCAATTGGTGGTGTAAATGCAAAAATTGAAGGCTTCTATGATGCTTGTAAATTACAAGGTTTAACTGGCAAACAGGGTGTCATTATCCCGCGTCAAAACATGCAACATTTGATGTTACGCCAAGATGTGATTGATGCAGTAAAAGTTGGTCAGTTCCATATTCATGCGATTGATACGATTGACCAAGCACTTGAAATTTTAATGGCTCGTCCAGTCGGTACACTCGATAAAAAAGGCAAGTACAGTAAGCACTCTATTTATGCGGCTGTAATGGAGCAACTTGAATATTGGCAAGCCATTGAAGATGGTGCAGAAATTGAAGAGGAACCAAAGAAGAAAAAGAAAAACAAGAAAAAAATCAAAAAACATGAAGAGCTCACAGCTGATGATCTTCCGCAAGAGACTCAAGAAGAAGTTGCGACTCTGAAGCAAAAATAGCACTAAGTAAAAAAGGGCTTGTAATCACAAGCCCTTTTTTATGAATAAGGTAAAATTAGCGAACAATTTGCATGGCCCTTCCGCCAGCCAATTGACTAAAGTACTGTTTAAGCGCTTCAACACAACGCTGAATCTTCATTGGCTGTTGATCGTGCTTGGCGATCTCTGCATATAAAGTGAAAGCTGGGAGTTTCCAATCTGGAAGAATTTCAATTAAAGAACCAGCCTTCAACTCTTTTTGAGCATCTAAATATAAAATTCTAGCAATACCATGTCCTTGCTGACATAAGGCTTTAGCAACTTGCAAATTATTACTTTGCAAACGGCTTACCATCTCAATATTTAATTTTTCACCTGTTTTAGCATGCTGGAAGTTAAAAGTGCGTGATTCATTCATTGCATTGATAGAAAGCAACTCATGGTTGTTTAAATCGTTTGGATGCAAAATCGGGCTTGATTGATTGAGATAGCTGGGAGAGGCTACCAAAATCTGATCGACAAAAGCCATAGGAACTACAGAACTACTCTCTTCTACTGGCGTAGAGCTCATACGTACCGCAATATCAATTCGCTCTTCAATTAAGTCGATATAACGATGCCCCACTTCAAAATGAACAGATAAACCGCGATGGGCAGACATCCAGTGAGATAAAGCAGGAATAATGTGCTGAACTGCTAAGTCTGGGGTTGTTGCAATACGCAAATCACCAATCAAGTCATCTCGCAATTCATTGATTCTGATTTTGCCTCTTTCTGCTGCTGCCAACATTTCTTGGCAACTTGAGAAAAAAGCCTGTCCAGCCTCTGTCAAACTAAGTTTTCGAGTAGAACGGTGTAATAAAATTACATCCATTTCATTTTCAAGAGAACGTATTTGCTGACTGACAGCACTTGTTGTAATGCCTAATTCACGTGCCGCACCACTAAATGAACTTTTTTCAACCACACAAGCAAAAACACCCATCGCACGAAGCTGATCTAACATAGGTTTCCTCAAATCTAATTCTAAATTTATAAAAAATGCTTATTGTTGTAATGAAAGCAACCAATTACATTATACGAGGAAACCTATATTTATTGCATTAGCTAATTTGGTAAAAGATTTGCCGGATTGATTGGTTTACCATCAAGGCGAATTTGGAACTCAAGCATGACACGAGAAGCCCCTGAAGACCCCATTTCAGCAATCTTTTGGCCTGCGGTTACATTGTCTCCACTCTTCACCATCATCTTGCTATTGTGGGCATACGCACTGATATAGCCATCAATATGTTTGATTAAAACGAGATTACCATATTCTTTTAAACCATCGGCTGCGTATACAACTTGACCGTCAGCTGCCGCATAAATAGGATCACCTTGGTTACCACCGTAACGAATTCCTTTGACATTATTCGCCAAATTAAATCCTTGGATAACCGGACCATTATTTGGTTTCACCCAACGCAAGCTTGAACTTGGAATTGAAGCCCCTACGCTAGTATTGGTTGTTGGTGCAACTGTTCTTGGCGGCGGTGTAGTAACCGTTGTTGTTGGTGGAGTTGTGGTTGTCGGTAATGCAATTGTTTGGCGCTTAATCGGCTCTTGTTGCGCCATGACTTGTGTCGACACGGTTTTTGGTGAAGAAGCTTTTTTCAATCGTAATGATTGATTAACATAAATACGATATGGCGGAGCAATATCATTCATCTCTGCAATACTGAGATAGTCCAAACCATAACGCATTGCAATGCCACTTAAAGTATCACCTGAACGAACGGTGTAATAGTTAGGAGCCATTGAATAGCGAGAACTATTATTAATTTGTGGTTTAGAAGCACATCCTGCCATTGCAACAGTAAAACCTACAGCTACAGACAACATCATAATTTTCATTATATTGTCTCTTTGAATATGCGATCTGCTTTGTTGCCCAGTTAAATGCATCGATCTCCCTCACTAAATGCTACAAATCATTTCGGCTAAGAGTACCAAAAAAGTAAGAGGAAACATGTTCCTCTTTTTCTATATTCACAAAGTTATAACATTCGGGCCAAATTATTGACCCAAGCTTGCCTGCAAATCCTCTAAAACCGCATAGTTTGTTGCATCCATCTGAATTGGGGTCACACTCACAAAACCGTTTGCAACCGCAAAAAAGTCAGATTGAATCTGGCTAGCAATACGCTGCGGATCCGTAACTGCTTCACCTGCCAGACCAATCCAGTAAACCTGTCTTCCTCTTGGGTCGACATGACTTGTGATGGGTTTAGACTGAGCACGGCGTCCTTGATAGGTAATTTGTGTACCTTTCAACTGAGGTACATCCGGAATATTAATATTAAAAATATGTCGAGGTGGTAGCGCAGGTAAACCTTTGGCAATAAAGTCATGTACCCATTTGGCTGCTTGCGCATAATCATCTTTATGGTTATATGAACGCACATCAGAACCCGCTAAAGAAACCGCAATTGCAGGCTGTTTCATTAAGCGTCCTTCAAATGCAGCGCCGACTGTTCCCGAATACAGAACATCATCACCTAAGTTTGCACCACTGTTGATTCCACTAACTACCAAGTCAAATTCGAAATCAAACAATCCATTCATAGATAAATAGACGCAATCGGCTGGCGTTCCATTTACAGCCCATACATCTTCAGCAATTTGAATAGGACGTAAAGGGCGATCTAACGTTAACGCGCTCGAAAATCCACTTCTTTCACTTTCTGGAGCAACTACTACAACACGGCCTAATGGTTTTAACGCTTCAGCTAAAGCCTGTATACCTGGTGCAAATACACCGTCATCATTCGCAATTAGAATATTCACAAAAAATCTTTCTCGACAAATAAACCCGAAGGTTTTCTCAATTGAATTATTTGTTGAATTATATATATTTATGCCTCCATAGCATTATAAAATTGTGAAAAAATGAAAACTTTCGCTCCTTTTTTTCAAGTATTGGGGATCAGTATCACATTGTGTACGCAAACGGTTTTTGCTGATGAGGGTATCTCGACACAAGAAGCTGATAGCTTAATTAAAGATGACATTGCATCTACTCAAGTTTTACAAGAAATTTGCCCTAGTTTTGTTGGCGCAAATAAAAATCTTGAAACGAATACTAAAAAGATTATTGCAATGTACCTTGGTGGTTATTCCAATAAGTCAATTACCTTTTCTGCCCTACAAAATGATGCAGAATACAAGACACTTTTAAGTGAAGCTCGCCAAGCGGCAAAAGAAATGGATCACCATGAGCAACACGAACTTTGTCAGGAAGTGGTAAATTACAAAGATTAAGTTTATTTGACTCAATACGCTTTTCTTTGAAGGGTTTTCTGTTTATGTAAAGCAGAAAACCTACATAACAATACATTTTTTCCATTTTTTTAGCGTTTAAATTGTTTAAGCTATCGGCATATTTCAAATTTTTGTTTCAGGTTATCCATGTTTATGAAAAAAAGCTTAGTTCAATCACTTTCTGTTGTTTTACTCATGACAATGGCAACAGTGGGTTATGCTGCTGACAAGAAAAAAACAGCTGAAAAGAAAACTGAAAATGAAAATGTTGTTGAAGTTACGCCGACCAAAGGGACTACACCCGAAGAATTAGCAGCAATTCAAGTACTTTCTGAAATTTGTCCAAGTTTAATTGGCAAAAAAGATGCTGAATTTGCCCAAGGTTATGAGCGCCTTGTGAAAGATTATTTACCAAATGAAGCAGACCCAGTTGCAGCTTTAGAAAAACGTAGCAAAGACAAAAGTTTCAAGAAAGTCTTAAAAGAAGCACGTAATGATGCAAAAGCTGCTGGTAACGAGCAAAACAAGTTAGTTTGTCAAGACGTAAAAGCTTATCAATCGCAAAACTAAATTAGTTAAAAACTCTCTAGTTACAATACTGTTTGAAAAAGCCGACTTCCCCCATAGAAGTCGGCTTTGCTTTGTCCTAAAATGCTAGGCTCTTCTGCTTCACACAAGATATTGGAATTACCTAGAATGACTCGAAAAAGCGCTATTGCTGCACTCCTCCTCTTACCAAGTTTTTCTTATGCAGCAACTGTCTTATCAGCTCCGCCAGAATTAAATAATAAGTCTTATGTATTAATGGATTACGAGACAGGACAGATTCTCGCTTCTAAAAATGAAAATGAAAAGCTTGCGCCTGCTTCTATGACTAAAATGATGACAAGCTACATCATTGAACAAAAACTATTAAAAGGTGAGCTTACCGAGAATGAAAAGGTTCGTATGAACGAATCTGCTTGGTGTAAAGGAAGCAGCGCTGAATCATGTATGTATGTACCATTAAATGGTACTGCAACAGTTTTAGAAATGCTTCGAGGTATTATCATTCAGTCTGGTAATGATGCGTCAAAAGCAATGGCTGAACATATTGCTGGAAATGAAGGTACTTTTGCTCACCTCATGAATCAGGAAGCAAAACGTATTGGTATGACAAATACCCAGTTTATGAACTCTACGGGCTTACCTGCAGAAGGTCATTATTCAACTGCAAAAGATATGGCTGTTCTAGCTCAACATATTATTAAAGACAGCTCAAGATACTACCCAATTTACTCTGAGAAAGAATTTACATTTAACGGTATCAAGCAAGGTAACCGTAATGCGTTACTTTATACTGACCCAAGTGTTGACGGTTTAAAAACAGGCCACACAGATGAAGCTGGTTACTGCTTAACAACTTCAAGTAAACGTGGCCCAATGCGCTTAATCTCAGTTATTTTTGGTACTGACAGCGTTAATGAACGTGCTAACCAAACACGCGCGTTGTTGTCTTGGGGCTTTGCGAACTTTGAAACTGCAAATGTTCAACCTGCAAACCAAGTTCTTGCCAAAGCTAAAGTATGGTTCGGTAAAGAAAATGAAGTTCAAATTGGTTTAGCAGAGAACTTCAATGTCACTATGCCAAAAGGCAAAGCAGGTGGTATAAAAACTCAATTGGTTGTTCAACCAAATTTAAATGCCCCTCTTCAAAAAGGCCAAGTGGTAGGTAAACTTGTTGCAAGTTTAGATGGCAAAGTTATTGCTGAAAAACCTCTTGTTGCATTAAAACCAGTTGAAGAAGCAGGCTTCTTTGCACGCATGATCGACCATATCAAACAATTCTTTAGTAACTTATTCTAATTTTAGAATAGTTCAGTTAAGCACTCATGCTATTAGCTTGAGTGCTTTTTTATTTTATACTTCTATTAAATTTTATTTTGATGCTTCTCATGACAAAAAACATCCGTCCTTATTTAGATCATCATCCACAAATTGATCCAAGTTGTTACATTGATGAAATGTCCGTGGTTGTCGGTGATGTTAAATTGGCCGAAAATGTTTCGGTATGGCCTTTTGCAGTCATTCGCGGAGATGTAAATAGTATTCAAATTGGTAAAAATAGTAATGTACAAGACCATTGTATGTTACATGTCAGCCATAAAAATGATGCAAAACCGAATGGTTCGCCTCTTATTATTGGTGAAGACGTAACAGTAGGTCATCATGTGACTTTACATGGCTGTACGATTGGCAACCGCGTACTAGTCGGGATCAATACCGTCATTTTAGATGATGTCGTTATTGAAGATGATGTAATGATTGGTGCGGGAAGTTTAGTTCCACCTCGTAAAGTCTTAAAAAGTGGTTATCTCTACGTTGGAAGTCCAGTACAGCAAGTACGTCCTCTAACTGAAAAAGAATTGGCATTTTTACCTTATTCAGCAAGACATTATGTAAAAGTGCAAAATAACCATAAAGATAACCAAACCAATTAATACATACTCAATTTTTTCAAACGATAGAGCTTTTATAGTTCTCTATCGTTTGTAAGATCACCGTAGCCAAAAACCCCTAAATTTCGTATCATACGACTTTTAAATTCATGGTGCTTTTTTATGGCCGCATGGACTCCTCATGTCACTGTCGCTACAGTCGTAGAAAAAGATGGACGCTATCTTTTTGTCGAAGAACATAGCGAAGGTTTTGTACACACTGTGTTTAATCAACCTGCTGGTCATGTGGAATGTGGTGAAACGCTAATAGAAGCTGCTATTCGTGAAACACTTGAAGAAACGGGTCATCATGTTGATATAGATGCCTTACTTGGTATTTATACATATACTCCGCCTATGTTTCCGGATCGTACTTACTATCGCTTCTGCTTTTTAGCACATGTCACTCATGTCGAAAGCGACCCAAAACTTGATACAGGTATTGTTTCTGCTGTCTGGATGACTCTAGATGAGCTTCAAGAATCTGCCCGCGCTCGTAGTCCTCTGGTCATTAAAGCGATTGAAGATGCCATAAAAGGTCACCATTATCCTTTAGCTCTTATTTATGAGCACCCTTTCTCTCCCTCATTAACTTCTCATTTGGATGCCTAGTCCTATGCAACAACGTGTCATCGTCGGTATGTCTGGTGGCGTAGATTCATCTGTTTCTGCGGCACTCTTACTTCAACAGGGTTATCAAGTTGAAGGTCTCTTCATGAAAAACTGGGAGGAAGATGACGGCACGGAATACTGTACAGCAATGGAAGATTTAGCCGATGCTCAAGCAGTAGCAGATAAAATCGGTATTAAACTTCACACTGCAAACTTTGCGATGGAATATTGGGATCGTGTATTTGAACACTTCTTGGCTGAATATGCAGCTGGCCGCACTCCAAACCCAGATATCTTATGTAATAAAGAAATTAAGTTCCGTGCGTTTTTAGACCACGCCATGACTTTAGGTGCCGACTTTATTGCAACAGGTCACTATGCTCGTCGTGCTGAAACTGCATACAACTCTAAAGGTGAAGCATATGCACCTTTATTACGTGGTTTAGATAATAATAAAGATCAAACTTATTTCTTGCATGCAGTACATGGCCGCGAAATTAATAAAACGCTCTTCCCTGTTGGCGAAATTGAAAAACCGGAAGTTCGTAGAATTGCCGAAGAGCTGGACTTAGCAACTGCGAAGAAAAAAGATTCAACTGGTATATGTTTTATCGGTGAACGCCGTTTTAATGACTTCCTTAAACAATATTTACCCGCTCAACCAGGTAAAATTGTGCTGGATAATGGTAAAGAAGTTGGTGAACATCACGGTCTGATGTACTATACGCTCGGTCAGCGTGGTGGTATTGGTCTGGGCGGTATGAAAGGTGCAGCTGAAGGTGCATGGTTTGTACTTCATAAAGACGTTGCCAATAACCGTTTAGTTGTAGGCCAAGGACATGAACATCCACTTATGCAAAGTACGCAGCTTTGGAGTGAGTCTATTGACTGGGTAGCTGGTGAACAACATATTCCGGCTGAAGGATTACGTTGTACCGCTAAAACACGCTATCGCCAGCCTGATCAAGCTTGCACAGTGTTTATTGATGAAAATAGTGAGCATGGTGTTCGTGTTGAATTTGATGAACCTCAACGCGCAGTTACACCAGGTCAAAGTGTTGTATTTTATTCAGATGAAGTTTGCCTAGGCGGGGGTGTGATTCACCATACAAATGCCCCTACACCAAATTTTATTTAAGGGAATGAATGGCATGGTGGAGTTACCCTTTCAACAATCACAAGCCTTGAATGTTCGCCAAAACCGTGCCCTTGCCTTGGCGGGGGTATTTCAAGCGACCCAGCTTACGCATATGACCGCTATGACAGGTCAACAAAGTATTGGTGAAAGTGGTAACTTCTATTTTGAATTATTAATAAAGGCGAGTTTAAATATTCGCCCTACAACAAATAATAATACCGTTCAGACATTAGATTTTTTTAATCAATTGGCTGATATTTCTCTAGGTCTTAAAACTCTTGAGAATTGTATTACCCAGCCTTTTACCAATGCGCCCAAATCTCGTTTGCCTAAAATGCGTAGTGCAAAACTTCCTATGTCTTACGCGATGTCACTTTTGCAGCTAGAAAAGAAGGTCTATAGCAATCCTGAATATGTGGCCATTATTGAAAAAGCACAGCAGAAGATTTTAAAACAGCTTTCTTTTTTCGATAATAACTATTTACACCCCAGCATTTTAGCCAATTTGGCACAAACCTATGTTGATACTGCCGGGCAAATTAATCCACGCATTCTTGTTCGTGGTAATGCTGAGGCATTTAAAGATACCAACCATACCAACCGTATTCGTGCTTGTCTGTTTACAGGGCTACAAATGGCTCATTTATGGCGACAACTCGGCGGTAGTTCATGGAACATGATTTTTAGCAAACGTAAATTGCTACAGGATATTCAAGCTCTTGCTCGCTTACAGTACCAAGTTATCTAAGGCTGTAACGAGATTATTTTTGTTTTATGTTTATTCCAGCATTAAGGAATCGTTATGAACGCTTTAACCGCACTATCACCATTAGATGGACGTTATGCCAGCAAATGTGATGCGCTACGCCCTTTTCTTTCTGAGTTTGGTTTAATTCATGCTCGTGTCACTGTAGAAGTGCGTTGGTTACAAGCGCTTTCTAACCGTCCAGAAATTATTGAAGTTGCTCCTTTCTCAGCTGAAACAAATGCAGCTCTAGATGCAATCGTAAGCAACTTCTCTGAAGAAGATGCGAATCGCATTAAAGAAATTGAACGTACAACTAACCATGACGTAAAAGCCGTTGAATATTTCTTGAAAGAGAAAATTGCTGGTATTGCTGAATTACAAAATGCGGGTGAGTTCATTCACTTTGCTTGTACATCAGAGGACATCAACAACTTGTCTCATGCACTTATGCTTAAAAACGGTCGTGAAGTTTTAGTATCAAGCATGAAGCAAATTTTAAATGCAATTTCTGCTTTAGCAACGACTCATGCTGAACAACCGATGTTGTCTCGTACACATGGTCAAACTGCTAGCCCAACAACTTTGGGTAAAGAAATGGCGAACGTTGCATATCGTTTAGCTCGCCAAATCAAGCAATTTGAAAATGTTGAGTTACTCGGCAAAATCAATGGTGCAGTAGGTAACTACAATGCTCACCTTTCTGCTTACCCAGATGTTGATTGGCCAGCCCATTCACAAGCTTTCGTTGAATCTTTAGGTTTAACATTTAACCCATACACAACTCAAATTGAGCCACATGACTACATGGCTGAATTATTTGATGCATTACGTCGTTACAATACAATTTTGATCGACTTTAACCGTGACGTATGGGGCTATATCTCTTTAGGTTACTTCAAACAAAAACTTAAAGAAGGTGAAGTTGGTTCTTCAACTATGCCACACAAAGTTAACCCGATTGACTTTGAAAACTCTGAAGGTAACTTAGGCATTGCAAATGCTGTGTTGGCTCACTTAGGCGAAAAATTACCAATTTCTCGCTGGCAGCGTGACTTAACTGACTCAACTGTACTTCGTAACATGGGTGTTGGTTTTGCTCAAAGCTTAATTGCTTTTGATGCTTGCTTAAAAGGTATTGGCAAACTTGAATTGAATGCAAACCGCTTGAATGAAGATCTTGACCAAGCTCAAGAAGTTCTTGCAGAGCCAATTCAAACAGTTATGCGTCGTTATAACGTTGAAAAACCATATGAAAAGTTAAAAGCTTTAACTCGTGGTCAAGCAATGACTCGCGACATGATGGTTGATTTCGTAAATGGTAATGAACTTGCTCAAGTACCAAGCGAAGAGCGCGCTCGTTTAGCTAAGCTTACACCTGCAACTTACACAGGTAATGCAGCTGAACAAGCAAAACAAATTAACGATTTAATTAGCAAAATCTAATTAAAAAAATTTGATAAAAGCGAAGCTTAGGCTTCGCTTTTTTATTACACTCATATTCATCAAAAGAAATCTTATTTAGAAAATGATCGAAAAAAAATTTAAGCTTAAACATTATATTGCGCTTAGTCTGCTTTTCATTGCCATTATCATTTCAGGTATACAGCCTCTTGAGTTTGAAGCTTATTTACTTCATCAGGCTGGAACTGTTTTGATGCTGATTCTACTTTTTATTATTTTTAAAAAAATTGGTCTCGATTTTTTAAGTTTTTGTTTTTATTTACTGTTTCTTTTAATCCACGTAATTGGTGCTCATTATCTCTATTCATACGTTCCATACAATGACTGGATTCAGCACATCTTTCATTTTAATTTAGATGAGTACATGGGCTGGTCTCGTAATATGTATGATCGACTTGTCCACTTTTCATATGGTGCTTTGCTCTACCCTCTTATCTATCGTGTTTTCCAAGTATGGTTGCCGACCGCACGTCCTTTTTCTCTATTTTTGCTTGTAGTCCAATTCGTGATGGCGTCTAGTGTTTTTTATGAACTGATCGAATGGGCAATTGCAATTGGCTTATCACCTGAACAAGCTGAAAATTATAATGGGCAACAAGGCGACATGTGGGATGCTCATAAAGACATGTTACTCGCCACAATTGGATCAATTGTTTATGGAGTTATTACTCTTATAACAACACCGAAAATCAAAAATTAGCCATAAATAAAAAGCGCTCATTGAGCGCTTTTATATTTTACATAGAGTCTTTTAAACAACTGGATAAGTCTGTTCTAAAATATTTTGCAAAGGTGAAGAACTCGTATTTGGTAAAATTTGATCAAGATTTGTTGTTTGATCAATTGAAGTATTTACATCAGTTTGCTCAGGTATCTGCGTTGTTTTCAATGCTGTCGATGATAGAAGTTTTGAGACAGGATCTGAGTCGTTTAAAGAAGAGCTTTTTAGCAAATCATCTACAGGAACAGTTTTCTGCTGATTCGTAGGCTCAGTTGTCGTACTTTGCGTAACCTTTAAAGTGTGTAACCCAACACTATCTGCTAAAGATGGTGTTTCTGTACTTAAAGTATTGACTGAAGCATCAGCCAGACTCGCGACTTTCGGTGCAACCACATAAAAAGTAAATGGAGAGCTTGCTTCACTGGTCAGCCCTGCTGCATCAGTTTGGGTTAAAGTAATGCTGTGCTTACCAAGAGTTAAATCCTTATCAAAAGTAAATGACCAAGATCTACCAGCCGTTACAGTCACCACCCCAATTGCAACACCATTATCATAAATCGTAAGTGTCGCATTCGCTTCACCTGAACCTGTAAGTTTTGGCCTAGCATCGTCAGTTTCAGAACCTGCTGCAATAGCACCTTTTATGTCACCTACATCATCTTCTACACTATTTAAGATAGGTTTTGTCGGGGGTATGGTGTCTTTTGCCCCCACAATGTCGAGACTTTCAGATCTATTTCCAGCACCATCGATCGCTGAAACAGCACCATGGTTGTTATCAGTTAATGCAGGCGAAATAGTAATCGTAAATTTTCCATTCGCATCTGCCGTTCCAGTACCAATCACTTTACCAGTTGCATCTTTAATTTCAATTTTGGCATTGGCTTCCGCTGTACCAGTTACCGAAGTTCCATCTGCATTAATTTGAGCCGTTGGTTTATCTGGTGCAATCGAGTCAAAGCCCGGCTTAATTTCAACGGGTTTAGACATATTACCGGCTGCATCTTCAACAACCACTGTACCTTTTTGGGATTCTGTTAAAGCAGGTGAAAGTGTAATTTGAAAGTCACCTTGAGCATCGGCGGTCCCACTTCCAATCACTTTACCATCGGCATCTTTTATTTGAACTTTCGCATTTGCTTCAGTTTTACCATGTATTACTGACCCTTCTTTGTTGACTTCAACAAAAGGAGAAGCTGGTGGCACGGTGTCTTTACCCGCAATAATTTTAACTTCTTCAGATTTATTACCAGCAGCATCTTCAGCAACAACTTTACCGCCCGCTTCACTGGTTAACGGCGGAGTAAGCTTTAAAGAATAAATACCATCTTTATTTGCAAAAACAGAACCTAATACTTTGCCAGTGGCGTCATAAACTGTAATTTTGGCATTTGCCTCTGCCTTACCAGTCAATAATGAACCATCATCGCTCAATTGCGCCTGCGGAGCATCTGGAGGTATTGTATCTTTTGTACCTGTCACAACAGTCGCTTTAGAACTATTTCCAGCCGCATCTTGGGCAATAACGTTTAATTTGTCTCCATTCACGAGCGGCTTATCTAATTTAACCGTGTAGTTACCACTTGCATCTGCAACACCCGATGCGACTGTATTGCCTGCAGCATCTTTAAGATAGATTTTTGCATTTGCTTCAGTTTTACCAGTCACTGTCACGGTATCATCAGCAAGCGTAGCTGTAGGAGCAGCAGGTGCTATTAAATCAGGTGCACTTGATGAGTCATCCTTATCATCTTTCTTAAAAGCCCAAAGATATAATCCTTCCGCAGCTAAAACTGCTAAGCCTGCTTTGAGTACATTACCCATCGTAAAACTTGGATCACTATCAACCGCCATAGTTGCAGCTGCTGGACTCGTACTGGCATAGCCTAAATCTGTAACATGATTTAAGCCTTTATAATCGATCACTTTACCTTGAGCATCGAATTGCGCTTCAACAAATTTTCCATGTTCAGTCGGAAAAACAAGTGAATGCTCTGTTGTATTTGTTGCTTCATTAAAGAAATTTTCTAAGACAATAGTCTCTCCATTTTTTAAATGGATAACTAAGCGCCCACCCTGTTTTTCCATGGATGCAATATCTTTTTGGCTTACACCAATCTGAATAATAGTAGGCTGATTTAAAATTACTTTATTGAGTTGACCATCTTGCAGAACGTCCAAACCCTCTTTGGATGCCACAATTATTCTTGTCATTATTTCCTATCCTGAATTTCAGTTATATTTTTAAATGTGTAACTTTTTAAATGAAACATCTAAAAGCTATTTTATTGTTGCCTAAAATATCAAAATCACTTATCTATCACAATTCAATAAGTATATTTATCAACAATATTTTTTGAATTTTTATTAAAAAATAACTTCGAATAGAGTTTATATAAAACTTATATATTACATTCTTAAATAAATAAAGCTAAAACCTCCTATAAGAAATAAGATGAATAATGTCATAAATTTAGTTATTTTTTTATCTGCCCATGTCATTTTAAGCATCGTCCAACCCTGAAAGCGTTTAGCAAGAATGCTATTTAAAATAAGCGTTGAAAGATGCAATATAACCAAGGCTAAAAATAAGTTTGCGAAAAATGAATGTAAGTCTCTCAAAGCATAAGTAAAGTGTTCTGTTCCGTATCCAAGTGCTACAACAATAGGAATGAGTATGAAAATAAATACTATCGAAGCTTGAAATAGCCCAATACTGAACAATTGAATTGTATTTTTCGAAAAAAGACTGACTGAATTTGTATGGCTAAAGGACTTTTTAATTGCATTAAATGCCATAGTGCTCCGCTTCTTTAAGCCAAATGGCGCAGTACT
Organism: Acinetobacter nosocomialis; assembly: GCF_041021905.1. Lineage (NCBI taxonomy): Bacteria > Pseudomonadati > Pseudomonadota > Gammaproteobacteria > Moraxellales > Moraxellaceae > Acinetobacter > Acinetobacter nosocomialis. The sequence goes on from NZ_CP157432.1 coordinate 2,848,320, forward strand.
TGAAACACGTGGACTTAAAAAGTACCAAATAACCCGTGTAATAATGCCAATCAGGAGAATATAACCAAACATCATATGCACCTGATGTAACTCCTCGTTATCCCCTGTAAAATAAGCACCAACGAACGAAACCATAATAATGATGTGCAAAACTCTTATAAGAATATCGATATGCAATAACGTTTTTGACATCACAAAACTCAAAAATTTAAAAATAATATTAACTTTGGCAATTAAAACTTAAATAAATATTAATCAAATTTGGTTTAATCAATTCCATAAAAAAAGAGCACCTATAAAGGTACTCTTTAGTTAAAAACATATCTTAATTAAAATTTGGTATCGCGCATTTGCACTAAAGTTGAATTCGCTTTTGCCAACGTATCTGCAACTTTATGCATTACTGCTGGAATCAAGCTATCTGCCATTTGTGCTGCTTGTAAACCTAACTTTTCACCCAAAGTCGCCTTTTTGCGTGTGTTAATCACATAGACGTCATGCTGAGGTAACAACGCTAATAGGTATTCATCGGAAGTTTGTAATTTATCTACAAGGTTTAAATCAAGCGCATCTTGTCCATACCAGTGCTCACCTGTAGCAACTTTATCTACATTAAGCTGTGGACGATACTTTTCTACAAAGTGCTTAAACAGGATATGCGTCTGTTGTAGCTCTTCTTCAAATTTCGCTTTACCTTCAGGTGTATTTTCACCGAACATAGTCACAGTACGCTTATATTGCCCTGCTGTGTAAAGTTCAAAGTCAACGTTATGCTCTTTTAAAAGACGATTGAAATTTGGAACTTGAGCAACGACACCAATTGAACCCACAACAGCAAATGGTGCAGAAATGATTTCATTTGCAATACAAGCCATCATATAACCGCCACTTGCAGCGACCTTGTCAACACAAATCGTTAAATGAAAGCCTGCATCACGTAAACGAACTAACTGAGCTGCTGCTAGTCCATAACCATGAACCATACCACCCGGACTTTCAAGACGTACCACTACGCGGTCACGTCCAGCTTTAGCGGTAGCTAAAATAAGTGTGATTTCTTCACGGAGGTTTTCAACCGCAGATGCTTGAATATCACCTTTAAAATCTAAAACAAAAATTTTCTGATTGTTCTTACGGCGGATTTTAGCTTCTTTCGCAAGTTGTTGAGCCAATTGTAAAAGCTCTAAACGACTTGCTGTCGTTTGTGCAATTTTTTTTCTCTGTTCATTTACACGTGCATTTAAATGACTAACACGTATTTCCGCAGGGAGTTTAGGCAAATGGAATAACATAAAATTCTATGCTCATAAGTTTGTCTTTATAGCCTTAAGATGTGGTTCTTTTGATTAAAATTCAATAGCGATTTTGCAAAATAGATTCATTTTCATTTATTAAATAAAAAAAGAGCACGAGGCTCTTTTTCTTTTATAACTATAAATTAACCAAAACGGCCAGTAATGTACGCTTCTGTCAATTGATGGTCAGGTTGAGTAAATACTTTCTCTGTAGAGTTTACTTCGATTAGATCACCTAAATGGAAGTAAGCAGTACGGTCTGAAACACGCGCCGCCTGTTGCATTGAGTGCGTTACAATCACAATCGTATATTGGTCAGAAAGTTCTGAAATCAGTTCTTCCACTTTTGCTGTTGCAATTGGGTCAAGTGCAGAACATGGTTCATCCATCAAGATGACTTCAGGACTTACCGCAATTGTACGCGCAATACATAAACGTTGTTGCTGACCACCAGATAAGCCTGTACCCGGCTGATTTAAACGGTCTTTAACTTCTTCCCATAGACCAGCTTTACGCAAGCTATTTTCAACAATTTCTTCTAGGTCGTATTTATCACGTGCTAAACCATGTAACTTTGGTCCATATGCAACGTTATCAAAAATAGACTTAGGGAATGGGTTTGGCTTTTGGAATACCATGCCCACTTGAGCACGTAGTAACACTACATCCAGATTCGGATCATAGATATTTTTGTCATCTAAAGTGATCTTACCTGTTACACGACAACCATCAATTGTGTCATTCATACGGTTTAAGGTACGCAGGAAAGTCGATTTACCACAACCTGACGGCCCGATAAATGCAATCACTTCATTTTGATAGATATCTAAATCAATGCCTTTAATCGCTTCGAAGTCACCATAATAAACATGGGCATCTTGTGCACTGATCTTGATTTCGGTTGAGTTTGGCTTTTTTGAAGTATGTGGCTCAAAATGCGAAACATACGAAGTGCCATGATGCAGTTGTGTATCTGTAAGTGGAGATTGTTCAGTATTCACTAACTTATCCTTTTCTAAGGAATTCGTAATATCGATAGTATTCATTATTTATCCTCTATTACCAACGCACTTCGAACTTTTTACGTAACCAAATTGCAAGGCTGTTTAAACCAATCATTAATGCAAGGAGTACGATAATCGCAGCAGCTGTACGGCCTTCGAAGAAGTTACGCAACTCATTACCTTGCCATAAGTAAACTTGAACAGGTAAAGCAGTTGCTTGATCAAATGGAGTGGTTGGAATACTTGCAACGAATGCACTCATTCCGATTAAAAGTAACGGTGCAGTTTCACCTAGAGCATGTGCCACACCAATAATTGAACCTGTCATGATGCCCGGCATAGCCAAAGGTAAAACATGGTGGAAAACGGTTTGTACTTTAGATGCCCCTAAACCAAGAGCAGCTTGTCGAATTGATGGAGGTACAGCTTTTAAAGAAGCACGTGTTGTAATAATGACTGTCGGTAATGTCATTAAACTTAATACCAAACCACCAACAAATGGAGCTGATAATGGTAAATGCATCCAGCCAATGAAAATTGCAGCACCAAGTAAACCGAATACAATTGAAGGAACAGCAGCAAGGTTATTAATGTTGACCTCAATGATGTCGGTAATAAAATTCTTTGAAGCAAACTCTTCAAGATAGATAGCGCTGGCAACACCAATTGGGATCGAGATAATGATCACAATCAACATCATGAATAATGAACCCATGAATGCGCCTGCAAGACCACTAATTGCTGGTGAGCTACGAGAATCCGGATTCTTAAATAAGTTAGTATTAAACGTATTTTCAAGAATACCTTTTGCTTTCAAATCATCTGCAAGCTTACGGATTTCCGGATCGAGCTGCTGCTGGTCATCTGGTAATGAACGGTCAATGTTACCTTTTAACCAGACATCTACGTTAGCATCACCCAAGAAAGTAAGATTCTCTTTTTTACCAATAAGTGATGGGTCAGCAAATACCATGTCACGTAAACGATAAGCTTCCGAGCTTGCGTAAAGGCTACGTAAAGAATCACGTTGTGACTCAAGTGAAGGGTCTTTAGCAACTATTCCATTTACGATGAGGCTGTCCCAATCCACCATACCCATTTTTGTTTGCCAATCGACATAACGTTCTTGGTAATGAGCAGGTGTTTCACCTTGTGCACGTACTGGCAACGGACCAGCATCAATCACTTTAGGATCAAAGTAAACAGGTACATTCATACTGGTTTGCCAAAAAGCTGGTAAACCTTTTGCCAAAATACTACCAAACAGTAGCGCTACGAATGCAAGGCCAATAACCACTGCTGATAAACCAGCAATACGGAAAGCTTTTTCTTTACGATGACGTTTAGCCAATGACTTTTCAATGACTTTTTTACGGCGATCACGTGCCTGAGCAGCAGCTTGTGGATCAAATACGTTCTGATCCATAGGAGACGATGTATTTGATGTACTCATTCGTATTGCTCACGGTATTTACGCACAATGTACAGTGCAACAATGTTTAATCCCAAGGTGATTACAAAGAGTGTTAAACCCAATGCAAATGCCACCAAGGCCTGTGGGCTTGCAAAATCGGTATCGCCAGTTAACTGTTTTACGATGGTTACGGTAACTGTCGAAACAGCTTCAAACGGATTTGCATGTAGAAGTGGACTGTTCCCCGCTGCCAAAACCACAATCATGGTTTCCCCCACGGCGCGCGATACAGCCAATAAAAATGCCCCTGTAATACCCGGTAAAGCTGCTGGTAAAACCACTTGGCGAATTGTTTCTGATTTAGTTGCGCCAAGTCCAAGTGAACCATCACGAAGTGCACGAGGTACTTGAGTAATAATGTCATCAGATAAAGATGAAACGAACGGGATAATCATGATTCCCATTACGAAACCAGCAGTCAAAGCACTGGTTGCATTAATTTCAATACCGACATGAGCACCAACAGCTTTAAAAAATGGACCAATAATCATCATGGCAAAAACACCATACACAATTGTTGGAATACCCGCTAAAACTTCAATCGTTGGTTTTGCCCATGAGCGTAACCATGGTGACGCATATTCAGCTAAATAAATGGCAATCATTAAGCCAACCGGTACTGCAACCAATAAGGCAATACCACTGACCATGAGCGTACCCCATAGCAATGGTAATAACCCATAGCTACCTTCGGCATTGCCTGAAGTACTAAAGCCGGGGTTCCATTCTGTACCAAAGAAAAAGTCGATTGGACTTACAAAATGGAAAAAGTGCATTGCTTCGCCAAACATCGACATTACAATGCCGATTGTGGTCAAAATTGCCACGCCAGAACACAAGATCAAACCAACATTAATCGCACGTTCCACTTGGTTACGTGCACGATATTCTTGGCTAATTTTTTTCTTTGCCCAGACTAGACCTAATAATGCAGCACAAACAACAACAGCAAATTTGGCAAAAGAGCCAATAGTTTGAAATTTTGCATATTGCTGAGCAGCAGCCAACTCATAAGCAGCTGGATGATCACTTACCCCAAAACCAGAAGCAATCGCTTGAACTCGATCAACAAGTACACTTCTTGCTGCTTCATCAAGAGAAGCTGACACAGAAGCTGGAATATTATTAAAGATAATATGATTTAAAATATTTGGTTCAACCAAGTTCCAAATTATCAAAATTAAAAAAGCAGGGATACCGCACCAAAGTCCAACCAGTGCGCCATAATAACCAGGACGAGAATGTAATGTCGCTGAGTTGCTTCCCTTACCTGCTAGGTTACGGCTTTTTCTCAGCCCAAGTTGATATGCAATTGCCACAAGGGCTAACAACACACCGATAAGTAGCAGATTCATGTATTCTCCACTGTTTTCTCAATTGTCATAATTTGGGAAAAACGTGTTAGACAAAAAGGCTGATGATCACTTGGGATCACCAGCCCCTATTCAAAACAAATTATTTAACAGTTTTACCTGCTTTAAAGTCAGCTAGGACTTTAGCGCGTTCTGCATCAGACATCGCGATTAAGCCATCACGCTCAGCTTTAGAACCTTTACCAGTCGCTTTTTTGCTTAGGAAGTATTCTACATACTGTGGTAAACCTTTAACTGATTTTAAGTGTTCGCCTTTCACATAGAAGAATAATGGGCGAGATACAGGATATGTACCGTTTAACACAGTTTTCTCAGAAGGAAGTACGTTGTTTACTGATGCTACACGTAACTTGTCACGGTTCATGTCATAGAAGCTTAAACCAAACACACCTACTGCACTTGGAGAAGTTTTTAAGCGAGCTAAAGTTTCTGTATAGTCACCAGCAATTTCAATGACACGACCGTCTTTACGGAAAGTCGAACATGCTTTCTTCTGAGCATCTTTATCTAAGTTTTTGAAGTATTCGTATGATTCACAACCAGCATCAACCATTTTCTCTTGGAAAACTTCACGCGTACCGTGGTTAGACGCAGGAATTACAAGTGTAATAGGTTCATTAGGAAGTGATTTGTCGATTTGATTCCAGTTTGTATATGGGTTTGGAACCAATTTACCTTTTGAAGGCAACTGTGCAGCTAAAGCAGCAAACACATGGTAAGGTTTTAATTTATAAGCTGCTTTGTGTGAGCTAGACGCGAATACAATACCGTCATAACCAATTTTGATTTCTTGAATTTGTTTTACACCAGCTTTGTTACAAGCTTCAATTTCAGTGCTTTTAATTTTACGAGAAGCGTTTGCAACGTCGATCGTGTTGTCACCAACGCCTTGACAGAACTGTTTTAAACCAGCAGAAGAACCACCAGAACCTACAACAGGAGTTTTAAATTGAGGAAATGTATTACCAAACTCTTCAGCTACAACGCTGGCAAACGGTAATACAGTTGAAGAACCAGCAATTTGAATCGTATCACGAGCTGCATTTGCAGTCGTTGTTACAGCGGCCCCAGTTACTGCTAACGCAATTGCGATTTGACGTGGATTTAAGCGCATTCTGTTCTCTCTCATTAATGCAATAGGTTGTACGTCACTTTTTGTTTAGTGCTTGTACGCTCTTCGATAGCTGCATTGTGAATAGAAAATATGACAAATAAGTTACAGTATTATGACGCTTTCATGATTTTTATAATGTTCATTGTCACATTTTTAATTTTATTTTATATCAAGCATTTAAACTTATTTTATAAGGCTTAGAGAACCTAATTTTTATATTAAATATGACAATCATCCCAATTACCAAATTTACAATTATTCTTAAATTATAAAAACTTAAAGAATTTAATAAATTGTTATTACAAATTTAATTTTTGACACATTTCTCAAATTTTTAGATGTCATATTTGTTTTTAAAAAATTATTTCGTTCAAAGATGAAAATATTATGACAAAAAGATAAACGGTTACCTGCTTTTTGTCAGATAACCGCAATATCACCGTAAATTAAGCTTATCAGTTTGATTGTACTTCTGGCATTGGGACCATTTTTTTACGGTACTTCAAGAAATACATAATGGCTAAAACAGCAAGCCAGATCGGCCCCAAAATCACAGCCAGTCTCATATCTGGAGTCATTGCCATAATAATAAGAATGAAACATACAAAGCTAATGGTTAAATAGTTACTCCATGGGCTCATGATGCTTTGAAACTTAGTTTGACGACGTTGTAATTTCATTGCTTTAGTAAATTTCAAATGCGTTACAGAAATCATGAGCCAGTTAATGACAAGCGCTGCAACAACTAACATCATAAAGAGCTGAAAAGCTTGGCCAGGAATTAAATAGTTCACCACCACACAGACTGCTGTGATTGATGCAGACACAACTGCTGCCGGAACTGGAATGCCACGGCTATTTACTTTTTTCAAAATTGCTGGCGCATTGCCCTGCTCTGCTAAACCATGCAACATACGACTATTACAGTAAATACAACTGTTATAAACCGAAATAGCAGCAATCAAGACCACAAAGTTCAGAACATTCGCAACGCCATTACTATTAAGGGACTGGAAAATTAAGACAAATGGACTACCACCTTCTGCCACCATATTCCAAGGATAAAGACATAAAAGAATACCAATTGCGCCGATATAAAAAATCAAGATGCGGTACACAATCTGGTTCACTGCTTTTGGAATTGTTGTTTCAGGTTTTTTGGTTTCTGCCGCTGCAATACCAATAAGCTCTAAACCACCAAATGCAAACATAATCACAGCCAAAGCCATAATAAAGCCATGAATACCATGCGGAAAGAAACCACCGTGTTGCCATAAATTTGCAACACCCGCTTGCGGACCTGCTGAGCCTGAAAGTAAAAGATAAGCACCGAAGCCAATCATACTTAAAATCGCAACAATTTTAATGCAGGAAAATAAGAACTCGGATTCCCCAAAAAAGCGGACATTTACCAAGTTAATGCCGTTAATTAAAATAAAGAAAAATAATGCAGTCATCCATGTCGGAATTTCAGGCCACCAGAACTGTATAAACGTACCAATTGCACTCAGTTCGGCCATACTTACCAGTACATACAACACCCAGTAGTTCCAACCAGACATAAAACCAGCCATTTTGCCCCAGTATTTGTTCGCAAAATAACTAAAAGAACCACTTACCGGTTCTTCAACAACCATTTCACCTAAATGACGCATAATTAAAAAGGCAATCACTCCTGCAATTGCATATCCTAATAAAATTGAAGGACCAGCCAATTTAATTGTTTGAGAAAGACCTAAGAATAACCCAGTTCCGATCGCCCCTCCGAGTGCGATGAGTTGAATATGTCGATTGGATAAGCCTTGTTTTAACTCGTGCTTATTGTTTGCATCCATAACATTATCTCCAATGTTGGTGTCACTTCCTGTACACCTTTATTCAGCACCACATCCGAAGATCAGAAACCGACCTTCGGACATAAATTGCTTTAATATGAGTCCATTTAATTTTGAGAAGACGTGTCCTATCTTCTATTTAAAACGAGCTTGCATCCTTACATTTAATAGGTTGGGAACGCTCCTTTAAAATTTCGTAGCCACGATCGCCGTAATCAAAACGTGCAATCACAGAAGCAAATTTTTTCAAACTCACCGGGGCATCCATTGCTGGTAGTTTTAATTCAATAAAAGTTAACTGGTCATTTTGCTGAACGTTGTCTAAAACACTCTTTAACTGTCCTGCAGTTTCAACCACATAAGTTGTATGGCCTTTCTTACCGTTAAATACCGCTGGAATTTCAGTGTATTTCCAGTTTTGCACGTCGTTATAGGCAGCGTTTTCACCCATAATTAAGCGCTCAATGGTATAGCCGCCATTGTTCAGCAAGAAAATAATTGGTTTTAAACCATGACGGATAATTGTAGAAAGCTCTTGTACCGTAAGCTGGAACGAACCGTCACCAATAAACAAAATTTGACGGCGTTCAGGGGCAGCTAACAAACTACCAAGCAAAGCAGGTAAGGTGTAACCAATAGAACCCCAAAGTGGCTGTGCAATATATTTAGCTGTAGCAGGCAGTTTTATACCTGACAAAGCAGAGTTTGATGTCCCGACTTCCCCAATAATCACATCATCTTCTTTTAAGAAACCTGAAATGTAGTTCCAAAGCACATCTTGGCTTAGTCTCTGTTGAGCTGGCGCTTCAACTACTTTCTGAGGTTGTTTTTCAAGAAGGGGAACTGACGATTTACGTGGCGCAACTTTTTTATTTAGCTCAACAAGTAATTGTCCAATTTCAATACCCGGAAAATCCTGACCAAAAATATTTAAGCCATAAGATTTAATTTCGATGTAGTTCCTGGTCTCAATTTGATGAGTAAATACAGCTGAGCCTACATCGGTAAAGCGCGCGCCAATACCAATTAAACAGTCAGATTGTTCAATGATATTTTTCACATGCGGTTGGCTCGCCCCACCAACATAAGTACCAATGTAGCGTGGTGAACCTTCATCCATAATATTTTTTGCAGTATTCATACCTGCAAATGGAATTGAGCATTTTTGAGACAAATCATTTAAAAGTGAAGTTACACCAAAAACTGAAGCTTCATTATCAATTAAAAGCGCTGGACTTTGAGCATTCTCAATAATGTCACAAAGTTTGCTCACCACACTTTGCAATAATTCAGGCTCAACAGCTGGATAACTTAGGTCGAGCGGACGCTCAGACACTTCAATTTTAACGTGAGTAATATCACCAGGTAGTTGGATGTGTACAGGACGGCGTTCAAGGAAACACTGACGTAACACACGATCAATTTCAGAAGCTGCATTTGCAGGAGTTAAACGAGTTTGGGCAACTGTGAACTCTTTCATACAGTTCATAATATTGTCATAGTTACCATCAACAAGCGTGTGGTGAATTAAAGTGCCCTTTTGTACTGCATGTAAAGGTGGAATACCTGAGATATGAATAAGAGGTACATTTTCTGCATAGGCACCAGCAATACCATTAATGGCACTTAAGTCACCTACACCATAAGTCGTAGCCAAGGCAGAAAAACCGTTAATTCGCGCATAACCGTCTGCTGCATAGGCAGCATTTAATTCATTACAATTTCCAATAAATTCGAGTTGTGGGTCTGCTTCAACTTGTTCTAGATATGAGAGGTTAAAATCACCAGGTACACCAAAAAGATGTTGGATACCCATTTGTTTTAGACGAAGATTTAAAAATTCACCAATTTCTATGAACATTGCTCTATATCCTTTGAGACCAATTTTTATTCCATAGAAAAATAATATTTCATCTATCTTTTAGATTTCGTGCATAATGAAAACGCATTTTAATAAAAATACATGATTTGTGTATCATAAAAGGATTTTATGCAATGGATAAGTTCGACTGGCAAATCATTCAGGCACTACAAAAGAATGGACGACTCACCAATCAGGAAATTGGAGATTTAATCGGTTTATCTGCTTCTCAATGTTCAAGACGACGTCAATTGCTTGAGCAAAAAGGCGTGATTCTTGGCTACACGGCACGCATCCAGCAACAGGCGCTAGGGCTTGAAGTTACAGCAATGATTCACATAAATTTAAGAACACACGAGGCAAAATCACAACAAGCTTTTCAAGAGCTGATTGAAGCTGAAGATAACATTCAGGATGCTTTTTCAATTAGTGGCGATGCGGATTTTATTTTAAAAGTTGTTGCTGAAAACTTAGAACAGCTTTCTCAATTTGTTACTGAAAGATTGCTTTCTTATAATTTTATAGGTCACATAAAGTCTTACATTGTTCTGAAAAAAATTAAAGAACAGAATCATTTTTTAATTAAACCTAAAAGCCTGAGCTATCATCACTCCCAATAAATAAGCGAAGTCTTTCTACCATATCGGTGAAAATAAAAAGGCGGATACTAGATCCGCCTTAAAATTAACATTTAGACTTTACTGATATGGACCGTTTGCCCAATAGTATTTTCAAGCAAACCTTCTAAACCAAACTCAGCGCCTAAGCCAGACATTTTCCAGCCACCAAAAGGTGCATGAGGTAGCACTTCTGCATGGGTGTTAATCCAAACCGTTCCACATTGAAGCTGTGTAGCATAGGTCTGTGCAGCTTTAAGATCAGAAGACCAAATTGAACCACCCAAACGAAACTCACTGTCATTGGCACGGGCAATTGCATCACTGATATCGGTATATTTTAAAACAGGCAACACTGGACCAAACTGCTCCTCTTGCACCACGCGACAAGAGTCAGAAACTTCAGTCAAAATAGTTGGCGCAATAAAGTAGCCTTGCTCTGGTAGCTGTTGTTGTCCAGAAAGTGCTTTTGCACCTTGTTCAATCGCTTCAGCAATAAGAGCTTTCACCTTGTTATATTGCATTTGGTTTTGTACTGGACCAAATGTTGTAGAAGATGCCATACCATCTCCCACCACTTGAGCGTTGGCAATATCAGCTAACTTTTGAGATAAAGCCTCATATTGGCTTTCATGTACATATAAACGCTTTAATGCCGCACATGTTTGACCAGCGTTTAAGAACGCCATATTAAAAATCTTAGATGCAATTTCATCGATATTTGCATCTGGTAATACAATACCAGCATCATTACCACCCAACTCTAAAGTTAAGTGTTTTAGCTGTTGAGCTGCACCAGCCATAATGTGCTGACCAGTTCGAGTTGAGCCAGTAAACACGACTTTTTGTACATCTGGATGAGAAGATAATGCTTCGCCAATCTCACCAGCTCCAACCACAATTGAGATTACACCTGCCGGAACTTCTTGCTGGATGATTTCACATAAACGTAAAGTCGATAGTGGTGTGTATTCAGAAGGTTTGCTAATCACAACATTACCAGCACGCAATGCAGGCATGATGTGCCAAACTGCAATCATGAGTGGCCAGTTCCATGGCGTAATTGAAGCCACTACACCCAATGGTTGGCGATGGCGCTCAATACGCTTAGTTTCACTGTCTTCAATTACTTCTACCGGTAAATCCATAGAAGCCGCATGACGCGTCCAGCCAATTGCACCCTGCACTTCCATTTGTGCAAGTGCCAGTGGTTTACCTTGTTCAAGGACAACCAGCTCTGCGAGCATTTCAGCGTGCTTTTCAATGCCATCTGCAATTTTATTTAAGATTGATTTACGTTCATCGTGCGAGACTTGTTGCCAAGCTTTAGATGCCTGTTTAGCTGCACTCACTGCCTGGTTCACCTGCGCAACTGATGCTTTTGCACAACGTGCAGCAGTTAAGCCAGTAGCAGGGTTAAGAATTTCTAGTTCACCTTGCTCACCTGAACAACGTTGACCGCCAATAATGAGTTTAAATTCATTGAGCATATTCGCTTGTTGCATTTCTTCTTCCTTGTCTTAATTGTAATTACAGCCACTTACTTTTTTCAGTTAAAGCGGGATTATTTAAAGTAAGTGCGATATTGATATATCAATACAACCCAAAATATCTGGAACCTACCAATACAATAAGAAATTTGCTCCCCATAAATCATGCATAATTATTTTTGTTTTTTGAAAATATGCATATTTTGTGCATATTAGTCTTTTCCGATGCACACTTTTAATAAAAATAATATGTAATAAAAAAGCCCGGCAATAAACCGAGCTTTTTTAGTATCAACTCAATTAGTCGATTGGTGGTACGTAATTACCAGAAGCAATCGCATCTTTAATGCGGTCAGCTTCAGCCAATACTTGAGCTAAAAGGTTTTTAACATTTTCAAATGTTACAACAGGGCTTAATGTAGTCATTTTCAATGACTGTACATTACCAACTTTTGTTACACCGATATTTGCTTCACCACGTGCAAACAATTCGTCTGCTACGTTTTGATTTAAGCTATCGATAAACTCAACTGGATAACCTTCTGGAACAACACGGAACAATACCGAAGCAAATTGTGGTTCAACTAAAAGCTCTAAACCGTCAGTTGCCTTGATGTAATCTGCAACTTCACGAGTCAGTTTTACACCATGGTCAATCATTGAACCATATAGGTCTTCACCTAGAGATTCAATTGTCATCCACAATTTTAATGCATCAAAACGACGAGTCGTTTGTAATGACTTAGACACAAGGTTAGGTACACCATGTTCTTCGTCATAAGCAGAGTTCAAGTACTCAGCTTCATAGTGCATGAAACGATAGTTCGCTTCGTCTTTTAACAAGAACGCACCACAGCTAATGCTTTGGAAGTAATGCTTATGGAAGTCGAGGGTGATCGAGTCAGACAACTCAATACCATCTAGCATTGCACGATAGTCATTTGACAAGATCAGTGCACCGCCCCATGCAGCATCGATGTGCATCCATGAACCATATTTCGTTGTGATTTCACGAATTTTCTTCAATGGATCAATTGCACCAGCATCGGTTGTACCTGCTGTCGCAACAACACAAGCAACAACTTTACCTTCAGCTTGAAGATGCGCCATCGTTTTTTCAAGAGCATCAACATCCATCTGAGCATTTTCATTCACAGGTACAGTTACAACTGACTGGAAGCCCATGCCCATCATTGCCATGTTCTTTTGCACAGAGAAATGCGCATTTTCAGAACAAATGACTTTGACGTTTTTCATTGCTTCAGCTGGAATACCATCACGCTGTACAGACCATGGATTACCATTTTCGTCTTTCCAGTTTTTCGCAATGCACCAGTCACGAGCAAGCAACACACCCATCAAGTTAGATTGAGTACCGCCAGAAGTGAAAACACCTGCCTGACCAGAACCATAACCTACTTTTTGACGCAACCAATCAATCAGCTGAACTTCCATTAATGAACCTGCCGGGCTTTGATCCCATGAGTCCATAGACTGGTTAGTTGCATTGATTAACACTTCCGCGATCTGGCTCATCACCATAGTTGGGCAGTGTAAATGCGCTAATGAATGTGGATGGTGTACTTTCAAGCTTTTATTTAAGAAAAGCTCAATCATACGTTGAAGAGATTGTTGTACACCCATACCTTCTTTTGAAGGTTGGAAAGAAATTGCTGAACGCAATTCTTTAATGCTACCGCCTGTGTACATTTTTTCATTTTGCAACCATGCTGAAACGGCTTTTACCGCTTCGCCCATTGCTGACTCATAGTCAGCAATGGATTGTGCATCATTGCAGAGTAACGCTTTACGATGTTCTGCAAAATCCACCATATTTAAGCGCCTCGTACTGCAACCAATGCTTCTGCAACTGCTTTCTTGAAGCGGGCAATTACTTCAACACACTCTTCTTGAGTAATGATGAGTGGGCAAAGTAAACGAATTACTGTACCGTTACGACCGCCTTTTTCAAGCAATAACTTGTTGTTAAAGCAAGCAGTCTGGATCGCAGCTGCTAACTGAGAGTCAGCAGGATGAGAACCGATACGGTCAGCAGGTTTACGCTCGTCAACGATTTCAACGCCGATCATTAAACCACGGCCACGTACGTTACCGATACATGGGAATTCAGTAGCTAATTTTTTCAATTCAGCTTGTAAGAAGTCACCACGCTCTTGCGCATTTTGAGCAAGATTTTGTTCGCTAATCGTTTTTAATACGACAAGACCAGTACCCATAGCAAGTTGGTTACCACGGAAAGTACCCGTATGACCAGCAGGCTGCCAAGCATCAAATTTACGTTTAATACCTAATACTGCAAGTGGTAAACCACCACCTACTGCTTTAGACATTACAACAACATCAGGTTCAATACCTGCATGTTCAAATGCAAACATTTTGCCTGAACGTGCAAAGCCAGCTTGAACTTCGTCTAAAATTAAAACGATGTTGTGCTTTTCAGTTACTTCACGGATTTTTTGCAACCATTTTACTGGAGCTGTAACAACACCGCCTTCACCCTGAATTGCTTCAAGAATGACAGCAGCCGGCTTAGTTACACCGCTTTCAACATCTTCAATAAAGTTTTCAAAATAGTAAGTTAAAGCATCAACACCAGCTTCACCACCTAAACCAAGTGGGCAGCGATATTCATGCGGATATGGCATGAATTGTACGCCTGGCATTAAACCATTAACTGCATTTTTCGCACTTAAGTTACCAGTCATTGCTAGTGAACCATGGGTCATACCATGATAACCACCAGAGAAACTGATTACTGAACTACGACCAGTGTAAGTCTTAGCAAGTTTAATTGCTGCTTCAGTCGCATCTGCACCAGCAGGACCACAGAACTGTAAGCAATACTCTTCTTTACCACCTGGTAAATATGCTAACAACGCTTCAGTAAACGCATCTTTTAAAGGTGTGGTTAAGTCTAAAGTATGCAATGGCAAACCACTTGCCAATGTGTCTTGAATACTTTGAATCACCGCAGGATGATTATGACCTAAAGCCAATGTACCTGCCCCAGCTAAACAATCAAGGTACTGTGTACCTTCAACATCAGTAACCCAGCAACCTTGTGCTTTCGCTATCGCTAACGGTAATTTACGTGGATAGCTACGAACATTCGATTCCATTTGACTTTGGCGAGTCAAATAATATTCGTTAGTAGCATTAGTGGCAGGGTTGACAGAAGTAACGCTCATATCGGATTACCATCTCTGATAAGGGTAGAAAGAAATAAGTCTGGTGACTTTTGGTCCTTTGACTCGGTGCTTTATAGAACTAGCGAAGACACATATTTTATATCTTGTAACTAGGAGCGCGATGATACCTAATTTTGCAAGAAAAAAAACGTCTTTTGTGTACTTTACTCATCTAATCTTATTGAAAAAATGTATTATCCCAATAGTTATGATGAATTATCATCATACTATGTGACAACCTAAAGAAAATATTCTTTTTTTATATTAGTTTGATTTTTTAAGTTACATTGAAATACTTTATTTTTAAGTTTTTATTTTTTAAAGCTTTTGTCTGCACCAAAAATCAAAAAACTTGATTTAAATATTACAAATACCCCACAAAATCTGCAAAAGTTATGCATAACTTATGTTTAACATTTCTTAATGAAAAAAAATTAAATTTATATTAATTTTTAAAGGATAAATTTATGCGTACTTTAGCAATATCTACTCTTCTCCTTGGTACGGTACTCAGCCCTATGGTTTTTGCCCAAGATGATAATGCACTTCACTACAATATTGTAAATGTTCAAGCTGAAGCTTCTCGTCAGGTATCTAACGATGAAATGCATGCAACGTTATATATTGAAAAAAGTAACAAGCAGCCTGCTGAACTTTCAAATCAAATTAACCAGTTAATGAATCAAGCACTGGCGACTTCACGCAAATATCCACAGGTAAAAGTGGAAACCGGTGCTCAAAGCACTTATCCAATTTATGACAATGACAGTAACAAATTAAAAGAATGGCGTGGCCGTGCAGAAATCCGTTTAGAAAGTAAAGATTTTAAAGCAGCAAGCCAATTAATTAATGAGTTACAGCAAAGCTTTCAAACTCAATCCATTAATTTTAGTGTTTCAGATGAGCAACGTAAAAAAGTTGAAAATGAGTTAATGGTTGAAGCATCTAAAAGCTTCCAGCAACGTGCTCAAATGTTGACTCAAGCTTGGAATAAGAGCCAATACACGTTAGTTAATCTAAACCTAAACACGAATAACTATTTTCCTCAGCCTGTAATGCGTGCAAGTATGGCTAAATTTGCGCTGGCCGAAGCTGCAGCCCCAGCTCAAGATATGGCTGCTGGTGAGTCTAAAATTACCGTAAATGCAAATGGTTCAATCCAGTTTAAATAATTATTTTTCAAACTAAAAAACCGCATTCTTAATGCGGTTTTTTTATACTCCACATTATTGTTCTAAACATAAATCTTGCAATGAACTCCATGCTGCTTTGGCTAACAAGTCTTTATAGATTTTAGGGTCAGACTTTACACGTTGTGATAACCACGCACGACAATAACTTTCTGTAGAACCAATGACCAGTGACAGCAAAAGTTCATGTGGAATCATATGGAAAGCTTTAAATTCTTCAAAATCTGAAATTAAACTGAATATCTTTTTGTTTCTACTTTTATTTTTTTGAGCAAGTTGTTGCTGTTCTTCCCCTTGCATAATATTGAAATGAGCAGTAATTAAGAATTTTGCAAATTCGGGTTGTTCACTTACCCAGTCTACATAACTATGAATTAAACCAAATACCACCTCTTGTAATGTTTTGACCTGTTTTAAATATTCATCTCTTAATGCTGTCTGATCATCTAAAGCTGAAAAAAATAAAGCCGCGACTATTCCTTCTTTATTTTTAAAATGGTGGTAAACCGCTCCAACACTCGTTTCTGATTTGGCACGAATCATTTCAATGCTGGTCGCTTCAATGCCATGCTCTAAAAAACAATCTAAAGCATCTAACAATATTTGTCGTTTTAACGCAGCCCTTCTTCCGGGATACAAACGTTCTAATAAATTTTGAGCAGACACCATTTTGTATTCTCTGACCAGTCATCGGAGTTATTTTGAATGACTTGACGCATATTTGTAAACAGAACTATATTCTTTAACAGAATAATATTCTGTATTTTCAAATTAAAGGAAAATTAATTATGGCAACAACATTAGAACTCTGGAATAAAGTCAGTGCTTTTCCTAAAGGAAAGTGGACTTTCTCTCGCATGCTGTGCCTAAAAGCACCCTATTTCGGCAGTATTTCACCTCTTTTTATTGAGCTAAAGCCAAATTATTGTGAAATTTCCATCAAAAAGAAGCGTTCTGTGCTTAACCATATTGGAACAGTACATGCAATTGCCATGTGTAATATGGCTGAACTGGCGGGTGGAACAATGACAGAAGTTACTGTCCCTTCTACTCATCGCTGGATTCCAAAAGGCATGACTGTTGAATATTTAAAAAAGGCAGAAACAGACCTTATTGCTGTAGCGGCGCCTGTACACGCGAATTATGACTGGGAAAAGGCTAGAGAATATTTAGTTAATGTAGATGTTTACGACACTCACAAAGACAAGGTATTCCATGCCACTATTACGATGTGGATTTCTAAAAAGAAATAAAAAAAGCCCTGAACTCTCAGGGCTTTTTCATATTATTTTTTAAATGGGAAAGCATATTTTGCAATACGCCCAACCACTTGACCGAACTGTTTAACAAAGCTGGCATTGTTATAGTTCAAACCATATTTTTTACAAACTGCTTCAACTTTTGGAGCCATTTGACGATAACGACGAGCAGGAATATCTGGGAATAAGTGATGTTCGATTTGATGACTTAAGTGACCAGACAAAATATGAAATGCTTCTGAACCTGTTAAGTTAGAAGAACCACGAATTTGGCGCATATACCAGTGTCCACGGCTTTCTTCTTGTAAAACAGATTTTGGAAATACTTCTGCATCTTTTGTGAAGTGACCACAGAAAATAATACTGAATGTCCAGATATTACGAAGACCATTAGCGACTAAGTTACCCGTAAATACTGGTAAAGCTGCTGGCCCTGCAATGAGAGGGAAGAAAACATAGTCTTTAAAAAGTTGCTTACCAATTTTTTTATTCACTGGTTTTAACTCTTCTAAAAATTGTGCCTTGGTCTTACGTTTATAAAGCACACGCCCAATTTCAAGATTCTGAATTGCTACGCCCCACTGGAACAATAAGCAAAATGGAATACTATAAATCGGTTGCAGTAAAAACCCTGGTTTCCAACGTTGCTCTGGGAATAAACGGAGTAAGCCATAACCAATATCATCATCAATACCTTTAATATTGGTATAAGTATGATGTTTATAGTTATGAGTTTGGCGCCAGTTATCAGATGTTCCTACCGTGTCCCACTCATAAGTTTGGCCATTAAATTTTGGATCATTCATCCAGTCATATTGACCATGCATAACATTATGACCAAGTTCCATGTTCTCCATAATTTTAGAGAAACCTAATAGACCTGTACCCAAAATCCATGCTGGTGGGAACCAACCTGCGAATAAGCATGCTCGTCCTAAAAGACTGCTATAGCGAACTGCAGCATAAACACGACGGATATATTTTGCGTCTTTTTCACCCAAATCATCCAATACTTCTTGTTTGATCTGGTCAAGCTCTTTTGCAAATGCTTCAAGTTCTGCTGGAGTCAAATCGCGATTTTTAGGATTTTTAAAATATTCGACTTTCACTGGCATATTCATAAGAGGTCTCTCTTAAAGATCAATAACTAGATCGGATTGTGCTGAATTCACACAAATTTTAAGTAACTGGCTTGGTTCTGTATTTTGACTACCGTTTAGTAGGTTACGTGTAGAACCTTGCGTTTTACTACAAACACATTTATTACAAATTCCCATACGGCAACCGTGTGTTGGCTTAACACCTTCATGCTCAAGGCTCACCAAAATCGATTGTCCCTTAGGAATTGCAATCACTTTATTAGACTGAGTTAATGTGACATTCACATAACCGACATCATCTGCAGAACTTGCATTGCTTAAACTAAACGCTTCAGTAAGCACGGCTGGTGCTTTTTCAAAAAGCTCTTCGACAGTTGAAACAAAGCCAGATGGACCACATGCGTAGACCGTGCTTTTTTCAATATCATCAACCAAAGCAAGATGTTCAGCATTTAAGCGCTCATCATTTGGTGTTTCTTGTGTGTAAAACACCTGATAGCTGAAATTTGGGTTTTGTTCAGCCACTTGCTCGAAATACTCTGTAAAAGCAGCATCAGAACGCTGTTTTACCCAATATAAAAGCTGAACCTGCACTTTTTCTAATTGCTGGCTTTGCTTAATTGCTGTGATTAAGCTCAACATTGGTGTAATACCACTACCAGCAGCTAACATAATTAATTTTGGTGTCTGGATATTTTGTTGCATATCACCATAAGGTTGACCAAGCTCAAAAATATCACCAATCTTACTTTCAGCAATGAACCAATTACTAACAACACCATCAGCAACTTTTTTAACGGTTAAACGTAAGTGCTCTGCATCGATTTGTGTCAAGCTATAAGTACGTTCATAACGGCGGCCCGCAATTTCAACAATCACTGGATGATGCTGACCTGCTGCTCCCATTTTGACCAAACGGTTGCATTTTAAAGTAAGGCTCACAGTGTCATGAGCTACGAATTCTTTTTTTACAATTTGAACGAGTCCGTGCTGTACAGACCATAAGGGATTTATTTTTTGTAGCCAGAAACTCGCCATATCTTTATCAAATACGGCTTGTGTTAATGAATTGAATAGAGAATTTCTCTTTTCGATTGCTTGCATAACTGAGGGCTCTGTCGCTCTTTTTTAATTATTATACACATGTATATATATTTGTATATACACCCGTACTTTTAATTACAATTTCACAAGTTCCTTGTCTAACGCTATAATCCAGAGAGTTTAAGAATATATTGAAAAGCATGACCCAAACCTCACTTTCTCAGAGCCAAAATGACACAAGCTCTTCACAAGATGTCATTGAAATAAAAACAGTAACGCGTTCTGTTGGAAGAAAAGCGACGATTACTAAAGAGGAACTTTTTCAGGCTGCACTTAACCTGATTGGTCCACAAAAAAGTATCGCCTCACTCAGCTTACGTGAAGTTGCGAGAGAAGCTGGTATCGCACCAAACAGCTTTTATCGCCACTTTAAAGATATTGATGAATTAGCCATTTCACTCATTGACCGTGCAGGTATCGTTTTACGTAAGATTATTCGTCAAGCTCGTCTACGGGCATCTTTTCAAGACAGTATTATTCGTAGTTCTGTAGAGATTTTTCTTCAGCAGCTTGATGCAGATGAAGGTAATTTAAGTTTATTGTTACGCGAAGGTTTTACAGGTTCTGCATCTTATAAAGCTGCTGTAGACCGCCAGCTCAACTTCTTCCAGCAAGAACTACAAGAAGATTTAATCCGTCTAGAGCGATTAAACAACAACCATCTATACCATCCAGAACTCGTTGCAAAAGCAATTACGCAACTTGTATTTCATATGGGTGCTAAGGTGATTGATCTTCCGGTTCATCAACGTGCAGAAGTCGCAGAACAAACCATGATTATGATAAGAATGATTTTAGAAGGTGCCCGTCATCTAGACGAAGCAAAAATACGATAAATTCAACATAAAATGGTTTGTGATTTTACAAGCCATTTTTTATACAGATATACCAGTTTCTTGATAAAAATATAATTCGTAGATTGAAGCAACCAACATGCAAGAGTATAAGTAATTATTATTCTAGCAATACATACCCATATTTCCCCACGATATTTAGGGATTCACATGCAAAGTTTGAGTAATCGTCAAAGCCTGATTGCAAGTTATATTCTGATGGGCATTTTTTTGCTTTCGGTTATCCCCTTGCATCTCTTAGCAAGCTTTTTTGCTGGCTTTCTCATTTATGAAATTATTATTAGTTTAAGCTCTATTGTTGAACGTTATATTGATGGTCAAAGAGCCCGCATTTTTATTAGTATTTTACTCAGTATTATCACGGTTTCACTCATCGCCTTTTTCATTACAAGTTTAATTAGCTTTGTGGTTTATGACTTAAAAGGTGTAGGTATCCATAATATCAACAATAAAGTCGATCAAACGCTATTACACTTACAAACCGAAATTGGCAAATATCTTCCCGGTTATATTCCAGACAGCGTTACAGAACTAAAAGATGAAATTTTTGCGTTTATGAAAGATAACGTGACGACATTAAAAAATGCCAGTTCCGATATCTTACATAACTTCGTAACGATGATTATGGGCCTTATTATTGGTATTTTGGTAGCTATTCATGGCTTTCACCGTCGAACACCACAGCCTATATTTAAGTCTTTACTCATTCAACGTATTCAAAAGTTATCAATTTCTTTTAGAAACGTCGTTTTTGCTCAAATTAAAATTTCAGCAATTAATACGCTGCTCTTTATATTATTTGCATTTGTAATATTGCCGATTTGGGGTGTTCACCTCCCTTTCGCCAAAACCTTAACCATTCTTACTTTTTTGTTTGGTCTCATTCCAATTTTAGGCAACTTAATTTCAAATACGCTCACTTTTATTGCTGCATTGACGGTTTCACTCGGTCTAGCAGGCGTTGCTCTGCTCTATCTCGTATTAGTACATAAGTTAGAATATTTTATTAATGCGAAAATTATTGGACATAAAATTAATGCCAATGCATGGGAAATTTTATTGGCAATGTTAATTTTTGAGTCAATTTTTGGTTTAGGTGGATTGATTGCAGCACCAATCTTTTATGCGTATTTAAAACTAGAATTAAAAGATGCCAGAATGATTTAATTAAATTTTACTCAATAAAAAAGCGCCGTTACGGCGCTTTTTTATGATTTCCTACTTATGGTTTAACAACCACAAGTACTTGAATCGCTTCCGGAGTTACAGTTAAGCCATCGAGTAAACTCAAGCCTTCTTTTTGCAACTTCTGTAAGCGCTCAATTTCGTCTTGACGAATACTTGGGTTGAACTGTTTTAAATAAGTTAAGCGGTCAATCTCGTATTGCCATTTACTACCATAATGCTCTTTTGCCTGCTGTTGTAACTGTGGCAAGCCGACTTTAGCAATATCAAGCGCTTGTCTATAACGCTCTTCAATTACTTCACGGCGAGCTTTAACCACTTGGCGGCAGCTATTGCCATCTAAATGGTGCAAATATGGTTTTAAAATGGTTGGATCGATCTTTTCAGATAAGTCCTGACCATTTTCACTTAACAACACGCGAATGAGCTGTTTCGGTAAGCTTGATGGCAAGTTCAAAGATTTTGGTGCAACTACATCAACTTTAAACCAAACTTCAAGTAATACAGAACCTTGCTTTAATGCATTTGACTTAAGAACAGCAACATTAGTACTACCAAATGATTGTGTACGGATCATTTCCATTACACTTTCAATGAACGGATGCTCTAAAGTCAGGTATTGAGCGTCTTCACGCATTTGTGCTTGATCACGATAGAACGTCGCAGTCATGCCCTCTTCGTCTAGTGCCAAACCTTGAACTTGCATTTGGTCTGTTGGGCGAATAATAACAGTACCGTTACTTTGCTCATCAAAATCGATATTGGTTGAAGACATAAAACGCTTCACAAACATAGGTAATGTTGTGTTGTCATCGTAGTCTTCTAAGGCTTGAACAATTTCTTGTGCAACAATAGGACGACATGAGTTGTATTCAAGCAAGCGATCTCGACCAGCTTGTAACTCTGTTTCCAAAGCTTGACGTTGAACATTGACTTCTTCGAGTAAATCTTCAAATGTTTGGCCTTGATCTGAAAGTAAGCAGTCTTTTAATTCAACAATAAAGTTTTCTTGCAACGTTTGAGCTGTTGGAGAAATATTGCTAAAAATATTTAATGCTTCATTGTACCAACGGAACATACGCTCTTGAGCGGTGCCCATTAAGTAAGGTACATGAATTTGAATACGATTTTCTTGACCAATACGGTCTAAACGACCAATACGTTGTTCTAAAACATCTGGGTTTGCAGGCAAATCAAATAAAATGAGATCACTCGCAAACTGGAAGTTACGACCTTCTGAACCAATTTCAGAACACAGTAAAATTTGAGCACCATAGCTTTCTTCTGCAAAGTAAGCAGCTGCTTGGTCTCGCTCAAGTAAACTCATGCCTTCATGGAACATAGCAGTACGAATACCTGCATGCAAACGAAGTGCGCTTTCTAAAGATTCAACTACAGGACCACTACGTGCAATTAAAAGAACTTTTTTATGTTTAAGTTCTTTACGTAGAATTTCCATTAACCATGGCACACGTGGGTCATTTTGCATCCATGATCCATCAATTTGTGCTTCTTCTGGCCACATTTGCTCACGTAGTTTACCGTCTTTTGACCAATCTTCTGGCGCTGGCAAAGGTGCTGGTTGGCAATCACGGCCTGGGAAACCTTGAATCGCTTCACGCGTATTACGGAATAAAATACGACCTGTACCATGACGGTCTAACAACTCATGAATCGCTCTGAAACGTTGTTCAGGCTGATCTTCAATTGAATGACCCAATAAACCTTCTAAAGCAGTTAAATGCTCTTGAGTTAAAGGTTCATCTGACATCAATACTTCTGCAACTTGAGCAGTTTGCTGATATTGCGCTTCTTCATCCAAGAAACGCTCTAAACTGCTAAAGCGCTGCGGATCTAACAAACGTAAGCGTGCAAAGTGACTTTCTACACCAAGCTGTTCAGGTGTTGCTGTAAGAAGTAATACACCAGCCGTATTTTCAGCAAGCTCTTCAACTAAATCGTAACGATCATTACCGCCTTCTTCTTCGCTCCACATTAAATGATGCGCTTCATCGACAACGAGTAAATCGAAACCAGCTTCTAGTGCTTGCTCACGTAAATCGTCATGGTCCACCATCAAATCTACACTGGCAATAATACATTGCTCAGTTAAGAACGGGTTAAGCTCTGGATCATGTTCTTTAATAGACGCAGTACGGGTTAAATCGAACAGAGAAAATTGCAAGTTGAAACGGCGACGCATTTCAATCATCCACTGATATTGCAGCGAATCAGGGACTAAGATGAGGATACGTTCTGAACGACCAGTTTTAAGCTGTTGATGGATAATCAAACCAGCTTCAATTGTTTTACCTAAACCTACTTCATCAGCAAGTAAAACACGTGGTGCGAAACGTTTACCGACTTCATGCGCAATATAGAGTTGATGTGGGATTAAACCAACGCGTGCACCAACCAAGCCGCGTAATGGACTGGTTTGCATTTGCGCTTGCATTAGCATGGCTTCAATGCGTAAGTCATACCACTCTTTATAATCGATCTGGCTTGCCAGCAAACGATCTAAAGGTTTTGATAACTGAATTTGTGCACCGATACGAGTTTCATTGAGCGCTTTACGTTCTTGTTCGCCATTTTCTAAGGTACGAACTACGTTGTAACGCAAAACGCCATGGCGGTCTTCAACCGACTCAACAGTCCACTTTTGGCCTTCTTGATCTTGAACTTCATCGTTTGTGTTAAAGATGATACGAGATAATGGTGCGTTATTACGTGCATAGACACGCGTTTCATCACTCTTGGGGAATAAAATGCTGACAGATCTTTCATCTACATCAATAAGAACGCCTAAACCGAGCTCAGTCTCTGTATCTGATAGCCAACGTTGACCAATAGCATACTGCTGCAATTTTTCCACCTTTTTCTCAAGTTCGCACTACATATTGTACGATGCAAATTAGCTTATTTTTGCATCTTTTTATGTAGTCTTTAAAGCAAAATTTTGCAGCAGAAACCAATTAAATTATTTCGCTACAAAAATTACTCATTGAAAGTTTTTACATTAAAACGGTACAGGACAGTTAAACGTTAATGATTCCCCTGTGACAGGATGATTAAAGCTTAACTGTTTGGCATGCAAGCACAGACGAGGAACAAGTAATTGTTCCGGTGTTGCATACAATGTATCACCTACAATCGGATGTCCCAGATATTGCATGTGTACACGGAGTTGATGAGAACGTCCGGTAATCGGTGTTAATTTGACACGCGTAACCGGTTGTCCCTGAATCTGGAAATGTTCGATCGCCTGCCAATGTGTTAAAGCAGGTTTATTATGAGAAGCATCGACAATATGTAAAGGTGGTCGACTCGGGTCATAGACGACAGGGATATCAACAGTCCCTTCGCCATCTAGATGGCCTGCGACTAACGCTTCATATATTTTCGAAGTTTGACGGTCTTGAAATTGGCGTGCAATCGCACTTTGTCCACGCTTAGATAACCCAAAAACCAAAATACCCGAGGTATCACGGTCAAGGCGGTGAATGAGCAAAGTTCGTGGTTCAATTGCCACCAGTCTTGTCAAAACGCTGTCATGTAAATCACCTTTCCCTGGCACACTCAAAATGTCCGAAGGTTTATGAATCACCATAAAATCATCATCACGATAGATCAGATGTTCACTTAGAAAATCACTCAAAGTTGTATTCCCAAGGTAAGATGAAAAACAAGCGGGCAATAATAAAAAGCTTACGTCCGAATTACAATGCCGTTCGGGTAAATTAACAACAGAATTTGCAAATATTATGATTCACTTTATGGCTAAAGCCGATTAGTGCTTCAATAACTGCATAATATGTTGCAAAGTGGGTGTTTGCATCAGCTCTTCAGCACTTAGACTCGCACCGTTCGCACGCCATAATTCCACCAGATAATTGACTCCAGCAGTGTCTAAACCGTAGTTTCTTAAATCTATTTCTGGATGAATTTCCATTGGATGCCGCCCAATCTGTTCAGCAACTGCCAATAAAATTCCTTTCTCGGATAACACCTGTGACGACGGTGCACTTAAAGACCATAAGCGCATTAATGCCTGTGTGTTTATATGTTGAATGGAGTCAAAACTGATTTTTTCAATCCACTGTATATGCTGGTCTAAACTACTCGCCAAAATCGCATCATTTACAACAGCTACATAATCTGTAATGGATAAAACAAGCTGCATGACTTGCTTAAATAGCGGTGATAAATTCCCCGCCATAATCACCTGTGCCTGAGTGTTTGATGACAAGTGCTGCCCAAGCTGCAACATGGCCTGTTGAAGTTGAGATGACTGAATCATCATGACCGGAATTTCGAGTGCTTGCGCTCTTTTGCTTAGCATTTCTAAATAATCGGCTAATGGCTGATGCGCCCAATCAGATATATTTTCAAGATCATCTAGCCCGACTAGGAGCAATATGCTTTGCGTAGATTCAATAGGCCAATTTGAAGTACTTGCGGCTAACTGAATTTTTCGAGGTAAGGGATAAAACATTGTTCTCTACAAATATAAAATAGCTCAAATTAAAAAGCCCGTTTTTAAACGGGCCTTTTTGCTTACTTCATTTCGGCAAAGGTTTCTTTTGCAGCCTGAATGGTAAACTCGATATCTTCATCAGAATGAGCAGATGAAATAAAGCCTGCTTCAAATGCTGACGGCGCCAAGTTTACACCACGTTTTAACATGCCATGGAAGAACTTTTTGAAAGCTTCAATATCACATGCCAACATAGAGTCAAAGCTTGTAATGTCTTCTTGGTCAGTAAAGTAAAGACCAAACATTGCGCCCGCTTGCTGAGTTTTAAATGGAATACCCGCTGCATCTGCTGCTGCTTGTAAGCCTGCAAGTAACTTTTCAAGTTGAGCCGATAATTTGCTGTAAAAATCCGGTTGACGTAAATGTTTGAACATTTCGATACCAGCGCGCATAGCAAGTGGATTACCAGATAAAGTCCCCGCTTGGTATACCCCCCCTAAAGGTGCGATGCATTCCATGATTTCACGCTTACCGCCAAATGCACCAACTGGTAAGCCAGCACCAATAATTTTACCTAAAGTCGTTAAGTCAGGTTTAACGTTATAAACTGACTGAGCACCGCCCAATGCAACGCGGAAACCTGTCATCACTTCATCAATAATAAATACAGATTTGTATTCATCACACACATCACGAATCGCTTGTAAGAAACCATCAATTGGTTTCACCATATTCATGTTACCTGCGACAGGCTCAATAATGACGCCGGCAATTTCATGACCAAATTTTGCAAAGCATTCTTTTAATGCTGCAATATCGTTATATGGTAGTGTTAAAGTGTGTTTAGCGAAATCAGCTGGTACCCCTTTCGATGTTGGTTCACCCTCACCTTTAGTTAATAAACCAGAACCTGCTTTTACTAATAAAGAGTCAGAGTGTCCGTGGTAACAACCTTCAAACTTCACGATCTTGTCACGGCCAGTATAACCACGTGCTAAACGAATAGCAGTCATAGTTGCTTCTGTACCAGAGTTGGTCATACGTACCAATTCAATAGATGGCATGATTTCACAAATAATATCTGCCAGCGTTGTTTCATGTACGGTTGGTGCACCAAAACTTAAACCATCTTCTGCTGCTGTTTGTACAGCTTTAATAATATCTGGATGAGCATGGCCCAAAATCATTGGTCCCCAAGAGCCAACATAATCTACATAGCGCTTGCCATCTACATCCCATAAATACGCACCTTTGGCTTTCTCGATGAAAACTGGTGTTCCTCCAACGCCATTAAAGGCACGTACTGGAGAGTTCACACCACCTGGAATGTGTTTGCTGGCTTGTTTAAATAACTGTTCTTGCTTTGGAGATAAACTCATGGAAATGCTCGTCTTAAATATCTAAAAATAATTTTGAAAGCTTAAGAAAATAATTGTGCCCATGCTTGTACACGGGCAGGAATTTCAGCAGTTGATCGACCTAATATATCACTAATGACTGCGCAGAGGTCAGCTCCAGCCTCAATCACGGGTTTTGAGTTTTCAACTGTTAAACCACCAATTGCACAAATAGGTAAATCATACTGAGCTGCTGCTTGCTTAATTACCTCAATGCCAACATTACCTGCTTCCGGTTTAGTCGCAGTTGCATACACAGCGCCAAAGGCAACATAAGTTGCGCCATCAGCAATTGCTTTTTGGGCAAGTTCTAATGAGTTTAGGCAAGTACGGCCAATAATGACGCCTTCTGGTAACTGCGATTTTGCATCGGTAATTTCACCATCACTTTGTCCTAAATGCACACCTAAACCAAACTTTGCAGCCAGTTTTAAATCATCATTAATGACAAAAGGAACCTGATATTTTTCACATAGACCTTTGATCTGTTCAACTTCAGCAGGCTGATCAGCTTTGTCTACTTTTTTACGGCGGTACTGTAAAATTGCGATTTGATGGGTTGCGAGTGCAGCGTCTAGTTTTTCTAATAATAATTCGATTGGATCATCATTGGTAATGAGATATAAACCGCGCATACTCTACTCTCGCTTTTGAAAACTTCGCTAGTATAACGGATTTATAAGTCATCATAAGTACCGATTGATATAGGCTTACCAGTACCAATCGGTATATTTAAAAAAATAAATAAATTAACTTGGAATTTTATCGTGCTTGCGATCAATTAAACTTAATCGACCAGTCGCAACATCAGAGAGCATTCGCCAATCAGAAATAAAGCTATAGAAAGGTTGTTTAAAACTGGCAGGCTTATTTTTTTCAAACACAAAATGTCCAACCCATGCATTTGCGTAACCCGCTACCAAACCATAGAGCACATATTTGGCTTGTTTCTTACGAATCGCTTTTGAAAAAAAGTATAGACCAATGCTACTACCCACCACATGCAAACGTCTGCTCATGATGTTACGGTGTTCAGTTAAATAAAAACGATAAAATTCCTGATAGTTTTTAATCGGTAACTCAAACTCTGGCTGAGTTTCATGGCTAAAGTTTACTGGTGCATTCACGATCATCTTCCTGATTTTTATTTGATCAAAACATCACCTGATTGTACACCTAAATAAAAGTGTAGCGTCATATGTTTGATTGTAACTTTCTCTATCAAAAACATTATTTTTAGCGCTAAGCTATTATACTTATTCAAGATAGTTTAAATACCTGATTCAGGGAGATCCATTATGGTTGAAGTTGAGCTTAAGTTTCAGTTACCTGAATCGAAGAAAAAAACCGTCCAGCAATATTTAAAAAAACATAAAGCACAGCATATTCATTTACAGGCCAAGTATTACGATACCCCAGATCGCCTACTTGCAAAAAATGGTATGGCCTTACGCTTACGTAAAGAAAATGACCTGTGGGTACAAACCTTTAAAGCCGCTGGCCAAAGTCATTTACATCGTGTTGAAGAAGAAGTTTTTTTAGGAAAATGCGAACAAGAACCTGAACTAAACCTTGAGTTATATAAAGACAATAAAGTCGTCACAGATTTGATTACTCAAGCTTTAGGCTCTGAAGTCGAAAAGCTAAGCTTACAGTTTGAGACTGATGTACAACGTACTTATCATGTTTTTGAAGCAGATGACACAGCAATTGAAGTCTGTCTTGATGACGGCGTCGTAAAAACAGCAACAGCACAAAGCAAAATTTGCGAAGTTGAGTTCGAACTTAAACAAGGTGTAGTTAAAACACTTATTCAATTTGCTCAGCAATGGATTAATCGTTATGAACTTTGGCTCGATGTTAGAAGTAAAGCTGAGCGCGGTAATTTACTCGCATTGGGGCAAGCTGCTTCACCGGCTGTTCACGCAAAAAATCTGAACTTAGATAAAGACATTTCAGCAGAACAGGCACTCAAAAAAATTGTAGAAAACTGTTTGGGACAGTTCTTGCCGAATATGGCTGCAATTGCTGATGGTGTTGCCGACGCTGAACACATTCATCAAGCACGCGTGAGCTTACGCCGTTTACGCAGCGCACTTCACCATTTTGCAACATGGTCAGACGAGTTAAACCCTGGGTGGGAAGAACAAATTGCCGAGCTTTTCCGCAAGCTTGGAGACACGCGAGACGAAGATGCCATTCGTACTGAAATTTTACCGATGATTGTGCAGCATGGTTCACCTGAACTTTTGCTACCTATTTCTGAGCAGCCATTAAAAGACCTAACCACACTGTTTAAATCTGCAGAAACCGTTAAGCTCGTGCTCGCATTACTGGCATTTGTTTATTCAGAAGAAGATAACCAAAACGCTAAAGGAAAATTGAAAAAACAGATAGAAAAAAGCTTAGACAAGTTACATCACCAAGTCATAAGTCATGCCGATCATTTCATAGAACTTGAAGTCACTGAACAGCACAAAATACGTAAAAAAGCGAAGCAATTACGTTACTGTATCGAATTTATATCAAGCTTATATCCACGTAAAAATGTTCAGCAGTTTTTAAAAAAATTACAACCTGTGCAAAATACTTTAGGACTTTATAACGACTTGTTTATTGCCGAAGATCTCTTTAATAAAGCAACTGAACATGACCCACATTTTTGGTTTGCATTAGGATGGATTAAGGCCAAACAGCCTTATTTACAAAATCAGTCTGCTGAAGCTTTGCAAAAATTTAAACAGGCAAAAATATTTTGGTAAGAATCTTGAAGTCGCGACAAATATGCCGCGACTTTTTAGCGGTATTTACCAAATACTTTCCATACACCATTATCTGCTAATGGGTCGCTATAGCTATCACTACGCTGTTTTCTTGGCTTATCACGAGCGTCAACAAGTTTAAAGTGTGGCTCTACCCCCAACACAATACCATTGGTATAAAACCGTGAACGCGTATATTCAGTTTGACCATGCTGGAATACATAAGTTCTTAAATCGATAAATTCGCGGTGTGCAACTAATGCTGCCGTGTCGTCGCTTTGCAACCATTCTTGCATGGTAAAAATCTGGTCTGTGTCAAACTGTCCACATTTTTCAATAAGACTGGCCACACCACGGAAAGTTTTCGATTCTTTTGCGCGTGTTTTATTAATACGAATTCGGTCTACATGGAAAAAGAATAAAGGTAAATTTAAATGACTCGGTAAATGAATCGCATCTGGTAATTCATCTTCCATAAAAGGCTGAAAAAGCTCTTGTGCCCTTTCTATTAAATCTTTCCATTGTTGATAATAGGCTAAGACTTCTTCTTGCAAACCATAATAAATTGGCAGCCCTTCGACATGCTCCAAATACTGGGGCGGAAAAACATGCTGACGTAATAAAGCAATGTCTGTTTTTAGACTTTGAACGGCAATTGCATCTTGCATATTATAACTCCCAATACTTAGGCTATTTACAGACTAAGGCAAAGGTTTTGTTTCCGCAAGGCTTTGCCTATAATAAGCAGCTCTATTTTTGCGGGAATAAGTCATGTCTCAAAAGATTAATGCAACAGATATTACTGAAGAAGAAGCGTTAAATGCTGTTTTCTTTGAGCGTGCGGATGAATTCATTAAACAAGCGAATGATTTTTGTCGCCCGCCTAAAGGCCAAAAACCTGATCCAGCTGAGCTTCGCGGACAAGTGAGTGCTGCGATGTTATTTGCAACTGCCCGTTTTAATACATGGGTCGCTGCCAATAATTTTAAAGATGGCAATGAAATGCGTGATGCAAAAGAGCAAGTGATGTCTTATCTGCTTCAACAATTTCAAATGATGCTTGAAGATAACTTTGATGAGTACTGTGAACAGTTCGAAAACTATTTACGTTTCCGTAAGAATGAAGATTTTCATACTCACAAGCATGACCATGATCATTAATAAATTTTAAATACCCAAATAAAAAGCCACTTCATGTGGCTTTTTATTTGGCAAGTCATTTATTGCTTTTGCGGTTGACCATATTGGTCAGCCATCACTTCAACGAGATTGGAAAGTTTAATATATTTTTTAATGACTGCATTCACATCAGCAACAGTTAGCTTTGTTAAATCTTGATCATGCTTAACACGATCCAGTAATGTTTTACCTGACTCAAGCTCAATATTTAACATACCGTGAATATTACGCTCATCCTCTAATGCAGTAACACGTTTTTTCATGAGATCTGCTTTAGCTGCTGCAAGCTCTTGCTCGGTAATACCATTGGTTAATAAGTCATTTAATACCTTATGAACTGAAGCAGAAACTTGTGCCGAACGCCCCGCCGTATAGTTTGCACTAATACTTAATGCACCCACATTGGTGTCCTGATCAAGTTGCAGTCCTGTTCCAAAACCATAAACTAATGCATTTTTTTCACGAAGCTCTTGAGCCAAACGCGAAGAAATTTGAGAATCACCTAAAATATAATTCATTAAAATTAAGGCAGATGCATCCGGATGATTTTTTCCAACCGGTATCGCAAGTACGCTTTGATAACTACCAAACTCACGTTGTTCAGATAAAGCATGTACTTGCTGAGCAGGAAAATCGACGTGTTGAATTAAGATTTTTTCATATGGTTGTTTACTGTTCCAACTACCAAACTCCTGATTTAATAGTTTTTTCATTTTCTTAGCATCAAATGCGCCGGTAATTGCAATTTGGGCATGGTTCATTGCAAAGAAATGCTGATATAACTCTTTGACTTGTTCTTGGGTCACATCCTTTAACTGTTTTTTAGCTAACTCAGGTTCAAAGTGGTAGCGTAAATCACCTGGCTGATATTCTTCAACTAAACGTGACAACGTTAAACCTGCAACTACATCAGGTTCTGTATAAGGACGATCAAGACTGGATAAGCTTTGAGATTTAATTAAATCGAATTGAGATTGTTCAAATTTAGGGTTTTTCATAACCTCTAGAACAAACTTGAAGAATTCATCAAACTTTTCAGTTTTAGATTGAATATTAATGGTCATGCCATTGCCGTCGGCACTTGCATAAGCCGCGCCACCAGCATCAATCGATTTATCGGCAATATCTTGCAGGCTATATTTATCAGAACCGCGGAGTAATAAATACGAAGTTAAATCAACTACCGTGCCTTTATTAAATAAAGATTTTTCTGTACCGAAATCCATAGTAATGGTGGCATAGGTACGATCATCACGGGTTTCCACAGGGAACAAAGCATACTTCATTCCATTTTTAAGTTTTCCACGAATAATCTTTTTCTCATTACTCTCAGCATATTGCTTAGAAGTTTTTAAAAACTCGTTAACTTCTTCTTGATAAACTTTCGGGTCTTTTAAAGGTTCTGGTTTAACATCTGTCTGATCTAAAGTTTTAGGTTTATCTTTTGGGTCGAGTTGCAATGCTTTCTTTTGATCTTCAGGTGTTGGCAAAATATCGCCATCAATACGATGCCCAGCAATAAGGAACTGTTTTAAGGTTTGATTTAGGTCATTGAGCTTCACTTTCTCAACTGCATCTAAATCTTTGAAATATTGATCCCATTGCCCACCAGCTACGCTGTAATCACTTAAACGAGATCCCAAAGCAACGGCGTCTTTATTGACTAACTCGCTTTGTGTTTTCATTAAACTTTTTACACGTTTTAGCTCAGTCTCAGTAAAAGGTTTACCCTTTTCAATTCCAGAGAGCAAAGCGCTTTCAACTTTGTTAGGATCATTTTTTGGTGAGTAAACCGCACCTAAAAATACAACATTAAAATCTTGGTCTAACCAAGTTGATGCCTGAACGTCTGTGCTAATGCCTGTTTCAACCATATTCTGGTACAAATGACCGCTTGGCTGCATGGTATATAACATAGGCGCTAAAGCCAGTGTCGGCTGAATTTTGACGTTTTTTCCATTCATATAAATATGAAATTTGGCTAAATCACTGCCTTTTTTCACCACAAATTCACGATTCTTTATTTTTGTAGAATCTAACACAGGCACCTGAACGCGCTTAGGCACAGCTCGCGCAGGAATTGGACTAAAATATTGGTCTATCGTTTTTAAAACATCAGTTTTATCAAACTTACCTGAAATCACCATGACCGCATTATTAGGTGCGTACCAACTACGGTAGAACTGGTTCAATTCCGGCATTTTAATTGACTTAAGCTCTGGCAAATCACCAATCGGTAATCGTCCTAAATACTGGTTTCCATAAGCCGATTTCCACATTTGATCCATTAAAACAGCAAAAGGCTGATCCATACGGACTTCACGTTCACGCTTTACGATTTCAATTTCAGAAGGAACAAATTTTTCTTGTAAAACCAATTTGTCCATACGCTCAGATTCAAGATACAGTACTTGATCAAGTGCAGTTTTTTCTGGACGGACAATATTCGTGTATTTAGTTGAATAGTAATCCGTGCTCGCGTTCGTCATTAATGTATATTGATCTAAACGGCGTTGGAATTCTTCACCTTTTACATTTTGCGTGCCTTTAAAGGCCAAATGCTCAAGTAAATGTGCTAAGCCACCTTTACCTTGCGGATCATTTAAAGAACCTGTTAAATAAATGGTATTAATAAAGATTTTATTTTCTTTGTCATTCGGGGCAAGTACGACCCGAAAACCATTATCTAATTTATATTCCTCAATATTTTGCTTACTTTTTACTAATGTTGTTTGTGCAAAAGACGCAGCACTTAAACCAAGAATACATAGGGAGAGAGTCAGTTGTTTAAACTGCATAAACATATAAATACCAATTAATTTGAATAATAAAAAATCAATAGTTGTGGGACTATAGTAGGAAATTTAAGCTGACATTAATAGTAAAGATTTGAAAAAAAAGCCGTTTATTTAAACGGCCTTATATTTTAAGGAAAAATTTCTGCTTGCATATAAAGTTTGCCATAGCCTGAAATTTCAATACGCTCCTGGTTCAGCACATTACAATACAAAACGCCTCCACGGTTAGAAGCCTGATAAGCAGTAATATTATTTTTAGCGAGTTTCTCTGCCCATAGCGGTGCTATTGCGGTATGAATTGAACCTGTAACAGGATCTTCTTCTATACCTGCGACAGGAGCAAAATAACGCGATACGCAATCATAGTGTTGATCTGCTCTTGACGTTATTGCTACATCAAGACCACTGGCGGTAATCGCAGTCCGCTTACCTAAGGCTTTAAGCAAGTTCATGTCAGGCTTCTCATCCAATACATCTTGAACTGATTCATATTCAACAATGTAGGCTTGAACATTTTGATAAACCGCTTTAAACGGTTTTGTTAATGCTTGACGTAAAACAGCCGGATAATCTTCAACTTGATGAGCCTTACGAATTGGAAAATTCATTCTGATTTTGCCGTCTTCATCTTGATGAACGA
The DNA here is from genome assembly GCF_041021905.1 of Acinetobacter nosocomialis. Taxonomy (NCBI): domain Bacteria; kingdom Pseudomonadati; phylum Pseudomonadota; class Gammaproteobacteria; order Moraxellales; family Moraxellaceae; genus Acinetobacter; species Acinetobacter nosocomialis. The sequence goes on from NZ_CP157432.1 coordinate 2,883,537, forward strand.
CAAATAGGCCTAAGTTTCGTACATGAAAATTAAGAGTCTTTTTCTCGGTAAAATCTTTAAATAATACGAACGCACTGGCAAGAGTCGCATGTCCACAAAAATCAACTTCAACTGTTGGAGTAAACCAACGGATTTCATAATTTTCAGAGTCTATAATTTTTACAAAAGCAGTTTCGGATAAGTTATTTTCAAGCGCTATCTTTTGCATTAAATCTGCATCTAGCCACTCTTTTTCAACTACTACAGCAGCAGGGTTTCCACGAAATAACTCTTTGGTAAAAGCATCGACTTGATACATTTTCATGTTAGTGCTCTCTTTCTTAATAAGCTCACTTTTAAAAATTATTTAAAAGAAAAACAGATACAGTTTTTTTAAAATTAACATCACAGTAGCAATTTACGCATATAAAAAAACGGCTCATCCAGACTGGATGAGCCATTTTAATATTAACTTTTAATGATGTTGAGTTAATTCAATTTCATCTTCGCTATTCATTATAGCTTTGTCGGTCTGCCCCATAAATTGGCTTGTAACCACACCAGCAGTCATTGAACCATTTACGTTTAATGCAGTACGTCCCATATCAATGAGTGGTTCAATTGAAATAAGAAGCGCAACTAAAGTTACAGGTAAGCCCATCGCAGGAAGCACAATCAGCGCAGCAAAAGTTGCACCGCCACCAACACCAGCCACACCAATTGAACTTAAAGTCACAATACCCACTAACGAAGCAATCCACATTGGGTCTAGGGTGTTAATACCCATAGTTGGCGCAACCATGACTGCAAGCATGGCTGGATATAAACCCGCACAGCCGTTTTGACCAATGGTAGCACCAAAAGAAGCAGAGAAACTTGCAATAGACTCAGGCACGCCTAAACGACGAGTTTGCGCTTCAATGCTCAATGGAATACTTGCTGCACTTGAACGACTCGTAAACGCGAATGTTAGAACTGGAGCAACTTTCTTGAAGAATTTAAGTGGAGAAACACCAGTCAAAGTCAAAATAATGGCATGTACGACAAACATAATCGCCAAACCTAAGTAAGACGCGACCAAGAAACCGCCTAGATTCAAGATATCCGCAACATTTGAACTTGCCACAACTTTTGTCATGAGAGCAAAAACACCATACGGTGTAAGCGTCATTACTAAACGGACAAGCTTCATGACCCATGACTGTAAAGTCTGAATAGCCGTCAGAATACGCTGACCTTTTTCTGCATCATCTTTCATCAAGTTGAGTGCTGCTATCCCTAAAAATACAGCAAAGATAACCACGCTAATAATCGAAGTCGGATTTGCACCCGTTAACTCAGCAAAAGGGTTACTCGGAATAAAAGAAAGTATAAATTGCGGTACGCTTAAGTCTGTTACTTTACCCACATAGTCAGTCTGAATCGCGGTAAGTCGAGCTGTTTCTGCAGCCCCTTGTACCAAACCTTTGGCAGTTAAACCAAATAAGTTCGTCACAAATACCCCAACCAGCGCAGCGATGAGTGTCGTAAATAACAAAGTTCCGATGGTATAGAAGCTGATTTTTCCTAAAGAAGAAGCTTGGTGCAGCTTCGCTACCGCACCTAAAATCGAAACAAAGACCAAAGGCATCACGACCATTTGTAAAAGTTTTACATAGCCGTTACCAACAATATTAAACCAGCTAATAGATTCAGCAAGAATCGGATGGCCACCGCCATAAATCAAATGTAGTCCTAAGCCAAACACCACACCTAGAACTAAGCCGGCAAGAACTTTTTTAGACAAGCTCCAGTCCGTTTTACGTGTTTGGGCGAGTAAAAATATTAACCCGACAAAAACCACAATATTGATGATTAAGGGTATATTCATTCCCAAACTCCAACTTATTGCTTGTGTCATCTTTTAAGGGGGCATATTTGACCATAGCCGGCCTATATAAACTACCCTTTTCAACAATTTTCTAGCATGCAGATCATTACTGATCTGAATGAGAATATAAAATGACTTTTAAATACATATATATCACTTTTAAAACATAAGATAAGTAGGATATTTATGTATAAAAATTAAGCGCATTTCTGTATAAAGTTTTGCTCAATAAAACAAATAAATTGCTTTAAATTACTGCCCCATGTTTCAGGAGGCTGAGCAACCAAATAAGTAGTGAAATGTGCAGATTCAGTGTTAATTTCAAAACAACTTAATGAGACTTTATCGGCTACTTTGCTCAGATATGACTTGGGCAACAAAGCAAAACCGACTCCTAATTCTACACAGCTCACAATGCCATCGAGACTACCCATTTCCATAATTTGTGAAGGTGGAACACTATGATCATTTAAAAACAGCTCAATTGCATGCCGATAAGAACAACCTTGTCGAAATGCAATAAAACGAGTCTTTGCGAGGGTGGCAATGTCGGGAAAGTGAGTTTGTTGTTTTGGGCAAACTAAAACCAGTTGTTCTTGCCACACTGGAAAACTATATAACTCTGGAATTACATATTTAGAAGCAACAAACGCACAATCGACTTCTCCTTGTTGCACCGCGTTTAACAAATATCGGGTTGGGTGAGTTTGAAGCTCAATTGGTAAATTCGGATATTGCTGAATACATTGATTAAGCAATTGAGGAAGTCGTATAGCTGCTGTCGTTTCCATACTGCCCAAACGAATGGTTTCATTCGGGTCAATATCACCTTCTTGAAAAATTTTTTTCGCTTTATTATGCAGTGCGATCATTTGCACAGCATAACTATGTAGCTGCTGTCCTGCATTAGTTAATGTAACGGGGTTATGACGATTTAATAAAACCACGCCTAACTCTTCTTCAAGCTTTTTCACATGACTTGTGATGTTCGATTGAACCGTACACATTTTTTGTGCAGCCAGTGAAAAACTTCCACTCTCTGCAACCGCTAAAAAAAACTCTAAAGACTTAAGCAACATGCCACTATCTCAAAACAAGATAATTAATATCATATTAAATCATTTCTAATGATAAATAAACTCGCTTTTAATAATAAAAAAATTGAGAGACTTCCCATGTCTACGTTCTATCGAATGAGCCTGCTTGTCTTTTTAGCGACTTGTCTAGGAATTGGTATTTTTAGATTTTCATATACTGCGCTCATGCCTATTATGATTGTGCAATATGGATGGACTCATGATTTTGCAAGTTACTTAGGAAGTGCAAATTTATTGGGCTATCTGGTTGGCGCACTATTGGCACTGTTTAGCATTAAAGAAAGATCTATTCCCGCTTTGATCACAAGTTCAGCTGTCTTAGGCAGTTTAAGCCTGCTCTGCTGTTCGTTTATACACATGCCTATGGCTTGGTTTGTTCTCTGGCGTACTATTTCAGGTGTCGCGGGTGGCCTACTCATGATTTTAGCACCTAGCTTTGCTATGAAAAATATTGCAATTAGCCAAAGACTTAAAGTTAATTTTTTAGGATTTAGTGGTATTGGCGCAGGCGTGTTATCTGCTACTCTCATTATTCCTGCACTCAAAAACATGTCTGTTCAATATGTATGGAGCATTTTTGCAGTACTCTCTATTATTGGCAGTTTCGTTCTTTTCCGCTTATTAAAATATCAGTCTACTCAGGCCGTACAAGTCACAACGCAAGCTCCTCAAAACTTCAAACACTCACGTTTGGGGCTTGTCATTATTATTGCTTATATGTGCAGTGCTTTTGCTTATATTCCCCACTCTTTGTTCTGGATGGACTACTTATCGGGAACCCTACACTTTCCCTTGCAACAACGAAATTTATTTTGGGTTCTTTATGGGGTTGGAAGCTGTATTGGCGCCTTTGTGGCGTATTGTTTAAGCCGCCTTATTGGATATTTGCAGGCAATTAAATGTCTATACGGTGTCTATTGCTTGGCAGTTGCCCTACCATTTTTTTCACATGCTACCGCTTTGCTCACTTTATCGTCCTTTCTTACAGGTTTACTCACACCTGCCACCGTATTTATTAGCTCTTATAGTCTGCTACAGATTTATGAGCAGCGTTATCAAAAAATCTGGAGCCTTGCCACCATTGGGTTTGCCAGCACTCAGCTATTAGGTGGCGTTGTCATTAGTACTTTACACCACTTGCATTGGTCTTATGCCCATCTGTTTTTAATGGGAGGCATTGTTTTGTTATTTGCATTGAGCCTTTTAATTCGTACCCATTCTTCTATACCAAATTCTCTCGGAGAAACCAAACTATGAAAACTTTGTACTTTCCTCTCTTTTTAATTGTCTTTGTACTTATTATTCAGGCTTTAGACCAAAGCTATCAAAAGAAAATCGGGCTACCTAAAACTGCTAAACATCCCGAATTTATGCAATAAAAAAAGCCCCTATACACAAGGGGCTTTTCATTGAGTAATCGTAGTTTGTCAAAATTAAAATTAATGAGTAGATCAGTAGAGCTAACTGCATAACACCTATGTTTATACGCCTACTCAGTAAGCTCAACTGACAAAAAATGTCATATTATGTCAATGTAGAGTGTTATTTTCTGATCTATATTCGATAAAAATTTATAATTTTTAATACTTAAAATAGAGTAAGACATGAGCAATAACAATTATATTGATGAGCTTTTAAAGCTCTTGGCGATGTTTGCTTTTATCTGTGTTTCATTACTGGCATTTAAATGCCGGACCATTTTTGCACTGGATATCACAACATCCTATGAGGTCTCTGTAAAGATCATTATCTATATTGCCACAGCAGCTATTCTTGGCTTTTTAACACGCGATCATATTGAGTTTACAACACAATTTTTAATTGCTGTTCCATTCGCGTACTTTTGGCTAGAACCAATTCTTGATTATAAAGCCCTTCAAACCATCCCAGATGTTCCGTTTTATCTCTCGGGTCATGGTCAAAGTTTAGGTCTACTAATAGTCATTATATTCTGTTTTGCCTTATGGGTATTTAAAGAGACTAGTTCAAACTCGCGTGAGTCGCAAAATGTCTAAATCAGATTTTTTGAGGAGTTTTATAAAGTTAAAAATAGTCAATGTACTATACTTTTTTATAATATATATTTTATTCAAATTAATTTATACCAATTAAAAACTTTAAAAATGTACAATGTATCAAACCCAGCAAATGCGGTTGTTGTCGGCATTATTACAATAATTGCTACAGTTAGCCTTCTTATATGGAAGCTTAATTTTTATATTGGCATAGATATATATACCAGTGGTGAAGTGCTTTTCAAAACACTGCTATATGCGGCTACGATAGGGCTATTTAGTTACTATTTCCGCTATAGCATTAAAATTAGTAATACAGTGATTTTATCATTACCTCTTTTTTTCTTTTGTATCAGGCCTGTTTTGAACTATAAAATGACGCATAGCATTGGTAATGTACCTCTGTATGCTACTCATCACGGACAAGGTTTAATATTGCTAAGTTTTACAGTATTGGCTTGTTTATTATGGGTATACACTGCCCACTCTTAGCTTTAATTTTTAATAGCATAAAAATGTATAAATACTTATATACATAAAAAAACCCTCGTTCGAGGGCCTTTTTATTTAAGTTTAATCTTCCATATGTTGAATTATGGCATCACCAAATTCAGAGCAACGCAATAAGGTTGCGCCCGGCATTAAACGCTCAAAATCGTAAGTTACCGTTTTAGCTGCAATCGCTCCTGAAATTCCTTTAATGATCAGATCAGCCGCTTCAGTCCATCCCATGTCTCGAAGCATCATTTCAGCAGATAGAATAATTGAACCCGGGTTTACTTTATCTTGCCCAGCATATTTAGGTGCTGTTCCATGTGTTGCTTCATAAACTGCAATAGCGCCGCCAATATTTGCACCGGGTGCAATTCCAATCCCCCCTACTTCTGCTGCTAATGCATCGGAAATATAGTCACCATTTAAATTAAGGGTTGCAATCACAGAGTAGTCAGCAGGACGCATCAAAATTTGCTGTAAGAAAGCATCTGCAATTACATCTTTAATAATAATGTCTTTACCATTTTTAGGGTTCTTAATTTTAACCCAAGGGCCACCATCTATGAGTTCACCGCCGAAACGATCTAGTGCTAACTCGTATCCCCATTCTTTAAATGCACCTTCGGTATATTTCATAATATTGCCCTTGTGAACAAGAGTCACCGATGGTTTGTCATTATCTATGGCAAACTGGATGGCCTTACGAACTAAACGTTGTGATCCTTCTTTGGAAACGGGTTTAATACCAATACCACATCCTTCAGGGAAACGAATTTTTGTGACCCCCATTTCTTCTTGAAGGAATTTAATAACTTTTTTAGCTTCTTCCGAATCGGCTTTCCATTCAATACCGGCATAAATATCTTCCGAATTTTCACGAAAAATAACCATGTCGGTTAATTCAGGATGCTGAACAGGTGAAGGAACACCTTCAAACCAGCGTACTGGCCGTACACATACGTACAAATCTAATTCTTGACGTAGCGCCACATTAAGTGAGCGTATACCGCCACCAACTGGAGTAGTTAGGGGGCCTTTAATTGAAACGACAAATTCACGCAGGGCTTCAAAAGTTTCTTCCGGCATATAAGTGCCATAAATTTTATTTGCCTTTTCACCGCAATAGACTTCCATCCACTCAATGGAACGTTTGCCGCCATAGGCTTTTAAAATTGCCCCATCAACAACTTTTTTCATTGTCGGTGTAATATCTACACCAATACCATCACCCTCAATAAAAGGAATAATTGGATGATTCGGTACATTCAGTGACAGGTCTGCTTTTACTGTAATTTTATCACCGTCGGCAGGAACAACGATCTTCTGATAACCCATTGTGTAGATTCTCCCTTTTATAATATTTAACTAACCAAACAAAAATAATTATCGATAAACAATACTTTCAACTTTTATTCACGCATAATAGCTTAATCGAATTTAATCCTTTTTGAGATTTATGTGGGAAATAAGCAAATTTCACACTTAAATATTGCTCAATGTTTTTACCTCTTATTTGAAAGAAGAAGTCATTTTTTATGAAAATCGTCATTCTCAACAAACCTTATGACGTGCTCTCCCAGTTTCGTAAAGACGAAGCGCATATGACGGTGTCTGACTTTATAGATGACCCGACTTTACGCATAGCAGGCCGTCTTGATATGGACTCTGAGGGTTTAGTTTTTTTAACCGATCATGGTGGTTTGAATCAGTTCATTACTAACCCTGCGAATAAAAAATACAAAACGTATTTAGTTCAAGTTGATGGCGATGTAACCGAAGAAGCGCTTGAGCAACTGCGCAAAGGTGTAGAGCTTAATGATGGTATGACTTTACCAGCTAAAGCGATTAAGGTAAGTGAACCTGAATGGTTATGGGACCGAGACCCTCCTGTACGTTACCGTGCCAGTATTCCAACATCTTGGATTGAAATCTCTATTTGTGAAGGTCGTAACCGCCAAGTTCGTCGCATGACCTCTGCGGTAGGTTTCCCGACTTTACGTCTCATTCGTACTAAAATCGGTTCAATTGATTTAGTCCAATTAGGATTACAGCCAGGCGAGACCAAAGAAATCGAACCTCTACTCTACCCAGACTTTAAAGATGTTCCCGCTGAACAACCTTATCGTTCACGCTCGTATGTGAAAAAACCTGGGGGTACAGGTGGCAAACCAATGGTTCGTAAGAATAAAGATGGTTCTGTTAAAAAGTCTGGTACAAAACGTATCTGGCAAATGGATGAAAGTGAAAAGCCACGTCGTAAAACTAACGGTACAACTCGTCCAAATACTAAAGCACCTCGTGGTCGTAGCCGTAATGGTCGATAAAAACATTTAATTTTTAAAAGCTCACATAAGTGGGCTTTTTTAATAGCTATTATTTATAAAAATAAAAAAGCCGGCACATATGCACCGGCTTTTCAGCTATTTACTAACGAATTAGTTATTAAGCTTGAACAGTTGAAAGCGCTGCATTAAATGTAGCACTTGGACGCATTACAGCGCTTACTTTCGCAGGATCAACTGCATAGTAACCACCGATGTCAGCTGCTTTACCTTGTACTTGAGCAAGCTCAGCAACGATCTTCTGTTCGTTTTCAGCTAATGCTTTTGCAAGTGGAGCAAATTTAGCTTTCAACTCAGCATCTTCGTCTTGAGCCGCAAGTGCTTCTGCCCAGTAAAGTGATAAGTAGAAATGGCTACCACGGTTATCAAGCTCGCCTGTACGGCGTGATGGAGACTTGTCATTGTCGAGCAATTTACCAGTCGCTTCATCAAGTGTTTTCGCAAGTAACTTGGCACGAGCATTATTTTCTTTAATGCCCATTTCTTCTAAAGAAACTGCAAGCGCAAGGAACTCACCAAGCGAATCCCAACGTAAGTGGTTTTCTTCAACAAGTTGCTGTACGTGTTTAGGTGCTGAACCACCTGCACCAGTCTCGTACATACCACCACCCGCCATAAGCGGAACGATAGACAACATTTTCGCAGAAGTACCAAGTTCCATAATTGGGAACAAGTCAGTTAAGTAGTCACGTAAAATGTTACCAGTTACAGAAATTGTATCGAGACCACGAACTACACGCTCAAGTGTGTAACGCATTGCACGTACTTGAGACATGATCTGGATATCAAGACCAGTCGTATCGTGATCTTTTAAGTACTTCTGTACTTTCTTGATCAATTCATTTTCGTGTGGACGATATGGGTCAAGCCAGAAGATCGCAGGCATGCCTGAGTTACGTGCACGAGTCACTGCAAGTTTTACCCAGTCACGAATCGGAGCATCTTTCACCTGACACATACGCCAGATATCACCTTCTTCAACATTTTGAGTCAATAACACTTCACCAGTGTCAAGATCGGTAATGTTTGCGATACCTGCTTCAGGAATTTCAAAAGTCTTATCGTGAGAACCGTATTCTTCAGCTTTTTGAGCCATCAAACCAACGTTTGGCACTGTACCCATAGTCTTCGGATCGAAGTTACCATGCCATTTACAGAAATTGATCATTTCTTGGTAAATACGGGCAAATGTTGATTCTGGCATTACTGCTTTAGCATCGTATTGCTTACCATCAGCACCCCACATTTTACCACCAGCACGGATCATTGCAGGCATAGAAGCATCTACGATAATGTCGTTAGGCGAATGGAAGTTAGTAATACCTTTTGCTGAGTCAACCATCGCAAGTGCAGGACGGTGTTCTTGGCAAGCATGTAAGTCTTCAATGATTTCTTCACGTAATGATGTTGGAAGAGTTTCGATTTTCTCGTATAACCCAGCCATACCGTTATTTACGTTAATGCCTAATTCATCAAACAACTTACCGTGTTTTTCGAAAGCTTCTTTATAGTAAATTTTCACACAGTGACCGAAAACAATCGGGTGTGAAACTTTCATCATTGTCGCTTTAACGTGTAAAGAGAATAAAATTCCTGCTTCTTTACAATCATCAAGTTCTTTTTCATAGAAATCACAAAGTGCTTTCTTGCTCATGAACATTGAGTCAATGATTTCGCCTTCTTGAAGCGCAACTTTTGGCTTAAGAACAATGCTCTTACCACTGTTTGTGATAAGTTCCATTTTTACGTTGCGTGGGCGGTCAAGCGTCATTGACTTTTCACCGTGGTAGAAGTCACCTTCTTCCATGTGTGAAACGTGAGTTTGAGACCATTGTTTCCACTCGCTCATTGAATGAGGGTGTTTCTTAGCGTAATTTTTAACGGCAGCAGGAGCACGACGGTCTGAGTTACCTTCACGAAGGACAGGGTTTACTGCTGAACCTAGGCATTTGCCATAACGAGCTTTGATTGTTTTTTCTTCTTCAGTCGCTGGGTTTTCCGGATAGTCAGGAATTGGATAACCTTTAGATTGAAGTTCTTTAATACATGCTGTCAATTGCGCAACAGAGGCACTAATATTTGGGAGTTTGATAATGTTAGTATCTGGATCTTGTGTAAGACGACCTAGCTCAGCAAGGTTGTCGGATACCTTTTGCTCTTCACTTAGGTAGTCAGCGAATTCTGCGAGCACACGTGCAGCTACAGAGATGTCACTTTTAACAATCTCGATACCTGCTGGCTTAGTAAAGGTCTCAATGATCGGCAGTAGCGAATAAGTCGCCAATAATGGCGCCTCGTCAGTCAGTGTGTAAATGATAGTTGACTTTTCACCAGCCATATATAGCCCCTTCCGTTGAATTGAGTTTTGAGGACCGAGCTTTTGGCCCAGTACCTACGAACCGATATGCTTAAATAAAACCCTGAGAGTATCGGCTCTCATTGGCTTTCAGTCAACGAAATATCCAGTGATAACGACATTTCGCAGCGAAATAATACATAATTTAAATCTATTGATAATAATCTCATACCTAACTTATGGTAATACATGCACGATTACCAACTTTTTAGATATAGGACATTGTTAAATTACATGAGATATCTTTCAGAGTTCTGACAAATATTATACTTTTCATTCAAAATAAACTCAAAGATAACACCTATTTCAATTTTTATAATCTACTAAAAAGTAAAAAACCGATGTACGAAACATCGGTTTTTTATAAATTAATTCACTGTTATTTAGGCTTTTAACCATTTATCAGCTTTGCTTTGATCTTCAACAACAAGTTCAACTTCAGTTAAGTTGATACTGTCGCCTGTAACCTCAAATGATAACAACTCATCACGGCGGAAAGCCAAGACTGGGTAACTGCCCTTTTGTTTAGCATATTTTTCAATAAGTTTTGTGGTCGCTTTTAATCCATCAATTGCAATAATGACATCATTGGCAGAAATACCAGCTTTTGCACCAGCTCCTTCACGGTGAGCATTTTGTACTAATACGCCCTCTGGCTTATCAGTTAACTTTAAGCCATAAGCCAAGGTCTTATCATTTTTAAGCGTATAGCTTAAACCAAACTCAGGGAATAACTGATCAAGCGGCAATTCTTCGGTGGTATTAATCAAATGATTAATCTGCTCAACCCAACTATCGCCAGTTAACTCTTCACATAAATCAAAAACAGTACGCTCATTGACCTGAATACCATTTTGCGTATTTTCATACAAACGACGCATTAAGGCATCTAGACTAGAACCACGTAAACGTAAGCCTAAATCTAAACATAAGGCAACTAATGCGCCTTTGTTGTAATAGCTCGTACCGGCATTATTCGTATTTTCATCTGGACGATAAAACTTAATCCATGCATCAAAACTTGATTCAGCTACTGTTTGAACAAAGCGCCCCGGATTTTGTAAATAACGATCAAGCTGTGACTTCAACAAATCTAGATAAGACTTCTGAGAGATCGCACCGCTACGTAATAAAATGAGATCATCATAATATGAAGTAAACCCTTCAAAGATCCACAGTAGCGAGGTATACCCTTCTTGATGCAAATTGTAGTTTGCAAAGTTTTCTGGACGGATAAACTTCACTAACCAAGAATGAAAATACTCGTGGCTACATAAACCCAAGAAACGTTGATAGTCTTTCGAAGGTTCAGTTGGTTCATTCGATTTTGGTAAATCATCACGTGGTGTAATCAAACTTGTGCTGTTGCAATGCTCTAAGCCACCATAACTATTTCCTGTAGCCATCGTCATAAAGGTATAGTTTTTAAATGGAGCTGAACCAAACATTTCAATTTCGGCTGCACAAATTTTTTCAATGTCTGTTTTTAAACGTTCTACATTGGTATTGTGCTGTCCAGAAATTGCAAACTCATGTTCAATTCCATGAGCTTCGAAGCTAAAACGTGTTTGCTCCGCAAGTTCAAATGGGCTATCTATGAGTTGATCATAATGATCAGCTTTTAAGGTAAAACGTCCCTTAACTAAGCTTTTTGAAGCTAAACCAGTTGCTAATTGAAAGTGTTTCAGCTCATCAGGCAAAAAGACTTCTACTTCACAAGCAGATTGCTCTTGACCTTCCAAGCCTAGACACACACAGGCAGGGTTAATATATAGACGCGTTTGATCTACATAAGCACCACGTACCGACAAATCATAAGCATACGCATCGTATTCAACAGTAATTAACTCATGATCGGTATTAAATAACCGCCAGCGATTTTTTTCAGTTTTTTTAATATTGAGCATGCGTCCAGCTTCATCATAGGCCTTTACAGCCTCAATATGCTTAGAAAACTCACGAATTAAATAACTGCCTGGAATCCACGTTGGTAACCATAGTTCCTGATTTGGATTCGCTAAAAAACGAATTGTTACGTGAACAAGGTGTTGTTTGTAATCATCGAACTCTATTTGATAATGCAACATAAATTCTTCAATTTAAAATAAGAACGGTTTCACATTAGATTATCACTTTTTTGTATCGACTTGCGTAGATGTATTTTTTGGCAACAATTCACACTAGCCTTCTACAAAAAAAAGGCATAGCATGCTGGGCATCTGTGTTCCGTATTTGCCAGTAAACGTCAAGGTCACCTAGTGAAATTCTTCCTATCTCTTTTTACACTGTTTAGTATTTTCTGTACTACTCTTACCAATGCTGCTCTACTTAATATTGCTCCTGAAAGTGTTGAAGCCGCTGCATGGACAATTGTAGACACTCAATCTGGACAAATCATTGCTGAGCATAATAGTCATGTACAACGTGCGCCAGCATCTTTAACCAAAATGATGGTTGCCTACATTGCATTAAAAGAGATTAAGGCTGGAAAGCTAAAACTGAACGAAGTCATTACCGCAACACCAGTCGTAAGCGTGGTGCAGTGGGATGAATCACAAATGTACCTTAAAGCGGGCGAGCAAATTTCAGTTGATCAGCTTTTGGCTGGTTTAATTGTGATGTCGGCAAATGATGCAGCTGTGACTTTAGCCGAAAAAATTTCTGGTGATGTGCCTCATTTTGTACAACGTATGAACCAAGAAGCTCAAGCTTTAGGCATGAAAGACACGCATTTTAGTAATCCTGCCGGGATTACAATGCCTGATCATTACACGACAGCGCATGATTTAAGCTTATTAAGTCAGGCAGTGATTCACCAAACTCCTGAATATTTACATTATTCAAAAATGCCAAGCTTTAGCTACAATCAACGTTTTCACCATGCAACTAACCTTGCTCTGAAATATGATCCATCTGTAGATGGTTTAAAAACTGGCTATACCAAAGCAGCAGGTTATAACTTGGCTCTAACGGCTTCACGTCCTTCATTTTCACCCAACTTACCGCAAAGACGTTTACTGGTTATTGTTTTAGGTACACCAAGTGCCGTGAAACGTGCTGAAATTGCCGATAAATTAATGAACCTTGCTTATGCTTATACACGTGATGAAGTGGTTATTCCTGAACAAAAATTGATTGCTGAACTACCTGTCATTAAATCAACTTTAAAAATGTTTAAAGTAGAAACTAAGCAGCCGACCATTGTCACAACTTCTTTATATGCTGAGCCAGCACCAATTGATTTAAATACATTTGACTACGCTACACAGCGAATTCAAGTTCTTGATAGCAATAAGCAACCGAAGACTATTGTTCCACTTGAAACAACCCAAACTCGTGTAAATATTCAGTTAAATGAGCAAAAGTTAACTGCGCCTTTAATGAAAGCCATGAACTTGGCAACTGTTTCAATTTATCAAAATAATCAGCTGATTCGCAGCTTACAAATTGAAAATGATGTGCATATTGAAGAAGCGAATATTTTCCAAAGAATCGTGATGTGGTTCTCAAATTTGTTCTCTATTTTTTCATCGAGTAACCATAGTGCCGCAAAACTTTACCCGGTAGATTCGCACTAAAAACATCAAATTGTGCACAGAGGCACAATAAATTTTATAAATAAAAGATGGCATAATTTAGCCATCTTTTTTTATAGAAAAATAATTAGGTGATAAAAATGGCCGAAAGTTTACATCATATTGTTATTGTCGGTGGTGGTGCGGGTGGTTTAGAACTTGCCACACAACTCGGTGAAACTTTTGGGAAAAGTGGTAAAGCTAAAATTACATTAGTCGACCAAAATTTGACTCATATCTGGAAACCTCTACTTCATGAAATTGCTGCGGGTTCCTTAAACCCTCACGAAGAACAAACCAATTATTTTGCCCATGCAGAAAAACATCATTACGAGTTTGTATTAGGAACACTTGTTGCGATACACAAAGATCAAAAAATAATAGATGTCGTACCACCTCAAGTATCCAAAGAACAAAACACGCATGTTCAACAACTGAATTATGACACGCTTATTTTAGCGCTTGGTTCAGTGTCAAATGACTTTAACACACCTGGGGTACGCGAAAACTGTCATTTCCTCGATAGCCGAAAACAAGCAGATATTTTCCAGCAAGATCTTTTACATTTATATATCGAAGCGCAAAATCAACCAGATCAACGCACGTTAAATATTGGAATCATTGGTGCGGGTGCAACTGGGGTTGAACTTGCAGCAGAACTGATTGAAACAACCAAAAACTTTTATCGCTATGGTTTGAAAAAGATCCATCCTAAACAGGTCAAAATCACACTGATTGAAGCATCAGAACGAATCCTGCCTGCTTTAAGTGAAAAAACGGCTGAGCATAGTGCAAAACAGCTCCAAAAAATGGGCATCGAAATTTTAACTCAACACCGCGTTGAAAAAGTTGATAAACACTGCATTTATTTCAGCAACGGTAATCAACTCACAAGTGATATTACGGTATGGGCAGCTGGCGTAAAAGCGCCAAAAGTTCTTGAAAGTTTTACTGATTTCGAACGTGACAATATTAATCGTTTAATGGTCTACGCAACTCTGCAAACTTACTCCGATCCAAATGTATTTGCTTTCGGTGATTGTTCACACTGTCAACTCGACGCAAGAAATCCCCCACTCGGACCACGTGCTCAAGTTGCCAGTCAACAAGCAAGCTTTTTAGTCGATGCAATGGCTGCTCGGCTGAATGGCCGCTCACAGCCAATGTTTACATTTAACGACAAAGGTTCGCTTGTGTCTTTAAGTCGTAATAAAGCCGTTGGAGAATTGCTAGGGGATGTCAGTGTACAAGGATATATTGCTAAAACGATGTACGTATCTTTATATCGTTTACATCAAGCAACAATTCATGGATACACTCAAGCTGGACTACTCACAGTGAAAGATTTACTTACAAGACGAGTACGTCCAAAAATTAAGCTGTATTGAGTTGAATTTTTTAAGTTCATCCCTATATAGATAAAAACGCATTAGAAAAAGTGTTAAAGATTGAGATTTTGTAGTCTACAAAATTTATTTTTCACTTTATGATGTACGCTTTAATTGATTGAATGGATCAAAAACATGACTGCAATTGCAAATAACCACGTGGTTTCATTCCACTATAAATTAACAAACGCTGAGGGTGAAACACTTGATCAATCTCAAGGTGAACCACTTGCCTATTTGCATGGCGCAGGCAATATCATTCCAGGTTTAGAAAATGCATTAACTGGTAAAACTGTTGGTGATAAATTCACTGTAAACGTACCAGCTGCTGAAGGTTATGGCGAATACAACCCAGACCTAGTACAAGAAGTTCCAGCTCAAATGTTCCAAGGTGTTGATAACATTCAACCTGGTATGCAATTCCAAGCTCAAACAGATGACGGCGTTCAAATCGTTACTGTTAAAGCGGTTGAAGGCGACAACGTTGTAGTTGATGCTAACTTCCCACTTGCTGGCCAAGATTTAACTTTTGAAGTTGAAATCGTAGAAATCCGTGAAGCTTCTCAAGAAGAGTTAGATCACGGTCATGTACACGGTGCAGGTGGTCACCACCACTAATTCATCTTTCGCAAGATGATAAAAAGCAAAGCTTCAGCTTTGCTTTTTTTATGTATTTATTTTATATAATATTCAGTAAGTTAATTTATTATTGGACTATGCATGTCAAATGCTTATCAATTGATTTGGTTCCGACAAGATTTACGAATACATGATCATGCAGCTTTATGGCATGCCTGTCAGCAAGGGCCTTCAATTGGATTAGTCATCTTATCGCCAGAGCAATGGAAACAACACGACGATGCTCCAATAAAAATTAGTTTTTATTTACGGCAGCTCAAAGAGCTTCAAAAAGAATTAGCATCACTTCATATTCCACTTGTTATCCAAGTCATTCCTTATTGGGAAGATACTGCTAAGTTTATTTCTGATTTCAGCAAGAAATATAATATTGAAAATGTCTATGCCAATATTGAAATGGGTGCAAATGAATTAAAAAGAGATAAAACAGTACAAGATTCTTTAAATAAGGAAAGCAAAGAGCTTTTTTTATTTCATGATCGTACAATTTTCCCTTTACGTTCCATTCGCAATCAATCACAACAACCCTATCAGGTTTTTAGTGCATTCAAAAAAGCATGTTATGCAAAACTAAATACCAGCGGTTTACCTCAATGCTTCCCTTTACCACATAAGCAAAATGAAATTTCATTAGAGTTTTTAGATGAAAAAAGTGTGGACTTGGCAGAAATTGAAAAACTATTTTGTTCATCTATTTCTAAAGAACAGCAAGATTTATGGCCTGTTGGCGAGTCATATGCATTAGAACAACTAGACCAATTTGTCGAAGATTCTGTATCCCATTATAAAGTTGAGCGAGATTTTCCTCATGTGCATGGCACAAGCAAACTTTCTCCTTATTTAAATATTGGAATCTTATCTGTAAGGCAGTGTTTACAAGCACTCTTTCGTAATCAACACGGCAACTTTCATTTAGACAATGAAGGTCAACAAACATGGCTAGATGAACTTATTTGGCGAGAGTTCTACCAGCACATCTTATTTGATTTTCCGTATGTTTCTAGGCATCTTCCATTTAAGAAAGATACTCAGAAAATTAAATGGAACCATAATCCAGAGCATCTAAAAGCTTGGCAAACAGGACAAACTGGTATTCCTATTGTGGATGCCGGGATGCGCCAACTTTTACAAACAGGTTGGATGCATAATCGAGTACGTATGATTACAGCCATGTTTTTATGCAAAAACTTATTGATTGACTGGCGTATTGGTGAACAGTGGTTTATGCAACATTTAATTGATGGAGATTTGGCAGCAAATAATGGGGGGTGGCAATGGTGTGCCTCAACAGGAACAGATGCTGTGCCTTATTTTAGAATTTTTAACCCGATTTCCCAATCACAAAAGTTTGATCCTAATGGGGACTATATTCGTAAATGGGTGAAAGAACTGGCTCATCTGGACAATAAATCCATTCATGACCCCTACTCAAACAAAATCAACTTGAGTTTAAATTATCCAAAACCAATTGTAGATTTAAAAGAAACACGATTAAAAGCAATTGAAACTTTCAAGCATATTTAGATAAGAATTGCGTCTTATCTGTTTATTTTTGATTAAAAAATAAAAACGGGATTTGACTATAAAGGGACTTTCAACTACAAATAAACATAGCAAATACTTAAAAAGGACAGAAACAACAACAACTTCGTAAATGAACACCTTTCATTATAAAAGTATAAAAAAATTAACATTACAAAAAAGGTAGCATAGCTCGCATGCAACAAAAGAACCCAGGTAGAACACTCGTCTTATGGATTATCGCAGCACATCTATTTATGGGAATGGTTGCATATGAGTGGTTGCCTGTTAGTTTTAGAGGAAGCTGGATCTTTATTCTTCTTCTTTTAATTTCGGGTGCTTTTTTAGAAGTTGGCTTGTCTTTAATTGTTGGTTTACTCGCATTTATTGGAGTTGCTGTATATTTTCTACTCGACTTAGGTGCACAAACTCATATTGAGCGGCAGCTTCTCTTACTGTTTATTATTCCTCTTATTCCGCTGTTTTTAAGTGCTGTACGCCACAATATTGAAATTAATGTTCAAAAATATCGAGATATTCAAAGCTATGATCGAAATTATCGCCGCGATATTTTCCCTATCAGCGCTTTGAAATATTTCCAGCGTAGCTTTTTTAAGCTTCTTGATCACCATAATGTACAAGACTATGAAGTCTTTGCAATCAAGATTCTTAACCGTAGTCTCATTAAAGAAATGCTAGGTGATGACGTCTGGAAAACTACTCAAAACGAAATGATCAAAATTTTGAGTCAGCATCAGCCCAATGAAATTGTTTTTCAGTTTGCAGATGATGATCTCGAAAATATATACAGTATTATGATTCGTCAGCAAAAAACTGAACAAGAACCTGACTTTATTAAAAAGTTAAGAGAAATTATGACGTTGCGTCTTGAGGTGGAATATAAAATTATTCCAATTCCACCTGAGGAGATAAATTAATGTCTAATCTTCTTAACATTTGTGGAATTGTGATTGCATCTAGCCAATATCCAGATGCCACTCTACAGCAGTTCTATCGGCAATATTATCATTGCGAAATTAAAGCAGAACAAATAAAAACTGAAGTGCAAAGTTCTAACGATCTTTCCATGTTTTTTCCTTATCAAGATACATGGTGGCCTGTCTTCACCCTTGATCAGATTAGTTCCGAAAGTTTTCAAAAGTTTGTTCACAACGGAGTTCGCCCCGGCATTATCTTGCCAGATGAAGTATTTGGTTTCCCTCACTATTTTTTATTAAAAGAAGCCGTGAGCCAAGGTGCTATCCCCATCGTGCTTTTTAAAACTGAACAACCTCAGTATTTTGCCGCAAAGGCTACTTTTTCAACTGCTATTGGTTTAAGGCCAATGGCTGCTTTCGTAAGTACAGGATGGGATGAAAATTTAATTTCACAGCCAGCTGGAAGTTATATTGTCCAGTTAAATTCTTCAGCCGTCCCTTTACCATCTAGAGAAATCCGACAAGGTCAGCATTTATTTTATTCGGCCAAAGACTTTAACGGCCATGTATCAGGTTATGAAATTATTATTAATCCTCCTGCCGACTTACCCCTATCTAATATTCGTTATCCTCAACTCGGTATTTCGTGGAAATTTAATAATATTGATTATGCCAGTACTTCTGAACATGTGAATACGAGTCTTATAGGTTATATATTTATTGGTTTAAGTGTTGTTGTAGTTCCTCTTGATCTGATTTTAACAACAACTTATCCAGATCTTCTGGGTACATTTGGTAGCTATATTTCATGGATCTCCTTAGTAGTGGGATTAATTCTATTATTAGTACTCATCTCTTCTATTATTAGGAGGGTCCGTAAAAATGGCTCCAATTGATATCCTGTTTTTATTTGGCTTTTTAGGTATTTGGATTCCACAAGCATTTTGGGCATGGTTAAGTTATCAAGCGTGGAAGTATTCCAAAACAGCTGAAAAAGAGCTGCAAAACTTACCAATACCTGAAAGATGGCCCATCTTAAGTGTTTTGATCCCTGCTTATAATGAAGGCGTGGTGATTGAAGACACTTTGCATGCCATTGCTCAACAGGATTATCCAGCAGAGTCTTATGAAGTCTTATTGATCAATGATGGCTCCAAAGATAACACCCTTGAAATCGCAGAAAGCCTCGCAAAAATTTATCCATGCATAAAAATTGTCAACGTTCCCAAGGGAATGGGCGGTAAAGGTAAATCACGGACCCTCAATAATGGCCTTCCTCATGCCAAAGGTGAGCTAATTGTTGTCTATGATGCCGATAGTACTCCTGAACCCGATTGCGTTCGTTTACTTGCTCAAACTTTATTGGCAGACAAAAAGTTAGTTGCTGTAAATGGCAAAGTAAGAACCCGTAACTGGCAAGATAGTATTTTGACTCGTTTTATTGCGATTGAATTCATCTTTTTCCAATGGATCTTCCAAGGTGGGCGTTGGCAACGTTTTGAGTTATCAACATTAATGGGAACCAACTACGTCATTTGGCGCGATGCACTAGAGACTTTAGGCGGTTTTGATGAAAAATCGTTAGTTGACGATACAGAAATGAGTTTCCGAATTTTTATTGGACAAAAACGAATTAAATGGGTTCCCTATGCCATAGGTTGGCAACAAGATCCCCCATCGTTAAGTGTATTTGTTAAACAGCGCTCACGTTGGACCCAAGGTAACTTTTATGTGACACGTAAATATTTACCTGTAGCACTTAGAACACCTTTCCCAATCGGGATTGAAATTCTGAATAACATTATGTGCTATATCCTTTTCGTACCAGCTCTATTCTGGAGTCATATTACTTTAACGCTTGGGTTACTTGATATCGCAGGTATTTCCGTTCCGGGACCATTTACGCTCTTGTGGGGCCTTTCATTTTGTCTCTATGTGGCACAAATGTGGTTTACTCTTTCCTTAGAAAAAGTTAAACCGGAACTCTATTTTTACTCTGTCTTATCTTACGTCAGTTACTCACAAATCTTCTTATTTATTGTCTTTAAAGCCGCATTTGACATGCTAAAAAATAAAATACAGGGCAACTCCCTTCAATGGTACAAAACAGAACGTAGCAAGGAGAAAAAATAAATGAAAAAGACTTTCGATCTTTACCAGACAGCTCAAGTGCTCCTTGCCAGCACCAGTTTTTTACTTGCCATATCTGCTCATGCATATACATGGAAACTTGATGATATAAGTACCTCGACCAAATATACAGTCGAGCCTCATTTTTTCTATGTTGGAAAAGGAGCTGAATGGCAGAATATTCAGTTCTCTAGTGACTATTCAACTGAGAATGACACAACATTACTGGTGAAATATGATGATAAACTGATCTATAACACGACCTTAAATGGTGATGGCCAGTTTAAATTCAATATTCCTGCCAGTCCAAGTGGCTTTCATCGTTTAGATTTTATTATTCAACAATATGCTAAACCAACGACTCTCAACCAGACAAAAGAGACTTTCTGTACCGAAGATATCGACCATTTAACCTATTTGAGTAATTCTCAACTCGACTTTACTCCTGTTCGAAATATATACCGTTTAAAAGATTTACCAGATGCTCTATTTAACCCCCAAGCTAGACGTCCTACCCCATTTGTTGGAATTTTAAAATATAACCGTAAGGAAATTACCGAAGCATCCATGCTAGCTCGTTTGGCAAGTTCTTGGAGCTCAGTAACTCCTATTGAATGGGTTGATTCAGGTCAAACGAACCTGAATCCTGAAACAAACTTTATTATTGAAGTGATCAAATCCACAGCTCCACTTAAAAATGGAGCGTTTGTACAAATTTCAAAACCTGCAGATGGGGTACCTACTCTCTCTATCACTTACCATACCGCCCAAGAGCTTACTGCTGCGATTAATGGTCTAATTAATCCGGCATACGTACAGCAGCTTAATACAGGTAGTGCTATTTTTCCCACTACAATTTCACCACCAGCATGGGCTCAATTTAGAAAAATTGATACGCTTGCAGATTTAGGTATTGATGACTTCAGACTCAACCATGCTGAAAAGAATCTATTCCTTGATTTTCCGGCAGTATGGCAGCCTACTGATATTTTACAGGGACAAATTGCACTTCGTATTCAAAGTGGTTTATTACAAGGCTCTAGTATTACAGCATGGCTTGATGGTGGCCTTGCCGGTAGTATGAAAACAGCAGATCTTGCTTCTGACCCAGTAAACCGACAGTTCAACATCTTTGCTAAGGAAATTTCAAATACAACAAACTTTAGCTTAAAACTGGAAAACTCAGTTATTGCAAATTCTCAATGTTTACCAAATGCTCATGGTTCACTTTGGGTAGATACCGCCAAATCAACGGTAAAACTTCCACATAAACTCAAAAATGGTGTGGCAGCGCTTTCAATGACATTAGCAACCAAACCAACAATTGCAATTGATGACCAATCAGGGGCATTAAATATTGCCATCATTTTGGGACAAGTCGCTAAAAATATGCTGCTTACACAGGCACCAATGCCTCTCAATCTGGTACGTTTCTCACCAAACGCTCCTCAAGCGGTCAATGTGAGAGTAAATAAAGAGATTTATCAGCAACAAATCTTAATGCATCAAAATATTATTTATGCGCCTGCGGCAGCCAACGGTTTTATTGTGAGTTATAACAATAACCGCTTTGATGTGATTACCGATTCTGAAACCGGTGCACTCACCTTTATGCATTTATGGGGAAAAATACAGCATAAAATTCCAAATAATGTGACCAAAATGTTGGTTTCAGAAAACGGCAATATCTATGTTCTCCAAAAATTAATTGTAGGTAATCAAAAAGCTCCATTAGTTCAGCAGTCTTCATTCTTTTTACTGGTTGTGATTATCTCTGCAATTATGATAATAGTGATCTTCTTGTGGTATTGGTTACGACGTAATAATGAGAAAACAGATACCAATTAAAATAACTGCTTTTATTATTTTAATTATATGTAGTGTAGTGGCTTATGCGGGGTTGTTCAAAAATCATGGACAACCACCAATCATCGAAGGAATTTTTTGGCAACCAGATAACAATACCACTCCTCCAAAAGGAAACTGGCATTATTTAGGAGTCAACACTTTTGTTCCCCAGTGGTCAGTCGTTGAATCTAAATCGTGGTGGACAAACTCCAACCTCCCACAGTGGGAAAAAGCCATTGATATACAGAAAATTAAGCAACAACCTTGGGCTAAAAATCTCATATTAGGTTTAGCTGGTGAATATAATGAACCAGCAGCACGTGCAAATGTTGTTGCTCTAGGAGAAAAATCTGCACAAATTATTCAAGAACAAAATGATGCATCTTTAAAAGGTTACTATTTTCCAGTTGAAGCTGATCCAACTTGGTTAAGGGTAAGCACACTAGGTCATGTTCTAGAAAAACTGCCAGCACCTATTTGGGTGAGCATTTATAGTGGTGAAAGAGAACCTGAAAATTATAATTTATGGGTTAAAAGTTGGCTACCTAGCCAAGCTGGTGTCTTTTTCCAAGATGGTGTAGGTGTCGGTGTAAGAACCCCTCAACAAGCCAGACGTATTTTAGACCAACTTGAACAAACTCTTGGAAAAGATAAAACTGTTATTGTGCTAGAAGCATTTCGTACCAAAAAAAATGGACAATTTCGAGCAGCCTATCCTTGGGAAATTATTTCTCAGATTAAAGCGTATGAAGGCAAAACAATTTATATTTTTGATGGTCCCCACTATATGGGACGCTGGTCGGTTTATATCGTCGGTTTATGGTATCGTCTGACTTATGGCAGCATTCCTGCCACCATAAGTGAATCAGAAAATTCAAAATAAATACTTTTTATTCAGAAGTTCTGGCAATTTCATCTAATATTCGCTGGGCAGCACGCCCATCACCAAACGGATTTTCAACATTTGCCATTTTTTGGTAATGCTGCGAATCTGTTAAAAGTTTTTCAGCCTCATCAATAATTTTTTGCTGATTTGTTCCAACAAGTACTCCTGCCCCGACTTCCACGACTTCAGGTCGTTCAGTGGTGTCTCGTAAAATTAATACAGGCTTATTAAACGAAGGGCTTTCCTCTTGTAAACCACCAGAGTCCGTTAAAATGAAGATAGAACGGTTTATGACGGCTAATAAACTTGGATAATCAAGTGGTTTAACCAAGTGAATTTGAGCATGATTTTTAAACTTATCATGCACTACATCATGTACAGCTGGGTTTAAATGCACAGGCCAAATAAAATGTAAATCAGGATGATGATTAGCTAAATATTTAACTGCATTACAAATATTTTGAATTCCCTCACCAAAATTTTCACGGCGGTGAGCGGTAATAAGTACGACTTTATCGTTTTGTTTTAACTCAATTCCGTAAGGTTCGAGCTGATTTTTTAAACCAGCTTTTTCAGAAATTAACTTTCTGCCTAAATATACAGCATCGACTACTGTATTGCCTGTCACTGTAATTAACGAAGGCTTGATTTGCTCATTAAGTAGATTTCTTTTTGATTGTTCAGTCGGAGCAAAATGCCATTTAGTAATACGCGAGACTAACTGACGGTTACCTTCCTCAGGGAAAGGATGATCTAAATCATAAGAACGTAAACCTGCTTCTACATGGGCAACAGGTATCTTCATTGAAAATGCGACTAACCCAGCAGCTAATACAGTGGTAGTATCACCCTGAATGACAATCGCATCTCTTTTTTGACCATCGGTGTAGACATGTTCAAGTTGTGTCAAACCATGAATTAATAGCTGATTTAGGCTTTGTCCTGCATTCATAATTTTAAGTCGGTGGTCAATTTCAACCCCAAAAAAATCTATAGCATCTCGCACTAATTCATCATGCTGACCCGTGAAAATAACTTCAACCTGAAATCGCGAGTCTTGTTTTGCTAATAAAATTACCGGAGCTAGCTTTATTAGCTCTGGACGAGTACCGAATACAATCGAAATAAAATTTTTTTTCATTATTAGAAGTCCTTATAAAAAACAAGTTCTACTCGGGTATTGTTGTAATGATCTTTTGTATTAACAGGCACGTCTTTAAAATAGTTGCCATATAGACGTTCAACACGTAGTTTTATGGGTTGATAGTTAAAAGGCTGCCATGAAATCCCTGGCCCATATTCAAATAAATTATTGTAATATTCATTTTTACTGTCTGCTAAGCCATGCAATTTCACATAAGCCTGCACAGTTCCATTGTCTCCCTTATATAAATTTAAACCTGTGCGTAAGCGCAAATCTCCAATAACGTTATAGTCTTCTCTTGAATAAGTCGCGACATTGCCATAGAGGTCAGTAAAGTAATTATCTAAACAAAGTGTATGATTACAGTTAGATTGCGAATACCACTCTTGATAACCTGCTACCCCTCCAACTACACTTTCACGAAATTTTTTTCGATTTCGATCAATCAAGTCATAACTTCCGCCAACTTCGACATAAGCTCGAACAGGAATAGAAGTCCATGGTTGATAATTTGCACCTACCCCAAGAGTAACTGCATTTTCATCAATAATTTCAGGTCGTACTCCACCTTGAGATTTAGTATCACGGTTTAAATTAAGAAAACCGTAGACTTGAGTACGACCATTGTCGATGTTTTTACCGTACCGAACTTTTAAAGGAAAAATAACATCGTCATAACGTGACTCATAAGAGGGTGCAAAATAGATATCCCCAAAATATGGCTTAACCTCACCTCCACTTAAATTTTTAACCGCTTGAGTTGCCTTCGCAGCAATTGCTGGATCTGAAGATGAAGTTAGTTCTTTAAATAAAACCAGTGCATCACGATTTTTTTTCTGTTGATTCAGCAAATATGCTTCTTGTAATTTTAAAGTGTCGTCTTGAGGAGCTAAAGCTCTTGCTTGTCTTAAACTTTGTAAAGCCTCATCTCTTTTTTCGAGCCGAATTTGTAAATAAGTAAGGCTTTTCCAGACTTTAATATCTGTAGGGGTCAGCTTACTCAGCTCAACTAATATTTTTTCTGCTTCTTGAGGTTGAGACTGCTCTATTTTATAGAATCTGTCCCATTTATCATAAATGAGATTTCCAGGTTTATATTCAGAGGTAACTGGGTCTTGTGCATAAACAGAACACACACTTACTACCGTTGAAGAAATGACTACTCCCATAAGTAATATCGAATGCGTTATAGAGTTTATTGTTTTGCTATTTCTCATTATCACCTCTACAGTAAATTAGAGTTATTAAGGGTAATTTGTTAGAATGATCAATAAATATCATAATTTAAAATAATGAGTTACATCGTTAAGTTAGGTTAAGGATGATTTAATATAAATAGTTTAGTCTCCATTTTTATTATTGATCTATTCTTTAGTATCCCTAAATTCCCTATAATGATGACATATTTTTTGATCAATAATTTGTAAAATTTCATAGCATCTATAAAACATTTATAAGGCAAAACACATGGCTTTTCCACATCATACAGAGCATCACGCAATTCACCGTTCAGGTTGGTTAAGAGCTTCAGTATTAGGAGCCAATGATGGAATTATTTCTGTCACTAGTTTAATTATGGGTATGGCTGCAAGTGGAGCTAACTCACATACTTTATTAATTACATGCATTGCTGGACTAATTTCTGGGGCTACATCAATGGCTGCCGGAGAATATATTTCTGTAAAATCTCAAGAAGATATTGAAAAAGCAGATTTAGCGATTGAAGCAAAAGAACTCTCAAAGCACCCTCAAAAAGAGTTAGATGAGCTAACTCAAATTTATATTTCTAGAGGCCTATCTAAAGAATTGGCTCAAGAAGTTGCTTTGCAGCTAACCACTCATGATGCATTGGGTGCACATGCTCGGGATGAAATCGGCATTCATGAAAATACCGCAGCCAATCCTGTACAGGCCGCACTATCATCTGCTGCATCATTTT
Source organism: Acinetobacter nosocomialis (assembly GCF_041021905.1). Classification (NCBI taxonomy): domain Bacteria; kingdom Pseudomonadati; phylum Pseudomonadota; class Gammaproteobacteria; order Moraxellales; family Moraxellaceae; genus Acinetobacter; species Acinetobacter nosocomialis. The sequence continues at coordinate 2,909,699 of NZ_CP157432.1, forward strand.
CTTTTGGGGCTTTTTTCCCCATGCTGGCTATATTACTCAGCCCGAATCAATGGATTATACCTGCTGTCCTAGCCACAGGAATTCTTTCATTAGCGATTTTAGGTGCACTTTCAAGTTACTTTGCTGGTACATCTAAACTTAAAGGTAGTTTACGTATTACGTTATGGGGAATTTTAGCAATGGCTTTTTCAAGCTGGATCGGTTCTTTATTTAACGTCACTCCTTTATAAAAAGATTTTTAAAATAGTCCTCTAGAATATTTAAAAATTAAATAGCCAATATTATTTGCTCTTCATTCTATTTTCACGTTATGGTGAAGTGAAAGAAGTGAGGTGAATAAAATGAGCCTATTACAACAACTTGCAATTAAACATCCAATTTTTCTGGCTCCCATGGCAGGGGTTTCTACACCAGAACTAGCAGCCGAGGTTTCAAATCAAGGAGGCCTTGGATCATTAGGCTTGGGAGCAAATACTCCACAAAGTGCACGTGAACAAATTTTAAGAACTCAAGCACTCACTGAAAACTCATTTCAGGTTAATTTTTTCTGTCATCAATCTACAGAACTTAATCTAGAAAAAGCAAAACAATGGATTGAATATCTACGTCCTCATTTCGAAAAATTTGGTGTTCAACCACCTCAAGAATTGCACTGTATTTATCCAAGTTTTTTAGACAATGATGACTTTTTAAATGTTGTTTTAGAAACTAAACCTAAAGCGGTGAGCTTCCATTTTGGTATTCCGCATCCGCATCAAATTAAAGCTTTGAAAGAAGCTGGTATTTTGACCATGGTCACGGCTACCAACCTGATTGAAGCACAAGCGATTGAGGCAGCCGGTATCGATATTATTGTTGCTCAAGGTATTGAAGCAGGTGGACATCGAGGAATTCTCAACCAGACTTTTGATGCAGCGATTAAAACCAGTGACTTGGTCCAATTGATTGTGAAGCATTGTAAGCTTCCTGTTGTAGCTGCAGGTGGTATCATGACTGGTTTACAAGCCAAACATATGTTGGGCTTAGGAGCAACTGCAGTCCAGCTAGGTACAGCATTTGTTCAATGCCAAACTTCAAATGCTTCTGCTGAATATCGCAAAGCATTATTTACTGAACCTGTAACGCAAATTAGCGCGAGCCTTTCTGGGCGTCCTGCTCGCGGTTTATTCAACCATTGGCATACCAAAATCGATTCACCTACTCGACCTGCCCAACCAGAATATCCATACGCTTACGATTTAGCAAAGCAACTCAATGCTCTTGCGAGTAAACACCATGACTATGGTTTTGGTGCATTTTGGGCAGGAAGTAATGTTGCACAAATACGCGAATTAGGCGCATCAGATCTGGTCAATCAACTCGTCGTTGAAATGTTAGATAATGAATAGATAAAGATTTTAAGCAACCAGCCCGTGTACTGGTTGCTTTATTTTAGTGAGTAGCTAATAAATTAACTTGTTCAACCTGAACATCGCTCATCAAATTACCTTCTGCAAGTAATTGATTAAAATAACTCTCGACCACTAATGCTTGTTCAGCAGTGGTTTCAACTTTATACATATTTTGTCGGAACTCGTTACTTGAACGTAAGCCTTTGGTGTACCAAGCAATATGCTTACGAGCAATACGACATCCGGAATATTCACCATAAAATTGATATAACTCAGACAGATGCCCTAAAAGTACATCTTTGACTTCTTCAATATTTGGAGCAGCCAAATGCTCACCAGTTTTTAAATAATGGGCAATTTCACGGAAAATCCATGGACGACCTTGTGCAGCCCGCCCAATCATGATTGCATCGGCGCCAGTATAGTCCAGTACATATTTTGCTTTTTCAGGACTATCAATATCACCGTTGGCAATTACTGGAATATTGATTAACTCTTTAACATGTTTGATTAATTCATAACGCGCTGTATTTAAATACATGTCTTCACGTGTGCGGCCATGCAATGCTAACGCAGCAATCCCCGCCTCTTCTGCACGTTTCGCCACCCTTAAAATATTTTCTTGGCCATTTAAAAATCCTAAACGAGTTTTTAAAGTCACAGGAACGTCAACTGCTGCAATAACTGCATCCAGTATTCGAGCAACCAAGTCTTCATCTTGTAATAATGCTGAACCTGCTAATTTATTGCATACTTTTTTTGCAGGACATCCCATATTGATATCAACAATTTGTGCCCCATTTGCAACTTGATAGCGAGCAGCCTCAGCCAACTGTTCTGGGTCAGAACCCGCGATTTGCGCAGAGATAGGAGCTAACTCTCCATCAAAATTAGCACGATAAAGACTTTTTTTAGTCATCCGTAAAGTTTTATCAGCAGTCATCATTTCACTGACCGCATGACCCGCACCAAAATACTTGCACAACGTTCTAAATGGACGGTCAGTTACACCGGCCATAGGAGCAACAATTAAATTATTTGACAGTTGATAGGGACCAATATACATATATATTCATACAATTGATGATCAACATAGTATACTTCATCCGCTTGATCAGCTCATCTTTTTTGCAGGTGCTTTCCTCGCCATGAACAAACCGTTGTCTTCCCGTTTTTTATTAAAATCATTCGGTGTAGTCACCGTATGCATGAGTTTAGCTGCTTGTGGAGATAAAGCCTGGTGGTCAAAAAATGATGAGCCCGATTTAGAAAGTCAGCAAATTAAAAAGTTAATTCCAGCACGTGTGCATGATCGGGAGTCATGGGCTAAAGATATTGACGATATTATGCAGGACTTAAAAATTCCTAAAACCAAACAAAATGTTTGTAGTATTGTCGCGATTGTAGATCAGGAATCTAACTTTGTTGCTAACCCTGTAGTACCAGGCCTAGGCAAAAAGGCAGTTGACGAAGTCAGTACCCGTTTAAATGAAAAGTTTGAAGACAAACTTGGCCAGAAAGTGGGTGGTACTGTCGCAGGTTATTTTGAAGAAGTATTGAAAACCCAACCCTCTCCTGACAACAACTATATGAGTCAGATGCGTAAAGTCAAAACTGAAAAAGATCTCGACTTACTTTATCGTCAAATTTTTGATTTTATGACTCAACATTATCATGTCAGTGCGTTAACTGGTGCAGCTAAACTAGTTGGGCAAGATATTGGTGAAAAAATGAATCCAATCACCACATTGGGTTCAATGCAAGTTCATATTAATTATGCTAAAGCGCATAAACGTTCTAGCATGAATATTGCAGACCTTAGAAATGATCTTTATACGCAATATGGTGGTCTATATTATGGCATTCATCGCTTGATGGTATACCCAGCAGACTATGATAAGGCCATTTATCGTTTTGCCGATTATAACTCAGGTATGTACTCTAGCCGTAATGCTGCTTTTCAAAGCATGCTCGATGCCCTTACTGATAATGAGCTCACCTTAGATGGTGATTTACTACTTTACGATAAAGCTGGTAGTCCACTCGCAGTTCAGAGTCAGTCAGAAAAAGAGTTAATGAAACTATTTACTGCAAATAATGTCTTAATTACACCAAGACAACTTCGCGATGATCTTAAATTAGAAAAAGAGAAAAAGTTTGAGAATACACAAACTTATATTGCCTTAACTAAACTCTATAAGGCAAAAACAGGCAAAGAACCTATCTATGCTATTATGCCTCAAGTGGTAATTTCTGGGCCTAAATTAAGTCGTGACTATAATACTAACTGGTATGCAACCCGCGTAAACGGACGATATGAATCATGTATGCAACGAGCGAAACGAATAAGACAATAAAAAATCTCGCCCTGTTTGATTTTGATGGGACCTTGTGTAGTAAAGACAGTTTTACAGGGTTCATCTTTTATGCGTTATCTAAGCGCCACATAGTTAAGCAAGGCTTGAAAATCCTGCCATGGATTCAAGCCTATTATCTTAATTTTTATCCCGCCCATGCGATGCGTGCCAAACTTTTTCGAAGCATGTTTCGCAATACCCCAGCAATTGAGCTGCAAAGATTAGGCGAAGAATATGCACAAGAACTCGTCTCAACTCTTTCACCTGAAATTTTTGCACAATTACAACAACATCAGTTACTTGGTGATCAGGTAGTACTAGTTTCGGCTTCAATCGATATCTATCTTGCTCCACTTTGCAAATTACTCGATATCGAATTAATTTGTACTGAAACTCAAGTAAAAAATGGCATGATGACGGGTTATTACTCAACGCCAGATTGTAGTAGTGAACAAAAGAAGTTAAGAATACATGAACAATATTCTTTGCAGGATTATTATCAAGTTTATGCTTATGGAAATAGCTCAGAAGATTTAGATATGCTGAGCCTTGCCACCCACCCTTTTATGGTCGGCGAAGATAGAATCTTGCCATCGTTAACACCACAAAAAAAGCTCGCATAAAGCGAGCTTTTTTTTGTAGATCACTACTTAATAAATCGCCATATGATCGCGATGGATCATTTCAAGCGAACGGGCTTCTCCAAGTACTTGATAAACCTTATCTGAAGAGAGGCCCTTAATAATTTCAGCTGAACGAGAACTAAAGTTTACTCGTCCAACCGCAATACGTTTACCTTGCTTATCAACGCATTCAACCACATCACCACGATCAAAATGTCCTTCAACAGTTTTTACCCCAACAGGTAATAAACTGCGATGTTTAGATTTAATCGCATCAACCGCGCCATCATCTATGACCAGACGACCTGCTGTTTGTAAATGTGCAGCAAGCCACTGTTGATGTGCTGTCATACGGTCTTTATCAGTCGTGAACAATGTACCAAGCATTTCACCAGCCATGACTCGTGACAATACATTATCACTTTCACCACTAGCGATCAGTGTTGGACAGCCCGACTTAGCCGCTAAACGGGCAGCACGGACTTTAGTGACCATGCCTCCTCGCCCAAGTACACCACCACCGCCAGCCATTTCAAATAAAACATCATCCATGGCACGAACAGTTGATAACAGCTTTGCATCAGGGTTGTGACGTGGATCTGAGTCAAACATGCCTTGCTGATCTGTTAAAATGATCAGTAAATCAGCATGTACTTGACCAGCAACCATTGCCGCTAAGGTATCGTTATCACCAAAACGAATCTCGTCAGTAGAGACTGTATCGTTTTCATTAATAACCGGAATAACACGCCAGTCAATCAAGTTCTGCAACGCATCGCATGAGTTCAAATAACGACGGCGATCTGCCAAATCGTCATGTGTTAATAACACTTGAGCTGTTCGAATACTATGATTTTCAAGCACGCTAGACCATGTATGAATTAGGCCCATCTGCCCAATTGCGGCACATGCTTGTAAACTGGGTAGATCGGTGGGTCGACTCGCAAGCTTCATACGAACCATACCTTCTGCTACAGCTCCTGAAGACACTAAAATAATTTCATGCCCAGCATTGTGTAAATCTGCAATCTGTTTCGCCCAATGCGAAATAGCATCCAGATCTAGCCCCTGCCCATTTGCTGTGAGTAAAGATGATCCGATTTTAACAACGATTCGTTTACACTCACTGAGCTTACGTTGCCCATCGACCACTTCTATCATGTTTTCCTCGGTTTTTTAGTCACGAACGTAGATGCTTTCTACATCATTGTCGTCTTCATCATCGTCAAAATCATCATCATCGTCCATCATGCTTTCAAGACGTTGTGCTCGACGCATTGCACGATATGCTTCTTTTGCCGCAATGGTTTGTTCACGTGTTTCAACTTCTAGTTGTTCACGGAAAGCTCTTACTTCTGCTGCGTACTCAGGATCTTCAACTTCGCGTTCACGTTGCTGTTCAATCTGATCCATCAGGTAGTACACAACTTCCTTTGTACCTTCACTTAATAAGCCCGATGTTTTAAAGACAGGTCCAGTCCACTCTAATTCCTCTAGAATGTGCTGACACCACTCTTCACGGCTTTCCTCAGCAATTTGATCCAGTTTATTGAGCACTAAAACAACTGGTAGTTTCGCCAAAGTAGGTGAGAACTTAACCAACTCATTCATAATTGCTTTTGCATTATGAGCTGGATCTGAACCATCAATTGGTTGTACATCAATAATATGTAAAAGAATACGAGTACGCGCCAAATGTTTAAGGAAACGAATTCCTAGACCTGCACCTTCTGCCGCACCTTCAATAAGGCCCGGAATATCGGCCATTACAAATGAACGATGACGGTCAGCATCTACAACACCCAAGTTTGGAACCATGGTTGTAAATGGATAGTCTGCCACTTTTGGCTTTGCAGCACTTACAGCACGAATGAAAGTAGATTTACCAGCATTTGGCATACCTAATAAGCCAACATCTGCCAACACTTTCAACTCAAGACGAATTTCACGAAATTCACCTTTAGTACCCGTAGTACATTTACGTGGAGCACGGTTAGTTGATGATTTAAAGTGTGTATTTCCCAAACCACCTTCACCACCACCTGCAACCAGAATTTTTTGGCCGTCTTCAACCAAGTCGCCAATAATATCGCCAGAATCTGTATCAACAATTGTTGTACCAACAGGTACTTTTAAAACCACATCTTCACCACCGCGTCCGGTACAGTTAGCACCTGCACCGTTTTTACCACGTTCAGCGCGGAATTTACGGGTGTAACGGTAATCGACTAAGGTACTTGTATCATCATCGGCTTGAATATAGATACTTCCACCACGTCCGCCATCACCACCATCTGGGCCACCAAATGGTACAAATTTTTCACGGCGAAAACTGGCTACGCCATTGCCACCGTCGCCAGCCTCTACGGTAATGACTGCTTCATCAACAAAGCGCATTTGCCAATCCTCTAAAAACTCTAAAACCGCCTATTCTGCCATATTTTCATAAAATTCTCGAATAGAAAATCGAGAGAATTCTACTTTCCCAGGTCTTATTTTATTACTTTTTATATTGATAAAAACTTATAGCAGAACATAGCCTCTCTTTATGTATTTATTCCTTAAGGATGTACATTACGCAGAGGTAAATCCATCTTCATATCTAAATTAGCTTTAGTGTGTTGCACAGAGTTATACATAATGGCATTAAAGCTTGAGATATTGCCCATTTCCATTGCATCATTAATTTTTAAGCTTGGATTAAATTGGTGTTTAATCGGTAAATTTACCGATTCATCGAACTCGAAATAAACTGGACCATTAAAAGCAATCTTAACAGGAATGGTATAGCTACGTTTTAACTGAAATGGAATATCCAGATTGATGGGTATATTTAGTTTTAGTGGAAACCTAGGTAACAACTTATTTTGGTATATTAAATCGGTTGTTGTTTCCAAAGGCATCACCTGATCAACTTTCAGCGTTGTTGCATAATCAACACTTACTGTAATTGGAGTCTCAACTTCAAACGCTAAATCAGCCAAATATCTCCCCTTTAAAGGCACCGAAATCTGATGATTAATATCAATTGATGTATCTAGTTTACCTATGGACTGGACCTGTAAATTATTACCAACATGTATTTTAGTTTCTAATGATTCTGGTAATCGAATATCTGATTCGTGCGCAGAAACCACCACCGAAGCTTGTATATTTAAATAGAGCCAAAATAAAATTGCCGTGAGTACCATAATCAGAAAGAAACTGATGAGCGTACTTTTTATTGAACCCAGCATAAGTCACCTTCCTACTTATTCTGGTTCTGTGCAGGTAAAGATGTAGCATTATCATCTTTAACACGATTAAGGCTCATGCTTGATAGAGGTATTTTTAACTCGCCATGCTCAATTTTAACTGGCAAAGTATTTTTGACATCTACTGAAGCATTTAAAGCAGTTTTTACAGGTACATTTAAACTACCCTGAATTGGAATATTTGTTTTTAATTGGGCATTTAGTGGAATATGAAGATCTTCTTTTAAAACCGTTTTAACTGGAGCATCAAACTTCAAATGAACTTTTTGATCGAGCGGTACTTGAATATCAATAGGTACATCAAGCTTTAAGGGAATATTCCCTTTTAATGGTAAAGTAATATCCTTACCCAATACTCTGACTTGAACTTTGGTGTCTATCGGTAGGCTTTGATCAACTTTTAACGTTTCTTTTACAGGAATAACTGTGCTGATTGGCACCATATTATCGAAATAGACACGAGGAGTTAACGTCTGTGTTAAAGGTATCGTTAACTTTTCATTAATAGGAATATTCGCATTTACTCGGCCTTTTACATCGACATTTAAAGCATCTTTTACTTTGACCTGTACCTGTAATGGTTCTTGTAAATCAATCGCTACAGCTTGGTTTTTCAGCGGAATATAAATATTAAAATGCTTGAAAACCCAAATGGCGATGAGCACACCACATATATTCGCGATGATGATGAAAAAGAAGACTATCAATAATCTTTTAAACTGCTGCAATTCCAATCCCTTACTATTTCTTTTTGTTCCTTAAATCCTATTCTCATTGATTTCTAAAAAATAATCAGCATATATTTTGTACGGTTGTAAAAAAACCCAGTCTAAACTGGGTCTTTTTGTCACATACTTTTATCTAACGTTAAATCAAATTAAGCATTAGTTTCTGCAGGGATTTTTGTATAGCTTACGCCACACATTTGTTCAGCAATACGTAATACTTGGCAGCTATAACCTACTTCGTTATCGTACCAAACATATGCAGTTAAACGGTTACCTGAAGTAATTGTTGCTTGAGCATCATATACACCAGCAGTACGAGAACCGATAAAGTCACTCGATACAACTTCTGTAGAGTTGGTATAACCGATTTGACCTTGAAGTTTAGAGTTAATCGAAATTTGACGAATGTATTCGTTCACTTCTTCGCGATCAACTTCTTTATCAAGTGTTAAGTTTAAGATTGCAAGAGATACGTTTGGTGTAGGAACACGTACAGAGTTACCAGTTAACTTACCTTTTAATGCAGGTAATGCTTTAGCAACAGCTTTAGCAGCACCAGTTTCAGTAATAACCATGTTCAATGTAGCAGCACGACCACGACGATCAGCTTTGTGATAGTTATCAATTAAGTTCTGGTCATTTGTAAATGAGTGAACTGTCTCAACGTGACCATTAAGAACTTTATATTTGTCATCCAATACTTTAAGAATTGGAGTGATCGCATTTGTTGTACAACTTGCAGCAGAGATGATTTTGTCTTCATCTAAGATGTCAGAGTTGTTTACACCAAATACAACGTTTTTCATTTCGCCTTTACTTGGTGCAGTTAATACAACACGTGCAATACCTGGGCATTTCAAATGTTGGCTTAAGCCTTCAGCATCACGCCATTTACCAGTGTTGTCGATTAAAAGCGCGTTTTCAATACCGTATTGAGTATAGTCTACTTCACTTGGGCTAGATGCATAGATCACTTTGATGAAGTTACCGTTAGCAATGATTGCTTCGTTTTCTTCATCAACTGAAATTGTACCAGCGAAAGTACCGTGAATAGAGTCACGACGAAGTAAAGAAGCACGTTTTGCCAAGTCACCGTCAGAAGACTTACGAACAACAATCGCTTTAAGGCTTAAACCACGACCTAAACCTGATTGGCTAATGATTAAACGAGCTAAGATACGACCAATACGACCAAAACCGTAAAGAACTACATCTTTAGGTTGTTCAGAAGTTGCGCTACCTTTAATTGACTCAACTGCTTGAGCAACAAAAGCGTCAACATCACCGCCTTTTTCTTTATATTCAACTGCAAGTTTACCGATATCAACTTCTGCAGAACCAATGTTTTCAACTTTTGCTAAAGCTTCTAAAATTGGGAAAGTATTTACTACAGAAAGCTCAACATCTACAACACGTGTACGACGGTGAGTTTTCAAAATTTGAATAACAGAACGGTTAATTAAAGAGCGACCGTAAACAGATACGACAATATTTTTTTCACGGTATAATTGACCGATTAATGCAATCATACGTTCCGCGATTTCTTCACGGTTTTTCCAACGGCCTTGGTGTTCAGCGTGCAGGGCGATGATAGTGTCTTTGCTCACAGATACGTCCTCTAATTAATTATATCTAGGCGTGATTTTTAAAACCCCGTAATTGTAATGGAATTATTAGCAAGAATGAATCAAAAGCTGACGTTAGTGACTAGATTTTCCCAAAATTCATCATAAATTCATAAAATACCTATAATTATTTTTTATTATCTTATTGTTTAAAGCAGCTAAATTTTTGCTTTTTCTTACTTTTTAGATTCTGTTGCTCTAATCATGAGCATCATTTTTTAATCTTTTTTGATATTTTTCGAGATTTAATTGCAAATTTTTGGCTTTTTTCTGCTGCTGATAAAGATGGAATGCACCTTCTAGCACAAGTACAAATACAGCACACCAAATTGGAATATAAGTAAACCATTCTTCTTGACCAATGCTTTCCCCTAGCACTAAGGATGCTAAAGCAAGTAACACTGGCTCAAGATATCCAAGTAAGCCAAATACAACTAAAGGTAAAAAACGACTTGCTAATATGTAACATCCCAAGCCTATAGCACTAAGTACTCCTAATCCTGCAATTACTAAGGCAAGAGTTGGTTGATCGAAAAATTTACTATATGGCAATAATCCTGTATGTGTTAGATAAATCGCCACAGGCATGATGATCAAAAGGTCCCACCAAAAACCACCTAAATTATCTGTTTTAATTTTCTTGCGTAACAAGAAATAAGCTGAGTAACCAATGGCCACCAAAGCAGTTTCCCAAGCAATACTCCCTAAACGAAAAATCTCATGGCCGACACCAACTATTGCCAGAATAATAGCGACCCACTGAAATTTTGATATTTTTTCCCCATATAGCACACTACCAGCCAAAACCAGCACAAGCGGTAGAAGGAAATATCCCAAAGATACTTGTAAACCACGTCCATGCATGGGTCCCCATAAAAAGAGCCATAGCTGTACCGACGTTAAAATCGAGGTTGTTATGAGTAACAAAAGTAAAGAAGGTTTTGCCAAAATACGTTGATAGATATTTTTAATATGACTTAAGTCACCACTCCACCACATAAATAGAGTTAAAAATGGCAAAGTAGCAATAATACGCCACCCAAATGTTTGTTCGCTATCAAGTTGACCAAGTAGTTGAGTATAGAAATAAAGAACACCGAAAGTTAATGATGCCATGACAGAGAAAATCACGCCTTTTAACATCACTAACCTCTTTACACTTTAAGAAAAATAAAGCGATACAATACTTGATTTATCCACTATAAAAAAGAAAAAACCATGCGAAAACATGGTTTTTTATTAAGCAGAATTTATTTATTCTTTGTGCTCAGTATGAATAACATCACGAATATCAAATCCTAATGTTTTGGCATAATTTAGATATTCATCAATCAATTCTTTTTTGGGATGTGGTGTTCTAGATAATACCCAAAGATACTTACGTGAAGGCTCCCCTACTAAAACAGTTTGATAGTCTTCATCCAGCTTTAAAATCCAGTAATCTCCACGAATAACCGGAATCCATCTCACAGCTTCAGGTAAAAAACTTACTTTTAATTTTGTGTTATAGGGTGGATTGACTACAAAAGCTTCGCCAATAGATTGCTGTAATTGCTTCTGATTATCGTAGCAGCGATTATCTACAACGATATTTCCATTTTCATTTAAAGTGTAAGTTGCAGATACGTTGTAAGCACATTTTTTTTGGAAAAATGCCGGTTTACGTGCAACTTCATACCACACACCTAAATAACGGTCTAATTCAACTTTATCGACAGTTGGTAAAGGCTTCTGCTGGGCATAGGCATATGTTCCAACGGCTAAGCCAGTTAGAACAATCCCGCCCAATGCAATTTTTGCCAAGCGCCAACTGGCTTGCGGAACATTATTTCGAAATGCCATTGTTGCCCTCAACTATTAGTTGTGAATACAAAAATAACTTAAACATCTACAGTAGCTTGTTTTTTAAACAAATCATGTAGTGTTATGTATCCATTTATTGCAACATTTGCGCTTTTAAACGAACGATTTCATCACGAATACGAGCCGCTTGCTCAAATTGTAGATCTTTAGACGCCTTTAACATTTCTTTCTCAAGCTTAGTAATATGCTTACTGAACAATTTAGGGTCAGAAAGAATATGACGGTCATCAGCACTTAGTGCTTGTGCCTGCTCCAATATTTTCTCATCAATTTGATCATCTGAAAGCACTTCACCCGTATCAATTTCTTTCACGGCCTGACGGACTGCACTACGTGGTGTAATACCATGCAGCTCGTTAAACTCGATTTGTTTAGCTCTACGGCGTTCTGTCTCATCAATTGCTTTTTGCATAGAGTCGGTAATTCTATCTGCATATAAAATTGCCTTACCTTTCACATTTCGCGCAGCACGACCAATGGTCTGAATAAGTGAACGTTCTGAACGTAAGAAGCCCTCTTTATCTGCATCTAAAATAGCAACTAAAGAAACCTCTGGCATATCTAAGCCTTCACGAAGTAAGTTAATACCGACCAAAACATCAAATACGCCTGTACGTAACTCATGAATAATTTTGACACGTTCAACCGTATCAATATCCGAGTGCAAATAAGCGACCTTAACACCATATTCTTTTAAATAAGATGTTAAATCTTCCGCCATACGTTTTGTTAAAGTCGTCACCAATACACGTTCATTTAAGTTCTTACGAATATTAATTTCAGAAAGAACATCATCGACTTGAGTAAGTACTGGGCGAACTTCAATTTCAGGATCAATCAAACCTGTAGGACGAACGACCTGCTCAACCACTTGTTCTGACTTCTCCAACTCGTATTTGGCTGGCGTTGCACTCACAAAAATAGTGGTCGGAACAATACGTTCCCACTCTTCAAATTTCATTGGGCGGTTATCAAGCGCACTTGGTAAACGGAAACCATAATTCACCAAGTTTTCTTTACGTGAACGGTCACCTTTATACATTGCGCCAATTTGAGGGACCGTTACATGTGACTCATCAATAATAAGTAAAGCATCGTCCGGTACATAATCAAATAATGTCGGTGGTGCTTCACCTGCTGGACGGCCTGATAAATGACGAGAGTAGTTTTCAATACCATTGGTATAACCTAACTGCTGCATCATTTCCAAATCATAACGAGTACGCTGTTCGATACGCTGAGCCTCAAGCAACTTGTCATGTTCACGGAAGAACTTAAGCTGGTCTTGAAGTTCATCCTTAATGGTATCAATAGCACGCGTTAAGTTGTCTTTTGGCGTTACATAATGACTTTTCGGATAAATCGTAACACGTGGTACTTTGCGCACCATCTTACCGGTGAGTGGATCAAACCAACGAATTGAATCTACTTCATCATCAAAAAGTTCAATACGAATTGCGTGTTGGTCAGATTCTGCCGGGAAGATATCAATAATTTCGCCACGAATTCGATAAGTACCACGTAAAAATTCAAGCTCATTACGGGTATATTGCATTTCAACCAAACGGCGAATAATTTCGTCTCGACTCACTCGGTCACCCTGAACCACATGCAATAACATTTGCATATAGGCATTTGGGTCACCCAAACCATAAATAGCAGAAACAGAAGCTACAATAATTGCATCACGACGCTCTAACAAGGCACGTGTTGCAGATAAACGCATCTGGTCAATATGGTCATTAATTGCTGCATCTTTTTCAATAAATGTATCTGAAGACGGAACATAAGCCTCGGGTTGATAGTAGTCGTAATAACTTACGAAGTATTCAACTGCATTATTTGGGAAGAAGGCTTTAAATTCACCATAAAGCTGGGCTGCTAATGTCTTATTGTGCGCCATCACAATGGTTGGTCGCTGTGTTTGGGCAATCACGTTTGCCATGGTATAGGTCTTACCGGAACCAGTCACGCCCAAAAGTAACTGATTACGAAAACCTTTTTCGACGCCATTTACCAGCTTTTCAATTGCCTGTGGCTGATCACCCGCTGGCTGGTAATGAGTGACCAAATCGAAAGGTTGATTTTCGTTCACAGTTCTCTCTCTTTATAAAAAATTTGAATTTATCGTCTAGCAATTTAATGGGGATTTTTTCCCTAATTTAAAGTCTGTAGCCAGATTAATATACAGCGAAAATATTAAGCATCTTGACACTTGACCAATGCTTTAAACGGTTGCAACATGAACTTATCCATTAGATAAAAAGCATAACCATGACCTATCAATATCATGATGAAAGTATTGTAACTGAACTCCCTGAAGATACAGTGTTTGTCTTCGGTAGTAATATGGCTGGGCAACATGGTAGTGGAGCCGCACGTGTTGCCAGTCAGCATTTTGGGGCTGTAGAAGGTGTGGGACGTGGCTGGGCTGGACAAAGCTTTGCAATTCCAACCTTAAATGAACACATTCAACAAATGCCTCTCTCCCAAATCGAGCATTATGTTGAAGACTTTAAAATTTATGCAAAAAATCATCCTAAAATGAAATACTTTGTCACTGCTTTAGGATGTGGGATCGCGGGTTATAAAGTTTCTGAAATTGCCCCGCTTTTTAAAGGCATATATCACAACGTGATTTTTCCAGAATCCTTTAAACCTTATGTTGAAGATAATGCTGTTTCACAGTTTCCGACACTCACTCAAAAAATGGTTCAAAGTTTTATTAACGATGAGGTTATTTTTTACTTTAATCATGGCAGTGAATCTTTTGAAGATGCTTTAGATAAAACTGATTTATCAGATGCTGAAAAAGCAATAGCGCTGATTGTTTTAAATGAAGAGTTGTACCCTCGTGACCGCTATGGCAGAGGCCGAGAGCACGAATTGAGTGATATTTTAGGGAAGCTCAATGGCAAGATTTTCAATATTCATGGTAACTCAGAAGGCGCAATGATTTTTGTCAGTGTCATTGTGGCACTGATGGAACTTTATGATTTTGATGAACAAGACTTCATTAAATTATGGCGCGGCGAGAAAAATATCGACCACCCGATTAACCGTTAATTTATTTTGATATTTTATGAGTAAAGCAGATAAATTCTGCTTTCTCATTATTTTAATTTTTCTAAAGATTTAAATTGATTATTTTCCCAAATCCTAATTTTTCTCATTATACTTTAAGACAAACTGAATACTTAAAGAAACAAATGGAAACTTTAGATTCTTCAATTTTTGACCTAACCCCAATTCCAATGTGGATTGAGGACTTCAGTGAAGTTAAACAGCTATTTGATCTATGGAGAAATCAAGGGGTCGAAAACCTTTACGAATTTCTAAGTCAAAATGAAAATTTGATTGTCGAATGCGCCCATAAAATTAAAATTATTAAGGTCAACCAAAAAGTATTAGAACTTTTTGAAGCAAAAAACCAAGAAGAATTATGCGCCAATTTAAATCTTATTTTTAAAAAAGAGATGTTTGAAGCTCACATTCATGAACTCGAAGCGTTATGGAATGGCAAAACTCATTTCTCAAGTACCACGATAAATTACACGCTCTCTGGTAAACGTATTGATGTACAACTCCGGGGAGCAATTTTACCGGGTTCTGAAACTACATTTGACCGTATTTTAATTACCACCGAAGACATTACGCCTTATCAAAATGCACTTCGTCAGGAAGAGAAAAATCGACGTCTAGCAGAATCAATGTTTATCTACTCCCCCACTTCTCTTTGGGTTGAAGATTTTAGCCGTATTAAAAATAGAATTGATCAGCTTAGGCTATTAGGTATTGAAGACTTTAGGACTTTTTTAGATGTACATCCTGAATTTGTGCGTCAATGTATCGAAGATATTTTAATTTTAGATGTTAACCAGTCGACTCTTGATTTATTTAAAGCACCTGACAAAACCTCTCTTTTAAAAAATACGCATAAAATTTTTGCTGAAGAGATGGTGGAAACTTTTAGAGAACAACTAATTGAACTCTGGCAAGGAAATATTCACCATAAGCGTGAAGCCGTTAACTATGCATTAGATGGCCAAATCAGAAATGTTTTACTGCAATTTACCGTATTCCCCGGTTATGAAGATACTTGGGGATTGGTACAGGTTGCTCTTACAGATATTACCGCACGAAAGAAAGCTGAAAATTATTTAGAATATTTAGGTCAGCATGATGTACTGACTAAACTTTATAACCGTGCTTTCTTTACAGAAGAGCTTAATCGTTTAAACCGCAGCATTATTCGTCCTGTTTCTTCAATTTTTTTAGACATGAATGGTTTAAAAGAAACGAATGATCAACTTGGCCACGATATTGGTGACGGTTTATTACGTCGTGTGGGGAATATTTTAAACCAAGCTATTACGAATACTGCTTATACTGCCTCCCGAATTGGTGGAGACGAGTTCGTAATTTTGATGCCTGGTGCAGATGAGGCAAATGTATTGATTATGCTTCAAACTATTCAGGAGCTTTTTAATATCGATAATCAATATTACTCAAGCCATCCTATTAGTATTGCAATTGGACACGCAACGACAAAAGAAAATGAACAAGTGGAAGAGATGTTAAAACGCGCAGATCATCACATGTATCAAAAGAAAAAAATTTATTATCAAGAAGTACTACAACAATAAAAAAACAGGCATATTGCCTGTTTTTTAAATTAACGCTTACCCATAGAACGACGGGTACCACGAGGAGGCATCCAAGTTCTATCTGCATATTGCTCTGGCTTCGGACGCACTTGGTTGTGTACAGCATCGCCAGCTTGATTGCTTTCATTCGGCATTGGGAATGGCAATTTCACCAAAGCCTTTTTCTGTTTTGGCTGTTGCTCAGTCATAATTCAGTCTCGATATTTCGATTGCGATTTATTATAAAGGATTTTTCTCATTTCTTTCGAAAAAAGCTTCAATTGAATAAAACCGCAACAAGAACGTTCCTAAATTAAACTTTTTTACATCTAAAAATACCCACATCCGCAAATTACTTAATTTTTGCGATAAGATAGTATGCTTTTTATTTTTTAATCCCATAAGAGGAATATTGCCGTGGACGTACGTCTTTCTGATCGTGTCAATGCCATCAAACCGTCCCCTACACTTGCTGTAACTAATAAAGCAGCTGAGCTTAAAGCTGCTGGCAAGAATGTGATTGGTTTAGGTGCTGGCGAGCCAGATTTTGATACCCCTCAACACATCAAAAATGCTGCAATTGAAGCGATTAATAATGGTTTCACAAAATATACGGCTGTAGATGGTACTCCTGGGTTAAAAAAAGCAATTATTGCTAAATTGAAGCGTGATAATAATCTTGATTATCAACCAAACCAGATTTTGGTTTCATGTGGTGGTAAACAAAGCTTCTTTAACTTGGCACTTGCATTATTAAACAAAGGTGATGAAGTGATCATCCCTGCGCCATTCTGGGTAAGCTATCCAGATATGGTGATTATTGCTGAAGGTACGCCAGTTATTGTGAAATGTGGTGAAGACCAACGTTTCAAAATTACACCTGAACAACTTGAAGCAGCAATTACTCCTAACACTCGCTTAGTAGTATTAAACAGTCCATCTAACCCAACAGGTATGATTTATAGTAAAGCTGAATTAGAAGCTTTAGCTGAGGTTTTACGTCGTCATCCACAAGTATTTGTTGCTTCTGATGACATGTATGAACCAATCCGTTGGGAAGATGAGTTCTATAACATCGCAACTGTTGCTCCAGATTTATATGACCGCACAATTGTTTTAAATGGTGTATCTAAAGCATATGCAATGACAGGTTGGCGTATTGGCTATGCAGCCGGCCCAGCAAAAATCATTGGTGCAATGAAAAAAATTCAGTCTCAATCAACTTCAAACCCAACTTCAATTTCGCAAGTTGCTGCTGAAGCTGCATTAAATGGTCCACAAGATGTATTAAAACCAATGATCGAAGCGTTTAAACGTCGTCACGACTTAGTGGTGAACGGCTTAAACGACATCAAAGGCATCTCTTGTTTACCGGCTGATGGCGCATTCTATGCATATGCAAATATTCGCCCTCTTATTCGTGCAAAAGGCTTAAAGTCTTGCACAGAATTCTCTGAATGGTTACTTGAAGAAACTGGCGTAGCAGTTGTTCCTGGTGATGCATTTGGTTTAGGCGGCTTCATGCGCATTTCATATGCAACAGCTGATGAAGTACTCGTTGATGCTTTAGCACGTATCAAAAAAGCTGCTGAATCAATCGAAGGTGTTGACGCTGCGATTGCATCTATCGAAGCTGAAAAAGCTGCAAAATAATTTGTAAAACTAAAAAAGGCCTCAAAATTGAGGCCTTTTTTATAATTAAAATTATTCTGGGTTAAATAGCGCAACCACCTCGGCCCCAGTTAGTTTCTTGGTATCATTCTGAAAAGTATAAAAATCGGGTTTTGAATCAATAAAAATTTCCATATCAAGGTGTAAACCTTCTACCGGCTCATTTAAGGAAAATGCATTGATATTGCAATAACTATGATCTTTCGTTCTCCAAAAAATTGTTGTTCCACAAGCATTACAAAAGCCCCTTTCACCCCATTCAGAAGAGTTAAATACACTAAGATGCTTTTGCTGAAGAAAATTTAAACTACCTTTAACTACATCAACTGTCATAATGACACCACTTGTCTGTCTTCGACACATCAAACAATGACAAACATGAACATCATGATTTTTTAATTCAACTTCAAAAGTTGTTTCACCACATAAACACTGACCGTTCATTATTATTTTCCATACGAAATTTATATTTTTAGATTTATAAAATATTCTGCCCAATCCAACTTTACAAGTTTATAAACAGTTAACTCAACTATTTTTCTGGTATTTAGCAACTTGACAATTGTTTTTTTAACGCCTAACTTATCAACAAGTTCCATTTTAGAACTTTATTGATTGAAGGACTCAAAAATGAAAAATCCTATGGAAATGACAGGCCTCGAATTTTTACAAGCCATGGTTGAAGGCCACATTCCGCCTGCGAGTATTAGCAAAACTATACCTATGCAACCCACTGAAATTTCTGAAGGATCAGTAACTTTTAAAGCACAAGCAGATCATAGCCATTTAAACCCTTTAGGTGGCGTACATGGTGGTTTCGCTGCAACTGTTCTAGATTCAGTGACTGGCTGTGCTGTGCATACGATGTTACCCGCTGGTGTAGGTTATGGAACTATCGATCTGAATGTAAAAATGTGTCGCCCTATTCCTCAAAATCAGACTTTAATTGCTACAGGTAAGATTATTAATATAAGTAAAAATTTGGGTATTTCCGAAGGCAAAATTATTGATGAAGAAGGTAAACTTTATGCTTATGCAACAGCGACTTGTATGATTATTCGACCATAAAAACTAAGGCAGCTTTAAACGGCTGCCTTTTTTATTAAGTCAGGAAGATCTGGACGGTCACAAGTTTGTGCAACCACATAAGGTGCCCAAATATTCTTAAGTTGAAGCTCTATCACTTTATGAAACTGAGTAGACCAAGCTAAAACTTTATTTTTACCCCACAATAACTCCCCTTCGAGCTGGAAAATATAAAGGGGTTTAGATTGATCTAATATATTGCAAGACTTTAAAACTTTCAGTGAAGTATGCACATCCCATTTTGAACTAAACCAGAGTTGTAATAAGTCACCTAAGTACAAATCCTGCTTTTTAAATGGAAAAGCATTGATCCATGCATCTTCTACAAGTGTGTAATAAGATTCTGGTTGATTTAAAATATTGAGATAATTGCGTTGATAAAAATCAAAATTAGAAAAAATAGAAGCAACAGTAAGTGTTTTCATACTTATCTCCGATTTAGCCATTTTAGTGCTGGCAAGTTGGTTTAAATCCACACTGTTTGGATTACTCCAAACGCTTGTTCTTTTTTGAATCTAGCAATTGAGTTTTTAAAGTGCAAGTAATTTATATCCTCGCCACTCAACTTGATCAAATAAAAAGCATACAACACAAAAATGAAGGAAACATGACGATTTTCACTTGACCCTTGTCAAAATCTCCTTATAATCGCATGCAGATTCTCCCATAGCTCAGTCGGTAGAGCGACGGACTGTTAATCCGCAGGTCCCTGGTTCGAGCCCAGGTGGGAGAGCCAAATACTAAAAAGCCCGCAGCATTAAAGCGGGCTTTTTTATTGCCTTCTATTACAGTATACCTATAAAAAAATCCCCTACCTATCTGTAGAGGATTTGCTTTCCATGAATTGATATTTACCAGATTGAATCATTAGATCTAAATTTAAAGAATAACCCCTCCATCTTTAGATCATTTTTAAAATTCTATTATTCGACTTCCACAACTTTTAAAGGGTTAAAAGTTTGCGTTGTTGGCATCATTTCTATACGGTTAATATTAATATGCGGTGGTTGTGATGCAATCCATGCGACCGTATTTGCAATATCTTCAGGCAAGATTGGATTCTTTTTATCATATAAACTACTAGCTTTCTCCTGATCTCCCTTAAAACGCACAAGAGAAAATTCAGTACCGCCACATAGTCCTGGCTCAATATTTGTTACTCGTACACCAGTACCAGCTAAATCTGCACGAAGATTTAAACTAAATTGCTCCACGAAAGCTTTTGTTGCACCGTAAACATTACCACCAGGATATGGATATGTTCCTGCAATTGACCCCATATTAATAATTAGACCCGATTTCTTCTGCACCATACTTGGTAAAATTAGTCGGGTAACAGTAACAAGCCCCTTAACATTGGTATCAATCATCGTGTACCAATCATCTAATTCAGCTTTATCTGCTGGCTCTAGACCCAATGCCAAGCCTGCATTATTGACCAGTAAGTCAATTTGATCGATTTGAAATTCATTTGGTAATTCTTTAAATAACTTATTTATATTTTCTACTGTATCTGTCATATCAAACACGAGTGGGTAGAATTTCTCACCAAGTTCTTGTTTTAATTCTTCTAGTTTTTCTGCCCGTCTTCCGCAACCAATAACTTTATAGCCCAACTCAATCAATTTTTTTGAAATGCTATAACCAAAACCTGCCGATGCACCTGTAACTAATGCTAACATTCTTATATCCTTAGAAATAATCAACTATTTCAGTTGAACTCATGATGAACATATCAGCCTTTATATTTACATAATATTTATTATTAGCCTAAAAAATAAAATTTTTTTAAAAATTTTATGAGAAATTAAAATCTATAAAAAATATATTTATTAAATAATTATATGCATTAAAGAACTAAAAGCAGGACATGTCTGCTGCCAAAGGATGAAGCTCACCTAATAAAAAAGTTTACCATGAAAGGTAAACTTTTTTATTTGAGGCACCCAAGACTATGCAGGAATACCACTATGAAAGCGGAAAGTATCATCCGGAGTCAAAATCAGGTTCTTTTCAACCTCACGGATATGTTCAATACGCTGCTGAATATCCTCTTCAGGATCTTTCATTTTGGCAGTTTTTGCGACATCAAGCGCTAGTGCTAAATAGTCTTCAAAATGACGAGATTCCGACTTCAGCAGATAACGATAATAACGCCCAAGTTCGTCATCTACACGCGGGGCAAGTGCATAAAAACGCTCACACGAACGTGCTTCTACAAAGGCTCCAATAACCAGTACGTCAATTAAAGCTTCTGGCTCATAGGTACGTATTTCTTTTCGTAAGCCACCTGCATATCGTCCTGCGCTTAAACCTTTCCACTCTTGGCCACGTTTCGTCATAAACTCGAGAACTTGTTCATAGTGAAGCATTTCTTCACGTACAAGTTGAGCAAGTTTGACTTGTAGATCTGTAAAAAAACTATAGCGGAACATCAAGTTCATTGCCGTACCGGCTGCTTTTTTCTCACAATTGGCATGATCTTGCATCAAGATGTCTAAATTATTAACGGCCTCATCTAACCATTCATTTGGAGTTTGACACCCCAAAAATGCCAACACAGGCTGCATTAATTCATCGTAATTGATACTCGACATTACTACTTATCCTGCTGCCTGAATCGCTTTTTTCATATCTTTAACAGCCTGTGCCAGACCTACAAAAACACTATCTGCAATAATTGAATGACCAATATTTAATTCATGGATTTGTGGAATTGCTGCAATTGGTGCAATATTTTTTAGGTTAAGGCCATGTCCTGCATTTACAACCAAACCTTTTGAAGCGGCATATTCAACACCTTTTACAATACGAGCCAGCTCTTCTTGTTGTTCTTGTTCTGTTGCTGCATCGGCATATGCACCTGTGTGCAACTCAATCGTAGGTGCGCCACATGCAACTGCCGCATCAATTTGAGCAAAATCCGCATCAATAAATAATGATACGTCACATCCCAAAGCAGCTAAAGCCTGGGTTGCAGCCTTAACTTTTTCAAAGTTAGTTACTACATCTAAACCACCTTCAGTTGTTACTTCCTGACGTTTTTCAGGAACAAAACACACGTGCTGTGGTTTAATTTCTTTGGCAAACTCAACCATTTCATCAGTAACGGCCAACTCTAGATTCATACGTGTTTTTAACAATGGGCGCATGCGACGCACATCATCATCTTGAATATGGCGGCGGTCTTCACGAAGATGCAAAGTAATCCCCTCTGCACCAGCTTGTTCACAAATAAGAGCAGCTTCTACAGGGTCTGGGTAAGTAGTACCGCGCGCCTGTCTTAGAGTAGCAACATGGTCTATGTTTACACCAAGCAATGCAGCCATAAATAAATCCTAATTACGATTGAGTTTGAGTATTTTGAATCCACAATTGTCGACTTTTTAGGGGACGATCACCTAAAAGCGATGTAATCATTTGACGGTATAGTTTACCTAATAATTGCAATTGTTCGTGAGAAAAATCCTGCCCTTGCTCATAATCCAGCATAGATAAAATTGCTTTTCCCGACAAAGATGAGCGGCCTGCCTGGACAACGGGAGCAAAGCCTTCAGTCACTTGAAATTGATAAAACTGATTTGGCAAAATTTCTTTTTGTGAGCTATCAACTGAAAAATCAATCGCATAGCCCAACTCTGGAAGTAAGATATGTTCGAACTGCCTTAAGATCTGTCTGAGAAAAAGATCGGGATTTTCGTGAGAAGATAATTGTTGTAACTGAAGCAAAGTTAATTGATATTGTTCAAAAGTTTGTGGCATTGGTTCTTCTAGCGGACAAAGTCTTAGAACAATTTCATTTAAGTAAAAGCCAGCAAAAAAAGCATCACCAAAAAAGAAAACCGGCTGATTTAATATTTCCAGCTTCGTAAAATTTTTGAGTTCACTTTTACCTGTAGCTTGCAACCGAATTGGTTGATATTGGGGAGGCGGAGTCTGTCTTAAAATGCCATCGACCCGCCCGTATTCCTGAGTGAAGAGATGCACAATATGGCTTTTTTCACGATATTTACGATGGTGAATCATATATCCATGTAGGACTTCATTGCGCATCATAAAAAGAAACTATTCCTTAGATTCTTTTTCTTTTTTATCGTCATCATCACCATCAGGAATTACAGCTCCTACAACAGCAGCTGTACCCTTCACCACACCTTTAGTTGTTTTATAAGCAATACCTACTGGTACGGTTACAAGCTTATATACACAACCTTGTAACATCAATGTACACCCAATAATAGCCAATATTGATGTAATTGTTTTCATACCAGTATTCCCTGCTTGTTAGATATCGCTATATCCTAAACTTTTCAAAGCACGTTCATCATCAGACCAACCGCCTTTAACCTTAACCCATAAGGTAAGCATGATCTTTTGTTCGAACATTTTTTCCATGTCTTTGCGAGCATCCATACCAATCGTTTTAAGCTTGGCACCTTTTTCACCAATCACAATCGCTTTTTGGCCAGGACGATCGACAAAAATTGTTGCATCAATATAGGTACAAGCTGGTTTTAATCGACCATTTTTCTCATTAACAGTTGCCTCTTCTGTTTTAAAAGATTCAATCTGTACTGTTAAATCATATGGTAACTCTTCACCCAACTGACGCATAATTTTTTCACGGATGATTTCACTTGCTAAAAAGCGTTCTGAACGGTCCGTAATTTGATCGAATGAATACAATGGCGGCTGATAAGGAAGATATTTTTCAATCGTTTCACTTAAATGTTCCAAGTTTGCTCCACGAAGAGCAGAAACAGGAACAATCTCAGCAAAATTCATAAGCTTGGTACGCTCTTGAATTAAAGGAAGAATCTCTCTTTTATCTTCAAAAGTATCAGCTTTATTAATAACCAAAATAACTGGCATTTCAGCGTTCTTGAGTTTCTCAAGCACTAAATCGTCATTTTGAGTCCACTTATACGCATCGATAACAAATAAAACCAAGTTAACATCACGTAATGCAGAATGAGCAGCACGGTTCATCATTTTATTGATCGCACGTACTTCTTTCTTATGCATTCCCGGTGTATCTACATAAACCGCTTGCATCTTCTCACGTGAATCAATACCAATAATTTTATGGCGAGTCGTTTGAGGTTTACGTGAAGTAATTGAGAGTTTTTGACCCAATAAATGGTTCATGAGGGTAGATTTACCCACATTTGGACGTCCTACAATCGCCACAAATCCGCTCTTAAAATCCGAAGGAATTGTAACGCCTTTGGAACTAAAAAATTGATCAATCAGATTGTTTGGATCTTGGTTTTCATTTGAATCTGGATTGATTTGATCAGAATGCATCGACATGCAGGTTATTGCTCCAATAACTTTAAAATTTCCGCCGCTGCTGCCTGCTCGGCAAAACGACGACTTGACCCCTCACCATAAATCTTTGGTAAACCATCTACCAAACATTCGACTTTAAAGTGTTGATGAGGTGCATCACCCTGAATATCTACAACCTCGTAAACAGGGAGAGGTTTTTTACGTGCTTGTAGATACTCTTGTAAACGTGATTTTGGATCTTTGAGTTGATCTGTTGGCTCAATATGATCTAAATAAGGTACATACCATTTTAACACAATATCTTTGAGTAGGTTCAGATCACTACTATCAAGATAAATTGCACCAATAATCGCCTCTACCGTATCCGCTAATATTGACTCACGATGATGACCACCAGATTTCAACTCGCCTGTGCTTAATATTAAACACCGACTAAGTTGCAAATCGGTTGCAATTTTACCTAATGCTTCTTGGCGAACTAAAGTCGCACGCATACGTGTTAAACGCCCCTCATTTTCATGTGGATAGGCATGATATAAATAATTGGCAATGATCATCCCCAACAACGAATCGCCTAAAAACTCCAGACGTTCATAGTTATACTTATGACTCACCGAACGATGAGTCAAAGCTAACTGTAGCAATTCGGGCTGCTTAAATTGATAACCGATTCGACTGAGTAAGCGAGGATCACTTAGTTTGAACTGATGTTTTGTCAAAACTCTTCTCAAATGTTAAAACTAAATCAATATTTAGTAAGAAAGGTTTTCTTACTTCATATTTCTTTTTGACGATTAGACCAGACTCGTTAAACACTTCAGCAATTTCCTTAAAATGGAGATCACGAATATTGTTCATTTCCAGCCGTTGGTCCATCTGTGTCATAAACTTTTGGGGTGTGATATCAGCTGAGCTTTGTTGCATGAGCTCTGTAATCTGATTATTAATCACACGATCATCCCAATATGCTGGCCAAACTGCAAGTACGGCTTTCGCCGCAATTGCAAATATAACCACCCCAAATAAAATTGCTAAATACGAAGTACCCTGTTGTGCCTTACGCATTTTTGTTTTTCCTAATGGTTGTTTTTAATCTATTTTTCCATTTCGGTTAAAGCTTGGCAGGTGGAAACCAGGTTCTTTGTGCATCCAGACATAGAAAGCTCGGCCTGTTAAATTTTCTTCAGGAACGAACCCCCAGAAACGACTGTCAGCACTTTGATCACGGTTGTCCCCCATTGCAAAGTAATGTCCTTTCGGAACAGTTACTTCCCAATATAAACCGTCTTGGTTTGAATATTTGCCATTATCAACATAGTTGATAAATGGTGCCTGACGCGCAACGTTTACACCTTCGAGTTCACGCATCGTAAAGGTATGATCACCAATTGTTTCTTTATGATAAATAGACGTTGGTGTATCTAAAGCATCTTTTTCACGACTAAATTGTGTTGGTACTTTAGGAATTTTCTGACCATTAATAATCAATTGACCATGATCGTAAACAATATGGTCACCTGGTAAACCAATTACACGCTTAATATAACTAATGGTCGGTTGAGGTGGGTAACGGAATACGATGACATCACCACGTTTCGGTTCACCTACATCAATGACTTTTTTATTTACGATAGGTAAACGCACACCATAGTCGAATTTATTAACTAAGATAAAATCGCCAGTCTCTAAAGTTGGAACCATAGAGTCTGATGGAATATTAAATGGCTCATAAAGAAATGAGCGAAGTACAAGCACAACAGCTAAAACTGGCCAAAAGTCATAGGCCCATGTAATAACAAAATTTTCGTTCTCTCGCCCTTTATTTGCACGCTGTTTAAAAACCAGCTTATCTAGCAACCACACTGCAAATAAAATCAGCGTAACTGGAACAAGAATTAAATTAAAATCAAAATCCACATGACCTCACTCGCAGCCTAGCTGCTTGCTTTATGGCTGGGAGAATATAAGTTCATCCCAGCCCTTTCTTTTATCTTTCTACTTTCAAAACAGCTAAGAACGCTTCTTGTGGAATTTCTACACTACCCACTTGTTTCATACGTTTCTTACCTTCTTTTTGTTTAGAAAGTAATTTCTTCTTACGAGACACGTCACCGCCATAACATTTTGCTAGAACGTTTTTACGCATCGCCTTAACAGTCGAACGAGCAATAATTTGAGCACCAATAGCAGCCTGAATTGCAACATCAAACATTTGACGTGGAATCAAATCTTTCATTTTTTCAACTAAAGCAATACCACGATGGCGAGCATCATTACGGTGACAAATCATAGCCAAGGCATCAACCTTTTCACTATTAATTAATACATCAACCTTAACTAAAGATGAACTTTCGAAACGTACGAAGTTATAGTCTAGCGATGCAAAACCACGTGAACATGATTTGAGCTTGTCAAAGAAATCCATCACGACTTCAGCCATTGGAATTTCAAAAGTAATCGAAACTTGATTACCTAAAAATTTCATGTCTTTTTGTACACCACGACGCTCAATACACAAGGTCATGACATTACCTAAGTACTCTTGTGGCACAAGAATATGACATTCAGCAATTGGCTCACGTAAATCTTCAACAACTGAACCATCAGGCATTTTAGATGGACTGTCGATATAGATCGTATCGCCTTTTTTGGTAACGGCTTCATAGACTACTGTTGGTGCAGAGCTAATCAAATCGAGATCATACTCACGCTCTAAACGCTCTTGTACAATTTCCATATGCAACATGCCTAAGAAACCACAGCGGAAACCGAAACCAAGTGCATCAGAACTTTCAGGTTCAAAGAACAAGGCAGAATCGTTAATTTGTAATTTCTGTAATGCTTCGCGGAATGGTTCAAAATCACTTGAATCGATTGGGAAAAGACCCGCATAAACCTGTGGTTTAACCTTTTTAAACCCAGGTAAAGTTGCAACATCTGGTGTAGACGCAAGCGTAATAGTATCACCTACTGGTGCACCAAAAATGTCTTTAATACCAGCAATAACAAATCCTACTTCGCCAGCTTCAAGAATATCGGTTTCAGTATGTTTAGGGTTAAATACACCTACAGAAGTTACTGGATGAGTTTGTCCTGTCGACTTAACCAACATTTTATCGCCCTTACGGATACGACCTTCTTTAATGCGGACAAGAGAGACTACACCTAAGTAGTTATCAAACCATGAATCGATGATTAACGCTTGAAGTGGAGCTTCACGATCACCTTCTGGCGCTGGAATAACGTCGACTAAACGTTCTAATACACCTTCAACGCCCAAACCTGTTTTTGCTGAACAAGTTGGCGCATCTGTCGCTTCAATCCCGATAATTTCTTCAATTTCATGAATTACACGTTCAGGTTCAGCCTGAGGTAAATCAATTTTATTTAAAATAGGAAGAACTTCGAGGCCTTGTTCAATTGCTGTATAACAGTTTGCAACTGATTGAGCTTCTACGCCTTGCGCCGCATCTACGACCAATAACGCGCCTTCACACGCTGCTAATGAACGAGATACTTCATACGAGAAGTCGACGTGCCCCGGGGTATCAATAAAGTTAAGCTGATATTCTTGCTCATTTGGATGGGTGTAATACAATGTCACAGACGCTGCTTTAATGGTAATCCCACGTTCGCGCTCAAGCTCCATTGAGTCCAAGACCTGAGCTTGCATCTCACGATCTTGTAAGCCACCGCACATCTGAATAAAACGGTCAGCCAAAGTAGACTTACCATGATCGATATGAGCGATAATCGAGAAATTTCGGATATTTTTGATATCAACTGATTTTTTAGCTTGCGCCATGGGCTACCTTGAGAAAATATAAAGTGCTATGTAGCTTGTTTTAATACATAGCCAAAGCGGTTTAACAAATTGCGAGAGATTATAGCAGATTGCAGAAATGAAAAAGATATAAATTATTTCTTTTAAAAAAAGCTTTTAAACTTCTTTATGTAACCAAGTAATGTTCTTTAAAGAAAACTTAAATTAGTACAACTTCAGCTCAAATTTGAGTAAGTTGTCAGATACCGTATTGTTAGTATGATTAACTGTTTTACCAATTAATTCAAATCCAAGTTTATTTACAACTTGCTGAGATTTAATGTTCCGTTCAAATATTTCAGCCCAAATATATTTTATTTTGTTCCCAAATAAACGTTCTTGCTTCAAATACTGAATTATCCCTGTAAGCGCTTCTTGCATATAGCCAATACCCCATGCCTTCGGGTGAAGCTCATAACCAATCACTACAGCGAAATCATTATCAACTTGCTTGATGCTATTTACACCACATGTTCCCAACATAGTTCTATTTTGTTTAAGACGGATAGCATGCCTAAAACCTATACGCGTCTTCCATTTTAGATGCATTTTTTCAATCAAAACTTCCGCTTCTTCTAAGGAAACAAAAGCTTTCAAATCATAGAATTCAAGTACTGTTGAATTTGAAAATAATTCAAAAACAGATGTTTTATCACCTTCCTCCAATTCACTTAAAATTAGTCTAGGAGTTTCAATCGAAAATAAATGTTCCAAATTTTGATCTCTCTTAATCGCTTCTATACGAAATAGTAAAATCTAAAGGATTTATACTTGAGTCAAGTGGCTTATAGGCTTGTGTAAAAGTCGGTGACATACGTTTTGGTCGGCCAGATTCAATTTCAATACATGCCCATTTGGTATTCCCAACAAATAAGACAGCCTGATCAGAAGGGCGAAAAAAAACATACTGGCGAAATGAATAAAGTGCATTGATATCATCGAGCCATGTCCGTAGTACGATTTCTTCGTCTTCAAACGCAGCTTTACGGTATTGTACATGATGCTCAACAGCAACCATTGCATGTTTAAGCTCAAGATATTTGGTTACGCCTACTCCTAATGTTTCAACATGAGCAGCAGCAACATCTTGCATCCATTGGACATACATTACATTGTTAACATGGCCCAAAGCATCAATATGCTGTGGCTGAACCAGAATATGCAAATCGAAAATACTGCTCACAAAACACCCACTTTAATCATTAAATCTAAAGCTACATCCAAATTAGCTAGATCACATTATGCCGAATCCAAATAATAAAAAACCACCCATTTTCAGGGTGGCTCATTTTTATGTCATATTACTGGATGCGTAAACCAAGCATTGCACGTTGGCCTTGACGAATAATCCCAACCCGAGCAACCGTATTTTTTTGTAAGTTAGAAACAACTTTAGCAAAATCTTGGCTATTCAAAATTTGAGTATTATTAACCTGAACAATTACATCACCAGGAATGATATTTGACAATGATGCTAGTCCACCACGGCGAACATCTTGAACATAAATACCACCTTTCACGCTTAACGCATTTTTCTCTGGTTCAGCCAAATCACGAATACTCATGCCTAATACTGGACCTTTAGAAGTAGAAGCCTGAGTACCTGTAGCAGGTGTTTCATCTGGTGCAGTTGCCAGAGTTGCCGAAATATTACGAGTTTTATCATCGCGTAATACTTCAAACTGAACTGTTTGGTTTGGCTGTACTTTGTTTAAGGCATAGAGCAAATCACTTGTACGTAGTACAGAAGCACCATTAAGTTTTAAAATCACATCGCCAGCTCTAAGTCCTGCTTTTTGAGCAGGTGAATTTGGCGTAACTTGTGTGATAAGAGCACCTTCTGGTTTAGGCAGTTTGTAAGCATCGGCAAGGTTACGGTCAATATCTTGCATCATAACGCCTAGATATGAACGAGTGACTTTCCCTTTCGTTTTAAGCTGTTCAGCTACATCCATCGCAACATCGATTGGAATAGAGAAAGACAAGCCCATATAACCGCCAGTACCACTAAAGATACGTGAGTTCACCCCGACAACTTCACCATTTTGATTAAACAATGGACCGCCTGAGTTACCAGGGTTTAAAGCTACATCTGTTTGAATAAATGGTACAGAGGTTTCACCGCTCATGTTACGTGATTTAGCGCTGACAATACCTGCTGAAGCAGAGTAGTCAAAACCAAATGGTGAACCAATTGCTAAAACCGGCTCTCCTACGCGTAAACGGTCAACATTTCCTACTTTTAAAGCAGGATAATTATTTCCATTCACTTTTAATAAAGCAACATCGGTACGTTCATCACTACCAACAACAGTTGCATCAATCTCACGACGGTCATTTAAAGTAATACTAATGCGGGAAGCATTTTCAATCACATGATGGTTTGTAAGTAAGTAACCATCTTTACTAATAAAGAATGCACTACCGTATGCGGTTTTTTCTTGAGGACCTTGTTGCTGTGGAATGATGACCTGATTACCAAAGAAACGTTTTAAAATTTCAGGAACTTGCTGCTGTAACAGTTCATCCTGCGTCATTTTTTTTACAACGTTTACACTCACCACAGCCGGACTAACTTGTTCAACGAGGTTTGAAAAATCAACAGCAGCGTTTGCTTGAACAGCAGCAACTGTAAATACCGCTGCATACATTCCTTGTTGTAAATAGCGAGATTTCATTCGGTGCTCACCCACAATTGGTCTACGAGAATAAGAATAAAACTGTTGTATCACAACGCTTTGGAATTGTGCGTAACAATATGTTTATTTGTAAGGCATCCTCATCACGTTTATTTTACACATTGCAGTTTTTTAAGCTAATTGCAATTTTTCTATGACTTAGAGCGCTTAAGCTCTTGCCTTTTTAGGTAAAAAGGGGTGTCATTAGCGGACGTTTTAAATTGATGCGAATGGACATGCCTAATCAACAGACAATTCACCACTTTGACGTGATTATTGTGGGCAGTGGCGGTGCTGGTTTAAGCTTAGCTTTATCGTTACCAAGTCATTTTAATATTGCAGTTTTAGCCAAAGCTGCTTTAACTGAAGCAAGTACCTTCTATGCACAAGGTGGTGTTGCTGCAGTTCTTGATGAAACTGACTCTATTCAACAACATATTAATGACACTATGATTGCAGGTGCTCATTTATGTGAAATAGATGCAGTACAGCATACTGTAGAAGGTGGTCGTCCTTCTGTTGATTTTCTTTTAAAGCAAGGCGTGCAGTTCACCTTAGATGAAGATGAACAGCTTCATTTAACTCGTGAGGGCGGTCACTCACAGCGCCGTATTATCCATTCTGCTGATGCAACAGGCAAAGCTATTTCAACTACATTGGTTGAACGAGCGAAAGAACGCAAGAATATTACAATTTTTGAAAATTACATTGCGATTGATTTAATTACGTCGCATAAGTTGGGTCATATAGATCAAGCGAATCGTGCTATTGGTTTATATGCATTAGATGAAAAAACAGAAAAAGTTCATACTTTCCTTGCTCCATTTACCGCACTTGCTTGCGGTGGTGCGATGAAAGCTTATCTTTATACATCTAATCCAGATATTGCTACAGGTGATGGTATTGCTATGGCTTACCGCGCAGGTTGCCGTGTAGCCAATATGGAGTTTAACCAGTTTCATCCAACCTGCCTTTACCATCCGCAAGCACGTTCTTTCTTAATCACCGAAGCCATGCGTGGCGAAGGTGCTTATTTACGTCTACCAGACGGCGAACGTTTTATGCTACGTTTTGACGATCGTGCAGAGTTGGCTCCTCGCGATATTGTGGCACGTACCATTGACCATGAAATTAAACGTCTTGGTATTCGTCACGTATGGTTGGACATTACGCACAAATCACCTGAGTTTATTAAAGAGCACTTCCCTACACTTTATGCACGATTGCTTGAGCTAGGTATCGACATTACCAAAGACATGATTCCGGTGGTGCCGGCTGCACACTATACCTGTGGTGGTGTTGTAGTTGACTCAAATAGTCAGACCGATATTGAAGGTCTATATGCAATTGGTGAAACCTCTTATACAGGCTTACATGGCGCAAACCGTATGGCAAGTAACTCGTTACTTGAGTGCTTTGTTTACGGTATGAGTGCAGCAAAAGACATCGAAAATAAATTTGATGAAAACTTCAAATTACCAGAAGTACCAACTTGGGATGATTCACAAGTAACCAACCCAGATGAAGATGTGGTTATTTTACAAAACTGGGATGAGTTACGTTCAACCATGTGGAATTATGTTGGTATTGTCAGAACCACAAAACGTTTAGAACGTGCTTTACACCGTATTGAGATGTTAAAGCGTGAAATCACTGAATATTATCAAGACTACCGTGTCAGCAAAAACCTAATTGAACTGCGTAACCTTGTTTTAGTATCTGAAATGATTGTGCGCTGTGCCATGCAACGTAAAGAATCGCGTGGCCTACATTACACTCTAGATTATCCGGGAACTTCGAGTGAGATTCGTAAGACAGTTCTAACGCCTCCAAACTTTGCAGTAGAGCAGCCCTTGGTTAATACCGACATTTAGGCTATTTTTCTACAAAAAAGCACAGCTCTGGCTGTGCTTTTTATTTAGTTTTATATTTGTGGTCTTGGTGGAATTGAATAAGTCGCGGTCACATGCGCTACTGGTTCTTCTAGCCCAACTGAATAAATCCAGACCTCACCCACGACTAAGCTTTTTCCTACTTTCATAAGCTTACATTCACTACGTAAGTCTTTATCACCTGCAGGTTTTCTTAGAAAATTAATATTAAAATTCGTCGTTACCGCCAAACCCACAATTCCAATTTCACCGAGTATTGCAATATACAAAGCAAAATCTGCCAAAGTCATCATGGTTGGACCAGATATGGTACCGCCTGGGCGTTGATGTCTTTGATCTACATGATAATAAACGACAGCAGCTCTAGGTGTAACTGATTCAATCGTGCAATGTTCAAGACTTGGGGGAAATTCCTTTTCAAGAAACGCTATGATTTCTTCTTTTGAACTTTTCATCCTTATTTTTCTTCAATTTTAGAACAGTATTCAAAATAGCATAAAATACTGTTCAATATGTTCTATGATCTTTTTAAGCAGATTTTTCGTCATTTTTAACCACTCCCACAGAACTGAGAGTGGCTTTTATTATTTATCCTAAGTATTGCAAGGCTTGCTCAAATACCTGTTCAGGACTTTGCGTAGCATCTAAACGTTTAATACGTTCTGGTTCAGATTTCCATAAAGTCTCATAACCTTCGCGAACTTTAGTAAAGAAGCTTAACTTTTCTTGCTCGAAACGGTCTAAAGCTCCACGCTCACGTGCACGATTCATACCGAGTTCAATCGGTGCATCTAACCAGAAAGTCACCTCTGGCATACGTGAAACAAAGTTCTGATTTAAAAGCTGTAATTTATCTTGGCTTAAACCACGACCAGAACATTGGTAAGCAAAGCTGGCATCTGTGAAACGATCACTTAAAACAATTTTGTTAGAGGCTAAAGCCGGCAAAATCACTTGTTGTAAATGTTGAGCACGTGCCGCATAAATTAAGAGTAGCTCAGTATCATGACTCATATTTTCATCATGATTTACCGCTAAAAGCATCGAACGTATTTGTTCTGCGAGCGGTGTACCACCTGGCTCGCGAGTTAAAACAACTTGTTTACCTTGCTCTTCAAAATGCTGATGAATTTTTCGAATTAGTGTAGTTTTACCTACCCCTTCCGTGCCTTCAAAGCTAATAAACATCTCTTTTCCTTATTTCTTCGATCTCAACACGGATAAGTACTCTTGCACCGCTTGATTATGAGCCTGTAAATCTGCTGTAAATTTATGGCCACCATTACCAGTTGCCACAAAATAAATATTATTTGAGTCATCTGGATGTAGTGCTGCTTCAATTGCTTTTTGACTTGGCAAAGCAATTGGTGTTGGCGGTAGGCCATTAATTGTATAGGTATTATATGCGGTTGGTGTACGTAAGTCTTCGCGACTGATCTTACCCTTATAGTTATCACCCATTCCATAAATCACGGTTGGGTCAGTTTGTAAACGCATACCAATTTTCAGACGGCGTACAAATACACCAGATACTTGCTCAAGCTCACTATCTACACTTGTTTCTTTCTCAACAATTGAAGCCATAATTAAAGCTTCATACTTATCTTTATAAGGTAAGTTTGGTGCGCGATTTGCCCAAGCAGTATCTAAAGCTTTCATTTGATGATGATATAAATCGGTGAGGATTTTTTTATCAGTCTCACCCTTTGCGAAGAAATAAGTGTTAGGCGCAAATAAACCTTCCGGATGATGATAAGGAATACCTAAAGCCTTCATAAGCTGGTCATCTGGTAAATCGAGTATTGTATTTTTTACATTTTTATCATTTTTGAGTGCAGTAATAAGCTGTTTAAAAGTCGTACCTTCAATCACCAAAATACGGTTCATCTGAGCATTATCAGCATTAGACAACATCTCCAATACTTGTCTTACACTCATTCCCTGTTCGATTTCATACACACCAGCTTTCATGCTGTCATGAATCATAAACTTTTGATAAAGCTTAAGTACAATTGGGAAATGGATTTTATTTTCTTTGGCTAAACGATCAATAAAACCAGAATAGGTCTCACCTGATGTGATCGATAGCATCTGCTTTTTCCCTTCAACAGGATAAGCTTTAAATAAACTTGACCACAAAATAGCAAAAATAGAAATTAAAACGATAAAAAAGCCAATCAGCACCAACTTTTTAGGAAAATGAGATGCTGTTTTCTTGCTCTTTTTTTTAGCATTTTTTGCTTTCGCGTTCACAGGTGGCTTCGGCATATTAATGAATCTGATTCAAGTTAAGATTATGAAATAAATTTAGGCACGCCTGTGAATCTAGAGTTTGTTCACCGATTTGAGTAACCACTCGCATTGGATGTAAAGCATTACAAAAGAATAGACTCTGTATTTGTGGCACTTCATCTAATTCAATTATTCTGACTTCGCAGGCAATTCCATGGTGCTGCATACGTGCCAAAATTTCTGCACGCATCACACCGTGGACGCCATTATAGCGAAGTTCCGGTGTAATCCATCTATCATTTAAACGAATAAAACAATTACTGCTTACCCCTTCAACAATATAACCTTGTACATCAGATACTAATGCTTCTGCCCACCCTTGTTGATCTGCTTCTTTTTTTAGCAATACCTGTTCTAGACGGTTTAAAGATTTAAGTCCAACTAGACTCGGCATGGTTAAACCTAAGGCCTGATTTAAAACCCCGCACTGTATAAAGTCGGGTTGGAATTGCTCCAGTGCTTTTGGATAAAACCAGACATAAATATCTGCCTCATGCTTTGGTAAAGTATAACCACGATCACCTTCACCGCGGCTAATCACAATTTTTAAAGTGCCGTTGAGCACAAGGTTTTGTTGGTATAAATGCTGCAAACTCTGTTCAATTAATTCAAAATTTGCAATTAAAGCTAGTTTTTGACAAGCAAGTTTTAGACGTTCCCAGTGACGAGCTTTAAGCTCTATCTCATTCTGAAAAACACGAATTGTGCTAAAGCAACCATCTCCATAATGAAATGCTCGGTCTAGTAACGGAATAGTTTCAACAGGTTGTCCATTTTTAAAACACCACATGTTTAATCCGTCCTTTATTTAAAAACCGCTCAACAATACAACACCATTCATTTAATTAATAAACGACTGATTTTTAAAAATTATACCGATTTAGTTTGAACTTTTGAAACTTGTTATATATCAAGATTTAAGAATAGTTTATCCATTTTTATTATTTCTATTTTTTTCATATTAAATTCGTTTTTTATTATTTTTTTAGAATAAAGACTAGCGCTATTCTGCGTTCATGTTTTGAACATTTCGTATTTTTGAGGGGTTATCTCATGCGTTTTTCTCAATTAAAAGTTGGGGTTATTGCTGCGCTTCTTTCTGTTTCATCATTTGCAGCGCAAGAGTTTTTAAACGTTTCTTACGATCCTACTCGTGAGTTATATACAGACTTTAATAAACAGTTTGGTACTTACTGGAAGCAGCGTACTGGTCAAGACATTCAGTTTAAGCAATCACACGGCGGTTCTGGTAAACAGGCTCGTGCAGTAATTGATGGCTTAAATGCTGACGTTGTGACATTAGCACTTGCAGCTGATATTGACGAAATTGCTGAAAAAGCAAAATTACTTCCAACTGATTGGCAAAAGAAGTTGCCACAAAACTCTACACCATACACATCAACAATCGTGTTTTTGGTACGTAAGGGTAACCCTAAACAAATTAAAGACTGGGGTGACTTAATCAAACCAGGTGTAGAAATTATTACACCAAACCCGAAAACTTCTGGCGGTGCTCGTTGGAACTATCTTGCAGCTTGGGCTTGGGCAAAACATCAACCAGGTGGTAACGATGCTAAAGCACAAGAATATGTCCGCCAAATTTATAAGCACACTAAAGTTTTAGACTCAGGTGCACGCGGTGCAACAACAACTTTTGCTGAACGTGGCATTGGTGACGTATTGCTTGCTTGGGAAAACGAAGCTCATTTAGCTGTTCGCGAACAGCCAGGCAAGTTTGAAATTATTACCCCATCTCTATCTATTTTAGCTGAACCACCAGTTGCTGTTGTTGAGAAAAACGCTGCCAAAAAAGGCAACCTCACCATCGCGAAAGGTTACCTCAACTACCTGTACTCACCTGCTGGCCAAGAAATTGCAGCACGTAACTTCTACCGTCCGCGTAATGCAGCTGTACTCAAAAAATACAGCAATGTATTTAAACCATTGAAACTCGTGACAATTGATAAAGAGTTTGGCGGTTGGACAAAAGTACAAAAACAACACTTTGATAATGGTGGTGTTTTCGATCAAATCGTGAAAATCAATAGTGCAGAGAAGTAATTCTTTGTACTAACGATAAGGAGAACAGACATGACTCACTCTGTAATTGTCCCAGGTGTAGGTGGAAGTGAACATCAACATTGGCAATCTTGGTTGCAGCGTCAACTCGTGTCTAGTTCTCGTGTTGAGCAAAAAAACTGGGATAGACCCGTATTAAGTGAATGGATTGAGCAATTTGTTAAAACAGTTCAAGCAGTACAAGCACCCGTACAAATCGTTGCGCATAGTTTCGGTTGCTTAACCAGTGTTGCTGCTTTGGCTGAGCATCCTGATTTACAACTTCAAGTTAAAAAATTAATTTTGGTTGCTCCTGCAAATCCAGCACGTTTTGGTGAAGCAGGTTTTGCCCGCCATAGCCTGACTGACTACAAAGATTATTTTCATCAGTTAAAAATTAATGTGCCTACAACACTACTGATTAGTGAAAATGACCCTTGGCTAGATTTTTTCGATGCTTTACAACTTGCTAAAGCTTGGCAATTAGACCCGATTAATCTTGGACAAGTTGGGCATATTAATGTTGCGTCTGGTTTTGGCCCATTTCCTGACTTACTGAACTATCTACTTCCTGAAGACTCGATGTGTAGCCACTCATCTATTGATCCGGTAAAGACACATTTCTCTTTGAAATTTGCTTAATACCCAGCTTTATACCGCGCCGTTTATCTTTATTTATTCGCTTACTGGTTTCAGCAGGCTTTTCTCTTTGAGGAAATATCATGTCGCAGCGATCCCGAGTGCTGCCTGGGTTTGGTCTATCATTGGGCTTCACCCTCGCCTACGTTTCTCTTATTGTGCTTATTCCATTAGCCGCAGTCTTTATCAAATCATTTGGAATCGGATGGGACGGACTATGGGAAATTTTAACCTCTGAACGTATTTTAAAATCGCTTCAACTCAGCTTTAGTTCAGCTTTAATTGCGGCGTTTATTAATGTTGTTTTCGGACTACTTTTAGCTTGGTGCCTTGTCCGTTATAACTTTCCCGGAAAACGTCTAGTTGATGCTTTAGTAGACTTACCTTTTGCACTACCAACGGCAGTCGCAGGTATTGCACTCACTTCGCTTTATGCTCCTACTGGCTGGATTGGTCAATATTTAGAACCACTTGGTATTCATGTTGCATATACCCCTATCGGGATTACGCTAGCTTTAGTGTTTATCGGTATTCCTTTTATTGTTCGAACCGTTCAACCGGTATTAAGCGATATTGAAACTGAACTTGAAGAGGCGGCTTCCGCACTCGGTGCAAATCGTTGGCAGACCATTACTAAAATTATTTTACCAATACTACTCCCTGCCCTATTTACAGGCTTTGCTTTAGCATTTGCTCGCGGTGTAGGTGAATATGGTTCTGTAATTTTCATTGCAGGAAACCAGCCGTTTAAAACTGAAATTGCCCCGCTCATGATCATTTCGCGCCTTGAAGAATATGACTATGCAGGTGCAACGACTATTGCAGCAGTAATGTTGGTTCTCTCTTTCATTATTTTATTTGTCATTAACTTACTTCAAGCATGGGCAAACCGTCGTACAGGGAGAAATATCACATGAACCTACATACCGACAGCAATGCTCTTGCTTTGAAATTGCAATCTCGTGATGCGACACGTGAACCAACTTGGGTACGTTATACGCTCATTACAATTGCGCTGATCTTTTTCCTTAGCTGCCTCATGCTGCCACTTATTCTGGTTTTTGTTGAAGCATTTAAACAAGGCCTTGAAGTCTATGTTCAAGCTTTAATTGATCCAGATACCCTGTCAGCAGTGAAATTAACATTACTCACCGCAGCAATTGCCGTTCCGATTAATGTGATTTTTGGTGTTGCAGCAGCATGGGCTGTTTCTAAGTTCCAGTTTAAAGGCAAAGCAGTTTTAACCACCATTATTGATATGCCCTTTTCAGTTTCACCTGTTATTGCAGGTTTAATGATTGTACTGATTTTTGGTGCTCAAGGTTGGTTAGGCGGCTGGCTAATGGATCATGACATTAAGATTTTATATGCCGTACCTGCAATTGTTTTAGCGACCATCTTTATCACAGTTCCATTTGTTGCACGTGAGTTAATTCCTCTTATGGAAGCGCAAGGAACAGAGGAAGAAGAAGCAGCTATTGTACTCGGTGCATCAGGTTGGCAAACCTTTTGGAAAGTCACTCTGCCTAACATTAAGTGGGGTCTGATTTACGGTGTGATTTTGTGTAATGCCCGCGCAATGGGTGAGTTTGGCGCAGTATCGGTAGTTTCGGGACACATCCGTGGTGAAACCAATACTCTGCCACTGCATGTTGAAATTTTATATAACGAGTACACCTTCAGCGCAGCCTTTGCCGTGTCCTCATTGCTTGCTTTCTTAGCCTTATTAACACTGGTATTGAAAACTTGGTTAGAACTACATCAAGACAAACCAGAACCGCATTCAACTGATTCGTAAGGAATGAAATCATGAGTATTCAAGTTAAGAATATTGAAAAACACTTTGGTGCATTCCATGCGCTTAAAAATATTTCCCTAGACTTTCCAGAGGGCGAGCTGGTTGCGCTACTCGGACCATCTGGTTGCGGTAAAACCACACTACTTCGTATTATTGCCGGCTTAGAATCGGCCGATGGCGGTCAAGTATTACTTGAAGGCGAAGATGCAACTAATGTCCATGTTCGCGAACGTCAAGTTGGCTTTGTATTTCAGCACTATGCTTTATTCCGCCATATGACTGTATTTGACAATATTGCTTTTGGCTTACGTGTTCGCCCTCGTGCCACACGTCCTTCGGAAGCTGAGATTAAAAAACGTGTTACTCGCTTGCTTGACCTAGTTCAACTGGGCTTTTTAGCAGACCGCTACCCTGCTCAGCTTTCTGGTGGTCAACGTCAACGTATTGCCTTAGCGCGAGCACTCGCTGTAGAGCCTCGTGTGCTATTGCTTGATGAACCATTTGGCGCACTTGATGCCAAAGTCCGTAAAGAACTACGCCGCTGGTTAAGGAACTTGCATGATGAGCTGCATATCACTTCAATTTTCGTAACCCATGATCAAGAAGAAGCACTTGAGGTAGCTGATCAAATTATTGTGATGAATAAAGGTAACGTCGAACAAATTGGTTCGCCGCGTGAAGTTTACGAAAAACCTGCCACACCATTCGTATTTGATTTCTTAGGTCAAGCAAACCGTTTTGAAGGCGAACATGCTGGCGGTATTATCCGTATTGGCAATGATCGTATCGAATTACCGACTACAGTTCAGGCACCGCAAGGAAAAGTGATTGCTTTTGCCCGTCCGGATGAGTTACATATTCATTCGCAACCACAGGCAAATACAATTGAAGCAACTTTTGTACGTGAAGTCTGGATTGCTGGAAAAGTAGTGGCGGAATTACAAGATCGTAATGGACGTTTAATTGAGATTGCTTTGAGCAGTGAAGCTGCAAAACAACATGCATTTAAACCGAATCAAACTGTTTGGGTGAGTGCATCTCAACTTCACCTATTTGCAGATCAAGTTGCTTAAGGAATTATTTGGTGAGGAGCCATCTCGCGGAATTTAAAGCCGTTCCTCACCTCTTTCGAGGAAAAGTGTAAATGAACTTTCAACAATTAAGAATTATCCGAGAAACAGTACGCCAAAACTTTAATTTAACGGAAGCATCTGCCGCGTTATATACCTCTCAATCAGGTGTAAGTAAACATATTAAAGATTTAGAAGATGAGTTAGGTGTACAACTTTTCGTTCGTAAAGGTAAACGTTTACTTGGTTTAACTGAACCAGGCCAATCGCTACTTAGCATTGTGGAACGTATGCTTGTAGATGCAGAAAATATTAAACGTCTTGCAGATGACTTTAATAAAGTGGACGAAGGTACTTTAACAATTGCGACAACGCATACTCAAGCGCGTTATGTGCTACCACCGATTGTCAATCAATTTAAAAAGCTGTTCCCTAAAGTCCATTTGATTTTGCAACAAGCCAGTCCTGTCGAAATTGCAGAAATGCTTTTACAAGGCGAAGCCGATATTGGTATTGCGACAGAGTCTTTAACCACTGAAGAAAACTTAGCAAGTATTCCATACTATCAATGGCAGCACAGTATTATTACTCCGCAAGATCATCCACTTGCAAAGCTCGATAAAATCGATCTTGATGCTTTATCTGAATATCCATTGATTACTTATCACGGTGGTTTTACAGGTCGCTCTAAAATTGATAAAGCATTTGAAGATGCTCAAATTGATGCAGATATCGTAATGTCTGCACTTGATGCCGATGTTATTAAAACTTATGTTGAACTTGGTATGGGAGTCGGAATTGTCAACGATGTTGCCTATGATGCGGAACGTGACTATCGTTTAAAGCAAATTAAAACTGATATCTTTGGTGTTAATACTACATGGATTGCTGTTCGCAAAGGTCACTTATTACGCGGTTACGGTTATGAGTTTATTTCTTTATGCTCACCTGATGCTGACATTAAAGCGTTGAAGAAAATTGCTTATCCAGATGAATAAGAACTGCAAAAAAATAAAAGAGCTTTTTAGCTCTTTTATTTTTATCTATAAAAAAACGAGCCGAGGCTCGTTTTTTCTTTAGGATCTTACCAGTAGAAGTTCACACCAACTTTACCCACTGGTAACCATTTGTATTTGTCATCGTTACGGATTTTGTTTGCTTCTTTATCAACTGCATCTTGTGGAAGCGTAGTATTACCTGTTACAGGTGCAAGGTTATATTGCGTTAACTGAACTGTTGGATTACCAGTATAGTAAGCACCTACTTCACCGAATACGCCCCAGTTTTTATTGATTTTAGGTGCGAAACCCAAACCAACGTAAGGAGCAATATCATTATCATACTTCATTTTACCGCGAACACCGCCTTCCTGACCGGCAGCTGCTTGCTGATAAGTATTACCATCGATTGTTAATGTTCCACCATTACCAATACGTTTAGCAAGATCATAATCATTATCTAAGTAAGCAGCACCTGCAGCGATATATAAGCCTTGAGCCCAACGGTTAGTACTTGCACCCCAAGGACGAATCTCAGCATTTAAATAAACGTTGTTATTGTCCATATCTAAGTCGTACTTAGTGCCATTTACTGACACATCATCACGCCAAGAAATATCACCGCCGTTATAACCCAATGCTAAACCTACATATGGGTTTGCTTGCCATAATAAAGCACCACCGTAACCTGTAGTACCTACCTCAGCACGAACACCTACTGGAATTAATTGGTTTTTATCGAATGCATAACTGTCATGAACAACAGCTTCATCTGCCATTGCAGCACCAGCAGCAAGTAAAGCTGTAGTTGTCACTAAAACACGTAATACTTTCATCGTTTTCTCCTCAAGAAAAGGCTCTGTTTTTAATTTATTCAGCTTGTGACAAAAATTATATTCAAGAGCATAGATTCTTTTTTATACAAAAACTGCTAGATTTCTGTTATTTTTTGATACAAATTGAGTTAAATTTTTATTTTCAAATCATTTTTGTGTAAAAAACACTTGATTATCTAATAAGCTTTTCCACTTTAACTCTCGCTTTAAACGTAACACGTTTTTTCAAAGATTCTTGTCACAAATTAGTGTAAAATCTTTAAAATTTTTTATGGAAGGAAGATCATGTCTCAGCTTTCTACGATCATTGAGCAAGCATTTGAAGACCGCGCAAACTTTACTGCAGCAGATTGCTCAAGCGAAATTCGCCAAGCTGTTGAAGAAGCAATTGCTGGATTAGATAACGGTACACTTCGTGTTGCAGAGAAAATCAATGGTGAATGGGTTGTTCATCAATGGTTAAAAAAAGCTGTTTTATTATCATTTAAACTAAATGACAATAAACCAATCGAGTCATGTGATCTTCGTTTCTACGACAAAGTTGAAACTAAATTCTCTGGTTGGACTGAAGAGCAATTTAAAGCTGCTGGTGTTCGTGTTGTTCCTCCTGCTGTTGCTCGTCGTGGTAGCTTCCAAGCTAAAAATGTGGTGTTAATGCCATCTTATGTCAATATTGGTGCTTATGTAGATGAAGGTACAATGGTTGATACATGGGCAACTGTAGGTTCATGTGCTCAAATCGGTAAAAACGTTCACTTGTCTGGTGGTGTTGGTATCGGTGGTGTTTTAGAGCCATTACAAGCTAACCCAACTATTATTGAAGACAACTGCTTTATCGGTGCGCGTTCTGAAATCGTTGAAGGCGTTATTGTTGAAGAAGGTTCAGTCATTTCAATGGGCGTTTTCATTGGTCAATCAACCAAAATTTATGACCGTGAAACTGGCGAAATCCATTATGGCCGCGTTCCTGCTGGTTCAGTTGTTGTACCAGGTAACATCCCGTCTGCTGACGGTAAATACAGCTTATACGCTGCAATTATCGTGA
This sequence comes from Acinetobacter nosocomialis, assembly GCF_041021905.1. Lineage (NCBI taxonomy): Bacteria > Pseudomonadati > Pseudomonadota > Gammaproteobacteria > Moraxellales > Moraxellaceae > Acinetobacter > Acinetobacter nosocomialis. The sequence continues at coordinate 2,953,364 of NZ_CP157432.1, forward strand.
AAAAAGTTGATGCGCAAACACGTGCAAAAACAAGTTTGAACGATTTGTTACGCGCTGACTAATTTCAGTTTGATCAAGCATCTCTACGGTCAACACTGATCGTAGAGATTTTATTTTTTATATAGTGTGGTATTTCTAGAATGGCTTCCTTACGTTCCTCTGCAATTCCTGTCTCTGACCCTGCGTCTGGTTTACGCATTACCGAGATTTTTTACTCGTTGCAGGGTGAAGCAAATGCCTCTGGTCTACCGACTGTATTTATTCGTCTCACAGGTTGCCCTTTACGTTGTAGTTATTGTGATACCACCTATTCTTTTGAAGGAGGTGAACGTTTATCACTAGAGCACATTATTGAAACGGCTGAAAAATATCAAACGCCTTATATTTGTGTAACTGGTGGCGAACCTTTAGCACAGCCAAATTGCTTAATTTTATTACAACGTTTATGCGATGCCGGTTTTGACGTTTCTTTGGAAACCAGTGGCGCGCTCGATGTGTCAAAAGTAGACCCACGTGTTTCTAAAGTTCTCGATTTAAAAACTCCAACTTCTGGTGAAGAACATCGTAATCTCATCAGCAATCTTGACTACCTAACTTCACATGACCAAATCAAATTTGTGATTTGTAATCGTGAAGACTATGAGTGGTCAAAACAACAAGTTGAACAATATCAACTGCAGAACAAAGTCAGTACCGTTTGGTTCTCCCCTGCCTTTGCAGTTGAAAAAGGTGCTGTTGGCCTACCACGTTTAGCACGTGATCTGGCACAGTGGATACTGGACGATAAACTGCCTGTTCGTTTCCAGCTACAGTTACATAAACTGCTCTGGAACGATGAATCAGGTCGTTAATCATTCAATAAAACAAATCATTCCGAATATGGAGAAAAATATGCGCCCTCGTGCCATTGTTTTACTTTCAGGCGGCTTAGACTCAACCACTTGCCTAGCTTGGGCACAAGCGCGCTATGAATGTATCGCTATTAGTTTTATGTATGGTCAACGCTCAACCACTGAACTTGATGCAGCAAAAGCATTAGCGCAGCGCGCAGGCGTTGAACATCGTGTTATTAATATCGATTTAGCCAATTTAGGTGGATCTGCACTTACAGACCATAACATTGCTGTACCAGAACAATTACAAGAAGGCATTCCTGTAACTTATGTACCAGCACGTAACACAATTTTCCTCTCTTATGCCTTAGCAGCAGCAGAAGTTTTCAATGCTGAAGCGATTGTTATTGGTATCAATGCTGTTGATTATTCAGGATATCCTGATTGTCGCCCAGAATTTATTGATGCTTTTGCCAATATGGCTCGTTTAGCAACTAAAGCTGGCGTTGAAGGAAAACCACTTAAATTTGAAACACCCCTGTTACATTTATCCAAAGCGAATATTATACGTTTAGGGATTGAACATGGCGTAGACTATAGTCAAACGGTATCTTGCTATCAAGCAGATGCTCAAGGACGTGCGTGTGGCAAGTGTGACAGTTGCCGTTTGCGTAAAGAAGGCTTTATCGATGCTGGTGTCACCGATCCAACACGCTATATACCGCAATAAGTAGGTAAAATTTATGAAGTTGTTAAAATCAAATCTTATTCTTTCATCTTTATTCTCAGCAGCTGCACTTATGGCTGGTTCAGTTCATGCAGCTGATAACCCAGTTCAAGCAGCATATAAAAGCACTAACGTTAAAGGTGCATTAATCAACGTTTGTAAAGACCAAACTGCAAAAGGCGGTAAATTAAGCTCAGCTGAAGTTAGCAAATTCTGTAGCTGCCAAGTGGAAGCACAAGGTAAAGTGACTGAAGCACAAAAATGGGAAATCCAAAGCGCAATCAATGCGAAGAAAAGCCCAAGCTCTTTAGCTTTTGTACAACAACAAAACCGTGATCTTAAAGCATGTTTCGGTCCGCAGTTAACAACTAAGCTTGAAAAATTAACTGAAGAAGCGATGAAAGCAGCTCAACAACAAGCTCCTAAAAAATAAGCTTTTGTTGCTCCAAATTAAGCCTGCATTTATGCAGGCTTTTTTTATAGCTCTGTTAAAATGACACTGACCTCATCATTCGAAATAAACCATGCAAGAACAATGGAAAACCAACGCACATAACAGACAGTCAATTGTCTCCTTTAGTGGAGGTAAAGACAGTTCTCTTGCACTGTATGATGCAATGCGAACTGGGAATGTAATTGGTTTAATCGTTATGCTGGAAGAACATGGCCAATGCTCCCGTTCCCATGCTATGCCACTTGATATTATTCAAGCACAAGCGAAAGCAATTGGCTTACCCGTGTTTATGGCTTCATCTAGCTGGAATGACTATGAAAGTAAATTCATTAACTTATTGAATGAAGCTAAACAAAAAGGTGCAGAAGTACTGGTTACAGGTGACTTAGATATGCCTGAACATGGCTGTTGGCATGATCGCGTCACTCAAATGGTTGGACTTAAACTAGGAATGCCACTTTGGCTACGCCCTCACCGTGAAGTTGTTGAAGAGTTTATTCAACTTGGATTTCAGAGCATCATTGTGACCGTAAACCTTAAACTCGGGATGAAGGTAGAAGATTTAGGTCAAATGTTATCGCTAGAGTATATACAGGAACTTGAAAACCGCGGAATTGATCCATGTGGTGAGGGCGGCGAATTCCATACCACTGTCATTGACGGCCCAATTTTTAACAAAGCTATTCCTGTAAGAAAACTCGATATTGTTTATCATGAAGAATATGCTTTTCTACCACTTGAATTAGATCGAATTTAACTTTTAAAGGATAAGAAATGTCTGAAAATATTCAACTACCAAATCAGGTTTTCCCAACTACACACGGCGAAGTGAATTTAGCTGAAGTCGACAATGAATGGCTGATTATTTACTTCTACCCTAAAGATTCAACTCCAGGCTGTACTACACAAGCTGTCGGTTTTTCTTGTTCAAAAGACCAGTTTGATGCTTTGGGTGCTCGTATTTTTGGAGTATCACGTGACTCAGTAAAAGCCCACCAAAACTTTACAGAAAAACAGGCACTGACCATTGATCTCATTAGTGATAAAGAAGAAGTGCTTTGTAATCACTTTGATGTCATTAAAGAAAAGAATATGTATGGAAAAAAAGTAATGGGTATTGAGCGCTCTACTTTTATTTTCCATAACAAAACTTTAGTTAAAAGCTATCGCAAAGTAAAAGCTGCTGGACATGCAGAACAAGTTTTAGAAGACTTAAAAGCATTACAAACGGCTTAATAAGCTTGAGCAACAAAAAAGCGGGTTTAAGACTCGCTTTTTTACATGTACAAAAATTACTCATATATTTTAATTTGGCGTATGATAAAAATATTAAAATAATTCGAACTCAAGCATTATTATGAATCTACTAAAAGTTTATACTTTATTGCCTTGTAGCCTTATTACTGCTGCGTGCTCAGTTAACTCATCAAGCATGCATCCTGCACTTAGCTCTTCTACTCCACAAGTTCAAAAATCATCTATAGAAATAAGCTGCCAAGATTTACAAAACCCTGCCTACCAAAAAGCTATTCTTAGTACAATCAATCAAATACGCCAGCAATCACGCCAATGTGGTCCGCAGTATTTTTCCGCAACCACGCCGCTGAGTTGGAATAATAATTTATATAAAGGCGCACTTTCTCATAGTGAAGATATGGCGGCACATAACTTTCTTGGGCATGTTGGCTCGACTGGCCTCGATCTAAAGTCACGACTAAAACTTTATAATTCACTTGGTAAAGCCAACGGTGAAAATGTCGCGAGCGGGCAGAAAACTTTAAATGAGGTAATGTCTAAATGGCTATCGAGTCCCCTACACTGTAGCAATTTAATGAATCCAAAATTCACAACTTATGCAATTGCTTGTGCTTCTGACCAAACTGCTAAACAAAAGAGCTATTGGACTCAACAATTTGGTACACGTTAAAAGGAAAAATGATGCAATCAGGTTCTATTACACCAATTTTAAGAATTTTTGATGTTGATTTAGCTCGATCATTTTACCTTGAGTTTTTAGGCTTTCAGCTCGATTGGCAACACCAGTTTGAAGACAACTTTCCACTGTATTTACAGATTTCCAAAGATGATTGCATCATTCATTTATCTGAACATTTTGGAGATGCAAGTCCGCACAGCGCAATCCGTATTTATTGGGAACATATTTATGAGTTACATAGTGAACTCAGTCAAAAAGATTATAAATTTTCTAAACCTCAGGTTGAAAAAACAGATTGGGAAACGCTGGAACTCAGTATTACCGATCCTTTTTCCAACCGAATTATCTTTTGGGCCGATGCTTAATCTATATTTAATTACTCAATTTCATCTAAGTTAGAGCGGTCATCTTGCTCAAAACGTTGTTGAAGTTGTTGGTAAGTACGTGTTTTTTTAAATTCATCTAAAAATTGAATAGTTCCAACAGGAAAAAATTCCGTTTGGATTTCACCACGATAATACGCCTCACGCATTGGTGTTGCTGAAATAGAGTCTTTTAAACTATCCAGCTCCACCATTACCCATTCTGGAAATAATCTTAAATAATAAGATGACTCATCTTTAAAGTGGCCAATTAAACCAACTTTTGAGTTCGGCTCTATCACGCCATTTACCAGTGATTTGACTTGTTTTACCCACTTCTCATCATTATAAACATCAACAACATGCACAAATTGAATACGCTTTTGCTCATCTAATGAAAAATTAGATAAAATCATTTGCTCTCGTTCAATCGCGAGAAAAGGATTTTTAATATTACGTTCCATTTGGGCGGAACCTAATGCCAAAATCACATAACGGCTTTGTTGTAGCGCGATTTCGATCGTTTGCATATGTGCTAAATGAAATGGCTGAAAACGACCTATAAAAACGAGATAATCAAATGTATACATAATGAGTTTTTCACTTTTTATGAACTCACCAGTTACGCTTATTACAAAAAATATGCGCCATAATGAGAACCTAAAAATCAACAACGTGGTTTAAAGCAAGGATAGTACGATGACACTTAGCTGTATTCAACAACCTCATCAACATTTACAAGCAAATTTAGAAGGTGGCGTACTCACCTTAGCCATAAATCGCCCAGAAGCAAAAAATGCATTATATGGCGAACTTTATTTATGGATTGCCAAAGCACTTGATGAAGCTGACCAAAATAAAGATGTACGAGTAGTCGTTCTACGTGGTGCCGAACATGACTTTACCGCTGGTAATGACATGAAAGACTTTATGGGTTTTGTACAAAATCCGAATGCTGGCCCAGCAGGTCAAGTTCCTCCATTTGTACTCCTTAAATCTGCTGCCAGACTATCAAAGCCGCTTATTATTGCAGTAAAAGGCGTAGCAATTGGTATTGGCGTTACGATTTTATTACAGGCAGACCTCGTTTTTGCCGACAATACGGCCCTCTTCCAAATTCCTTTTGTTAGCCTTGGGCTTTCTCCTGAAGGTGGCGCAAGTCAATTATTGGTTAAACAAGCCGGTTATCACAAAGCAGCTGAACTACTGTTTACTGCGAAAAAGATCAATGCAGAAACTGCTCTACAAGCTGGCTTAGTGAATGAAATCGTCGAAGATACTTATGCAACTGCTCAGGTAACTGCTCAACACTTAACAGCTTTACCACTTGCTTCATTAAAACAAACCAAAGCCTTAATGAAACATGATTTAGATCAGATTATTGAATGTATTGACCATGAAGCAGAAATCTTTATGCAACGCGTTCAATCTCCAGAAATGCTAGAAGCTGTGCAGGCATTTATGCAAAAACGTAAACCGGACTTTTCACAATTTAATTAAAAATCAACTTCTATGATTTGAATAAACTCAAAGGCAGGCTCTTCGTAAGGATGGCTTGCCTTTAATGCTTTTGCTACTGCATTTGCCTTTTCTTCAAGCACAATCGTTTCAACACGCCATTCGTCAACTTGCTCAAGTTCACCTAGCTCTCCAATATAAGGATCAGCTCCTTTAACTGGCTTGAATTGCCCTATTCCTTTAACTTGCCAAGCACATTGTTCATAGTTCCCTATCCCACCTGCTCCGGCCGCAAATATGGACTGTTTAGTCGACTCAAGATGTGACTCAGGTACGTAATAAATCAGCTTTAACATGAATAGAATGACTCAAAATTAGTAAATTTGCTTTAAATCATACCCTTTAAGAAGAGCCCGAATCAAAGTCAGCTCATCATTAATAAATAATTTGCTGCAATAAAAAGTACTTGTATGGCAAGCGCCAAACCAAATAAGCGCAAACCTTTATCTCTTGTGTACATCGTTCTTATATGATTTTTGTTTTTCATCATTTTGATCTCCGATTTTTATCGTTGTTACAGAGAAAGCAAAAATTGAACCAACTTCCTTAAAGTATAATTTAATATAAATTTCCCTTATCCATCGAAATATTTTTCTTATTAAATTGTTTTTTGTGTAACTTATCAAATAACATGTTAACAAATATTTAGGCTAAAAAGAAAATGACTAATTCATTCATAAATCAATGGAAGTTTTTTTATCCCAATAAACTTCCAATTTCACATTATTTTCGACAATATTTTTCACAATTTTGGTTCCGAATTCATAGCCTTCCAGAATCAAAAAGATATGCAGATACACCTGCAGAATATGAATTATTATTAAATCGTCATAATCAAATTATTGATGACTGTTTCGATTCTAATGCTTCTATTTTTATTGTTACCGGTCATTATTTCAGCCAAAGCGATAATAATAAAATATATGATCCAACTTTAAGGCTCAAATACGAATTTCATCCAGAAAAAGAAATAAATCTAACACAAGCTAATCCCGAATATTATGATGATGACGAAGAAGATCATTTCTATAGACCGTACTCCATCAATGAAATTTGGAAAAAAAATCAACACAATGATTTATTAAAAAAGATCGCCAACGATGAGGTTCGAGCCTTTATGATTTCTTTTGAGCAAAATATAATTATTGCTCCATATGATGGTGGCATTGATCTTATCATCTTTAATGACGCCAAAAGGAATGAGTTAATAAATAAGTATCAAGATTGGCTTTCACCACGAGCTGATGGATTATAGAACTTTAGGAATATTAAATAACACATCTGTAATCTCTAAAGATTTTGGAGATAGATTTAATGAGAAATTATAATTCCCTATGAGTGGATGATCTTCTATTGGTAATGAATCTATATAATTTCTTTGCTTTATCCAATGAGTATGAGCCACACAATATCCATCATTGTATCTTGAAAAAGTTCTTGTATATGAATCAACAAGAATTACTCTAACCTGGAAATAATCACCATATAAAGTACCTGCTGATATTTTATGATCTTTATCAAATGCAATTTTTATGACGGCCTCAATCAAATCCTCTCTTTTTTTCTTATGAATTGCTAAATAATCATCTAGATAGCTCGAGAATTTATTATTTACTTGCTTCAAAAATTCATCATTTATGAAAGAGTTACGATTTAATAGATCAAATGTTAAGGAAAACTCACCTAGTGAAAAACAATGTGTATACAAAACACCGATTGCCCAAAAACCCTCACAATCATGATAACGATTAACAAACTTATCTAGTAATACAGTTGCTGTATCTAATAATCTTTTCTTCATTTATCTAAAGACAATAATATAGAAATAAAACTTTTATCATAATTAATCAAAGATTTGCATTATCTACAATCTTTAACTGCCTCTTCTCATATACGGTCATCATAAATGCTAAACCACATAAAATGACAAAACCGCAAGTCATTGGAATTAATGTGCCGTTATATAATTGCCCAATAATAGCGGCAAGAATAAGTGACAAAACGGAGGACGCTGCACCAATAATAGCCGATGCCATGCCGGCAACATGCCCCATTGGCTCCATTGCAATCGCATTTAAATTACCAAATAGAGTTCCAAATAATAAGAACAGAATGCAGGCATAAAGCATGAACATCCAAAATGCTACAGTCACACCTATAAGTTGAATCCCTAAGAAAATGACTGAAATTAAGCAAAGACCGAGAAATCCATAAATACAGATTGGACGCATACCAAATTTCATGACAATTTTAGAATTGGTAAATGAAGCAATGCCCATTACACCAGCAAGCACAGCAAAATAAGCACTAAATTCTTGCCCAGTTTTACCAAACTGCTGCATAAAAATTTGCTGAGAAGTTCCTAAGTAACCAATAAATCCACCAAAACAAAAGCCCGCACATAGCAAATAGCTCATGGTGGTTTTATTACTCACTACTTCTTTAAAGCCCTCTTGAAATGCTTGTAAACGCATAGGTAAACGGTTTTCAGGAAGTAGTGTCTCTTCTAATCGTAGAGCGACCCATGCCCCAACGACTAGTGCATACGCCATGTATAAAACAAAAATATCACGCCAACCAAAGAAATGAATAATAAGCTGCCCCAGACTTGGTGCAATCGCAGGTGCAACCATAAAGACCATCATGATTAAAGACATGATACGGGCCATTTGAGCACCGCTGTATTTATCTCTAACAATTGAAATAGAAGCAACATAAGGCCCAGAAACCCCAATACCTTGAATGAAGCGTCCTACTAAAAACCATTCAAAACTTTGTGTGGTAAAGCACAATAAACTTCCCAAAAAGTAAATGATGATACCGGTAAATAAAATGCGCTTACGGCCGATTGCATCGGATAGCGGTCCCGCTATAAGCTGACCTATTGTCATACCGGAAAAAATACCAATGATGACCCACTGTGTCTGATTATTATTTTTTAAGTCAAAAACTCGTCCAATCTCACCTAAGGCAGGTAAAACTGCATCTATCGAAAAAGAAACAATAGACATGAGTAATGCCATCAGAAGTGCAAACTCACGGAAATGGATTTTTGAATTCATTTTTCTTCTCTACTATTTATTTTATTCACATTGTACTACATACAAATAAGCCACCTGACGGTGGCTTATTTCAATTTTTATATTATCCAATAAACTTACGTGCGTTACGGAACATACGTAACCAAGCACCGTCTTCAGTCCACTCTTCTGGACTCCAAGAATGCTGGATAGCACGGAAAGTACGCTCTGGGTGCGGCATCATAATCGTTGCACGACCGTCTTTAGATGTTACACCAGTAATCGCTTCCGGCGAACCGTTCGGGTTCAATGGATAATGTTGAGTCGGGTTACCGTGACTATCAACATAACGCAATGCAACTTGATTCGCTGCATTTAAGCTTGCAATATCAGCTTCGCTAGCAACTGCACGGCCTTCACCATGTGCTACAGCAATCGGTAAAATCGAACCTTCCATACCATCTAGTAATACAGAAACAGATTTTTCAACACGAACGTTTACGCTACGCGCTTCAAAAACTTCTGACATATTACGGTGGAAACGTGGCCAGTGTTCAGCACCCGGAATAAGCGGTGCTAATTGTGACAACATTTGGCAACCATTACAGATACCTAAGCTAAACGTACCTTCACGGTGGAAGAATTGTTCAAACTGATCACGTAATTTTGCATTGAATAAAACTGATTTTGCCCAGCCACCGCCTGCACCCATTACGTCACCGTAAGAGAAACCACCACAAGTTACCAAACCTTCGAAATCACTTAGGCTTACACGACCAGCAAGTAAATCACTCATGTGTACGTCAACGGTATTGAAACCAACTTTGTCGAAAGCTGCTGCCATTTCAATATGACCGTTTACACCCTGCTCACGCAAGATTGCCATATTAGGACGACGGCTATTAATAAACGGCGCTTCAATAGGTTCATTTAAATCAAATGTAGGTTTTGCAATTAAACCTTGATGTGATTTATCAGTAATTAAAGCAAATTCTTGATCAGCAGTTTCAACGTTATCACGTAAACGTTGGATCTGATGAGAGACTTCAGACCAAGCCTGTTGTAACTCTGCACGCTCTAGTGTTAAGCCATTTACAGATAATTGATCGGTGTTATTTACACGACCAACTACAGCAATTGCATCTTTTAAGCTAGAAGCAGCAACTTCTGCTTGTAAAGCTTCCCAATCAGCCGCTTTGATTTGAACCACGGCACCAATTTCTTCTGCAAATAAGCCCGCAGTAGTTTGGTTCTCTAATGCTACACCTAAACGTGAAGCAAACATCATTTCAGCTACAGTTGCAAGTAAACCACCATCACCGATGTCGTGGTAAGCTTGAATCAAGCCACGGTTATTCCAGTCTTGAATTAAAGCAAAGAACGCTTTGAAATCATCAAAACTATCAACATCTGGAGTGACTGAACCAATTGCTTTATATACTTGCGCAAGAATCGAACCACCTAAACGGAACTGACCTTTAGATAAATCAATACGTACAAGTACTGAATCTTCTAAATTCTTAAGTTCAGGCGTTAAAGTCTTACGAACATCAGCTACTGGAGCAAATGCAGTAATTACACCAGTCATTGGAGAGGTTACAGCTTTATCTTCACCGTTATCATTCCAAGTCGTACGCATTGAAAGTGAGTCTTTACCTACAGGAATCGCAATTCCTAAAGCTGGACACATTTCCATACCAATCGCTTTCACACCTTCAAACAATGCTTGGTCTTCACCTTTTTGACCAGCAGCAGCCATCCAGTTTGCTGAAAGTTTGATATCGCTAATTTGTTCAATATTTGCACATGCAATATTGGTAATTGCTTCAGCAACAGCCAAGCGAGCAGACGCTGCTGGATTTAACAATGCAACTGGTGGACGTTCACCCATTGCCATTGCTTCACCAGTGAAGCCTTGTAGGCTTGTAGTCGTTACTGCTGCATCTGCAACAGGAATCTGCCAACGACCAACCATTTGGTCACGTGCAACCATACCTGTAATTGAACGGTCACCAATAGTAATTAAGAATGACTTAGACGCAACTGTAGGATTTTTCAATACACGGAAAATGGCATCTTTCAAATCAACTTTTGAAGCGTCAAATTCGTTACCTTTACGTTCAATTGTTTCATAAGAACGTTGCATACGCGGTGTACCACCAAGCATCACTTGCATTGGGATATCAACTGCGTTGTTTTGGAACAATGGATCTTCAACAGTTAAGTGACGAGCTTCAGTTGCTTCACCTAACACGGCAAACGGACAACGTTCACGAGCACAGATTGATTCGAACTGTTCTAAAGACTCTGGACGAATTGCAAGAACATAACGCTCTTGTGCTTCATTTGACCAGATTTCCATTGGGCTCATGCCCGGCTCTAATGAAGGAATCTTACGAAGGTTAAGAACTGCACCTAACTCGTGGTCGTTTACAAGCTCAGGCATTGCATTTGATAAACCACCTGCACCTACGTCATGAATAGATACGATTGGGTTGAAGTCTTCTAAACGCCAGCATGTATCAATCACTTCTTGACAACGGCGTTCCATTTCTGGGTTTTCACGTTGTACAGATGCGAAATCAAGGCTTTCACCCATTGTGCCGCTATCTACAGAAGAGGCTGCACCACCACCAAGACCGATTAACATCGCAGGACCACCCAATACAATGAGCAGGTCACCCGGTTGAATCGCATCTTTTTCTACATGGTCAGGACGAATGTTACCGTAACCACCAGCGATCATGATTGGCTTATGAAAGCCCTTCACTTCACCATTTACATTTTGTTCGAAAGTACGGAAATAACCATTTAATGCAGGACGGCCAAATTCATTGTTAAATGCCGCGCCACCTAATGGACCTTCAATCATAATTTGTAATGGCGATGCCATACGTGAAGGTTTACCGTAGTTTTCTTCCCAAGGTTGTTCAAAACCAGGAATATTTAAGTTAGAAACTGTAAAGCCTGTTAAACCTGCTTTCGGTTTACCACCACGACCAGTTGCACCTTCATCACGGATTTCACCGCCTGAACCTGTTGCTGCACCAGCAAATGGAGAAATTGCTGTTGGGTGGTTGTGCGTTTCAACCTTCATTAAAATATGAGCAGCTTGGCTCTTATATTTGTAAACAAAATGACCGTTTTCATCTGCTTTCGGATAAAAACGCATCGTGTCATAACCAACAATTACAGAAGCGTTATCTTTATATGCTGATAACACGTCAGTTGGAGATTCTTTATAGGTGTTTTTAATCATTTGGAACAATGATAATGGTTGTTTTTCACCATCAATTGTCCATTCAGAACCAAAGATTTTATGACGACAATGTTCAGAGTTTGCTTGTGCAAACATCATTAACTCGATGTCATTTGGGTTACGACCAAGTCGAGTAAATGTTTCTGTTAAATAATCAATTTCTTGTTCAGATAAAGCAAAACCAAATTCGTTGTTGGCTTTTACTAATGCTTCTTTACCTTGACCTAAAATATCAATTGAATTTAAAGGTTTTGGTGCTGTTTCTGAAAATAGTGCTTTTGCATCTTCAATTTGTGCAAAAACAGTTTCAGTCATACGGTCATGAAGTACTTGTTTTACTTCATTAGAAATTTCAGAAACACCTTTTAACGTAAATAAAAGACCACGTTCTAAACGGTGAACTGGTGTATTACAGTTCTTGAAGATATCAGTTGCTTTAGAAGACCAAGGTGAAATAGTACCCACACGTGGTGTCACTAAAATCTGAATCTCATCACTTGCAGGTTGACGAAGTTCAAAAGACTCACCGTCATTTAATAATTGCAAAGCAGATTGATGTTGCTGCTCGTTGAGCGCTTGATCAAACAAATAGACCCATTGGCTGTCAAAAGATTGAACAGAACTAATTGACGATAAACGTGTTAATAGTTGAGCTTTCTTAAAAGAAGAATGTGCTGCTGCACCGGCCACGATAAACATGTTGATTTTGGCTCCACGGGCAGGTCTTGTGAACCTTACCGCAATGTGACTTTAGAGAGAGCGCATATTCTACTGTGTCTTGCTAAAATCAGCTAGATGTAGAATCAGTATTCTGTAACCTAATTCTGCAAGAAGTGACGTGTTTTTTGTTCAAAATCATTTTTTTAATCATTCTCACTCAAAATAAATTGTTTCATGTTTATTCAATAACATAATAAAACCTGAACTAAGACAAACTATGTCGCACCACGCTAGTGCTTTTAAGTTTTTTTTGGCATGATCAGGCTTTATAGTTTTGAATAATGATAAATGGAACAAATGCGTTGGTTAGAACTGCTTTCTGCAGTTCGTTTAGGCAGTAAAAAAAGCAGTACAGAGTTGGCTCGTAGCCCATTTCATAAAGATTATGACCGCATTATATTCTCGCAAAGTTTTCGTCAGTTAAACCGTAAAACTCAAGTTCACCCTCTAGCACAGCATGACGGTATCCATACCCGTTTAACTCACTCCCTTGAGGTTTCCTGTATTGGCCGTTCCATGGGCATGCTGGCAGCCGAAAAAATAAAAGATGAATTGCCCGTTTGGATTTCTCCTGCCGATGTCGGTGCAATCATTCAAGCAGCCTGCCTTGCTCATGATATTGGCAACCCACCCTTCGGTCATGCCGGCGAGTATGCGATTCGTGAATGGTTTGACGATGCCTCACATAATGATTTTCTAAAAAAATTGACGCCCGAAGAAGAAGCCGATGTTCGTCAGTTTGAAGGCAATGCTCAAGGTTTACGTTTATTAACCCGTATTGACTACCACCCAGATGATGGAGGTATGCGTTTAACTTACGCGACCTTAGGCGCTTATTTAAAATATCCTTGGCTTTCAAAAACAATTGCTTCCCAAGGCGATCGTCCCTCTCACCAACGGGCGAAGTTTGGTTGTTATCAATCTGAAAAAGAAATTTTAAAGCAAATTGCTGAACAGCTTGGTCTCATTCAATTAGGTGAATATCACTACTGCCGCCATCCACTTACCTATTTGTTAGAAGCTGCTGATGATATTTGCTATGCCCTCATCGACTTAGAAGATGGCATTATTCTAAATATGCTGAGTTACCAAGAGGTTGAGCCGATTTTTCTCAACTTAATTGCAGATTATGGTCAACCTGAAGAGCTATCACTTCCAAGCAGCACATGGCAACAAAAAATCTCGGCATTACGTGGCCGTGTTATGAAACGTTTGGTTGATGAAGTCACAACAGCTTTTGCCAAGCATCAGTATGAAATTATTACGGGTCAGCTTCAAGGTAGCCTTTTACAATACTGCTCACCTGATATTGCTAAAGGAATTGAAACAGCCAAAAATCTGGCACGTGAAAAAATATTTGAACATCCACAAAAGTCTGGTTTAGAAATTATTGCTCACCAAAGTTTGCAAACTATTCTTGATGCATTTGTACCATTAACCATGCCGCATAAATCTTTAAGCTTTAAAGAGCAACGTTTAATGTCTATTCTCCATTTATACGGTGCTCGCTTTAGCAACAACCACTATAACAATATCATGCAGGTACTCGATATTATTAGTAAGTTTTCAGATCATCAGGCTTATAGCTTGGCGCAAGAGCTACAAGGTAATAAAATAGGTCTGTTTTAATGATAAGTCGACATGTTGATAGAGGGCTTTATCCATCATCTTTTATGTATTCAGATCAGTGGGTCAAATGTCCTAAATGTTCTTATCTGAGTATCTTGAAATATGACAGTCCTTTGTCACTAGTAAATGCGCCTTATCACGGAACTTTTTCTTTTAGTTGTTTAAATTGTTGTTATCAAATTAAAGCTGAAGATAGTTCAATATCGAGTCGTCACAATGGCCATTTTTACGCCACAACTTATCAGCGTTGTCACAGTTGTGGGGGGTCATGGCTCAAAGCAAATCAAAAGCTGAATAATTCCGGAGCATATCCTCCGTATATTCAAGCTAAATGTCATTTATGCCAAAATTTTTCAAAATTTGAAAAATATAATGTAGATTTTGTTTTAGACCAAAAATTTGGTTATACAAATTATGGACTTGAACTTTATTTGAAAACTTCAAGTAGGCATGGAGATATATACGTTTATAACCCTACACATTTAAAAGAATTAAAAATGTTTGTTGAAGCTAATCTAAGAGAACGAACGAAACAGACTGGTAATAGCAGTTACTTTTCGCGTCTACCTGCATGGATAAAATCCACACGAAATCGAAAGGAAATTTTAAAAGCCATTTTGCGTTTAGAACAAATGGCATCTACTATTCAACCATTAACAAATAAGTGAAAGATTCAATGATCGGATGTTTAATTGGCGAAGTGTTTGCCTTAGAAGCCCCAACTGTCTTACTGAATGTAAATGGTGTGGGCTATGAAATTGATACGCCACTTTCAACATTTTGCCAATTACAAAAAGGCCAGAAAGTTACGCTATGGACACATTTGGTCGTCCGTGAAGATGCTCAGCAGCTTTATGGTTTTAGTGATGCTCAAGAGAAAACAATTTTCCGCACCTTATTAAAAGTAAATGGTGTTGGCCCGAAAATGGCATTAGGTATTCTCTCTACTTTAAGTGTTGAATTGCTAGTACACACAATTGAACATGACGATGTAAACACTTTGGTTAAAGTTCCGGGCGTAGGTAAAAAAACGGCTGAACGTTTAATGATTGAACTACGTGACCGTTTCAAAACCTTGGCTCAAGGCACTTCAACTGTGGCTACCATGCCTCAAATTCAATTTGCTGCGAACTCTCCAGTTGCTGAAGCAGAAGCTGCGCTGCAATCTTTAGGTTATAAACCACTTGAAGCACAAAAAGCTGTAGCTGCGGTTAAAGCCGATTACACTGAATCAGCCGATATTATTCGTGCTGCTCTTAAATCAATGATGAAGTAAATACACTTATGCAAGACCGTCTAATCAGTGGAACAGAAAAACCTGAAGATCATTTTGATCGGGCTATTCGACCGACTTCACTTGCCGATTATATTGGACAGCCAGTTGTACGCGAGCAAATGGAAATTTTCATCGGTGCGGCTCGTGGTCGTGGTGAAGCACTCGATCACACACTGATTTTCGGTCCACCGGGCTTAGGAAAAACCACGCTTGCCAATATTATTGCGCGTGAAATGGGTGGCAATCTCAAATCCACTTCAGGACCTGTTTTAGAGCGTGCGGGTGATTTGGCTGCAATGCTCACCAACCTTGAAGAAGGCGATGTTCTATTTATTGATGAAATTCACCGTCTTTCTCCAGTGATTGAAGAAATTCTGTATCCGGCAATGGAAGATTACCAACTCGATATCATGATTGGTGAAGGCCCTGCTGCTCGTTCAATTAAACTAGATTTACCACCTTTTACGCTCGTTGCTGCCACCACACGTGCCGGCTTACTCACCTCACCTCTACGCGACCGTTTTGGTATTGTGCAGCGTCTTGAGTTTTACTCTGTAGAAGACCTAACTCATATCGTGTCACGTTCTGCAAACCTCATGGATGTACCAATTACAGTTGAAGGTGCAGAAGAAGTAGCTCGTCGCTCACGCGGTACTCCGCGTATTGCCAACCGTTTATTACGACGTGTTCGAGACTATGCACAAGTAAAAGGTACGGGTGAAGTGACTCATGAAATGGCACAACGTGCGCTTGATATGCTCAATGTTGATAAAGCTGGTCTAGATACCCTAGACCGTCGTTATTTGAGCATGTTACTCGAGCGTTTTGATGGCGGTCCTGCTGGAGTTGAAGCGCTTGCAGCTGCCATGGCTGAAGACAGCGGCACACTTGAAGACGTGATTGAACCTTATTTAATTCAACAAGGTTATGTCATGCGTACCGCACGAGGTCGTATAGCAACCAACCAATCTTATTTACAGTTTGGAATGACGCCCCCTGAGCCTAAAAACTAATCAAAGGAAGAGAATTTTCTCTTCCTTTTTTAATTTAACTATTCTTT
This sequence comes from Acinetobacter nosocomialis, assembly GCF_041021905.1. NCBI lineage: Bacteria > Pseudomonadati > Pseudomonadota > Gammaproteobacteria > Moraxellales > Moraxellaceae > Acinetobacter > Acinetobacter nosocomialis. The sequence continues at coordinate 2,970,158 of NZ_CP157432.1, forward strand.
TTAACTCAAATAACAACTGTCTTATCAATAAGTTAATTACTCTATACCTTTTAAGTCTTTATTTATACCTTATTGATTTTTTAATATTTTTAAAAACTGAATTATAAGAAATCTAGATATTAAATCTTATGAACAATAATATTTTTAGGATAAGGACATGTACAAAAAAGCCGCTTTACTTCTGCCATTCGCCTTAATGAGTCAACTGAGCCTAGCAGATTGGATCAAAGATGCTGCACAACAAAATGAAAATCAGGTCATTCAGTTAAGACAACATATTCATCAAAATCCTGAACTTGGCAATATGGAATTTAAAACATCTGCACTTGTTCAAAAAGAATTAAAGTCTTATGGCATTCAAGTCAAAACGGGTTATGCCAAAACAGGGGTTGTAGGTATTTTAAAAGGAAATAAACCCGGCCCTATTATTGCGCTTAGAGCCGATATGGATGCACTACCTATGGAAGAAAAAAGTGGTGTGCCATTTGCAAGTAAACAAAAAGCAATTTACCAAGGTAAAGAAACCTATGTAATGCATGCTTGTGGACATGATGCGCACACTGCAATGTTATTAGGGGCTGCAAAAATTCTGGCTGCCAATAAAGATAAAATATCAGGTACCGTTGTCTTTGTTTTTCAACCCGCTGAAGAAGGTGGAGCAGATATAGACAATTTCACGCAAGGTGATCAAATCGGTTCAAGAAAAATGATCGCAGATGGAGCATTTAGAGACTATAAACCTGAAGCCATTTTTGGCATACATGTCATATCTGGTATGCAAAGTGGACATCTTTATTATAAAGACGGTGCAATTTTAAATAGTGCAGATCATTTACGTATCCAAGTCAACGGCAAGCAAGTACATGGCTCTACCCCTTGGTTAGGTAGAGATCCAATTTATGCATCGGCACAAATGATTAATAATTTACAAAGCCTTATTAGCCGAAGGACTGATCTCACCAAAGGTATGGGTGTAGTGAGCATTGGTAATATTCAGGGTGGCACAGCAGGAAATATAATTCCTGAACAAGTTAATATGGTGGGGACTATTCGTTCTAATAACGAACAGATACGGGCGAATATCTTAAAAAGTTTACCAGCCATGATAGAGCATAATGCTCAAGCCAATGATGTGACTGCCAAAGTTGAAATTGCGCCCTATGCTCCCGTAACAATGAATGACAAAGCACTGACTCAACTTATTCAACCCACATTACTCAAGGTTGTTGGAGACTCAAAACTTCATGTTTTGGATCATAATGCAAGCGCAAGTGAAGATTTTGCCTATTATGGTAAATTAATGCCCTCATTTTTTATTTTCTTGGGTGCAACACCAGAAAATCATGATTTAACTCAAGCTGCACCAAATCATAGCCCCTATTTTATTGTAGATAATAAGGCCTTAAAAACAGGAACTGAGCTGCATATAAGATTTGTATTAGATTATCCCAATATAGCTAAACAAGTTCAGGCTGCTTGGAAACAGTCTTAACTTAACAATATGCTCGTCATAGAGGGTACGGTTTTAGACAACAAAGACAGCCATCGCAATTGAAAGGTTGTGCCATAGGACTTAGTATGCAATCTGCTAAACTGCCCCGTATTTAAAAGCAGATGTATGACTTGAGATAGAACTGATGTTTTATTCAGCAGTCATATTTTAAATATAAAGCTCTATAGTGAACTAAAACGGAATACTCTCATGGCGAATCATTTTGAATTCAACATTCGTGTTTATATCGAAGATACGGACGCAGGTGGTATTGTTTACCATGCCAACCACATTCGCTATATGGAACGTACCCGTACAGAATGGCTCCGCGCTGCTGGTGTTGACCATTACTGGCGTCAAAAAGATTACAACTTTGTTGTTCATAAAATTGATGTGAAATACATGCGTCCTATTTTAATGGATGACTTAATTACTGTTACAGCACGTGTAGTTTCATGTAAAGCTGCGTCATTTGTGTTGCAACAAAATATTTATCGTGGTGAAATCTTGCTTGCTTCTGGCGAGGTTGAATTGGCATGTTTAAGTAAAGAAATGATGCCACGTCGCCTTCCTGAAGAAATACGTGATCTTATTCGTAAAGAATTGGAACAAGACTAAAAAAAGCAACCGGCATATGTAACTATGGCAACAAACATTGAATCAACCCTGCATATTTCTGACCTTATCTTACAAGCAAGTCCAGTCGTCCAATTGGTCATGCTAATTTTATTGTTAGCATCAATCTTTAGTTGGTACTTAATTGCCAAGTTACATATGGGTTATAAAAAAGCACGTCAAGGTGATGAACATTTCCAAAAAATGTTCTGGTCTGGTGCTGAACTTAATACGCTCTATAACAACGCACAACTCAATTCAAAACGCTCAGGCCTTGAGGATATCTTTTATCAAGGACTGAGTGAGTTTTTCAAACTTAAAAAGCGTAACGCGTCTACCTCTCAAACGATCGAAGGCACCGAGCGTATTTTACGTGTAGGTTTAAGTCGTGATCAGGGTACTCTTGAATATGGCCTAGGTACTCTAGCAAGTATCGGTTCTGTTGCTCCATATATCGGTTTATTCGGTACAGTTTGGGGAATCATGAATGCCTTTATCGGTTTGGCTGCCGTTGATCAAGTGACTTTAGCAACAGTTGCGCCGGGTATTGCTGAAGCGCTTATTGCAACTGCTATTGGTTTATTTGCTGCAATTCCTGCGGTATTAGCTTTTAACCACTTTACGGCTAAAGGTGAAAGCGTCTACTCTGACCGTGCACTATTTGCCGAAGAAATGATTGCTTTATTGCAACGTCAATCTGTGGGTTCATCACAGGAAGATGCATAATGGCTATTCAACGTTCAGGGCGCTTTGAGCGCATAAAAAAACCATTAAAAAGTGACATGAACGTCGTCCCTTATATCGATGTAATGCTTGTGCTTTTAGTCATTTTCATGGTGACTGCTCCCATGATTACTAGCGGTATTAAAGTTGATTTACCGCAGGCAAATAATCGTCCAATTGAATCCAAAGATATGCCAGCCATGGTAACCATTGGTAAAGACGGCAATATTTATCTTCAATATCAAGACTACAAAGATAACGAACCACTTTCTCGTGAAAAACTTGAATCTGTTTTAAGTGAAGCACAAAAGCAAGCTGAACAAGAAAACAAACAGCTTACGGTTTTAGTGAATGGTGATAAATCTCGTCCTTATGGCGAAGTCGTATCATTGATGGCAAGTTTACAAGAAGCAGGTTTAACGCAAGTTGGCCTTCTGACAGAGCCTTTAAAATAAGCTATGAACAAAAATCAAAAGCCTCCTTTTAAACAAAATGCAATTGCATTGGGCTTCACACTTGGAGTTCATGCAATTGCTATTGTCGGCTTGCTTTTTTTAGGCTTGAGTAAACCACCTGAACAGCCAAAAAAGCTGACGACTATTTTAGTTAAGCCAGAAGATTTACCACCGCCTTTAGCAAAAGAAGTTGAGCAACAAACCACAGCAGAAAATCAGGCTGAAGAAGTTTTAAGTCCGATTGTGGATGAAAATGTTCCTCAAAATATTCCAGCAGTACCAGTGCCACCTCCTCCACCAACAGCACAACATCTGGTTGCCCAAAAGCAAAAAGCTGAGCAAGCAAAATTAGCTGAGGAAAAACGTAAAGCTGAAGAAGCTGCTAAAGCGAAGCAAGCTGCGGAACAACAACGTTTAGAGGAAGCTCAAAAACAGCAGGCTGAAGCTAAGCGTCAAGCTGAAGCGAAAGCTGCAAAAGTTGAGGCTGAACAAAAGCGTAAAGCTGAAGCAAAAACTAAACATGAACAAAGTGAAGCTCGCAAAGCTGCTGAGGAAGCCAAACGTAAAGCTGAGGCTGACGCAAAACTAAAACGTGAAGCAGAAAATGCAAAACTTCAGGCACAACAAGAAGCAAAACGTAAAGCTGAAGCTGAGGCAAAAGCTAAACATGAGGCCCGCAAAGCTGCGGAAGATGCTAAACGTAAAGCAGCTGAAGATGCGAAAGTTAAACAGCAGAAAGTAGCTGAGGAAGCCAAGCGTAAAGCTGAAGCTGATGCGAAAGCCCAAAAGCAGAAAGCGGCTGAAGAGGCTAAGCATAAAGCTGAAGCTGATGCGAAGGCCCAAAAGCAGAAAGCGGCTGAAGATGCTAAGCGCAAAGCTGAGGCTGATGCAAAAGCCAAACAGCAAAAAGCAGCTGAAGATGCTAAGCGCAAAGCTGAGGCTGATGCAAAAGCCAAACAACAAAAAGCAGCTGAAGATGCTAAGCGCAAAGCTGAGGCTGATGCAAAAGCTAAACAGCAAAAAGCAGCTGAAGATGCTAGACGTAAAGCCGAAATTGAGGCCGAAGAAAAAGCTGCATCTGCTAAAAAAGCTCAAGAAGAAGCTGCTCAGAAAAAAGGTGAAGCTAAAAAAATTGCATCTTCAGCTAAACGTGATTTTGAGCAGAAAATTCGTCGTGCTTGGGATGTTCCTACAGGAAGCAGTGGTAAAACTGTTAGCGTTAGATTTACCCTGTCTGACTCAGGTAGTGTTAGCTCGATTGTTATTACACGGTCAAGTGGAGATGATGCATTGGATGCAAGTATCAAAGCTGCAATTCAGGCATCTGCTCCCTACCCAATGCCATCGGATCCTGATGCAAGACGAGAAGCACGAAGCGTTACCTCTACTTTCAGAGCACAATAATTTTGTAAGAGTTACATGCTTTAAATAGTTTGAAGCATGTAACTATGCTACAAAATCACCAGTCACAAAAAATACCTTCAATGACTTTAAACCTATGAAAACGAGCCGCAAACACCTTCTAGCCTTAACGCTACTTACAGCATTAAGTCCTCTTGCACCAACAGCTGCCTTTGCTCAATTACATTTAGAGATTGCAAAAGCACCTGATCAGGCGCCTAAAATCGCTATTGTGCCTTTTAATAACGACAATGGACTTTATCCTATTGTTGAAACTGACTTGAACCGCTCAGGACGTTTCACGAGTTCATCAAAAAACTTACCTGCAAATGCTGCTATTAACCAGATTCAAGCATCTGATTGGCAAGTTGCGGGTATCCCTTATGTTGTTACTGGACAAATTAAGCAAACAGCTGACGGGTTTGAAGTCCATTACCAACTTTATGATGTACAAAAACAGCAATATCTTCTGAATGAGTTGTTAAATGTTCCTGCTTCACGCATACGTCAAGCAGGGCATATGGTAAGTGACGCTATTTATCAGGCCTTAACCGGAATTCCAGGTGATTTTAGTGGTCGTATCGCTTATGTATTACGTAATCCTGCCACTCCTGCTGAACGTTACACCTTACAAATCGCCGATACAGATGGTGAACAACCAAAAACTGTTCTCTCTTCACGTGACCCGATTTTGTCTCCGGCATGGACTCCTGACGCCAAAAAAATTGCTTATGTTTCTTTTGAAACTAAACGTCCAGCCATTTATTTACAAGATCTCTCTACTGGAACACGTGAAGTACTTACGAGTTTTAAAGGCTTAAATGGTGCACCAAGCTTTTCACCAGATGGCAAATCAATGCTATTTACAGCATCGATGAATGGTAACCCTGAAATTTATCAAATGGATTTATCAACTCGCCAAGTCAAACGTATGACAAATGACTCAGGCATTGATACAGAAGCACGTTATACACCAGATGGAAAAGCTTTTATTTTCACATCTGACCGTGGAGGCTCTCCTCAAATTTATCGCTATGATTTTGGAGATGGCTCAGTAAAACGTTTAACATTTAAAGGGTCGTTTAATGCTCGTGGCACTTTAAGTGCAGATGGTAAAAAAATTGCACTGGTGCATCGACCAAGTGGCAGTAACTATAAAGTTGCTATCCAAGATATTAATACAGGCATTGTCAATATTCTTACCCCAACCAGTTTAGATGAATCACCAAGTTTCTCACCAAATGGGCAAATGGTGGTTTACGCAACTCGTGAAGGAAACCGTGGTTTACTGTCTATCATGTCCACTGATGGTCGTTTCCGTATGAATTTACCGAGTGAGCAAGGTGAAGTACGTGAACCAGCCTGGGCACCTAAATAACTTTTTCTTCCATTGATGGAGATGATGATGAAATCAATCAAATATTTGGCTTTTCCTCTACTTAGTGTAGCGCTTGTCATGACAGGTTGTGCGAGCCGTAAACCAGCAACGACTGCAAATGCTGGTACTACAAACCCAAGCACCGTAAACACCACAGGTTTAAGTGAAGATGCTGCATTAAATGCCCAAAATTTGGCAGGTGCTTCATCAAAAGGTGTAACTGAGGCAAATAAAGCTGCTTTAGCTAAACGTGTTGTTCACTTCGATTACGACAGTAGTGATTTATCTGCTGAAGACTATCAAACTCTTCAAGCCCATGCTCAATTCCTCATGGCCAATGCAAACTCAAAAGTTGCATTAACTGGTCATACAGATGAGCGCGGTACGCGTGAATACAACATGGCTTTAGGTGAACGTCGTGCAAAAGCCGTTCAAAGTTACCTTATTACAAGTGGTGTAAATCCACAGCAACTTGAAGCGGTAAGTTATGGTAAAGAAGCACCAGTTAATCCAGGACATGACGAATCAGCATGGAAAGAAAACCGCCGTGTTGAAATTAACTATGAAGCGGTTCCTCCCCTATTAAAATAAAACATCTAAAAAAATAAACGCCCAAATATGGGCGTTTATTTTTGCATTCTTAATTTAAGAAGATTTATTGTCCTCTTCTTCTGAATGTTGCATTGACTCAATCAAATCGTGCTTATTAAAAGCTTTATATTCAGGTTTTGCTTCATAATCTTTCCAAGCCTCCTGAACACTTTCTTTCGAAATTTCTTCTAAATTGATTGGTTCACCTGCCGTTGGGGTCGCATCAAACTTCTTAGTTGTCATTTCGATTCTCCTAAATATACATTCCTTTGCTATGCAAACAACATACCACGTAAAATGGGGCTTGTAAGCATAAATGCAACACAAATAAAGTAAGATAATTTTTATTTTCCGGCATTCTCATCTAGAATATGCCACGTATTTATTTGACTCATTTTGATGCTTGCGCACAGGAGCGTTTTTTTATGTCCAACCTCACATTGTCCCAATTTTTACAACAAGAAAAAGGGAACCTTACACCTGAGTTGGCCCAAGTTATCGACACGATTGCGACGACTTGTAAAACCATTGACCAAGCCCTACAAAAAGGTGCATTGGCTGGAATTTTAGGTAGTGCAGGTAATGAAAATGTTCAAGGTGAAACACAGAAAAAACTTGATGTGATTTCTAATGACTATTTAATTGATGCTTTAAAAGTTCATCCTCACGTAGGTGGTCTTGCGTCTGAAGAACTTGATGATTTTACACCTGCGCAAGAAAACGGCAAATACTTGGTACTATTCGACCCATTAGATGGTTCAAGTAACATTGATATCAACATGTGCGTAGGAACAATCTTCTCGATTCTTCCTGCAAAAAATGCAGTTACACAAGCGCAAGATTTCATGCAAGCAGGTACTCAACAAGTCGCTGCTGGTTATGTATTATATGGCCCATCAACAATGATGGCTTTAACAGTTGGAAATGGTGTAGCTTTCTTTACTTTAGATCCAGAAACTCAAACATTCTTACTTACTACAGAGAATGTTCAAGTATCAGCAGATACTCAAGAATTTGCAATTAACGCATCTAACCAGCGTCATTGGGAACAACCAGTAAAACAATATATTGAAGAGTTACTTGCAGGTAAAACATCTGTACGTGAAAAAGATTTCAATATGCGTTGGGTAGCATGTATGGTGGGTGATATTCACCGTATTTTATGCCGTGGTGGTATCTTCCTTTATCCATATGACTTAAAAGACCCGAAAAAAGCTGGTCGTTTACGTCTAATGTATGAAGCTAACCCAATGAGTATGCTCATTGAACAAGCAGGTGGTTCATCAACTACAGGCCGTGTTCGTATTTTAGATATTGAACCAACAGAGCTTCACCAACGTGTTCCGGTAATTATCGGTTCTAAAAACGAAGTTGAACGCGTAACAAGCTATCATTAATAATTAAATTATAGAGGGCGTCATATAGTATGATGACGCCCTTTTGGATATATCCTTATGGCGGTTATTTTTTTAGAATCAAAAGACAATGCAAAAATTAAACATTTGCGTGGTTTAATTGAACTCAATAGCGCCCGAAAAAAGCATCAACAAACGGTTCTTGAAGGTACTCACCTTTGCCTAGCTTGGTTACAACAACAGAAAAAACTCTTTTCTTTGTTTACAACTGAACAAGCCTTAGAACATCCCGATTTAAAGAAAATCATTGAACTTCACCAAGGTCATGTCTTTATTATTAGCGAAGTTTTATATAAAGACTTAAGTACCTTAGGTAATACCCTTCCTTGCTTAGCTATTATTGATTTGCCTAAAACTGCATCAACGATTGACTATAACGTAGACACTCTAATTCTCGAAAATGTACAAGACCCAGGTAACGTAGGTACATTATTACGGTCTGCAGCAGCAGCGAATATTAAACAAATTATTTGTACACAAGGCTCTGCCTCACTTTGGACTCCACGTGTTTTAAGAGCAGGTATGGGGGCTCATTTTAGCCTGTCTTGCTTTGAAAACTTTCAATTGACAGATATTCTTCCTAAATTCGATATTCCTGTTTTCGTTACAAGCTCTCATCGCTCGACTAGTCTTTATTCAAAAGATCTTTCAAAACCATGTGTTTGGATTTTAGGCAACGAAGGACAAGGCGCAAGTGATTACGCTTTAGAGCATGCACAATCAGTAACGATACCGCAACCAGGTGGTCAAGAGTCGTTAAATGTAGCAATTGCAGGATCAATTTGTTTTTTTGAAATGGTTCGCCAACGCCAATAAAACGTTAATTTATTTTACATCGCTCATATTTGTGAAAAAAATCATTTACACTACTAAAAAATAGCCGATTGTTGTCAACCTCCCACCTCTTTTCAACGTTATATAAGAGATATATTGAAGATAAGGTGGGTACGTCCAATGACAGGATTTTCCATCTCCATGGATTTAGCACCGAAAAAGTCTCGATCGGAAGCATCTAGTGTTCATGCCAGCACGGCTGAACAACGCCTAAAGGTTTTTATGCAAGATGTTACTGGACGTGCTTTAGTGATGATGGAAAGTGCTACCCAAGGTCAACAGGGCATTGCCATGGACTTGGTTCAAGAAGCATTTATTGCTTTACACAAGTCTTACGCCGATCGAAGTACTGAAGAATGGTATCCGCTGTTTTATACCATTCTAAACAACAAACTTCAGGATTGGCGCCGCAAAGAAGCTCGTCGAGCAAATCCATTATCATTCTTCAAAAAAGTTAGTCTAGACAATGATGATGAAGAAATCATTGATATTGTCGATGAAAAAGCAATCAATCCAGCAGATTTTCTAGATCAAGCAGTGACCATAGAAGAAATTCAGGAAGCGATTGCAAAACTACCTGTTCGTCAACAACAAGCTTTCATGTTACGTGCTTGGGAAGGTTTCGATACCCACACCACAGCGCAAATTATGAACTGTACTGAAGGTAGTGTAAAAACCCATTATCATCGAGCAATTCAGGGACTTAGAGAGTACTTAGCGCATTTAAATCCCATGGGAGGTTCTAATGAATCATGATGATTTCACTAAAAAGGTGACGTCTAAACTCGATAGTTTGGCCCATCACCATAAAAATAAAACAGTGGTGATGAATCATGTGCTTGACCATATCCAGCAAAAACCAGCCTCTTTTTATAGTGTCTGGAAAATGACTGGTTTTGCACTTGCAGCAGCAATTACTGGTTTTGTTATTTTGCCTAATTCGGTAGATATGATGGATAAGCCACAAAATCAAGTGGTTGTAAATCCTAAATTATCACCACAAATGGTAGAAGATTTAGAAATGCTGATGGTGTTGGGTGAGGATAAAGTTCAACATGGTAGCTAAAAAGTTAGCACTTATCCTTTGTTCATTAAGTTTCCTGCAAACCAGTTTTGCGGGTTTTGAACGTTTCTGGATTTTTTCTAAAGATGCCAATACTCAAGTAGATGATACTTGGAATGCTTTGTCTGAAGAAGAACAACGAGCAGTAATTAAACGCTATCAAAGCTTGAAAGAATTACCAGCAAACCAAAGTGCTAATCTGCAACAACGTATGGATTGGTTCAACCAACTTCCAGATGCAGAAAAACAGAAAATGCGTGAAGCTTGGCAAAAAATGAGTACACAAGAACGTAATGATTTACGTCAACGCATGCTCAAAGCAAGTGCTGATGAAAGAACCGCTATACGTGAAGAATATATCAACAAATATTTAGAGCACTAAAAACTGTTTTTTTAATAATGTGCTATTCAAAAATATAACAAGTAATAAAAAAGCCTCCTATGGAGGCTTTTTTATTTATGCTTATTTACGGTAACGTCTATAGGCAATTAAACTTAGTAAGGAAGCAAGAGAGAAAATTCCAATACTTCCTCCACCTCCACTTCGAGAATCATCTGTTGTAGTTGCTGTACTTACTAAATTAATCGTTCCTGCTTTAGCTGAAATAGTTCCATCTGCATCATAAACATAGTAAGTCAATGTATCATTGAAGGTGTTAAATACGTTACTCGCTTGAATATAGATGTTACCACCATAGCAAGTATTACCGCTATCATCTTTAGGACATGGCCCTTCTCGATCTGCTTTGACTACCTTGAAAATACCATCCTTTGAAGTTTTACTTGGTATATAAATCGGTAACTCTACACCCTGATCATTCACCCAAAATTTAGGTTTATTTGGCTTTGTCTTAAGTGTACTTGTAGGACCATCTCCATCATCATTCGCATACTGTAATAAATTCAAAGGAATGACTTCATTTGCTAAATATTTAAAAGTTACAGTTCCATCACCAGCAACTGGTGGGATATTATCAAATCGGGCTTCTAATAACCCAGATGATTGAGTAGTGCCATCTTTACTGCTAATTGTATATTTACAATAGTTATAATCGCCTGCTTGGGTAATAATATCATCTGAACGATAGAATATAATTTGCTGTAAAGCATCATTCCATTCACAAAAAAGTCCATCATCCTTTTTAATGTTTGTAACTTTATCGTCGATCAATCCTGTACCGACAGTTTCAAGATTAATATTATAATCAGATGTATTAAAGAACTTTAATAAATGACTACTATCTTCATTTGGTAAAGGTAAACCATTTGCCTTTAAGTCGATATAAATTGCTCGATATTTTGCATTTGCTTTAGTTTGATCAAGAAGGTTCTTGTAATTTGCTGAATCGATTTTTAATACATTTAATAAATATGCATAATCTGGATTCAAGATATTCTTCTGAACCGTATCATATTGAGATTGATATTTTGCAAGCAGATCTGTAAGTGACGTATTACCTAAACCTTTTATATCTCCAGCGGTCAGTTTCATTAGTTCAATCGAACCAATATCACAGCTATTACGACCATTTGGTTGATAATATAATTTACTATCGGCAAGGCGTGAAAGTCCGCGCTGGTCGATAGAAGTACATGAGTCTTTACCCTCTGGGTCTACATCTACTAGATTCTTACCACCTATATTATTTTTAGGATAATAAATTGGTAAAAAACCAGTCTCTGGCCCAGCTGAATGTAAAGGTTCTAATAATGAGTCAAAAGACTGGCCTGCTATATCAACAGTTCGATGTGTAGACGTAAGAGCTTCCGTTGGTAGATCACATTTTCCAGCATCATTCGTCAAATTTAATGCATTAAAAGATAGTATGAAACCAGCATTTTTTAAATCAGTGGCTGGCCCTATAAAATAATGACAGGCATAGGTTCCCGGGTTATAACCGATTAAATTAAATCTTAATTCTTTACTTCCTAATGTGTCATATAAAAACGTGGTATAAGCATTATTTTCAACAATAGTATTATTTTTTAAGGTTAAACTACTGTTAGCGCTAAGTATGGTTGAAGGATTAGGAGTACCGTTAGGAGTAGCATCACCAGTAAATTTCAAAATACTACCATTTACTGTATTTGCAATATTTTTAGCTATTGTATTAATTGTAAAGGTTGCTTTCGGCTCTCCGCAAAACTCAAAAGTATTATTAGAACTATTTGAACCATTACTCATAACACTAGAAGAGGTAAATGTTACTTCCCGTTTTGTATAGGCTGTGCCATTCCAACAACTCATTGAAAGTACACTTCCAGATGTTGCATTATTACCTTGAATCAAAGAGTGAGTTGCAGACAAATTAACATTATCGCCACCGAGGAAAATAGCACCACCTTTAGATGCTTGTGAGTTCAAGATTTGACTATTTAATAAGGTAACATTACCACCTGCATAAATAGCACCACCAAAGTCTGTTGCTGAACCATTTTCCAAAATAATATTTTGAAGAAATAAAGGTTGTTTATTTACTGCTGTATTAAAGATACGTGACTTACCAGCAGCATTAATTCTCGTCTGTAACGATTGTAATGCTGGATAATCATTGGTTAAAACACTTTTTTCTGCCCAATTTTTATCTTGATCTTTTTCACCATATCCATAAATCGCAATATCTGCATTTGGAACCAATTCTTTGTTTAATGTATAAGTTCCTGCTTTTAATTGGATTACCTGACTTTTAGAAGTGTTATAGACTGTACATCCATAATCAGATCTTCGTGTTTCAGCAACTTTTATGGCTTCCCTTAACGAACATGCATTAGGGTTTTCACCATCTTCATCTGCAAAAGTTGTTACTTCGATTCTTTGATTTGCTGTATCAGCAAAAAGTGGCATAGCCGCTAGCACAGCTAATGCTAATACTGCTTTTTTATAGTTTTTCATAGTCCTCATCCCTGATTATGACTTGAAACGGCGCAATGCAATTAATCCGAATAATCCTAAAATTAATCCACCACCGACACTTCCCCCACCACCGGTACTAACAGACTTATCTTCAATACCAGATACAGGTTCTTGGACTACGGTTGCTGGAATCGAGACATATTGGAAATCGGTTCCATCATTAAATCTTGATACACTCGTAACGACTTGAATACTAAAAATGTCTGCACCATGCCAGTTTCCATTTGGCGTATAAACCACGTTTCCATTTTGGTCTATGGTTACACTACCTTTAGAGACTGGCGTATCAGTACTTTGTTTTATTTTTAGACAACCTGGTTGCCATTCTTTTCCATCGGGACGGTCACCAAATAAACGCTTACATGTAGCTGGTGTGACCAAATCTGCTTCACTTAAAGAATTTAAAATATTAAATTTTGCAACTTGTCCATATTTAATATCTTGCCCTACTGTTGCGATTTCATTATTTAAAATATATTCAATTGCCCCTAAATCACATAACTCATCATAACCACTACGATTTTTTCCACGTTGATCAAGTTTCTCACAACTCGCTAAACCAATTGATGAGCCATCACTATATAAACGTCCTTTATTAATAATTAAGGAGTCAGCTAAAGTGTTATAGCTCTCAAGTAATCGTGGTTTAAAAAAGCCAAGGAAACTATCTTTTGGTGTATTAAATGGACATAACAAGCCGTCTTTAGCGGTTACATCACATATGCCTTCATCACTATCACCCGCAATTAACTTTTCACTCGTAGGCAAAAGTATATTAGGCAGCTTTGCAGAAGCATTCCGATTACAGTCAGTGGTCACTAAGTTACTTTGGACAACAGTTTGATCATTTGTATTTGGAGTACAGTTAACCCCATTACCGACTAAAATACTGTTAGAAACAGAAGCATTTCCTTGAGGAGCATCTAAAAATAAACCTGCTGCATTTTTAATCATTGTAATATTATTAACAAACATTCCATCTTTAATGTTTGCAATAAAACCAACTTTATTATGGAAAAAGGTACTATTACTAAAGCCTATGGCACGTACATTTAAGTATCCACCAGTACTTTCATCATCAAATTTTGTTGCGCCATAAAATAAGGCACCATCTGCAGAAGAAACTTCATTATCTCGGACTACAGATTGGGTCACTAAATATAAAGGCTGTTCGCTGTAAATGACGCCGCCTTGGGTTGCTTTATTATTTTGAATCAAACTATTTATGATAGTTACAAAGCCAGCTGTTTGACCTGTTTTCGATAACAATCCTTGATTGTAAATCGCCCCACCCTGATTGGCATATCCACCAATCAATCGAGAGTTTTGAATAGTCAATTTTTCATGGTTTAAAATTAAACCACCTGTTAAAACATTAGAGTTTGCGCCTGCACCTTGTAAGTTAAGATCACTTAAGGTCACAGCAAAAGAAGCTTTTTCAACGCTACCATCATCAATTTTAAATAATTGATCTGTACCGACCATTTTGATAGTTGCATTATGAGAACCAGGCTGATCAGTATCAACTAATGTAGAATCATTTTTTACTGTACTAATTGTAAGGGGAGCTGTAATCGTTATTCTGCTATTTAAGCTATATTCTTGATCGCGCTGTAAAATAATATTTGATGAAGCATCTTTATTTCCACAACCATGATACCCATTTGCATATTTTTCAACGTCAGCTGCATTAGATGAGCCACGATAATTTAGGAACTGTACAGCTTCCCTAAGCGTACATACCGTATCATCTTTATCTTCATCAGCTAAACTTGTCACTTGAATATCAGCAGAATAAGCGTGCCCAGCAGCAGCCAATAATGCAAAAGCAATGCTCCGTTTGAGCATACCCTTCTCCTTACCTATTTTTTTCATTTTTCTTTGTCAATATTGCAAAGTGTCCACTTTTGCAATCGCATCCTTTGTGCGTACTTTGTCACAGGAATCAGAATTTCTCAAGATATTTTGATCGGTCTATCCGGTCATTTTGTTCATATAACTTTATAAATATTTGGTTATTTAAGCATCTATTGATATATGAAAATTTTCTTAGGAAAAAATTTAACAATACACTTTAAAGTTAAAAGCATAAGTATTTAATAGTTCATTATTTTTATAGCAAAAAACCCAAGTTCACCCCAACCAAAGAAATAACGAGATGTATGAAACAATTTATTGTTGGTACTCATCAATTAAAGCATAAATTTGTCTTAACGTTGCATTTGAAAGCTTAGTCTTCTCACCTTTAAGAAGTTTTTCTAACTGTGCTACGGTTTGTAATAAAACAGAAGCTTGATGCGGCCCATGTAAAAGTAAATAGTCGACAATCTGCTGATCGAAATGGATACCACGTCTAGCCATAACGGAAGTAACTAAAGCATAACGGTCTGCGTATAGACTTCCACTTGGCACTTTTACACTGACCGCTTGGGTAAGACGTGATTGCAAGTCTGGTAACTCGAGTTTTAGTTCAATCGGCGCAACCCGTGAAGAAAATACAAGTTGTCCTTCATGGTTATTCATTAAATGAAACACAGCTTTTTGCCAGTGTGGCACGCCACTAATAGATTCAATATCATCTAAAGCAACTAAATCATAATGCTCTAAACAAGTAATTGCCTCAATCGGAGCATCAAGAAGTTCCAACAGTGAAACTTTTATTGCTGACTTGCCTACTTCTAAATAAGAATCACAAATCGCTGAAAGCAAATGACTCTTACCTGTTCCAGCTCCACCATAGATATAAAATCTATTGACTAGACCTGCATGTAGTTGACGCACTGCATCGACTACATGCCCCCAACCTGGTCCCGAAAAATCACTGATTCGGGCATCAAGTTGAGGTTCTATATCCAGTTGGAGTTGACGCATATAATGAATTGGCCTTGAAATTATTTCTGATCTGAAAGATTTGGTGTATCTGTATCTTGCTGTGTTTTAACTTCAAGATCAAGTTTAGTATTTTCAGTTTCTACATGAATTTGCTGAATATTACCCTCTTGCACAAATAATTCCGAATACGCACCATAAAGGCTACTCTTTTCATAGTTATCCCTTAAGTGCTTTAAGAGTACAACAATGACCGCAGCCACTGGTAATGCGATGAGCATTCCTAAGAAACCAGCAAGTTGCGCGCCTGCCAAAACAGCAAATACAACAGCAACTGGTGAAAGACCAATTTTATCACCGAGTAGGAATGGTTGTAGAATATAGCCTTCTACAGCTTGACCAATCATAAAAACCACACCAACGAGTAACAAGTGAGTCCAGTCCATTCCAAACTGAAATAGACTTGCAATAATGGCTGCAATAATGCCGACTGCAAATCCCAAATAAGGAATAATACTGGCAAGGCCTGCCACCATACCAATAATAAGTCCAACCTCTAACCCAATTAATTGTAGACCTACCGCATAGACCACACCGAGCAAAAGCATAACGAGGAACTGACCTTTAACAAATGCTCCTAAAACACTATGGCATTCACGAACGATTTGTAAGGTAGTGGCTTCATATGGTCGTGGGATGAGACGACGTAAGTTCTGCAACATACGGTCCCAGTCTAATAAAAAATAAAAAGCGATAATTGGAATTAAAACGAGTGTTCCACCAATCTGAATAAAATTCAGACCTGATTGTGCAAGCTTTAATAAAACAGCCTGAATGCTATCGGCACTGTAATTGGTCTGGACATAATCCATAACCGCTTTGGACATTTGATCGGTATCGATTTCCATTTGTTGTACATGGAAGGTCGAAGAAATCCAAGGCAGTAGCTCTGCATTAATCCAATGAATTCCAGCAGGGATACTATCTCGAGCATAAACAAGTTGTTTCCAGATGAGTGGAACCAAATACCATAATGCAACAGTTAAAGTTACACCGATACCGATAAAAACGATGCTAATTGCCAACCAACGAGGGAGCTTAATTTTTACTAGAACATCGACAAGTGGACTGAATAAATAAGCCAGGAAAAAAGCACCAAGAAATGGAATGACCACAGGCTTGAGCAAGTATAATACCCATACCAGCAATACAATACCTGCGAGTAAGAAAATACGGCGCAGTATACGATCTTGCATAAAATCTAGCCTTTTTTGATTTAATCGTTATAAATGGAAAAATATTTTTATTAAAGATAGCATTTTCGAGCATAAATAACATAAGAGTTTCGTATATTCAGGTTATAATCTGCCGCCAATGCGGAGACTTCATTTATGAGCAACTCAACTTCTACCCCAAATACCGGTTTAAGCTACAAAGATGCGGGTGTTGACATTGAAGCGGGCGACGCACTGGTCGATCGTATCAAGTCAGTCGCTAAACGTACAACTCGTCCAGAAGTAATGGGCGGACTTGGTGGCTTTGGTGCACTATGCAAAATTCCTAAAGGTTACGAAGAACCTGTTTTGGTTTCTGGAACTGACGGTGTAGGTACTAAATTACGTTTAGCACTTAACCTTAATCGTCATGACACAATCGGCCAAGATCTTGTCGCTATGTGTGTTAACGATCTTTTGGTTTGTGGTGCAGAACCATTATTCTTCCTCGACTATTATGCAACTGGTCACTTAAATGTAGACGTAGCTGCAAACGTAGTTACTGGTATCGGTAAAGGTTGTGAACTTGCAGGTTGTGCACTTGTAGGTGGTGAAACAGCTGAAATGCCTGGTATGTATGAAGGTGAAGATTACGATCTTGCTGGTTTTGCAGTGGGTGTTGTTGAGCAAAGCAAAATTATTGATGGCTCTAAAGTAAAATCTGGTGATGTACTTATTGGTGTTGCATCAAGTGGTGCTCACTCAAATGGTTATTCATTACTACGTAAAATCCTTGATGTTAAGAATGTAGACTTAACTCAAGTGATTGATGGCCGTCCTCTTGCAGATGTCGCAATGGAACCAACACGTATTTATGTAAAACCAGTTCTTGAGCTTTGCAAACAAGTTGATGTGCATGCTATGGCACACATCACTGGTGGCGGTTTACCTGGTAACTTACCGCGTGTATTACCAAATGGTGCTCAAGCTGTCATTAATGAAGCTTCTTGGGAATGGCCAGAATTATTCAAACTTCTACAACGTGAAGGTAATGTAGAACGTTTTGAAATGTACCGTACCTTTAACTGTGGTGTAGGTATGGTGATTGCAGTTGACGCAAATGATGCAGAAAAAGCAATTGAAGTGCTTAATGCTCAAGGTGAAAAAGCTTGGAAAATCGGACATATCCAAGAAAATGCTGAATCAGTGGAAGGTGCAGACGAAAAAATTCGTGTGATCTTTGAATGATGAAAATTGCTGTTCTAGTCTCTGGGAACGGCAGTAACTTACAAGCCTTGATAGATGCACGTCTATCAGGGCAAATTGTAGGTGTATTGTCCAATAAAGCCGATGCTTATGCCCTAGAGCGTGCTCAAAATGCCAATATCGCAACAGCGGTAATTTCGCATAAAGACTTTCCTAGTCGTGCCGATTTTGATGAAGCGATGCATCAGCAACTTATGGCATGGCAAGCTGATATCGTTATTTTAGCTGGCTTCATGCGTATTTTAACTGCAAACTTTGTCGATAAATGGCAAGGTAAAATGCTCAATATCCATCCTTCGCTATTACCTGCTTATAAAGGTGTTAATACACATCAGCGTGTATTAAATACGGGCGATCGATTGCATGGTTGTACAGTTCACTTTGTAACTTCTGAACTTGATGCTGGTCAAGCAATTGCTCAATCTGCAATTGAAGTCAAAGAACATGACAATGTTGCTTCTTTGGCAGAACGTGTACATAAACTTGAGCATTTTATTTATCCTCAAGTTGCAGAATGGTTATGTAATGGCCAGCTGACATGGAAAGATGGACAAGCCTATTTCCGTAATCAAATTCTTGAACACCCTATTCGTTTTGCATCTTGGTAAAAGATTTGCTCAACGTAAGTAAAAAAAGGACATGCATGCATGTCCTTTTTTTATAAAAGTCTTATTAGCGCGAATTACTATCGATAAGCTTTTTAATATAATTCACTGTATCAATTGGATGCTCTAGAGGGAACATATGCCCTCCTTCAACCACACTAAATGGAATTCCCATTTTACGCTTTGCCATTTGAGGAAAACCTCTTTTTAAGAAAGCACTCTCTTTACCCACGACTAGATGTACAGGCATTTTCGGTTTTGGCATAGGTAGCCACCACCAAGAAGGATTTTTACGGAAAATCGCGACTTCATCTTCACGAGAAATAGTTAAAGTTACACCGCCACGAATTGGATCTTCTTTTAAAGCATAGTCAATATAGGCTTGAAAGCAGTCTTCATCAAAGTCTTTATAAAAACCTTTTGGACGTAACAATGCCGCGGCTTGCTCACGAGACTCCCAATGCTCACGACGACGTGCAGATAAACCCGCAGGTGTCATGTCATCGACTATTTTAGGTTTAAATAATTTTGCCATATGGAAAGCAAAAGAGTATCTACCCAAAATAAGAGGCGGATCTAGCATAATTACTTGTGAGAAAAGCTCAGGACGTTTAAAAGAGGCCATTAAAGTTAAAACTGAACCGAGCGAATGACCAAGTCCAATCACCTTGCGCCCCTTCGCTTGGCGTACAATACTATCAATCACCTGATCAACCAAAAAAGGCCAGTGATTGGTAATCGGATAACGTTTGTCAGGTCCAATGAGTGGAACATAAATCACGTCATACTCATCTTTTAATTGATCAAACAACTTTTGATACACCTTAGACGGCACGCCATTGGCATGCGCAAAGTGTATAACCGGTTTTACTGACATACCGTTATCCTGATTTAAATTATTGTAGCTTTGCGTCTTGGCTCGTCTCTAAACGTTGAGCAACTGACTCACTTAAACCTTTACCCATTTCTGCTCCCATTCGACCTAAAATAGATTGCAGTGGATTACGTTCAATTGTGTAGTCAACTTTATTATCAAGCTTCAGTTCACGCATCAAGCTCGTAATGTTACCTGAGCGGTCAGCGACACCTAACTGGATTGCTTGCTCGCCAGTCCAGAAAAGACCTGAGAAAATAGCAGGATCATTTGATTTTAAGCGTTTACCGCGTCCTTCTTTCACTGCATTAATAAAATGAGTGTGAACATTATCGAGTACAGATTGAATATGCTCTCGTTGTACAGGATTAATCGGTTTTGTCATACTTAAAATGTCTTTATTGGTGCCCGCTGTCAAAGTACGGTCTTCAATTCCAAGTTTTTGAGCTAAACCAGTAATGCCATAGTTCGGCATAATGACACCAATTGAGCCTACCAAACTTGATGGATTCACAATAATTTCATCAGCAGCAGAAGCAATATAATAAGCACCAGAAGCACCCATATCGCCAATCACTGCATAGACTTTCTTGTCAGGATGTTCTTTTTTCAAATAGCGAATTTCTTGCCAAATTTCATCCGACTGAACAGGAGAACCGCCAGGAGAATTAATATTAAGTGCAATTGCTTTGCTATTTGAAGCTTCAAAAGCACGCTTAAGCGCTTTGTTCGTATCTTCACTATTTACTGATTGATTGCTTGAAGCATCAATGGTTCCAACAATATCAACCACAGCCAGATGAGCACTGCTACTACTTGCAGCTGAGCCTTCTTTGCTGGTCGAACAACCTTTGCCCATTAACACAACAATGAACAATAGATAAATAAAAGTAAGTGTTTTAAAGAATATACCCCAGCGACGACTACGGCGTTGTTCTTCTACAGAAGCCAGTACAGCTTTCTCAAGGATTTGCCATTCCGGTCCGTTCTGTTTAGGGGTTATAGGTTCATTTTGTGGTTTTGGTGGCCAATCGGACATAAAATTCCAATCCAAATCAATCGAAATGATGTCATTATATACGTTGATTTGATAAAAACTGTCTAAATAATATGATTTCATTTATAATATTTTTGTCTTTTTTTACTTGTTGTTTCCTCCTTACTGCTATAGATGACCAGACCAGATTCAAAAAGCATGAACTATCAATTACTCAAAACATTTAGCCGACTACCTATTCAATTTGGGCGTTCTATTGCTCGTCTATTGGCTGGCCTTGTAAATACTTTAAAAATTACTAAAACTTCAAAAAGTATAGAGCTTAACTTAAGAATTGCACTGCCCCACTTAACACCACAGCAACGTATAGCAATTACAGAAAAAGCTGTACGTAATGAATTAACCTCATATTTCGAGTTTTTAAGTATCTGGGGTTCATCTAATGAAGAAAATATTGCTCGTATCCATCGGATAGAAGGCGAACAATACTTTCATGATGCTTTAGCAGCAAAAAAAGGTGTTGTGCTCATTGTTCCTCATTTTGGCACATGGGAAGTCATGAATGCATGGTGTGCTCAGTTCACAGCAATGACTATTTTATATAAACCAGTCAAAAATGATGATGCTGACCGTTTTGTACGAGAAGCTCGCAGTCGTGAACAAGCAAATCTAGTCCCAACCGATGAAACTGGTGTAAGACAAATTTTTAAAGCACTCAAACAAGGTGAAACTACAGTAATTTTGCCAGATCATACTCCGAACATTGGGGGAGATATGGTGAACTATTTTGGTGTGCCACTTGCTTCAAGTAATTTAAGTGCAAAACTCATCCAGAAGACTAAGGCAAAAGCTTTATTCCTTTATGCGATCCGTAATGAAAATGATGGTTTTACCATGCATATCGAACCAATGGATGAGAAGATCTATGAAGGAACTGCAGACGATGGTACTTATGTCATCCATCAGGCAATTGAGCAACTCATCCATAAATATCCAGAACACTATCACTGGAGCTATAAACGCTTTAAAGCAAACCCAGCTTTAGACAATGTTTATAATATTGACCCTGCAGAAGCGATTAAAACCGTGAATAGGCTCAAGGCTGAAGCTTTAGGGAACTCTACGCAACCAGAGGCGCTCAAAACGTCGGTTGTGTAAAACTATTTTTTGGTTTTCCAAAACAAAACTTAACGTTCCTTGCTCTACTGTACTTTTAAGCGGGATATGAAGGGCTTTTAAACGATTGATAACCTCTTGGCTTGGATGGCCATAAGGGTTATCAAACCCTGCCGATGCAATTGCCAGTTTTGGTTTTAGGGTTGCTAAAAAATCATAAGCCGAACTGTGCTTGCTTCCATGATGGCCTAATACCAAAACATCTACTTTTAAACTTGGATAGTCTTCTAACAATTCGTATTCTGCCTCCCATCCAGCGTCTCCCATAATCAGAAAATTTTGGTAATCACTAATTCCTTTAAAATGCAGATATACCACACAGGAATATTGATTCTGTTGAGAATGGACAAAAGCTAAATCTTTTTCTTTAGGCCATAAAATTTGAATATCTAATTCAGGATATTGCCATTGTTGACCTTGATGACAATACTGAAATGGCTGCTTTAGAGTAGTGGAAGATTGCTCATTTGAGAGAACCTGCTTTACAGGAATCTCCTGCTGAATGAAAGGAAAAGCCCCACTATGATCTTGATCAAGATGAGATAGCACAACACGATCTAATCGCTTTACTCCTTGTTGGCGTAAGAATGGAACTACAACATTTTGTCCAATACTAAATATTTTTTCATCGTAAGAACCGCCTGTGTCAATTAACCAGTTTTGTTCGAAATGTTGTAAAAAAATGGCCTGCCCCTGCCCAACATCTAAAATATTAAGCTGAATTTGCTGACTCGTGTTGTTCACAATAACTAAAGGTAAACAACATAATATTCCCCAAGTTTTGGGCAGAATTCCTTTAGGTAAAAATAAAATAATTATGGCAAAACTAATCGCTAATAAATACAGTGGTGTCAAGCTTATACCTTGTAATGGTAAAGAGAGTTTTTCTAATAAGCCCAAACAACTTAGCAATATGCTGAGCAAGATATCATTGAAATAAAAAAGCATGTTTCCAAATGGTTTGACAATAAACCATGTACAAGCAGCCAGAATATTTAAAGGAACAATAATCCCACCAACGATAGGCACCGCAACAATATTGGTTAATGGAGCAATCCAAGAAATTTGTTGAAAGAAAAGTAAGGTTAAAGGACTCAATGCAATAAAGATTTTGCCTTGAGACTCAATTAACACCTTAGTCATAAAATTCATTTTCGAGCGTAAGCTTAAAAAATGTTGATCAGGTATTTGAACTATAGTTTGATAAATTCTTAATAAAATAAAGCATGCCCCATAAGACAACCAAAAACCTGCAGACAAGACACTAAACGGGTCCATGAGTAATAATAAACTTGCGCTGTATACGAGCAATGCAAATGGTTTAAGAGGTTGTTTTAATACTATAAAAGAAATAAATATAAAGACTGACAACAATGTCCGTAGTGCAGGAATTTCGAACCCCACAAAAGCTGTATAAATTAAAACACCGAAACAGCATGGTATAGCCATCAAAACTTGTTTGGGTTTCCATAAGTAAATTTGAGGATAATAACGGCAGATGACTTGATGACAGGACCAAGACAACATGATGGCAAAAATAAGTACATGTGGCCCTGAAATCGCTAACAAGTGAGCAATTCCCAATTGTTTAAATTGTATTTGGGTCTCATCTGATAAAAGGCTTTCATCACCAGTCAGCAAAGCTAAAATTAGCCCTTTTTGTTGTAGTGAAGAATTTTGCAATAGATGCCTAAAATTTAAGCGCAGCTTTTCTATATTTATTTGAAATCTATTAAAAAAGGACTGCTGTTCTCTTGAATGCTGTTGATATCCCAATCGATAAATTTCATCAAGGCTTAAAGGCTCAATATACTGAACAATAAAACCAGACATTATATTTCGCTGAATAAACCACTTTTCCTGATCAAAAGCTCCTGCTGTGGCGTAACTATGAGCAGGTTTTGTTTTTCCAGATAGTCGATAGTAATGGCCTAATTGAAGTTCTTGATTGCTCTTCAACATACTTTGATTATCATTTTTTAAATACAGTAGCCAATTTACCGGATCTTTAGATAGGTTTAATACTTGAGCATTTTGTTGAACTTTATTGTCTTTTTCTTCACTTAGTTGATTTATATAAACAATAATATCGAGATTTTTTGAATCCATTTCTCTTTGTTGTAAGCGTTCGACCAACGCATTCTCGGCATATTGATACCCCACAACAAAAAGGCTGGCTGCACATAACAAAGAATACATTGCCTTTAAAAATGGTCGGCTAACGAATACTGAGCGTTTATAAAGATAAAAAATAAAGGCAAGTAACAGTAGAGCCTCGCCCACTTTTTCATATTGCATGATTAAAGGGAAATCTATTCCCATCAATGCAATACCGCCAACCCACCCCAATAGAATAATCTTAAACATTTAAAAATCTAGTCATTATCATTTTAGGGGCAAAATTAAAGCCCAACTCAGTGGGCTTTAACAATGTGATTTAATGACAATTTTTTTAAGAACCGTTTACCCACAGCCCATCTTCCATATGCAAGATTGAATCTGCTGCCTGAGCTAATTGCTCATCATGGGTCACAATTAACATGGCCATGTTTAGTTCTTTCTTAAGATCGGTGAGCAACTCGAAAATACCTACTGCTGTTTTACGATCTAGGTTACCCGTAGGCTCATCAGCTAGTACTACCGCAGGCTTAGTCACTAATGCACGAGCAAGCGCAACACGTTGACGCTCACCACCTGAAAGTTCACCTGGTTTATGGTCCATACGATGAGATAACCCAACTCGATCTAACAAATATTCAGCCTGGGCCTTAACCGACTTATATTGACTGTCCGCTCGAAGCATCAAAGGCATTGCCACATTTTCAAGCGCACTAAATTCAGGCAATAAATGGTGAAACTGGTAAACGAAACCTAAATACTGATTACGTTGAAAACCACGTTCTGCTTCACCCAAGTTATCAAAGCGCTGACCATTTAAAAAGACTTGGCCTTGGGTTGGTTGATCTAAGCCACCGAGTACATGTAACAAAGTACTTTTACCTGAACCACTTGCACCAACAATAGATACAAACTGCCCTGCTTCAACTTGTAAAGAAAGACCTTTAATGACTTCAACCTTAGATTTACCATCATCAAAATGCTTATAAATATCTTTTGCTTCTAGAACGACTTTACTCATAACGCAATGCCTCGGCAGGTTGAACTTTGGCTGCACGAAGCGCCGGATAAATAGTTGCCAAGAAACTTAAGAGTAAAGAAACAATCACGATAATTGTCACGTCTTGCCATCTTAAGTACGAAGGTAAGTAATGTACAAAATAGGCATCGAACAAATTAAGTCCAAGAACATTATTAAACCAAGAAATAATATCACTGATCGTAAGTGCCAAAATTACACCTAAAACCGTGCCCGCAACTGTACCAATCACACCAATCACTGTACCTTGCACCATAAAGATTTTAGTAATCATGGATGGTGACGCACCTAAAGTACGTAAAATTGCAATGTCCGATTTTTTGTCAGTTACCACCATGACCAAAGACGAAACAATGTTAAATGCAGCAACCACAATAATCAGTACAAGTAATAAACCAACTAATGTTTTTTCCATTTGAATGGCATTAAACAAATTACCGTGTGTATAGGTCCAGTTCGTTGCGTAGAAATTGCTTGGCAAGTTTTTCACAATATCATCGGCAACTTGAGGTGCTGCAAAAATATCATCCATTTTTAAACGGACGCCTTGAGCACCATCAGGTAAACGCAATAAAGTCGATGCATCATATAAAGCAATGTATCCGACCATTGAGTCCACTTCAGCACCTACGCTGAAAATACCCACCACTTTAAAGCGCTTAAAACGAGGCACAACACCTGCTGGAGATGGCGTTGCTTCTGGTAATACTAATGTCACACTGTCATTTAGACGTAAACCAAGTGAATCGGCCATGTCTTTACCAAGCACAATACCGAACTCACCCTTTTTAAGTGAGTCGAGGCTACCGGCAACAATATGATTTTGAATGATAGACACATTCTTTTCATATTTCGGATCAATACCCGTCACCATGATACCAGCCACTTGCCCTTGAGCAGTTAACATACCTTGTAATTGAGTAAAAGGTGCAACTCCAGTCACATGGGGATGATTTTCAACTCGTTTAATCAGCTCAGGCCAATCCGTAAGAATTTGCGTTGAAGAAACTGTCGCTTGCGGTACCATTCCCAAAACACGATTTTTCAATTCGCGGTCAAAACCGTTCATTACAGAAAGTACCGTGATCAGTACAGCGACACCAAGTGTCAAACCGACCATCGAAACCAATGCAATAAAAGAAATAAAATGATTACTGCGTCGTGCGCGAGTATATCTCAACCCTATATACAGTGAGATTGGTTTAAACATACCTTCTAAATCCAAGGTCATTGATGGAAA
The DNA here is from genome assembly GCF_041021905.1 of Acinetobacter nosocomialis. NCBI lineage: Bacteria > Pseudomonadati > Pseudomonadota > Gammaproteobacteria > Moraxellales > Moraxellaceae > Acinetobacter > Acinetobacter nosocomialis. Next base: position 2,996,397 of record NZ_CP157432.1, read on the forward strand.
ATAGAGAAGTGCGATCCACACTTCTTATTTAGCCATATCGTTAGATGCTGTATTAAGGTTTAAAAATCAGTAAGTTCTGACCTACCCTTAACAATCCTAATATTATATTGCTGCGCTATTTTCTACTACTTAAGATATGAGATCAATTTGATCATGCATTTAGCTACGAATTAGAACAATTTAATGAATAAGCTCAACAAATTACCCTCATCTTCTCCTATTTAGATTTAATATGTTGGGCAAAATTACGGTTTGCTTGAATGTCTTTATAGAAATACAGGAATAGACCAAACAAGATAATAAATGCCCCCACAAAAACCATCATTGAAAGATGTTCATGGTTTAAAACAGCACCAATCATCATAGCTAACATAGGCGTAATAACGGTTGTAAGCGATAAAGTAGTTGCTTTGATATTTTGTACAAGTTTGAAATAACAGAACATAGCAACGAGTGAAGCCATAAGAACTGTATAAATTAGAGCAAATAAGGATTTAGCTTGCGGCAAATGGGTCGGAGCATATTGCCAAATAAATGGAATAAGACAGCTCGCCAAAAGCGATGAGACCAAGATTGAACCTGTTGCCTGAGCCATAGGTTGAATTTGGGCATTCACTTTTTTTACCCAAAAAATAGAAAATGAATAAACAAAAACACTGATCAACATTAAAACAATGCCAAATGGATGCACGTGCTGACCAGATCCATTCAAACAAATGATTGCTAGACCACAAACGGCAATCGCCATACCAAACCACTGCAATTTATAAAGATGCTGACCAAAAGCAAAACGGCCAATTAATCCAGCCATGATAGGCGCCAGACCAAACATGAGTGCGATCATGCCTGAACTTAAATATTGAGTTGCAGCATAAGTAAAAATTTGAGAGCCAATTAAACTAAAAGACCCTGCAAAATAACTATGGAGAGCTTGCTTATGAGTGGGAAAAGAAGTTTTTAGAATAAGTAAAACAATAACTGAAAGAGGTAAAGCAATATAAAAACGTAATAGTAAGGCCCACATGACATGTAAGTCAGACACGCTCCATACAATGGCTAAAGGTGTCGTTGCCCAAATAAATACAAGCAAGACATAAGTTGAAGCCAAGTTGGTCTGGGATGGCATAAGAAGCTCACTAAGCAGTTTTACGTTTTTGCTTTAAAATTGTTTGGTCGAGTGCACTGGAAAATTCACGCTTATCACGTTCTGAAATTGGAGGAGGACCACCTGTCTGGACTCCAGCACCACGCAGCGTGTCCATAAAGTCACGTAAGTGCAATCGTGCCTTAACATTTGCAGTGGTATAAATCTCACCACGTGGATGAATCGCGATACCACCTTTTTCAATAACTTGAGCAGCAAGCGGAATATCTTGTGTAATGACAATGTCATTTTCAGACATACGATCAACAATTTCCTGATCGGCCTGATCAGCCCCACTTAAAACCTGTATTGATTTAATGCGTACCGATGGGGTAATGCCGACATTTTGATTGGCTACAAAAATCACTTCTAACTGATAACGATCTGAAGCTCGCAAAATGACTTCACGCAGAATTTTAGGTAATGCATCTGCGTCTACCCATAACTTAAATGGCAGCACGTTATTCTCTATTTCCACTAAAAATATAAGTCTAACAGATGCATTTCATTAGAGAATAGCGCTAAATATAAAACTTGTTTTCTAAATTTAATTTTAACAATCTCTTAAAAGTCGACTATATTCACTCTTAAAAGCACGTGTTTTGCCTATTGAAAGGCTTTTTAATAAGTAAATATGTGCTTTTGCAAGAGAATTTACATATGTTGACTTGAAAAATAGCAATTACCCTCGATTTAATATAACAAGTGAGATAAACCCAACATCAATCGTACTTATGAAAAATCAAAACAGTCCAGAAGTTATTACGGTAAACGACCAAAATTTTGGTAGTCATGGCGAGCATTGGAATCTACTGACCGCCCATCCAGAGACAGATGTACCAAAATGGCTTGGACTGGCGCTTGATGCTCCTGTAATGCCAATGGGTTTATGCCAAAGTGAAGATGAAATGGATCAATCTTTTTGGCTGATTCAAGGTCCTCAAGGGCAAAATGTCACCATTAACCAAATTATTGCAGTTGAAAATCAAAAGCCTCGTGCTTTAAAAACAGCATTTCCTAGTTTTGAAAGCCCGTATCAATATAATGCACAAATTGAACGCATCATTACTTGTGATTCAGCAACTCAGGCAGTATTAAGTTTAAGATTAAATAAAAATACGACTGTTTATGCATTTGATAATTTATTTAGTGTTAATCGTTGTCAATATGACAAAACCCAAACTTACCAAGTTCAATTTAATGCATGGGCTTATGAATTAGAGTCCGTCCCTGCCGGCGAAACAATTGTTGTAGATGATCCGGCATCAATTAAGCATCACCGTGCGTTAAATGCAATTTTAACTGAAAATAATGGTATTGCACCTGAAAACCTACAAGAACTCATTAATGAATGGCAACCGAAAACTGAGGAAGATCAACAACCTGTGACGGTTGATTTTTCAAAAATGGTTGCATATTTATATGGGGAAAATCTTGGTCAAGAAGACGAAGCATGGTTCCAAGGTAATATTGTCGGTAAAACTTCAATGACATTTATGGGTGCAGAATATACCCTTTACGATGTCACTTTAGTTTTAGAAGACAATCTTCCTGCCATATTAGTGCGCATCGCGACCCAAAATGATTTGTACAAAAACTTTAATATTGGTGAATATATTCGCGGTAATATCTGGATTCAGGCGAATATTTATGCTAAAAATAGTGAAACTAATTGAATTTCACTAATATTTTAAAAATTAGGCTATTGAATGAAGATTATACCTGAACAAACCACCAGCCTCATTCAAACTAGTAACCCACGTATAAGGGTCGATACTGGTGCGTTTTGCTTTTTCGTTTTAGGTATGTTCTTAGCCGCGATGATGATACATCAATTTGGTTTTATGCCTTTTTAATTAATAAATTATATAAAAATAAAGCCCTCTTTTTGAGGGCTTTATTTTTTTGATTTACTTAACCATTACGTTTAGCAAAATCATCCATAAAGCGAATAAGTGCTTGCACGCCTTCTAATGGCACAGCGTTATAAATACTTGCACGCATACCCCCAACTGAGCGGTGACCGGCCAAGTTCAATAAATGATTTTCTTCAGCTTCTTTCAAGAATTGCTTTTCTAAAGCTTCATCTGCCAAAGTGAATGGTACATTCATAATTGAACGGTTTGGAATAGCAATCGGGTTATTATAAAAATCGCTTGAATCGATATAACCATAAAGTAACTGAGCTTTTTCAAGGTTAACTTTATGAATAGCGTCTACCCCACCCTGCTCTAGTAACCATTCGAATACTAAACCAGACAAGTACCAAGCATAAGTTGAAGGAGTATTTACCATAGAACCATTTTTCGCTTGGTCACCATATTTTAAAATGCTTGGAATTTCTGGCTTAGCTTGGTCAAGTAAATCATCACGAACAATAACGATTGTTAAACCAGCAGGACCAATATTTTTTTGTGCGCCAGCATAAATTAAACCAAACTTGGTCACATCTAATGGAGCCGATAAAATACTTGATGAATAGTCGCATACAAGTGGCGCTTTAACATCAGGAATACCTGCAAACTGTAATCCGCCAATTGTTTCGTTATCTGCATAATGAACATATGCTGCATCGTCAGACAAGTTCCATTCGCTTTGATCAGAGATGGCGAACTTACCATCTACTTTAATACCTGCTTCTACAGTATTAATATCACCATAGCGTTTTGCTTCTTTTAACGCTTTTTCAGACCAAATTCCTGTATGGATATAATCTGCTTTGTTATTTTTACCAAGCAGGTTTAAAGGAATTGCTGAAAATTGTAATGACGCGCCGCCTTGTAAAAACAGTACTTTATAGTTTTCAGGAATATTCATAAGCTTACGCAAATCTGCTTCAGCTTTTTCAGCTACGGCAACATAGTCAGCACTACGGTGACTCATTTCCATGATGGATAGACCTTTACCTTGCCAATCCAACAACTCTTTTTGAGCTTTTTCTAAAACGGCAGTAGGTAATGCAGCAGGACCAGCACAGAAATTGTACGCGCGCATGATTTTTCCCTTGTAAAGTGAAACACAATAAAAAAAGGCATTTAACCACAGATTGCTTAAGCTTGCAGCAGCTTCTCTAGTAAATATTTCAATGCTAGGGCGTATTTAGGTTTATTTTTTCAATAACTATTTTATTTATTTCTTTGCTTTCACTTATTTTTTTATAAGTTTTATTAAATAAAGTTCAACTTGACTTGTTAATCGAGTTCCCCATACTGTGAGGAATATATAAAGTTTGCTGTATGATTTTCCGTCAAGCAAAATAAACTCAAAATCATTTTGTGCTTTTATACAATTGTATAATAAACAATATGATAATTGAATTTAATAACAAGAAATTTAAACTATAAGGGATGATCAAAAATTGTTATATAAAATGCCAACACATCAGTATCGACAGTCAATACGCCCTTTTTTCTTTAAACCCAATTACCTTGCGTTGGTATTGGGAGTATTTATTGCAACGCCTATTTATGCACAAAGCTTAAGTTATGCTGAAGCAGAACAACAAGCTTTAAAAAGCTCGTATAGCACTCAAGCCAACCAAGCTTTACAACAAGCCTCTCAATTAGAAGCCGAAGCAGTAAAAGGTTTAGGCTTACCCAGAGTTGATTTAAACGTTAGAGCATACGCGTTTCATAGTGAAACAGATGTGCCACTTAGTGGTTTTAAGCAAAAACTTGAGAATGATTTAAGCCAAGGATTAAACGACAAATTGTCTCAGTGGAACAATGTCATTCCATCAGATGTTTTAGGACAAGTTCAAGAAGGTTCAAACCAAATCATCCATGATGGAATCAATCGTTTTCCTAACTATGCTAATTTGACTGTAGAAGACCAAGTAGTCCGCCCCTCTATTTCAGTTGTGATGCCAATCTATACAGGAGGCTTGACGACTAGTGCAAAGAAAATAGCTAATATTCAAGCTCAACGTTCCGAGCTTTCAAGCCAACAACAGCAAGATATACAGCGCTTCGAAGTCGTACAAAGTTACTTTAATGTGCAATTACAACAACAACTGGTCGCGAGTAGCTTATTTAACTTTAATGCAATGCAAAAGCATTACAGCAACGCGCTAAAGCTCGAACAGCAAGGTTTTATTAGTAAAGGACAACGCATGCAATTTGAAGTTGCCCGTAACAATGCCGAACGAACTTTACAAAATGCTCAAGCAAATCTGAATGCCAGCCAATTCAGTTTAAACAATCTTCTTCATCAGCAAAGTAATCCTGATTTGAGTACTCCTCTTTTTGTAAATACAGTTCGTAGCCAATCGTTAGAATCTCTTTTAAGTAGTTATTCTCAAAAATCGAGCCTGGTGCAAAAAATGCAGTTAGACACTCAATTGGCTAATGCGAATATTCAGGCTCAACAAGCAGCTAAAAAGCCAAGCCTCTTTGCTTTTGGTGAATATTCACTCGATGAAAATGAAAACTGGATTGTAGGTGTCATGGCAAAATACAATCTGTTTTCTGGCGTAGATAAAAATAAGAATATTCATGCTGCCGAGTTAAAACGTTATGCCTCAGAACTCATGACTGAACGAACTAAACAAGAGATTGAAGCTTTATTGAATAAGTCTTATAACGAGCTCAATTCAGCGCAGCAAAGTCATACCTTACTTCAAAGAAATATCAATGCAGCTCAAGAAAACTTACGTATTCAGGAGCTTTCTTTCCGTGAAGGTATGGGAACAGCCACACAAGTCATTGACGCGCAAAATGCGTTAAGTGCTTTAAAAACAGAAATGGCTTTAAATGCTTATAAATATGTCATGTCGCTCGCAACGCTATTGCAAAGCCATGGTTCTATGGATCAGTTTAAAGCTTATGTGACTCAACCACACACCGACTATATCCGCTAATGGGGGCATAACATGAATCAAGAAACATCTTCTTCTCAGCAAGATTCACCTGTTACGGATACAGAGCATACAGGTCAAGATCAACAAAATATTCAAACCGACAATGCGCAAGAAGTAAAAACGAGTAAAAGTTCTCAACAGCCTAAAAGTTCAAAAATTAAACTAATTATTGCGGTGGTCACTATTGCTCTATTAGGGCTAATCATTTTCGGTTTATGGAAAAGTTATCAACCTAAGCCTATTGAGTTACAAGGCAGAGTTGAGGCTGAAACGATTCACGTCAGTACTAAAGTTCCAAGTCGTATTGAAGAAATTTATGTGCAAGAAGGCCAAAAAGTCTCTAAAGGACAACCTCTGGTTCGTTTAGTCAGCCCAGAAATTGAAGCTAAAAAGCAGCAAGCTTTAGCTACACTACAATCAGCTTTAGCTTTTCAGTCTACTGTAGACCGTGGTTCGCAACAGGAAAATATTGATACACTTTATGCCAACTGGCAAAGTATGAAAGCTCAAGCGAACCTTGCAAAAACCACTTATCAACGTGGTGAAAATTTATATAGACAAGGTGTTATTTCTCGTCAAAGACGAGATGAGATGTTAGCTGCACAAACCTCTGCTCAAGAGTTAAGTGAAGCAGCTTATCAACAATATGCTCGAGCAAAGCGCGGAAGTACCAGTCAGCAGAAATCTACAGCAGATGCACAAGTTGATATTGCCAAAGCAGCAGTCAGTGAAGCTCAAGCACTTGAGGCAGAAACCCGCCTACTCGCTCCTATTTCAGGTACAGTTTCAAAAACTTATGGCAAACCTTCTGAACTCGTTGCGATGGGTGTACCGGTTGTCAGCATTTTAGAAGATGATGATTTGTGGGTGAGTTTAAATGTCGGTGAAAATCAGTACGCTTCTGTTTATAAAAACAAAACGCTAGAGGGATTCATTCCTGCGCTGAATCAAACCGTAATGTTTAAAGTGAAAAATATTGATGCCGAAGGTGAATTTGCCACCATTAAAACCACACGTCAAACCGGCGGTTATGATATCCGTAGCTTTAAATTGCATTTGGTACCTGAGCGTCCTGTCAAAGATTTAAAAGTTGGCATGAGTGTTCTATTTAAAATTAAAGAAGAAAAATAAAGCATGTTTGCCAGTATATTACGTGAACTAAACTATCTAAGAAGCAATAAATGGGATTTGTGTATGGTGACACTTATCCCTGCTTTTATCATTTTTTTGTTTAGCAGCATGTTTTATGCAGGTAAGGCTGAACATTTACCTATCGCGGTTATTGATCAGGATCAAAGTGAGCTGAGCCGCAATATTGAAAAGTATCTTTCGTTAAATCATACAGTAGATGTTAAAACAATTACTACAAGCTCGACCGAAGCTGAAAAACTACTCAATGAAACCAAAATTTGGGGCTATGTTTTTATTCCTGACGGCGCTGAAAAACGTTTTGTAAAAGCTCAAGACGCACAAATCAGTATTGCTTTTAATCAGTCATTTTTTAGCGTAGGAAATACGATTTCCTCAGCAATGCTAGTCAGTACACTCAATGCTTTAGCAGACTATGCAGGCCAGAGTTATCTTGCAAATAATATTCCTTATTTAGATGTCCCTACAGCGCACGTTAAAATTTCAACACTCTATAACCCAAGTATGAGCTATGAATTTTATTTAGAACCTTTCATGGTTCCTGCTGTTTTGCATCTATTACTCTGTTGTTGTGTGGCTTTTGCTATTGGACAAGAGCTTAAACGCGGCACATTAACCCAGTGGGTCAACCGTGAAAATTTTATTCGCGGCTTACTGGCTAAAAATTTACTTTATAGCTTTATTTTTTGTCTCTGGACTTGGTTATGGATGTTTTGGCTCGTTGAGATTCGCGGTTGGTTTGTAGCAGGTTCTCTTAGTCTTTTATTAGCTGCCCAGTTTTTGCTTTATTTTTCTTATGCACTCATTAGTAGTACTGTTATTTTAGCTACCAAAAATTTAAGTAAAACTTTTGGTTTTATTGCAGTATACGGCGGGTCTTCTTTAAGTTTTGCAGGGGTTACCCTACCTTTAAATAACGCACCGATTTTCACTAAATTTTGGTCTTTAATTATTCCATATACACCTTATGCAAAGCTCCAAACCGAACAATGGGTGATTGGAAGTCCACTTTTTATTTCAATGACGCCCTTTTTAATACTGATTGGCTACTGCCTTATTTATTTTATTTTGAGTTCCTTGCTGCTTAAAAAACTAGTTCGGGGGGCAGCGCAATGAAAGAGTTCTTAAAGGCTTATGCCCAAACGTTTAAAGATATTGTTGGTAACAGTTCGGTTTTCACGACACTGATTTTATCAGTCATTCTTTATAGCTTTTTTTATCCAACTGCTTATAAAGCTGAACGTGCCGAATCAATTCCAATTGTCGTGGTTGATGAAGAACAGAGTCTTTTAAGCTCTCAAATTATTGGACAAGCAAGCAATAGTCCGCACGTTAAAATTGTTAATGTGACTGCTAATTTTCTCCAAGCTGAGCAAATGGTTCGCGAGCAAAAAGCAGATGGTATTTTGCTTTTACCCAACAACTTAACACAGAGCCTACGCCGCGGAGAAACTGGTGGAATTGGCTTATACTTAAGTACAACCAACTTTTTAAAAACTAAAGAAATTGGGTTAGGTCTTGCTACATCTATTGAGGCCACATTAAAAGAATATGTTGAAAAATTTGGAGAGCGTACACATTTCCAACCAGCCCTTTCTATTCATCAGGTTCCTTTATTTAACCCTCTTTCAGGTTATGGAAGCTATATTTTTCCAGCAGTTGCAACACTCATTATTCATCAAACGATTGTATTAGGCTTAGCCATGCTGATTGCAAGCTACCGCGAAAAGCATGAAAAAATTACCTCCATTCGCTTTGCTGGAATTTTTGCCAGCCTCTTTACGACTGGTTGTTTAAGCAGTTTTTACCTTTTTGGTTTTACCTTGTGGTTCAACGACTACCCACACGGTGGAAACTTTATTGGTTTACTCGTCGCGGTTCCTATTTTTATTAGTTGTGTGATTGGATTAGGCATGTTAGTTGGTTCACTTTTAGATATGCCTGAACGTGCCGGACATATTATCGTATTTAGTTCAGTTCCTCTTTTCTTATTAACTGGTACCGCATGGCCCCACCATGCCATGCCTGAATGGCTAGAATGGTTTGCTTGGTGCTTACCTTCTACACACGGTGTACAAATGTTTGTACAGCTTAATCAAATGGGTGTTCCTTTAAATGTGGTGATTCCTAAATTGATTTTTCTTGCAACAATTGGAATCATTTTTTTAATTATTGCTCATTCACGTTTAAAAAATTCCAAATAAATTTAAGGGCTCATAAATGTGCATAAATTATATTTTTATTTACTATAAAATCTTATAGTTAAAGCTTATTTCTTAAATAATTGACCAAAAAATTCTAAAAAAACAAATAAATTCAAAGTATTAATTTGTATCAATTGTCATGAAACCTTAAGAAAACTTTAAGTTGAAATTAAGAAATTTTCTCCATAGTAATTAGTATAGTTTTTCAGCAGCTACGCAGAGTATTCTGTAATCCTGCCTATGACGGAATCTGGATATGGCAAAAGTGTGTTATTGCGCAGATGACTTTGCAATGAATGCAGAAATATCAGACGCAATTATTCAACTCATTGAACAAGGTGCCCTACAGGCAACCTCATGTATGACCCAATCTGAATTGTGGGAAACTTCTGCTGCCAAATTAAAACCTTTTAGCGATCAAATTGATATCGGTTTGCATTTAAATCTTACCCATCAATTCGCTTCAGGTAATACTGTTTTTTCCTTACCTATGCTTATTTTACGTGCATGGTCTTCAAGCCTGAATCGTGAATTAATTACGAAATGTATTGAAGAGCAATGGGACTTATTTGTTTCAGTCATGGGAAAACAGCCAGACTTTATTGATGGACATCAACATATTCATCAATTTCCGTTTATACGCGATATTTTGCTGCAATTGTTAAAAGAGAAGAAATTTACGGGCTGGATTCGAAATTTACAGCATCCGATTGATTTACCTCACTATCGTTTTAAGACTCGTGTGCTCTCTGCACTTGGTTCTAACTCTTTGGCAAAAGCATGTCAAACATATCAATTTAATCAGAATGACCAATTTGCTGGTATTTATGATTTTAAGCAAACTGATTATGGCGAACTCAATCAATACTGGCTTGCACATGCAAAAGATCATTTACTGATAATGTGCCATCCAGCACTTGCAGAATCAAATGATCAAGATCCGATTCAGCACGCCCGAATACAAGAATATGAATATTTTAGTTCGGATCAGTTTCAAATTGATTGTCAGCAATATGGTATCCAGCTCACTAGACTAGGGGCAATGCAATGAACACAAAACCATTTTTATCCTGCGTTGTTCCAGCTTATAACGAAGCAGAAAATTTAAAAACTTTTATTCCTGCTTTAGCAAATAGTCTAAAACAGCAAAATCTTAGCTTTGAAATTATTGTGGTCGATGATGGGAGTAAAGACGATACTATTCCAATTTTGCAAACAATGATTGATGACTATCCCTTAGTTGTGCTTGAACTTTCACGCAACTTTGGTAAAGAAGCAGCTTTAAGTGCTGGTTTAGATCATGTGACAGGCGAAGTTACTTTACTAATTGATGCGGATTTTCAACACCCATTTGAAGCAATTCCAACCATGATCAACCTTTGGAAAAATGGTTATGACATGGTGTATGGCATTCGTAATCGCTCCACTGAATCTTGGCTTAAACGTGTTTTAACTCAAGGTTACTATCGTATATTAAACTTAAGCTCACCGATCGATATTCCAGAAAGTGCTGGAGACTTTCGTCTATTAGACGCAAAAGTTGTTGAAGCAATTAAACAATTGCCAGAAAAAAATCGCTATATGAAAGGCCTATATGCTTGGGTTGGTTTTAAAAGTATAGGCGTTAATTTTTCTGAACAGGAACGTCAGCACGGCCGTTCTAGTTTTAACGTAAAATCTCTATTTAACTTGGCTATGTCAGGTTTAACTGGTTTTTCAGATTTACCTTTACGCATCTGTATTTATTTAGGCGCAATTCTGGCTTTAGGTGCTATGGGCTACGGCGTATGGATCATCATTAAAACGTTGATCGAAGGAATTTCTGTCCCAGGTTGGGCAACACTTGCAGCAGGTATGACTTTACTTGGCGGTATACAGCTGTTATTCCTAGGTATTGTTGGTGAATATATTAGTCGTATTTATGCTGAAGTAAAAAATAGACCAAAATATATTGTTGCATCCGAACATTCTCGTATTAAACAAGAAAAATCTATCACAAAGCCGGAAAATACTTTCTCTAGTTTCTAACATGTTTGCTCATATTCTTCAGCTCACGCGGTTTGCTACTACCGGAGCCGCAGCAGCACTTACTCACTACAGTGTCGCCATGCTTCTGTTTAAGAAGCATGTTGCACTGCAATATGCCAATTTACTCGCATTTTTAGTTGCCTATTGGGTGAGCTATTTCGGGCATCGTATTTTTACTTTTAAAGCACAGCATCTTGATCATCGTCAGACTCTACCAAAATTCACATTGGTTGCAGGCTTAGGTTTTTTATTTAATGAAAGTTTTCTTCTACTCTCGAACCTCTATTTTAACGTCCCTGTTTCAACCTTAGTGTGTATTGCAATTGTTCTGACTTCTGTCGTGACTTTCTTGCTTAACCGTTTTTTTGCATTTCAACATTAAGGATTGTGTATGCAGCAATGGCTTCGTAATTCCAAATTTTTATTATTTTTTTTACCGTGTTGGTTACTTCTTCTTTCTTGGATAAGACCTCTATCTGTACCTGATGAAGGACGCTATGGAGATATTAGCCGAGCTATGGTCGAGTCTGGAGATTGGTTAACTCCACGAATCGATGGTTTGCCATTCATGCATAAACCCCCTCTACTACACTGGTTAAGTTCTATTTTTATGGAGCTTTTTGGCGTACATGTATGGGTGTTACGGTTAGTACCAGTTTTAGCTGGTACCCTCATGTTAGTGGGACTATTCTTATTTGTAAAAAAGTATATTTCGGAAGGCGTAGCACAGCTTACGGTTATCATTTTAGCGACCAACCTGCTTTTTTTTGGCAGTAGTCAATATATTAACCATGATTTACTAGTAGCCTCATGGATTACGATTAGTGTTTTATGCTTTGCTGATTTCACCATTTCTGCACGTAAACCTATTTTATTTTTAGGTTACATCGCTGGTGCAGCTGCTTTTCTAAGTAAAGGTCTCATTGGCGTTCTCATTCCAGGTATGATCCTGTTGCCGTGGATACTCTACACAAAACAATGGAAGAAAATACCTTCGCTTCTTAATCCATTGGCGATCTTGCTATTTTTGCTCATCATTAGTCCATGGCTCTACGCAGTACAAAGTAAATATCCTCAATTTTTACATTACTTCTTTATTGACCAACAATTTAGTCGATTTAGTTCAAAAGAATTTAATAATAAACAACCATGGTGTTTCTATCTGCTTATTTTATTTGTCAGCTGCTTACCATGGTTTTTTGCGAGTAGATTTGAATCTATTAAGACCATCTTTAAAGACTATAAGCAATCAGGTGTATTTGCCCTGCTTGTATGGTGGTTTATTTCTGTTACGGTTTTCTTCTCTATTCCGCCTTCCAAGCTAGCAGGCTATATTTTACCTGCTGTGCCACCTCTTGCTATTTTCTTAGCACTTGTGATGAATAAGGTTCTTGAAAGCAGTTATAAAACCAAATTACAGATTTGGGGTACTCCTGTATTTATTATACTTCTTGGAATTGGTATTGCTGCTACACCTCGTTTTATTCGTGCAAATCAACCTTTTTTCCAACACGAAGCTGTATTTATTTATACCATTGGTGCGCTGTTAATTGTGCTCCCACTGGTTTTAGTGTGGTTATACAAAAAGCAAAAAGTGAGCTATTTAAACTATATTTTTATAAGTTTAATTGTTTTATGTAGCTCTGTTCCTTTTGCCGTTCGTATTTTAGATACCAAAAATAATGTTGGCCAAACAGATTTTGCTGAGTACATTACTCCATCTACAAAAATAGTTTTCTACAATTACTATTTTTATGATGTGCCATTCCTTTTAAAGCTTAAACAGCCTGTCTATATTGTAAATGAATGGGATAGTGTCCATTCCGATAGTGCTTCTTTAGAAATTAAAGATGGCTTGTTATTTGAGCCCCAACTTAAAAAGTATTTGTGGAGCGAACAGCAGCTCAAAGATGCTTTATCTCAAAAGCAAGATCTAATCGTGGTAAGTCAACCAAATAATTTTTCGACTAAAGACCCATCGGTAAAAACTCTACATTACCGAAACTATGATGTATTTATTTTCCATCCAGCAAAATAAATAGACGAGAAATAAAAAAGGAAGCCTAGGCTTCCTTTTTTTTATTTTAAAACGTTTTACTCTTCAGAAGTATCTTCATTATTAGATACAACTTCTTCGCTATCAGTTTCAGTCGTATCTACTTCGCCTTCAAGAAGTTCTTCTTCCTCTTCTACAGCTTCAATTGAAACTACACCAACGAGGGTTTCTTCTTCACTTAAACGGATGAGACGAACACCTTGAGCATTACGGCCTGTCATTGCAACTTCTGCTGCACGTGTACGAACAAGCGTACCACCATCAGAAATCAACAATAATTCTTTAGTTTCATCAATAGAAACTGCACCAACTAGCTCACCATTACGTTCACTTGTCTTAATTGCAATAACGCCCTTACCACCACGTTTCTTGGTTGGGAAGTCATTTACAGGAGTACGTTTACCGTAACCGTTGGCACTCGCACACAGTACTTCACCAGTCTCAGGTACAACTACAAGCGACACGATACGGCTTACTAGACTTGAATCTGCTGAATCATCATTATCATCTGATTCATCGTTTTCAACTTCGGCATCTTCTTCGCTTAAAGTACTGCTTGCAAAGCTCACGCGCATACCACGTACACCTTTCGCTGTACGGCCCATTGCACGTACGTCAGTTTCAGCAAAACGAATTGCTTTACCTTCGTTAGAGAACAACATGATTTGCTGATTACCATCAGTAATCGCAACACCAATTAAGGTATCTTCTTCATTAAGCTCAATAGCACGTAGACCATTTGAACGAATGTTTGCAAATTGTTCTAACTCAACACGCTTAACCGTACCAGAAGCTGTAGCCATAAACACATAGTGGTTTTCTGGGAACTCTGTTAACGGCAAGATTGCAGTTACTGTTTCTGTTGCATCTAGAGGTAACAAGTTCACGATTGGACGACCTTTTGCCCCACGTGATGCTTGAGGAACCTCAAATACTTTTAGACGGTACACTTTACCTACATTGGTAAAGCAAAGTACAGTCGCGTGATTCGATGCCACAATCAGATGTTGAATAAAGTCATCATCTTTCATTGAGGTTGCAGACTTACCACGTCCACCGCGACGCTGTGCCTGATAGTCTGAAAGTGGTTGAGTTTTTGCATAACCCGTTTGTGAAACAGTTAATACAACTTGCTCTTCCGGAATCAAATCTTCACGGCAGAAATCAACACGAGATTCAACAATTTCAGTACGACGTGCATCGCCATATTGTTGTAATACTTGTGCTAACTCTTCACGAATAACGCCCATCAACAAGTTGAAGTCGTTTAAAATTGCTGTAAGTTCAGCAATTTGACCTAAAATTTCAGTATATTCTGCGTGTAACTTGTCTTGTTCCAGACCTGTTAAACGGTGTAAACGTAATTCTAAAATTGCGCCTACTTGTGTCGGAGATAAGCGGTAAATTGAATCGCTTAGACCAAATGGACGATTTGGATCTTCACCTTCAATTTCATCTGGGCGAACAGAAATAGCACCTGCTTTTTCAAGTAATGAAACAACACCACCACCTGCCCACTCACCAGCAAGTAAACGCTCACGCGCTTCAGCAGGGTTAGCAGAAGTTTTGATGGTTTCAATAATTTCATCAATATTAGCTAAGGCAACTGTCAAACCTTCCAAGATATGACCACGTTCACGCGCTTTGCGTAATTCGAACATGGTACGGCGTGTCACAACTTCTTGGCGATGACGAATAAATGCCGCAATAATATCTTTCAGATTCATCAATTTTGGTTGTCCATTGTCTAGACAAACCATGTTGATGCTGAATGAGTTTTCAAGCTGGGTATTTAAGAATAAGTTATTTACAACGACTTCTGCGTTTTCACCGCGTTTCAAGTCAATTGCAATACGCATACCTTCTTTGTCAGACTCATCACGAAGTTCTGAAATACCTTCAAGTTTTTTCTCTTTTACTAACTCGGCAATACGTTCAATCACTCTTGCTTTGTTTACTTGATATGGAATTTCAGTAAAGACGATGGTTGTACGACCTGTCTTTTCATCTTCTTCGAAATGGTATTTACCACGAATGTGCAAACGACCTTTACCGGTACGGTAGGCATCAACAATACCTGATTTACCGTAAATAATACCGCCTGTAGGGAAGTCAGGACCGGTAATATATTCCATCAATCCTTCAATCGAGATATTCGGATTGTCAGCATAAGCCAAACATGCATTCACAACTTCAGTCATGTTATGTGGTGCCATGTTGGTAGCCATACCTACAGCAATACCCGCAGCACCGTTAATTAACAAGTTTGGAACACGTGTCGGAAGTACTTCAGGAATACGTTCCGAACCGTCGTAGTTATCTTCCCAGTCAACTGTGTCTTTTTCTAAATCTGCAAGAAGCTCATGTGCCAGCTTAGTCATACGGACTTCGGTATAACGCATCGCCGCGGCGCTATCGCCATCGATCGAACCGAAGTTACCCTGACCATCAACCAATAAATAACGTAAGCTAAAGTCTTGAGCCATACGAACAATGGTTTCATAAACAGCTGAGTCACCATGCGGGTGATATTTACCGATTACGTCCCCAACGACACGAGCAGATTTCTTGTAGGCTTTGTTATAGTCATTGCCCAATTCGTGCATGGCATAAAGCACACGACGGTGAACAGGTTTAAGACCGTCTCTCACATCCGGCAATGCACGAGATACGATTACACTCATTGCGTAATCTAAATATGAATGCTTGAGTTCGTCCTCAATGGCAATCGGTCGGATTTCCGATACGCTCATGCATACTCCTTCTTACAGATAGATATTTCTATCCGTTTATATGTCTTGATCTTGCAAAAAATTTAGTTCCGGAAAGTGAACTAAAATCGAAAAAAATATAGCTGTATACTATAGCATAAATTGCTCGATAACTGGGAGTTTAGCGATCTGAAAATAGCATTTTTTTACAATAAAAATTCTATTAGAATTAATAAGTTAAAATTATAGGTTTCTACTTTTAAATGTATTCATTAAAACTCAATTATTCGACCAAAATATAAACAGCATGAAAGTGCTCTTTTTAGAACACATTTCATCTATTTAAAGAATCTAACTTTTCGTCTTAGCTCAACTTAGCGATATTTGAGTTAAAGATTCCGAGTTCATTTTTAAAGCTAATTACACTTTTTGAAGAATCAATTTACAGGGCGATATTGAGCCGGTATCCATTGGTATCCTGTTGAGCTTTTACCAATGTGTCCAATGCCAGGAAAAGCGATATGTGCCGCCCCTATCCACCAATGGTTTTTATAGGCTTGCTCAAAGATATCTTTACGGACAGCTATGGCTAGTTTCGAGTCAGTATCGGGCTTATAGCTTGCTTCAGGATAAGGAAACTGTACCGCACCATAGTGCACAACATCACCTAGACCTAAGAACTTTTGTCCGTTTTTTCCATCTACTAAGTATGAAGAATGACCTTCCGTATGACCATGAGTCACGATGAGTTGAACATTCGGTACGTTAAAAGAGGATTTGGTAAACGCAACTAACTGCCCTGCCTTTTGGTATGGCTGTAATGCATCACGCGTCATTTTAAATATTGGTTTAAAAAAATCAGTGGCTTTTGCTTCATTTGCAGATGATGTCCAAAAATCTACATCTTCTTTAGCTAGATAAACCTTCGCATTTGGATAAACCATTTTGCCATCGAATGTAATACCGCATAAGTGATCAGGATGGGCATGTGTAATTAAAATCGTATCTATTTGTTCAGGTTGTACACCTGCTTTCTTTAAATTTTCAGGCACATGCCCCAAGGTAGGACCAAAACATTTTGCAGTCCCTGCATCAATTAAAATATTTTGAGTCGGTGTTTGTACAAGATAGGCAGAGAAATCCGTGACAATCTGATTATGCTCATCTATAGGAACAAAGTTTTCTGCAAAAAGTCGATTGGCTTTTTCAGCAGAAATACCCAGTAAATCACTACGAGGCAATCCTAACTCTCCATCAAATAAAGCCGTTACTTTAAGGTTTCCTACTTGTTGTAAAAAGTATCCATCAACCTGATGTACACTTGGCTTTTGTTCTGCATGTATAACTGTACTGGCACTCAGCAGCAATAATATCGTAAGTGATTTTAATGATTTCATCATAGAGTCCTTGGTATTTTCATACTTTAACTCTATTGGTTTTTATCTATTTAAATCGCTCAATAAGCGATAAGAAACGCTCAAATTGACTTATTCTGCAGCTAGAACAGCTGGATCTACCCCATAACGCTCTACAAAGCGATCACGAAAAATAGCAACAGACTGGTATCCAGATTTTGCTGCAATCGTTTTCATAGGTAACTTTTTCGAATACAACAACTCAAGCGCATATGTAAGACGTGCATGCGTAATCGTTTCTCTTAAGGTTGTATCTTCATGGCTAAGTTTGCGGCGAAGTGTTGCGCTGCTCAAACCTAGTCGCATTTCAAACTCACTAGACTGCCAATGGTGCTGTGGATTCTCTATTACCCAATCGTGAATGATTTTTGTCAATTTAGGTGGCGGTACAATTAATACATCTGAACAATGCCGTTGGCATAACTGTACAAGTATAGCGGTAATACATAAACGTGCTTTCACTACATCATCATTAAACAAAGCCCTTTGCCACTCGGTTAATGATGTAGCGAAAGCATCGATTGAAAACATTAATATTGCGTCGGTTCTGTCTACAACTGGCTTTGCCCAAATCATTTGTGCAGCTTGAATAACTTCATCACACATAGGCACAAGAATAGTGAGGTATTCACCCGTTATAGGGTCAGGCAAATTAACTGCATCGATAACCGTATCGGGTTTTATAATGTATAGATCACCGGCATTAAAATTGAATTGTTTTTTTTGAAGATTTAATTGTTGTTGCCCATATAAAATAAATCCCATGTGCAACTGGTTAACTTTAATATTGGCTAGTCCATGCTGATTTTTAGATCGAATACATAAATAATCTCGTGCCATATCTGCCCGTGCCAATCTCACCAATGACTGATGCAATTGATGAGCTTTTATGGAAGCAGAATAGTTAATATTCATAATAATGATCGAAATAAAAAACACCCTTGGCTAGTTATAGCACAAGGGCGTTTTTCGAATAAGTATTAAGCTGTAAATTACAACTTGCTTACCAACTCTGGTACTACAGCATTTAAATCACCAACTAACCAGTAGTCAGCAACGCTGTTGATTGGCGCTTCTTCGTCTTTGTTGATTGCAACAATAACTTTAGAATCTTTCATACCAGCCAAGTGCTGAATCGCACCAGAAATACCTACAGCAATGTAAAGCTCAGGTGCAACGATTTTACCAGTTTGACCAACTTGGAAATCGTTAGGTACGAAACCTGCATCAACTGCTGCACGTGAAGCACCTTGTGCTGCACCAAGCTTGTCAGCTAATGGATCAAGTACTTTGTGGTAGTTCTCACCAGAACCTACACCACGACCACCAGATACAACAATACGAGCAGCCGTTAATTCTGGACGATCAAGTTTAACGATTTCTTCAGATACGAATTTAGAAATGCCAGCGTCTTTTACTTCGCCAACAGTCTCAATCGCAGCCGAACCACCTTCCGCAGCAACTGGATCAAATGCTGTACCACGAACAGTACCAACAATGATTGCTTCGTCAGATTGAACAGTTGCAATCGCGTTACCAGCGTAGATTGGACGCTTGAATGTGTTCGCAGATTCAACAGAAATAATGTCTGTGATCATGCTTACATCAAGAAGCGCAGCAACACGTGGAAGAATGTTCTTACCAGTCGTTGTAGAAGCAGCTAAAACGTATTTGTAACCTTTAGCCAAGTCAGCAACTAAGCCAGCTACATTTTCAGCTAATTGGTTTGCATAAGCAGCGTTGTCAGCAAGTAATACTTTGCTTACACCAGCAACTTTAGCAGCAGCGTCAGCAACTGCTTGAGCGCCTGAACCAGCAACTAATACAGTAATATCACCACCGATTTTTTGAGCTGCAGCAACAACGTTTAAAGTAGCACCGTTAAGTGTCTGGTTGTTGTGATCAGCGATAACTAAAATACTCATGATTTTATCCTTCCGTATTAGATCACTTTCGCTTCATTTTTCAATTTTTCAACAAGCTCATCTACAGATTTCACTTGTACGCCAGCTTTACGTTCTGCAGGCGCTTCAACTTTAACAGTTTTAAGCTTAGTACCAGCTGTAACACCGTAATCAGCAGGAGATTTAGTATCAAGCGGTTTTTTACGAGCTTTCATAATGTTAGGCAATGCAGCATAACGTGGCTCGTTTAAACGCAAGTCAGTTGTAATAATTGCAGGAAGCGCAAGTTCAACAGTTTGTAAACCACCGTCGATTTCACGAGTCACTTGTACTTTACCGCCATCCACTTTCACTTCAGAAGCAAACGTACCTTGTCCAGCACCTAATAATGCGCCAAGCATTTGACCTACTTGGTTTGAGTCATCATCAATTGCTTGTTTACCAAGAAGGATAAGTTCTGGTTTCTCAGCATCAACAACACCTTTTAAGATTTTAGCAACTTCTAGAGCGCCAATTTCATCAGTGGTTTCAACTAAAATACCGCGGTCTGCACCCAAAGCCATTGCAGAACGGATTTGTTCTTGAGCTTCTTTAGGACCAATAGAAACAACAACGATTTCTGATACTGTTCCTTTTTCTTTTAAGCGAACCGCTTCTTCCACTGCGATTTCACAAAATGGGTTAATTGACATTTTAACGTTGGTAAGGTCAACCCCACTATTGTCCGGCTTAACACGAACTTTAACGTTGGCATCAACCACACGTTTTACAGCAACAAGAGCCTTCATGTAATCCTCGGCTGTTCTAGCAAAAGTAAATGTTGAGAAAAGTATATTAACTCTTCAATTCAAATTTTTTAGGTACCCTATCTTGCAATGTGTTTGGCATTTCGGTCAAGTCACAATTTTCTGGAACAGTACAAAAAAAATGAAATGATCAGTTCATAAAAAAAATTTCACACCTGACTCACCCTTATTTTATTCTTTTTAAAGTCTATTTTATACATTGATTTTTATTATTTTTTTATCTTATTCACCTTATCAGCCAGAAACATAAACGCCTTATAAATGAGTCAAATTTTATCGTTTTTAGGCCATATATGCCGACAAAATGTGCAAAGTTCAAAATGGTCAATTGGGTAATTTCACATATTTCTTTTAAACAAATTTGTAAAAAAGTACAAATGATCTCTACATTCATCTTATTCAATGCAATCAAAGTTGCTTATTGATGGATAATTTATCTTAAATGTCTTAATGCTTAGTCGCTCGTGGATGGGCCTGATCATATACTTGAGCCAAATGATCAAAATCGATATGCGTATAAATTTGGGTAGTCGATAAGTTGCTATGGCCTAACATTTCTTGGACTGAACGCAAATCACCACTACTTGATAACATATGGCTAGCAAAACAATGTCGAAGTAAATGTGGATGTAAGTCGACATTTACACCTGCTCGTTGTGCCTGAAGTTTTACTCGTTTTTCAATTTGTCGTGGAGTGAGCACACCACCATGCTGTGAAATAAAAACAAAAGCATTTTGATCAAAATGCCCTTTCCAGATTTTATAAACTTTGAGCCAGTTCAATAGACTTTCTTTTGCCTTTTTCCCAAACGGGACAATACGGGTTTTATTTCCTTTACCCGTAATACGAACAAGATGACGATTAAAATCGATATCTTTAATTGTGAGGCCTTGTAGTTCAGCGAGTCGTAAACCACTTGAATACAGTAGTTCCAACATGGCTTTATCTCGCAACCACAATTGCTGATCAATTGGTTTTTCCGGCATGGGTTGATCTAAAATTTGATTAACCGTTTCTATGTCGATCATGCCCGGTAAAGGTCTAGGCTGACGTTTCAATTTAAAATCGTCAGTAGGATTAATTTCTAGGTATTTGCCCTGTTCAGCCCACTTCATAAACTGGCGTATAGAAGTGAGATGACGCTGCATGCTACTTGCGCTTAACTGGTCTTGCTCAACACGCTGAGCC
Source organism: Acinetobacter nosocomialis (assembly GCF_041021905.1). Lineage (NCBI taxonomy): Bacteria > Pseudomonadati > Pseudomonadota > Gammaproteobacteria > Moraxellales > Moraxellaceae > Acinetobacter > Acinetobacter nosocomialis. The sequence continues at coordinate 3,017,861 of NZ_CP157432.1, forward strand.
AGATATTCACGTAAATCTGAAGCTTCAACATTTTTTAAATTAATTTTTTTTGAGTCACAGAATTCAAGAAAGCTTTTCACATCTCGCTCATAAGCCGTGATTGTATGCTCAGACTGGTTCTGAATTTTTCTTTCTTTTAACCACATTGAGAGCAGTTGTAATGCAAAATCCAAATTGCTCTCCATTATTTGCCCATTTTTTTGAGTGTACCAAAAACTATTTGAACATAAAAATTTCATATCGCACAGCATAATGAATCTAACTTATATATTACAATTTATACCAAGTATTCATTGGACCTTACTGCCATGACCACCATACTCATACCTTATTTAATTGCAATTACTCTACTTACGCTTACTCCCGGCTTAGATACAACTTTAATTATTCGCACTGCCACACTTGAAGGTAAATCTAAAGCATTTCAAGCAGCTCTTGGAATTAGTCTTGGCTGTATTGCTTGGGGAATTGTCGTGGCATGCGGTCTAGGTGCCCTACTGATGGCATCTGACTTAGCTTTTAATCTATTGAAATGGATGGGTGCAGCTTATTTAGCATGGCTGGGTTTAAATATGATTTTAAAACCACGTAGCCAACTTGCAGACATACAAGAAAATAATCCAAATCGCTCTACATCAGAGAATTGGTTTGTTAAAGGTTTCTTTGGCAATTTACTCAATCCCAAAGTTGGTATTTTTTATATTTCATTTCTTCCACAATTCATTCCAGCCCAAGCATCTGCTATCACTTGGGTGATGGGACTTGTAATGATTCATGTCGTGATTGGCGTATTATGGTCAAGTCTATTAATTATGGCTATGCAACCACTTTCACGTTATTTAAAACAACCTAAATTTGTGAAATATATGGACCGAATTACGGGCAGTATTTTTGTTCTGTTCGCATTGAAATTAGCTTTAAGTAAAAATAAATTTTAAAAAGCGTGCTAACCCATAGCACGCTAAATAATAGTTAAAGATTTACATTAGGTTTCTTAAATAGCTTTCTATTTTGACTGCTACTTCATCGGCATGTTTTTCTGCTAATTGATGGTCCCCATCTTTCACAACATATAAAGTCGACTTTTCAAACTTTCGATTTAAATATTGGCCCACCGAAACTGGACTTACCGGATCTTTATCACCCCAGATTAATAAAGTTTCAACATTTATATCTGACAAAAACTCTTCATAGTTAGCATTAGTGGTAACAAACCAATCTGGATATTTTAAAAATGTTTGGCGATATGCTTCACGCCAGTCTTGCACATTAAATCGTTTAAGGTTAATTCCACCAGAAGTTGCAATTAAGACCAACCCTTTCACCAAATGAGGTTTTTGTAGCGCTGCGGCAACGGCAAAAATCCCACCCATAGATTGGGCAACAATGATAGATTCTTCATTAATTTGGTCGACCACATAATTTGTTAGGTCTTCAAAACTTTTTACTTCAAGAGATTCTGGTGTATCACCGAAACCGGGGTAACCAATAATTTTTGTATGGTATTGCTGAGGTAATTTTTCAATTAAGGGATACAAAAATGCAGTACTGCCTGACGCACCGGGTAAGAAAATTAAATTATTCATTTTTTTATAAGGTAATGAAATTAAAAAATTATTGTACATATAAAAGAAAGCCTCTTTTATCGCTTTAACTGATGAAAAGAGGCTTCTATTTAGGCTACGCGATTAACCTTGGAAATAACGTAAATCCAAACGCCCATCATATACATGGGTTGTTGGACCAGTCATCCAGACCACGTCACCTTCTTGCCATTCAATTTGCAACTTACCACCAGCAAGTTCAACTTCAACTGAGTTCGCAAGCAAACCACGGCGCATACCACTTACCGCAGCAGCACATGCCCCTGTACCACAAGCTAATGTTTCACCAACACCACGTTCAAATACACGTAAGCGAACATGTTTTTCATCAATTACTTGCATAAAGCCGGCATTAACACGCTCAGGGAAACGTTTATGTGATTCAACTTGTGGACCAATACCTGCTACATCAGCAGTGAGTACGTCTGGAACAATAGTGACTGCATGAGGATTCCCCATGTTGACTACGTCAATACTAATGTTTTGGTCATTTGCCAGCTCAAGGGTATATAAGGCTTCTGGCTCTTCCGCAACAAATGGAATTTCATTTGGTAGAAACTTTGGGTAGCCCATATTTACGCGTACCCAACCATTTTGCCCAAGCTCAGGCTTAACAATACCTGCTTTGGTTTGTACGGTAATGTTGGTTTTATTGGTTAAATGACGTTCATGCACAAAACGAGCGAAACAACGTACGCCATTACCACATTGTTCAACCTCAGAACCATCTGCGTTGAAAATACGGTATTTAAAGTCAGCTTCTGGTACATCTGGTGGTTCAACAATTAAAAGCTGGTCAAAGCCAACACCAAAGTGTCGATCTGCCAAACGTTGAATGGTTGCAGTATCTAAATAAGCTCTTTGGCTAATTAGGTCAACCACCATGAAATCATTGCCCAAACCATGCATTTTGGTAAATTCTAATAACATCTCATTTACTCCTCAGGCAATAAACGTTCTTTTTCCCAAAGCGACTCAACCGTTTCACGTTCACGAATTAAATAGCTGTTTTCACCTGATACCATGACTTCTGCAGCACGACCACGCGTGTTGTAATTTGAACTCATCACAAAGCCATAAGCCCCTGCACCGAGTACAGCCAACAAGTCATTTTCTTGTAATGCAAGTGAGCGGTCTTTACCAATAAAGTCACCTGTCTCACAAATCGCACCAACGAGGTCCCATACTTTTTCTTCAGTATCGGTACGTGGCACAACAGGCTGAATATCCATCCAAGCTTCATATAAAGCAGGACGGATTAAATCATTCATTGCTGCATCAATAATAGCGAAGTTACGATGTGTAGTTGGTTTAAGCAAATCAACTTTAGTTAAAAGTACGCCCGCATTTGCACTGATGCTACGGCCCGGCTCCATATAAACCTTAAGACCTAACTTTTCTAAAGCAGGTTTCATAGAGTTTGCATATTCTTCAACACTTGGTGGCGTCTCATCTTTATAACAAACCCCTAAACCACCACCTATATCGATATGCTTAAGATTGATGCCTAGTTTCTTCAACTCATCAATCATCACAATGACACGGTCTAAAGCATCAACAAATGGTTTAGTTTCAGTGAGCTGTGAACCAATGTGACAGTCAATACCTACAATTTCAAGGTTAGGTAAAGAAGCTGCGTATTGATAAGTTTCATAAACAGCATCACTTGGAATACCAAATTTATTTTCTTTTAAACCAGTTGAAATATAAGGATGTGTTTTTGCATCGACATCAGGATTTACACGCAAAGAAATAGGCGCTTTTTTACCTAAGCGAGCAGCTACTTTTTGAATGCGGTCTAGCTCTGCATAAGACTCAACATTAAAACAAGCAATGCCTACATTGAGTGAGGTTTCAATATCGACTTCAGTTTTACCTAAACCTGAAAATACGATTTTAGAAGCATCCCCACCCGCTTTTAAAACACGAGCCAACTCACCACCAGAGACAATATCAAAACCCGCACCAAGTTTTGCCAAAACACTAAGAACAGCCAAGTTTGAGTTAGACTTCACCGCAAAACAGATTTGATGATCAATAAAGTCAAAGGCACGGTCCATATCTAAATAATGTTTTTCAAAAGCTGTTTTTGAATAAACATATAACGGTGTGCCAAATTGCTGCGCAAGCTGCTCTAGAGAACATTGCTCTGCATGCAATACTCCATTAATGCGGGTGAAACTCATGAATGTGTCCTTATTTCAAAGCTTAAGGTGAAGTTGTTTGGGTTGGAGCTGATGATGACTCGACTGGCTGTTCAGCCTTTTCATCTTTTTGCACAACTTGTTTTGATTCTTTATTACGATAGAGCAAGTATTTTGCACGGTGGTCATAATTTGGATCAGAAGGTAGCTGTAATGCTCCTGACTGACCGCAAGCTGTAAGCAAAATACTGCTGCTCAATAAACTGATGAGGCAAATGACACGAAGCATCTGAGCACCTGATTTAAACAATTCGATGCAGTATACCGTGATCATGCAAGCGGCTAAAGAGTAAACTTGAATAGAAAAACAATATGCATAAAAAACGCCAGCTTTTCAGCTGGCGTTTAGCCATAAGTAAATCAATTTCATTACTTTTTATGACGTGGTTTATAGAAGAAGAAATAACCAATGATCAGGATAACAAACCAGATTGGGCTGACTTTCAGTGCTTTAAAAGTATCTGGCTCTAAAGACAGCACATAAATCATGCCAACAAAGAAAATAATCGTGATCCAACAGGTAAATAGGCCGCCCGGCAATTTAAATGTTGATTTAGCATGCAGTTCAGGGCGTGTCGTGTAGTAACGGATATAACTCCAGATAATCAGTAACCACACGCAAATGAACAAAATAGTTGAAAGCGTTGTTGCAAGAGTGAATGCTTCAACTGTATTTGGTACAAAATACTGTAATGCCGCACCTAACAATAAACATGCAGCAGAAAAATACAATGCATTTGCAGGTACTGCACGTCTGTTCAATTTACCAAAAGCTTTTGGACCTTGATCTTCACGAGATAAACCAAACAACATACGGCTTGTTGAGAATACACCGCTGTTCATCGAAGACATAACTGATGACAATACTACTAAGTTCATCAAGATCGCTGCTGCCGCAATACCAGCTTGGCTAAACAAGTTTACAAATGGGCTGATCGCCGGATCAATTCTATTCCACGGAGTTACCGACATCACGATAAGCAATGCCAAGACGTAGAAAATAATGATACGAACTGGAATTGAGTTAATCGCTTTAGGTAAGTTACGCTCAGGATCTTTGGTTTCAGCAGCTGTTGTTCCCACAAGTTCTACACCCACGAAAGCAAAGATCGCGATCTGGAAGCCAGCCAAGAAGCCATGCACCCCTGTTGGGAAGAAACCGCCATTTGCCCATAAATGAGTAAATGAAGCCACCTCGCCCGTACTAGAAGTAAAGCCAGTAAAGATCATCCATAGACCCACTGCAATTAAAATAATAATCGCAAGGATCTTAATAAGCGCAAACCAGAACTCTAATTCACCAAATAGGCGTACAGTTAACAGGTTCAAACCCATAATAAATACAATAGCAGCCACACTAATCATTGCCCCTTCAACTGGTGAGAAAGGCTGGCCGTTATTGAAAAATTGTAAGTAATAGATAATTGCAGACAGATCGGCAATACCAATCGTGATCCAACACAACCAATAGGTCCATCCCACAAAATAACCTGCCCATGGGCCAATTAAATCTGTGGTGAAATCAATAAATGATTTATAGGTTAAATTTGACAGGAGTAATTCGCCAAGCGCACGCATGACAAAAAACACCATTACACCAATAATCAAATAAATGAATAAGATAGATGGGCCGGCAAGACTAATTGTTTTACCTGACCCCATGAATAAACCAGTACCAATGGCACCACCAATTGCAATCAGCTGTAAATGCCGATTGGAAAGACTACGATGGAGCTCACCTTGTTCATGAGGATCACTCAGATTTTGATTCGACATTTTATGAATACACTCCAGTAATTTTTTTAGTCCGTTAGCTAAATTCAAATCAAAAAGACGATATCGCACCATTTGCAGGTATCTTTTAAATGTATATTTTTTGACAACTTTTCAGCTAACCAATTTTTGTCTGTATGGCTGATAATTTCAAGATACATACAATTAAATCCGATAATACGCACAAGAACATAGCAATACAACGCACCTTCCAGTCTAAAATTAAGACTTGAACCACTTTGATTTTTCAATTAAAAAAGGCAATCAGATCGATTGCCTTTTTATATTTTGCTTCTAAGTTATTTATTCTTGGGCAAAATTACGTTTTATTTTTGACTTGTAAAAACCAAAGTAACCAATTGCAAGAACGAGGAACCAAATTGGACTGACCATAAGCGACTTAGCTGTGTCTGCTTCAAGGCTTAAAATCGCAATCGTAAATAAGAAGAAAACAATAACGACATAACTCATCGCTACCCCACCCGGCATTTTAAAGTTCGATTTTTCATGCAGTTCAGGAGATAACTTACGGTAGCGGATATAACACATCAAAATCAAAATCCATACCGTTAAAAATAAAATAGTGCATAACGTTGTTGCCAAGGTAAATGCTTCAATCGTATTGGGCACAAAATATTGTAATAAAGCACCACCCATAATACAGGCACAGGAAAAAATTAAACCATTTGCTGGAACTGCACTTTTAGTCAACTGACCTAATGTTTCAGGTGCTTGACCATCACGCGATAAGCCATACATCATTCGGCTAGTTGAAAAAATACCGCTATTCATCGATGACATGACCGATGACAACACCACTAGATTCATAATAATTGCAGCAGTTGGAATACCTGCCATTAAGAATAGTTCAACGAATGGACTACGGTCTGCTTTTACCTGATCCCAAGGCGTTACAGACATCACCACCATTAATGCCAATACATAGAATAAAATGACGCGAATCGGAATTGCGTTAATTGCTTTAGGCAAATGTTTATGAGGGTCTTTAGTTTCAGCAGCTGTAGTCCCGACCAGTTCTACCCCAATAAAAGCAAAGATCGCAATCTGGAAGCCGGCAAGGAAACCATTTACCCCATGAGGAAACATACCGCCATGATTCCAAATATTAGAAATAGCCGCAACAGAGCCAGATGGTGATTGGAACTTGGTCACTACCATATAGATGCCGGCAAGAACTAGAGCAATAATGGCAACAATTTTAATAATCGCAAACCAAAATTCGACTTCGCCAAATAAACGAACCGTCAATAAGTTTAAAATCAATAGAAAGAGAACACAGCCTGCACTAATCATTGCCTGTTCTATTGGGCTAAAACTAACTCCATTGGGGAGCCAAAAGCTCAGATAGCTCGTCACCGCAGTTAAATCTGCCATACCTACGAGCACCCAACTTACCCAGTAGGTCCACCCGACATAAAAACCAGCCCAAGGCCCAATCAGGTCATAAGCCATATCGACAAACGATTTATAATTTAGGTTTGAAAGTAAAACCTCTCCCAAAGCACGCATAAGAAAGAAAATCATGGTGCCGATAATTAAATAGATAAATAAAATTGATGGCCCCGCCAATGAAATAGTTTTGCCCGACCCCATAAACAGGCCTGTTCCAATGGCCCCTCCAATAGCGATCAATTGTAAATGGCGATTGGTCAGCTTACGCTGTAAGTCGCCAGCATGATCATGATGCTGAAGATTAGACATAGGTAAATATCCTAAAAATTTCCCACCTTAGCTAAAGCAAAATACATTCCAATATTTTTGGACAACGCGTGAAAAATAAGCCTTTGAAAAATGATCGGGTTCTGCCTACGTTCAGGGTGTCGTTTTGCTATACTCTGTTTTTACTGATTATGAAGTTAACAAACCGAAGTCGAATATGAGCAAAGTCAAAACTGTTTACCGTTGCGAACAATGTGGTGCGGATCATCCTAAATGGGCTGGTCAATGTTCAGAGTGTGGTGAATGGAATTCTCTGACTGAAGTTAAACTCGAACCTACTACAGCCCATCGCGCTCGTCCTAAAATTGGGGGCTACGCAGGCCAAGTTGCCAATATAACAACACTAAATAAAGTCTCAGTTTCTCATGAAACCCGCTTACCTACAGGTATTAGCGAGTTTGACCGCGTACTTGGCGGTGGCTTGGTCACAGGCTCAGTAGTCCTGATTGGTGGTGACCCGGGTATTGGTAAATCGACCATTCTTTTACAAACAGCAACCCACATGGCAAGTGCAAAAAGTTCTGCACTTTATATTACGGGTGAAGAATCATTGTCTCAGGTGGCCTTGCGTGCACAGCGCCTTGACTTGCCTACAGACCAGTTAAAAGTCATGGCTGAAACCTGTGTCGAACGCATTTGTGAAGTTTTAGAGCAAGAACGTCCTGTGGTAGCAATTTTGGACTCGATTCAAACGCTTTACACAGAAACGCTTCAATCTGCACCTGGTGGGGTTTCACAAATTCGTGAATCTGCTGCGTTATTAACCCGCTATGCAAAAAATAGTGGCACGGCGTTATTTATTGTTGGTCACGTGACCAAAGAAGGTGCACTAGCAGGCCCACGCGTTTTAGAACATATGGTGGACTGTGTACTTTATTTTGAAGGCCAATCAGACTCACGCTATCGTATGATTCGTGCGGTGAAAAACCGTTTTGGTGCAGTCAATGAACTTGGTGTATTTGGCATGACCGATAAAGGCTTACGTGAAGTGGCTAACCCTTCTGCTATTTTCTTAAGTCGTTATGACGAAGCCATTCCCGGTTCAATTGTCATGATTAGCCGTGAAGGAACTCGCCCACTCTTAGTTGAAGTTCAAGCTTTAGTTGATGATGCTCAAGGACAACCTAGACGTGTCGCTCTTGGTCTTGAACAAAACCGTTTAAACATGTTGCTTGCTGTAATGCACCGTCATGGTGGTGTACAAACTACAGGGCAAGACGTTTATGTCAACATTGTCGGTGGTTTAAAAATTACTGAAACAGGTTCTGACTTGGCTGTTTTACTAGCTTGTGCATCAAGTTTACGTACCAAGGCATTGCCTCAGCAACTTGCAGTTTTTGGTGAAGTTGGTCTTTCAGGTGAAATTCGACCTGTACCGAATGGTCAAGAGCGCTTAAAAGAAGCAGCAAAACACGGCTTTAAATATGTCATTTTACCTAGAGGCAACGCACCACAAAAAGCGATTCCGGGAGTACAAGTAATTGCTGTGGCGCGCTTACATGAAGCCCTTACCGAAGCGATGCAGCTCAGCGATGAATTGACATAAAAAAACATATTTTTATAGTTGAAATTTAGTGTAAATGACTGCATAAATACAATTACAAATTAATTTTAAACAGGAATTTCCTATGGAAGTACACCAGCGCGGCTTGATAACCGGTATTTTAATGGCTGCTTTGGCAATTTCTCCTCTTGCTGAAGCAAAACGTGCAGGTGGTGGTAAAAGCCACGGCATGGCACGCTCTACCACTTCAAGCCAGTCATATCAACAACCTCGTCAAGTGACTCCAGTTCAACAACCTGCTACAGCACCTCAAAGATCTGGTCCGGGTGTTGGTTCAATGGTTGCAGCTGGTGTAGCTGGTGCTGCCGTAGGTGCTGTTGCAGCACATGCTTTAGCTGATGACAAACCAACATCAACTGAACAACGTGTAACCCAGCCAGATAACGAGCAACAAGCGGTTCAAGCTCAACAGCAACAAGAGAAGAAAGGTGGTATCCCAGGCTGGTTATGGGTATTACTTGCTGCTGCTGTTGCCTTTTTTGTATTCCGCAAATTGGGCGGGAAAAAAAAATTAGCAGCAAATAATCCTTACGCTCCAAACAGCAACGGTCAAAACACATTTGGCCGTTCAGCTGCACCAACTAACTCAAACGACAATACCAATATTTTTGGTCAGTCTGTTGGTGGTGGTACAGCAACTCAAGCACCGTTTGGTGGTGCAACAACAAGTAATGGCAACCAGTTACCAGATGGTAGTGAACCTGCTTCTTTCTTACGTGTTGCCCGTCAGCGTTTTAACCACATTCAGTCAATCAACAGTGCAAGTAACATCGAAGAAATTCGTCGCTACTTAACACCTGAACTTTATAACTCTATGTATAACGACATCATGGAGAATCAAGATCAGGACGTTGCTGAGTTTAGTAACTTAAATGCAATGGTTGTAGACAGTGCGACTGAAAATGGTCAATACATTGTGAGCGTACGCTTCACAGGTACAGTAAGTGAAGATTTAAATAGCTTGCCACAGCCATTTACAGAAATCTGGCACTTTGTAAAACCTGTTGGCTCTCAGCAAGACTGGGTGGTTGCAGGGATTCAACAAGCTTAATTTAAATAAGCTCCAAATAAAAAAGCCACAATATGTGGCTTTTTTATTTGCTCGCACTCAGGCAATTTCGGCTGGAAATGCGATGACTTTTTCAATTTTAAGTTGTTCGGTTGCAACCATGAGTAATCGGTCTATGCCTAAAGCAATTCCTGAACATTCTGGCATATGAGGCAAAGCTGCTAACAAATACTCATCTAATGGCACAACATGAAGCCCTTGCTTAGCCCGTTCTGCATTATCTGCTTCAAAGCGTGAACGTAACACGTCTGCATCAAGCAATTCATCGTAAGCATTGGCAAGTTCCAGACCTTCGATATAAACCTCAAAACGCGCTGCGACCTCTTCCCCATCTTCATCTACTTTCACTTTTGCCAAAGACGCCATTTCTGGCGGAAAGTCAGTTAAAAAGACAGGTGCATCAAAACCTAAACTTGGCTCAACAAAATGAGAAAACAACAAGTCCATATAAGCTAAGCGGTCATCACCTAAATCAAGATTTAAACCAACACGATTTGCAGTATCTTTGAGTTGCTTTAAAGTTGCTTGTAACGGGTTAATATCTAAACGGTCCTGAAAGGCATGCTTATAACTTAAAATAAATGGACGAACTTCGCCAAAACGATGCTGTAAACAGGTTTGCAATAAATCGGCTGTTTCATGCATTAATGCTTTTAAGTCTAAACCCGGACGATACCATTCGAGCATGGTAAATTCACTGTTGTGTTTACGCCCGTGTTCATCGTCACGAAAAACCTTGCATATTTGATAAATCGGTCCGCTACCACTTGCTAGCAAACGTTTCATGGCAAACTCAGGAGAAGTCTGTAAATACTGAGTCTGTAATTTGCCATTGATATGGCGTAAAGCCTGAACCGAGGCTAAATGTACATCGGTAACGCCTGCTTGTGAAACTACGGGTGTTTCAACTTCCATGACCCCACGTTCTGCAAAGAACTGACGGATTTGGGTATAAAGCTTGGCACGAGCATTTAAAGCATCAATTGAACACGTAGGTTGATAACTTAAACTCATGCTTGCGGTCCCCCGTGTGCTGCCCATTCACGGCGCAGTGGATAATTCTTACGTAATAAATCAAATGCTTTTTGCTCTACTTTGCCATCTTTAACACAGGCACGAATATTGGCATCATCTTGAGCAATATCATAAATATGAGATATTTTTTGCTTTAACACTGCTTTTAAGTCATGTCCTGAAAAATAATCTTCACATGCAGGCAACTGCGTTTCGAAACGCTTATTAATGTCGTAGCCAAATTTTTGGCAAAACGCTTCATAAATCATTTGTGTACCACGAGCTTTTCCTTCCAAGCTATAACCTGCAATATGCGGTGTCGCCAAAGCCAACATATTTAAAAGCTCATCTGATATCACTGGCTCATGTTCAAATACATCAAGTACAACTTTACGTTTGGTACGTTGAATGTCTTCGATTAAAGCAGCTTCTTTCACAACCGGACCACGAGCGCTATTAATTAAAATCGTATCTGGTTGAAGCGCTGCAAAAGTTTCTTCATTGAAAAGATGATATGTCGCATGTTCACCGTTTTTCGTAAGCGGCACATGAATTGAAATAGCATTCGCTTGTTGTAATAGGGCTTTAAAGTTCACATTTTCAATTGAATCTAACTTTACATATGGGTCAAAGCCAATTACGTTCCAGCCAAGCAACCGAGCCATATAAGCTAAACGTTTCCCCACGTTTCCAAGCCCCACAATGCCTAGCGTAAATTTTTCTTGTTGTTCTAAAAGGCTACCATCTAAATGAAGTAAAGCGGTAATCACATATTCAGCAACTGCCTGTGCATTACAACCTGCGGCATTGGCCCATGTAATATTATGTTTTTCTAGGGCTTGAATATCTAAATGATCAGTACCAATTGTGGCACTACCTACATATTTTAAAGCGGTGTTTTGAATTAAACTTTCATTTACAACAGTAACTGAGCGGACCAATAAAGCTTCAGCATCTTTCACATCTGCGTACGTTAAGGTGCGTCCTGCATGATGTTGAATATCGCCAAATTCTGAAAAAAAGTAATCGGTAAACGCCAAATTTTCATCTGCGACGATTTTCATGGTCTGCAACCCATAGTTTATAAAAACGTTATTATCCTTTGAGTTGTAGCAAAGCACAATGTTAAGGGTATTAAATTCGCACAGGTTTTAAGACTCAGTTCAACTACAAACCACCACCAAAATAAAAGTAAGCCATCACGGCAAGTGTGAGCCAAATTAAAATAATCAGTACAGCAACCAAATAATTTCGTGGCCCTTTCTCATGTTCATCTAACCATTCTTTGGCTTGTTGTTCTGCATCGAAAATGACTTGCTGAGGCGTAAAACGAAGCGCTAACCAAATGAGTATGGGTAAAATGATGGCATCATCAATAAAGCCTAATATAGGAATAAAGTCTGGAATTAGGTCGATAGGACTAAAAGCATAAGCCACAGCCACTACCGCAATAATTTTGGGTAACCACGGCATTTGAGGATGCCTTGAGGCAAACCAAAGCATAATAATTTGTTTTTTTAGACGTTTTGCCCATTCTTTTAGTGATTGTAACCAAGACATTTGGACAGACTCTGAACCTTTTGAGTTTTATAATAATCTATAAAATCTATCCATAGCTTAAAAGCAACAGAGATGTTAGATGAGCTTGGTTTTAAGCCCATCATATTGAACGATATATTTTAAATTTCCGTATATAAAACAAACCGGTCTCCCCTACAAAAACTTGCCAATGTCAGGCCAGATTGTTTGGCTAACTGAATGGCCATACTGGTCGGTGCAGAAATTGAAGCAAGCAAGCTAATATTCAGCTGAGCACATTTTCGTATCAGTTCATAACTTGCCCGACTGGTCATGACAACAAAACCTAAACTGGTGTCGTAGTTTTCTTGCGCTATATAACCAATTAATTTGTCTAAAGCATTATGGCGGCCAACATCTTCGAATAAAGCCACGATTTGACCATCAACCACCCACGCCGCGGCATGTGCCCCACCTGTTAAAGCGGTAATTTCTTGCTGGGCTTTTAAATGGGAAATGGCAGTCGGAATTTGCTCAAGCCATAGCTTTGATGCATGCGTTGTAATTTTGGGAACATCTAACTGAAACTGCTCCAAACTTTCAATGCCACATAAACCACAGCCTGTACGACCAACCATCATGCGACGATGCTCTTTTAATGCAGCAAATGCTCTCGATGAAATGGTCATTTCAACCGTAATGCCCAACTCATTTTGATGCACATCAAGAACATATAGCTCTTTTAAACTGGTCAAAATGCCTTCAGAGAGACTAAAACCTTTGGCAAATAATTCGACATCGGTCGGTGTTGCCATCATCACCGCATGTGAAATACCGTTATATACCAAAGCAATTGGGTACTCTTGCACAATATGATCTAAAACATTTTCAGATTCGGTTTTGTTAAACCGCTGTACTTGTAATGTTTCAACCCCATAAGCATGTGGTGTCAAAATTATTTCCTTTATTTCAAAAATGGCGCTTGTTTAGAGCGCCATTTGCTTAGATTTCATTTTAAAAAACAGGTTCACTTAGATGCTGCTGACTTTCTTATTGGCATCTTCAGGGTCAACGGCTGTTGCCAAGTTAAAGTGCTCTGGTGCATTTCCGGGATGTAAAATCACAGGAACACTTTTAGAAGCCGGAATCTTGGCATATTTGTCATGACTGCTTAAGGCCACCAAAGGATTGGTTTCCGGATAGTAAGCCGCCAAGCTGCCTCGTGGAATGTTGTAGGGCACAATACGGAAACTGTGCACAATGCGCTTCACACCATCCGAGAAAACACTTTCAATATCGACCCACTGATTTGCTTCAAAGCCCGCTTCATCAATATCGGCTTGGTTCATAAACAACACACGGCGCTGACCAAACACCCCACGGTAACGGTCATCCAGACCATATAAAGTGGTGTTGTATTGGTCATGAGAACGAGTAGTCATTAAGGTATAAACCTTACTTTCGGTATATGCGGCAGCGTACTGGTTTTCTTTATCCGCGTAGACTTCTTCAAGTGGCGTAATCAGAAATTGCGCTTTACCACTCTTGGTATTCCAGATGTGCTGATTAGCAGGATGCTCTAGGTGGAAACCGCCCGGTTTATAAACACGTAAATTAAAGTCATGGAACTCATCAAACACATCGGCAATGGAGTCACGAATGCGGTCATAACTTTCAATATACCATTTCCATTTAATCTGACTGTCTGGAAGAACAGCTTCAGCCATTCTTGCCACAATATCCGGTTCAGACAATATGTTTTTAGAAATTGGCGTATTACGTCCTGCCGACAAGTGAACATTACTCATGGAGTCTTCAACCGAAATGGCTTGTGGGCCATGAAGCTGCTCATCTATTTCGGTACGGCCTAAACATGGCAAAATAAGTGCATCTTTACCGCATACCAAATGACTACGATTTAACTTGGTTGCTACATGGACGGTTAAATCACATTTTCTAAGCGCTTCTTGCGTATATGGGGTATCAGGAGTTGCAACTGCAAAATTTCCACCTAAACCAATAAAGACTTTTATCTCGCCTTCAGCCATGGCTTTAATCGTTTCGACCACGCCATATCCATTTTTTCTTGGTGATTTAATACCGAATACACGGTCAATGTTATCGAGTAGTTTAGGGCTAGGCAGCTCATTGATGCCCATGGTGCGGTCGCCTTGCACATTACTATGACCACGAACCGGACACAGCCCTGCACCCGGTCTACCAATCTGACCACGTGCCAACAATAAATTTGCCAGCATATGTACGTTAGCAGTTCCGTGTCGGTGCTGGGTAATCCCCATCCCCCAACAGAAAATGGAGCGCTCTGACTCTAAAAAGAGTTTAGCGAGCTTTTCTAAATGTTCAGGCGACAGACCTGAGTGCTTATAAATATCTGCCCACTCAGTTCTTTCCACCTCAGCAATCATCTCATCGAAACCAACGGTATTCACCGCAATAAAGTTTCGGTCAAAAACGCTTGGTTTACCTGAAGCAAGTGCTTTTTTATCCCATTCATTTAAGTGCTTTAACATTCCTAACATCAGTGCATAGTCGCCACCAATTTTAGGCTGGAAATAATAACGGCTAATTGGCGTACTGCCATTGGTCATCATCTCAAGCGGTGCTTGCGGGTCTTGGAAACGCTCTAGGCCTCGTTCTTTAATCGGGTTAATCGCAATAATGTTGCCACCGCGTTTAGACACTTCACGCAAAGTGCCTAACATACGTGGATGGTTGGTTCCCGGATTATGCCCAAAACTAAAAATGGCATCGGCTAAATCAAAATCTTCTAAAGTAACGGTGCCCTTTCCTAAACCAATTGAGTCGAGCAAGCCTACACTTGTGGTTTCATGGCACATGTTTGAACAGTCTGGAAAGTTATTTGTACCAAAGCTTCTCACAAACAATTGATATAAAAATGCAGCTTCGTTACTGGCACGGCCAGATGTATAAAATGCCGCTTGGTCTGGATGGTCTAGCGCATGTAAATGTTGAGCAATGAGCTTAAAGGCATCATCCCATGAAATAGGAACATATTTATCGGTTGCAGCATCATAACGAACCGGGTCTGTTAAGCGGCCTAAGTCTTCTAAAAAAAAGTCACTTTGTTCTGATAGCCAACTAACCGTATGGCCTGCAAAATATTCGGGAGTAACGGTTTTACTGGTTGCTTCAAAAGCAACTGCTTTGGCACCATTTTCACAGAAGTTAAAGGCATGGGCATCTTTCTTTTCGGGCCATGCACAACCGGGACAGTCAAAACCTGTAGGCTGGTTAATGTTGAGTAAGGTAATTGAACCTTTACCTAAAATATCTTGTCGCTTTAGGTTTCGAGCGACACTAAGAAGTGCGCCCCACCCACCAGCAGGATGAGTATATGGCTCAATTCGCGCAAAACCGTTATTTTCCTGTATATGCTTTTGTTCTTCTGAATTATCCACTTTTTCATCCTCTTATTTCTTTTACATTCAACAGATCCAATAAAATCACAATTTAAATTATGGTTATATCAAGACAATCTGCTGTTTAGCTTATTTGTAGAGTCTACTTTTTATAGGTTTCCGCTATTTTAAAAGCTGGCTCAACCCTTCTTATAATATGTGCCATATTGTTTACAATTACAATCATTCAAAACAACCATACTATTTATATAAAAACTTATAAAACAATGGTTTAAAAATTTTATAATCCAATTTTTTACAGATAAAAACATTATTGATTTTCATTTTTATCAGATTGAAAGTATTTAAAAATTGACGCCTACATATGTTTATCTATGTTTTTTTCGTATTAAGCAGTATAAAACAATGAGAAATCTATCCGTATTAGAACGTTTATGAAGCTTGTGATCGCCCCTGACTCATTTAAAGACAGCTTATCTGCTTTGAAGGTAGCTCAAGCCATTGCCAAAGGATGGCAAGCTGTTTTTCCCGATGCCGAAACTGTTTTGTGCCCGATGGCAGACGGCGGTGAAGGAACCATTGAAGCTGTTTTAGAAGTCTGCGAAGGTCAATGGCGTGAAAAAACGGTGGTTGGGCCATTAGGTCAGCCTGTTCAAGCCAAATGGGGATGGTTAGAACATCAAAAGATCGCCATCATTGAAATGGCTCAAGCAAGCGGCATACAGTTAGTCCCACCGTCTGAGCGTGATGCTTGCCACAGTACAACCTTTGGCACAGGGCAGCTCATTTTAGATGCTTTAGATGCAGGTGCAAAAGAGATGATTTTAACTGTGGGCGGCAGCGCCACCAATGATGGCGGTACAGGTTTACTCAGTGCTTTGGGTGCAGTTTTACTCGATGCTAACCAAAACGCCTTACCCGCCGGTGGACTTGCTCTAAGCAACCTATCCAAAATTGATTTAACACATTTCGACTCACGCATTCAGCACACACGGTTTTTACTGGCTGCCGATGTGACCAATCCACTTTGCGGCCCAAATGGTGCATCACATATTTTTGGCCCACAAAAAGGGGCTTCCCCTGCTCAAGTACAGTTACTCGATGCAGCGGTTGCACATTTTGCCGATGTCTCAGCGGAGCTTTTAGGTTTCGACAAACGAAATGAAGCAGGTTCTGGTGCTGCTGGTGGCTTGGGTTTTGCAGCCAAAAGTTATTTAAATGCAGACTTTAAAGCTGGCGTTAAAGTGGTGGCTGAACTAAACCAACTTGAACATAAAATTGCTAACGCAGATTGGGTAATTACGGGTGAAGGTAAATTTGACCAGCAAACCTTAAGTGGCAAAACTGTTTTTGGGGTGAGCCAAATTGCTAAAGCTCACAACGTACCTGTGATTGTGATTGCTGGGACTTTAGGCGAAGGCTACCAAGCACTTTATGAACATGGGGTTACGGCTGCTTTTTCGCTAGCCAATGGTCCCATTACATTAGAACGAGCCTGTGAACATGCGGCGGAACTTATTTATGAAAGAACAGTCGATATTGCGAGATTAATTCAATTTAGCCAAATGAACTGGAAAGATAAAAAAGCTTAATTGGCTAATTTTAAAAGGCTCTCTTTACAGCTTTCTAAGATTTCATCGCTAAGGTTTGATTGATCTGGGCATGCGCGAGATAAAGCAATTGCCCCTACAGACTGGGCAAGAATATTAATGGCTTGCTTTCTCAACTCTTCTTTTTCTAAAGAAACTTGTTTGGCTCGCTCGGTCATAATGAACTGAATAAGTTGCTCAATACCCTCTTCAAACTCGACTTTTACTTCGTCGGGCTGTCTTGCAGCATCACAAGATAACGCCGTTAGTGTGCAGCCCAAATCCCGATTATCTCGATGAGTGCGGGACACATAAAGCTGAATAAATTGAGTTAAGTTTAAACCTTCTATTCTTTTTAAAACCTGCTCAAGTCCATGTTTAACAGTAATTGAGACAAGGTCTGTTTTCGAACTGAAATGTTTATAAAAGCCGCCGTGGGTAAAGCCTGCGCTAGACATTAATTCGGCAATGCCGACTCCATCGTAGCCTTTGCTACGAAACAGTTGAGTCGCCTTTTCAACAATTTTATCTCGGTTTTCTTTTACCTGAGTTTTACTGACTTTCATGTTGGCGCACCCACTTTTATTCACCCGACTGGTCATAATTATACATTGATTATGATTGACATCAAAAATTAGTTATTTTAGATTATGATCATCATCTAAAAATAAAGCGTGGAGACATCACATGTCAGCTCAATCAAAAGTACTTATTACAGGAGCTTCGTCAGGAATTGGTTCTGTCTATGCAGACCGTTTTGCACAACGTGGCCATCACTTAATCTTGGTTGCACGAGATACCAACCGCTTAGACAAAATCTCGAGAGACCTTCAAGCAAAATACGGTGTACAGGTCGAATTTATTCAGGCCGATTTATCAAAGGATCAAGACATTAGCAAAATTGAAGATGTTCTAAAAAACGATGCTGATATTGAAATTTTGGTAAATAACGCAGGTATTACACTTAGCGGAAATTTTTTAACTCAAGATATTAAAGAAATTGAAACACTCATGACTTTAAATATGACTGCGGTTGTTCGTTTGTCTCATGCGGTTTCCGAGCAACTCGTACGTAAAGGTAAAGGCTCAATTATTAATTTAGGTTCTGTTGTTGGGTTGTCTCCTGAATTTGGTTCTACCATTTATGGTGCAAGTAAGTCCTTTATACATTTTTTTAGCCAAGGCTTACATTTAGAGTTAAAAGATCATGGCGTACATGTGCAAGCCGTATTGCCTTCTGCAACCAAAACTGAAATTTGGGAACGTTCAGGTATCGATTTAAGCCAAGTTCCGCCATTAATGGACGTCAATGATTTGGTGGATGCTGCTCTAATCGGCTTTGATCGTAAAGAAACAATTACAATTCCTGTGCTAAAAGACGAAAATCAATGGAATAATTTTGAAAAATCACGTATGACATTATTACCAAACTTTTCTTCGGCTGAAGTAGCCCAACGTTATACAAACTAACAAGTACAGCTACCCAATTCTCAAGTAGGAAAATCTTATGAATGTTATTGATGCTCTCCGTAAGCGCCGTGCAATTAAACGCTTCGACCCTTCTTTTCAGTTATCTGAAGATAACAAAAAGCAGTTATTACAAGAAGTTTTAGCAAATGCACCAAGTGCTTTTAACTTGCAGCATTGGCGTCCGGTTGTTGTCGAAGATGCTGAGTTAAGACAAAAAATTCGTGCTATTGCTTGGGACCAACCACAAGTTACAGAAGCATCTTTACTCATTGTATTATGTGCAAAATTAAATACATGGGAAGTTGATGCTAAACGTGTATGGGATGGTGCGACTCCAGAAGTTCAAAATATTATGGCCGGCGCGATTGACCAGTATTACCGTGACCGCCCACAAACCCAACGTGACGAAGTTATGCGTAGTGCGGGGATTTTTGCTCAAACTCTGATGTTACTTGCCCAAGAACATGGTTTAGATAGCTGCCCGATGGATGGTTTTGACTTTGACGCAATGGCGAAGCTCGTTAACTTGCCTGAAGACCATGTGGTGTGTTTAATGATTGCTGTTGGTAAGTCAGCTTCTGAACCTTATCCACGTGTGGGTAAACTTCCTTTCGATGAAGTCATTATTCAAAATACATTCTAAGTGATAAGTCTTTTAGACCCTCATGCTATAAATAGTGTGAGGGTCTAATTTTTAATGACTTTCATTATTTTATGACATCTTTTTTTCGTTTAGCTTATTGGTTAAACGGCGAACTAAAAGAAAGAATAAAGGCACAAAGAAAATAGAAAGCAAGGTTCCTGAAATCATACCGCCCGTTACGGCTATACCAATTTCTTTACGGCTAACAGCTCCTGCTCCTGTAGATACAGCCAAGGGAAGAACGCCCGCAACAAATGCCAGAGATGTCATAATAATGGGACGTAATCGCTGACCTGCTCCTTCAATAATCGCTTCCATTAATGCTTGACCTGCCTCTAACTTGGCTGCCGCGAACTCAACAATCAAAATAGCATTTTTGGCAGAAAGTCCAATGGTAGTAAGCATAGCTACCTGAAAGTAAATATCATTCACAAAACCAGCCAGACTTGCAGCCATCACAGCTCCAATCAGACCTAAAGGAATCACTAGCATGACAGAAACAGGAATGGACCAACTTTCATAAAGTGCTGCCAAACATAAAAAGATAAAGATAATGGATGCTAAATATAACCAAATGGTTTGACCGCCAGCTAACTTCTCTTGATAAGACAACCCGCTCCACTGAAGGTTAAAGCCTTGTTGTTGATCAACTAACTCCTGCATTTTATCCATAGCCCCACCAGAACTTTCACCAGTTGCCGCAGAGCCTTGTATTTGTACAGCTGAAAGACCATTAAAGCGTTGCAGCATTTGTGGTCCCATTTGCCATTTTACAGAAGAGAAACTAGAAAATGGTGTCATCTGACCTGTAGCACCGCGAACATACCATTGCCCAATATCTTGAGGTAAGGAACGATAAATCGCGTCTCCTTGTATATAAACTCGCTTAACACGTCCCTGATCGATGAAATCATTAATATAAGATCCACCCCATGCCGAAGATAGCGTATTACTGATATCTGTTTGAGCCAAACCAAGTGCACTGGCTTTTCTTTGATCGATATCGACTTGTAACTGAGCTTTATCTTCTAAACTATTTAGACGGACTGCTGCTAAGCCAGAATCAGCACTTGCTGCTTTTAACACAGTGTTTTGTGCCGCCAGTAAAGCATCACGTCCTTTATTTTCAGCATCTTGTAACCAAAGCTCAAAACCACTTGATTGCCCAAGCCCCCTTACTGCGGCTGGTGAAAGTACCTGAACACGTGCGTTACGCAGCGACTTAAAATATGAGTTTGCCCGAGCAATCACTGCTTCTGCTGTGTTTTCACTCCCTTCTCGATCATCCCAATGTTTGAGTCCAGCAAATGCCATTCCCACATTTTGCCCACTGCCCGCGTTATTTCTACCCATCACCATGAAAATCACATTGAGATTATCCTTTTCTTTCGTCAGGAAATAATCTGCTATCAAGTTACCCACCCGTTCTGTTTCAGCGAGTGTTGTGCCTACTGGTGTACTAAACTGGACCATAACTGAGCCTTGGTCTTCTTGTGGTAAAAACCCAGTATTCATACGCGTATATTGCCAGCCTAACAAAGCTGTAATACCTAAGAATATGATCATAAATATTTTGGGCTTACCTAAAACAGCGAGCAGCTTTATACGATAGCTTGACTGCCCTTGTTCGACTTTACGATTGAACCAAGTAAAGAATTTTCTCTGCTTTTGTTTTTCATTTGCAGGTTTAAGTAAGGTTGCACATAACGCAGGTGAAAGGGTTAAAGCAACAATGGCTGAAAGCACCATAGCCGATACGAGTGTTACCGAAAATTGGCGATAAATAATGCCGACAGAACCACCAAAAAAAGCCATAGGTAAAAATACCGCAGCAAGTACCATCGCAATACCGACCAACGCACCCGATATTTCTTTCATTGAAATTAGGGTAGCTTGCCGGGCATCAATATGTTGCTCATGCATAACCCGCTCTACATTTTCTACAACGACAATTGCATCATCTACTAGTAAACCAATTGCAAGTACCATCGCAAATAAAGTCAGCGTATTAATGCTATAACCCAATATACTGAGTACACCAAAGGTTCCTAACAATACGACCGGAACCGCAATAGCAGGAATTAAAGTGGCGCGCCAGCTCTGTAAAAATAAGAACATGACAATAACGACTAGAACAATTGCCTCAGCTAAAGTTTTAATCACTCCTTTTACAGATGCTTCAACAAATGGAGTACTGTCACGTGGATATGCAACTTTTAACCCTGATGGCATAGAACCGGTTAAACGCGTGACCTCAGCTTTTACTCTTTCAGCTGTTTCTAAAGCATTGGCACCCGAAGCAAGTTGAATAGACATACCCGAAGCTGGCTTTCCATTCAAACG
The DNA here is from genome assembly GCF_041021905.1 of Acinetobacter nosocomialis. Lineage (NCBI taxonomy): Bacteria > Pseudomonadati > Pseudomonadota > Gammaproteobacteria > Moraxellales > Moraxellaceae > Acinetobacter > Acinetobacter nosocomialis. The sequence continues at coordinate 3,039,793 of NZ_CP157432.1, forward strand.
TGTAGAGGTTTGATAATTTTCTGCACCGCGCTCTACACGAGCTACATCTTTAAGTAAAACTACAGCTCCGTTTGTTTGAGTCCGTAAAATAATATTTTCAAATTGATTTACGGTCTGTAGACGGGATAATGCTGTTACGGTTGCATTTAAAGCCTGTCCGTCACGAGTTGGTAATGCCCCCAACTCACCTGCTGTAATTTGTGCATTTTGAGCTTCAATTGCAGTTCTGACATCTGAAGGCATAAGGCCATAGCTATTTAGTTTATGTGGATCGAGCCATATGCGCATTGCATATTGAGCACCAAATACTGTGATTTCACCTACGCCATCGACGCGACTTAGTGGGTCTTGAAGTGTGCTCACCATGTAGTCGGATATATCGACAGAAGTTCTTGTATTACTTTCATCGTAAAGTGCAAAAACCAATAAACTATCGCCTTGTGACTTTGTCACGGTTATACCTTGCTGCTGCACTTCTTGCGGTAGTCGGCTAAGCGCCTGATTGACTGCATTTTGGACCTGAACTTGAGCGGTATCCGGGTTTGTTTTTTGATTAAAACTTAAGCTTATACGTGCCTGGCCAGCGGAGCTGCTACTCGATGAAAAATACAGTAAACCATCAATGCCCTTAATTTGCTGTTCCAAAATCTGGCTTACACTATCTTCAACAGTTTTGGCAGATGCCCCGGGATAATTTGCAGTGACGTTTACACCCGGTGGTGCAATATCTGGATATTGTTCAATGGGTAAGGTCAAAATAGAAATGGTACCCAAGGCCATAATACAAATAGAAAGAACCCAAGCAAAAATAGGCCGTGCAATAAAAAAACTCGACAACATAGCGCATCCTCAGGTCATTGGAGTAGGTTCAATCGCCATACCGGCACTTAAACCTTGCAGGCCATCAACAATGACTTGATCTCCTTCGTTCAAGCCCGATTTCACTAACCAACGGTTATCAATTGCATTTCCTAGCGTAATTTTTCGTTGTTCAGCTTTATTATCTTTTCCAACCACCCATACAAGCGCGTTTCCATCTGCATCTCTAAAAAGTGCTCCTTGGGGAATTAAAATGCTGTTAGATCGCGTACCCGTTCCAAGCTCTGCACGTACATACATTCCCGGCAATAAACCATGATTTGGATTTGAAAATGCTGCACGCAACGTAATACTTCCAGTTGCTTCATCTACTGCAATATCACTGAACTTAAAAGTTCCTTGTTGCGAATAAGTGGTGCCATTTTCGAGCTGTAAACGTACTGAAAGTTCAGTTGGTTTTATTCCATTTTCAGTGAGCTGTTTACGTAGCGCCATATATTCATCACTCGACTGAGTTAAATCGACATACATCGGGTCAAGTTTTTGAATGGTTGCTAAAGGATCTGTTTGTGCAGAAGTCACTAAAGCTCCGCGTGTAATCGAAGAGCGCCCTATCCGCCCTGAAATAGGCGCAGTAACTTGTGTATAACGCAAATTAGTTCGCGCTGTTTTTAATACTGCTTCATTTACAGCAACGGTGGCTTTTGCCTGTTCATAGGCACTTAACGCATTATCAAGTTCTTGCTGACTAATGCCATTTACCTTAATTAATTCTTTATAACGCTCAGCTTGAAGACGAGTTGAATTCATTGTCGCTTTAGCAAGTGCAAGGTTACCAGCAGCCTCATCAACGCTATCGCGATAGAGTGATGAATCAATTTTATAAAGAGGCTGTCCCTTACTTACCTGAGAGCCTTCTTTAAATAATTGCTCGACAACTACTCCATTTACTTGTGGCCGCACCTGAGAAATTTCAGAGGCCACTGTTCTCCCAGCTAACTGGTAAGAAGATTCAATAGTCTCTTTTTTTATAGTGATAATGCCGACCTTTTGATTATTTTTAACAATAGGCTTATCAGAATCACATCCATTAAGAAAAACAATCAAAGGCAATAAATACAAGGTATTACGACCAAGAAAACGAACTTTTGGCATATCTGGGACCCCAGACTTATGGACAATTTATTTACTTTACTGTAAAGTAAATAAATAAGATGTGCAAGAAAACCTCAATATGTTAAAAAAATCTCCAGGACGTCCCTCTCGAATCCGCCCGACTATTGTGGCAGCAGCACGTGAACTCTTTCTTGAACATGGTTTAGAAGTTCGTTTAGAGGCAATCGCTACGAAAGCAGGCACCAATAGACAAACTTTATACAACCATTTCCCAACGAAGACTGCACTGCTAATCGAAGTTTTTGATCATTTAAAAACAGAAATGGAAGCCCCTTTTATTGAGCAACATGAGGTCAACAATAAGCGACTGGATCAGCGATTGTTAGACATTGGGCAAGCCGTGCAAAATCATTTTTATAATATTGATGTAATTCGCCTGCAACGATTACTGATTATTGCTTTAGTTGAAATGAAAGAAATTCTTCCTAAAATTCAGACCCGTACTCAAGGTAATATAAAAAGGTCTTTAAGTCATATTCTTGAAACCGCGCACAATGCTGGCGTGATTCAAGTTGAACATCCCGACGAAGCAGCTAAAGCCTTTTTGGGCGCAGTGATGGGATATGCCTATCCGGCAACCCTTCTAGGAGGCGCAGTGCCAACACCAGAAGAATTAAAAAAACTCAATGAAGAAACTTGTACTATGTTTTTAAAAGCATGGCAGTATAAAGAATAACTGCAAAAAAATGATAAAAGCCCCTATTCAACGGGGCTTTTTAAAATAGGCTCATAACTAAAACATGCTAAACAATATTGACCATATCAATCTAAACCACATCCTCACCTAAATACCATACCCCCCATCAATATTAATATTTGAACCAGTGATATATCCCGCATGCTCGCTACAGAGCCATAAAACTAAATCTGCAATTTCATTTCTATTACCATAACGTTTAATCGCCATAAGGTCTAAAAGTGAATTTGCCATTTCGCCTTCTGCCGGATTCATATCAGTATCGACAGGTCCCGGTTGAATATTATTTACGGTAATAAATCGTTCACCCAAATCTCGCGCCATACCTTTAGTTAAGCCATTCACCGCAGATTTAGTCATAGCATATAAAGTTAATCCAGCTGTAGGCACACGTTCAGCATTGATACTTCCTATATTAATAATACGCCCATAATCAGGCATATATTTAACAACCTCATGGCAAGCTACAATCACGCTTTTAATATTTACGGCCATGATCTTTTCTATTTCTTCTAATGTCACATCTTGTATTTTGTTCATCACAAAAATACCAACATTATTCACTAAGATATCAATTCGACCGAACTCATCTGCAACTTTATGAATGGCGTGAATAACCTGTTCTGGTGAACCACTATCAGCTTTAATTCCCATCACTTTTAAGCCATTCGCTTTAAGTTCATCTACCAAACGGTTAGCTGCCTGATCTGAGTTTGCATAAGTAAAGGCTACTGTTGCTCCATGTTCAGCCAATTTAGTGACAATAGCCGCACCTATACCACGTGAACCACCTTGTACAAATGCAATTTTACGTTCTAAATCATGTGATGAAGTCGTGTTCATAACTTATTCCTCTCACAAACTATTTAATTGAATTTAAATAAATTATTTTTATCTTGGTAACAGACCAAAATAGTTAGTCGTATTTCTTTAATGTTCCGATCAAAGCATCATGAAACATTTTAGGATTTTGCATTTGTGGCGAATGTCCCATACCTTCAAACTCAATTAATTCAGCATTTGGAATCATTTTTGCGGTTTCTTTACCCAGCACGCTGTATTGACCAATTTTTTGCTTAACTTCAGGTGGAGCTATATCACTACCAATTGCAGTCGTATCACCCGTACCGATATAAAGCACGGTAGGTACTTTAAGTTGAGAAAACTCATAATAGACGGGTTGTGTAAAAATCATGTCGTAAATAAGAGCTGAATTCCATGCGACCTTTTCGTGTCCTTTGCCCGCATTTAGTCCAGCCAGCATATCAACCCATTTGTCATATTCTGGCTTCCATACGCCTTGATAATAAGTTTTTAATTCATAGGCTTTAATTGACTCAGCACTCACCTTCAGTTCACGCTGATACCATTGATCAATAGTACGATACGGAACCCCTTTTGCTTTCCAATCTTCTAGTCCAATTGGATTAACCATTGCGAGGAGTTTTGTTTGTTGGGGATACATAAGAGCATATCGCGTTGCGAGCATGCCACCTGTTGAATGTCCTAATAAAATCGGTTGTTTAACACCCAGTTTTTCGAGTAAAGCATGAGTGTTTTGTGCAAGCTGTTGGAAACTATATTGATAATGATCGGGTTTACTAGAAGTACAAAAACCGATCTGATCGGGAGCAATCACCCGATAACCATTTTGTATTAGAAAATTAATGGTTTCTTCCCAAGTTGCAGCACAAAAGTTTTTGCCATGAAAAACCACTACTGTTTGTCCATTCGGCTTCTTGGGTTGAACATCCATATATCCCATTTTTAAATTTTGCTGTTGGGATGAGAAATTAAAATACTGGAGTGGGTAAGGATATTTAAATCCTTCTAAATGCTCGCCATAGACATTATTTGCATAACTAACTGATGACGCAGTGAGACAAGCAAAAAATAAAGACAAGAATGGAAGTTTATTTTTCATCTATCATTTCTCCCAACCACTTGGAATAAAGATGTTTTAGGTGAGTTACATCCGAATCCAAGATAGATTCGGATATAAAAGTTTTAGTCATTATTTAAATAAAAAGTTCGATAAACTTTTTTCAACACCTTCAGCATTTTCTTCCACCATCCAGTGTCCTGTATCTGGCAAAATAATGGCAGTGTATTGGGCAGGATCAGCGACAAATCTTGCTCGCATCTCTTTCACCAAAACATCATTTACGCCTTTTTGGCCAGTAAGCGCCATAGAAGGTATTGTTAACTTTTTACCATTAGCGAGCAGTGCTTCATTTTGACGAATTGAGTCGGCATGCGAACGGTAATATCCAAAAGCTGCTTTTAATTTATCTCGAGTCGAATACGGCTCAATCAACTCAGCAAGCAGTTCAGGCGTAAAAATTTCTTTTTTACCTGCATACGTTTTAATAAAGTATGAGAAAAATAAATTTGGATCATTTGCAATTTGCTTCTCAGCAATATCACCAAAACTAAAATAACCAAAGTGCCAACCTAGACCCGGACCATCTGCGGTATACCCCGGATATTCAAACATCGCACGATCCGGAATTGGCGAGTCCATAAATACCGCTTTTTTGATATAGCCTTGATTATTGGCAACGAGTGGATAAGAAGCCGTATTGCCTAAATCGTGGCTGACATAATAGATCGGCCCCTTCCCAGCAATTTTCTTAATCGCACCAATTAAAATTTTTGAGGTATTTTCTGCTGAATAATCATCATTAAGTATGGGACCAGATTGGCCTAGACCCGGCAAATCAATCGCAATGACTTTATGATCTTTCATATAAGAAAGCATGACAGGTTCCCACATTTTCCATGTCGAACCAAAACCATGAATAAATACGATCGGCGTGCCTTTAGATCCACCTTCAACATAATGGAGTTTTACGCCTTCAGACTCGATAAACTTACTAGATAGGCCCTTTGCATAAGCATATTGCCCTAACCCATTAGATTTCACCTTATTAAACATTTGTTGTGAAACAGCTGGTGGCGTATCAATCGACTTTAAGTTTGGGTCATATTCTGCATTTGCTTGATTTAACCCAAACATCCCCATTGCTGCGGATAAAGTCATAACTTTAAAAAACTTTTTCATTTTCTTAACCTTAATTTATCGTGTGAGCTTATTGAGCAGTAGGATAGTCGGTATAACCCGTTGCATCGCCACCATAGAAATATTCAGATTTGGCTTGCGCTAAAGCATGGCCTGACTGTAAACGCTCAACTAAATCTGGGTTGGAAATAAAAGGACGTCCAAATGCCACTGCATCTGCTAAGCCTTTATCAAGAATAGATTCGGCTCTTTCGAGTGAATAATTTCCACAAACAATTAATGTATTTGTGAACAATGAACGAAGTTTTTCTCTGAAACCTACTGGATAAGTATCACCATGTGGAAGCATGTCCCATTCAGCCAAATGGATATAGGCAATATTTCTTCTTTGTAATTGTTCAGCTAAATAAAGAGTAATTTCTTCGGGTTGTTGGTCTGTCATGCCATTAATCGTTCCCCAAGGTGATAAACGCACACCTACTCGGCCGGCACCAATCGCATCAATCAATGCGTCGACAGTTTCCAATAAGAAACGTGCACGATTTTCAACAGATCCACCATAGTTATCAGTACGCTGGTTCGCATCTGTAGATAAGAACTGGTCAAATAAATAACCATTCGCGGCATGAATTTCGACTAAATCAAAACCTGCTTGTACAGCGTTGCGAGCAGCTTGAATAAATTCCTGTTTAACGTTTTGAATATCATCAAAATCCATTGCTCTTGGCATTTCGGCAGGCACCATTGCCCCTTCACCTTTTTCATTGGCAATAAATACTGAAGCTTTGGCCTGAATAGCAGATGGTGCAATGGGTTGTTCGTGGTTGCTATGCAGTGAAGAGTGTGACATACGCCCAACATGCCATAACTGAGCAGCAATTTTTCCGCCTTTTTCATGTACAGCTTGAGTCGCTAAAGCCCAACCTTTGATTTGTTCTTCTGAATAAATACCGGGCGTAAAAGAATAGCCTTTACCCACATCAGAAACTTGTGTGCCTTCGGTGATAATCAAACCAGCACTTGCACGTTGACCATAATAAAGTGCATTAAGCTCGGTCGGCACATCATTAGGTTGTGCTGCTCTTGATCTGGTCATCGGTGCCATAACAATACGATTGCTTAGTTCAACATCGCCCACAATCACTGGATTAAATAATTTGTGATTCATATGTTAGCCCTTAAAATATGCATAAGATTATTTATGTAGTGATCACTATATAATCGTGCTAAAATACAGTCAACATGTTTTTGTAGTGATTGATACAAAATGGAGAGCAAAATGAATAAAACCGCAGGTCGTGGCCGCCCTCGTAATTTCGATCGAGATGCTGCATTAGACAAAGCGATGAATCTATTTTGGCGAAATGGTTATGAAGCGACGTCGATTAATGACCTGACAAAAGCAATGGAAATCAACCCGCCAAGTCTTTACGCTTCTTTTGGAAACAAAGAAAAATTGTTTATTGAAGCTGTTGATTATTATGTTAAAAATTTTGGTAATTATCGAATTGAGGCACTCAAAGAGTCTTTAACTGCTCAAGAAGGCATTAAAAATTTGTTAATCAGAACGATTGATCAATTTTATAGTAAGCCTGATAAAACAGGCTGTTTAGTTGTCTCTGCTGCATTATCAGGTTCATCTGAAAGTAAAAATGTACAAGACATCTTGAGTAATGAACGCAGAAAAACCGTTGCTCTTATTAGAGCGAGACTTGAACAAGGTCAAAAAGATGGTGATGTGGCTGAAAGCTTAAACTTAGATGTTTTAGCAGATTATTTTGGCATGATTCTATTTGGTATTACGGTTCAAGCAAAAGATAATGTGCCTATTGAAAATCTATACGACAGTGTAGAAATGGCTTTAAAAACTTTAAACAATTAATTTTAATGATTTTATAGTTGAAATCATTTGGTTTGATTTCAACTTAAATCACTAAGATAAGATTGCTTTAAACAACCAATAAGGTTTGTAGGTTAGTGAAAAAAAACGCTCACCTTGATGGTTTTTATTGTTTCTAACTTTTCATTTCCACACTTTTAGCTAAGCCAAAGCATTTAGAAAGTAATTAAATAACCTCTCTTTTTGATAGACCTGTTCTGAGCTTAAAAGCTGAATAATTGCGCCTTCAATCATATATAGTAATATTTTGGCGTCATTAAAGGCTGCATCGTTTTTTAGTAATCTAAGCTGACTATAAATTTCATTGCTAAGCCATGTTCTGTATCTGACCGCAGTTTGGTAAGCGTTTGGATAACTGTTTTTAGTTTCAAAAATAGCCTTAAATAATAAGTAGTACGGACCTTCTAAGTCGGTATGTAATACATAAAGTTTTTTAAGTTTATCGATTGTGCTTGTCTCATGGTCGTACTCCACTATTGCAACCACTTGGTCTTGGAGCCGTTCTTTTTGCACAATTAAACAGATATCAATGAAGCGTTCTTTAGAGTGAAAATAATTATAAAACGTCATTTTATTCACTTCGGTTTCTTTCACAATTTTGTCGACGCCGACCATATGAAAGCCACCGTAGTGAAATAAGTCGATCCCTTTTTTTACAACCTCAAAAGCACGTGTTGGGAGAATTAAATTTGGCATAGTTTTACCGTTATAAAATAAATTGTTGTTGTATATAAATGAGATATAAAAGCCTTTTATTTTTTTAAAGCTGAAAAAAAGGCATAGCAAAGCCATAAAGACTGTGCTTGGCACATCTCAAGTTTTATTGTTGCTGCAAGTTTTTAGTCGTGACGATTTAAAGCCTGATTTGCCGCATGGCGATCAAACTTGTTAAAAACTAAGTTGTGTTGTTATAGCTTTTGGCAAAGGTTGCCAAGAAATAATGGATGTGCAAAGCCAACTCCTTTTTATTTGGAGTTCTGCCAGACATTTATAAAATTATGGTGGCAGAACGAGAAAGGGTTAGCAGACTAGTAATAACTCAAACTAGCACACCCGTAGGTGTCCCTCTCCCGTCCTACCGCTACGGGAAAGGAACGAGTGGCTACCACATATGAGTATTCCTCAGAAGGAATGGCTCTGATGCGGGAGTTATTATGCGGTCTGCTAAAACCGACTGGCAATGTGGCCAGCAGGCAAAGAATAGTGCTCAACCCTTTTGCAGTCAAGCACACAAAATGACATTTGTTTTAATTTAGATCATTAAAAAGTAAGGATAAATAATGGGTGTGTTATTGTTAAATGGGGGTTTATAAAGGAGAAAATGAAGGCATCAAATATTTTTATAAAGAAGTTTAAATCAACTATATTATTTCTACTTCCTCACTACATTATTAGCTAAAATATAGCCTATAGAACCTATATTAATAAAAAATAAACCCCATTAAATACATCAAAATTTTTTAAAAAATATTTATAATCGCTCATAAAATTACAATAAAACCCAAATTAACAATCAAATTTATAAAATACACTTCAAACTAATTAAAATATTAATTATAATAAATTTTCAACTCTTTTAATTTTCAAAAACTAGATTTAAAAAATAAATCTATTTGAAAATATAGATATTGTGTCACAACAAAATCAATAATCACTTGTTTTAAAACTAGAATACTTTATTACGCACAGCCCACACTACAATAACAAGTAATAATGTAGCTAAAAAAGAAGACATACCTGCAACAAAAAATAGGTCTATTGCACGTGAATTTAAAGAAAACTTCCCATCTATAAAAAATTGAACATATCTACCATCTATATGAAGTATTAATAGAAAAACACTAAAAACAAATAAAAACACACTTACAAAACACACAAATGCTAAATTCTTAATCTTCCATTTTGATTTAACAGCCAAATATCCAAATATCAATAAAGCTGTGAAAAAAATACAAAAAAATATAATAGACATAATTATTCTTTCCTTTTAAAAGGTGAATATATTTTCGTATACTCACCTTTCTAATCATTTACAATGGCAATGCGCACTTAAGATAACAACCATATTGAACAGTATCACCTGAATCAAAGTAAATAGTCCATAACCTACCATTATATACACCGTTAATATACATCTCTGAATATCCTGCTACATAACCATTAGGTTGATAACTTTTAAAACCTAAATAATCAGAGCCTTGATTAATACCACTATTACCAACTTCACCACCCCCTTGTCTACGAGCAGAACTCCGTTCATTAATATCATTTAATATCAAGTTTGTTGTTGTTTTACCTGCAATTATATTTCCTGTGAGAACCAATCCAGCAGGAGTAGTTACTTCTCTTATTTTATTAATTTTACTAGTTTTAGCCATATTGTTAATTGCATTTAAACCTTTTAACCCCCACCGTTTCAGAACCGATGTTCCCGCTGGAATGATAGTAGGTGCAGCTTTACTAATTATATGTACATCAGCAGCTAAAAAAGCAGCTTTACCAACTCCACCAAATGCTGCACCTATAACCATTTGTTGACCTAACTCTTTAATTGAAAATGATTTAGAAAAACTATCTAATATACTTTGGTCATTTTTATATGCGTCATATACTGCATTAAAAAATACTTCTCCTGTATAAAATGCACCTGCTGTTGCTGCGCTCACACCCATTGCAATTAATATTGGGTTTTCACCAGTCATATCTACATACATCACAGGATTATTTAATGCGTATATGTATGGATTTAATCCACCTGCAAGACCAATCGGATCTGGTTCCATGTATCGACCAAGTTCAGGGTTATAAAAACGATTATGGTTATAAAACTGCCCTGTAGTTGCATCATAGTACTGTCCAGGAAAACGTAAATTAAATGTTATCGTACTTACAGGACTACCTAGGCCAAAAGCTGTACTGTCCCAACTCCATACAACACTACCATTGCTATCAATTAGTCGACGCGGGGTATTTTGTACATCCGTTACAATATAATAAATCTTGGTAGTTGCTCCACTCTCGTAAACTGCTGCAACTGGTTTATCTCCTAACCAAATATATTCTACAAGTGGAATTCCAGTAGCTGTATATTCACCAATCAAATGACTTTTTTCATCGTAGATGAATTGAACTGCCGTAAGAGGTGGATCAGGAAATTTGAACAACACTTATAAGTGATATTTTGCTCCCCAAATGATGTTATAAACATCAATATATGGAGTATTTTATGGCACGTAGACCAAGAAGAAATCATTCAAATGATTTTAAAGCTAAGGTAGCACTTGCTGCGATTAAAGCAGAAAAAACACTTGCTGAATTGAGTGCTGAATTTGATGTTCATCAAAACCAAATTATCGACTGGAAAAATCAACTGATTTCAGCTTCCTCGCAAGCTTTCGATCAATCAAAAGCTCCAACAGAACCACCCATCGATCTAAAAAAACTACATGCAAAAATCGGTGAGCAGGCATTAGAAATTGATTTTTTAGAAGGTGTGTTGAAGAAACTGGGCCGCTTCAACCACAAAAGTTAATCGATGACTCACTTCAGATTTCAGTATCTAAGCAAGCTCAGCTGCTGAAAGTCTCCCGTGGTTGTTATTACTATCGCCCAAAACCTGTGAGTGCATCAGATCTGAAGCTGATGCGCTGTATGGATGAGTTACATATGCAATACCCTTTTGCAGGTAGCCGTATGATGCGTGATTTGTTGAATCGTCAAGGACATCATATAGGACGACGTCATACACGTACTTTAATGAAGAAAATGGGCATTAATGCGTTATATTGCAAACCAAATTTAAGCCAGGCTAATCAAGCTCACCGCAAATATCCATATCTGCTCAAAGGATTGGCTATTCAGCGCAGTAATCAAGTGTGGTCTACGGATATAACGTATATCCCTATGGCAAAAGGCTTTGTTTATTTATGTGCTGTGATTGATTGGCATAGCCGCAAGGTACTTGCGCATAGAGTATCGATTAGTATGGAGGTTACATTTTGCATAGAAACATTAAATGAAGCTATTGAAAAATATGGTCGACCTGAAATATTTAATACAGACCAAGGCAGTCAGTTTACCAGTGATGCATTTATTGATGTATTGAAATCAAAAGAGGTGGATCAGGAAATTTGAACAACACTTATAAGTGATATTTTGCTCCCCAAATGATGTTATAAACATCAATATATGGAGTATTTTATGGCACGTAGACCAAGAAGAAATCATTCAAATGATTTTAAAGCTAAGGTAGCACTTGCTGCGATTAAAGCAGAAAAAACACTTGCTGAATTGAGTGCTGAATTTGATGTTCATCAAAACCAAATTATCGACTGGAAAAATCAACTGATTTCAGCTTCCTCGCAAGCTTTCGATCAATCAAAAGCTCCAACAGAACCACCCATCGATCTAAAAAAACTACATGCAAAAATCGGTGAGCAGGCATTAGAAATTGATTTTTTAGAAGGTGTGTTGAAGAAACTGGGCCGCTTCAACCACAAAAGTTAATCGATGACTCACTTCAGATTTCAGTATCTAAGCAAGCTCAGCTGCTGAAAGTCTCCCGTGGTTGTTATTACTATCGCCCAAAACCTGTGAGTGCATCAGATCTGAAGCTGATGCGCTGTATGGATGAGTTACATATGCAATACCCTTTTGCAGGTAGCCGTATGATGCGTGATTTGTTGAATCGTCAAGGACATCATATAGGACGACGTCATACACGTACTTTAATGAAGAAAATGGGCATTAATGCGTTATATTGCAAACCAAATTTAAGCCAGGCTAATCAAGCTCACCGCAAATATCCATATCTGCTCAAAGGATTGGCTATTCAGCGCAGTAATCAAGTGTGGTCTACGGATATAACGTATATCCCTATGGCAAAAGGCTTTGTTTATTTATGTGCTGTGATTGATTGGCATAGCCGCAAGGTACTTGCGCATAGAGTATCGATTAGTATGGAGGTTACATTTTGCATAGAAACATTAAATGAAGCTATTGAAAAATATGGTCGACCTGAAATATTTAATACAGACCAAGGCAGTCAGTTTACCAGTGATGCATTTATTGATGTATTGAAATCAAATGGCATTCAAATCAGTATGGATGGTAAAGGTCGATGGGTTGATAATGTGATGGTTGAACGATTATGGCGGAGCGTTAAATATGAAGAGGTGTATCTCAAAGCCTACAGCAATGTTTTGGATGCGAAGAAGCAATTAAACGCATATTTTGAATTTTATAATTTGAAACGACCTCATTCGAGTCTGGACAAAATGACTCCAGATGAGTTTTACTATGACCAGCTACCACAACAAAATAAGGTAGCTTAACTAGAGCAGAGTATCACTTATAAATAAGCTTTTAGTTGTTCAAACATGTGGGACCACCTCTAAATGACATCCAAATCAGCATGGATGGTAAAGGTCGATGGGTTGATAATGTGATGGTTGAACGATTATGGCGGAGCGTTAAATATGAAGAGGTGTATCTCAAAGCCTACAGCAATGTTTTGGATGCGAAGAAGCAATTAAACGCATATTTTGAATTTTATAATTTGAAACGACCTCATTCGAGTCTGGACAAAATGACTCCAGATGAGTTTTACTATGACCAGCTACCACAACAAAATAAGGTAGCTTAACTAGAGCAGAGTATCACTTATAAATAAGCTTTTAGTTGTTCAAACATGTGGGACCACCTCTGTATTACTCCATGCACTTGTACTTCCACTTAGTGTTCTTTCATTATTAGCGTTATAACTCATATAACGATTAATAGTTGTTGATGTCCCTTCACCTCGACGTCGCCCTGCATAATCGTAACTCGGTAAGATTTCACCCATATATAATTCTGCATTTGCAGTATAATTAAGTGGCTGAGCTGTTCCATTTTTTGTTAATGTGGTAAGTTTATTACCTGTATAGGCATAATCCACATTTGCAGCAGGCTGTAAATGAGTGCCGGACGCTCGTAAACTTAAACGATTGCCATTTTTATCATAAGTATAGGTAATAGCGTAGATAGAGCTTGCATCATTACTTCGACTTTCTGTCAATAAACGTCCTTCCTGATCATAACTAAAATTATCATTTAAGTTATTATTCCGCTTAATACTTATAATACGGTTATCACGATCAAAACTATAATTAAGGCTATAAGTAACAGCCCCTCCACTGTTTTTATTACTAATTTGATTAATGACACCATCTTTTGCTGAACTATAAGTCCATGTGTAACTTCCAGCATTACTTCCCCATGTCCAGCCTGTCATTTGTCCACTTGCGTCATAACCAATATTACTCAACAAAGCATTGCCATCTAAAGTTAAACCTGTAATTTGGCCTTTCGATGTGTTGTCATAATTATAAGTAAGCTTACGACCAGAAGGTAAAGTTATCCCTGTGATCTTATTACCAATACTCCATGCATAGGTATTCGATAAAGTATTTGCACTAGATCCAAATGCAGTTAAAGCTTTATTAGATTGACTCTTCCCAATAATGCGATCATATAAGTCATAGACATAACTGATATCAACTCCATAAGGCTTATTAGAGACTATTTTATCTAATCGACTATAACGACTTGAATCAAATGTATAAGTATCATCATAAGTAAGCATATCAGGTGTACTAGAACTATTACTTTGACACTGAATAGTCTTATTCCGCCCAATTTCATCTATATTCGAGAAACTACATTTGCGATTACCGTATATACTCTGAACTAATTGATCAGCCTCGTTATAACTATAACTTTTAATGCCAAAATCTTTATTAGTCTCTTGAGCCAAGACATTACCATTCCGATAGAGATAAGGATTAGTTCCAGAGGATAATGCATCAAGTACAGTAATTGGATTATCTAAAGCATCATAAGTTTTAGTATCGGTATTACCTGATCCATCAATATGACTAATAGGTCGATTTAATGCATCATAAGTCCAGCTTTCAATGATTCCTTGCGCTGTTTTTGTTTGTATAACATTACCATTTCCGTCATAACCTAATGTTTTCCAATTTGATGTAGAATCAGTTCCGATTTGAATTTTATTTATCCGCCCACTTAAATCTAAAGTCCGATACAAACCTTTAAAAACTGTAATAGCAGAACTATCTTTTACCTCATCACTACTGATAATATTGTTATTAAAATAATTTTTTGTGCTAATACTTCCATCAGAATAAATTGTTTTAATAATGCGGCCTAAATTATCATAGTAATAGCTTGTCTTTTCTCCATCTTCATTCAAGCTACCTACTAGTTGACCAAGTGAATCATAGCTAAAAGTAACTGTTTTTCCCGTAATAGTCCCTGCAGTTGAGCCACTTCCTGTTACAACACTACTTATAGTACCATCGTCATTATAAGTATATTTCTCAACCATCCCGTTTGGATAAACAATACGTTCGGGATCTCCAAATGAATTATATCCAACATATTGTTCAGTCCTTTCAGTACCATTAATAGTCGTAGAAACGGATGCTAAATTCCCATAATTATCATATGTATAACTTATTTTATCTAAAGTACCTGAACGTGGACCATCCTTACTACTTAAAAGACCATTATTTGGTTTAGTAATATCCGTAAAATAATTATATGTTGTAACTTTAGACGTACTTTGCACTTGAGTAGAAGATTCAGTTTGTTTGACTATCTGACCTTTTTCATTGATTTCATTTGTTATTGTGAAATTTGAGGTTTTAATTGTTGTAGGGATATTGAATAAGTTTTCAAGTCCATTGGATAATACTCCATAGACATAATTTGTCGTTCTACTAATAGTTGTACCTGATGCTTCAACCACTTGTAGAATACGATTTAACGTATCAAAAGCATACGCAGTAATATTACCATTTTGGTCAGTAATTTGTGTTGGATGGATTTCGCTTGGTGCGTAAACAATAGACTTAATTGGTCGATTGTCTCCTGTTGTTAGACATGGAAAACCTGATACATCAATAATTGTTTTTTTATAATCAGGATGTGTTGTATTAATTACTGTATTTGCAGATTGATTTCCATCTGGAGAAAAAAGCATAGAAATTTTACTAGAATTTTGAATATCATCGTAAGTTGTTGTCGTATCAAGTGCCTTAGTTCCTGTGCTCTCCCCGAGATATGATTGTAAAATAACTTTTACAGCAGTGATCGTTTTATAAATTCCACTTGTTGTTACAACCACACTTGGATAATCAACTTTCCAGGTCTGTCTAACTTGATTAGAGTTATCTGAAACTGATTTTAATATTGGTCGCTGGGCTGCAGTTTCTGGATTACTAACATTATTATCTAACGCTGTCTCATAATGAGATAATGATAAAGCAGCATCATAAGTATAGTCTTCTTTCCTGCCATTTTTAGCATTCTTAACTTGAGTTAGCTGAGGATAACTTATTCCTCCTGCCTGTATAGAGGAATAAGTTAAATCATATTTCTGACTATCCGCTTGTGTTCCGCCTGTAAAACTTACTGAGCTAACTTGTGAGCCATTTCGAACTAGAGAAAGCTTATTATTTTTATTATCAGTTACCTGTACTAAATTAAGTTGATTATCATAACTTAAATTAATAGTATTTCCATTTGGATAAGTAATTTTATTGAACCTAAATAAAATTTCATTATTGATAGACTTAGAAACTGTCGCGCTATAAACCACCCCTGCACGAGTAACAGTCATTGAGTTAGATGCAATTGAGAATTTAATTTCACCAAAATCTGTAGAAGCATTTCCACTAACATACCCACCACCAGGTAAACTAGAGGCTTCGGGTTCTGAAGAAGTATATAGTCTATATAAAGCACGATTATTTTCTTGAAGAAATGGTTCAGGATAACCAGTTTCTTTAAAACTCGTAGGACCATATTTAAAATAATAACGGTGGTTATCATTCGGTAATTTTATTACATAGTTTGTAATCGTAATATAACCATATTTAGCACGATAAGTACCATAAAAAACATTCACAAAACCATCATAATTATCTGACCATGAGTCCACTCCTATTGAGTTTTCTTGATCTATTGTTTGCAAACGTGTCGCTTTCCGGTAATGAAGATTGTAAGGAAGTGCTCCGGAAATTAAATTTTTACTATAATTTATTTGCCCTGAAAGTAGATTATAACCTGCTGTACACGATTTTATATTTGGATCAAATGAAACAATAGATTCTTTATCTACTGTATACATATCAGCATAGCTATACTGATATAAAATAGTTAAAATACTAAAAAAAACATATATTAATTTCAATACTTTTGATTTAATTAGATTCATCATAATAATATCACTTTATGCTATTTATTTGATATTTTATTAAAATATTCACGATCACGACTAAGCCTTATGTTGTTACTTAAATCAGTGCTAGACTCAAGCAACAATAAATTCAGAGAAGCTTTTGCATTTATACAATCTTCTCTCTGAAAATATTTACTAGTATTTTGATCACAAGCATTTTTTACTTTTTCACTTATCTGGGGATTCATTTTGTACCAGTTAATTGATCGATCTTTTTCCTTACGAGGCACACCTTCCACATTTTTTAAAACCTCTCTAATCGGATCACGACTACACCCAGAAAATAAAAATATTACTCCTGTCAAAATTAATATTATTTTGTATAGCTTATTCACCTCTCACCCCTGTTTTTTCTAATTTTCAACAATTAATGCATTAAATATGCCAAATAAAAAAAACATAATTCAAAGATATTCATTTAAAAAATGCACAAAAATATACTAATATTGCACTGTAATGATCCTTTCTAGCTTCTTTTTTTAGCAATCATTTTAAAATATAGGAAAAATTTAACCTTATAATTAACTATTTTTTATATACATATACACTAAGTATTTAAAAAAATATTCTCATTGACAAATTTAACTAAGGTAAATAGTAGAGAAATACAGATGTGGAAAGCCCCTTTTCTATAGAGGCTTTTTTTCAATTAAGTATTATTTACTTATGAACCCAAGGCACAGCTGGTGAACCAATCCAAGCAGATTTAGTCAGAATATTTTTGCCTTTCATGACCAATATTTATTTGTTCGATTTTTATAATACGGTCTTAACAAGAATCTATCGGGTAAATTGCTGCTCAAGCATGGTTTTCCCCCATTGATTTCCTTCCCATTCTTTTGTCAATTTAAAACCGAACGACTCATAAAGTTTACGAGCTGCGTCAAGACCACTAAATGTCCATAATTGCACAGCAGAGAATTCTTTTTGATCGCAAAAAGTTATAGCTTCTGCTAATAATCTTTTTCCAATACCACTACCTTGATATCCATCCTCAAGAATAAACCAACGTAAATGAGCTTCATTATTTCCTAAATCTTGGCCATCTATAGCTACAGATCCAATAATCTGATCATTATGTATAGCAAGCCAAATGTTATTATTTTCGTCATGCAGTCGTTCCGAAAACTCAGCAAGACCTAATGCAACTTTACCTTCAAAAAAATGTCCAAAGCCATAGTTTTTTGCATAATATCTTCCATGCATTTCTGCGATGCGGCCAATCATTCCAGCACGATATCCAGACACTATCTCAATATTTTTACTTACCTCAACAATTGGGTTAGTTCTACAAGCAACTAAAGCTTTTGCATATGATGTAAGACCTTGAGCAATTTGTTTCTGTTCAAATGGTTCTGAATTTTCTATAGCGCGAATTACCCTCATTTCACCATATGCATTTATTTTTTTAACCGTATTACGCCCTTTATCAGTCAATTGAAGTGATTTAGATCTACCATCATTTATTGCTTGAACTTCTTTAATTTCATCAGCTTCTATTAATTTACTGAGCATTCGACTTACACTAGATTTTTCCAATCCTAAGATTTGTGCTAACTGGATAGCAGTTATAGCACCATAATTTTCAATCTCTAACAATGTATGAACTGCTGAAGGTGAATAGTCTGTAGCAGCAAGAGTGGCATTCATAAATCCAAGTTCCCGAACCATAATTCGTGAAGATCTACGAATTTCCTCAATTAATTTGCGATCTATCATGCGAACACCTCCAAATATAGTTGCATTATACAACTATATTTGGAGGTTTTAGTCAATTATTATTTACGGGTTAATTCAAGTAACGTCTTACGAATGAAACGTAGCTAAACTACAAGGAGCAGGACAAAAGCAATTAATCACAGGTATGCATATCGGAAAATCAGGATTTGTGTATATCCATTTTATAGAACAAAAAAGATAGATATCAAATTTCATATTTAAATGAATGTCATTAACCTCATAATGAATATTCTATGAATATAAAAAACATTTGTTATTAAGTGATATATACAGTTAATATATTCTTTAAATAAAAGTATCCCCCTTCTAAAAGAGGTTTATATGTTGGAGATAGTAATCATCTGATAATCACTCTCAATTTTTACTATTGAGTTGATTATCAATGTCGCAATTTTTCTGTGGTCATGTTTCTGATCACCTCTATTTGCACGTTTGATTATTATCAAGGCTCCAACATGAATCTTTCAAAGTTCGAACAACGAACTCTCCATGTCCTTGCCAAAGGCGGACATATTAAATACCAACGTAATACATCAGGCACAGTCTATTTCGTTGAATGCTATACACGAGAAGGTTTCGTGCTATCTGATTGTTCCTTAGATGTATTTAAAAAGCTAAAAGCAAAACGTTTAATCAAGTCTAAAAATAGCCAACCTTATCAAATTACATTGTTAGGGCTACAGACTGTTCGTCCTCAACTAGACAACCGTTGATATAAGTTGCTATTTATTAAGAGAAAGAAAAATATGAATATTATAATTCGAGATGAACAACCCGAAGATATTAAAAATATCGAAGAGTTAACCAAAGCAGCGTTTCTGAATGCAGAACATTCTAGCCACACCGAACAATTTATTGTGAATAGCCTTCGCAAACATAAGCAACTCACGATTTCTTTGGTCGCCACAGAAAACGACTTAATTGTAGGTCATGTGGCTATTTCACCAGTTACAATCACGTCAGGTGAAACTGGCTGGTATGGCCTAGGCCCTATATCTGTATGCCCAAATAAACAAGGAATTGGCATTGGTTCTCTTTTAATGAATGCAGCACTTCAAAAGTTGAAAGAATTAGGTGGAAAAGGTTGCGTTCTATTAGGTGATCCAAATTATTACAGTCGATTTGGTTTTAAATCATATTCAGATTTAAATTTACCTGATGTTCCAAATGAATACTTTCAAGCTATAAGTTTCAGCAAATATATTCCCTCAGGAGAAGTTTCTTATCATGAAGCATTTATGGCAACTGAATAAATAAGTTCACTTCCAACACATAATAAAAAGCCTCTATTTATAGAGGCTTTTTATTAACTTAATACTTAATTATTTATGAACCCAAGGAACGGCTGGTGAACCAATCCAAGCAGATTTAGCCGGAATGTTTTCACCTTTCATGACCAATGTTAATGGACCTAACACAGCATGGTTGCTTACGTTGGCATTATACAAAATAATACTGCGTGTATTTACCACAACATCGTTACCGATATTCACTTGCCCGATTTTCATAATACGGTCTTCAAACAAGTGAGTTTGTGGGCCCGAGAAGCTATTAAACTCAGCACGGTCACCGATGCTTACACAGTCAAATTCTGTAATATCAGCCGTATCCATATAAACATCTTTACCAATGCGAACACCTAAAATACGCAAGAAGAATGGCAGCATTGGCGTTCCTCTCAAGTAGTTTAAGAAGTTAGGAATCGCAACTGACTCATATAAGCTCGTGATCCCTTCACTTAACCATACAAACATGGTCCACATTGGAGCTGAACGTGGTTGATAACGACCAATCAAAATCCACTTCAACAATGCAACAATAACGAAGCAGCCTACACCATAGAGCAAACCAGCAAGCGTTAAAGCCAACAAACCAGTTGGAATGTTGTATTTGTTAATAACATCAATAATCTCAAGCACAATCATATAACCCACACCAATCGCAAGAGCGGCAGGTAATACAACACGAAGGCCTTCAATAAAACCACGCATTAAACGGCGCTTGATACTTGGCAAGAATGTTAAATGATCTGGATATTTCTCAGCAGCTTCACGTGCAGGTAATAACAATGGTGGAGAACCAAACCAAGTTTGTCCATCATACAGTTCACGGTTATCTGGTGATTTAGATTGCACGCCAATTAAGACGTTGTCTGGTAACACGGTACCATCAGCAATATAAGCACTGTTTCCGACAAAACTACGGTTACCAATTTTGGTCGATTTTAATGTCATCCAGCCGCCTTTGATTTCTTCATCACCTAGCATCACAGCATCGGCAATAAAGCTTTCTTCACCCAAAGTCAGCATTTCTGGAATAACACCGTTTGCGGTAGAAATTTCGGTATTTTTACCTACTTTTGCACCGAGCATACGGAACCATGTTGGCGCATAAATGGTCGCAAACAAGCCATGTAAAGTTTGTAAGCTTGTTTCCAAGATTTGAGACGCAAACCATTTACGATAATACGTGCCGCCATGAACCGCATAGGTTCCAGTTTCAAGACGAGGCAATGCAATTTTACGAATGACTGAAGAAATAACAGCAGTAATCATCATCATCATTGCACTAGCTGGAATCGCTAAAATGAAATAGTAAAGTGCGATTTGCAAATGGTCGTTGGTACTAATATTAAAGACGTTTGCATCTAACCAGTCGACCAAAAGGAAGCTTGGGAAAATTGGAATAAAGAACAGACAGGCAATAATTAATGCGCTAATTCCATAATATGCATATTCAGCAATTTTACGAATAAACGATAATTTTGGACGCTCTGGCAATTTAGCGTGTTCGTCCACATGCCCAATTTTCTTCGCAGGTGTACCATCCCAAATTTCTCCGGCTGGTACCACTGTGTCATATTCAATTGAGGTTAAGGCATTTACATGAGCTTGTTTTTCTAACACTGTATTTTCTTCTAATACAGCATAAGAACCCACATAACTATCTTCTTTTAAGTGAATTGAGCCTAATACCAAGTGACCATGTTCGACTTTGGCATTTTCCAAGTTTACTTGAGAACCAATGCTCACCCCATCTTCAACAGTAAGTAAAGATGGCATACGAATATGTACTGAACTAATCGTTACGTCATGGCCGATTTTCGCACCAAGCGCTTTCAAATATAAGTTAAGTAAAGTTGAACCTGACAAAAGATAGACTGGTGAAATATTGCTAATACGGTCTGCTAACCACCAACGGAAATAAGTTAATCCCCATAATGGATATTGCCCTGCACCAACGCCTGTCATTAATAATCGTTTTACCGTAATTGAAACCACAAAACTGGCAATAATTACGCTGATATAAACCAATAAAGACATCGCGATTGCATTTGGAATACTATCTCGTGTTCCACCGGTAAAATAATGATAGGTAAAGAATGGCGCTAACCACTGCAAGATATTAATCGAGATTAAAACTGGAATAGTAATAAACTGAGCAATACCACATAACCACTTATAAGTTTGGTTACGAGGGTTATCTTGTCCAATCTGGCTATCAAATACAGTAGGCGTTGGTTGCTCTAGCATGAGTGCAGCAATTGCCCCAACCCTTCTCGCTTGATATAAGTTTTGAATAGTTAAGTGGCTATATTCCGGATGTTCACGTAGGTTCGAAATTAAAACCGCCGCTAGCAGTGAATGCCCACCTAGGTCATCAAAGAAATCTGAGTCGAGTTTAATCGGCATGTTTGGAAACAAGCGATTTAAAATTCCAAATAAAACTTCTTCGGCCAGGTTCTGTGGTTGGTCAGATTCACTTCGATCAATCACACTGGTGAGTGGTCGTGCTTTTAAAGCCTTACGGTCAATTTTTCCTGACAATAAACGCGGAACTTCTTCAATAATCTCAAAACGGTTTGGCACCATATAAGGTGGTAATCGTTGGCTGAGATTATGGCGAATCTCTTTAATTTCGATTGCTTTCTTTGCATCAATTTCTGGTGCAATAAACGCAATGAGCTGGTCAATACCGTCTTCAGGACGAAGAATAACTGCCGCAGTACCAATACCTTCAATATCGCAAAGCGCAGCTTCGATCTCACCGAGTTCAACACGGAAACCACGAATTTTTACCTGATCGTCGGCACGTCCCAAGCAATGTACTTGTCCAAATTCATCAATTTTAGCCAAGTCACCAGTACGATAGAGCGATTGTTCATCTGGACCTTCTGCCCAAGGGTTTTGAATAAACTTATCAGCCGTTAAATCAGGTCTGCCTAAATATCCTTCTGCCACACTTGGCCCGAAAATACAGAGCTCACCTGTTTCACCTTGGGGTAGTAATTCTCTTTCAGCGTTTATGACCAACATGCCATAGTTTGGTAAAGGCTTACCAATCGTAACGAGTTTGCCACGCTCCAATGCCTCAAGACTTGCTGTAACCGTAGTCTCAGTTGGACCATACGTATTAAACATTTTGTGATGAGGCAATGCCCAACGGTCAACTAGTGAATCCGGGCACATTTCCCCACCTAAGTTAATAATTCTTAAGTTAGGTACATCTTCTGGGAATAAAGCAAGTAATGTCGGTACAGCATGCAATACCGTAATGTTTTCTTGCTTTAATGTTTGGCATAAACGTTCAGGGTCACTCACAAGTGACTTAGGTGCAATCCACAATGTTGCACCAACCAAGTAAGAAAGCCAGATCTCTTCAAACGACATGTCAAAAGCAACAGAAAAGCCTTGATAGACTTTATCTTGCTCTTCAATACCCAAAACATTATTTTCACTACGTAAAAAGTGGCAAATATTTCTTTGGGTAATCACGATCCCTTTCGGCTTACCTGTTGAACCGGATGTATAAATGATATACGCAGGTTGTTCTGGGGTCGTTTTAGCTAAAGGAATATTTTCACTGAGCGGCTTTTGCAATTCAGTATTGGTCCACTTTGTTTGTGGTACTTCATCTAAATGTGCATACCATTCATCTGTAGTAATCATTCCTACAGCTTCGGCATCTTCAAGGCAAACTGCTATACGGTCAGCCGGCGTATCCATATCGAATGGAAGCCATGCTGCACCACTTAAACAAATTGCCAACTGAGCTTTTAAAAGCTCAATACCACGAGGCAACCATAACCCAACAATATGACCTGGTTTTACCCCTCTTATCGTCAAATGCTGAGCCATGATTAAAGCTTGCTGATATAACTCACCATAACTCAACGTTTTATCTGCTTCAATTAAAGCCGTCTTATCAGGAAGAGTTTGTGCAGTATGGACAAAAATATCGGCCAAGACTTCATGCTGCAAAAATTCCGGATGATACTTTCCACGAATAATATTATTCGTGTTTGTTACAAACTGGTTCATTTTTATACTCTCTTTAATTTTCTGATTTGGCTCAAATGAAGTCATGTTTGTTTTTGTGACCCATTAAAGAAATCAAGATATGTCATAAATTAAATAATTGAACTTAAATCAAGATTAAAGTTTTAGTTTTAAAGTCTATTTAATAATATATAAATTCCGATTGTTTAGGCTCATTTTTTCTAAAAAAATTAAGCTCTTAGCTACAATATTTTAATTTCACCACACTAATCAGGATGAAAAACGTACAAAAACAGCCAAGTAAAAACCTATAATTCACAAGATTTATATAACTCTAATTTTAATAAAACTAATAAATGCTATCCGATATACAAATTCTCCATATTTTAAACTTAATTGATTCATTGTGAACATTTAAAAAGTCCTAAAAATGGAAAATTCTATTTAAATTTTTAGAGGGTATTTAGTTATTAACAATATATTAAAGTCATTATGAGTCATTTCTATTTATCTTATATTTTAGAGGTGGATCAGGAAATTTGAACAACACTTATAAGTGATATTTTGCTCCCCAAATGATGTTATAAACATCAATATATGGAGTATTTTATGGCACGTAGACCAAGAAGAAATCATTCAAATGATTTTAAAGCTAAGGTAGCACTTGCTGCGATTAAAGCAGAAAAAACACTTGCTGAATTGAGTGCTGAATTTGATGTTCATCAAAACCAAATTATCGACTGGAAAAATCAACTGATTTCAGCTTCCTCGCAAGCTTTCGATCAATCAAAAGCTCCAACAGAACCACCCATCGATCTAAAAAAACTACATGCAAAAATCGGTGAGCAGGCATTAGAAATTGATTTTTTAGAAGGTGTGTTGAAGAAACTGGGCCGCTTCAACCACAAAAGTTAATCGATGACTCACTTCAGATTTCAGTATCTAAGCAAGCTCAGCTGCTGAAAGTCTCCCGTGGTTGTTATTACTATCGCCCAAAACCTGTGAGTGCATCAGATCTGAAGCTGATGCGCTGTATGGATGAGTTACATATGCAATACCCTTTTGCAGGTAGCCGTATGATGCGTGATTTGTTGAATCGTCAAGGACATCATATAGGACGACGTCATACACGTACTTTAATGAAGAAAATGGGCATTAATGCGTTATATTGCAAACCAAATTTAAGCCAGGCTAATCAAGCTCACCGCAAATATCCATATCTGCTCAAAGGATTGGCTATTCAGCGCAGTAATCAAGTGTGGTCTACGGATATAACGTATATCCCTATGGCAAAAGGCTTTGTTTATTTATGTGCTGTGATTGATTGGCATAGCCGCAAGGTACTTGCGCATAGAGTATCGATTAGTATGGAGGTTACATTTTGCATAGAAACATTAAATGAAGCTATTGAAAAATATGGTCGACCTGAAATATTTAATACAGACCAAGGCAGTCAGTTTACCAGTGATGCATTTATTGATGTATTGAAATCAAATGGCATTCAAATCAGTATGGATGGTAAAGGTCGATGGGTTGATAATGTGATGGTTGAACGATTATGGCGGAGCGTTAAATATGAAGAGGTGTATCTCAAAGCCTACAGCAATGTTTTGGATGCGAAGAAGCAATTAAACGCATATTTTGAATTTTATAATTTGAAACGACCTCATTCGAGTCTGGACAAAATGACTCCAGATGAGTTTTACTATGACCAGCTACCACAACAAAATAAGGTAGCTTAACTAGAGCAGAGTATCACTTATAAATAAGCTTTTAGTTGTTCAAACATGTGGGACCACCTCTTTTTATCTGTATTTTTCTAAAAAACCTTTGCGATTGCTTAACTCAAGCTTACATATATTTAATATCGTTTAGTTATGA
Organism: Acinetobacter nosocomialis; assembly: GCF_041021905.1. NCBI lineage: Bacteria > Pseudomonadati > Pseudomonadota > Gammaproteobacteria > Moraxellales > Moraxellaceae > Acinetobacter > Acinetobacter nosocomialis. The sequence continues at coordinate 3,065,614 of NZ_CP157432.1, forward strand.
GGGAACACTCCATATTTTGCGCTGCAAGTATTGTTTGTTTATATAGAATCTCAAACATATGAAGAATGAGAGCTGCTGTTACGTTTAAGCAGGTCGAAGTCCCTTCATTTATAATACATTGAAAATAGACTTAAGAACTTAAATAGTAGGGATCATATGAGTCAACACATAATAAACCCAGAAGACATTCCCCTAGCATTTCAAGCCACTTGGAATAATCATGATATGAAGGCCTTTGCAGCGCTTTTTCATCAAGATGCGACTTTTGTTAATCGTTTCGGTCATTACGTTAAAGGCATTAATGAAATTATTGCTCTTCACCAGCCTATTCATGAAACCATTTATAGCGATTCAACACTAGAGAATGAGCTCATAGACGTCACCTCTTTAACTAATGATATCTGTATTTCACATTTTTGGAGTCGTCTAACCGCAGGCTTAGCTCATCCTCAGGGTCCCCATCAAATTGATACCCTTCTTCTCACCGTCCTTGTTAAGCAAAATAACTCTTGGTGTATTCAGGCGCTAGAAAATGTGACTTTAACTAACCCACGCACAGGAGAGATCATACTTAGAAATTTATGAAACAGAGCAATATAATTTTTTAAGTAATTTATAGACATAAAAAAAAGCCCTTGTCATTAACAAGGGCTTTTAAGAATTTTGGCGGAAGCGGTGTTAGTCAAATTAAACAACCAAACCACTGATAAACATACAAAAAATAATTTAATTTTAGTTTTTTACTGTTATTTTTACTACAATAAAATTTCAACCAATCATTTGTTTATATTTCATTCACCTGACACTATTCTTGCTTAGTAAGCTAATGATTGTAAATTACAAATCATCTTAAACTACCCATTCTAAGACAGTTCATGTAATTTTACCTCAATTAAGAGTTCATTCGAGAATATATTCAATTAGAAGATTTTATATTCCCCGCCCCACGTAGTGGTGAAATGCTTTCCGACATGCCATTGACTACACTAATCAAGCGTATGCATGAACAAGAACTAAAAAATGGCTTAGGCTATATTGATCCAAAACAGAATCGTATAATTACCACACATGGCTTTCGGTCTACTTTTCGTGACTGGTCTGCGGAAAAAACTAATTATGCGCGTGAAGTCTGTGAACATGTATTAGCGCACAAACTACCAGATAAAGTTGAAGCTTCTTACTTGCGTGGAGATTATCTAGATAAACGTAAAGAATTAATGGCAGATTGGGCAGAGCACTGCTCTACGCTTACAGAGTGATGTAACACATAAACCTTGTATTTCGCCTAACCAAATAATAATCTTACCCTTTATATTTATCATAGAGCCAACATGTCAATACAAACTATAAGCAGTACCATAACAAGGTTAAATAAGGAGTTAGCAGATATTACTCATCGAATGAGCTTAGAGCAGAAAAAGGGAGCTGATATAATTTCTAAAATTTTACAAATTCAAAATTCTATCGGGAAGACAACTAGCCCCTCTACATTAAAAACAAAGTTATCAGAAATTAGTAGGAAAGAACAAGAAAACGCTCGTATACAATCAAAACTTTCAGACTTACAAAAGAAAAAGATTGATATTGATAATAAGCTGCTGAAAGAAAAGCAGAACCTTATAAAAGAAGAAATACTGGAAAGAAAAAAATTAGAGGTCCTGACTAAAAAACAGCAGAAAGACGAAATTGAACATCAAAAGAAGCTGAAACGTGAAATTGATGCTATTAAAGCTTCTACCCAATATATTACTGATGTTTCAATATCATCTTACAACAATACAATACCTGAGACGGAACCAGAATATGATTTGTTTATTTCACACGCTTCAGAAGATAAAGAAGATTTTGTCAGACCGCTTGCAGAGACATTACAGCAACTTGGAGTAAACGTTTGGTACGATGAATTCACGTTAAAAGTTGGGGACAGTTTACGTCAAAAAATTGATAGTGGTCTCCGAAACTCTAAATACGGTACCGTTGTTCTTTCAACTGACTTTATTAAGAAAGACTGGACCAACTATGAACTTGATGGCTTAGTAGCTCGAGAAATGAATGGCCATAAAATGATTTTACCGATTTGGCACAAAATTACTAAAAATGACGTTTTAGATTATAGTCCGAATTTAGCCGATAAAGTCGCCTTAAATACTTCTGTAAATAGTATTGAGGAAATTGCCCATCAATTAGCTGATGTTATCTTAAATCGATAAGCGCCTTCTAAAAATTAAAATTTTGACTGAGATTTACAAATAACCTAATTCTCAGTCAACTTTTGAACACCCTACAATTTAGACACTTTACAATCAATAATTTAATTATAACTAAAACAATTTTTTTTGTGATGAGTAATACTGAATTCACAAATATTGATGTATATTGAAACAATAAAACCAAATAATTTATATAAAATCAAAAACTTAAAAAATTCTTCTTTAGCCATTTCCGCCCTTTAATATTTCTTTTGATATAAGAAATCGATTCTTCATATTTGTATCCAAGCCAAATTAATGTTATATATTTAACAAATAAGTTGAGTATACAACATGAAAATATCTTTACTCATATCCTCTTTGCCTACACAGAACACATCTACACGTATGAGAGTATGGCGTTCTCTTAAAGCAAGTGGAGCCGCAATCCTTAGAGATGGTGTGTATTTACTTCCCATTTCTCATAGCGAGAAATTTGATCCTATTGCAAGTGACGTTATTTCAGAGCAAGGCTCTGCGTATGTATTCCATGCGGAGCAGCCTTTAAACCTTGAATTAGCTCCTTTCTTCAGTCGAAAAGAAGAATACGATGTCCTCTATAAACAACTCTCTGAGTTAAGAGATCGTCAATCTAAAGATGAAAAGAAAGAGCTGCTCAAGCAAATCCGTAAATTAAGAAAAAGTATCGATGCACTCGTAGAAATTGACTATTACCCCGATGAGACTCAAGCACAGGTACTAAATGAACTTTCTGCTTTAGAGCTTTCAATAGCTCGACTTGGTGAAGTGAATGAGCCTCAAGCAATACAAGCACATATTCAACTTCTAGATAAAAATAGTTATCAAAACAAAATATGGGCAACTCGTAAGAGACCTTGGATTGATCGTCTAGCCTCTGCATGGCTAATCAAGACTTTTATTGATTCAACTCCTACATTTATTTGGTTAGAAACACCAAGTGAATGTCCAGAAGAAGCTTTAGGATTCGATTTTGATGGTGCAGCTTTCAGTCATATCAATCACTGGGTTACCTTCGAAGTTCTTTTACATAGTTTTAATTTAGAAACACCTGCTTTGAAAAAAATTGCAGAGATTGTCCACTATCTTGATATTGGCGGGATTGAGCCACCCGAAGCTTCAGGCATAGAAACCGTCTTTGCAGGAATACATGAAAACATTACAGATGATGACCAATTATTAGTCGCATCAAATGCAATCTTTAATGGCCTATTGTCTAGCTTTAATAAAAATAGCTCTGTACTGAATGATTAAACGCATCAAATACTTTTTAAATTTCAAAAATTTAGGTGAAATAGCAATGAATACAAATGAAGATTCCACTGCTTTAGCTGAAAGCATTCCCCCACATGAACTTCATGGTGTTTCATTTCGTGAAGCTTTTTGGGTATGGCTTAAAGTAGCTGCGCTTAGCTTTGGTGGACCTGCGGGGCAAATCGCAGTAATGCATAAAATTTTAGTTGAAGAGAAACAATGGATTAGTGAAACGCGTTTTTTACATGCCTTAAATTACTGTACACTTGTTCCTGGTCCTGAAGCACATAAGTTGGCTGTATACATAGGTTGGTTATTACACCGAACACGTGGCGGACTCGTTGCGGGTACTCTCTTTATTTTACCGGGTCTACTTGCATTAGGAATACTAAGCTGGATTTATGCAAGTTATGGTCAGATTAGTATTGTTCAAGCATTATTCTTTGGATTAAAAGCAGCCGTACTTGCAGTAGTTCTTGAAGCTGTCATGCGTGTAGGTCGTCGAGCCTTAAAAAACAAGGTGATGGTCATTGTCGCTATCTTGTCATTTATCGGCATCTTTATCTTTGCTTTGCCTTTTCCATTTATTATTTTAGTTGCTGCGCTTATCGGTTACATCGGAAATAAAAGTGGAAGTAAAGCATTTAACGCCTCCTCATCTCATTCTGACGCTAATAGCTCTAATGCTTCATTAGCAGCTATTGATGCTGCTTTTGCTAAGCAGATCCCAGAGCATGTACAACCTTCCCATACAAGAGCTCTAAAAATTACTCTCATTGGTTTGGTCTTATGGCTCGGCCCACTTATAGCTTTTATTACTTTAATGGGCAAAGATAATGTTTATACGCATATCGCTCTATTCTTCAGCAAAATGTCCGTACTTACGTTTGGTGGTGCTTATGCAATTTTATCTTATGTTGCACAGCAAGCCGTCGAAAACTTCCATTGGCTTAAACCTAGTGAAATGCTGATCGGACTTGGTATGGCTGAAACCACCCCTGGCCCCCTGATTAGTGTAGTTCAGTTTGTAGGCTTTATGGCAGCGTATCGAGACCCAGGATCATTGAATCCTGCCTTGGCTGGTACTCTTGGAGGTATATTAGCGAAATGGGTAACATTTGTACCCTCTTTTCTATTCATTTTTATTGGTGCTCCATATATTGAAGCATTAAGAAATAATAAGGCTTTAAATGCCATACTTTCGACAATTACAGCAGCTGTTGTTGGAGTGATCCTTAATCTATCAGTGTGGTTTGCATTACATACATTATTTGCTGAAGTTAATGTAATTCATAAATATGGAATGGTTTTACAAGTTCCAGTTTTATCCAGCATTAACCCATGGTCACTAATGTTATCAATCATAGCTATGCTTGCTTTATTCCGTTTCAAACTTGGAATGATGACTACTTTAGCTGGTTGCTGCGCTATAGGAATTATTCTTCACTTTTTCGGGATAAGCGGCTAATCACTTATAACTATATAAAAATGTTTTAGTTGGACTTATTTGTCCAACTAAAACAGAGGTGGTCCCACATGTTTGAACAACTAAAAGCTTATTTATAAGTGATACTCTGCTCTAGTTAAGCTACCTTATTTTGTTGTGGTAGCTGGTCATAGTAAAACTCATCTGGAGTCATTTTGTCCAGACTCGAATGAGGTCGTTTCAAATTATAAAATTCAAAATATGCGTTTAATTGCTTCTTCGCATCCAAAACATTGCTGTAGGCTTTGAGATACACCTCTTCATATTTAACGCTCCGCCATAATCGTTCAACCATCACATTATCAACCCATCGACCTTTACCATCCATACTGATTTGAATGCCATTTGATTTCAATACATCAATAAATGCATCACTGGTAAACTGACTGCCTTGGTCTGTATTAAATATTTCAGGTCGACCATATTTTTCAATAGCTTCATTTAATGTTTCTATGCAAAATGTAACCTCCATACTAATCGATACTCTATGCGCAAGTACCTTGCGGCTATGCCAATCAATCACAGCACATAAATAAACAAAGCCTTTTGCCATAGGGATATACGTTATATCCGTAGACCACACTTGATTACTGCGCTGAATAGCCAATCCTTTGAGCAGATATGGATATTTGCGGTGAGCTTGATTAGCCTGGCTTAAATTTGGTTTGCAATATAACGCATTAATGCCCATTTTCTTCATTAAAGTACGTGTATGACGTCGTCCTATATGATGTCCTTGACGATTCAACAAATCACGCATCATACGGCTACCTGCAAAAGGGTATTGCATATGTAACTCATCCATACAGCGCATCAGCTTCAGATCTGATGCACTCACAGGTTTTGGGCGATAGTAATAACAACCACGGGAGACTTTCAGCAGCTGAGCTTGCTTAGATACTGAAATCTGAAGTGAGTCATCGATTAACTTTTGTGGTTGAAGCGGCCCAGTTTCTTCAACACACCTTCTAAAAAATCAATTTCTAATGCCTGCTCACCGATTTTTGCATGTAGTTTTTTTAGATCGATGGGTGGTTCTGTTGGAGCTTTTGATTGATCGAAAGCTTGCGAGGAAGCTGAAATCAGTTGATTTTTCCAGTCGATAATTTGGTTTTGATGAACATCAAATTCAGCACTCAATTCAGCAAGTGTTTTTTCTGCTTTAATCGCAGCAAGTGCTACCTTAGCTTTAAAATCATTTGAATGATTTCTTCTTGGTCTACGTGCCATAAAATACTCCATATATTGATGTTTATAACATCATTTGGGGAGCAAAATATCACTTATAAGTGTTGTTCAAATTTCCTGATCCACCTCTAAAATATAAGCTTGGCAAAACAAATATTGAGCTCTTAAACTATCGGATATTGATATGATCATCATGACCTATATATTTACTCAATATAATCATCAAATAGTGCAATCAAGTTAACCTAATATAAAAGCTTATTTTCAATAAAAAACACATCATAATACCCCCTTGCCTTTTAACCACAAAAATATTGAAGTTATTATTTAGAAGCAATTAATAGAAAAATAAACAAATCTTTTTTAAACAAGCTACTAATAAAAATATCTCCATCGAAAATAAAGTATAAAAATTCAAAAACCATTTAATAAAGTATCAATAGAGTTAAAATACATATAGCTTACTTTTAATTTTAAAGAGGAATACAAGAAATAATTTCTTGTATTCCTGTTATAAGATTGGGAGAACCAAGTTGATAATTTCACCCATTTCTTTGGATCTATTAATTTAAGTTTCGACTTTACTTATTTGAGCTTAGCCATTTGGTCGAGTCACAATCGGGAAAATTGAATCTGGACGTTTAAACATTGCAAAGAATTTTCCAATTTTCAGTGGATTACCTTTGACTTTACTGTCTTTAGAAAGCAGGACTTTTACCCCTTCTATTTGACCTGTAATCATTTTTAGATATAAGGGCTTGGTTAAGGTTAATGTAGGGCAATCCAATGCCAAATCTTTACTTTCATCATAACGCTTAAACTGCATGACTGAGTTTTCAACCCATAATGAAAAATGCTCTTTGGTATCCGACAAAACCAGATTGATACACTGGTTTTCATTTTTTAAATTTTCCACATCTAAATTTGTCGCCATAGCTTCAAGAAATCTTTCAGTTGGTGTATGAATCAATAAATCACTCGGATCAGAAGTATTTTGTAGGGGTACATTATTTTGTAGCTCTTGAGCGCCCACCAAAAAGAAATTACGCCAAGTTGAAGCCTCAGCAGCATAGCCCAATTGACGATAAGTATTCGCCAATAAGTCTTTTGCTTGTTGGTTTTGAGGGTTATTCAACACAATATGTTTTAAAATCTCGGCAGCCCATCTATAGTCAGCTTGAGCGTAGGCATCCCGCGCATTTTTCAATGCATTGTTCTCCCCACCTGCTAACTCAATATATTTTTTTGCAACAGCTTTAGGGGGTAATGGATCTAAATTGGAAGGATGGGCATCGAACCATCCCATATAATATTGGTATACTGCTTTTACATTATGTTTTAGGGTTCCATAATAGCCATGAGCATATAGTTTTTGATCAAGTGCCGCTGGAAGCTTAATTTTTTCGGCAATTTCAGCGCCATTAAAACCAGAGTTCATATATCTCACCGTCTGATCATGCGTGAACTTATAAACATCTCGCTGGGTTTTAATAAAATCTTGAATATTGTCATTGCCCCAGACAGGCCAATGATGCTGTGCAATCAATACATCGGATGCTTTGGCATGCTGCATTGCTTGGTCTAGATAGCCCACCCATTTTAAGGCATCACGGACTTTAGCACCCCGAAGGGTATAAAGATTATGCATGGTATGAGATAGAATTTCTGCGCCGTTATAAAGTTTCAATGATGGGATAGAGAACGTTAATTCTGCTGGTGCTTCTGAACCCGGCACGTTATAAAACACAAAATCCAAGCCATCAACCGTCATTTTCTGTTCTGGTTGAGTGATCAGTTGTGTAGGCTCAAGGATGCCCATTTTTCCCACAGCAACAGCCTTACCTAAACCTGTATCCACCAATCCTTCCGCATTTTTAGGTAGAAAAGTTCCATACATATAAGTCGCACGACGTATCATGGCTGAACCTGCCATCACATTTTCACTGGTCGCTTCTTCCATAAAGCCTTTTGGCGCAATAATTGGAGTTTTTCTAGCGTTAATTTCTTCGCTAGAAAGAACGCCTAATGCACCACCAAAATGATCGATATGGCTATGGGTAAAGATAATGGCTGAAATTTTTTGCTCACCTAAATGCTGTCTAGCAAATTTAAGTGCTGCTTCAGCCGTTTCTTTAGAGGTTAATGTATCCACAATAATCCAGCCAGTATCACCCTGAATGATGGTCATATTTGCCAAATCAAAACCACGAATTTGCCAAACTCGATCTGTTACTTTAAATAGCCCAACATTGTTGTTTAATTTTGCTTGTCGCCATAGAGTGGGATTAACGGTATTTGGTGCTTGATCTTGTAAAAAACTAAATGCATCAAAATCCCAGATAACATTGCCTTTCTCACTTTTAATTTGACCTGTTGGCTTGGCAATAAAGCCCTTTTGAGCCTGATTAAACTCAGTCATATCCTCTAAGTTATACTTCGCCTTATATGTATTATTTGATTCAATGACCGCTTTTTCTACTACAGTATTTGCTGCAAAAACAGAAAATGGCAGAATAAGCATCAATGAAACTGTTAAAAACTTAATTTTCATCTTCTTTCCTTTTTTTAAATAAGAGGTGGTCCCACATGTTTGAACAACTAAAAGCTTATTTATAAGTGATACTCTGCTCTAGTTAAGCTACCTTATTTTGTTGTGGTAGCTGGTCATAGTAAAACTCATCTGGAGTCATTTTGTCCAGACTCGAATGAGGTCGTTTCAAATTATAAAATTCAAAATATGCGTTTAATTGCTTCTTCGCATCCAAAACATTGCTGTAGGCTTTGAGATACACCTCTTCATATTTAACGCTCCGCCATAATCGTTCAACCATCACATTATCAACCCATCGACCTTTACCATCCATGCTGATTTGGATGTCATTTGATTTCAATACATCAATAAATGCATCACTGGTAAACTGACTGCCTTGGTCTGTATTAAATATTTCAGGTCGACCATATTTTTCAATAGCTTCATTTAATGTTTCTATGCAAAATGTAACCTCCATACTAATCGATACTCTATGCGCAAGTACCTTGCGGCTATGCCAATCAATCACAGCACATAAATAAACAAAGCCTTTTGCCATAGGGATATACGTTATATCCGTAGACCACACTTGATTACTGCGCTGAATAGCCAATCCTTTGAGCAGATATGGATATTTGCGGTGAGCTTGATTAGCCTGGCTTAAATTTGGTTTGCAATATAACGCATTAATGCCCATTTTCTTCATTAAAGTACGTGTATGACGTCGTCCTATATGATGTCCTTGACGATTCAACAAATCACGCATCATACGGCTACCTGCAAAAGGGTATTGCATATGTAACTCATCCATACAGCGCATCAGCTTCAGATCTGATGCACTCACAGGTTTTGGGCGATAGTAATAACAACCACGGGAGACTTTCAGCAGCTGAGCTTGCTTAGATACTGAAATCTGAAGTGAGTCATCGATTAACTTTTGTGGTTGAAGCGGCCCAGTTTCTTCAACACACCTTCTAAAAAATCAATTTCTAATGCCTGCTCACCGATTTTTGCATGTAGTTTTTTTAGATCGATGGGTGGTTCTGTTGGAGCTTTTGATTGATCGAAAGCTTGCGAGGAAGCTGAAATCAGTTGATTTTTCCAGTCGATAATTTGGTTTTGATGAACATCAAATTCAGCACTCAATTCAGCAAGTGTTTTTTCTGCTTTAATCGCAGCAAGTGCTACCTTAGCTTTAAAATCATTTGAATGATTTCTTCTTGGTCTACGTGCCATAAAATACTCCATATATTGATGTTTATAACATCATTTGGGGAGCAAAATATCACTTATAAGTGTTGTTCAAATTTCCTGATCCACCTCTAACCATTCAATAATTCAAATAAAATGTATTTCAACACTTGCATGCACAATTTCTTCATGGATAGAGAGTGCCTGTTTCACTACATCTGGTGTTAAATCTACACCTGTACTCTCTAAAGCCAAGATGCAAGAAAACTTGCCTCTACCAACTTTCCAAACATGTAAATCAGTAATATTAACTTGAGGAAATTCCTCTATAACCTCTTTGATTTCATCAACCACAGGGTGAGACATTTCTGCATCGAGTAGTGTCTTTCCTGTCTCATTTAATAATCCCCATGACCATTTAGCGACAAGAATAGCTCCAACTACACCTAATAGTGCATCTAAGAAACTCCAACCAAAATATTTCCCCGCAAACAATGCAACAATTGCCAATACAGAAGTAACCGCATCAGCTACTACATGCAGAAACGCCGCCTTTTGATTTAAGTCATGATGATCGTGGTGGTGGTCGTGTTCATGGTGATGATCATGCTCGTGGTGATGGTGGTGGCCTCCGTCATGTAATAACCATGCACAAACCAAGTTTACCAATAAACCAACAATTGCAATTGGTATTGCCTCATTGTAATGAATATTCACGGGATTCATTAATCGATCGATAGATTGAATACCCATTAAAAGTGCTACAACCATAAGTAAAATAGCACTACTGTACCCTGCTAGAATCTCAATTTTCCAAGTACCAAAACTAAATCGCTGATCATGAGCATAATGTCGGGCCATTCGATATGCGAAATAAGCTAAGCCGAGAGCAACCATATGTGAACTCATATGCCAGCCATCTGCGAGTAAGGCCATCGAATTAAAAATCCATCCCCCCAATATCTCTAGTACCATCATGATTGCTGTAAGAATTGTCGCAATCAGTATTTTCTTTTGTGCTAAAGGATTTCCTTCATCGAATTGATGAGAATGACGACGATCTAAGTTACTATGAAGTTGCATAAATTTTATCTTTCCAAGATACTCCCCCCAGTATATATTTTTTTTAGGAAAAATCATGTCTCATTTGCATCAAGATAAAAAAATACTTAATCGCATCAAGCGGATTCAAGGACAGGTTACTTCTGTTGAAAAGTCATTATTAACACCTGAAAGCTCTTGTCTTGAAGTATTACAACAAGTTGCAGCAATTAAAGGTGCTGTTAATGGGTTAATGCAGCAACTTCTTGAACAACATTTAAGAGAACATGTATTGAAAGGGGATCAAAATTTTGATGAAGAAGAAATGAAACAGTACTTATTATTATTAGATCGTTATTCAAAATGAGTAGAACAAAATGTTCTACTCATTTTTATTATTAATGGCAGTGACGATCCCCTGTCTTGCTATTCGTGTGGCAGCCTGAAGAATCAGTACCACCTGAATGAGCAAAAGCATTTGTTACCGCAAGCCCCATTAAACATACCAAGATTAGTTTTTTCATGTTGTTCCCCTTTTTTTATTGAACAATAAAATAAGCTTATAATTGTACAACAAACAAACGGAATCTTTCTAAGTCATTAGTCGAAAAAGAGTTATTTAGGCCACTTTTCATGATAGTCATCAATAATATATTCATGGACGTGTACTCCATTGATTCGATGCTGCTGCAAATGCTCATGATCTGGAGGTAAATCATCATGACTGTGGGGTAAAAGAGCCTCATCCTGTGATGGCCACAAACGCATTGCAAGTAATAAAGAAATCGTTGCAATCACTGCCATCGGTATAAAAGTTTGTAATGTTCCTATGTTAGTAGTGAGCCATCCAACCAAGGGATAAGTCACTAACCAGCAAGCATGTGAAAACGCAAATTGCGCTGCGAATAGAGAGGTCCTACTCTCACTCGATGCAGATTTTCGAATCAAACGGCCTGTAGGTGTTTGTGAAACAGAATATCCAATACCAAGCACAAACCAAAGTACAAGCAAACCATTATAAGATGTAATGAAATAACCACTTAACAGCCCAATTACAAGAATTGTTGTTCCCGTCAACATCACTGATCGATCTGGGAACTTATCCAATATCTTAGGCAAAATGAAAGCCGAAAGCATTGAACCAAATCCAAATAAACCAAAAGCCCAAGTAGTCGCATTTTCAGTTAGCTTAAATGTCGATTGAACCAATACCACGGTATTTACAATCACTACAGCGCTTGCTGACGCAATTGCTAAATTGAGAGCAAGCAATGCTTTAAGTCTAGGCGTATTAAAATAAATTTTAGCTCCCTGCTTAATACGGCTATAAACACCTCTAAACGCAGGTACTTTGGCAACTGGTAATTTCGCACTTACCACAAACAAAGCAGAACCGATAAAACCTAATACCGTTCCCAAAAATAAGTTGTGATAACTCATCAAAGTTAATAAAAATGCCGCGAGCATCGGACTAATAATATTTTCTAAATCATAGGCCAATCGTGATAATGATAGCGCATTGGTATAGTCTTTTTCTTCAGGTAAAACATCTGGAATCATTGCCTGAAATGTTGGTGTAAATGCAGCAGAAGCAGATTGCAAAATAAAAATGAGAATATAAATTTGCCAAATTTGTGTCACAAACGGTAGACACAATGCTGTTAATGCTCGAATAACATCTAGCCCAACCAATACTTTTTTTCTTGGTAATCGCTCAGCAAATGCAGATGCTATAGGCGCTACACCGATATAAGCAATCATCTTAATTGCCAATGCAATACCAAGAACTTGGGCTGCTTCCCCCTTTGCAATATCGTACGCCTGTAAAGCTAGGGCGATTGTGATTAACCCCGTTCCGATTAGCGCTATTACTTGGGCCAAAAACAAATGCCGATATGTTGTGTTTTTTAGTACTTCTAGCATCTTATGGATTCCTTTTAGAACCTGACTTCTTTAGCAATTGAATCTCCTTGGAATATTATTCCAAGGAGATTGATCAAAACTTAAAAGACTTTCTTCATTTCACTAAACTGCCCTTCTACAAGTAGAGTTACAGTCACTGGATTTTCCGTACGGTTACGCCAGAACCAACCATGCTTGCCATCAAAAGCTGCCTTTAAGACACCCTGCTGAGTTGTTTCATTCTTTCCTTTTCCATAGCCATGATAGAACCCTTTAGGAGCGTTCACTGGATCACCATGGGTATCATAATTAAGACCACCTCCAACAGCTTTCCAGTCAAAGTTGACACTTGCACTTTGTGGCATCGTCAGTTTCACTTCGGTTGCTTGGCCCGGTTTAAGCTCAATACTAATGCTCTCTTTATTAATAGCAGGCATAATCATTTGAGCATTATCAGTTGCCGTTTGAGTCGAAGTTTCTACTGATATTTGTTCAACACTATTCACTGCCTGTGCAGCATTGATACCATTTTCTGACTCTTCAGTTAGTGATTGTTTGATTTCTCCCATTTTCGTTAAACCAAGCACTTTACCCATACCTGTCGGATCAATTGCATACTCCGCAGGCATGACACAGGTAACTAGCACAATAACGGCACTTACGGCAGCAATTGCTGTTGATTTAATTAACTTTTTTGATGAAGGTAATTCGATATCTTTTGGAATTTCAGCGTTATACATAATTTAGATCCTTATTGAGTAATGAAGCCAGTAAGTTGATAGCCAACAAGTAAAAAACCGAGGAACATGAGGAAGACATTGCTTTGATAAGCTGTTTTAAAGAAATAAGGTGTCTTTCTCCAAAACGTCATTAATAACAAGATGATGCACAGAGCCATAAACTGGCCTAATTCAACCCCAATATTGAATGAGATTAAATTTGCCAACAGTCCATCACTCGGAACTTCATATTCCTGAATTTTTACTGCGAGTCCAAAACCATGAATCAGACCAAAAATTAAAGTCGCGATTTTCGTGTTTGGTTGAAAACCAAACCAACGCTGATAAGCCCCCAAGTTATCTAGAGCCTTATAAACAATCGAAAAACCAATGATTGCATCAATGATGTAGGCGTTTATCGAGATATTGTAATAAACACCCACCAGCATCGTAATCGAATGCCCAAGTGCAAATAGGCTGACGTACAAGCCGATATCTTTCATTCGGTATAAGAAGAAGATAATGCCAACAAGAAATAGTAAATGGTCATATCCAGTGACCATATGCTTCGCACCCAAATAGATGAATGGAATCACATGAATGCCATAAATTTCTTGAATATAGCCCTTATCACCTTCCGCTACTCCATGAGCAAAAAGTGTAGGGCTTACCAATGTAATGAATAAAGCAAGTAATAGCTTTATGTAAGCACTTAATTTCACAATGTGTGAAGCAATAATTTGCATGTATATCAAACTCCAAAATTTAAAATGAATTGAAAATCCATTAACTTTTTGGGCGGTTTAAAAATACGACTCACCATCAGATAAACATATTCTTTTGACCAATCTAAAATCGAAATCCCTTTTAAGAGATGAGCTAAAGCGGCCGATTTAAGTACGTCATAGCCAACAAAATGTTCATAGTAATTATCTTGGTGACTATGTGAATGTTGTTGGCTTATCTCATGATGGTGAGAGTTAATTGCATCAATTGAAACGTGTCTCTGAAATTCATTTTCAGTTACATGCTCTTTAAAGTGCAAACATAAAGCGAGACTGATCATGCAGACTAGCAACATCATCACAAATTTGTTTTGTTTATCTCGCAATATATTTGTCATTAAAGATGCCCCTAAACAACCTGTTTAGCAGCTTCGTTTGATTTTCTTGACCTACCTTGGTTAAACCACACATATAAGGTTGGCAAAATAATCAAAGTCAGTAAGGTTGATGAAATAATCCCACCAATAACAACAGTTGCAATTGGGCGCTGAACTTCAGAGCCAATGCCTACGTTTAAGGCCATCGGAATAAAACCTAATGAAGCGACTAAAGCTGTAATCAACACGGGACGGAGTCTTTCCATTGCACCATGTTTCACTGCATCAATGACACTTTCACCTTGAACTCTAAGTCGCTGAATGGCTGAAACAAGAACCAAACCATTCAGCACAGCAACACCCGATAAGGCAATGAAACCCACAGCCGCAGAAATTGAGAATGGAATATCACGTAGTGCTAAAGCAATCACACCACCTGTTAGTGCAAATGGCACACCTGTGAATACCAAGATACTGTTTCTAACATTACCTAAAGCCATATAGATCATGGCAAAGATCAGAATTAAAGCAATCGGTACTACAACCATAAGACGATTTGAAGCAGATTCCATTTGCTCAAACGTACCGCCCCAAGTCAGCCAATAACCATCTGGTAATTTAAAATCAGCATTCAGCTTAGATTGTGCTTCTGAAATGTAACTACCAATATCAGTTCCACGAACATTTGCTGTAATGACGATACGCCGTTTACCATTTTCGCGAGAAATCTGGTTTGGTCCTTGAACGTTTTTTAACTCGATCAATTCTGATAAAAGAACACTCGAACCATCAGCTAAGCTCACAGGAATCTGATACAGCTTTTCTAGATCTGTTACCGAGTTTTGATCCATACGTACCACAATGTCGAACTTTCGATCTCCTTCAAACACCTTACCTACTGTCTCACCTGTGATTAGGCTAGAAACCTGTTTTTGTACATCCTCTGCATCAAGCCCATAGTTGGCAATCATGTCTTTTTTCAGCTCAACAGAAACCATGGGTAAACCAGACATCTGTTCGACTTTAAGATCAGCAGTACCTTTGACTCCCTCTAAAATCTTAGCGGCAGCGTTTGCTGATTCAAGCAACTGCTCTAAATCATCACCATAAATTTTTACGGCAACATCTGTTCGGACACCTGAAATAAGTTCGTTAAAACGCATTTGAATCGGCTGTGTAAACTCATAATTGTTTCCATATACGCCTTTAGATACGCGTTCAATTTCAGCAACAACCGCAGACTTTTCCTTATCAGGATTAGGCCACTGACTACGAGGTTTCAGCATGACAAAGTTATCTGCTACGTTAGGTGGAACAGGATCAGTCGCAATTTCAGCAGTCCCCACTTTGGCAAAAATAGTCTGAACTTCTGGAATTTTCTTAATCTCTTTTTCTAACGTGTATTGCATTTCAATTGCTTGAGTCAACGACGTACCAGGGATACGCAAGGCATGTAGTGCTACATCTCCCTCATCCAAGGAAGGTATAAACTCTGAGCCTAAACGAGTCGAAAGACTTGCACTAAAAACAAAGAAAATAGAGACAAAAGCGATTAGCAAATATCTGTGATTTAAAGACCAATCTAGAATTGGGTTATAAAATCTTTTGATGCCATGGACGATTTTTGACTCTTCTTCTTTAATTTCACCAGTAGTGACCAATGCCACCATTGCAGGGACAAACGTAATTGAAAGAATCATTGCTGCCACTAAAGCCATAACCACTGTTGCAGCCATTGGTGTAAACATCTTTCCTTCAACACCAGTCAGAGTCATTACAGGTAGATACACCAAGATAATGATCAATTGACCATAGAGAATCGCTTTGCGGGATTCTTTAGTCGCCTCAAACACAGTCGTAAAGCGTTCTTGCCTTGTTAAAACTCGCCCAAGCTCTTTTTGTTTAATTGCCAACTTTGCTAAGGAGGCCTCAACAATTACAACAGCACCATCTACAATAATCCCGAAATCTAGTGCCCCAAGACTCATAAGGTTTGCACTAATTTTCTGGTTCACCATACCTGTGATTGTCATCAGCATGGATAAAGGAATGACCAAAGCGGTAATCAGCGCAGCACGGAAGTGACCAAGAAATACAAACAGAACAACGATTACCAGAATCGCACCTTCTAAAAGATTCTTTTTCACCGTCTGTATCGTTGCATCAACCAAAGTTGTACGGTTATAGACAGCTTTTGCTTCCACACCTTCTGGTAATGATTTTTGAACCTGTTGTAGCTTTTGATCAACAGCGTGAGCAACATTTCGTGAGTTCTCACCAATAAGCATGAATGCTGTACCCAGTACAATTTCTTGCCCATCTTTAGTTGCAGCACCTGTACGTAATTCGTGACCAATAGATATTTTGGCAACATCTTTCAATCTGAGGATATAACCATTGCTCGTCGTAATCGGGATATTCTGGACTTGCTCAATCGAGTTAATTTGAGAATCAGAACGAATTAAATACTGTTCACCATTTTTCTCAATATACCCCGAGCCTTTATTCATGCTGTTCTTAGAGATAGCCTCTAAAATTGTCTTCTGATCCAGCCCTATGCTACGTAAATAAGCATAATCAGGTTGAACTACAAATTGTTTGAGATAACCACCAATGGTATTGATTTCATTAACACCCTCTACATTTCGAAGCTGAGGTTTAATCACCCAGTCTTGTAAGGTGCGTAATTCCGTTGGTGAAAGTGGATTAGGATTGTTCTTGGCATTTTCAACGGTATACATGAAGATTTCGCCAAGTCCTGTAGAAACAGGCCCCATAGAAGTTGCAATTCCAACGGGAAGATTTGGTGTCACTCCTTGTAGCTTCTCATTGACTAATTGTCGGGCAAAATAAATATCCGTCCCTTCTTTGAAAATTGCCGTTACTTGAGATAGACCATATCGAGATACGGAGCGTGTATAGTCTAAATTTGGAATACCTGCCAAAGCAGTTTCAATGGGATAGGTCACTTGAGACTCCATCTCCATTGGAGAGAGTCCTTGAGCTTCACTATTAATCTGGACTTGTACATTCGTAATATCAGGGACTGCATCAATCGGTAACTTGAAATAGTTATAAACCCCTAATGCACCAACAAATAAAAATACGATAAGTACAAGCCAACGATTCTTAATCGAGAGCTTAACAATCTGGTCAAACATAGTCGCTACTCCCCTTAGTGGTCATGAGTAGCGCCAGATTTCCCTAGCTCTGCTTTTAAAAGATATGAATTTCCAGCGGCATAAACCTGTCCTACGCGTAATCCAGATTTAACTTCCACATACCCATTGTACTTTTCACCAAGCTCCAGAGGCCTAGCTTCAAAATCATTGCCAACACGAATGAATACAACATCCCAATCACGGAAGCTCTGTAGAGCATCTTCACGCACAACCATCGGCTTCAAACTTTGATTTTCAAAAATTTGGGCCGTGATTAACTGTCCTGAGCGCCACTTAAACTGGTTTGGTACTTCAATAAAGACCTGTGCTGTACGTGTCTTTGGATCAATGACATCACTGATATATTTAATTCGTCCTAAAGCTTCTTCTGTATCCACAGGGCTTTGAGGTTTAACTTTAACCTTATTGTTAGGATTTATAGCATTTAGCCTGTCAGCGGGAACATTAACAACTGCTAAAAGTTGAGAAGTATTTGCGATTTTAAAAATAGGTGTTGAAGAACTTACATTTGATCCAACAGCACCAAGGACTTCTAATATTGTTCCAGACATTGCAGCACGAACTTCAACAGTACCATTACTAGAACCACCATAAGAGTTGATTAAGTTATTCAACTCATTTGCACGAGTTTGTGCTGCGTCAAAGTCTCGTTTTGCTGAAATATAATCAATTTCAGGTGATACACGCTTTTGCCATAGCGCTCGTTCCTGTTCCATTTTTTGACGAGCAAACTGTAGGCTGTCCAAAGCAACTTTACGATCGGCATTCAAACGAATTACATCTTGGCTTTGAACTACAGCAAGTAAGTCTCCCTGACTCACCTTATCACCTAGATTACGGTAAGTTTTGATCAATGTCCCACTGGCTTTAGGCGTAATAAAGCTTTCAAAATTATCAGGAAACTTCAGTTCGCCTTTTAACTCCAAAGCATTTTCAAACATCTTTGATTCAACTTTTAAAAGCTCTAATCCACTGCTCTTAATACTACTGTCCAACATGGTGACACGGCCTTCCTTCGTATCCCATTTCCAAGTATGCTTTTTCCCTTGATAATCAACGTTTATCATCATTAAAAAGGAATGTGGCTCGTAAACAATTTCATTCCCAATTAAGTAATCACTCTCAGGTTGAAATTGAATATTTTGCTCGGCATCCAAACGTTTGATGTAGATATTTGCTGTTAAGTCTTCAGGTTTAAGTAGTTTATCTTTCAAATACCCATAAACACGGAGGTGTGGTTCCACTCCTTCCTCAAATATCTTGACCTCAGCAGAGAAATCTCCATCTCGATATAAACGACCACCGTGAGGCCCTTTCTCATCTCCAGCCACAGCTACTTTTTCTTCGGCGACCTCACCATGTGCGCTCGCTTGTGTTTTATTGCCCGATTTATACCAAGCAATTGCACATAAGACGATAAGTAAGGCAACGACACCAGTTGCAATCAATGTATTGGTTTGTTTATTCATATTCTTGCCCTTATTCTTGATCTAAATGAGTAATGTAGTTACGTTCGACATCTGCAATTTCAGTTTGCAAAGCCAACCACATATCGAATCGAGCAAGATGTTTGTCTAACCAAATTTGCTTAATATTATTGAATTCAAGTAAAGAGTTTTTCCCTGCTTGGTATCCCATTTCAGCAATTCGGAGACTCTCATTTGTTGCGGGCAAAACCGTTTGATCATATTGCTTAATCGCATCAATCAAGTTGGAAACCTCAATAGCCTTGTTTTCCAATTCAATTTTAGAATTACGATTCACAAGCACCGACTGTGTTTCTGCTTTCGTATGCTCTGCTTGAGCGATCGCAATATTGCCTTTATTTCGACTAAAAATATTGAGGGGTATTGATGTCGAAACCTGAAAGACTTTGTCATTGGTTTCTTGGTAGTTTCTAACCCCTACTCCCAAAGTAATATCTGGTATTGCTTCTTTACGAGCCAACTCAAACTGAGCTTTTTTCAGCTTTGAACTTAAAGTTGCTTCTTGCTCAGACAAACTTATTTTGTCTGTGAAATTAAAGCTTAGCGGAACCTCCAATGCACTACTGGGCAGGTTGGAAGTGAACTTAGAACATAGATTTTTCTGGAACTGAATCTTCTTCACTTCATTTTGATGGCGCAATTTCGACTCAGATGAAAGTGCTATGCTTAGTTGAGCATCGGAAGGAATTACTCGCCCGTACTTAAGACGTTCGGAAAGAACGTTAGCTTGTCTGGCATTCAATTTACTCTCAGAAGAATAAATTTCAGCACGCTGAGTAGCTACATACCAGTTCGCCATACAGATTCTTAAATCTGCTTTGAGTTCAGCCTGACGCTTTGCTATTTCGAACTGATTACGATCACCTTGAAAACTCGCAATCTGTTTTCTCAAGGAAAGTTTATTACTGAGGGGGATCTCTTGTGATAGCCCCAGCAAGGTTGTTGGGCCATCCAAATCTTTCAATTTTGAATTACCGAGATTATCCAACTCCATATTGAAAGTCGGATTAATTAATCTGCCAGCAAACTTTTGATTGATTTCATAAGCTTGCTCGGACTGCTGTAAGCTATTGAGTACAGCATCATTTGCGATTACCTGCTTTTGTAGTTCTGCATAATTCGTTTCTGCGAATACATTTGCTGCTGTTGCTACAAATCCACAGGTAAGAAATATCTGATATTTTTTAGACATGACTTTACCTATACAAAAAAATTAAAAACTATTTTTTGTATAGAAAGATCAATTACGTAGGACGATTAAATCTTTAGAGAAAGTATAAGAATTACTAAATACTAGAGGGGATCGCCGCTTTAAAAAGACTCGATAAACGGGCTTTTCAAAAAGCTGGAAAAAGAATAAAACTAGTGGAAGTGCGAAACTAAGAATAAAGATTGGATCTATGCTGAAATCACTATCAGAAGAAATTGGCTTTACTGAATGATGATAGATCGGCTCATCAAAATTCTTCCACGTATGTGCTTCTGCATCATGATCAGCAGAACTTTTTAGAGAATCATCTGAGTGCTGTAAAGACCAATGACTAGAAGCATCATCCTCTACAATGATACTCAACTCATGCTGATGTTCAATATTTTCAAGTAGAACAGGCGCCCACGCATGAACTCCCGTAATTGTTATGGTAAACAAAAACAGGACAAATGCGAGTATAAGCTTAGAAAACCTACTTGAACGCATAGTCATGAACATACTTCTGATTTGCTACCAAAATACTAAAAAGCGTTATTAAAGTAAATCCATCTCTCAAAAATTCTAGGAGTGAGTATTTTCTTATCTACAGTCCAAAATCTGCAAAAAAAAGAGTACAAGTACTCTTTTCTAACTAGGTCCATTTCAATTGAGAGCCTGCACAGAATGCTGCAACCCTTTCTGAATGTCTTGAACATGAGTTAAATCACTAAGCTGCTGACCCTGCTCTGGTTTTGGTTCATTGATATAAAACTCCTCAACAATATCCAGTCCCTCCTCACCTCCTACCTCAAATCTGGCATTACCATAACCTAGCCTTGCCACATGATCTAAAGCCTCCTGATAAAACCCTGCTGTCTTGCTTTGTCCATCGATCTGTTTGGCTGAAGTAATGGCTTCTTGTAGATTGATTCCATCACGTAAGGTTAAGTCCACGTAATAAATTGGGGTACGGTAACTTTGCGTTGTGCTTTTTCCTCGTAAGGTCAGTTGCAATGGCAAACATGAAAGTAAATCACCTGAAGCCGCATGGTAATAACGAAGCCGTGCAGCTAAGGTACGAATGCTATTGAAACCTGTAGTCCTAAAAATGAATGTACCCAACTCATCCGACTCATCTAGATTGACGTAAAGCCGCCCATAAGGCTTGCAGTGTCCACCTTGGGCCAAGGGGCATAAATCAGGTGATGGACATGGATGCTGTTCAACCCCGTTTTGTCCAAGTCGCTGACAGGTTTCACCATTACCAGTACAGATGGGCCGACCAGTTTGTCGGTCGAATAGAGTGTACTCAGCTCGCAAGTTGAGTTCAGGATCATTAAAAATCATCCGGACAGGAATGGTTCTGAGTTTCTGGTTTTGTGCCTTGGCTCTTAGCTGCTCATCCAGTGGGTGTTTCACCCAGCCATCCTTATTCTGAATTTGGCTAGTAATCGTAAATTGATCATCTTTTTCAGGCAGACGTTTACCATTCTTTTCGACCACTTTACCGATACTAATTCTGCCGAGTATTGGCGGTGTAATCGCTAAACCTTTGATCATGTTGTTTGTCCTATAAGTAAAATTTTACTGATTACCCCTTGCTATGTAAGTAAACAGAAATATGAAAAGCTACGACTTCGCAAAAACCGCCATTGTTGGTCTACCGCTCCTTCGGGAGTCGGTAGATCGGGGGTGGTTTTTTTGCGCTTTTGGGAAGAATGGATATTTCATGCATATATAGTTAGCGATATAGATGCATGGTTTTGATCGGGTCAGTCATCATTGCTATAGATTTGAAAACGTCGTGTCCCCACCTTGTTTTGTGGAAACTCATTGATTAGTTCAGGATGCATTTTCAATACAGCCTTATTATCTAAAGCAATGGAGTCTTTAGATCGTTTCCACGTCACTGAACCATTGGCAAAAGTTGCTCGTTCAGCATCTTTCATTAACATCTGAATTTGATGCTTAGTTTCATCAAAGCTGTTTTGGTGTTTTTCAATATGATGCTTTTCTTGAATCAGTTGAGCAAACAACTGATTGGCTTGTTCATTTTGACTGAGATCTTCGACACTGAGTGGAATATGTTGAGGATAGAGTTGCTGAATGGCTTTAGCTGCCGATTCACTGGCATCGACTGAAGGTGGCGTGTCATTTTCCACACACTCCCAAAAGTATCGCTCTGCATTCACAATATGTTGAATGACTGATTCACTGCGTGCCACTTTATAGATACGAGTTTCATGACCACAGATCAGCACACAAATATGCGCTGCCTTTTTGCCTGTTACAGCGAGTTGATGTTGCACCTGACACAATACGTATAAAGGCACACCATCTCGCCATAACTTTGCTCCATATTCCCCTGCGGTTTTGCATTCTAAAATCTGTACTTCCTCACTACCTACCACCGAGTAATCTAAGTTAGCCAGCATAAAATGCTTATCCTCATCAGGATGTTGTAGTACGGCATTGATACGACGAACTTTGTTGTTGGTATGCATGCTGTAGTATTCAGCGACCAAAGGTTCAAGTTGTTTACCCCAATATAAAGGGGCATGACCTGTGCTTTCATCTTCAATGGATTGTTTAACTCGACCTGTCTTGATCATCCACAGTTCTAGCATCGACATATAGGGATTAAGTCCACAGGCTGCGGCACAGTCACTACTGCCAATACCTTGGCGTCTGACTTCAAGCCATTCTGCTTGAGTCATATTCTTTGTATTGACCAAGCGTTTGGCTGTGAATAATTTTGGGGCAATAAATGGGGTACTTGCCTGTTGCATAGATGGATTTAAAATTGCGGTATTCATATTGAAGTCCTGATTATTTTGCTATGTAAAATGATGGGGATCACAAAAAATGGGCATAAAAAAACCACAGCCGAAGCTATGGTTTTAATAATTTTTAAAATTCGAAATTCCATTTAAAAATGCTTAGTTAGGTCTAACTTTCCATGATTGAAAAATGTATATTCCGCACTATGCAAGCATGTTAAGTGCCTGTTCCAATCCTCGTTGTTTGATCGATGCGCCAGCACCAAACCAAGCTGAATCAAGCCGGTGATCGGTACTCATGGCACGACGTTCGTGGTCTATAAATTCTGTGATTGAACACAGTAATCCATAGGCTGTTCCTTTGGCTGAACTTAGCTCCGCACCTCGTCCTTGACCATTAAACATTTCCATAGCTCGACTCATCGATTTGGCATTTGGTTCAGCTTTGTCCTTGCCATTGGCTTGGGCTTGTAAGGCTACATCACGGTAGAACTGGATGATGTTGTCCTCCTGATCCACCACGTTGTTCATTGTGCTGTTATTGAACACGGCATCAAAGTAAGCGGATGCTTCCATCTGACTCACTTTACGTTGTGTCAGTTGCTTCATTTCATACATGTGTTCATCCCATGCACGTACTGAAATACCGAGTTGCTGTTTGACCTTATCAGCATCAAATTTAGTACTGTGTGGAACTTTGACCACACCTGCACTGCTGTTCTGTCCTTTTAAGGCAATCGCTAAAGTATTGTTGCACACTACTCGGATCGAGGTAAATTGTGCGGTGGTGGCAAGGGTTCCGTCACATGCTGTTGCCAAGAGCATATAGCCATTACTGACATCTTTGCCCTTCAACATGGATGTTTGCCCTGTACGTGCTAGTGCCCAGAATTTCTTGCCACCTTTGAGTACACCTGCGGTTTCAAGTTCAAAACCTGATTGCTCGGTGAGGTCACGATAGAATTCTAAAATCTCTCTCGGTTGCACTTCCTGAAAGCGTTGACTGACGACTGACAGTGGAGCATGGGTATCAGAGCGATATAAAACTCGTTGTTCTTCATAAGGCATGATGATGCTTTGCCCACGGTCATTCTGCGCCATATAACTGACATTAGAAGATTCAATCCGCCAATCCATACCTGCCTGCTGTGCCCAGACTTCAATCGGTTGGTTTTGTGTCAGTTGATTCCCTAGTCCGTGCCAAGGGGTTTCTCCGACATACGCCATTTGTTCAAGTTGATGTGCCATAGTTTTATTCCTTTTAATTTGAAAATGAAATTTGAATTTGTGTGGTTACTAACGATCTTTAATGCAAAAGGTGCGCTGGAAACTTTTGGTAGCAGTTGTGGCAGAAGCATAAATTCTGCTGTGGTGGTGTGCTTTGTTCGGTAAATGAATTCAACACACTGCCGAGTACCGTTCCTGCTATTCCACCGACAATCGGTGGCAGATTGAAAGACTTTGCGACCGTGGTTCCCAATGCACCCAATGTGGTCGGTGTGACCAAATTGGTTAAGGTCGTATTTGATTGTTGTGTACTTGCTTCAACCAATATCACATTCGTTGAATGGCAAAAGGGACAGCTCAAGCTCATAGCTCGACTCCTTAAATTTTGTGCATAAAAAAAGCCTGCTCGATGGCAGACTTTGTTTTCATATTTTCATGAAGAACTCAAAAGAGTTTCATGATTCTCATTAGGATATTATGTGTCTGAAATTATTTGGAATAACTTTTAATTTACTAATTCAATTAGTAAATAATCTCTCCAATTTTTTATTTCAAATACAACTATCAATATTATTCCAACACTCAAGCAGGTTTAAGCTGATGAGTACGATTAGGCTGTGCTGAATCAGGTTTGGCAAGTTCCCTATAAATCTCTAATTGACGATTAATTTCATTAATTTTTGGCTGTAGATCAACTGATATAAAATTACTTGACTCATCAATAGCCACCCAACCAGCTTGAACCTTTTCCATTTCATTACCTTTTTGCAACTTATGTAATATCCATTGGTTCAGATGATAGGCACGCATATAAGCTTCATGTTGATAGATCAATAAAGTACTAAAAGTAATAATACGATCAGCATTATTCAACATATGAGTTTCAAAACTTTGTAGCTGTTTGAATAGCACATTTGTTCGATGAACCAATAAATTTTCATTGAACCACGCTGCGAATTCAATGAGTAATTTCACTACGATATCTCTCTGATTACACAAGGCTTCTCGATTCATACTATTTGCACCTGTAGAACCAGCAACCCCTCCCATATATGCACCAATACCACTCGCAACAATGACTCCAACACCACCTGTAGCAAGACCTGCTAATGCGCCGAGTAGCATTGACCCTGTCATTGCACCTCCAGCAATTGCAGCAGTTTCTTTGCCAACATTTTTTAAGTATTGCTCGCCATCCACTTTACCTGAATTAAAATCACCATAATTACGATATGCCGCTAAACCAATCGTTAATAGTGGGATTGGTAGCATATCTCCTACATCCGCAAAATCTGAAACTTGCTCTAGTCCTACACCAGTAGTTTCCTGAACAGCTTCATAGCTTAAAGTGGTATCCACTAACACCATCGGATGATTACCTAGCTGCTCTGCAAGTTCACTGTTCACAATCACTGGAATATCTGGATACTTATCAAAATGACTTAATACATAATCAGCATCCATTGAGCACTTAACTTGCATCGGTGTGCCATCAACAATCAAATCATAACCAGCTTGGTTTGCGCTATCGGGAAATTCAACTGTATGTCCTTGTTGTTGTAAATTCAGTGCAACCTGTTGTTCAGCAACATAACCAGTTAAACGAGTCACTGCTCCTGCACTATCTAGTGTATTCGCTGAAATGTCTTGTAAAGTATTTAAATTTTCAGGATTTCCTTTTGATGCAAAGCTCAATGCATCTAATACAGATGGATCAATATGTGCATAATCCCAAATTAATCCTAAAGAATATGCGGATGCCGTTAAGCCCACACCCACCTTTAGCCCTTGATCAGATAATATTTTTTCTAGCTCTTTTTGTGCTTTTTGATTTTGGTTAAGACACTCAACAATTTTTTTATTTTTCAAAAGTTTTGGTGCACTCGCAATAATTCCTTCACTATATGGAATCTGCGAATCACGCCCTCCAAAAAATGTACCAACGCCCTTACTAAAACTATTTAGCCCACGTCCCATGTCAGCTAAGAAATTAGTATCTTCAGGACGAGTTGCAATAACGTCTTCTGGTAAAAGGGCTGTTATAGCACGATTGAGTAGATTCCCTTGTAATGCTCTATCTTTCGCATCGTCTATAGAGCAAAGTAAATATACAGCATATTGCAAATCACCAAACTCTCCTTTTTCCTGATTATAGATAACATTCTTCCGCATTATTAAGCATTCAAGATAATCAAAATATAATGTTTCTTGATAAGGACAATGCTCAAAATAGTACTCAAACTTTTCTATAGCGCTGGTATAGATTTCACTACGTTTGTACACTATCGCCTGTGCTTTAATGACAGCATTGCTAGGCTCACGCTCAAATAAAATTTTTAAGATCTCTCGACTAATCTGTAAATGTTCACTTTTTTCAATCTTCGATAAATACCGACTGACTAATTCAGAAATATTCATCGACGCTTGATGCTTGAGTTTGAATAAAATACATTGCTCTAACCAAGCATAATTTTTTGCATGCCCCTGATAGTGAGGGATAAATACTGTTTCAATCAATTCAACCAATTCTAAAGCAACGCCAATTTCCTCAGATGAATTGATAGAAAATTCCCATTTTTGTGGAATAGTCACACTAAATAAGCGAGAGAAAAACCCCGAATTAAGATCAGCTTTTTCTTGAGTAACTAACATCAACATATCTTCTGGAGTAAGTGTATGTTTTTGAGTTTTAATTCTATCTAGTCGTACTTTAAGTAATTTAAAATTCATATATCCCCCTAATTTTTTGAATTTTCAGATAATTTACTATTTTAGACACCAGAATTATATTACTTAAAATTGAAAAAGTACTAGTGTATTAAAAATAATAAAATTATTGATTTATTTATATATTTTCATAACCTCGATTGACTAAACTCACCCTTAATTTTATCATTCGACTGCTGACCTACATCGTCAGTCGGTTTTGACAGACCGTTTACAAAAGGCGCACAACAACGCTGTGATGGTTTTGTGCGTTCTCTTAAGTCACGCCTTTACGGTGAGACTGGGAGGGGCACGCTTGCGTGCGCTGATTTCCTTTTGTATCAGTCTGTCAACCCGCCCAGTCTTGCCACCATTATTTGACAGTAATTTGGTAAGACTCTCTTTCATACAAAAGGAGTAGTCACCATGACTCAGCACTTTCTATCTATATTATTTTCCCTAAAACGATTTTCTATTCCTCTGTTGCAATAGCAACTTTCAAAATTTTTTGCTTATTTGACTGATCTAAACGCTATCTAGCCTTGGAAAGCTTTTTCAGATCTACACTTTAGTCAATTCAGCAAAATATATTACACATCAAATAACACAATAAAAATTAGGGGAAATGATGAAAATTCAAACTTCACTCATTGTTGTCTCAGTTGCACTTCTAGCATCAGGCTGTGCCAGCAAAACCGAACGCCAGTTTATCAGTGGTTGTAAAACAGGCGGCATTAATGACAGCACTTGTTCATGCATCTACGACAAACTTGAAAAGAAATATGGTGAGGGTGGACTGAAAGAAAATATCTACACCTTACAACAAACTGAATCCTTCCAGATGGATATGGTCAATGTGTCCTATCAGTGTATGAAGGAGTAGCCATGAGAACACTTGCAGGCATTATCTGCGTCATCGCTGTGATTTGTGTACTGGGTCTACCCTTCATTAGCTTCATGATCGTGATGGGAATTTTTATTGCATTGGCAAAATTTGCAACTGGGGGGGAAGTAAATGAATTCTAATCTTAAAGCTGGACTGATCAGCACTTATCTGGTCATTGGATTCTTTTTTGCCATCTATCAACATTTCTGGGGGCAGTATAACTATAAGCCATTTACCTACAATTTAGGGCAAGGCTTAGTGTGGCCTGCGGTGATGTTTCCTGTAATCGGTAAAATTGTTGGTGGAATTTTGATTCTACTATTCGTCTGGTTTGTTGTTATTCGTCCTAAATTATAAGGGAGTGCAATCATGAAATCATTATTTTCCACCATTGCCTTGTGTTCCCTGTTAATGGCATGTAGCCAGAACAATCAACCACCAAAAACTGATACTTCAGGTGAGCCTACCAATAATGCTGCTCAGCATACTCAATCAATCTATGCTCCTTATACCGAGGAAGCAGTTAAAGCTAAACTCAATGAAATGCAGATGATTATTGACAATGGTCATGTCTATTTACCTGCTGAGGTCAAGGAAGCGGAGTCTTATATCAGTGGATGGAATAAGTATCCTGATGTGCTGAAAGCCATGATGGAAACTGACCTTAATCCAAACAACACTCAGGAAGCTGCTGACATTCCGCTTGAGAATGAATCTGCACAAGTTAGCGATCTAAATGTTAAGGCTCGCATTAGTGCTAGAGAATCTCAATCTGCTTTTAATGTACAAGGGGCAATTGAATATATTCTTGAAATTCAATCGACCAGCAATCAGCCTTTTGTTCTACAAGGCATGAAAATTAATCGTGGTCGTTGTGGTTATTACACCGCTGACTTTCATAGCAAGATGCCTGTGCAAATGAGCTATAGCTCTACAGTATCGTACTTATTGAAATGCCGTGGTGATCAGGTGCTTGAAGCTGAATTAATCACCGATCAAGGAAATGTAAGTTTGTCTTTTTGATGTCAAACTGTACAAGATAGAGAATACATCTGATAGTCGTGTTCTCTATTTTTAATATCATAATGACTCATTTTGTTCAATATCTCTGCGCCATTTTACTTCAAACTGACCTGTACCAAAAGTCCGCATCTGTGGAGAGGTTTTAGCCCGTAAGCGCTGATCTTCTTTTTCAGGATTGACCAAGTACATCGCTGCACGAATCGCATTTGTAACTTGTATTGGTTGATCACGATGAATCATTCCAACCCCAAGCAATCCATTTTTATCAAATTTTTCCTTGTTGTCTTTGGTATTACAGTTGTAGTGAGTACCCTGTTGATTGGTGATGTGCTTCCAATACTCAGCCACCAGTTTTGCTAAACCTGAATCCTCTATACGACTATTCCCATCATAGATGAGTAATAAATGGCAGTGATAGCCTTTTTCTACACCCTGCTCTAATGCCCATACATAACCTTGTAAGTGCTTAAAACAGGTATCTTTATTTGACATACGATTACATAGAATATCCAATGCATACTTAAAGTCTTGAATACCCCAATGGATTTGATATTCTTTAAGAATAGAGATATCTACTCGAACAAACTGTAATCTAGCATAGTGTGTAAGCAGTTTATTTAGGTAGCATTCCAGTTTAAAGCGATTACGTTGTTCTTGACGCTGAAAATCGAATTGTTCTCGTATTGTATTTTTCATCTCATGTTGAATTATGCCTTGAATATGGAAGATGTGGTTTAGTTCAAATCGTAAAATATCTTCATAAAGATGGGAGTCCAATTTATCCATAATGTAATCTACGAGATTAATCACTCTTTTGAAAACATTAATGATTCTGGAATAAGTAAAATCTTCTCTGTAAATCACCTTAAAAGCACACACAGCATCCAACAGCTCTCGCTTGAATTCTTCATGATCATCAACAAATTGCTCATGGCATGTACTAACCATAAAATCTTCGATTGAGATAAGAATGGATGATTCACTTTCTAATGGATTATTCTGGTACATTTAGGTTCTCACTGAAACATAAGGTTCATATCTAAGTGAGAGATGTAAAATTTTACTGATCATGATTCTAAAGCAGGATGTTGTGGTCATCCTGCTTAGCTGAACATGCTTAGAGACTTTGGAACATACTATAGGGTTAATTTAGAATGCTTTTAGTGATTTGATATTGATACATTGTCTATAACCCATTTGAGTATGGGCTATACTTAACTAAATAACTCACTGTATTTAATCAACGATATAAGTTATTGTTTATATTATTAATAGATAATAATATATATTACCTGTTAAGCAAACCTGTCTAGACTGACCATTACACCACTGCGCCATACAGCGAGAATAACCAAATTATGGGAATATTACAGAAGCTAAACTTACGCTACTTTTTTATTCAGCAATTCAGTTCCTCCTGTATAAAACTGATCCAGCAATCCATATTTTTTCATGTCATCAACACTAGGTTCAATGAATTTCAGCAAATAGTCTTCGTTCGAATATTCCTCCTCTTTCCCACGAATTGGATGAGGGATATCGATCAGAAAAAACTCATCTTTAGTGAGTGTTGAATCGGGCACATAGATACAACTATACATTTTCTGCGACTCGACTTTTGGTATAATTTGAAAAAACTTGCCTGCTACATGACTGAGTCTTCGCGTACTTTTTAAAAATGGTAAAATCTGATTTTTGGCAATCAAATTCAAACAAAATAATAAGAATTCTAGGATGAACCGTTGCTCCTGTTTCTCTAGCTTCTGAATCTGTATTTGGATGTCCGCATCTGGATCGCTGTTTCTGATTAAGTCAGGATTTGTAATCAATTCCAAACGGTATTTTTCTTGAAAGACAAAAGGATAAATATCTTTTTCAATTGTAGTCCGATTTAAAATATCTACACCATATAACAGTGAACCTTGTAAGATATGCTGACGTAAACCCCGCTGATCAAGCAGTCTGCAACACCATGATTCAAAATAGCATTGCATCATTGTCAAATTTGAATCCAAATCATTCAACTTGATATGTTGCTTCTTTTTATTGATTAATGCTTGTTTGAACACTTTTGCAAATACTGTCAAATCTCCTTGTTCCTGATGGCATTGTTGTAATTGCAAATAATGAATTAGACATTCTTTAATGAAACTAGAAATCGTCTCCTGAACTTGTGATGAAGACTGGATACGCTCAATCATTGTTCCAGAAATAATGTTGATTTTATCTGAATCAAGCCCCTTAAGAACCAATGTCGTAAGGTGATTGAGATCGCGTGAGTTGTCAGAATCCAACGGCTGCACCTGCTCAGAAATTACCGTAAAAATATCAGCAATCATTTTTATTTCAAAATGATGTCTTTCACTCGCTTCCAATATATAAAACCGACCATACCGAGCATGATTACCCCAAAAGGTATGAGATAAATTCAACACGTAGGTTGGCGTTATATTTTTTATAAATTTGTTATTGATCGTCCCATGCACATGTACCCGAAGCAGACCTATCTTTTTCAAAAAGTAGATCGAATCAAATATTGCTTGCTTATTTAACCCTGTTTTAGCAACCAGTTGTGTTGTACCTATATTACGTATCACCCCATAAGCATCACATGAGCGAGTCAAGTTTGATAATGTCAACAATACCCTAAAATCCAGTTTTTGTTCGGGTAGTAAATCAAACTTTTTAGTGGTCACTCTGACTTGAGATAATTTGATTAAAATAAGCATTAAAAGGTCAAACTGCTTAATCGCTCTCTTAAGGCGGACATACCTATGATGGGATGTTTCATGTTGATTAACTTTACTCAATAGCAGATTTAAATAATCTAAATTCAGCTGTATTGTTCTAACTCTTGCCCGCCGACCTGTTTCTGGATATGAAAACTCCAATATCTCAAAGCCTGATAACTCCTCCAATACCAGTTTTAATTTTTTATGTTGCACACCTATCTTTTCAGACAATTCCAACAATGAATCGTTGGTTTTTTGTGTACCAAAGAGACTAATAAATTTAATCAGCACCAGTCTAGCGTAGGAACTTAATCTATGTGGTGATAACTCATTAAAATTAAAAATGAGCTGCTTATGCTCTTCTGTCATTTCATCCATACATTTTTATTCATTCAACATTGCTATTAGTAAATTTTAGAATTATTTTTAGATAGGCACAAATATTTACTATAAAATAAATTTAAAACAAATAAACATTTACTAAACGTATTTAGAAATGTTTATTCCACCTTAATTAAAATCTATAATCATATTAGAATTTCAAACATCATAGAACATCAAAATGGCAAGAAAACAACTGACATTGCAACAATGGCTTGATAAAGATCAGACATTAAAATCCTTGTTTTTAGAGCACGAATGTAACAAAGAGCAGGCACTACTGCAGATAGTTCAGCTTCCTGATGGACGATTGCAAATTCAGCCCATCGAAACCATGATCCACCCATTACTCGTAGCAGAAATAACGAATCAATGGGTACTTTTACTCAATGAAAAATATTTTTCCGATCTAAAAAATAGATTCAGAAATTTCAAATATTCCAAGAAAAATCATGCGAATGTGAGAAAGCAATTTTATCTAACCTCACATACAGCCAAAAAAATGGAGGCATTGACTGAAAAGCTCAAACTTAAAACTGAGGCAGAGTGTCTAGAATTCCTGATGAATACGTATGAGGCAAAGCAAACGCTCCCTCCACCCTATAAGCAAAAATTAAATGAAAAAGACATGATTATTGAGGAATTGAACCAACGCATCAAAGCCCTTGATAAAATGCTTTATATTAAACAGCTTCAGGTACGCAAACAGGATGAAGTCATCCAGAAGTATCTCATTAATGAATTAATCAACAGTAAAATTACCATTAATGAATTAACCAATAGCCCCCTTCAGGACGCCAGTGAAATTCAGAAATTAAAACTCCAGTTTTTAAAGGAAATACAGAAAAATATTCAGCTAGAGCAAATCAGGCACCTATCCGTTGATCAAATTGCTTCTGATACTTTTGGTAATGAATAAGCTGATGATTGTTTTTTATGAGTACTTCTTATCACTTTTGAATAAGAATATCCTGTAACAGTTCAGTACAATCCCTTAAGTGGTGAAGAATACTTTCATCATTATAAATGGTGTTATAGGGTATTTTTTTCCCCAGCAGCAAAGCAGGGTCAGTTGACTTCTGAGCAATGATTAATTCGTTTATTTCTAACTGAAGTTTGTCGATCCTGTTCTGATATTTACGATTCTGATAAACCTTTCCATGATAATTTTCATTCTGTTTATTATGGGAATTAATGAGTCGTCCCTTTTCCAATTCTTCAATCAATGCCAGCTTAGAATCTATTTCATTCTGAATCCAGACCAGATTATTTTTTTGATATTCAAGTCTAAGTATTGGCAAAATTGATTTTACCGCCTGTGATAAATTCTCCCACCGACCATTTTTATGAGCTTCATCCCTTAAAACCCGATACAGAATTTGATGCCGTGGGTATACATTCTTATCATTACGAACTTTGACTGCCCGAATACCTCTCATTCGTTTCAAAATCTTTAAATTGCGTTGGGTGCAAATATTTTCATCCAGAGCCTGATAAGCCTGTAAAATGACACTATAACGTTTTTTTTGAATTGTATTTGAAAGCGTATCAAACTCGTCTTTTAATGCATTTAGCTGTTCCAATAGTACTACTATCTGCATAGGTGAAATGACAGTATTCTCACCTAAAATCAGTTGATGAAATTCATTTATTTCTTTCAGAATTAAATCATTGAGGTGTAGTCGCTCGTTCAGCACCTTTCGCTGTATATCGCTTAACTCAGCAACGATGATTCTTTTTTCTGGCTCATCAGCTGTTTTTATATTTCCACATGCCTCATTTTGTAAAAAACTGGATTCATAATAAGTAAACAGACAATCAATGAACTCCTGTTCCAATTCATTTAAGTCTTCAAATTTTATAATAGACATATTTTTATATTCCAATATGTTAACAATGTATAATAGTAATGTTTTTTTATAATTATGCACTGTTCTTTTATCACTGTATACCACTGTCTATCATGAGCCATATGAAAGTATGCAATGTTCAATATCAATACTTTCATACTGTTAATATTTATGTGTAT
This sequence comes from Acinetobacter nosocomialis, assembly GCF_041021905.1. Lineage (NCBI taxonomy): Bacteria > Pseudomonadati > Pseudomonadota > Gammaproteobacteria > Moraxellales > Moraxellaceae > Acinetobacter > Acinetobacter nosocomialis. The sequence continues at coordinate 3,099,877 of NZ_CP157432.1, forward strand.
AAAATCCTAGAGGTGGAAAATGATAGAACAGCATTATCGTGTCAAAGACTTAGTCAACTACCCTGAACGCCCTGCCAAGGACTATGTAGATCGTGGTGGTCGCAGACGAAAGCTATCTTATAAGCCTGCAACCAAAGGGATATTGAATATTGCAGAATCCACCTTCTGGAAAATGATTCGTCGGGGTGATTTTCCTGAACCTACCTATTTAACAGCAAGTATGCCCACATGGGCTGAAAGCCAGATTATTGAATGGCTTGAACTCAAAGAGCTTAAAGCAGCATAAATTAAATAGCCTGTCGTTTGACAGGCTATTTTTTTATCATTGGATTTTCATCTTTTTACTGTTGCTGATCCAGCAATGATTCTAGGTAATTCGCCCACTCCTGCATCATCTCCCGACGATTGTTTAAAAATTTGGTTCGATTGTAGGCTGTACCATTATTATCTTTTACTTTATGTGCCAATTGATGCTCAATAAAGTCTACACGTTGTTCTAATATTTCATCCAACATGGTTCGTGCGGTTGCACGTAATCCATGTGCCGTTTGCTTCCCAGCATAGCCCAAGCGTTTTAACGCTGAGTTAATCGTATTATCAGAAATAAAAGTTTTACCATCCCGACCCACGAAAATGTATTCACTGTATGGGTGCAGATCAATAATTGAATCAATTAAGTCAAAGGCCTGATCTGACAATGGTACAATATGAAGCTGCTTGGTTTTACTAGCTGTAAATTTAAAGCATCTTTCTTCACAATAGAAATACTCCTTTTTCAGCTTGCGTATCTCCCCAGGTCGCTGAAAGGTCAACACGGAGATTTTTAACGCCACTTGTGTGATATGTGAACAACGTGGATAAAGTTTGGAGTAGTTCCAAATTTTATTGAGCATTGGAGCTAGTTCCTGCTCCTCTGTCACGGCTGCAAAGTTCCCACCCTGTGGTTTGGGCAGTTCAATATCCTCAATAGGATTGTATTGAATCAGCTTCTTTTTACGTGCTGACTTAAATATCTGGTTCAAGTCCGATTTTAGGCGTTTGGCAACTGACAATGCACCACGTTCAATAATGCGCTTAAAGACCTTAATCTCAAGAATTTCCAAGGTAAGCTGTGGAAAGGTTAAATCACCAATATAGGGATAGACATCGTGCTTTAAACGACGGATCGTCTCTTCATCCTGTTTTTGCTCTAGCTCACGTTTATATAGCCATGCTTCAGCAACAATACGAAAGGTATTTTCTGCTTCTTTCTGTTTCTGGGACTTGGTTTCAATCCGCTCCATTGCTGGATCGATGCCCTGCTTAATGAGCTTCTTATATTCATCACGAATAGTGCGAGCATCATCCAGTGAAACTTCAGGATAAGTACCTAAAGATAAATCATTACGTTTGGCTAAAAATGGACGTGTGTAATTGAATATCCAGTACTTGCTACCACTCTGATCAATACGCAGGTACAGGTTTCCCCCATCAGACAGCTTATACATCTTGTCAGGATCAGGTTTAGCTTTTTTAACTTGTAAAGCACTAAGCTTATTGATTCCACGAGTCGCCATAATTCAGACATAAAAAAATGCAGTAAGAAATAATCTTACTGCATTTTTTACTACTTTATAACTACCGATTGGCGTAGTGCGTCACGGCTTGTCATATCGTATATTTCCAACTTTAACCTTATAAATCATAAACTTATATAGTGTTAAACAGTGTCAGAAACTTGAATTTGGCGGAAGCGGTGAGATTCGAACTCACGGAGGACTCACACCCTCGTCGGTTTTCAAGACCGGTGCATTAAACCGCTCTGCCACGCTTCCAACGAGCGTTATAATATAAACAAAAATGCAAGTTAGCAAATCTTTTATTTAATTTTTAATTCAAACGCTCAAAATAAAAACAAATCTATTTAAATTTCATCATTTTTAGGCTTTTCATAACGAATTGCATTGATATACCAAAGCTTTTTACCTAAAGGAGTGTGCACTTCAACCTCATCATCGACTTGTTTACTCAAGAGTGCACGTGCCATTGGCGACTCAATCGAGATATGTTGAGGATGATGATCATAAATTTCATCAATCCCTACGATACGTAAAGTTTTTTGTTCACCTTCTTCATTTTCAATTTCGACCCAAGCGCCAAAGTAAACTTTGCCTTCTTGCTCGGGAGCATAATCGACAATTTTTAACTCTTCTAAACGTTTTCCTAAATAGCGTACCCGTCGATCAATTTTTCTAAGCAGCTGCTTATTGTACTGATAATCGGCATTTTCACTGCGGTCGCCAAGGCTTGCCGCCCAATTCACTTTCTTTGTGATTTCTGGTCGTTCTCCATGCCAAAGTTGTTTTAATTCAGCAACTAATTTGTCATGTCCTGACCGAGTGATTAAGTTAGATTTCATGATAAAAAACCACTGATGAACAACATACTGCTTACAAGATGTAGCATTTTATACCCTATTTACTCATATCAGAAGTGTATAAATTTTCTTCCTTAATAAATTCATGTTGTTATGTTGATATATCGAATATTTAATTGTTCAAAATTTGACAATCTTTTTTTTGAAGATTATGATGCGCGCATCTTAAATGTTGAGTATTTTTTAACCCAACCAAAAACTTTGTAGATTTTCTACATAGTTTATTTTTTTCATTTCATGTCATTTTGAATGACGTCATGACTGCCCACCCCTTATTGAATTTATCAACTTTTAAAAGTTATGGCAGCTTTTTGTCTGGCTTTTAGGGCATAAATTATCTGTAGCGGAGACAACATGCACAGTAATTCAAGTTCTGGGTCGAGGCTTGGCCTTAGCTCTTTATTTTCTTCTCTCCCATTGAAAGTTCTTGCACTCAGCACTATGTTTTTTCCCTTTCATAGTATTAATGCAGGAAAAACCCTACAGTACAATACTGTAGTTAACACCAACACATTAACCGTAGTTGCTGTAGAAAGCCCAACTACTGTTTTTAAAGAAGATCAATTTTTACATGGCTTCGGTTATGACTTGGCTCGTAACTATGCACAAAGCTTAAATGTAAAGTTGGACTTCAAAATCGTGGCAGATAACGCCACCGCACTCAAGTGGGTCCAGCAAGGTAAAGCAAATCTTGCCATGACGACCGCGAGCTTAAGCTCAATCGAGAACAAAGGTTTAATGTCTTTTTCTGCAAGTTGTGGTGACATCGTAAATTTGCAAAAAAATGGATTAAATCCCGATTTAAGCTGGGTGTTTAAACAAGCAGATGATCCTCTTACACAAACAGCCAGTGGTTTTGTTTGTCAAAGCAAGCAAAATGGTCTGACTCAACAACTGGCTTCATTTTACAACCGTAACGTTGTAAAACCTGAGTCTTGGTCGACGATTCAACGTGATATAAGTACACGTCTACCTATTTACAAAGCCAGCTTTAAACAAAGCGCGGCCAAGTATGATTTAGATTGGCATTTGCTTGCAGCAATGAGCTATCAAGAATCGTATCTTAAGCCAGAGTCTGTTTCACCAACAGGCGTACGCGGGTTAATGATGTTAACCAACAGTACAGCTCGGGCAATGGGTGTAAGTAACCGTAGCGATCCAGCGCAAAGCATTCAGGGCGGTGCGAAATATTATGATCTCATGCTAAGTGAGTATGGTGATATTCCCTACCCAGATCGTAACTGGTATGCCCTTGTGGCCTACAATATGGGTCCGGGAGCAGTCAACCAGATCCAGAAGCGCTTACAAACCCAAGGAAAAGACCCAAACCAATGGGTTAATCTCTATGACTATTTACAACGCAATCAAATGCGAAATGGTCGATACAAACAAGCGGTACAGTATGTGACTCGTATCCGTGCTTATCTTGAGCATATTAAAACGGCTCAAACACGAATCAATATCTAGTTTTATTGTTTTAAAAGTTGATAAATTCATTGTTTGTATCAATAAAAAGCTTACCTCTTGGGGTAAGCTTTTTATATGAATTCTTTTAGAATTAAGCTGTTTGTTCTAATACTTTCTTGAACAAATCTTTTTGTTCTTGGCTTGGTTTAGCTGTTTGTAAAGCCATTAACTGAGACATGTCGCCTTGAACTTTAATTTTACCAGTCATGAATGCTTGCATAGCTGCAGCCATATCAAACTCTAGGAATACTTTACGTAAAGTTTCAGCATCCATGTTTAAAGTTGTTTTGGCATTTGAAGACAAACCTTTTTGGATTTTACCCCCATCTAACGCTAATTCGGTATTTCCAGAAGCATCTGTAACTACTAAATTAATTGCCAAATTCGCAAGAGCTGGTGGCAAATTAAGATCACCTGCTTCAGCAGTTAATTTTTCGACAGTCGCAAACCAATCATCAGTTAAAAATGCAGGCATGATTCTTCCTCAAATTTATTTGTTCAATTTCTCTAGTTAGTTGCCTATCCAGACAACATCATATGAAGCACTTCTGCTTGTGCGTTGTTATAGCATGTAATTTTAAGGTTGGGCTATGACTTTTTGTACGGAACATTCATTTTTTAGTATTTTGATACATTAAAGGCACTTGTTTATAAAGTGCCTTTAATTGACTTACTTAATTGTTTTATTCAGCAGCAAAACTTAAGTTAACGACATCTAAACGTTTTTTAAGTTCTTCAGGGTCTTTAAAGTCGATCTCGCGCTGAGAATCTAGCGCTTCGAAATCAAACAAATCACGGTCTGCTAACTGAGACGGAGACACGTTTTGTAACGCACCAAAAATACTGTGTAAACGTTTCGGATATTGTTTATCCCACTCACGCAACATTTCATTAAGCATGGCACGTTGTAAGTTCTCTTGTGAACCACAAAGGTTACACGGGATAATTGGGAACTTACGTAATTCTGCATATTTGATAATGTCTTTTTCTTCAACATAAGCTAAAGGACGAATCAAAATATTTTTCTTATCCGAAGACAAAAGCTTAGGTGGCATTGCTTTTAAGCTACCGCCATGGAATAAGTTCAAGAAGAAAGTTGCAATGATGTCATCACGGTGATGGCCTAACGCAACTTTAGTGGCACCAATTTCTTGAGCAAAGCCATAAAGCGAACCACGGCGCAAACGTGAACACACTGCACAGTATGTTTTACCTTCAGGTGTTAAACGCTTGGTAATGGTATAAGTGTCTTTTTCCAAAATGTAATATGGAATGTTATTTTCTTCCATATAGCGTGGTAACACATCTTCTGGAAAACCCGGCTGTTTTTGGTCAAGGTTAACCGCAACAATATCAAAGTTGATTGGTGCAATACGTTTGAACTGCAACAAAATGTCGAGCAAGGTATAACTGTCTTTACCACCAGACACACACACCATGACCTTGTCACCATCTTCAATCATGTTGAAGTCACGGATGGCATGTCCAACTTGACGGCGAAGCTTCTTAAGCAAACGATAATAGGCCGAGCTTGTTGGAAGTTCAGGCTTAAAATTAAATCCTTCGTTGGACTCAACTGGCGCGTACATAGACGAGATATACCCATAAATAAAAATACCGCGCAATTTTATATGATTCGGACGGGAATCGCATCAAAAGAATAGTTTCAATTCTTGAAGTCGTCATAATGCTCAGGCATGATGCAAAAGCGGTGCTCCATTTTGACCGACGAGTTCATTTTTTGCGCAAAATGCTTACTTTTTGGACTTTTCCACAGTTTTCCACAAAACCTGTGGATAAAATTGTGGATTTCTTAATACTTGACAAACTGTTTTCACCTTCTGTTAAGGGTTTTATTTAAATTGATCATTTTTTAACCAATGATTTTTACCTTTAATTTTCAAATAGTTAGACAAGTCAATAGAATCATTTTAAAAATTTTTTTTAATTTTTTTTGATGATCATTCGAACAAAACAGCTTGATTTTTTAAAAGAGCAAAAATAAAAAAAATTACACAAAACTTCTTTCTGTAATATTTTTTGATAAACTCTTTGACTAGTTACGAATACCTTAAAATTGTGAATAACATAAAATGAAAAATTCGGTTCAATATCTTTTTTCGTGTTTACTGGGGATGACCACTTTTTCGGTAGGTATAACACCGACTTTAGCGGGTCAAATGTACATTTACCAAGACAAAAATGGCAGCACTTTACTTACTAACCGTAAAAGCTATGACCATTCACTCAAGAAAGTAAAGGTGACTTACTACCCCGATAGTAATATTCATAGTTATACAAACTGGGGCGCTTCAGAAGCTTCTGTTCTACCAAGCTATAGCAAAAATAAAAATGCTTTTGACCATATTATTAAACAGGCAGCACAACAGCATGGTGTATCCGAAGGTCTAATTAAGGCAGTCATGCATACCGAATCTGGTTTTAATGTGAATGCTCACTCTCCTGTGGGTGCGCAAGGTTTAATGCAACTCATGCCAGCTACTGCTCGCCGTTTTAACGTATCTAATGCTTATGATCCTCAGCAAAATATCTTTGCTGGTGCTAAATATCTAAGTTGGTTGCTCAAACGATTTAACGGCAATACGCAAATGGCTCTTGCGGCTTATAATGCAGGTGAAGGGAACGTGGATAAATACGGCGGCATTCCGCCATTCCGTGAAACCCAAGATTATGTACGACGAGTCACAAGTCGATATCAAAACTTATATTCTTCTGGTGTAAGCCTTTCATCTTTTAGTAATTCAAATATTTCTACCCAGACTGTAAATCAGCCAGAGTTGACCCAAACCACCACAACTCAACAAGTATCGGCTAAACCTGTTAAATATTCTTCTGCACGCCAAATCGTGACATTGTCTGATGGCACCTATACAGATGCACCAACAGGGACTTATGTCACCAATAATGCAACGGCAATTGCCCATATCAGAATTGAGTAAAATTAAAAACCGCATACTTTGCAGCTCATACTTTAATAAGGCCCATCGTCTAAAAATTGTAATGATCTATTACCCCGACCCTAGTATTTAGACGGGCCTTATAAATAACTTGTTTAATTTGAATACATTCGTATACCGGAAAGAATGTATCGATTCCTTATTTTTTCCTTGAATTTTTCCCCCAAGCGCCGCATATTAGCTGAGTGATTTATAATTTATAAATCAGATAATATTTTATTTATAAGAGGATTTTCTCAATGATGCGGATTGGTTTGTTTTTGCTTACCAACCTCGCGGTACTGGTTGTAGCTGGCATTATTTTGTCACTCTTCGGTGTCGGTAGTTACCATGGCGCGGGTGGCTTAAATCTAGGCAACCTTTTAGTCATCTGTTTTGTGTTTGGTATGGTGGGCTCTTTAGTCTCTCTATTTATGTCCAAATGGATGGCTAAGAAAACTACTGGTACAGAACTGATTGACCCAAATGCTCCTCGTAACCAAGCTGAAAGCTGGTTATTGCAAACAGTCGCTGAACTTTCTCAACGTGCTGGTATTAATATGCCAGAAGTTGGTATCTTCCCTTCATATCAGTCTAATGCTTTCGCAACAGGCTGGAATAAAAATGATGCGTTAGTTGCCGTTTCAAGCGGTCTACTTGAGCGTATGAACAAAGATGAGCTACGTGCCGTGCTTGCGCACGAGATTGGTCACGTTGCAAATGGTGACATGGTTACCTTGGCACTCATCCAAGGTGTTGTAAACGCCTTTGTTATGTTCTTTGCTCGTGTAGTAGGTGATTTTATCGACCGTAATGTTTTTGGTCGTCAAGACAATGAAGCACCTGGTATGGGTTACTTCCTCATTACGATGGTTTTAGATATCGTGTTCGGTATTCTAGCTTCTGCTATTGTAATGTGGTTCTCTCGTTACCGTGAATACCGTGCAGATGAAGCCGGTGCACGTTTAGCTGGTAAACAAGCAATGATTTCTGCTTTATTACGTTTGCAAGCTGAAACAGAGTTACCAGACCAAATGCCAAAAGAAATGAAAGCGTTCGCGATTGCGGAAGGTAAAGAACAAGGTTTCAGCTTAGCTGCTTTGTTCCAAACTCACCCAACGATTGAACAGCGTGTCGCAGCTCTACATCAGTTAGATTGCCCATAACCCAGTAAATAAAAAAGCCTCCAGTTGGAGGCTTTTTTATTAGGCTGAATGATGGGCCAGTCCCCAAAGAAAACTAATCCCCCACCACATTGCTAAACCAATCAGAACAAGCACCAATACCCCTAATAAATCCGGTATATGTAGCCATAGCCAACTCACAACAGGATTACGCCAGAAGGCTGAGTGTTGCTGTTTCTTTTCAAGCTTTTCATGTAAATACGGGTGAATAACATGTATATCACTTTGAATCGCATATTCTTCACGTATATGGGTATGAACCACATCTAATGCTTTTCTACTAGGACGTATAAAAATATCGAAAATGGTTCCTGCAACTGGTACACACCCCACCACAGCATCGACTACAGCCAATTTTATGACGGGAGTAAGCTTGTGCTGTGGCACACCAATTTGCTTGGCTTTATATATGGCGTAGCAAGTCAGGACAAAACCCGCAACATCACCAGCAATTGGAATAGTACTTAAAGCAGCATCGGCACCAATACCCTGCTTTGTAAAAGGAATACGGACGGCGCTATCCATCATGGTTGCAAACTTGGCAAGGTCCCGTTCTAGTGCGATGACCTGCTGCTGTGTTAGTTTTTTTTCTTGAGGCATCTAAATCAAATATATGAAGAGAAGTTAAACTTAATATACTTGATTTAACGCCGGTTTTTAAATTGTTTGCTTTTAACTTGAAGCTTTCGATTTAAACAATGAACGCAATAACACATACATAACTGGAATAAAGAATAGAACCAGTACAGTACCAAACATTACGCCACCTAAAATACTAATACCAATTTCTTGGCGGCTCACCGCACCAGCGCCTTGTGCAAATACAAGTGGAATCACACCTGCACCAAAGGCTAAAGAAGTCATTAAAATCGGTCTTAAACGCAAGCTCGCGCCTTCTAAAGCGGCCTGAATAGCATTCTTTCCTTTCTCTTGGGCTAATGCAGCAAACTCAACAATTAAAATTGCGTTTTTACATGACAATCCAATCGTGGTTAGAAGTGCAATTTGGAAATACACGTCATTTGGTAAACCAAAGATATAAGAGAAAATGACACTTCCTCCTACACCTAGCGGAATAGAAGTCATCACGGCAGCAGGAATACTTAAGCTCTCATACAAAGCAGCTAAACATAAGAAAATAAAACCTGCCGAAATCAGATATAACCATACCGCCTGATTGGTCGACTTCTGTTCTTCAAAAGACAGACCAGTCCAAGCCAAACCAATATCTTTTTGCTGGTTGACGAGTTGTTCAACATCTTTCATAGCCTGACCAGAACTGCTACCACCGGCAACATCAGCCTGTAACTGTAAAGCACTATATCCCATATAGCGTTTTACAATTTCTGGTGCCCCACCCCAGCTAAAGTTAGCAAACGAACTAAAAGGCACCATTTCATTTTGATTATTACGCACAGACCAATTATATAAATCTTCAGGTTTAGATCTGAACTCGGCATCGCCTTGAATCATGACACGTTTAATACGTCCACGATCAATAAAGTCGTTTACGTAAGTTCCGCCCCATGCACTCGACAAAGTGTTATTAATTGCAGAGAGTTCCAAACCATTTGCCAAAGCCTGTTTCTGGTCAATTTTGATATTCAGATTTGCTTTACTATTGGTAGACTGCTTATCAAAGTTTTCAAACGTTGAATAGTTTTTACTTTGAGCCTGTAACTGACGGAACATACCATCTAAGAAGTTTTGCCCTTGTCCATTTAAATCTTGAATCCAGAAATCCAAGCCATCAGTCTGCCCCAAACCATTTACCGAAGGAGGTAAGGTCACGTTAATTTGAGCATTACTAAAATTTCTGAAATATTTCATTGCACGCTTTTGTATAGCGTCAGCCGAGTCCTCTTTCGCCGTACGTACATCCCAAGGTTTTAAAGCAATAAAGCCTTGCGCTAAATTTTGTCCTGTCCCGGCATTATTTCGACCGTAACGAATTAAAACCAGATCAACATTGTTATCTTCTTTAGTGAGAAAGTATTGGCGCACTTGTTCACCAATTTTCTGACTTTCAGAAATTGGAGCACTGTCTACCAGCTTAATTTGCACACTTAAAATACCTTGGTCTTCTTTAGGAATAAAGCCGCTTTTTAAACCACTGTAGAAGAGCATAAAAACTGCAATCAGTGCCACAAAAATCACAATAACCGATTTACTGTAATGAATACTCGTCTGAACAAGCTTGATATATTTATTTTTAAGTTGATCAATTTTTTGGTTAAACCACACTGCCCAGCGCATAGGTTCAGGATTAGGTTTTAAAATTAATGCGCACAATGCAGGCGTTAAAATGAGTGCAACCGTAAGCGATAATGCCATAGCGGCAACTAAAGTAATGGAAAACTGACGGTAAATCACGCCAATTGAACCACCTAAAAAAGACATTGGAATAAAAACAGCAGTTAAAACCAATGTAATGCCGACTAATGCACCGCTAATTTCCCCCATTGACTCAATTGCAGCTTCTTTTGGAGTTAAGTGCTGTTCATGCATGAGCCGCTCAACGTTTTCAACTACCACAATCGCATCATCAACCAACAAGCCGATAGCAAGTACCAGTGCAAATAACGTTAAAGTATTAATACTAAAACCAAGCACATATAAGACTGCAAAAGTTCCCAAAATCACAACCGGAACGGTAATACTCGGAATGAGTGTTGCACGCCAGCTTTGCAAAAACAGGAACATCACCAAAATTACCAAAATAATGGCTTCTACAAGCGTCTTTACAACTTCCTTAATCGACTCTTGAACAAACGGCGTATTATCTCGTGGATAAACGATTTTATAGCCTGCTGGTAATTTAGCGGCGAGCTGATCTAAGGTTTGATGGATGAGCTTAGAAGTTTGAATAGCATTTGCGCCCGAGGACAGAGATATACTTACACCCGCAGCAGGATAACCATTAATCGTGTTGAAAGACTGATAGTTTTCTGCACCGAGCTCAACTCTTGCAATATCTTTTAAATAAACATAACTCGCCGTTTTATCTGACTTTACGACAATATTTTTAAAATCATCAACAGTCTTTAGTCGAGAACCTGCCGTCACTTTTGTATTTAGATATTGACCATCAATGACTGGTAAATCACCGATTGCACCTGCAGCAACTTGGGTATTTTGAGCAGTGATTGCATTAGCCACATCACTGGGCATTAAATTATATTGCTTTAACTTGTCTGGATTTAACCAGATACGCATCGCATATTGCGAACCGAACACATCCGTTTCACCCACCCCTTCAATACGGTTTAAGTTATCAACGACATGTGTAGTTAAATAGTCCGACAGCTCAATATTTCCGGTTTTACCAGTCGAGTCGTATAAACCAATTACCATAAAGGTATCGCCTAGTGACTTACTGACTGTCACCCCTTGACGTTGTACTTCATCGGGTAAACGGCGTATGACACCACTAATACTATTTTGGACTTGGACCTGAGCAGTATCGGGGTTGGTTCCGTTATCGAAACTAATGGTAATTCGGCTACGTCCTGATGAATCACTTGATGAGCTAAAATAGAGTAAGTGATCAATCCCTTGTATTTGTTGTTCTAAAATTTGGGTAACACTTTGCTCGACCGTTTGTGCATCTGCCCCGCTATAACTTGCCGACACTGTAATTTTCGGAGGTGCAATATCGGGATACCGTTCTACGGGCAAGTGCATCACCGAAAAAATACCAAAAGCCATGACAATGATCGCCAGTACATTGGCAAAAATGGGGCGCTGAATAAAAAATTTAGATAGCATGGCTGCTCGGTATGATGTCGTTAATTAACAGGAGTAAATGCCGCTTTGAGACCTTGTGATCATCAACGAGCGGTGTAAAAAAGACAAGTGGAATTAAAACAATAAATGTAATTAAGACAAAAACAAAGCGTGATTCACTATTTCCAACAAAGCAATAAAGAACCAGTTAAATAGTGTCACTTAAAATTCATGAATTCTTCATGATCACGTCAAACTAAATCCTAATACTTGAGTCGTTTCAACTAAAACAATATGAGTAGAATTATGTTTAGAAAAGCACTTTTATGCTTAAGTTTAATTGGCTTGGTCGGTTGCAATGACGATGATAAAACCGAAACAACTCCAACTACACCAGAATATCAACTTCCTAAAATTTTAGTGATTGGACACCGCGGCGCTAGCGCTTTACGTCCTGAACATACTTTGGCTTCATATCAAAAAGCGATTGATGATGGTGCTGACTTTATTGAACCTGATCTGGTTTCAACAAAAGACGGTGTATTGGTTACTCGTCATGAAAACGAAATTGGTGGTACTACCAATATCAGTACTCTTGCCCAATTTGCAGACCGTAAAACCACAAAAAATATTGATGGTGTCAATTTAACGGGTTGGTTTACGGAAGACCTCACTTTAAATGAATTACAACAAGTTAAAGCACGTGAACGTATTCCTGAGTTCCGACCAGCAAATACGGCTTATAACGATCTGTATTCAATTCCAACACTTGAACAAGTCATTGAACTTGCCGAAGCAAATTATAAAAAAACCGGAAAGATTATTGGCTTATATATTGAAACCAAACATCCAACTTATTTTAAAAACAAGAATTTGGCCATGGAAGACACACTTCTTAAAACTCTTGCCAAATATCAATATACACGTGATATTGCCCCTATCTATTTGCAATCGTTCGAAGTCAGCAATTTAAAGTATTTAAAAGATCAACTTGATCTACATAAAACACTTAAACATGCACAAATCATTCAGTTATATGATGCAAAAACCTCTCGACCAGCAGACTTTGTTGAATCTGGTGTTTCTAAAACATATGGTGATTTAGCTACAGCGCAAAGCTTAAAAGATGTTGCTAAATATGCAAATGGTGTAGGCCCAAGCAAAAACTATATTCTCAATTTCAATAATGATGGTTCAGTACAAACTACTTCATTTATTAGCGATGCACATGCCGCTGGCTTAAAAGTACACCCATATACTTTCCGTCCAGAAAATAACTTTTTACCTCAGCCTTTAAAATGTAGCGACAAACCTGCCGAGCGTTGCCCGACAGGTGCTCTAAAAGAGTTTGAAGCATATTTCAAAGCAGGTGTAGATGGTATCTTTACAGATGACCCAGCACTCGGCCGTGAAGCAGTCAATAATTTTGAGAAAGCAACTAAATAGTTAAAGACTTAATAAAAAAACAGGGCATTCAATGCCCTGTTTTTTTACTTATCAACACTGTTATTAAAATATAGAGGAATCCATTGGTATTGCTCTGCATTTACTTTATACACATGGCCAATTCCTGGGAATGGCAAATGTGGAGCAGCTACCCATTGCTGTTTATTTGAGATTTCAGCAAACATTTTCAAACGAGTGTTAATTGCCTGCTCAGAATTTACATCAAAATCTACGCCGGTTTTTGGAGCATCAAACTGTAAAGAATGTGAGTGGACAATGTCTCCCACAAAGACAATTTGTTGATTTTTACTCTTTAAACGGAAACTGTGGTGACCCGGTGTATGCCCTTGTGTATTGATTACTTCAAAACCTTGAATGACATCGCCATCTTTAAAGGTCTTGAAAGCTTTTTTCGCTTGATACGGTGCAAGCGCAGCTTTTATATTTTTAACCGTGCCTAAATAGTTTTCTTTTTTATCTGCGGGTACAGTTTTTTCAGAAGCTGGATTTAACCAATAGTCAGCTTCACGTTCATGTGCATAAATAGTTGCATTAGGAAATACAGCTTTTCCATTTTGAGCAATACCACAAACATGGTCTGGATGTAGATGGGTTAACAAAACCGTTTTCACGTTAGCAAGTTGATAGCCTGCCAATTCAAGATTTTTAGCAATTGAACCCAACTGTGGGCCAAAACAACTTGAAGCACCACTATCAACAAGAGTTAAACTTTTACCGTCATCTACCAAGAATGCATTTACCGAAGTTTGAACCCCTTTCTCATTAACAGCGGCGTATTTTGTTAAAATTTTAGTCTTCTCAGCCTGACTCAAATTTTTAAATAACTTAGGGTCTAAATAGATGGTACCGTCAAGTAATGAGGTAATGCGGTAATTACCAAATTGATGCTTATAATATCCCGGTACTTGTTGAGCTGAGGCAGGCTCTGCATAGCTTACATGTAACCCACCCATGACAAGTCCTAATGCTACAAATAATTTTTTCATCTCTTCTTCTCTATCAAGTTATAAAGTCAAAATCTTTAAAAAAGATTTAATATTTTTTTTAAGGGCCGCGATATATAATGCATGAAAAGTGTTAAAAATATAAGTGAATGAATAGTTATTCTCCCTACAAAGGCAAAAGTGGACTAAAGCGCATCTTGAATGCGACAGGTTATTCAATTTCAGGATTTAAGGCAGCTTATAAAAATGAAGCCGCTTTCCGACAAATTGTTTTAATTAATGTTGTGCTTATCCCTACTAGCTTTTTTCTAGATGTAACTCGCGGTGAACATGCACTTATGGTGGTTGTGTGTTTATTTGCAATTATTGTAGAACTATTCAATTCTGCGATTGAAGCGGTAGTTGACCGTGTATCACTTGAAAAACACCAACTCTCTAAAAATGCTAAAGATATGGGAAGTGCTGCTCAATTTGTCGCGCTTTCAATTATTGCAGTGACATGGCTTATCATTTTATTAGGTTAAAAAAAACCATGCTTATAAGAGGATAAGCATGGTGTAACAAAAAAGAGGAACTACAGCTACTGTTCCTGACTATAAGTTTAAGAATATCAACTTAACTTTTTCTTAATTTATATAAGAAATAAAAAAATCCCTGCATTTGCAGGGATTTTTTATTTAGACGTTGATGTTTATTACATCATGCCGCCCATTCCACCCATACCGCCCATGTCTGGAGCAGCTGGTTTGTCTTCAGGAATGTCAGTGATCATACATTCTGTAGTCAACATTAAGCCAGCAACAGAAGCAGCGTGCTCAAGTGCAGAACGAGTTACTTTAGCTGGGTCAAGGATACCCATTTCTAACATATCGCCATATTCACCAGTTGCAGCGTTATAACCGAAGTTACCTTCACCTTTCTTAACTGCATTGATTACTACAGATGGCTCATCACCAGCGTTCGCAACGATTTGACGAAGTGGAGCTTCGATCGCACGACGTAAAATGTTGATACCTGCAGTTTGATCTTCGTTAGCACCTTTTAAGCCTTCAAGCGCATTTACGGCACGTACAAGCGCAACACCACCACCTGCAACAACACCTTCTTCAACTGCTGCACGAGTTGCGTGAAGAGCGTCGTCAACGCGGTCTTTCTTCTCTTTCATTTCAACTTCAGTTGCTGCACCGATTTTAATTACAGCAACACCGCCTGCCAATTTAGCAACGCGTTCTTGTAATTTTTCACGGTCATACTCTGAAGTAGATTCTTCGATTTGAGCACGGATTTGTTGAACACGCTCAGCGATAGCAGCAGCATCACCAGCACCATCAACAATAACTGTATTTTCTTTAGAAACAGTGATTTTGTGCGCTGTACCTAAATCTTGAAGAGTCGCTTGTTCTAAAGACATACCAACTTCTTCAGAAATAACAGTTGCGCCAGTCAAGATCGCGATGTCTTGAAGCATTGCTTTACGGCGGTCACCGAAACCAGGAGCTTTAACAGCACATACTTTGATAATACCGCGCATGTTGTTTACAACAAGAGTTGCAAGCGCTTCACCTTCAACATCTTCAGCAATGATAAGAAGTGGTTTACCAGTTTTAGCAACTGCTTCTAAAACAGAAATCAATTCACGAATGTTGCTGATTTTTTTATCAACAAGAAGGATGAACGGATTTTCAAGTTCAGCAGTCAAAGTATCTTGCTTGTTAGCAAAGTATGGAGAGATATAACCACGGTCAAACTGCATACCTTCTACAACGTCTAATGCGTCTTCAAAGCCAGAGCCTTCTTCTACAGTGATTACGCCTTCTTTACCTACTTTTTCCATCGCTTGAGCGATAAGTTTACCAACAGTAGTATCAGAGTTAGCAGAGATAGAACCAACTTGTTCAATTGCTTTGAAATCATCAGCTGGCTTAGCAATAGAACGGATATTTTCAACTACAGTTTTTACTGCAATGTCGATACCACGTTTTAAATCCATTGGGTTCATACCAGCAGTTACTGATTTGATACCTTCGTTTAAAATTGCTTGAGCAAGTACAGTTGCAGTTGTCGTACCGTCGCCTGCGATGTCGTTAGTTTTGCTTGAAACTTCACGTACAAGTTGAGCACCCATGTTTTCAAACTTGTCTTTTAATGAAATTTCTTTGGCAACAGTTACACCGTCTTTAGTGATGTGCGGCGCACCGAAAGAACGGTCGATTACAACGTTACGGCCTTTAGGACCTAAAGTCACTTTAACCGCATCTGCAAGTACGTTTACCCCTGCAATCATTTTTGAGCGAGCTGAATCACCAAATTTTACGTCTTTAGCTGACATATTAAACTCCGAATCTTTTTAAATACTGAATCTGATAATGAATTGAGTTATGGATCGATTAGCCTTCTAATACAGCTAAGATGTCTGACTCTTTCATGATTAAGAGTTCTTCACCGTTTACTTTAACTGTTGTACCTGCATAAGTACCAAATAACACCTTGTCACCAACTTTAACATCCAAAGCACGTACGCCGTTATCAGTGATTTGACCATTACCTACTGCAATTACTTCACCTTGAGATGGCTTTTCAGCAGCAGAACCTGGCAATAAAATACCGCCAGCAGTTTTGGTTTCTTCTTCTACGCGACGAATCACAACGCGATCATGTAATGGACGAATGTTGCTCATAATTAACTCCATCAGACTTAGTCTTTTTGATTAATCGTTATTGCTTTAATCCAGAGCAATAACAAAATATTTAGATGTCACTTTTGTGGGGATGAAAAAAATGGCTTCAAGGGGAAATAAGAAAAATTTTTCTGTTTTTTGAATATTTTTTAAACAATCAAATATTTAATCTCATCTAAACCAAATCAATCTGTAGTGAATTCAGCCTGCTGTTCATTAAACCAATAATGCTGAATCTTTCCTGTATTTGAAACCGTATTAAAGCTATTTGGATTATGATGATATAAACGAGTAGAAGTTGCTGTACCCGCATGAATATCATAAATAGGATGATCTATTTCCAGATGGTAAATTTGAGTTAAATCATATATAGCCGTTTTATGAAGATGACCATGCAGCATTCCGAATAATCCAGTTGTACTCCACTTCTCTAAGGCGATTTTTCCTAAAACCGGACAATCCTTTATTCCATGCTTATTATCTGGTGGTGTATAAAAAGGTTGATGGAAAACCACTAGCTTTAATTTATCTTTAGGCCCTTTTTGTAAACGCTCATAAGTATCTTGAATTTGTTCAATCGAAATATGACCACGCGTATGGTAACGACGGCGTATGCTATTTACACCAACAATATAAAAATGTTCAGTTTCTAAAGTTGGCTCCAGTTCACCAAAAAAATATCGATAACGAGTAAATGGAGAAAAAAAACGATTCCAGACATGATACAAAGGAATGTCGTGGTTGCCTGGCACCACTAAATAAGGAATATTGAGACTATCTAAATATTGCCGACATTTAAAAAATTGTTCGTATTTGGCACGTTGAGTAATATCTCCACTTATAACAATTACTTCAGGCTGTTGCTGAATACAGAAGTGCCTAATTGCCTCTAAACACTCTTGTTTTTCCGTTCCAAAGTGTAAATCAGACAGATGTAATAACATTCGGCACCATTATATTTAAAGCATTTTTTTCTACAGTGAAATTTAAAGGTGGTTTCATCTCTATGATTTCACCATCTAAAGCAACTGTAAGTTTCGATTTTTTTGCACATTCGACTACAACATGATCTGCACAAAAACTATATACATCTTGGGCATCTTCAACTTTACCTTGAATCCACTGCCAAAGCATATTCAGTAAACTCAGCTTATCACTTTTTGTAATTACAACTCCAGCAACTCGTCCCTGTGCTGCACATTCTGCAATTCTAAGTTTCATATCACATAGTTGTAATTGATTATTCCCAAAGAAAATAAGAGGTGCTTTAACGGGATATTTTTTACCATCTACTGTTATAGATAGCTTCATTGACTTATTTTCTCTTAACAAAACATCTAAAGCGGATGTATAGGCATGTAAAGGAAGCCTTCCTAAATATTTATTGTAGAGTTCGCGCTTTTTGATAAAGAGTGGATATAGACCTAAACTAGCATTATTTAAATAAATATGATCATTGATTGCTGCTATATGTACTGACCGAGGAATGCCTGTAGCAATCACTTCTGCTGCTTCTAAAAGATCTAGCGGAATATCTAAAACTTTAGCGACATAGTTAAAAGTACCTAAAGGCAAGATTCCCATTGGAATAGAAGTATTCTTAAGTTTAGATGCAACAGCATTTAATGTGCCATCCCCACCAGCTGCAACAACCACCCCTATATTTTCGTTTTGTGAATGCCGATGAATAACATTATTCATCAGATCATCGAACAATGTATTTTCATTTAATTCAAATACTTGTATTTCAAAACCATGTTCAGTAAATACAGTCATCAGTTGCTCATAAACATCTTCATGTTTTGAAGCGTGAAATCCTGATTTTTCGTTATAGATGATCGAAAGAGGTTTCAAGGGCCGCATTTTATTATCGTAAAGTAAGATGTTTATTCTATTTTGTATATAAAATCACCTATTAAAAGTCTCTTTATGTAAATTTTGAATGATCTTCATTTGTTTAATCAATAATAATTCTCAAAAAAAATTTAAGAGTTAATTTATTGATTTTAAATAAAATAACTTAAGTAAATAACACACATACAACATAAAAATATAAAAGTAAAAACTATATAAAACATCATAAGCAAATGATTTTCATATAAAAACAATCGGAATTCCAAATATCTAATTGTTAGTCTTTAGTCTTATTTTTTTTATGATTTTATGCTTTAATACAGCCACTTTTTTATTTGATCTTTCATTGTACCCCAATGAATAGACTTGTACGTTGTACATATTTTGAATAGGCCTCACCATGACCACAGTGAACGCACCAGAATTCGTTCGTCATCCTAAGCTTATAGCATGGGTTGAAGAAATTGCAAACTTAACCAAACCAGCAAAAATCGAATGGTGTGACGGAAGCGAAGAAGAGTATCAACGTCTAATCGACTTGATGATCGCTAACGGCACCATGCAGAAATTAAACCAAGAAAAACATCCTGGTTCTTATCTTGCAAATTCTGACCCATCTGACGTTGCGCGTGTTGAAGATCGTACTTACATCTGCTCTCAAAATAAAGAAGATGCTGGTGCGACAAACAACTGGGAAGATCCAGCTGTTATGCGTGAAAAATTAAATGGTTTATTTGAAGGTTCAATGAAAGGCCGTACGATGTACGTTGTTCCTTTCTCTATGGGTCCTTTAGGTAGCCATATTGCTCATATCGGTATCGAGTTAACTGATTCTCCTTATGTTGCTGTTAGCATGCGCAAAATGGCACGTATGGGTAAAGCTGTTTATGATGTATTAGGTACAGACGGCGAATTTGTTCCTTGTGTACACACAGTAGGTGCTCCACTTGCTGAAGGTCAAAAAGACGTTGCATGGCCTTGTAACCCAGAGAAATATATCGTTCATTACCCAGAAACTCGTGAAATCTGGTCTTTCGGTTCTGGTTACGGCGGTAACGCATTACTTGGTAAAAAATGTTTAGCTCTTCGTATCGCTTCTGTCATGGGACGCGAACAAGGTTGGTTAGCTGAACACATGCTTATTCTTGGTGTGACTAACCCTCAAGGTGAAAAACACTACATCGCTGCTGCATTCCCATCTGCTTGTGGTAAGACAAACTTTGCAATGTTAATTCCACCAGCAGGTTATGAAGGTTGGAAAATCGAAACTGTAGGTGACGATATTGCTTGGATCAAACCAGGTGAAGATGGCCGCTTATATGCAATCAACCCAGAAGCTGGTTTCTTCGGTGTAGCACCTGGTACAAATACCAAAACTAACCCGAACTGTATGGCAACACTTCATAAAGATGTTATCTATACAAACGTAGCAGTAACTGAAGATGGTCAAGTATGGTGGGAAGGTCTTTCTAAAGAAGTTCCATCAAACTTAACGAACTGGAAAGGTCAACCTCACGTAAACGGCGAAAAAGCAGCACATCCAAATGCTCGTTTCACTGTTGCAGCTGGTCAATGTCCATCTATCGATGCTGACTGGGAAAACCCAGCAGGTGTTCCAATTTCTGCATTTATCTTCGGTGGTCGTCGTGCAGATACAGTTCCTTTAGTTTCTGAAGCTTTTGACTGGGTTGACGGTGTATATAAAGCGGCAACTATGGGTTCTGAAACTACTGCTGCTGCTGTTGGTCAACAAGGTATCGTTCGTCGTGACCCATTCGCAATGCTTCCATTTGCTGGCTACAACATGGCTGACTACTTTGACCACTGGTTAAGCCTTGGTGCAAAAGTAAGCGAGAAAGCTGAAGCTTCTGGCAACAAATTACCGAAAATCTTCAACGTAAACTGGTTCCGTCGTGATGCTGAAGGCAACTTCGTATGGCCTGGTTTCGGTCAAAACATGCGTGTTCTTGAGTGGATCATTGACCGCTGTGAAGGCCGTGCAAACGCTGTTGAAACACCAATCGGTTTTGTTCCAACATATGAAGACTTGAACTGGAAAGGTACTGAGTTCAGTAAAGAACAATTTGACCTTATCACTACTCAAGATAAAGACCAGTGGGTTACTGAAATTGAAAGCCACACTGAGTTATTCAATAAACTTGGCGAGCGCTTACCAAAAGCATTAAAAGAACGTCAAGCAGCATTACTTGAAGCTGTAAAAACTGGCTTCTAATTGCTAAATATAAAAAAGGCCGCTTCATGCGGCCTTTTTTATTATGCGGCATCATCTTTTAGTCGACGTTTAGACAAGTAAGCTTCTAACACTTTCACCTGTTTCTCATTAAACGCCAAACCTAATTTAGATCTTCGCCAGAGTATGTCTTCTGCAGTATTTGCCCACTCATATTCACATAAATATTTAACTTCACATTCAAATAAATCATGACCAAAATTTTGCCCCAATTGTTCTATACTATTTTGTTCATGAAGCATGTTCCAAACTCTTGTGCCATATGCATGTGCCCAACGTTTGGCAAGGGATTCTGAAACTCCATTTACACTTAATTGAATCTGGTTGATTAAATCAACTAATGTAGTCCAGTTCTCAGCACCCGGTAATGGTTCATTGGCAGTCCACTCCTCTGCCATTTCACTAAAGAACGGAGACAGATGTTCTAAAGCGGCCTCAGCCAGTTTCCGATAAGTCGTAATCTTTCCACCAAATACCGATAACAATGGTGCCGTTTTATCTTCCGTCTGTAGTGCCAAAGTATAGTCGCGGGTAATTGCCGAAGGGTTATCAGACTCATCATCACATAAAGCACGTACACCTGAGTACTGACTTACAATATCTGCTCGCGTTAACTGCTTTTTAAAATGTGAATTTGTCACTGTCAAAAGGTAATCTATTTCTACATCAGTAATCTCTACCTTTTGTGGATCACCTGTGTATTCCTGATCTGTTGTACCAATGAGGGTATATTTTTCTAAATAAGGAATTGCAAAAACGATCCGTCGGTCTTCGTTTTGCATAATAAAAGCCTTATGACAGTTATATAGCTTTGGCACAACAATATGGCTTCCTTGGATCAATCGGACTTGATAAGGAGATCTTAAATTTAGATTTTCACTAATAATTTCTTCAACCCAAGGACCAGCTGCATTTACTAAAGCTCTTGCACGTATCTGATAAACCTCAGCTCCACTTTGTAGTTCCAAGTGCCAAAGTTCTTGTTCTTTATACGCCTTCACACATCGTGTTCGTGTCACGACTTTGGCACCCTGCTCTTTAGCTTGTAGCGCATTTAACACCACAAGACGTGCGTCATCTACAGTACAGTCAGAATATTCAAAGCCACGTGTTATCGCTGGTTTTAAGGGACTATCTTCTTTGAAATAGATCAGATTTGAACCTAATAATTTTTCTCGTTTTCCCAAATGATCATAAAAAAATAGACCTGCTCGAATTAACCATGCAGGACGCAAATGCGGTCGATGAGGCATAATAAAACGCATTGGTGCAATAATATGTGGCGCTTTAGCCAACAACACTTCTCGCTCTGCTAATGCTTCTCTGACTAACCTGAATTCTTTATGTTCTAAATAGCGTAGACCACCATGAATTAATTTACTGCTAGCAGATGAGGTGTGACTGGCTAAATCATCTTTTTCACACAAAAATACCGATAGTCCACGGCCTGCTGCATCGTTGGCAATACCCACTCCATTAATACCGCCACCAATTACAGCAATATCATATACTTTTGAATAATCATTAGTTTGTACTGTCATTTCTCATATTCTTTTTATTGTTGATCTTATAAAAATTAAAACATCAAATTGATGAAACAACAATCAAAAAAGTAGAATAATCAATTTTGAATAAATAAACATTGAGCCGCTAATTGATTACTCTACTTTTAATTTAAGTCATTAAAGAACAAATCAATCCTCAGCCCAACTTTGACTGCGTTTCACTGCTTTCAACCAACCCTTATAAATAAACTCAGATTGTTCAGCAGACATTTTGGGTTCAAAAACTTTTTCTATGTCAGATTTATTTCTTAACTCGTGAAGATCTTGCCAGAAACCCGTTGCTAAACCTGCAAGGAAAGCAGCGCCCAAAGCAGTGGTTTCTTTCATTATTGGACGTTCTACAGGGGTTGCTAAAATATCAGACTGAAATTGCATCAAGAAGTTATTTTCCGTTACTCCACCATCAACACGGAGCGTACGAAGTTCTTCTTCTGCATCTTGCTGCATAGCATCTAAAACATCTCGAGTTTGAAAAGCAATGGACTCTAAAGTTGCACGAATAATATGTTCAATACTAGCCCCACGCGTCAGACCAAAAATTGCCCCACGTGCTGTCGGGTCCCAATACGGTGCCCCTAATCCGGTAAAAGCTGGAACAACGTATACGCCATTACTGTCTTTTACTCGTGTTGCATAATGCTCAGAATCTTTAGCGTTCTTAATAACCTTCAATTCATCGCGTAACCACTGTACACAAGAGCCACCATTAAACACGGCACCTTCTAAAGCATAATTCACTTCACCGCTTGCACCGCATGCAATAGTGGTCAGTAATCCATGCTCTGAACGAACAATCTTTTTACCTGTGTTCATGAGTAGAAAGCAGCCTGTACCATAGGTATTTTTAGCCTGCCCTGACTCAACACACATTTGACCAAAAAGTGCAGCCTGTTGATCACCCGCGATTCCCGCAATAGGAATACCTACTTCTTGGCCACTAATGGTATGTGTGTAGCCATAGACCTCCGATGAACTACGTACCGCAGGTAGCATTGCTCTAGGAATATCTAAAGCTTGTAAAAGTTTTTCATCCCATTCAAGCTTTTCGATATCAAACAGCATAGTCCGTGAAGCATTGGTAAAATCAGTGACATGGACGGCCCCATTAGTTAGTTTCCAAATGAGCCAGGTGTCCACCGTACCAAATAATAACTCTCCTCGCTCAGCACGCTCACGGCTGCCTTCCACATGATCTAAAATCCATTTAATTTTTGTGGCCGAAAAATATGGATCAATCACTAAACCTGTGGTCTTACGGATATATTCTTGCCAACCAGCTTTATGCAATTGATTACATATTTCAGTCGTCTGTCGACTTTGCCAAACAATGGCATTATAAATAGGCTTACCTGTTTTCTTATCCCAGACAATGGTGGTTTCTCGCTGGTTTGTAATCCCAATTGCCGCAACTTGCTCACTCTTGATGCCTGCTTGAGCCAAAGCCTCTACCCACACAGCGCTTTGAGTTGCCCAAATTTCCATTGGATCATGTTCAACCCAGCCCGGCTGAGGGTAAATCTGGGTAAACTCTCTTTGAGCAATACTGACAACATTTGCATCATGATCTAAAACAATTGCTCTTGAGCTTGTTGTGCCCTGATCAAAAGCAACAATATATTTCTTTGGGCAATTTGACATCTGAATGTCCCTTTCATTATCCACACACATCTAGTCCACAATGCAAAGACATTATGCCTAACTGTATTTATTTAAAATTTTCTTTGGAATATATCATTATTTTTAAGGGATATAGGTTTTCTTCGCCCAAACATTACTCATTCTTTATCGGTTTTTACTACTTGGGAAAAAATAATATTCTAAAAATCCGAGTAAGCTTATAAAAATGAACTGATCGGCCAATTTGAAATCACATAAATATTCAACTTATTCCTTTGCTTAAATAATAAACATTGTTTTACAGACATAAAAAAAATAAAGTGAAATACTCCTCAAGATAATATGTAAAAACGGAATAAATCTTCTCTTCTTTAGCATTCAACCCAAGCGAAACATGGAGCGACTCATGGTTGATCAACCTTCTACCGCAACACCTCCACATTCTAATTTAGATACAAAAACTCGTCTAAAATCAATTTTGGGCGGTTCTGCTGGCAACCTTGTCGAATGGTACGACTGGTATGTATATGCCGCATTTACGCTCTATTTTGCTCATGCTTTTTTCCCAAAAGGGAGCCAAACTGCTCAACTTCTTCAAGCAGCTGCAATTTTTGCAGTAGGCTTCCTTATGCGTCCGATTGGCGCATGGATAATGGGGATTTATTCAGACCGTAAAGGACGTAAAGCTGGCCTTACGCTTTCTGTCACCTTAATGTGTGTTGGCTCTCTACTCATTGCGGTTACCCCTTCCTACGAAAGTATTGGCGTATTTGCACCATTACTTTTAGTTATTGCACGTTTAATTCAAGGCTTAAGTGTAGGTGGTGAATACGGTGCAAGTGCCACATATTTAAGTGAGATGGCTGAAAAGAACCGCCGTGGTTTTTTCTCAAGCTTCCAATATGTCACCTTAATTGCAGGACAACTTACAGCTTTATGTGTACTACTCATCTTGCAAATGGTACTCAACGAGCAGCAATTGCATGACTGGGGATGGCGTATTCCCTTTTTCATTGGTGCACTTTTAGCAATTGTGGTATTCCGTATTCGCCGTGGGCTATTAGAAACACAATCTTTTAAAAATGCTCAAACAGAGACAGATCAGCCAAAATCAGGAATGTTTGCTTTATTTAAGCATTATCCTAAAGAAGCCTTTACAGTATTGTTCTTAACTGCTGGTGGTACACTCGCTTTTTATACTTACACCACCTATCTACAAAAATATTTAGTCAATACATCTGGTTTTACCAAACCTGAAGCGACTCAAATTACTACTCTAGCATTATTTATTTTTATGTGTTTACAGCCATTGGCGGGTGCATTATCAGATCGAATTGGGCGTAAACCACTGATGATTTTCTTCGGGGTAACAGGTGTTTTATTCACCTACATTCTATTTGATGCTCTCGCAAACACGCATAACTACTGGACTGCATTCTGGTTATGCTTTGGGGGCCTGATCATGGTGACTGGCTACACTTCAATTAATGCTGTCGTGAAAGCTGAACTTTTCCCAGCACATATTCGTGCTTTGGGCGTAGCTCTCCCTTATGCAATTGCAAACACTTTATTTGGAGGAACAGCCGAATTCTTCGCCTTAAGTTTTAAAGAAGCTGGTCATGAATCTTGGTATTTCATTTATGTCAGTATTATGATTTTCATTTCATTGCTGATTTACATCTTTATGAAAGACACCAAACATCATTCAAAAATCAAAGAACATTAATATTTTTATTAGAGCTAATATCATAAGCCGATGTTAGCTCTAAACTAGTGAATAACCACAAACAACTCTTCTATTTTATGAGATACTGCGTATAAGAAAATAAGGATGATACTGATGAATAAAAGTATTTTATGTTTGGCATTAAGTAGTATGTTTATTTTAACTGCTTGTCAGACTACGCCTCGACAATATAATGGTTCAACTGGCTATCAGATTGAAAACCAAACTAAAACTTCAGCGACTCTAGCTTATACTTTAGCTGGCCGTAGTAACCAGCAACTTGATGAGCGCAAATTACAACGTGCTTGTCAGAATGTGTTAGGTGCCCAGAAAGTTTATAAATTATCAATTCTAAGTATCAACGAAATTCCTAATCCAGCTAAAGATGAGCATTATGGAATTCAACTCGGTGAAACTCGCGCGTCTTTTGGCTTATCAAATACACCTAGCTTAAATAATGGTGAAGATTATGCGACACGCCAAGCACTTGAAGCACGCCCAAGTACATTGAAAGTTGTTCGTTATACTTGTTCATAACATAAAAAAGACGCTGTTCTTTTACAGCGTCTTATAAAAACTTACATTTCTAAATTCTTTTGCTTCATCCAAATCTGGCCACGTTGTCGCACTTCTTTCTTCAATTTTTTCATATTTTGGATGACTAAAATTTTTAACACGGCTATCGGCTACCCATACTTCTGGTGCAAATTTTAAAAATTCGTCTAAGAAAAAGCGGTTACATTGGTCATATAACACATCAGCAGCGAGTAAAACATCAACCTGCTCAGCTTTATATAAATCATCCAGATATTCGAGCTCTACATCATTAAGTAAAGCATTTTCACGGCAAGCATTTAGACTAACCTGATCAATATCACAGCAGATTACGCGTTTTGCTCCAGCCATTTTCGCAGCAATTGCCACTACACCAGAACCTGCTCCGAAATCTAACACCACTTTATCTTTAACATGGTGCGGCTCTGCAAGTATCCACTGAGCCATCGCCAAACCTGATGCCCAACAGAAAATCCAATACGGCGTGTCATTCCAAATACGGCGAATAACTTCGTCATCTAAACGATCGGTCGGGAAAACTGGTGGAATCAACCATAAAGAAATTGGAGTTTCTGGCAACTGTTGTGCCATTAATTCACAATGAGGAATGACTTCATGTAGGGCTTGAAGTAAATGTTCAGGGGCTTTAGACAGTTGAAAGGTGCAGCTCATAAATAAGCTCAACAATTTACAATTACTATTTGATACGCGTTAACGTCATCCGCAATTGTTCGAGGTAGGACTACATTAAACTAAAATGTTTCTGTGACTCATCTATAGCTAACCAGTAGCTGACGAGTTTTGCGGATGACAAATGGTTTTGGTTACTTTTCCCGAAAGAAAAGTAACATACGAGCTCCTAACATTTGCGTTAAACGGTAGGACGCCGTCGTGAATAAATTAAATTAACCTAAAGCTTTTTCAGCAGCTTCTACAGTTTGGCGAATCAAAGTAGTAATGGTCATTGGACCAACACCACCCGGTACTGGTGTATAAGCAGAAGCAATTTCTTCAATACCTTGTAATTGAATATCGCCTACACCGCCTCCATCACGTGGGTGGAAACCAGCATCTACAACAACTGCACCCTGTTTAATCCAGTCTTTTTGAATAAGTTCAGCTTTACCTACAGCACCAACAATAATGTCAGCCTGTTTCACAAGCTCAGGTAAGTTCTGTGTACGTGAATGGCAAATCGTTACTGTTGCATTTGCTTGTAACAACATCATTGCCATTGGTTTACCTAAAATTGCTGAACGGCCAACCACAACCGCGTGTTTGCCGGCAATTTCGATGTTGTTTTCTTTAAGAATTGTCATGATACCCGCAGGAGTTGCTGAACCATATGCAGCTTCACCCATTGCCATACGGCCAAAACCAAGGCAAGTTACGCCATCAACATCTTTTGCTAATGAGATCGCATCAAAACACGCACGCTCATCAATTTGTGCAGGAACTGGATGTTGTAAAAGAATACCGTGAACATCTGGGTTGGCATTAAGCTTTTCGATTTCAGCTAATAATTGTTCTGTTGTGGTTTCTTGTGGTAATTCGATTTTTAATGAATCCATACCTACTCGGCGGCAGGCATTCCCTTTCATACGTACATAAGTTGCAGAAGCACCATCATCCCCAACCAAAATAGTCGCTAAAATTGGGGTACGACCTGTTTTCGCTTTTAAAGCTTCAACACGTACCAACAAATTTTCTTCAATTTGCTTTGCTAATGCACGACCGTCTAAAACCAATGCCACAGCACATCTCCAAGGTAGACATGAATTTAATGTGCCAATAATACATGATAATTTCGACAATTTTATTCTAGATGTTGTTTTTATGTGCATCTTCGCTCAAAACAGTATTGTTTTTTTTGTAAAGGTTGCTAATATGTGCATCACCAAATGTAGGCGGGGTGGCAGAGTGGTCATGCAGCGGACTGCAACTCCGTGGACGCCGGTTCGATTCCGACCTCCGCCTCCAAATTTGGTAAAGCCCGGGTGGTGAAATAGGTAGACACAGGGGATTTAAAATCCCCCGCCCTCAAAGCGTGCCGGTTCGAGTCCGGCCCCGGGCACCATCTTCAAGTACTGAATATGGTGTCATAAAGAATCCAGCGTAAGCTGGTTTTTTTATGCCTAAAAAAAGGGTTACCTCAGCAACCCTCTACTTTTCTATAGTTTCAAGCAGTCTTTTGATCTTGCTTTAACGGCATCAAATTTAGATCCAATACAATATCGTTTTGTCGGCTTGAATCTATCTGATATTCGGTATTTTTAATTGAATCTACAAATCTCCACTCAGAATGAACTTGTGCCTGATCTAGAGTAACCAATAAGTATCCTCGTTGATTTAAATTACAGTAGGCTAATTCATCAATTAATGTAGTAAAAGCAAATTCAAACTGTTGCAGTTGAGCCTGTGGAATACTTAAATATTTTTCTAAACCAGGAGACGATACAGAACTAGTTGCCAATTCAACTCCAATATACTTCCCTTTCTGGCTATATAAATAAGATGCCCATGCGTTATGAGTATCCCCCGCTAACACAATGATCTTTTTATTAAACTCTGCCAATTTGTCATATACAAACTCTCTCTCAGCATAGTAACCATCCCAAGCATCTAAATTGTATGGTGCCACCGTCATAATTCTTGCTTTTTCTTGGGCTGTTAATGTCGGATCATTTTGTTGCAAACGAAGTTTTAAAGTAACCAACTCGGTGATTTGTGTATTCATTTTAGCAAGTGTTTCAGGCGAAGTTCCCCCTGAAGTAATTTGCCCTAAAGATGCCAATAGCTCAGCTGGAATCCACATTTTACTCATCAAGACTTGCTGCCCCACAACATTCCATGTAGCTGTAGATTGCTTCAATTTATCAACCAGCCAATCTCTTTGCGTATAACCCATTAAAGTACGCGCTGGATTAGTTAAATCTGCCTGAAATTTGGCAATATCCAAACCAGAGGCTGTCATATAGTCTTTGTATTCAAGCTGCTTATCACGCGCAATAATACGCGTATCTAGCATGGTTAATTGGACAAGTGAACCAAAGTTAAACTGACGATAAATATTTAAATGGTCAGAACTAGAGACTGGGCGAATTGGCATCCATTCAAAATAAGCTTGTAGAGCAGCTAATTTACGGTCCGAAAAAGACCCTTCATCGCTTTGATGATTTTCCGCGCCATCACGCCAAGCATCATTCGCTAGTTCGTGATCATCCCAAATTACAATAAAAGGATGGCGCTGATGAGCAGCTTGCAAATCTTTATCCTGACGATAAAGTGCATAACGTTTGCGATAATCCTCTAATTTAATAATTTCTTTATTATTATCAGTAGGTAGCGTACGCCCAAGTTTTACTGCATCTTCCGCCGCATAGCCATCTGCCCCATATTCATAAATATAGTCCCCCAAATGGATAATGACATCGACATTCTGTTTAGCCATTTCCCGATAGACATAAAAGTAACCCGCAGGATAATTCGAGCAAGAACATACTGCAAAGCTCACTTTATTCGTAGAAGTTGGTAATGTTTTCGTCTGTCCTACTGGTGAGACTTTACTACCAAATTTAAAACGGTAGTAGTACACCGTATCTGCTTGTAACCCAGCTGCATCAACTTTCACTGTAAAGTCATCAGTCTTCGTTGTTTCAACCATTCCTGTCTTTAAATTTTGTTTAAACTGATTATCGGTTGAAATTTCCCATACAACTTTTAAACGCACTCCTAAATCTACTGGAGTTACTCGTGTCCACAAAATGACTTTATCCTGCAAAGAATCTCCACTTGCAACCCCATGAAGAAAATCTGCTTGTACTTGCGGATTTTCTTCATCGGAACCATCGTTGCAACCTGTAAAAGCAACAGGTATAGATAAAGCCCCAAAACCGAATAGACTTTTTTGAATTAATTCTCGGCGTGAAATTTTCTCTGACATAAAATTCTCTAAGTTTTAAGCAATGAGTGCTTTAAACTTAAGTACATAACATGAACAGCTGATCTCAGTTTGATGAACAAATCATGACAAAAATTGGTTAATTTATATAAATACCGATAAGAACTGATTGAAAATAAAGCAAACTCTCCGATTTTCTCTTGCCAATCGCGTACTTGTCCTCTATTATTGCGCACATGCCCGGGTGGTGAAATAGGTAGACACAGGGGATTTAAAATCCCCCGCCCTCAAAGCGTGCCGGTTCGAGTCCGGCCCCGGGCACCATTTTCAACTATTGAATTTGGTGCTACAAAGAATCCAGCGTAAGCTGGTTTTTTTATGCCTAATGAAAATGATCCCATGATAAGAATATTAATATTTATATCCTCTCTACTCTTTATACCTTCTACAAATGCTGGAGATATTTTTAACGGCACTATCCTATTTAAAAATAAATATTGGCATTTTATACGCTGCTCTATCACTCAAGATGACTATTTAATTGAAGCTTCTCAAGATGTGATTACTCAATTAAAAGCATTACAGCAGAAAGAGAAAAAATATTGGGTAAGCTTATTAGCAGATGTCAAAGTACAGCAGAATGGAAATTTAATATTGGAAGTTGAGAAAATAGATGAAGTTCATTTAGGGTCTTCATGTCATTTATTAGATGCACTTGAAAGCTTTGAAAATCGAGAGTAATTACCACTCTCGATTCATAACCAGCTCTTCCATTTCAAGATCTAAAAATCCTGCATCTTGCACCACCATCATCATTGCCTCCGCAATATAATCAGCAGCACTATCATCAAGCGATGAATCTAGATCTTCAAACTGCGGTTTCATTTCATTAATTTCACTTATAGTCTGATGAGCATATCGATAAACATCTTGATCAGCTAAAGCAGGCTTTTGAACTTTTTTAGCAAATTGTTCAATAAGCTGCTTAAGTTCAGCGACCAAAATATCTGGATAATATTCATCATCAAACATCGGGAGAAGTAGGTCTTCGAACATACAAAAGATTACACAACAGCAAAAACTTGCCGCTTATAACATATTTTCACAAAAATCACGAGATTTTTACCCGACTCACTCATCCACTTTATTTAAGACACCCATACCCTAGTCTATTTATACAAGGAAATTTCAAGCTTGTTGCATAGCTTGCCAAACCGAGATAGCGTCATGCATTGCTTTTACATCATGTGCTCTGACAATGGAAGCTCCTTGTTGAATACTAAGCAAATGCCCAGTAACACTTCCGACAGCACGTTGATCAGCGGCAGCACCTTTTAAAGCTTCTCCGATAAACCGTTTACGAGAAAGACCAGATAAAATTGGATAGCCCAATTCATTAAGTTTCCAAAATTCTTTTAATAGTTTTAAATTTTGCTGAGCATTTTTTGCAAAACCAAATCCAGGGTCAACAATAATGTTGTGCTTTTTTACCCCAACAGCCAAAGCCTCATCAATACGTTGTTGCAATTCTTGCATTACATCTAATGTTACATCAGCGTATTGATCCAACTGATTCATTGTAGTTGGCTCACCACGCATATGCATAATCACCACAGGGATATCTAGCTCTACAGCGGTTTTTAAAGCATTAGGACGTGTTAAGGCGCGAACATCATTCCAGATATGTGCCCCTGCTGCTTTTGCTGCGCGAATAACTTCTGGCTGGCTCGTGTCGATCGATAAAATAATATTATGACGAGATAAAGCTTCCACAACAGGTACCACACGGCGCACTTCTTCTTCTACTGCAACTTCTGAAGCACCAGGTCTTGTAGATTCTCCTCCAATATCAATAATAGTCGCACCTTGCTCAATCATATTAAGTGCATGATCAACCGCTTGGTCTAATTGGTTATGTTTGCCACCATCACTGAAAGAATCAGGGGTAACATTTAAGATACCCATGACATGAGGTTGAGATAAATCTAATTGAAGCTGTCCACACTGTAAAATCTGCTTAGGTAAAGAAATTAACTGCATAAAAAGCTCCGGTTCAAAATCAACGGCTATTTTAACAAGTATGCTTTACATGCTGTCGATTTCTTTCAGCTTTATCGAAATTTAAGACAAATAAAAAAGCCACATGATTGTGGCTTTTTTATTAATTAACTTAATTCATTGCTGGTAATGGCGGTGGAGTAGATGGACCATCTTTTGGTGGTTCAAACGCAGATACCGGATTTTCAGCAATATAAACTTTAGGTGGTTGAGGCTCACGACCTTCCATGATGTCACGGATTTGATCACGATCAATGGTTTCCCATTCCATCAACGCTTTAACCATTGCATGTGCGATATCTTTATTATTTTCCAAGATATCACGAGCAACTTTATACTGTTCATCTAAAATACGGCGTACTTCCTGATCAACTTGCTGTTGAGTAGCTTCAGAAATTGTACGGCTACCTACATTACCGAAGAATCCATTTTGGTTTTCATCTTCGTAAACCATAACACCCATTTTATCAGACATACCGTACTTCGTTACCATCGCACGAGCCATTTTTGTAGCACGTTCGAAGTCATTTGAAGCACCAGTCGATTGTTGCTGAATGAAAACTTCTTCAGCAATACGTCCACCAAACAAAATTGCAATTTCATTCAACATTTTGTCTTTATAGTGGCTAATCTGATCTTGTTCAGGTAACTGCCAAGTTACACCTAAAGCCCAACCACGCGGCATAATTGTTACCTTATGCACAGGGTCAGTACCCGGTAAAATCTCAGCAACAATTGCATGTCCAGCTTCATGGTAAGCAGTTGCACGACGCTCTTCTTCACGTAAAACCATTGATTTACGTTCAGGACCCATATAGATCTTATCTTTTGCATCTTCAAAGTCATGCATATCGACAGTGTTCTTATTACGGCGAGCAGCAAACAAAGCAGCTTCATTTACAAGGTTTGCCAACTGAGCACCAGAGAAACCAGGGGTACCACGAGATAAAACTTTAACATCTACACCAGTAACTGAAGGCAATTTTTTCAAATGCACATTCAGGATTTGTTCGCGACCACGAATGTCAGGTAAACCAACCATAACTTGACGGTCGAAACGCCCTGGACGTAATAATGCTTTATCCAATACATCAACACGGTTAGTCGCAGCAATAACGATTACGCCTTCATTACCTTCAAAACCATCCATCTCTACGAGCATTTGGTTTAAGGTTTGCTCACGCTCATCATGTCCACCACCTGTACCCGAACCACGGTGACGACCTACTGCATCAATCTCATCGATAAAGATGATACATGGTGCATGACGTTTTGCTTGTTCAAACATGTCACGGACACGAGACGCACCCACACCCACAAACATTTCAACAAAGTCAGAACCAGAAATGCTAAAGAATGGAACTTTTGCTTCACCAGCAATTGCTTTGGCTAATAACGTTTTACCAGTACCTGGAGGACCAACCATAAGTACGCCACGTGGAATCGTAGCGCCCAAGCGTTTGAATTTTGCAGGATCTTTTAAGAAATCTACAATTTCCACAACTTCTTGTTTCGCTTCATCACAACCAGCAACGTCAGCAAAAGTCACTTTGATTTGGTCTTCTGAAAGCATTTTCGCTTTCGATTTA
Source organism: Acinetobacter nosocomialis (assembly GCF_041021905.1). NCBI lineage: Bacteria > Pseudomonadati > Pseudomonadota > Gammaproteobacteria > Moraxellales > Moraxellaceae > Acinetobacter > Acinetobacter nosocomialis. The sequence goes on from NZ_CP157432.1 coordinate 3,133,832, forward strand.
CCAAAACTCATCGGACCATTTTTACCGCCTGCACCACCACCCATGTTACGCATAAAGAACATGAATAACAGAATGATTAACAGTACAGGGAAACTAGCAATGAGAAGTTGCATCAAAATGCCTTGACGTTGTGGTGCTGTGCCCTCTACAACAACATTTTGCTTGTTTAAGCTTGGCATAAGTTCAGTGTCTTCAACTTGCGGACGAACAGTTTCAAACTGAGATCCATTAGTTTTTTCACCACTAATATTTAAACCGTCAATCGTGACTTGCTTAATTTGGCCAGCATTCACCGCTGCAACAAAATCTGAATATTTCATTGCAGTAGGCTTATTGCGGTCACTGATATTACTGAAAATTAAAATCAGAACACCCAGTATTATTAGCCACAATACGGCATTCTTGAAGTAATCGCTCAAAGCTTTATTCCCATATCGATCTAATTTGATCATGCCCAATCTTGGCCGATCGTCTTAAAAACAGCAATTGTCTTGCTTGCGGATAACCTAAAAGATACAAAATGCACAATTTTTAGGAGCTTGGCAAGTAAACTTTATTGCAATGCTTTCTTACGCCCTTGTCCAACCAAAAAAACTTCTTTAGATCGTGCCCGAGAAGCTGCTGGTTTTGCTGTTTTTAACACATCAAAACTATCAACGACTTGTTTACGAAACTCATCAAATCCTGCGCCTTGGAACACTTTAACAACAAACTGTCCATTTGGACCCAAGACTTTCTGAGCAAAGTCTAAAGCAAGTTCACACAAGTAAATCTGTCGAGGTTGATCAACAGCCCTATTACCTGATGTATTGGGGGCCATATCAGAAATTACAATGTCTACTTGTCTTCCGTTTAAAATATTTAACAATTTTTCAAATACAGCTTCTTCTCTGAAGTCGCCTTGTAAGAAAGTGACATCCGGCAAAGCATCCATAGGTAAAATATCGGAAGCAATAACTAAACCCTTGCTACCAACAAGTTTCCCAGCAATTTGCGACCAACTCCCAGGAGCTGCTCCCAAATCAACCACTGTCATGCCTGGCTTGATCAACTTATATTTTTCTTGAATTTCAAGAAGTTTATAGGCTGCTCGTGCACGATATCCTTCCTTTTGTGCTTTTTTTACAAAAGGATCGTCTAGATGTTCCCTCATCCACGCACGACTACTTTTAGACAATTTTTGGTTTGTGATGCGTGTTGCCATAACTCACTAAATATCAAAAAAACTTCTGATTGCTCATTGTACGTGAAAATTACTCTCATTACAGTACGGATGTAACGTAATCTCAATAACTTTTACAGTTTTTTTCCAATAATGTTGATCGATTATTTATACAGTTTTTCGTACATTTGATTTTAAGTTTTTTGCTATACTAAGTCGTTTTTAAAATCAGGTATTTTTAATGGCCGCTTTATCTATTCATGAACGTAAACGTTTACGTCAAATTGGTCACGTGCTTAATCCGGTTGTCATGATTGGTGGACAAGGCTTAACAGATGCTGTAATCGAAGAAACGCTTCGTGCTTTAAATGATCATGAACTCATCAAAGTAAAAATTGCTGGTGAAGACCGTGAAGCTCGCGCAGCTGTAATTGATGCAATTGTAGAAGCAACTGGCGCTGAAGCTGTGCAGAAAATTGGTAAAATCGTTTTACTCTACAAAAAAGCAGCTAAGCAAAACCAACACTTATCTAACCTCGTTCGTCACGCTCACTTAGCAAACTAACTTATTGACTACTTATGGCAAGTTACGAACTTTCAGCTTTTGATCGTTTTCATGCTGTTTCTGTTGTTGGCGCAATTGAACAGCAAGCCCCGCATACATTAAATGTGGGTTTTTGGATTCGTGATCCAAACCAACTTATTATCTGGCCCCAAGAAGTCGCGGCTCATCCTCGTCAAGATTTTTTGTGGGAAGATACTTGTTTTGAAATTTTTATCGGCGTGCATGATGAAGATTTCTACCGGGAAATTAACCTTTCCCCTTCTCAAGCATGGCAGACCTACCAGTTTGAAGAATATCGATATCCAGAAAGCATGCCTCCCCTCGTTGCTTACGATATCGAACTAAATCATCTCAAGCGTACCCATTATGGTTTAAATGTAAGTCTTGATTTAGGTCAGTTTATGCAGCAGCACCGTTTGAAATGGGCAAACCTTTATTTAGGTTTAACTGCTGTTTTAAAAACAAAAGATGGTATGCAGTACTATGCAATGCAGCATAGTGGCAAGAATGCTGATTTTCACAATAAACGTGATTGGCTGCATCAGTTTTAAAAAAATAAAAAAGCGAGAAATTAATTCTCGCTTTTTTATTGAATTTTAATCTTCAATTCTTAGTGATCTCTTGCTTTGTTCCAAGCCTCAACCGCATTATTTTTTGTGCGCTTTAAACTCTCACTTAAAGAATCTTTATGTTTTAAAGAAATTTGACTAATGTCACCCTTAAGTTCTTTAGTCACTTTCGTTAAATCTTCAATTAATGCATTAATTTCAGCTTTTAATGTATTTTTCAGTTCATTTAGTCCTTCTTGAGAAGTATTGAACTGAGCTTTAATCACATCAAGACGATGCAAAATATCTTGTTTAATCTGAGCAAGCTGGTTTTGAATATTCTGATTCAATTCTTGAGTTTCAGCCTCAATTTTTTCTTCAGTCTCGGTAATTACAGCTTTAACTTGTTCTTGAGTTTCTGCAATAGCCTCTTTAACTTGCGAAGTTGCTTCATGAGCGACTTCTTTCACCTGTTCTGTTTTTTCAGCTACAACTTCTTTTACCTGTGTTGCTTTTGTACTCACTGCTTTTTTAGCTCGAGTTGTTGTTTTCGCTACAGCTTCTTTTGCTTCAGTTACTTCGGCTTTAACCGTCTCTGCTACAGACGAAGCATTCTCAGCTATATCTTTTGAAACTTGATTATTGCTCATGCTATTTCCTCATATTGTTTATTTTTTAGCTAGCATTACAATAAGTGGAATTGACTTATTTCAGCCACCAGATTGTTAGACAATTTGCTAAAAGTATCAATTTCAGACAAGCGGATGAGTTTTTTTGCAAAAAGCAAGCAAGGAATTATATTTTTTAATCGAAAATAAATAGACTTTTTAGGGTTCCATGCGTATAATGCGCTGTTAAGTTACAAGCGGGCAGACCGATAGGGAGGGGCATGTTTTTTTAGAACATTGCCTATCTTTTTTAGGTCTACTCGCTTTTTTACAGCCGAAATTCAGGAGCTTTGGTTTGAGCACCCCCGCCATTTTAGCCCTCGCAGATGGAACGATCTTTAAAGGAACGTCAATCGGCGCAACGGGAAGTACGACTGGAGAAGTCGTTTTTAACACAGCCATGACAGGCTATCAAGAAATTTTGACTGACCCAAGTTATGCACAACAAATTGTGACATTAACTTACCCTCATATTGGTAACACTGGTTGCAACGAAGAAGACGTTGAATCTGGTCGTATCCATAAAGTATGGGCGAATGGTTTAATTATTCGTGACCTTCCACTATTACACAGCAACTTCCGTTCTGAGCAATCATTAAGTGAATATCTGCAAGCACACAATGTTGTCGCAATTGCTGATATTGACACACGTAAACTTACTCGTATTTTACGTGATAAAGGTGCACAAAATGGTTGCATCCTTGCCGGCGAAAATATTACTGAAGAAGAAGCGATTGCTAAAGCTCGCGCTTTTGGTGGTTTAAATGGTTTAGACCTTGCAAAAGAGTGCTGTGATCCAACAGGCTTTGAATGGTCTGAAGGTTCGTGGGTATTAGGTAAAGGCTTTACTCAACCTGAGTTAAAATACCACGTGGTTGCATACGATTATGGTGTCAAAACCAACATCTTGCGTATGCTTGCAGACCGCGGTTGCAAACTCACTGTTGTTCCTGCTGAAACTCCGGCTGAAAAAGTATTAGCACTTAATCCAGATGGCGTATTCCTTTCAAACGGCCCTGGCGACCCAGCTGCTTGTGATTACGCTATCGAAGCTGTAAAAACTATTGTTGAAACCACAACATTACCTGTATTTGGTATCTGTTTAGGACACCAAATCTTGGCACTCGCTTCTGGTGCAAAAACTGTAAAAATGAATCATGGTCACCACGGTGCGAACCACCCTGTACAAAATCTTGAAGATGGTACAGTGATGATCACCTCTCAAAACCATGGTTTTGCTGTAGATGCAGAGACATTACCGGCTAACTTAAAAGCAACGCATAAATCATTGTTCGATGGCACCTTACAAGGTATCCATCGTACTGACAAACCAGCTTTCAGCTTCCAAGGTCACCCTGAAGCAAGCCCGGGTCCACATGATTGTGCACCATTGTTCGATCATTTCATCGAACTTATCGAAGCATCTAAACAGTAATTAAGGAGCGAATAATGCCTAAACGTACGGATATTAAAAGCATCTTAATTATTGGTGCTGGTCCAATTGTTATCGGTCAGGCTTGTGAGTTTGACTACTCTGGTGCTCAAGCATGTAAAGCGCTTCGTGAAGAAGGTTACCGTGTTATTTTGGTTAACTCTAACCCAGCGACCATTATGACTGACCCTTCAATGGCTGATGCAACTTACATTGAGCCAATTACTTGGCAAACTGTTGCTCAAATCATTGAAAAAGAGCGTCCAGATGCAGTCCTTCCAACTATGGGTGGACAAACTGCATTGAACTGCGCACTTGCACTTGATGAAAACGGCGTATTAGCGAAATACAACGTAGAACTTATTGGTGCAACGAAAGAAGCGATTGAAAAAGCTGAAGACCGTAAACTCTTCGACATCGCTATGCGCAAAATCGGTTTGGAATGTCCAAAAGCTGCTATTGCTGAAACCATGGAAGAAGCATTGGAAATCCAATCTCGCTTTGGTTTCCCAGTAATTATCCGTCCATCATTTACAATGGGTGGTTCAGGCGGTGGTATTGCATATAACCGTGAAGAATTCCTTGAAATTTGTGAACGCGGTTTTGACCTATCTCCTACTCACCAGTTATTGATTGATGAATCTTTAATTGGCTGGAAAGAATACGAAATGGAAGTTGTTCGTGACAAAAACGACAACTGTATTATCGTATGTGCGATCGAAAACTTTGACCCAATGGGTGTTCACACAGGTGACTCAATCACTGTAGCACCAGCTCAAACATTAACTGACAAAGAATACCAATTGATGCGTAATGCTTCAGTTGCGGTTCTTCGTGAAATTGGTGTTGAGACAGGTGGTTCTAACGTTCAGTTCGGTATTAACCCGAAAGACGGCCGTATGGTTGTGATCGAGATGAACCCTCGTGTATCTCGTTCGTCTGCTCTTGCTTCTAAAGCAACTGGTTTCCCGATTGCAAAAATTGCTGCGAAACTAGCTGTTGGTTATACCCTTGATGAATTGAAAAATGACATCACTGGCGGCGTAACTCCTGCGAGCTTTGAACCATCAATCGACTATGTTGTAACGAAGATTCCTCGTTTTAACTTCGAGAAATTCCCACAAGCAGAACCTGTATTAACCACTCAGATGAAATCTGTTGGTGAAGTCATGGCAATTGGCCGTAACTTCCAAGAATCTGTACAAAAAGCATTACGTGGTCTTGAAGTTGGTGTAAGTGGTTTTGATGAAAAAATCGAAGCTGGTGCAACAAACGTAAAAGAAACCATTTTAAAAGAGCTTAAAGTTCCGGGTCCTGAGCGTATTTGGTACGTAGCAGATGCATTCCGTCATGGCTTTTCTTTAGATGACGTATTTGAAGCAACTAAGATTGACCGTTGGTTCTTGATCCAAATTCAAGATATCGTTAAGACAGAAGCCCAAGTAAAAACTTTAGGTTTTGGCGATCTAACTGCTGAAAATATCCGTTCGTTCAAACGTAAAGGTTTATCTGACCTTCGTATTGCGAACCTTATGGGTATTTCTCAAAAGCAATTCCGTAAGCAACGTTGGAACTTGGGCGTTTATCCAGTTTACAAACGTGTTGATACATGTGCTGCCGAGTTTGAATCCGGTACTGCATATATGTATTCAACTTATGATGAAGAGTGTGAAGCAAATCCATCAAATCGTGACAAGATCATGGTTATTGGTGGTGGTCCGAACCGTATTGGTCAAGGTATCGAATTTGACTACTGCTGTGTACACGCTGCTTTAGCAATGCGTGAAGACGGTTACGAAACAATCATGGTGAACTGTAACCCTGAAACTGTTTCTACCGACTATGACACATCTGACCGTTTATACTTCGAACCTGTAACACTTGAAGATGTTCTTGAAATCGTACGTACTGAGAAGCCAAAAGGCGTAATTGTACAATACGGTGGTCAGACTCCACTTAAGTTAGCACGTGCTTTAGAAGAAGCTGGTACTCCTATTATCGGTACTTCTCCAGATGCCATTGACCGCGCAGAAGACCGTGAACGTTTCCAACAAATGATTCAACGTTTACAGCTTCGCCAACCAAACAACAGCATCGTAAAATCTGCTGAAGAAGGTATCTCTGAAGCTGCGAAAGTTGGTTATCCGTTAGTTGTTCGTCCATCTTATGTATTAGGTGGTCGTGCAATGGAAATCGTATATAACGAAGATGAACTTAAACGTTACCTTCGTGAAGCAGTACAGGCTTCTAATGAAGCGCCTGTTCTTCTTGATCACTTCCTTGATGATGCAACTGAAGTTGACGTTGACTGCGTATCTGACGGTAAAGATGTCGTAATAGGCGGTATCATGCAGCACATCGAACAAGCTGGTATTCACTCTGGTGACTCTGCATGTTCTATCCCTCCTTACTCTCTTTCTAAAGAAGTACAGGATGAAATGCGTCGTCAAACCGTTGCTATGGCGAAAGAACTTGGTGTAGTTGGTTTGATGAACGTTCAGTTCGCAGTTAAAGGCGACGATATTTACGTTCTTGAAGTAAACCCACGTGCATCACGTACTGTTCCGTTCGTATCAAAATGTATTGGTGAATCTTTAGCAAAAGTAGCTGCTCGTTGTATGGCGGGTCAATCACTTGAATCTCAAGGCTTTACTAAAGAAATCATTCCAACTCACTTTGCTGTGAAGGAAGCTGTTTTCCCATTTGCTAAGTTCCAAGGCGTAGACCCAATGCTTGGGCCTGAGATGAAATCTACAGGTGAAGTAATGGGTGTTGGTAAAACATTTGGCGAAGCATTCTATAAAGCCGTTTTAGGTTCGAATGATCGTTTACCTGGTCTACCAACTGAAGGCGAAGAAAAGATTGCTTTCTTATCTGTTCGTGAATCTGATAAGAAATATATTGCTGATATCGCTAAAAAGTTCGTAGCTTATGGCTTCAAACTGGTAGCAACAGGTGGAACGTATAAAGTACTTAAAGAAGCAGGTTTGGAATGTGAATCTGTAAATAAAGTAACTGAAGGACGTCCACATATTGTTGACCGCTTGAAAAATGGTGAAATACACCTTATTGTCAACACTACTGAAGGCAAACAAGCTCAATATGATTCTGCAATGATTCGTCGTGCTGCCCTCCAAGGCAAAGTTTATTACACAACGACTATCAATGGTGCAGAAGCAGTTTGCCAAGCCTTTGCTGTGAAATTGCCAATGGATGTATACCGCTTGCAAGATTTAACTGTAGGTTAATTTTTTTCCGATAAGTCCCGCCACCTTATCGGTGGCGGGATTTTTTCATTTTTTTAACTGTGTTTTCTCAACTTAAGAGGGACCGAAATGCAACGTTATCCAATGACCCCTGAAGGTAAAATCGCCTTAGAGAAAGAATTACAACATCTGAAATCTGTTGAACGTCCACGTATTACTCAAGCGATTGCTGAAGCACGTGAACATGGGGACTTAAAAGAAAACGCAGAATACCATGCTGCTCGTGAACAGCAAGGTTTCTGTGAAGGCCGTATCCAAGATATCGAAGGGAAATTGGGTGCTGCACAAGTCATCGATGTTAAAGACTTAGAACAAAACGGTCGTGTTGTATTCGGTGTTACGGTAACGATTGAAAACCTTGATACTGAAGAACGTAAGACTTATAAGATTGTTGGTGATGATGAGGCTGATTTTAAAATCAATAAAATTTCAGTAAATTCACCAATTGCACGTGGCCTTTTGGGTAAAAATGAAGGTGATGAAGTAAAAATTACCACTCCTCAAGGCGAAGTTGAATACGAAGTTGTAAGTGTAGAATATCTTTAATTTTTAATTAGATATACTTAGGCTATAAGACCCCTCAATTGAGGGGTTTTTACATTTAAGATAAATAGTAAAAAATTCACTATGCGTCTTTTAAAAAACCTGATGCAAAGATTTGAAAAGCATTTAATGCTTCAGGAAGTACCTGTTCAGGATATTCACTAGAAGCCACCCATAAGGCTGCATTCATGGCAGCACCATTTAAAAGCACTGCTGCTGCTTCTGGATCTACAATTTTAATTCGTTCCTCTATCAAAAGCTGTTCAACGCACTCCCGAGTAGACTGCAAACATCTATTTTGACTTGGCCAATGCGCCGGATCACCCAACACTGCAGGGCCATCACGTAGCACAATACGCTGAAATTCAGGCTTCAAAGCATTTTGAATATAAGTCTGCCCTTCAACTAGTAATCCTTCCCAAAGATCATCAAACTGCTCTCGATGCTGCTGAGCATATTCGGCCATCTGTGAATCAATTTGTTCTACAACTGCTGCAAATAAACCACGCTTATCGCCAAAATGATGATAAAGCGCCCCACGAGTCAATCCTGCCTCGGCCGTGAGTTTATCCATTGAAGTATCGGTATAGCCATATTCCGCAAATGCATGACGTGCTACTTCAATTAGTTTTTTGCGGGTTTCCGCCATTTTTCTTTCACGAACAGACATATATTTCACCTGCTAATCATCACAAAAAATATTAATTGACATACGCCTCGTATGTCAATTAAGTTTACATACGAGGCGTATGTGAAAATTAACCGACATTTATTGATTAGAAGTTAAATACTGAAGGAGAACAAACCTGATGAGAACTGCAATATTTCCCCAAAATCGTCATGCCTTATATGAACAGCATGGCTATTCAGCCGCAATTCAATTGAAAGATTTACTCTTTGTTTCAGGGCAGGTTGGTAGCCTTGAAGATGGCTCGCCTGTACCTGATTTTGAAAAACAGGTAACACAAGCTTTTAAAAACTTAGAAGAGACATTAAAAGCAGCAGGTTGCACTTTCGATGATATTATTGATGTCACTACTTTTCATACGGATCCCGAACGGCAGTTTGAAAGTATTATGAAGGTTAAAAATCAAATCTTTACACAAAAGCCTTATCCCAACTGGACAGCTGTTGGCGTAACTTGGTTAGCAGGTTTTGATTTTGAAATTAAAGTCATTGCACGTATTCCTCATAAGTAATGAAGACAAATTAGTACGTGCTTTAGTATTCGATTCACTAGCTGAACTAAGATTATTGGTTCAGCTTGAATCGCAATTGGGTATAATGACCTATTCCCTTTTTATATCTTCCTTATGGCTGAAAAGTTAATTAGCTCCCCTGTCCGTCATTGGTGCGAATTTGAATTTATTTCCAAAACTGTAAAAAATCCGAATATCCATATTAAAGGTAATTATTCTTACTACTCAGCCTACTGGGATCAAGGTTTTGAACGCTGTGTCGTACGCTATTTACACGACAAACCATCTACTCCCGATAAACCAATCGATCAGCTTTATATTGGTAATTTTGTATGTTTTGGGGCTGAGTGTGTGATTATGATGGGTGGTAATCAGCTTCATAGACCAGACTGGATTTCGACTTTCCCTTTTGATACCCGCAGTTTTTTACCAGCTGGTGACACCATCATTGCAGATGGTTGCTGGATTGGAAGCCGTGCCATGATTATGCAAGGTGTAAAAATCGGTGAAGGTGCTGTTATTGCAACTGGAGCTGTCGTCACTAAAGATGTCCCACCCTATGCAATTGTAGGTGGAGTTCCGGCAAAAGTTATTAAATACCGTTTTCCTCAAGAGCAAATAGAAAAACTACTCGCTTTAAAGATTTATGATTTAGATGAAAAACAAGTTTTAAAAATGCGGGAATATTTGCAAACTGATGATATTGACGCTTTAACAATCTATATTGAAAATTTAAGAGATAAGTAAAATATATTCTCAAATTTTCTTGTTTAAAAACCACAAATGATTACGTGGTCGAATTTAAATCGTAAGAAAAGAAGTATAAAGTATTGAATAAATAAGCATCATTACAATAAGGAACATTCTCATGTTATACCAACATATTCTTGTACCAATTGACGGTTCTGAAACATCTATGGTCGCTATGAAAGAAGCGATCAAACTTGGCAAAGCATTAAATAGTAAAATTACTATCGTACAGGTCATGGCACTTGATCCAATTATTGCAGATCTTTATGTCAAGACTGGCCAAACCAATGAACTAATTGAGCGGACTAGAACATACTTACTTGATATTTTAGAACAAGCCAAACAACAGTTTTTACAAGAAGGTCTTAGCGTAGAAACCAAATTACTTGAAGGTTTCGTTGTGCATGAAGAAATTATTCAAGCTGCACAAGAGCTTAATGCTGACTTGATTATAATGGGCTCTCATGGCCGTACAGGCGTACGAAAACTTGTATTAGGAAGTGTTGCACAAAAAGTTTTAGGTGAAAGCCATATTCCTGTTTTAATTGTTCGCTAAAAAATGCCTGTCTGGCTCAATTCGGCCAGATAGGCACCTATTTTTTAAAAGGAATAACGTCTTCTCTTGATTGCTCAACCGTTATTGTTTTTTTACTTTTAAAAGCATCCCAAGAATAATTTTTATAATTTAACTGCCATAAATAGTAAGATTGACCGATATCTTTAAACCTAATATTTAATGTCATCCATGTTTCATCATGGCAATGCGGTGACTTCTTATACTCTTGTTCTGAAAAACATGCTCGAATCATTTTACTTGAAGAAAAATTAATATCTTTTAAGGCAACTTGATACTGACCTTTAGACTTAAGCTCAATAAAATCAGCGTTTTCCTCAAAACGCCCTCCTCCAGAATAACCAGTAAACCATGTGTTTAGCACTGCTATTGCATGCTCATTTTTATTGAGTGGATATAGTGCTGGAAAGATTTTGAGTCCATTAGGGCCTAAATCATCAGAATGTGGCTCTTTATTACTATGTTCATAATTTTTAAAATTCCACTGATTCAACACCGTATATTGATTATTTTGCTTTTTAACTTCAGCAATTTGTGGAGTTTCATCTATTAAATAATAAGTCTGATCTTGTGTGTTTTTGACTTTCCATAGCTTAGCTTCATCGCTACATTTATGACTTAACTGCTGACAAATCGAATGTATATCTTGTGAGGAGACTTTCACATTTATAAAAGGTTGAGCTGAAATAGCCTGCTCTGCAAAACTCGATTGCACTGTTAAACCTAGTAGTAATATGGCTAGACTCTGCCATTTATAATTCTGCATTTGTATTTGTTCTCTATTAATAATTTTAAGGTTGCCATGCGAACTGCTTTAAGTTCACTTTGCCATTCAACAAATAGACTCCTTCAGCTTCAAGCTTTAACTGCTGAACATTTTCACCTTTTTCATTAAACTTACTTAGGCTAATTTTACCTTGTGAGTTAATAACACGGTACCAAGGAACTTGATGATCTGCATCAAGATGCTTAAGAACATAACCTACTAATCTGGCGTGTTTGGGTAACCCTGCCATACGTGCTATTTGTCCGTAAGTTGCTACTTTTCCATACGGAATTAGAGCAATGACTTCTAAAATCTGTCGATGTAGTTCATACTGAGTTGTCAAAATGGAATCCATAAAAATTGACATCGTTCATATCATATAAAAATTTACTTTAAATCTCTTTAAAAGAATATGCAGAGACATTGCGATGAATATGAAAAAAACCTTACTGATGATTACAGGGACACTTCTGTGTGTTTCTTGTACGACCCGCCCTCCTCTACAAACGCCAGATTTATCAGAGGAACCTGCCAATAATAGACCTGTAGTTCCAGTTACTTTCGTTTTTACTACAGACAATCCTTCTGCTGCACGCTTTGATAACCTTACACAAATGCGAAAAGAAGTCCGCATATTAAATACATATTATTTAGATGACCAAGGCAATAAAATCTTTAATTTCAAATTAAACCGTTATATTTCTTACCAAGATTTTTCAAAAATGCATTGCGAACTTGGTAATGAAATAAACCAGGCTCGTCCTATTTCTATAGGCTCGATTCCTGCAAGCGTGAATGCATGCTTTCCTAAACGAACAGCACGTAAAGAGGTCATAGTCTTTATATACGATGCGTATTCAAAAAACTTAGAATTTGATGATGTTACTAGTCGTACATTCCGTAATAATGGAAAACCCTTTATTTTATTAGACTGGAATCGATTAAATTACAACATTCAAGCGGGTAGTATTCATGAAATGGGCCATGCTTTCGGCTTAAAACATGTGTGTGTACCTAATGCAACCAAAACCACCCCCACCAATATTATGGCCAGTGCTGAGTGTAAATTAGGCAGTGGCGGTTTAAGAAATTTGGGGTTTACTCAAACACAGCTTCAAACCATCTTATCAACTTATAAACAATATTCTTAAAATTTAATTTCAACATATCTCCCCAAGTTATCTTGGGATGCCATATAATTCTCATGGGTCAGTAAAGATGTCATATAAGTACTGGCCTTTGAGAAATCTTCAATATCTACTGGATACGGTTGCCAAAAAGTTTTTAAGTTATCCGTATAAATTGGATAAAGACGAAGTAAGTCATTTGCCAAATCGAGTTTGGCTATACAACCAAATGGCAAAGCATTTTGCTGTTCATATTCTCCATCACTATTAAACACAGCATTACCAATACCAAACACAACAGGCTTTTGGTTGATGATCTGGATTGGCTGAATAGTATGAGCGCCATGACCAACTATAAGATCAGCTCCTGCTTGAGCAAGAATAGTCGCGAGTTTAGTTTGGTCTTTTGTAATAGGCTTAAAATCGATACCCCAATGACAAATAACAATAATTTTGCGCTCTGGATGATTCTGCTTATAACGCATTATTTGTTCAAGTAAAACAGCGTTTAAACAAGCTACTCCACTTCTTGACCCTAGTGCATAGAAATCATAGTCTAGATAAGCACTGTCTCTATGCCAATAACCATTAAAAATCGCATAGTGCTTAGCTTCAAAAGCTATTTCAAAGTAATTGTGAGCATCTTTTTGGTTCAGTCCAGCGCCAATATAAGCAATACTCGCCTGATCCAACTGTTGTAATGTATGGGCCAACCCTTCATCACCATAATCCTTCAGATGATTGTTCGCCAACACCAAATAATTCAAATGAATGCTCTTAAGCTCTTCTAATGTTTTTTTAGCGTCGGCTTTTAGAATGAATGGCTTTTTATCTTTTAACGGCGATTGATTTTCTAAAGAAAAGACTGCTTCAAAGTTAGCTATGTTTATGTCATTTTTACCTAAAAATGGCTGTATTTTTTGAAATGAATAGTGATATCCATACTGCTGTAAAGCATCTGTTTGTCCTCTAGACTTACGCTTTTCAGTGTACATTTCACCGAAATAGGTATCTCCCAGAATATTGATAATGCCTGTTTGAGAAGAACATTTTTTTGCCTCGACATACTTTTCTTGAAAAAAATGGTAGTAAGGAACCAAATGCTCAAGACGGTGAATATCATCTAAAAAAGAGAAAAATCCAATGCTCTGGTTCTGTTCGGAATAAGTGATATAAATCTGTCTAAAGGTATGTGAGAGATATAAAACCGAGGTGAGTACTGGATGAGCAAGCAAAGGCGTAATCGGTTGATATACTTTATTTTTAAAAAAAAGTGTTTTGATAAAGAAAAGTTTTTTCAGCTCGGCTGGGTAGCTATAAATGTGTTTTACCAACAAAAATAGATTTTTTAATTGATTAGGTGCTTTTAAAGTTAATTTGTAGTTTTCCGCTCTCTTAGACAAGATCAATTGAGCTTGCTCAACGGAATCAAACAGTATATTGCTTAAGGCATCTTTAACATCATTTGCCTGAGTAAAAATTACGAATTGTAAAAGCTGGGCAAATGTATAAGATTCATTTTTTTCCAAGCCCAAATATTGTTCACCAATTTTCTTATTTTTTTGTTCAGAAACCCGATAGACTTTATCAGCTTGAACTTTTTTTTGATGGAATTGTTCTAATGCATAATCAATCAATAATAAAGTAGAAATGTCTCCATCAATTTCAAATGTCCAAATTGCCTCTTCAAATTGAGCATGATCAAGAGAGGCTAGCAGCTTAATTTCAAATAGAGGATCAGTCATATCTCCTCTCCTTCGAAATCTTTTACGTAAGCAATGTAGCCAGACAAGTTATGTTCCTGATCATCAATTCTTACTCTAAAACGATCATGTCGTACATAAAAAGCATTTAATATTTTATCTGGACGCGCCATGTACATCGCTATTTCCGGATAGAAAAAACCTGTGGTTTGAAACTCAGCCCGAAATGTAATCAGTTTTTTTAATTCGTGCATATAAGCTTGTTCAAAAAGTTTTTGATAGCCTTGCTTTTTTAAACGATTTACCATTTTATAAGCAGCCATTAGCATTTCTAACAAAGTTGCATACGTTGTTTTTCTATTTCGAATAAAAATAAAATGTTTTAAATAATTATTTAAACCAAAAATAAAATATTTTTCTTCAGGACATATTTTTGTAAGCTCATTGGTACAGTAACTTAACCAATGATCATGATATTTTTCATATCTTTTATAAATAAAATTTTCAAACATTAATTTAACAGTGTCTAATAATCTTTTATCCTGATTTATTTGATACAACCTGAGTAAAGCTAATGCTGCTTCTCCATCATAATAAATGATTCTAAACTTTTCTTTTAAATCATAGTCTGGATAATTTAATACATGAGTAGTTAATCCATCTGAATCAACTAATTTTAAAATACCATTTGCAAGTTTCTCTGCATATTTTAAATAATCTGTTTTTTGAGTAATTTCCTGATATTTCGTTAACATTAAAATAGCTGCTGCGTTTGCACCTAATTTAATTTCAAACTCCCCTTCTTTACCATCAATCATAAAAGCAGTTGTAGAGTCTTTTTCTTTATAGAAAGTAGTAAGAGCGTATTGAATTGCTGCAATAATTTTAGGCCAGTACTCAGATTTATCTTGTAATTCGAAAGTTTCTAATAGTGCATAAAGTGATGTGCAATGACGTACAGTATTGTAGTTGCGGATATCTCGATCGAAGGCAGGAAAATAGCCATAAATGAATTTGCCATTTTCTTGAATCTGGCTGTGCAAAAACGCTGCATTTTTCTCAATGAGCTCTCTAAAATGCAGCTTTTTATTGGTCGCAATACCTCTAATACCATTTGCATCATAACGGCTTGCTAAATTAATAAACTGTCCATTTTCATAAAAAGTTGCATAGGTATCGAAAGTCCAAATGTCTTGCAGCTCTTGTAGTCTAATTTGTGGTTTAGGAGCGTTATATTTTTGCTTAATTGCATAGTTGAGATTGGTTTCATCAAAAAAGTTAGGTTTGTCATAACTCAAACCTCGAATAATTGCTTTGCCATATATCTCTTGCTCCAGAAAAACCACCGAACATGCTTCATCAAATGCAATTCCTCTGCGGTAATGATTATTATGAAATTGATGATGAACAAGTTGTTCTATTTGACTCCAACTTTGTTTTTCCAGGTTGTACGCAACATCAATTTTTATATAGTCTGGAAGTTGATCTGGAGAAAACTGGTTATCAATAAAATCGAGTAACTGTATAGTTGCTTGTGAAAAAGCTGTTTTTTCGGTATGCCAGACACTACATCTTTGATCTTTAGGACCAAATGATATAAACAAAATTGTTTTTTCCGGAAGGTCTGGAACATGCTGAACGAAATGTTCCAACCAAAGCTTAAGTTGTCTTTTAAAGTCTAAAAATACCGCCACTCGAATTAAGTCCCTATTCGTTATTTGTTGTTCTATAAAATTTTCAATACATCATAGCATGAAGTCTTTAAAAGCTAAGTTAACGTATTGTTTAAACATAAAAAAAGAGAACCCTAGGGTTCTCTTTTTTTATTTGGTTAATTATCTATTAATAGATAATTTGACCATTGTTGAGAAGATCATTAAGCGTTAATGATGTTCTTGGTTCATCTATATGAATCGTCAACAATTGTGTGCTTGTGTAAGTCGTACCTAAGCCATCACGGTCTACACTAATGGTGGCATTTTGTGTCGCTGCGTTATAGCTTACAGAGACATACTGACCAATAGTCAAACTGTTTGGATGAGTAAGTAACAGGTTACTTATATCGATCTTATCGGCTTGGTTATCAGTTGCTGTATTACCTACATGGAAATCAGTCCATGTATCTACACCACCTGCAGTTGTGTTTCCTCCTGTTGGACTATTCACACTAGCAGCAGTCAACGTGTTGTAAATCAAGGTATCCGAGCCATTTCCAAGCGTAAATGTATCATTTGCTCCTGTACTTACAGCTAGGCTATTCAATTCTTGACTTAAGTTGATAGTTAATGTGCTAGTTGACTCTGCACCAGTCACTGATACAAGTTTGTAGTTAATCGTATCAATCGTAGCATTTGCCGCAGTATCAAGAGCTTTGTAATGGTACGAACCATCATGGTAGAGATACAACGTACCTTCACCAGTATTGATCGCCTGACCAGCAGCAATTTGGTAATTACCTGGTGTAACTTCAACATATAGTTGAGAGCCAGTTGAAGTATCTGCAACTCCACCAGTTGTATCGCCTAACAAGATATTACCGTGAATCCAATCAGACTGACCATCAGGTGTGTATTGATCTAGATGTGTAGCTTTTGTAGTTACTGCAGAATCTAGAGTCACAGTTCCTAAAGAAATCAGACTAGATAAACTAAATACCACTCGATAAGTACCAGCAGATAAGTGAGATACATCAGCTGAGTATGCTGGTGCACCTAAAACTCCTGCCAAGGCTGTCGCAGAACCCGAGTAAACAGTATCTACCCATGTTCCACCAACCAATTGCTGGATTTTATAACCAGTTGTTGGAAGAGCTGACAAGCTTAATGTTGCCGTATAGTCTAACTCAACATGAACATCACTTACCGTATTATTAGCAATAACGAATTGATTCGAAGTGACTGTATTGCTTAATACAGGTAATGGCGGGAAACCTGTAAGGTTACCAATAGTTACCGTGCCACTTGGTACATCAGCAACTGCATCAGTCACTTGTTTCATACTAATAGTTGCATGATTGGTATCAGCATTTGCTACAGGTAACGGAATTACGCCATCTGCACCAGGGTTAGCACTGTCCCAAGTGATATTTACATCTGGAGAACCAACCTGAACATGTAATGTCGCTGTATCTGTTGCTCCTGTTAATGCATCACGAATTGTGTAAGTGAATGAATCCACTTTACCAATTGCACTTGTATCAATTGTATTTGGTGTGTAGGTATAGTGACCATTTGTAGAAATAACCAATGTACCGTATGCACCATTTATAACAGTATCTGTTCCTACTGTTTGTGGTAAAGCACCTACAACTTCAGAGGTTACAGTTGAAACCTGTGTAGTTAAGGTCGTTATATCATTCGTCAATACGTTACCATCTGCAACGATAGCGTTATTTGTAGGAGCAACTGTGTAATTGAAGTCATCTTTCACTACACTCATTGTACCTAAGATACCTACTCCTAAACCGGTGTAAACCATAAATGCTCGGTATTCACCTTGGCCTAGATCTGGAACAGTTACACCAATACCACCGCTTCCTAATAAACCAATATTAAGTAAGCCCGTACTTGTACCACCATTAATGTTATACCAAGAACCATCCGAACCTTTTTGTTGCAATACCACTTTATAATCATTCAATAATGATACTGATAGTGCTGCACTGTATGAGAAGGTCACTTCAGCTTCGTGACCAGCGTCAATAGTAAAACCAACACTAGGAGTTCCTAAAACAGGTACATTTAAATTCTCTGTAATTCCTATCAGTGCTAAATAGGTTGCAGAACCTACAGCTACACCAAGGTCGCCTTGAGGAACGATATCTACAGCAGCAGAAGCCACATTATCAATTGCATCTACAGGAGTAATTGTGATGTCAGCAGGTTGTGATGGATCACTTGTATTCCAAGTCATATCGACAGCGTCGCTATCAATATGGAGATACAAGGTCGCTTGCGATGTATTTAGACCATCTGACAAGGTGTAAGTAAACTGATCAACTTGACCAAGGCTTGCAGCCTCACCATTTGGTTGATAGCTGTAATTACCATTAGCATAGATTGACAATGTACCATGGTCACCAACAATATTTGTTACACCTGTCGGATTAACCGCATGTGCTATGCCATTAAATTCAACGCTCGTTACTGTACTAAAACCAGAAGCAGTATCTGCGTGTCCATTTAATCCAACATCATGGATAACATTACCTTCAGCAACTTTTGTACTGTAGCCTGTGATATTTGTCGCATCAAATACATCTTTCTGAACTGACAATGTACCTAATAAGCTAACTCCAACACCACTACCAGCATAAGTCATATAAGCTCTATATTGACCAGCAGCTAGGCCTTCCAATGTCACTGAATTTCCACCAAAGGCTGCAAGACTAAGTAAGTTAGCATCTCCAGTACCATTTACAGCTACCCATTGATTCGTTGCGGTATCAAATTTTTGTACTACAAGAACATAATCGGCTAACAAGCTTGCACTGATAAGCGCACTATAGTTAAACGTTACATCATTTAATGTTGCGTTAGTTAAAGTGAAGTTAACGCTTTGGCCACCAGCCTGGAAGTCAAAATTATCGGTCAATGACAATAACGCTAGATATGTAGTACTACCTACCGCAACATCGTTACCAATTTGCAGATATTCAGGATTAATGACTGCGACAGCAAGATCATCGACCGCAATCACAGGCGTGTTATTACCAATAGTGAAGTCTAGACTTGCACTTATATTGCCACCCAGAGGATCAGATAATGTATAAGTGAAGTGATCGACTAGACCTAGGTTTGCATTCGTATTATTCGGCGTATAGATGTAATCACCATTTGCGAATATTTGAAGCGTACCGTATTGACCTTGAATAATTGTTCCAGTGTTTGGATCAATATTTGTAGTCACACCGTTTACAGTAACTGAATCAACAATTGTGAATCCCGTTACAACATCAGCATGTGTGCCTACACCAAGGCCAGTAATGACATTGCCTTCAGATGCTAAACCAGTAAAGTCAATTTGGTTTGGATCATAAACATCCATCGTACCAGACAATGTACCTAGGATACTCTTACCATATAGACCGTTATATGTCATAAAGGCACGGTATTGACCTTCGTCAAGTCCTTCAACAACCACTCCTGGTGTTGCGTTCACACCTATACCCAATACACTTAGGTTCAGTAAAGAAGCTTCACTGCTACCAGTAATTGATTCCCAACGATTTGTAGCAGTATTGAATTTCTGTACTACAAGTTGGTAATCACCAAGCGCTCCTTCATTGATTAAACTGCTGTATTTAAAGGTTGCAGTTCCAGTTTCACCAGCACCTACATTGAAGTTCACAGTACTATTCACGAATGGTAAAGGAGCTTGTAGGTTGATGCCAGCCAACGATAACAATGCAAGATAAGTTGCGCTACCCAATGCTCTGTCATCTTCGATGAGATGAGGCTCAGCAGCAATTGCCGCATTTACAGCATCATCTACCGCTGTAATCGTTACAGTAGCAGGTTGTGATGGGTCTGCTGCATTCCAGTTCATATCCACAACTTTACTATCTAGATGTACATAGAACGTAGCTTGTGAAGTTGTATTAGAAGCTGGGTCTAACAAGGTATAGGTAAATTGATCAACTTGACCTAAACCAGCACTATCCGCATTTGGCGTATAGGTATAATCACCATTTGCATAGATGAGTAAAGTACCGTGGGTACCGATAATCTCAGTTGGAGATGCACCAACTGTAACCCCATTGACTTCACTGATAATGCTGTTAGGTGTAGCAATATCAACAGCACCATTTGTATTTGGATCAGAGATTAGGTTGCCATGAGCTGCCACTACATTGTAACCAGTAATAACCGCAGGGTTATAGACATCTACACTGCCGTTTAATGTGACAGCTACTGCTCCACCTACCAAACCATTGAATGACAAGAACGCTCTATATTCACCCTCTGTAAGCCCACCTATTTGCGCAGTTGGCGTATTACCGAGTAAGGTCAAGTTCAGTAATGAACGATCACCTGTACCATTCACTGCTTCCCATTGTCCTGTCACATCATTGTATTTTTGCAACACAACATTGTAGTTACCTAAGGCAGATGCACCAATCAAGCTATTGAAGTTAAATGTTGCAACCCCTTCCTGACCAGCAGCGATAGTAAAGTCAACCGTATCTACTGTGAGTAGTTGTAGGTCAACAATATTTCCGACATTCAATAGAACGCCATAGAATGCTGAATCAGTCTCTGTACCCACCAATTGATATTGTGGGTTGAGTTCAACTTCAACAAGGTTATCCGCTGCACGAATCGAATCAAACACGATATTAAGATTAGCTTGACCTGTTGCTCCAGTTGCTGAGTCAGTTAACGTATAAGTGAATACATCTGTTTGACCTATACCAGAGCCATCTGCATTTGGTACATAAACGTAACTACCATCTTGATAGAAAGTAATTGTTCCGTAAGTACCTGCAAATGTTTCCCCATTAGCATCAATCGGATGGCCATTCACTGACGAAACATAAGTAGTTGCTGTTACTTGATCGACTTGACCTGTTGTTGGATCCGGATCAGTAATCACGTTACCTTCAGCGTTACCAACCTGATAACCACCTGCTACAGACAGATCATAATCATCCATAGTGGCAGACAGAGAACCTAACACACCCAATCCTAACAAGCCATCGTAGGCTAAGAATGCACGGTATTGACCCGCATCTAAACCATCAAGGACTGCACCAGGAACATTTCCTGTACCAATGCCTAACAAGTGCAAGCTAATTAATGATGAATTAGCATCACCATGTATAGATTCCCATTGATTCGTTGTTGTATTGAACTTCTGAACTACTAACTTGTAGTCAGAAAGTACAGCTGCATCGATTAAACCACTATATTGGAAAGTGACCTCACCTTCGTGTCCAGCAGCGACGGTAAATCCTAACGAATTACCACCAAGTTGAAGGTCTAAGCCTGCTACAGATGTAAGTACTAAATAAGAAGTACTGCCTAAACTTACATCATTACCAACAAGAGATGGTTGCGGACTAAGGACTGCATGATCAGTGTTATCAAAGGCCAAGATACTAGAAGAACTAATCGTTACCGTACCAGTTGCCGGAATCGATACATTCCCTGCCGGGTCGGTTGCTGTCACAGTCACAGTATGTGGACCATCTGCCAACACTGGAAGTGTATTGTCTGCAAGGGTCCAACTACCGTTGCCATTGTTCACCGCAGTATAGTTCACACCATTTACAGTCACCACAACTGTCGCAGTTGGATCGTTCACTGTACCTGTTAATTCAGGTGTACTGTCATTGGTGGTGACATCACTTAAACCAACTGTCGGCGCTGTCGTATCTACAGTTACCACAGCATTGCCTGTACCCACATTACCTGCCGGGTCAGTCGCTGTCACAGTCACGGTATGCGGACCGTCAGTCAACACTGGAAGTGTATTGTCTGCAAGCGTCCAGGTGCCATCGCCATTATTGGTTGCCGGGTAGTTTACGCCATCTACAGTCACCACAACTTTCGCTGTCGGATCGTTCACTGTACCGGTTAATGCAGGTGTACTGTCATTAGTTAACACGTCACTCAAGGCAACGGTCGGTGCCAATGCATCTACAGTACCTGTACCTGGTAATGATGGGTTACCTGCTGGGTCTGTTGCTATTGCAGTTACTGTTTGACCATCAGTCAGGTCACCTGGGTTTGGCGCTGTCCACTTACCATCAGGACCCGCAACGACAGTTGCTGTTGTGCCATCCGGGAAGCTCACGGTAACTGTTGAACCAGGTTCTGCTGTACCTGTTACAGGATTAGTCGCATTGATTGGATCAAGTACCGGTGCACTTGGTGCTGCCGTATCGACAGTCACGATGACATCTGCCGGGCTGCTGATATGACCTTGTGAATCCACTGCTTGGGCATGGATGGTGATCGGGCCATCTGCTGTTACAGGAATCGATGCTGTGATATAGCCATTGCTTAAGTCAGTTGCACTCACTGTGTAGTCAGTGCCATTAACATTCACAACAGTACCCACCGCTGCATCTGGACCCAATGCTACACGGGCATCAAAGCTGCCATCTGTGCCAAGTTCTGATGTATTGATGAAGCCATCAGCATTTAAATCATCCGGTACTGTAATCGGACCAAGCAAGTTCGCTGCTGCAGTATCTACAGTCACGACTGCACTGGTTGTACTTACATTACCTGCCGGGTCGGTTGCTGTCACAGTCACAGTATGTGGACCATCTGCCAACACTGGAAGTGTATTGTCTGCAAGGGTCCAACTACCGTTGCCATTGTTCACCGCAGTATAGTTCACACCATTTACAGTCACCACAACTGTCGCAGTTGGATCGTTCACTGTACCTGTTAATTCAGGTGTACTGTCATTGGTGGTGACATCACTTAAACCAACTGTCGGCGCTGTCGTATCTACAGTTACCACAGCATTGCCTGTACCCACATTACCTGCCGGGTCAGTCGCTGTCACAGTCACGGTATGCGGACCGTCAGTCAACACTGGAAGTGTATTGTCTGCAAGCGTCCAGGTGCCATCGCCATTATTGGTTGCCGGGTAGTTTACGCCATCTACAGTCACCACAACTTTCGCTGTCGGATCGTTCACTGTACCGGTTAATGCAGGTGTACTGTCATTAGTTAACACGTCACTCAAGGCAACGGTCGGTGCCAATGCATCTACAGTACCTGTACCTGGTAATGATGGGTTACCTGCTGGGTCTGTTGCTATTGCAGTTACTGTTTGACCATCAGTCAGGTCACCTGGGTTTGGCGCTGTCCACTTACCATCAGGACCCGCAACGACAGTTGCTGTTGTGCCATCCGGGAAGCTCACGGTAACTGTTGAACCAGGTTCTGCTGTACCTGTTACAGGATTAGTCGCATTGATTGGATCAAGTACCGGTGCACTTGGTGCTGCCGTATCGACAGTCACGATGACATCTGCCGGGCTGCTGATATGACCTTGTGAATCCACTGCTTGGGCATGGATGGTGATCGGGCCATCTGCTGTTACAGGAATCGATGCTGTGATATAGCCATTGCTTAAGTCAGTTGCACTCACTGTGTAGTCAGTGCCATTAACATTCACAACAGTACCCACCGCTGCATCTGGACCCAATGCTACACGGGCATCAAAGCTGCCATCTGTGCCAAGTTCTGATGTATTGATGAAGCCATCAGCATTTAAATCATCCGGTACTGTAATCGGACCAAGCAAGTTCGCTGCTGCAGTATCTACAGTCACGACTGCACTGGTTGTACTTACATTACCTGCCGGGTCGGTTGCTGTCACAGTCACAGTATGTGGACCATCTGCCAACACTGGAAGTGTATTGTCTGCAAGGGTCCAACTACCGTTGCCATTGTTCACCGCAGTATAGTTCACACCATTTACAGTCACCACAACTGTCGCAGTTGGATCGTTCACTGTACCTGTTAATTCAGGTGTACTGTCATTGGTGGTGACATCACTTAAACCAACTGTCGGCGCTGTCGTATCTACAGTTACCACAGCATTGCCTGTACCCACATTACCTGCCGGGTCAGTCGCTGTCACAGTCACGGTATGCGGACCGTCAGTCAACACTGGAAGTGTATTGTCTGCAAGCGTCCAGGTGCCATCGCCATTATTGGTTGCCGGGTAGTTTACGCCATCTACAGTCACCACAACTTTCGCTGTCGGATCGTTCACTGTACCGGTTAATGCAGGTGTACTGTCATTAGTTAACACGTCACTCAAGGCAACGGTCGGTGCCAATGCATCTACAGTACCTGTACCTGGTAATGATGGGTTACCTGCTGGGTCTGTTGCTATTGCAGTTACTGTTTGACCATCAGTCAGGTCACCTGGGTTTGGCGCTGTCCACTTACCATCAGGACCCGCAACGACAGTTGCTGTTGTGCCATCCGGGAAGCTCACGGTAACTGTTGAACCAGGTTCTGCTGTACCTGTTACAGGATTAGTCGCATTGATTGGATCAAGTACCGGTGCACTTGGTGCTGCCGTATCGACAGTCACGATGACATCTGCCGGGCTGCTGATATGACCTTGTGAATCCACTGCTTGGGCATGGATGGTGATCGGGCCATCTGCTGTTACAGGAATCGATGCTGTGATATAGCCATTGCTTAAGTCAGTTGCACTCACTGTGTAGTCAGTGCCATTAACATTCACAACAGTACCCACCGCTGCATCTGGACCCAATGCTACACGGGCATCAAAGCTGCCATCTGTGCCAAGTTCTGATGTATTGATGAAGCCATCAGCATTTAAATCATCCGGTACTGTAATCGGACCAAGCAAGTTCGCTGCTGCAGTATCTACAGTCACGACTGCACTGGTTGTACTTACATTACCTGCCGGGTCGGTTGCTGTCACAGTCACAGTATGTGGACCATCTGCCAACACTGGAAGTGTATTGTCTGCAAGGGTCCAACTACCGTTGCCATTGTTCACCGCAGTATAGTTCACACCATTTACAGTCACCACAACTGTCGCAGTTGGATCGTTCACTGTACCTGTTAATTCAGGTGTACTGTCATTGGTGGTGACATCACTTAAACCAACTGTCGGCGCTGTCGTATCTACAGTTACCACAGCATTGCCTGTACCCACATTACCTGCCGGGTCAGTCGCTGTCACAGTCACGGTATGCGGACCGTCAGTCAACACTGGAAGTGTATTGTCTGCAAGCGTCCAGGTGCCATCGCCATTATTGGTTGCCGGGTAGTTTACGCCATCTACAGTCACCACAACTTTCGCTGTCGGATCGTTCACTGTACCGGTTAATGCAGGTGTACTGTCATTAGTTAACACGTCACTCAAGGCAACGGTCGGTGCCAATGCATCTACAGTACCTGTACCTGGTAATGATGGGTTACCTGCTGGGTCTGTTGCTATTGCAGTTACTGTTTGACCATCAGTCAGGTCACCTGGGTTTGGCGCTGTCCACTTACCATCAGGACCCGCAACGACAGTTGCTGTTGTGCCATCCGGGAAGCTCACGGTAACTGTTGAACCAGGTTCTGCTGTACCTGTTACAGGATTAGTCGCATTGATTGGATCAAGTACCGGTGCACTTGGTGCTGCCGTATCGACAGTCACGATGACATCTGCCGGGCTGCTGATATGACCTTGTGAATCCACTGCTTGGGCATGGATGGTGATCGGGCCATCTGCTGTTACAGGAATCGATGCTGTGATATAGCCATTGCTTAAGTCAGTTGCACTCACTGTGTAGTCAGTGCCATTAACATTCACAACAGTACCCACCGCTGCATCTGGACCCAATGCTACACGGGCATCAAAGCTGCCATCTGTGCCAAGTTCTGATGTATTGATGAAGCCATCAGCATTTAAATCATCCGGTACTGTAATCGGACCAAGCAAGTTCGCTGCTGCAGTATCTACAGTCACGACTGCACTGGTTGTACTTACATTACCTGCCGGGTCGGTTGCTGTCACAGTCACAGTATGTGGACCATCTGCCAACACTGGAAGTGTATTGTCTGCAAGGGTCCAACTACCGTTGCCATTGTTCACCGCAGTATAGTTCACACCATTTACAGTCACCACAACTGTCGCAGTTGGATCGTTCACTGTACCTGTTAATTCAGGTGTACTGTC
This sequence comes from Acinetobacter nosocomialis, assembly GCF_041021905.1. Taxonomy (NCBI): domain Bacteria; kingdom Pseudomonadati; phylum Pseudomonadota; class Gammaproteobacteria; order Moraxellales; family Moraxellaceae; genus Acinetobacter; species Acinetobacter nosocomialis. Next base: position 3,159,811 of record NZ_CP157432.1, read on the forward strand.
ATTGGTGGTGACATCACTTAAACCAACTGTCGGCGCTGTCGTATCTACAGTTACCACAGCATTGCCTGTACCCACATTACCTGCCGGGTCAGTCGCTGTCACAGTCACGGTATGCGGACCGTCAGTCAACACTGGAAGTGTATTGTCTGCAAGCGTCCAGGTGCCATCGCCATTATTGGTTGCCGGGTAGTTTACGCCATCTACAGTCACCACAACTTTCGCTGTCGGATCGTTCACTGTACCGGTTAATGCAGGTGTACTGTCATTAGTTAACACGTCACTCAAGGCAACGGTCGGTGCCAATGCATCTACAGTACCTGTACCTGGTAATGATGGGTTACCTGCTGGGTCTGTTGCTATTGCAGTTACTGTTTGACCATCAGTCAGGTCACCTGGGTTTGGCGCTGTCCACTTACCATCAGGACCCGCAACGACAGTTGCTGTTGTGCCATCCGGGAAGCTCACGGTAACTGTTGAACCAGGTTCTGCTGTACCTGTTACAGGATTAGTCGCATTGATTGGATCAAGTACCGGTGCACTTGGTGCTGCCGTATCGACAGTCACGATGACATCTGCCGGGCTGCTGATATGACCTTGTGAATCCACTGCTTGGGCATGGATGGTGATCGGGCCATCCGCTGTTACAGGAATCGATGCTGTGATATAGCCATTGCTTAAGTCAGTTGCACTCACTGTGTAGTCAGTGCCATTAACATTCACAACAGTACCCACCGCTGCATCTGGACCCAATGCTACACGGGCATTAAAGCTGCCGTCTGTGCCAAGTTCTGATGCATTGATGAAGCCATCAGCATTTAAGTCATCCGGTACTGTAATCGGACCAAGCAGGTTCGCTGCTGCAGTATCTACAGTCACGACTGCACTGGTTGTACTTACATTACCTGCCGGGTCGGTTGCTGTTACAGTCACAGTATGTGGACCATCTGCCAACACTGGAAGTGTATTGTCTGCAAGGGTCCAACTACCGTTGCCATTATTCACCGCAGTATAGTTCACACCATTTACAGTCACCACAACTGTCGCACTTGGATCGTTCACTGTACCTGTTAATTCAGGTGTACTGTCATTGGTGGTGACATCACTTAAACCAACTGTCGGCGCAGTGGTATCTACAGTTACCACTGCATTAGTTGTACCTACATTACCTGCCGGGTCAGTTGCTGTCACAGTCACAGTATGCGGACCGTCAGCCAACACTGGAAGTGTATTGTCTGCAAGGGTCCAGGTGCCATCGCCATTATTGGTTGCCGGGTAGTTCACACCATCTACAGTCACCACAACTTTCGCTGTCGGATCGTTCACTGTACCAGTTAATGCAGGTGTACTGTCATTGGTTAATGCTGTTGTTACTGCAACTGTTGGGGCAACTGCATCTACTACACCTGTGCCAGGTAATGACGGGTTACCCGCTGGGTCAGTCGCTGTCGCTGTTACTGTTTGACCATCAGTCAGGTCACCTGGGTTTGGTACTGTCCACTTACCATCCGGGCCTGCAACTACAGTCGCTGTTGTGCCATCCGGGAAGCTCACGGTAACTGTTGAACCAGGTTCTGCTGTACCTGTTACAGGATTAGTTGCATTGATTGGATCAAGTACCGGTGCACTTGGCGCAGTGGTATCGACAGTTACCACGGCATTGCCTGTACCCACATTACCTGCCGGGTCAGTCGCTGTCACAGTCACAGTATGCGGACCGTCAGTCAACACTGGAAGTGTATTGTCTGCAAGGGTCCAGGTGCCATCACCATTGTTCACCGCTGGATAAGCCACACCATCTACAGTCACCACAACTTTCGCTGTCGGATCGTTCACTGTACCGGTTAATGCAGGTGTACTGTCATTGGTTAATGCTGTTGTTACTGCAACTGTTGGGGCAACTGCATCTACTACACCTGTGCCAGGTAATGACGGGTTACCCGCTGGGTCAGTCGCTGTCGCTGTTACTGTTTGACCATCAGTCAGGTCACCTGGGTTTGGTACTGTCCACTTACCATCCGGGCCTGCAACTACAGTTGCTGTTGTGCCATCCGGGAAGCTCACGGTAACTGTTGAACCAGGTTCTGCTGTACCTGTTACAGGATTAGTTGCATTGATTGGATCAAGTACCGGTGCACTTGGTGCTGTCGTATCGACAGTTACCACAGCATTGCCTGTACCCACATTTCCTGCCGGGTCAGTCGCTGTCACAGTCACAGTATGCGGACCGTCAGTCAACACTGGAAGTGTATTGTCTGCAAGGGTCCAGGTGCCATCACCATTATTGGTTGCCGGGTAGTTCACACCATCTACAGTCACCACCACTTTCGCAGTCGGATCGTTCACTGTACCGCTTAACGCAGGTGTGCTGTCATTGGTTAATGTCGTTGTCACTGCAACTGTTGGGGCAACTGCATCTACTACACCTGTGCCAGGTACTGACGGGTTGCCCGCTGGGTCAATCGCTGTCGCTGTTACTGTTTGACCATCAGTCAGGTCACCTGGGTTTGGTACTGTCCACTTACCATCCGGGCCTGCAACTACAGTTGCTGTTGTGCCATCCGGGAAGCTCACGGTAACTGTTGAACCAGGTTCTGCTGTACCTGTTACAGGATTAGTTGCATTGATTGGATCAAGTACTGGTGTACCTGGTGCTGCCGTATCGACAGTCACGATTACATTTGTCGGGCTGCTGATATGACCTTGTGAATCCACTGCTTGGGCATGGATGGTAATTGGGCCATCCGCTGTTACAGGAATCGATGCTGTGATATAGCCATTGCTTAAGTCAGTTGCACTCACTGTGTAGTCAGTGCCGTTAACATTCACAACAGTACCTACCGCTGCATCTGGACCCAATGCTACACGGGCATTAAAGCTGCCGTCTGTGCCAAGTTCTGATGCATTGATGAAGCCATCAGCATTTAAGTCATCCGGTACTGTAATCGGACCAAGCAGGTTCGCTGCTGCAGTATCTACAGTCACGACTGCACTGGTTGTACTTACATTACCTGCCGGGTCGGTTGCTGTTACAGTCACAGTATGTGGACCATCTGCCAACACTGGAAGTGTATTGTCTGCAAGGGTCCAACTACCGTTGCCATTATTCACCGCAGTATAGTTCACACCATTTACAGTCACCACAACTGTCGCACTTGGATCGTTCACTGTACCTGTTAATTCAGGTGTACTGTCATTGGTGGTGACATCACTTAAACCAACTGTCGGCGCAGTGGTATCTACAGTTACCACTGCATTAGTTGTACCTACATTACCTGCCGGGTCAGTTGCTGTCACAGTCACAGTATGCGGACCGTCAGCCAACACTGGAAGTGTATTGTCTGCAAGGGTCCAGGTGCCATCGCCATTATTGGTTGCCGGGTAGTTCACACCATCTACAGTCACCACAACTTTCGCTGTCGGATCGTTCACTGTACCAGTTAATGCAGGTGTACTGTCATTGGTTAATGCTGTTGTTACTGCAACTGTTGGGGCAACTGCATCTACTACACCTGTGCCAGGTAATGACGGGTTACCCGCTGGGTCAGTCGCTGTCGCTGTTACTGTTTGACCATCAGTCAGGTCACCTGGGTTTGGTACTGTCCACTTACCATCCGGGCCTGCAACTACAGTCGCTGTTGTACCATCCGGGAAGCTCACGGTAACTGTTGAACCAGGTTCTGCTGTACCTGTTACAGGATTAGTTGCATTGATTGGATCAAGTACCGGTGCACTTGGTGCTGTCGTATCGACAGTTACCACAGCATTGCCTGTACCTACATTTCCTGCCGGGTCAGTCGCTGTCACAGTCACGGTATGCGGACCGTCAGTCAACACTGGAAGTGTATTGTCTGCAAGGGTCCAGGTGCCATCACCATTGTTCACCGCTGGATAAGCCACACCATCTACAGTCACCACAACTTTCGCTGTCGGATCGTTCACTGTACCGGTTAATGCAGGTGTACTGTCATTGGTTAATGCTGTTGTTACTGCAACTGTTGGGGCAACTGCATCTACTACACCTGTGCCAGGTAATGACGGGTTACCCGCTGGGTCAGTCGCTGTCGCTGTTACTGTTTGACCATCAGTCAGGTCACCTGGGTTTGGTACTGTCCACTTACCATCCGGGCCTGCAACTACAGTTGCTGTTGTGCCATCCGGGAAGCTCACGGTAACTGTTGAACCAGGTTCTGCTGTACCTGTTACAGGATTAGTTGCATTGATTGGATCAAGTACCGGTGCACTTGGTGCTGTCGTATCGACAGTTACCACAGCATTGCCTGTACCTACATTTCCTGCCGGGTCAGTCGCTGTCACAGTCACGGTATGCGGACCGTCAGTCAACACTGGAAGTGTATTGTCTGCAAGGGTCCAGGTGCCATCACCATTGTTCACCGCTGGATAAGCCACACCATCTACAGTCACCACAACTTTCGCTGTCGGATCGTTCACTGTACCGGTTAATGCAGGTGTACTGTCATTGGTTAATGCTGTTGTTACTGCAACTGTTGGGGCAACTGCATCTACTACACCTGTGCCAGGTAATGACGGGTTACCCGCTGGGTCAGTCGCTGTCGCTGTTACTGTTTGACCATCAGTCAGGTCACCTGGGTTTGGTACTGTCCACTTACCATCCGGGCCTGCAACTACAGTCGCTGTTGTACCATCCGGGAAGCTCACGGTAACTGTTGAACCAGGTTCTGCTGTACCTGTTACAGGATTAGTTGCATTGATTGGATCAAGTACCGGTGCACTTGGTGCTGTCGTATCGACAGTTACCACAGCATTGCCTGTACCTACATTTCCTGCCGGGTCAGTCGCTGTCACAGTCACGGTATGCGGACCGTCAGTCAACACTGGAAGTGTATTGTCTGCAAGGGTCCAGGTGCCATCACCATTGTTCACCGCTGGATAAGCCACACCATCTACAGTCACCACAACTTTCGCTGTCGGATCGTTCACTGTACCGGTTAATGCAGGTGTACTGTCATTGGTTAATGCTGTTGTTACTGCAACTGTTGGGGCAACTGCATCTACTACACCTGTGCCAGGTAATGACGGGTTACCCGCTGGGTCAGTCGCTGTCGCTGTTACTGTTTGACCATCAGTCAGGTCACCTGGGTTTGGTACTGTCCACTTACCATCCGGGCCTGCAACTACAGTCGCTGTTGTACCATCCGGGAAGCTCACGGTAACTGTTGAACCAGGTTCTGCTGTACCTGTTACAGGATTAGTTGCATTGATTGGATCAAGTACCGGTGCACTTGGTGCTGTCGTATCGACAGTTACCACAGCATTGCCTGTACCTACATTTCCTGCCGGGTCAGTCGCTGTCACAGTCACGGTATGCGGACCGTCAGTCAACACTGGAAGTGTATTGTCTGCAAGGGTCCAGGTGCCATCACCATTGTTCACCGCTGGATAAGCCACACCATCTACAGTCACCACAACTTTCGCTGTCGGATCGTTCACTGTACCGGTTAATGCAGGTGTACTGTCATTGGTTAATGCTGTTGTTACTGCAACTGTTGGGGCAACTGCATCTACTACACCTGTGCCAGGTAATGACGGGTTACCCGCTGGGTCAGTCGCTGTCGCTGTTACTGTTTGACCATCAGTCAGGTCACCTGGGTTTGGTACTGTCCACTTACCATCCGGGCCTGCAACTACAGTCGCTGTTGTACCATCCGGGAAGCTCACGGTAACTGTTGAACCAGCTTCTGCTGTACCTGTTACAGGATTAGTTGCATTGATTGGATCAAGTACCGGTGCATTTGGTGCTGCCGTATCTACAGTCACCACAGCATTAGTTGTACCCACATTACCTGCCGGGTCAGTTGCTGTCACAGTCACAGTATGCGGACCGTCTGTCAACACTGGAAGTGTATTGTCTGCAAGGGTCCAGGTGCCATCACCATTATTGGTTGCCGGGTAGTTCACACCGTCTACAGTCACCACAACTTTCGCAGTTGGATCATTTATTGTACCGCTTAACGCAGGTGTGCTGTCATTGGTTAATGTGGTTGTTACAGTTACTGCTGGTGCAACCGCATCTACTGTGCCAGTTGATGGTGCTGACGGGTTACCCGCTGGGTCAGTTGCAACAACTGTAACTTTGTCTCCATCTTTAAGATCACCTGGGTTTGGTACTGTCCACTTACCATCCGGGCCTGCAACTACAGTCGCTGTCGTACCATCCGGGAAAGTGACCTTAACTGTTGAACCAGCTTCTGCTGTACCTGTTACAGGATTAGTTGCATTGATTGGATCAATTACTGGTGCATTTGGCGCAGTGGTATCAACAGTTACCACAGCATTAGTTGTACCTACATTACCTGCCGGGTCGGTTGCTGTCACAGTCACGGTATGCGGACCGTCTGTCAACACTGGAAGTGTATTGTCTGCAAGGGTCCAGGTGCCATCACCATTATTGGTTGCCGGGTAGTTCACACCGTCTACAGTCACCACAACTTTCGCAGTTGGATCATTTATTGTACCGCTTAACGCAGGTGTGCTGTCATTGGTTAATGTGGTTGTTACAGTTACTGCTGGTGCAACCGCATCTACTGTGCCAGTTGATGGTGCTGACGGGTTACCCGCTGGGTCAGTTGCAACAACTGTAACTTTGTCTCCATCTTTAAGATCACCTGGGTTTGGTACTGTCCACTTACCATCCGGGCCTGCAACTACAGTCGCTGTCGTACCATCCGGGAAAGTGACCTTAACTGTTGAACCAGCTTCTGCTGTACCTGTTACAGGATTAGTTGCATTGATTGGATCAATTACCGGTGCACTTGGCGCAGTGGTATCTACTGTATAAGTTTTTGATTCAGTTATATTGCTACTATTACCCGCTGCATCAGTAAACGTAACTTTTGCATCAATGGTTTTATCGCTATCTGCAATTAATCCACTGCCTGGTACAACTACGCTCCATGTTCCTGCTACTTTATCTACAGTTGCAGTATAAGTTACACCATTCACAACTACAGTAACGACAGTATTTGCAGCATCTGCTGGAATATTTTTTAAGCTGCCTGTAACAGTAACGTTACCAGCAGCTTCAGTTGAATTAATAACATTATCTGAAGTTATAGGATCAACAGAGAAAGTAACCCCATTTGTATTTGGGGGTGTAGTATCTGCAGGAGAAGAGTCATTACTACTACCACTATTTGATGCAGCGGCAATGATACCGCCTGCAACTAGAGGTACTGCTGCCCATAACCATGGGTTCACACCTGCATCATGATAAAGTAATGGCTGAATTGAAGAAATTGGTTGATAAATAACATCAGACACTAATGCCTGTGGTGCTTCTGCTGGTAGTGCTGCTGGTAAGTCTTCACCTAAAAGTGCTTGTGGCTCCACATCACTGTCGGCATCTGCATCTGCATCGCTGTCAGCATCTGCATCATTTTCAGCATCTTTAAATTTTGCCCAAATGAGTTGACCATTCTGATCTTGAAATACAAGACTGTTATCAGCTGGTTCAGCAGTACCACTAAAGAAGCCTTCAATAACAATAGTTTCGCCATTTTTTAGGCGAATTACTGCATTAGTACCCTCTCTATTGACTACCAGTACATCACTGGCAGCTACTTTTACCAATACAACTGACGCTTCTGAAAGTTTTGCAGAAGTTCCCTCTGTTGTTACCAAGGTTTTGTGACTGTCCTTGGCAATAATTTGTATCTCAGGCATATCTATATTCCTTTTATATTATTGATTTAAATGATTTTTTGTATAATTCTTTTTACTTAATGTTTTCGAGTTTTTGACCTACAACTTAAAAACATTAAGTAATGTGATCATTTTTACATTAACCACTTTAAAATAAAAAAAATAAATACTAAAGTCCTTAAAGAAAAAAATTTAATTAATACAAATTTTATATAAATAAAATTCTCGTTCTTATTCTTATAAATTACGAAAAATAACTAGCAACTGTTTTATATATAAAACAAATTTAATTTTTTATTATTGAAAATTTATTGAAAACTATTTTAATTTAATTTTTTATATAACAATTTTTAATATCTCAATAAAATAAAATATATTAATAATGATATATATAGAAAAAAATGGCTTCAGATAATATTTTACTATTACACTAAAGCCTAATTTTTTAATACTAATTAAAAAGATTTTTAAGTTAAGTTAAAAATTATCTGGACTCTCAAAACGTTTTACTTCTTGTAACTTATTAGGGTCATGCATAGTTGCAATACCATCTTCTGTTTTTTGATCAACAATAACATCAGGGTTAAAGATAGTAATAGTTTCTCTTCCTAACGCATCTTCTCCTACAATATATTGAAAGCCACGGCGATTCATTTTGTGACATAACTTTTGGTAAAAGCCTTTAAGTCCTTCGGTTTCTTCATTAGGGTTGTAATAAAATGCGTTCATTACTGCCGGTAGACCAAGACCACACACCACACCAGATAACAGTACACTAATAAAGGTATATCCAATAAGAATACTACTATAAGGACTAAGTGCTGGAATATTTGCAACAGCCAGAATTAAAGCAAGTGAAATCCCGCCTCGTACGCCACCCCAAGATAAGATAGTTAAACTACCATTGTAGCTTTTGGTTTTACGCATTGTTGGGAAGAAAGCAAAAGACATAAAATTTGCTGCAAAGCGAGAAATATGCAAAATAAAGAAAGCAACTATTCCCCCTAAGATCAGGCTAAAATTCAAATCAAGAATAAATAGCTCAAGACCAATTAAAGTGAATAAGAATGAATTGATAATTCCTTCTACTGTATGCCAAAAATGATTAACTTCTCTAATCTCACGCTCTTCACGGATTTCTTTCCATTTATTACCAACGATTAAACCGCCAATCACACAAGCAATCGGAGCAGAAGCGTGAGCAAACAAAGCAACTAAATATGCTCCGCTAGCAAGTAAGGCAGTTGTTAGAATCAGGGACTCCATTTCGTGTTTGCCACGTAATAGACGTAATGTTCCTATACCGAATGCCCATCCAATACCGACAGCAACCACAATTTCATAAAGTAAAGCTTCTAAAGTCGCAACTAACGAAAAATGTTCACCTTGTAAAACGTTCAGCAATGTCATAAATAGTGCAATACACATTGCATCGTTAAATAAAGATTCGCCTTCTAATTTGACAATTAAATGATGGGGCGCACGAATCGAACTTAAAACACCTTTAATACCGATCGGGTCAGTTGCTCCCAATGCCGCGCCTAATAATAGAAGAACTAAAATTGGTACATGATGGCCAACCAGTAATTGGAAGCCGTAAAGTAAGCCACCAAACAATACGGCGCAGATAACTAGTGCAATAGTCGCTAGAATACTAATTTGTCGCCAATAACTTCTTAAGTCTGAAATTTTAAATTTCAGTGCAGAAGATGTCAGAATAAAACAAATGACGCCATTAATTAAAAAGTCATAAAAATCGATATGACGTACTGCTTCTTCAATATTGTGAATATTAATGGTAATGAACTGATTACCATTTAAGAGACTAGCTCCCCATTGCAAAATGAAGACAAAGATTGCAGAAACAAGAGGCACGCCAATAGCTTGAGGAAAGCCTAAAATACGCTTATTGAATATAGTCGTTGCAATTGATAAAGCAAATACAACTGTAAGTGCTTGTAATAAGAAAAAATTACCCATGAATACCCTTCTTCTGGGTCAATGACCAAATAAAAAACCTAGACAGCTAAACTGAACAGAATGAGGAAGTAGGCACCTTATAAGGGCCTAAACAGTTAAAAGTTGGAATATAAGTTTAACGAATTACTTTAATCATTCTATCGATCAGTTAAATTTCTTAACATTAATTATGAAGTTGGGGTATTAAAAGATGAGCTTATTTAAAGTGTTTTAATAAACTCATCTTTAACATTAGATAGGATTATTAAAAGTATCACATTGGTTGATATCACCGGACTTTAAGCCCACTTGAAACCAATGCATCCGCTGTTCACTCGTACCATGCGTAAAACTATCAGGTACAACTTGTCCTGTCGCACGTTTTTGCAAATAGTCATCACCAATTTTTTGAGCTGCATCCATTGCTTCTTCAACATCACCAGACTCTAAAAACTGAGTACGTTGTTGATTATGATTTGCCCATATACCTGCTAAACAGTCAGCTTGTAACTCTTGTCGAACAGATAATTGGTTACCCTCTCTTTGGCTGACTTGCGAACGAGCTTGTTGCACTTGAGATGAAATACCAAGCAAGGTTTGAACATGATGGCCTACTTCATGCGCAACAACATAGGCTTGGGCAAAATCCCCTGCCTGATCTTGGCGAGAAAGCTCTGATTTATTTTGCTCACCCGAAATCCCCATTTGCTCGCGCATATCTTTAAAGAATTCGGTATCAATATAAACTTTTTGGTCAGCTGGGCAATAAAAAGGTCCCATAGCAGATTGAGCGGTACCACAACCTGAGCGAGTCATTCCACTAAATAAAACTAACTTTGGTGGCGTGTAAGTTTTCCCTAATTGCTTAAATATAGGTGTCCACGTATCTTCTGTATCAGCTAATACAGTTCCCACAAAATCCGATGCTTCTTTTTGCTCAGGTGTTAAACTTTCTGGTGAGGTTGCATTTGATTGTTGTGAAGCAGTAACCTGCTGTGTTGCCTGATAAGCCATTTGCGGATCAACGCCAAAAAATTTCCATGCGACAAATGCCACGACCAAACCAATAATACTAATACCACCTGCTTTAACACCGCCCCCACCTCGACGGTCCTCAACATTGGTACTGACTCTACGATCTCTCCAGCGCATAACGTCCCTCTTCTTATTAAATGGCCTGATTAGTCAGAAGCTTTTGGCCACATTTTCTGTATTAAACTCACCACTAGCAACACAACCGCCCCAGCAATCATACCAATCGCAAAGTTCATTAATGTCGGTGTTAAAGCTCCAATAATATTGCCTACTGCGGGTATATTCTCTACATGATCGACGGTACTATCAGTAATATGATGAAGTAAAGGAATTGTATGGTTAATAATCCCTCCACCTACTAAAAACATTGCAATAGTTCCAACAATAGAAAGTAGCTTCATTAAAAGAGGAGCAAAAGCAAGTAAACCACGTCCTAGAGTTTGTTTAAAAGAAGCAGCCTGTTTTGTTAAATATAATCCTAAATCATCAATCTTAACAATCACACCAACCAAGCCATAAACACCTAGTGTCATCACAACAGCAATAATGCTAAGTACACTTATTTTTGTTATTAAAGCCGCCGTAGCAACCGTTCCTAAAGAAATAACAACAATTTCAGCAGATAAAATAAAGTCAGTTCGAATAGCTCCTTTTACTTTCTCTTTTTCAAAAGTAGCCAGATCCAGCTCTTCATTGTTAAATTCTTTTTCTGCTTCCTCAGAGGTTGAAGCTTTTCTATGCATAATTGTATGAAGAACTTTTTCAACACCTTCATAACATAGAAATAAACCACCTAGCATCAATAAAGGGTTAATCAGCCACGGTGCGATAACACTAATTAATAAAGCTAAAGGTACTAAAATAAGCTTATTAACTAAAGAACCTTTGGCAACCTTCCATACGATAGGCAATTCACGATCTGCACGTACACCTGTTACCTGTTGTGCATTTAAAGCCAAATCATCACCTAAAACACCGGCAGTTTTCTTTGCTGCCATTTTGCTCATTAAAGCGACATCATCTAAAATTGTTGCAATATCATCTAGTAATAAAAGTAAGCCACTTGCCATTTCTTATCCAGGTTTGTATTTATCTAGCTATTGTAAGATGAAATATTCCGTTTTCTGTAATTTTACTGAATAAATTCACAATATTATTTTAAGAAAGTTTAACCAATCGCTGACGAAAAAAATTTATTTCCCGTACAATAATGTCAATCTTTTATATTACAGGGCTTACTATCCCTGATTAAGCCAATACGATAGTGGAATAAATAATGAGTAATGTTGATCAGCGTCCAATTATTTTGACAGGCGACCGCCCAACCGGACAACTTCACCTTGGGCATTTTGTCGGTTCTTTGCGTTCACGTGTAGGTTTACAGGATAGCCACCATCAACACCTCTTATTAGCAGATGCACAAGCATTAACAGATAATGCAGATAACCCAGATAAAGTACGTCGTAACATTTTAGAAGTTGCTCTAGATTATTTAGCTGTTGGTATTGATCCGACTAAAACAACTATTTGTGTTCAGTCATGTTTACCAGCACTGAATGAACTTACAATGCTATATCTTAACTTTGTAACTGTGGCTCGTTTAGAACGTAACCCGACTATTAAATCTGAAATTCAAATGCGCGGTTTTGAACGTGACATTCCTGCGGGCTTCCTTTGCTATCCTGTTGCACAGGCGGCTGATATTACGGCTTTTAAAGCAACTGTAGTACCAGTAGGTGAAGATCAGATTCCAATGATTGAGCAAACGAATGAAATCGTGCGTCGTGTAAACCGTCAAATTGGTCAAGACCTTTTACCTGAATGTAAAGCGTTGCTTTCTAATATGGCTCGTTTACCTGGTTTTGATGGTAAAGCAAAAATGTCTAAGTCATTAGGTAATACCATTGTTTTAAATGCTTCTGACAAAGACATTAAAAAAGCTGTAAACGCAATGTACACTGACCCAAATCATCTTCGTATCGAAGATCCAGGTCAGGTTGAAGGAAACATCGTATTTACTTACTTAGATGCATTTGATCCAAACAAAGAAGAAGTTGAGGAATTAAAAGCTCATTACCGTCGTGGTGGTCTTGGTGACGGTACTGTTAAAAAACGTCTCGAAGGTGTGTTAAAAGAATTAATTACTCCTATTCGTGAGCGCCGTGAAGAACTTGCTAAAGACCCTGATTACATTATGGATGTTTTACGTCAAGGTACTGATAAATGTCGAATCATTACTCAGCAAACTTTAGATGAAGTTAAAGATGGCTTAGGCTTATTTAAATTCTAATTCTTAGATTCAAAATATAATTCAAAAAGCCCTACGGGGCTTTTTTCATAATTACATTTAGATTCAATAATTTAAGTTATTACAATTTCTATATATTTATTATGATTCACACGCTCTTACCCTTTTAACGTGAAGTAACACTAATTAACGTGAACCTTAATGAACAAATATGAACACCTCACTAATATAGCTCAAGTAGGTTGATATGAACCTCACGACATTTCTCCTTAAGCCGAAACTGTTTTTAACAGATTCGTTGTTCTACGCAATGATCACCCCAATCATTGCGTATTTTTTTGTCTCTTTTTAGCGTTATTATTTCTCATTTCATTTTATGCTACTTTTCAATGATGCAAAAAAATACCGCATCATTTTTCAGATGCGGTATTTTTTAAAGATTTAAGGTAGCTATTAAACTAAACCTTTCTCTTTTAATACTTGCAACATAGTTGAACCAAGCTCAGCTGGGCTACGAGTGTAAGCCATACCTGCTTTTTCAAATGCAGCAAATTTCTCTTCAGCAGTACCTTGACCACCAGAAATGATCGCACCAGCGTGACCCATACGCTTACCTTTAGGAGCAGTTACACCAGCGATGTAACCTACTACAGGCTTAGTCACGTTAGATTTGATGAATTCAGCAGCTTCTTCTTCCGCTGTACCACCGATCTCACCGATCATGATGATTGCATCAGTATCTGGATCGTCTTGGAACAATTGAAGCGCTTCGATTTGGTTCATACCTGGGATTGGGTCACCACCAATACCGATACAAGTAGACTGACCTAAACCAAGCTTAGTTGTTTGAGCAACAGCTTCATAAGTCAATGTACCTGAACGTGAGATAATACCAATACGACCTGGTTGGTGGATGTGACCAGGCATAATACCGATCTTACATTCACCCGGAGTGATCACGCCTGGGCAGTTAGGACCAACTAAACGAGTACCGTTACCGTTAGTTTCTAAATAACGTTTTGCTTTAAGCATGTCGATTGTTGGAACACCTTCAGTGATCACAACGATTAGGCCAACACCTGAATCAACCGCTTCAACGATTGAGTCTAAAACGAATGGAGCTGGTACATAGATTACAGATGCATCTGCATTTGTTTCACGTACAGCTTCTTTCATTGTGTTGAATACTGGTAAGTCAAGGTGAGTTGTACCACCTTTACCTGGAGTAACACCACCAACAACTTTTGTACCGTAGTCTAAAGCTTGTGCAGAGTGGAAAGTACCGTTTTTACCAGTAAAACCTTGTACCAATACTTTAGTGTCTTTATTAATTAATACGCTCATGATTGATACTCCCCTTACGCTTTAACTGCAGCTACAACTTTTTCTGCGGCATCAGACAAACCGTTCGCAGAAATTAATTTCAAACCAGATTCATCAAGTAATTTAGCACCTAACTCAGCGTTGTTACCTTCTAAACGAACAACAACTGGAACAGTTACGTTTACTTCTTGAACCGCTGCAATAATTGCTTCAGCAATCATGTCACAACGTACGATACCACCGAAGATGTTAATTAAAACACCTTGTACAGATGTATCAGCAAGGATGATTTTGAACGCTTCAATTACGCGCTCTTTAGTTGCACCGCCACCAACGTCAAGGAAGTTTGCAGGCTGACCACCATAAAGTTTAATGATGTCCATAGTTGCCATTGCAAGACCAGCACCGTTAACCATACAACCGATGTTACCTTCTAAAGCAACATAGTTAAGATCAAATTCAGATGCTTTTAATTCACGCTCATTCTCTTGAGATTTGTCACGTAAAGCAGCAACTTTAGGTAAACGGTAAAGCGCGTTAGAGTCGATACCTACTTTCGCATCTACACATAAAATTTCGCCGTTTTCACGAACAGAAAGCGGGTTAATTTCAAATAAAGCAAAATCGTTTTCAACAAATGCTTGGTAAGCAGCTGTCATGATTTTTACGAATTGACCGATTTGTTTGTCTTTCAAACCTAAAGCAAACGCAACTTCACGTGCTTGGAATGGTTGTAAGCCAACTAATGGATCAACTTCAACTTTGATAATTTTTTCTGGAGTTTCTTCAGCAACTTTCTCGATTTCTACACCACCTTCTGTAGAAGCCATGAAAGTAATACGACGGCTAGAACGGTCTACAACCGCGCCCAAGTAAAGCTCACGCTCAACTGGATATACGTCTTCAGCAACAATGATGCTGTTTACTGGTTGACCATTTGCATCTGTTTGATACGTTACAAGACGAGTACCAATGATATTGTTTGCAAATTCGATAACATCTTCTTTAGATTTTGCAACTTTAACGCCACCAGCCTTACCACGACCACCAGCATGAACTTGCGCCTTCATTACAGCGAATTTACCACCAAGCTGTTCAAATGCAGCAACTGCTTCGTCTGCATTGGTTGCCAAGATACCTTCTTGTACCGGCATACCATATTCTTTCAATAACGCTTTAGCTTGATACTCATGTAAGTTCATTTAGTTACCTACTTAACTTTGTTTGTTGTCTTCAATTTGCGCAACATTCTCATGTTGTATGTGCAAATTGCTGTCTACGTCTATCAACTTGATGATTTTTTAATCACACCATCGAATGTGAAAAAGAGCGGAGAAACCGCTCTTTAATTTTATTTACGCTTACGTTGAATCGCGTGAATTGCACGACCATCTACAGCAAGTGCAGCTTCATGAACAACTTCAGAGAATGTTGGGTGACCAAAAGTCATCAACTGAAGATCTTCAACAGAAGATACAAATTCAAGAGCGATCATACCTTGGTGAACGATATCAGATGCTGCAGGTCCAATCACATGCATACCTAATAAACGGTCAGTTTTTGCATCAGCAACGAACTTAACAAAACCTGCACCTTCACCAGCAGCTAAAGCACGACCATTTACAGCAAAACCGAATTGACCAGTTTTTACTTCATGACCTTTTTCTTTAGCTTGTTCTTCAGTTAAACCAACCCACGCCGCTTCAGGGTGTGTATAGATAACAGAAATGATTGTGTCATAGTTTACTTGAGCAGCATGACCGTGAATACGTTCAACAGCCATTACACCCTCTTCCATTGCTTTATGAGCAAGCATTGGACCGCGAACCAAGTCACCAATCGCATATACACCTTCTACAGAAGTTGCACAGTGATCGTTTACTTCAACTAAACCACGTTCAGTTAATTTAATGCCTGAATCTTCAGCCAATAAACCTTCTGCATAAGCTTTACGGCCAACACAAACGATTAATTTGTCAAAAGTTTGAGTTTTTTCTTCGCCACCTTGAGTGTATTTAACAGTCACTTCACGACCATTAACTTCAGTGCCAGAAACTTTAGCACCAACGCGAATATCAAGACCTTGCTTAGTTAAAAGCTTTTGGTATTCTTTTGCCAAAGCTTTATCAGCCATTGGCAAGAATGCATCCATTGCTTCAAATACAACAACTTCAGCACCAAGACGACGCCATACTGAACCAAGTTCTAAACCGATTACACCTGCACCAATTACACCTAAACGCTTAGGTACTTCTGGGAAGTTTAATGCGCCAGTTGAATCAACAATAATATCTTGATCTACAGGAGCTACAGGAATATTTACAGGCACAGAACCAGACGCAAGAATCACGTATTTAGGTTCTAAAACTTGAGTTTCACCTTCATGAGAAACGAACTCAACTTTTTTACCAGCAAGTAATTTACCTGTACCTTTTAACCACTCAATACCGTTGCCTTTAAGCAATTGGTCGATACCGCCAGTTAATTGGTCAACAATTTTGTCTTTACGAGCAAGAAGTTTTGCAAGATCGAAATTCACTTCACCAGTTGTAATACCGTGATCAGCTAAGTGATGCACTGTATCTTCATAACGATGAGAAGAATCAAGCAAAGCTTTAGAAGGGATACAACCTACGTTTAAGCAAGTACCACCTAAAGAAGGCTTACCGTTGTGAATACGTTTTTCAATACAAGCGACTTTGAAGCCTAGTTGAGCAGCACGAATCGCAGCTTCATAACCACCAGGACCACCGCCGATGACAACAAGATCAAATTGTTGAGACATTTTTATCTCCATAAACCAAGATAGAGGAACGCTCTATCCTGGTAGGTATTTATTCGAAGAAATTAAAGATCAAGGATGAGTTTAGCTGGCTCTTCTAACAATTCTTTGATTGCTACCAAGAAACCTACAGCTTCTTTACCATCGATCATACGGTGGTCGTAAGAAAGCGCTAAGTACATCATTGGCAAGATTTCAACTTGACCATTTACCGCCATAGGACGCTCTTGGATTTTGTGCATACCCAAGATACCAGTTTGCGGCTGGTTCAAAATAGGAGTTGAAAGCAATGAACCGAAAGTACCACCGTTAGTGATAGTGAAAGTACCACCAGTCATTTCTTCGATAGATAATTTACCATCACGTGCTTTAGCAGCATAAGCAGCAATACCTGCTTCAACTTCTGCGTAGCTCATACGGTCTGTATCACGTAATACTGGTACAACAAGACCACGATCAGAAGATACTGCAACACCGATGTCATAGTAACCGTGATAAACGATATCGTCGCCATCAATTGAAGCATTTACAGCTGGGTAACGTTTAAGCGCTTCAGTTGCTGCTTTAACGAAGAATGACATGAAGCCTAAACGAGCACCATGACGTTTTTCGAAAGCATCTTTATATTGCTTACGCAATTCCATGATTGGCTTCATGTTAACTTCGTTAAATGTAGTTAACATTGCAGTTTCTTGAGTAGCTGCAAGAAGACGCTCAGCAACACGTTTACGTAAACGAGTCATTGGAACGCGTTTTTCGATACGCTCGCCAACAGCAACGCTTAACGGAGTAACGTTAGCAGCTGGTTTAGCTTGATGGTTTGCAACATCTTCTTTAGTGATACGACCACCACGACCAGTACCTTGTACGTCAGAAGCAGCAATACCAGATTCAGTTAACGCTTTACGGACCGCAGGAGCTTGATCAGACACAGTTTCTGTACGCTCAACAACAGGAGCTGCACCAGCTTGAGTTTGAGCAACTGCTTGTTCTACTGCTGCAGGAGCAGCAGCTGCGCCAGCACCAGCTTCGAATTGAGCAATAACTTCGTCAGAAAGAACTGTATCGCCTTCACCTTTAATGATTGCAACCAAGCTACCATCTGCAGGAGCAACAACTTCTAAAACAACTTTGTCGGTTTCAATATCACAGATTACTTCATCACGTGATACAGGTTCACCCACCTTTTTATGCCAAGTTGCGATGGTGCCATCTGCAACAGACTCTGGGAATACCGGTGCTTTAATTTCGGTTGCCATTATTGAGAATCTCCTGATTGTTCAGCTTCGATTGCCAATGCATCATTAATTAGCTGAGCTTGTTGTTTTGCATGCAAGTACGGTGAGCCACAAGCTGGTGCAGCAGAAGCTTCACGACCTGCAAAACTGATACGGATTTGTTTGCCAGATTTTAAGATATCGTCATATAAACGCGGTGCGATAAACAACCAAGCGCCTTGGTTCTTCGGCTCTTCTTGTGCCCAAACGAGTTCTTTCACATTTGGATAAGCAGCCAAGATTTCCGCAAGACGTTGCTCTGGATATGGATACAACTGTTCAATACGTACGATTGCAACATTAGTTAAGTTTTGTTCACGACGTTTTTCGAGTAAGTCGTAATAAACTTTACCGCCACAAAGTACAAGACGAGTTACATCTGACTTGTTAATTTGATCGATTTCGTCAATTACAGTTTGGAATGAACCATGTGCTAGCTCTTCTAAAGTAGAAGTCGCAAGTTTATGACGAAGTAAAGATTTCGGTGACATTACGATTAATGGCTTACGAATTGGGCGTACAGCTTGACGACGTAATGCATGAAAAATCTGTGCAGGTGTCGTTGGAGTGATCACTTGCATGTTGTCTTCAGCACATAACTGTAAGAAACGTTCTAAACGAGCTGAAGAGTGCTCTGGACCTTGACCTTCGAAACCATGTGGTAACAACATCGTTAAACCACAAACACGCTCCCACTTAGTCTCACCAGAAGCAATAAACTGATCAATCACAACCTGAGCACAGTTTACGAAGTCACCAAATTGTGCTTCCCAAATAATTAAGCTCTTAGGAATTGTAGTTGCGTAACCATATTCAAATGCAAGAACTGCTTCTTCAGATAACAAAGAATCGTAAATCGCGAAACGTGGTTGGTTCTCTTTAACATGACAAAGAGGAATGTAAGTTGAACCATCAACTTGGTTATGCAATTTCGCATGACGGTGTGAGAAGGTACCACGACCTACGTCTTCACCAGTAATACGAACTAGATAGTCTTCATCCAATAAAGTCGCATAAGCTAAAGTTTCTGCTGCACCCCAGTTTAAAGGAGTTTCGCCAGTTTGCATTTTCACGCGATCTTCAATTACTTTTTGAACCTGACGCTGCATTACAAACCCTTCAGGAAGTTTGCTCATGCCCTCGCCTAATTCTTTAAGGCGGTTCAAGTCAAATGAAGTATCCCAATCGTCTGTATAGTCATGGCCCAAATATGGAGTCCAATCAACAAACATTTTGGTATTTGGTTCAAGAATCAATGCATTTGCTACATGATTACCCGCTTCTAAATCAGAACGGTAATCTTCAACCATTTGATCAGCTTCAGCACGATCAAGTACTTTCTCTTGTACAAGTTGATCAGCATAAAGTGTACGAGTAGTTGCTTTCTTCGCAATTACTTGATACATCAATGGTTGTGTACCAGATGGCTCATCCGCTTCGTTATGACCACGACGGCGATAACAGAACAAATCGATAACAACATCTTTACGGAATTCGTGACGGAAATCATGTGCTAATTGAGTAGCAAAGATAACAGCTTCAGGATCATCACCATTTACATGGAAAATCGGTGCCTGAATCATTTTAGCAACGTCTGTACAGTACTCTGTAGAACGAGCATCACGTGGATCAGAAGTTGTGAAACCAACTTGGTTATTCACAATAATATGAACCGTACCACCAACTGTATAGCCACGAGTTTGTGACATTTGGAAGGTTTCCATGTTCACGCCTTGACCTGCAAATGCAGCATCACCATGAACAATAACTGGCAATACGTCATCACCGCCGATGTCTCTACGACGTACTTGACGCGCACGCACAGAACCTTCAACTACAGGACCAACAATTTCCAAGTGAGATGGGTTAAATGCCAATGCCAAGTGAACTTCACCACCTGGAGTCATTACATTACTTGAGAAACCTTGGTGGTATTTAACGTCACCAGAACCTTTCTTATGAAGTGATTTACCTTCGAACTCACCAAACAAGTCCGCCGGATTTTTACCCATAATATTAACAAGAAGGTTCAAACGGCCACGGTGTGGCATACCGATAACAACTTCTTTACAACCTACAGCACCAGCACGCTGGATAATCTCATTTACCATAGGAATAAAAGATTCGCCGCCTTCAACACCAAAGCGTTTAGCACCGACGTATTTATTACCGAGATATTTTTCTAGCCCCTCAGCAGCAGTTAAACGCTCTAAGAAGCCTTTCTTTTGATCATTTGAGAAATTGAATTTACCACGGGCACTTTCAAGACGCTGTTGAATCCAACGTTTTTCTTTTGTGTCCACGATGTGCATGTATTCAACACCGATTGAACCACAATAGATTGCTTCCATTGCTTCAATCATTTCGGCAAGCGTTGCTTCGCTCTTGCCAATCTCAAGATTGCCTGTATTGAATACTGTATCTAAATCTGATTTGGTTAAACCGTGTGCTGAAAGATTTAAATCAGGAATATCTTCACGCTTAGCAAGACCTAATGGATCTAATTTAGCTTTTTGATGTCCGCGATTGCGATAAGCAGCAATAAGTTGTAAAACGCCAATTTGACGACGCTCATGCTCAGTACTTACAGTACTTTGTACAACAGGTTGAACACGATTAGCATTACGTCCTAGTAATAGGAATTGCTCACGCACAGCGCTGTGTGGTTGGTCACCCTTTGGATATTTATCGAAATATTGGCGCCAGTCCTCAGCGACGGAGGTTGGGGAAGTCAGGTACTGCTCGTAAAGTTCTTCAATATACGCTGCACTATCAGCGGAAAGTTCAGTGTCAAGACGCAATGCGTCAGCAACTTCTTGCATTTGTGGACCCATTTCCTATTGCAAAAAATATTACAGGCTGCCTTTTAAGCACACCCATGATGCATAATGTCAAATTGGTAAAAATGACACTACTTACCCAACAGGTCTTCAAGACCATGGGGCGTCATACTACCTAGAGAGAAAACTCCATAGGTAATTAATGAATCACAACGCCCTCAATGGCATCATCACTCACCTTATACTCGATTAAAACCGAGCAATTTTTTGCAAATCTTTTTAGAAAAATTAACTATACAATTAACTTTTCTAAAATGACTTTGACCATAAAAATTAAGCACTGATCTAAGATCGTGCCACTTAATTTAATTTCACTAGTATACGCTTTTTTTACCTACAACTTTGTGGCAAATCGTATCATGTTCTTAACGAACGATTGATTTTTTTGACACATACCATCTATAAATTGGCGAAATACATATCCAATTTTATCTATTAATATATGGTGCTTTATATAAAAACCCCTCTTTTAACGACTAAAGTATAAGACGTCTATTATAAAATTAAAAAAAAACGCACATCAAGGATGTGCGTTCTCTATTTGTGCAGAATTAACCCGCTTGATCTAACAACATATTACGGATGTGACCGATAGCTTTTGTTGGATTCAAACCTTTAGGACATACTGACACACAGTTCATGATACCTTTACAGCGGAACAAACTGAATGGATCGTCAAGACGAGCCAAACGATCTGCAGTCGCAGTATCACGAGAATCAATAATAAAACGGTATGCATTCAACAATGCTGAAGGACCCAAGAATTTATCAGGGTTCCACCAGAATGATGGGCATGAAGTTGAACAACATGCGCAAAGAATACACTCATACAAACCATTTAAGTGTTCACGCTCTTCCGGAGACTGTAAACGCTCTTTAGGTGGAGCTGGCTGATTATTGATCAAGAATGGCTGAATTTTGTCATATTGATCATAGAATTGGTTCATATCAACAACCAAATCTTTAACAACCGGCAAACCTGGCAATGGACGAATTACAATTTTCTCTGGTAAGTCATTAAGGTTTTGCAAGCAAGCTAAACCATTCTTACCATTGATGTTCACACCATCAGAACCACAAATACCTTCACGGCAAGAGCGACGGAATGTTAACGTTTCATCTTGAACTTTCAAAGCAAGCAATGCATCAAGCAACATACGGTGCTTATCAGTCAATTCAAGTTTGAAAGTTTGCATGTACGGCGCTTTATCCTTATCAGGATCATAGCGGTAGATTTCGAATGTACGAGTACCTCTACTCATCTTTATACTCCCGATTAGAATGTACGTGGTGCTGGTGGAATTGGATCAACAGTTAACGGCTTGAAGCGCACTGGCTTATATTCCAAACGGTTATCTGATGAATACCATAAAGTATGTTTCATCCACTCATCATCACGGCGACCGTATGAATAAGTTGGGTGATCAGCTGGTAATTCATAGTCAACTACCGTATGCGCACCACGACATTCTTTACGCGCAGCAGCTGAAATTAATGTAGCTTTTGCAACTTCATATAAGTTTTCAACTTCAAGCGCTTCAACACGTGCAGTGTTAAATACTTTAGATTTATCTTTCAAGTGAATGTTACGCACACGCGGTTCAAGAGCAAGAATCTCTTTAACACCTTTATCAAGCAATGCTTGAGTACGGAACACACCAGCGTGGTCTTGAACGATATCACGAATTGCATCAGCAACTTCTTGTGCATTTTCACCAGAAGTTGATTCATCCAACTTACGTACGCGATTTAAAGTTTGCTCTAATACGTTTGTTGGAAGCGGTGCATATTCATCACCATGATGCTTAGTTACGTAGTCGATAATGTGCTCACCAGCAGCTTTACCAAATACAACCAAGTCAAGAAGTGAGTTAGTACCTAAACGGTTTGCACCATGTACTGATACGCAAGAACATTCACCAATTGCATAGAAACCTTTTACAGGTTTAGTGTAGTTGTCTGTACCAGGTTCTGGTAAGCACACCTGACCATGCATATTCGTAGGAATACCACCCATTTGATAATGGATTGTTGGCACTACTGGAATTGGTTCTTTAGTAATGTCTACGTTTGCGAATTTTTTACCGATCTCAAATACAGATGGTAAACGCTTCATGATTGTGTCAGCACCTAAGTGAGTCATATCAAGTAAGATATAATCACCTTTTGGACCACAACCACGACCTTCTTTAATTTCCTGGTCCATAGAGCGTGATACGAAGTCACGTGGAGCCAAGTCTTTTAAAGTCGGTGCATAACGTTCCATGAACGGTTCGCCGTCTTTGTTACGAAGGATCGCACCTTCACCACGACAACCTTCAGTTAACAATACACCTGCGCCCGCAACACCCGTAGGGTGGAATTGCCAGAATTCCATATCTTGTAATGGAATGCCAGCACGAGCAGCCATACCAAGACCGTCACCAGTGTTGATATAAGCATTTGTTGATGCACGGTAAACACGACCAGCACCACCAGTTGCAAACAATGTTGCTTTTGCTTGGAATACGGCAATATTACCAGTTTCTTGGTCAATTGCAGTCACACCAAGCACATCACCTGCTTCGTTACGGATCAAATCAAGAGCGATCCATTCAACGAAGAATTGAGTACCCATTTTCACGTTGCTTTGATAAAGCGTGTGCAATAATGCGTGACCAGTACGGTCAGCAGCAGCACAAGCACGTGGAACTGGTTTATCACCATAGTTCGCAGAGTGACCACCGAACGGACGTTGGTAAATTGTACCATCAGCGTTACGGTCAAACGGCATACCCATATGTTCAAGTTCATACACAACTTTTGGTGCTTCACGACACATAAATTCAATTGCGTCTTGGTCACCTAACCAGTCAGAACCTTTTACCGTATCGTAAAAGTGGAAATGCCAGTTATCTTCTTGCATGTTACCTAACGACGCACCGATACCGCCCTGAGCAGCAACTGTATGTGAACGTGTTGGGAAAACTTTAGTAAGTACAGCAACTTTCAAACCTGCTTGAGCAAGTTGGTAAGATGCACGCATACCAGAACCACCACCACCAACGATAACTGCATCGAAAGTGAGGTTTTGAATATTTGAATAATCTTCTTTAGGGTTTATCGCGCCCATGATATCTTCCTATCAATTCGCCCAGAAAATCTGGATACCCCAGATTGCGTACACAAACACTGCAATAATGACAGCCGTAGTCAGTACAAGGCGTAAACCTTTCGCTGAAGGACCCATTTGACGAGTAGTGACATAGTCAGTGAAAACTTGCCACATACCAATCCATGCGTGTGCGATAAGCGACAAAATTGCCAATAAAGAGAAAATCTTCATTGGTAATGTCATCATGAAGCCAGCCCATTGTTGATAGTCAAATCCGCCTTTGCAGAGAATCCAACCAAAAAGAACAACAGTATAAGCTGCCAATACCACAGCACTTACACGCTGGATAAACCAATCACGAGAACCTGAACCTGTTAAACCTGTAGCACTTTTCATTAGAACATAATCCATACAAAGGCTGCGATAATGGCTACCACAGATAAGATCAATGAAATTGTCGCTGCAATACGACCGCTTTGCAGTTCTTCAGCAAAACCTAGATCTGCAAGCAAATGCTTAACCCCAGCAATAAAGTGGAAAATTAAGCCGGCTACAAATACCCAAACGATAAAACGTACAAGGATATTTCCGAAAACGACATTTTTAACGTAGTCAAATCCTTCTGGTGAAGATAATGATTTATCTAGAATCCATAAGAGAACTGGTACTAATAAGAAAACGATGACACCTGATAAACGGTGTAAAATTGATGCAATAGCCACGGGTGAGCGTAAATTTACCGCTAACACCTGACCCATGGACAAATTGACAGGTCTGTTGCTTTTCACAGCGGGCATCCTGTAGGTAGAAACTCCGACCGGAGTTTGTTGAATTAATTCCAAGGAAAGCTGGCATTGTTAGGCAAGCACAGCTCATGCCTAACCTATAAACGACACTGAATTATAAAACGCGAAATATCAAAATACAAACAATCCACTTTGCCTTTTCCGCAAAAACTCATTAAATAAGAATCATTCACATAGCCAAACAGTAGTCTTCCCTATCCAAAATTTAAGACTAAACAAAACATATGCTTGTTTAACAACATCTTTTATAAAAAATATCTTTTCTACTGCTTTATCTAAAATAAGTGAGTTTTAGACTAAAGATAAAGTTAATAATTCATCAAGCCTAATCAAAATCATAAACCAAATTTACCGTTACATACTAATTTTAATCATTTTTATTTTAAAAATATCCAATATCATCATTTACCTTAAATGTAATAAAGAGCTACTTGACTCTTAACAGTGAGTAGTATTTTTACAAAAAAAGAGTTTTAAATTTTTAAGGATGTTCAACAAGCTATTTTTTAAACAATTAAACTTAAAAAAAGTACAACTTTTAGAATTATCAAATAGTGATAATTAGGCAATTTTTGAATCGCAATTTAAAATTACAGACTGAGTTTTATGATTTTTTTAAGCGGATTGGCATTTTATAACCATGTCTAATTCTTAATTCTAATTTAAAAATTTGCTTACAATTGTACTCACGCTTCATTTTTTTTCTGCACGTTCTTCTTGAATTGACTTATGATACCATCCCGATGCAGTGATTTTACTGACTTTTTTGCTCGGGTCTTGATGACTAACTCTCTGTGGGAACGTCATTTTTTATCCATAAGTATAATTGACAAAATTTCAGTACTCACTAATCTTATAGCAAATTTTGACACCGTCTGATTCGCACATGAGAAAATTAGGATTTCGAGTCAGATAATCATTCACCAGGACAGGAGATCTATTGAATGTCTGAAGCAACTGGCAAAAAAGCCGTATTACATCTTGATGGCAAAGAAATTGAATTACCAATTTACAGTGGCACATTAGGTCCCGATGTAATCGACGTTAAAGATGTATTGGCCTCAGGTCACTTTACTTTTGATCCTGGTTTTATGGCGACAGCTTCATGCGAGTCTAAAATCACATTTATCGATGGTGACAAAGGTATTTTATTACACCGCGGTTACCCGATTGACCAGTTAGCGACTCAAGCAGACTACCTTGAAACTTGTTATTTATTATTAAATGGTGAGTTACCAACTGCTGAACAAAAAGTTGAGTTCGATGCGAAAGTTCGTGCTCACACTATGGTTCACGATCAAGTTAGCCGTTTCTTCAATGGTTTCCGTCGTGACGCACACCCTATGGCAATCATGGTTGGTGTAGTTGGCGCATTATCTGCGTTCTATCACAACAACCTTGACATTGAAGACATCAACCACCGCGAAATTACTGCGATTCGTTTGATTGCTAAAATTCCAACGCTTGCTGCTTGGAGCTACAAATATACTGTAGGTCAGCCATTCATCTATCCACGTAACGACTTAAATTACGCGGAAAACTTCTTACACATGATGTTTGCAACTCCTGCAGACCGTGACTACAAAGTAAACCCTGTTCTTGCGCGCGCAATGGATCGTATTTTCACGCTTCATGCTGACCACGAACAAAACGCTTCTACGTCTACAGTTCGTCTTGCCGGTTCTACTGGTGCGAATCCATATGCGTGTATCTCTGCTGGTATCTCTGCTCTTTGGGGACCTGCACACGGTGGCGCGAACGAAGCAGTTCTTAAAATGCTTGATGAAATCGGTAGCGTTGAAAATGTTGCTGAGTTCATGGAAAAAGTTAAACGCAAAGAAGTTAAACTTATGGGCTTCGGTCACCGCGTTTACAAAAACTTCGACCCACGTGCTAAAGTAATGAAGCAAACTTGTGACGAAGTTCTTGAAGCATTAGGTATCAACGATCCTCAATTAGCGCTTGCTATGGAACTTGAACGTATTGCATTGAACGACCCGTACTTTGTTGAACGTAAACTTTACCCTAACGTAGACTTCTACTCTGGTATCATCCTTAAAGCGATTGGTATCCCAACAGAAATGTTTACTGTTATCTTCGCTCTTGCACGTACAGTTGGTTGGATCAGCCACTGGTTAGAAATGCACAGCGGTCCTTACAAAATTGGTCGTCCACGTCAACTTTACACTGGTGAAGTGCAACGTGACATCAAGCGTTAATATTCGAAAGAACATTAATGTAAAAAAGCTGCCTTATGGCAGCTTTTTTTATAAATAAGTTTTTTTAAAAGTTACTCTTCTTCAAACATATTTAACAAGTGATGACTAATACCATCCGCTCTTAACCAAGCCAACTCATAACTTGCTTTAGCTAAAGCTAAAATACGCCTTTCAAACTCAGTCCATATGTCTTTAACTTGTGCTTCTGAAATCCCTAAACCACTCTCAGGAGCTAAATGCTTATTCTTTTCACATATTTTTAAGGCATGGTAGAGTTTACGCCCTTTACTCGCCCCTTCCATTAACCGAACACGCTTACTTAATATAAACCCTTCCACATGCTGGATATTTGCCTGTGGCAACATAGGCACCAAAATTTGGTCTAATTGATCATCTAAGCGCTTCCAGACAGCTAAACGCTGCTCTACTGTATAAGTATTCCATTGAATTACTTCATGGTTAAAACGGCGACAACCACGACATACTTGATCACCAAAAACTGTTGAACAACGCCCTGCACATGGGGTGAGAGAGAGCGTTCGATGATCATTACTCAAAACAAACTCCTTAAATAAACCATATACTTTTTATGGTTTTCTCGCTTATTACAAATTTTCGCGCTAAAATACGCGCCTTAAATTTCTATCTTAATACATTTGGAGTATTCCATGAACGCTACTGTAGAACAGCTTGCACCTGTAGAACAGCAAGCGACCGCGGGTTGGGTTGTTGCAGCACTATATCAATTTAAAGAAGTTCAAGATCCGGCCGATCTTCAACAACGTCTTTTAGACTTAGTGAAAACAATTAACCTTTGCGGAACTCTGATTGTAGCAGGTGAAGGAATTAATGGTACGGTTGCAGGAGACCGTGAGGCAATTGATACAATTCATCAATTTTTATTAAATGAAGGCTTCAATGCTATGGAATATAAAGAATCCCATAGTTCTGACAAACCTTTCCGTAAAATGAAAATTAAGCTTAAAAAAGAAATTGTGACTTTAGGCGTAGAAGTAAAACCTCGTGATTTAGTTGGTCACTATCTTGATCCTAAAGAATGGAATGAGCTTATTGCACGCGATGATGTCATCTTAATCGACACACGTAATGACTATGAATACAAAGCCGGTACTTTCAAAGGTGCAATTGACCCTAAAACAGAAACATTCCGCGAATTTCCTGAGTACGTTAAAAAAGAATTAGAACAGCATAAAGACAAAAAAATTGCGATGTTCTGTACTGGTGGTATTCGTTGTGAAAAATCAACTTCTTTACTTCTTCAAAAAGGATTTAAAGAGGTTTATCACCTAAAAGGCGGTATTCTCAAATATTTAGAAGAAACACCAGCTGATGAAAGTCTTTGGGAAGGTGAATGTTTCGTATTTGACGGACGTACTGCGGTAACTCATGGTGTCGAAGAAGGCGCAAACATTAAATGTCATGCTTGTGGCTGGCCTTTAACTCCTGAAGAATCAGCGCTACCAAGCTATGAACATGGTGTTTCTTGCGTATATTGCATCGATAAAACAACAGAGAAACAAAAAGCTGGTTTCCGTATGCGCCAGTCACAAATTGCTGCTGCTAAGCGTAAACGCCTATAAAATTAAAAAGTAACTACAAAAGGCATTTAGTTTTCTAAATGCCTTTTTTGTTTCTTCTAAATAAGTGCTAATAATAAAAAACGCCCTAGAAAGGACGTTATTTATTATTTCTTCTAATAAATTAATTTGGAGTATGGTACATCAAATATAATTCATTCAAATTATCTGGAATTTCTTCTGCCAGTTCATCCATTAACTGTCCATTGCGACGGAAAGACTCCATTTGTGGATCTTCTTCATCAATTCCACTAAAAACCATGATCGGTAAAGTCAAATCAACCAATTGTTCTTCATACTCAGGAGCAAACCATGCCTCTTCATTTAAGAACATTGCATCAACAAACCCTACACTCCAATCGCCTAGGCTTGATTCAACATCAGCTTCTTCAACTTCAAATGGAAATTCAATCCCATTTTCATTTGCTAAATCTTGACGAATCGACTCTAGCCAAACCTTGATTTGCTGAATAATTTCTGCCGGAACCTTTTTCTGGTTACCTTCGAATAATTCATCTAACCAGCGGTCAAACTGAGGGCCTACTGCAATTGCACACAAAAAACCATGAGTTGCAGCAAAGTCTAGACCATACTCATTGTGGTCTCCATCTAGATATTCACTTAA
The DNA here is from genome assembly GCF_041021905.1 of Acinetobacter nosocomialis. NCBI lineage: Bacteria > Pseudomonadati > Pseudomonadota > Gammaproteobacteria > Moraxellales > Moraxellaceae > Acinetobacter > Acinetobacter nosocomialis. The sequence goes on from NZ_CP157432.1 coordinate 3,189,297, forward strand.
CTGGTCTAAATCTAATGCACTCATTGTGTTACCTGACTTTAAAAAGAAATTGACGATAGCATAGCACTTAAGCCGACGATGCCCTATTTAGTTTTGATTAGTCTTCATCATCAAGATCATCATCGTCTAAATCATAATCGAAATCTTTTAACTCACGCTCTAAACGGCGCTGTGCCAATAGATCATCAATTAATCTACGTTTTTCCAACGATTCTTTTGCACTGATTTTGCCTGATGACTCATCAAAACCGACATCATCATCATCGCCGTAGTTATCATCTAGTTCAAAATCTGTAGAAGACACTAAAACTACCTCATAATGAAAAAATGTGAATGGGTCTAGCCGCTATTTATCTGTCTTACTTTTCCTTGTCAAGTTTTATTTATATTTTTTTCATTTAATTGCTCATTTGTACTTTTTTTCGCCCAAAAAATTGTGTATTTATAAAACAGCACAGTCTTTTGATAATCGAAGATTTCTACAAATTTTTCTATGATTTAAACTTGAAAAAAATGATTTTAGCCCAATATTCAAAAAATAGTCGTGAATTCAAAGATATTTTTTATTTAACGGTCACCGATCAAAGCCGAAACATTTCAAGCAAATTGTGCTATCATGCACGGTTTTTCACTGCCACAGATTCAACAAAGAGTAAGCAAAGATGAGCGATATGCATTCCCCTACTTCTCAAGTAGCGGCTCTGATTAGCCGAGGCAAAGAACAAGGTTACTTAACTTACGCTGAGGTTAACGATCATCTGCCGGACTCGATTACTGAAAGCGAACAGATTGAAGACATCATCCAGATGCTTCAAGACGTTGGTATTCCTGTACACGAGCGTGCACCTGAATCTGACGATACCATGTTCGGCGAGTCAGCTGACGCAACTGATGAAGTTGCTGAAGAAGAAGCTGCTGCCGTACTTGCATCTGTTGAAAATGAGCCTGGACGTACGACAGACCCTGTACGTATGTACATGCGTGAAATGGGTACAGTAGAACTATTAACCCGTGAAGGTGAAATCAGCATTGCTAAACGCATTGAAGAAGGGATTCGTGATGTCCTAAACTCAATCGCTTACTGGCCAAATGCTGTTGAGGTTGTATTAAAAGAATATAATGATTTTTTAACTGGCGAACGCCGTCTTGCCGATATTTTATCTGGTTATTTAGACCCTGAAACTGATGAAGATATTCCTGAAGTTTTAGAAGAAGTTGAAGAGCTTGAGGAAGAAGACGAATCATCTACAAAGTCAACGAAAGAAGTTAAGCTTGATGATGACGATGAAGAAGAAGAGTCTGAAGGTGATGACGACTCTGAAGGTGATTCAGGCCCAGACCCTGAAGTTGCAAAAGTTCGTTTTGCTGAATTAGAAGCTGCATGGGCTCAAACTAAAGCTGTGATTGAAAAACATGGCCGTAATAGCCCTGAAGCAAATGAAGCTCTTGAGTCTTTAGCAACCGTATTCATGATGTTTAAATTTACTCCACGTTTATTTGACATCATTTCAGAAATGATTCGCGGAACTCACGAGCAAATCCGTGCCAACGAACGTGAAATTATGCGTTATGCAGTGCGTCGTGGCCGTATGGATCGTACTCAATTCCGTACATCTTTCCCTAAACACGAATCTAATCCAGCTTGGTTAGATGAACAAATTGCTAAAGCTCCTGCAGAAATCAAGGTTCATTTAGAAAAAGTTCGTCCAGATGTCTTAGCATTCCAGCAAAAAATTGCAGATATTGAGAAAGAACTTAATTTAAGCGTTGCTGAAATTAAAGATATTTCTAAACGTATGGCGATTGGTGAAGCCAAAGCACGTCGTGCGAAAAAAGAAATGGTAGAAGCTAACCTTCGTTTGGTAATTTCGATTGCGAAAAAATACACCAACCGTGGTTTACAGTTCCTTGACTTGATTCAAGAAGGGAACATTGGTTTGATGAAAGCCGTAGATAAGTTTGAATACCGTCGTGGTTATAAATTCTCGACTTATGCAACTTGGTGGATTCGTCAGGCAATTACCCGTTCTATTGCAGACCAAGCACGTACAATTCGTATTCCTGTACATATGATTGAAACGATTAACAAGATTAACCGTGTCTCTCGTCAATTGTTACAAGAAATGGGCCGTGAACCTACTCCAGAAGAGTTAGGTGAACGTTTAGAAATGGATGAGGTCAAAGTTCGTAAGGTTCTTAAAATTGCTAAAGAACCAATTTCAATGGAAACTCCAATCGGTGATGATGAAGATTCGCATCTTGGGGACTTTATTGAAGACCAGAACATCACTTCTCCAATTGATGCTGCGACTTCAGAAGGCTTAAAAGAAGCGACTCGTGAAGTTCTAGAAAATTTAACTGAACGTGAAGCTAAAGTATTAAAAATGCGTTTTGGTATCGATATGCCAACCGATCATACTTTAGAAGAAGTGGGTAAACAGTTTGATGTAACACGTGAACGTATTCGTCAAATCGAGGCGAAAGCATTACGTAAATTACGTCACCCTTCTCGTTCTGAACACTTGCGTTCTTTCTTAGAGAATGACTAAGTTTTGAAATCTTGAAATTTCGACACTAGTCCCAATTTAATAGAAAGAGCTACAAACGCCTGCGATGATGCAGGCGTTTCACATGATGAGGTTACTTATGTTAGACCGCACTCCATCTCGCGAACTCCGTGAAGACCTTTGGGTATTTCCAATGGACTATCCAATTAAACTCATTGGCGATGCGGGTGAAGAATTACGTATAGCTGTAGTTGATATTCTAGTAAAACATTTTCCTGACTTTGACCAATCAACGTTAAAAGTACAAGAATCTCGTACAGGCAAATACCATTCATTAACCGCACAATTACGCTTTGATGAATTGGAACAAGTTCATGCTTTGTATGCAGACTTGGCTGCTTGTCCGCAAATAAGAACTGCACTTTAATTTTAAGATGCCATGACAACTTTAATGTCATGGCATTTTTATTTATAACAACCTTATTATAAATAATCACAAATATTTAGAATCGTTTAAGCAAAATACTTTAAACTCATCAAGAGCATATTCTCATAACTTAATATTGTGAGACTGCCCTTCTGTTTAGTACATCGCACAGGAAAATGTTTAATGAGCCTTGATAAACCCACTTTGATTATTCGTCAGTGGAACGATTTACAAGATTATCAAAGCAAATTCGAATTGATGAAGAACCTGACCAATCAACGTGATGAAAACACAGCAGACGAGCTGTGGTTGCTCCAGCATCACGAAGTCCTTACTCAAGGACAGGCTGGAAAACCAGAGCATATTCTAATTCCATCGAATATTCCTGTCGTTCAAACTGACCGTGGTGGGCAAGTGACATGGCATGGACCAGGCCAACTGGTTGCTTACTTTATGTTTGATCTTAATCGGCTAAAGTGGAATGTACGTACATTGGTTAGTTTTGCTGAACAATTTATGATTGATGTTTTAAAGAAATATAATATTGAAGCATATGCAAAACCTGATGCTCCAGGCGTATATGTAAATGATAGAAAAATTGGTTCCTTAGGTTTCAAAATTCGTCGTGGTCGTAGTTATCACGGTTTAGCCCTAAACTTGGACTGTGCTCTAACTGGTTTTCAAACTATTAACCCTTGTGGTTATGCAGGTTTAGAAATGGTTCGCATACAAGATTTAGTGACTCCATATCCATCATTTGAGCAACTTTGTCAGGACTTTATTGAGTATATTAAGGCCTCTGGGTTCTTTAATGACCCTGAAGTCAAAATTGAATAAATGATTTTGAGATGGAATAAAAATAGATTAGAGTAATTACTCTAAATTTGCTTTTGCATAATTTTAAGAAGGGATAGCAAGTGATTTCGACAAAAGCTGTAAAGCCCACTCTGCAACTTGCCTATGTTAAGCTCATGATGGATGTTGTTGGTCGTGGCTTAGTCATGGCGAGTCAAGTAGATAGTGAAATACAAGAGGAAGTGTCCAAATTTCCTGTTCACTTTGTACTTTCAATGAATGTCTTCCCAAATGGACCAGCATTTTTTGCCCGAGTGACAGAAGATAAACAATTAGAGCTGCTAAAAAGAGCGGAAAAAAAACCTGATTTAACCATTACATTTAAGCATGTAAGCCATGCTTTTTTGGTTTTTACTTTTCAGGAAAGTACAGCGCAAGCATATGCAAATGATCGAATGATTGCCGATGGAGATGTATCCGCAGGAATCCGTTTTGTTCGCTGCTTAAATAAGTTGGAAATTCTTATCTTACCTAAATTGGTTGCCTCATTAGCAGTCAAGCAATATCCAACCGAACTTACCCTAAAAGAAAAATTCAACGAAGCTGCAAATATTTATTTAAAAGTAGCTAAGTCTTACTTCAAGCGGAGCGCATAACATGGCTAAACCATATTACGAATTCTTTTGTCCTGTAAAAGTTATTGCCGGTAATGCTGCATTAGAACATATTCCGTTTGAACTCGCGACCTTGGGTGCAAAACGTCCTCTTATCATTACCGATAAAGGTGTACGTGCAAATGGCTTATTAAATCCTATTGAAGCTGCATTTAGCACAACTGATGCTGTTATCGCTTATATCTTTGACGATGTTCCACCTGATTCAAGTCTTGAAGTCGTTCGCCTTGCAGCAGAAGCTTATCGCACCAATAAATGTGACGCGATTATTGCTGTGGGTGGAGGCTCTGTTATTGATACCTCTAAAGCAACTAATATTTTAGTTTCAGAAGGTGGAGATGACCTTCTTCAATATTCAGGCGCACATAACTTACCAAAACCCCTAAAACCATTTTTTGTTATTCCAACTACATCAGGTACAGGTTCGGAAGTAACTATGGTGGCCGTAGTTTCGGATACACAAAGAAATGTCAAATTAGCATTTACTTCTGCGTATCTCATGCCACACGCAGCTATTTTAGATCCGCGCATGACATTAACTTTACCTCCCCACCTAACAGCAATGACAGGTATGGATGCGTTAACCCATTGTGTTGAGGCCTATACATGCTTGGCAGCAAATCCACTCAGTGATGCCTATGCAAGTGCAGGTATCAAAAAGATTAGTGAAAATCTATTCAATGTCTTGGAAAACCCAAATGACTCACAAGGGCGTTTAGAGCTAGCACAAGCATCGACTATGGCTGGTATTGCTTTTTCTAACTCAATGGTAGGACTTGTACATTCGTTAGGTCATGCTTTAGGTGCAGTTGCTCACCTCCCTCATGGCCTATGTATGAATTTATTCCTACCTTATGTGCTTGAATATAACAAACAAGTTAATGGGCAGAAAATTAGTGAGTTACTATTACCACTTGCAGGTGCTGACATCTATGCCCAGACTCCTGCCAATCAACGAGCAGATAGAGCAATTGCAACAATTTTAGCAATGCGTGATCGCTTATTTAGTTTAACTAAATTACCACGTACTTTGCGCGAAACTGGCAAGGTTACTGAAGCACAGCTTGATGAAGTTGCAGAAAAAGCACTAAATGATGGCTCTATTATTTTTAACCCTAAAGAAGCAAGCTTAAAAGATATACGTGAGATCTTACAAAAAGCTTGGTAATTTAAGTTTTAGCTAGCTCAAGTAAAAACTTAAAGGTCTGATTTTTATAATAAATCAGACCTTTTTTATATCTATGAATTTTTATTCATCATTTTATTTGGAAATATGGCAAAAAATTTGCTAAAAATTCCACGAAAGTACTGACAATTTGCATCAATTTAGGATAGATTGGCGCACTTTATCTTTTATGTAGGGGGGATCGTTCGTCTCAAACGATCCTTAACACCAAGCTGATCCTTGATCAACGATTATGAGGATAACGCCGTTGACAAACTTATCTGGGACTAAACCAACAGCTAAACTTCAAAAGAATCTTGTGCTATGGCACATTATTATTATTGGTTTAGCTTATATTCAGCCATTAACTTTATTTGATACTTTTGGTTTAGTATCAGAACGAAGTGGTGGTCATGTACCTACTTCTTATATTTTTGCCTTAGTTGCAATTTTATTGACGTCGATCAGTTATGGACACATGATCAAACGCTATCCTTCTTCAGGATCGGCATATACCTACGCCCAAAAGTCAATTCACCCTAATGTTGGTTTTATGGTGGGTTGGTCATCTTGGCTAGACTATTTACTTTCACCACTCGTCAATATCATTTTGGCCGATATTTATTTAAGAGCATTGTTTCCGGAAGTAAATAATTGGTTATGGGTTATTGGCTTAACTGCATTAATGACTGTGATTAACTTATTCGGCGCACGTTTCGTTGCTCGTTTTAACAGTACAATTGTAGTTATTCAACTTGGTGTTATCTTTTACTTTGTTTATCAAGTATATACCTTGCTTACTCAAGGGGTATATGCTGATGGCACGCTGAATCCAGATAAATCAGAGCTATGGTCACTCACTCCTTTTTGGAATGATATGACTTCTATTAGTGCTTTGATTGGTGGTGCAACAGTACTGTGTTTTTCTTTTACAGGTTTTGATGCTTTATCTTCACTTGCCGAAGAAACAAAGGATGCTGAAAGAACGCTGCCAAAAGCGATTTTCTCAACAGCATTACTTGCTGGTGTCATCTTTATTATAAGTACTTACTTTATCCAGTTATATTTTCCAAGTAACCCAAATACTTATTTTAAGCCATTAGATGAATCACAACCTGTGATGGTTGCAGCAATTGGCAGTATTGCCTTTAAAACGTTAGTTTTATATTTTGCTGTAGTTGCAGTTATGGCATCGGGTATTTCAGCACATGCTGGTGTATCTCGCTTAATGTATGTAATGGGTCGTGATGGGGTTATCAATAAAAAGTTATTTGGTCATATTAGCCCAAGACTACATACACCAACTTACAACATTCTTATCGTTGGTGTAGTTGCATTGTCTGCTGGCTTTTTAGACCTTGAACATATTGTTAACTTAATTAGTTTCGGGGCCTTAACTGCTTTTAGTTTTGTGAACTTCTCTGTAATTTCGCGTTATGCGCTTAGAGATGGTAAAAACAAATCTATTAAAGATATTATTAATTACATTATCGTACCAACGCTTGGCTTTGCCAGCGTGTTCCTAATGTGGTTGGAGATCGACAAGCTTGCTTTACAAATCGGCTTGGCTTGGGCAGTGGTTGGTGTAGGTTATCTTGCTTACAAAACCAAAGGCTTTAAATACAATGCTCCTCAACACAACGAGCATGAATAATAAAAAAGGCGCTTAAAGCGCCTTTTTTATGGACTTATTATCCAAATATTTTATTTACAATACCTTGTACGCGTTTTGCATAAAGTTTTGCTGTTTCCAAATCCCCTGTTGGAATCTCATCTACACTTGCGTCTGATGGCGACTGAACAAGCAAACCTACCGAACCACCTAGGTTATTAACATCTTCACGTTTTGCATTTTTAGTATTTGCTGGTAACAGACCCAAGCTCACCCAAATACCACCGTGTTGTGATGCTAAAGTTTGTAATTGGATAAGCGTAACTTGCTTATCACCATTTAGACTTGCACTGTTGGTAAAGCCTGCAAATACTTTATCTTCCCAACCACGTGTAAACCAAACTTTTGAAGTTGCATCAGCAAATTTTTTAAACTGCCATGGTGCTGTACCCATGTAAGTCGGAGCACCGAAAACAATACCTTTTGCATTGTTTAATGTTTCCCAATCTTGCTCAGTAATATTACCTTCCTGATCAATCTGGATAAGTTGAGCATTAATTTCATTAGCAAAAGTTTCAGCAACTACTTTCGTGTGGCCATAACCAGAGAAATATACAACCGCAATATTAGAATTAGACATGGGAGGAACCTGTGTTTTATTAAATTCTGTTTTATGATATATTTTAGAAACTAGGTGTCAATTAGTTACCATATGGTAACTAGTATATTTTTTTAGAAATAAGTAGGTAAATGGTATGAGTGAATGTCTAAAATATAATATTTTTCAACAACATTGCCCTGCTCGTTTATTTTTTGAAAAAATTGCAGATAAGTGGGTTTTACTCATCTTAAATATTCTTGAGGAAGAAACTCAGCATTTCAATTTACTCAAAAAGAACATTCAAGGTATTTCACCTAAAGTCTTGTCACAAAAGTTAAAAATGCTAGAAAGAGATGGCTTTATCGAACGAAAGATTCAAGACACTTCACCTATTCGTGTTGACTATTCACTTACACCCTTAGGCCAAAATGTCGCTTCAATGGCATTCCAGTTAAAAGAATGGGCTGAAACAAACATCGAACAAGTTTTAGCAGCACAAATCATGTATGACGAAAAAATACTAGAACAAGCTTAAATTAAAATTAGATCAAAAAAATAAGGCCACCTAGGGCCTCATTTTTTGTATTTAGGAAACTAACCTAAATTTTTAAAACCTTGCTGACGCCATGCTTCGTAAACAATCACTGCAGTTGCATTAGACAAATTCAAACTTCTAGAGTTTTCAGCCATGGGTAACCGAATCCACTGCTCTTGAGGGAACATCAAGCGAACATGCTCAGGCAAGCCGCGTGTTTCTGGCCCCATCAGTAAAGCCACAGGTCGATTCAAATCAACTGTATGCGGAGTTGCAGAACCCTTCGTCGTTAGAGGAAAGACATGCTCAACACCTTTTGACTTTAAGTCTGCGAGGCATGCTTCAATATTGTCCCAAATCTGCATTCTTGCCCATTCATGATAATCAAGCCCCGCACGTTTAAGCTTTTTATCATCAAGCTCAAAACCTAAAGGCTTAACCAAATGCAATTGAGCCCCTGTATTCGCGCATAGTCGAATAATATTCCCTGTGTTTGCAGGGATTTCAGGCTCGTATAGAACAACATGAATCACTTAATTACTCACTTAAATTACTTGTTGGTTAGCTTAGGCAATAGTTACATCTCTTTTGTAGATAGTAATTGGCCTACTAATTCCACTGTAACTGTTCGCGCAAACGTACGACCTCACCAATAATTGTGAGAGTCGGCGCATGAATTTGATGTTCTGTCACTTTAGATGCAATATCAGCAAGTGACCCCACCACAACCTTTTGTTCAGGGGTTGTACCCTTTGAAATTAATGCGACTGGCATATCTGGACGCTGTCCGTGTGCAATCAGTTGCTCACAAATACGTTCCAAGCCCACTAAGCCCATATAAAGAACTAAAGTCTGGTTCTCATATACCAGCTCATTCCAAGGAAGCTCAGGAGAACCTTCTTTTAAATGACCAGTTAGAAAACGTACACTCTGAGCATAGTCACGATGAGTGAGCGGAATACCAGCATAAGCTGAACAGCCTGACGCTGCCGTAATGCCCGGAACCACCTGAAATGGTACACCAGCTTGGAACAATTCTTGGATCTCTTCGCCACCACGCCCAAAAATAAACGGATCACCGCCTTTTAAACGACAAACACGCTTTCCTTGTTGAGCATATTCAACGAGTAAAGCATTGATCCCGTCTTGAGGAACAGAATGATTTGAGCGAGCTTTACCAACATATATTTTTGTCGAGTCTCGACGGCATAATTCTAAAATGGGTTGAGATACCAAACGATCATAAATAACTACATCAGCTTGTTGCATTAAACGCAAAGCTTTTAAGGTAAGCAGTTCAGGATCACCTGGACCTGCACCCACCAAATAAACTTCACCTTTAGGTGCTTTCCACTCCAGCAATGCTTGTTCAAGCATGCTATCTGCAACATCACGATTATCGTTAAAAACCTGCTCTTTTAAGGGACTTGCATACAAGTTTTCCCAAAAAATACGGCGTTCATCAGGATTAGAAATTTTTTCTTTAACCTGATTTCGCCATTTTCCAGAAAATTCCGCTAACTTCCCCATTCCATGCGGAATGGATGTCTCTAACTGTGTACGGATTTGACGAGATAAAACAGGAGACGTCCCATTTGAAGCAACCGAAATCACTAAAGGTGAACGGTCAATAATCGCAGGAACCATAAAGCGGCAATGTGGAATATCGTCAACACTGTTTACAAGTAAATTACGTACTTCACATTGCTCAAAGACTGTTTTATTGACTTGCGGATCGTTAGTCGCAGCAATGACTAAACGATAGGGTGTACTTAAAAACTTCTCAGAGAAAACTTCAGCAAAATGCTGACCGCTTGTTGCTGTTACTAATTGCAGAAGCTGCTCTTCAATTTCAGGAGCAACAATATCTATTATTGCCCCCGCCTTAGCTAATAAGGTTGCCTTGCGTAAAGCAATATGCCCTCCGCCCACAATCAGACAACGTTGCTGCTGCAACTTCAAAGAGATTGGAAAAATATCCACCTTAAACCTCTACATCAATCATCTGATTATGTTTAAGCAAAAAACGTGCACAATTTAGATGCAAAGTTTAGTCAATAAAAGTTGCACCACCCATATATGGGCGTAATACTTCTGGAATCTCGATTGAGCCGTCTTCACGTTGGTAATTTTCCATTACTGCAAGCAAAGTACGTCCTACTGCAAGACCTGAACCATTTAGCGTATGCACTAATTCAGTCTTCTTCTGATCCATACGGAAGCGTGCTTTCATACGACGCGCTTGGAAATCACCCATATTAGAGCAGCTTGAAATCTCACGATATGTATTTTGGCTTGGAACCCATACTTCTAAATCGTAAGTTTTCATCGCACCAAAGCCCATATCACCACCACAGAGCAAAATTTTGCGGTATGGCAAACCAAGTGCCTGCAAAATGCCCTCAGCATGTGCAGTAAGTTCTTCAAGGGCCTGCATAGACGTTTCTGGTTTAACGATTTGCACCATTTCAACTTTATCAAATTGGTGCTGACGGATTAAACCACGTGTATCACGGCCATAAGAACCAGCTTCACTACGGAAACATGGTGTATGCGCTGCATATTTTAATGGTAAACGGTCTGCGTCAATAATTTCATCACGAACAAAGTTAGTGACTGGAACTTCAGCTGTAGGAATAAGGTAGTATTCTTTTTCACCTTGAAGTTTAAATAAATCTTCTTCAAATTTTGGTAATTGTCCTGTCCCACGAAGTGAGTCAGCATTAACCAAATAAGGCACGTATGCTTCAGTATAGCCATTCTTTAGAGTATGGGTATCAAGCATAAACTGAGTTAAAGCACGTTGTAGACGCGCTAAAGGCCCCTTCAATACGCTGAAACGTGAACCAGTGAGTTTGGTCGCAGTCTCAAACTCTAGTCCACCCATCCACTCGCCTAAATCAGTATGATCTTTGATTTCAAAATCGAACTGACGAGGTGTACCCCATTTTGAGATTTCAACGTTATCACTCTCATCCTTACCAGCTGGCACAGATTCATCCGGTAAGTTTGGAATGCTAAGTGCTTTTTGCTCAATCTCGTTTTGTAGTTCTGATAAAGCAACTTCAGCTGCTTTAATCTCATCACCAATCGCCTGCATGCGTGCCATGATTTCAGAAGCATCGCCACCGGATTTTTTAATCTGACCCACTTGTTTAGCACCGGCATTTCGCTCTGCCTGTAACTTTTCAGTTTTTGATTGCAAGTCTTTACGGCGAGTCTCTAAAGACGCCCATTCTTGAACGTCTAACTGAACACCACGTTTTGCCAAAGCTGCATTAACGACTTCAATATTATTTCTGAGTAACTTAGGGTCGATCATAATTAATCATAATATGGGTAAAAAACTGGCTATAGTGTAAGCCCTTAACACTAAAAAATATAGTGATCATCTTCATATCGAATAGCTTTCACACAATTCTAAGAAGAGACCTCATATTTTACATGTTGTAGTTTGGCACACTCGGTAAATACTCAGGTTTAATGAACTTAGCTGCCTCAGAATATGGCAGTATTAATTCAGTCATTCCTTCTGCATAAGAAGCTAACTCATAGACAGGATAGACAAAAACAATCCCATTGGCACCATAATAGTAATTATCACTTAGTTGCAGTTTTTCACGGCTAATATTGTGGTCTTGAAGCCAGTTCGTATTCGCATCAAAAAGTGCATCAACGAGTTGCTTTTCAACATCTGGCTTAAGGAGTTCCGCAACAGTAATGTGTTTTTTATTTAATAAATCAAAATTTACAAATTCTTGATGAGACATGCCATGTGCTGCACCCGCAGAGTATGAGTATGTCTGTAAGGCAAAGGTTGCAAGATTATAATTTTGTCCCAAATAACGGACATAAATTGCACTTTGACTTGAGCTCGGCTCCCCTTCTGGTACCTCGACAGGTTTATCAGCCAAGTTTGCAAAAGCATTCGGGTCTGCTTTTTTTATACGGTTCGTAAAATAATCATTAATCCATTTTTGGTTGGTTTGTACTGTCTGAAAATCATATTCAGTACAGCCATCTTCAAGACAAACTTTAGATTTTGGTAATTTGACTGGAATTACTTTTGCCTGAATCACTGGAACTTCTGCTTGTTTTTGTTCTTTTACTGAAGCACTAGATGCAGGTTGCTCATCTTTAGCTGCAGATTTTGGCTGACAACCACTTACTGCCGCCATGGCAGCCACCATAGGAAGAATGAAAATAATTTTCTTATCGTAAAGTCGCATGTTAATCCCCGTGTAATCTGTTTTATCACTATACAAAGCGTAGGAATAAGACGGGGTTAAAAAATGTATCTAGGATTGATATATAAAAAGAAAGCCACCCTTTTAGGTGGCTTTCTTAACGAAGCACAATAATTATTGATCAATAATATCTGTGCCTTTTGGTGGTGTAAAATTAAAAGTTGAAGCTGGAATTGAGGCATTCACTTTTACATTATTAAATTTCACGTAAGTGGTTTGACCTAAAGAATCTTGTAATACCATTAACGTAGGTGCTTTGTTGGCACCAAAACTAATAGTTAAGCTTTGGAAAGCTCCATCTTCTTTTTTCGGGAATAAAGTGAAATATAATTTAGATTTATCTGGCTGAGTCACTCGGTAAGACTTCATGATTTGACTAGTATTACCAGAGAGCAATAAAGCTGGAGTATCGGCTACTTGCGAATCTAAGCTTTGACGTACAGCTTGCTGTAAATCAGGGTCATAAATCCATACTGTTTTACCACTTGTCACAATAGTTTGTTTAGACGGACTCACAGTTTCCCAATAAAATTTCCCCGGACGTTCAACTTTCATTGAACCTTTAAATGTCTGGTTCATATGCTGAGCACCTAGACCTTTTTTCTGTGCTACAGCTTTTGTATTTGCTTTGGTTGTTTGTTCAAAATCAGCAGTTAAACGCTGTAATCCTGATAACTGATTTACCAGGTTCCCAATTGCCTGTTGCTCCGGTGCTGCTACTGGTGCAGCAAACGCTGTAGTACTCATTACAGGAGCAAGCACTGAGGCGCTGAGTGTAATAGCACACATGGTTTTACGAAGCATATTCATGTCATCACCTTTTTAGTTGCTGTAAGATAACTTGTTCGCTTTTAATTTAACTCAGCCAAACAAGCTCTTCATTCAAGACTCATATTAACCGACAAACTCTGTGCTAATCATTGAGAAAATAAGATATTTTGTTATGTTGTTCATATAGTTTGTAGAATTTCATTCATCATGATGAAGATAAAATTAATGAAATTCCATAAAAAAAGCCCACAAAATGTGGGCTTTTTCTTAAGCTAAAACTTAAACAGTTTCAACTTTTACGTAGCGACGGCCAAATTGACCTTTCACTTCGAATTTTACTACGCCGTCAGCAGTAGCAAATAAAGTATGGTCACGGCCCATACCAACATTTGCACCAGCGTGGAATTCTGTACCACGTTGACGAACGATGATGTTACCAGCAGTTACAGTTTGACCACCGTAAACTTTAACACCTAACATTTTTGGGTTTGAATCACGACCGTTCTTCGTCGATCCACCGGCTTTTTTAGTTGCCATGTCTCTTACTCCTCGTGATTAGCCTGAAATACCAGTAATTTTCAACTCAGTGAACCATTGACGGTGACCTTGTTGCTTACGGTAGTGTTTACGACGACGCATTTTGATGATGCGGATTTTGTCGTGACGACCATGACCAATCACTTCTGCAGTTACTTTAGCGCCAGCTACAACTGGAGCACCGATTTGAATGTTGTCACCGTTTACAACCATTAATACATCATCAAATGTAATAGTTGCGCCAGATTCAGCCTTCAATAATTCAACTTTAAGGGTTTCACCCTCAACTACACGGTGCTGTTTACCACCGCTTTGGATTACTGCGTACATAACGTACTCCAATCAGCCCGTGTCGTCGTGCCGATAAAGGGATATATCGATCTTAAAACGAACGCCACTGGGGTTATACAAGGCGACAGATTTTAAGTGAAATTTGATCAAACGACAAGTGCTTTATCTTTATCTGGGCAATAGAGACCGCTATTCTTACATAATAAAAACAGCTTAAATTCGAATTTAGTACTTTTCATTGATTCTGAATGAAATTTAAAATACAGTTCCAAACACAACTTGCAACAAGAACAAGCTGTATTCATGTTGACGTTATTAAAATTTATTGTTTTGTCGGAAACACACCGTTTTGCCGAAATAAAGAACAAAGAACTCTTCATGAACATACAAATGATTCATATCAATTGCTTGTTTCCCTGTTTAATGCACTTTTAATTGATACACTAACGCCACTTATCACCAATACGGGGTTTTTCTTCATATGGTCATCGATTTTAAGCAAGACATTCTCGCTCCTGTTGCTACAGACTTTGCTGCGATGGATCACTTGATTAATGAAGGAATTAGCTCAAAAGTCGGCTTGGTCATGTCAGTGAGTAAACATGTCGTTGAAGCTGGCGGCAAACGTATGCGTCCAATCATGTGCTTACTTGCAGCACGCGCTTGTGGCCTCGACAATATGCAACATGCACAGCGTTTGGCTGCCATTATTGAAATGCTTCATACCGCAACTTTAGTGCATGATGATGTGGTCGATGAATCGGGGCTTCGCCGTGGTCGTCCTACTGCCAACGCAACTTGGAACAACCAAACTGCCGTGTTAGTGGGTGACTTCCTTATTGCCCGTGCTTTTGACTTATTGGTTGATTTAAACAACATGACCTTATTAAAAGACTTCTCAACAGGTACATGTGAAATCGCTGAAGGTGAGGTATTACAGCTTCAATCTCAGCATCAACCAGATACAACCGAAGAAACATATTTAAAAATTATTCACGGGAAAACTTCTCGTTTATTTGAACTTGCAACTGAAGGTGCTGCCATTTTGGCGGGACAAGAAGCTTATCGTGAACCTTTAAGATTATTTGCAGGTCATTTCGGAAATGCATTCCAAATTATTGACGATATTTTAGACTACACTTCAGATGCTGAAACATTAGGTAAAAATATTGGTGATGATTTAATGGAAGGTAAACCGACTTTACCGTTAATTTCAGCATTAGCACATTCAACTGGTGAAGAACACGCCATTATTCGTCGTAGTATTGCGACAGGTGGGGTTGACCAATTAACCAGAGTAATTGAAATTGTGCAAAAGTCTGGTGCTTTAGATTATTGCCAGCGCCGTGCCCAAGAAGAAACAGAAGCAGCACTGCAAGCCTTATCAATCTTGTCTGATACACCTTATCGCCAAGCATTGATTAACCTCACTCGGCTTGCATTACATCGAATACAGTAGATATTATTTTGCCTATGCATATAAATTTTTCAGATCATTTTTTAAAAATCCAGAAACAGCTTGAAAACCCTCAAGCTGTTATCGACGAAAATATCCTCATTGACTTAGTCAATGCCTTACGGCCATCCGATCCTCATGATACGGATGAGATAGAGCAAAAAATACAAGCATTTATTGACAGCTTATTACTTACTCCTACCGCTCCTGCCCTTTTACAAACCTTTTTATTACGTTTAATTAATCAATATAAGCAAGTGAGCTTATATGCAGATAGCGGTATTTTGTCTTTAGATGGTTTCTGGAACCAGCTTGGGCAAAGACTTGGCGGCCATTTTCTACCGCTTATTGAAGATGCAAGCCAACTCAAAATTTTAATTGGAAAAATTTTCTATTTAGAAAGTGATTCAGTCTGGTTAAACAATGTTGATGACAAGGATTGGGCAACCTTATTCGGTCTAATTGGGCAAAGTAATAGTAATGTTGAAGAAAAACATGCCATTCAGCGAGAAATGATCAAGGCTATTACGGTTCTATCTTATCGTATTAGTGGTATTGGGCTTTATCCTGAATTTATTAATGCTCAGCCTGAGCTAACTGAATATGAATCGCCGTTTTTAGTACAGAATCGTGAAATTATTGAGTTTATCGAAAAATATAAAAAACAAGATATTTCTCAAGATGACACTGTGGTAACTGTACCTCCAGATGCATCTCAAGCATTTGTAATGTTGGAACAATGTCGGGATGTCGTTTTAAAGATACGTCGAGCAACAAAAAGAATTGGTGTTAGTTTAAGTTTGACATATCTATTGTCCTTACTTGAACAATGTTTAGACCGAATTGAATTATTGCTCTATTTGGTTGTTGATAACAGCGAAGGACGTTACGTTTCTTTAGGAAACTTAATTTCGGACTTAACTAAAGCTCATTATAGTGAAAAAAGCGTCCGTTCTTTACTTAGCACGACTAGTGAGCTTATTGCCTTTCAAGTCACAGAAAATGCGAGCCGTACCGGTGAGCACTATGTAAGTACAGATACTAAAGGCTTTTGGGGAATGTATAAAGCCGCTGCCGGTGCAGGTGTCATTATCGCCTGTATGGCAACATTAAAGATTCTTGCTGCACGAATGACGATGGCGCCACTCATGCAAGCCTTTACGTTCAGTATGAACTATTCTCTTGGCTTTATTCTAATTCACGTATTGCACTTTACAGTTGCAACAAAACAGCCAGCAATGACCGCTGCTGCACTCGCTGCAACTGTACAGCAACGTAAAGGTTCTAAAACTGCACAAATTGCAGAATTAGCAGCGCTTATTATCAATATTATTCGAACTCAGTTTATTGCTATTTTGGGTAATATCTCGATTGCGATTCCTACCGCTGCACTCATTACCTTTGCTTGGCAGTTCTATCTTGATGAGCCCTTATTAACCCATACCAAAGCAACCTATTTATTACATAGCTTAAATCCTTTTACGTCGTTAGCTGTTCCTCATGCAGCAATTGCAGGAGTCTGCTTGTTTTTATCAGGCCTGATTGCTGGTTACTTCGATAACATGGCAGTTTACCGAAAAGTAGGACCGCGTTTAAAAGCTCATCGCCGACTACGCAATTTATTTGGACAAGAACGTCTTAATCGTTTTGCAGAATATATTGAACGTAATTTAGGTGCACTTGCGGGTAACTTTCTATTTGGTGTCATGCTAGGAAGTATGGGAACAATAGGTTTTATTTTAGGTTTACCTCTAGATATCCGACATATTGCCTTTGCATCAGCAAACTTTATTCAAGGTTTAATGACTATAAACGGTAGTCCAGATATTGGCTTGATTATTGTTTCGTTTTTAGGCGTACTCTGTATCGGTCTCACGAACTTATTTGTGAGTTTCACTTTAACGATTATTGTGGCTCTACGCGCACGCCGAGTACGCTTTGAACAATGGAAACCTTTGGCTAAACTGGTCATGACCCATTTTCTTACACGTCCGAGCGACTTCTTCTGGCCTCCAAAACAGCCTTTAGAATTAGAAGAAAATGCCCAAGCCAATAGTGGAAAAAAAGCAGAACACTAACTGTTTTGCTTTGTACACAAAATGTGATATCCGTCAATTTTGTTGTGATTGTTTTTCCAAATGTTAAAAAAATTTCAAAATGAATTTACGATGATCTATCAGGCTTGAAAAAAAGTGTACTGGCAAGTACACTTTCAACGGCGTTCAGTAGTAGAAAACTACATGAATAAGCAAAGGTGTGTATATGCCCTATCTATTGCTTTGTATTGGTTGCGTTTTTTTAGGATTAGGTATTCTTGGTCTATTTGTGCCAAGTCTTCAATCTTTGGACTTGCTCACCGTTCAAACATTGAGTCACCATCGTTTAGATTATCTTAATACTATAACCACCTTTCTTGCACGCATAGGCGGCATGCCTTTTGTATGTTTTTTATCCTTTCTAATATGTGTATATTTAGCATGGTATAAAAAATATATTACTGTTATTTTCATTAGCTTGGGAGTTTTTGGCAGTATCACCATTGGTTGGCTGCTCAAATGGTGTGTTAACCGGCCTAGACCTCCTGAGGCATATCATATTGTTGAAAGTTATGGTGCATCGTTCCCAAGTGCACATAGTGTTTATGCATCAACACTAGCTTGTCTGGCAATGATTATGTTATGCCGTAAGCACAACATTAACTCTCCTTATATTGTTTTGATCTCCTGTCTTTGGTTTGTGTGTATGGGGCTTTCAAGAATATATGCAGGAGTTCATTTCCCAACAGATGTACTCGCTGGTTGGGGCATTGGTTTTATTTGGATTGCACTGCTTTGGCTCTGGTTATTACAAACACAAAGTAGGTTAAGTAGAAAACAAATATATTTTTAGATTTTATCTAAACGAGGTGGAACAATGATGTCGGCTAAGCTTTGGGCACCAGCCCTTACTGCTTGCGCATTAGCAACAAGTATCGCACTTGTTGGTTGTAGCAAAGGCTCCGATGAGAAACAGCAAGCTGCTGCTGCTCAGAAAATGCCGCCTGCAGAAGTAGGTGTTATTGTTGCTCAACCACAAAGTGTTGAACAAAGCGTTGAGCTTTCAGGCCGTACTTCAGCATATCAAATTTCTGAAGTTCGTCCTCAAACAAGTGGCGTGATTTTAAAGCGCTTATTTGCTGAAGGAAGTTATGTTCGTGAAGGTCAGGCACTCTATGAGCTCGACTCTAGAACGAACCGTGCAACGTTAGAAAATGCAAAAGCATCACTCCTACAACAACAGGCAAATCTAGCTTCACTACGTACCAAGTTAAATCGTTATAAACAACTTGTTTCTAGTAATGCTGTGTCTAAACAGGAATATGATGACTTACTTGGTCAAGTTAATGTTGCAGAAGCACAAGTTGCAGCAGCTAAGGCTCAAGTAACAAATGCAAATGTAGATCTTGGTTATTCTACAATTCGCTCTCCTATTTCTGGACAATCTGGACGTTCATCAGTAACGGCTGGTGCTTTAGTTACTGCAAATCAGACTAATGCGTTAGTGACGATTCAACAGTTAGATCCAATTTATGTTGATATTAATCAGTCTAGCGCTGAGTTGTTACGTTTACGTCAACAATTAAGTAAAGGCAGTTTGAACAACAGTAACAATACGAAAGTAAAATTAAAGCTTGAAGATGGTTCTACCTACCCGATCGAAGGCCAACTTGCTTTCTCTGACGCTTCTGTAAACCAAGATACAGGAACAATTACTTTACGTGCCGTATTCTCTAACCCGAATCATTTATTGCTTCCGGGTATGTATACCACTGCACAAATTGTTCAGGGTGTTGTTCCAAATGCTTATCTGATTCCTCAAGCTGCGGTTACACGTTTACCTACAGGTCAAGCTGTAGCAATGCTTGTTAATGCCAAAGGGGCTGTTGAGAGTCGTCCAATTGAAACCTCAGGTGTTCAAGGACAAAACTGGATTGTGACTAACGGCTTAAAAGCTGGCGATAAAGTCATTGTTGATGGCGTTGCCAAAGTCAAAGAAGGGCAACAAGTAACAGCAAAACCTTATCAAGCTCAACCAGCAAATCCTCAAGGTGCAGCTCCAAGTGCTGCGAAACCGGCTCAATCAGGTAAACCTCAAGCAGAACAGAAAGCAGCTTCAAATGCATAAGGGGTAGATTGAATGGCACAATTTTTTATTCATCGCCCCATATTTGCGTGGGTGATTGCATTAGTCATTATGTTGGCGGGTATTCTCACGCTAACAAAAATGCCTATTGCACAGTATCCAACGATTGCACCACCGACAGTCACCATTGCTGCGACTTATCCTGGTGCATCGGCTGAAACAGTTGAAAACACCGTAACCCAGATCATTGAACAACAAATGAATGGTCTCGATGGTTTACGTTATATTTCTTCTAACAGTGCTGGTAACGGACAAGCATCTATTCAATTAAACTTTGAACAAGGTGTTGACCCTGATATCGCACAAGTTCAGGTTCAGAACAAATTGCAATCTGCAACTGCGCTTCTACCTGAAGATGTACAACGTCAAGGTGTAACAGTTACTAAATCTGGTGCAAGCTTCCTACAAGTTATTGCATTTTATTCACCAGATAACAGCCTTTCAGACTCAGACATTAAAGACTACGTAAACTCTTCAATTAAAGAGCCGCTTAGCCGTGTTGCTGGTGTGGGTGAAGTTCAGGTCTTTGGTGGTTCATACGCAATGCGTATTTGGCTCGATCCAGCCAAGTTAACAAGTTACCAACTCACTCCTAGTGATATTGCGACTGCGCTTCAAGCACAAAACTCGCAAGTTGCTGTAGGTCAGTTAGGTGGTGCGCCTGCTGTACAAGGTCAAGTACTTAACGCAACAGTGAATGCTCAAAGCTTGTTACAGACTCCTGAGCAGTTTAGAAATATCTTTTTAAAGAACACAGCATCTGGTGCTGAAGTTCGTTTAAAAGATGTGGCTCGCGTAGAGTTAGGTTCGGATAACTATCAGTTCGACTCGAAATTTAATGGTAAACCAGCAGGTGGTCTTGCAATTAAAATTGCTACAGGTGCTAACGCACTGGATACGGCAGCTGCTGTTGAACAACGTTTATCTGAATTACGTAAGAACTATCCAGCAGGTTTACAAGATAAACTAGCTTATGACACAACTCCATTTATCCGTCTTTCAATTGAAAGTGTAGTACACACATTAATTGAAGCCGTGATTTTGGTATTCATTGTCATGTTCCTATTTTTACAAAACTGGCGCGCAACGATTATTCCAACGCTTGCAGTTCCAGTGGTTGTATTAGGTACATTTGCTGTTATTAATATTTTTGGCTTCTCAATTAACACTTTAACCATGTTCGCTATGGTATTGGCAATCGGTCTTCTGGTCGATGACGCTATTGTTGTAGTGGAAAACGTTGAACGTGTAATGAGTGAAGATCATACTGATCCGGTTACGGCTACTTCACGCTCAATGCAGCAGATTTCTGGTGCGTTAGTGGGTATTACCAGTGTATTGACAGCGGTATTCGTACCAATGGCCTTCTTTGGTGGTACAACAGGTGTAATTTACCGCCAGTTCTCGATTACCCTTGTAACTGCAATGGTACTGTCGTTAATTGTAGCGTTGACGTTCACACCTGCACTTTGTGCGACTATTCTAAAACAGCATGATCCAAATAAAGAACCAAGCAATAATATCTTCGCGCGTTTCTTTAGAAGCTTTAACAACGGTTTTGACCGCATGTCGCACAGCTACCAAAATGGTGTTAGCCGCATGCTTAAAGGCAAAATCTTCTCTGGCGTGCTGTACGCTGTTGTAGTTGCCCTTTTAGTCTTCTTGTTCCAAAAACTCCCATCTTCATTCTTACCAGAAGAAGATCAGGGTGTTGTAATGACACTTGTTCAATTACCACCAAATGCAACGCTTGACCGTACAGGTAAAGTGATTGACACCATGACAAACTTCTTTATGAATGAAAAAGACACAGTAGAATCAATTTTCACTGTTTCTGGTTTCTCATTCACAGGTGTGGGTCAAAACGCTGGTATTGGCTTCGTTAAGTTGAAAGACTGGAGCAAACGTACTTCACCGGAAACCCAAATCGGCGCATTAATTAAGCGTGGTATGGCATTAAACATGATCATTAAAGATGCATCATATGTTATGCCGTTACAGCTTCCTGCAATGCCTGAATTGGGTGTAACTGCCGGATTTAACTTGCAGCTTAAAGATTCAAGTGGTCAAGGCCATGAGAAACTAATTGCAGCACGTAACACTATTTTAGGCTTGGCATCGCAAGATAAACGCCTCATGGGTGTACGTCCAAATGGCCAAGAAGATACGCCTCAATATCAAATTAATGTAGATCAGGCTCAAGCTGGTGCTATGGGTGTTAGCATTGCTGACATCAACAATACAATGCGTATTGCTTGGGGTGGTTCATACATTAACGATTTCGTTGACCGCGGTCGTGTGAAAAAAGTTTATGTTCAAGGTGATGCGGGTAGCCGTATGATGCCTGAAGATTTAAACAAGTGGTATGTACGTAATAACAAAGGTGAGATGGTTCCATTCTCGGCATTTGCTACTGGCAAATGGACATATGGTTCTCCACGTCTTGAACGTTATAACGGCGTATCATCGGTTAACATTCAAGGTACACCTGCACCTGGCGTGAGTTCTGGTGATGCCATGAAAGCAATGGAAGAAATTATTGGTAAGTTACCATCTATGGGCTTACAAGGTTTCGACTATGAATGGACAGGCTTATCACTTGAAGAACGTGAGTCTGGTGCTCAAGCGCCATTCTTATATGCGCTTTCATTGTTAATCGTATTCCTTTGCTTGGCTGCATTGTATGAAAGCTGGTCAATTCCGTTCTCGGTTTTACTTGTGGTACCGCTTGGTGTCATTGGTGCGATTGTATTGACTTACTTGGGTATGATTATTAAAGGAGATCCAAATCTCTCGAATAACATTTACTTCCAGGTAGCGATTATTGCGGTAATTGGTCTTTCTGCAAAAAATGCGATCTTGATTGTTGAGTTCGCAAAAGAGCTGCAAGAGAAAGGTGAAGATCTACTTGACGCAACCTTACATGCTGCAAAAATGCGTTTACGTCCAATTATCATGACAACCCTTGCCTTCGGTTTTGGTGTACTTCCGCTTGCACTTTCAACAGGTGCTGGTGCAGGAAGTCAGCACTCGGTAGGCTTCGGTGTACTTGGTGGCGTACTCAGCGCGACATTCTTAGGTATCTTCTTTATCCCTGTATTCTATGTGTGGATTCGTAGTATCTTTAAGTACAAACCAAAAACCATAAACACTCAGGAGCATAAATCGTGATGCAAAAAGTATGGTCTATTTCAGGTCGTAGCATTGCGGTATCTGCACTTGCGCTTGCTTTGGCAGCTTGTCAAAGCATGCGCGGCCCAGAACCAGTCGTGAAAACCGATATTCCACAGAGCTATGCATATAACAGCGCTTCTGGTACATCTATTGCTGAACAGGGCTACAAACAGTTCTTTGCTGACCCACGTTTGCTTGAAGTAATCGACTTGGCTCTTGCGAATAACCGTGATTTACGTAAAGCAACGCTCAATATTGAACGTGCTCAAGAGCAGTATCAGATTACGAAGAACAACCAGCTTCCAACAATCGGAGCAAGTGGTAGTGCAATTCGTCAGGTTACGCCAAGTCGTGATCCGAATAACCCCTACTCTACTTACCAAGTAGGTTTGGGTGTAACTGCTTATGAGCTTGATTTCTGGGGCCGTGTTCGTAGTCTAAAAGACGCTGCTTTAGATAATTACCTTTCAACACAAAGTGCACGTGATTCGACTCAAATCAGTTTGATCAGTCAAGTTGCTCAAGCATGGTTAAACTATTCGTTTGCAACGGCGAATTTAAGACTTGCAGAGCAAACACTTAAAGCGCAGCAAGATTCTTACAATCTCAACAAAAAACGTTTTGATGTAGGTATCGACAGTGAAGTTCCATTACGTCAGGCACAGATTTCTGTAGAAACTGCGCGTAACGATGTAGCGAACTACAAAACTCAAATTGCTCAAGCACAAAACTTGTTGAACTTACTTGTAGGCCAACCAGTTGCACAAAACTTGTTACCGACACAGCCTGTGAAACGTATTGCTCAGCAAAATGTATTCACTGCTGGTTTACCAAGTGATTTGTTAAATAACCGTCCAGATGTAAAAGCGGCCGAATATAACTTAAGCGCTGCGGGTGCGAATATTGGTGCAGCAAAAGCACGTTTATTCCCAACCATTAGCTTAACGGGTTCAGCAGGTTATGCATCAACTGACTTAAGTGATCTATTTAAGTCTGGTGGTTTTGCATGGTCAATTGGTCCAAGCTTAGATTTACCAATCTTTGACTGGGGTACTCGTCGTGCCAATGTAAAAATTTCTGAAACCGATCAGAAAATTGCATTGTCTGATTATGAAAAATCAGTTCAGTCTGCATTCCGTGAAGTTAATGATGCACTTGCGACACGTGCCAACATTGGTGAACGTTTAACAGCTCAACAACGTTTAGTAGAAGCAACTAACCGCAACTACACACTTTCAAATGCCCGCTTCCGTGCAGGTATTGATAGTTACTTGACAGTTCTCGATGCACAACGTTCATCTTATTCAGCTGAACAAGGTTTGTTATTGCTTCAACAAGCAAACTTAAACAACCAAATCGAGTTATATAAAACTCTAGGTGGCGGTTTAAAAGCAAACACTTCAGATACAGTGGTACATCAACCATCAAGTGCTGAACTGAAAAAGCAATAAGCTTTAAATCACATTCTTATAAAAGCTCACTTCGGTGGGCTTTTTTATTGCAACCAATGTGAATATTTTTTATCTTGAAACCTTAATAAATTTTGATTGATAAAAAACAATGTTATTAAGTAATTTAGAAAGCGTTCCAGGCCATCAAATTTTAAAACAACTTGATGTTGTATATGGCAGCACTGTTCGTAGTAAACATGTAGGCCGTGACCTCATGGCAAGTTTAAAAAATATTGTAGGTGGAGAACTCACAGGCTACACCGAACTTTTAGAAGAATCCCGCCAAGAAGCAATGGATCGCATGATTGCTAAGGCACAGCAACTTGGTGCTAACGCAATTGTTGGCATTCGTTTTTCAACTTCAAACATTGCCCAAGGTGCTTCCGAGTTATTTGTATATGGCACAGCAGTCGTTGTGCAGCCCCAAGCACCTCATCTACCCGATCCATTTAATGCATAGGTAGAAAATGGACAATCTTATTTTTCAGCTTGTTATTTTTCTTATTCTTTTCAGTATTGGTTGGGCTTTTGGCCGCCATATTGAACGAAAACATTTAAATGAACTTCTAGAAAAAGAGCAACAATTTGCACATATCAGAATTGATACCAATCGTTTTGCAACGAGTGATCAATTAGGCCATTTTATTAGCAGTAATGTAGTCATTTCTCACGACTACTTTAAATATGTACTGGCTTCTATAAAAAATGTTTTAGGGGGTCGGCTGACCAGTTATGAAAGCATTGTTGAACGAGCTCGCCGTGAAGCGATTATTCGTTTAAAACAGCAAGCCCATAATGCGGATGCTAACCATATTATGGGAGTTCGGTTGAGTACAACCGAACTCGGTATGCAAGGCGGAATGGTTGAAGTTTTTGCTTATGGTACAGCAGTCAAAGACTAGCACTGCCCCATAGCAGAAAAGTGAATACGTGGATTGCCAATATTTTTAGTTAAGTGTTGGCAAATTCCAGTGATTTTCCATTTGTCCTGTTGTTTTGCCAAGGTAAAATAATAGCGACCAAAAGAATGAAAATAATCATTTTCAGAAAAACGGTAAATTTGATAATTACACTCTAGCCATGCTCGGTCTTGTTCAATCCGAATAAGAGGATTACTCAAATTATGTTGTAGTCGCAAATGTGACAAAGCTTGTTGCCGCGAACCTTTATATTCATGACAAGACACCACACATAAAGGCTCCCCTCTAAACTGGAAATAGTCCACCTCAAGTTGATCGGCCAATAACTCATCGAACGCATCCCAATTTTTCTGGTCAAAGACCAATTGAAAACGCGTAACAACGTCTAAGATACGATGGTAGTCTTGATCCATGGTGAACCTTCTATGTGGGTTTTTCCATCAATTTAGCACGGCAAAATCTCTTTTTTATTTCACTTTTGTTTTTCGAATCATTTTATAGAGTAATTTCGGTGACATACGGGAAACCATCACACCTAATTTTTCTTTAGTACCGCCTACCACGATATATTCTTGTCCTTGCATTAATGCCTTAACTGACTGTTCTGCAAAAACATCGGCTTCTAGTCCATTTTCGATTGCTTCATCTTGATGGCCTTGAGGTTGCCCTGCGCCATTTAACGCATTAAACGAAACATTAGTTTTTACAAAGCCCGGGAAAATAACAGAAACTTCAACACCCTGATCGGCAACTTCGGCACGTAAACTGTTGGCCCACATGTGAATAGCAGCTTTAGCAGCCGAATAACTTGCACGGTACTGCGTACCTAGAAGGCCTGCCACACTCGACACAAATACGACTCGGCCAGACTTTTGTTTAAGCATGGTCGGTAGCACAGTTTTGGTTAATGCCACTTGTGAGAAATAATCGACTTCCATAATGGCTCTTTCAGTTTCCATTGTGGTGTCTTGAATTAGAGCACGCTGACTTAAACCTGCATTATTAATAAGCCAGTCAATTCGTCCTTTTGCTTTTAAAATCTGCTCATAAGCCTCTTGAACTTGCTCTTGATTGGTAATGTCTGCAACTACCGATAAGTGCTGATCCGGATGGAGTAAACCAACGCGAACTTCTTCTAACTCTTCAAAGCGACGCGAAGTTAAAATCACTTGAGCCCCTTGCAAAGCAAACTCACCAGCTAAAGCTTTACCTAAACCGGAAGATGCTCCAGTAATCCACACCACTTTATTTTGCAAAGTATCAAGTTTGGCCATTTTGACTTCCTATTATCTTTTTAAATTATGCTGCTTGATGCATGAAGGCCAAAAAGTGATTGATATAATGAGTTGCTGTGGTCTGATCAACCTGCGTCCCCAATTTTTCCAAACGTTTATAGCCCAAATGCGTTGTCATATTAATGACCCCATTTAGGGTTTTGTCGACAACCAAATTAAATTTTAAACGTTTTTTAGGTTCACGTACTAGGCTTGTTACACCTAAATCCACAATTTGAATCAAGGTCTGAAAAGCTTCTTCTACGCTTTGCATATTGCCCGCACGTATTTGTTCAGTCAGTGTTTGGGCCTGTTGCACAAGTTGTGGTGTGATTGGGTAAGTAATATAAACATCGTGCTCACGCTCTTTCATAAGTGATGTCATATAATCAACCAAAGGTAATAGCCGTTCATTGCCGAAAAAAGAGACTGACCAAGGCATATATTTTCGGAAAGTATCTAAAATTTGTTGAAGAACTTTCTCGGACTCATGGCGCTGTTTTTCAGTCATGGTAGAGTTGTCTTGCTCATCCTTTAACAATACTGAGAAAACTTGCTCAATAATTTCACAAGATAAATCGGAAAGAACACTACCCAATGCTTTAGATTGGCTTTCTTTTACCCCTGCGTGTAATTTCTCTCGAATTGAAGCAAATTGGATATAGGTTGAATCGGAAATCTTTAAAAAAACTTTGTAGCTCATATATCGCATCCCTTATCAATTCTTTTGTAATTTTTCTGCCGTGCCGCTACACGATTAACTTGTGATCCATGCTTCATAAATCTACCGTTTTTTGAAAAAAATACAAAACCGTTTATCTGTTTTCAGCACATTAATTTCGAGGCATTTTTTTGCTACAATAGATGCAATTTTTTATGCATATTCGATCTAAGCTACTATGACTGACGCTCAAACCGCTCAAAATATTGCCACCACCTACGATCCAACCGAGATCGAAAAGAAGTGGTACAAAACGTGGGAAGAACAAGGTTACTTCAAACCTTCTGGTCACGGTGAATCATTCTGTATCATGATTCCACCACCAAACGTCACTGGTAGTTTGCACATGGGCCATGGCTTTAACAATGCCATTATGGATGCCCTCACCCGTTATAACCGTATGATGGGTAAAAACACTTTGTGGCAACCGGGTACTGACCATGCTGGTATTGCAACTCAAATGGTGGTTGAGCGTCAACTTGGCTTACAAGGTGTAACTCGTCACGACTTAGGCCGTGAAAAGTTCATCGAAAAAGTTTGGGAATGGAAAGAACAATCTGGCGGCACAATTACCAAACAAATTCGTCGTTTAGGTTCGTCCGTAGACTGGTCACGTGAACGCTTCACGATGGATGAAGGTTTATCAAACGCAGTTAAAGAAGTATTCGTTCGTTTGCACGAAGACGGTTTAATTTACCGTGGTAAGCGTCTTGTAAACTGGGACCCTAAACTTCAAACTGCCCTTTCTGACCTTGAAGTAGAAAGCAAAGAAGAAAAAGGCTCACTTTGGCACTTTAAATATTTCTTTGAAGATAAATCAGTTAAAACTCAAGATGGCAAAGACTATCTCGTAGTTGCAACGACTCGACCTGAAACATTACTTGGTGATACTGCTGTTGCTGTTCACCCTGAAGATGAGCGTTATGCACACCTTGTTGGTAAAAATATTGTATTGCCAATTACTGGTCGTTTAATTCCAATCGTTGCTGACGACTACGTTGAAAAAGACTTCGGTACTGGCTGTGTAAAAATCACGCCTGCTCACGACTTTAACGACTATGAGTTAGGTAAACGCAATAGCTTGCCAATCATCAATATCTTCAACAAAAACGCTGAAGTTTTAGGTGAGTTTGAATACATTGCCAAAGCTGGTGAACAAATTTCTAAAACCATTACTGCACCTGCAGATTATGCTGGTTTAGAGCGTTTTGAAGCACGTAAAAAACTAGTTGCTCAAGCGGAAGTTGAAGGCTGGTTAGACCAAATCCAACCGTATGACTTAAAAGCGCCACGCGGTGACCGTTCTGGCGTGATTATTGAGCCATTATTGACTGACCAATGGTACGTAAAAATTGCACCTCTTGCTGAGCCTGCAATTGAAGCGGTTCAAGATGGTCGTATTAAGTTTGTTCCAGAGCAGTACAGCAACATGTACATGGCATGGATGCGTGACATTCAAGACTGGTGTATTTCACGTCAGCTTTGGTGGGGTCACCGTATTCCAGCTTGGTACGATGCAGATGGCAATATCTATGTTGGCCGTAGCGAAGACGAAGTTCGCGCGAAAAATAACATCGCGGCTGATGTTGAGCTTAAACAAGACGAAGACGTACTTGATACATGGTTCTCATCTGCACTTTGGACATTCTCAACTTTAGGCTGGCCAGAACAAACACCTGAACTCAAAACTTTCCACCCAACTGATGTGTTAGTGACTGGTTTTGACATTATCTTCTTCTGGGTTGCCCGTATGATCATGATGACCATGCACTTCATGAAAAATGAAGATGGTTCATCTCAAATTCCATTTAAGACTGTTTACGTTCACGGCTTGGTACGTGATGGTGAAGGTCAAAAAATGTCGAAGTCTAAAGGTAACGTACTTGACCCATTAGACTTGATTGACGGTATTGATTTAGAAAGCTTAGTCGCAAAACGTACGACTGGCCTCATGAACCCGAAAGATGCTGCGAAGATTGAAAAATCAACGCGTAAAGAATTCCCAGAAGGCATTAATGCTTATGGTACTGACGCAGTTCGTTTCACGTTCTGTGCCCTTGCAAACACTGGTCGTGACATCAAGTTCGACTTAAAACGTGTTGAAGGTTACCGTAACTTCTGTAACAAAATCTGGAACGCAACGCGTTTCGTTCTGATGAATGTTGAAGGTCAAACCGTTGGTCAACAAGCTCGCCCTGATCTATGGGAACTTCCAGAACAATGGATTATGAGCCGTCTGCAAAAAGCTGAAGCTGCTGTGCATCAAGCGTTTGCAACGTATCGTTTAGACCTTGCTGCTCAAGCGATTTATGACTTTATCTGGAATGAATACTGTGACTGGTATGTTGAGTTAACTAAACCGGTTCTGAACGATGCAGAAGTTTCAGAAGAGCGTAAAGCTGAAGTACGCCGTGTATTGCTTGCGGTGATGGAAGCTTCATTACGTTTGGCTCATCCGTTAATGCCGTATTTGACAGAAGAAATCTGGCAAACACTTGCTCCAATGCTTGGTCAAGGCGGCCCAACGATTATGACTGCTCAATACCCTATTCCTGAGCAAGCAAAAATCAATGAACAAGCTGAAGCAGATATGCAATGGCTTCAAGGTTTGATTGGTGCGGTACGTAACATTCGCGGTGAAATGGGCTTAGGTAATGCGCGTTTATTACCAGTATTACTTCAAAACATTTCTGATGCTGAACGTGAACAAATTACTCGTATTGAAGCATTGTTCAAAGCATTGGCTAAAGTTGAAAGTATTGAGTTCTTAGGTAAAGACCAAGAACCACCGCTTTCTTCTTCAAGTGTTGTAGGTCATGCATCGGTATTTGTACCAATGAAAGGCTTAATTGACCCTAAAGCTGAGCTTGGCCGTTTGCAAAAAGACTTGGATAAAATCCAAAAGCAACACGACCAAATTGCAAATAAACTTGCAAATGAAGGCTTTGTATCTAAAGCACCGGCAGCGGTTGTTGAAGGTGAAAAAGCGAAGCTTGCTGAGTTTGCTGCGCAGTTAGATAAAGTTAAAGCGAATATGGAGCAAATTGCTGCGCTTTAAGCTTTTTTAGTCGAATAAACCCAGAATCTGTGCAAACAGGTTCTGGGTTTTTCTATATTTCAAATCACTTTTTTTGTAGAATCAGCATATGGAGATGCCATGATTTTATGCAACCATTTAATAAAGGTAAATTTTCATTCATTTCTTTATGAAACAATAAATTAAAGTCACATAAAAATAAGTCGGCTATATCTTGATAAGTAAAACCTATAAATTTTGCAGGTTCTCTAGTAACCCATTCATCTTGAGTCCCCAATAAATCAACTACCAGAATTCCGCCTTCAGAAAGAGCATTTATCATTCGTTTAATTACGCTATAAAAATAACTTGGATCGCAAAAGAATAGACTTGATGAAGCAATAATTAAGCTTGCAGACGGGAAATTAAAGTCTTCAAAAGATTCATGATAGAAAATAAATTTAGAGTCATCTTTGAATCGCTCAGTACAAACTTTTTGCGCATCAATTGAAATATCAAAAGCATGAACATTAAATCCCTTTGAGAGTAGATAAGCAGATTCATTGCCAGCGCCACAGCCACAATCGATAGCAACTAAAGGTAAGTTAGGAAAATAACCTAAAGCCTTCTCTAAAATAGGTCTATGTTTAAGTTCTTTTGATAATTGAATAAATTTTTCATTCATAAATCCGATCTTTTAATTTTTATAATTTCCACACTATATTTTATAAAGAATATAACCTCAACGATTTCTTATTTCAGAATTTATTCCTTATCAAATCATCGGTAGCCTCATGGCTGCATATAAAGCCTAGAAGCTAATTAAAGCGCCTCATGCCCCAACAACATCTCTACCCCACTCACCCTTTTCAGGTGCTTTAAACGCTCCTTTTCCCATTTCACCTGCTGCTTTAACTCAGCACAATCAGCATCTATAGCTTTATACACATCACTAATATGTACATGCTCTGCTTTTACATTCTTGGCTAACTGAAAAGAATCTAAAATCTCAGCAATTTGGCTTTCAAGCTGCTGACTTTGTGCATCTAAAGCCAGTTTATAAAACCGTAACTGTTCGGCAGATAATTCTTTAGCGCCTAACCCTTTATTCTGTTCAAGCTGTAATTGGAGTTTGAGTAAATAAAACAAATCCTGTTTTTCATAAGCCTGACTTGCTTGTTGAAACAACTCAGTTTTTTCCTGTTTCTTTGTTTCATCTTGCTCACGGTCTGGGTGAATCATCGCGGCAATTTTTAAATAAACTGTTTTGAGTGACTGCGCTGCCATTTGTTCAGCTTGTTCACGTTTCTGTTGCTGCCTTTGCTGTTTGGCTTGTTCACGCGCTTGTTGTTGCTCAGCCGCATACCGTTCAAAGTCTTCTTCTAAATCTGCACGTTGATCAACGCTTTCTTCATATTCAGATTTTATTGACTGAGCTTTTCTATTCTTTTTTACCGATTCCCCTGCATGCTGCTGATAAAAGGTATCAATCTGCTTTACTAGCTCCAACTGTTCAGCAGACAGCATTTTAGAGCACTTCAACATTTGTGCAAGCTGGGCAATTTTTTCATCGAGTTGTTGTATATCCGCTTTAGAAAACTCATGGCTATGCAATATATTCCAAAGTTGCTCTAACTGCTGAAATAGCACTATATGTAAATCGTTATACACAGGCATCAGTTTTTGCCGAATGTGCTGTTGAATCTCGGCTTGTGCATTTTGCCATGTGGCAAGGCTCACTTTTTGCTGTTCTATTTTATCAATCAGGCGATTCAATTTTTTCTGCTGTGCAGACGGTTCAGACCTTTGCTGCAAGCTCACTTTGAGATCAAAGGACATACTACTCATCCACCTGAAAAAGAAAAAAGTGTAGCAATAATCAGATGAGGAAGGTAGCCAAGCATTCTTTAAATATGAGTCAGCCTAAAGATTTATATCTTAAGAAATCCACCAAATCACTAATGGCAAAGTCACGGCGGCGCATAACGTTTGAAAGCTAATCACGGCTGCCATAAGCTGACTATCGCCACCCAAAACTTTGGTTAAAATGTATGAAGCAGAAGCAGTTGGTAGCGCAAAGAAAATGACTAAAATCTGTGTTTGCAAGCTTGGTAAACCAAACCACATGCAGACCGCGTAAGCCAAAGCAGGTACTGCTAAAAGTCGAGCAAACGTGTCTGCTGCTAATACCACAATATCTTTTTTAATTTGCATAAACTGCAAAGCTGCGCCAACACATAACAAACCTAGTGGCAAACTCGACACTGAAAAAAGCTTAATAAACTGGGTAAAGCCGCCCCAAATCGGGATGTGAAGTGCATTAACTGCTGCACCGACCACACATGATGCAATTAAAGGGTTTTTAAGGAGTGCAATCAAAACAGGTTTAATTGCCATGTGTTCCTTAGAAGTTAAAGCAAGCACCGAAATAACGTTTACCAGTGGAATGCAAAGTGCCAATAAAATCGCCAGAATTGCCATTCCTTCACTTTTAAAAAGCGAAGTCACTAAAGCCAAACCAATATAAGTATTAAAGCGAACCATACTTTGTACATGCACACCAAAACGTGCAGGCGGTATATGCCAAAACATTCGGAGTATGTATAAAAAGGCGGTCACAGCTAAGACCACAATCAACATCGCAATAATGGCTGTACTCAAACTTTGTAAGTCAATTTTTGCGGTCGATAGCGTACCGAAAAGCAAAGCGGGAAACAAAATATAGTAATTAAGCTTCTCTGCCCCAGCCCAAAACTCATCACTAAAAAAACGATATTTTTTAAATAAGTATCCCGATGCAATTAATGCAACTAAAGGAAAAAGAGATAAAACAATGCTATTCATTTCTTTACTCGAGTTTTGTTAGGGCTTGCTGTTTTGGCAATTAGCTTGGCTTACTCATATATTAAAGATAATGAAAACTCATGATAAAATGAGTTTTTACTCATAACAAATCCAATATGACCTTTACCCAGCTTGAAATTTTCGCACTCATTGCTGAACTAAAAAGTTTTACTGCCACAGCAGAAAAGCTGGGAATTTCACAGTCAGCAGTTTCTCATGCCCTTAAATCATTAGAACAACAATGGGGCATTAACCTCATTTCAAGAACTCAAAGCGATATTGAACTCACCACGACAGGTCAGCAGTTATTGACCCATGTAAAAGAGTTATTGAGTATTTCCGATACATTAGAAAAAGAAGTGGCTGCCATCCACGGTTTAAATGAAGGAACATTACGTATTGGTTCTTTTGGGGCATCATCCTCTATTTATCTACTGCCTGAAATTTTAGAAACCTTTCGGCAGCGCTATCCTAAAATCGAAATTTATATTGATGAAGGTGAAGATAAAGAAGTTGCTCAGTGGTTATTGGAACGGCGCATAGAGGTTGGTTTTTTAATTATGCCAGATGAGCGATTCGATACATTCCCTTTAATCGAAGATCGTTTTGTTGCCTTAATTCCGAGTGGTTACCCGCTTGCCCAGCAACTCTATATTGATCCAGCCCAACTAGAAAACTGCCCTTTTATAATGACAATGGCTGGTAGTCGACATCAGGTCGAATTAATTTTAAAAAACTTTAATGTGAAACCAGACATTAAATTTTATGTTTCCCAAATTCTAAGTATCGTCAGTATGGTACACAACCAGTTAGGAATCTCAATAGTCTCTGATATGGTCATCACCAAAGAGTTACTCTCACTTTATCCAAATGTAGTTAAACGCCCTTTTAAGCCAAACCTTAAACGCTCTATTGGCCTTGCAGTAAAAAACAAGAAACATATCAGTCCAGCCGTAAAAGCATTTATAGAGGTTGCTCAAGAGGTTTGGTCTAATAAATAATTTAGTAGAATTTAATTCGTTTTATATTTTAATAACGTACTCATTTGGGTCATTTTATAAACAAATTAGATGACTTTTATCATAAAAATGTGCCATTACAGCCTATTTAAAGCAAATTAACGCACCATTTATCGCCAAAAACTAATTTCACAATCCAAATTGGTGCGCTTATTGCATATTCACTTTATGCAATTGAGTTTGTTTCGGCAAACTTAGGTTTTTAGGTTCCTTAAATCTATTTTGGTGCAATTTACAGACCCAGATTTGTTCCAAAATGGAATTTAGCACTTTTTTCGAGCATGCTATGCAAAATGTAGATCTATTTTTCTTGTTACTTGGTGCAGTTTTGGTTCTTGCCATGCACGCAGGTTTTGCATTCTTGGAACTTGGTACAGTTCGCCACAAAAATCAGGTGAACGCGCTTAGTAAAATTCTGACTGACTTTGCCCTCTCCGCAATCGCATATTTCTTTGTTGGTTATTACATTTCTTATGGCCAGCATTTCTTCCATGATGGTACAGCGCTAGCAAGTGATCATGGTTACAACTTAATGCGCTGCTTCTTTTTACTGACTTTTGCTGCGGCAATTCCTGCAATTATTTCAGGTGGTATTGCAGAACGCGCCAAAATGCGTTCACAAGCAATAGCAACGCTCGCTTTAGTAGGTCTGGTCTATCCTTTTTTTGAAGGTATGGTCTGGAATGGTAACTATGGTCTACAAAAATGGTTAGAAGCGACCTTTGGCGCAGCTTTTCACGACTTTGCTGGTTCAGTTGTAGTCCATGCAATGGGTGGCTGGATTGCACTCGCTGCGGTTATTTTATTAGGTGCTCGTTCTGGTCGTTATAAGAAAGATGGTCGTGTAAGTGCTCACCCTCCTTCTTCAATTCCATTTTTAGCACTTGGTTCATGGATTTTAATCGTGGGCTGGTTTGGCTTTAATGTAATGAGTGCTCAACGTCTTGATGCTATTTCTGGGCTAGTTGCTATTAATTCACTTATGGCAATGGTTGGCGGAACGATTACAGCAAATGCAATTGGGAAAAATGACCCAGGTTTCTTACATAATGGTCCACTTGCCGGTTTAGTTGCTATTTGTGCCGGATCTGACATTGTTCATCCCGTGAGTGCACTTGTTATTGGTGGTATAGCTGGTGCCATGTTCGTATACCTATTTACCTATACTCAAAATAAACTCAAAGTAGATGATGTACTAGGTGTATGGCCTTTACATGGGGTTTGCGGTGCCTTCGGCGGTATTGCAGTGGGGCTATTTGGTCAAAAATGGCTAGGTGGTTTAGGCGGTGTATCTTTTGCCTCACAGCTCATTGGTACAGTACTCGCGATTGCTATTGCACTTGCTGGCGGTTTTATTGTTTATGGCATCCTTAAAGCGACCATTGGTATTCGTTTATCTCAAGAAGATGAGTTTCGTGGTGCAGATTTGTCTATTCATAAAAT
Organism: Acinetobacter nosocomialis; assembly: GCF_041021905.1. NCBI lineage: Bacteria > Pseudomonadati > Pseudomonadota > Gammaproteobacteria > Moraxellales > Moraxellaceae > Acinetobacter > Acinetobacter nosocomialis. The sequence goes on from NZ_CP157432.1 coordinate 3,224,959, forward strand.
CTCTGCCAACTCTGAAGAAGGCATGTTTTGATTCAATGATTATGAAGCAGGATTTAAATATTCTGCTTCATATACCTCTTACAAATAAAACCTCTTAGTTTAAAAATAACTTTCCTTGATTAAAAACTATACTTTTAGTTTTCCATATATTCAATTTAATATATTGAAAAATATATTAAATTGAATATTTTTTTAAGGTTTAAAGATGAAATCCTGTTTAGTTTAAGAACAATTTAAGTTTTATTTTATGTAATGCCTTCAATTCACGCTTAAATTGATGTTAAAACACAATGAATCAACAAAAACATTTTTTTCAGCTTCAGCTTATTTTTCTTGCTATCAGCTTTTTTATACTTTTATTTGTATTCCCAGTGGGTGGAAAAATTGATATGTACCTCATCCAACCTTGGATTGATTCAACTGGTCAATTTTTTAATCGGGAAAATTGGTATCTCGAAAGGCTTAATCATCAAATCGTAAAAGACATTATCACTGCGGTTTATGTCATCTTTTTTGGTCTGTGGCTTGCTTCATTTAAAGTAGAAAAGTTAAAAATCTATCGCTGGCAATATGGTTATATGTTTTTTGTCAGCATGATTGGTAGCGGTGTTGTTGGTTTATTAAAATCACAATCTGCTCATGCCTGCCCTTGGAATATGGTTCATCCTAATAGTTTAGGTGGCTATATTTGGGACTTTACAGCAAAACATGGTCATTGTTTTCCAGGTGGTCATGCCAGTGCTGGATTTATCATAATGACCGGTTATTTTGTTTATCGTCTTGAACAACCAAAACGAGCTTATTTTTATTTATTTTCAGGCATTTTATTAGGATTTATGATGGGTTGGGCACAAATGATGCGAGGAGCACATTTCCTAAGTCATAACTTATGGACAGGTTGGGTTGTTTGGGCAGTGAACATTTTCTTTTATGCGATTTGTATTCATCGCTTTGAGTTCGAAAAACAATTAAAACAAGAGCTTAGTTAAGCTCTTGTTTCATGTAAATGTAAAACCTTAGGTAACTTCACTAAAACTGAAAGACCACCAAGTTCTAAACTTTTATCGAGAGTTAGAGTTCCACCAAGTCTTTGAGTTGCACGGTCTACAATTGATAAGCCTAAACCACTTCCCACTTCAAGATGATGGTGTACTCGATAAAAACGTTTAAGCACCTTATCGTAATTTTCAGGATCTATACCTGCGCCACTATCTTCGATTTGAATACAAGCAAAGTTATCTGGGTCGGTATAAACTGAAATGTTAATTACCCCCTGATGTGGTGTATATTTAATTGCATTATCAATTAAGTTAAAAATAATCGAATGTACGGTAGGTTCAATACTATGCATCTCGACAGGGTCATTTCTAACAAAGCCTAAATCAATTTCTTTTTGCATGGCTAAATTAACCAACTGCTCAACGCAATTTAAAGCCACATCATTGAGCTGGAAATAGCCAGTAGGTTCAACCATACTTAAAGTTACATCTTGCTTTGCCAACGCTAAAAGCTGCGTCACTAAATGCTGAATACGAGCTAAACCTTTGCTTAAATTTTGCAACGATTCATGCTCAGGAAACTGGCTTAACAAAATCTTGGTTTGTAAGTTCAATGCAGTAACAGGTGTTCGTAGTTCATGAGCAGCATCAGCAATGAATTGCTTCTGTTCATTTTGTGCTTTAGAAATACGATCAAACAGACGGTTCATTTCATCAATGGTAGGCAAAAGCTCTTGAGGATAATCATGCACCTCAATTGGTGTTAACTCCTCAGAATCACGCTCCATTAACTCATTTTTAAAATCATCTATTGGTTTTAAACCACGACTAATAATGGCAGCCAAGGCAAATATCGCGAAAGGTAAAATAATTAAATAAGGAATGAACATACTGCCTGCAAGCTCCCATGCGAAAGCTTCACGAACCCGCTCTTGTTGACTGACCTGAATTTGGTAGTCTTTCAACGGTAAAACATATGTTCGGACTACACCTTCAGCGGTTTTATGTGAATAAAAACCAGCTTGTTGCACTGGAGGAACCAGTAAATGTAGATGATGAGATAAATTCGCTTGGTCTTTATAAGCCCAAATATCTAAAAATAAATCTTCTTCGTGGTAAGTCCGATGTAAATCAAACTTACTACTTACTGTTTTTAAGGGATACTCAGCCGTTCTTTCCGCTAAATACTGCATTTGAGTATCTAGAATTTCATCGACTTCCTGAAGTGCAACCTTATAAGCACTAAAAATTAAAATACAACCTAAGATGACACTGAAAATTGAGGTGCCCCAAATCAGTCGTTTTTTTAATGAATAATGCACGTTCATGAAGTCCCGAAATCTTAAATTATGATTGCCCTAAACGGTAACCCAGTCCTCGGATAGTTCGAATAAAGTCTTTACCCAACTTAGCCCTTAAATGATGGACATATACCTCAATCGTGTTGCTGGTCACATCACTATCAAAGTCATATAACTTATCTTCCAAATTAGCTTTTGAGAAAATTTTATTTGGATGACTCATAAGCGGAATCAAGATTGCCCATTCACGATTCGATAAATCAATACGTTGCCCTTTAAATGTTGCAATGTGCTGTTCAACATTTAAAACCAGATCACCGCTTTCTAGTAGTTGATCTTGGCTTGCAAGTTGAGCCTCTACGCCACTACGGCGTAATAAAGCATGAATACGAGCAAGTAATTCATCAAACTCATAAGGCTTAATTAAGTAATCATCTGCTCCCAAATTCAAACCATCAACACGGTTTTGCAGTTGGTCACGTGCAGAGATAATTAAGACTGGTGTTGCTGCTCTTTGACGAATCTGCTTTAAAACTTGCATACCATCCATCATTGGCAATCCCAAGTCTAAAAGAATGAGATCAAACTTATTCTTTGCTAATTGGGCCAAACCATCTAAACCGTTATTGACCCATTCCACCTCAAATTGATGATATTGCAGCAACGTCGTTGTTGATTCTGCAATCATAAAATCATCTTCAATCATCAAGATTTTTGTCATGTTCTAGGCTCGCTTTAGTTTACATGGGCACAAGAGTGCAACATGTCCAGTTGAGGGTTGATGACCTGAGTTTGTACATCCAGCAAACTTAACAAACTTGGGAATAAATTATCCTGACTTAACTTTTGTTTAGTTTGTTGGTTTAAACAATTTACTTGAGCAAGATTATGTTGTTTCCAGCCATCAGAGAACCACATAATCATTGGAATATGTGTTTGTTGGCTCGGTGCGATTGAGTAAGGCGAACCATGCAAATACATACCATGCTCACCTGTCGACTCTCCATGATCAGATAAATACCATAAACCTGTTTGATAATTCGATACTTCTTTTAAAGTATTGATCATTTGGCTTAATACATGGTCTGTATACACGATTGTATTATCATAACTATTTAATAGCTCAGCTGGTGAACAACCCTGTATCGCATTAGTATCACAAGTTGGTTTAAATGGTTGATATCCCTCAGGTGCCCGTTTGTAATATGCTGGCCCATGGCTACCCATCTGATGTAATACAACTAAACGTGGACGTTTATCGTCTTTAGGAATAGAGGCCAAATACTGCTTTAAGCTATCAATGAGAATACCATCAAGACATTCACCATCTTTACACCATTTTTGCTTTAAGTCTTCTGGAATCTGGTATTGTTCAACACGATCACATGCACCTTTACAACCCGAGTTGTTATCAATCCAAGTCACTTGATAGCCTGCGCGTTTTGCAATATCTAGTAGGCCTTCACGATGACTTGCCAATTGCTCATCATAATCAGTACGAGGCATACCAGAGAACATACATGGCACAGAAACTGCTGTTGCCGTACCACATGAACTCACTTGAGAGAAGTTTAAAATATCTTGTTTAGAAAGCTCTGGGTTTGTATTTTTAGCATACCCATTGAGCGAGAAACTTTCTGCACGTGCAGTTTCGCCCACTACAAGTACCATGAGTTTAGGTAAATCTTTTTGAGTTTGCTGAACTTGATGGGCATCTTCACCATACTTCACAAGAGGAAGATTTTTCTTAGGCGCTTTTTTACGATAATAAGACATCACCGAAGAAATAGTGTTTTGAGGAGAGATCATTCCTTTTAAATCACGATGCTCTCTAAATATTGCTGCAAAATCAACATAATATGCAAACAACAAACCACCTACAACGGCAAATGCAAGAGCGATTGAAAGTACTTTTTTAAGCAAAAGCGGAAGTATTTTTTCTGATTTGAGTTTTACCTGAGTAATTAAAAAAATAGGTAAAATAACAAAGAAGATTGTCCAGAGCCCAAAACGCAAAGACAGTAAATCTGTAGCTTCAGCAACATCTGTTTGAGCAATATTCTGAATCTGATCAGGTGAAATAATGACACCTAAAGTATTTACAAAGTACGAGCTAAAACCACCAATAAATACCAGTAAAATGGCAAAAATTTTGGCCGTCCATTTCCAGTTTAAAATTTGTAAAGCCGCATAATAGGTAGCAACAACAATCACTACAGTAGCCGCTAAGAAAAAGGTCGCTTTTATACCTAAATATGGCGTTAACAAATGAACTTTCTTATAAAAACCAAAATTTAGAATTGCACCTAACCAAATGGCTATAATGAAGTTGAACATAAACAGGGAAATCTGCTTATTTCTTAATGTAGAAAAAAAACTCAGCATCTCTGGTTACTACGACCTTTTTTTATGATGCTCTACTGTAAAAATTGAAACTTAAAAATGACTTAAATAATAGAATGATCGGTATAAACCATTTTTAACGGCTTTACGCTACTTATTTATTTCAATTAAAAAAATGAGTCGAGACTCATATGAATCTCGACTCATTTCGCTAAAAAGCATTGAGAAATTAGAAGCTATACTTAGCCATTAAACCAATACGGTTATCTTTATAAGACTGGCCAGCAAACGTTTCACGTTTACCATTGACATATTCAAGGCCTAAATCAATTGGTTTAACAGGTGTATAGATGAAGTTAATCCATGCTTGCTGAACTTTTTCATTACCAGCTGTATATGCTTTTGCATAATCAGTGCCGTCATCAGCAAACTCTGAACCGTACGCTAAAGTTGAACGTAAGTTAGGTAAAATTTTATAAGTACCACCTACTTGTACAGCAACAAATTTATTTTGCTCGATATCGTTATTTACCAAAGTATAGGCAGCGTTACTACCATATAAATAGCTACTATCACCCACTACATATGAAACATCAGCGAAAAGTTTTAAAGGATCAGATACTTTAAAGTCCGTACCTGCAGCAATACCCCAACCAGTTTTGTTATCCTTATTACCAGTTGGTGATTTATAATTTTCTACTAATGCACGAGCTGATGCAGAACCTTTACCATCCGCATAACCTTGAGTAATTTTTGCTGTCAATACTGGTAAGCTATATTTAACACTGTCATTTAACCAGCTACCATTTGCATCTTGTTTACCATTAAGAGCAGTACTATCACCTTTTTCAGCAGAAACAAACAATTGTGTAGTTGGACCTAACTTGTAGCCATAGCGTACTTGAGGAACACGTTTTGTACCACCACCAACGTTTGTCGAGAAATCGATCATTTCTGGTGCATGAGTTGACAAGAAGTTAGACGTCGTTTGACCAAATAACCAGTCGTTATACGTTAAATAAGCATGACGAATACGTAATGAGCCATTCGAATCTGTTGTTGAGCCAGCAAAATCGACTTCGAGTTTACCGCCTACCTTAGCATCGCCAACAGGTGTATTAAAATCTAAACCAAGACGTGTGGTTTTAGCAGTCGAACGTAATTTATCTTTTGTTTTACCATCAGTTTTACTAACATCACCAAAGTCGTTATCGGCACCTTCGATAATATAGTTAGCATCACCACGAACGAAACCATAAAGGTTTACATCAGCACCAGCTTTAGATTTAAAACCTGCTAATGGAGAAGCAGGAGCTGCAACAGGTTGAGGCTGTGCTTTAACTTCAGCTAACTGCACTTGCTGTTGTTGCTGTACTTGTTGCTGTTGCTGCTGTACTTGGCGCTGTTCTTTAACTAATGCTTTTAATGCTTCAACTTCTTGACGAAGTTTTTGAATTTCCTCTTTTTCAGAGGTTGCCGCATTTGCCCCACTCATCATTAAAGCTGTTACTGTAATAGCTAAACTTTTAACAACAAACGATTTACGATTAAGGAATAGATCCATCAAAAACTCCTAAAAATATATTTTATGTTGCTTATCCATGCCAAGTTGATTCGGTGACCATTGAGCACTAAAAAATCAACTATTCTCCAAATTTGATTGCATTAATTTTATTACCGCAATCAAAACCAATTTTAACGCTGGGTAAGATTAAAAATTCCAAATCAAAAGAAGCAAGACATACTTTTGTTTACAGAACTTTTACCTTGACTTCATGTTGTAACGAATCCTACACAACTCTCTTATCTTATAGAATGATTAAATCATTATTTCATTATTCTTTTTTAGACTTTAGGCTAATAAACCGTCTAAGTGAATATTTTTTTACCGACGTTGCTTGATTCACATAATTTTTCTTGTTACTTCCACCCTTTTTTCCTTTCTAGCGTCCATTTGCTACCCAAACAAGATGGCACAATTAATAAGCCATTTGAATAGCTAAAAATATACATTTTTAAAAGAATGAGTAAAGTTATAAGCACAAATTTTTAGCTTAACTTAATATGAATTAAGTTTCTTTATTTCATCAGCTTAATATCACTTTTTATACAGCTTTTGCTGCCTTCCATACGTAAATAGGAATTAAAAATAGTACAGCAATAGTGACAATAGCTATCAAATAATGGAAATAACCAAGTACATCTCCAATGATTCCACTCAAGGTATAAAGTCCCCCACTTACAGTCGCCATAATCGAAACCTGAAAAGTAAAATCGGTACCCGCATAGTTCTTTCGACTGTAATGCATAACCAAGGTTAGCATTACAACCAATAGCATGGCAGCAAAAGCATCTTCCAAAGCATTTACAGAATAGATAAGCCATGTATTTATTTTTATCTTCTGCTCATAAGCATAGGCCAAATAAACATACGCACCTAAACTCATGATTTTTAATATTGAAAAACTAATTAAGGTAGCTGGTCTAGAAAAATACTTTAATACCCATCCTGCAATAAATGCCCCCACTAAAGCAGCTACAGCACCTAGCATAGTGATGTAAACACCAATTTGGGTAAAGCTTAATCCCATATCAACCATTAAGGGTTTAAGTAATGGCCCGGCTAAGCCATCTGCCACTTTAAAAGTGATAAGTACCATTAACCAAGAGCGAAGCTCTTTATTTTGAGAAAAATAACTCAAATAAGACTTAATTTTTATCAATAAATTTGGCTGGCTAGATTGATTGTCAGAATGAGAAGTATGAGGAGGTTCTTTGAATAGTAAAACAGGTAGAGTATTGATAAATACTAAAGCAGCTAATAATAAAAAAGTTGGCTGCCATGACAACCAATCTAAACACCATAACACAGCTCCCCCACCTACAATAAAACCAAGCCGAGAGCCTACAACTTGAAATGTATTTCCCCAATGTTGCTGATCATGTTGTAATAAATTGACAGCTAAAGCATCGGTTGCAATATCTTGAGTTGCGCCCGTCGAGTTCATAAATAACAGTGCAATAAAAAATATAAATAAGTACAAAGGCTGATCTAAAGCCTGAATAGGAAAAAAAGATAAAATACAAAGTACTGCCACCGTTAAAAGCTGAGTGGGTAAAATCCAGCTACGATAATGACCTAAACGGGAAATTGCGTGTCGATCCACCCACGGTGCCCAAAATATTTTGATTGACCAAGGCACCATAAGCAGCCCAAAACCACCAATATGCGCGAGTGATACACCTTGAGCTCTTAATATTACGGGCAAAGCATGGGTCATAAAACCCACAGGTAAACCTTGCGCCCAATATAAGGAAAATAGCAAAAGATAAAGATTTTGCTGTCGAAACATATATACCTACTTTTATTTCTTTGTGCGGTAATAACATGAAATACCATGCGTAGTCTTACATTTTGCCAATGAAGCATAGATTTCAAAAGATTAAGATAAAACAAAGGATGATTTAAAACTTAAAAATATGGAACAACATTTCCCTAAGCTACCTCCACAGGTCCCTCAACGTGGTAATGCTTTAAGTCGAGCATTATTTAAAAAACTTTTTTTGGCTCAAGGCTGGACTATAGAAGGTGAAGTTCCTAACTTTCCTAAGGCTGTAGCCATTATTTCTCCTCACACATCCAATATTGATGGCTGGTATGGTTTTTTAGCTATTTTTGGGCTTGGCATTCAAATTACAGTACTAGGTAAAGACAGCTTATTTAAACCTCCTTTTAAACGTGTTTTAGATTGGGCAGGTGTTATTCCGGTAAAACGTGACTCTGCCAATGGACTGACTGAACAGGTGGTTGCAACCATTCAGGATTATGACAAAATCTGGATTGGAATGGCGCCAGAAGGCACACGTAAGAAAGCAAAAAAAATGAAGAGTGGCTTTTACCATATTGCTGCAAAGGCTAATATCCCGATTGTGATGTTCTCTTTTGATTATGATCGCAAGACTATTCACTGCTTAGGCTATTTAACTCCTAGCGGAAATTATGATGAAGATCTCGCCAAAATTTTTGAGCGTTATGATGGAAAAATATCACCGAAAAATCGTAATTGGCTTGCAGAACCTTTACAAAATCTTGTGAAAAAAACCTAGCAAAAATTGAGCGAATCTGGTCTGATGGGCCATCTTAATTTATCTTGCTATAGATTGTTTTTCAAAGATGAAAATTGCTCAATTTGCCAGTATCGGATTTATCTCTTTAGCCCTATTCGGCTGTGATAAATTCAGCAAAACACCAACACCGACCACTTCAGTTAAAGCACGCGAACCAGTTATTGCACTTGCCTTAGGCGGCGGTGGAGCAAAAGGATTTTCACATATTGGTGTTATCAAGGTCTTAGAATCACATGGTATTAAACCTAAAATTGTTACGGGTACAAGTGCCGGTAGTTTTGTAGGAAGTATCTATGCCAGTGGGCAAACACCTTATCAGCTCCAAAATCTTGCACTTAAATTACAAGAATCGGATATTCGTGATTTAACGCTTAATCGCCAAGGTATTATTCTTGGGCAAAAGCTACAAGATTATGTGAACCGTAACGTGGGCAATAAGCCTATTGAGAAATTCCCAATTCGTTTTGCCGCGGTAGCAACCCGTCTTGATAATGGTCAAAAAGCTGACTTTATTAAAGGTAACGCAGGTCAAGCAGTACGTGCGTCTTGTAGTATTCCAAACGTATTTGTACCTGCCACTATTGGCAATCAAAAATACGTAGATGGCGGATTAGTTAGCCCAATTCCTGTAAAAACAGCACGTGATATGGGTGCAGATATTGTGATTGCCGTTGATATTTCAGCACGTCCAGCAGGAAATCGCCCAGCGAATATGTGGGGATTACTTGATCAAACCATTAATATTATGGGTCAACAAAGTATTAATGAAGAGTTAAAGCTAGCAAACGTAGTCATCCAACCTAAAGTTGGGCACTTAGGTACACTCGATTTAAAATCAAGTAATGAAGCTATTTTAGAGGGAGAGAAAGCTGCTCAAGGCCAAATTCGTCAAATTGAAACTGCAATTGCGAATTTCAAAAAATCTCCAGCCGCATTTAAGCCAGCACCACGTCCTAAATTTTAATTGAGGTGGTTTTTTTCTATCCACACTTACTATCATCTGCTACAGTGGTAAAAGTGATATGAGATCACTTTTACCCATCATAAAGATATATAAAAGAGCAGATCTATGGAGTTTGTTGTAGAACCTTGGCACTGGTTTGTATTGGGTATCTTACTTATTCTTTCTGAGCTGATTATCCCTGCTTTTGCCGCTCTCTGGTTTGGTATTGCAGCCATTATGGTTTGCTTTCTCTATTGGTTATTTCCAGATATTAGCCTTACAACCCAAATTGTATTGTGGATTATTTTATCGGTGCTATGCACCATTCTTTGGTTCAAATTTATTAAACCCTTATCGATTGATAGAACTAAAGCAGGTTTACCTCGTGAGGCCACCATTGGACAAATTGGTATGGTGATTCAAACGGGACTTGCTCATGACCAAATTATTGTACGTTTCCCTATGCCTATTTTAGGGGCCGATGAATGGAACTGTCGCAGCACTAGCCCTGTGAAAGTCGGTGATCGAGTCCGTGTCATTGATATTTCGGGCAATGACTTAATTGTCCAGCCCCACAGTACTTCATAAACATTAAAGATAAAGAGAGGTTATTTTCATGCCAGTTGGTACCATTATTGTTTTAGCCTTTTTGGCTTTTGTAGCAGTTACTATTTTTAAAGGGGTACGTATTGTTCCTCAAGGTTATAAATGGATTGTTCAGCGTTTAGGGAAATATCATTCCACGCTTAATCCAGGTTTGAACTTCGTTATTCCTTATATTGATGACGTAGCTTATAAAGTCACGACTAAAGATATTGTGCTTGATATTCCATCTCAAGAAGTGATTACCCGTGACAATGCTGTATTGCTTATGAATGCAGTAGCTTATATCAATTTAACAACCCCTGAAAAAGCAGTGTACGGTATTGAAAACTATACATGGGCCATTCAAAACCTTGTACAGACTTCATTACGTTCTATTGTTGGTGAAATGGATCTAGATGATGCACTGTCTTCACGAGATCACATTAAAGCGAAGCTCAAAGCTGCGATCTCTGATGATATTTCGGATTGGGGTATCACTTTAAAAACTGTAGAAATTCAAGATATTCAGCCATCTTCAACCATGCAAGCTGCTATGGAAGCTCAAGCTGCTGCTGAACGTCAACGTCGTGCTACAGTGACTAGAGCTGACGGTGAAAAACAAGCTGCTATTTTAGAAGCAGATGGTCGTTTAGAAGCATCTCGCCGTGATGCAGAAGCACAAGTTGTCTTAGCAGAAGCATCTCAAAAAGCGATTGAAATGGTAACAAGCGCAGTCGGCGATAAAGAAACACCTGTCGCTTATCTATTAGGTGAACAGTACGTTAAAGCAATGCAAGACATGGCTAAATCGAGCAATGCTAAAACTGTTGTATTACCTGCTGATGTTTTAAATACAATCCGTGGCATTATGGGAAAGCATAATTAATTTAACTGCTTTCAATAAGTCATTGAAATAAAAACGGCGACCTGATGGTCGCCGTTTTCATATTGAGTATTATTGGTTGTTTAATCTTTTTTGATCTTTCAAAGGTAGCTTTTTTACGACTAAGTCATAAGAATCTCGAATCAAATCTTGAAGTAAATCACGAGTTAAGTTTTTATGCGGAGTAATAGAGATCCAGTGTTTTTTATTCATGTGATACCCCGGAATAATAAAAGGATAAAGCTCCTGATATTCCTGACTTTTATATGGATCACATTTAACAGTAATCATTTTTGTGCCCGTTCCTTCCCCTACTAATAAAAACACCTTTTCTAAAATTTTAAAGACATCGCATTCTGGACCAAAGGGTTGGCTTTGCTCACTAAAAGGAAGATTACACGCAATCTCTATTGCAACTTGATGGAGCTGATCACCATTCATTCTTATCTCCTTTATTCATTGAATATGAATACAAGCAGGATTATTAATTTGATTTTATATTAGTTGGTACGGGCTAAAAGGAATTGTGAAATCTCAACTAATTCTTTTGCATTTTCACCAAAATGCGCTAAAGCCTCAAAAGCTTGATCATGCAACTCTTTTGCATAAACCTGTGCTTGCTCAAGTCCCATTAAAGCAGGATAAGTCGACTTTTGTACTTGTTCGTCTTTACCAGCGGTTTTGCCTAAAGTTTCAGTGCTTGACGTAATATCCAAAATATCATCTTGGACCTGAAAAGCCAGTCCAATCGCTTGTCCGTATTGACGTAGTTTTGGAATTGCCTGATCTGTTCCAGAGAAAATTGTCACTGCACCCATCATAATGGCAGCCTGAATAAGCGCTCCCGTTTTATTACGGTGGATATTTTCTAGTTCGTCTTGAGAAATTTGTTTAGCTTCAGCTTGTAGGTCTAAAACCTGTCCACAAACCATTTTAGAGCTGGCTGTTGCTAAAATTTGAATTTGCTTTAATACAATTGCAGCATCAGTTCCCTGCCCTTGTTCATCAAACAAACGACTCCCTAAAACCTCAAAAGCCATCGACTGTAAAATATCACCTGCAAGTAAAGCGGTATCTTCACCAAATGCTACATGGCAAGTTGGCTGACCACGACGAAGTAAATCATTGTCCATACAAGGCAAATCATCATGCGCTAGCGAGTAGCAATGAATAAGTTCAACCGCAACTGCCGCACGGCGAGCAGCCGCAAAATTTGGATTGTCTTGTAAAGAAGCTGTGGCATAACACAAAGCTGGACGCACACGTTTTCCACCAAGCATAACTGCATGGTGTACTGCGCTTTTTAAAGGTTCAGGAATTGAAAATGCGGCGAGTGTTGTCAATAAATCTTGTTGAATACGTTGTTGAGCTTGTTTTAAAACATCCGCATTAACTTGAGAGAGTGATGACACAGTCGCCTCGTAAAATCAGTAGAGAAATTTTATTGAATGTGATGAAACATTCATGTGCTACATCATACACGATTCACTGTAAAAAGTGCGTGATGAGTTATGGATGTCAGAAGTAAAAAAGCCTCTCTATGGTAGAGAGGCTTTTCATTTAAATGACTTTTAGAAACTGTCACCCGGAACACGTACCCAACCTTCCATTAAGACACGTGCACTACGGCTCATAATGGCTTTTTTCACTACCCATTGACCATTTGTAAGTTCAGCTTGAGCACCAACACGTAATGTTCCCGATGGATGTCCAAAACGCACTGCTTCACGCTCGCCACCACCAGCTGCTAAATTTACCAATGTACCCGGAATGGCAGCAGCCGTACCAATTGCTACCGCTGCAGTTCCCATCATGGCATGGTGAAGTTTACCCATCGACAAAGCACGAACCAGTAAGTCGACATCATTTTCTGAAACGTTTTTACCGCTTGAAGCTGTGTAATTTTTCGGCTTAGAGACAAATGCAATTTTTGGTGTGTGCTGACGTGCAGCTGCTTCTGAAATATCTTTAATTAAACCCATCTGTACAGCCCCATATGCACGAATTTTTTCAAAACGTGCTAGTGCTGCTGCGTCACCATTAATATGATCTTGCAGTTCTGTACCTTGGTATCCTAAATCTTCTGCATTTAAGAAAATGGTTGGAATACCGGCATTAATAAATGTGGCTTGAAAACTACCAATCTCAGGCACATCTAATTGGTCAACAACATTCCCTGTCGGGAACATATCACCGCCCTCTTCACCATCATCGGCTGGGTCTAAAAACTCAATTTGAACTTCTGCAGCAGGGAAAGTCACTCCATCCAGTTCGAAGTCACCAGTTTCTTGAACTTGACCATTGGTGATAGGTACATGAGCAATAATGGTTTTTTGAATATTTTTTTGCCAAATTCGAACAGTACAGAGGCCATTTTCAGGAATTCGATTTTCATCAACCAAACCATTTGAAATCGCAAATGAACCAACCGCAGCAGTTAAATTACCGCAGTTACCACTCCAGTCCACAAAAGGCTGATCTATTGAAACCTGTCCAAATAAATAGTCTACATCGTGATCTGGCTGTGTGCTTTTAGCGAGAATAACGGTTTTACTGGTACTTGAAGTCGCTCCACCCATTCCATCAATTTGCTTTCCATAAGGATCTGGGCTACCAATGACACGTAGTAAGAGTTGATCTCTTGCTTGACCTGCCACCTGAGCTCTTTCCGGCAAATCATCAAGTTTAAAAAATACGCCTTTACTGGTTCCACCACGCATGTAAGTTGCTGGAATTTTAATTTGCGGTACTGAGCTCATATCAACTGTTATCCTTACTATTGTGTTTTTATATCTCGAAACAAACAGAGTTGTTTAGTCATCCGCTTCATCTTAAATCGTTTTGTGATCTAGAGATAGCGTTATGCTTTTATACATCAATCGTATTGACGCAGACTTATTTTGAGAATTTAGATTCATGCTCGCAATGACCGAATTAAGCAAAATCATGAAAAAAAGAGTCTATCAAAAATATATTTTTAGAATATTTTTTAATCATTTTTAAATTATTAAAAGCAAGTTAATGATTTTAAATATTTTTTAGTGTTACTTTTCAGTCACCGCTTGTTAATTTGTAGTCTAGGCTAAAATAAATCCATCTATTAGAATAATTTACTTATTCATAGTGAGTGAAGACCTTTGACCAACGAATCTTCTACACTGCAACGAGGACTAAAAAATCGACATATCCAATTAATTGCTATGGGTGGAGCAATTGGTACCGGATTATTTTTAGGCTCGGCGCAAGTGATTCAATCTGCGGGACCATCCATTATTTTAGGATATGCCATTGGTGGCTTAATTGCTTTTTTAATTATGCGCCACCTGGGAGAAATGATTGTTGAAGAACCTGTTGCAGGATCGTTCAGCCATTTTGCTTATAAATATTGGGGTAAATTTCCCGGATTTTTAGCTGGATGGAATTATTGGATACTCTACGTTCTGGTCGCAATGAGCGAACTTACTGCGGTAGCCAAATATATTAATTATTGGTGGCCTCATATTCCAGCGTGGACGTCTGTCTTATTTTTCTTTGTCGTGATTACGGCAATTAACCTAACAAACGTCAAATTTTATGGTGAGTCCGAATTCTGGCTCGCTATTATTAAAGTTGTTGCGGTTATCTCAATGATTGTTTTTGGACTATATTTGCTATTTACAGCAGATGTAGGTTCAAGCATTTCATTTAGCAACCTTTGGACACATGGCGGATTCTTTCCAAATGGCTTTAGTGGCCTGTTCTACATGTTGGCTTTCTTGATGTTCGCCTTTGGTGGTATTGAACTGATTGGTATGGCTGCAGCAGAAGCAAAAGATCCGAAAAAAACCATTCCAAAAGCAATTAACCAAGTTGTTTTCCGTATCTTGATTTTCTATATCGGTTCATTGGCAATTTTACTTTCATTAGTGCCATGGAACCAATTAGACCTTGGCGGTCTCGATAAAAGTCCATTTGTTATGATTTTTAGTCAAATGGGTATTGGTTGGGCTGCACACTTACTTAACTTTATTATTTTAACCGCTGCCCTTTCTGTTTATAACAGTGGGATGTTTGCCAATAGCCGTATGCTTTACGGTTTAGCTCAACAAGGTAATGCGCCAAAAATTTTCAAGAAAGTAAATAAACAAGGTGTACCTGTACCAGCAGTTTTATTATCTGCATTACTCATTTTTGGCTGTGTTCTTTTAAATTACTTTGTACCTGAAAATGCACTAAGTCACTTAATGTACATTGTAGTTGGAGCATTGGTATTAAACTGGGCGATGATCAGTATGACTCACCTTAAGTTTAAATCAGCAATGAAAAAACTCGGTCAAAAAACTCACTTCCCTGCACTTTGGGCACCATTTAGTAACTATTTGGTTTTAGGTTTCATTGCTGTTGTACTCTACATTATGTGGAGCCAAGGCTTTAAAGAGTCTGTAATGATGATTCCGATCTGGATTGTTCTTATGTTTATTTTGTTTAAAGTACTCAATGCTAAAGAACAATAATCTGAACATTTGTATTTAAAACATGAAAAAAGCCATTGTCTCGACAATGGCTTTTTTATTTAAGACGATAAGATTAAAACCATATTTGAATGTCTATTTAGAGCCACTGTTTCGTATCATCAGCGACAGGTGTGCCATGAATAACATGCATAATCATTGCATGCGCAATACTGCCTTTAAATGGAATTTCAGGTAATTGATCAAGTTTGAAAAATTGAGCATCACTCAGTTCTTTCTCCTGAATTTCAATTTCGCCCGCTTCATATTCGGCTTTAAAGGCCAACATTAAGTTACTCGGGAATGGCCATGGTTGACTCGCCAAATACTGAATATTCTTAATGTGTAATCCAACTTCTTCTAATGTTTCACGTCGCACAGCATCTTCTAGTGTTTCCCCCACCTCGACAAAGCCAGCGACTAAACTGTACATCTGGCCCGTATTTCTGGCACTTTTAGCCAGCAAAATCTCGTTCTCTCCACGTCTAATAATAGTAATCACACAAGGGTTAACTCTAGGATATTGACTGAAATTACATACAGGACAAGTCATAGAATATTCGGTCTTATGCTGCTGGGTTTTATGTCCGCAACGGCTACAAAACTGATGATTACGACGCCACTCGAGTAACTGAAAAGCACGACTCGCTTGTTCAAATTGCGGTTTAGTCCAATACTGCAAGAGTTGGCGAATAGGTATGAATTGATATCCATTTGGTATAGGTTCACCTTCTTGGAAATCTCTTGCTATTACTTGAGGGTCTGCTTGTATATGTAAATCATGTTCCTGCAGTTTAAGGCAAGGCAGATTAAAATTCGCATCAACCAAAAGTTGTTGCTGCTGAAAAATATAAGCAATAGAAAGGTTGTCGGTATCCATTTATATACTCGAGTGAAGAACCTTTCGACGGCCTCTATAGCTCCTTCAAAAGGATCAGACTTAAAACATATTTTTCAAAAATCTTACGCATATTGGTAAACACCTTCAATTTATTTAATTTGTATCTTTTTGATTAAAATCACATTTTATTCACGTATACTATGCTTTTAAGTTATAACTATGACTTTATAGCTAACTGACCAGTGATGAACTTAGCAGCACTGCTTCACATAAAATTGATCTATGAAAACTTAGACTAGTTTTAGTTCCATCTCATGAAGCAAAAAATATGCGATTTGGTTTAATTCTGGGTGATCAATTAAATCACCAACTCGCAACGCTCAAGTATTTAAACCGAAATGAAGACGTTATTTTGATGGCTGAAGTGCTTGAGGAAACATCTTATGTTGCTCATCATCTACAAAAAATAGCGCTGATTTTTAGTGCAATGCGACACTTTGCAAAAGAATTAAAAGCACAGGGCTGGAAAATCCGTTATCACACATTTAAGCGCGAAAGTCATATAAAAAAGTTAGTCGACTTTATTGCTTTGCAGCAGCAACACTTCTTCGCGAATGCTCTCGTCATTACCCAATGTGGTGAATATCGTTTGCAGCATGAAATCGAAAGTTCATGGGCTAACTCACTAAAACTATCTGTTATTTGTTTAGAAGATGATCGCTTCTTTTGTACCGTAGAACAATTCAAGCAATGGGCAAAGAAATATGAAACGCTAAGAATGGAATACTTTTACCGAGAAATGCGCAAGCAAACTCAATATTTAATGTATGACCAACAACCCATAGGCGGGCAATGGAACTTTGATCAAGCCAATCGAAAAGCATGGTCAGGCGATCCACCTTTGCCACCAAAATTAGCGTTTGAGCATGATCAAATTGATATAGATGTTATTCGACTGGTCAAGAAAGAATTTTCTCAACATATCGGCAATATCGATTCCTTTCAATGGGCAACTACCCGTCAAAATGCCTTGCTTGCTTTAGATGATTTTATTTCTAACAACCTAACCCACTTTGGCGATTATCAAGATGCTATGGTTTATGGTTCAGACTTTATGTTTCATAGTCTGCTCTCGCCTTATTTAAATTGTGGATTATTATTACCCAAAGAGATATGTGACGCTGCTCAAACAGCCTATTACAACGGACAGGCCCCCTTAAATGCAGTAGAAGGATTTATTCGCCAAATTTTAGGATGGCGGGAATATGTGCGTGGAATCTATTGGTTATCTATGCCTGACTATAGCGATCAAAATACCCTTCATGCCACCACGCCGCTGCCACAATATTACTGGACAGGTGATACAAAAATGGCATGTATGGCCGAGTGTTTCAGAACTACCTTTGAACATGGCTATGCTCACCATATTCAGCGTTTAATGATTACAGGCAACTTTGCGCTTTTAGCAGGTGTAAATCCATCAGAAATTTGCGAATGGTATTTAGCTGTCTATGTAGATGCTTATGAATGGGTCGAATTACCGAATACTTTAGGCATGGCGATGTATGCAGATGGCGGCATCATGGCAAGTAAACCCTATGCTGCATCAGGTAATTACATACATAAAATGTCAAATTATTGTCAGCACTGTACATATAACGTCAAAACCAAAACTGAACCAGACAGTTGTCCATTTAACAGCTTGTATTGGTATTTTATGAGCCAGCATGAGGCCATATTTCGTCAAAATCCCAGAATGGCGATGGTCTACAAAAACCTTGATCGTATGAAAGATAAAGCTTCTGTCATGAAGCATGCAAAGTTACTTATTCATCAACTTGATGAGCTTTAACATCATGAAAAAACAGCATCTACCCCAGAAAATATGTGTCTATTGTCAACGCTCTTTTAACTGGCGAAAGAAATGGGAGCGTTGCTGGGAAGAAGTAAAATATTGCTCTGAAAGATGTAAACGACACGCCCGCTCGAATAAGTAAATATTTCACCGGATTGTTTTAACTGATTCAACACTACTCTTCATTGTTGAATCAGTTGTATTTCAATTGATTATATTTGATGGTCTTAAGCATATTTATACTGACGAGAACAGTAAGCTCGTTCAACTTCTGGTGAACGTAATTGCTGATGCTTGGTTTTACGCCCTGCCATACGCTTACGCCAGAGTTTAAAACTGCTCGATTTTAAGTTATATCTCATTAAACGAATAACTTCACTTTCACGTAAGCCATACTCTCGCTCAATTGCTTCAAATGGGGTTCGATCTTCCCATGCCATTTCAATAATTCTAGATAGGTCCTGTTCATCAATTTTTTTCATGTTATGCCCTTTTAAATTATGTTGTAGCCAAATCTGATTCTTTAACAAACAACCTTCTGAAAATAGCTTCACTTACCCGATTGCTTGCCTTGAATGTTTTCGTGTTTTGCTTCAGATCATAGAAAGGTAAACATGAATTTTTTGTGATTTTTTAGCTTTATAAACTCTATTTTTTATATAAGACATAAACAGCTCTAAAACCTTTGAGTGGTTTAACTTTTTATTAACCACTATGACAAAATTTTTAATACCTAAAACATGAAAAAAGCCATTGCCTTAGCAATAGCTTTTTTGTTTATAATCATAAAATTATGCGCCCTTAGCTTAACTGGATAGAGCAGTTGCCTCCTAAGCGACCGACGTGGGTTCGAGTCCCGCAGGGCGCACATATTGAATAACTTAATCCTTCACTTCAGCCAGCAATGTTTCAGCTGCAAGTTTACCTAAATTATTAGAAGCAAGCGGACTATCGCCCGTTAACAATTTACGATCTCTATGACATTGTCCGGTAATACCAGTGTTCAGAATCTTCACACCGAGTTTTTCAAGGTTCTCACCGACTAACCACGGTAAAGCTCCCGGCATATAACCGATATCAATATTTGCTCCCTTATCTAATGAATCAGGGAATACACAAATTTGATAATCTTTAAAAATATAATTCTCAGGCTGTTCATCTATTGCGGCAGCCAGTAACGAAGCTGGACCATGACATAACGTAATAATAAATTTGTCTTGTTCAACTGCCCATTTAAGAACTTTCTTCACTTCAAGGCTATGCGGAATCTTCGCTAACACCCCATGCCCACCCGGAATAAATACAGCCGCATATAGAGAGTTTTCACCGACTACATTTTCTAAAATATCACCAAGTTTTAACGGATTTTTTAATTTATCTGCATATTTTTGGAAAGTATCTAATACCACTTGTTCTTGCTTTGGCATTGCCCACATTTCAAGTTTGGCTGGATTCCCTGAAAGGGTCGCGACATCAATTTCGAAGCCTGCATTATCTAAATGAAACATCGGCAAAAGCATTTCTACTGGATGGTTTCCTGTAGAAAAGAACTTACCGTTTTGCATCTGGATATAACGCTCATCAGTTGCAATCATTAAGACTTTTTTATTGCCCGTATACGGCGTTGGATAGGTTGTGCCATCGTAATCTGTTTTAGGAGAAGTATATTGACTCAGTGAATATGGTGATGGGAAGAACGCATTATCTTCAGCCAAATCTGGAGTTGGATTTTTATCATTTGATGCTGGGGTATTCATTGTTACCATCCTTTAGAATTGAAGAACGAAATAACAGCTTTAAGCCAGTTATTATTTCTTAGTACATGTATATTTAGATCAAGAAACTGGTGCAACACGCCAATAGAATTTGGCAATTTTTATATAGAAATAGGCACAATTAATAATTATAAATTTCAGTTTAGGCAAACATGACGTTCACCTAAACTATCACGCGTTAAATTAGGTATTGATCTCTAAAACGATCTTTCCAATATGGTCACCTTGCTCCATACATGCATGGGCACTTTGTACATCTGAAAAATCATAGGTTTTATAGATTTGCGGTAAGCACTTGCCTTGCGCCAATAATGGCCATACATGTTCATGTAAGGACTGAGCAATCTGTGCTTTTTCTTGGCTATTACGCGCTCGCATGGTTGAGCCAGTAATCGTTGCACGTTTTAAAATCAGTTTTTGTAAATCAAATTCTTTTGCAATTCGCCCTCCCATAAAACCAATAATGACCAGTCGACCATCACGCTTTAATAGATTTAAGTTTTTCGAGAAATACGAACCACCCACAATATCCAAAATCACATCAACACCTTGGTCTTGGGTGTGTTTCAAAATTTCTTGCTCAAAATCTTGGGTTTTATAGTTAATTGCAGTCGTTAAATTAGAGAGTGCTTCAACTTTATCTTCACTTCCAACTGTAGCAAAAGTTTTAATCCCTAAAGCATGGCAAATCGCTAAAGCGGT
This sequence comes from Acinetobacter nosocomialis, assembly GCF_041021905.1. Taxonomy (NCBI): domain Bacteria; kingdom Pseudomonadati; phylum Pseudomonadota; class Gammaproteobacteria; order Moraxellales; family Moraxellaceae; genus Acinetobacter; species Acinetobacter nosocomialis. Next base: position 3,245,803 of record NZ_CP157432.1, read on the forward strand.
GGTCCCAATACCACTTGCCCCACCATGAATCAGTGCTGTTTCATTTTCTTTTAAACGGCCGATATCAAACAGATTTGCCCAAACTGTAAAGAATGTTTCCGGAATTGCAGCAGCTTGAGTAAATGATAAATTCTCAGGTATGGGAAGTACTTGCGTTGCAGTGACAGTACAATACTCTGCATAACCACCACCGTTGGTTAAAGCACAAACCTTGTCTCCAACTTTGAAGTGTTGCACTTGATCACCTACAGCAACTACGACCCCAGCGACTTCAAGACCCGGAATTTGCGTAACACCTTTTGGCATTGGGTATAAGCCCATACGCTGCAATACGTCTGGGCGGTTAATTCCAGCAGCTTTTATCTCAATTAACACTTCATCTGCTTGAGGAACTGGAACATCTGAATCTTGAAGTTTTAAGACCTCAGGTCCGCCAGGAACCGTAATTTCAACAATTTTCATGGTTGTTGGAAGACTCATTGATATGCTCCATGTTTGGTTTATATTTTAAATGTATTGATTTACTTTAATTCATTGAAGATTTAGGTGGAACTCCAAACAGCCGTTTGAACTCTCGACTAAACTGTGAGGCACTTACATACCCAACCTGATAGGCAGCTTCCGCAACACCCATTTGATTATTTAAGATTAAATCACGTGCTTTATGTAATCGAGTAATCTTAATGTACTGTAATGGAGAATAGTTCGTGACTTTCTTAAACGCTTGATGAAAAAGAGAGACACTCATTCCTGCTTGTTTAGCAAGTTCCTGAACCGTTAAATTATGATAGTAATCTCTTTGAATAATTTCACAAATTGTATAAATCACACTATTTCGACTTATCATAGCCGAAAGATTTTCGATTAAATCACGACTACCGGCCTGTAAAACCCTATAAATGAGTTCTCGTTTTATCTGCTCTCCCAATATCGCGGTATCTTGTTTAGAACGAAGTAAATGCAACAAACGTAAAGCAACTTCAGATATAACAGAGTTCATTTCTATAATATTTAAACCACAACTGAGCTTTATATCTCTTTTTTCAAGTTCATCTATAGATAACTGCTGCTCTTTGTTCATTTTAGTGGCTAAATCAGCCATCATTTGTGATTCAAATTTAATCGCAATTGCCAGCATCGGTTCATTTTCAACCCATGTATCGCAGTCAAAAGGAATAGCAATCGAGATGAGTAAACACTGGCCTTGTTGAAACTGAAAAGTTTCTTTTCCTATATAACCACGCTTTACGCCTTGTATGACTAAAACAATTGAAGGCTCTTGTAATACAGCAACAGGCTGTGTGGAATGATCAACCCTCATAAGAGTGATATTTGAAATATAGGTGGGATATAGCCCTTCTTGAGGAGCTAAATATAAAAAAGCCCCTACCAAACTTTTCATCAGATCATTCTGTTGCATTGCTTTATTTTTTACAGGCTATTTAAGATTTACTATATCAATCAAACTAAAAGGAAAAAGCGTTTCTTGGTAGTACTTTGTATAAATAAGCAAGTTAAAACTATTTTTAGGCATAAAAAAACCTAGAAGATTCTAGGTTTTTTCACTTAGTCTGACTATTAAGCAGATAAGTTAAAGAACATTGCTGCAATCAAAATAATGACACCGAGCACAATACGGTACCAAGCAAATACGCGTAGCGTATGGCGCTCAACAAAAAGTACCAGTGCCTTTACTACAAATAAAGCTGCAATAAATGCTGCAACAAAACCAACACCAATATTAATCATATTGTCTGAGGTCAACACATCAGCATTTTTAATTAAGTCAAATGTCGCTGCACCTAACATGGTCGGCATTGCAAGGAAGAACGAAAATTCTGTTGCGGCTTTACGTGATAAACCTGCAAACATCCCGCCTACAATTGTCGCACCTGAACGAGAAGTTCCCGGAATCATCGCAACACATTGAGCAAGACCGACTAAAAGTGCCTGCTTAAACGTGATTTTTGTCGCATCTAGTGTTTTATGCTCAAACTGTCTAGATTCAACCCAGAAAATAATCAGTGCACCAACAATGAGGGCAATCGCAACCACAATTGGGCTAAACAAAACGCTTTTAATAAAATCGACGGCTAAAACACCAATAATCACTGCTGGGAAAAAAGCAATTAATACACTAAAAGCAAAATGACGCGACTCTACATCGCCACTAAAGAAGCCTTTAATCAAGTTAATAATTTTTTGTCGATATAACCAGCATACTGCCAAAATAGCACCTAACTGGATCACTACTTCGAATACACGACCACCATCTGAATGGAAATCGATAATATGACCAAATAAAATCAAATGGCCAGTACTGGAAATTGGTAAAAATTCAGTTAAACCTTCAACAAACCCTAGAAATAGTGCTTTTATAACTTCAAAATTTTCCATCACTTGCTCAAAAAGTTAATCACTAGAAAGGTCTAAAAATTTGTTTTATATCATGAACGAACCAACATTTTGGCTAAGTTCATGTTCAATATCAGATCATTTCTAGCATTTTGGTTATTGCCTTTAATTAAAGACCGATTATTTAAAGTGCAATAATGTATCACATCATTATGACAAACTTAGGTTAACTATCGTAAAAAGATAAAATCTAATCAAAAACAAATCGTCTTCTAGTTATAAATAAAAGCTCTTAAACTTAAACAGGCCAAGAAACCATCTTAAAACATCAAACAAACATGATATTATTTCAAGTATATGTCATTTATATTTAAAATTTAAACAGAATGAAAAATACTAAAATCAACGCACGTCATCTGATTATCGATCTCTTTCTTTCCTCTGCTTACCCTCAACTTACGATTAAACAAATTTTGGTGGCTGCCAAACTGTTTAACTTAAGTGAAAATGGTATTCGAGTTGCGACAACCCGTTTATTAAATGAAGGCATGATTGAAAGCGTAGAACGCGGAATTTATCAACTTTCACCTTCTACGAAAGATTGGGCAAAAGTAATACTCAATCGTAAAAATGGTATTAAACAAACTAAAGAATGGCAGCAACATTATCTTGCTGTATTTACAGGCACACTGGGCCGTATAGACCGAACTGCTCTTAAAAAGCGTGAACGTGTACTGCGTCAATTTGGTTTTAAAGAATTAGAAACTGGTATTTACATCCGCCCAGACAATTTAGCTTATAGTTTTGAAAAAACCTGTGAGGAGCTTGTTTTAGCTGGGCTAGAGAAAGAAGCAAAAATTTGTATTATTCAGCATTTCGAACCCTCAACGCTTAAGCAAATTTTTTCTTTGTGGGATACCAAACAACTCGAAAAAAATTATGAAATGTATAGTCGAGATATCACACACTGGCTTGAAAACTATACTCACCTCTCCTTAAATGATGCTGCAGTTAAAGCCCTTCTTTTAGGTAGGGAAACAATTGCTTTACTCATGAATGATCCCCTATTACCAGCACCATTTGTAAATGAGTCTGCGCGTAATCAATTTGCTCAAGATGTACAGCAGTTAGACGCGATCGGCCAAAAACTTTGGAAAAAAATATATGAACAAGAACTAAATCTATAATCATCTGATTTATTTTTTTACAAACAAATATTTCACTTTTTAATTTTTTATGACTATATTTGTAATATAAAAATATAGATACCGAACTCTAATTTGGGAGAATAACAATGAATACGCAGGTAAGTGTTACGGACCTATTTAGCAGAGAAGAAATACAAGAGCTTACAGAACCTTCAGATGCATATGGAGCTTGGGCTGTTGCCAGCACATGGGCTGTTATTGGCGGAACATTCGCTAGCTTAATAATGATGTGGGACTACTTGCCAAGTTGGGGTAAATTATTAGCATGTATGCTTGCCTTAGCAATCTTGGCGGGTCGTCAGTTATGCCTCGCAATTTTAATGCACGACGCATCTCACAAAAGTTTATTCAAAAATAAAAAAATAAATGATTTCGTAGGTGAATGGCTATGCGCCCGCCCCATCTGGAATGATCTTCAAAAATATCGTGTACACCATGTTCGTCACCATGCAAAAACCTCTACTCCAGATGACCCAGATCTTTCTTTAGTTGCTGGTTTTCCTGTCAGTAAAAAGTCTCTGACTCGTAAATTCTTACGCGACTTAACAGGTATGACTGGCTTAAAGTTTAGCTTAGGTCGAGTTTTAATGGATCTGGATGTCATGAAATGGACTGTTGCCAATGATCAAATTTGGTTAGACCGCAGTCATAAAAATTTCGTTGACTATGCAAAGAGTATTGCAAAAAACAGTACAGGTGCTATTGCAACGAATTTAGCACTTTATGGCGTTTTAAAAGCATTTGGTCAACAACGTTTTTATTGGTTATGGCCTCTGGCTTACTTAACTCCATTCCCACTTTTTTTACGTATTCGCTCTATGGCAGAACACGCTGGTATGAAAACCAGCAATACTGCTTTAACCAATACTCGAACAACACGAGCTGGATGGATTGCGAGAAGTTTTGTTGCACCAATCCACGTAAACTACCATATGGAACACCATTTAATGGCTTCTGTACCATATTTTAAATTACCACGTATGCACCAGATATTAAGAAAACGAGGGCATGTTCCAGTCCCGCCTAGCTATTTTGAAGTGATTCACTCACTTTCATCGAAACCATAATCATCAATTTAAGGCATATTAGAAGATCACTTTCAATTTTGTGGTCTTCTTGATTATTCACTTATATCTAAATTTTTTAGTTTTAACTGAGTTCGATAATACTTAGGTGTCACTCCCATCCAGCGTTTAAAAGCGCGAGTGAAATGAGATGTATCTGCATAACCTAAACTTAAAGCCACAGTTTCAATTGATGTAGAACTATTTTCTAAAAGATGATGTGCATATTGCTTTCGAGTTAAATCAACTAATGCTGAGAAACTTGTATTATCGGTTGCCAAGTACCGCTGTAAGCTACGTTCTGACATATTCATCATTTGAGCGACTTGCTTAACTTTTAATATTTCTCCCTGATTATTAATCAATAATTTTTTTATGACTTGGCTAATTTCTGCTTTCCATCCACTTCGTAACTTCAATTTATCAATATCTTTTTTACACTGTGCTTTCAGTAAAGGTGCCAGCATAGGGTCAGCCGTTAGTATAGGCTGCATTAAATATTCTTTAGGAAAAATCCAAAGATTATGTTTTTGGTCAAATAAACAACTTACGCCTAATTTATCTTTTATTTTTGAAAAACCTAGTGGTTCGGGCATATTCAATTGCACTGTACCTAAAGAAGATAATCCTGTTAGATGCTTCGCGATTTGAACAAAACCTAATAATAAAAAAATAGTAGCATCTGGACTCAACTGAAAAGCTTTCAAAGGCTGGTGTATAGACCAGTAAAAATAATCTTGTTCTTGCTTTAACTCAGGTTTAAAGGCATCACAACGAGCCGCTATAAATTGCTCAAATATTTTTAAGGCCTCTCCCAAATTTGTACTGACCATGGCCGCCATACCCACCGAACCATAACAAGACGCTTTCATTTCCAACGCCAAATAACCCGCCAATGCTGGCTCATGAGTGCGTTGAATCGCATGCTTAAGTAAGTTATTTAAGGTATTAAACTCAACATACCAATACGGTTTGTTTAATTTTTCTAATGTTATGCCACTTCCATCTAAAAACTGCTCAGCAGAGATATTCAAGCGCTTAACCATATCAACTAATAAATTAATATAAGTTCCAGGTAATTCTGGGTTCAGGTTTGGTCCACTAGAAATCATAAATATGGCGCCAAATGGTAAAAACTGTCAGTTCATGAACTATGCCATGCTTTTAAATTGATGCATAGTTGTTCAAAACGAAACCCGCTAAATTGCACTAGACAACACAATTTCTAAAAAGAATACAGGTCACCTTATGAATATTCTGATCGTTCATGCTCATCCAGAGCCACTATCTTTTACAACATCATTAAAAACCACAGCCCAGCAAACTTTTAAAAAGTTGGGTCATCGTGTAGAAGTTTCTGACTTGTATGCAATGCAATTCAACCCTGTAGCTTCCAAAGAGGATTTTTTAGAACTCAATCAACCCGACTATTTCAATTACGCATTAGAACAACGTAATGCCGCCAAGCAAAACCTTTTAGCACCTGATATCCAAGCGGAAATTGAAAAGGTAAAACGAGCAGATTTGATCATTTTAAACTTCCCTCTTTACTGGACTTCTGTCCCGGCAATTTTAAAAGGATGGATTGATCGCGTATTCGTTTCAGGACTTTTTTATGGCGGAAAGCGTTTTTATAACCACGGTGGTATGGCGGGTAAAAAAGCGATGCTCTGTTTAACACTGGGCGGTAGAACGCATATGTTTGGCGAGAGCTCAATTCACGGACCAATTGAACATTATCTCTCACCCATTCAACGCGGCACCTTGGCTTATACTGGTTTTGAGGTTCTTCCACCATTCATTGCCTACCATGTACCTTATATTAGCCAAGAGGCACGAGAAACAATTCTTGAAGACTATATAACGTACCTTACTCACCTCGACCAGCTAGAACCTTTAAAATTTCCCAAACTTGAAGAATTTGATGAGAAGTTATATCCCCTTTAATGGTATGTTTTAGCTCTAAAAGCAGACTAACCAGACATACTTCTCATTTTTTGGTTATTCTTTGGAATATAAAAGATCTTAACTAGTCTTTAAACCCTCCCAAAAATTGATCAATTGGTAAAAAAATTGCTTAATTTCCACCCATTAATTAAGAATATAAAACTTAATCAATAATATACACATGTAGAGAAACTAGACTTGTCCAGTAAAAATGATAACTAATACTCAATTCATAACCAATCAATTCATATTTTTACAAAAAAATCTTTGGCCATTTTTTTTGGATTTATGACAAAAATGTCATAAAACTAAAGTCTATTAATAATAGATAAAAAATATAAATATCAAATATTTAAAATAATTTAATAATGTAAATATTTCTCCATATTTCATTCATTATTGACATTTTTTGTATAAAAAATGAGTACTCCCCAGTTCATATAACAGATTTACTCTTAGTGTAATTATGCTATTTTTGTTACATGGAGTTATCAAAGCTTTGAAACTTGTAATTAAAAGCTTTGAAGGCAACACAGTTTAAACGGTTTAACTCTGTTACTTTTAAAAAAATGTCTTGAAGTTCAAGGAAAGATTAAAATGAAATTAAAACATCTGAGCACTGCAATGATTTTAGCAACGCTGCCTGCAACTGGGGTTTTTGCAGCAGCTTTGGATCGCTCTGGACAGTCAATGTCCGCATTCTTTCAACCTGGTAATTATTTTGAAGCAGGTATTTCTGTTTTAGACCCAGATGTATCGGGTAAAGAAGCAGGTTCGAGTGCAACACGTCGTGATATTAGTGATATGGCTAATGATTACTACTTCCCAAGTGCAGCATTAAAACTACAACTTAACGATAAATTCTCTTTTGGTCTACTCTATGACCAACCATTTGGAGCAGATGCAGAATATTCAGGTAACAATGTATTCGTTTCTAATCCTGGTACTGATTCTGTTTTATCAGCATCAGCTATCGATGGCCTTGTTACTAAAAAAGCAACTGATGCTTTGCAAGCACAAGGTTTACCTGTCAATGATCAAACTTTAGCTTTAGCAAAAGGCCAAGTTTTAGCAAGCCCACAATTTAAACAACTCGCTGGCGCTCTTGCTGCAGCAAATAATTATTTAGGTAATGGTGGAACTAAAGTTAAAGTTGATACACAAAATTTATCTTTTGTATTTGGTTATCAACCAACAAAAAACTTTAATTTCTACGCAGGTCCTGTATTACAAACAGTTAAAGGTAATGTAAGTTTACGAGGCCAAGCGTATAGCCTTTATAATGGCTATGATGCAAATATCAAAGAAACTACAGGCGCTGGTTGGTTAGCAGGTGCAGCTTATCAAATTCCTGAAATCGCACTTCGAGCATCTGTAACTTATCGTTCTGAAATTGACCATAAAGTGGATATTAATGAAAATTTATCTTTATTAAACTTCCCTGGTCTTACTTCAGTACTTGGTGGTTTAGATGTTCCAGCTTCTAAAATCCAAGCAATTAACTCATCTGGTAAAACGACAATTACTACTCCACAGTCTGTTAACCTTGATTTTCAAACAGGGATCATGGCTGATACCGTTGCATTCGCCAATGTACGTTGGGTGAACTGGAAAGACTTCTCAATTCAACCATATAAATTTGGTAAAGTTTCAGAAGCTGTGGGTGGTCTGGTTGGCCGTCCAAATGGCTTTAACCTAGTTGAATATTCAGACGATCAATGGACAGTGAATGCTGGTGTGGGTCGTAAGCTTAATGATAAATGGGCAGGTAATGTCTCTGTCGGTTGGGACTCTGGCGCAGGTAACCCGGTGACTACATTGGGCCCAACAGAAGGTTACTGGAACGTAGGTGTAGGTGTTCAATATAGCCCTACTCCACAAACATTTATTGCTGGTGGTGTGAAATACTTCTGGTTGGGTGATGCTAAAGCACAAACTGGTGCACAAGCTGGTAGCGATCAATATGTTGCAGAGTTCTCTGATAACAACGCGATCGCCTATGGTTTAAAACTTGGCTATAAATTCTAAGTTTCAAACTCATTCATATAAAAAAGGCGCTTTAAGCGCCTTTTTTATTGCCCATTCTTAAGCAGGAATATTACGCTGCGAAACTGAACGGATTGCTTCTTTTAGGGCATCATATCCATTAATTGCTGGGAACTGTGGGAATTCCGCAATGACGTTGGCAGGTGCATCAAATAAGAAGCCATGATCAGCTTCACCAAGCATGGTTGTGTCATTATATGAATCCCCTGCCGCGATTACACGGAAATTTAAACCGTGAAGCGCTTTAACTGACTCGCGTTTTTGGTCTGGTTGACGAAGTTTATAAGCTGTAATCATCCCATTTTCATCAGTTTCTAATTTGTGACAGAAAATTGTTGGCCAGCCTAATTGCTTCATTAGAGGATGAGCAAACTCATAGAAAGTATCGGACAAAATGACCAGTTGGAAATGATTACTCACCCATTCAACAAACTCTTTGGCACCTGGTAATGGCCCCATCTCGGCAATAACTTCTTGAATATCATTTAGGCCTAGACCATGTTGTTTTAAAATATTCAGACGCTGAGTCATTAAAACATCATAATCGGGAATATCACGAGTTGTTGCTTCTAGTTCTTTAATCCCTGTTTTTTTTGCGAAATTGATCCAGATTTCAGGAACTAAAACTCCTTCAAGATCTAGGCATACGATTTCCATGAATGCTTCCAACGTTGGTTAAAAATTGCTGTATCATACCATTAAGATTTTCAGATTTGCGTTGTTATTGATCAAATCAATTTTATTCATAAGGATTGAAATTAAAGTGCTAAGCAATTTATTCACTATCCTTTAGAATATTTTTCATAACACAATGCGCCCAAGCCTTTTGCCAGGAACACCCATGACCGTTATTCCGACTATTGATATCGTTGATGCTCTCGCGACTGAATATGCAGCTAAAAGCCCACGTGAGATTTTAGAGCTTGCATTAAGCCAACAAGGTGAAATCGCAATTTCTTTCTCTGGAGCAGAAGATGTAGTCTTAATTGATATGGCTTCACGTTTAGGTAAACCCTTCCGTGTTTTTAGTCTTGATACTGGGCGGCTGCATCCTGAAACTTATCAATTTATTGAAACTGTTAGTAAGCACTACAATATTAATATCGAGATTTGCTTCCCGGAATCTGAAGCTGTGCAAAGCATGGTAAATGAAAAAGGCTTATTTAGCTTCTTTAAAGATGGACACCAAGAGTGCTGTGGTATTCGAAAAGTTCAGCCTTTACGTAAGAAACTTGCGACTTTAGATGGTTGGATTACAGGCCAGCGTAAAGATCAAAGTCCGGGTACACGTACTGAAATTCCGGTGGTACAAGCAGATGCTGGTTTCTCTGGTCCGGGTAAGCAACTCATTAAATATAACCCGCTTGCGAACTGGTCTAGTGCTGATGTGTGGAGTTACATCCGCATGATGGAAATTCCATACAACCCTCTACACGAGCGTGGTTTTGTTTCTATTGGCTGTGAGCCATGTACACGTCCAGTACTTCCAAACCAGCATGAACGTGAAGGCCGTTGGTGGTGGGAAGAAGCAACACAAAAAGAATGTGGCTTACATGCAGGCAACTTAAAAAAATAGTCTGGTATAAAAAAACCACTGATGAATCAGTGGTTTTTTTACAGTTATATCTCGTACACAAAGTCATATTTAATCTGTAATAAACGCTATATACTAAATTTTACGGTTCTATAATTCTAATAAGAGCTCAGTTAAGGGCTTCTTAGAAAAAAGCATGAGGCACAACGAGTTATGCGTCCATTACACCCTATTGATTTTATTTTTCTATCGTTAGAAAAAAGACAACAACCGATGCATGTTGGCGGATTGTTTTTATTTGAAATTCCTGAAAATGCCCCTGAAACTTTTGTTCGTGATTTAGTAGAAGAAATTCGCCAATCAAAAAGTATTCCTGTCCCTCCCTTTAATAACCGTTTAAATGGCTTATTTTGGGATGAAGATGAAGAATTCGATATCGATCATCATTTCCGCCATATTGCCTTGCCTCATCCTGGCCGAATTCGTGAATTACTCGTATATATTTCGCAGCAGCACAGTTCTTTAATTGACCGTGCAAAACCTCTGTGGACCTGCGACATTATTGAAGGGATCGAAGGTAATCGTTTCGCGATGTACTTTAAGATTCATCATGCCATGGTAGATGGCGTTGCGGGTATGCGCTTAATTGAGAAGTCTCTGTCAAAAACACCAGAAGAAAAACATGTGGTTCCACTTTGGTGCGTAGAAAGTAAAAGAACAAAACGCTTAAAAGTACCAAAACCAAGTACTAGTAAAATCAAAAGTATTTTAGGAGGCATCAAGTCACAGCTTGAAGTTACTCCGAAGGTCATGCATGAGTTATCACAAACCATCTTTAAAGAAATGGGGAAAAATCCTGACTATGTATCGACTTTTCAGGCGCCAGTTTCAATTTTGAATCAACGCGTAAGCGCTTCACGTCGCTTTGCAGCCCAATCTTTTGAATTAAGTCGCCTTAGAAAGATTTCTAAAGCGCTTGGTGTGACCATTAATGACGTCGTACTTGCTGTATGTTCTGGAGCATTACGTGAATACCTGATTAGCCATAATAGCTTGCCTAAAAAGCCTCTTATTGCGATGGTGCCCGCTTCACTGCGTACAGATGACTCTGACGTAAGTAATCGCATTACGATGATTCTAGCGAATTTGGGGACCCATAAAGACCAGCCTCTAGAACGACTCGAAATTATTCGTCGTAGTATGCAAAATTCAAAGCAACGCTTTAGCCGAATGACTGCAAATGAGATTTTAAACTATAGCGCTGTAGTTTATGGCCCAGCAGGTCTAAACATCATGTCTGGAATGCTTCCTAAGCGTCAGGCATTCAATTTAGTGATTTCTAATGTACCTGGCCCACGTGAGCCACTTTATTGGAATGGTGCGAAATTAGATGCGCTCTACCCTGCTTCTATAGTCATGGATGGGCAAGCGCTTAATATTACGATGACAAGCTATCTGGATAAGCTTGAAGTAGGTTTAACAGCATGTCGAAATGCTTTACCTAAGATGCAAAACCTTTTAACCCATCTTGAAGATGAGATTCAACGGTTTGAAGAAATTATTGAGGAAAAACAGCTGAAACATCATTCAGCAAGTTAAGAAAAATTAAGGGGCTTTGAAATGGCCCCTTATTTTTTAATTGCGCGGCACTGGTTAAGCAACTGATGACATACTGAACGGATCATCGCAGTTGTAATCGGTACTTCTTTACCTTGGTCATTCAACATATAGCAGCTATTTACTGGCGTGCTTTCTAAAACATGTTTAAGACCGTTGCTAATTAGGTTTTCACTTACATTCATGGGTTATACCTCTTATTGTTTGCTAAGACGTTTTAAACAGGGAGAACGTCTACGGCTACTGTATGCAAGTAGTATTTAAAATTCATGAATGAAAGTAAAATTTCAGTTGTAACAAGGATTAAGCGATATCTTGTTACAACTTTAACTTAAAATGATATCGTATTGCTCTTGCGTATATAAATTTTCGACCTGAAATTTAATAACTCTGTTGATAAAGTGCTCTAAATCAGCCACTGCAGGGGCTTCTGCCGTTAATAATCGGTCAATTACAGAAGGATGAGCAACGACAGTAAAGCCACTCGTAGACTCAAATGCACGCGTATATCGTAATATCTCTCGAAATATTTCGTAACACACTGTCTCTGCCGTTTTGACAAAACCACGTCCCTGACACGTTGGACACGACTCACATAACAAGTGTTCTAATGATTCACGTGTTCTTTTACGTGTCATTTCGACTAAGCCAAGTTCAGACACCTGTGTGATTTTTGTTTTGGCGTGATCACGTTCAAGCATTTTTTCAAATTGACGCATCACCTCTTCACGATGAATGGCTTCTTGCATGTCAATAAAATCAATAATGATAATACCGCCCAGATTTCTTAGTCTGAGCTGACGTGCGATCACCTGAGTCGCTTCCATATTGGTCTTAAAGACTGTGTCTTCGAGGCTACGACCACCGACATATGAACCTGTATTGACATCAATGGTAGTCATGGCTTCTGTCTGGTCAATCATTAGATAACCACCAGACTTTAGAGCAACACGTGTTTGTAGAGCTTTTTGAATATCTTCTTCGACGTTATAGAGATCAAATAATGGTCGTTCACCCGGATAATGAATCAGGCGACTTTGCATATTCGGCACAAATTCATCTACAAACTCACGCAGTTTGCCGTGAATTTCTCTCGAATCGACATAAATCTTTGCTGTTTCTTCGCTTGCCAAATCACGAATAATTCGTTGTGGTAGTGGTAGTTCTTCAAAAATTAAAGAAGGAACTGCAACATCTACTTGTTTACGCTGGATATATTCCCATAGCTTGCTGAGGTAACACATATCTTGTGCAATCTCAGCATCATCTACGCCTTCAGCAGCAGTACGGACAATTACACTACCGGGTAGATTATGCTCTGCCTGAATACCTTCGATGATATTACGTAAGCGTTCGCGCTCTTCTTCTGACTCAATACGTTGTGAAACACCAATATGGTTACCATACGGCATAAGAACTAAATAGCGAGAAGGAATAGAAAGATCTGTACTTAGACGAGCACCTTTGGTACCGAGCATGTCTTTCATCACCTGAACGGTCAGAATTTGCCCTGGATGAAGTAATTCAAAAACATTGGGAGTTGGCTGTGAACGAGGCCAAACCATATCATTAATATGCAAAAAGGCTGTTCTAGATAATCCGATATCAACAAAAGCCGCTTGCATGCCCGGAAGCACGCGGACAACTTTACCTTTGTAGATATTGCCGACAAGTCCTCGCTTCACTGTACGTTCAACATACAGCTCATTAACAGTTCCATTTTCGATTAATGCCACCCGACACTCCATAGGTGTGACATTAATAAGTAGTTCTTCTGACATACATAAACTCAAAGCATTATAAAATTTTTATTAAAGAGTCAGAGGGACTGTTAATGTCGCTTTGTCCACTATTCATCGACAATGCAATTCAATCAAGAATTATCAACAACCCCTTATGTCTTCACTCTTTTGAATAACTGTGAAAATTCGTACAAAGGAAGCCCTACCACATTACTATAACTTCCTTGAATTTTGGGAATATATTGCGAAGCAATTCCTTGAATTGCATATGCACCGGCCTTCCCTACAGGTTCACCTGTGACCCAATAATCTTCCATATCTTGCGCAGTCATTGATGCAAACTCAACTTGAGTTTGCACTACTTGACTCAAGATTTGCTGCTGTGTCGCAATACAAATTCCGGAAAACACATCATGCCAACGGCCAGATAATTGTTTCCAGATTTCAAAGGCATGCTGTTTTGAGTCAGGTTTACCAATAATCTGACCATCAAGCCCAAGACTTGTATCGGCAGCAATAACCACGGCATCTGGAAAAATATTTAATACAGCTTGCGCTTTTTCTCTTGCTAAACGTTCAACATATTGATGAACCAACTCACCATCATGAATAGATTCATCAATATCAGGGCTATAAATTTCAAAATTTAAGCCCAACTGTTGCAACAATTCTCTACGACGCGGAGAACTGGAAGCTAAAACTAAATGCGCCATTTTGCTAAACAATAATAAACAACAGGCCAAGTTAAGATGCTTGTTATTAATGGTTGCCAATGACGAGCAATCGAAAAATGAATGCCCCCCATCGTTTGGGTTACCCACATAAATGCCAAGTGAGCAATAATCACTAAAATGGCAATCGTCCATAAATTAACGAAAGTTAAAATCCGACGTTCACGTATTAAAAAGCGGGTAACAAAGGTAACAATAACAAAACTTAAGGCATTTAAGCCCAAAGGTGCATCAAGCAAAAGGTCTGTAAAAATTCCCATGCCAAATGCAAACCACACCCCACACCATGTTGGTTGGCAAACGACCCAAAACAACATGATCATAAGCATGAACAATGGACGCCAGCCAGAAATATCGTAGGAAAGTGGGTAAACCATGAGCACAGAACCCACGATAACGGAGAGGATAATTCCCCATAGTGGATCTTTACGCTTCTCACGTTTCAATTTAGCGATCGGCATAAGGTTGCTCCTTCGCTAATGAGTCAGAGAAAAGCACAACCACGTGATGTCCTGTTGCAAGCTGAGCAGCTGGAGTAATATCAATTTCAGCAAACTCACCTGAATTATGACGACGGATTTTAGCCACCGTACCCACTGCATAACCTGCCGGGAAATGCTCACCTAAGCCAGAACTCAATACTTTATCGCCAACCTGAATATTTGCACTAGTTGGAACATATTCCATTTTCAAGCGACCTAAATCACCAGTTCCCGAAACAATCGCACGCATACCTGTACGCTCTAAACGAACAGAGAGTGAATGCTCTTTGTCTGAAAGTAGCATCACACGTGAACTATGAGGATATACATTGATGATTTGCCCCATAATCCCTTTATCATCTAGAACCGTTTGACCAACCTTAAGGTGATCCATTGAACCGCGGTTAATAATGATAATGTGACGTAGCGGATCGGCATCTGTTCCAATCACTTCGGCAATTTCCATACGACCATCAATAATTAATGGCGTATCAAGTAAACCGCGTAATCGGGTATTTTCAGCAGATAATTCAGATAGTTTCTGCAAACGGACCTGAGCCTGTAACAACTCAGCCTGCATTGCAGTGTTTTCACGGCGCAGTTGTGTTTCAGATTTAGTTTGTTGATTCAGCCATTCTCTCGACAGTACCGGATAGCTTGCAAGCGCATAAATTGGATTATATGCAGCGTACAAGACATCCCTTGCTGGCTGAATTACATAAGGCATGCGCCAATCAAAGAACAGCACAACCAAGCATGTAATGACCGCAATAATGAACGAGCGGAAAGATGGCGGCTGTCTTGAAAAAATATTCGGTTGCACCGCCTAATCCTTAAACTTAACCGACGAAAAGCATGTCATGGTTCGGGTTATCGAAGAATTCCAATACCTTACCACCACCACGGGTCACACAAGTAAGAGGATCTTCAGCAACAACAACTGGTAAACCAGTTTCTTGCGCTAACAATTTGTCGAGGTTACGAAGTAACGCACCACCACCTGTCAACACAATACCGCGCTCAGCAATATCAGAAGAAAGTTCAGGAGGAGTTTGTTCAAGAGCAGATTTCACCGCACTTACAATGCTTTGTAATGGGTCAGAAATCGCTTGAGTAATTTCATCAGAAGTTACAGTAATCGCACGAGGTACACCTTCTGCAAGGTTACGGCCACGTACTTCAATTTCTAATGTCGTACCATCAGAAACCGCCATACCTACTTCTTTCTTAATAATTTCAGCTGTGGTTTCACCAATTACGCAACCGTGAGCTTTACGAACATAATTAATGATTTGCTCATCAAATACATCGCCACCAATACGTAAAGAATCGGCATAGACACAACCTTGCAATGAAATAATTGCAATTTCAGTTGTACCACCACCAACATCCACAACCATAGAACCACATGCTTGTTCAACTGGCATGCCAGCACCAATTGCAGCAGCCATTGGCTCTTCAATTAAGCGTACATCACGTGCACCAGCATTAAATACGGCTTCACGAATTGCGCGGCGCTCGACCAAAGTTGATTTACATGGTACACATACAACTACACGAGGTGCAGGTGGGAACAAACGTTTTTCGTGAACTTTACCAATGAACTGATTCAACATGGTTTCAGTCACTTCAAAATCTGCAATTACACCGTCTTTCATTGGACGAATTGCAGAAATATTCGCAGGTGTACGGCCTAACATTTGCTTAGCATCTAGCCCTACAGCAGCAACAATTTTTTGTGAACCACTGTGACGAATTGCCACAACTGTTGGTTCATTTAATATAATGCCGCGGCCTGGTGCATAAATAAGTGTATTTGCTGTACCTAAATCAATGGCTAGATCCGGCGAAAACAAGCCAATTAGTCGTTTTAGAATCACGGTTCGTTCTCAGTTAAACTTTCATGTGGATGCAAGGTGGCAACTTTAAACTAAATGTGATGATTTGAACAAGTCAATCGCTTATTATAACGCACGATATTTTGAAAATTTTTAATACTGATTAGGTGATGTTATGTCTACATCGGATGCACAGCATTCAGCAGATTTAAATGCACAAACAGTTTCAGCAATCGCCAATCTTGCTCGATTGTCGCTCAATGATACGCAATCTGCTGAATATGCTCAAAGTCTAAATAAAATTTTAGGCATGATGGAAACCTTAAAAGGCATTGATACGGAAGGCGTAGAACCTTTAAAGAGTCCTTTTGACAATCCTCAACCTTTACGTGCTGATGTGGTAACTGAAAGCAATCATCGAGACGAATACCAAGCAGTTGCGCCTGCAACTCAAGATGGTTTGTATCTTGTTCCTCGCGTGATTGAATAACTTTTACTCAATTAACACATCTTCCCTATTTTGAATGTAAAGAAATTTTACTCATGACTGATTTACATCGCTTATCAATTCGCGAACTTGCTGAAGGCTTAAGCCAAGCGAAGTTTTCGTCTCGCGAACTGACTGAACACTATTTAAAACGTATTGCTAAAATTGACCCACTGGTAAAAAGCTATGTGACGGTTACACCTGAGCAAGCACTTGCTGAAGCTGACGCAGCCGATGTAGCTTTAAAAGCAGGTAATGCAACTGCTTTAACGGGTATTCCACTTGCTCACAAAGATATCTTTTGTACCAAAGGTATTAAAACCACTGCTGGTTCAAAAATATTAGATAATTTTATTTCTCCTTACGATGCAACTGTTGTTGAAAAAACTAAAGCAGCTGGTCTTGTCACTTTAGGTAAAGTGAACATGGATGAGTTTGCGATGGGTTCAACTTCTGAAAGCTCATATGTAGGCGCAACAAGCAACCCTTGGGCACTTGACCATGTACCTGGTGGTTCATCAGGTGGCTCGGCTGCGGCTGTAGCTGCTGATTTAGCACCATTTGCTACAGGTACCGATACAGGTGGTTCAATTCGCCAACCTGCGTCTTTCTGCGGCTTAACAGGCTTAAAACCAACTTATGGTCGTGTATCTCGTTTCGGGATCATTGCTTATGCATCATCATTAGACCAAGCAGGTCCAATGGCACGCTCTGCTGAAGAATGTGCTTACCTCATGAATGTAATTGCAGGCCATGATGCAAAAGACTCAACTTCGGTTAAAAAAGAAGTTGATGACTACGTTGCAAACTTAAATGGCACATCTGTAAAAGGTTTACGTATTGGTATTCCTAAACAGTACTTTAACGTTGCAGGTTTAGATGCCGACGTAAAAGCACGTGTTGAAGAGTCTTTGAAAAAGCTTGAAGAAATGGGTGCAACGCTTGTTGAGATTGACCTCAACATGACCGAAGCTTATGTACCAACGTATTACCTCATCGCACCAGCGGAAGCATCTTCTAACTTGTCACGTTATGACGGTGTTCGCTACGGTTACCGCTGTGAAAACCCAACAGACTTGATGGATCTTTATAAACGTTCTCGTTCAGAAGGTTTCGGTCCAGAAGTTCAACGCCGTATCCTCATTGGTACTTATGCGCTTTCTGCGGGTTATTACGATGCTTATTATGTGAAAGCACAGAAAGTACGTCGTTTAATTCAACAAGACTTTTTAAAAGCCTTTGAAAATGTAGATGTGATTGCAGCTCCTTCTGCGCCAACAACTGCATATAAAATCGGTGCGAACTTAAGTCCAACTGAAATGTATTTAGGCGATATCTATACACTTGCAGTGAACCTAGCAGGCTTACCAGCCATTAATGCTCCTGTTGGTTTTGATAAAGACAGCTTACCTGTAGGTTTACAATTAATTGGTAACTACTGGTCAGAATCACAACTGTTGTCAATTATTCATCAATATCAACAAAATACCGATTTCCATACTCAACGTGCGGCAATTGCTGAGGAGAATGCATAATGGCTGAAGCTCAAAAGTTGAAATTGATTGACGGTTGGGAAGTCGTTATTGGTATTGAGATTCACACTCAGCTTGCAACCAATTCTAAAATTTTCTCTGGTTCATCGACTGAATTTGGTCAAGACCCAAATACACAAGCGAGCCTGGTAGACTTAGCAATGCCGGGTGTACTTCCAGTTTTGAATGAAAAAGTGGTTGATCTTGCAATTCGTTTTGGTTTAGGTATTGATGCTTACATCGACCAAGCTTCAGTATTTGCACGTAAGAACTACTTCTACCCTGACTCACCAAAAGGCTATCAAATTAGCCAAATGGATAACCCGATTGTGGGCTTGGGTCACATCGACATTCAACTTGAAGATGGTACGACTAAACGTATTGGCGTAACTCGTGCTCACCTTGAAGAAGATGCGGGTAAATCTGTACACGACCAATTTGAAGGTATGTCTGGCATTGACTTAAACCGTGCTGGTACACCTTTGCTTGAAATCGTTTCTGAACCAGATATGCGTTCGGTGGAAGAAGCCGTTGCCTACATCAAAGCCATTCACACACTAGTACGTTGGTTAGGTATTTCTGACGGTAACATGGCTGAAGGTTCATTCCGTGCGGACTGTAACGTGTCTTTACGCCGTCCGGGCCAACCGTTTGGCACACGCTGTGAGCTTAAAAACCTCAACTCATTCCGTTTCATTGAGCAAGCGATCAATGTTGAAATTGAACGCCAAATGGAAATTTTGGAATGGGGCGGCGAAATTGATCAAGAAACTCGTTTGTTCGATCCAAACAAAATGGAAACGCGTTCTATGCGTTCTAAAGAAGAAGCGAATGACTACCGATACTTCCCTGATCCAGACTTGTTACCAGTAATTATTCCAGATGAGCAAATTGAGGCCATCAAAGCAACTATGCCTGAGTTGCCAGCAGCACGCCGTGCACGCTTTATTGCAGACTTTGGCGTAACTGAATACGACGCGCACGTACTTACGCTCTCACGCGAAATGGCGGACTTCTATGAAGATGTTGTTGCTGCGGCTGGCGGTGCGAAGCAAGGTAAAATTGCTGCAAACTGGGTAATGGGCGAATTCTCTGGTGCTTTAAACAAAGCGGGCTTAGAGTTAACAGACTCACCTGTTTCTGCTGAACAGCTTGGCGGCATGATTGCACGTATTGTTGACAACACCATTAGCGGTAAAATTGCTAAACAAGTCTTTGGCTTTATGTGGGAATCGGAAGGTAAATCTGCCGATGACATTATTGCGGAAAAAGGCTTAAAGCAAGAAACCGACACTGGTGCAATTGAAGCAATCATTAAAGAAGTACTTGCAGCCAATGAAAAAATGGTTGAAGAATACAAGTCTGGTAAAGAAAAAGCCTTTAACGGTCTTGTTGGTCAAGTCATGAAAGCATCTAAAGGGAAAGCTAACCCTGCGCAAGTCAATGAATTAATGAAAAAATTGATTGGTTGAGTTCATCAGCTAATTCAACAAAAAAGCCTCGATTTATCGAGGCTTTTTTATATCCCTTATGAAGCACCCTTCGACTAAAGAATGTGCTTTTTGCTAAAAATCATACTTTCATTGTGCTAATTTAAATTAAAAATAGAAATCACTTATATTTTAAAAAGAGGGATAAATCATGTCTAAAAAGATTTTAATGTTAGTCGGTGACTATGCTGAAGACTATGAAACTATGGTTCCATTTCAGTTCTTAACAGGTTTAGGTTATACCGTGCATGCTGTTTGCCCGAATAAAAAGAACGGCGACCATATTGCGACTGCGATTCATGATTTTGAAGGCGAGCAAACTTATAGCGAAAAACGTGGCCACAACTTTGCGATTAACTATGATTTTGATGCCGTTAATACTAAAGACTATGTAGGTCTAGTTATTCCGGGTGGTCGAGCACCAGAGTACTTACGTATGAATGAACGTGTTGTCGAAATTGTACGTGAATTTGATAGAGTAAAAAAACCAATTGCAGCTGTATGCCACGGTGCTCAATTACTCGCTGCGGCTGACATTTTAAAAGGCCGTCTCTGTTCTGCTTATCCAGCATGTACTGCCGAAGTAAAACTCGCAGGTGGTCAATATGCAGACATTGCTGTGACTGAAGCAGTTACAGATGGACATTTAGTAACAGCTCCGGCTTGGCCTGCCCATCCAGCTTGGTTAGCACAATTTGTGAAAGTTTTAGGGGCTACAATTACGATCTAAATAGATCTCTTTATACTAAATACAATGAAGCCTGTTCTTAGATAGCAGGCTTTATTACTAAAATAGAAAACTAGATTTTTATCTTGTAATTCCCAGCTTATTCCAAATTTCTGGGGTTAAAAACGTTGTCACCAATTTGTTTAAGTCGATATAGCGCAATGTGCCCTGCAACTGCTGTTTAACGGCTGGGTCTTTAACAATATCTTCACCAGCACTTTGACCTAACTGTTGGAAAGCTTCTCCAACTGCCTTCACACCTTCTGCTTTAATCACGGCCTTTGTTTGAGCAGAACATTGCTCTACAATTATCCGCTGTAAAACTTGAGCCAGTTTTTGGTCTAACTGATCTTTTTGCTCAGGCGTTACATTACTAAATGCTTTTAAATCTGGATGAGCCGCTAAAGCGGTAAATGTCCATTGAAGCACCGTGGTTTTATCTGAAGCTGTCGTTGCTTTAACTAAACAATCACTGAGCTGATCGACCGTTGGACCAGCCATCGTAATTTGTGTTGCACCCAGTACAGCCGCCGCCACACATATTGAACGGCTCAGGTGTGAAAACTTACGGCGAGCAATAGCGTAAAGATGACGTGACATAGGTCTAGCTCCAATAAATAATCTGTTCTTTTTATCACAGAGTCACCAACGTTACCTGTTATGACTCTGTAACTTCAAAATACTTATTTCACCACAGACTCTATTCGATCAAGCTCCCACACTCCACCTGCTGCCAAGCCTTTACACATGCCTGTCCACATATCTTTCGTGTGTACAAAACTCTTGCCATCCCATACCCACTCTTCACTTGCCCAGCAATCTCCAATGCCTCTTCCCTTTTGAGCACTACTAATCAAACCGCTATCAAAATCTGAAGCAGTTTCAGTCACAAAAGTCGCTTTACCGTTTAAAGACTCATCTAGTACCCAAGCACCATACCCTTCGTTATAAGCACCTCTCCAACACAAGGTAGTCGCCAAAACTTTCTTATTGGTTAATTTATATAGTTCAATTTCTTGTGGTTCAGCTCCATCACTATTCCCACCATAAACGCCTTCACAAAAGCCGTCTTCTTTCGGATTCAGCTTAGCTGCCATTAAACTACGGTATATTGTTTGGTACTGTTTATTTTTTGGCTGTAAAGTTAAGTAAGGTTTGGTTGAAGTCTTAATACGCTTCACAACTAGTTTTGGCTCAGGCATAAGCACTTGATTTTCATTGGCACTGCCCTTTTTGACTAAAGCCCCAACCGTTCCGATACGCTTTTGAAAATCATCCATTTTTAATAACACAGCAGTCATACCAGCATCGGAAATTTTCCATTTATGCTGCGCATTTTTAAATACAATTTCAGTTTTCTGTTTAGACTGCTGTAGTAGAGCGTTAGCTTGTAAGCTACTTAGTTTACCCATAATTGGCAGCTCAGTACCATCTACAGCTACCGGTCCTAAGTCTTTGCCATTGATATAAAAATGGATATTTTTAAGCTGGTTTGCAGGTATGCTTTGTTCATAGTCAGACAAAGCAAACTCAACTTGCACAGGTTGTTTTGGCCCTGCTTTACGCGTTACTAAAATTGAAGCTGGATTATCACCATTGTCTTCATTTTGATAGCCAGCAGCCTTACAAGTACCTGTATTACTACAATAGATTTCCCACTCTTGATGAGAAAATGAAATGCCTTTAATGTCTTGAGCAAAACTATAAGAACTTATTGCCGCTAAGCAGCAAATTGAAAGTATATTTTTCATTTTCCATATCTCTATAAGTCTGTTTTTATTATGAAGTTAAAAACAGTATTCAATTTTGAATTACCTTATAGTTTAAAAGAATATGTTAGATTTATATAAGATTTTAAATTGATTACTTTCTAAAAATGAAAAAATTAAATTCTTTTTTATGGGCATCATTAGTCAGCCTAAATTCAACTGTTTATGCAGAAGTAAAAAACTTTACCCCTCATTTCCCCCAATTTTATAGCTCTGCTGCAACCCGCAAAGCAGATAATCAATTCTATAAGCTTGGAGAAGCAAATTTTTTAAACGGCGTTGCAGTCCCTTTTTATGGTGTAACGGCACAGAACCCAATAGAAGATGGTTTACTTAAAAATTTTGAAAGATGCACGCTTAAAAGCTGTAGCTTTAATTTTAATCTTGATGCTCAACATGCCAAGCAACTCAAGCTTCTTGCATTACCTGAAACAGGTTTAGTACTTGTTCCAAGAAATTGGCAAGATGTACAAGCAAATGCAGGTGCAAATGGAACTGGTTTTGCTTTAGCAATGAGTCCAGATCAAAAACAAGCGATAGAACTTTATGACTCTTCTTTTTGCGTTGGGTGTGGATTACCAAATGCAACGCTGTATTTTCCTGAACTGTTAAAAGAAAGTGTTGAAAATGAATATGGTGGTTTGAAAGACCCTAAAAACCTTATCAATATTGTTCATCCCTCTAAAAAAGTCGCTTTTTTTAGCTACCAAATTCCTCAAGTGAACAATAAAACCCATGGTATTGCCAAGTATGATGATGAAGACACTTTTAACTATAAAGAGATTCAAGTCACCTTAGATAAGTCGCAGCAGTCTCTAGTTGGCCCTATCCTTAATTTTTATAATGCAACCCATTAAATCAATAACCATAAAAAAACCCGCTTTCGCGGGTTTTCTTTTATTTATGCAATATAGACTCAAAAGCTTTTAAACGCTTATAAATCGAAAGCAGTTCAATAATGGTTTTCCATGAACTAATTAAATATTGGAATGAATCCCGCACACGCCCAAAAACATTCATAATTTGCTGCATTAAACCTAAAGTAAGTTTACCAGCAGCAATAGACGGGAAAAGAACAACTAAATTATATAGAATATCAAGTTGACCATACCATGTTGCAGTCATATTAAAGTAAGCATAATGAAAATAAAGACGGAAATAGTTTGTACGGACTCGACTAAAAAGCTCTTTTAAAGTAGCCGGTTTTGCACGTTCAATATGATCTTCACCATAAACTAGTTCTTTACGATAAGCTGCTTCTACTTTTTGATTGTTAAATTGTAGACCAGGCAATTTAATACCAACCACCATGAGTAAAACAGTACCAAAAATTGACCATACAATTGCAGCCCATACCAAAGAATGATTGAGCTCACCAACTAATGGTAATACAGGCACATATTTAGACAAATGAAATAAAATAGGTAAAAAAGCAATTAAAGTAATCACCGATTTAACTAGTTCAACACCCAAATCTTCCATAATAGTTGCGAAGCGCATAGTGTCTTCTTGTACACGTTGCGAAGCACCTTCAATATGGCGAAGCTTTTCCCAATGTTCAGTGTAGTACTCATTCATTGCTGTACGCCAACGGAATACGTAATGACTTGTAAAGAAAGCAGTAATAACACCCAAAGTTACGTATACCATTGCAATGTAAAGAAATACTAGAGTTTCACTATATAATGTCGAGATATCCCCCCCACCACTCGAAAGCATTTTTTGGATTAAATCCCAAAATGGTACGTACCATGCATTAATAGCAACATTAACCTGAACAGCAAACCAGATATTAAATAGAATAAAAGCCGACCCCCAGATAGACCAACGCTGCCATGGATTATTGGAAATAATTTTCCAAAAACCAGCAAACAGAGCTGTGGAGACTAAAAACCAGAGGTAAAACCATAAAAAAGCAGGTGACCAGAAGCGACTTACGCCAATAGGTAGCTCAGCATCTGCATATCCTTGAGGAAAACCTAGATACTGTCCCCAGTGATCCCCCCCTGTATACCAAAGCACCATATTTAGCGCGAGCCAAATAACTACAGATATAAAAAAATACCGTGGTGATGGAAAAAATGATTTGAACATTGAGCGTTGTTATCCCTATATTTCTTCAAATTTGCAATGAGGAGAATACTAAAACCTAAACCTTAAAATTGTGAAGGGCAAAGTTTAGAGAATTGTCAGTTTTTCCCGTTTCATTGAAGGATTTGATCGTTTTTTTGTAAATTCATCCTTGTTGCAATTTAATCCGTTTAAATTGCTTTGCATATGACTCCCTTAAGAGCCATATACAGCTTTTATATCATAGCAATATGAGTGTTTAAATCTCTTCTTTACGAACAATATAGCCTTCAAGCTGCATAGCCTGAATTAAAGGTTCCAGATCTGGAGCACTTTTTAACTCAACATCGACACTTACCGCACTTTCTTTTGCGCGACTTGTGGCAGCAAAGCGTTCATGGCGCAGTTCATAAATATTACCTCCCTGCTCAGCAATAATTGCTGTTAAACGTGCTAAAGCCCCCGGATTATCTGGTAATTCAACACGAATACGAACCATACGTCCCGTACGCGTTAAGTGACGCTGTAATACCGAAACCATTACACGTGTATCAATATTGCCCCCAGATAACACCACGCCGACTTTATGACCTAAAAATAGATCTGGTCGAGACATAATTGCAGCGATACCTGTCGCCCCTGCTCCCTCGCACACTGTTTTTTCAATGTTAAGCAACAGCGCAATCGCTTCTTCAATCATGTCTTCAGTGACTACCACAATATCATCAACATATTCTTTAGCCACTTGGGTCGTAAGCTCACCCGGAGTTTTAACCGCAATACCTTCAGCTACGGTTGAACCTAATGAAACCGCAATTTGATAGTTACAAAGCAATTTCGCCATGCTTGGGTAAACAACCGACTGAACCCCGATTATCTTAATTTTAGGATTTATCGATTTTGCCGCAATCGCAATACCTGAAATGAGACCACCACCGCCAATAGGGACCACCAATATGTCCAAGTCAGGTACGGCACCTAGCATTTCAAGTGCAATGGTGCCTTGACCAGCAATAATTTCAGCATCGTCAAAAGGATGAATAATAGTTAATGATTCTTCTTGGGCAACACGGTGCATTTCAGCAGCAGCTTCTGAAAAGTCTTGTCCATGCAAAATAACCCGTGCACCGTATTCACGTACACGTTGTACCTTTACATTGGGTGTCGATTTAGGCATGACAATCGTTGCAGTTACACCCGTACGCTGAGCATGATAAGCGACGCCTTGTGCATGGTTACCGGCTGAAGCAGCGATTACACCATGTTGCTTTTCCTGCTCAGATAAACTTAAAAGCTTATTTAATGCGCCCCGTTCTTTAAAAGAAGCCGTAAATTGTAGATTTTCAAATTTCAGCCACATTTCTGCCCCTAAAGTTTTAGAAATGGTTTCTGAAAAAACAAAAGGCGTTTTAACCACTAAACCATCTAAACGCTCTGCAGCGGCATGTATATCTTCTAATGTTGGAAACTCATGTTTTACCTGTTGCTGAATCATCTAATTAATCGGCCTCAATATGTTACAAATCAATTATTTTTTTGAAAATAGCATGAATTTCTCATATCTGTCATGAGTAGTTTTCAGCATAACTCCACTATACAAAAATTTTTGTCAGTACATACAAATCTTTTATTTTTCAACAAAAAAGCCCTTCTCGGGCTTTTATTTAATTTTCATATACTTGCTTTTAATTTATTTTGACTGAGCGCTTAATCCATCGGTAGAGAGATTCTGTTCAGCTATTTTTTCATCAATCGCAAACTGAATATCGGACAGTTTTGCATTTGCTGCCTCAACACCAGCTCGCATAGTAGCTTCACGGCCTTTCACATCAAAAATATGCGCTTTTTCTCTTAAATCCGGTTGAATCACGACATCTGCATATTGAAGTTCTTCAGCAGCTAAACGTCCTTGCATAATATTAATATTTTGGTTAAACAGCCCCCATACATTCGAGGTTTCCGTATAGATCGGTTGAGCCAGAATATCTACAGCAATAATGACATCTGCACCTAAGTCTCGTGCTACTTCAACAGGAACCGGACTCACTAAACCGCCATCTACATATTCAGATTTACCAATTTTAGTGGGGACAAACATACTTGGTATTGAGGCTGAGGCTCTTACAGCTTGCCCAGTATTGCCGTAGTTAAATACTGTTTTGGTACCATGCTTAAGCTCTGTTGCGACCACATACATTGGTATTTTCATTTTTTCGAGTGGTAAATTATTTACTTGCTGATTTACATAGTCTTCAACTTTTTTCCCGTCAAAAAAACCTTTTAAACCAATACTGATATCACGAACGTCACCCGCTTTCATTTTTAATGCGGTATCACGCAGTTCATCAGGTGTTTTTCCACTGGCATAAATTGCCCCAACAATACTACCTGCACTAGTTCCTACAATAAAATCAGGGCGAATACCATGTTGCTCTAAGACTTCAATAACACCAATATGTGCATAACCTCGAGCACCTCCACTACCTAACACCAATGCGACAACTGGTTTTTTATGCTGCTTCTTAAGCTGTGCAAAAGGCTGGTCGACAAAACGTGAATATGCCTCTGCCGTTTGTGGTTTTAAGGCAGATAAGTGTGAGGTGGTCTGGCACCCAGCCAACACCATAGAAAGTCCGAGAACCCACAATTTAAGCTGTTTCATGGCCCATCTTTGCACTATGACATTAATTTCCGAATTGCAATTTTAGTTGCTCGTTTTGTGAAAAGCTGTAGTGAATTTATTTAATTTGTCATGTTTAAATTTTATACTCAAGTGTTTTTATGCTCCATAAAAAAAGCCCCTTATTTCTAAGAGGCTTTTTTGAAAATTACCAAATATCTGAATCGACTTTTTTCTTCAACTCTGGATATTTATTAATTTTAAATTCTGGTTCTTTAATACCTTGTTTTAATTGCTCACGGTAGTCTTTCAATAAAGTACGAGCTACAGGTGTTAACAGTAAAATTGCGACTAAGTTAATAGTAGCCATGATACCCATAAACAAGTCAGCCATTGACCAAACTAATGGAACACTACCAATTGCACCGAAATACACCATCACCAATACAAAAATACGGAAGATGAACATAATTTTCGGGTTGTTATTAATGAACTGCACATTACTTTCCGCATAAGCATAGTTCCCTAATACAGCAGAATAACAGAACAAGAATAATAGAACTGCCAGGAAGTCAGAACCCCAGTGTCCAACTTGAGTCTCTAATGCGCGTTGAGTTAATTCAACACCAACAAAGCCTGCATCATGATAAACACCAGAAACCAAAATGATGATTGCTGTACTTGTACATACAATGAAGGTATCTACGAATACACCAAGCATTTGCACTAAGCCTTGGTTTACAGGATGTTTTACATCAGAAGCAGCGGCAGCATTCGGAGCAGAACCCATACCAGCTTCGTTTGAGAACAAACCACGCTTAATACCCTGCATCATTGCCATTGATATGGCAGCACCGAAGAAACCACCTGCCGCAGCATTGAAATGGAAAGCTTCAGTTACAATGAGTTTTAACACGTCAGGTAAAATTGCATAGTTGCTTAATGCAATATACAACGCAACAGATAGGTAAAGACCCGCTTTTAAAGGTACAAACATTTCTGCAAATTTAGCGATACGTTTAATACCACCAAAAATTGCCAATGCAACCATCACAACAAGAGCAAGACCAACCCATGAAATTTCTAAATCAACACCACCTAAATGAGCAATAAGATTGGCTTTATCCCAACCCCATGCATGTGAAGATGCATTTGCAATCGCATTGATTTGAACTGAGTTAAATACGAAACCATAGGTAAAGATTAATGCCAGTGCGAAAACTACACCAAAGGTTTTACTACGTAAACCTTGAGTAATATAGTAAGCCGGTCCACCACGGAACTGTTTGCTCTTGTTGTCTCTCACTTTAAATAGCTGAGCAAGTGTAGACTCAATGAAAGCCGAGCTCATACCAAGAACAGCGGTTACCCACATCCAGAACACTGCACCAGGACCACCAATTGCGATAGCGATTGCTACACCAGCAATGTTACCTACCCCAACACGGCTCGCAAGGCCTGTTACGAACGCCTGAAAAGGAGTAAGACCATGCTCGTCTTCGCCTTCAGTACGACTGCTTTTCATAACACGAATACTTTGCAAGAACATGCGAATTTGCACTGCTCCTGTTAAGACCGTATAAAAAATACCGACAGCCAGCAAGAAAATAACCAGAAAATCCCATAAAGGGTCATTAAAAAATTTTACCCACGACATCAGTGTGGCATTGAGTTGTTCATTCATACTCGGTCCGCTTACGTTCTTGCTAAAGTGCTATTAGCACAAGCCAAAATCTGCAATAAACAAAAAAGCCCCTAGCAATAGGGACTTTTTCAGTACATTTAAGAAAAAACTTTTAATGTCAATTGAATAGCAATTATCGTCACAAGTTTAAGCAACATGATGCCCAGCACTAAGCCTTTGAAGGTCGCATGAGAGAAAGCATCCTTCAAATAAAATGAATTCATCGCATTACTGAACATATTCCCATTTGGGTGAACAGTATGCATCGACTCGGCTACAAACTTGGAAACTAACAAATGACCACCGCTAAATCAGCTCGCTTAATGATTCCCATCAATTAATCGAGTTATAAAAACTGGATTTAAGCCAATAAGCATATTTACATATACTTTTGGGCGAATGTCTAAACTGGATTTAAATTTCAAAGACTGTAACAAGCCATCGCTATGACGCGACTATCTGCGCCCCTTTCTTTGTTATTCAAGAAGAGTGCGTTGAGATGTGTACCAAGCTGTTGTATTTTTTGTGGCTTAGTCGTTGCGTGAGTTAAGTTCATTTTCATGGTCGCAATGGTAATCGCCAATCCTTGTTTCATGAACTGCTTGTTGATGAGCGGTAAACTCATGTAAAGCTCCTTATACCTCGTGTATTTCTCCATTCCTGCACAAAATCCTTTTTGTAAAAGTATTTTGTTATGCAGCCACTACTTTTTCCTAACGTGAGTATGGAGAAATCATACCTGCGTAAAAAAGTCGGTATTATGCAGAAATTTAAAATTTTGTGTATGTTTTTCATTAAAAGATTATGCTCTTTAAGGTTATTTTTCATACAAAACCATCTGTTTTGTACTGTTTTTAAACATATTATACCTTTTTCTAATTGAATATTTTTTACTCAAACTTTATTTTCATTTTAATTTAATGACCAAACAAGTCACAATATTTTGTCTATTTAAATCTAAAATGACACTTTCAAACTCTCATTGATTAGACATTTGTCTAAACGAATCGAGTCATCATACATATAAGGAAATCACTTTTCTAATATTTTTTGTTTATAAATGCATCAATTTTGGCGCACAAAATTAGACTTTTATAAACATTAAACATTGAGAATAAGATCAGGAGTCCTCATGAATCTGGAACAAATCCGCCTTGTTGACGAGGCCATTACCTCTCGACACTCTGTCCGTGCTTTTTTAAACACACCCATTGAGCCCGAAATCATTAAGGATATCTTAAAAGTCGCGAGCCGAGCACCTTCAGGAACCAATACTCAACCGTGGAAAGTCTATGTCGTGACAGGACAAAAACGTGATGAAATGGTAGAGCGTGTTTGTACAGCACAGATTGAGATTTCTAAAAATCCAGAACTTGCAGAACAATATAAAGAAACTTTTGCCTATTATCCTGAAAAATGGATTTCACCTTTTATTGACCGTCGCCGAGAAAATGGCTGGGGACTTTATGGTCTCTTAGAGATTAAAAAGGGCGAAAAAGAAAAAATGGCTGCACAGCAGTTACGTAACTTCAAACTGTTTGATGCACCAGTCGGAATTTTCTTTACAGTCAATAAAGCAATGGGAATTGGTTCCAAAATGGATATCGCCATGATGATTCAAAATGTCATGGTCGCGGCCAAGGCTCGGGGATTAGACACCTGCCCTCAAGCCGCTTGGAACCATTTCCATCCGTTAGTGTTAGATATTTTAGGCGCAGCAGATGACGAAGAGTTGGTATGTGCAATTGCGCTAGGTCATGCCGACCCTGCACACATTGTGAATACCTTTATTACGCCTAGAGAGCCTGTTGAGAATTTTGCAGTTTTTCTTGATTAAAGACTCAAGCAAACCACTCTCTTAAAATCAAGAGAGTGCTTGGCTTTTTGCTTGTCGCGTCGCTTTTAAAACAACAATAAAACCACTTAATGTAAATAACACCATCATCACTCCCATATTGAGTGATGCAGACCAAATAAGGAAGTTAAGAAGTACGCCACCCAATAAACCGCAAGCAAATTGCATACTGCCCATAATTGCACTAGCGGTTCCTGCACGAGCACCTTGCTTTGACATGGCTAGAGCCATGGCATTTGGTCCAGTTAAACCAATTCCTGAAATCGCTAAAAACAGTCCTAACATTACTAGCCATAAAGGTGCTGCAGAAATTAAACCAGCAATCAATACAATACTTGCACCTGTCACCTGTACCATTGAACCGGCTTTTAAACGCTTAGTAATTTCAACACGTGTAGTTAAGTGCTTATTTAAAGATGACATTAACATAATGCCAAAAGCATTCAGTCCAAATACATAAGCAAACTCTTGTTGATTTAGCCCATACTGATCCATAAAAACGGCGGGAGCTGAGCTGATATAACAAAATAGCGCTGCACCTGTTAAACATCCTGCAAACATAGGCAAACGGAAGCTCGCATCTTTGAAAATAGCACCATATAAGGTAGCCACTTGATATAGAGATAATTTGAGCCTCTTATCAGTTGCCAAAGTTTCTTTAAAAAAGAAATGTACACATAGCCAACAGATTGCGCCCACAATTGAAAGCGCAATAAAAATCGCTTGCCACGGAAACCAGATTAAAATCCAGGCCCCAATCATAGGTGCCAAAATAGGCGCTAAACCCATTACAATCATCATGCTAGAAAAAGCTTGTGCCGAACCTTGTACATCTAACCGATCGCGTATAGCAGCACGAGCCATAACCACACCTACACAACCACCTAAAGCTTGTAAAATACGGGCAGCTATTAGACTCCATTCATTTGTAGCGAGCACGCAAAACAAGCTTGCGACTGCATAAAGCGCAAGCCCAAAATAAAGAGGCTTTTTTCGACCGATACGGTCGCTTAAAGGACCATATACCAGTTGTCCAATGGCTAAACCAAAAAAATAAGCTGGCAATGTATTTGCTACCATTTGCGTACTCACCCCAAAATCATGGGCCATTTGAGGCAACGCAGGTAAGTACATATCAATGGATAATGGCCCTAAAGCCGTGAGTAAAGCGAGCAACATAATCCAGCCAATAGAATATTGACGCTGGGCTGTTTGTTCAGACATAACGATATTTCATTTTTCAATCATTTGCATACAGACAAGCTTACACTGTCTATCGTATGATTTGTGCAACATTGGTGTAGAAATACGCAAATCCTTTATCACTCAGGTTGATCAGCAAGGACTTCATTTGAAATCTTGGTTTAAACGCCTAAAAAGAGCGACTTATAACACATCATTTATGTATAACGTGCGGATGCTGATTGCCTTTTCAGGAACTGCGTTCGTGCCTTATTTTCTAGGCCATCAATTAGCAACAATTCCCCTCACTTTAGGTGTGGTCGCAGCTGGTTTAAGTGATATTGATGATCGCTTTTCAGTGCGAATCATGAATTTGATTTACACCTATATTGGTTTCTTCATTACTGCCGCTTCCGTGCAATTACTTTTCCCTTATCCAATGCTTTTTGCACTAGGGTTGATTGCCTCTTGTATTGGTTGGATTCTACTCGGGTCACTAGGCCGCCGTTACGCGACAATCTCTTATGGATGTCTGGTTGTTTCGGTTTATACCATGTTGGGGGTTCATTTATTTGACCAATGGTATATTCAGCCAGCGCTTTTAGTTGCGGGAGCAGCATGGTACGGACTTATTGCAACCATTAGCTTTTTATTATTTCCTGTTCGCCAACTTCAAGACAAACTAGCAGCCTCTTATGGTTCGTTAGGTGACTTCCTATTTGCCAAATCCAATTTATTTGATGTTGATATGACTCCTGCCAGTTATCAGCAAAGCATGATTGATCTTTCATTAGAAAATGGCAAATTGATTACTATTTTTAATGATCTTAATACCGCCCTTTTAACCCGCTTAAAAGGTGACCGAGGACAAAAAGACACTCGCCGTAGCCTACATTATTATTTTGTCGCACAAGATATTCATGAACGTGCAGACTCTGCTCATATCGACTATCAAAAGTTAGCAAAGATTTTTCAGCACAGTGATATTTTATTCAGATTTCAGCGTATTTTGGCGGTTCAGGGTAAAGCCTGCCAAGAGTTGAATGAATGTATTTTACAACGCAAACCATATATCCATAACAAACGTTTTAAACAGAGTTTTGAGAACTTACGCTTATCTTTAGAAAAATTAAGAAAAGATCAACAGTATGACTTGTTATGGGTAAATGCTCTTTTTGCCTTATACCGAAACTTAAAGTCTATTGACTCACAATTACTCAACTTAGAAACGGAACAGCATATTCAGTCAGACAAAGTAAAGCAGGCTGAAAACCAACTCAAAGATGATGATTTAAAAGGTTGGAATGATATTGTTGTACGAATAAAACAAAATCTAACCCCTGAATCTGTACTGTTTCGTCATGCCATTCGAGTTTCGATTGTTCTTTTTATTGGATATGTATTTATTCAAACCACCCGAATCGAATATGGCTACTGGATTATGTTGACAGCATTATTCGTTAGCCAACCTAACTTTAACGCGACCAAACGTCGCTTACGTTTACGTATAGTTGGGACATTAGTCGGAATTATTGTCGGACTAAGCGTGGTATTCCTCGTACCTTCCGTAGAAGGACAATTAGTCATGCTGGTCTTAAGCGGCGTACTATTTTTCGAGTTACGCAGTAAGCAATATGCTCAAGCAACCGCTTTCATCACAATTTTGGCATTAATTAACTTTAACTTAGATGGCTCGGCAGTCGCTGCGGCTATTCCTAGATTTGTAGATACCCTAATTGGATGTGCTTTAGCGTGGTTTGGTGTCACCTTTATTTGGCCTGACTGGAAATTCCGTCGTCTACCGCGCAGCATTCGACGCTCTTTAAAAGCACAATGTAATTATTTAGCGGAAGTGGTAAAGCAATACCATGAAGGTCATAACCATGCGCTCAATTATCGTATTGTTCGCCGCGCTGCTCATAATACCGATGCTGAAGTCGCCTCGCTTATTTCAACATTAGCGACAGAGCCTGACTTTGATCCTACTCGCAAGTCAGATATATTTGAATTTTTATGCCTTAATCATACATTTTTAAGTTATATCGCAGCACTTGGAGCGCATAGAGAAAAGATTCAGGATCAAGCGGTTCTTAACGTTTTAGATCAAGCATTAGACGATATACAAGGAGCGCTGTTAAGAGATGAAATGCCTGATTTGACAGCACAAAATATGCTTAAGACGATACGTCAGCGTTTAAGCCAAAATGATGAAGATGACCAGAAATCACTCATTATTTTACAGCAGTTATCACTGATGCTAAGTGTTTTGAATCGATTTAGTATGTTGAAACAACGCCTAAGTCATGATCTAGATAATGATGCCAGCGAACTTGCATCATTATAAATTTGAGTCGGAATTTAGTATGAAATTGGCATAATATCCTTTCCTGAATTATGCCAATTAATGCTAAACTTAAAACAGTTTACAATTTGTTATTTGCACTATGACCGCGAAAACTTTATATGCTTATACGCTTCAGCCAGTTCCTTACGAGGTTACAGAAGCTGAACAACGTAATGCACAACTTCTTATCTGGCGCAGCACCAATAAAATCAGCACAAAAATCTGGGCAATTATGGGCGTAATTTTAGCCCTTGCGATTTTAGGTCTTATTTTTATTAAGAACTATTCTACAGTGATTTGCTGGGTAGCCATTGTTGGTGTAGTACTTTATTACCTTGGCCGCACATATGGTTTGGAATGGTACGTTAAGCGTAAGATGAATGAGTTTCCTGTACAGGAAATCAAAGGTATTCGCTTAGGTGTACAACCTCACGGTATCGTAATGCGCCAGCAAATGGGATTACAAGAAGGCGTTGGGACCATTGGATGGAAAAACATCTATGAATGGTACAACACCCCTGACTTTATTTTAGTTAACTTTAAAGTAAAAGATCCTAAGGGCCAAGAACAGCAAGGTGCGTATATCTTGCCTAAACGCATGGACTCTAAAAACTTTTCTTTCAATACAATTCGTAAGCATTTGAAAGAAACTGTAGGTGAACCGAAAACTTTATAATTTCACCCCATTAAAAAGCCTCCGTTATAGGAGGTTTTTTATTAAGCTAAAAATAAATGATAATGAAAATTAATATTATCTCCAAAATCCATATTATCTACGCAATCTTCGGCTATACTTCGTTACAAGATCTCCATCATATTTACATTTTCGACCATGTTTAAAAAGTTTTTATTTCAAATTCATTGGTTTCTGGGTATTAGTGCTGGCCTCATCTTATCTATTATGGGTGTTACAGGCGCAATTTATTCTTATGATCAACAAATTTTAAAATGGGTAAATACAGATAGTTATGTTGTTCAAGCAGAAAGCACTCCTAAGCTTACCCCTGCTCAACTTTACCAACATTTCGTAACAACCCAGCCAGAAATTAAAATTAATAGTATTACGATTGCCAAAGACCCTACCGCCTCCTCTGTTGTCAATATTGAAAAAGAAGGCGAACGACGTGGCTACAATATGATGGTCAACCCTTACACAGCACAGGTATTGCCTGATGTTAAAGGTCGCGAGTTACTTTTATTAATACAACAAATTCACCGAAACTTAACTGCTGGTGAATTCGGTAAACAAATTACCGGCGCTTGTGCCTTAATGCTCATCTATTTTGTTTTGAGCGGATTATATTTACGTTGGCCAAAGAAGCACTCTGCACGTCAATGGCTTGCCGTTAAACCCAAACTTAAAGGTCGAAATTTTATTTGGGATTTACACGCTGTTGTAGGTACTTGGGTTATTGTTTTTTATCTTCTTTTTGCATGTACAGGTCTATATTGGTCATATGACTGGTGGCGTAGCGGTATGTTCAAAGTATTAGGTGTAGAACAACCTAAAATGCAAGGACATGGCGGAGCTGGACGCAATAAAGACAAATCTTCTGAAACTAAATTAGATAGCACTCAGCTGATTACTGCCCTCAACCAAACCTGGAGCGGTTTTAATAATCAAGTTGGACGTGACTATTCAACTTTAACAGTAAACTTACCGAAAAAAGACGATGGAAAAGTTGAATTAAGTTTTGTAGATGCAATGCCACAACACGAGCGTGCACGTAACCAAGCTGTCTATAACTATAAAACTGCCAATATTGAAAAGATGGAGCTTTATGAAGATAAAAAGCTTAATCAAAAAATCATGAGCAGCATGTTACCTGTACATCGTGGCAGCTTTTTTGGACCAGTCTATCAATTTGTAGCAATGCTTGCGTCTTTAGCCATGCCATTATTCTTTGTTACCGGTTGGATGCTTTATCTAAAACGCCGTAAACAGAAAAAATTGACACAGGCAGCTCGTCAGTCTTTAGCTGGTCACTACATTGATGAAAATGCGAAACCTTGGTTAATTACTTATGCCACCCAAACAGGAGTTGCAGAGCAACTTGCGTGGAGTACCGCAACCAGCTTACAAGAAGCACATCAGCCTGTTCAGGTTAAATCTATACAGCAGTTAACTGAAGCGGATTTACAGGAACATGAACAAATTCTTTTTGTGATCAGTACTTATGGTACTGGAGAGGCACCAGACTTAGCTTCTAATTTTGCAAAAAAGCTATTAAAAACAAAATTAGAGCTTCAGCATCTCAGATATGCCGTATTAGCCTTAGGTTCAAAAGAATATCCTGATACATATTGTAGTTTTGGTCACACTGTAGATGGATGGCTTAAAAACAATGGTGCAAAAGCTTACTTCGATACTATCGAGGTAGATAATGCAAATCCAACACATATTCAAAACTGGAATCAAGCTCTTGTAAAAGCAACTAAACTAGAGTTGCATGCCGTTAATCTTGAAAAAGTGTTTGATAATTGGACATTACAACAACGTGACTTGCTCAACCCAAATAGTCTAGGGCAACCAGCTTACAATATTGAACTTACAGCAAATCATGAAGCTATATGGCAAGCTGGAGACATTGCTGAAATACAACCGGGTAATAGCCCTGAACGTATTAATGAGTTTTTACAACACCATCATATTCTTAGAAATGCAGTGGTAGACTCGCTACAAATCTCCATTGAAAAAGCGCTTTGGAATAAAAATTTAACGGGTGAGATTGAACCGTTTGCTAATCTGGACCACTTATTAGAACAACTCCCTACTCTACCAACACGAGAATATTCAATTGCTAGTATCCCTTCTCAGCAAGTGCTTCGTTTGGTTGTTCGCCAGCAAACCGATGAATCTGGTCATTTAGGGTTAGGATCTGGCTGGCTGACTCAATACACAGAAATTAATCAGAGTATTGCATTACGTATTCGCACCAATGAGTCTTTTCACTTGATCGATGATAATCGTCCAATTATCTGTATTGGTAATGGAACGGGAATCGCGGGTTTAATGAGTTTACTTCATACGCGAACTCGTCATAACTATACTGAAAACTGGCTAATTTTCGGTGAACGCCAACGCGCTCATGATTTCTTCTATGCATCAACCATTGAAGCTTGGCAAACAATGGGAATGTTAAAACGACTTGATTTGGCATTCTCACGGGATCAAGAGCAACGTGTTTATGTTCAAGATATCATTCGACAAAATGCAGTTGAATTGGCCAACTGGATTGAACGCGGCGCAGTTCTTTATGTTTGCGGAAGCATTGAAGGAATGGCTAGCGGAGTAGATCAAGCACTGATTGATATTTTAGGTGAAGAACAAGTTGATGAGCTAAGACAACAAGGTCGTTATCGCCGTGATGTTTATTAAACATCAATAAATAATAAAGCCGAGTAATAGCCGAAAAGCTTTACTCGGCTTTTTATTGCGATCAGCATTGAATTTGGAATGATTTTGCATACACTGTCTGCAATTTAAATCGCAACTCTAAACACAATGCAAGTCAGTAAGTGGATTCGGATTTTCTTGGCCATCATTGGTTCGATTTTATTTTTGGACGGCTTATTTCTAGCTTTCCTAAATAAAATTCATGTAGGCACAATTGTTCCTTTAATCTTAGGGGCATTTTTCTGCCTCTATGCCTTATTTTATTATCATCTGGAACGTTTTTTCTTTTATCACTATCGCCTGCATTCAATTTGGCGTTTCGGATGGTTATGTTTCTGGATCTGGTTGATTGGCTTAGGCTATTTTTTTAGTTTTATTAAAGATAATAAAGATACAGGCCAAAATATTCCCGCGGTGAAAGCAATCATTGTTTTAGGTAGTGGTGTAGAAAATGGACAGCCTTCAGCCATTCTTGCAAAACGCCTTGATACGGCAGCCCCTGTTGCCCTTTCACAACCTCAAGCGAAAGTTGTTTTAACAGGTGGTTTAGACTTTTCAGAGAAAGAACCCGAAGCATTAGTTATGTCTCATTACCTTGAACAGCACTTTCACATAGCCAAAGAAAGAATGATTCTTGAAGATAAAAGTACAAGTACTGAACTTAACCTTAAAAACAGTAAACCATTACTTGAGCAAGCTCATATTAGTATTGATCAACCTATTGCAATTGTTACAAGTGACTTTCATACCCCAAGAGCTGCAGCTATTGCAAAGAAACAAGGCTATACCCATATTTATACAGTTGCTGCCGAAACTCCTTTAGTCAGTCGCTATAACGCTTGGCTGCGTGAATACTTTGCGTACGCGAGTGGCTGGATTCTAAACGAGTATTAATCTTGGTTCAGAAAGCTGCTATTGCTTTACGGTATGGCAGCTTTCATTAAACGAGAGAGTAATCACAATTTAAAGTAATAAATCTGAACTTAAAAAATTAAGAAAGAGAAAGAGAAAGAGAAAGAGAAAGAGAAAGAGAAGTTTTGACCAACAATAGCAAAGATAAAATAGATAGGAAATATAAATAGCAGAAATGCAAAAAACACTAAATAAATTAGTGCATATAATTTTTTAAATTTGAAAAATCATGGTGGGCGCTGACGGGATCGAACCGCCGACATTCTGCTTGTAAGGCAGACGCTCTACCAACTGAGCTAAGCGCCCTGATTGAAAAAGACAACAACCGAAGTCTTTATACATTACATCCTCTAGATCAGGGAATCAAGAGAATGGCGCAGCGGACGGGGCTCGAACCCGCGACCCCCGGCGTGACAGGCCGGTATTCTAACCAACTGAACTACCGCTGCACTTGCAATACTTTAAAAATAAAGTATGGTCACAAATTATGGTGGGCGCTGACGGGATCGAACCGCCGACATTCTGCTTGTAAGGCAGACGCTCTACCAACTGAGCTAAGCGCCCTGCAAAAGCGTTTTATAAAAGTGGCGCAGCGGACGGGGCTCGAACCCGCGACCCCCGGCGTGACAGGCCGGTATTCTAACCAACTGAACTACCGCTGCACTTTCACAATATCGCAATTGTGGGGTAAACGATGTTAAGTCTTAAGTGGCGCAGCGGACGGGGCTCGAACCCGCGACCCCCGGCGTGACAGGCCGGTATTCTAACCAACTGAACTACCGCTGCACTTGAGAGCTTAACGTAAAGGCTTGGTGGGCGCTGACGGGATCGAACCGCCGACATTCTGCTTGTAAGGCAGACGCTCTACCAACTGAGCTAAGCGCCCTTAACGTCTTCATCGTTTGTGAGGTGCATTATAGAGAATCTTTAACAGGTGTCAAACGCTTTTCGAAAACTTTTCAAAAAAATGCGAATGAATGATTAAAAATAAGTCATTATTAAGTAAAAAACAATTTTTTGTATTTTATTTAAGCACTTATTTTAATATTTTGATCATTCGGCTAATTAAACAATAATCTTTAAAATCCCATTTTAGGTTAAAGATTGTTCAGACAAATAGACAAGCGCATCTTCAGAGACTAAATCAAACAATTCAATAATTTCTTCATTACGCATTCGAATGCACCCATGTGACATTGGAACCCCCATCGGTTCTTTATCAGGTGTACCATGAATATAAATATAACGTTGCATAGTGTCGTGGCCTTCGCCTTTATTAAAGCCCTCTTCTAGACCATCTAGCCAAAGAATGCGTGACAATATCCAATCTCGCTCAGGAAATTGTGCGGCTAATTCACTGCTATAGACTTCACCTGTAGGTTGTCGTGCAATAAAAACTGCGTTTTTGGGAGATTGCATACCAAATTTTTTGGCAACCCGATGCCATCCACGTGGGGTTTTCCCCGTATTTTCCTGTTCCCCAATTCCATTCTTACCCGTAGAAACCACATAAAACTTATTATGTTTAGGGAGGCTTAAAGTTTGATTTGCTAAATCGATAAGAATATCTGCATCTTCAAGTTTAAATTGGGACATCGAATTTCTTCTCTTATATCAACTCAACTATTTTGAGCTTTAATAAAAATTAATGGAAAACTTGTCATACGTCACAAGTAAAAGATTATCAATCTTCTTTTATCCACGCGCGGCTTCACCGCTTGTCTTGAGCCAAAAATAAAAGATTATCAATCTTTTATTTTTGGCTCAGGGCGTAGCCATAACCAAATTGCAACAACGAGCATGGTAGTATCAGTGAAAACTTTCACCCAAAATGGTGCAGAAGTAAACAGCATTAAAATACCGCTTGCGGTCATCATAATACTGGCAATCCACTTCGCTTTACGCGGTACTGTGCCATTTGCTCGCCAGTCACGTAGAGTTGGTCCATATTTTGGATGATTTAACAACCATGCATCCATTTGAGGCCATCCCTTTGAGGCAGCCCAAGCAGCCAGAATAAGAAACACTGTTGTCGGCATGCCTGGTAAAATTGCTCCAATAATACCAAGCGTGATAAAAATCACGACCAGAGTTCGCCAAAACAATGTTCGCATATATAAACCTTAAGCTATTGTTGATCGTAGTATAAAGTGTTTTTCTGGTATTGTTTTGTTGATCGACCATGAAATTGGGATGAATTATTTCGAGTACTAAACGTATGAATATTGCCTCAGTTAAGACATCCTATTTTGAACCATGGTTACAGTTCAACCACCCAATGGTAAGACAATTAGCATTTACCATTGCTAGTCCTAATTTACTTTGCCAACTTCCCCAAAGCCTTTCTATTCGGCATAGTTTTCAATTACATTCTGACCAGACTTGGAAACAACATTTTCAAAATTATTTACCACGTTTATACCAGCTTGATGAGACGCCTGAGCCTTTACTCCAATTTATGTCTCGCCTTAAAAGTACACGTTTAGGTTTACGTTTTGAGAATTTACTTTGGTTTTGGTTACAGGAAGATCAATACCATTCTTATCAGTTATTAGGCCATAGCATTCAAAAAATTGAGGGTGCAAGAACTTTAGGTGAACTCGATTTCTTAATTTTAAATAAAGAAACACAACAAGTTGAACACTGGGAAGTTGCTCTAAAATATTACTTGGGTGAAGGTCAGTTAAATTTAGAACAATGGATTGGCTTAAATAGAGAAGATACTTTGAGCAAAAAGCTGTATCACTTTACCGATAAGCAGTTCCAATTTTCAGAAGCTTTAGATTTTAAGGTACAACAGCGTTTTGCTGTTTTAAAAGGTCAGCTCTACCTACCTTTGAATTTAGGCAAAAAACAATCCATACCCAATTGGGTAAATTCAACACGTCGACTCGGATACTGGGGCACAACTATTCCTGACTCTAAATTTTATCGCCTAGAAAGACATGAATGGCTTTGTCCTAATAGACAAGCAAGTTCAAACGCTGCTTATTGGTGGACAGATGGCTTATATTGTAAGAACAACGAAGATACACAGTTTTATATGTTTAGACGTCCTCCTCTACTAAGCCTAGCACTTGTTAACAACGAAAAAATGCCACTTTACAAGTAGGTATGGACTTCTAGAAACAATTTATAACGTTTTTACTATTAAATAGTCATGTTTCTTTTTACGTTTGTTTTTTAATCTAAATTTACTTCATTATTAAATTTAAACGGAGAAAATGATGAAAAAAGTTTTAGTCGCGTCTGTAATGATTGCATTTGTATTAACTGGCTGTAATACGTTCAAGGGTTTTGGTAAAGATGTCTCTAAAGCTGGTGATGCTGTAAGTAATACCGCACAAAAAACTGAGAATAAAATGTAAGTTATGCACAGCTTCGAAAAACCTTATCACTTCGATAAGGTTTTTTTATTTTTAAATACCCAACCTTCAGAGATTCGCCTATTATATCGGACTATATTTCCCCTACTCAGCATGCAATTTCCGGTATGAACCACTCAGACACTCTCTCGCTTAGCTTAGAACTTTTACAACAGCCTTCTGTTACTCCTGTTGACCATACTTGCCAAACTATTATGGCTGATCGTCTAGCCAAAGCTGGCTTTCATATTGAACCAATGCGTTTTGGGGACGTTGACAATTTATGGGCTCGACGCGGCACTGAAGGTCCTGTGTTTTGTTTTGCCGGACATACCGATGTTGTTCCAACAGGTCGTCTAGATGCATGGAATTCAGACCCATTTGCACCAGAAATTCGTGATGGCAAACTTTATGGTCGTGGTTCAGCTGATATGAAAACTGCGTTGGCTGCGATGGTGGTTGCATCTGAACGTTTCGTAGCAAAGCATCCAAACCATAAAGGGTCAATTGCTTTTTTAATTACTTCAGATGAAGAAGGCCCTGCTGTTAACGGTACAGTTAAAGTTATTGAAACACTTGAAGAGCGTAATGAAAAAATTACATGGTGTTTGGTCGGTGAACCATCAAGTACAAGTAAATTAGGTGATATTGTTAAAAATGGCCGCCGTGGTTCTTTAAATGGCGTACTACATGTTCACGGTAAGCAAGGTCATGTGGCTTATCCTCACTTAGCTCGCAATCCCATTCATGAAGCTTCAGCTGCCTTAGCAGAGTTATGCCAAACTGTTTGGGACAATGGAAATGAATACTTTCCTGCAACTTCATTCCAAATTTCAAATATTCATTCAGGTACTGGTGCAACCAACGTCATTCCAGGTACCTTAGAAGTTACTTTTAACTTCCGTTATTCAACAGAAGTTACAGCTGAGCAGCTTAAACAGCGTGTTCATGAAATTTTAGATAAACATGGTTTGCAATATGAGATTGACTGGAACTTATCTGGTTTGCCATTTTTGACACCAGTAGGTGAATTAGTTAATGCTGCTCAGACTGCTATTCTAAATGTGACTGGTACTGAGACTGAGCTATCTACTAGTGGTGGTACATCTGACGGACGTTTTATTGCACCAACAGGTGCACAAGTTTTAGAACTAGGTGTTCTAAATGCAACTATCCATCAAATTAATGAACATGTAGATGTACATGATCTTGATCCTTTAACTGATATTTATGAGCAAATTTTAGAAAACTTACTTGCTTAAAAGCTTAAAGATCATTGATCTATATAAAAAGCATCCTCTTTAGGGTGCTTTTTTATTATTTTTAATTATGAATATGCATTTGAAAATTCTGAAATATAATTCGTGGTTATTAAATTAGATAATTTATTTTTGAGAATCTTTATATAGCATTCTTTTGAATGCTTATCTCTATACTAGAATATATGATTTTATATTTTAAAATTTATTTAATTTTTATAAAAAAGGAACTCATTTGAGTTCCTTTTTTCTTTATAAACC
This sequence comes from Acinetobacter nosocomialis, assembly GCF_041021905.1. Classification (NCBI taxonomy): domain Bacteria; kingdom Pseudomonadati; phylum Pseudomonadota; class Gammaproteobacteria; order Moraxellales; family Moraxellaceae; genus Acinetobacter; species Acinetobacter nosocomialis. The sequence continues at coordinate 3,289,321 of NZ_CP157432.1, forward strand.
TAGAGTTTTTTCAATATATTCTAGGTTAGGTATGTGGTAGCGTTGATCTTGCATACGCACATATTTAAATACTGTAGGGTGCTGTTCAGCTTCTTGGTGTTCATCTATTTCATCAACAATTTCAGAAATACGTAAACGAACAGAGATCGGCATAGTTTTACACATTAAAGCAAAACGTTGGCTGATATCTTCCCCTTCAATTACCAGTGCTACAGCATATTGATCAGTTGCATTATGGACTGAGTATATAGGTAACTTTACATCATGCCACTCAATATGTTTTACGCCATTTTTTACGTCCATGGCGGATAACACAATATTTTGCGGCAACAGCATAGGTACCTCATCATTACATTCAATGATATAGGCATCAATAAAACCAGTTGAAACCGTAATAAGATGCTGTAGCTCTTGTTGGTCCATATTACCGATCAAAGATGTATTTACACTACCTTTCATGATTTGACCTCACTTTCAAATGCTACAAGTAAAGCATCAATATTTTCTAGTAACTCTTCTTCTTGGAACGGTTTACCCATATATTGACTTACACCTAACGAGAATGCCCGTTCACGATGTTTTTCACCTGTTCTGGATGTAATCATAATAATTGGCATGTATTGATGCATATCATGATGTCGTACAAGATTAAGTACTTCGAAACCATCCATACGTGGCATTTCAATATCAAGCAGCATCAAATCCGGCTTAATATTTTCTAGCTGTTCTATGGCATCAACGCCATCTTTAGCCGTAACAACATCGTAGCCTTGGCGTTCAAGTAATCGAGACGTTACCTTACGTACAGTTACGGAGTCATCGACAATCATAACGAGGCGGCGCTCGTCTGATTCACGTTGTCTATATACTGCTTCACTAAGCTGTTTATGACGCGGTGTAGACTGAATTTGTCGCGCAATATTTTGCCCGTCTAAAATTAAACAAACCTGTCCATCACCTAAAATCGTGGCACCTGCAATTGCTCCAATGCTAGAGAACTGTTGACCAATTGGTTTCACTACAATTTGAGCTCGAGAACCAATTAACTGATCGACAAGTAACGCCACAGTTTGGCCATTGTTGGCTTTAATCATTAAGACAGGTAATGAATACATCATGCCATTTAGTCGTGGCATTGGTTGATTACCAACAAATTCTGAAAGATAACGTAATGGATAACGCTTATTTTCATATTCAAATAGTTCTTTAGGACTTTCAAAATACTGCTCTAAAGAAGCTGGCGAAACTCGAACAATTCGATCAATTTGAGCAAGTGGAATTGCAAATTGCTGATCTGCCACTTTTACCATTAAGGCATCACTTACAGCTACAGTAGTCGGTACACGTATCGTAAATGTTGTTCCCTTACCATAAACAGAGTCAACGCTAACATGTCCACCTAAAGCTTTAATATCGCTCTGTACGACATCAAGACCAACACCACGTCCAGAAATCTGAGTAATCTGTTCTGCGGTACTTAAACCTGGATGGAAAATTAGCTGTAGAATATCTTGCTCTTCTAAATCTTGTTCTGGCTTGATCAGACCAGCAAGCAGTGCTTTTTGGCGGACTTTTTCTACATCAATACCTTGTCCATCATCGCTAAAGACAACAACAACGTCTGTTCCTTGACGCTGAATGTTCAGTTCAATACGCCCTGCTTCCGGTTTATTCGCCTTTTGGCGCTGTGCCCGGTCTTCTAGACCATGGTCGATTGCATTTCTGAGCATATGCTCGAGTGGTGTCACTAAGCGTTCTAAAATGTTACGGTCTAACTCACCTTCGGTATTATTTACGAAAAGCTCAGCAGGTCTATTCAAGGCTGTAGATGTTTGACGCACAATTCGCTGCAAACGCGGTAACAAACGTGAAAATGGAACTAGACGTGTTCGCATTAAGCCTTCTTGAATTTCTGCCTGAATACGCGACTGTTGTAAAAGCAAACTTTCTGTATCTCTGATCTTGTGAGATAACGTATTTTTAAAGTCGACCAAGTCCGATGCAGATTCAGCAAGAGATTTCGATAACTGGTTTAAAGATGAATATTGGTCCATCTCTAAAGGGTCAAAGTCGGTATAGCGAGAATGCTCAATACCGTGTTTAGCAATAATTTGTGTTTCTAACTCGCCTTCCATTCGTCGTAACTGATCGGCCAGTCGTTGAATAGCCAATTCCATTTCAACCAATGTATGACCGAACTGACTCAAGTCCATTTCAATTCGTGAACGGTTAATCGAGTTCTCACCAGACAAGTCAATCATCTTCTCGATCAAGTCTGCTGAAACACGGATCATTTCATTGTTCTGATCTAGACGTTCTGTTTGCTCCCATGCGCCCATCATTGGTGGTGGTTCTGTACCATCACCTTGAATGAAGGTCATCACAGGTTCTGAGCTAAACAAATCAGTTTTCGTTAACTTAGCCGGAATTTGGATATTCGTTTCAAAGAATTGGATATTTTCTAAACTTTGTTGTAATCCATCGAAATGCTGATAGTTATGCTTGAAAATAGCATCTTTTAGCCATGCAATTGCACTTTCGAGCAAATGGTCATAAATATTCGAGTTGAAGTGATGCAGTGCAAATTGTTCGAATGTATTTTCGAGTTGATAGGCAATCGCGTAGACGGCTTCTAAACCGACCATTCGTGCACCACCCTTCAAACTGTGCACAGCTCTTTGTAATTGAAGCAAGATACTACGGTTTGTACGCTGCTCAAACCATTGTTTCAATAGCCCATCAGCCATTTCTAACAATTCAGCAGCTTCTTCTAAGAATGTCTGCTCAACAACAGCCGTAATATCCTGTTCTTCAACTACCGCTTCATTCTCTTCTGATGTAACAGATGTTATTGCTTCAACTGGCGTAGCTAACTCAGTAACAACGTTATCAAATACCAGCTGATCATTATGAACTTCTAATTCTGTAAGAACAGGCTCAATTTCTGCCGGTACTTCATCGATTAATACTTCAGATATCAGCTCTTGTTCAGAGAAAATCTCACTTTCACTATCAAATACTTCAACCACTGGTACAGGTTGGAAGTTAGAGGTTTGACCTGCTCGTTTTAACGCGTTAATTGTGTAAGGAGCTGCATAATCTAATTGTTGTTCACGCATGATTTGCAGACGGTCAGCCAAGTCATCTTGTACTAAACGGATAAAATCAATTAAAGGTGAAGTTGCAACTAACTGCTTTTGAATTAAACGCTCATATATGCTTTCTAATTCATGGGTAATCGAACCTAGATAAGTCGCCTGAACCATATTTGCTCCACCTTTCAAGGTATGCAAATAGCGCATTAGATTATTCAGGGCTGCAAAGTTTTCTTGCTCACCTACCCAAATATTGAGATCGGTATCAATTCCCTCCAGTAGTTCATCAGCCTCTTCAAGAAAGATATCTAAAAGGTCAGGATCAAAGTTTTGATTTACCTGTGTAGAAGAAATATATTGGCGATCTTGCTGTACACTCTGGCTTAATACTGCCCAGTCTGCAGAGTCTGATAAATTCTCTACCGTAACAGCAGCTTCTGGCTCTGGTTCGATATTAAATAGTGGCTCAACAGAAGCAGGATCTTGCTGAGACAGGTCATTGTGAACGCTCGGAGTATGTAGGGTATAAAGTTTTAATTCTTCTAGAATGCTTTGATGTTGCTTAACAATACCAACTCGCTGACCAGCAGCCAAGGCATCGAACAATTGAATAAGCTGTTGATGCGCTTTTTGATAAATTTCAAATATATAATCTGATTGCAATAATAGAGGTTTATCAAGTAATACATCATAACTTTCTTTCAATTGACTGGTATATTCATGTAAACCCAGCATTGCTTGAGAATGTGTATGTTGTAACAGTAGATCAGCTTGTTCACTTAGACGTTCAAGATAATCTGGAAACTCATTACGAATGCCTTTCTCAAAATCTAACTCTGCATCTAATAATTCAGAAACATCTAACAACAACAGTTGTGATACCAAACCATGAGAAGGTGTTAATGGATCTGTTCGGTCACCATGTTGCTCAACGTAAGCATCCCATGATTGATTAAACTGCTGCAATCGAGCTTCAAGCTGTTCATTTGAACTATGTTTAGATAGAAGCTCTAAGCTATCTCTAATAAACTCACGATATTCTTGTAATAATAAAATTTCATCTGAGTTAGAAGAGAGTTCTTCTTGCAATAGTATTTTAAATAAGTGCTCAACTTTGGTACTTGCTTCAAAAATTGTTTCGACCTGCGCCATCGCAGAACTGCCACGCAAAGTATGTAGCGCGCGTATTAAGGCATTATAACTATCATACTGATGCAGCTCTTGATTTAAGAACTGATGAATTGTAGTTAAATGCTCCTCTGCCTCTTCCATAAACAAGGTCAAAGTTTCATCTAGATTTATTGCAATTTCAGTATCTACGTCTTCAACAATTGGCTCAGCCAATGAGTTTTGCTCAATATAGTCTAGCTCAAGCCCAGTCATTGTTTCGGCAGTAAGCGTATTTGAAAGCTGTAAAAGCTCTTCTAAAGCAGGTTCTAAACTTTGCTGTTGTTGCAGTTGTTGGCCTAATAAAATAAGCGGTCGAAAATCTACTGCATGTGCTCTTTTTTGCTTAAAGTTATCTACTAATTTAAGAAAATAGAACTTAAATACTAATTGAACATAGCTCTGGATTGCTGGAGTCAATTTAAGGGTTTGATTGATTACGCGATTAAGCGTATCTTCAACTGTCCAAGCAAGCTCAGCTGAAGATTTAGCACCAATCATTCTTCCAGAACCTTTTAAAGTGTGGAAATGGCGGCGGATTTCAGTGAGCGTAGCAGTATTCTCAGACTGCATCCATTCATTTAATAATGGTTGCAAATCAACAAAAATTTCTTCAATTTCTTCAACAAAAATTTCAAGAAACTCAGCATCTTGTTCAGAATAGCTATCTTCAGGTAGCGTCATTGCTTCAGTTAAAGTTTTTAATATTTCTTTCATAGCAAAGGCTTCTTTTGCTTACCCCCTGAATGGGGAAAACTACAGAGTCAACACCAGAAAAATAGCTATTTCCCCAATATTTGTCTGGCGCTGCTCATACTTTTAAAAGAATAGCTATTATGAGAATAGCTATTCTCATCCCCCAATTTAGTCAGGTAATTTAAAGTCCGTTACTGACTCACGTAATGACTCCGACATATTCGCCAATTCAGATACAGAACGAGCAGTATCGAAAGTTGCCGTTGTTGTTTGTGAAGTAATTTCTTGTACAACAGTCATGGTTGCAGCAATGTGACTCGCAGAAGCTGATTGAAGTTTTGCTGCATCAGAAATGCTCGCAATTAAGTTTGCCAAGTCACCCGATACTTTTTGAATTTCATCAAGTGCAATACCCGCATCTTTCGCTAAGTTAGCACCACGTACAACCTCTGTTGTCGTTTGTTCCATTGAAATAACGGCTTCATTGGTATCCGTTTGAATCGTTTTAACAAGCGTTTCAATCTGTTTAGTTGCCGAAGCTGAACGTTCTGCAAGACGTTGGACTTCGTCAGCAACCACGGCAAAACCACGACCTGCTTCACCGGCCATAGATGCTTGAATTGCTGCATTTAAGGCTAGAATGTTTGTTTGGTCTGCAATATCGTTAATAAGCGATACGATGTTACCAATTTCTTGTGAAGACTCACCCAAACGCTTAATACGTTTCGAGGTTTCCTGAATCTGTTCACGAATGGTATCCATACCCTCAATAGAACGGTTTACGACTTGTGCACCATTAGATGCAATATATACCGAACGTTGTGCTACTTGAGCAGATTCAGAAGCGTTGGCAGATACTTGGTCAATCGACAATGCCATTTCGTTCATTGCAGTTGATGCACCGGCAATTTCTTGTGCTTGGTGCTCAGATGCCTCTGCTAACTGGTTAGTAATATTTTGAGTATCTTGCGTATAACGTGCAACTTCCTGAGAAGTTTCATGGATTCGTGATACTAAGTCACGTAACTGGTCAATCGCAAAGTTAATCGAGTCGGCAATCGCACCAGTAAAGTCTTCAGATACCGTTGCATATGAACGTAAGTCACCATCTGCAAGATCGGCAATTTCATCAAGTAAACGTAAAATCGCATTCTGGTTACGATCATATTCTTCTTGTAATGTAGCTACACGTTGTTTATCTGCTTTACTACGAAGTGATAAAAGCTTTAAAACAGAAGTAATTAAGCCAAGAAGTGATAATGTCAGTACAGCAACTAACGCAAAAGCCTTCCAGCCATATTGGGTTTGTTCTGAAAGATCACCTAAAGCAGTTAACATTGCATCAGATTGAGAGAATATCTCACTTGATGATTGACGTACGTTTACGATCTGGTTTGTATGCTTGAGGACAGAAGTTGCAGCAGATTTTAAAACTTTATCATATTCAGTTTTGATACCTTCCAAAGATTCACGCACTTCAGGAGATTCAACTTTAGCTACCCCCAACTCCGCATTTCCATTTAGCTGTGCATCTAAGTACACACCAAAAGTCTCAATATCAACACTAAAGTCATGCGCTGAGTTTTCAGAGTTCTCTGTACCAACGAAAACCGAGTTAATAGATCGTAAAATACGTTCCGCAATAAATACTTGGTTTTTAGCAATTACGACCTGATTACTTGATACTTTTTCGCGGACCATCTTATCAACCATCAAGTTATATTCAGCTTGAATCTCAGGAATAGAATCACTAATCGAGATATTCATATTATATAACTGGTTAATTACGTCCTGTTGTGATGAGATCAAGTCAATGTCATAAGACAAAGATTTCCACAGAGTCGCTACTTTTTTATATTCTTTTGAAGATGTACCATAAATATTTTCGACATTTTTTATATTTTTGGCAAAAGTTTGACGCGATTCAACCAAGTCTTTCATGGCTTGAGGTGAACCAGAAGCTGTCGCTTCTGTAGCCTGTCTAGAAATCGTTTGTGATAGTAAACGTAACTCACCCATACTACGTGTTAATTCGTTATGTCGAGGTACACTATAAAACAAGTAAGCAAGCGAAGTTGAAGCTAATACTAAACATAATAACGCTACATAAAGGATAGGCTTGGACTTTTTACTTTCCCCAAATAAACTGGCGTATTGCTCAATTTGTGACTGAATTTTCGCAATAAAGTTGACACTCGATTTTTCGTTTACACTACGATTGCCACTTTTCTTTTTAAGTTTAAAGCCCATACAGCTTCTCCCCAGAAAAATACACTGTGTATTAACAGCATAAAAATTAGTTTATAAATTTTGTCGATGCATTCATGTAATGTGGGTTTTGCAATAATCGACTAAATAAAAAAACATGCCAATGCTGATTGTGTTGGTGAAAATACCCTTGGCAATATTCTTTTAAATTTTCCTCCAAGTTTGAACTTTGAGAAAAAAAGCTTTTCTTATTAAAGTGTTGAATCCCCAAGACCTGATCAACAACCAATCCCACATATTGGTCTTGATGGCTAATACATAACACTTTTTGGGCAGCCGAAAATGAACTTCGTTGCCCTGAAATAAAATGTGCCAAGTCAGAAACTGAAAGTAATCTTCCCCGAATATTTGCCAGTCCCTTCACCCAACTTTGGGTATTTGGAACAGGTGTATATTTTGGTGGATAGATAACCTCTGACACTTCCCCAAGTGGTGCGACGAAGTATTGCCCTCTCATTTCAAAAGCAATTCCTGACCATCGCTCTGCTTCATTTTGGACTGAAGCGTAATTCTTGTTACCCCGTTTAGACAAACGAAGTAACTCAATAAATCCGTTCGCGGCCATACTCGATCCTATAAGACGGGTGTAGACCCGCCATTTATGTTTTTATGGATGGATGAGTTAATTTAGAAATTGTTTAATTACATCGATCAGTTGCTTTTCTTCAATAGGCTTAATCAAGTAATCGAGAGCACCCTGACGTTTACCCCATACTCGGTCAGTTGCCTGATCTTTAGTACTTACAATAACAACTGGAATATGCTTAGTGTCTTCATCACGGGTAATCTGGCGTGTTGCCTGAAAGCCATTTACACCTGGCATTACAACATCCATTAACACTAAGTCAGGCTGTTCTGCTTTTGCCAAAGTTACACCATCTGCACCATTAGATGCTTCAATTACATCGTAACCGTGCTTAGTTAGAATTTCTCTAAAACGATAAGTTTCTGTTGGTGAGTCATCAACAATAAGAATACGTGCCATTTCTTCTTTGCCCTTAAATTACTTAATTATGAACTTACATGATTACGAATCGCATTTAACAATTCATCTTTGCTAAATGGTTTCGTCAAGTATTCATCTGAACCTACCACACGCCCTTTTGCCTGATCAAATAGACCATCTTTACTAGAGAGCATGATAACGGGAATGTTCTGATAATTTTGAGAGTTCTTAATCAGAGCACAAGTTTGATAACCGTCTAAACGAGGCATCATGATATCTACAAAAACGATATCCGGATTCGCTTCAGCAATTTTAGATAAAGCTTCAAATCCATCGACAGCAGTAATCACTTCACAACCTTCACGTTGCAATAATGTTTCTGCTGTACGGCGAATAGTTTTTGAGTCATCAATAACCATTACTTTCAGATTTTGGAACGCATCTTCCATTTAATCTTCCATCCCCATAACATAAAATATAAATGCAATTTAACTTAAATTTGTTTTTACAGATTTATACGCATTTTTAACATATCTATACTTCTATTTTCAATGAAAGGTTTTTGTCTACTTTCTCATTTATAAACAATAACTTTTAACCTCATCACACTTTCGAAAAAATTATCATTTTTTTTAGAATGTCGATATTTTTATTCAGTTAAATAATAACTAATATATTTAAGATTAATTATTTAAAAATAAGCGGTTTAGCTTTCTTTTTTGGGGAATTTTATGAATAAGCGGATGAAATATGCCTTTTATAGGACCTGCTTGTCTGTTTTTATAAGCATTGCTTCTTGCGGAGCCCTGTTTTTCTCATCCCCAACTTTAGCTGCAAATGGTGTTCCTAAAGCTGTTTGGTATCGCTATTACGACCAGCATGGCATTGCTAATATTAGTACATCTGTAACTCCCGCTCATATTCGCTATGGATATGAGGCACTTGACCAAAATATGCAGGTCATTAAAAGAAATCATCCCTATAATTCTGAAGCTGATCTAAATCAATCTTCACAACGTGCATTATCTGCTCGATATAGGGAAGAAGATAACAAGTTAAAAAAAGCATATAGCAATAGTAAAACTGCGTTGATTAAAAGAGACCAAGCTTTATTGGCAATCAAAAAACAAATGAATTATCAACAGGAACAACTGAGCCAATTACAACAAGACAAAATTTTATTTAAACGTCAGGAAATGGAATATTTTCGTAAAGGTGAAAAGGTTCCTGAAAGGCATAAAACCCTAATTGAAAACAATCTGATGAATATTAATAAGGTTAAACAAACACTTGAAATACTTTCAAAAAACTATAACCGCACCAATAAAGACTATGAAAATATTATCGAACGTTTAAAAAAGCTTGAATAAGCGCACAGCTTTATCAAGAATAGGGGCAAAATAAAATTTGAATTACAGGATGATGCTGTATGCGCACAACGCATCTTACCCCTTCTACTTTTTTTAAATTAAGCTTAATTAGCCTGAGTTTGATTTTAACTGCATGTCATCAGCAAGAAGTACCAAAAAACACAGCATCTGAACCAAAAAAAATTGAACTGATTCCTCAAGATTTAATTACTGTAAAAGAAGGTTCGCTTGCTGCTCAGACTGCCTTTACAGGAACTATTCGTGCGGTACAACAAAGCTCTATTCAAGCTCAAGTCAGTGCGACAGCAACATCTGTTAATGCAAATGTAGGACAAAAAGTACAAAAAGGCCAAGTTTTAGTCAGATTAAACAATCAAGATAATGCTGCACGTTTAGCTCAGGCTGAAGCAAATCTTGCTTCAGCTCAGGCACAAGCAGAGCTTGCACGTAATTTGATGAATCGAAAACAAAGACTACTTAATCAAGGCTTTATTGCCCGTGTAGAGTTTGAACAGAGTCAGGTAGATTATAAGGGTCAACTTGAAAGTGTTAGAGCTCAGCAAGCCAATGTTGATATTGCTAAAAAGGCTGATCGAGATGGTATTATTACTAGCCCGATTTCAGGTGTCATTACTAAACGACAAGTTGAACCGGGACAAACTGTTTCGATTGGACAAACATTATTTGAAATCGTTAATCCTGATCAATTAGAAATACAGGCAAAGTTGCCTATTGAGCAACAATCTGCACTAAAAGTCGGCAGCTCTATTCAATATCAGATTCAGGGTAATTCAAAACAATTACATGCCATACTGACTCGGGTCTCACCTGTAGCAGACCAAGATAGTCGACAAATTGAATTTTTTGCAGCTCCTAAAGAAGCGATTGACTCACTCAGTATCGGCGCTTTTATTAATGGCATTATTTTGCAAAATGATCGCAATCAAGGACAAACCATTCCTTTAGATAGTATTCAAAACCTGCAACAAGATCCTTTCGTATGGGTGATACGCAATCAAACCATTCAAAAGGTCAAAATTCGGGTAGTTGAGCAGCGTTACAATGAAAATATTGCTTTGGTACAAGGTCTACAAAGCACAGATCAGATAAGTCGTATCCAGTTTGACGATTCCGATATCAATAAAAAAGTGACGCTTACAGCCGAAAAAAATAAATAAGGTAGCAAATAGCTTATGTGGTTTACCCGAATCAGTGTGAAGTACCCCGTTTTTACCATTATGATGATGCTGTGCTTAATGGTACTCGGGTTAGCCTCTTGGAAGCGCATGACCGTTGAAGAGTTTCCTAACGTAGATTTCCCATTTGTAGTGGTTACCACGCAATATGCTGGTGCTTCACCTGAAGCGGTTGAATCGGATATTACAAAAAAACTCGAAGATCAAATCAATACAATTTCGGGCATTAAACAAATTACTTCACGCTCAAGTGAAGGATCATCGATGGTGATTGCCGAGTTTAATCTAGACACCTCTTCAGCAATTGCTGCTCAAGATGTTCGCGACAAAATTGCTCCGGTTATCGCTCAATTTCGTGATGAAATTGATACGCCGATTGTGCAACGCTACGATCCTTCATCTAGCCCGATTATGTCGGTGGTGTTTGAGTCGAATACGATGAGCTTGGCTCAATTAAGTTCTTATGTAGACAAAAAAATTGTGCCGCAACTTAAAACCGTTTCTGGTGTAGGTAATGTCAATTTATTAGGTGATGCGAAACGCCAAATTCGTATAAAAGTTCATCCTGAACAATTACAAAGCTATGGTATTGGCATTGATCAGGTCATTAACACACTAAAAAATGAAAATATAGAAGTACCTGCAGGAACTTTACAGCAAAAGAATTCTGAACTAGTGGTACAGATTCAATCAAAAGTTATTCATCCTTTTGGTTTTGGTGACTTGGTCATTGCTAATAAAAATGGCTCGCCTATTTTTCTAAAACAAGTGGCAACTGTTGAAGACACTCAAGCCGAACTGCAATCCAGTGCTTTTTATAATGGAAGAACCGCAGTCTCCATCGATATTTTAAAAAGTTCAGATGCCAATGTAATTCAAGTTGTCGATAAGACTTACCAAACCTTAGAGAAGCTAAAAGCTCAAATGCCTACTGGATTAAACTATAAAGTCGTCGCAGACAGCTCCAAAGGTATTCGCGCTTCAATTAAAGATGTAGTACGTACCATTCTTGAAGGAGCAGGTTTAGCAGTTTTAATTGTTTTACTCTTTTTAGGTTCTTTCCGATCTACCGTCATTACAGGTTTAACTTTACCCATTACCCTGCTTGGAACTTTAACGTTCATTTGGGCTTTTGGTTTTAGTATTAACATGATGACGCTGTTAGCTCTATCACTCAGTATTGGTCTATTAATTGATGACGCGATTGTAGTTCGAGAAAACATTGTTAGGCATACAGAGCTTGGCAAAGACCATGTCACCGCCGCTTTAGATGGCACCAAAGAAATTGGGTTAGCAGTACTCGCAACTACACTTACCATTGTGGCGGTATTTTTACCTGTTGCTTTCATGGGGGGGTTAATTGGGCGTTTCTTCTACCAGTTTGGGGTAACTGTAAGTACAGCTGTTCTTATTTCTATGTTTATCAGTTTTACACTCGACCCAATGCTTTCAGCACATTGGAAAGACCCGGTAAAGAAAAAAGAAAGTCGACTACAACGTTTCTTTAATCACATTTCTAAATTACTAGATGGCCTTACCCATATTTATGAAAAGCTGTTGAAACTTGCTCTGCGCTTTCGTTTTATTACAGTCATTATTGCGATTGCTTCACTGGTTGCGGCCTTAGGTTTATCTAAATTGATTGGAACCGAATTTGTACCAGTTCCAGATAAAGGTGAAATCCGTATTCAGTTCGAGACGCCTGTCGATGCTTCTTTAGAATATACTCAAGCCAAGTTACATCAAGTCGATCAAATTATTAGGCAATTTCCCGATGTGGTTTCTACCTACGGGGTTGTAAATAGCACAATAGACTCTGGTAAAAACCACGCTGGTTTAGGAGTGACTTTAAAACCAAAACAACAACGTAGTTCAGATTTAACAACGCTCAATAATGAATTCCGTGATCGTTTGCAAACCGTAGCGGGTATTCGTGTTACCTCCGTTGCTGCGGCTCAAGATTCAGTTTCTGGTGGTCAAAAGCCAATCATGATTTCGATTAAAGGAACTGACCTGAATGAACTTCAAAAAATTTCAAATCGATTTATGACTGAAATGGGTAAAATTAAAGGTGTGGTCGATTTAGAAAGCTCGTTAAAAGAACCGAAACCAACTTTAGGTGTTCATATTAATCGTGTACTGGCAAGTGACTTAGGGTTGTCTGTTTCCCAAGTTGCCAATGCGATTCGACCACTCATTGCGGGCGATAATGTCACAACGTGGGAAGACCGTGACGGCGAAACTTATGATGTAAATATCCGTTTAAATGAAAACAAACGTATGCTTCCGCAAGACGTGCAAAACCTATATCTCAACTCAAACAAAACTGGTGCAAATGGACAACCGATATTAGTTCCATTGAGTGCAGTAGCAACAACCGAGCAAAAATTCGGTGCGTCACAAATTAACCGACGCGATCTTGAGCGCGAAGTACTCATCCAAGCCAATACGTCAGGACGCCCAAGTGGGGATATCGGGAAAGACATCGATAAAATGCAAAAAGCATTTAAGTTGCCTGGCGGTTATACCTTCAATACCCAAGGTGCCAATGCAGATATGGCCGAGTCTGCGGGTTATGCATTAACTGCTATTACGCTTTCCATTGTATTTATTTATATTGTTTTGGGTTCTCAGTTTAATAGTTTTATTCACCCAGCTGCGATTATGGCATCTTTGCCCCTGTCATTGATTGGGGTGTTTCTTGCACTGTTCTTGTTCAGAAGTACCCTAAACCTATTTTCAATTATTGGCATTATTATGCTCATGGGGCTAGTAACCAAAAACGCGATTTTACTTATCGACTTTATTAAAAAGGCCATGGAACATGGGGAAAGTCGTTATGATGCTATTTTACAAGCGGGTAAAACCCGTTTACGCCCTATTTTAATGACTACTAGTGCTATGGTCATGGGTATGGTTCCATTAGCTTTAGGCTTGGGCGAAGGCGGAGAGCAAAGTGCGCCGATGGCCCATGCTGTTATTGGTGGTGTAATCACCTCTACCTTATTGACTCTTGTAGTAGTACCCGTCATTTTCACTTATCTGGATGACTTGAAAAACTTTATGCTGCGTCAAACTCGACGATTCATGTCATAATGCAGCAACTATCGTATAATCTGCGTTTTTATAACGCTTAACTTTTTAGGACTTTTTCCATGCGCGCAAGCCGCTTTTTATTTGCAACGTTGAGAGAAACCCCAAACGATGCTGAAGTGATTTCACATCAGCTTATGTTACGTGCGGGGATGATTCGTAAATTGGCATCTGGTTTATATACATGGCTGCCGATGGGAACACGTGTGCTTAAAAAAGTTGATGCGATTGTTCGTGAAGAAATGAATCGTTCAGGTGCTATGGAAGTGTTCATGCCCGTGACTCAACCCGCAAGCTTGTGGGAAGAATCAGGTCGTTATGAACAATACGGCCCTGAATTATTACGCTTCAAAGATCGTCACGACAACCCGTTTGTGCTTGGTCCTACACATGAAGAAGTAATTACCGATTTAGCACGTAACGAGCTAAAAAGTTATAAACAACTTCCTGTAAATTTCTATCAAATTCAAACCAAATTCCGTGATGAAATTCGTCCACGTTTTGGTGTAATGCGTTCACGCGAGTTCATTATGAAAGATGCATATTCTTTTCATGCAACTCAAGAATCATTACAAGAAACCTATGATGTAATGTACGACACTTATAGCCGTATTTTTACTCGCTTAGGTTTAGACTTCCGCCCAGTTCAAGCTGACACAGGTTCAATTGGTGGTTCAGCTTCACATGAGTTCCACGTATTGGCTTCAAGTGGTGAAGATGACATCGCATTTTCAACTGAATCTGATTATGCAGCAAACGTTGAAATGGCTGAGGCTGTTTTAGTAGGTGAACGCGCAGCGCCTGCACAAGAATTTAAGTTGGTTGAAACACCAAACCAAAAAACAATTGCTGATGTATGCCAGTTCTTAAATGCTGATCCTAAACAATCAGTAAAAGCGTTATTGGTTCAAGGTATTGCAGACGAAAAAGGTAATGTACCTGTGGTTGCCCTATTCTTACGTGGCGATCACGAACTCAATGAAATTAAAGCTGAGAAACATCCTTTAGTTGCCGCTCCTCTTACATTTGCAACAGAAGAGCAACTTCAAGCATTTGGCTTAACTGCTGGCTTTACAGGTCCACAAGGTTTGGTTGAAAAAGGTATCACTGTAATTGTTGACCGTGCTGCATCTGTTCTTTCTGACTTTGTTGCTGGTGCAAATGAAGCTGATAAACACGCTGTAGGCGTAAACTGGGAACGTGATGCACAAATTACTGAAATCTTTGATTTGCGTAATGTGGTTGAAGGCGATCCATCTCCAGATGGTAAAGGCACACTACAAATTAAACGCGGTATTGAAGTGGGTCATATTTTCCAACTTGGTACTAAATACTCTGAAGCATTAGGCTGTAAAGTTTTAGGTGAAGATGGCAAACCATTTACAGTAACAATGGGTTGTTACGGTATTGGTGTAACGCGCGTAGTTGCAGCTGCAATTGAGCAAAACTACGATGACAAAGGGATTATTTGGCCACAAGCAATTGCTCCTTTTGAAATCGCAATTGTTCCAATGAATGCACACAAATCACCTCGCACTCTTGAAGCAGCTGAAGCACTTTATGCTGAATTACAAGCTCAAGGTTTTGATGTATTACTTGATGACCGTAATGAACGTCCAGGTGTTAAATTCTCTGACCTTGAGTTAATGGGCATTCCACACCGTATCGTAATTGGTGAGAAAGGCCTTGATGCTGGTACATTTGAATATAAAGGCCGCCGCGATGCTGAAGCGAGCAATTTAACTAAAGAAGAACTTTTAGCTAAGTTAGCGCGTTAATAAAGACATAAATAAAAAAGCAGCTTTTAGAAGCTGCTTTTTTTACATTTAATTTTACGCCTAAACCGTTAAGTCTTTAATGGTTGCTGAAGATCCATTGGTTTTCACCGATTCAATCCCTTTATCGCGCGATGCTTCGCTCGCATAGAATTGACTTGTACCAATAATTTGATGATTTGCAGCTTTTAAATTGAAGTAAGGTTTTCCATTTTTTGCAGTTAAACGATCATATCGTCCATCGTCACCACTATTTTTTTGAACTGACTCAATACCATTGACTGCCGATGCTTTCGCTTTATATAGCTCACTATTTAAAATAATTTCGCCATTACCAGCCTTGAGTACAAAGCGATATTGTCCATCACTCGCTTGTGAAATCTCGTACCATCCTGCCATAAGAACCTCGTTTTTTTGTTGGTGTGGGTATGACTTTCGTTATTATTCTGGACGAAAGTTATTTGTTATTAATGACAATATAAATGAGCAATGTAACTTTGGATAGTCTACTTTTTATACATTATCGTAATAAAATTATAAGGATGTTGAAAGTTTAAAAAGGTAGAGGTCTGATAGGTACCTCTACCGAAATGTAATTAAAATTAACAAATTAAGCTTTTTTTACAAATTCAGATTTTAATTTCATCTGACCAATACCATCAATTTTGCAATCGATATTATGACCATCACTTGCATCTGGTACTAAACGAATTGTTTTTACTTTTGTTCCCACTTTAACAACTGACGATGAACCTTTAATTTTTAAGTCTTTAATCACAGTGACACTATCGCCATCTGCCAAGGCATTACCATTTGCGTCTTTAATCACTTCTTGTTCATCAGCAATTGATGCTTCCCCTTCCTTCCACTCATGTGAGCATTCAGGGCAAATTAATAAGTCGCCGTCTTGATAGGTATATTCTGATTGGCATTTTGGGCAATTTGGTAAAGACATAAAAAAATCTCAAAAAGTATATTATGCGAGATATGACTCATTTTTTAAAGTTTTAAATAAAAGACTTTTACCAAAAAAAAATTTATATATTTAACTTTTGCTCTTTTCTAATAAGTATTCTTTTAAAATAATTGCATGGTTATGTTCCACATCTTTTGCCGAATATAAAAGCGTGACTTTATGATGTGACACAATGTTTTGTAACTCTTTAACTGCTGGGTTGCTTCTTAGTTCTTTTAAATAACGCTGTTTGAACTCATCCCAATGTTCTGCAGACTCTGCATGAAACCACTTACGTAGCTCAGTTGAGGGAGCTATTTCTTTTAACCATAAATCCAAATGAGCATTTTCTTTACTTATCCCTCGGCTCCATAGCCGATCAACTAATATTCGTTTTCCATCCTCGATACTTGCTTGTTCATAAATTCTTTTAATTTGTATGTTCATCTCTTTTTCTCACTAGAACGCCTCATTGTTTAGGCTTTATAAACAGATTTAATATTTTGTTCTCTTTTAATGTACTTAAAAAGAAAAGAGTGAGTAGCCTCTCTACTCACTCTTTTCTTATTTAATATTTAAAATTTTAAAAGGCGATTACTGATCTGGAATCTCGGCTTCCACCAACAACTTCAATAAAGATAAAGATTCTTGCCAACCTAAATAAAATGCTTCCACAGGAATAACTTCTGGTATGCCTTCTTGAGTAATGTGAATTTCTGTGCCTACCAATACAGTTTTTAATGTAATAGTGACCTGCATCGTACCAGGTAAATTTGAGTCATCAAATTGGTCGTTATAGCGAATTAATTCATTTGGAATGAGTTCAACATAAGTTCCCCCAAATGAGTGTGTTGAACCTGTTGAAAAGTTGGTAAAACTCATTTTATATGAGCCACCTACTTTTGCATCAAAACTATGAACCTTCGCAGTAAAACCGTGAGGTGCCATCCACTTAACTAAAGCATCTGGATCGAGAAAAGCACGATAAACCCGTTCAGCGGGTGCTTTAAATACGCGATGTAATTTTACTGTACCTGTTGTCATTATGTTCTCCTTATTTTAAGTCCATTTAGGTTATAGAAGTTATGTTTAGTAGCTTAAACCCTAGAATTTCATTTAACGTATATTTTTGGTGTTTTTTCCATTTATATAACCAGCTTCTGACAAAACTAAATTACGAAAACTAAGGCTGATTTTTTGATAAAAATGGAGCAAAATAGTCAGCAATCATAAAGAAACATATTGAATTTGAGATTAATCATGAGTCTGCTCGCTTTCTCCTCATATGCATTAAACGGTGTAGATGCACAGAAGTTTTTACAAGGCCAAGTGACTGTCGATACTGAGCGTTTAGCTGAAAATGAAACACGCTATACAGCCATTTGTGATCTTAAAGGCCGTATTCATTTTGGCCTATGGTTGAAAAAGATTAACGCTGAAAGTTTTGAGATTGTTGTTACTCAAGATCAAGCTGAAGAGTTTGCTAAGCATATTAAAAAATATGGCGCATTTTCAAAAATGACCTTAAGTGAACAAGGCGTTGTGTTTCCAAAAGTTGTGAATGGTCACACTGAGTTCAGCTCTACAGAAACTGATATTTCCGAATGGCAAAAACAAGCCATCATGACGGGTCAAGCATGGATTGCTCAAGCGACCGAACATGAGTTCCAACCACAAGAATTACGTTTACATCAACGTGAAGGCGTCAATTACGATAAGGGCTGTTACTTAGGTCAGGAAATTGTGGCGCGCCTTTGGTTTAAAGCAAAACCAAAACACTGGTTGCATCTAGTTCAAGGTACAGGTGAAGCACCTGCTCCAGCTACTCAATTAAATAACGATATTGAAGTAGTAAATAGTACCCCAACCACTGACGGATATATTGCGTTAGTGGTTGCAAAACCAGCTGCTCTAGCTGAACTCGGCCTTCAAGTTCTCGATTTACCGGAAGCTTTAAGTGGTGATGTTGCTAGACCACAATAAGCAGGTTTAGCAAATAAAAAGCCCGTGGATGACCCTACGGGCTTTTCTATAGATACAAAATTCTAATAAATTCATTTAATTAGGGCCTCAATTTTTTAATTTTTCTATGCCATCATAATCCAGATTGAAATCTAAGAGAAAAAATATGAAAACTAAACTTGCTACACTCATGTTGAGTCTGGCTTTTTTCGGTTCTGCTCATGCTGATGTCAAAACACTTGAACAAAATCTGAAAACAAATTACCCAGACTTACCTGTAAAAGGTGTTTATCAATCACCTGTGCAAGGTATTTATGAAGTGTATACAAGCGGTCGTATTGTTTATACCAATCAAGATGCTAAATACTTTTTTGTAGGCAATTTAGTTGATATCAAACAACAAAAAAATATGACAGAAGAACGAATTGCCGAATTGGGTAAAATTGATGTTAAAAGCCTACCTCTCAACCAAGCGATTAAATATGTAAAAGGTAAAGGAGAACGTACTCTTTATATTTTCAGTGACCCTGATTGTCCTTACTGTCAGCGTCTAGAACAAAATATGGTTGGGGTTGATAACGTAACGGTATATGTATTCTTATATCCGCTGACCAGTTTGCACCCCAATGCTGAAAAAGTTTCAAATCAGATCTGGTGTTCAAAGAACCCGTCTGAAGCTTGGACCAGTTATATGCTTAACCGCAAATTGCCAACTAATAGCAAAAGTTGCTCAAGCCCAATTCAAAAGAATATCGCTTTAGGACAAAAATTAAATATCGATGGAACACCAACCCTATTCTTACAAGATGGACAACGGATCTCTGGTGTACCAAGTGATGCAAAACAAATTGAAGCATTACTTAAATCAGTAAAATAATGCTATATGCCACTCTCAGAAGTAGAGTGGCATATTATTTTTCTCCATAGTTTGCTTTATAGACATCGTTTTATATACAAATCGGCTGTTTACTTTCATCTATCAATATTTATCATGAGAAGTTGAGTTGATTCAATACATCGATGGAATGATGTAGCTACAAAGTAAAAGGTTAAAAAGAAATGAAGAAATTACTCATCGCCAGCCTAATCGCCATTTCAAGTTCATCAATCTTTGCGGCAGACACTACAGCATCTGTGGCAAAAAATGATGTCTTTAAACAGGCTGAACAATTGTATGCGGCAAAAAATTATCCTGCTGCTTTCCAAGAAGTGCAGCGCCTTGCGCAGACAGGTAATGCTCAAGCGATCTATAACTTAGGCTATATGACGCAAATGGGACAAGGCACCCCTAAAGATAATGCCAAAGCTCTAAAATATTATGAAGACGCTTCAAACAAAGGTTATGCTCAGGCCAGTTATAGACTTGCACAGATTTATGAAACTGGTGAATTAGGCGTTGCAAAAGATAGTAATAAATTTAGCCAATATGTGCAAAAAGCATCAGCTCAAGGCTCTGATGATGCAACGGTAAAAATTGCGACCATTTTATTTGCTCAGAAAAAGCCACAGTCTCATCAAATTGCTTTACAAAAGCTAGCGCCTTTAATTCGAAAAGGAAACTACCCTGCTATTCAAGTCAAAGCACTTTATGATATTAGCCAAGGGGTTGAAAATAAAAACCCGCTAATGAAACGCCAAGGCATTGAAGCTTTACAAGCAATTGCACAAAAAGGTTATGCACCAGCATCTATGGCTTTAGCGACTATGATGGCAAATGGCAATATTATTCCTCAGAACTTGCCTCAAGCAAAACAGATTTTTACTGAACTTGCTAACCAAAATGTTCCTAATGCTAGAGAGTCTTTAGCTTCAGTCGAAAAGATTATTGCTGAGAAGAATAAACAAGCTGCAGCCGCCCCCACACAGCCTGCACCTAAAAAATAGCAAAGAAACAATAGCCCCGTATGGGGCTTTTCTTTTACCACCACAAAGCGATAAGTCCACTTACTCCAATAAAACCAATAATGGTACTTATCATTAAAGGTGTTAATGCTCTTTCATTTAAACCATATGCTTGCCCAAAAATACCAAAAGCAATTGGCATTGGAAGTGCCGCAATTAATGTTCCAGCATATAACATCTCTTGACTGACGTTTGGTAATAAAAGGAATAACCCAAAAATCACAACTGGCATAAGAATGACATTAAACCCAGCCAACAATACACTTTGTAAATTCACGGCGGTAATACCTATACCAACCAAGCTGCCGCCAATAGCAAATAGTGCTAGAGGCGAAGCTGTCCTTCCTAAAAGTTCTAAAGCTTGCCCAAGTTTTGAAGGCAGATGAATACCTAGCAAGATACAGCTCATCCCCACTAAAATTGCAATAATTACAGGATTTTTAATTAAATTTATGAATGTTTTTTTCAGTAAAGGCAAAAGCCGCTGCTGTTGATGTAATCCCGCTTCTGCCAAAATAAGCATTAAAGCGACGATTAATAAGTTTTCAATGATTAAAGTTAAAGATATATAGATTGCAGCATGACTACCCATTAGCATGGTTAGAATCGCTGTACCCATAAAACCTGTATTTGACATAGAAGCGCCCATCGATATGACTGCACTATGGGTTAGGCTGTTTTTAAAATATTTCCGATAAATGATAAAAGCCAGAAAAAACAAGATTAAAGAGCCACCACCATAAGCAATAAAATAAGCTGGGTGCCAAATATCTTGTAAGTTTTTATTGGCTAAAGATTGGATTAAAAAAGCAGGTAAAGAAATTTTAATAACAAATGCACTCAGAGCCTTAATTTGTTCAGGTGTTACCAGTTTAATGAGAACACTACAGTACCCCATCAATAATAAAATCAAAATTGGTAAGATTACCTGAAAAACCACAGACTACTTCCTCACTCATTTCAAAAGAAAAACGGGCAAATCTTAATTTGCCCGCATATTTAAAAACTAAAAAGAATCAAAAAGCTGTTTTAACCCATGTGGTTGACAACGCAAATATTGAGGAGCAATTTTGACTTTTGCCCCCAATGTAGCTGCAGCATGCCATGGCCAACGTGGGTCATATAACATTGCACGTGCAAGACCAATGACATCAGCCTGCTGGTTTTCTAAAATTTGTTCAGCATGCTGTGGATCAGTAATAAGACCTACCGCAATCACAGGAATAGACACATGTTTTTTAACCTGTTCCGCGAAAGGAACTTGATAACCTGCCCCGATGGTAATATTTTGGTGTTCATGTAAACCACCACTAGAGACATGAATATAGGCCGCACCTAACTGCTCTAAGGCTTTTGATAAACCAACCGTAGATTCAATATCCCACTGCTCATTACCATCCATCCAGTCAGTTGCAGATAAACGTATCCCTACAGGATAACCTGCAGGAACAGCAAGTTTAATTGCCTGAAGTACTTCAAGCGTCATACGCATACGATTTTCTAAAGAACCGCCATATTCGTCAGTACGTTGATTGGCAATTGGCGATAAAAATTGATGCAACAAGTAGCCATGTGCTGCATGTACTTCAATTAGCTCAAAGCCAGCTTCAACTGCACGTTTTGCCGCAGCGGCGAAGTCTTGTTGAACTTGTTTAATTTCATCGATTGTTAATGCATGTGGCGCAGCATCGTGAACTGAAAAAGTACTTGTACTTGGAGCAACTGTTTGCCAACCATGTGGCTGATCTTTTGCAATTTGACCTTTCCCCAACCAAGGCTTTTCAGTTGATGCCTTACGTCCAGCATGAGCTAACTGAATTCCAAATGGCATAGGAGAAAGTGTTTTAACTTTTCCTAATAAAGTTTTGATTTGGTCACGTTGCTGATCATTCCAAAGTCCAAGATCTGCGTAACTAATTCGACCTTCCGCTTGTACAGCCGTAGCCTCCACAATGCATAACCCAGCTCCAGACAACGCGTAATTTGCCCATTGCTGCTCATGCCAATAGGTAATTTCGCCTTCATCAGTTGCTGAATACTGACACATTGGGGCAATTACAATTCTATTGACCAGTTGTAGCGAATCAAAATTAACCGTTTCAAATAATTTTGCCATTTTTAATTCCTAGAATTGTTTAATTACACGTAAACCTGCACTCCAGTTACGCCCATCAGCCGGTTCAAAGTAGCGTCCAACTGGTTGAGTTGAATCGTTTACGATCACTGAACCCGCATAGTTTTTATCAAATAAGTTATCTACACGAGCAAAGCTTTTGACTTTCCAATCACCTAGATCCCATGCATAACCAATATTTGCTGAAGTTACACTGTAGCTCGGTGCTGCGTCACTGTTGGTATCATTCACGTATACTTTGTCCATATACTGTACATCTACACCACCATATAAGCCGTGGCTCGGTTGCCAAGCTAAAGAGACAAAAGCCTGATTTTGGGCAATACCCGGAATTGCATTTCCTGAGGGAATTTGCTTAGAACTGCCAGAAGCGGATATATCGGCATCAAAAGTCGCATCTAAATACGCATAACTTGCAGTCGCTGTTAAATCTCTCCATAACTTTTTGTTCCATGCAAACTCTACCCCTTCACGCAAAGTTTTATCCGCATTTCGGAAGGTAGAACGACCATTTGAGCTTCCTGCTGAAACAATATCATTCTTCGTTTTCGTTTGAAAAACAGCTAAAGTAAAATCGCCTAATGAGTTTTGTGATTTTAAGCCAGCCTCATAGGTATCACTGGTCGATGGCTTTAAATCAAAGTTAAAACCAGATTTTGACGTATCGGCTGGATAAGCCATTTCAGTAAAGGTCGGTGTTTCAAACCCTTTGGCATAACCCATATAAGCCATGAGTTCAGGTAAAATTTGCCAACTTAAAGCAAGCGACGGTAAAACTTTATCGTAATCTGTTTTGCCACTATCATCACCGTTAACAGTCCCATACTGATCAGGCCCTGAAGTAAAATGATCTTTTGACTTGTAATGCACATTACTATAACGCACGCCTGTATCTAAACGCCATTTGGGTAAGAACTGCCACGAAGCTTGTAAATATGGATCGATATTCCATAAAGTATTATCTTCATCACGGCGTAATTTACCTTTCACACCATAAATACCATTCGCATTAAAATTTTCATAACCTTTACGGTCTTCATCCATTGCATCGAGTGCAACCCCGACGCTTACAGTGGTATTTGGCAGTAGTTCTTTACCTGTCCAACGGAAATCAGCACCATAATAATTACGATCAAAATCGATTACACCACCCGCATGATTAGGATTTGCTTGGCCTGTGTAAATAGGCTTACCATCTTTTAATGTTACATCGCCTTTTGAAATAGATTGATATTGAGTGACTTGACGATTACCTATGTATGCCATGGCATAGAGTTCATTTTTATCATTGATTGGTTTAGACCATGTCACCCCTGTTTGGGTTTGCTCAATATCTTTACGAACCTTATAAGTATTATCCGCATCATTAACTTGTTTAGGATTAGCATTCCACTGATCATGCGTTAGTCCCTGCGGATCATCGGCGTGGATTTTTACATAGTTGGTTACCCAGTTGATTTTACTACCATCATCAAGATTCCAGCTGAGCTTTGCATTATTTAATACTTTTTCTGCACCACTATGTTCACGGTAACCGTCGGTATCAAAGTATGATGAGCTAATAATATAACTTGGTTCATTCGCCCCTTTTGCCCCACCTTGTAGCACTACCCCTGCTCGGCTTTTATCGTGACTACCGCCCGAATAGCTCAGCTCAATTGAGTCTTTCCCTTGCCCTTCTTTAGTAGAAGTTAAAATAGTCCCGCCTGATGAATTTCCATAAAGTGAAGAAAAAGGCCCTGTTAGGACTTCAACATGATCTAGACTGCTTAAGTCGATATTAGATGTTTGGCCCTGCCCATCTGGCATTGTTGCAGGGATACCATCCACATAAAGACGAATACCACGGACACCAAACGTAGAACGTGCACCAAAACCACGCATAGAAAGCTGTAAATCTTGCGCATAATTTTCACGGTTACGAATCTGTAAACTCGGTATGCCCTTCACAACTTCAGTTAAATTTACTTGTGAAGAACTATCCGCCTGAGGTGCCTCGATTCGGAAAACCGAAGCAGGTGTTTGTAAGTAAGTAGTATCAGTACGCGTTGCTTCTACATGTAAAGTTGGCAATTTGGCAACGTCTGAATTTAAGTCTTCTGCCCAAACAAGTGGGCTAGAAATACAGCCCATACTCATCAAAATACAGTAATGAAGTCGGTCTAAGCGTAATAAGGACATGCTTATTTCCTTTATTTATATTGTAGTTATGATAACAAAAAGCAGTGTCTTGTCTGGATATAGAATTCGGTTTACATTGTTGTAAATCTGGAACAGTCGTTTTGCGATATAAAAATTGATTTCCAGTTTAAGAGTTATCGGCTCAAAGATGGATGATCTTTCCAGCAATATCGTTCAGGCCAATCTTTTGCTTCCTCGGCATAATCAATTCCAATACGTGGCGTTAAAACCACTTCTGGCTGTGTAGTGGCTGCCTCAATCCATAGTCCAGATTCTTCACCTAAAGTCTGGCCTTTTAAAGTCCGATCAATGCTCAAATAACGTGTCAGTTTGCCAGGTCCAGCCAAAAGCTTATATTCTTTTTTAGTTGAAGCACTATTTAAAAATGCTGATCGAATCATCACTCCTTCAGGTACACCTTCTGTTTGAGTAATAATGTTGAGCATTTCATACATGCCATAAATTAAATAGACATAAATGGTACCACCATGGCGATACATCACTTCTGTTCGTGCGGTACGTTTGTCATTGTAGCTATGGCAGGCTTTATCACGCACGCCCAAATAAGCTTCTGTTTCACTAATTGTACAGCGGATAACTTGTCCATCAGGCTGTCGCTTACATAATACGCAGCCGATTAAATCATATGCTACTTCCGAAGTTTCTCGTTGAAACCAGCTTAATGGTAAAATATCTGACATAGTATTCTCTGAAATATTACATACCACACGTTATACTTGATTAATCCAGTATATCTGTTAATTCTGAGAGTTGGCATGCCTGAGTTACCCGAAGTCGAAACAACCAAAACCAGTTTATTTCCCTTATTGAATCAAAAAGTTTTAAGTGTTGAAGTACGTAATCCTAGCTTACGTTGGCCAATACCAGATGATATTCAAAGACTTGTTGGGCAACGCCTGATTGGATTAAATCGTCGTTCAAAATATATTTTGGCTGAGTTTGAACAAGATCAAATGCTCTGGCATTTAGGAATGTCAGGTAGCTTTCGTCTGTGTCAACCAAACGATGAATTGAGAAAGCATGATCATCTGATTATTCAATTTGAAGATCAGCAGTTACGTTACCACGACCCACGTCGTTTTGGCTGCATTCTTTGGCTTAACCCTGAAACTCAAGGCAAACTCATCGATACTTTAGGCCCAGAGCCTTTAAGTACTGACTTTCATGCAGAATATTTAGCTTCCAAACTCAAGAATAAAGCTGTCGGCATAAAAATTGCACTCATGGATAATCATGTAGTGGTTGGTGTTGGCAATATCTATGCAACCGAAAGCTTGTTTAATGTTGGCATTCACCCAGCTCAGCCTGCTGGCGATTTGACTATGCAACAAATTGAGAAACTGGTTATCGAGATTAAGCGCATTTTAAAATCGGCAATTGATTTAGGCGGCTCGACTTTACGAGACTACAGCAATGCCATGGGTGAAAATGGTTATTTTCAGCAAACATTGCTCGCATACGGTCGTGCCGGAGAAATGTGTGTTAACTGTGAAACCACATTAGAAAACTTAAAACTTGGTCAACGCGCCAGTGTATTTTGCCCACAATGCCAACCGCTTAAAAAGCTGAAAAGCCTTAATTTTTTGGAGGAAGACAACATGCAAACAGCAATTGTCCGACATATTTTAGTCAAAGATAAAGACTTAGCCGAACAGCTAAAAAAGAAGCTACAAAGTGGGGCTGACTTTGCCAAACTTGCCAAGCAATATTCTACCTGTAATTCAGCTAAACGTGGCGGTGAACTTGGTGAAGTCAAAAAAGGACAGTTGGTACCTGTTATCGACAAAGTCGTTTTTACTGCTGCTGAACGCGTGTTACAAGGTCCTATCAAAAGTCAGTTTGGCTATCATCTTTTAGAAGTTAAATTCCGAATGGGCAGCTTACGTTAGGACTCATTAATTTAATTGTCGTTTTCAAAAGTATTAGCCTGTGCATTCATTTGATATGTCCAGGCTTTAATATATTCACCCGACTCTAGTTTTATATCAGCGATTACACGTTGGTATTGAAAGCCTTCAAAGTCATCTAACATTTGCCAGTTTTCAGCAAGTTTTTCTGTGCTAAACACATAACCTTGTATCCAATCTGCTTGCGAATCTAACTCTAACGCTTTTAAACCTTTGTCTGGGCCCCAATCTAAAATATGAATTACCCCTCGTACACTAGCTTTCGTCCAGCTTCCACCAATCTGCTCTAAAATATGAGCATTTGCTTTATTAGGACATAAGGTTCCATATACAAAAAGCTGATTCATTAATTTATGTTCCTTGTTCAATATGCTTAGCTAAACTTAACTGCGACCTTGCAATTTTATCAATATCTCTAGTCCAGTATAAAATGCTATGTAATAAAAAACGGTACTCTAAGTACCGTTTTTTTATTTGAAATCTGCTTAAGCTTTCTTTTTCAACTCATCACGAATTTCGCGCAATAATTGTACGTCTTCAGGAGTTGCAGCTGGAGCTTCTGGCTCATTCTTATCACGGCGAAGTCTGTTTAATAATTTAACCATTAAGAACACAACCCAAGCCAAAATCAGGAAGTTAATTAAAATGGTCAGGAAGTTACCGTAAGTTAATACATTGATACCTGCTTTTTGTAAGGCATCTAGAGATTGTAAGTTATTAGGGTTTGCACCTAATACGATAAATTTCTGCGAGAAATCAACACCACCACCTGTAATTACAGTGATAAGCGGCATGATGATATCTTTTACTA
Source organism: Acinetobacter nosocomialis (assembly GCF_041021905.1). NCBI lineage: Bacteria > Pseudomonadati > Pseudomonadota > Gammaproteobacteria > Moraxellales > Moraxellaceae > Acinetobacter > Acinetobacter nosocomialis. The sequence continues at coordinate 3,316,800 of NZ_CP157432.1, forward strand.
ACGAGTCTACGATTTTGCCAAAAGCACCACCAATAATTACACCAATGGCTAAATCCATCATATTGCCTTTAATGGCAAATTCTTTAAATTCTTGAATAATACTCATCTAAACATCTCCAGATGTAGGGGGGAGGAACACATCATATTTTTCTTTTTTCACTGGCCTCTTATCCGTCTAGATAGTACTCGCCATGATATTGATAATTTAATATTTTTTTCAAAAAAAGAAAGCTATTTCACACTTTAACAACATATTTGCTTACAAGAAAAATATGACTTTAAGTTTACTTTCAGCTTTACCAGTAAGCAATAAAAAACCGCTAAACGAATTTAGCGGTTTTTCTTTTTTCATTTAAGAAAAATTATTTATCACGATTACGTTTACGTTCGTTTTCAGTCAAGTAACGCTTACGGATACGGATTGATTTTGGAGTAACTTCTACTAACTCGTCATCTTCAATGAATTCAAGCGCTTGTTCAAGCGTAAATTCAATTGCTGGTACTAAAGTTAAAGCATCATCTGTACCAGATGCACGAACGTTAGTTAATTGTTTCGCTTTAGTTGGGTTTACAACCATATCGTCTGAACGAGAGTTAATACCCACGATCATACCTTCGTAAACTTCTAACTGTGGTTTAGCGAACAAACGACCACGGTCTTGCAAGCTGAACAATGCATAGCCCAAGCAAGTACCTTGAACCATAGAAATCAACACACCGTTTTGACGTTTCGCAACAGTACCTTGTTTAACAGGGCCATAATGCGAGAAGCTTGAAGTCATGATCCCGGTACCAGAAGTCATAGTCAAGAATTCAGAACGGAAACCGATAAGACCACGTGAAGGAACAGTCGCTTCAATACGGATACGGCCTTTACCGTCAACTTCCATATTAGTCATTTCGCCTTTACGGTGACCCATTTGTTCCATTACAGCACCTTGATGCTGTTCTTCAACGTCAAACGTTACGTTTTCGTAAGGTTCTTGTCTTTCACCATCAATTTCTTTGATGATTACTTGTGGACGTGATACGCCCATTTCAAAACCTTCACGACGCATGTTTTCAATTAAAACTGAAAGGTGAAGTTCACCACGGCCAGATACTTTGAAACGGTCTGGACTGTCAGTATCTTCAACACGTAAAGCTACGTTGTGAATTAATTCGCGATCAAGACGTTCACGGATATTACGTGAAGTTACGAATTTACCTTCTTTACCAGCAAACGGAGAGTTGTTTACTTGGAAAGTCATAGATACTGTAGGTTCATCTACAGATAAAGCTGGTAATGCTTCAACATTTTTCGGATCACAAATCGTGTCAGAAATGTTAAGTGCATCAATACCAGTAATACATACGATGTCACCAGCAGATGCTGAGTCAACATCAATACGCTCTAAACCATGGTAACCCATGATTTTTAAAATACGACCGTTACGTGTATTGCCATCTTTGTCAATTACAGTAACAGGAGTGTTTAATTTTACTGAACCGCGTTGAATACGACCAACACCGATAACGCCTACGAAGCTGTTATAGTCAAGTGATGAAATCTGCATTTGGAATGGACCATCAACGTCAACCGCTGGTGGCTCAACGATGTCTACAATCGTTTCGAACAACGGAGTCATATCTTCTGCAAGTTCTTCAGGAGCAGGACCCGCTACACCACGTAAACCTGATGCATAAACGATTGGGAAATCAAGTTGCTCATCAGTTGCACCAAGGTTATCAAACAAATCAAACACTTGATCGATTACCCAGTCTGGACGCGCACTTGGTTTATCAACTTTGTTGATAATAACGATTGGTTTTAAACCACGAGCAAAGGCTTTTTGTGTCACAAAACGAGTTTGTGGCATTGGGCCTTCTTGAGAGTCAACAAGAAGTAATACGCAGTCAACCATCGACATAACACGTTCTACTTCACCACCGAAGTCGGCGTGTCCCGGGGTGTCCACGATGTTGATACGGTAAGTTGTATCAGTACGCTTATCCAACCAAGTAATAGAAGTGTTTTTCGCTAAGATGGTAATACCACGTTCACTTTCAAGCGCATTCGAGTCCATGACACGCTCAATCTCGCCTGCTCGGTCACCGAGAGCACCTGATTGCTGAAGTAGTTTATCGACAAGTGTGGTTTTCCCGTGGTCGACGTGCGCAATAATTGCGATATTACGGAGATTTTTGATATCTGACATGAAAATTAGAAACGCCTGAAATTTGAGGGCAAATTATACAGAAAAACACTACTCTTGAGTAGTGACAGTTTATTGACATTGACAAAAAAATTTCCCAATAGCTTGTATTTCGTTTTGTAAAGATAGGTATCTCGATTAGAATAGCGCCAATTTGCGAAATTGCGGCGTACTTACCCCCATGTCCAATCAACCATCACAAGACCATCTTGACCTCGTTTATGGACTAGATGACCGACCAAAACCCTTCGTGGCTTTTCTAGCAGCTTTTCAACATTTGCTTGCAATTATTGTCCCGATTGTTACACCTGGACTTCTCATTTGTTTAGCTTTGGGCGTTTCACGTACCGAAACTAACATGATTTTATCCATGTCTTTGGTCATTTCAGGAATTGCAACTTTCTTACAATGCAAAAAAGTTGGTCCTTTCGGTGCAGGTCTACTCATTGTTCAAGGAACAAGCTTTAACTTTATTGGACCAATTATTGGTATCGGTAGTGCAATGGTTGCTGCAGGTACGCCAGTAAATCAAGTTATGGCTGCTATTTTTGGTGTGGTGATTGCTGGTTCATTTATTGAAATGGGTGTTTCACAAATTCTGCCATGGGTAAAAAGACTGATTACTCCGCTTGTGACAGGTATTGTTGTACTTCTGATTGGCTTGACACTTATTAAGGAAGGCTTGATTAGTATGGGTGGTGGTTATCAAGCCATGCAAGATCATACTTTTGCAAGTTCCGATAACCTTATAATGTCTTGTACAGTTCTTGCCATCATTATTGTCTTAAATCGCATACGCATAGTGTGGATTAAAAGCTCAGCTATTTTGATTGCTTTAGTTATTGGCTACATTCTTGCCGGCTTCATGGGTTATTTAGATTTCTCTGGTCTAAAAGACGCCCCAGTCATTCAAATTCCAACACCAATGCACTTTGGCTTAAGCTTCTCATGGGGCTTATTTATTCCAATGGCATTCATTTATTTGGTGACTTCATTAGAAGCAATTGGTGATGTCACAGCAACCAGCAAACTTTCAAACCAACCTGTAGATGGCCCTCAGTGGATGCAACGCATTAAAGGTGGGGTGTTAGTAAATGGCGCAAACTCTTTACTTGCAGGATTATTTAATACTTTCCCTAGTTCTGTTTTTGCCCAAAATAATGGTGTTATTCAACTCACGGGTGTGGCTAGTCGTTACGTAGGGATCTGGATTGCAGCTTTACTCATTATATTAGGGCTATTCCCAGCTGTAGCGGGTGTAATACAAGCTGTACCACAGGCAGTATTAGGCGGAGCAGTTATGGTAATGTTTGGTGCAGTTGCTGCCTCAGGCATTAACATTCTTTCATCTATCCATCTCGATCGTCGCGCACTTTTAATTATTGCAATCTCACTTGCACTCGGTTTAGGTGTTGCCCAAGTTCCACAAATTTTGGAGCACTTGCCAGAGTTATTTAAAAATATTTTTAGTTCTGGTGTAGCAACAGGTGGTATTGCAGCACTAATTTTAAATATTGTTCTGCCTGAAACCCACAAATAACCTATTTTTTAATTTTTTGATTACTGCCCAGTTTCCACTGGGCATTCTTCTTCATGAGAGATGTACATGGATCCTAGAAGTGAAGTGGTATTAAGACAGCAAGACTATTTAAAAGGTAGACTCTTGTTGATTAATGCACCCAATGATGCCTTAGTCAGTCAATTACCTACTGCGGTTGATGCCTCAGTCTGGACATGGAATTATGCCGACTACCAAGGTTTCATTAATACAGGTACCCCAGCACATTTCTCAGTTGAGTTTCCATCACAAGAATTTGATCAGGCTTTAATTTTTGTGCCTAAATCAAAAGAGCTTTTAAACTATATATTGCATGTAGTGATGAGCCATTTAAAGGCTGATCAATCAGTTTTTCTAGTAGGCGAGAAAAAAGGCGGTGTTGAAAGAGCAGCTAAACAATTACAAAGTTTTGGCCAGATACTTAAACTCGATAGTGCACGCCATTGTCAATTATGGCATTTAAAAATTGAAAAAACTGAAAAAATCAAGCCTCTTGAAAGCTGGTTAAAAACCTATACTGTTCAAGCAAATGAACAAGAACTTACCATTTGCGCGCTACCTGGCGTTTTTAGTCAAAATCATCTAGATGTCGGAACTGCTGTTTTACTCCCTTATCTAAATCAGGTGAAATCAGGTAGAATTGCCGACTTCGGGTGTGGTGCGGGAATTATCAGTTGCTATTTGGCAAAAGTAAATTCAAGTAATATTATTCATGCCCTAGATATTGATGCCTTCGCTTTACGGTCAACGGAAATGACTTTTAGTCGAAATGGAATAGGTTCAGACCAGTTGAGATTGCAGCCCGTTACGGGAATTGCAGACGCCCCAACAGAACTTGATGCCATTGTCAGTAATCCCCCCTTTCATCAAGGTATTCATACCAACTACGATGCAAGTGAAGGACTCTGCCAGAACGCTAAAAAACATTTAAAGGCATCAGGTGAGCTATGGATTGTAGCAAACCGTTTTTTAAACTATCCGATCTTAATCGAGAAGCACTTTGGTCAGTGTGAGATTAAAACTGATCTACAAGGCTTTAAGGTGTTATATGCCTGTGCATAACAAACTATGTAAGGAATCTCCATGAGCGAAACACATGCTCCTGAAAAACTCCAGCGAAAGCTTGGGGCTCGTCATCTGAATATGATCGCCATTGGTGGTTCCATTGGTACAGGTCTCTTCCTTGCTTCTGGTTCAACCATTGCAAATGCAGGCCCAGGTGGGGCGTTACTCGCCTATTCCCTCATTGGTATTATGATTTATTTCTTAATGACCAGCTTGGGCGAACTTGCAACTCATACACCGACATCTGGCGCATTCTTCACCTATGGCAGTCGCTATGTGGAAGAAGGCTTTGGTTTCGCACTAGGTTGGAACTACTGGTATAACTGGGCAATCACGGTTGCGTTTGAACTCGTTGCAGTACAGTTTATTATGAAGTTCTGGTTTCCAGATATTCCTGGGTTCTATTGGAGTGCGCTCTTCCTCGTCATTATTTTTATGATTAATGCGATGAGTGTAAAAGGATTTGGCGAAAGCGAATTCTGGTTTTCAATGGTTAAAGTTATCGCTATTGTTGCCTTCATTATCATTGGTATTGCCATGATTATTAAGGTGATGTTGACACCAGGTGTGGCCACTTTTGGTAATTGGACTTACAAAGATGCGCCTTTTGTAGGTGGTTTACAAGCCATGATTGGTGTTGCCATGATTGCAGGGTTCTCATTTCAGGGAACCGAAATGGTGGGTGTGGCTGCGGGTGAATCGAAAGATCCAAAGAAAACGATACCACTTGCGATTAAACAGATTTTCTGGCGAATTTTATTATTCTATGTATTGTGTATTTTCATTATCGGTACACTCATTGCCTATGATGATCCAAACCTATTACAAGCTGCGACAACAGAAAATGTTGCACTTTCTCCTTTTACCTTGCTTTATGAAAAAGTAGGCTTTGCTTTCGCTGCGAGCTTAATGAATGCGGTTATTTTGACAGCTATTTTGTCGGCAGGTAACTCAGGTATGTATTCTTCTACCCGTATGTTATTTGATATGGCTCAACAAGGCCGCGCACCAAAATGGTTTGCAAAACTCGACAATCGTGGTGTTCCAATGAATGCCTTATATGCGACTACATTTATTGCTGCATTCTGCTTCTTAACGACTTTTATTGGGGAAAAACAAGTCTTTAACTGGCTTCTCAATATGTCTGGGATGTGTGGTTTCATTGTTTGGCTAGGTATTGCAATTTCACATTATCGTTTCCGTAAAGGTTATATTGCTCAAGGTTATAAGCTCGAAGATCTTGCCTACCGTGCTAAGTTTTTCCCATTTGCTCCATGGTTTGCCTTTATTCTTTGTTCTGTCATTATCCTTGGCCAGAACTATCAAGCTGTTTTAGGTGGAAAAATTGACTGGATGGGCTTACTTTCTACCTATATTAGCTTACCTTTATTCTTAGTAATTTGGCTCGGATATAAATGGAAAAATAAGACTAAATTAATACCTTACGATCAAATGGATGTAAAACCAGAGCAAGATTAATAGTAAGCTTAAAGAGCTAATCAAAAATAACTAAATGTCAAAAACTTGATCTTTAGTTAAAAACAGGTAAAATGCCGTTCAGATTTTCAACGGCACTTTTTAAAAAAGGAGGACATCATGCCAACACTACAAGGTAAAACACAGTAACGATTTGGCACGATGTCAGCTCACGGACAAGTGTACAAATTTAATTCACTTGTCCGAATGCTCGAATTTAAGACCTAGCATTCGCTAGGTTTTTTTTATGCCTATTCGGACAGAAAAATAAGAGAAAAATTATGGGCATACAAAAAATATTAAACGAAGAGGCACTGTATGGTGTGCCGGTTAAAATTTTCACTCAAGATATAGATAGTGAAAGTATCGAACAACTAAAGAAAATTGCACAACTGCAATTCATATACTCACATATTGCTGTTATGCCAGATGTTCACGTAGGAAAAGGCGCGACTGTAGGTAGTGTTATTCCGACTAAACATGCAATTATTCCAGCTGCAGTCGGTGTAGATATTGGTTGTGGAATGAATGCAATTCGTTTGAGTTTAAAAGCGTCACAACTTCCAGATAACTTAAGCCGTTTACGTGATGCAATCGAACGTAAAGTACCCGTCGGTTTTGCTTTACATAAACAGGTCAAAGCTAAAGCGTCGAGTATTATTCCACTCGAAAAGCGTTTACAACCGATTATAAAGAAACATCCAGGTCTAGTTCGTATGCTTCGGCAGTTTGATGCAACTTGGCAAAAACAATTAGGGACATTAGGAGGTGGTAATCATTTTATAGAGTTATGTATTGATGAAAATCAAGATGTATGGGTCATGCTCCATTCAGGTAGTCGCGGACTTGGTAATGTCATTGGTACTTATTTTATTGAACTTGCCAAGAAAGAAGCACAACATCGCTTCGGGCATGTACCTGATAAAGACCTAAGTTATTTTGCTGAAGGTTCAAATAGTTTTAATGATTATGTAGAAGCTGTGGAATGGGCACAAGAATATGCTTTCGAAAATCGCAAAGAAATGATGCGATTAGTCTTAGAAGCAATTCGACCTCTTCTACCCTCTTTTCAAATGACAAAAGAAGCAATTAATTGCCATCATAATTATGTAAGTCGAGAAACCCATTTTGGTGAAAATCTTTTAGTTACCAGAAAAGGAGCGATTAGAGCGGGTTTAAATGAGTTAGGAATTATTCCAGGTTCTATGGGAGCACGTTCTTATATTGTTAGAGGAAAAGCTAATCCTGAGTCTTTTTGTTCTTGCTCTCACGGAGCTGGCCGCAAAATGAGCCGAAGCAAGGCAAAAATACTTTTTAATCAACAAGACTTAATTGAACAAACGCAAGGAATTGAATGTCGTAAAGACAGTGGTGTTGTCGATGAGATTCCAAGCGCTTATAAGGACATTGATGAAGTTATGGCGAACCAGTCAGATCTTATTGAAGTGGTCCATACACTTAAACAAGTTTTATGTATTAAAGGTTAAAACATGAAAATTAAAGAAATGTCAAAAATTAAGGCTCGCAACCACGTAGCCCTTTCACCTTTACTTCAAAAAGGTGGCATGCATGAGACAGAAAAACCTCGTGCACAGCATCGTCGAGATAGACAAGATACTAAACAGCAATTAAAAAAAGGGGTTTGGTAAAACTGATCTAACTATGAACAACTGAGTACATATTATCAAGGAGATAGAGAAATGAAAGATATTTTAAAAATCACAATAAAAAAAGCGACTCTAACGAGTCGCTTTTTTACTGTTCAGAAACTCAAATTATTGAGCTTGTTGACCAGGTTGAACTACTACAGTACGGCTACCAGTAATTGTCGCGAATACACGACGGTTCATAGCACGACCTTCTTTAGTTTTGTTGTCAGCAATCGGTTGATCCCAAGCGAAACCTTGAGTAGACAAACGAGAAGCGTCAACATTGTATTCGTTTACAAGAGCTGATTTAACAGAGTTAGCACGAGCTAAAGATAAACGTTCGTTCAACTTACGTGGACCAGTGTTATCTGTGTGACCTTCGATACGTGCAGTAGCGTTAGGGTATTCAGATAATTTTTCAGCAACTTTAGCGATTTCTGGCTTGTATTGGTCTTTGATGTTTGATTTGTTAGTATCAAAGAACACACGAAGTTCCATGTTAAGGTCTTCAGTTAACTCTTGTGGTTGTGGAGCAACTGGAGTTGGTTCAACTGGAGCAACTTCTACTACAGGAGCAGCAGGCTTCAAGTGACCACCAAGAACTACGTTTAAACCAGCTAAAGCTGTATAACGCCAGTATTTTTCGTCAAAGTCATAAGTACCACGAGCTTCAGTACGAAGAGATAAAGCATCGTTTAAGCGATAGAACGCACCGATACCAGCGTTACCGATAGTATCTTTTTTGTCTGCATAAATGCCATCAAATTCAGTTTTAGTTTGACCAGCACCTAATAATACATACGGCTTAAATTTGCTGTCGTAGTTCTTAGTGATCAAATCTGAAGTTGCGTAGAAGTTACCAGCAACAGTTTTTTGTTTATATTCAGCACCAGCTACGCCAGTACCATCAAGATCACCCTTAACTTGGTTATATTCAGCTTCAAAACCTAACCAAGGAGTTAATTCAACACCTAGTGCAGCACCAACGAATAAATCATCTTGTAATTCAGCATGACTTGTTAATTTATCGTTGTTATGCTCGCTGTCTTGCCAAGTGTAACCAACTAATAATGGAGTAACAGTTACGCCAGCATTAGCAGCAGCTAATGGAGCAGCAACCAGCATAGTAGCAAGTGCAATACGACTCAATTTCATGGATATCCTCCAGAGATAACAATTGTTGTTCAAGCTCAGCCTAAATTTATTGGCCCCTGAGATATTTTTACCCCAGTATTATTTTTAAGCTATTCACATTTGAATCATACAAACACTTGATAAACTTTCCAAGTGCTTGATAATTTTAATCAAGTAAATTATTGACAAAATTACTTACAATTTCCGTTGTAATTCGGTAATTTTTTACTCAACTAGCAAAAATGAATAACTTCTTTGTTTCGCTTGCGGTGATTTTACCAGTATTCTAGCCAACTGATAACCCTTATTTAATTTTGTGTTTCCTTATTATAAAAAATAATATAAATCATTGTCAGAAAACATAAAATTGCTCTATTTATACATATATTAAGGTTTCTTAATGTTTAGATCTCCTGGTTTTACTATAGTTGAGCTCTCTATAACCCTCGTAATTCTTGTGATTATGTCAGTTATAGCCATTCCTTTATACCATCAATTTATGGCATCTGTAGAATTAAAAAATACTTCGCGTGTACTCACAATTCATATACAAAAAGCCAAATCGGACGCAATTATTAAGCATAAGAACATTGTTCTGTGTCCAAGTTCAGATCAGGTAATCTGTAATACAGATTGGAATAAACACTTAATCAGCTTCATAGATAGTAACCGTAATCTACAGCATGATTTAAATGAAGAATTATTAACCTCTATAGATCTTAACCATACTTATGGTTCTATGAAATTACAACGTTTTGGTAAAAAACAAAATAGTATTGTTTTTCAAGGAAGCTCGGGACTTCCAATCGAGTCTAATGGTAGTTTTATTTACTGTTCTTATGATCAGCTTAAAAATTTTAAATTAGTTCTTAGCAAAATGGGGCATGTGCGTGTCGAAGAATTAAAAAATTGTTAGAACTCTACAGTCTAATGCCGAGACCAATACATCCCTCATTTTGCAATATACTGCTTAAGTTTTAATGTTTTCTTAATTTGAGATAAAGAACAATCGGAGATTACAACAATGACTGACATCGTAATTGTTAATGGTGCTCGTACTGCTATGGGTGGTTTTCAAGGATCACTATCTGGTCTAACTGCTCCTGAACTAGGTGCAGTAACAATTAAAGAAGCAATCGCACGAGCAGGCTTGCAACCTACTGATGTCGAAGAAGTCATTATGGGTTGTGTACTACCTGCGGGTTTAAAACAAGGCCCTGCTCGTCAAGCGATGCGTAAAGCTGGTTTACCTGACTCTACAGGTGCAGTGACGATTAATAAGCTTTGTGGGTCAGGCATGAAAGCCGTGATGCAAGCAGCAGACATGATCAAAGCAGGCAGTGCTGAAATTGTGGTTGCAGGTGGCATGGAGTCAATGACTAATGCTCCTTATGTATTGCCCAAAGCACGTGCTGGTTACCGTATGGGTCATGGCGAAATTAAAGACCATATGTTCTTCGACGGTTTAGAAGATGCTGAAACAGGTCGTTTAATGGGTTCATTTGCTCAAGATATGGCAAATACACGTGGTTATACACGTGAGCAAATGGATGACTTTGCCATTCGCTCTTTAAAACGTGCTCAAACTGCAATTACTGAAGGCTATTTCAAAGATGAAATCGTCCCTGTTACTGTCTCTACACGTAAAGGCGATGTGATTGTTGACCAAGATGAACAACCTTTAAATGCGAAGATTGATAAAATTCCTTCACTTAAACCAGCTTTTGCAAAAGACGGTACAATTACCGCAGCAAATGCGAGTTCTATTTCTGATGGTGCTTCTGCATTGGTATTAACATCAAGTGAAGTTGCAGCACAACGTGGCTTAAAACCGCTTGCTAAAATTATTGCAACAGCTTCAAATTCTCAGCATCCTTCAGAATTTACCATCGCTCCTGTGGGTGCTATCGAGAAAGTTCTTAAAAAAGCTGGATGGAATGCTCAGGACGTTGACCTTTGGGAAATTAATGAAGCATTTGCTATGGTTACCATGTGTCCAATTGATGATTTCAAACTTGATGCAGAGAAAGTGAATATCAATGGTGGTGCTTGTGCCCTAGGTCATCCGGTAGGTTCTACAGGTTCTCGTATTATTCTTACACTTATTCATGCGCTTAAACGTACTGGCGGTAAAAAAGGTATTGCCGCACTTTGTATTGGTGGTGGTGAGGCAACAGCTGTTGCCATTGAAATTCTTTAATTAAAATCTGTTTAAAATCCCACTTCGGTGGGATTTTTTATGAAAAATTTACAAAAAAAGACCCACAAAATCACTTTTAAGTTTTAACTTATTCCTTTAAACGAAAACAACAATGGACAATAACAATGCAACTCAATCACTATCTCAATTTCCAAGGTCAGGCAGAACAAGCCTTTAATTTTTATAAATCGGTCTTTGGTGGTGAATTTGCTATGCTGAGCCGTTATAGCGACATGCCACCTAATGAGGGTGTAACATTATCGGAAGCCGAAAAAAATTTAGTGCTGCACGTTTCTCTACCGATTAATGAGTACACAGTACTCATGGCATCAGACACTATCGATCAATTCTGTACCCCGAATAGTGTATTTACTAAAGGTAATAATCATTACATCGCAATCAACCTTGAAAAAGATGAGCAAGAAAAAGCAAAACAGCTGTTCGATGCTCTATCTGTAAATGGACAAGTTGAAATGCCATTAGAAAAAACTTTCTGGGGTGCATTATACGGTGCATTTACCGATCAGTTTGGCATAAAGTGGATGGTTAACTGTCAGCTTGATACATAATATTTTTTAAGATCAGACCCTTATAGAGACACTTACTATTTCTATAAGGGTCTTAAACATTAATATTAGAATACTGCGCAATAATCATTAAACCAACGGTAATAAAACCTATACCTACCCATCCAGCTACATCAATATTCTGCCCAAGAAAAATCTTTGCAAGAAAAGCAGTTGCTAATACACCTATTCCAGACCAAAGCACATATAAAATTCCCGCCTGCATATATTTCAAAGCAATAGCTGCACATGCAAAAGACCCAATATATAAAACTAGAGCAATTCCTTGAGCAGTTTTATTAACTAATCCATTGCCTTTAGCCGAATAAAATGTTGAGAGCACATCTGTCGCAATAGCAAATATTAACCACCAAGCACCGGGATTTATTTTTGAAATTAAGCCTAACATTCTTATTCTTCATTCATTTATTAAAAAGTAATTATAAAAAAAGCTGAACCTAAGTTCAGCTTCTTCATTTAAAATTATTTAAGCACCAGTTTGATAACTTGCTTGCGGTACAGCTGTTGAAGCTTGGTACGGGTTGGTAAAGTCTTGCAAACCAGCTGCCGCCTCTTGCACATCTTTACCTTCTTTAATTACAAAACTATCAAAACCTGAGCGCTTTAAGTAGTTTAAGACATCCTTAAACACATCGCCAGTTGCGCGCAGTTCACCTTGGAAACCTTGACGACGTAATAGCGCTGCAAATGAATATCCACGACCATCACCAAAGCCAGCAAACTCAATAAAGATCGCATCAAGTTCGCTAAGTGGGAATGTATGATCTTCTGGTGAATCGCTCACAGTCACATACAAAGCTTTTTTGCCTTGAACGTTAGCTAATTGATCGAGTTGAACGGTTGTTACAACAACATCACCTTGAGGAACCACACCATCTTCTGCAATGATTTGATAAGTATTGTCTGCAATTGTGCCGTCTTTATAAAGCACTGGTAGAGCTGTATTAAGCATATGCACGCTCCTTAAATGGTTGAATTCCTACACGGCGATATGTATCGACGAAACGCTCACCTTCAGTACGTAAATCAAGATAAGTATTTAATACTTCTTCAATAACGTCTGGAACAGCATCTGCTGCAAATGATGGGCCTAAGATGTCACCGATAGATGCATCATGGTCTGAATTACCACCTAATGTAATTTGGTAGAACTCAGCGCCTTTTTTATCTACACCTAAAATACCGATGTTACCCACGTGGTGGTGACCACAAGCATTCATACAACCAGAAATATTTAGATCTAAATGACCAAGATCATAAACTTTGTCTAAGTCTTCAAAACGACGTGTAATCGCTTCAGCAATTGGAATTGATTTCGCATTTGCAAGTGAACAGAAATCACCACCCGGGCAGCTAATAATATCGGTAATAAAGCCGATATGTGCACGTGCCATATTGTGTTGTTCAAGTGCTTGCCATACATCGAACAAGTCTTTTTGAGGCACATCTGCCAAAGCAATATTTTGTTCGTGAGTGGTACGAAGCTCACCGAACGTATATTTATCAGCAAGATCTGCAATAAAATTCATTTCTTCGGTGGTCATATCACCTGGTGCGATGCCTGCACGTTTTAGAGAAATCGTAACAATACGATAGCCTTTCACTTTATGTGCATGCGTGTTGATATTGAACCATTGTTTGAATTTTGGATGCTCAGAGAATAAATCCGTGAAATCTTCATCTGCCAAATCTTGATAATCAAACGGAGTGAACTCTTCATCCAGTTTTTTCAAGATTTCTGGCTGAATTTTTAGTGCTTCACGTGTGTGTTCAAATTCAGCTTCAACTTTCTGTGCAAATACTTCAGGTGTTAATGCTTTAACCAAGATTTTGATACGCGCTTTATATTTGTTATCACGACGGCCATGCAAGTTATAAACACGAAGAACAGCTTCTAAGTAAGCAATTAAATCTTCACGTGGTAAAAACTCACGAATGACACTACCAATGATTGGAGTACGGCCTAAACCACCACCAGCCATAATTTTATAGCCAATTTCACCTGCCTCATTACGCACGATATAAACACCAATATCGTGGAATGCAGTTGCTGCGCGATCTTTTTCTTCAAGTGCAGAAACAGCAATTTTGAACTTACGTGGCAAGAATGCAAATTCAGGGTGGAATGTACTCCACTGACGAATCAATTCACATGTTGGGCGAGGGTCTGCAATTTCACCAGCAACCACACCCGCATATTGGTCAGTTGTCGTGTTGCGAATACAGTTACCACTCGTTTGAATAGCATGCATTTGTACAGTTGCAAGTTCTGCCAAAATATCTGGCACATCTTCAAGTGCAGGCCAGTTTAACTGAATGTTTTGACGTGTTGATACGTGTGCATAACCACGATCATATTTTGTTGAAACTTCAGCAACTTTACGTAATTGTTTTGAATTCATTAAGCCATACGGCACAGCAATACGCAGCATAGGCGCATAACGTTGCACATATAAACCATTTTGCAAACGTAATGGACGATATTCATCTTCAGAAAGTTTGCCAGCTAAATAGCGTTCAGTCTGATCACGGAACTGAGCAACTCGTTCATTAACCAGCTGCTGGTCGAAATCGGTATATAAATACATGGCGTATGGCTAGTAGATTCATTATTAAGGCGGATAGCATAGCGAGCTTTTATTCATCAATAAAATGCTTTTTTTGCATATTTAATAACGATTTTATTGATAAGCTTATATACATCGATATAAAAAAGCCCAGATAAATCTGGGCTTTTTTGATAGCAAACGTTTATTTGTTATCTGGCAATGCATAAGCCACTAAATAGTCGCCCATTTTTGTACCAAATGAACCATGACCACCGGCCATGATCACTACATATTGCTTACCGTTAATTTCATAAGTCATTGGTGTTGCTTGTCCACCTGCTGGTAAACGCGCTTCCCATAATTTCTTACCATTCGTGACGTTAAACGCACGGATGTAGTTATCTTGAGTTGCACCAACAAACATAACATTACCGGCAGTAGAGATTGAACCACCTAAACCAGGAACACCAATTTTAACAGCTGGTAATTGGAACAGTTTTGGTAAGCTATCACGGATAGTACCAATACGTTTTTTCCAAACGACTTCATGAGTTTTCAAATCTACGCCAGCCACATATCCCCAAGCTGGTTGTTTACAAGGTAAACCAAGCGGAGATAGGAATGCGCTGATTTCTACACCATACGGTACGCCATACATTGGCTGAACACCTTGCTCAGTACCTGCACCTTTTGCAGTTTGCGCGCGGTTTGGATCAGCAGGAATTAGACGACTTACAAATGGCAAGCCAATCGGATTCATGACAGCAACTTGACGATCAGGGTTAACTGACATACCGCCCCATTCAAACACACCTAAGTTACCAGGGAAAACTAAAGTACCGTTTTCAGATGGTGGTGTATAAATACCATCGTAATTGAGACGTTTGAATGACACACGACACATAAGCTGATCAAGCATAGTGGCACCCCACATATCTTTATCAGTCAATTTATCTTGTGGTGCCAAGTTCAAGTCAGAGAATGGCTGAGTTTTTGAATAATGCTCGCCTTTAGTCTGTGGTCCGCGTTTAACTGTTTGTGGAACTGGTTTCTCAGTTACAGGAACAATTGGCTGACCATTACGGCGATCAAGAACAAAGGCATTACCTGTTTTGGTCAATACATAAATTGCTGGAACAGTTTTACCAGATTTGTCTTTAATATCTGCCAAAGATGGTTGTGACGGTACGTCCATATCCCATAAGTCGTGATGGGTTGTCTGGAAGTTCCAAATCAATTTACCAGTTGAAGCATTAATCGCTAACATAGAGTTTGCATAACGTTCTTTCAACTCGGTACGGTCACCACCCCAAATATCTGGAGTACCTACACCTGTTGGAACATAAACGATATCAAGTTTGGCATCGTATGCTAAAGGTGCCCAAGCATTTGGAGAGTTATGAACAAAAGTTGTGCCTTCACCTGGCATAGCATTTGGATCTGCTGCGCCAGTATCAAATACCCAAAGAAGCTTACCAGTGTTCACGTCATATCCACGAATCACACCAGATGGCTCTTTATTTGAATAGTTGTCTGTCACAGAACCAGCAATAACTACTGTTGAACCTGTCACAACACCAGGAGACGTTGGGTTATAACCACCTGGATAAGCATATGGCATAAACTCTTGTAAGTTCACTTCACCATTTTGACCAAAGTCAGTACATGCTTTACCAGTGTCAGCATTCACAGCAACTAAGCGCCCGTCATTAACTGGAACAAAGACTTTACGTGGACATTGTGTAGAGCTAGATTTCTTGCTTTGGAGGCTCGTTGCAAACTCAGTAGTATTGTTTGCATCGTAGTACATTACACCACGACAAGTTAAATGCTGGAACGATTTATCCGTTTTAAGTTTCGGATCAAAACGCCATTTTTCTTTACCAGTAGCCGGATCAATCGCAATTAATTGTTGGTGAGCCGTACAGATAAACATGTTATTACCAATTTTAATTGGCGTAACCTGATTGGTTGTTTCACCAGAATCATTATCTGTTTTGAAATCACCAGTACGTAGTGTCCATGCTACTTTCAAATCTTTGACATTTTGGTCATTAATTTGTTTGAGCGGAGAATAACGCTCACCAGCTTGAGTACGACCATAAGCTGGCCAATCACTCTCTGCTACACCTGGAACGGCTTGAGCAGTTTCTGGTTGAGGAGTTTTGATCTCACCATTAATTTCTTGTGGATCGTTGAAGATAGAATAAACCATCAACACGATTGCAATCGCTAAAGTTGAAGATAAGGCAACTTTACTTGATCCAAGGTTGTTGATTCCACGAGTCACTGCCGGAACCAATAACCATAAACCAAGAATACCTAAAATATCTAAACGAGGTGCAAGCGCCCAAAAGTCTGTTCCAACTTCCCAGACACTCCAGATAATAGTACCTAGCATTAATGCAGCATAAACCCACAAAGCAGTTGAAGCGCGCTTGTAGAGTTGCCATGTAACAATGAGAAGTAAGACTCCAGCTACAATGTAGTAAATTGAACCGCCTAGTGTAGCGAGCCAAATACCTCCAATTAACAGGAATAACGCCAATAACCCAATAATGATTACGGTAAATGTCGTTAATCCTGATCTTGAAGAAGGTTGATTCATAAACCACCTCTTATCAATCATCATTTTTATCGGAAAGATGTGCCAAAAACCTTATAGAAAAATGGCATCACCAATACATATAAAACAAAATTCAGGCATAAAGAAAAAAACGGAAGGTCTGGATACTTCAATCAATGATTTAGCCCTCGACAATCCGTTTTTCGGAATAATTACTTAGAATACGGTTGAGAATTTAATACCGCCTACCCAAGTGTTATCACCATTTTTTAATGCACCAACATGACGAACATATTGCACATTTGGACGAATAGTTAGCCAGTTAGTGGCATGAATACCATAGTAAAGCTCGGTATTATATTCAGTGTCATATTCTTTGGCTTGAATATCGCTCCAGTCATCATTGATATGAATACGAGCAACGCCAAGTGCCAACTCATCTTGTGGACGTTGATTGAGCAAACCTTTGTAGACTAAGCCTACATTTTGCATGTTATCAACTTTATTAGTATCTGAGTCGTGGAAAGTAAGGTTCACAAAACCTGTTAAACCGCGATCAGTTTGATCAGCTGGCTGGAATAATTTTTGTTTCGCAGTTACCCAAACACCTTGCTTATGAGATGTTTTGGTTGGATTAGTAATTTCCTCTGCATCAGCAGTGCTGTAGTAATAACCTAAACGGTATTCACCAGGCATGCTTTGCACGCCTAATTTAGGTGACCAAACGACCTCTGCCGGAATAATTGCACCGTGAGAACCATCTGTGCTTAGGTTGAAACCTTTGCCACGCTCCAAGTTCTCTGGGTTATATTCATATACACCAATTTGCGTATATAAATCGGGTTGCACATTATATTTAACACGCATTGCCCATTGGCTAACTGGCCAGTTATACCACTGATCGCCTACCCAGTTACCCACTTGTGAACCACAGAGGGCCAAGTTCTGGAAGTCACAGTCAAAACTATTAAAGTCTTCACCTTCACCAAAACGACCAACTTTTACATCTAACTTCTGATCAAGGAATTTTTTCTTAATCCACAAGTCTGTTAAACGCCAAGTTTGCTCACGCCCCCACACTTCTTGTGCAGAACTAATGTGTCCACCTAAAGCTGGAGAATGTTCAGAAAGCGATTGCCCATCACGATAAGTTAAAGTGATTTGAGCTTCAGTATCTTGCCACCCTAAAATTTTACCTAGGTCCAAATGCGAACCTAAAGCAAGTTGCCCTGTATAAGCGCTACCGTGTGTAGAAGTATTCTTTGAATCTAAAATACCGGCGTATTCACCGGTATATCCAAAAGAAAAATCATAACCTTGTGCTTGTAACGCTGTACGTTGCCCGTTCCAATCACCCAACATCCAAGAACTATTTGGGTCAAATGCAGCAGCAGCTTGTGCATGCTGAACAAAAAGAGTAATTGATAAAACGGATAAACAGGAAACCATCAAAGATTTATGCGTTTTCATGTTTACGAACCTTTTATGTCTTTGTTTATAAAGGTTACGCTAATTTTATGTAAAGAAATTATTCAAAATGTTAATCAATTGATTAATCAGATAATAATCTTAGTACTTACTGTATAAGAAATAGCCCTCTAACCTTACCACTGCCCCTCGCCAAGCTTTTGACCTACAAAGGAATATCGCATTTGGGAACGTGAGAACTTAATTGGGCATGCAATTTGAGGTTCTGTATCTGTCGTATTATTTTGCAAAGGAACATTCACAATCCATCCACGTTGTTGTGCTAACGGTGAATTTAAAGCCTCACTTAAACTCAATACGGGTTCTACACAAACATCGAGATTTGCAAAAATTTCATGCCATTCTTTAAATGTTTTGGCTTTAATTTTTTCTTGAATGGCTTGCTTAACTTCCTGTCGATCTTGCACATCTAATGACGCACCTTTTTGTAATAACACAGGTAAATCTAGTGCTGCAGACAAACCTGCCATAAATTGCGGTTCAAGGCTACCGATAGAAAGATAACGGCCATCTTGCGTCATATAATAGTCATAGAAAATACCTCCATTAAGCATTCCCTGTTCTGGCGCCTGTTCAACTTGTCCTGCAAGCGTAGCTGACGCAGCCATACTATTTAGACTCGCCACACAATCCGTCATGGAAATATCAATATATTGGCCTATACCACTACGACTGCGCTCAACGACCGCAGCCAAAATCGCAATAACTGCATGTAATGATCCACCTGCAATATCGGCAACCTGAATGCCAAGCGGTGGTGGACCACTATCTTGTCGGCCACTATATCCAGAAATACCTGCTAAAGCTAAGTAATTAATGTCGTGTCCAGCTCGATCTTTGTAGCTTCCTGTTTGTCCATAACCTGTAATTGAGCAATAAATTAAACGCGGGTTAATTTCTGCAAGCGTTGCATAGTCCAATCCTAAACGGCGCATGACATCTGGTCGAAATTGTTCTATGACAATATCAAACTCGGAAATCCTGGTTTTTATCAGATCAATACTGGCAGCATCTTTTAAGTCGAGAACAATCGACTGTTTATTTCGGTTTAGATAACTATGTGCAGTCGCCTGTCCATTGGCATATGGCGGCATTATCCGAATGAGATCTGGACGTGATGGAGATTCGATATGGATGACTTCTGCCCCCATATCGGCCAAATACATTGTGGCAAAAGGTCCAGGTAAGAGCGTCGAGAAATCGAGAACTTTAAGTCCATTTAATGCTGTCGTCATCGTATTTTTAACCACTATTATTCGAATTTTCTTTTATATTAGTTAAGCAAATATTCTAAAACAATGTCATGTTCAGCCATTTACCTTGATCATTTCGGCAATTTAACATGTAAAAAGTGCTTTTACACTGTTGTAAATCGCCAATTTATTTTTTTAGACGGTCATTTAGGTCAATTTAAAGTGAACATCAAAGAGACTGAAGGATTCAATATGAGTCGCGATACGATTAGCATCCACTTCGTGAATGCGGCTTTGACAGGCGTAAAACGCCTTGGCATGGATGTCGAGACGTTACTTTCACATGTGGGTATCGAAGCGGAACTATTACGTCAACCTAAAGCTCGAATCTCACCAGAACAATATACCCGTTTTATAAAAATGTTATGGATGGTCACACAAGATGAACACGTCGGCTTTGATGTACAGCCGCGTCGTTTGGGCACTTTTGCCATTATGTGTCAGTTGATTATTCATGCAAAAACCTTGGGCCAAGCCCTTGAACTCTCATCTCAGTTTTATAAATTATTTGGTGATGAATGGTCAGTAACGCTAGAGCGTGACAAACACGAAGCGCGTTTAGTACCTCTCATTCCAAAAACATTAGATCCAGATCATTTCATTACTGAAAGTATGCTCATGATTTGGCATGGTTTGGCATCTTGGCTGATTGAACGCCGCTTACCATTAGAACGTGTTCATTTTAGCTATCCGCGCCCTGCACATGCAGATGAATATGATGCTTTATTCTTTGCGCCAGTTATGCAGTTTGATGCACCACGTACTGAAATAACCTTTGCAGCTGATTATCTTGATTTACCAATCCGTCAAGATGAAAAAACGCTAGAAGAGTTCTTGAAAGCAGCCCCTGCTCAGCTTTTAGTAAAATTCAAGAACACCAACTCGCTGACTTCTCGTATTCGTGACGTACTTAAGAGTCAAATTGGTGAAGAAATGCCAACGCTTAACGACGTTGCATCAATGCTGTATTTATCTCCGCAAACTTTACGCCGCCGCTTAGCTGCTGAAGGTAAAAGCTATCAAGGCGTAAAAGACGCTCTACGTCGAGATGCTGCGATTCACTTATTGCTCAACCCTGAATTAACACTTGAAGATGTTGCTCAACAGGTAGGCTTTAGTGAAACCAGTACATTCCACCGTGCATTTAAAAAGTGGACTGGTGTAACTCCTGGCTTATATCGCCAACTACATGGTTACCACTAATTCTTAAATCTCTTTATATTCACATCTAGCCCAAGTTCAACTTGGGCTTTTTTATATCTCTATTGGCAAAAATCATCACCTGACTGGTGCGCTTATCGTCATTGCGCTCGCTATTAAAACCAGTACACTCAAAGCACAAATAAATTTTAAGCAATAAAAAAGGAACTGTTATGAGCGAGGCTTACATTATTGATGCCATTCGCACACCACGCGGAAAAGGAAAAAAAGACGGCTCTCTTTATGAAGTAAAACCAATATCATTACTCACCACCCTATTAAACGAATTGCAACAACGCCATCAGCTTGATACATCTAAAGTGGACGATATTGTTCTGGGCTGCGTAACACCAATTGGCGATCAAGGTGGGGACATTGCCAAAACCGCAGCAATTGCTGCTGGTTGGAATGATGATGTTGCTGGCGTACAAATTAACCGCTTTTGTGCTTCAGGTTTAGAAGCCGTCAACATGGCAGCCATGAAAGTCCGCTCTGGTTGGGAAGATTTAGTGGTTGCTGGCGGTGTTGAATCAATGTCGCGTATTCCAATGGGTTCTGATGGCGGACCATGGGCGTTAGATCCAGAAACCAACCTTAAATCATCTTTTGTTCCACAAGGTATCGGAGCTGATCTTATCGCAACCTTAGACGGCTATAGCCGTGAAGATGTTGATAATTTTGCGGTAAAGTCGCAACAAAAAGCAGCGGCAGCTCAAGCAAATGGTTATTTCGATCAATCAGTTGTGCCAGTCAAAGATCACGCAGGTGTGGCGATTTTAGAAAAAGATGAATTTATTAAAGGCAATACCACACTCGAAGGCCTTGCAAAACTCAACCCAAGTTTTGAAATGATGGGGCAAATGGGTTTTGATGCAGTCGCTTTACAAAAATATCCAGAAGCACAAAAAGTAAATCATGTTCATCACGCAGGTAACTCATCAGGCATTGTCGATGGAGCAGCTCTCGTTTTACTGGCTTCAGAAAAAGCAGTGAAAGAACAAAACTTAAAACCACGCGCTAAAGTTTTGGCGACTGCCCTAGTCGGTACCGACCCAACCATCATGTTAACTGGTCCTGCACCTGCTGCACGCAAAGCCTTGGAAAAAGCTGGTTTAACAATTGATGATATTGACCTATTTGAAGTCAACGAAGCATTTGCAGCTGTCGTGATGCGTTTTATAAATGAGCTCAATGTCCCTGCTGAGAAAGTCAATGTAAATGGCGGTGCAATTGCTTTAGGACATCCTTTAGGCGCAACCGGCGCCATGATTTTAGGCACCCTGCTTGATGAGCTTGAACGACAAGATAAAAAACGCGGTTTAGCGACGCTCTGTGTCGGCGGTGGTATGGGTATTGCCACCATTATTGAACGTGTATAAAAATTTAGGGATAGATAAAGATGAGTGCAATTCAATACGAAAAAAATGCCGATAATATTGTCATTTTAACGCTTGATTCAACTGGACAATCTGCAAACACCATGAATGCTGAGTTTCGTGACTCGCTTGATGAGGTCACTCAGAAACTTAAAGCAGAAACGGAACTTTCAGGCGTTATTTTCCGTTCAGCTAAAAAAACATTCTTTGCTGGTGGTGATTTAGATGAACTGATTCAAGTTCAACCTGAGCATGCAACTGACTTTTTCAATATGGTTGAGAAGTTAAAAGGTCATTTACGTACAATTGAAACGCTTGGTATTCCAGTTGTTGCAGCATTGAATGGAACGGCACTGGGCGGTGGATGGGAAATAGCTTTAAGTTGCCATCACCGTATTGCAATCAATGATCCAAAAAGCAAATTTGGCCTACCAGAAGTTACTTTAGGTTTACTTCCGGGTGGCGGTGGGATTGTACGTATGGTACGTCTGCTTGGCCTTCAAAATGCATTTCCATTTTTAATGGAAGGTAAGCAGTTCGGTGTCGATAAAGCAAAATCTTTAGGCTTAATTCATGACACAGCTGAAAGTGAGCAAGAGCTTTTAGATAAAGCAATTACATGGGTTAAGGCAAATCCGAAATCTCAACAGCCTTTTGATGTGAAGGGTTATAAAATTCCGGGTGGCGATCCAAAAACTCCGGCAGTTGCACAAGTTCTTGCCATTGCACCAGCCATGTTAAAAGACAAAACCAAGGGCTGCTACCCTGCTCCTGAAGCGATTATGGCTGCCGCAGTGGAAGGCGCTCAAGTTGATGTTGATACGGCGTTGCGCATCGAGTCTCGCTATTTTACCCAACTAGCAACAGGCCAAATTTCTAAAAATATGATTGGCACGTTCTGGCATGGCCTAAATGCAATTAAGTCTGGTGCAAGCCGCCCTGCCGATGTTGCAAAATGGCAAGCGACTAAAGTTGGTGTGTTAGGTGCGGGCATGATGGGTGCCGGTATTGCCTACGCCACTGCAATTAAAGGCATTCCGGTTGTACTTAAAGATGTATCTGTTGAAAATGCAGAGAAAGGCAAAGCATATTCTCAGAAATTGCTAGATAAACGTGTTTCACAAGGCCGCATGACGGCAGAAAAACGTGATCAGATTTTATCGCTCATTACAGCTACAGCTTCTGCTGAAGACTTACAAGGTTGTGATCTGATTATTGAAGCCGTATTTGAAAACCAAGAGCTCAAAGCGAAAGTCACTCAAGAAGCCGAACAATATTTGGTGCCTAATGGCGTAATGGCATCAAATACATCAACCCTACCGATCACAGGTTTAGCGCAAGCAAGCAAGGATGATAAAGCGTTTATCGGTCTGCATTTCTTTAGCCCCGTCGACAAAATGCAGTTGGTTGAGATTATTAAAGGTAAAAACACCTCGGCAGAGACGCTTGCTAAAGCCTACGACTTTGTACAGCAAATTGGAAAAACGCCAATCGTTGTTAATGACAGCCGTGGCTTCTTTACCAGTCGTGTGTTTGGTACTTTTATTCAAGAAGGTATGCGCTTGCTTGCAGAAGGTGTCCACCCAGCACGTATTGAAATGGCAGCACTGAAAGCAGGCATGCCTGTGGGACCACTTGCGATTCAAGATGAAGTGTCTTTAACTTTGACAGAGCATGTTGCCAGTGAAGCACGTAAAGCGCTGCAAGCCGAAGGCAAAGAGCTACCGAAAACACCAGTAGATGAAGTGATTCATACCATGATTCATGAGTTAAACCGTAAAGGTAAAGCTGCTGGCGCAGGTTTTTATGATTATCCTGAAAATGGTAAAAAGCACCTATGGGAAGGCTTAAACCGCTGGCAGAAAGATCATGATATTTCTGAGCAGGATATGATAGATCGCATTTTGTTTGTACAAGCCTTAGATACCTTACGTTGTTACGAAGAAGGTGTGTTGGAGTCGGTTATTGATGCGAATGTCGGTTCTATTTTTGGAATTGGTTATGCCCCTTGGACTGGCGGAGCGATTCAATTCCTAAATCAGTATGGTATTGATAAAGCAGAGAAACGTGCTGAAGAGTTGGCTGCCAAATATGGTGAGCGCTTCACGCCCCCAGCGTTACTCAAAACCAAAGCTGAGCAGAAACAAAATATTCAATAATTTAAATCTATTAAATATTTAAAAACTGCATAAACCTTACCCATATAAATATATTTTATTTATATGGGTTTTTCTTTATGACCTTTAAGATTTCAGCCTACTGCCTAAATATGCTATAAATAGACTTCATTTTTGTGCTTCTACAGCACATTCGAGAAATCCTTATGTCCGATAAAAATTCTTCCGAGTCAGCAGTTTTAGGCTGGAAATTTGTTCTGATCGTTGGTGTTTTAAGTGCGATTTTCCTTGGCTTCTTCTATTTAGCAATGAGTAATGAACCTGACTATATGCCAGGTGCTCAGCGCAAAGCTCAACAGCACGAAATGCAACAAAAAGCTGAAAAATCGACAGATCAACAAAGTCAGCATGACAACATGCCTGAAATGGACATGCAAGAACATCAGCATTCACATCAGTAATCAGATATTTTTCAAATGACAGATTTTTCCCGCAACGCACTGGTTGTAGAAGGTGGAGGCATGCGTGGTGCCTTTACCAGTGGTGTACTTGATGCTTTTCTACAACAACAGTTCAATCCTTTTGACTTATACGTTGGTGTATCTTCTGGTTCGACCAATGTGGCTAACTACTTGGCAGGTCAGCAAGGTCGGACTTTAACCTTCTATGTTGACCATTCATTACGTCCTGAATTTATCGATTATAAGCGCTTCTTTAAAGGTGGCGATTTACTTGATTTAAAATGGATGTGGGAAATTGGTGAAAAAGAACATCCACTTGATCAACAGAGCCTTTTTGCCAAAAATCCAGATTTTTATATGGTGTTGACGCATGCTAAAACAGGTCATGCCGAATATCTTCGTGCTGGTAAAGATAATCTGTTAAATGCACTGCGTGCTTCTAGCTCAATTCCGGTTTTAACTCGTCATCCCGTCGATATTATGGGTGAACCCTACTTTGATGGCGGCGTTGCAGATGCTCTACCTGTTCGCTGGACGGCTCAGCAAAGTGGTGTCAAAAAGCTATTAGTTTTACGAACTCGCCCGAAGAACTACTTTAAAGCAAGTAGTCGAGGCGACCAATTCCTTGCAAAATATGCTTTTAAACACCATTACGGTTTTGCAAATAGCTTGCGTAACCGCTGTGCCCGTTATAATGCTTCAGTTGAATTTGTTCGTAGCAGTAACCCTGAACAGCAAATTTTAGAGGTATGTCCACCGCCTCTTAAAAATATGGCAGGTCGTTTAACGACAAATCCGAAAAAGCTTCGTTACAGTTATGAAGTTGGTTTGGAAACAGGCTTACAAGCCATCGAAAACTGGAATGCTATGAAGTAATTCAAAGTTGAGATTTCTAAAAAGGAATCTCAACTTAACGCTAAAGTCATATCAATATGTGGAATACCACAATCTTGGTAAACCTCACCCTGCACTTTAAAACCTAGAGCTTCATAAAAAGCTGTCACATAAGTTTGCGCGGAAAGCTTTAAATAAGGCAATTTTTGATTACGGGCATAGTCAATAATATGCTGCATTAAAATTTTACCTATACCCTGCTTTCGATAAGGTATTAAAACAGCAACACGTCCTACACTATGCTGCGGTAACAAGCGTGCTGTAGCGATAGGCTGCTCTTTGTCATACACCATAAAGTGCACAGCAGTGGCATCAAAATCATCCCACTCGTCTTCGGGTGCAATACCTTGCTCTTGAATAAAAACTTGTTCACGGATGTATTTGGCGTCCTTCTCAAGCTGTTTCTAATCACCCGCTATAATTTTATACATCCACTCACCTTCCTAGCATTTGCAACCAATATTTTCGATTGGTAACTGATCTTGTAACAACAATTCCAAGGTCTGTTTTTTAATCCCGCACATTTCTTTCAATGCTTGAATTTGAGCCATAATCTTTGCATCAGGTTGAGAAACGTTTTTGCGTTTTGTTGCCAAAATCATTTTATTTTTGCTGGTATGTTCAAGCGATACAAACTCAAAAACTTTAGTTTCATAGCCATAAGCTTTTAAAAGTAAAGCACGTAATGTATCAGTCAACATCTCGGCTTGTTGCCCCGCATGAATACCAAACTGTAGCATGGGTTGTAAAACTTCAGGGCTATGTAGTTGTGGACGTAATTCTTTGTGACAGCACGGTGCGCACATAATCATTGAAGCATTTAAACGAATTCCAGTATGAATGGCGAAGTCAGTCGCAATATCACATGCATGTAAAGCAATCATAACGTCCAGCTTTTCCGGCTGATAACTACGAACGTCACCTTCGAAAAAGTCTAAGTGGTTAAAATCTACTTTTTCGGCTACATTCTGGCAAAACTCCACCAAGTTACGGCGCAGCTCTACACCTGTAATGAGCGGTATCTTTTGTTGTTCCTGTAAATAATCATATAAGGCAAAAGTTAAATAACCTTTTCCTGAACCAAAATCGACGATGTTTATCTCTTTTTGCTCAGCATCAATCTGCTCATATGCGCTCGCAAAAATTTCGATAAATTTATTAATCTGCTTCCATTTACGAGCCATACTTGGAATGATTTGAGCTTTTTCATCGGTAATGCCAAGCTCTTTTAAAAATGCACTATTCTGCTGTACATAACGTTGTTTTTCACGATCATGCGCTTGTACAGTTGGAGCGGTAGTCACTCTTTGCTTTTTACCCATATTAAGCATGGCTTTTTTCTTATTTTTTTTAAGCTGAATTTCTTGCAGAGTTGAAAATAAATTTGCTTGTTTGCATTGAACAATCAGTGTTGCGATCTGTTCTAAACCCTCTTCAAAGGTATAGTTTTTGGTCACATCTTGAGTAGTATAATGATATAAAGCTGAAAGCTGTTTTTTCCCACTTAACTCCACAATACGGAAAGTGATTTTTTCTAGCTGTGCCATCTCTCCTTTATATTGGCTCAAAATCAAACGCTCA
The DNA here is from genome assembly GCF_041021905.1 of Acinetobacter nosocomialis. Lineage (NCBI taxonomy): Bacteria > Pseudomonadati > Pseudomonadota > Gammaproteobacteria > Moraxellales > Moraxellaceae > Acinetobacter > Acinetobacter nosocomialis. The sequence goes on from NZ_CP157432.1 coordinate 3,344,149, forward strand.
AAACTTTGCTCATCAAGCATTTGTTTGATTTCATGAAAGAATTGCTGTTCTTGCTCAAAGGAGAAAACCGACACAGATATACCTAAAGAATGGTGACTCATATAAAGTGAAAGTTTAAAGGGTATAGGATTAAAAATAAAATAACTTTACGACTGTTTTGTATTTCTATACATTTGTATTTTTAATCAAAAAAATAAACTTATGAGCAAATCGGTGTTAGAAACTTACGATCCTAAAGAAGAACTTTTTAATGCCTATAGCCATGGTGCTGGCGTTGTTATGGCCGTGATTGCATCTATCCTTTTAATTATAAAAGGTTCTTATCTTTCCACCGCACAGTGGGTAGGTTTGTGGGTATATTCATTTAGCCTCATTCTCGTTTTTACCAGTTCGACTCTCTATCATTTTGCCCAGACCCAAAACTTACGTTACTGGTATAAGAAACTCGACCACACTGCTATTTATTATTTAATTGCTGGGACATATACCCCGTTCTTGAGTATTGCGATACCTACACAAAAAGCTCATATTCTGCTTATTGCACTCTGGAGCATTGCTGCAATTGGTACACTTTTCAAGTTAGTTTTTATTCATCGTTTTCAGAAAATCTCTTTGCTCGCTTATGTTCTTATGGGGTGGCTTGCCGTTTTTGTAATGGATGATATGCGTATCTATTTAAGTAAAGATGCTTTGATGTTATTGATTACTGGAGGTTTAGCTTACACCGTTGGAGCATTGTTTTACGCGTTAAAAAAGGTAAGATATACCCATGCGATATGGCATATTTTTGTACTTTTAGGTGCAGGTGCACACTTTCTTGCAATCTATTGGTACGTTGTTTAATCCATTTTTCACTCATATTCAGTGATCCTGAAAGAGTCATGGAAGATGTTCTTTCACACTATTCTTTGAAGAAAAATATGCCTTTAAAGAGAATAGTAAACTAAAAATAAATTTTAACTGATATAAGGACTTATATGGAGTCAACCTCTGCGACAGCTGCTCCTGTAGTAGCCACCAATTCAAAAACACGGGTTTTGTTTGCAAGCTTAGTCGGTACAACCATTGAGTTCTTCGACTTTTATATCTATGCAACTGCTGCCGTGATTATCTTTCCACATCTGTTTTTCCCTGCTAGCAGTGGCAGTGCCGCAGTCTTACAGTCACTAGCAACCTTTGCGATTGCCTTTATTGCCCGCCCTATTGGTGCAGCGCTATTTGGCCATTTAGGGGATCGAATCGGCCGTAAAGCAACCCTAGTGGCAGCCTTGCTTACTATGGGTATATCAACAGTATGTATTGGTTTACTTCCGACTTATGCCCAAATCGGGATCGTCGCGCCCTTACTGTTAGCAGTTTGCCGTCTAGGACAAGGTTTAGGTCTAGGAGGCGAATGGAGTGGTGCTGTACTACTTGCCACTGAAAATGCTCCAGAAGGTAAGCGTGCATGGTATGGCATGTTCCCACAGCTTGGCGCACCTATTGGTTTTATTTTAGCAACGGGTTCATTCTTACTTTTAAGTGCAGCTATTCCTGAACAAGCATTCATGCAATGGGGCTGGCGTATTCCATTTATTGCCAGTGCAATTTTGGTTATTGTTGGTTTATATATCCGTTTAAAACTCCATGAAACTCCAGCTTTCCAGAAAGTTTTAGATAAGCAAAAAGAAGTTAATATTCCATTTAAAGAAGTTGTCACGAAACACACTGGAAAGCTTATTCTCGGCACAATTGCCGCAATTTGTACTTTCGTGGTGTTTTATTTGACCACAGTGTTTGCACTTAACTGGGGAACGACAAAACTGGGATATGCACGTGGTGAGTTTTTAGAACTTCAACTTTTTGCCACACTTTGTTTTGCAGCCTTCATACCTTTATCTGCTATTTTTGCAGAAAAATTTGGACGTAAAGCAACTTCAGTTGGTGTATGTATCGCTGCTGCGATCTTCGGATTATTCTTCTCTAGCATGTTAGAGTCTGGAAATACTCTTATCGTTTTTCTTTTCTTATGCACTGGCCTATCAATTATGGGTTTGACCTATGGCCCGATTGGTACGGTTCTTTCTGAGATTTTCCCAACTTCAGTTCGTTATACAGGTTCAGCATTAACCTTTAACTTAGCTGGTATTTTTGGTGCATCTTTTGCGCCATTAATTGCCACAAAACTTGCTGAAACTTATGGTTTGTATGCTGTAGGTTATTATCTTACAGCGGCATCACTTTTATCATTGGTTGCCTTTTTACTTATTCGTGAAACCAAGAATGAAGATGTGAATAATCAGATTTAAGTATTTTCAAACACCCTAACATAAAAAAGCCGGTTCAAAATTGACCGGCTTTTTTATATATAAAAATTAATTCATTGATGCAGGGTTTGCTGGTGCAACACTGTTTGTCGCTGCAGGAGCAGTTACATTACTTGCCGCCACAGCTGCTGCGCCCGCAACTGCTGCTTCACCAATTAATGCAATTTTTGCTTTTTCTTGGCTTTTTGCAGATAGAGCTGGGTTCGTTGCCACAATACGGTTAATGTTTGCAGAGTTTGCTGGAGCAATCGCAGCAGTTTGTAAAATGATTGGGCGATTACCTGTGTTACCCAATGTATAACGAATACCTGTACGAGGGCTAATTACCGTCGTATTCTCTTGTTTCACTACAGCCTGAGCCGAAGTTGGGCCTTTTGCCGCAAGAACCTTATCAACCGTTGTGGTTTGAGGTGCTGAAGCTGTTTCTGCTGCGAAAACAAAACTTGGTACAGCAAGAACAGTTAAAAATAAAGGTTGTAATACTTTTTTCATTGTCTTTCCAACATACACTCTGGATGAGAAGTAAATAGCATTTAATACTTAAAACTGCAAACATTATTCACAGGCTTACTACAAATGAAAAAAAAGCAGAACGATTGTTCTGCTTTTTTTATCATGAAAATTAAATTTTGCCGTGACACTGTTTATATTTTAAACCAGAACCACATGGACATGGTGCATTACGACTTTCTGGTACTGGGAACATTTGTTGTTCACCAGCCAGCTCATTGAGTACTTCTTGAGAGGCAGTCACTTCACCTGTTAAGCCATCTACATCGTCATGTTCAAAAGAAAGCTTCATCGACTCAGCTTGTTGCTGCTGTTGAGCTTCCATTTCTGCAAGTTCTTCTGGTGTTGGAATATGTACACGAGACAAATCAGTCACAACATCAGTTTTAATGACGCCTAACATGTTCACAAACAGGTTAAACGCTTCTTTTTTGTATTCCTGCTCAGGGTTCTTTTGCGCGTAGCCACGTAAGTGAATACCTTGGCGCAAATAATCCATTGCAGCTAAATGATCTTTCCAGTGGCGATCAAGAGAGTTTAGAACGAAATGACGCTCAAGCATTGCTGCTGACTCATCACCCATTTGCGCACGGCGTTGACGATAACGTTCGAGCACTTCATCGCTAATACGCTCAACCAGACCTTCTTCATCAAGACGGCGGTCTTGTTCTAACCATTCCTGAACCGGAAGTTCAATACCTAAATCAATACGTAAAGCATTTTCTAGACCTTCAATATCCCATTGGTCATGAATTGACTCAGGTGGAATAAAGTTGGCAATCATGGCTTGCATGACTTCACGATGCATCTCTTCAACGTAATCTTGTAAAGTATTTTCAGCTAACACTTCATCACGTTGTGAATAAATGATCTTACGTTGTTCATTATTCACATCATCGTATTTCAATAAGTTCTTACGGATATCAAAGTTACGTGCTTCAACTTTACGCTGAGCATTTTCGATAGAGCGACTTACCATTTTGTGTTCAATCGCTTCATTTTCTTGTAAGCCCATTGCACGCATCATGGCAACAACACGGTCACCTGCGAAAATACGCATGAGGTCATCTTCAAGAGATAAATAGAAACGAGAAACACCAGGGTCACCTTGACGGCCCGCACGACCACGCAACTGATTGTCAATACGACGTGATTCATGGCGTTCAGAACCAATAATGTGCAAACCACCTGCTTGCAATACATCTTCGTGGTCCTGCTCCCACTGTGCTTTTAGACGTGCTTCATCTTCTGCTGTTGGGTTTTCAAGCTTGGCAAGCTTGGCTTTCCAGTTACCACCCAAGATAATATCTGTACCACGACCAGCCATATTGGTTGCAATTGTTACTGCATTCGGGCTACCCGCCTGAGCAATAATGTCTGCTTCACGTTCGTGCTGTTTAGCGTTCAACACTTCATGGTGAATACCAGCTTGCATCAATTTAGAAGATAGAATTTCACTGGCTTCAATGGTTGCCGTACCAATTAGAATCGGTGCAACACCTTGCTCACGAATATTCATAATTTCTTGAATAATCGCATTATATTTGCCGTTACGGTTTAAATAGATTAAATCGTTTTGGTCATTACGAATCATTGGACGATGTGTCGGAATAATAACAACATCAAGACCATAAATTTCCTTCATTTCCGCAGCTTCAGTATCAGCAGTACCTGTCATACCTGAAAGCTTTTTATAAAGACGGAAATAGTTCTGGAATGTAGTTGTCGCTAAGGTCTGATTTTCAGGCTGAATTTCCAAACCTTCTTTTGCTTCAACTGCTTGGTGCAGACCCTCTGACCAACGACGACCCGGCATTGTACGGCCAGTATGCTCATCAACAATGATGACTTCACCATCATGAATAATATAATGAACGTCACGTTGGAATAAGAAATGCGCACGAATAGCTGCAGATACATGGTGAACAAGGTTTAGGTTTGTTGCCGAATATAAGCTTTCGCCTTCAGCCAACAAGCCCATTTGAATAAGTTCTTGCTCTACAGTTTCATAACCGATTTCAGTCATTTCAACTGAACGTTGCTTTTCATCAATCCAGAAATGCCCACCATCCGCAACTTTTTCTTCTTTTTGCGGGCGTAGTTTTGGTGGAATTGTATTGATTGCCGTATAGAGATGTGAAGAGTCTTCACTTTGACCAGAAATAATTAATGGGGTACGCGCTTCATCAATTAAGATTGAGTCAACTTCATCGATAATGGCATAGTGCAAACCACGTTGTTTCTTTTCTGCTAAAGAAAACACCATGTTGTCACGTAAATAGTCAAAACCAAATTCGTTATTGGTACCATAAGTAATGTCAGCAAGATAAGCCGCTGCTTTTTCTGACGGTTCTTGCATTGAATAAATTGTACCAATGCTTAAACCTAAAAACTCAAATAATGGACGGTTTAACTCAGCGTCACGCTGTGCCAAGTAATCGTTCACGGTAATCACATGAACGCCTTCGCCACTTAATGCGTTTAAGTAACACGCCAAAGTACCCATAAGGGTTTTACCTTCACCGGTACGCATTTCGGCAATTTTGCCTTCGTGGAGAGTAATACCACCAATCAATTGCACATCGTAGTGACGCATGCCCATCACACGTTTTGCTGCCTCACGACAAACTGCAAACGCTTCAGGGAGTAACTTATCTAAACTTTCGCCATTGTTATAACGTTGTTTGAATTCTGGAGTTTTTGCAGATAAGTCTGCATCGCTTAAAGCTGATATCGTCGGCTCGAGCGCATTGATTTGCTCAACAATTTTGCGCATGCGTTTGAGTTCACGCTCATTTTTTGTACCGAAGATACCTCCGATCAGACTTGCCAACATGGATAAACTCTCTAAATCTTGCTTGGTCAAATGAATAAATTTTTTCTCAGTCGTTTATTATGGTGTCAGAAATTTGAAGTACAAGGGGTTTGCACAAAACCCATAAAAAAAATCTGATAGTTAGATAAACGGTTTTACCCTTTATCTAAGCCCCTTTAATGCATCTGGCACCTGAAACTCAACATTAACGCTTATCTATTGAACACAACTTCCGAGAAATCTAATTTAGCAAATTTATCTTAAAGTTACATTGATTCAGGCCATAAATTAACGAGTTTTAGTCATATATATTTACACTTATATAAAAATTTCATAATAAAATACAAAAACAATAATTTTAATAATAAATAAATTGCGGCATAGTCATTTCAACATATAACAAATTTTAAGCAACTGAGGAAAGATCATGACATTGCGATTAGGAGACACTGCCCCTGATTTTCAACAAGAATCAAGCGAAGGCACAATTAGTTTTTATGATTTTTTAGGTAATAGTTGGGGTATTTTATTCTCGCATCCCGCTGACTATACCCCTGTATGTACAACAGAATTAGGCTATACAGCGAAATTAAAAGATGAATTTGAAAAACGTAATGTTAAAGCGATTGCCCTATCTGTAGATGACGTTGAGTCGCATAAAGGCTGGATTAATGACATTAATGAAACTCAAAATACTACTGTTAATTTTCCAATTATTGCCGACAAAGACCGCAAAGTATCTGAGCTCTATGGTTTTATTCATCCAAATGCTAGTGAAACGCTTACAGTTCGCTCTTTAGTCATTATTGATCCAAACAAAAAAGTTCGTTTAATTATTACTTACCCTGCTTCGACTGGTCGTAACTTCAACGAAGTCTTACGCGTTGTTGACTCATTACAATTAACCGACAAGCATAAAGTAGCTACTCCAGCGAACTGGCAACAAGGCGAAGATGTTGTGATTGTTCCTTCTTTAAAAGATGAAGAAGAAATTAAACAACGTTTCCCTAAAGGCTATACTGCGGTGAAACCTTACTTGCGCCTCACACCACAGCCTGAAAGCAATAAAACCGACTAAAGGTTTTATTGCTTGCAAGGCAAGCAAAGCGCGTAGGCAAACACTTGAAAAGTTGGCTACAAGACAAACGCAGTGCGTAGGCAAGCATCTGAAAGGTTCCCTGCAAGATAAGCGAAGCGCGTAGGCAAACATTTGAAAATTTGACTATAAGACAAACGCAGTGCGTAGGCAAGCATCTGAAAGGTTCCCTGCAAAACAAGCGAAGCGCATAGGTAGACATTTGAAAAGTTGCCTAAAAAACCAATAAAGCGCGTAATCAATAATAAGAAAAAGCAAAGAAAACTAACTAAAGCTCATAAACGAATGTTTCCATCTCCAAGCCATCTCACCCGATGGCTTTTTTTTGCATTATTGAATACACATGGTTTTTACTGTCGAGATCAGTTATAACTCCCAAGGAGTTTGTGCAAAAAACAAAAAACATGATCCATAAAATTCACCATTTGAAATGCGGCAGTATGTGTCCTGTCTGCGCACCTTTATTTGGGCAGAAAGGCTGGAAAGCTGACGTTGTATGCCATTGTCTTTTGGTAGAAACTGATCGAGGCCTTGTGCTCATTGATACCGGATTTGGTCTGCAAGACTATTTACACATGCAACAGCGCCTTGGCTCTTTAGTCAAACGTTTGGGGAAAATTGAGCCGAATCTTGAATTCAGTGCGATCCAGCAAATACAAAAATTAGGATTTCATCCTAACGATGTACAACACATCTTTGTGACTCACCTCGACTTTGACCATGCAGGTGGCATTTCGGATTTTCCTCATGCCACAGTTCATGTGTTAGCCGCTGAATATAATGCTGCACAATTGCCTAATTTTAAAGGTAAGCTTCGTTATAGAACCAATCAATATAATCATCATCGATACTGGAATTTTGTTGAATATCAGCAGGGTGAAAAATGGTTTAATCTTGAAAAAGTCAAAGGTTTCCCGTTATTCCAAGACGAAATTTTAATGGTGCCATTATTAGGCCATTCCGCAGGACATTGTGGTATTGCCATCAAACAGCAAAATCAGTGGTTATTGTTCTGCGGAGATGCTTACTACTCACACCTAGAGTTAAATCCTAAAAATAAATTAAGATCGCTGACCCTTCTGGAAAAAACATTTGCAGAAGACAATGAAAAGCGTCTTGTTAACCTGAAAAAAATACAGCATTTGGCTCAACATGAGCCAACGATTGAAATTATTTGTGCCCATGATCCTCATGAGCTTCGACGGTATCAAACATGAAAAAACTCTCCCTCATTGCTTTTGTTCTGTGTTTAAACCTACAAGGATGTATGCAACATGAAAGCATTGCACATGAGCATAGACCCAAAGATTGGGGAACTTTAGTTTCTCAAACCCATAATTTCTATCAAGTGAGTAATGATGTTTTTCGTAGCGAACAACCAAATGCAGCAATGATTCCCGAGTTAAAGCACCATCAAATTGGAACTATTATTAATTTAAGAGCTAAAGACTCAGATGAATTAGTATTTAAAAATGAAAATTTTAATCTTGTTCACATTCCTATCGACACATGGGCTATTAACAGACAAGATCTATTAGAAGTCATGCAGCAAATTAAAATTGCCAAACAAAATCACCAACGTGTTTTATTACACTGTTACCATGGTTCAGACCGTACCGGTGCTAGCGTTGCAATGTACCGAATTATTTTTGAAGATTGGACAATTGATGATGCTGTTAAAGAAATGAAACAAGGTGGGTATGGTTATCATATTATTTGGAAAAATATTGACCGTTTATTCACCCCTGAAAATGTAAAATGGATTCAACAACAATTGTCGAATCCATCTAAACTAGATCTTGAATAAACTTATGATCAGATTAGCGCTGATCTAATGGCACCCAATCAATCACCCAAGCTGACTTCATGTTTAAACTGGAGTCAGAGGTAATTTTCTTACGAGCTGCATCTGCAGTATCACGGTCTTTTGCTGGTCCAACCATAATACGAATACCTTTACTGGTTGGGCTTGTCGTGACCTTATAACCTTTAGCGCGTAGTTTAGAAACAACAGCATCTGCATTTGCCTGATTAGCAGCCAATGCAACCTGTACCATCCATTTCTTATCGCCATTTTCAAGCAATTCACGCGCTTTCTCAGCTTCAGCTTTTTTCTCTGCTTCAGCTTTATGTTTAGCTTCTGCTGTTTTCTTTTCTGCTTCAGTATGTTTCTTAGCTTCAGCTTTCTTTTCCGCCTCAGCTTGATGTTTAGCTTCTTCAGCCTTTTTCTCAGCTTCAGCCTTATGCTTTTTAGCCTCAGCAGCTTTCTTTTCTGCCTCTGCTTGTTTCTTAGCTTCTGCTGCTTTTTTATCAGCTTCGGCCTGACGCTTTGCCTCAGCGGCTTTTTTGTCGGCTTCTGCTTGTTTCTTCGCTTCAGCAGCTTTTTTATCTGCATCTGCTTTAGCTGTATCTACTGGCTTTTTTGTATCAGTCTGCTGTCCTTTTGCCTTACCCTCACCACCTGCAACTTCAGGAGGGATATTATCTGAACTTTCCTGCGCAGCAGCACGGCGTGCATTAATCGCAGCATATTCTGCAGCAGCTTTACGCGCTGCATCTGCTTCTGCTTGTTGTTGCATTGCCAAGAACTGAGCAGCACGAGCTTCTTGTTCCGCGACTGCTTTTTCACGGGAACGGCGTTGTTCTTCAAGAAGACGTTTCTCTGTTTCCACATCTACTGCAAGCGGCTGTAGCTGTACCATCTGCCCTTCTTGTGCGGATGGCTTTGGTTTAGCTTGTGGCTTCGGTGATGTAGAGGTTTGTGGTTCAGCGCCCACATGTTTTATTTCTTCATTTCCTTTTAGAAGTAATGCTGCCAATAAAACACCACCACCTAATAAAACAACGCCACCCATCCAGCGTTGTTTGTTATTCATTGACATTCTTCCAAATACTCCCAAATCGCTTCTAAAGTATGAAACGAACCACAGGCTAAAATCAGCTGATTGTTATTTGTCTGCTCAAGCGCTGATTTAAAAGCCTCTTTGATATTGCTAAATTGTTGTATTGTCTGGCCTTGTAGGGCGTCATTCAATTGCTGAATCGGTGCAGCACGCGGCACATTCAACTCAGCAATTTTCCAATGTAAAACAGTAGGTTTCAATAAATCGACTACTGATTTTATATCTTTATCTGCCAGCATTGAAAATACTGCGACAACTTCTGTGTACTGTTTATTGTATTCTAAGAAATTTCGCAATTGCTTTAACAAAAATTCAACACCATGTGGATTGTGTCCAGCATCGAAAATTATGGTTTTTCCATTGACTTGACGCACTTCAAAGCGTCCTGCCAAGCGAGCATTTTCAATGCCCTTCTCTAGCGCCGATTGTGAGATTTCAAGTCCGCTATTTAATACAGCAGCAACTGCTCCTGCAATATTTTCAATTGCAAGTGATCCTAGTGGCAGTTTTAAAGTAGTTCCTTCACTTGCAAAATACCAGTGTTTCCCATCATTTGCGAGTTTATAGAAATAGTCTCTGTTAATCGCATATAGTGTCGCTTTTGAACTATTGGCTTTATCTTGAATGGCTTGAGGTAAAACTTGCTCACCTGCAAAAATGACTGGAATATCAGGACGAATGATACCTGCTTTTTCAAAAGCAATTTTCTCGATGGTATCGCCTAACCAGTCAGTGTGGTCAAGACCAATATTGGTGATCACAGCAATATTAGGGTCAATGACATTGACGACATCCAGACGTCCGCCTAAACCGACTTCAAGCACCCATACATCGCATTGTTGCTGTTTAAAAATGACAAAAGCAGCCAAAGTGGTTGCTTCAAAAAACGATAAGCTTAAATCGCAATCGCGACGAGCCTGATCAACTTGTACAAAAGCATCAATCAGGCTTTGATCATCAACCTCGACTCCACCTAATTTGACTCGTTCGTTAAAACGATAGATATGCGGCGATTGATACAACCCAACTTTATAACCTTGTGCTTTTAATATAGACGCAAGTGTTGTTGTAGTTGAACCTTTCCCGTTTGTTCCGGCAACAGTGAAAACTTTAGCAGTGGGTTTTGTCACTCCTAATTTTTCTGCTATGGGAATAACACGTTCCAGACCAAGATCGATCCCTGTAACGTGAACATGGCTCCAATAATTGAGCCATGTATCTAAAGAGTCTGTTGAAAGTGGAGCTTGTTGTTTCAAGGTAAGTTCATCAATTTCGATACAAGTCGAGATACAGTATCACGTAAAGCATGACGATGAACAATCTGATCGATTACACCATGATCAAGCAAATATTCAGCACGTTGGAACGGTTCTTCCAATGTTTCACGTACAGTTTGCTCAATTACACGTTTACCAGCAAAGCCGATCATTGCTTTAGGTTCTGCAATATGGATATCGCCCAACATTGCTAAAGAAGCAGTTACACCACCATAAACTGGGTGTGTTAACACTACGATATAAGGTAAACCTGCATCTTTTAATTTTTGAATTGCAGCAGAAGTACGCGCCATTTGCATAAGTGACAACATACCTTCTTGCATGCGTGCACCACCAGAAGCTGCAAAGCAGATTAAAGGTTGGCGTTTTTCAATTGCAAGCTCAGCCGCCTTAACAAAACGGTCACCTACTACAGTACCCATTGAGCCACCCATAAAGTCGAACTCAAAAGCACATGCAATCATGTCTACGCCATTTAAGTTTCCTTGCATAGCGATGAGGGCTTCCGTTTCACCAGTTTTAGTTTGCGCTTCACGCATACGTTCTGGATACGGTTTGCTATCGACAAACTTTAAAGGATCTTTCGCGCTAAATTCTTGACCTAATTCAGCTACAACATTGTCGAAGAACCAGTTTAAGCGATCACGAGCTTTCATTTTTAAGTGTTCGTCACACTGTGGACATACATACGCATTGAAAGATATAGCTGTACGTGTCACTAAAGCATGACATTCAGGGCACTCAATAGTCGGCTCAGTAAATGTTGCTTTGAGAGTCTGTTGCTCATCTGCAACTTCAATACCTGGAACTGGACGCTGTGTCCATGGCGTCGAAGGGCTAAGAACTTTCCCTGATTTCACTTCTTGATTCATACTAACTCATCGAGCGCTGCTCGAAGCTCCTTGACTTTATTCACCGTCTGTTCAACAGCTTCATCAGCTGTTAACGTTGCAAAAGATTTAACGAAAGCACTACCTACAATCACGGCATCTGCAACGCTACCCATCGCTTTCGCTGATGCAGCATCACTAATTCCGAAACCAACGCCAACAGGAACGTTAGTTATACTTTTGATTTTTTCAATACGCGCAGCCGCTTCAGAAGTATCTAAAGTCGCTGCACCTGTTACACCCTTAAGTGAAACATAGTAGATAAAACCGCTTGCCTGATTTGCTACGTGTTGAATACGTTGATCAGTTGAAGTTGGTGCAAGTAAGAAGATTTGGTCCATATCATGCTGTTTTAAGATCGCACCAAATTCTTTTGACTCTTCTGGTGGTAAATCCACAAGTAATAAGCCATCTACACCACATTGTTTCGCATAAGAAACAAACTTCTCATAACCAATCACTTCAACAGGATTGAGATAACCCATCAAAACAACAGGTGTTTCCTGATCCTGTTCACGAAACTCTTTTACCATGTTCAATGCATCTAAGGTGTTCGTCCCTGCCGCAAGCGCGCGTTCCGCAGCAAGCGCAATAACCGGACCATCAGCCATCGGGTCTGAAAATGGTAAACCAAGCTCAAGAACGTCTACTCCTGCCGCAACCATTTTATGAAGTAACGGAACTGTTACTTGTGGCTGTGGATCACCCGCCATGACATAAGATACAAGCGCTTTACGTTGTTGGGACTGCAGCTTTTCAAAACGGGTGGCAAGACGTGACATAGGGTTGTGCTTTCCTTGAATTATTTAAAATTGAGGAGTTGTTTGTAGAAATACAAGAACACCGCATTTTAACGCTATTTTTTGCTCATTGAACAGGCCTAACGTTATGGCGATATTCGATTGTATGATTCATACAACCCATGGCGTACATTTATCAATATTTTGAAACTTTTCTCAATGATCAAAGCTTCCTATTTTTGAGCCATTATTCGTTTGCAATATGAATAAAAAATCATCAAAAAATCTATTTCTCTGTATTTTTATGGGTGAGTTGCAATTGCTTTTTACGAGTTAACAATGTTTGCCCTGTTAAATTTTTATGTGCCCTTGCAAGTGCAGACTGATCGGAATAACCCAACTGGTCAGCAATCGCAGTAAGACTTTCATTTTGACTTAACAATATCTCGCAGCGCTTCATACGCTCAGTATCTAAAATTAATTTAAATGAAGTGTTTAATGCCTGTAGTTGACGCTGCAAGCTTCGTACTGAAACATTAAGTTCGATGGCAATATCTTCTATTTTTGGAGCCTGCTGCTTATGCTTTAAATATTCTTGTACGATCCAATGTATTTGCTGAACTAAATCGGTATGTATTTTCCGTTGAACCAAAGCTTCTTCAGCTTGTTTTACTAAAAGCTGCACTAAAGTCGGGTCTGCATGCTGGGGGCGAACATTTAAACTTTCACTTGCAAAAGTTAATGCATAGTACGGTCGGTCAAATGACAATTTGCACTGAAAGAAGCGTTGATAAAGAACCAATGGCCCCCGAGGTCGGTGTACAAATTCGACATGTTGTAAAAGAAAATCATGTAAGGGAGCAATCTCTTTAGCAAGCTGTACCATTGCGGCTAAGGTTAACTCACTAAGCACAATATTACTGTCATCAACCAAAGGCCAATACAAGCGAATTTTGGAAGCATCTTGCTCGATTTGTATGGGTACAACTTGCTCCCCATCTATTACTAGGCGATGAAATTTAGCAATATATTTAACCACTTGACCTAAGGTATCACTTCTGGAGGCCATATAACCCAGCACGCCAAAATTGGCTGGTGTAATACAGGCTGCCATTTCTAAAGCTAAATTGGACACTTGTAATTGAGATTCGGTCAGTTCTAAAAGCTCAGTAAAAAGATGTAAGGAGGACTGAGCATCAATAGAGGCAGATAAAATATTTTGTATTTGCCGAGTTTGAGTGTCATTTAAATTGAGTGACTGCCATGCTATTCCCTTTTCTTTTAAATACGTATTCCAAAGATAAAAGTATCCATTTGAGATCGTAAACTCTTGCATGGCGTTTCCTTTTTTTACTGCCATCTTGTCGCAAACTGTATAAAAATTGGCGATAACTGTCAAAACAAAGCCGACCATTCACGACATACTAATGAAAAGCTTAGTTGCGAGAAATACAAAGATGAACGCACATGTTTCTTATCAGGTCGAGCCAGTGGTTCGCAAAGATCTAGATTTTCATTTAAACGAAGCACCACGCTTTTGGTTTAATAACGATCCTTTTTTGACTCGCATGTTTGATGCACTCAGCTTAACCTTTCCCGACGGAGAGCGTTACTTCATTGAATGTGTGCGAATGTTCCGTGACAAAATTGATAACCCGGAACTACAAAAGCGAGTTGCAGATTTTATTAAACAAGAAGCTCAACATGGTATTGCCCATGACAAAATGAATCAGCTCATGAAAGAACAAGGTATGCCTGTGGATGAGTTCACAAGCACACTTAAAAAAATTTTCCGTTTTGAGCTCACCAAACGTTCACCACAATACAATATTGCAATGACAGCCGCGGCTGAACATTTAACAGCATTAATGGCAGAAACCTTTTATAGCAATAAAAAAACCTTGGAAAATGCTCATCCTTACGTTCGCGCATTATTTGCATGGCATGCTATCGAAGAAATGGAGCATCGTGATGTGGCATTTGATGTCATGAGACAGGTGGGTGAAGTTCCAGAGTCAACCCGTCGCTTTGTACTTGTTTTAACAACTGTACTCATGTTTGGTTTTACCCTCTATAGAACCAACATCATGTTGAAATGTGATGGGTTTAGCCCTAAAGAAAGGTTATCGATGACACTCAAAGGTTTACCTTGGTTCTTTGGGAAAAATGGCACATTAACGGCTATGAAAAAACAATATCTGGACTGGTTTAAAAAAGATTTTCACCCAAGCCAACATCCAGTTATTCGTCAGTATCCTGTTTGGATTGAAACTTTAGAAAAAACAAATGACCCAATCGCAGCGGGTGAAGCATTTTGGCAAGCAGGTTTATAACCTGCTTGTTACCATTTTGCATAATGTTGTTCTAATAGTCCGTATTGCTCATTGCAAGTGATTGTATCAATTGCCTCATGTTCAATACTGCCGCTAATTTTAGCTTGCCACTGATTGAACTGACTTCCAATCATCCTTAGATTAATGTTTTCGTATCGACACCAACCAATATGGACGTGCAGATTAAGCTTTTGATCTAAAGAGCTAATTTTCCATGTCTCATCATTTATTTTTTCAAATAAAACATCTGTAAGTGGAAATAAAACGCCATTCACCCATAAACAGTTTTCATTACCAAAACTTTCATTAACCCCAGAAGCCAAATTCAACCCAATACGTCGACCCTGCTCATCCCAAAAATTACATGAAAGCCAAAACCACGCTGTTTCAGGACGTAAAAAACCACAGGTATCATCTAAGGATGCAAATGTCTTTTCATCAAATTGCACAAGTTGTTTTTGTTTACTCATGAACATACCTTCAACAGCCAAAGTGGTCTGCTTTTGGGTATAGGTCCAACCATTGATACCTGTTGGGGTACACAAACTTAAAATATCTGTTCCAGCACAAAAAATACGGGCACTCAGGCAAATTTCCCCATATTTAGTCACCCGAATATATCGCACACCATTAGCATGTTGAATATCTATTTGATAAGGCGATTTAGAAAAATAACTTTGATTAAATAATGGCTGCTCATCAAGATGAGTTTTATGACCTAAAGGTTGAATAGCGTTCCACTCAATGACTTGTCCTGTTTCATGATCAAAAATATAGAAAAAACCATGTCCAACCCAACCAATATCTGCAATGGCTAGACCAATACTGTAGTGTTTATGCTGAATGCCACAGAATTTAAATTTTTTATACTTTAATTGCTTACGCCAGCCCTTTAAAACCTTACCATAAGGCGTTTTATAGATATAACGTTGTACATGAATAGTCGACGGTACAGATTCAAAACGCCCATAACGAGGCTGTCCATTTTCTTGAATTAAATCCATTATTTATTATCCGTTGATTTCCTGTTCATCTATTGACTAATAATAGACTGATCACTGACCAGTTGGCTACTTATCTGTTTTGATCTTCAAATGACTTTTATTTAGCCATAAAAAAAGAGCATATTGATATGCTCTTTTTTGTGATATTCACTTAAATCTATATACGATAACTTAAACTCTTTGAGGGTCTATTTCAGTAGCTATGACCCACTCCATCAACAAAATCAAATTCAACTCTCGATTTAAGTGTAATTCAATTTCTAAAAGTTAAGCATCATCGTCACTTGCCTGTTCTGGCTCTGATTCTTGCTCGTTACTGTCCTGATTTTCCAATTTTTTCTCAGCGATTTTTGCTGCTTCATAGCCAGCAAAAGCACCAGCTGCTTTTTCTAGAAAACCTGCATCTGGATCTAATTTATCGACGCCTTGTTCCGCGATAATTGCACCAGCAATTTTACCTACTTCATCTAGAAGACCCATTTTGATTACTCCAAAGAGCTTATGTTGAGCTTCTAGTCTAAGCAGATGAATTGTAAATAGTGGTACAAAAAAGTTGCGATTTGAGCGAGCTATACATGAGATCAGCAACTTTTTATATTTTATTTTTGCCTTTAAGCTTTTTTTAAGAACAGTTAAAGAAGTAAATAAGTATTTTCCCAACGTGTTGGATTGAACTCACCTTGCACTAACTGTATATAACGACCCGCAATATGGTCAATAGGAATACAATCATCAATATCCACTACACGGTCAGTGTGTGGTTTATGCCACTCTTGATCTATAAACTGTTTACCTAATTGTTTTGCACTTACCGCATCAGGTGCAACAACCAAATGATAACTATGCAACTCACCAAAAGCTTGGGGTGTATATCCCCCCAGATTAATCAAATATAACTTTAGATCTGAAGCTGATGGGGCTGCATCGGTAAACTGGATTTGATAGTTCTGCCCTTGACAGCTAACTCCTGAAAGCTTGGCCCAAGCATCGATATGCAACCCTTGAGCCTCACCAAACCAAGCCTGTTTAAGTTGAGGGTAAACTTCTTCTAAAGTATCCCCTACGGCCATAACGATGTCATGGACTTCTGTATTGGCACGCGCATGACGGCCACCCAACATTACCATAAACAAACTTGGCATTTTTTTCCTCTTACATCTCAACCATTTCTACGCCATCAATGCGTGCAACTGTCATTAAATCTTTATCGCCACGGCCTGAAACAGTCGCAATAATAATCTGATCTTTAGACATGGTTGGTGCAAGCTTAGATACATATGCCATAGCATGTGAGCTTTCAAGCGCAGGAATAATCCCTTCAATTTTGGTTAAGTCACGGAAACCTTGCAGCGCCTCAGTATCATTAATTGGCACGTATTCAACGCGCTTCATATCTTTTAAGAAGCTATGTTCAGGACCCACACCCGGATAGTCCAAACCTGCCGAGATACTATGTGTCTCGATAATTTGGCCTTGTGCATCACTCATGAGGTAAGTACGGTTACCATGCAATACGCCCACATGACCTGCATTTAAAGGCGCGGAGTGTTTACCAGTTTCAATACCGAAGCCAGCAGCCTCAACACCATACATTTTCACATTGGCATCGTTTAAGAACGGATAGAACAAGCCCATTGCATTTGAACCACCACCTACACATGCAACTAATGCATCTGGTAAGCGACCTGCTTGCTCCAAAATCTGTTTACGTGCTTCACGGCCAATAATCGACTGGAAATCACGAACGAGTTGAGGATAAGGATGCGGACCTGCAACTGTACCAATGACATAGTAAGTCGTATCAACGTTAGTTACCCAGTCACGCATTGCTTCATTCATGGCATCTTTAAGCGTTTTAGAGCCACTTTGTACAGGTACAACTGTTGCACCCAGCAAACGCATACGGTAAACGTTCATGGCTTGACGTTTAACGTCTTCAGCACCCATATACACAACACACTCAAGACCTAAACGTGCCGCAATTGTTGCTGTTGCAACGCCATGCTGGCCTGCACCTGTCTCGGCAATAATACGTTTTTTACCAGAAAGCTTTGCAAGTAGTGCTTGACCAATCGTGTTGTTTACCTTATGTGAGCCTGTATGGTTCAAGTCTTCACGTTTAAGGTAAATTTGTGCACCACCTAACTCTTTTGACCATCGCTCAGCATAATAAAGTGGACTAGGACGACCTACATAGTAGGCGAGGTCACGGTCGAATTCTGCCAGAAACTGTTCATCATTTTTCATGCGGGAATAGAGATTTTCTAAATCTTCTAATGCCGCCATTAAAGTTTCTGACACAAAACGTCCGCCATGGATACCGAAATGCCCATTTGCATCTGGGAATTGGGTATAGTCAATCACATTATTTTGCTGATCCACGTTGGACTCCTTGCATAAATCTTTCAATGAGTTGTTGGTCTTTTATACCTTTTGCGGACTCTACGCCTCCGCTCACATCTACTGCAAAAGCACCGGTAGTATGAATAGCGTCAATGACATTGTCAGGGGTTAAACCACCTGCCAAAATTAATGGAATATCAAGTTTTGGGAATTTAGACCAGTCAAACTGATGTCCTGTGCCCCCTTTAAGCTCAGGATGCCATGCATCGAGCAATACAGCACTGGCACCAGCTGCCTGATATTTTTGAATTTCAGCAACTACATCCAGATCAGGTTTAACCTGAATTGCTTTATACCAACGACGTTTACAATGGCGAGCGATGTCTTGGCATTGTTCTGGAGTTTCATCGCCATGTAGTTGTAATACATCTAGGGGAACACAATCAAGTACATCCTGAATTTCAGTGGCACTTGCATTAACAAACAAACCAACCATTTGTACATAAGGTGGAATAAGTTTTGCCAATTCTTCTGCCTGTTCAACTGTTACGTTTCTTGGACTTGGCGGAAAAAAAACAAAACCTATCGCATCTGCTCCAGCTGTGACCACTGCTTGAACATCTTGCTTACGAGTAATTCCACAAATTTTTGCTCGAGTACGTTTTTGGTTTGATGGGCTCATGATCTGCCTAAACTACAACCATTTTTTAAAATAAGCGTCATTGTAATGCAATTTTAGTCCCTTGCGTAAAAGTTCTCCGGGAATTGCTCGAAATGACATTGTAGGAAGCAATTCAGCACTTTATACTGCGTTCAAATGGAAGCAAGTGTAAGCAATTGATGCTTTAGGGAAGCTGGTGAAAATCCGGCACTGCCCCCGCAACGGTAACAATGTAAAGCATATTTTTTAAGTCGAGATCGACTTACACCACTGCAGTGATGTGGGAAGGTGAATATGTCCATAAATGAATTATGGCGCTGAAGTCCGGAGACCTGCTTGTTTCATTATCTACCCGATCATTCACGTGGGGTGAATGTATGGAGCATGTTATGTCTAAGTCTTTTCAACCTACTCGTCTGGTAGGGGCTATCGCTATTGCGATGGGGTGTTCACCTATTATTTTTGCTGAAGATACAACTACCGCAACTCAGCTCGATCCAATTGTAGTGACTGCTTCAAAAAGCGCAGAAAAAGCGAGTGAAGTTCCGGCGCGCATTTCAGTGATTGATGAAAAAACCATTGAGCAGAATCCATTATTAAACGTTTCAGATATTATTCAACGTGACCCATCCATCTATGTAAAACAAAGCGGTGGTCTAGGTCAGATTTCTGAAATTTCGCTTCGTGGTACTAAATCAGTTCATACATTGGTTCTTAAAGATGGCGCTCGTTTAAATAGTCAAAATGAACTTGGTCCACTATATCCCGCATTTTTAGATACAACAGATGTTCAACAAATTGAAATATTAAAAGGTCCAGCATCAGTTCAGTATGGAAGTGATGCTATTGGCGGTGTAGTTCAGTTAATTTCTAAAAAACCTGAGAAAACAGGTGCTGAGCTAACGGGTATTTATGGTGAAAATAATACCTATAAGACTATTGTTAATGCCAATCTTGTAAGTGATCAAGGTTTCTATGCACAACTAGGTGGTCAGCGCTTAGAAAGTGATGGAACACGTATTTTTGAAAGCCAACCAGAAAATGAAAAGGCTGGATATGATCAAAAAGGTTATCACGCTAAAGTGGGCTTCTTTCAAGAAAACTTAATAGATGCTTCTGCTTCAATTAGTGAAAATAAAGGCACTAATATTTTCAGTAATGATTACATAACCAACACAGCACAGCGTCTATTCGAAAATCGAGTTATCAACACAAAAGTTGCTTATAATATTTTGCCTGATCTCATCATTAATGCACACTATGCAAATGTCCAAGATAAACAAAATGTTCCTGCTTACGACTCATATTACAATACTGAAAACAATGAAAGCGATCTAAACCTGAAATGGAAATTTACTCCAAATCAGAACATTTTGGTTGGTGCAACATATAATGATGCAAATTATAAAAGTAATACCATTCTTAACTCAGATAAGAGTGTAAATAGCACGGGATATTATTTACAGCATCAACTAAAGAATGATCTTTTTGACACCCAAGTTGGCGTTCGTTTAGAAGATAACCAGCGCTTTGGTACTCATACTGTTGGACAAGGTGCTATCCGTTATCACTTCTTACCTAATGCTAGTGTATATGCAAATATCGGTAGTGCTTTCAGGGCTCCGACCTTGAATGAACTATATTCACAATGGGGTGGTAATGAAAACTTAGCGCCAGAAAAAAGTACTTCTTATGAAATGGGTGTGAACTATGATCTTACTTCCAATGTGAGTACTAATTTTTCTGTTTATCATACAAAAATTAAAGATCTTATTGCCTACAATGCAGGCACGAATACAAATATAGCTAAGGCGAACTTTATTGGTGGCGAAGCTGGAATAAAGTGGCATCAAGATGATCTGTTCTTATCTACTGAATATGCTTACGTAAAAACAGAAAATGAAAAAGACAATACAGAAATTGCTTATCGACCTCGCCAGACTCTCACTGTAAGCACTGGTCTAGAAAATGCAGTGTATGGAATTAGTGCTTCGTTAATCGCTAGAGCTAAATCTTATGCAGATTCTGCAAACTCTATGCGAGTACCAGGTTATGCAACAGTAGACTTAAATGCTTATTGGAATGTTATTCCTAACGTAAAATTATTTACCAATATTCAAAACGTAGGTGATGTTCAATATCGTGAAGTATTAAATACATATCCTTCAAATGACTGGTATGTTAATACAGGCCGCCAAGCTTCTGTTGGCGTAACTTTCCGCTATTAATTTTTCACCCTCATTATAAAAATATTTTCTTAACTCCAGTTTCGGGGTAATGTTCTGACCGACATTATCCCCTTTTTTATGTTCAGGATATCCATCATGGGACACCGTTTAAGCAAAATCTATACACGCAAAGGCGATTCAGGTACCACAGGTTTAGGCGATGGCTCTCGTGTTGCCAAAGATGATTTACGAATTGCGGCACTTGGTGATGTCGATGAATTGAACGCCATTATTGGTGTACTGCGTGCACAAATCACAGCCAGCCAAGTGACTAATAAAGCAGATTGGGACAAAAGCCTGAGCTTGATCCAACATTGGCTTTTCGATTTAGGCGGCGAAGTTTGTATTCCCAATTACAATTTGCTTCAGCCCATTTGTATTGAATTTCTGGAAAAAGAAATTGATCGTATGAATGAAGATTTGCCTATGCTGAAAGAGTTTATTCTGCCATCTGGCTCTTTATCTTGCAGTTACGCTCATCAAGCGCGTGCTGTTTGCCGTCGTGCAGAACGATCACTTATGTCGGTACAGACTCGTGACCAAAATATTCAAGCCACAGCACTCCAACTTTTAAACCGCCTATCTGACTGGTTATTTGTCGCATCTCGTGCTTTACAACGTGCAGAAGGTGGACAAGAAGTGCTTTGGCAAAAAAATATTAATGAGATTATTTAAAAATAGACTAATTTAAGTATGGTCTCTACTTTTGAAGAGGCCATAATCAACAATAACTGAATAGAAGAAAATTATGCGCATTATTGGTCATCGTGGTGCACGCCGAGAAGCTCCTGAAAATACTTTAGGTGGTTTTCAGCACATAAAAAATTTAGGTATTCGTGGTGTCGAATTTGATATTCGCCAGCTTCAGGACCAAGAACTGGTCGTTATTCATGATGATAATTTTTTACGTACAGCTGGAGTCGACCAAATTGTTGAGCAATCTACTTTGGCTCAAGCTTTATCATTTGATCATCGACAAAACTGGCCCAATTGGCCAAATTCAGAGCCAACCCCTACTCTTACAGGCGTTTTAAATTTACTTGATAACTTTGATCATATTGAAGTTGAGGTTAAAGCTGTCAGAGATATGGCATTTGCAGAAAAGTTAGTTCAAAAGCTTGAGTCTGAATTACAGGGGTATGAAAAAGTCGTGACTATTACAAGTTTCGATCTTCAAATTCTAACTGCCTTACGTGATATCAACTCTCAATTTAAACGCGGTTTGTTAGTTGAACTTCCGGTTGGAGCTACAGCGATTGAACTCGCTCATCAATTTGGTTGCTGTCATATTGGTTGGTATGACCAGCTTGCTACAGATGAAATGATTCAATTGTCTCACCAAGCAGGTTTAAACATTAGTGTATGGACAGTAAATGATGTAGAAAGAGCGAAGAAGCTCCGTGATTTAGATATTCAGGGCTTAATTACAGATATTCCTACAACAATGCTCGAAACACTTTAAATGAAAAAAGGTGGTATTAACCACCTTTTATTTTTTCTCGGCCTGAATCAGGCGTTGTCCATTCTGATCAAGTAAATATAGGGTATTACCTACCAACTGGAAGCGTTGAATACGTTGTAAGGAATCAACTAGTTCTGCTTCTTGTGCCAAAGCACCATCACAACTTGAATGTCCCGCATTAACTTCCATATCAAGTTTCTTTTGGTTGAAATCAAAAGTGTATCGTCCAAAAATACGGTTACATCCGGTATGGCCGGTTATAGTTTTGACTGCTGAGTTCAGTGAAAGAGTCGGCCATTGGTTAAAGAATTTTGCCTTATGACCATTAATCTGAGTGATTTGCCAATCAATATCTTGAACACCTTCCGGGCTCACTTTCTTTTTAACTACCGGAGTTTGTGCATGGTGTATGGGTTTTACATGGCCTTTTTGAACATTTTGTTGCGGCGCGCTTTGACATGCTGCCAATACAAGGCTGATTGCGATGAAAAGACATTTCAATGGCAATTTTCCTGCAATATCAATGCTATTCTTTTTTCTCAATCGCTGTATTTTCATTACACAACTTCTCCTATCTGAAATGTTGCCAAGCATGGTTTAATTCTGTTACGGTTCTTTCGATACATCTGTACAATAATGTTAGTGATTCTCACTATGCACGTGCTAATATGGTGTGCAAAATAGCAATAAATCTTGATGATTGGTTTTGCTATGTCGTTTTGTCTTTTTACCTTGTATGACAAGGTTTCTAGGAGCGCTGCCGGATATGACTTCCGCCCCACTCAAGGCCCCAATTAACTGGACCGCTAGCATTACCTTAATTGGTTTACCAATTCTTGCTGCAATCATAATCCCGATTTACGCGTATTATTATGATTTTAGTGTAAGCGCATGGGTAAGCTTATTTTTTCTTTTAGCTTTAAGTAGCATGGGGATTACTGCTGGTTATCACCGTCTTTGGGCACATCGTGCTTATGAAGCGTCGTTACCTCTTAAAATTCTTTTAATGATTGGCGGCACATTTGCTGTACAAAACAGTATTCTGTTTTGGGCATCTGGTCACCGTACCCACCATCGCCATGTTGACGATGTGGATGAAGATCCATATTCAATTGAACGTGGATTCTGGTATGCCCATATGGGTTGGATGATTCGCGATCATTCTCCATCTGAGCCAGACTTTAAAAATGCGCCTGATTTACTCAATGACAAACTGGTGATGTTCCAGCATAAATACTATGCTTTACTTGTCGTAGCAGTTCACGTTGGTATTTTAGGTTTAGTCGGCTGGGCAACTGGCGATTTATGGGGAGTTGTTCTTCTCGGTGGTTTAGTACGTTTAATCATTAGCCATCAAGTAACTTTCTTCATTAACTCTCTTTGCCATATGTTTGGTAAACGTCCTTATACCGATGAAAATTCAGCACGCGATAACTTCTGGTTAGCGATTGCAACATGGGGCGAGGGTTATCACAACTATCACCATATTTTCCAATACGATTATCGTAATGGTGTGAAATGGTGGCAATATGACCCAACTAAATGGCTAATTTGGACATGTTCTAAGATTGGTTTAGCAAAGAACCTACGTCGTATTCCAAGCTTTAATATTAAAAAAGCAGAATTGGCAATGAAGTTTAAATATGCTGAACAGGATCTTGCGATTTATGGTCACGATGTAAATGCCGACATTAGTCAAATGAAGCAACGTATTGCTCAAGAATATGAAGCATTTACGCATACTTTAAATGACTGGGCGAAACTCAAAGAACAAGAGTTACAAGCAAAGAAAGCAGCAATGGCTGAAAAGATTCATAAAATGGATCATAAGTTAAAAGTTGATTTCCAATTGCTTGAACATCGTTTGAGTCATCATCGTGAGTGTCTAGAAACTTTAATGCGTAACATTAAAAAGAACACAAACGTCGTACCAGACTAATACGACTCTAGTTCGAAATAGCGCCTGTAAAGCCATGCTTTGCAGGCGCTATTTTTTTGGCTCGTTTTTAACTATGGTATAGTGAAGTTCGCCTCAATTATTTAGTCCAGCCTATGCAATTTAATCCGCTTTATTCATCACTCAATTCTAAGCTTTTTCATATACAGCAGCCTTCCCCTCTTCGAGGTGCAAAGGCTGGACACTTTAATCTAGCTTTAGCCGAAGAATTACAATGGACAGATGAAGAAAAAAAAGCATGGGTTGAGATCTGTAGTGGCCAGCGGACTTTCCCAGAGTTTCCACCTTTGGCAATGGTTTATGCAGGCCATCAATTTGGACAATGGGCAGGTCAGCTAGGCGACGGACGCGGTTTACTCATTGGACAAATTCTGAATAAAAAAGGTCAAACCATCGATTTGCATTTGAAGGGTGCAGGCCCTACCCCTTATTCACGCATGGGAGATGGCCGAGCAGTTTTACGTTCAGTTATTCGCGAATATTTAGCAGGTCATGCCTTAAATGCTCTAGGAGTCGCCTCAAGTCATGCAATAGGTTTTACAAGCTCTACCCAAGGTGTCCAACGTGAAAAACTAGAACCGGGCGCGATGCTGCTTAGAACATCTGAATGCCATATTCGTTTAGGGCATTTTGAATGGATCAATCAATATGCGCCTGAGTTATTGGCCGAGTTCACTCAAAAATGCATTGAATGGCACTATCCAGAATGCCAACAAGAAGAACAGCCTATTTTAGCTTTTGCTAAAGCTGTGATTAGAAATACAGCCATTATGATTGCTAAATGGCAGCTGGTCGGTTTTGCTCACGGTGTGATGAATACCGATAACTTGA
Source organism: Acinetobacter nosocomialis (assembly GCF_041021905.1). Classification (NCBI taxonomy): domain Bacteria; kingdom Pseudomonadati; phylum Pseudomonadota; class Gammaproteobacteria; order Moraxellales; family Moraxellaceae; genus Acinetobacter; species Acinetobacter nosocomialis. Next base: position 3,369,505 of record NZ_CP157432.1, read on the forward strand.
ATATTACGGGCTCTACACTCGATTTTGGCCCATACGGTTTTATGGAACGTTTCCGTCCAAACTGGATTAACAACCATTCTGATTACCAAGGACGTTATACCTATCAAAACCAACCGAGTATTGCGCACTGGAATTTATGGACTTGGTTAAATAATCTCATTCCACTTGCTGAGCCTGAGCAAAAGGAGCAATTCAAAGAATCGTTGGCCGCTTGTCTAGAAGAATTTGAACCAACTTTTATTGAGCATTACACCACTGGTTTATGCAAAAAAATGGGCCTTCCTCATTTTCATAAAGACAGTACTGAATGCGGCTTAAGCTTTTTACGTATTTTGCAAACAGAGCAACTTGATTACACTCAAAGCTTTATTCGCCTTCAAAATAAAGAATATAAGGTTTTACGTGATGATTGCCTTGATATTCGACAATTTGATGCTTTCCTTACGCAATATGAAAATATTCGTGAACATCAAGATACCGATGAACTTGATGCGAACATGCAAGAAGCAAATCCGATTTATATTTTACGTAATCATATGGCACAGCGAACGATTGAAGCAGCGGAGCGAGATGATTTTAGTGAAGTAGACCGTTTGTTTAAGTTACTCAATCATCCTTATACAAGACAACCAGATTTGGAAAAACCTGAAGACTTAGGGCCATTGCCAAACGATGTACCTGATGTAGCAGTGAGCTGTTCGTCTTAATTTTTTATCCACATTTTCTGTGGATAACATTGTGGTTATCCACAGAATAACTTTTCTAAGCAATTATTCTTCAGGATATTCGAAGCGATACCCTACACCGTAAACAGCTTGAATCCACTCATGACGGTTACCAGTTTCCGCCACTTCCGTGATTTTTCGACGCAAGTTTTTAATATGGCTATCAATAACTCGGTCAGCAACATCAAAGCTATCCGGATTAATATGATCTAATAATTGTGCACGTGAATAAACTTGCCCCACATGTTCTAAAAATAGCTCAAGTAGGCGAAATTCTGTCGGCGTTAAACTTAAAGATTTTTGTTGATACCAAATTCTTTGTTGGGCTTTATCGATGCGGAACGAATCATTTTGTTCTGGCTCAGCCTTACGTTCCAAACGGCGTAAAACTGCTTGTACACGGGCAACCAACTCTTTTGGACTAAAAGGTTTGCACACATAATCATCTGCTCCCATATTTAGCCCTAAAACACGGTCAATTTCTTCAGTACGTGCAGTTACCATAATAATTGGTAAGTCTGACTGTTCACGTACTTTACGGCAAATCGTTAAACCATCCATTCTTGGAACCATTAAGTCCAGAATCATTAAATTAGGTTTACGTTGTTGAAAGCTCGTATAAGCATCTTGACCATCATGAAACATGCTTACTTCGAAACCAGCAGCCTCAAGATAATCACGCACCAGATGCGCTAACTCGACTTCATCTTCAACCAACATTACATGTTTCATGGGCCATTTTTCCTTTTATTTAACTCTGCTTTTTAAAGGTAAGTACACAACGTAAACCACCTAATGGTGAGTGTTCAAAACTTAGTGTACCACCAAGCGCTTGCGCAATTTTACAAGATAAAGCTAAGCCTAGTCCTGTTCCACCTGTACTACGCGTGCGCGAATCATCTACACGATAAAAACGTTCACCTAAACGTGATAATTGCTCATCACTTAAACCAAACGGACTGTCATCGACATATAAAGTCCACTCCTGAGACGTTTGACTTGTATGAATATGAATCTTTCCACCTGTTTCGGTATAACGAATACTATTACTAATTAAATTAACAATAATTTGTTTAAAGCGATCACGGTCTAATAATAATGGAACGCCCTCACCTTCCACCTCAATTTCCAGCTCTGCCTGTTCGAGTTTAGGCCTGAAATTTTCAACTTCTTGCAGTACAACATCCCAAGGGTTGACCGAACTTAAATAGCATTTAAGTTGCTGGGCATCGGCCTGTGCCAAGTCTGCAAGATCTTGAGTGAGTTTCTTTAAGCTTGAAACTTGTCTCATCATGGCATCGAGATGTTCAGGAGTCGCCTTTCGAATACCATCTTGCATTGCCTCGATTTGCGCTTGCAATACAGCTAATGGTGTTTTTAACTCATGAGATGTATCTGCAACCCATTGACGTCGTGATTCTTCATGTTGATGTAAAATCTCGGCTAAATGATTTAGTTGAGTTGATAAGTCACCTAGTTCATCATTTCGTTTAATCACAACTTGATGCTGATAATTACCTTTAGTTAATTCATTTGTTGCATTTAATAAACGCTGAATTGGCTTTTTAAAATAAGTTGCCATTAAAAGTGCTGCAACTAAACTCGACAGCAATGTTAAGGCATAAATTAAAAGTAAATAACGCTTTTGATTACTAAAGAAATTAATACTTAAAGCATCTTCTTTATCTAGGACTGGTTTTAGTCCTAAATACCCTACCACCTCATTGTTGACGATGATAGGACGGTACGACATTTGATCTGAAGATGGCGGTTCGCCCACTACAAACTGATGTTTGGCATCATATAAGGATAAACGAGAACTTAAGCCTAAACGGTCTGGTAAAGCAATAAAGCGCTTCTTACCATTTTGTGTCTCAATATCTTTGAGACTTCCTCTTTTTGACTTGTTTTTATTGTCATCACGTGGACGAAACTGGTTAGCACTTAACGGGAATTTTAAACCTTCAAATGGTTGATATTCAGAAGGTAAGTTTTTTTCTAGTGTGCGTAACTCTTCATCGCTAAAAATAGAATTTTTATTTGGAGATGCACCATCTGGAGAAACATTAATGAGAGTGTGTTCATCGAAAGAATGCTGCTGAATGGCAATGTCATATTGGCGTCTTAACCACCACTGTGAAAGACGATCGTAATCATCTGGAGCGGCTGTTCCTTCAATTTGTAAGATTTGGGCTTGAATCGCGTTTCCCCAATCATGATAAACGTTATAAACATTTCCAAGATTGGTCATGAGCCGATCTAGCTTTTGCATTTCAACATCAGCCACATATTTGGCAAAGTTCTTTTGCATGGTCCAGTGCAGAACACTCAAACTTGCGGTTGCAATTAACAGCGTGGTAAGCAAGACCGTTAAAAATAGCCGCAATGCAATGGGAACACGTAGAACGTTCAAAAGCATTCTCTCATTTTTATCCTATATTTTGCATTGTAACCAACAACGAAAAGAAAAACTCTCCATTGTTTCTTCATCTTTATTATCTAATCTTTAAGTCATCTTAAAACAAACATTAAAGGGCTTTAAACATGAAAATGACGGCTAAAATCGCATTATTCAGTGCAGCAATTGTAACTATGGGCAGTTTGGCAGCTTGTCAATCAAACCCTCAAACGCCTAATTCAGACCATCATATGATGAAAGATGGTCCACGTGATGGTCATCACCGCATGAAACATCGTGAATTTACACCTGAGCAAAAAGCAGCGTGGGAACAGCACCGCGCAGAACGTCAAACTCGTTTTGAACAGATTCAAAAAGCATGTGAAGGCAAGGCAAATGGTCAAGCTGTAAATGTCCAAGTTGGAGATAGAACACTTGAAGGGACTTGTAATCTTCGTTTCGAACCAAAGCGTCCTCAACCACCAATGAATGCTCCAGCTCCAGTAGCACCACAAGCAAAATAATTTTAAAAATACTGCAATAAAAGGCGCCTATCGGCGCCTTTTTTGTGTACATAACTACTTACGATTTTGACTATTTGTCTCATCTAAACTTCACCAAAAGTGTTTACACTCAAAGCACTTACATAGTTCAAGTATTTTTTTCTTGACTTTGCAGTCACAAAGTAAAGGCCCTGAGGTGCTTGTACAGTTATGCAAGTTGTTGCACGATGTAATGGTTCAAGGTGCCTCTTATGGCACATTATCGTAGATTAGGATTATAACTCTGGTTTCACCAGTATTGAGGAACCCGATATGCCACAATACAAAGCGCCCTTACGTGATATGCAATTTGTTTTGCATGAATTATTAAATGCTGAAGAACACTATGCAAAATTACCTGACTTTCAAGGTAACGTAAGCCGTGAATTGGTTGATCAATATTTAGAAGCTGCGGCAGACTTCTGTGAAAATGAACTTTCTCCGTTAAACCAAGTTGGCGACCGTGAAGGTTGTACTTGGAATGATGGTGTTGTTACTACACCAACAGGCTTTAAAGAAGCTTATCAAAAATACATCGAACTTGGCTTCCCGTCTTTATCAGCAGAAGAACAATACGGCGGTCAAGGTTTACCTAACTCTTTAGGTATCGCAATTTCAGAAATGGTAGGTAGCTCTAACTGGGCATGGGGTATGTACCCTGGCTTGTCTCACGGAGCAGTACGTACATTAGAACATCATGGTTCTGATGAACAAAAAAATACTTACTTACCAAACCTTGTTTCAGGTGTTTGGACAGGTACGATGTGTTTAACTGAATCTCATGCAGGTTCAGACTTAGGTATTATCCGTACTAAAGCAGAACCAAATGCAGATGGTAGCTATGCAATCTCTGGCGAGAAAATCTTTATCTCTGCTGGTGAACATGATATGGCTGAAAACATTATCCATATCGTTCTTGCTCGCCTTCCAGGTGCACCAAAAGGGACTAAAGGTATTTCGTTATTTATCGTTCCTAAGTTCAATGTCAATGCAGACGGAACGATTGGCGAGCGTAATGCAGTACGTTGTGGTTCTATTGAACACAAAATGGGTATCCATGGTAACGCAACTTGTGTCATTAACTTTGACCAAGCTAAAGGTTACTTGATCGGACCTGAAAACCGTGGTTTGAACTGTATGTTCACCTTCATGAACACAGCACGTATTGGTACTGCGGTTCAAGGTTTATCTGCATCTGAGTCATCTTTCCAAGGTGCTTTAGCTTACGCGAAAGAACGTTTAGCAATGCGTTCACTTTCTGGTCCTAAAGCTCCGGAAAAAGAAGCAGATCCTATTATTGTTCACCCTGCTGTTCGCAACATGCTTTTAACTCAAAAAGCATTTGCTGAAGGCGGTCGTGCACTTGTTTACTTACTTGCTCAATATGCAGATATCGTTGAAAAAGGCGAAACTGAAGAAGAGCGTAAGTTTGCTGACAACATCTTGTCTTTATTGACTCCAATTGCAAAAGCATTCTTAACTGAAACAGGTTCTGAGTCTGCTAAGCACGGTGTTCAAGTCTTCGGTGGTCATGGCTTTATTTCTGAGCATGGCATGGAACAAATCGTACGTGATACACGTATTGCCTGCTTGTATGAAGGTACAACTGAAATTCAAGCACTAGACTTATTAGGCCGTAAAGTTTTACAAACTCAAGGTGCAATGCTTCGTGATTTCACTAAGATTGTTCACAAGTTTGTAGAAGCAAATAAAGACAATGCTGCCATGAAAGAATTTGTTGAGCCACTTGCTGCGCTTAACAAAGAATGGGGCGACCTCACTATGCAAATCGGTATGCGTGCAATGCAAAATCCGGATGAAGTGGGCGCTGCTGCTGTAGATTACCTCTACTTCGCTGGTTACGTGACTTTAGCTTATCTATGGGCTCGTATGGCGCTTGTAGCACAAGAGAAATTAGCAGAAGGTACAACTGACGTTGATTTCTATAACGCGAAAGTTACGACTGCTCGCTTCTACTTCAAGAAAATCTTGCCACGCGTACGTTCTCACGTAGACGTTATTGCTGGTGGTTTAGACCCATTGATGTCATTAGATGCTGAACATTTCGCTTTCTAACCATAGTTAGTTGCGATATGCAATGTTAAAAACTAAAAAAGGACTGCTCAGTTTTGACGGTCCTTTTTTTATAAGATCAGTGATAAATTTAGACTTTAAATTCAATATCCATTTCGTTTTACAGGATATCTAGCACAAGTTGATGTGCATAAAAAAGGTGAACGATTATGCCAATTTACAATGCTCCTTTAGCTGATATGAAATTCATCTTAAATGATGTATTTAAAGCAGAACAATTTTGGCAGTCTAATGAGAAACTCGCTCATGTAGATGCTGCAACAGCTGAAGCAATTTTAGAAGAAATGGCTAAATTTGCTCAGAACGTGACTCATCCATTAAACCGTACTGGTGATGAAGAAGGCGCTCGCTATGAAAACGGCGAAGTCTTTACGCCTACTGGCTTTAAAGATGCATTTCGTCAATATGCAGAAGGTGGTTGGATTGGCTTAGGCGCAGATGAAGAATGGGGTGGTCAAGGCATGCCAAAAATGCTGACCGTTCTTGCCGATGAAATGTTATTTGCGACAAACCCATCTTTCATGCTCTACCCGCTTCTTTCAGTAGGTGCTGGTATGGCTTTAAGTAGCTATGCTTCTCAAGAGCAAAAAGAAACTTATTTACCTAAGATTTATTCCGGTGAATGGTCAGGTACCATGTGTTTGACTGAACCACATGCAGGTACTGACTTAGGTATTATTAAAACTAAAGCAGAACGTAATGAAGACGGTACTTATAACATTACAGGTACTAAAATCTTCATCACTGGCGGTGACAACGATTTAGCAGAAAACATCATTCACTTGGTACTTGCTAAAACTCCAGATGCTCCTGCTGGTTCACGTGGTATCTCGCTATTTATCGTACCGAAATACCTTGTAAAAGAAGATGGTTCTTTAGGTGACCGCAACCATGTTGGCCCAGGTTCTATTGAACATAAAATGGGGATCAAAGCATCTGCTACTTGTGTAATGAACTTTGATGGCGCAAAAGGTTACCTCGTTGGTAAAGAAAACGAAGGTCTCGCTGCGATGTTCGTTATGATGAACTACGAACGTTTATCAATGGGTATTCAAGGTTTAGGTGCTTCTGAATTTGCTTATCAAAATGCTGCTCAATATGCGACTGACCGTTTACAAGGCCGTAGTGCAGCTGGTGTCCAATCACCAAGCAAGCCTGCTGATAGCATTTTAGTACATGGTGATGTACGTCGTATGTTGTTAAATGTACGTGCAAACAACGAAGCTTCTCGTGCATTTGCAGTCTATGTAGGTCAACAGCTAGATATCACTAAGTTCTCAACTGATGCAGAAGCTGTGAAAAAAGCGAATGATCGCGTTGCGCTTTTAACACCAATCGCAAAAGCTTACCTTACAGATACCGCATTCCAAGCAACTTTAGATGCTCAGATGGTATTTGGTGGTCACGGATATATTCGTGAATGGGGTATGGAACAATGTATTCGTGATCTTCGTATTGCGCAAATCTACGAAGGTACCAACGGCGTTCAATCTCAAGATTTAATTGGTCGTAAAACTATTAAATGTGGCGGTGCATTCATTGCTGAATACATTACAGAAATCCGTGACTTTGCAAATGATTTAGACACCGATTTGAACTTCATTAAAGATGCAACTTTAGATGCTGCAACTGAAATTGAAGCAATCACTCAGTTTATTATTGAACAAGCTGCTGAAAATGTAGATTTCCCAAATGCTGCTGCTGTTGATTACTTACATGCAGTTGGCTTACTCAGCTTCTCTTATATGTTTGCAAAAATTGCAGCTGCTGCTAAAGATAAATCTGGTGATTTCTACCAAAACAAACTTGCTTTAGCTCAATACTTTGTTGAACGTATCTTGCCAGATATTGATGCACGTATTGCTAAAATCAAAGCTGGTTCAGACTTAATTATGGGCTTTAGTGAAGACTACTTTACAAACCAAGCATAATTAAGATTTTTATAAAAAACGCCTGAGTAATCAGGCGTTTTTTATTTTGTATTTACTATTTCTATTGGCATAAAATTTGTTTATTTTCTAGGCATACTCATATTAAAAAGATTTTACTATGCCTGATCCGAAAAAGTTTGAAAGAACGCTCGACCGGTTTGGTCACTATGCCGTTGAAGCTTTTCATTATTTGGCTTTATTCATTATCGGTTGTATGGTGGCATGGTCAGCAGCACATACAGTTTATGAAATTTTAACTGTCAAAAAGTATGCTTCAATCGATGACATCTTATTGTTATTTATTTATCTGGAACTCGGCGCAATGGTCGGTATTTATTTTAAAACCAATCATATGCCTGTACGTTTTCTTATTTATGTGGCGATTACAGCCTTAACGCGTTTACTGATTTCAGATATTCAACATGACCATAAAGCAGATATCGATCAAGTGATTATTACTGGTTCAATTTTAATTTTAGCGATTTCAATTTTAGTGGTTCGTTTTGCTTCTTGGCACTACCCATCTGTAATGAAAGAAAAGCATTCAAAAACACCCAACTCTTTAAAAACTCCTCAACCACAAGATGACGAATTAGCATAAAAAAGGCCTCAATATTGAGGCCTTTTCATTTTTATATTTTAGTTTTAACGCACACGATAAACTTGGTGATGTGAATCAACTAATAAATATTGATTCGGTGTTTTCACCCAGTGATATCCACGTGGTGGTTCATATAAACGATGGGCACGCCAGTCCGAAACAAAATAACGGTTATCACGGTATTCTACAGGAATACGCTCCTCTCGCTTGAACACAACATATTCATGGCCACGGTTTGCATTTGACCAAACCGGTGGTCTATGGTCATCGCGTCGATCATAACGATGATCGTAGCGCTGTTCATAATGTCGATAGTCTTTACCGTGATAGTTATCCCAGCGATTATTTGAATCCGCCATCGCAGTAGCAGACATACCCAACATTAAAGTTGAAAGTACAAGAACGATTGGCTTTTTCATGGTGCATCCCTTTTGTCTTGATATAGAGCTAGATTAAAAGAGAGTCAAGGAGAAACCATGAATAAAACAGGCTTGATTGATATTGTTTGTAATGACTATAAAGAAAATATGAAGAATCTGTATCTGTGCTACCATTAGCATTTTCTAAGCTAGGTCAATTGCTGTGTCTGAAATCAGTTTTGAACGTCTTCATCAATTTTTCTGCAAAGTTCCAAGTGTACAAGAAGCCCGTATTATGGCGCATGGAGCAGATGGCGAACACGCTTGGTGGTTTAAGTTCAGTATTGATGTAGAACACCCACTTGCATGGCAAACCGTGCAAGAACTCGGCCATGTTTTAAACTATCTATCGACGAATGAACGTCTACCTACGTTATTTTTTCCAGTGTCACCACCGCCTTATATGAATGGCGAAGCAAAAGACTTTTTGTCATGGATTATTCAATGTAATCATCCTGAGTTTAACCCTGATGCCGTATGTGATTGGCTTGAAGCACGTTTACCTAATCCGGTAGATGATGAATCGCAGTGGAAGATTAAGACTGATTTGAGTGAAATAGAAAAGTTAGATGATAAGGCTTTGGATCAATTGATTCCGCCAGCACCTTAAAATATTCCAAGTTTTATTCTCTATTTTTAATTAGCACAACGGGGTCTTACCGCTTTAAGTTTTACTTGTAGTAGCTAATTCGTTACTTTGGTTTCGCCCAAAGTAACCAAAAGCATTTGTCATCCACAAAACCTGAGGTGCGAATAGCAAAGATTAATAATCTTTGCCGTACCGCAAGGCGAAAGCTATGCTTGAGTTTGAACTACGCACTTTGTTTGTCTTGCGCTCGAAGCAAACGATGTTTGCTTTCCCTCGCTCAGGTTGTGGATGACTCTAGGCACAAGCCATTTTTTTGGAAAACTCCAAAGGTAGTGATTAAAAAGTCGATAACCCTGACCATTCCATAAAGCGATAAATCCAATACTTCACTTTAGACTCGTCTGCATACTTCGCATAATCGACGCTCATCTGTCTACCTTGTAGATTTGACCAAGAAGTATTGAAGTAATCCTGAGCATCTTTAAAAACTTGATCTTGAACTTTGCCTATAACCAACATATCCGTTTCAAGGTTGTAATTTTTTAAATTACGAGCAGTGAAATTGGCAGAACCTACAATCAACTCAGCTTGCTGGTCGTTATATTTCACAATCATTTTGCTATGGTTCTGTTCACCATGCGTGTCACACCAGCGAATTGGTATACCAGCAGTATGTAGTTCTGAAGCAACCTGACGGTTTGGAATACCATTCTTTTGTCTTCCAAATGCATCTTTATTTGGATCAAGCAGAACCCGAACCATAACCCCTCGCGCTTGAGCATTTTTTAGAGCTTGAATAATCTTGCGTTCAGATAAATAGAACATACTTAGATCGAGATGTTCTTTGGGCTTAGCCGAATTAATTAGTTTCAATACAGATTCATAGATTGCACCCTCAGTTAACACTTGAACCTGAGGCTTGGTTATATCTTTTTCGAAGTCACCTAAAATGAGTGATGGTGAGCTACTTCCAGACATCTGCGCAACAGCAGCTTCTGTTTGAAGAATATCAGTAGCTGTGGCTCCTGTTATAACCAACGCCACATTAGAGTGTCTCGAACTACCATCGTGTGGATTTGCTGAAGTGACCAATGATTTCCAACCAGCGTCAGTATCAACAACCAAGGTTTTACGGTGATTCGCTTTAAAATTAAATAGGTTCAGATAACTGCGTAATGTAATTTTTTCATTACCAAAAGGATTGGGTAACCAACCTTTGTCTGGATTATTTCCGATATTTTGGCAACAAATATACCAAAAACCAGACCAAAGTGGATTTGAAGCACGTAAAGGTGCCAGATTCGTTTCGATAACATCAACACCGGCTTGTCGTAATTGCCGATAATGCTCCGGACTTAAACCGCCATAAACTGAGTTAATCGGGTCAGTAATTAATACAATCTGGATTTGACGGTTTTGTCTTTTTTTACTAATCAACGCATTAGTAATTTCCTGCATCAATGGTCTTTGCTTTATTTTTGAATCACCCACCTCTGAATTAAATAAAAACATATCGACCACAATAGTAGTCTTTGCCTCATCAATCATTTTTAAAATTTCATCAAAAATATGTTGATCAAGCTTCTGTTGACCATTGGCATCCAGATAAGTTTTATCTGCTAAAAATTTGACATCGGCATGTCTAAGCTTGCCACTAAAGTTAATGCCCTGTGGTAATGGTTTTACTGTGTGGTAAATTGCCGATGCAATATATGCAATAGCAACAACGCAAAGTAATACCGCCATATAACGACGCCCTGACCAATTTATTTTTTGATGAATTCGCTGAAAAATACGCATAAAAAAGACCTAACTTGATCATTCCAAATTAGGTCTTTTAGCTTGATTTTTCAAGTTTAGTTTCGTGTTAGGCCTTAGAAACTAAAGTTTACACCGACAGTAAAATTACGTCCGACTTGTGGAACATTTGCAAGGAAAGACTCATGTTGATAAATTCGGCTATCAAGCAAGTTGTTGGCATTCAAGAACACTCGATAATCACCAATATTGCTATATTTGCCGTTATAACCAACGCCTAAATTCAGCATGTTATAGCTCTGCCCTTTGGTTTCATAATTAGCAATATCATCTTGTTTGAATACATGATAATACTCGGCAGAACCATCCCATCCATCACCAAAATCTGCTTTAACTTTAGTACCTAAACGCCCACCCGGAATACGTGGTGCATTTTCATTATCAATTTTGCCGCGAACATAATCACCAAATAGCCCTAAATTATATACAGGTGAAATTTGGTAGCTTAGGTCAGCATCGACACCATAGAACTTAGCTGCATCTTGACTATATTGAATAAGACGGAAGCCTTGGAAATCATCCAATGTATTAGCATAAATGAAATTATCAAAACGGTTATGGAACACGCTTACGTTGTATTTCAAAAGATCATTATTAAAGTGCAAACCTAACTCAACATTATTTGAGCGCTCTTTCTTCAGGTCATCATTACCCAACTCATAAGTATTGGTCGCCATATGCACACCGTCCGAATACAACTCTTGAGCAAATGGCAAACGTTCTTGGTGTGATGTTGTGAGGGACAATTTGTATTGCGGAATAAATTCCCAGCTTGCTGTACCAGCAACCGAATATCCAGTACCCGTGTAATTCTTTTGATCTGACTCAATGTCGATAGTTTGATGGTCAATACGCGAAGAAACTGCAAGATTGACGTTATTGATTTGTTTTTGTTGCAAACCAAATACGCTATAACGTTGGGTTTTGCTTGGATCCATAATCGACTCATCACCAACAATATTCAGTTTTTGTTGGGTATATTGCGCGCCAATTTGTCCTGTCCAACCCGCCCAAGCATTATTTTCTAATGTAACTCGGCTATCAATCCCTTTGCTTTTAAAAGTTGTTCCGACATCAGTATTATGCATTTCTTCATGTTGATAGTCGGTATAGCTTGCTTGCGCTGCAACTTTAGCAAAGCCTGCAAACGGGTCTCTTAACTCACCTTTTAAATCATAACGCTTTTCTTTGAGATTAATCCATGAGGCATCATGTTCGTGCTCATGCTCATGTTCGGTTGATGGGTCATCAGTTCCACACACAAGGTGCAAGCCATCACGTTCACATGAACCAAAAAGCTCATTATCGGCAGGAATACCATATTGATCATGACGCTGGCTAAATGAAGCACCGATAAAACCACGATCCCCAATCCAAGATAATCCAGCATTATAATTTTTAGAGTCGGCAAAAGTGCTATCCTGACGACGCTCGTCTGTTTGTAAATCTCTAGGCAAGATATAGTCATTCGCATCGCGCTTTAAACCGCCGACACGTAGCGCAACATGGTCCCCTAAACCGACTGTCGCTTGCCCTGAATATAGTAGCTCATCACTACCTGAGTTGTAGCGGACACCAGCTTTTCCTTGATAGCCCTTGTCTGGCATGCTAGTTGGAATTTTTTCATCAACAACATTTACCAGTCCCCCCACAGAGCCTGCACCATATAATAATGCTTCAGCACCATTTAATATTTGAATATCTTGGGCAGAGTTTGGATCAACCGTAACGGCATGGTCTGGCGATACAGATGAAACATCCATTACATCGCCACCGTTTTGTACGATCTTGACACGTGTACCGTCTTGACCACGAATGACAGGGCGGCTCGCCCCTCCTGTATATTGAGCTGAATAAACCCCTGCTTGACCATTTAAGGCATTACCAATACTCGTTGCACCTTCTGCTAAAGACGTATTATTGGCTGGTGCTGTGGGTTCTGCTTTAACCGTAATTGTTGCCAATTCGGCAGGTTTCTCTTCCTTAGTATTTGTGTCATCCGCTGCCATCACTTGCTGAATAGAAAGTGATAATAATGAGAGAACAAAAAGCTGTGTTTTGAGCTGCATAGTCAATGCCCCATATTTTTTACGTTATATTATAACATTCCAAATGTTTTGCAATAAAAAACATTAACCAAAGGCATGTTTCGTTAGACTCGTTGTTTTGATGATGTGAGAAGCTTCGTTTTCCAATGCCTTTTACAATCTCTCATGCTGTTCTTGCTCCACCGATTGCTAAACTAAGTCGAAACACTCTGCCTGTTGCCGCCCTAGCTATTGGCAGCATGACACCTGACCTTTACCGCTTATTTACAGTTCAGTCAGGTATGCTGACTCATCAATGGAAGGGCTTGCTTTACCCAAACCTTGCATTAGGTTTATTGTTTTGCGTCATTTGGTATTTACTTTATCGACCTGTGGTTTACCGTTTTTTTGGTATTCAGCATGATTTGAAATTAGACTCTTTTAAACGTTTTATCTACTTTTTAATTGGAATTATATTTGCACTCATTATCGGTATTGCCACTCATCTCATTTGGGATGGTCTTACTCATTCTGACTTTCGAACTTTTATCTTCCAAGATTTTTTATCCCAAACGGTTCATTTCTTTGGTCGTCCCTATCCTTTGCATCGACTACTTCAACTCGGTTCTTCTGCTCTAGCATTACCTTTTTTAGGCTGGATGAGTATTCATTACTATCAAAAACATAAACAGCACTGGAAAATAAGTCATAAAATTAAAATTTTTGCATGGTCTCTGTTTATTTTATCTACCCTTTTGGGCTTATTTTCACTTTGGGATTATGCCCGTTACATTCCTCATGAGGTTTGGCATACCGACACCTATTACTTTACAGGTCGATCTATTAATGAATTCATGCAAGGCTGGTTAAGCACTTTTAGTTTAGGGTGCTTATTATTCCTGTTTTTAGATCGACAACAAAGAATGGGCTAATCGGTAAACTTGCTGCCAAATTGCTCATTTTTAGCTAAATTATAGCTGTTTTTTGATCTAGTTCTTGTCGCATGCCATTCAACAGGGCATAATCGAAAACTTACTTTTTTGACGATGCGCGGTTTACGCATCCGTCCTTTCAGCCAATATAGTTTGGATAATCTTCATCATGATGCGAACTCATTACTGTGGCTCTTTAACTGAAGCCCAAATCGACCAAACCGTTACATTATGCGGTTGGGTACATCGTCGCCGTGACCATGGCGGTGTTATTTTCCTTGATATGCGTGACCGTGATGGTCTCGTTCAAGTGGTTATTGACCCAGATACTCCAGAAGCATTTGCAACTGCAGATAAAGCACGTTCTGAATATGTATTAAAAATTACAGGTCGTGTTCGTCGCCGTTATGAAGGTACTGAAAACCCAAATATGGTGAGTGGTCAAATCGAAGTTTTAGGCAAAGAAATCGAAGTTCTTGCTGCTTCTGAAACTCCTCCATTCCCATTAAATGATGACACGATTAACGTGTCAGAAGAACACCGTTTAAAATATCGTTTCTTGGACATTCGCCGTCCTGAAATGTTAGAGCGTTTACGTTTCCGTTCTAAAGTAACTAACTTGATCCGTAACTATTTAGATGATCACGGTTTCTTAGACGTTGAAACTCCGATTTTAACTCGTGCAACTCCTGAAGGTGCACGTGACTATTTAGTACCAAGTCGCGTACAAAATGGTAGCTTCTACGCACTTCCACAATCACCTCAATTGTTTAAACAATTATTGATGGTTGGTGGTATCGATCGTTACTACCAAATCGCGAAATGTTTCCGTGATGAAGACTTACGTGCTGACCGTCAGCCAGAATTCACTCAAATCGACATTGAAACATCGTTCTTAAATGACGATGAAATCATGGATTTGATGGAAGGCATGACTGTTAAACTATTTAATGACTTGCTTGGCGTAAAATTTGAAAAATTCCGCCGCATGCCATATAGCGAAGCGATGCGTGACTATGCATCAGATAAACCAGATTTGCGTATTCCATTGAAACTCGTTGACGTTGCAGATTTAATGCAAGAAGTTGAGTTCAAAGTATTTGCTGGTCCTGCAAAAGACCCTAAAGGCCGTATTGCAGCACTTCGTGTACCTGGTGCAGGTTCATTAACTCGTAGCCAAATTGATGAATACACTAAATTTGTTGGCATCTACGGTGCGAAAGGTTTGGCGTATATCAAAGTCAATGAAATCGAAAAAGGAATTGAAGGTCTTCAATCTCCTATCGTTAAATTCATTGAACCAATCGTAATGAAGTTACTTGAGCGTGTTGGTGCAGAGAATGGCGATATCGTATTCTTCGGTGCTGATAAAGCCAAAGTTGTAAACGATGCTATGGGTGCACTTCGTGTCAAGATCGGTCATGACTTGAACCTTGCAACTTGTGAGTGGGCTCCACTTTGGGTTGTTGACTTCCCAATGTTTGAAGAAACTGACGATGGCAAATGGACTTCTGTTCACCACCCATTCACACTACCTAAATCTAGCGTAGAAGACGTGAAGAGCAATCCAGGCGAAGCACTTTCTGTTGCTTATGACATGGTATTGAACGGTACTGAAGTTGGTGGCGGTTCTCTTCGTATTTACACATTAGAAATGCAAAAAGCGATTTTTGAAGCGCTTGGTATTTCTGATGAAGAAGCAGAAGAGAAATTCAGCTTCTTGCTTAACGCACTTCGTTATGGCGCCCCTCCTCACGGTGGTTTGGCATTTGGTCTTGACCGTTTAGTAATGCTTATGACTGGCGCGACTTCAATTCGTGACGTTATTGCATTCCCTAAAACGAAAACTGCTGAATGTCCACTTACTCAAGCACCTGCTCCTGTTGAAGCAAACCAGCTTCGTGACTTGGGCATCCGCTTACGTGAAAAACCAAAAGCTGAAGAATCTAAATAATTATTAGATTGTGAAATTAAAAAACCCTGCTTATGCAGGGTTTTTTAATAAATAATTTTTAATGAGATATTTCTTTTTCAAAACTCGAAACTGTATTAAATTTTTGTTCAAAAATCTGAATAATTTCTTTTTTTAGTTTTTCAAAATCAACCACTTGTTCATCATCATTTAAACAAATCTGTGGAAAATGCTCATTTTTAATAACATGATTAATTTCAGGAAGATTTTGGATTCTTAAATTAAAATTTTGACCACGCTCAAATATATTTACTGGGCAAAAACGAGCAGAACATAACTGCCACAATCTGAACAAGTACTGATTAACATCTAAAGGCTGTCTAAATCGATGACTTGATACTTCCTTTAAGTAGTTTTCTTCTTTTTCCCAAACCTCTTCAAATATCGATTTCAAAAACGGTTGAGGTAAATGATTACTATAAAAGCTTGAGAATTTTCGATTATATAAACTTAAAAAGTTACCCCAATTATTACTGATTGAATAACGATGATTAAAAAGTGCGTAAGGATTTTTTCGAAATAATTTTCTCTTATCAAAATATTTATTAATAATCGCAACATCGGTCAAAGCAACAGCACCTAAAAAGTTCTCTTCTCCCACTACCATTAAAGGCTGTAGTCTAACTCCATCGCAAGGTAGACCATTTCTAAAGAAAAACTCCGGTTCTAGGGGGCTATTAATAAAAGTATCATCATTAAAATAGACAAAGTGCTCTGCAAGGCCTTCTATTTTATGAATATTAATTTCGATAGCATGAGAGTTAAAAGTAGGTAAATAGTCTGGATTTATTATTTGATCATGGGTCACCAAGTTTAATTTTGGATGATTTTGTACTAAAAATTCTGGAAAATGACCACAAGTTACTAGATGAATTTTTCGTACCCAAGGACAGAATTTTTCAACAGATCTAAACCAATATTGAAGATTATCCCAATCACGATAACGGCATTCATCAATGACCTCAGTCACCTGTGTATTTGCTTCTTTAGATTTATAATATTTATAATCTTGCTGCCATTTAGTATCAGTTGAGTCGACCCAAATCATTACAAAATCAATAGGCTGCATTATTCTCCCCTCAGCTAAATTCAACAAGATAATGAAAGTTTTAGCAAATAAGAGGGATATTACTATTTATTAATGTTAATTAAAGTTCACAATTCCTTCATATTTTTATTATTTCTAAACAATTTCGTTAATTCATAGTCTATTGAGGTGACAGTGGGCAAATGGCATAATAGCTGCTCTCTTCTCCCGCATGGTAATTGATTATGGCAATGCGTCCTGACGTTCGTCGACATGCTTTAGTCGTGATTGTATTCTCTCTTGCGCAATGGTTTTTCATGCGCTATATCCTTTCACATGAACTATTTAATTTAACGACCAACCAACGCATTCTTTATTTCTGTGTAAGCAGCCTCGCAGGTGCATTACTTATTTTTGTAGCACTCATTTATATGGTGCTTAAAGGAAATGCGGATAAAAATTAATATCCGCCCCTTCATAAGAATTAGATAATTCTCAACCTATTTTCCAATATAGTTTTCACATAACTGAAGCAATTCCGGATGTCTATCATGCTGATGGACAATCGGAATAATTTCTTGTTTGCGATTGATAATAAAACCTTGATCATTAACTGCAATTTGATCTATTGGATACAGCCCAAGCGTTACAATAATAGATTCAAATGGCTGACAACGAATTGTGTTTGCTAACTCATTAGTAATTAATAATTTATTATGCATGGCTTGATCATAAATTCTTTCAGACATTTTTTGATATGGCTGTTTGCAGAATTCTTCAATCATCTTATTGATGTAGACGTTAATTGATTCATAATCCCCAATAGTGACCCCAGAACAAGACACTTGCTTATCTTTTGCAAAATTATAAAAACTCTCTCCATATGCATCTAGAATCCATTTTTGGTTATATTGCTCAGTGCCTATCGTAAAGGCTGGATTTTCCATTCCTACAAATAACCCTTTACCAAGATTTTTAAAAGGATTACTTTGGAAAAAAACGTCTCGAACATCAGTTAGCAATACATGTGAAGCATCAGAATTGCTTTCTACAATTTCCTTATATTCAAAGAAACGGCTCACATGCGGATAACCTGTGATTTTAAGCGCTTTTATCTTTGATGCAGAGTTTTCCTCATTTACTGTTAAGCTAATAATTCTCTTTAGAATATTTTTAAAAAATTTAAATTTATAAATCCCAGAATATTTTGACTTTGATTTAAACTTACCAATCGTTGAAATTTTAAAGTCAATTTTAAATTTCTTAATGTGAGAAAATGCAGTAACAAACTCTGCAAGTTGCTCTCGATATATAATTAAAACCAAGACCCCATCAAAATCCGACTTTTCCAAAGAACGCACAAAAGAAGAGATAAGGTCAGCCTGATATCCTGTTGCTGACCCAATAATAATATTTTTTTGCTTGATCATAAAATTAATAATGAAAACGAATGAGAGGCCTAAATTATATATTTATTAAGTATATATTTCTTTAATTTAACTCTGAGGTATCGCAAAAAATCACTCTCGTCTTGAGAATGCGAACCGATCAAACTTCTTTCTTTTTCCAAATAGCTTAAAGCATCATTGTTCTCAATAATGGGATGATCGAATAAGAAACTGACATAAAAACTAAATTCACCACGCCCAACGAGGTCTTGCCAGTGGTCATAAATTTTTATCGGTTGATGATAATCGACCAACATCTGTGCCATTTTACGATCTACCACATAGGCATAAGCGTAGGCAAGTTTTTCAAGATAGTCGTAATCAACTTTCAAAATTTTCTGGTTATATAATTCTTCAGGTAAAAGTTTTCCGCGAACTCGGTTGCAAATTTTCATTTGAATACCACCCAAGCTTAAGAAAAAGCAAGGACCTAAATTCAAAGAAAGGATGTGTTTTTCTAAATCTTGGAAATCAATTTCAAATCGTTCGATTACATCATCTTCAAAAATGATGGCATATTCTTCATCAGAGCTTAAAAAATCTTTTAATGCAGCAATATGAGACATGGCACAGCCTAGTTCACCAGGCGTCATTGGTTTCTTCTTGCCCGCTACACCCTGCTCAAAATACTCACTAACACTTAAATTTTTCCCTATAACCCCAAATTGCTTAAATTCATCGCGATATTTATAAAATGTTGCTTGAGAAAACAACTTTTTTAAGCGCTCACTATTCGTAGATTCAATACTGATTAAATATTTTTTCATTTCATTCAAATGTTAAAATGAGTCTGGGATAGTCTATCTAATTATAGTTATATCGAGTGTAAAATTTAATGCTAAATCGCCTCATCCAAAAAAAATGGTACAAGTACCAACAAGCAAAAAAAGCGAAAACTTTTGACTCCCATTGGTATATGCGTTTTGGCTGGTTAGAACAACCTTTTACAACACTTGAGCAATTAGATTCCCTCTTTGAAATCCACTCCCCTAGAAAGTTTACCTTTGCAGATAGTTTTTATGCTTATGAAAATGATCGTCACTTTATCTTCTTTGAAGAAGTTGATGATGAGCATCCTGTAGGCTTTCTTTCTGTTTTAGAAGTCTTTAAAGATGGTACATACACATCGCCTGAACCTATTTTAAAGCTCGACTATCACCTATCTTATCCTTGTGTATTTAAAATAGATAATACTTGGTACATGGTACCAGAGACTTTTAGCAACAAAACAATCGAACTTTGGAAATGTACTGATTTTCCACTAAAATGGAAAAAGCATTCTAATCTTTTAGAGAATATTGAAGCAGTTGACACCACACCCTTTTATCATGAAGGTTTATGGTATCTTTTTACTTCTACACGTCGTGACTGTAAGAAATTTGGTGATCGTTTAGATTTATTCTTTACCGAGGATATTTTAAATCCTAACTGGCAAGAACACCCAATGAACCCAGTGTGTAAAGGAAAAATTCAATTTAGGATGGCTGGAAAACCTTTTTTCTATCAGAATAAACTGGTTCGCCCAAGTCAAGACTCTCTAAAACGTTATGGTGGACATATTGAACTTAAGGAAATCATAAAATTAAGTCCAAAGGAATATGAAGAAAAACTGTACGAAACAATATATCCTGAATGGAGCAAAGATGATGATGGATGTCACACTATTGATGTACATTCAAACTTCATTGTTATGGATGCGATCCGTTTGACAGAAAAAGATAATTAGCGTTGTTGTCTCAACGCTAATTTATAAATATCTAGTGTTTTATTAACCATTGCATTTAAAGACAATTCAGCCTCAGCTTTATCAAATGCAGGCTTAAAGTCATGATGAATATGCTCAAAGTTTTTAATCGCAACTTTAATTAAATTATTAATTTCTAATACGGTATTATCTTTTGCTATATATTTTTCTGGAATAAATTCTCTTACCATACCAACATCAGTGGCAATTACAGGTTTATGTACCAATAATGCTTCTGCAACAATTAAAGGTCCTCCTTCTCTCAAGGAAGATACCATCACTAAATCACTTGCTGCCAAGTAGGGATAAATATCTTGCTGATAACCAACTAATTTAATTTTATCCTGTAAATGCAGATCTTGAATTAACTGACTTAAATGTTCTTGCTCTGGTCCCTCACCTAATATTTCTAGCTGAATATCCAAACCTTGCCATGCTTCTATAAGTCGATCAAAGCCTTTTACTGGATCTAATCGGCCAATTGCGATAACTTTTTTTAGAGTTGTTCTAGGTATATCGGCAGTCAATCCTTTTTCCTGAGCCACACCATTATAAACAACATGAACCGGTCGATACTCACTCACTTTATCGGCAACCGCCTGACTTACAGTTATTACCTCATTAAAATGCCGATAGCTACGCATATTATTTTTCATACCATGAATGGTTGCCACACTTGGTACTTTTAAAAACGGTAGAAGAAAACTCAAAATTTTTGAAGCTTTTCCACCTTGAGCATGGACAACATCAGGAGCAATTTTTCTAATTTCTTTAAAAAGAGAATAGAGAAGACCGATATTCATTCTTCCTTTGGAAAAATCAAAATAATGACAATGAAGATGCTCTATTTTAGGTAGTGTATTTTGATAGTTTAAGTCTAAAAATAAATGGACTTCTTGCTTTTGTGATAATTCTGCACAGAGTTGGAAAGTATGCTTTTCTAACCCACCGATTTTCCCACCATCTGTCGCCATAATCTGAACAATTTTCATAGCTTGCCTACTTATTTTTTATCTTTATTCATCGTCTGTTCAAACAGTTTGGCTTCTTTTAGAAATGCATAAAACGCGTTAATCATACTATTTACGAAACCACGCCAACCATTTAAGAAACTACGGCGAATAAAATAAGACTTCATAAAAGTCACTGGCATCACCAAAACCAATTTTGCAATGCTTGGAGACTTTCCTTTTTGGAATTTCTCTAATGCTTTTAAGTTGGAATATTGGTTATTTTTTTCGACTTTAACGAAAATACTCGACTCACCATAATGATAAATATCGTGTTGAGCGCGCTGAGATTCACCATCTACAATTACATTTTCATGGACTTTATTGGCAAGATCATAATGCCCTTTAGACTTACGGAAAAAACGCACTTTCGCATGTTTCTTAGTATGTTTACTGTTCGGAACACCTAAAAATACATCATTAATTGGAGTGATTAATGCATCAAGCTTGTTCTGCTGAATAGTCTCAACAATCTCTTGTTTTAATTCATTAGATAAGACTTCGTCGCCATCTAAATTGAGTACCCAATCATTTCGGCATTTTGCTAAGGCCAAACTTTTTTGCCCAGCATAACCCTGCCAGTCTTGATGAGAAATTTGGGTATTTTCAAAGCGCTTTGCAATTTCATAAGTATTATCAGTACTACCTGAGTCTAAAATAATAACTTCATCAAACTCACTGACACTTTGCAAAGTTCGCTCTAACCAAGCACCACAGTTTAAAGTGACAATATAAACACTACATGGAATTTTATTCATAACTTATAACGTCCTTTAGCAAGGGCGATACGCATCTGTAAAGCATTCATGGCACCATGCGTGCTGACACGTGGAATATTAAATTGGTTATCTACTTCATACGCTTCGATTTTTTTACGAGTCGATACTGCATTTTTAAAGCCAATATCTTGGGCCATTTTCTGGTGCTTTTCATTAAAACGACCAAATGGATAAGCAAAGCTAGGGCATTTTCCAACTAATGCTTCAACATCACGCTTAGACTGAAGCATCTCATTGTAAGCCGTTTGGTCATCAAGCTTAAGCAAGTTCACATGATGTTGAGTATGCGCACCGAACTCAATCAAACCAGAGTTCGCCATTTCATGGATTTGATCGTGAGTGAGCTTTTCAATACCTTCAATTTGCGTCGCCAAATAAATGGTTGCCTTTGCATTATATTTTTTAAGTAATGGATAGGCATAAAGATAGTTATCCATAAAGCCATCGTCAAAACTTAAAGCAACCACATTCTTTTGATTCCGATATTGTTCAAGCTCAGAAACAAAGCAGAAGATAGCCCCTTTACGCGTCAACAACTGTAAGAGTTGTTCAAACTTTTCAGGGGGCATGTTCATACCAGAGGCTGCATCCTTAGGGGTAACCTGATGCAACATCACTATGCGTGGTAGTTTGTTCGAACGGAACGGAAGCCAGAATGTATAATTACCCAGCACATATAACAGTGCAGCAAGTATTAATAGGCCTACCGCAACGTACAAAAACCACATCATGCATAAACCTCATGTGACCATTCATAATTTTCTGAAAGGGGCTGCTTAAATGTCACCTCAACCATAAATTGAGTGATACGTTTAGCATTGAAAGATTTACGCGTTTTCTCCCAGCCCTCTTTCGCTATTTTTTCAGCCTGCTCTGGATTTTGATCAAAGAATTGGATCTTCTTGGCCAAGTCAAACTGATCATCAAAGTAAACCACTTCCTGCTCAGTGTAGAGTTTCTCAAAATCTGGAATTCTTGGACTAAAGGTGAGTAAACCATTACCAGTCAACTGTACAATACGGTCAGAACTATACAAGGTTACATCATTACGACGTGAGTAATTAAGTCCCATTTTTGTTTCAGACAGAACCTTATAATAAGCTTTACCGTAAACACCAGGTTGCTCAAAACAACCATAATATTGATAGTTTACATGACCTTGTTGCAGGGCATCTGCCAAATCTTTTAAGAATTTTTCACGTTCAGGTTCTTTATAGACCACACCACAGAAAATAAATGTCTTGTCAGTCTTAGAGTTTGAAAATTGCTGTAGTGTTTCAACGTTACGATGACCCACATTAGGCAGATAGGCTACGCTTAAATGAGGCTGCTTTAACCTCTGTAAATACTCACCACCCGTCGTACAAAAGATAGCGTCTAAATACGGGGAGAATGCTTTTACAAAGCCAAGTTTGCTCTCTAAATAAAGCGGATCAACATACCAAAATGCAATTTTAGTATTTGGATAAGATTCTTTAATTTGTCTTAGAACATCTGGACTCATCAAGTCACTATGTCCAATGAGCACCAAATCGGGTTCAATGTTATTGACGACTTTTAATACTTCTTTGTTGGCCCAATTGGCACCCAATTTTTTTGTTTTAAAAATCGTCCCCATTCGTGCCATATCACGAAAACTAAAATCATAAACGAAATGGCCATTTTCAATTAATCCGGCAGAAATTTTACGGTCTGTACAGTAAAAATGCGCGCCTTGTTTATTAAAGCCAAAATTTGCGATATGCAATATTTTCATTCTAAACTCTATAATTCCATCAATTCTGGAGATGAACTAAAATATTATATCATGCCTTAATTTATGTAGACCGTGTTATCAAAATATAGGATGATATCGCGCTTTTACACTTGGAACAGCTTGGCGTGATTTTTCGATTCAAAACAGGAAAGTTATGGTTCTTTATTTATTGCTTTATGCTGCTTGTTCCATCATGCATTATTTCCAGTGATGGTTTTTTCAAAGCTTTATATCCGCTTATTTTTTTCGTTTTTTTAATTTATCATTACCGCCGTTTTTTCTGGCTTAGTTTACCTATTTATCTTTTAAGCCCTTTTGCACTGTACTATGAAATTACCTATAACGCCCCAACTGAAATTTCAGTGTGGCTCACAATTTTAGGTAGCTCTACAACTGAAGGCAAAGTTTATTTATCGACATTAGATCTCCCTTTAGCAATTGGTTTGATTATTGCTTACATCATTCCTTTGATTTTCTTTTATTATTTCATTCCAAATCAAAAATTAAGCACTCCAATATGGCTACGTATTTTAGCCTTATGTCTTATTTTTTCGCCAATTCAACGCTACCTTAAAGCACCTGATCATCAGCAAGGGTTTCTAAATGTATATCGCCATTTTAAACAATCTTACCCCTTAAATTTACTTCTTGGTTTACCAGCAGCGAGTCTTGAAGTAAATCGAGTAAAAGACTTCATAGCCACACAAAACGAAATTGAATGTACACAAGTTAAGGAAACTCGCCCTACCATTACAGTACTAGTTATTGGGGAAAGTGCTCGACGCGACCGTTTAAGTTTGTTTGGCTATACCAAAAATAATACAACGCCTTATCTAGAAAAATATAAGAAAGATTTATGGTTATTTAATAATACGATTTCAGGTTCTTATATGACCAGTAAGTCTGTACCGACCTTATTAACAGGAAAGTTAAACGGGACTGATAATTTAAGCCCTTCTATTGTGAATGCTTTCAATGCAGCAGGCTACAAAACTTACTGGTTTAGCGCACAATCTCAATATGGAGAATATGATTCTCTTGTTTCAGCGTATGCGTCTTCTGCTCAAGAAACCCAATTTTTGACGCAACATTCATATTCAGCCTCACTAGAAACTCATTATGATGAGGAGCTACTCAAATCATTTGATCGAGCTTTGGCAGAAAAAACACACCATAAATTCATTGTGTTACACCTTTATGGTTCACATGCAGATTTTGCAAAACGCTATCCACCACAATTTAATAAATTTAAAGATACCTATGACAATACGGTACTTTATACAGACTATCTGCTCAATGAAGTTATTCAAAAATTAAAAGCAACCAATGTGGACGCCAACTTAATTTACACATCTGACCATGGTCTTAATCTTGGAGAATGTAAAGAAAATAGTTCACTGCATTTAGACATGAAAAATAATTTTGATGTTCCGTTAATTATGTGGAGTTCAAACTCATGGAAGCAACATCATCCAGAAATGGCGAGTACTCTTTCTAAAGAACAAAGTAGTGCTATTAGCTCAATTAATATATTACCTACACTCTTAGATATGAGAGGTATTCATTGTAAAAACATTTCTCAAGAGAGATCGTTATTTAATTCGAAATACAAAACATACCCAAGAGAAATTTTAGCAACATCAGAAACAGTCAACTATGATAAAGGTCACGATGACAGCCAATGTCATTTAGTAAGCTGATACACAACCCGATCCGCTTCCTGCAGGACCTGTCCTTCAGGAAGCAAATTTATATCAAATACATTTGCTATTAACTTTTTCTCTAGCAGTATATCAACCGAATTGGTAATACGATCTTGTTTGAGTCTGTCCATTGCAATCACACCGACTCGGCAACCTGCAGTAAGTGCCTCATAAATCATAGAAACACTATCTTCGGTTACCCACACAGCTTCTGCCTTTTGCATTTCCTCAAAAATCCAGCCTTGAGGAGTTTGCTCAACCGGACATATCTGCAAACGCTTAGCAAAGCTTTGTTGTTTTAAAATATCAGTGAAACCTACAGGAGTCCGACGTGAGGTGGTCAGGATAATCTCAGAATTTGAATTACACTCAACAATTTTTTGGACACTTAATAATACTTTTTCATGGTTCCACTGATGTCGTTTAGATGAACCGCCCAATGCAATTAAAATTCTGCCTGCCTGATGTCGGTTTTCATTACGAATTGGATTCAATGCTCCACGCGTAACAATAACGCGCTCATTTGAAAGAATACCGTCATGCTCTGGAATCACAGCATAGTCAAACCAAGCAATAGGTAAATTTGGCTTCATTAAAATAACAGTGTTCGCCTTTTTAAAAACTTTACCCAGCAACCAGACACGAAAGTGAGTGTGGCTCCCCACTCCAAATATGAAATCGGGTGCTTGCTGAAGTAGAGAAGTTTTTGAAGAGAAAAGCGCTTTAATTAAGGAAATAATAGGCAAGTCATTAATAGAAACTTCTTCAAAAGTTGCATTTGCCTGCTGTCTTTGCATTGCCTGAAACAAGCCTAAAGCCTGTGAACGATGCCCTGCTTTACCATCAGAGACATAGACAATATGCATAAAAGCTCCCTAACTAAAAAATAAAAAAGGCGAAACCAATGTTCGCCTTTTCATGTTAACGGATTAACTTATTTTACGTAAGTTAACCAGTGTTCATATTTTGGATTTTTACCTTGAACTGCGTCAAAGAAAGTCTTTTGGATTTCAGTGGTAATTGGACCACGGCAACCCGCACCGATTTGACGGTCATCGTATTCACGGATTGGTGTAACTTCAGCAGCAGTACCTGTGAAGAATGCTTCATCGGCAATATAGAATTCGTCACGTGTAATACGGCGCTCAACAACTTGGTAACCAAGATCTCTAGCAATCGTCATCACAGTTTGACGTGTAATACCGTCAAGTGCACCACCAGCGATATCTGGAGTATGTAAAACACCATCTTTAATCAAGAATACGTTTTCACCAGAACCTTGGCACACATAACCTTGTGGGTCCATAAGCATTGCTTCATCGTAACCAGAGTGCGCAACTTCTTGGTGAGCAAGAATTGATAATGTGTAGTTACCAGATGCTTTTGCTTTACACATGGTCACGTTTGGATGGTGGTGAGTAAATGATGAAGTTTTAACGCGAATACCTTTAGCCATCGCTTCATCACCAAGGTATGCGCCCCACGCCCATGCTGCTACTGCGGCATGAATGGTGTTATTTGTTGCAGCAATGCCTAGTTTTTCTGAACCGATCCAAATAAGCGGACGTAAATAGCAAGAAGCTAATTTGTTTTCACGAACAACATCGATTTGTGCTTGCTCAAGCGCTGCTTGGTCATACGGTACTTTCATTTGATAAATTTTTGCTGAATTTAACAAACGTTTTGTGTGGTCTTGAAGACGGAAAATTGCAGTACCCTTAGGAGTTTCATAAGCACGAACACCCTCAAATACGCCCATACTGTAGTGTAGAGTATGAGTTAAAACGTGAATCTTTGCATCACGCCAATCAATTAATTGTCCATCTTGCCAAATAAAACCATCACGATCAGCCAAATTCATGGAACACTCCAAATTGTTATAAAATCATTCACTATCCAACTCAACCGAGGCGGTTGGGTCTATTAATCTTTGCCATAAATTGCAAACGACCGCACGGGTACTACGCCAGTCCGCTGCGCTGACTTGCATGGATTGATTCGCAAGGGCTAAGCGGTGGCTTTCGGCACGTTCACTAAGATAGGCTCGAATTAATGCTGTGGCATCTTCACTGGATAAGCAGTCTGCTTTAGCAGCATCTTCTAATATTCTTACATTATCAGAATAATGGGCGAGATCGGGTTTCGTCCCGCTCCATGCAAGTACAGCATACTGTGCCATAAATTCGATATCTACGATACCACCTGCGTCCTGTTTTAAATGAAAAATACCATGTTTTTTTTGTTCAGAAGACGAACCTAGGTGGTCTTTCATTTTCTGACGCATTTTCAACACTTCTTCACGAACATAAGCCTCATCTCTAGATTGAGTCAATATCTCGCGGCGAAATATTTCAAATTTTTGGCAAAGCGTTTCATCACCAGCAATAGAGCGGGCACGAACTAATGCCTGATGCTCCCAAAGCCATGCACTTTTCAACTGATAGTGTTCATAGGCTTTTAGACTGGTCACTAATAAACCGGCCTCACCAGAAGGTCTCAAGCGTGTATCAATTTCATAAACGCGGCCATCAAGCGTTTGAGTGGTCATTAAAGACATAAACTTTTGAGCGACACGCATGGCAAACTCAAACCCACTAATAGCCTTAGTTCCATCGGTGTCAGCTTGTTCATCTAGATAATGAATAAAGACAAGGTCCAAGTCAGAACCATAGCCCAGCTCAATGCCACCCACTTTGCCATAACCAATGACAGCAAAGGCTTTATAGTCAAGAGAGCAACGTTTTCCCTCGACATCTTTTGGGTAACCATGACGTTTTGCTACGGTCTGATAAGCTAAATGAAGAGTTGCATTGACACTAACTTCAGCAATATCTGTTAATGCATCAGATACTTTCATAAGAGGGCTTTCAGCTAACACATCACTTGCAGCAACCGTGAGCACATTGCTCTTTTTAAACAAGCGAAGTGCCCGCATTTGATCTTCGACTTGATCAATTTCGATACGAAGCAATTGCTGACGTAAAGAATCTTCCAAGTCCTTACGTTTTGGTAACTCAAAATCCATCGATAAGAACTCATCCAATAGTACTGGATACTGAGTCAGCTCTTCACAAATCCACGGGCTTACTGTCGCCATTTTCACTAGGCGCTGTAATGCGCCCTTACTTTCAATCAACATGACCAAATACACTGTTCGACGCATGACTGATTCAATCAGTGGCATTAAACGTAACAGTGCAGTTTGTGGTTGTTCGGACTGCAAAATCGCTTCAATCAAATGAGGCCAGAAGGTTTTTAAACGCTGCACGGCATTTGAAGGAAGTTTTTTAAGTGCATGACCATGCCAAAACTCATGAATCAGATTTTTCGCATTATCATCTAACACTTCATCTAACTGCTGCTCTAACTGTCCAAAGTTCTCAGTTGCAGCATTAGAGCTAGTATCTTCAATCAGCTGTTTAAATTGAACTTTTACTTTTTGGCGTTTCTCGTTAAGAACATCAATAAATTCATTCCAACTCGTAAAACCCAAGGTATCTATAATGCGTTGTCGTAAATCTGCTTCTTCGGGTAATAATTGCGTTTGCTGATCGTTAAGAGCCTGAATTGCATGTTCAACACGGCGTAAAAACAGGTAAGCATCTTCAAGCTCTAATACGGCCTGTTTTTCCAACAAGCCTGCCTCACCAATATGCTCTAGACTGACCAAACACTGGCGGTCTTGTAACTCACGTTTAGAACCACCGTAAATCAGCTGAAAAACCTGAACAATAAACTCAATTTCGCGTATACCGCCTGCCCCGAGTTTAATATCATCCTCAATATGGCGACGTAAAACTTCGCGTTCAATCATCGCTTTCATATCACGCATGGCAGCAAAAGCGGTGTAATCGACATAACGGCGGAATACAAAAGGACGTGTCATTTCTAATAAGTCTTGCCCTTCTTTACCCCCAGTGACAACGCGTGCCTTAATCCATGCATAACGTTCCCATTCACGACCATGCTGACTTAAATATTTTTCTAAAGCTGCATGACTAATCGCTAATGCCGAGCCATCTCCCCAAGGCCGTAAGCGCATGTCTACTCGAAACACAAAACCATCTGCGGTGATATGTTCGAGTAAATAAATAAGTTTTTGTCCCCACAAAATACAGAACTGCTGTACATCAATACATTTACGACCATTGGTTTCGCCTTGCTCATCAAAAGCAAAAATCAGGTCGATATCACTTGATAGATTTAATTCCTGTGCCCCAAGCTTACCCATGGCAACCACAATCAAATCTTGAACTTTGCCTGAATAACTTAATGGTTCGCCGTGTTTAGCAACCAATGCAACACGAGCAAAAGCTTTTGCTGCACAAATACTTGCATCGGCAAAGTCAGAAAGTTCACGAGTAAGTGTAACGACATCCGTCAGTTGATTGGCATCTTGCCAGATCCAGCGAAACATTAAACGACTGCGTAGTATACGAAGCGCACGCATCCAAGTTATTTCATCGGCAATGCCTTCAAGCGTGGTGTCTACAAGCTGATAAATTTGTTCTGTTGAGAGCGGTGCAGCAAATTGATCTATTTGATAATCTTGTTCTAAAACAGCCTGATGTAACCCTAAAACTTGTTCAGCATATTGGCTGGCACGCAATGTTTTTTGTAACTGCTCCGCATTCATATAAAAAAGCTCTTTTCCTCAGACTCTCTTTTTAGTTATAGCAGTTCACGTAGTAATAGGAAAAGGGATTAAACCAATTTTGCTTCAGATGAATCATGATGCTCAATAAGCGTCTCATGACTTTCTTGAGCTGAAGGTAATAAAACTTTAAATGTTGTTCCTACACCTTCTTTGGAACTCACACTAATTTGGCCCTGATTAATCTCAATAAAACGCTTACAGAGACTCAATCCTAAGCCCGCACCTTTTTCCCCTGCAGTACCTTTAAAACTGGCTGTAATGCGTGGGTGAAATAAATTTGCCATTTGTTGTTCGGTCATGCCAAGACCTGTATCACGTACAGTGATTTCGACATTTGTGCCCGCTTGCTTCGCCTCAATGAATACTTTGCCAGAACCATCAACATCAGTAAATTTCAATGCATTTGAGACCAAGTTTTGGATCACCGAAGTCATCATATTGATATCGGCATAGATTTTTAAATCTTCGGAAACCGCATTTACCAATTCAATATTTTTCTTTAAAGCCAACGTATGCAGCACATCACAGACAATATTGCTCACTTGTCTAAGTTTAAAATTAATAGGGTGATAAACAAAACGCCCACCCTCTGCCATCGCCCATGTCAGCAAACTTTCCAGTAAGTTATAGGTCGATTGAGAAGTGTCATATAAATAGTCGGCAATATTTTGAATACTCGATTCATCCAGTGTTTCACGCTCTTTAGCCAACACTTCGGAGAAACCTAACAAGCCATGAAATGGTGCCCGCAAATCATGTGAAATAATAGAAAAGAACTTTGTTTTACTGGAGTTAAGCGCGACTTGTTGCTCATAGAGTTCATTTAATTCTTCATAATTAAATTTCAACTCGATTTGTTGCATAAAACTAGAACAGTAATCGAGCAACAACTGAATTTGATCATTTTCAAAATTGGTTTCACCGTCATCAAAGAAAACGGCAAACCCCATAGAAGTCTAGTCAGGCTGCACCAAATGGACAGCTAAGGCACGACCACACTCAATATTTAGCTCTTTTAAATAGTTGATTAAATTTTGATAAGAAGGATGATCGTGATGAATCACCTGTTGTTTAGCAAAACATTGTTTTAAGTGTCTTGAAGGTTTAAATGAAATAGCAGTCATGCCTTCAGGACAATGATGCCAGAAATAAGGTTCCTGATTAAAAGTGAGCAAAGCTTTTTGACACTTCAACAGGCGAACACTAAACCGGAAAAATTGCTCAATATAGTTCTGCTCGGCATTTAATCCAAGTAATAGTGATATTCTACAAGCACTTAATTGCTCGACCTGATGTAGTTCTAATCGCTGTGTCATGCCCGCCTCACAGATTTTGTCGTTGTTAGTCGGAACCGCTCTTTGAGAAATGTACTTATAATCATTATGATCTAATACAAACTTTAACACAGTACATTAAAAGAGCAACTTTCTTTTCGAAATAGAAATGTGAAGTTTCAATTAAAGGTTTTCAGATACATAAAGTGGGTATGCTTTAGAAAAATACAACAATTATTTGAAGGTGAGGAGTTGTAAGTAATAAGAAATAGAGATTCAAAAAGGTAAAAATTATCTTAAATCTTCTTATAAGTATTAAAGCTTAGCTTCGACTTAAATTTTAGCTTTAATAAATGCATTTCATATTTAAATAAAGTCTTCTTAAATTAAAAAAATCTTTAAGTTCTAAATGTATAAAAGATTCAAACCCAACCGTCAGAACTAAAGTAAGTAGTTCACAATTTCTTGAAGTCTATGAACTTTTTTATCCAACAAAAAACCCCTAAGCCGTTAGCTTAGGGGTTTTTGTAGAATCATAAGATTCTGAATCTTGGTCCCGAGGGTCGGACTCGAACCGACACGTCATCTCTGACAGCGGATTTTGAGTCCGCCGCGTCTACCAATTTCACCACCTCGGGAGAGGAAGTATGTTTGTGTTGCGTATATTAGCGCGTTTGTAAAACTTGTCAAACCCTAAGTGAATATTATCGTTCACTTTTAGATCATTTAAACATTTTTCATAATTTAGGCCAGAAGCACAGCCATAAAAAAGCGAAAAAGTTTATACTAGGCCCAATTTTTGCGGTGTTTTTTCCTAAATATGCAACTGTCTGACTTTTCCTTTGAATTACCCGATGAACTTATTGCCCGTTACCCTCTCGAATCACGTAGTGCTTCACGTTTATTGCATTTAGACGCAAAGGGTCAATATCACGATCACATGTTCACAGATATTATCGATCTGTTTGAAGAAGGTGATTTGTTGGTACTCAACGATACCAAGGTCATGAAGGCTCGTCTTAAAGGAAAACGTGCCACAGGTGGTGCTATTGAGATTTTGGTTGAGCGTATGCTGAACCACACCACAGCGTATTGCCATATTAAAGCGAGTAACTCGCCTAAAGCAGGAGCTGAGCTTTTTGTCGGTGCAGACAATATTCCTGTGATTGTGCGTGGCCGTCACGAAAACTTATTTGTCGTTGAGTTTTCACAGCCAATTTTACCTGTACTTGAACAATATGGTCAGTTACCTATTCCGCCTTACTTTAATCGTGAAGCAGAAGAAATTGACACTGAACGCTATCAAACGGTTTTCCATAACCCAGAAAAAATCGCCAGTGTGGCTGCTCCAACGGCAAGCTTGCACTTTGATGAAGAGTTGTTAGCAAAGTTAGATCAAAAAGGGGTTAAGAAAGCGTTTGTGACTCTTCACGTCGGTGCAGGTACTTTTATGCCTGTACGCACTGATGACATTACCAACCATGTCATGCACAGTGAATGGTGTGATGTTCCTCAAGAAACCATTGATTTAATTTTAGCGACTAAAGCACGTGGCAATAAAGTAATTGCTGTTGGTACAACCGCAACGCGTGCTTTAGAAAGTGCAGCCCAAGCACATGGTGGAAAAATCGCAGCATGGACTGGTGATACTCAAATCTTTATTTATCCGGGTTATGAGTTCTGTATCGTAGACCGTTTAATTACCAACTTCCATTTACCTGAGTCTACCCTGCTCATGTTAGTTTCAGCATTGTCAAATAGAGACAACATTTTGGCTGCTTACGAACATGCAGTTAAAGAACGCTATCGCTTCTTTAGTTATGGCGATGCAATGCTGATTGATAAATTAGAAGTTTAAAAATTAAAGCTGGGTTAAATCCTATTAGTTAATTTGAGGTTTAACCCAGCATCTATAATTAAAATAAAAATAGTCTTGGTATTTCTATTTATCTCTTTCAATTTAAAGGATAATCTAGGTTTAGCACTTTATGATAATCAACTCATTACCTTCATGCCAATTGATACCGTACAACAAGCACTTCATATAAGACGTAAAAAAAATACACAGGTCTTTCGTAATATTGCTCGACTTTGGGACGCGGGACAAAAGTCACAAACAGATCAAGAACTCTTAAATGCGTTACATCCATGGCGTGAAGATCATAACCTGCGTTTTGTTAATGTATTACCGCATTTGTTAGGTATTTGCAGTATTACGACTTTATTATTTGGATACTTTCTTCATCCTCATATTCAATATATTTGGAGTCTCTTATGGGCATTTTTAACGGGTTTTCTGGCCTATTTGCTCTATGAACCGCAAAAACCTTTAACCGAAGTCATTCACTATTTAGAAAAGCGTATGACTGCTTTACGTTATGGCCTACAGTTTCAACATTTACCAGCTTATCTTCCTATTCAAGCCCAACCCATTTTAGTCTTAAGCAGACTAAAGCAATATTTCCCATTGTTTAATCGAGGCAATGAAGCGAATGAAATTACAGAGTTTGCTTCAGTGACATGGAATGATGGCATTACATATCATCAAGTCCTGCTATTTAAATACCACTATGTAAATAATTTACCTATTCTTCAAGATCAAAACAGCGATAAAAGAATAGTAAAAGAGATTCATAAAGACTTATGGGGTGCTTTTATTTTTCAGATGCCAGCCTTAGGTATTGCTGTAAGTAATCAACGTTCTCGCTTTTTTGCACCCTACTTAAGCGAATGGCAAAGTACTGATATTCTGATTAACCAAAAGCTCAATATCTTCGGTACTGATCAACATCAATTAGCTAAAGAAATTAGTCCAAGTTTAACTTTAAAACTTCATGATTTTTTTCAACATTTTACCGGTGATTTAATTTATCATCATGAAGAGCAAATATTATGTTATCTCGGTGAGCAAGATCTTTTTCAAACCACCAGCAAACGTAGTGAAATTCATGATATTCCAGCATTACGTGGACATTTACGTACCATGACCATGCCGCAATATGAAAAATTTCAGCAATTCATGCTTAATTTAATTAAATAAATCTCTCGTAGTGCCGAACTGGCAACTTATTAAAAATAAGAAGTTAAAAGGTTCAATGAGAGAATAAAAATAAGAGGAGTGAAAATGAAAGGCTTATTCATTTTCTTGGGGATATTCGTTGTACTGATTGCTTGGGGCATCCACATTCGTAACAA
Source organism: Acinetobacter nosocomialis (assembly GCF_041021905.1). Classification (NCBI taxonomy): domain Bacteria; kingdom Pseudomonadati; phylum Pseudomonadota; class Gammaproteobacteria; order Moraxellales; family Moraxellaceae; genus Acinetobacter; species Acinetobacter nosocomialis. Next base: position 3,404,146 of record NZ_CP157432.1, read on the forward strand.
CATTGTGCGTTATTTTAACGCAACCAAACGCGCTTGGGCTGAGGTTGCAAATTTCGAACGCCAAAAAGTAAAAACACTTGAAGCATTAGAAACTACTCTCAATCAATATACTCAGTTCGAGAAGTCGACTTTAGAAAAAGTGACTGCTTTACGTCAACAAATTCTAAGTTTAAATGTCGACCATACTGATATTGCTCAATTACAGCAGATTGAAAAAATGAGCAAAGAGCTGATCCGCAGCCTAAATGTCGTAGTTGAAAACTATCCTGAATTAAAAGCAGATACACTCTATAGTAAAATGATGGATGATATTCAGGAACAAAACGAAAATGTTGGTGCTGCAATCAGCATTTTTAACCGTAACGTCGAAGTATTTAACAACCAGATTGAAGTATTTCCAAATAATATTATTAATACGATGACTTTATCTAAAAAAGCAATTCGTCCTTTTCGCGATAATTTGGCTACAGACAATTTTGACTACAAACCTAACTTTTAGTCTAAATAAAAAAGTAGCCATTCAATCGGAAAATTGACCTATTTTATAGCCAGCTACATTTAGTAGTAGAACTACTTGGCAGAATCAAGGAAAATAGCCCTCTTATTTTTAGGGCTATTTGTGTTTTTAAATTGGTCTTCCCGTTTTAAAGCTCACAATGTTAGAGCCCCTATTTAGCAGCGAACTGTTTTTTCGCCCTTGCACTGCCCTACGGTATTGCTTGCTATTGTTCAGGATTTTTAGATGAAGTTTGAAAAATTAGGTCAGTCGGGACGTGCCCGTCGTGGTCGTTTAACTTTAGAACACGGTGTTGTTGAAACACCTGTTTTTATGCCAGTGGGGACTTACGGTACAGTCAAAGGCATGTTGCCGCGTGATATCGAAGATATTCAGGCACAAATTATTTTAGGTAATACCTTCCATTTATATTTGCGTCCGGGCCTTGAAGTAATCAAGCAACACGGCGGATTACATGACTTTATTAAATGGAATAAGCCAATTTTAACTGACTCTGGCGGCTTCCAAGTATTTAGTCTTGGCGCTATGCGTAAAATTAAGGAAGAAGGTGTTACTTTCCGCTCTCCGATTGATGGTTCAAAAGTGTTTTTATCGCCTGAAATTTCAATGGAAATTCAGCATGTATTGAACTCTGACATCGTCATGATTTTTGATGAATGTACGCCTTATCCTGCAACACATGAAGAAGCACAAAAATCATTACAGCTTTCTTTGCGCTGGGCAAAACGTTGTAAAACGCATCACCATGATGAGCTTAAAAATAAAAATGCCTTATTCGGCATTATTCAGGGCGGTATGTATGAAGACTTACGTGATGAGTCTTTAAATGGCCTTCTTGAAGTTGGTTTCGATGGTTATGCAATTGGCGGTTTATCTGTAGGCGAACCAAAAGAAGAGATGATCAAAGTTTTAGATTATCTTCCAAACAAAATGCCACATGACAAGCCACGCTACTTAATGGGCGTAGGTAAACCTGAAGATATCGTTGAAGCGGTGCGCCGTGGTGTCGATATGTTTGACTGCGTAATGCCAACACGTAATGCACGTAATGGTCATTATTTTGTCACTGATGGTCTGGTACGTATTCGTAATAGTAAATATCGCCATGACCAAGGACCACTTGACCCACACTGCGATTGCTACACATGTAAGAACTTTACCCGTGCTTATCTGTTCCACCTTGAAAAATGTGGAGAGATGTTGGCGTCTATGCTCGGTACTATTCATAACTTACGTTATTACCAACGTTTAACTGAAGGTATGCGTGACGCATTAGATAATGGCACTTTTGATGAATTTGTTCAGGACTTTTATGCCCGCCGTGGATTAGAAGTTCCACCTTGCCCTGTCGATGAATAAGCGAGATTTGCGCTCAACCTCAAGACAAGGTAAATTGCAAAACGAATTAGGATTATGTCAGGTATCTGACTCATATTTTTTAACTTTAGGAAATTAAAATGAGCTTGTTCATTTCTACTGCACATGCAGCTCCAGCAGCAGCCCAAAGCCCTGGTCTTTTGCCAAACATTTTGATGATTGTTGTATTCGTTGCAATCTTCTATTTCTTAATCTGGCGCCCTCAAGCAAAACGCGCAAAAGAACACCGTTCTTTAATCGAAAGCTTAGGTGTAGGTAGCGAAGTTGTTTTTGCTGGCGGTTTAATGGGCAAAGTAACCAAACTTGAAGGTGACTATGCGGTTGTTGAACTTAACCGTGGTGTAGAAGTAAAAATTCAGCGTGCCAGCGTAATTTCTGTATTACCTGAAGGCACTCTAAATAACCTTTAATCATAAAACAGTCGTGCTTTAGCACGGCTTTTTCATTTAAGAAGAAAGCGAATGCGTTACCCTGCATGGAAATATTTACTGATTCTGGTTGTTCTGGTAGTCAGTACATTATACGCACTGCCTAGTCTATATCCGGATGAGCCCGCAGTTCAAATTTCCGGTGCCAAAGCTGGTACCCAAATTGATCAAAGTGTGGTGCAAAAAGCAGAGCAAATTTTAAAAACAGCAAATATTGCAAGCCACGATAATACTTTTACAAATAATGCTGCTCTCTTGCGTGTCAGCTCTTCTGAAGCGCAGTTAAAAGCAAAAGAAGTATTACGCCGTGACTTAGGTGATCAATACGTTGTTGCCCTAAACCTTGCACCAACTACACCAGAATGGTTGCAAAAAATTGGGGCTAAACCAATGAAACTTGGTTTGGACTTACGTGGTGGTGTTCACTTCTTGCTAGAAGTAGATATGGACAAAGCCATTTCCCAACGTATGGAAACCTCTGCAACTGATTTGCGTCGTCAGTTCCGTGAAAACAAAATTAAATTTAACAACCTTGCGTTAAATAATAATGTGATCACTGTTCAATTTGCTGACAATGCTGATCGTGATGCAGCAATGGATTTTTTACGCCGTAATGGTAATGAATATACCCAACAGGCATTAGCGAGCGCGACAGGTTCTACCTTAAAACTCACTTATACTGATGTACGTCGTCAAGAAATTCAGGCATATGCAGTCAATCAGAACTTAACAACACTACGTAACCGTATTAACGAACTTGGTGTTGCAGAAGCATTAGTACAAAGTCAGGGTAGCAACCGTATTGTCGTTGAATTACCGGGTGTTCAAGATACAGCAGAAGCTAAACGTGTTTTAGGTCGTACTGCTAACCTCGAATTCCGTTTGGTGTCTGACTTAAATGATCAATATATTGACCCATATACGGGTAAATATAACGGTCAACCTTTACCTCCGGGTACAGAAGTTTTCGCTTATCAATCTTTAGATAGCGGTCGTCAGCTTCTGTTGCAACGTAACCGTATCTTGACTGGTGAACGTGTTCAAAATGCAAGTTCTGGCTTTAGCCAAGACTCTGGCGGTGCCGAAGTAAATATTACGCTCGACAGTGCTGGTGGTAAGCTCATGTCAGATGCAACCCGTAATGCTGTTGGTAAACGCATGGCGGTATTGTTCATCGAAAACAAGCAAAAGATTAGCTATGTTACAGATCCAAAAACTGGTGCTCAAACAGAAGTTCGTACACCATATACCGAATCTGTCGTTATTAATGCTGCAACAGTTCAAGCTGTTTTAGGTTCAACTTTCCGTATTACCGGTTTAAGTTCACCTCAAGAAGCATCTGAACTTGCATTGATGCTACGTGCTGGTGCTTTAGCTGCGCCAATGTACTTCGTTGAAGAACGTGTGGTTGGTCCAAGCCTTGGTCAAGAAAACATTGATAAAGGTGTATTATCAACTCAAATCGGTTTCTTACTTGTTGCAATCTGGATGGTCGTTTTCTTCCGCGTATTCGGCTTGATTGCGAACTTTGCACTTGTATTTAACTTGGCAATGATTTTAACCGTTATGTCTTGGATAGGGGCTTCACTCACCTTACCAGGTATTGCCGGTATCGTTATTACTATTGGTATGGCGGTCGATGCCAACGTACTAATATGTGAGCGTATTCGAGAAGAAATGCTCTGGGGTGCCTCACCCAAACAGGCCATTGTGGCAGGTTATGATCGAGCCTATAACACGATCTTTGACTCGAACTTAACTACGTTCCTCGTTGCATTCATTCTGTTTGCAATTGGTACAGGTCCGATTAAAGGTTTCGCCGTAACATTAATGATTGGTATCGTATGTTCGATGTTTACTGCAATTACAGTAACACGCGCAATTGTACAAATCATTTATGGCAAACGCCGTAATTTGAAAAAGTTGAGCATTTAAGGAGATCTATGATGACTAAAGTGACTCAACAACCTTCAAAACAATATGGTCGTCCGGATGATGCAAAAATCATCCCGTTCATGAAGATTGCTAAACCAGCAGCAATCTTCTCGATCCTTATTACTTTAGCGAGTATTTTCTTTATCGCGACTAAAGGTCTTAACTTAGGTTTGGACTTTACAGGTGGTGTTTCTGCCGAACTTAACTATGCGCAACCAGCAAATCAGTCTGAAGTTATTCAGGCTCTCGACAAAGCCGGTTTTAAAGATGCCGTAGTACAAACGCTAGGTAGTAATAAAGACTTACTCGTGCGTATGCCGGTACAAGAAGTTAAGGTTGAAGATCTTAATAACGCGATTACCAAAGCTGTGCAATTACCAAACAATGCAGCAGAAGTTCATAAAGTGGATTCTGTAGGCGGTCAAGTGGGTAACGAGCTTTATGTTCGTTCAGCTGGAGCGGTTGCTCTTGCACTTATCTTAATGTTGATCTACGTGACCATTCGCTTTGAGTTTAAACTCGCGATGGGTGCTGTAATGTCTTTATTCCATGACATCATCATCATTATTGGTGCTTTTGCATTATTCCAATGGCCATTTGACCTTACAGTTTTAGCTGCTGTACTCGCGGTGATTGGTTTCTCGCTTAACGATAACATCGTGGTATCAGACCGTATACGTGAAAACTTCCGTAAGATTCGCGGCGCAACTCCACGTGAAATCGTGGATATTGCTTTAACTGAGACTTTACGTCGTACCATCCATACCTCAATGACATTATTGCTTGTTGTACTTGCAATGATGTTCTTGGGCGGTGATGGCTTACACTGGTTCTCTGTAGCAATGTTTGTAGGTGTCTTTGTCGGTACTTACTCTTCGATTTATATCGGTACAGCATTTGCGTTGTGGCGTGGTCTTAACCGTCAAGACTTTATCGTTCAGGTTAAACCTGAATTTGAAGATGAAATTCCTTGATTGTCTAAATAAGACTATAAAAAAAACCGCGATTTATTCGCGGTTTTTTTATTAAGCTCAAAATTTATTTACGGCGTAATGCATCCGAAATTGCTTCAACCAATTGTTGAGAAATTTCTTGCTTCGATGCTTTTTCTAACTCACGCTTTTTCATATGGTAGCTTTGGGCAAAGAAGACAGTCATCGCATTTTCATCCGAAGCAAAACCAATATCGGCACGAGAAACATCGTTACACGCAATCATATCTAGTTTTTTAGCAACCAGTTTACCTGCTGCATATTCTTCAACATTTTGCGTTTCGGCAGCAAAACCCACCATAAATGGACGTTTTTCCTGAGCGGCAATAGTTGCCACAATATCCGGATTTTTTACAAGGGAAACATTCAGCTCATCCCCTGCTTTCTTAATCTTGTGCTCAGCCACTTCAGCGACGCGATAATCGGCTACTGCCGCTGTAGCAATGAAAATATCACATCCGGTCTCAAGTGAACTCATGCTGACATCTAACATTTGTCGTGCAGATGCAACATTTACACGTTGAACACCATTTGGCGTATCTAAACTTACAGGACCAGCAATTAAAGTCACTTTTGCGCCCGCCGCATAACATGCAGCCGCTAAAGCAAAGCCCATTTTACCGGTACTATGATTTGAGATATAACGCACAGGATCAATCGCTTCACGTGTTGGTCCAGCAGTAATCACAACTCGCTTACCTGCCAACAACCCAAATTTTTCAGCAATCGCACGTTGGGCCTGATGGAAATAACCCGCCACTTGCCTTGCTATTTCTTCAGGTTCTGGCATACGGCCTAAACCGACATCACCACAAGCCTGTTCACCTGAATCTGGCATAATCACATGCACGCCATCTTCAACTAACGTTTGCAAATTACGCTGGGTTGCTTTTGCAGCCCACATTTGCTGATTCATTGCTGGTGCAACCCACACAGGTGCTTTAGTCGCTAAAAATAAAGTACTAAGTAAGTCATCTGCTAAACCATTAGCAAACTTAGCCAGAGTGTCACAGCTTGCTGGAGCAACCAGTAACAAATCAGCCCAACGAGCCAATTCAATATGGCCCATTCCAGCTTCAGCCTCTGGGTCTAAAAGCTCGGTATGTACAGGATTTCCAGAAAGAGCCTGAAACGTTAGAGGTGTAATAAATGCTTGAGCTCCGTGTGTCATCACAACCCGAACGTCAAAACCATAATCTTTAAGACGACGGACCAAAATGGCACTCTTATAGGCAGCAATCCCACCTGTAATAGCTAAAACAATGTTTTTATGAGGAATAACACTTAAATCAAAGCTCACGAACAGGATACCTTTCTGTTGCAGTGGCGCTCACAATAGCATTAAATACGCGCAGACCCAAGATTGATTGGGCAAACAAAATAAATTTTTAAGCAGAATATTGCTGGGGAATATGAATACTTCTATTAAAAATTGGCCAGAACAAGAACGGCCAAGAGAACGGTTATTACAACAAGGCCCTCAAAGTCTCTCTGACTCTGAATTACTCGCGATCTTTCTTCGCTCAGGTTCACGTCAACATTCGGCTGTTGAACTCGCCCGCTTACTGATTCAACAATTCGGAAGCCTCAATGCTGTTTTAGATGCTTCTTTCAATGAATTAGCTCAATTTAATGGTATTGGAGCTACGAAGTATTCCCAATTATTGGCCGTAAAAGAACTTGGACGGCGTTATCTCGACTATCATTTTAGTCAAACTGAACTAAGCCTTCATTCATCTCATTTAGTTCTAGATTATCTGCGTTATGAGTTAAAAGGTGAAAAACAGGAAGTCTTTGCGGTACTTTGCTTAGATGCCGAACTACGAAAATTGCATTTTAAAAAGTTATTTTTTGGTTCAGTTCAACACTGCGCCGTTTCAGTGAATCAAACCTTACGATATGCCTTACAACAGCACGCTTGCCAATTGGTAATCGCACATAACCATCCATTTGGTTCCGCACAGCCATCTCTCGAAGATATTAAACTCACAGAGCAACTTGAACAGGCCTGTCAGCTTTTAGAAATTCGTCTACTGGACCATTTTATTATCTCGCCAGAAGGTAGCTTTTCATTTGCTGAACAACAACTGCTCAACCCTACTTCAATAGCCGTTCAATGATATTGACAAAGCATCACTAAGCTTAGAATATCAAAAACAAAAATAGCGACGTTTAAAATAAAATGATTGTTCGTGAACAGCCCAGTATTTTTAAAGTTTTATTCTCTTGGCGAGGGACGATATTACCAAAAATTTTGCCCTCTTTAGGGGTGGTAATGCTGATTTCGGCAATCATTGGTGGGGTTGAATATATTAATCTCTACCGTTTTCCAGAAATTCCTTTAGTTGGCTTCACCTTAATTGGCGTTGTACTTTCTATTTTTTTAGGCTTTAAAAATACGGCGTGTTATGACCGGTGGTGGGAAGCACGGAAACTATGGGGTGTACTCATTGCGACTTCACGTCACTTTGACCGCGACTGTCGTATTTTAACTCAAGCCCGTCGTGAACGAGTCATTCATCACGTTATTGTGTTTGCAAATGTGTTACGTGACCGTTTACGCCGCCAAACGGCCAACCCAACCGAGTTAATACAAACCAGTGGTATGAGTCAACAAGCCTTGACTCAGCTATACCAACAAAATAATGCGCCGCAATATACGCTCAGTCTTATTCAATGGGAGTTATTACAAGCGCTTAAAGAAGGTGAAATCTCAGATATTATTTATGCTCAAATGAATAAAAATGTTGCAGATTTAAGTGTTGTACAGACTGGCTGTGACCGTATTGCAAATACTCCTATTCCTTTTGCTTATTCAGTCTTGCTCAACCGCACTGTTTACTTTTTCTGTTTTATGTTGCCATTTAGCTTAGGTTCTTTGCTTGGCTTAGCAACACCTTTACTGGTTGGAATTTTGGCATATACCTTCTTAGGTCTAGATGCCCTAAGCTCTGAAATTGAAGAACCTTTTGGTACTCAAAGTAATGATTTACCATTAGATGCAATGGTCCGGAGTATCGAAATTGAACTTTTAGGAACGCTGGGTAAACCAACACCTCCTCCAATTCAAGCTCAAGATAACAACTTACTCTAGGACATTATTAGAGAAAACGTTCCCAAATACCCAACTGATCACTCTTTGGCTTAGGCGTATTACCTAATTTAATCCATGGCATATTTTCACCATGAAAATCACTGCCAATTGAAACCGCCAGATGATGCTGATCAATCATACGATCAATCATTTGGCGAGTAGATAAAGGATCTACAGGTGGCGGCAACTCTACGGCGTCACCACCACAACTCGCAAATAACTCAATCAAATAGCGTGTATTAGTTGCAGATAAATCATAACGAGTTGGATGAGCTAAAACTGCCAAGCCTTTACTGTTATGAATAACCTCTATCGTTTCTTTTAAACCCAATCCTTCAAACTTTACAAAGGCACGCTTACCTTCTTTTAAAAAGCGGTCAAAAGCTTGTTGAGGACGACTCACTACATTCTTTTCAACTAAGGTTTTGGCAATGTGTGTTCTGGTAATACGGTCTGGTTGATTTTCAACTTTATCAAGCACATCCTGATAAATATCAAAGCCAATATACTTTTTTAATAGTTCACAAATAACTTCTGCTCTTTGTGCTCTAATTCTTTTTTGTTGTTCTAATGCTTCCAAAATTGGTGCTTCATCTTGCATGTTTAAAGCCACAATATGCACGCCATAGCTTTTTTTTGTGCTTGGTCTAGACCATTGGCTTGAGATCTCAACACCAGAAATAATTTTTAAATCATGGGCTTGCGCTGCTTTCTTTGCACGCTGTAAGCCATCCATTGTATCGTGATCAGTAAGCGCCAAGGTATGCAGCTTCACATCCACAGCAGCTTGCACCAGCAATTCCGGAGACAAAGTTCCATCAGAAATATTGCTATGTGTATGTAAATCTATGCCTTGCATCTTTTATACTATGCCATTCACCAAACCTGATCAGATACTCTAACATGAAAGCACTTCTGGACTTTGTTCCATTAATTATTTTCTTCTATTTATATAAAACCGTTGATCCTGCGAATGCTCATCACCCGTTGCTAAAATTGATCGGTTCCGCTGGCGGTGTAAATAACAATAATATTCTGGTCGCTACAACAGGCTTAATTATTTCAATGCTTATCGTGTATGGTGCTTTGTTCATCATTCAAAAATTCCGCCTAGATAAACAGCAGTGGATTGTACTGTTTATGACAGTTATTTTTGGTGGCATTACACTCATGTTAAGCGATGATTTTTATATTCGTTTAAAAGCTGCAATTTTGAACTTAGTATTTGCTGGTGCTTTCTTAGTTTCACCTTGGTTTGGTAAGGAACGTAAACCTCTTATTAAACGTTTATTCGATCCAATTTTAGAGCTAAGCGAAAAAGGTTGGAAAAATTTAAATTTCGCTTGGGCAGCTATGTTTGTCGTCATGTCCGGTTTACATATCTTCTTCGCGTTTTTATTTCATGGCGGAAAATATTGGGGTGAATTTACGGCATTTGGTGACATGATCGTCATGTTTTCATTTATCATTATTCAGTTCATTATTTTACGCAAACATTTTAAGTCAACAGATGCTTAATGTGATTTCGGTTTGATTATAGAGATACGATGACATGCCTTTTTTTGTTCTAAGCTGTACCGATAACGAAGGAACTCTAGAGAAACGTTTAGCAGTACGCCCTCAACATATCGAACGTTTACAAAAACTTGATGATGAAGGTCGTCTTGTTGCCGCTGGAGCTATGCCAAAAGATCCGAATGATCCACAGGCTGGTTTTTACGGTAGTACTATGATTGTAGAGTTTGATAGCCGTGAAGCTTTAGATGAATGGTTAAAAGAAGAACCATTTTTGAAAGAAGGCATTTATAGCCATATTGATGTCAAACCGTTTAATAAAGCATTTCCAAAAGGGTAAACGCATGCAGTTTGCAACCAAAAGCTTTCTTGGCTTGTGTTTGATATGTTCAACTGCCGGAGCAGTTGATCCTGCTGCGATGCCAGTAACACCATCTACTGTGCCTTCAACTCAGACGTCTAAACCAGCGCCTACTTCTGCAACTGTAGCCAAACCGACCACTACAACGGCGGCAACTACAGCACAGCCGCTTACCGCAGAACAAATCGCAAAAAATAAGCAACAGCAAGATGCAAAAATCAAAGCTTTAGTTCAAGATCAGGCATCTCGTCTTAAACAGCTAGAACATGCAAATCTTGAAGCACTTGCACAAAACCAAGAGTTACAGCTAAAGAACGATAACTTGTCTGTTCAGGTACAAGTTTTACAAAGTGAACGTAGTGCTCAAATGTTCTTATATGGCGCAGTAACACTAGCAGGCGGCGTACTACTTGGTTTCTTTATCGCTAGTTATGTTTACACCAAACGTCGTCGTCAGTGGTAATTCTGAGCGACTTATTAAACCGAATGAACAAATCAAACCGTATACAAACTGCTGAGCTGGATTGGGAATCTATTGATGGTATTGAGGTTCCCATTTCCAAACAATTTGGTGATGTCTATTTTTCTAAAGATAATGGTCTGCTCGAAACAAGACATGTATTTTTAAATGGCAATGACCTATCAGAACGATTAGCTAATTTACAAGACTTTGAATATTTTAGTGTAGGAGAAACCGGGTTTGGTACCGGTTTAAATATTCTTGCACTCTGGCAGCTTTGGCAGCAGGTCCGTCCTAATAACCACAGCCATTTACATGCAATTAGCGTAGAAAAATTTCCTTTAAGCAAAGCAGATCTCATCCGTGCACTCGATGTATGGGATGAACTTAAGCCACTTGCGAAACAACTTATTGAACAATATCCCTTGCCTATTGCAGGTTGTCATCGTTTAAGTTTTCCAGAAGAACGTTTTAGCATCGATCTATGGCTAGGAGATGCGCAAGATATTTTTCCAAGTATGGTAAAAACGAAAGCAATGAATGCTTGGTTCCTAGATGGTTTTGCACCTTCATGCAATCCAGACATGTGGGAGCAGAATGTTTTAAACAATATTGTACGTCTTTCTGACTATGGCACTACCTTTGCGTCATTTAGTGTAGCTGGTGTTCTCAAACGTGGGCTAAAGGCTCATGGAATTGATATTTCACGTCCTCGCGGTTTTGGACACAAACGAGAAATGCTTAAAGCAGTTTGGAAATTACCTTTAACTGAAGAAATTGCATCAGAACCAGATCTCACCCGTTCTCATTTTAAGCAGCATATCGCCGTCATTGGCGCAGGGATTGCTGGTTTAAGCACAGCTTGGGCATTTGCCGAACGTGGGCATCAAGTTAGTCTATTCGAGCGTACAGCGCCTTTATCAGGAGCTTCTGGCAACCCTTTAGCATTGCTCAATCCAAAATTATGCCCAATTGAACAAAGTCATGAGCATCTTATGACTTTAAGCTGGCAACATGCACTGAATTTCTATAAAAAATTTCAAGCGTTTCGCCCAATTCAAATACAGCAAATGGCATTAAAAAATGCCCAAGATCTTCTCGATCTTGCAGAACAATATCCTGCGGATATTGTTACGCATCAAACAAGCTCACTTGAATCGGACTATCCATACATTGTATTAAGTGAGGCCGGAGCAGTTTCTCCACATCAACTACGTGATGAAATTTTGCAGCATTCAGGTATTGAATTAAAAATTGCCAATATTACAGCACTTGTTTCTTTTGAAAATAAAGTTCAATTAAAAACGAATGACGAAATCATTGCAGAGGCAGACCATGTTGTGGTGTGCTGTGCCCGAGAAAGTGCCGCTTTATTTGAGAACTATCTCCCTTTAAAGCCAATACGTGGACAAGTAAGCTGGGTTGATAATTCTTTTGGACCTCTTCCTTTACACGAAGCGTATAGCTATGGCGGCTATTGCATGCAGCTTGACTCTTCTCAACTTATTCTAGGGGCATCTTTCTATCCAAACCGAGAAGATCAAGAAGTACAGCTTGACGATCATGTGCATAACTTTGAATTAATCCACAGTGTCTTCCCTACTTATGCAAAACAATTACCACCTGTAGATCAATGGCAAGGTCGAGCAGCTGTACGTGCTCAAAGTCCAGATTATTTCCCACTTGTAGGCAAAATGCAGAGTGAAAGCCGTATTTCTACCTTTGCAGGTCTAGGTTCAAAAGGTTTTTTATTTGCACCGCTTTGCAGTGAAATACTTATAGCCCAAATTTTAGGTGAGACTTGTCCTATTCCGGGAAGCCTATTAAAGAAATTAAGTGCCGAGCGCTTTCAAAAGAAAGTTAAACCGAAAAAGCCTTATTTCCAATCTCAATAGTGCACTTGAGAAAATTTTGTTCCAATAAAAAAGCACCCGAAGGTGCTTTTTTTATGCGCCCTGCTCTAGAGGTAAACCTGCATCACGAGCTGCACGCGTCCCCCCCATCAGCACGACATATTCACGCGAGGCATCTAAGTCTTCTAGTTTCTCAGCTGCACGAGGAGCTTTGCTACCACCACCACATAAAATATAAATCGGCTGATCCGCAGCGACCTGGTTCAAAATATCAGCATTTAAATCATTAATCGGGCGACTTACCGCACCTTTAACATGCCCTTCTGCATAAGCACTTGAATCACGGACATCCCAGATAACAGCGTTTTCTGGGAACTCAAATGTTGTAATTTCTTGTTTACGGATCATTGTGCACTCCTTTGATGTAAACAACACTTGGCAAATGAAGAAAACCCTCTTAGCATCTCAAATATTCTTTCACTTTGTAAAGGTCTAAACTATGCCTTCTTTCGATATTGTTTCTGAATTAGAGTTATTTGAAGTTAATCATGCGGTTCAAAACACACAAAAAGAGATTGCAACACGCTTTGACTTCCGTGGTCACGATGTTTCTATCGAATTAAATGAAAAAAATAAAGAGATTAAAATCAGCACAGAAAGTGATTTCCAGTGTGAACAAGTTTATAACATGTTAGAAAATCATTTTTATAAACGTAAAATTGATGTGCAGGCACTTGATCCACAAAAAGCTGCTGCGTCAGGTAAAAATTTTGTACAAGTCATTAAGCTTAAAGATGGTCTTGACTCTGATACAGCAAAAAAAATTAATAAAGCCATTAAAGAAAGCGGCGTTAAAGTGCAATCTTCTATTCAAGGCGACAAAATCCGTGTGACCGATAAAAAACGTGACACTTTGCAACAAGTCATGACTTTTTTACGTGAACAACAATTCGGTGTGCCATTACAGTTTAATAACTTTAAAGATTAATATCTTTTAGCGACATTCAAAGTTAAGGTAATCCCATGTCTCAATCCAATCGACTATTAAAACTGGTAAAAGCAACTTCAAAATTTCCTAAAGGTGTTCGAAGTACGCTTTGGAGCAAGGCATTTGGCCGTATTGTGCCAATGGTGGGTACAGCAAATATTCGCTATCTAGAAGTAGATGTAAACCATGTAACTGTTCGCTTAGAGAACCAGAAAAACATGCAGAATCATATTAAAGGTGTACATGCGGCAGCAATGGCACTTTTAGCAGAGACTGCAACAGGTTTTTTAACGGGTTTACATATTCCTGATAACCGCATTTTATTAATCAAATCATTACATGTTGATTATTTAAAAGTTGTTGAAGGTGGTTTGACAGCAACAGCGACTCTCTCTGCAGAACAGCAAAAATATATTGCTGATCATGAGAAAGGTGAACTTGTTATTCCGGTTACCGTTATTGATGATGCGGGTAATGAACCGATTCAATGTCAAATGCTGTGGGCATGGTTACCTAAACGTAAGAAATGTTAACTAATCTAAAATATTTTTAGATTGATATTTACCTCAAGATATAAAACTATAACTTTATATCTTGAGGTCACAATGAAAAAAATACTGATCCTATCCTCGTTATTTACCAGTTTTATATTTACAGCTGTGACGACTCACGCTGCCGAACCCACAAATAAAACCAATAAAATTGTTCAAACAAAAACTGAGTCAATCGATAAAATAAGTGCCCAAAATAAAAAAATAGTAGTCGACTTTTATGAAGGTGTCTTTTTAAAACATCAAGTTAAAGAATATGCCGACCGTTATATTGGTCATCAATATATCCAACACAATCCCAACGTTCCTGATGGGAAGGCTCCTTTCGTGAATTTCTTTACTGAGAAATTCCAAAAAAATCCACAAGCAAAAAATGAAATTAAGCGCGCAATCGCTGAAGGTAATCTGGTGGTTTTACACGTCCACTCTACGGAAAATGACAAAGATAGAGGCAGAGCAATTGTTGATATTTTCCGTGTAGAAAATGGAAAAATTGTAGAGCACTGGGATGTTATACAAAACATTCCCGAACAAAGTAAAAACTCTAATACAATGTTTTAGTTTTAAAAATTAAACTATTTAAAGAAAAATTAAAGCCTGAATACTGATATTCAGGCTTTAAATGTTTTATTGAGTTTCTAAAAACTTCTGCTTCGCTTCTTCAGGAATTTGACGCTTATTACCTTTTACATCAACAGCAACAAAGGTGAACACCCCTTCGGTGATACGAATTGGAGCACGAGAATCATCATGACTGTCCCAAACTTCAATTTGCATTTGAATAGAGGTATTACCTACTTTTAAGATTTTGGTATAGCAGCTAATCACAAAGCCTACTTTTACCGGAACCAAAAAGGTCATCTGATTAATGGAAATCGTGGCACAACGTCCACGACTAAAACGCTCAGCGTGAATTGCTCCAGCCAAGTCCATTTGTGACACGATCCACCCACCAAATACATCACCGCTCCAGTTTGTATCTGCTGGCATGGCAATCGTTTGTAAGGATAAAATTCCTTCTGGTTTGGTATAAGCTTCTGACACCTTAGCTCCCGAAATTCGTTTGAAGTTGTTGATCTAGCCACTGCTGCAATTCAGGAGCACGTAATGCGCCGCTCATTCGAGCAACTTCTGTGGTTTTATTCATTAATACAAGGGTAGGAATACTTCTCACATTAAATGCTTGGCTTAAGCGAGGAGATTCTTCAGTATTAATCTTGGCAAAAATAACACGTGGATTCTGTTTGGCTACTTGCGCAAAATGTGGCGCCATCATTTTACAAGGTCCGCACCATTCTGCCCATAAATCTATCAAAATAGGCAGATCACTATTCGTGATATAGTTACTAAAGTTTTGTTCATTTAACTCAATCGGTGCAAGCGGAAGTAATGGCTGATGGCATTGGCCACAACTCGGTTGCGCACTAAGTTTTTCCTCTGGAACTCTATTTTTTGCACCACACGATGCACATACAATAATCATTTACATCACTCCTATATGTTGATGTAAAAATTCTAATTGGGTCGTCACTGCTTTTTCAAACCATGCGCCGTGATAGATATCAAAATGTTTCATATCCCACTCATGATAACTCACAAAAGGAGCAATATTGGTCGCAGCTTCACGACTAGACTCAATTGGAATTAAAGAATCATGCTGAGCAGCAATAAATAAAACTGGGATATTAATCTGACGGACGAGTTGAATTGGACGGTAACGCATCAAATTAAAAAAAACACGCGCAGGGACTTCGCCACTCCAATAATAATCTGGATTCACAATCGACAAATATCCATAGTAACTATCTGCTGTTGGCATAAAACATAATTTAAATTGGTCAACAACAGGTAATCTCTTGGGATTAAGGCCCATCTTAGAGCCCATATAATCTTGGCTCGATAATTTTAAAGCTTGGGGATAACGCTGTAATGGATATAGTTTTGGAGCCTGTAAATTATTTTGTGTAAGTTCCATTTTTTATAAATGATCTTTTAATCGATCATCGAACTGAATCGTAAACCAATTCATTGCTAAACGCCAATTTTGAATTGGCATCGTCCATTTCTTCGCAGCATTTGATGTTGCTAAGTAAATGACCTTCTTTACTGAGTCATCAGATGAAAAGATTTTCCTTTTCTTCGTTGAATGGCGTATTACGCTATTCAACGACTCAATCGCATTTGTTGTATAAATTGCATGACGTATTTCGGCTGGATAGCTAAAGATCGTTCGGATATTTTCCCAATTGGCCCGCCAGGATTCTCCAATTTTGGGATACTGGTGATTCCATTGATCACAGAAGATGTCTAGGGATTTTAAAGCATTTTCCTCTGTACTTGCCTGATAAATCGCTTTCAGACCCGACGTAACAGCTTTGTAGTCTTTCCAGCTTACAAATCTCAGGCTATTGCGTACAACATGCACGATACACAGTTGAATATCAGTATGAGGGTAAACAGAGGTTATCGCGTCAGGGAAGCCTTTTAATCCATCTACACAGGCAACAAGAATGTCCTGTACTCCTCGATTTTTTAGCTCTGTCATGACTGACAGCCAGAATTTGGCACCTTCTGTCTGAGCAATCCACATACCCAGTAATTCTTTTTGCCCATCCATATTGATGCCTAAAGCAAGGTATACGGACTTGTTAATCACATTGGAGTGCTGACGGACTTTGACAACAATACAGTCAAGATAGACAACAGGATAAAGGCTATCTAAGGCTCTATTTTGCCACTCAGTCACTTGCTCAATCACAGCATCGGTAACTTTGCTGATGAGAGATGCTGACACATCGGCATCGTACATTTCTTTGAAGAAGGCTACAATTTCCCTATTAGTCATTCCTTTTGCATACAGTGAGAGGATTTGGTCATCCATACTGGTGATGCGTGTTTGGTGCTTTTTTATAATTTGTGGCTCAAATGAACCTTCTCGATCACGGGGAATATCTAAAGCCAGTTGTCCATCTTGAGTTGTAATGGTTTTAGAACTAAACCCATTACGGCTATTTGAGCCTTTCTTGGGCTGATGCTTTTCATAACCGAGATGGTCTGAAAGTTCAGTATTGAGTGCAGTTTCAATCATGAATTTTTTAAAGACTGCTGTCATTTGGTTTAAGTCTTCTGGTGTTTTTAGACCTTTAGCCAATTCGGCAGCCATACTTTTGATTGTTGCTTCATCCATGTGAAGTACCTTTTGTAATTATCCTCTGAAGGATAAATGAAAATTAAGTACTTACACAAAATTTAGAACAGTCCCTAGTTTTGCTGTTTCAGCACCGTCTACATATGGAATTTGTACCATAATGGCCTGAATATTTTTTAATTCAGAAGCTAAACTTAGAGCATATCCACCACTTAAAGATGTTCCCCACAATACAATCCTTCTATTATCGATAAGCTTACAGGTGGAGGCGTATTGAATTATGGTCTTCCAATCCTCTAATTGAGAATTGATAGAAATCATTTCTCGGGGCTTACCTGTACTCCCACCCCAATATCGATAATCAAATAAAATCACAGCATAGCCTGCCTGTGCAAAACGCTGTGCATATTGGATAAGCTTGAATTGACGCAATCCGGCAAAACCATGTGCCATGATAATTACCGCAGATTTATTATTTGTTTTTGGAATATAAAAGTCAGCTGCGATCATTTCCTGATCACATGGAACATATAAAGGCTCAACCGTATAAGCGTGCATATGTGCTCCGTGGCATTATGGTCGAAGTAATGAATTTACAAAAAACATCCTGATCGCCTTTTAAAAATCTATAGTTGTTCTTTTACATAACTTTTATCTATGTAGGAACAACGTTTTAGTGTCTTGTATCTCAGGTTAAGCTTAATGCTATGATACAGCATAAGAGGTTTTATTAAATTTTGGAGTGACGAAATGTCAGATAATGTTGGTTTCGCAGGTCAAATTGGTCCAGAACATGTAGATCAAGTTGTAGAAAAAGGCTTTAAATCTATTATTAATAACCGTCCGGATATGGAAGGCGGTCCAGAACAACCAACAAGCGCTCAAATTGAAGAAGCAGCACGTCAGGCAGGACTAGATTACGTTTACCAACCTGTAGTTGCAGGTCAAATTACTGAGCTTGATGTCCGTACTTTTGCAAATCACTATAATGAACTTCCAAAACCTGTTCTCATGTTTTGCCGAACAGGAAATCGTTCAAACAATCTTTATCAATTAGCAAAGCAAATGGATTTATTAGACGATTAAATTATTGAGTGAGCCAACGACAAGCTCTATTTTTCCTTAAAAGTAGAGCTTTTATTAATAAAAAGAATATATATAACTGTATCAATTCAACATATATATAAATAATTTTCAGCTAAAGTATTCAAATCACATTAAATTTCTCAGTTCTCTTATGAATAAACTTATATTTTTATTGGTCAGTTGTCTTATTCTTAGTGCATGCTCATCTATGCAGGTCCGGCCTACCGTAGGTGTTAGTATGGGAACACAACTCTAAAAAAAGAAGCAGCTTAAATGCTGCTTCTTTTTTTATTAATTACCATTTGAACAGTTTGGATCTATTCCATATGGACTTAATATATTCGGAGCAATAAGATCACTTACAGTAACATCTTTAGTTAAATAACCTAAAGTCAAAGATGTAGATCCTTTAATTAAACTTCCCGAAACTGTAGATTTAGCCGTTAACTGAACAGTTAACCAAGATGCATAAATTTTAGGGTATTGAATCTTAAGATCAAAACGACCATTTCCATCTGTTGTATATTTATTATTAGTTGCAGCAGTACCTGAACTATTAATATACGATACTACCTGAACTGTAGAATTTTCTTTCAGCGGCTTTAATTGATTAACAACCTCGCCATTAATATTTACGGCTTGAACTGGTGAAGTACATGCAGCTCTAGTCATAGGTAAATATTCATCTGGCTTACCATCTGCAGGAGTAGACGTGTCAACAAAAGCAAATTGCCCCTTATAATAAGCAAGCGCATTAACGCCCATTGTTACGTCTTGATTTGGTATTGGCTTACCGTCAACATCAGTCACTTGTACTGAGATATTTTTATAGTAGTAAACCCCATCACTCGAGTCTTCCATTGTGGTCGGATTATATGCTACAGAAATAGCGCCTACTGCTACTGGTACATCAGAATTAACAACATCGAGTTTATACGTATAAACTTTTGTTGATTGACCAAAATTAGCTTCTAAAACAAGATCATCTGTCACAAATTGTGCAGCACTATATGATGAAGATCTTTGATTTTCACTAAAAGATAAAGTATAGCTGATCTGACCATTTGCATCAGTTTGTGTCGCATTAGGAGTAAATTTGACACCATTTAAAACAGAATTTCTAACTTTAAGTGTAATCGCTTGATTTGCTAAAGTTGCACCATTTGCATCTACAGCTGTTAATGTAACAGTTGTCTGATCACCTCTAACATTTAATGAGGTCTTTGTAGCATCAAACAATACAATACTCGTAGTATCAGCTTCTGTAGTGCTATTACTACCTGTTACTGTTACAGTCTGTTCTTGCGTAAGAGTATCATTATTCGTGTAGGCTATTAATTTAAAACCATTTTTCACCAAATCATTTATTGAACTCGATGTTTTTGGTGTCTTTATAATATATACAGCATTACCTGCTGCATCTGTAGTTTGAATTGATGCTCCTTCTATAGTTACGTTATTTGTTGGATCTTCTAATTTCAATCTAACTTTAGCGCCAGCAACGCCACCTTTATTTATATCTAAAGCTCTAACAGTAACCGTTAAAGTGTCATTCGTTGCAGCAACTGATAATTTATCTAGTTCTATCTTTAAAGCTGTAGCAGTCGTTTGTTCAGAACCGCTAGTATTGCCTCCAGATGAGGAATTATTACTATTTGATGAACCATTCTGATAATAACCATCACCACCTCCACCGCCACAACTTGCCAACATAATTGACACAGCAATAGCCGACAACTTTAAGTAAGTTGCTTTTTATACATACTTTTCATTTCCCCAATCTTTCCTAAAGGTATAAGATTTTTTAATTATTTATATTATTAGTGTAATCATATTCACCATACTCTGTAAACATAAATTACATTGTGTTTTATTATGTAACTTATTAAATGAAAAATTTATAGATATTAGGATTTATAATGTTCGATATAATTATCATTGGCGCAGGTACTGCTGGTATTAGCGCATATAAAGAGGCTGTTAAACATACCAATAATATTTTAATTATCAATGATGGGCCATGGGATACAACTTGCGCACGTGTAGGGTGTATGCCAAGTAAAGTCCTCATCTCTACAGCAAATCGTATGCATGACCTCCAAAATGCTCAAGAAGTTGGGTTAAATGCTTCTGTAGACATTAATACTGATCAGGTTATGAAACATGTAAGAAACTTACGTGACCGTTTTACAAAGGCGACTCTCAAAGATGTAGACCAATGGCCAACTGAACATAAAATTTCAGGTAAAGCCCATTTTATTGATTCAGAAACTATTGAAGTAAATGGGAAACAATATCAATCAAAAAGCTTTATTCTGGCAGTTGGTTCTACTCCTAATTATGATCAAACATGGAAACAAGAATTAGGTGATCGCCTTATTACCACAGACCAAATATTTGAATTAGATACTCTACCTAAGTCTCTTGCCGTTATTGGAAATGGAGTAATTGCTCTTGAGATCGCACAAGCTATGCATCGATTAGGCGTGGAAACAACTATATTTGCTCGTAGTAAAAGAATTGGAATATTTACTAGCTCTAAATTACAGCAACTTGCTCAAGAAGAGCTAAGCAAAGAATTAAACTTTTTATTTGAGACATTACCAGCCGAAGTTAAGTCTACTTCTGGTGGCGTTATATTAAATTATAGAATCAATGGAGAAGAAAAGTCTCTTCAAGCTGAGTATGTGCTATCCGCGACAGGCCGTTCAAGCTTATTAGATAACTTAAAACTAGAGAATATTGATAAATCATTTCAGGATATTAAGTTATTGCCTATAAATGCGAAAACAAAACAGCTAGATAACTATCCAATTTTTATTGCTGGGGACGCTTATACTTCAACGCCATTACAGCATGAAGCTGCACATGAAGGTAAAAAAGTTGTTTATAACTGTTTGAATTATCCACAGGTTAATTCAGTTAAGACTCTTACTCCATTAGGAATAGTATTTAGTCATCCAGAAATGGCAATTGTGGGACAAAGTTATAAACAACTAAAAGACAATGGAATAGATTTTGTCACAGGTGAAGCATCTTACGAAAGACAAGGAAGAGCTATTGTTCTTGGAAAAAATAAAGGAGCTATTGAAGTTTATATGGAGCGAAAAAGCCATAAACTACTTGGTGCCGAGTTATTTACTGAGGCGACAGAACATATGGCTCACCTCTTAAGTTGGATCATTGGTGAAGAATTAACTTTAAATGATATTTTAGAGAAACCTTTTTATCATCCAACTCTTGAAGAAGGTCTACGCACTGCCCTTAAACATGCACGCAGGCAATTAAAATAATTATTCTTATAAGGTTTTTCTTAATTAAAGTTAACTCTCTATATCCCTGAAGCTCGGCAACCGTGCAAATCTGTTTTTTAGGAACTGAGTTTTCCCTTTATTTCGCGCAATAAAAAACACCCCCACTCTTTAGAATGGGGGTGTTTAGAATAATGAGCTGGCGATGACTTACTCTCACATGGGTAACCCCACACTACCATCAGCGCTAAGAGGTTTCACTTCTGAGTTCGGGAAGGGATCAGGTGGTTCACTCTTGCTATGGTCGCCAGCACAACTGTTTATGGATACTTGCTTTGGTCTTATTGACTGCCGAAGCGTTTTCCAAATCTTTACAGATTGGGCTGATTGAATCTGGCTGTGTTCATTTTATCTAGTGGAATAACTAAATCAAGTTGCTTTGTAGATTTATGAATCGATTGATGCTTTATATACAACTGCTTGGGTGTTGTATAGTCAAGCCTCACGAGCAATTAGTATTGGTCAGCTTCACATATCACTATGCTTCCACATCCAACCTATCAACGTCCTAGTCTCGAACGGCTCTTTAGAGGAATAAATTCCTAGGGAAATCTTATCTTGAGGTAGGCTTCCCGCTTAGATGCTTTCAGCGGTTATCCCTTCCGAACATAGCTACCCGGCGATGCGACTGGCGTCACAACCGGTACACCAGAGGTTCGTCCACTCTGGTCCTCTCGTACTAGGAGCAGATCCTCTCAAATTTCCAGCGCCCACGGTAGATAGGGACCGAACTGTCTCACGACGTTCTAAACCCAGCTCGCGTACCTCTTTAAATGGCGAACAGCCATACCCTTGGGACCTGCTTCAGCCCCAGGATGAGATGAGCCGACATCGAGGTGCCAAACACCGCCGTCGATATGAACTCTTGGGCGGTATCAGCCTGTTATCCCCAGAGTACCTTTTATCCGTTGAGCGATGGCCCTTCCATACAGAACCACCGGATCACTAAGACCTACTTTCGTACCTGCTCGACTTGTGGGTCTCGCAGTTAAGCGCGCTTTTGCCTTTATACTCTACGCGTGATTTCCGACCACGCTGAGCGCACCTTCGTACTCCTCCGTTACTCTTTAGGAGGAGACCGCCCCAGTCAAACTACCCACCAGACACGGTCCTCGTCCCGGATAACGGGACAGAGTTAGAACCTCAACATTACCAGGGTGGTATTTCAAGGACGGCTCCATTGGAACTAGCGTTCCAACTTCAAAGCCTCCCACCTATCCTACACAAGTAAGGTCAAAGTTCAGTGTCAAGCTGCAGTAAAGGTTCACGGGGTCTTTCCGTCTAGCCGCGGGTACACTGCATCTTCACAGCGATTTCGATTTCACTGAGCCTCTGCTGGAGACAGCGCCGCCATCATTATGCCATTCGTGCAGGTCGGAACTTACCCGACAAGGAATTTCGCTACCTTAGGACCGTTATAGTTACGGCCGCCGTTTACTGGGGCTTCGATCAAGAGCTTCGCTTACGCTAACCCCATCAATTAACCTTCCAGCACCGGGCAGGCATCACACCCTATACGTCCACTTTCGTGTTTGCAGAGTGCTATGTTTTTAATAAACAGTTGCAGCGGCCTGGTTTCTGCGGCTGTCATCAGCTCAGGAAGCAAGTTCCATCACCAACAACAGCGTACCTTCTCCCGAAGTTACGGTACCATTTTGCCTAGTTCCTTCAGCAGAGTTCTCTCAAGCGCCTTGGTCTACTCGACCTGACCACCTGTGTCGGTTTCGGGTACGATTCCTGTGTAACTGAAGCTTAGAGACTTTTCCTGGAAGCATGGTATCAGCCACTTCGCTGTACAAGTACAGCTTGCTATCGGATCTCAGTATAGAGTACCCCGGATTTGCCTAAGATACATACCTACATCCTTCCACCTGGACAACCAACGCCAGGCTGACTTAACCTTCTCCGTCCTCTCATCGCATTACACAGAAGTATTGGAATATTAACCAATTTCCCATCGACTACGCCTTTCGGCCTCGCCTTAGGGGTCGACTCACCCAGCCCCGATTAACGTTGGACTGGAACCCTTGGTCTTTCGGCGAACGGGTTTTTCACCCGTTTTGTCGTTACTCACGTCAGCATTCGCACTTCTGATACCTCCAGCATACTTCTCAATACACCTTCATCGGCTTACAGAACGCTCCCCTACCACTTGACTAATGTCAAATCCGCAGCTTCGGCACATAGTTTTAGCCCCGTTACATCTTCCGCGCAGGCCGACTCGACTAGTGAGCTATTACGCTTTCTTTAAAGGGTGGCTGCTTCTAAGCCAACCTCCTAGCTGTCTATGCCTTCCCACATCGTTTCCCACTTAACTATGATTTTGGGGCCTTAGCTGGCGGTCTGGATTGTTTTCCTCTTGACTACGGACGTTAGCACCCGCAGTCTGTCTCCCGGATAGTACTCATAGGTATTCGGAGTTTGCATCGGTTTGGTAAGTCGGGATGACCCCCTAGCCGAAACAGTGCTCTACCCCCTATGGTATTCGTCCGAGGCGCTACCTAAATAGCTTTCGGGGAGAACCAGCTATCACCAGGCTTGATTAGCCTTTCACCCCTATCCACAAGTCATCCCCTGGCTTTTCAACGACAGTGGGTTCGGTCCTCCAGTTAGTGTTACCCAACCTTCAACCTGCTCATGGATAGATCGCCTGGTTTCGGGTCTATACCCAGCAACTAAACGCCCTATTAAGACTCGATTTCTCTACGGCTCCCCTATACGGTTAACCTCGCTACTGAATATAAGTCGCTGACCCATTATACAAAAGGTACGCAGTCACACCACGAAGGTGCTCCCACTGCTTGTATGCATGCGGTTTCAGGATCTATTTCACTCCCCTCACAGGGGTTCTTTTCGCCTTTCCCTCACGGTACTGGTTCACTATCGGTCAGTCAGGAGTATTTAGCCTTGGAGGATGGTCCCCCCATATTCAGACAAGGTTTCACGTGCCTCGCCCTACTCGTCATCATTATGTGTGCCCTTTCGTGTACGGGAATATCACCCTCTACGTTCGCACTTCCCAGAGCGTTCCACTAAAACACACATAACTTAATGGGCTGATCCCCGTTCGCTCGCCGCTACTGAGGGAATCTCAATTGATTTCTTTTCCTAAGGGTACTGAGATGTTTCACTTCCCCTCGTTCGCCTTGCAACACTATGTATTCATGTTGCAATACCTACCTTAAAGTAGGTGGGTTCCCCCATTCAGACATCTCCGGATCAAAGGATATTTGCCGCCTCCCCGGAGCTTTTCGCAGGCTATCACGTCTTTCATCGCCTCTGACTGCCAAGGCATCCACCACATGCACTTAATTACTTGACTATACAACCCCAAACAGTCGACGTTACCTACAAGTTAGTAACTTCAACATTTCAGTTTAGAGCACTGTGTATTTAAACACTGTACAGCTTCAATCTAAATTCATATACCAAAACGCTTGATTCAGTTAATTTGCTAGTTCTCAATTCATTCAGATTAATTACTTAATCTAAACTCTTGAGTGAACAATTTATTTCAGACTCAATTTTGCCAATCTGTTAATGAATAAACACGCCTTCGTCAGGTCATGCTTAATACCGTGATACTTAAATCACAGAAGTTAATAAACCAAGACCGAAATCTCTATTTACTAATTTCTGTAATCCGAACTTATCTTAAGTTCTGGTGGAGACTAGGAGAGTCGAACTCCTGACCTCCTGCGTGCAAAGCAGGCGCTCTACCAACTAAGCTAAGTCCCCAGCTTACATCATCAGTCATGTATCTTTTATCTATAACTTTAACCAGTCAAAGTCATGGTGGGTCTGACAAGACTTGAACTTGTGACCCCACGCTTATCAAGCGTGTGCTCTAACCAACTGAGCTACAGACCCTCAGATACATCTATGAAGAACAACTTGTTGTGGATTCTTACCAATCGTCAATCTTTCGTTAAGGAGGTGATCCAGCCGCAGGTTCCCCTACGGCTACCTTGTTACGACTTCACCCCAGTCATCGGCCACACCGTGGTAACCGCCCTCTTTGCAGTTAGGCTAGCTACTTCTGGTGCAACAAACTCCCATGGTGTGACGGGCGGTGTGTACAAGGCCCGGGAACGTATTCACCGCGGCATTCTGATCCGCGATTACTAGCGATTCCGACTTCATGGAGTCGAGTTGCAGACTCCAATCCGGACTACGATCGGCTTTTTGAGATTAGCATCACATCGCTGTGTAGCAACCCTTTGTACCGACCATTGTAGCACGTGTGTAGCCCTGGCCGTAAGGGCCATGATGACTTGACGTCGTCCCCGCCTTCCTCCAGTTTGTCACTGGCAGTATCCTTAAAGTTCCCGACATTACTCGCTGGCAAATAAGGAAAAGGGTTGCGCTCGTTGCGGGACTTAACCCAACATCTCACGACACGAGCTGACGACAGCCATGCAGCACCTGTATGTAAGTTCCCGAAGGCACCAATCCATCTCTGGAAAGTTCTTACTATGTCAAGGCCAGGTAAGGTTCTTCGCGTTGCATCGAATTAAACCACATGCTCCACCGCTTGTGCGGGCCCCCGTCAATTCATTTGAGTTTTAGTCTTGCGACCGTACTCCCCAGGCGGTCTACTTATCGCGTTAGCTGCGCCACTAAAGCCTCAAAGGCCCCAACGGCTAGTAGACATCGTTTACGGCATGGACTACCAGGGTATCTAATCCTGTTTGCTCCCCATGCTTTCGCACCTCAGCGTCAGTGTTAGGCCAGATGGCTGCCTTCGCCATCGGTATTCCTCCAGATCTCTACGCATTTCACCGCTACACCTGGAATTCTACCATCCTCTCCCACACTCTAGCTAACCAGTATCGAATGCAATTCCCAAGTTAAGCTCGGGGATTTCACATTTGACTTAATTAGCCGCCTACGCGCGCTTTACGCCCAGTAAATCCGATTAACGCTTGCACCCTCTGTATTACCGCGGCTGCTGGCACAGAGTTAGCCGGTGCTTATTCTGCGAGTAACGTCCACTATCTCTAGGTATTATCTAAAGTAGCCTCCTCCTCGCTTAAAGTGCTTTACAACCATAAGGCCTTCTTCACACACGCGGCATGGCTGGATCAGGCTTGCGCCCATTGTCCAATATTCCCCACTGCTGCCTCCCGTAGGAGTCTGGGCCGTGTCTCAGTCCCAGTGTGGCGGATCATCCTCTCAGACCCGCTACAGATCGTCGCCTTGGTAGGCCTTTACCCCACCAACTAGCTAATCCGACTTAGGCTCATCTATTAGCGCAAGGTCCGAAGATCCCCTGCTTTCTCCCGTAGGACGTATGCGGTATTAGCATCCCTTTCGAGATGTTGTCCCCCACTAATAGGCAGATTCCTAAGCATTACTCACCCGTCCGCCGCTAGGTCCAGTAGCAAGCTACCTTCCCCCGCTCGACTTGCATGTGTTAAGCCTGCCGCCAGCGTTCAATCTGAGCCATGATCAAACTCTTCAGTTAAAATCATTTTGCACCTTATTATAGACAAGGTGCCAATTCTGGCTCATCAATTACTGACTTAAATTTCGCTCAAATAAACTTCGAGTAATTTAAACCAATCAATCAATGAAAATTATTTCGATTAATCAATCAGTAAAAATCCACACAAGTTGTTCTTCAATTCTCTTAATGATCTTCTTCCTGGTTCGTCACCAGCAAGCTAGGTCGGCTATATTACTCTTAATCTCTTAAAAGTCAACAGGTAATTTCGATATTTTTAAAACTTGTCTTTTAAACCAACTTAACATCAAATTCATCACTTAAAGCAATCAACTTAATCTCAAGTAACTGTTTTTCAACAAGTTTCTATCTGCATCACCGCCGATGGATGTGCATTATAGACCATCCAAATCCCTTTGCAATACCTTTTTAACATCCAACGCACCAACCGATCATTTTTTAGGCTTTTTAGTCAAAATTAGATGAGATATTAAACTTTTTTTAGTTAATCAACTTCATGTAGAATAGATTATTCGTGCAATTGATTTGGCATTAACTCACCATGTGGCACTCCGCTAAGAAAGTATTATTCTGCATACTTGTAGTGTTTGCTACGAGTGGGCCTGCGTATGCCAATTCAAAACATAATTTCTATGTGCTGACTTTATCTATTTTAAGTTATAGCAAATGGGAGAATGTAAGCACTCCTACTCTTTGTGTAATTGATAATGCTTCAATTACTTCTACTTTTCAGTCTTATATTCAGCAATTATCTTATAACTATCGTGTACAAACGGTTAATGCTAAAGATTTTCCTAAGTCGCATTGCCAAGCTGTTTATTTCTCTACAACCTCTCCTCAGCAGCAACAAAATTTAATTCAAAATTATCCATATCGTTCTTTGCTTTCTTTAAGTATTAATAATTCAGAATGTGAAGTTGGTAGTATCTTTTGCTTATATGACCAAAATAATTACACCACTTTTAAAGTTAACTTAGATGCATTAAGCCACTCCAAGGTCCATATTGATCCAAGGGTATTACTCTTGGCTAAGAATGCGGAGTAAGGGCTATGATATCCAAGTTGTATCAGTCCACTTCTCTACATGCTCTTTTTAGAAAGTCTCAATTTACGATTTTTGCTATTACTTTTTTTATTTGTTCTTTTACCTTTGTATCTATTTCCGTTTTTACTATGGAAACTTATGCAAAGCAGAATTTGCAGTTACTCAGCCATACGCTTCTAGAGCGTATTCAGCCAGCTGTCGTATTTAATGACAAGATCACGATAGAACAGATTTTAAATGAATATACAAATGATCATTCTATTCGAGCAATTCATATTTATGATTCTGAACATCATTTAATTGCACAAAGCTTTAAATTGTCGAGTCAAACTTCAGTTTTAGAAGGATGGTTTGATCACTGGTTTTTAAATGAGCCGGTACATTTAACAATTTATCATCACCAACAGAATGTAGGTGAACTCACACTTTTTGGTAGCTCTGAAAAAATATTGCAATTTTTAAAGATGATTATGGTCGGTCTTGCGATTGCAATGTTATTTATTGTTTGTGCTTTATGGTGGTCAGTGAATTTGACTTATCGTCAAATTATGCAAGCGATTTATCCACTCACAAATATTGCTCAAATCGTAAGTGAACAAAAAGCTTATAACCTTCGTTTTCCTTATAACCGAATTAAAGAGTTTCAAGATCTAAATACGGTTTTTAACGAGTTACTTGAAGAAATTCAGATTTGGGATAATCAGCTGCAAAAGGAAAATCGTAAATTATCGTTTCAAGCTCATCATGACCAGCTTACCTTATTACCGAATAGACATTATTTTTATCAAATCCTATTAGATATGTTTGAAGATAAGGATTTTGACAATAAGTCAGCCTTATTGTTTATAGATAACAATAACTTCAAATCAATTAATGATCAGTTCGGACATTTAGCTGGTGATGAGGTTTTAAAAGAGATGGCGAAAAGGTTACAAACGCGTTTACGTCATCAAGATTTTATTGCCCGTTTAGGCGGGGATGAATTTGCGGTTATTTTGCATTCCATTACGCATGCCGATCATTTAATATCTATTGCTGAAAATTTACTCGAAAGCTGTAAAGAACCTTTGCATCTAAATGATCAAACGATTTATTTCAGTTTTAGTGTAGGGATTGCTTTGTCCCAATTTGCGTCTAGTCCAGAAGATTTTATTATGCAAGCAGATCAAGCGATGTATAAGGCTAAGACTTCTGAGCAACATTGGTTTATTTATAAACCAGAGAATTAAATTTAGGCTAATTTATGAATACAAGATCTTTGAAACTCTCCTTTATTGCATTGCTGTGCATTGCGCTTGCAGGCTGCTTGAGTTTTGGTCCTTTGAAATATCGTCAAGTAAAAATGCTAAAAAAAGAGGGTTTTGTACTTACTAATGAAGGTTGGACTCTAGGTTTACCAGAACGCTTATTATTTGATTTTAATGACGCAACATTAAAACAAAGTCATGAGGCAGAGCTCACACGTTTAGCAAATCAATTAAATAAATATGATTTGAATAAATTAAAAATTGTTGGTCACACTGACGATGTAGGTAATCCTGAATACAACCAAAAGTTATCTGAAGAACGTGCGCAAAGTGTTGCGAACCTTTTCTTGACTCACGGTTTTAAAAAGGAAAATATTTACGTTATTGGGCGTGGTTCAACTCAACCCTATGTACCGAATACAACCAATGAAAATCGGGCAATTAACCGTCGTGTTGCAATCGTCATTATTCCTTAGGTTTCTAATTATAAAAAAGCCAATCCTTTATGATTGGCTTTTTTATTTTATACAAGCTCAATAATATCAATAGTAGGCGGCACCCGAAATCTTAATGGTATTCCAACCATACCCGTTCCTACGGTGACGAAAACATCAGCATGTTCATGTGAATAAAAGCCACGTTTATGACCTAAGATTGATACTTTTTTCATAATATAGTTAGTTACCCAAGGAAGTTCAACCTGTCCCCCATGAGTATGTCCAGATAACATTAAGGGGCGATTAGGTAATTTGGGAACCATATCTACAGTATCGGGGTTATGGGACAAAATTAACCAAGGCTTATCTTGAGGTAAGTCTGGCATTGAACGCATATCGGTTTTCCCAGCCCAAAGATCACCAATACCAATTAAACGAAATTCATCAAATTCAACAATTTTCCCTTCAATATCCATAACTTCATTGTAGTAAAGCGCGTCTTTTAATAGTTGTTGAATAGGAGGTCCTGGATATTGTTCATCGTGATTTCCAGGAACAGAATACACAGGGGCCTGAATATCTTTGAGTACGCTCAATTCTTGCACCAACTTATCTTCTGGCTCATAAGTCCAGTCTCCTGCCACAACCACTAGGTCTGGCTTTTGTTCATTGAGTTTTTTCACAATGATTTTGAGTTGTCGCTCATGGCCAGAAAATAAACCTATATGTAAATCGGCAATTAAAGCAACTTTTACAGGCTTATTAAAACGGCGGTCTGGATTCAAACGATACTGATGAACATCGACACGTACCATATGTGGTTCTATAAAACGCGCATAAATGAGAATACCGCTTAATAAAAATATAAAAATAGTCTGATGAATTGAGTAATACCCCATCCAACCTGCATATAAATTAAAGAACCAAAGTGGAATAAGAAGATAAGATAGATAAAAAGCAAGTAAGTGAACAAAAGCTTTAAATGGATGAATCGTCTCGGTACGCGATTGATGAACCCAAGCTTCGACAATTCCCCATAAGGCAAGTATTGAAAAAATAAAGTAAAAACAAAAGATGATTGAATTTGGGTTCCACATTACGATTCTCGACTTATCTTATATTGATTGCTAGTAATCAAATTCAATATTTATCTTTCAATATGCACGAATTATACTCTAGCTCACCTTATCGTATGTATTGATTATGGCACAATCCTTTCATTCCAAACAGCTTCAAACTCATCAACAGGCTAAAGGCTTTTTGATCAAAGCTTCTTTAATTGTCTGTTCAAGTTTTGCTGTAACTTTGACAGGTTGTAGCACGCTACCTAAACATCGGGTTGAACCAGTTCAATACGCGCGTGATATCGATACATCTCAAACTTCACTTGCAAAAATTATTACACCTTTACGTGAGCAAAATCCAAATTTAACGGGTTACCACATTTTAAATGATCCGTTAGAAGCTCTCGCAGCTCGTTTAAGGTTGATTGATAAAGCCGAGAAGACTTTAGACTTACAGTACTATATTTGGGATAACGATAAGGTCGGTGCTTTAGCTTTACATGCCATTATTCGTGCTGCCGATCGTGGCGTTAAAGTGCGTTTATTGATTGATGATAATAATGCTAAAAAGATGGAAGGTGTTTTACTGGCCCTTTCTCAGCATAAAAATATTGAAGTTAAATTATTTAACCCATACCGTTTTCGTAAATACCGCGCGATGGATATGCTATTAGACTTAAAGCGTATCAATCATCGTATGCATAATAAGAGTTTTATTGCCGATAATCAGGTTGCGCTTATTGGTGGGCGTAATATGACAAATCAGTATTATAACGTTAGTGATAGTTATCAATTCTCTGATGTCGATGTCATGTTAGTCGGTGCTGCTGTTGATGACATCGTAAATTCTTTTGATGACTACTGGAATCATGAATATGCATACTCAGTCCAGAGTATTGTCAGTGCTCAACAACACCGTTTACGATATGAAAGTTTGAAAGAACAACTAGAAGCTCACTATCAACAAGCCACTGTTCAAAACTTTCTCAATTTAACGTCTAGATCGCATGCTTTTGATAAATGGTTAGACCATAACATTCAGTTTGACTGGGTGAAGGCAGAGGTTGTAAAAGACTCCCCTGATAAAATTAAGTCAAAAGCAAAAAAAGAAGAGCATTTGAATTTCCAATTGATTAATCATTTGGAAAAACCAGAAAGCAATGTTGATTTGATTTCTGCTTATTTTATTCCTGAAAAGCAAGGCGCTAAAATTTTAAGTACCCTCGCCAAAGAAGGGGTAGAAGTTCGTGTTTTAACAAATTCATTTAAAGCCAATGATGTTGCTGTGGTTCATGCATTTTATGGTCGATATCGAAAAGAGCTTTTGAAAAACGGCGTACAACTTTATGAGTTTTTACCAACTCCAGATAAACGTAATTTAAATAAAAATACGGATGAGTTGGCAACCAAAGCAAAAGTAAACATGAAAGGTTTAAGTCGCTCAAGTTTACATACTAAACTCATGGCTTTAGATGAACAGGTTTTTATTGGATCATTTAATTTTGACCCACGTTCAGCCTATTTAAATACTGAAATTGGTGTAATTTTAGATAGCCCATCACTGGCTAAAACAATTCACCATACGATGGATGAAAATTTAAATAAGTATGCTTATAAATTAAAACTAGATCCGAATAATAATATTTATTGGCAACAAGAAACTTCAAAAGGCCCTGTCATTTATAGAAAAGAGCCAGAAATGAAATGGTGGCAAAAGGCAGGCATGAAGTTTCTTTCATGGCTGCCTCTCGAAGGTTTTATGTAATTAACTTTTTGGCTTAAGTACTTTTTGATGTAATTGAGCCAAACCTTCTACCATTTTTTGTTGGACTTCTTGAGTTAAACTTTTTACATCATGTCCTTCTACCGAGATAGGAGGCAATGTTAATAAATGAGCCGTTACTTTCGGCATTTCTAGAACACGCTGAATATGCTCAACAAAAGACATCTCCCCAATAAATGGTGCAACGGTATCTAATTCGCCATGACGATTTACATAGCAGATTAAACATACCTGTACCGGACGCTCTGCTTCAATAGCAGCTCCAAGTAAACGACCATGAACTTTTTTAACAGAATGACCATCTGTAGTAGTCGCTTCTGGGAAGAATAAAACTGGAATATTTTGTTTTAAGAACCCAGCAATTTGCTCTCTAATTCTAATAGAGTCACCAGACCCACGCTTAATAAATAGAGTGCCACCGCCTTTTGCTAAGTTGCCAAGAATAGGCCAATTTTCTATTTCGGCTTTCGCTAAAAAGAATACACGCGCACCTGAACCTAAAACAGCAATATCAAGCCAAGATATATGATTACTTACCCATAAAGCCGGTTCTCTAGGAATTGTGCCATGCACTTGAACATCGAGGTTAAAGACTTTACATAAACGGCGGCAAAAATATTGGACGTATCGTGTGTTAACAGGGTTATTTGGATCTTTATAAAGTCCATGACGATAAACTAAATAAAAACCTTCACTGATTGCCGCTGTCGCTGAAGTAACTTTTTTTCCGTATAAACCTATTTTTGAAAATTTCTTTAATGTTGAATTCACTATACTTTGCGTTTGAGCCATAAAATTTCACTAACGATCAATCATTGTTATACCCATCTCGAGCCATTCTATACGTTTCGGAATAAACTTGCATCGCTATGCGATAGAAGCAAATAAAAAATAAAATGTATGTAGATAATCTAAAGGATAAGAGCAAACCCTTTCCCCTTTTACTCAAGTTTCCACTAGAATAAAGTTTTAGCCTTTTCAGGATTTATAACCACGTGGAATATGTTGATCGGCATCAAGGCGGTGAACGCACAATATTAGTGAGTGTGTCTGTACAATTATTAGATGATCTGGATGCCGAAGAGTTTGCTCTACTTGCACAGTCTGCTGGTGCAGATATTCTTGAACACATTAAAGTGCAACGTAATAAGCCAAATCCTAAGTTTTTTATTGGTTCCGGTAAAGTCGATGAAATTGCAGAACAAGTTCGTGATTTAGAAGCAGGACTGGTTATTTTTGATCATGCTTTAACACCTGCTCAAGAACGAAATTTAGAAAGAATATTAAAATGCCGAGTCATTGACCGTACTGGTTTAATTCTAGATATTTTTGCGCTGCGTGCCCGCACCCATGAGGGTAAATTACAAGTCGAGCTTGCTCAGCTTAAACATTTATCAACTCGCCTGATTCGTGGTTGGTCTGCTGACTTTGAACAACAAAAAGGTGGTATTGGCTTACGTGGTCCCGGTGAAACCCAACTCGAAACAGACCGTCGCCTCATTCGTGTGCGTATTACACAATTAAAAGATAAGTTAGATAAAGTTCATCAAACTCGTATACAAGGGCGGGCGGCAAGACAAAAAGCTTCAATCCCAACCGTATCCTTAGTAGGTTATACCAATGCGGGTAAATCCACATTATTTAATATTTTAGCAAAAAGTGATGTGTATGCAGCGGACCAACTGTTTGCAACTCTTGATCCAACCTTACGTCGTTTAGAATGGGATGGCATTGGTACTGTTGTGCTTGCAGATACTGTAGGTTTTGTGCGAAACCTACAACATGATCTAGTTGAATCTTTTAAAGCAACTTTAGAAGAAACGCTTGAAGCCACCCTACTTTTACATGTCATTGACAGTAGTAGCCATGACATGCTTGATCAGATTGAAGCTGTTGAAGGGGTTTTAAAAGAAATTGGAGCAGATTCACCTGTCCTTCGTGTCTACAACAAAATCGATTTAAGTGGTGAAGAGGCTAAAATTATTTATTCACAGCCTCATGTTCCTGATCGTGTGTATGTTTCAGCACATTCAGGTTTAGGGCTAGATTTACTACGTCAAGCAGTCCAAGAATGTTTAATGGGACAACTTCAACAATTCTCATTAAAACTTAAACCTGCTTATGGCAAATTGCGTACCCAGCTTTATGCTTTAAACGTGATCGAATCTGAACATTATGATGATGAAGGAATTTTACATATTGATATACGAATTGCACCTCATAAGCTTGAGCAGTTAATTCGTCAAGCCAAACTCCCTATCGACGAGATATTAGGTGAACGGGCGAGTCAGTTTAAAAGACCATTGGAAGAGTTTGAAATCAAGCACTAGATCAGTTAAAACTTGATAAGTACACTTTTAGAGATAAAAAATATGGATAAGATCAAAAGTATAGATTGGGCAGCATGGGTAGGAACTTTTCTACTTATTATCGGTTTCCGTGAAGGCTCAGTCGTCGTTATGCGTGCTTTTGGTCATCCAGAATTAGGTAACTTAGTTGGTTTAATTAGTTTACTCATCATCTTACTCATTTGGCGCAAGTTTAAGAAAATCCCCTTAAGACTTGTCGACACCAATAATAAAATTATGAAAGAAAGTGGTTTTGCTTTTTTACCTATTTGTGCAGGTTCATTAATTATGCTGGTACATATGGGTAAAGAAATTCCTTTGTTTCTCTTCGTATTAGTGGTGAGCACCCTTATACCCTTGTGGGTCTATGCAAAAATGGCCAAACATTGGTTATAAGGAGAATAAAATGTTTATGATTTTATATGGATTTTTGATTACGCTAGTTGGCTATCTTTGTGCAAAACCTTTAAACCGTCGTTTCCCTCAAGTGCCTCTTTTAGTTTTTGGTATGTTCATTGTGATTGGTTTATTGTCAATCTTGAAAGTTCCTTATGAAGAATACCGTCTTTACGTAAATGATTTATTTAGCCATTTATTAGGATATGTCACGGTTGCTTTAGCTATACCATTAGCTGCGATGCGTTATGACGACTTACCTCTTAAATCGGTTATTGGCATTTTATGCTTTGCAAGTATTAGTGCTGTTGCTTTACCAATGGGACTTGCTTATTTATTGCATATGTCTGAGCCTACTATTTTGGCTTTTGCTACACGCGCCGTAACTACACCTATTGCTTTAAATATCGCGACTTTATTACATGCTCCAGAAACTTTAGTCACTCTGATCGTGATTTTATCTGGCGTTATTGGTGCAGCATTTTCACCATTTTTACTTAAGCATATTCATGATGAAAGAGCATCAGGTTTAGCTCTAGGCTTAGCTGCCCATGCAATTGGAACTGCTCAAGCTTGGCAGCGTGGCCCTGTTGCGGGTCGTTATGCTGCATTTGGTATGGCCTTAAATGGGGTATTTACTGCAATCTGGCTACCCACCTTCATGTTATCTTTTGGAATACATTGATTAAAAAGTAGTTTAAATAAACATTGAACCCGTTATTAATTAGAAATAAGATGGACTTTCAAATCTAAAAGGATTTTTGATTATGGGGAAATTTTTTGTTGGAGCTTTGCTCCTATTGGGAATGAATACTGCTACTTTTGCAGCCGATATTACCGGTCTTTGGCAAACAATTGACGATAAAACTGGCACACCTAAGGCTCACGTAGAAATACGTAAAGAGGCGAATGGTACGTATGCAGGAAAAGTTGTAAAAATCACACCGCGTCCGGGTTATACACCAAAAGAAATTTGTGATAACTGTCCAGCGCCTTATACCAATAAACATATTGTAGGTTTGGATATTGCGACTGGCTTAAAACAAGTTGATAGTACAACCTATACCGGAGGAAAAATTCTAGATCCAAATACTGGTAAAGTTTACGGATTAAAAGCCAAACTCAGTGCAAATGGTAACCGTCTACATATGCGCGGCTATCTTGGAGTTTCTGCTTTAGGCCGCAATCAAATCTGGATTCGACTAGAATAATTTTCGAAAATAAAAAAGCCGCTTATGCGGCTTTTTTATTACATCACAGGGTTAACTACTGAAAATATTTGCTGATCTTCAAGACGGTAAGCAATTAAGTTCTTTCCCCACACACAACCACCATCAACATTTTGAATATGATCACTAATAGTTCTGCCTTCTAAAGCCGCCCAATGTCCAAAAAATATTTGATGTGTTTGTGCAGCTTTACTTGGAAATTCAAACCAAGGTAAATAACCTTCCGGCATTGGTGCATCTAAAGTATCTTTAAAACTAAATTCCAAAGTACCTTCTGCATTGGTCAAACGCATACGTGTTAAATAATTGGTAATGCAGCGTAGACGGTCATTACCAGTTAAGTCATCTGTCCAAAGATCCGGTTTCGAACCATACATTTCAGCCAAAAAAGCATCTAGCACAGACAGATCATCATCTGATAATACCACTTCAACTTCTTTCGCTACCGCAGCCGTTTTTGATGCACTCCAAATACAAGGTATACCTGCATGCGTTAGCACAGTTTGTTCATTTGGAAATAAACATAATGGTTGTTTACGCAGCCAGTCGATGAGTTCATCACCATCCACAGCATCAATAACGTCCTGCGTACGATCTTTTTCCTTAATTTCTTTAAGACCACGAGCACAAGCAATGAGTGTTAAGTCATGATTACCCAATACTGTAGCGGCAGCCCCTCGATCGGCTAGTTTCTTAATGAAACGCAGTGCACCTACCGAGTTCTCCCCACGTGCAACCAAATCACCAGCAAACCAAATAAAATCCTGATCAGGATCAAAACGTATTTCTTTTAGTAATGCTTTAAGTGCTTCAAAACAACCCTGCACATCTCCAATTACATAGTTATAACGCTTGGTCATTTATGCCACCATTTGATCTGCTAAAGCTACGAACTCAACAAGTGTCAAAGTTTCTGGACGAGCCATTGGATCGACTCCTGCTTTTTCGAAGCCATCTTCAGCTAACATACCTTTAAGACTGTTTCTTAGAGTTTTACGACGTTGAGTAAATACGTGTGCAACCAAACGAGCTAAAGCTTTCTCATCTTTCGCAACAATCGGTTTTTGTTCGTAAGGAACTAAACGGAATACAGCACTGGTCACTTTTGGTGGCGGATTAAATGCGCCGGCAGGTACTTCAAATAAAAACGTAGGCTGGCAATAATATTGAATCATTACCGATAAACGGCCATATTCTTTTGTATTTGGCTCAGCAGTAATACGTTCTACCACTTCTTTTTGCAACATGAAATGCATGTCTTTAACTTGACTACCAAATTCCAAGAGATGAAAAAGTAATGGTGTAGAAATGTTATAAGGCAAATTACCAACAACGCGTAATGGGCGGCCATCTTTTACAAGTTGGCTAAAATCATATTTTAATGCATCAGCTTCTACGATAGTTAAACGTTCTGGATGTGGTACACGTTCTGGTAAGCCTGCTGCTAAGTCACGGTCTAGCTCGACTACAGTTAAAGCCTCACACTCTCCAATTAAAGGAGAGGTTAAAGCAGCCAAACCTGGGCCAATTTCAACAATATTGTCGCCTGGACGCGGATTAACAGAGCGTACAATTTTGGCAATGACTCGCTGATCATGTAAGAAGTTTTGACCAAAACGTTTACGAGCTTTATGCCCTTCATCTTTCGGGTTTAGGGCATTAATTTGATACATAGAACATTTCCAACATGAAAAATTTAACTCGCTGCCAACGATAAAGCTAAATCGACAGCGACATTTAAACTTGAGCTTTTTGCCAAACCTGTCCCAGCTAAAGACAGAGCAGTACCATGATCGACTGAAGTTCGAATAA
Source organism: Acinetobacter nosocomialis (assembly GCF_041021905.1). NCBI lineage: Bacteria > Pseudomonadati > Pseudomonadota > Gammaproteobacteria > Moraxellales > Moraxellaceae > Acinetobacter > Acinetobacter nosocomialis. The sequence continues at coordinate 3,442,590 of NZ_CP157432.1, forward strand.
ACGGTAAGCCCAATGTGATATTAATTGCTTCACCAAAACCTTGTGATTTTAGCACAGGTAAACCTTGATCATGGTACATGGCAAGAACAGCATCGGTATTTTTAAGGTGATCAGGAGTGAATAAAGTATCTGCTGGCATACTTAAACTGATTTTAATGCCTTGAGAGCGGTAAGTTTCAAGAACCGGATTAATCGTATCAATCTCTTCATGCCCCAAGTAACCATCTTCACCTGCATGAGGATTTAATCCACACACTAATACTCTTGGATCGTTAATTTTAAACTTGGTTTTTAAATCATGAAGTAAAATGTCTATCACTTGATGTAAGCGTTGTTTGGTAATTGCATCGGCTACCTCTCTTAAAGGCAAATGTGTAGTCGCTAAAGCTACCCGCAAGGTTTTTGTTGCGAGCATCATGACAACACGCTCTACACCAGCGAACTCTTGATAATATTCAGTGTGACCACTAAATAAAATACCTGCATCATTAATGACCGATTTTTGTACTGGCGCAGTAGCTACACCTACACTTTTACCTGACATTGCATAATCAGCTGAGCGACGTAATTGTTCTAATACATAAGCTGCATTAGCTGGGTTTAATTGGCCATCGATGACTTCTGTTTTTAACGCGACGTGCTCTATATAAAGTTCGCCTTGCAAACATGATTCAGCTTGCCCTGTATACTCTAAAAACTTAATGTCCATGCCTAGCTTTTGAGCACGTTGTTGCAATAAATTTCGGTCAGCCAAAACAACAATCGGACGCTCATCAATGCGTTCCGCCAGACTTAAGCAAATATCTGGACCAATACCAGCAGGCTCACCAGAAGTGATATATAAAGGCAGCACAATCACCCCAGACATATAACAAGAATTTGTTTCATTTTAACATATCTGCCATTCATCAGTTTATGTATTAAATTATCTAACTTAAACTGGATTTTTCTTGTGACTTTGAACAAACTCGTTTAGAATGCTCGCTCCTTTTGTTTGGACAGATTCCATAGTCCAAACCAACTATAATAGGTAGTGGTTTAATGAAAACTCTCAGCGCTAAGCCAGCTGAAGTTCAACATGACTGGTATGTTGTTGATGCTTCTGGCAAAACTTTAGGTCGCCTTGCGACTGAAATCGCTCGTCGTTTACGCGGTAAGCATAAAACTTCTTATACTCCTCACGTTGACACTGGCGATTACATCGTTGTGATTAATGCTGAACAAATTCAAGTGACTGGTAACAAATCACTTGATAAGAAATATTATCGCCATACTGGTTTCCCTGGTGGTATCCGTGAGACTAACTTTGAGAAGTTAATTGCTCACAAACCTGAAGCTGTTCTTGAAAAAGCGGTTAAAGGCATGTTACCAAAAGGTCCTCTTGGTTATGCAATGATCAAAAAAATGAAAGTGTACGCTGGTACTGAGCATCCTCATGCTGCTCAACAGCCACAAGTTTTGGACATCTAAGGGATACAGCACATGGCTACTAATTATGGTACAGGTCGCCGTAAGACCGCAACTGCACGTGTTTTCTTGTCAGCTGGTACAGGTAAACTCGTTATTAACAACCGTACTTTAGAGCAATATTTCGGTCGTGAAACTGCTCGTATGGTTGTTCGTCAACCTTTAGAACTTTTAGAAGTTACTGAAAAGTTTGACCTTTACATCACTGTTAAAGGTGGTGGTATCGGTGGTCAAGCTGGCGCGATCCGTCACGGTATTACTCGTGCGCTTATCGCTGCTGACGAAACTTTAAAACCTGTTCTACGTCAAGCTGGTTTCGTTACTCGTGATGCTCGTGAAGTTGAACGTAAGAAACTTGGTTTACGTAAAGCTCGTAAACGTCCTCAATTCTCTAAACGTTAATTCGTTTACCGAATCGGACAAAAAGCCTTGGTTATCCCAAGGCTTTTTTATTGCTTATTCATTTTAAGCATGAGCGAAACAGATAAATATATGAAACTCTATCTATGGCACCGTGATTTCCACTCATATTTTTAGTATTCTAACCGATTCACACAACCATACCTTGTGATATGTCGGTCGAAAACACTTCAATTCAGGGAATTACCCTTTACAGCCATGCTGATGATTTCCGTTCTCACTGGATCCGTTTTTTATTGGCAGAAAAGCAAATTAAATATCAATTGATCGTAACTGATCATGAAGATGAGGATTTAGCGAGTCTAAACCCTTATAACCAATTACCAATGCTACTTGAGCAAAACCTCAAATTATTTTCCGCTCCAATTATTGCTGAATATCTCGATGACCGATATCGTCAGAGCAAGCTTTACGCTGATGCTCCTATGGCACGTGCAGAACAACGGCAATACATTTGGCGCCTTGAAAATGATTGGTTTAAATTGGCCGATCATATGCTCAAACATGCAGATACTTTAAATGTAGAACAAAAGCAAAAAGCGCAAAAAGAATTACGTGATACCTTAATTTCTCTTACTCCCCTATTTCAGCATTTCCCTTATTTTATGTCCGAAAATTTTTCAATTTTGGATTGTATGCTCGCCCCAATTTTTGTGCGGCTTAATAGCATGGGAATTGATTTACCAAAGCAGCAGTGTCGGCCTATATTTTTGTACTGTAAACGTATCTTTAGCCGCCCTTCTTTTGTTAAATCAATGACGCCCCAAGAGAAAACCCGTTACAATGAACAATTAAATATGGAATAGTGTGATATGTCTGAGCAAACTATTGAATTAACCCCTACACGTCCTTATCTTGCTCGCGCAATCTATGAATGGATTTGCGACAATCAACTCACCCCTTATTTACTCGTTGATGCAACACAACCACATACGGATGTACCACAACAATTTGTGAAAGATGGCCAAATTGTTTTAAATATTGTGCCCCATGCTGTACATCAACTGCTTATTAGCAATGATGCCGTAACCTTTTCAGCACGTTTTGGCGGTGTTTCTAAAGATATTTATGTCCCTATCCAAGCTGTTTTGGGTATATATGCACGCGAAAATGGACAAGGTTTATTCTTTGATCCAGAAGAATATGCCAATGTAGCGCCTGTAGAAAATACGCTAGACTCAGAAACACAAGAAACATCTGAACCAACCAAGAAAAAGCCAACATTAAGAATTTTAGATTAATTTTAGAGGAATAAAGTATGGCATTTGATTTAGTCCAATACTTTGCTGAGCAAATAAAAATTCAAAAGCCTCAGCTTTTAAATCAATATCCAGCCAATGAGAAAAATAAGCTGATTGATGAAGTGAATGTGCTCACTCTTGGAAAGTTAATTAGCTTATGGCGTCAAGACGACAATAAAATTTATAATGAAATCAAAACAGCCGATCCATTATATATTCAAGAAATAGCGCGTCATTTAACAACTTCTAAGCACAATCAGTCGATTTTAAAAAATGCCGAACTTGAGCAAAGTATTTCAGAAATTTTGACCTTACAGCTAACTGAGCTTAATCAACTTGATGAAACTGGAGGTTTCGGACAGAACGGTTTAAAAGAGCTCATTTTAGGGCAAGTTGAACATTTATCAGGACAGGCTGAGGATTGGGTTTGGTCAACAAACCACCTAACAGAGCTGATTGGTTCTAAACCTGTTGAACAAGAAGAGCTATCATTGGATGCAACAATGAAGGAGTTCAACCAAATGGTTCACCAAGCCCAACCGCATCATGAAGAATTACACATCGAAGAGCAACCTATCGAAACTTTTATTCCGGCATGGTCAAAAGTTATCGCACCTCTTGTTGCTTTAGCTATTTTAGGTTACCTATATTGTATTTATACACATCTTATTTAATTTTATTATAATTATTTAAAAGAGGAACTTATAGTTCCTCTTTTTCTATTTAAATAGACATAATTTATCAATAAATATTCTTTTAACATTCTATTACAATTATTAAAATTAATAATAGAAATTATATAATGCAAACATGAGCACAGTATTAAATATTTAATGTAAAAACAATCTTATAATATTTTTTATAAGATGACATTTTTGGTCACTTATTTACTAAAACAACAATTTTGAAATTTATTTGATTTATTGACTTCAACTTAAGTAAAAATATAATGATTTTTAACTACTTTTAAGGAAAAAGTAGTAATTATAACTTTATAATCCTGAGAGATAAAAAAATGGCTAAACTTTCTTTAGATAGCTTAACTGAAATTGATGGTTTTATTGCATCTGCACTTGTTGATTCAGAAAGTGGTTTATCACTTGCTACACAAGGCGGTGGGGATATTGATTTAGAGCTGGCAGCTGCTGGAAACACAGAAGTCATTCGCGCAAAACGAAATGTAGCTAACGCATTAAAATTAAATGACAATATTGAAGATATTTTAATTACATTAGGGAAGGCTTATCACTTAATTCGTCCTTTAGAAAGTAATAATAATTTATTCCTTTATTTAGTACTTGATCGCGCCAAGTCGAATTTAGCCATGGCTCGTCATGAGTTAAAGTCCTTTGAAAAAGAGCTCGATTTTAGTTAATTAATTTAAGCTGTGCTCTTTATACTTAATATAAAGAGCACATATAACATTACAATATTACTTAATAAAAATTTAAAATGATACTATGGATAGCCATTGCATAAATATTGCAGTTTCTGGTTTAAGCTTAAAAGTTTCAGACGAATTAAAAATCTTAATCCGTGATTTGATATCTAATCAATATGGAATTAACTGGGTTAACATTTCTAGTAATCAGATTGATTTATTAATTATTAATGAAAACTTTTTTGATGCAGACAATATTCAAAATATTCTTAATAAGAAAAAATTTCCTTATTTAAAAATTACAAAAACACCTTTAGAAAATGGAGGCACTCTACACGAACATACCTTACACTACCCTTTAGAAAAAACAGAACATCTCCGTTCATGGTTACAAGTAAATGTATTATCTCTTTTAAAACATACTGATGTTCGTTCCAACTCAACTTTATTAAATGAAATATCTATCATAGATGAGCAATTTATAAAAAATTTGCATAGCTCTGAAAATATTAAATTACATTTATTTGATGACAAGGGTACCTTGGCAATTATTGATAATAGAACTCAAATTGCTTGGTTAGAACCTTCTCGTCAAAAAACACAGACCAATATGAGTTTTAACTTTACCTTTGCAAAAACATCAGACTTTACTAAGGTTTCTCGTAAAAAGGATTATTACTTACAGGATTGGTTGTGGAATTTAATTTGGTGTTCAAAAGAATTTGAGAATTTAGCGTCAGCTGATGGTTACTTTAAAATTAATCATTGGCCACAACCCTATCAAAAAGAATATAGAAAAGTAAGCCTACAGCTCTCTGCCTGTTTTATTCAGGGAGCAAAAGTCACTGAAGTAGCTAAACAACTCAACCAACCTATCGATGTTGTTCTACATTTTATTACAGCATGTTTAATGGCAAATAATGGGCAATATGTTTCCGCGAATAAGTGTTTTTACACGCCACAGACTCATTCAGAAAACTCAAATACAGAAAGTCATTTTTTAAAAAAGTTTATAGGGAAAATTCGACGCCGTTTTGGCTTTTAAGGAACACTATGATTATTCAACAATATAAAATTGTCTTCGCAGGCAGTATGGGGGCTGGTAAAACAGAAGCGATCAAATCGCTATCTGAAATTCCAATTTTAGAAACAGAAGCATTTAATACTGATGTACAAAGTCATCAAAAATCACAAACAACTGTAGGGATTGATTACGGCGAAATTACTTTAGATGATGGTATTAAAATTGGGCTATATGGAACCCCTGGACAAAGCCGTTTTGATTTTATCTGGTCAGTTATTTGTAAAGGTGCGATTGGTATTATTCTTCTGTTAGATCACAATAGCTCTACTCCAATTGCTGAACTAGAAAGTTACTTGGAAACCTTTAAAAATTATAATGATAATATTGCGATTGGTATTACGCATATTGATGAAAATAAAGAATCTTCACTCCAACAGTATCGCAACTGGTTAGCAGAAAACGAACTTCAATATCCATTATTTTTTATTGATGCAAGAGAACAAGAGCAAATTTTAATGATGGTTGAATCATTAATTGCATCACTTGAAGTTAAGGTAGGCGCAACATCTCAAGGGAAAGATCATGCTTAGTATTCCAGTTCAAAAACGAACCGCTCCAACACAATTGCTACAACTTGCAAAAAGTGAAGCCCAAAAAATTCTTATGAATACACGTGGTGTAGACTTTGTCATGATTTGTTCTTCAGATGGGTTTGAATTGGCAACAGTGAGCCACAAGAACTACCCTAATACCACCAAATTAGCAGCGGTGAGTAGCTCAATTTTGGCCATGGTCAGTGCATTTTTAAAAGAGATTCAACTGACTGGCTGTAATAACATCACATTAGATGCAGATAATGGCAAAGCCATTTTAACAGCTATTCCTGCTCTCCATCATCCGATGGTTATGGTTACCCTAAGTAATAGAGATGTGCTTTTAGGGCAGCTGCTTTATAGCCTAAAAAAAGCAAGCCAAGTGATTGCAGAGGCAGATGGAGAATAACTCTTAAACTGCTATAAAAAAATACCGCCCAATAAGAGCGGTATTTTTCAATTAAGTTTGAATAGTAAATAGCATTTGCCGTTTTTTGACTTGTTGACCCTGTTGCCCTAACACATCTTCAACTACACCATCTACATCAGCTTTAATCTGCTGCTGGATTTTCATAGCTTCAAGCACTAGTAAGGTTTGACCTCTCACCACTTGATCGCCTTTATTCACCAGAATATTAACCACAGCACCATCCATTGGTGCACGAATTTTGCCATCTCCCGCTACATCGGTAGCTTCTGGCGCAGCATAGGTCACATTGCGTATCACAATATTACCATTATCTCGGTCTAGATAAAGTTGATCACTATCTAATACATACTGCACACGGCGACGAATACCATCAATTAAATAAACTAGGTACTCTGACGTTCTCTCAAGCACATCAATACAAACTGATTGATCACAGAACTGAGCCGTAAATGTGTTATTTACAGATGAAACCTGCAATTGAATTTGCTGATCGGTAATTTGTAATTTTAACGGTAATGGCACACCAAGCCCAGTTTGCCACACCGCAGTACCTTTATTTTGGCTAAATAATGCCGCAGCAATCGCTAAAGTTTCTAAAGATAAAACTTGATGGTGTAAGCTCGGATCATTTTGGAAGTGCTGTTGGATGAATGCAGTATTGGTATCCCCTCCAACAACAACTGGATGGCGCAGTAAATTGACCAAGAACTGTTTATTACTATTCACTCCAAGTAAAACACTATCATCGACTGCACGAGCCAGTAAGCGAATCGCATCCTCACGGGTTTTACCGTATGCAATCACCTTTGCTACCATCGGATCGTAAAATGGGCTGACTTCATCAGTTGCCAACATGCCATGATCGATTCGCACATTTGGTAAAGTTGCAGGCTTCCAGCGTAAAACCTTGCCTGTTTGGGGTAAGAAATCCTGACGTGGGTCTTCTGCATACAAGCGCACTTCGATCGCATGTCCATTGAAGTTCAATTCCTGTTGCTTTAAAGGTAAATGCTCACCATTCGCCACACGTAACTGCCATTCAACCAAGTCCAATCCTGTAATAAGCTCAGTGACCGGATGTTCTACCTGCAAACGGGTATTCATCTCCAAAAAGTAAAATGCACCCGATGCATCTAGCAAAAACTCAACTGTCCCAGCACCGACATAGGCACATGCTCTTGCCGCTGCTACAGCTGCCTCACCCATTTGCTGACGTAGTTCAGGCGTCATGACAGGACACGGCGCCTCTTCAACTACTTTTTGATGGCGACGTTGGATCGAACAATCACGCTCAAACAAATACACATAATTGCCGTGAGTATCACCAAAAACCTGAATTTCGACATGACGCGGAGCAATAACTGCTTTTTCTAAAATAAGCTCCCCCGAACCAAAAGCATTTTCAGCTTCTGAACGTGCAGTTTGCAACGCCTCAACCAATTCAGATGCTTGTTGTACCAAACGCATGCCACGACCGCCGCCACCCGCAGAAGCTTTGACCATAATTGGAAAGCCAATCTGCTCAGCTTGAGTTGCTAAATATTCGAGATCTTGTCGATCACCTTCATAACCTGGTACACAAGGGACGCCCGCCTCAATCATGGCGATTTTTGAAAGGCGTTTACTGCCCATTAACTCAATTGCAGAAGCAGTAGGCCCTATAAATGTAATCTGATTTTCGATACATGCCTGAGCAAAATCAGTATTTTCTGACAAAAAACCATAGCCAGGGTGAACCGCATCTGCCCCAGTTTTTTTACATGCATCTATTATTTTGGTAATAGAAAGATAAGACTCAGATACTTTTGAAGCACCAATATAAACAGCTTCGTCTGCTTCTTGCACATGACGGGCATTACGGTCTGCATCGGAATAAACTGCGACAGTTTGGTAACCCATTGCCTTGGCTGTTTGCATAACTCGAACTGCAATTTCACCACGATTGGCAACCAGTATTTTTGAAAATTTCATTATTTTTATCCTTATCTTTTATGACTCATCGGCCCAATTTGGTAACCTTTTTTGGATAAAAGCCATCGTTCCTTCTTGTCCTTCAACTCCACCAACCGCTTGGGCAAACTGCTGAGCTGCATCATTGAGCAATTCATTTAAAGGCTCATTGAGTGTTCGATGTAACAATGCTTTAGTCACACGCGAAGCTTGAGGAGCTGCTCGTTTAATGTGTTGAATGGTTTCCTCTAAAGCTTGTTCAAGTTCAATTTCATTATGTGCAATTTGATGAACCACACCGACACTCAGTGCCGTATGCCCTTCAAAACGCATGCCGAGTAAAGCAAGTCGGCGTGCCTGAGTCAGGCCAATACGTTTCACCACAAAAGGAGCAATTTGTGCAGGAATCACACCAAGCCCAGTTTCAGGTAAACCAAACTGCGCATTGTCACGGCTAATGGCAACATCAGAAACAGATGCCAGCCCAAAACCTCCACCTAACACCGCACCTTCTAAAATGACCACAACAGTCTGTGGTGCAGCTTCAACTTGCTCAAGCATGGCACCAAAACGGCGGTTAAAGTCTGCATAAGGTTGTAAACTGCCAATGTTAGTTGCTTCAACGCGTAAAGCAGCCATGTCTTTAATGTCACCACCTGCGCAAAAAGTTCCACCTTCACCACGAATGATGACTGCACGAATTGAAAGGTCATTGCGAATGGCATTAAAGACTTGTTGAATTGCATTGACCATATTCAAGTTCATAGCATTACGACTCTCCGGTCGGTTTAACCAGAGATATAAAATACTGCCGTCTTGTTCTAATTGAATGCTGTCATCAAGATCTATAGCTTGTAGAGATGCTGAAAGTGTCATGGCTTCCCCCTTATTCTATTTCTGTTTTTTTGGCAAGATATCCATCAACTTACAGATAATCCCCAGCATAATCTCATCTGCACCACCGCCAATAGAGCCTAAACGACCATCACGATACAACTGTGATGCAGGGTTATCCCACATAAAGCCGTTACCACCCCAGTATTGCAGACAGCTATCAGCAACTTCACGAGTTAAACGTCCAGCTTTGAGTTTTGCCATAGATGCCAGCTTGGTCACATCTTCACCTGCAATATGCTGTTCACACGCTTGGTAGGTTAATGCTTTAAGTGCTTCTATTTCAGTCATGAGTTCAGCAAAGCGGAAGTGAATATATTGGTTATTAATAAGTGGCTGACCAAACGTCGTACGCTCTTTGGTATAGGCGATAGTCTTTTGGATTAAATTTTCCAAACCACCAATAGCATTAGCACAGGCCCATAAACGCTCTTCCTGAAATTGCATCATTTGCATCATGAAACCCATACCTTCAACACCAACCAAGTTGCGCTGAGGTACACGTACATTGTCCAAATAAACTTGTGCTGTGGTGGTTGAACGCATACCTAATTTATTTAACGGCTCTGAAAAACTAATCCCTTTAGTTTTTGCCGGTACAATAATCATCGACTTGTTGACGTGTGGTTTATCGTCAGATGTATTGGCTAAAAGGCAGAAGAAATCCGCCTGCAGTGAGTTGGTAATCCACATTTTGCTGCCGTTAATGACATAGTCATCGCCATCTTTTTTAGCAGTCGTTTTAATAGCAGCAACATCCGAACCAGCATGCACTTCCGATACTGCAATGGATGCGACATACTCCCCAGCAATGGCTGGAGTTAAAAACTCATCACGTAATTCTTTACTACCAAAACGCGCCAAAGCAGGTGTTGCCATATCGGTTTGTACACCAATGGCTAAAGGCACACCGCCACAAGCTGCTCGTCCAATTTCTTCAGCAACAACCAAGTTATAAGAGTAATCTAAAGCCAGACCACCATTTTCCTCAGGCTTACAAATCCCCAATAGGCCAAGATCACCCATCTTTTTAAATACATCGTGGATCGGGAAACGTCCTGCTTCTTCCCATTCTGGAATATGTGGATTCAGCTCATTTTGAACAAATTGACGCGCTGTACGACGTAATGCTTCATGTTCGGCAGTAAATTTCATGGTGTTCTTCCTATTAATTTTTTTAATTACGGTAAAGGTTGATTAAAAACGGGACACACCAAAACGGGTCGGATTCAACTCACGTTGCTGTGCTTCATAAATGGTTTGTAAAAGGAAAATAAGTAATTTTCGGGTATCTCTCGGGTCAATAATGCCATCGTCATGAAGCATAGCTGTATTGAAAAGCGCGGTAGATTGCTGCTCTAATTTCATGGCCGTACTTTGCTCAAGAAAATCGAGCATTTGCTGATTTGGTTCCTGACCAGAAGCCTTTTGCTTTCCTTCTGCCACAATACGTAATACTTTTCCGGCCTGTGCAGAACCCATTACAGCAACATGCGAATTTGGCCAAGCAAAAATAAAATCTGGCGATAAACTCCGACCACACATTGCGTAGTTACCAGCACCATATGACCCTGCCACAACGATTGAAATTTTAGGTACAGTACAATTAGCAACAGCTTGAATCAGTTTTGAGCCATGCTTAATAATGCCATTTTGCTCGGCATCGGTTCCCACCATAAAGCCAGTAGTGTTATGTAAGAACAATAACGGGCGGTTAGTCTGTTCACATAAGTGAATAAACTGAGCTGCTTTTGCTGCCCCTTGAGGGGTAATCGGACCATTATTGGTAATAATACCGATATGCAAGCCTCCAATTTTTGCCCAGCCACACACCGTTAAATCGTCATATTCCTGCTTAAATTCTAGAAAAACTGAGTCGTCAATAATGCGGGCAACCACTTCTTTCATATCAAATGGTTGTTTAGGATCACTTGGGATAACACCCAATAGTTCCTCGGTATCGTAACGAGGCTCTTTATAAGTCACATCAACTGGTTTGATTTGCTCTTTCCAGTTCAGGTGTTCAAAAATTTCACGTGCCATCCGAATACCGTCAGCATCATTTCCTGCTAAGTATTCTGCTGTTCCAGCAACCTGCGCATGCATTTCTGCCCCGCCCAACTCTTCAGCTGTTGCCACTTCGCCAGTGGCAGCCAAGAGTAAAGGGGGACCTGCAAGAAGCATCTCGGTTTGTTTGCGTACTACAATGACATAATCTGAAAGACCTGGTTGATAAGCACCACCTGCCGTTGCATTACCATGCACCACTGCAAGTTGGGGAATACCTGCCGCAGACAAACGTGCCTGATTGGCAAAGGTCATACCACCATAGGTAAATACTTCAGCAGCATAATTTAAGTTAGCGCCCCCACTTTCGGTCAGCGTAATCAGCGGGAGTTTTTGTTCTAAGGCAATTTTTTGCAAACGCAAAGTTTTGTGTACGCCCATAGGAGACATAGTCCCGCCCTTAATTGCACTATTACTTGCAGAGACTAGACAACGCACACCACTGACAAAACCAATGCCGGCAATTACACCACCACCAGCTTCGGAGCCATCTTTGTCATCATGCATGTTGTAGCCAACCAAGCCACAAAGCTCGACAAAAGGCGAATCGGCATCGAGCAATAACCGTACACGCTCATGCGGCAGAATCTTGCCCTTTTTATCGAATTTCGGTTTAGCAGCATACGATTTATCAATGCTTTTTTGCTGAATTGCACGGACTTCACTCAGCTGAGCAAGTAGTGCCTCTTTATTTTTTTGATACTGTTCACTACCAACAGCAATTTCGGATTGGAGAATGGTCATTTTTTTATTCCTCACTCCAAACCTAAACTATTGTTTTGTTCGGCTTTCTCAGTCTTATCTTTTTTAAAAATTTCAGGAATAAACGCGCGATGGAAACCATTATAAGACTGACTATTTGTCGCTTCGGCTAGTGGATACATGCGTGTCCCTTGCGATGCAGCGCCATCAATACGCAAAGTTACACCTGACACAAAAGCCGCAGCATCTGACAGTAAATAACAAATCGCCGATGAAACTTCTGATTCAGTTCCCATACGTTTTAGCGGTACATTGCCAGCAAGGCTTGGAATAATCACTTTGGCAAAATCACCGCTATAATTATCCATACCGGATGACACAATCCACCCCGGTGCAACCGCATTTACACGAACGCCAGATTTCCCCCACTCAACCGATGCTGTTTTAGTTAAGTTATCAACCCCCGAACGCGCAGCACCAGAATGTCCCATTCCCGGCATGCCGCCCCACATATCAGCAGTCATATTGACAATACTGCCACCATGTTTAGCCATCCATTGGTTATAAGCTTCACGCATTAAATAGAACGTTGCGTGTAAATTATTACGCACGACTGCATCGAAACCATTCGCCGAAATATTCTCTAACGCTGAAGGGAACTGGCCGCCTGCATTATTTACCAAGCCATCTAGTTTGCCGAATTTCTCTATTACTTCGGCAATCATATTTTTCACTTGTTCTTCTTCACGGTTATCACAAACAATAAAATGAACCCGACCACCATCTTCTATAATTTCTTGGCTTACTTTCTCTAATTTTTCAATTTTGCGTCCTGTAATCACTACTTGAGCGCCAAGGGCTGCAAGCTCATGTGCCGTACAACGGCCAATTCCTGAGCCACCACCTGTCACAATAATGACTTTATTAGCGAAAGCATCTGGTCTAAAAATTGATTGATAACTCATCTTTATTTCATCCATTCATTTTATTTTTCTAAAAGATGTGCCGGAACTTTAACTGGCATATCCAATAACTGTTGGGCAAAGGCTTTGCCTTGCGGGTCAATACGCAAGCTGGCAACACCACCACCACCTAAAGCATTCTCCAACATAAAATTCAGTGCATTTAAACCCGGTAACTCATAACGAATTACTCGCCCTTTCTCAGCATTCAAGACATGTTGCATATAGCTTGCAACAGACTGTTCAGTTAGTGCTGCACGAATCCATGGTAAATAGTCTGCTTTACGTGCAATCACGCCAATATTGCTATGATTGCCTTTATCACCACTGCGGGCATGCGCAATTTCAATCAAAGGAACTTCAATTTCATCTCCTTGATAAATTGCATTTTCACCTGCCTTTAAAGTAGGCAATTGCTCTGTAAAAACTTCTTGTGGAATCTCAACTGGGTAGCGTTTTCCTTCAAAATCGATTTCGACACTTACCTGATTTTTATCTATTAAAAATGAAAATAACTTAATCACTGGAGATGCTTTTGGTCGGCCTCCAACAATTCCTGCCAAGGCTGGAGCCATACCTGTAGAGGCTTGAGCAATTTCAGATGCAAAGAACATACATGCTTCTTTAAACATGTGTTTTACAGCTATTTTGACCACTACTTCACGACTATTTAATGTTTGGGCATGTTCGCCATAAGTACTTTCAATACCTAAAATTTCAACAGACTTTTCACTAAATGGCGGCACTGAGCGCATTGCTAAAACACGTTCGCATTTAGATAAAATCGCATCAGCAATAACTTGTGCTTTTTGTGGTGCCTCACGACCTGCAATTAAGAAACTCACTAAAACCCGATAACCATCAGGATAGGTCGCGCTGACTTTATATTGCGTAGTCGGAGCTTGTCCTTTTGCACCCGTTACACGAACCCGATGCTCCCCAGCTTGCTCTAAATGCACGTGGCTGAAATCAGCAATTACATCTGGTAGTAAATACGCTTGAGGATTACCAATTTCATAAACAATTTGCTCTGCAACTGTAGCAGTAGAAACCAGACCACCTGTACCTTGAGGCTTAGTTACAATAAATGAGCCATCCTCACTCACTTCAACCACTGGAAAACCCATGTTGTCGAAGCCCTGCACCAATTGCCAATCGGTAAAATTACCACCCGTACATTGAGCACCACATTCAATGACATGACCTGCTAACGAACCTTGCGCCAATTTGTCATAATCATCGAGCGACCATTGATATTCATGAAGCAAAGGTGCAAGCACCACAGCAGAGTCAACCACCCGACCCGTAATCACAATATCGGCACCTAAGTCTAAGGCGTCACGAATAGCAACCGCGCCTAAATAAGCATTACTGCTCGCTACCTGTTCAGGCAAAGCTTCTCCGCTAAACATTTCTTGAATATTCTGTGATTTTAACTGCTCATGTTTTGGCAAAAGATCATCACCTAACACCACAGCCACTTTCAGATCTAGACCATACTCTTTAATAATTTTTTGTAAGGCATCCCGACAAGCTAATGGATTAACACCACCGGCATTACTAATCACTTTAATCTTTTTTTCAGCAATTTTTTTCAGCAAAGGTGCCATGACTCGGCTGACAAAGTCTAAAGCGTAACCATGTTTCGGTTCTACCATCTTCGCTTTTGCCATAATCGACATGGTAATCTCAGACAAATAATCAAAAACCAAATAATTAATATCGGTTAGATGTACCAGTTGGAAAGCGGCAGTATTGGTGTCTCCCCAAAAACCTGAGGCACAACCTATTTTTACGACACGCTCATCACCCTGTTGATTACTTGCCATCTTATTTCTCATTATTTTGTCTAAAAATCAGCCTCAACATTACCAAGCAAGCGCTTGGTTTGTAAAGCGCAAAATGTTATTGTGATGTTGACCAAATCTTCCAAATTCAGAAAACAATCTGAAATGTGATGAAATTTAGAGAAATTTCCGTTATGGATTTTTAGATAAGGGAACAAACTGAACACATGATTGCCACTTCAATTGAACAAATTCCAAATATTTCTTGCTTTGACGATAGCCCGCGTGGTCGTTTATTACGGGGGGCTGCCTATTTATTTCACAAGCAAGGCTATGACAAAACGACTGTACGTGAACTTGCTCAATTTATTGGAATTCAATCGGGAAGTTTATTTCATCACTTTAAAAGTAAAGATGACATCCTCGCTCATGTAATGGAGGAAACCATTATTTACAATCTTGCTCGTTTAGAAGAGGCAGCACATCAATCTACTGATCCAGAACAACAATTACGAGCCCTTATTAAAGCTGAGCTTATTTCAATTACTGGCGATACAGGTGCAGCCATGGCTGTGTTGGTTTATGAATGGTTTGCCCTGTCAAAAGAAAAACAAGATTATCTTTTAAAAATGCGTAATGAATATGAGCAAATCTGGTTGGATGTTATTGAAAAATTACGCACTGAAGGCAAGGTAAAGCATGATGCCTTTATTTGGCGAAGATTAGTTGGTGGGGCAATTTCGTGGACCGTAATTTGGTATAAAGCTGAGGGTAAAGTCAAAATTGATGAGTTAACTGAAATGGTTTGGGAGATGGCATTAAAATGAGTCTAGTCTATTTACGTAAACCCAAGAAAAATGACCTTGCAGAAATTAAAGAAGCTTATGCACGTAGTGTTGAATTACATCAACCATGGGCATATCCACCAGCTGACTTTCAAACATATTTAGAACAAGAGCATCGCTATTTTGTCTGCTTAATCACTAGTCATTCGATTGCCGGAACATTTAATATTTCAAATATTATACGCGGTCACTTTCATTCAGCCTATTTGGGTTATGAAGCATTTCATCCCTATCAAGATCATGGCTATATGACGCAAGGCCTCAAATTATTACTCAATGAAGCATTTAAAAATTTAAATTTACATAGGTTAGAAGCGAATATACAACCTGACAATATTGCCTCAATTCAATTAGTAGCCCACGCTGGTTTCATAAAAGAAGGCTTTTCTCGCCAATATCTTCGTATTGGTGGAAAAACTTGGAAAGATCATGAGAGATGGGCAATTTTAAACGAACAATGGGTTGATCCGTTACAACTAATACTTGAAGAAGATTAGGTGGCACAAAAACCACCTAATCTATAACATCAGTAACCGAGCTGCTTACTAATCAAATCTTTCATAATTTCTTCAGCACCGCCACCAATCATATTCACCTTCACTTCACGGTAAATACGCTCAGATTTTGTCCCACGCATAAAGCCCATACCACCTAAAGTTTGCACAGCAGCATCAGCACAAAATTGCATAGCACGTGTTGCCACATTCTTAAGCATCGAAATCTGTGCCACCAATTCCGGCCCCTGTAAATTCGGCTGAGTCATTTTCCAAGCTGTTTCTTCAAGTAATGCCCGTGTTGTGGTTAATTGCGTTGCCATATCTACCAATTTATGACGTACTACTTGATGATCAATTAATCGCTTACCAAAAGTTTTGCGTTGCTGCGCCCACTCCAAAGCTTCTTCATAACAAACTAATGCATAGCCATAAGCGACTACTCCTAAGAAAAAGCGCTCCATATTAAAGTTATTCATAATAACTTTAAAACCGGCATTTTCTTTGCCAAGTAGATTTGATGCAGGTACTCGTACTTGGTCAAAATGCAAATGAGCCGTATCTGAAGCCCACCACCCCATTTTCTTTAAAGGCGTTTTAGTAATTCCTTCACTATGCGCATCAACGAGCAACATTGAAATGCCTTCAGCTCCAGTTTTTATGGGGTCTGTACGTACTGCAACAGTGTAGTAATCTGCACGAATTCCTGAGGTGATAAAAGTCTTCTCACCTGAGACAATATAATAATCCCCTTCCCGAACAGCTTTAGTTTGTAACGCTGCCACATCAGACCCACCACCTGGTTCTGTAATTGCTAATGCAGAAATTTTTTCACCGGAAATAATCTCTGGGAGGACTCTAGCTTTTAACTCCTCACTTCCAAAATGTTGAATTGGAGGGGCACCAATTGTGTGCACCATGAGTGAAGTATGTACTCCACCAGAACCCGCCTTTGCCATTTCAATACCAGCGAGTAATGAATAGAATGGATCTGCATCAGGAATACCACCATATTCTTGAGAAAAACCTAGACCCAATAGGCCAATTTCAGCAGCCTTTTTATAAAGCTCTCTAGGAAATGTCTCGGCCTCATCCCACTCATTAACAAAAGGTGCCATTTCTTTTTGCACAAATCGACGAACATTGTCAGCAAAAGCAATGTGTTGTTCATTATAGTAAATTGGGTTGAGTTGCATATTTAGAAATTTCCTGATGTTTTTATTTAATTCCTGAACATATCTTGTCATGTTTATTGTTAATCAAAAGTTGCAAGAATCTTCAATTTCTTGGCATAAAACATCAAATAGAATTATTTTTATTTAAGTACAACACCTATATTCTTAAACAACAACGAAAACCACGTACAGCATAATAAGACTGTGCTCCATTATGATAAATGAAGACCCGGCCATAACGACGATCAGCAAAAAGTGCTCCACCCAATTTACGAATCTCGACTGGGGTTGCGAGCCAACTCGAAGTTTTAAGATCAAACTCTTCAATTTGCTGTAACTGACGATATTGCTCTTCTGTTAAAAGCTCAACTCCCATTTCATTAGCAAGATCTATTGCACTGTTTTTAGGAGGATGATCTTTTCTAGATTCTAAAGCCTCACGATCATAGCAAAGGCTTCTACGGCCTTTTGGGGTTTCAGGAGAACAATCTACAAATAAATACTGATCTTTCTGCTGGTCAAAAACAATAACATCAGGCTCTCCTCCAGTATTTTCCATTCCTTGCAATGCCCATAGTTTGTCTGGAGATTTTATTAATTTATCCCGTACATTCAACCAATCGACTTCTTTATGACGATGTGTGTTCTTTTCAAATCTCGCCTTTAACAGTTCAAGCAGTAAATCTAATTGTGTTGAAGTTAACTGTTTTTTAGTGTTCATTGGATAAACCCCTAATAGCGATTAAACTGAACGCCCATCAAAATAATTTATTTTTATCTTATCTAAGTCAATACCATCTATACATCGTACATTAATCGCAAAGATTGAATTACCTTGATTATCTATACCTTGGGCATATGGATGAATACCACAATTTTTACAGAAATGATGGTTAATCACATGTTTATTAAAAGTATAGTTCGCCAAATTATCAGGAGTGTCCAAAGTAACTTTAACTTGATTAGTCGGTAGAAACCAAAGTAAAGATCCTTTCTTCTGGCAAATGGAACAATTGCAAGATAAAACTTCTGTTAGCTCACCTTCTACGACCAACTTCACCTGTCCACAATGACAACTTCCTTTATATTCCATAACCTTCTTCCTTTTATAATTTTTTATAGTTTTATAATACCCTCTATTATAGATCGTTTTTTAATCTTATTTTAGATTTGGGCCTTCTCTTTATAAAAACTTTAATAAATTAAGATAATAGATAATTATTAATTCCAAAAATATTGGCATTGTTTACATCTATTACCATTTTTAAAAGAAAATAAAGGTAAACCTAAGAACATGAGTGCCATAAAGGCTGATTTTTTTCTTTTTGTGTAAGGTTCAATATCATAACTTCCGCAGTTAGGACATCGTCCTTTATTTTTTCCAAACTCTTGCTCTAAGTCTTCACTAAAATCTTTTTCAAGAAGTGCTTTCGCATCATTGAGGTCTTTTTCTAGTACTAATAATCGGACTCCACCCAATGCATTTGAATAAAATCAGTCCATGTTAATTGTATGTTCATTTTCAATACGAACGGGAATTCCAAAAGCCTCTAATTGAGTCTTTGCAATTTGTGCCTCATAAGGAAATGAAAAAGTTTTAACTAAAATCCATTGCATATACATATTAAATTTCTAATTAGGTGAATAATTTTAGATTAGCTCTATTTTTTTATAAATTGAATTAAATTTAATATCTAAAGCATTGGACATAAAATTCCTGCGCAATAAAAAACACCCCCACTCTTTAGAATGGGGGTGTTTAGAATAATGAGCTGGCGATGACTTACTCTCACATGGGTAACCCCACACTACCATCAGCGCTAAGAGGTTTCACTTCTGAGTTCGGGAAGGGATCAGGTGGTTCACTCTTGCTATGGTCGCCAGCACAACTGTTTATGGATACTTGCTTTGGTCTTATTGACTGCCGAAGCGTTTTCCAAATCTTTACAGATTGGGCTGATTGAATCTGGCTGTGTTCATTTTATCTAGTGGAATAACTAAATCAAGTTGCTTTGTAGATTTATGAATCGATTGATGCTTTATATACAACTGCTTGGGTGTTGTATAGTCAAGCCTCACGAGCAATTAGTATTGGTCAGCTTCACATATCACTATGCTTCCACATCCAACCTATCAACGTCCTAGTCTCGAACGGCTCTTTAGAGGAATAAATTCCTAGGGAAATCTTATCTTGAGGTAGGCTTCCCGCTTAGATGCTTTCAGCGGTTATCCCTTCCGAACATAGCTACCCGGCGATGCGACTGGCGTCACAACCGGTACACCAGAGGTTCGTCCACTCTGGTCCTCTCGTACTAGGAGCAGATCCTCTCAAATTTCCAGCGCCCACGGTAGATAGGGACCGAACTGTCTCACGACGTTCTAAACCCAGCTCGCGTACCTCTTTAAATGGCGAACAGCCATACCCTTGGGACCTGCTTCAGCCCCAGGATGAGATGAGCCGACATCGAGGTGCCAAACACCGCCGTCGATATGAACTCTTGGGCGGTATCAGCCTGTTATCCCCAGAGTACCTTTTATCCGTTGAGCGATGGCCCTTCCATACAGAACCACCGGATCACTAAGACCTACTTTCGTACCTGCTCGACTTGTGGGTCTCGCAGTTAAGCGCGCTTTTGCCTTTATACTCTACGCGTGATTTCCGACCACGCTGAGCGCACCTTCGTACTCCTCCGTTACTCTTTAGGAGGAGACCGCCCCAGTCAAACTACCCACCAGACACGGTCCTCGTCCCGGATAACGGGACAGAGTTAGAACCTCAACATTACCAGGGTGGTATTTCAAGGACGGCTCCATTGGAACTAGCGTTCCAACTTCAAAGCCTCCCACCTATCCTACACAAGTAAGGTCAAAGTTCAGTGTCAAGCTGCAGTAAAGGTTCACGGGGTCTTTCCGTCTAGCCGCGGGTACACTGCATCTTCACAGCGATTTCGATTTCACTGAGCCTCTGCTGGAGACAGCGCCGCCATCATTATGCCATTCGTGCAGGTCGGAACTTACCCGACAAGGAATTTCGCTACCTTAGGACCGTTATAGTTACGGCCGCCGTTTACTGGGGCTTCGATCAAGAGCTTCGCTTACGCTAACCCCATCAATTAACCTTCCAGCACCGGGCAGGCATCACACCCTATACGTCCACTTTCGTGTTTGCAGAGTGCTATGTTTTTAATAAACAGTTGCAGCGGCCTGGTTTCTGCGGCTGTCATCAGCTCAGGAAGCAAGTTCCATCACCAACAACAGCGTACCTTCTCCCGAAGTTACGGTACCATTTTGCCTAGTTCCTTCAGCAGAGTTCTCTCAAGCGCCTTGGTCTACTCGACCTGACCACCTGTGTCGGTTTCGGGTACGATTCCTGTGTAACTGAAGCTTAGAGACTTTTCCTGGAAGCATGGTATCAGCCACTTCGCTGTACAAGTACAGCTTGCTATCGGATCTCAGTATAGAGTACCCCGGATTTGCCTAAGATACATACCTACATCCTTCCACCTGGACAACCAACGCCAGGCTGACTTAACCTTCTCCGTCCTCTCATCGCATTACACAGAAGTATTGGAATATTAACCAATTTCCCATCGACTACGCCTTTCGGCCTCGCCTTAGGGGTCGACTCACCCAGCCCCGATTAACGTTGGACTGGAACCCTTGGTCTTTCGGCGAACGGGTTTTTCACCCGTTTTGTCGTTACTCACGTCAGCATTCGCACTTCTGATACCTCCAGCATACTTCTCAATACACCTTCATCGGCTTACAGAACGCTCCCCTACCACTTGACTAATGTCAAATCCGCAGCTTCGGCACATAGTTTTAGCCCCGTTACATCTTCCGCGCAGGCCGACTCGACTAGTGAGCTATTACGCTTTCTTTAAAGGGTGGCTGCTTCTAAGCCAACCTCCTAGCTGTCTATGCCTTCCCACATCGTTTCCCACTTAACTATGATTTTGGGGCCTTAGCTGGCGGTCTGGATTGTTTTCCTCTTGACTACGGACGTTAGCACCCGCAGTCTGTCTCCCGGATAGTACTCATAGGTATTCGGAGTTTGCATCGGTTTGGTAAGTCGGGATGACCCCCTAGCCGAAACAGTGCTCTACCCCCTATGGTATTCGTCCGAGGCGCTACCTAAATAGCTTTCGGGGAGAACCAGCTATCACCAGGCTTGATTAGCCTTTCACCCCTATCCACAAGTCATCCCCTGGCTTTTCAACGACAGTGGGTTCGGTCCTCCAGTTAGTGTTACCCAACCTTCAACCTGCTCATGGATAGATCGCCTGGTTTCGGGTCTATACCCAGCAACTAAACGCCCTATTAAGACTCGATTTCTCTACGGCTCCCCTATACGGTTAACCTCGCTACTGAATATAAGTCGCTGACCCATTATACAAAAGGTACGCAGTCACACCACGAAGGTGCTCCCACTGCTTGTATGCATGCGGTTTCAGGATCTATTTCACTCCCCTCACAGGGGTTCTTTTCGCCTTTCCCTCACGGTACTGGTTCACTATCGGTCAGTCAGGAGTATTTAGCCTTGGAGGATGGTCCCCCCATATTCAGACAAGGTTTCACGTGCCTCGCCCTACTCGTCATCATTATGTGTGCCCTTTCGTGTACGGGAATATCACCCTCTACGTTCGCACTTCCCAGAGCGTTCCACTAAAACACACATAACTTAATGGGCTGATCCCCGTTCGCTCGCCGCTACTGAGGGAATCTCAATTGATTTCTTTTCCTAAGGGTACTGAGATGTTTCACTTCCCCTCGTTCGCCTTGCAACACTATGTATTCATGTTGCAATACCTACCTTAAAGTAGGTGGGTTCCCCCATTCAGACATCTCCGGATCAAAGGATATTTGCCGCCTCCCCGGAGCTTTTCGCAGGCTATCACGTCTTTCATCGCCTCTGACTGCCAAGGCATCCACCACATGCACTTAATTACTTGACTATACAACCCCAAACAGTCGACGTTACCTACAAGTTAGTAACTTCAACATTTCAGTTTAGAGCACTGTGTATTTAAACACTGTACAGCTTCAATCTAAATTCATATACCAAAACGCTTGATTCAGTTAATTTGCTAGTTCTCAATTCATTCAGATTAATTACTTAATCTAAACTCTTGAGTGAACAATTTATTTCAGACTCAATTTTGCCAATCTGTTAATGAATAAACACGCCTTCGTCAGGTCATGCTTAATACCGTGATACTTAAATCACAGAAGTTAATAAACCAAGACCGAAATCTCTATTTACTAATTTCTGTAATCCGAACTTATCTTAAGTTCTGGTGGAGACTAGGAGAGTCGAACTCCTGACCTCCTGCGTGCAAAGCAGGCGCTCTACCAACTAAGCTAAGTCCCCAGCTTACATCATCAGTCATGTATCTTTTATCTATAACTTTAACCAGTCAAAGTCATGGTGGGTCTGACAAGACTTGAACTTGTGACCCCACGCTTATCAAGCGTGTGCTCTAACCAACTGAGCTACAGACCCTCAGATACATCTATGAAGAACAACTTGTTGTGGATTCTTACCAATCGTCAATCTTTCGTTAAGGAGGTGATCCAGCCGCAGGTTCCCCTACGGCTACCTTGTTACGACTTCACCCCAGTCATCGGCCACACCGTGGTAACCGCCCTCTTTGCAGTTAGGCTAGCTACTTCTGGTGCAACAAACTCCCATGGTGTGACGGGCGGTGTGTACAAGGCCCGGGAACGTATTCACCGCGGCATTCTGATCCGCGATTACTAGCGATTCCGACTTCATGGAGTCGAGTTGCAGACTCCAATCCGGACTACGATCGGCTTTTTGAGATTAGCATCACATCGCTGTGTAGCAACCCTTTGTACCGACCATTGTAGCACGTGTGTAGCCCTGGCCGTAAGGGCCATGATGACTTGACGTCGTCCCCGCCTTCCTCCAGTTTGTCACTGGCAGTATCCTTAAAGTTCCCGACATTACTCGCTGGCAAATAAGGAAAAGGGTTGCGCTCGTTGCGGGACTTAACCCAACATCTCACGACACGAGCTGACGACAGCCATGCAGCACCTGTATGTAAGTTCCCGAAGGCACCAATCCATCTCTGGAAAGTTCTTACTATGTCAAGGCCAGGTAAGGTTCTTCGCGTTGCATCGAATTAAACCACATGCTCCACCGCTTGTGCGGGCCCCCGTCAATTCATTTGAGTTTTAGTCTTGCGACCGTACTCCCCAGGCGGTCTACTTATCGCGTTAGCTGCGCCACTAAAGCCTCAAAGGCCCCAACGGCTAGTAGACATCGTTTACGGCATGGACTACCAGGGTATCTAATCCTGTTTGCTCCCCATGCTTTCGCACCTCAGCGTCAGTGTTAGGCCAGATGGCTGCCTTCGCCATCGGTATTCCTCCAGATCTCTACGCATTTCACCGCTACACCTGGAATTCTACCATCCTCTCCCACACTCTAGCTAACCAGTATCGAATGCAATTCCCAAGTTAAGCTCGGGGATTTCACATTTGACTTAATTAGCCGCCTACGCGCGCTTTACGCCCAGTAAATCCGATTAACGCTTGCACCCTCTGTATTACCGCGGCTGCTGGCACAGAGTTAGCCGGTGCTTATTCTGCGAGTAACGTCCACTATCTCTAGGTATTATCTAAAGTAGCCTCCTCCTCGCTTAAAGTGCTTTACAACCATAAGGCCTTCTTCACACACGCGGCATGGCTGGATCAGGCTTGCGCCCATTGTCCAATATTCCCCACTGCTGCCTCCCGTAGGAGTCTGGGCCGTGTCTCAGTCCCAGTGTGGCGGATCATCCTCTCAGACCCGCTACAGATCGTCGCCTTGGTAGGCCTTTACCCCACCAACTAGCTAATCCGACTTAGGCTCATCTATTAGCGCAAGGTCCGAAGATCCCCTGCTTTCTCCCGTAGGACGTATGCGGTATTAGCATCCCTTTCGAGATGTTGTCCCCCACTAATAGGCAGATTCCTAAGCATTACTCACCCGTCCGCCGCTAGGTCCAGTAGCAAGCTACCTTCCCCCGCTCGACTTGCATGTGTTAAGCCTGCCGCCAGCGTTCAATCTGAGCCATGATCAAACTCTTCAGTTAAAATCATTTTGCACCTTATTATAGACAAGGTGCCAATTCTGGCTCATCAATTACTGACTTAAATTTCGCTCAAATAAACTTCGAGTAATTTAAACCAATCAATCAATGAAAATTATTTCGATTAATCAATCAGTAAAAATCCACACAAGTTGTTCTTCAATTCTCTTAATGATCTTCTTCCTGGTTCGTCACCAGCAAGCTAGGTCGGCTATATTACTCTTAATCTCTTAAAAGTCAACAGGTAATTTCGATATTTTTAAAACTTGTCTTTTAAACCAACTTAACATCAAATTCATCACTTAAAGCAATCAACTTAATCTCAAGTAACTGTTTTTCAACAAGTTTCTATCTGCATCACCGCCGATGGATGTGCATTATAGACCATCCAAATCCCTTTGCAATACCTTTTTTAATATTAGCGCAACGACAGTTCGCTTTTTGATCAAAAATGATAAAAATATTCATTTTTTATATAAACACGGTTGTAAAAGCATCAATTTATCTAGGATTTTCTCATCTTGATTCTTCTCTTGCCATCTTAATGGACGGCAATCGATATATTCACAATATCCACCTTCTCCTTGAAGGCATTGATCATTCCAACTTAGCTGGTAACGGAAACTTCCAATATATCCAGCAGCGAATCCAAATTTGTAATCACCACGACTTTCTGCATAGAGTTCGAAAATTACTTTTCCATTTTTTTTACATTGCCAAGAAAACTCTCGAGGTAAATACATTTCACGTCCATGTGGTGTTTCAACCTTTGGATAAACCCGATGGATATGGAAATTAACATCTTCCGTAAATGTGACAGCAGGCTTGCCTAGCTCTTGAATATCTAAACGTGAAAACAGAATAATATTCCATTGATTTCTTATTTGAGAAAGTGTGATTTGTGTTGTTTCATTTAAATTAATAATCTGACAGGTATAAAAACATAAAGATAAGAAAGGTAAATGCAAGGCCCGAGCATGTTTAAAACGTCCTAATCCATTGACTTCATATTTCTGCCCTTTATATAAAATCTCTCCTTCACAATGACATAAAACAGACCAATAGTCAGATATTCCCCACTGTAGTGCTGAAGAATTGGAAATATCAGAAGGTGTTTGGACAACTAAGTCACAACTCATTTCAGAATCTGTTCGTGTAAGCTGAACTCTTGGAATTTGCCATTCAATAAGATCTGTTTTATCAAATTGGTAACTATTAGGAGTAAGTTGACATTGTCTTCGAATAGAATAGGTTTTTAAGTGACCTACACTGTGCAGGCTGTTACTCACCAGTACTGTTGCTGTATCAATTGCTGAAGTCACAATACTGTTTGCGTTATAGCAAAGTGGAATTCTAGGCTGCCCGATTAGACTAATATAATTAAAATAACGAAGTGGGGCCGGTAAATTTGGAAGGATTAAGCCTTGATAGACAACTTTAAAGAAGCCTCTAGCGGGTTGATAAACAACACCCTCATTTGAGTTGAGGCTCAGTTGCTGTAATTGATTTATTGGACTCATCAACTTCGGCATACTGAACCTCATCTAATTTATGTTTTGATAGTCTCGTTATTTTTTTTAGCTAAAAGTGTGGTAACAAAACCTGATAGAGCATAGATGATTGAAACAATCAGAATACCCATTGGGATATTATAAGTGATTGCTGCGAAAATCAGTACTACCGGCAACATAACTACAAAAGGAACACGTTTGCGGTCCATTTGCTTAAATGAATAATATTTTATATTGGAAATCATAAGTAAACCAACAACAACCATGATTACCGCATTAATGACCTGAATCGCAATATCACGCAAATCGAAAATAAACGGATAATCACGAGCCACCCATACAAGCGAAATAATGATAATTGCAGCTAATGGACTTGCAATACCAATAAAATAGCGTTTATCAACTACTCCAATTTGAACATTAAAACGCGCCAAACGGAATGCTGCACAAGCCGTATAAACAAAACAGCATGCTAAGCCGATGCGACCTAAATCATGGAGACTCCAGCTATACATCAGCATTGCTGGCGCCACACCAAATGCTAACAAATCAGATAAAGAATCATATTGCTCACCAAAAGCACTTTGAGCACCAATAGCTCGGGCAACACGTCCATCTAATCCATCGAACAAAGCAGCAAGAAAAATGGCATAGATCGCTTGTGTAAATTCGCCATTCATACTTGCAATAATGGAATAGAAACCAGACAACAAAGCGGCTGTCGTGATTAAGTTAGGCCAAAGATAAATACCTCGGCGCTTCACTTTTTGTCCTTCCGGATTATCTTCTTCTTCAACCACTTCGAACGTAATCCCATCAAAAGAATGTTCATTATGAGTTAAATCTTGCTCTGGTTTAGGCGCATTTGTCATTATTTTCTATTCCAAACATGTGCATTGATTTAGATTAATTATTACTCACCCACTAACCAGCGAACAGCAGCGTGACCACCTGTTTCTTGCATACGTAAGTGAGGAAATAACCATTGTAGGGCTTGGTCTGCTTGCTCAGAGAACTGCCAAGGTGGGTTAATTACCAATAAACCACAACCATTCAGACCTACAGGTGTGTCATCTGGCCATACACAAATTTCACAAATTAATTGACGGCGAATTCCAGTTTTGAACATTTTCTTTTCAAAACGTTCAATCATTGCGCGGTCTTTGATTGGATACCAAACTGCAAAGACACCTGTTGGCCATTTCTTATAAGCGCTTTGCAAGAGCTCAACCAATTGTGGAAAGTCTTTACGTTCTAATTCGTAAGGCGGGTCAATCATAACCAGACCGCGCTTTTCTTTCGGTGGAATTACACCGAGCAAGCCTTCATATGCATCACGCTCATGTAAACCTGCACGTTTATCGCGAATGTTATGACGTAATTGCTGAAAAACATCGCGCTGCATTTCAAATATAGTCGCTTTGTCGATTTCACGCATACCTTGCAAAGCAAACCAAGGAGAACCCGGATAGCTACCTTTACCTTCTTCAGTACGTAATTCTTCTACAAGTTTTAAGTATTGCTGGATTGCTTCAGGAGCTTGACGTTTTTCCATTTCAGAAAGCTGTACAAGACGATGAATACCCGTTAGGAATTCTCCTGACTTTTGTGCAGGTGCTTGAGATAGATCATATTTTCCTGCCCCTCCATGCGTATCGATATAACGATAAGGTTTATCTTTAGCATTTAAACGGTTGAGAAGCTGTAGCAAAAGCACATGCTTCATAACATCTGCAAAGTTGCCCGCATGGAAATGGTGACGGTAATTCATGTTGACTTTAATTCCTCAATTCAACGAATAGTTTAACATGAAAAAAATATTCTTTCGTAAGGTTGTGATCATCTAAAATAAGGCTGCTTGATTTTCTTACGATCGATATGAGGTTATATGCGCTCTCGACCACTTCCTGACAGTTGGAATCTGAACCAGATTTTAGATGACTTAAATGCACATGGTTTTGCAATTGTAAACCATGCTTATTCTACTGAGTATCTTGCTCAAGTTGCCACAGAGTGTAGTCATCACTTTGATGAGTTCCGTGAAGCAGGGATTCAAAATGGTGTAGTGAGTACTATTCGAAGCGATCATATTTTATGGATTAATGAGTCACTTCCTATTGCCGAACAACATGTCGAAACCCTAACTTCATTTTGCCAACATCTAAATCAAGCTTTCTTTTTAGGAATTAAAGAGGTTGAAGCGCATTTTGCCTGTTATAACGCAGGTGAATTTTATGCATTACATCGAGATAATCCTCAACAAAAAAACGACCGTATTATTTCTACTGTTTATTATTTACATCCTGAATGGCAGGATGATTGGGGAGGACAATTACGCTTGCAGGACAAAAATGATATTTGGCACATTATTACGCCAGAACCTAATCGCCTAGTTATTTTCCAAAGTAATTTGCTTCATGAAGTTTTAGTTTCTAAACAGCAGCGTTTATCAATTACAGCTTGGCTTCGTAGTGGAAACTCGATTTGGAGTTAGATAAGTGCTCTTTAAATTTCTTAAATAAACCCGATATAAGAGCTATTGATTAAAAAGGGCGAAGGCGTATGTCTATTGAAACAAAAATGATTGTGAGCAGAATTGGTGAAACAGACCAACTCTATTTAACTGAGAATACGCCCGAACTTGCTTTGGAACGTGCAGATTTACGTATGCAGCTCGTTGTATTAAGCCGTGTTCGTCAAGAGCAAATTCATTTTTTGCAAGAAGCTATTGTTTTGCTTGAGCAAGCTCGTATGGAATACGATGAAATGCCAATGCGTTTGTATTTGAATTTATCTCTTCATTTAGCTAAAGCGTATATGATTTATTTTGAGCTAAATAAAGAAAAACGCTTTGCGCTCATTGCACAGCAAATTTTAAAGCCCTTAGCTCACCATCACCATAGTGATATATACTTTTTCTTGGCTTATGCTTCGGCAGCGCAGGAAAAACCAGCTCTTACCCGACATTGGCTTACAAAATATTTATCAACTGCTCAATGTGATCTTGAGTTGGTTCATGAACATCCAGTATTTCATCCAATACGCCATGAGCCATGGTATAAAGAATTATTAAAATTCAAAACTCACTAAAGTGTGAATTTTAAAAGGCCTGTTATTTATAAACAGGCCTTTTTATTTGGTTATTTTTTTACACTATCTTCGTGTAGCTGCTCATTAAGTTCATCAATGACGACAATCCACTCATCATCTTTTTCCCAATGGCTTTTTAGGAAATCACTTTGACCTTGGGACCAAAAAGATGCTTCATGTAACTTCTGCTCAGCGGGTAACTGATGCGTTTTTATAAAATTTTCAATACTCGCGTCATCAGCATCCAAACCCAATTGCTCGAATAAAAGTTGTAATGTCGGTTGCTGTTCAAACATTGTTATTCTCCCATGGCTTCTTTTCAATAATCTAGCAACAATAGATGTTAGTTGTATATCTAGGTCTATATTTTCTTGTTGTTTTTTGTGTGTTCTTATTAAATTTCAAATATAAAAAAGCACCCTACAAGAGAGTGCTTTTCCAATTCATTTAACTAATGAATTATTTTAGCATGTCAGCAATTGCTGCACGTTCTTCTTCAAGCTCGTTTAGAGTGAAGTTGATACGCTCACGGCTGAATTCATCGATTTCTAAACCTTGAACGATTTTGTATTCACCGTTTTCAGTTGTTACAGGGAAACCGAACATAACGCCTTCAGGAATACCATAAGAACCATCAGATGGAATACCCATAGTTACCCACTTGCCGTTTGTACCAAGTGCCCAATCGCGCATATGGTCGATTGCAGCATTAGCAGCAGAAGCAGCAGAAGACAAACCACGCGCTTCGATAATCGCAGCACCACGCTTACCAACAGTTGGAAGGAATACGTCTTTGTTCCAAGCTGGATCGTTGATCTTATCTTTTAAGCTTTCACCATTTGCAGTAGCAAAACGGTAGTCAGCATACATTGTTGGAGAGTGGTTACCCCAAACTGTTAATTTTTCGATGTCAGCAACTGCAACACCAGCTTTTTGAGCAACTTGAGTCAATGCACGGTTGTGGTCAAGACGTAACATTGCTGTGAAGTTTTTCGCTGGAAGATCTGGAGCAGATTTCATTGCGATGTAAGCGTTTGTATTTGCAGGGTTACCTACAACTAATACTTTAACGTCACGGCTAGCAACTTCGTTTAATGCTTGACCTTGGCCAATGAAGATTTCGCCGTTAACTTTTAACAAGTCCGCACGTTCCATACCAGGACCACGTGGGCGAGAACCAACTAATAATGCATAGTCAGCATCTTTAAATGCAACTTTAGGATCATCAGTCCCGATCATGCCAGCCAATAAAGGGAAAGCACAGTCATCAAGTTCCATCATTACGCCTTTAAGCGCTTGTTGTGCTTTTTCAACTGGAACTTCAAGCAATTGTAAAATAACAGGTTGATCTTTACCTAACATTTCACCGCTTGCGATACGGAATAATAAGCTGTAACCAATTTGACCTGCAGCGCCAGTCACGGCAACACGAACGGGTTGCTTCATGTAATTGTCTCCAATGAGTGTCCTTAATCGGGCTAAATAGCGATTCTACTTAACCAAATCATCATAAACGGCAAAGATTGTACTCTAAAGAAGTTGCAGATGCATGTAAAAGCGACTCATTTTCACCAAAAGTCTGATAGAAAATACAAATTAACCTTTACAAATAGATTCAATGTATGGTGAGCATTTTTCTGTGAAATGGTAGCTACTCTTAATAGCTACCTTTAATTGTAATTTCACTTGGGCAATTAGAGACTACATGATTTGAACATTGCTTATATTGGCCATTTACTGTGTAGCAAACTTTAACTTCAGTAAGTACAACATCGGAACGTGAAAGTTGGCACGAAAAACGAATGCCATTTTGTGGCAAACTCGGGTTAAGCTTTGTAAATTGTTGACGTAATGTAGATTGTTGCATTTCTACATTACTAGAACTGGTTAAATTGGCAGGTATTTTTAATCGTTCAGCGAAGTTAATAATTGTACGGAAATACTGACTGGCGTTCATAGGTACACAGCCACCAACACTCTTCCAAAGTTGCACACGAGCGTTGTTGTCTGGCATCACTCGAGCAACAACTTTAGCTTGCAAGGGCGAAAGGGTGGCAGAACTTTCAGTTGAACAGTCCGTTCTAGTTGTTTCAGGCATTAAACCCGTAATTGTGAGTGAGTACCCTTCAAGACATTTACGCTGCTTCTGTTTAGAAGGATCTAACGAACAGACAGCAGGCGTCATCTGAACATGCATGACATAACCTTGCACGTTTACAGGTTCCGCATGTAAAACAGAACTCATCAATCCAATGCTTGCACAGATGAGCCACCATGCAAGTTGCGATATTGGATGAAGTCCTAGATATCTATATTTCATTTAATTAAAACTTGGTTATGCCAATTAAAAGAATGTTCCATCATTCATCATCTAAAATTAAGGTGATGATCGCATTGGAATGACTTTCATACGCTGTATTAGCGACTGAGCGCCTTGCCCCAACACCACTCCATAATGGGTCGCATTTGTCATGACATGCTTGACATAATCTCTAGTCTCAAGCAATGGAATGGTTTCTGTATATTGATCAGCTTCAATCGGTTGGTAATCGGGTTGCCAACGTCTTGCACGATTTGGGCCAGCATTATAGCCTGCTGTCGCTAAAACAGGGTTATTGCTTAACTGCCCTTGAATCATTGATAAATAAAATGTTCCATAACGAATATTGGTATTCATTTCACTTAACGCCGCCGGATTATATGTCTCCCCCATCTGACGAGCAATCAACTTTGCTGTATCAGGCATAATTTGCATAAGGCCACCAGCTCCTACATGAGAACGTGCCGAGGTAACAAACCGACTTTCTTGACGCATTAAACCATAAGCCCACGCAGGATCAATTCCAGCATTGTAACTATGACTTACGACATTAGTCTTATGCGGAGTCACATAACGATACGTATCATTATGTTTATTCGTTGTACGATCTGCTGCGTAAATTGCACGATCATACCATCCCATATCGTGAGCACGTTTTGCCGCAGCCAATAATAATCCATCGTCATGCTGAAGATATGCTTGACGGACTGCCCAGTTCCATTCACGGTTGGTATACGTTGGATTTGCGTTAATACGTCTTAAAGTAAATGCACGATTAAAGTGAATATTTTGATCTAGACGGCGTAAATCGCTTGCAGTCGGCTCGTCGTTATATGGCTGATGGTTATAACGTACACCTAACCGGTCTTTTGCAAGAAGATTGTGATAATCATCCCCACTTTCAGCTAATTTTTTATAAATACGCTGTGCCGTGTTTTTAGAGTTACTATCGCCACGTTGTTCTGTCGCACGGGCTAACCAATATTGCCAGCGATCTTCTTGTTTCTGGGAAACTGACATGCTATCAATCGCACGAATTAAGCTTTCCCATGCGCTAAAGCGAATAGCTTGTCGTGCATAAATTTCAGCTTCTTCAGGACTTAGCGGATAACCATAGCTGGCATCAAAATATTGAAGTACTTCACGGTTAAAGTTATTTTTCATCACCGTCGTGCCACCGATATAAGCCACGGTTCGATAAAGATACTTTTGCACGCTCTCTGGAGTACCTTGCGCTACACGCTGTACATTTGCAAAAGCATTACCTAAATCATTATTCGCTAAACGACCTAATGCGAAAATCAAATAGGCATAATCTACATCATTGGTCTTTGGAGCAGTCCATAAATAATTAAGAGGATTCGCCTGAATCTGGTTGAGCTGAGCCAAAGAAAGATTCATTCCAAGACTTTGAGCAGTTGCAAGAGCTTGTCCTGATAAGCCTGAACGTAGCTGTACCCACAGACGCTGTTGCTTATCTTGGGTACTCATTAATGGACTGGTAAGCATCATACGGCCTAGCCCAACACAAGAGTCTGGTTGTGACTCAGTGGCTAACCAAACATCTTTATATTCTGCAAATACCAATGCATCACCACTTTTAGCTCGTACCTGCGCCAAAGCACAATTTTCGGCTGGGTCAGGGTTAGAGACATAAGGTAACAATGGCTGTGCAGATACAAAATCAGCTTGTTTAACTTTTTCTTCAACATAATCCGCTGCAAGCTTCTCTGCCATAGCAGATTGTGGATAGCGCTGGGCAAAACTTACAATTGATGTTGGAGATTGAAATCCTAAATTACTGTTTAACTTCCAGTATTCAGGATAATAGCCCAACACATCATTTTGCATTGCAGCCTGATATTGATCTAATAAAGCAGTATTACCACTATTGGCGGCATTTAATGCATCGTTAAATTGTTCTTCTGCGGCATAAGACAATGAACAACCAAGTAAACACACAGCTCCTAACCAGCTACGATGTGCATATTTATTTTTCATCACACGACTCTTGTTTGATGAGCTCTTTTTACCTGGTCTCATAAATGTGCTAAACCCTGACTATCCACCTTTAGGCATAGTTTAATTATTCTTCGTACATTCTTTTGTTGTGTTATGTAACTATCTGATTCGACATCATTAAAATTTATGTCATTTGTCTTCATAAATCATGTGCAGCTTATGGCAGTTTATTGTTATCTGTCTGGCTCAAATACTGCTATAATGATCGGTTTGACCCGTTTTGGGTCATTTTATTATTTATCTAGATCGATCTGTTAGGAGCCTACATGACGGTTCAAACCTTCATTCCCAATGGTGCCAAAGCTGCCTCAGAAAACACTGTTACCCAGCCAACGCACACCACTGATGTTTCAATAAAGAAATTATATATTGAAACTCAAGGGTGTCAGATGAATGAGTATGACAGTCACCGTATGGCAGACCTTTTAGGGGATTCTCACGGTTATGTTTTAACAACTAACCCTAATGAAGCAGACATTCTGCTCATGAATACGTGTTCTATCCGTGAAAAAGCACAAGAGAAAGTATTTAGTGAATTAGGGCGCTGGCGTAAGTTAAAAGAACAAAATCCTGATCTTGTGATTGGTGTAGGTGGTTGTGTTGCATCTCAAGAAGGTGACAACATTCAAAAACGTGCGCCATATGTCGACATGATTTTTGGCCCACAAACCTTACACCGTTTACCACAAATGCTTGACCAACATCATGCACAAGTGGAAAAGCCGAAAAAAGAAAAAATTAAGCTCGTTGATATTTCATTCCCTGATATTGAAAAGTTCGACTTCTTACCTGAACCGCGCGTAGAAGGTTTCAAAGCATTCGTTTCTATTATGGAAGGTTGCTCTAAATACTGCTCTTTCTGCGTGGTTCCATATACTCGTGGCGAAGAGGTTTCTCGTCCACTTGATGATGTGCTTGCAGAAATCGCGGGTCTTGCTGAAAAAGGCGTTCGTGAAATTAGCTTACTTGGTCAAAATGTAAACGGATATCGTGGTGAAACATTCGAAGGTGGTATTTGTACCTTCCCTGAATTGTTACGACTCGTTGCAGAAATTCCTGGAATTGGCCGTTTACGTTATACAACTTCACACCCGCTTGAGTTCTCCGATGAACTTATTCAGTGTTATGAAGATTTACCTCAAATGGTTTCACACTTACATCTGCCAGTACAAAGTGGATCAAATGATGTACTTAAAGCAATGAAGCGAAATCACACTATTGATGTATACATCGACAAGATTGCCAAGTTACGTAAAATACGCCCGGATATGCATTTATCGAGCGATTTTATTATTGGTTTCCCAGGCGAAACTGACGAAAACTTTGCAGAAACATTGCAATTTATCAAAGATTTAGACTTCGATCACTCTTATAGCTTTGTTTACTCAAAACGCCCTGGCACACCAGCATCTGACTTACCAGATACAACTCCTGAACATGTTAAAAAAGAACGTTTAGCACAAGTTCAACAAGTCATTAAGCAATCTAGTATTGAAAAAACTGATGCAATGCTTGGCAAAATTGAACGTGTACTTATCGAGAAAGTTTCTGATCAAGACCCTAATATTTTAGTAGGTACAGCAGACAATACTCGCTTAGTAACTTTTGTAGGTGATGCTTCTTGGGTTGGCCGTTTTGCCGAGATCGAGATTACTGAAATTAAAACTTTAAATTTAGTTTACGGTGAACTCTTGAATCTTGAGCCTGACGTGGCGTAATGTAGAGGTATTCTAAAGTCTACTGAAAGGTTTTCTCTTGACTGCAGCGATTCGACGTACCGTAACATTTCCTGAAATTTCAATGGAACGTTTAAAGAGCATCTTGGGTGCCTATAATGGGCACCTTAAGCAAATCGAACAGCGTTTAGATGTCAAAATTACTCATCGTGGAGATGTTTTTCACATAGATGGTGAGATAGATGCTGTTGGGAGAGCCGAAGCGTTATTGCAACGACTCTACGAAGAAACTGAAGAGTCTCAGCAAATCAGTGCTGATCTATTACATCTCTTGATTCAATCTTCACAAACTGAACGTAATTTCGAGTTAGTTGGTGAAGAGATGGAAGAGCATGATGCGCCAATGGATGTCTATTTCCAGACTCGAAAAGGTCGCATTAATCCACGTGGTGCCAATCAAAAACGCTATGTACAACGTATTTTACAAAGCGATATTTCTTTTGGTGTAGGCCCTGCTGGTACAGGTAAGACTTATTTAGCAGTTGCCGCCGCAGTCGACATGTTAGAGCGTAATGAAATCCAGCGGATTTTACTTGTTCGCCCTGCAGTAGAAGCAGGAGAAAAGCTCGGTTTCTTACCTGGTGATCTCACCCAGAAAATTGATCCATACCTACGTCCTCTTTACGATGCGCTTTACGAAATGCTTGGCTTTGAAAAAGTTGCCAAGTTAATCGAGCGTCAAGTGATTGAAGTGGCACCTCTTGCTTATATGCGTGGCCGTACACTTAACCATTCATTTGTAATTTTGGATGAAGCGCAAAACACTACGCCTGAACAAATGAAAATGTTCTTGACCCGTTTAGGTTTTGGCTCTCGTGCAGTGATTACAGGTGACATTACCCAAGTAGATTTACCTCGAGGCCAACAATCCGGTTTGGCACACGCCCTTCGTGTACTTGAGAACATTAAAGAAATTCATATTACCCGTTTCCATTCTCGCGACGTTGTACGTCATCAACTTGTTCAAAAAATTGTTGAAGCGTATGAAGGTTGGGATGGTGAACAACAGCGTCTTAATGCTGAAGCACGCGCTGAACGTAAAGCACGCCAAGAAGCATTAGTCGCTGAAAACGATACAGCAGCAGACCTGCAACATCAGGATGCCTAAGGATTCACTTTGAAAATCAGTTTAAGTTTACAACAAGACTTTCAATCCCCTGAGTTAGAGCTCAAACGAGCTCAACTCAAAAAAATTATTGAGACAACTTTACGCCACGTTGGCTACAACGAAGAGTGTGAAATTGGTGTTGCCTGTGTTGATCTGGAAGAAAGCCATCAACTTAACTTGCAATATCGTGAGAAAGATAAACCCACCAATGTTCTCTCGTTTCCAAGCGACATTCCCGAAGAAGTCCTACCAATGCTTGATGCATTACCACTAGGTGATTTGGTGATTTGTATTCCAGTGGTATTACAAGAAGCTCTGGAACAAAAGAAAACTGCACAAAATCATTTTGCACATCTTTTAGTACATGGTGTTCTGCACTTACTCGGCTATGACCATGAAATAAGTGATGAAGATGCAGAAGAAATGGAAGGTTTAGAGATCGAAATTTTAGCTAAACTCAATATTGCTAATCCTTATCAGGAATAATCAATTTTTCTCAAACCATTAAGAACGCAAATAGCTTCTTAATTCATTTTTAAAATGTGGATATCCTAAAAGTTATCCACATTTTTTCATTAATGAACTTCAAACTCGGCTTCAGCTGGATCAAAACGCCAAGTACGCACAATACGTAGCTCGGAAATATCCTTCATATTTGCATCAAAACGACCAAACGGTGCTCCACGACGTACTGATGCCTTTGCTGCCTCATCTAAAACTGGATGTCCTGAACTTTCAAGTAAACGGATTGCACGAATTCCCCCTTGAGCATTTAAAATCACCATAAGGCGGACTTCACCTTTTAGCTGTTGCTGCTTGGCTTCTTCTGGATAATAGCGGTTACCGTAAAGCTCTACTTTTTCACGGAATTTATCTAGATAAGCTGCTGAGGCATCTTTCTTGGCTTGAATACCATCTACCGTTTTTATTTTTTGTTGGCGGCTGAAATCTTGCTGACGTTGCAAATATTGAGCTTCAAGGCTCGCGACCATTGCGGCTTTTGCTTGAAATTGGCTCTGTAACTGTTCAAGTGCTTTTTTCCTTTGGCTCTCCTCTGCTTGTTTCTGCCAACTCAACACAGTCATTAATACTTTTTCTTCAAATTTAAGTTCTCTTTGTTGCTGCACTTTTTCCAAAGTGTCTAACTGAGCTTCGCCAGTTGAAGCATCAGTCGGCATAGGCGTCGGAGAATTACTGGACATTCGATGAGCCGCTCGAAAAGTTCCCGAACCCTGCTGGTCTGCTTGAGCTAAAAAGTCTGCATGCTTAACGATCTCTTCTGTAGGACGAACCGATATCGCAATTTCTTTAGTCGATTGTTCTGATGGTGCAGGCATCGCAAAATGGATGAGCAGCACAAAAGTATGCAATAAGATTGCGAGTATTATCGCGACAATAAAAACTCGGTCTTGCCACCAATAATGAAAAGGCTCTATAGAAAGACTTCTTTTTTTCAACATAATCTTAAAAGCATATAAATGCCTTTTCCCCAGAGTATTAATAACCGAACAAAATACAAACTGATATTCAAATATGGATAAAAGTGTGATTCACTTCAAATATAGGTTTTTATCCATTTTCATTTTGTGAAAATGTATCAATTAAATTTGTTACACTGCAATATCAAAACCTGTTTTTAACATAATAAAGAGTGTGTTGTTTCTTTAATAATTCATCTTCTGGAAGTTCTTTTATGCAAACGCTATTTTCCTCATTAGTCAAACGTCTTCATAAAGTCTACCGAAAAGCTGAAGCCTTCATTGAGGAAGAAAGAGATTTTACATTGTCGCAAACTTTTCTAAATGCGACCTTAGAACGTTACGTGACTAATAATGTCGAGTTTTTAGATGATCTACATGCAGACCTTTATCATGACTGGTTAAGGCTATATGCCACAATGCATGTTAAAGGTTTAGAGACAACTTTATCTGTCGACTTAAAATTGATACAGATGGAATTCAACAAAGAACAGCAACTTATTGTATTTGAACAAATTAGTAATACACAAATTGTAGAAGCTAAATATAAAAATTTCTGGCAAAAAATTGCTGTAAAAGCTGCTATTTTTTACTATCACAAAATTCTAAAAAAAGATCCATTGGGCATGATTTTAGAGCGTTTTAACGTAGCCCAAGAAAAAGACGACCTTATCTTTCTAGACCTAAATCGTTGGTTCGGTAAAAAAGCCAGCATTATTGAAACTTTAGGAAAGGTGCATATCAACTATGCTCGAGTACGTGAAGCAGAATTAGTCGTCTTTGGTAACGTCAATCTTACCGCGTTACTTTTCCGAGACCAAGAAGATGACTTTGAAGATGATCTTGAAGACACTGAAATTACGCCAATACAGCAAAAAGATGCATAACAACTGTATGAGCCAAAGTAATTCACTGTTAAAAAACACAAAGAGATTACATATTTAGCATAAATCCTGATTTTTTCTCCATGATCAACAGGCATAATATGCAAAAGTCATAGATGCATCAGCACTGACCTTTCAGTCTGTACAAGGATATTTACTTATGGCAACAAAATTTCTGAAATCATTCAGCATCGCAACTGGTATTTCGACAACTTTGCTTATTGCAAGTTTCTCTAGCCATGCACTTGCCATGAGCCCATTTCAGGCAAATTATCAGTTTACCTATAATAATAAAGGCATGGGTTCAGCAACACGCGCACTTAGTCAACAAGGCAATAACTGGACTTATCTATTCACTGCAAAAGCAGGCGGTATTGCTTCTGCGAGCGAAACAAGTAAATTTAGTTTTGCAAATGGCAAAATCGGATCACAAAGCTTTAGCCGTACCAGTAAAATTTTAATTCATAACAATACTATGAATATTAATTTTAACCCTGGCAATAAGACAATTAGCACCAAGAAAGATGATAAAGCACGAACATTTGCTTGGCAGCCGGGCGTACTTGACGAGCTAAATGCTGAATTGCAAGTGCGTGAAGATTTAAAAAATGGTTCACTTAAGTCTTCGTACCCTCTTGCCGATGCAAAAGAAGTTGAAAACCGCCGTTTTGTAAAACAAGGCAGCGAAAAAATTAAAACTTCTTATGGCACTTTTGATACTGTAAAAGTTGTCTTAGAACATGGCCGACCAGATCGTAGTACGATTTTCTGGCTAGCGCCTAAATTAGACTACTTACCGGTTAAGGTAAGTCATATTGATGGCAAAACATCTTATGGTTTGTTATTAACAAGTTATAGCGGTAAAACGAATTAAAGCTTGCATTTTTTCGGATGCTTTTTAAAATACGCATTTGCTTTAAAAGCATCCGTCTAGAGGATTCTCCCGTGCACGCACTAGAACAGAAAATCTTAACAGAAGGTATCGTTCTATCTGATCAAGTGTTGAAAGTCGACGCTTTCTTAAATCACCAAATTGACCCTGTCCTCATGCAGCAGATTGGTAAAGAATTTGCCGCTCGCTTCAAAGATGCAGGGATTACCAAGATTATTACCATTGAAGCTTCAGGTATTGCGCCAGCAATCATGGCAGGTTTAGAACTTGGTGTACCTGTGATTTTTGCTCGTAAATATCAATCGCTGACTTTGAAAGACGATTTATATCGCGCCAAAGTGTTTAGTTTTACTAAACAAACAGAAAGTACTATTGCTATTTCAAATAAACACATCAACTCAAGCGATAAAGCTTTAGTAATTGATGACTTTTTGGCAAATGGTCAAGCTGCACTCGGTTTGATTGACTTAATTCACCAAGCAAACGCAGAGGTTGTAGGTGTTGGTATTGTGATTGAGAAATCATTCCAACCTGGCCGTGATTTATTGCTTGAGAAAGGTTACCGCGTTGAGTCATTAGCACGTGTTAAATCACTTACTGATGGCACAGTAACTTTTGTTAAAGAATAAAATTGTTTCAATAAAAAAAGAGCGGACTTTCGCTCTTTTTTTATTTTTATAAAACTATAGGCAAAGCTTTTTTACCATTTCACCTAAACGTCTACCTTGTGCTTCACATAAAAGCTTTTCATCTTGGCTTAAACTTTGGTCATGTCTAGGACCACTCACATGGCTTGCACCATAAGGAGTTCCGCCAGTTTTCGTATTCGACAACGCAGGAATAGAATTTGGCAAACCTAAAATCATCATGCCGTGATGAAATAATGGAGGTAACATCGTCAACAAAGTACTTTCTTGTCCACCATGCATTGAACCAGAAGAAGTAAAAACGCATGCTGGTTTATCATGCAAAGCACCATTTAACCAAAGACTTGTGGTCTGATCCCAAAAATACTTCATTTCGCTCGCCATATTACCAAAGCGGGTTGGAGACCCTAGAGCCAAGCCTGCACAATTGGCTAAATCCTCTAAAGTACAATAAATATCGCCTTCTTCGGGAATGCTCGGTTCAGCCTCAGTTACAACTGTTGCAATATTGGGTACTGTTCGTATTTTTACGCTGATACCTGCAGATTCAACACCATTCGCAATAAGATGCGCCATTTCTTTAGTAGAACCATATTTACTGTAATAAAGCACAAGAATGTAAGGTTGCATCGGTTTCATGAATTTTGTTAAAAAGAACACTATACGGTATTTTTTATTTTTTTGGCTTAGCCAATTTTATGAAATTTTAAAGGTGATTGATTTTTAAAGGCAACCGTAACAAATATTTGTAAAAGCTTTTTACTACCTTTTGTTACCATGATACATAGGGAACTTTCAGAATACTTTTTTATTCTTTAGGTTAAAGTTTTCCTCACACCAACCATAGTGTTCTCAACCGAATACACCGGTGAATATCAATCACCCACATCATGATTAAAAAAATCGGGATAGATGACGCATGTTAGAACGTTTTTTGAAGAGACTTCCTTTTTATAACAAGACCTGGTTTCAATTTATTTTATTCGTAATTAAGCGTTTCGAAGCTGATCGCTGCCGGGAACAGGCAGGCTCCCTCACCTACACAACTCTTTTTGCCGTTGTGCCGATGCTAACGGTATTTTTAGTTATTATTTCTTCAATTAAAGCGTTAGAACCAGCCAGACAACAGTTACAGCACTTAATTTATAGTAATTTTTTACCTAAAAGCACAATTGCATTTGATAAAGCACTTAATGCTTTTACTGAAAAATCTAGCAATTTAACTGTGATTGGCGTGTTATTTCTATTTGTCACCACAGTTTTAATGCTGACCACAATTGAAACTGTTTTTAATCGTATATGGCGAGTAAAAGAAACCCGTAGCGGCATTGTTGGCTTTATGCGTTATTGGACCATTATCTCACTTGGTCCGATTATTTTAGGCAGTGCATTTGTTATTTCATCAACTGTTGCATCTATGAACTTATTGAGTAATAACTTCACGGGCTATCAACTTGATGGTGCATTCTTGCTCTGGCTTATTTCTTTTGTTCTTACTGTTCTAGGTTTTTTCATTTTATATTGGACTATTCCCAACCGCACAGTCCCTCTATTTTCAGCAGCAATTGCCGCATGTTTGAGTGCTGTACTGTTTGAAATACTCAAAAATTTATTTAGCTTTGTGATGTCAAACTTTACCAGTTATGAAATCATATATGGCGCATTTGCAGCAGTACCTATTTTCCTATTATGGGTCTTCTTATCTTGGAATATTGTGTTGCTCGGTGTCGAGGTGAGTTTTGCGCTTACTGCTTTTCATTCGGGTAAAGAACAAAAAAGACATCCCGTACTCATGCTACTTGATATTTTAGAATTATTTTATAAAAAGCAAAAACTTGGTGAAAGTGTAAGTGATAAAGAAGCATTGGCAATTTTAGGCCGTGGAGAGATTGGCCGTTGGCCCGCTTATGTTGTTTTGCTTGAAGAGCAAAATTTAGTGAAACGTACAGATAAAGATGAATATGTTTTAGTACGTAATTTATCTCAAGTCGATTTTTGGAGCTTCTTTACTGCATTGCCTTATCCACTTCCTTTACGTCCAGATGTATTAAATGTGCATGATGATGATGAATGGATGGAAAGAATTGGTCCTGCTTTAGTAGAATCAAATGACTATTTAGCTGCGAAACTCTCTATTCCACTTTCAACAATTTTTGAAGAGAAATAATGCTCAATTAACATCAGGGCTTAGCTGCTGTTAGCTTTGCCCTGCTTTAGACTCATGATGACTATTCCTGACAACACTAAAATACTTCCAAAAATAAATTTAATTTCTAATTTTTCCTCTAATAACAAAATACTAAATAGCACGCCGAATAACGGGGTTAAAAAAGAAAATACTCCTAATCGTGATGCAAGATAATTTCTTAATAACCAAAACCATAGTAGTAAACTTGCAAAAGATACGATTAAAGTTTGAAAGCTTAAGCTTAGGATCGTTAAAGTGGTGAAATGAATTGTTGTTTGATTTGTTAAAAAAGCAATTAATAAGAGTAGAACAAAACAGCCAAACAGTTGATAAAACAATGTTTGAGTTGCCGGTGCTTGAGCTAAAGGAGATAAACGAACAATAATTGTACTGAGTGCCCATGCAAGCCCAGCCATAAGTGCATATAAATCACCTAATAAAACTTGTGTTAGAGCTGGTGCATTTGTAGTCGTGGTTGTTGGGTAAAATGTAATAATGATCCCCATAAAAGCTAGAGCAATACCTCCCCATTGCGCTCGGTTCAGACGTTCAGTAGGAAATTTCCAATGAAGCCCTAAAGCAACAAAAATTGGAGCGGTATACAGTAAAACTACTGTATGGGAGGTAGAAGTAAACTTTAAGGCTTGAGTGACAAAATAAAATTCTAATGAAAAAAATAAAGCGACAAGAGCACCAGCTTTGCATTGTTGATAAGAAAATAGATGAATCTGATCTCGCCATAATAAAGGTAAAACCAAAACAGCCGATAACCCGGAACGTAAAGCAATTTGCATAATCGGCGCAATATCTAATGCTGCTATTTTCAGAACTACCTGTTGCAGCCCTAAGACCATACATAAAAGCACCATTAAAGCCGAAGCTCTGGTATCCAGATTTTTGCGCTCTTCCATTTAGCACCTTTATTTATAGCGAAAAATCTGACTATAGAACTGTCTTATTTACATGATATAGTGAAAAACAGACAATACATAAGCAATTTCAGGCAATTTTCAAAGATGAAAAAATCAGCTCAACGTGTGCAGGATTTTCAGGAAATTCCGGCTCATAACGCAATTCCTGATTTGCTTTGGTTCCGTGTTCGTAATGCACCCGCAGAAACGGTTTATCCTCAACATGCGCATGCATGGGGTGAGTTTATTTATGCATTTAGTGGTGCACTCGAAGTTAATATTGATCAAATTAATTATTTAACCCCGCCACCTTATGGTATTTGGCTTCCTCCTTATACCAAACACAGTGGTATTAACCGCAATGAAGTGACTCATGCAACTTTATATGTTCATGAAAGTCTGTGCCAAAAGTTACCGCAGAAAGCCGGTATCCTATTAACGTCCCCACTTGTACCTGCTTTACTCGATCACTTGAGGCAAAACCCACAAGATGAAACCCAAGTCGAATATACACGCCTACTCCAAGTTTTATTAGATCAACTGATACAGGCTGAATTAGTGGGTAGTTATTTACCTACAACAGATCATCCAGCTTTAGCAAAAATTCTAAATGATTTACACCAATGCCCTGCCGATAACAGCACTTTGCAAGAATTAGCCGAACGAATAAATATGACTGAAAGAACCTTGGCGCGTTACAGTCAAAAAGAGTTGGGAATGTCCTTACATGAATGGAGGCAACGATTAAAAGTAATGAAAGCAATGACTATGCTTAATGAAGGAAAAACCATCGAAAGTATTGCTTTTGATTTGGGCTATGCCAGCGCATCGGCATTTATTTATATGTTTAAACGTTGGATGGGTTTTACCCCAGACCAGTTCCGAAAGCTCTATCAATAAATTAATTTTGAGTATAATAAAAAACCCTATTATCTGTTTAATAATAGGGTTCAAAACTTAGTGAGGTAAATCAAATTATGCTTTCACAAAGGTTTCCCAAATAAAATCCTGAGTCGCACCTTTCAAAGTCATTTTTAACTGATCACCAGCATGTAATGGTCCTACACCCGCTGGCGTGCCAGTCATAATGACATCGCCCGGTTCAAGTGAGAACACCTGATTAATATCTGTTAATAGATAAGCTATATTAAACATGAGTAAGGCGGTATTACCATCTTGACGCAGTTCATCATTAATATGGAAAGTAAATTTAGTTTCTTCCCAATTCGTAATTTCACTTACATCTACCCAGTCCGCAAGTACGCATGAGCCATCAAATGCTTTTGCTCTTTCCCAAGGTTGACCTTTATCTTTTAATTCATTTTGTAAGTCACGTAATGTTAAATCCAATCCTAAAGTCACTGCACCAATGGCCTGCAATACTTTTTGCGGATCGGTTTCTCCTTTTAGTGGCTGATCAATACGTAAAACAAACTCACATTCGAAATGACAGCTACCCCAAGCAGGATTCCATGAAATACCTTCATCTAAACCAATCAAACTACTTGGAGGCTTGATAAACAATACTGGTCGTCCCGGCATTGCATTGTTCAGCTCTTTTACATGATCAGCATAACTTCTGCCCACACAAACGATTTTTGAAGGACGTGTTTTCATGAGGCTTCCTTTATTGTTGCGGCTAATAATTCCAATAACTTACT
Source organism: Acinetobacter nosocomialis (assembly GCF_041021905.1). NCBI lineage: Bacteria > Pseudomonadati > Pseudomonadota > Gammaproteobacteria > Moraxellales > Moraxellaceae > Acinetobacter > Acinetobacter nosocomialis. Next base: position 3,487,567 of record NZ_CP157432.1, read on the forward strand.
TCTTGAATGTATTTTCAAATATAGTTTGATCTGAAGCTTGAGCAAAGGCACGTTTCGGTACAATAATGACCGTTTTATTTTTTAACTCAAGCATATAAGTTAGTTTACCTTTGGCAAAAGTCTGTACATCACCATACTGTACAACTTGTTTACGGCCAGCGGCATAAAGCTCAAAGTAATCTTGGTATAAATCGATCCCCTGCTCGCTCTTACCAAATTGATAACGAACAAATTGACGTTTAAACATCATAGGTAAAAGCCAATAGCGCATTAAACCTTGCATAATCAGGAAAAAAATACCCAAAGCAACATAGTAACGACCAACGCCTGATAAGCCTAAATAAAAACCCCAAATAACAATTGCAATACTAATAACAGGGGTTAAAAAACGTGTGAATTGTTTCTTTCCGAATGTCACCAAGCCAAACCCGTCTTGAGACTCTTCTAAATTTAAATAATAACGTAAAGATAAAGCGCTTTTTTGCTCGGTCATCACTATGTATCAATATTGAATAAATCGAAACTATTAGAGCATATTCATCTACGCTTTAAAATGAATCAAAAGTGATTTTTTATTTTTGCTCGAACTATAAAGCCTTCACTCATACAAGCTGCTTACTCGTTTCATATATAGAACGTAGATTCATATTTTTAAGGCTTATTCAATATCTTTAAATTTATAAAATACTTCTATTGTCTCTTTAGTGGAATACGTCATGTCTTTCTTTGCAAAACTATTTGGCTTAAATCAAAAAACGACAGCTCAAGAAGATGTGGCTTTAAAAGCAGCTCAAGAGCTAGAGCCTTCAAATGCAGTTTCTTTCTTAGAACTCATTAAGAACCGCCGCTCTATTTATGCAATTGGAAATAACTTAAGCCAATCAAATGATGAAATTGAAAAGTTAATTCAAGAAGCAATCCGTCACAGCCCTTCTGCTTTTAACTCTCAATCATCTCGCGCTGTCATTTTATTTGGACAATCACATCATAAATTCTGGGATACAGTTCTTGAAGTTTTAAAAAGTATTGTTCCAGCTGAAGCTGTATCTGGAACAGAACAAAAAATTCAAAGTTTTGCTGCTGGTGCAGGCACAGTTTTGTTTTATGAAGATCAGAACGTGGTTAAAGGTTTACAAGAACAGTTTGCAGCTTATGCTGATAATTTCCCAATCTGGTCGGAGCATTCAACAGCAATCGCACAATTTGCGGTCTGGAACATTTTAACTGAACAAGGTATTGGCGCTTCATTGCAACACTACAACCCAATTATTGATGAAAAAATTAATGTTTTATTTAATATTCCATCTGAATGGAAGCTAAGAGCTCAGTTAGTTTTTGGTTCTATTGAAGCTAAAGCTGGTGAAAAAACCTTTATTGATGATGAAAGTCGTTTTAAAACATTCGGATAATAGTTTTTTTTGAATTTAGAACTTTTTAAAGCTGGTCGCCATGTGCACCAGCTTTTTTTATTAGAATCCATATAAAATAGGCACAAAAAAACCGCTATATAGCGGTTAATTCTTCAAGTGGTGCGCTCAGAGAGATTCGAACTCCCGACCCCTTAGTTCGTAGCCAAGTGCTCTATCCAGCTGAGCTATGAGCGCGTACTTGATGGAGGGCATTATACGCAGTTTTTTCATTTTAGAAAGACCTTTTTCATCTTTTTGTCATCAAGCGTCTAGTTCTTAGCCATAATAAAATACCTCAGTAACATAGCTGTCCAAAAAAGGATTGTTTGCCCATAAAATGTATTTGAAATATTTTTTTGCAATTAAAGTTTTCTGTCTTCATCTATCCAATTTGGGCATTTTGGCCAAATTGACAGAAATAAAAGCCTAGCTTTTTAGTCAGGATTATATAAATAATATATTTCTACTTATGCAAAAGTATTTTTATAAATAAAATTATTTAGCATTAATAATTATAAAAAATAATAATAAAATGAGAGAAACATACATTCATCCTCAAACTATATATTATAAAAAAAATTATTATTTTTATGTCTAAATCAGAATGAATAACTAATTGTCAAAATATTATAAGTATCAAATTATTTGAGTAGAAATATGCATTGACACTTTTTGAGATCTACCCAATACTAAATTTTAATTATTGAGAAACATATCTCAATAATTGCCTAACGCAATAAATAAATACTTACTTAAAAATACATAAATATACAGGAAATAGACCATCATGTTCTTACTGAAAAATCTCGTATCTTCGATAACAAAAGTTACTCAGGACCTGGGTAATGTTGTATCGGTGAATCCTGTTGTAAACACAGGTTCTCCTGTTAATGTAAACGTTTCTGACATAAATATTGCTAATGGAAATGTTTCAACATCAGGCTTACTCTCTAATGTACTTTCAACTGTAACCAATACAGTCTCGCATGCTACAACAGGATTAGTTTCTGATGTAGTGGGTACCGTAACTGGTACTGCAGGCTCAACAAATCCATTAGGAACCATAACCAATGTGGTAGGTGGTTTAACTGGTGGCGTGACTGGCGGTAGCCCTGTTGGTGGATTAACCAACGTTATTGGTGGTGTAACTGGCGCTATTGGCGGTGTAACTGGTGGTGCTACTGGTAGCAATCCTGTTGGTACCGTGACCGATATTATTGGCGGTGTCACTGGTGGTGTAGTCGGAGGCGGAACTTCTCCACTGGCACCAGTTGTTAACGTCGTACAAAGCGGTATTGACGTGCTACAAGGTGTCGAAAGTCTAAAAACCAGCATTATTAATACAGGCATTAATACTGTTGCGGACACTGTAGTTGGCGTACTTCCTCAAACTGAACATCCTGTTACTGATATTGCTCACCTCGGTACATTAACTTTTGAAACTTCTCGCGATACTGTAAATGGTGCTTTAGAAACAGTTTCTCATTTAGTAGGTGGTGACATCCAAGGAGCTACCCAATCTGCAACAGGTATTCTTGGAACACTTGTTCATAATGGTTCAACTGCAACTGGTATTTTAACTGACATTCTTGGTGGTGTAACTGGCGCTATCGGTGGTGTAACTGGTGGTACTACTGGTGGCAACCCGCTTGGTACTGTGACTGACATTATCGGTGGGGTAACTGGTGCTATCGGCGGTGTTACTGGTGGCGCTACTGGCGGCAACCCGCTTGGTACTGTGACTGACATCATCGGTGGTGTGACAGGTGCTATTGGCGGTGTTACTGGTGGCGCTACTGGCGGTAATCCTCTTGGTACTGTGACTGACATCATCGGTGGTGTAACTGGTGCTATTGGCGGTGTAACTGGTGGCGCTACTGGTGGCAACCCGCTTGGTACTGTAACTGACATTATTGGTGGTGTAACGGGCGCTATCGGCGGTGTTACTGGTGGCGCTACTGGCGGTAATCCTCTTGGTACTGTGACTGACATTATCGGTGGTGTAACGGGCGGGATTATTGGTGGTGGTACATCTCCTATTTCCCCAGTTGTTGATGCCGTTCAAAGTGGTATTGATGTTCTTCAAGGTGTGGAAAGTTTAAAAACTAGCATTATTAATACAGGCATTAATACTGTTGCGGACACTGTAGTTGGCGTACTTCCTCAAACTGAACACCCTGTTACTGATATTGCTCACCTCGGTACATTAACTTTTGAAACTTCTCGCGATACTGTAAATGGTGCGCTTGAAGTTGTATCTGATTTAGTGGGCGGCAATATCCAAGGTGCAACTGATCATGCAACTGGTATTGTAAACACTCTCGTTTCAAATGGCACAACTGCGACTGGCATTTTAACCGACATTCTTGGTGGCGTAACTGGTGCTATTGGTGGTGTTACTGGTGGTACCACTGGCGGTAACCCGCTTGGTACTGTGACTGATATCATCGGTGGTTTAACTGGTGGTACCACTGGCGGTAACCCGCTTGGTACTGTGACTGATATCATCGGTGGTTTAACTGGTGGCGCTACTGGCGGTAACCCGCTTGGTACTGTGACTGATATCATCGGTGGTTTAACTGGTGGTGTTACTGGCGGTAACCCGCTTGGCACTGTGACTGACATTATCGGTGGTGTGACGGGCGGTGTTACTGGCGGTAATCCTCTTAGTACTGTGACTGATATCATCGGTGGTTTAACTGGTGGCGCTACTGGCGGTAACCCGCTTGGTACTGTGACTGATATCATCGGTGGTGTAACGGGCGGGATTATTGGTGGTGGTACATCTCCTATTTCCCCAGTTGTTGATGCCGTTCAAAGTGGTATTGATGTTCTTCAAGGTGTGGAAAGTTTAAAAACTAGCATTATTAATACAGGCATTAATACTGTTGCGGACACTGTAGTTGGCGTACTTCCTCAAACTGAACACCCTGTTACTGATATTGCTCACCTCGGTACATTAACTTTTGAAACTTCTCGCGATACTGTAAATGGTGCGCTTGAAGTTGTATCTGATTTAGTTGGCGGCAATATCCAAGGTGCAACTGATCATGCGACTGGTATTGTCAACACTCTCGTTTCAAATGGCACAACTGCGACTGGCATTTTAACCGACATTCTTGGTGGCGTAACTGGTGCTATTGGTGGTGTTACTGGTGGTACCACTGGCGGTAACCCGCTTGGTACTGTAACTGATATCATCGGTGGTTTAACTGGTGGTGTTACTGGTGGTAACCCTCTTGGCACAGTTACCGATATTATTGGTGGTGTGACTGGGGGCACAGCTGGCAGCAACCCTATCGGTGTCGTAACAGATATCGTAGGTAGCTTAACTGGTGGCGTAACTGGTACAGGTGGCACAGATGTTATTTCTAACTTATTAGGTGGAGTAACTGGTAACTTAGGCGGAGTAACTTCTACAGTATCTAACGCAACAGACACGGTTCATACTTTAGTACCTCAGTCACTACTTACTGACCACTTCTTAAATATCTCTGTACATACTGTTTAATAATTTTCAAGAAAGCCACTGATAAAGTGGCTTTCTTTTTTAAATATATTTTTAAATATTAATTAATAATTAATTCATCTCTTGCCATCTATAATATTTCTTATGTGCTAGCTCCAACATTGCATAATCATTAGGAGTATCTCCATAAGCATAAATTGTAGAATATTGGGTTAGGTCATATTTATTTTTTATTCTATTTACTTTTTCTAAATAACCACAATCACCATTAATAAAATTACCCGTTAAAATACCATTATCTATTTCAAGTTGATTACAGATAACATCCAAACCTAAAGACTGACACCAACTTTCTAAATAAACACCCAATGAAGCGGATACCACAACAACCTGATCTCCTTGCTGTTTATGCCAGTGAATACGTTCTAAAGCATTTTCACGAATACAGGTAGGAATTACCGTTTTAGCAAACTCTTGTCCCATATATTTTAGAGAGTTTGCATCATAGCCTATATATCCCACCTGACAGAGCTTAGTTCGTATGGTTTTATCCGTTACCCATCCGAACTTATATCCTGCAATATAAGGCGCAAGCCGAAGACCACCTAATATTTGAGTTTTTCTACTCAAAGAGAATTTAAGAAATAAACTAAAAGTATCGTTATGAGTGATCGTGCCATCAAAGTCAAATAAAGCCAGATTCATTTATCATTATCTCTAATATAATTAAAAAGTTATAAATTTAGATTTTTAAAATTTTACTAAATAACAGGCACAAAAAAACCGCTATAAAAGCGGTTAATTCTTCAAGTTGGTGCGCTCAGAGAGATTCGAACTCCCGACCCCTTAGTTCGTAGCCAAGTGCTCTATCCAGCTGAGCTATGAGCGCGTAACTTGTGTGCTTTTCAGCGATTTGTTCTGTTTTACTTGGTGCGCTCAGAGAGATTCGAACTCCCGACCCCTTAGTTCGTAGCCAAGTGCTCTATCCAGCTGAGCTATGAGCGCATTAAGTAAATGGCGGTGAGAGAGGGATTCGAACCCTCGATACCAGTAATAGGTATGCTTCCTTAGCAGGGAAGTGATTTCAGCCACTCATCCACCTCACCGGAACGAGCCGCCATAATACAAACTAAAACCTTATTATTCAAGTCATCATACTGAAATTTTCTTATTTTTTCGTTCAATGAATTATTTTTTAAGCAATTTCCTTATTATTTTCGTCTTTTTCGATCAAACGCTTGTTAAGATAGATATTATTTCTTCATTAAAATACATTAGCGCATAACACATTATTGCAAACCTAAACGTGCAGTTCGGGTCTGCATGACTTATGCTAAACTTATCTGCCAAGCGTGAAACCAAAAGACATGACAAAAAACTGGGCTGATCCCGAAGCGAAAGCTGAAGCTGAACGTTATGACAATCCTATTCCAAGCCGTACTCTAATATTAGATACGTTGGAACAATTGCAAACGCCGCAATCTCATGCAGAACTTGTTGACCATTTTCATATTCAAGACCAAAAAAGTATCGAAGCTTTAAGCCATCGCTTAAGTGCAATGGTTCGTGATGGCCAAATCATGAAAGAAGGGTTCAAGTTTCAGTTAGTGGCAGACCAACCAACCTATGAAGCCACTGTCTATATTAATAGTAAAGGTTTAGGCACTGCACATATTGATGGCCAAGATGATCTTTTGCTTCCTGAGCGCGAGTTACGTTTAGTCTTTAACGGCGATCGCGTCCGAGTTCGGCAGACCTCAGTAGACCGAAAAGGTAAACCGTGGGGTTTCATTACCGAGGTTCTCCAACACCGTGTAAAACAGTTAATTGGTAAATTGTCGATACACGAGGGTGAATACTTTATTCAACCCAATAATCCAAATCAGCATCAACCTATCCCATTAGAAAAAGAATTAGTTGCACATGCCAAAGCAAATGTTGGCGATATGCTTCGTGTTGCTATCGATACCTATCCAACCCGCGAAGAGTTTGCTACGGCGCATATTATTCAATCTATGGCCGATAAAGCGGATACAGAAATTATTATCCCACAAACCATTCTTGAGTTTGGCTTGCCTTATGAATTCCCAGATGAAGTTATAAAAGAAGCAGAAAGTTTTAAGGAACCTTCTGCACAAGACCGTGAAGGTCGAGTTGATTTAAGAGATTTAGCACTCGTCACAATCGATGGTGAAGATGCTCGAGATTTCGATGATGCTGTGTATGCAGAAAAACGTCCTGGGGGCGGTTATCGCGTTGTTGTAGCAATTGCTGATGTAAGCCACTATGTACGCCTAGGCTCGGCACTAAATGAAGAAGCAGAAGAACGTGGTACTTCAGTTTACTTCCCTCATTTTGTTTTACCAATGCTACCAGAAGCATTATCAAATGGATTGTGCTCACTTAACCCACACGTAGATCGTTTATGTATGGTCTGTGACTTGAAGCTCTCACGTACGGGCCGCGTAACTGGTTATGAGTTTTATCCATCGGTAATGCATTCAAAAGCGCGTTTGACCTATACACAGGTGGCGCAATACTTTGACGGTGCAACTGACGCAATTCCAAAAGATCGTGATATTCACAAATCGCTAAATACGCTTTTCCAGCTTTATCAGATTTTGAAAAATTTACGTGCTGATCGTCATGCAATGGAGTTTGAAACCATTGAAACGTACATGACTTTTGATGAGCTGGGCGGAATTAAAGAAATTTTGCCACGTACACGTAATGAAGCACACAAACTGATTGAAGAATGTATGTTGCTTGCTAACGTTGCTGCGGCTGAATATGCATTAGAACATGATATTCCAATGTTATATCGCGTACACGAAGCGCCTGAGTTCTCACGTATTCAGAAAGTAAAAGACTTTGTAAAACTTCTTGGCTTACCGTTCCCCGACCAACCAACTCAAGCAGATTATCAAAAAGTTATTGAGGCAACTAAAGACCGCATTGATGCGCCAAGCATTCATGCAGTGTTATTACGCTCAATGATGCAAGCTTACTATGGTGCAAAAAATGCCGGTCACTATGGTTTAGCTTATGAAGCTTATACACACTTCACTTCACCAATTCGCCGCTACCCAGATTTATTGTTACATCGTGCCATTAAAGCGCATCTTAAACAAAAGCCTTATCCGCTTTCTGGTGCGGCTTTAGATGATGCTGGTGAACATTTCTCTCAAACAGAACGCCGTGCGGATGAAGCATCTCGCAGCGTAACGACTTGGTTGAAATGCCACTATATGCAGCAACATTTAGGTGATGAGTTCATTGGTATTGTGAGTGCGGTAACTGAATTTGGCCTATTTGTTACTCTTAAAGATCTTTATGTTGATGGCATGATTCACATTAGCCAACTTGGCGATGATTTCTTTATTTACGATCAAGCCAGCCAAAACCTCATTGGACAAAATCGTGGTCAAGTCTTCGGATTAGGCGATGAAGTTAAAATTCAAGTTGCTGGTGTAAATCTAGAAGAGCGTAAAATCGATTTCCAACTCATTAAACAAGTGACTCATGCTGGACGTGTAGTGCGTAGTCGTGCTCCACGCACAACCAAAACTAGCACCCAAGCAACAGAAGAAGTTTTTGGTAAACCGTCTGTATCAACTGATGGTGAAAAACCTGTCCGTAAAAAGAAGGAAAAAGGTAAACCAAGCTCATATAGTAAAAAGTCTGGTAAGAAAACCTCTACAAAAGCAGAGGCTAAACCAGAAAAAGTAAAGAAAAAAGCGAAACCTAAAAAGAAAAAGTCAAACGCCAAGTCTAAGGCTGACTAATTCATAGGTATTTGCATTAATTATGATTAAGCTCCCAAAATGGGGGCTTAATGTTTTTAAAACGTTTATTTTTTAAATTAAGCTTGATTTCCTGCTTAACAATACCTACATCTAATACTATGTTTAAAAAATAATGTGGCTATTAGCAATGACTTTACAGCAAGCGACTCTACCTACTCCCCGCTTTGACCAAATTACATTAGATAATTTAAAACAAGATATTCAACAAGCGATTCAAGCAGGACAAGAGTTCTTAAATACCCTTACGGCTGCACCATCCGAGACAGACCAGCAACTTGCCGTGCTTGAACAAATTGATGCACTTGAAAATAACCTCAGTGAATCATGGGGAGTGTTGTCACATTTAAATGCTGTGATGAACAATGCTGAAACCAGAGAAGTCTATCAATCACTATTACCCGCTTTAAGTGAATATTACACTCAGCTTGGTCAACATACGGCGTTATATCAGACCTATCAACTTATTCATGATGGTCAGAGCTATTCAACGCTAAGCCCTGCGCAACAAAGTGCTATCCGTCTCGCTTTACGTGATTTTAAACTTTCTGGTGTTGCTTTAGAGGGTGAAGAGAAAAAACGTTACGCTGAAATTTCTGCACGTCTTTCACAGCTTTCTTCTGACTTCTCAAACCATGTACTTGATGCGACACAGGCTTATTTTAAACCACTGACAGAAGATCAATTAAAAGGTCTTCCAGAAAGTAATGTTGAGTTATTAAAACAGTACGGCAAACAGCGAGAGCTTGATCAAGCGGTCGCAACTTTAGATTTCCCAGCTTATTTTGCCATTATGACCTATGCCGATGACCGTGCCTTGCGAGAAGAGCTTTATAAAGCTTATGTCACACGTGCATCAGATCAGTCTGAGCAAACAGAATTTGACAACAGCAAAATTATGGAAGAAATCCTGAGTCTTCGCCAAGAGATGGCAAAACTACTCGGTTTTAATAACTATGCTGAATATTCTCTTGCCAGCAAAATGGCTCCCGATGTCAAAACAGTTCATGACTTTTTGGTTGACCTAGCTGAGCATGCACGTACCCCTGCACTTCAGGAAGTTGCCGAACTCCAAGCTATTGCCAAACAAGATGGTATTGATGAGCTTAAACCTTGGGATACCACTTACTATTCCGAAAAGCTTAAACAACAACAGTTCAACTTATCACAGGAAGCTTTAAAACCTTACTTTCCTGCACCAAAAGTGATTCAGGGATTATTCCAGATCGTGCAGCGTTTATATGGTATTAACATCGTTGAACGTGAAGCTCCTGTTTGGCATCCAGATGCACGTTATTTTGAGTTAGAAGATCAAGGTGAAGTTGTTGGCGGTTTCTTCTTTGATTTATATGCACGTACAGGGAAACGAGGCGGTGCATGGATGAGTGGTTTCCGCTCACGTATGCAAACTGTTCATGGTTTACAAAAACCAATTTGCTATATGGTGTGTAACTTCACTCCACCTGTAGGTAACCAACCAGCCTTACTCACCCATGATGAAGTCATCACCTTATTCCACGAGTTTGGTCATGGCTTACACCATATGCTTACTGAAGTAGATAATATCTCGGTTGCAGGTACTCACGGCGTTGCTTGGGATGCAGTTGAGTTACCAAGTCAGTTTATGGAATTCTGGTCATGGGATAAAGAAAGTCTTGATGTTTTAAGTGAGCATATTGAGAGCAAGCAGACCTTACCCCAAGAGTTACTTGATGCTTTATTAAATGCACGTTTCTTCCAGTCTGGTATGCAAACTTTACGTCAGCTAGAATTTGCCTTATTTGACTTAACTATTCATACCAAAACACCTGCGTTAAATAGTGAGCAAATTCAACAGACTTTAGATGATATTCGCAAACAGTATGCAGTAGTTCCAACCGTCGACTACAACCGTTTCCAACATAGTTTTAGTCATATTTTTGCAGGTGGCTACGCAGCGGGTTACTACTCTTACAAATGGGCGGAAGTTTTAGCAAGTGATGCCTTTGACCGTTTTGAAAATGAAGGTATTTTCAATACTCAAACAGGTAAAGAATTCCGCCAAGCAATTTTAGCGGTGGGCGGGAAAGATACTGCTCTTGAAGCATTTGTGAATTTCCGCGGTCGTGAGCCAAAAATTGATGCATTGTTACGTCATCAAGGTTGGACGAACGATAACAAAACCGCTTAAACTATGGGCCTAAATTGATCGTGTGGTTAGGGTGATAAAGATGAAGAAACGTTTCATTGCTGGGGCTAAATGTCCAAAATGTGAAGCCATAGATCGGATTGTCATGCTAACCACCGCTGAAGACGAATGGATTGAATGTATCGAATGCGGTTATAGCGAAAATCGTCCGACTCATATTGATGAGCCTGAAACACCTGCTATACCTGATGAAATTGGGGTAATACAGTTCAAGCCTCGTCGTTCTGACTAAAGGTCTTAGACATGACACTACAAAGAAAACAAAACTCAAAACTATTGTGGATTTTAATTGGGGGCTTAAGCATTCTCGTCGTGCTTTTTTTCGCAGCACAATGGTTTTTCAAAAAAACTGAATCGTCAGCGCCAATGGTTGATCCACAACCAGCCTCGGTACCAGTTCCTGAAAAAACTACCAAACCATCTGAAAGCTCTGAACCCGTAGTTCAAACACAAACCGCTAACTCACAGCAACTTGTGAATGAAGATGTGCTCAAGCAACCAATCCCTGCTCAAGAATCTTTAGCTAAAGAAGAAGTGTCTAAACTCAATGACATTCATCAGCAGCTGCAAGATCAGGAAGCAACACTAAAAGCCCAGCATGCCGATGCAGACCAACTCATTAAATTAAAAGAAGAGCAAGTAAAACTCCTTGAAGCTCAGGTTAAACAGCAATAGTATTTATTTAAATCTTATTATGATGCAAAAAGCTAGTTCACTCTGAACTAGCTTTTTTATTTATTAAGAATTTTTATATCAAAATAACTACCACATAAAAAAACACCCTCCTTAAAGAGGGTGTTTTATTGAGCTTACATATTTAGACTATTGGTACCAACCAAATAGTTTGAGTACTAATGGAGCATAAGTGACTAATACCAATGATGAGAACAAAACAATAATTGGTAATAACCAACGTTCATAACGGTAATAGAAACTTGTGTACTTCTCTTTCGCTTCTGCATCGGCAGCATTCACCTCATCATCACCAACGGATAACCGCGTTAATAGATGGTTCAAGGCAACTGGTGGTGTTACATAACCAAATTCGAATGCAACCAATACAATCATCCAGAAGTGAATTGGATGAATACCATTTTCGTAGGCTACAGGTGCAATCGTTGCTGCTACTAAAATTACCGCACCAAATGGATCGGTACACATACCAATAATGGCAAGTAGTAATGCAATAAATGCGAGCGAAATATAAATATTACCCAAATGAGTCGGCAACATTTCAACAATTTCGGTACGCTCGATTAAACCACCCACACTTGCTGACAATGCCATCAAAATAATAAGTGCACCAATATGTCCAACTGTTTCTGATGTTGCAAAACGTAATGCTCCACCAAAACCTAGACGGAACTGTGAACTATGCGGATCGTGTGACTGTAAAAATGGAGATTTTTTCTCATGTTCACGAACAATTGCTTCATGAATATTTAACGCTGGTGCCTCTTTAGGCATAACCATTTTATCGTACAAGATCATCGCAATAAGCACGAGAGGCAGAATCACTGGTGCAGTAAATTCGTTCATTCCTGTATCTAATGCATATTTATAAAATACAAGAACAACTACAGTGATCAAGATGTATGGAATAACAGGTACAAAAGCACGCGCCATACCTGGAAGTGCTACTTTCGGCGAGTTCACGCGGAACTTCTCTTCTGCCAAGAAAAGAGAAACACCCAAGAAAATAAATGCTGTTAGCCAGAAGACATAAATACCATGCCCAAATAATTCATCAGATGTAACATGACGGCTGTCCAACATGGCGATTAAAACCACCAAAAGACAAGGACGCACCACTACACCTAGTGAACCAGACATTGCAGATACAGCGAGTGCATATTGACGGCGAGCACCAGCATTCCAAACTTCTTTATAAATAATCGCACCAGCTGCGATAACGAAAATTCCAGACGCACCCGTATAAGCAGTCGGCACAGCAGCAGCGATTAAAATTAACCAAGTTAAAGTTTCTGGTGCCAGATTCCATGGACGAAGTACGTTTAGGAATAAATCCATAACACGTGTTTGCGTGAGTAACATACCCGCCCAAATAAATAAGGCAAGGTTTAAGAAAATGCCCGAGAATTCTACCAACTGACCTAGGTAAATCCCTTGGCCCATTGGATAATCCATAAAGAACGTAAAAGCTACACCTGTAATCACAGCCATATACGCATACAAAGGTACACATAATAAAGCTAAGCCAATATTGCCACCCTCACGTTTTGGCGCAGGGGAAACAAATAGCTGATAAAGGCTAATTAAGGTCAGAATGACAAACAAGATCATCCATAACCAATAAATAATGATTGTTTCATGAGTTGGAGAAACCCCTGAATTAATCACAGAACGGTACTGGCTAATTACTGACGAACTGAGCAATGCATTACCAAGCAACATAAAGAAGGCATACACTTTGTAGTCCAGCTTTGTTGCAGGGTTACGTAAACCAATATGGTGAAACTTTAACGATGCAGTAATCGCTGAAATCAAAACCATAAAGACCAGCAAAATTGCGCGATTTTCTGTACCAAATTTAAATATACCAAAGAAACCCGTTTCAATCGTACGGTATGTACGTACGCCTGGATGTGCTTCAATATATTTAATGGTTTTATCATAAGCCAAATATTTATCTTCACATTGCTGCTGTGCTGCTAGTAAGGATGCACGGACATCACTTTCTGAAGCTGCACCAAAGAAGCTTGCGAAATCATCAGATGCATTCGCTTTCATTTGCTCTTTTACTTGAGCATCAATATTTGGGTGTCGATCACAAGATGGCTTTTCAGGCTCAGCACGCAAAAACGAATATTGCATGCCTGAAGCAGGGTCACCATAAAGGCGTTCCCCGATACGTAATAATTGTCCGTGGATCATTTCCCCGGTACCAATTATGAGCGTCATTAATAACAAAATGAGGATCACGAATGTTGAGATCCATTCGTTCCATACATAACCCAGCAGACCTAATCCAGATCTTTTTTCTTGATATTCTTGCATAAATATTCCAATTTTGTTCTCTCAAATCCCTCATAACAAAGGCTTTGAGTCATGCAATTTCCTTGGTCAGGGGTATCGTCCATTCCCCTTCTACCAATCCCTTTATTCAACGATCAAATTTGCATCAAACTTTATCAATAAAGAATGACTAAAATCTCTTTTTTAACAGTTTGTATTGTCAATCTTTCTATTTGAATCTTTGTATTAGCCAATAGCATCCTCCAAAGATTGCACCGCCTATCGCCCCATATAAATGAGCTTCAGTTAAAACAGGACTTCCAATCAGCTGTGCTGTGCCTGTTTGACCAAATGTATTTTCCCAAATTAGCTTGGCGATAATTAAACCTAAAACCAGTAATGCAAAATTCCGTTCTTTACGGTATTGCAAATAAACTAAAGCAACAGCCGTATACAGCCCATGGAGCACTCCAGATAGACCGGCATATGCATCGATATAAGGCAAATAAAAATAGAAAACCAAACTAATAAAAGGCGGCAGAAGAAAAAGAAGACTTAAAATATGCCACACTTTGGTATGCGGAAATATGAAGGGCAAACATGCAAATGCCATCATATTTAATAAAAAATGAATCCAGCCGACATGTACCCAGTGTGCTGTCCACAAACGCCAAAATTCACCAAGTAAGCTTTCGCGCCAATAAATAAAATAGTCTGGAAATACCTGCAGACATGCAGAAACAGAAATGCACCCTGCGACCAAAAGCACTTTTTTATTGAGTACATGATCTTTCATAGCACACTCCTTTTAAAACTGAACTCCTTACGATTAATACGAAAATCAGTAGTAACGCAAGGAGTGAGTTTCTTCAGATCTTTTTACTGTGCAGGTGCAGTTGTTGAGTCAGCTGGAACTTCTGATGCAGCCCCACCATCAAATAACTCATCCAGTTCTGCTGAACCTTCGTTTTTCTCATCCCAGAAATGAGACATACCACCATCGCCTGTACGAACACCGGTATGCTCAGTCCAGTAACGGTCAGAAATGCCACGAACGATTAAACCAGCCATACTATCAATTAACTTAAAGTTCGGATTAACTGGTTTATCATCTGCTTGAGATGCTGCATATGTTTTTAATGCATCACGGATTTTTGCATCGTCACCACTCGCCTGAGCAGCTACAGCATAGAGTGCGTGAGACAAACGAACACCTTTTTGTTCACCAATTTGGACTGACTGTTTTAAAGTCTCATACGGATCAGGCTTACCTTCGTTAGCCCCTGGTAATAAAGTCCAGATCACCGCACGTGTTGCATTTGGTGCACCCCAGAACTTTTGGTTATCAAGGCAGACCATACCACGCTCTACAATAGCAGCGATATCTTTCGGAACATTGACAGAACCACCTGAGTTAATATCATTCGTCACCGCTTGAAGACCGCTGATCATTCCAAGTAGATATACAGTCTGATCAGTATCACTACGCATAGTTGGACATGAGTCACCTAAATGGTACTTATATTTAGATTCCCAACGATCAGCGAATAATTTATAGCCGGTATATTGGCGTTCAGCAGCAATAGCAGCCCAACGCTTCTGCGCAATACGTGCATCTTGAGCTTCTGTTACCTGTCCTGCTTTTGAAGCGCGCAAGTAACGTAGCTCCTGTTCTAATGCTTGGTTTTCCGCGCATACACCTGAAGCAGCATACATTAAGACAGCAACACGAGTAGGATCTGCACCCATACCCTTAGTCGACATGATTGCAGGAGTTAAGGCACTACCAGTATTACAAACCATTTCCGCATCTTGCATTGCTAAAATAGGTGGAACAACGTGCTTTTCCGTAAAACCTAAAGCAACATTTGCTCCACTTTTCACGACGTATGAACAACCTGATAAAACTGAAGCTGCAAGAAAACTCATCGCCAAACCTTGGCTTATTTTTTGGACTTTAGACATCTTCCTGTCCTCGATGTAATTTGTTTTTTCCTTTTCAGATGTACATTAGCAGATGCATATCTTGAATAAAAGAGTAATTACTCTAATTGTAGCGCTTATACTTTGACACACTTCACAGCAGATAAAATTGACAGTTTTTCAGGCAAACAAAAATTTTAGGCAAAAAAAAGTAGCATTGCGACGGTTCAGCACATGCTACTTATTAACTGGGATAAGCTTTTAACGGCTTATATTATTGTTGTTCTATATAATCCTTGAGTAAAGTTCCTGCTCTTCCTACTACTACAGCCATCACAACTGCAATTAACAGAAACATCCACATTGAAATCTCCATGAGAGACCTCCTTACTACATTCGCACCCAGTAAAACTGGACACTTGATGAAATTAATCGATTAACCAATTAAACTATTGACTGACCGACGACCTTTGCATCCTCTGTCTCTTAACTTTGCTATAATTAGCTTTATTAAGATGTTCCCTGAGTAAAGTTCCTGCTCTTCCTATCACCACTGCCAGAATGATGGCAATGACCAAGAACGACCATGTTGGCATCTCCATTTGAGACCTCCGACACACTTTACGTTGGTGTTTGTACTTTAACCGATAGAATAATAACCATATTGAGAAATTGTCCGACAATTAACTTTCTTGCTCTTTTTTCTGTATTTTAACTAGACAATTTAAATTTCCTGAAAAGAAATAAATATTAATTATTTGATTTTTAATGCTTTTAAATAAATATACAAATGTAGAATTGTCTAACAATTAATAAAATTTTTCTAAGGTTTTAAGTTGTTTCCACTGAGATAGAGGCATTTGATCAAACCAAATAACAGAAGTTAATGTCTTATGCCCTTCAAAATAGACCACTATGAAAATCTGATAATCAATTATTTTTAAAATCTCTACCCGAGAAATTGTTTGTTCTGAATGAAAGCTAAGTGACCATAATTTTTGATCTAAATGAGCAATTTGAGCGAGCTGTGGCCGCTTTAAAAAGAAAATAAAACTTATGAATAGTAAACTGACCGTAACCAACCACCATAATATTGGTAGGAGTTGATAAAATAGAACTACCAAACTTAAGCCAATAAAAAACTGAAATATAATCGCAAAACGGCTATATTTCAGTTTGAAATTCAAATGGTTGACCAAAACTAATCAGCCATGAACATAATGCTTTAATTTATGAATAAAATCACGTAATTCTGTACGCGGCGGTTCAGATACTTCCATAAACCAGTCAAGTAAATCAGGATCTTCCTGCTCTACTAATTCAGCAAATAATGCTTTTTCTGCTGGATCTGCCTTTAAATAATAATTTTTCACATACGGGTCAAAATAGACATCAATTTCCTTTAAACCACGGCGTGCGCGATAAACTACTTTACGTTCTTCCAAGGTCATTTCTTCAGACATTTATTTCCCCATCTGCGTTGATAGTGCGCCTAGTTTACCTGATCACATAAGAAAGTTCGCTAAAAATCTCAAATTGACCAAACTTATCACTTCATAGCTATAAATGAGCATTCATCACATTGTTAGACCTAGTAAGCTTCCCGTATGTTTAGACTTATAACATCAAGCCCAAACCAAGGAAGAAATACAATGCAATCTGGTGCTATTCGTCCCATTCCAAATATGTTACCTCGCCGTCTATTAAATGAAGAACATGAAGCTTTCCGAGAAACTGTACGCAAGTTTTATGAAAATGAAGTGGTACCAAATACTGAAAAATATGAAAAACAACAACATGTTGACCGAGATCTTTGGAATAAAGCTGGTGCCTTAGGCTTACTGTGCACAACCATGCCTGAACAATACGGTGGCTCAGGTGTTGACCGCCTATACAGTATGATTCTTATTGAAGAACAAGCCTATGCTATGGACTCAAGTACAGGTTTTTCACTGCATTCCGATATTGTCGCGAACTATATCAATAACTTTGGAAACGAAGAACAAAAGCAAAAATGGCTCCCTAAGATGGCGACTGGTGAAACAGTGACCGCAATTGCCATGACAGAACCAGGAACGGGTTCAGATTTACAAGCTGTTCGAACAACAGCCGTCCTTGATGGCGATGAATATGTCATTAATGGTTCAAAAATATTTATTACCAATGGCTATTTGTGCGATATGGCCATCGTGGTCTGTAAAACAGGTAACAGTGATAAAGGCTCTGCCAATTTATCACTTATTATTGTTGAAGCTGACCGTGCTGGTTTTACTAAAGGTAAGCCACTCAACAAAATTGGCATGAAAGGCCAAGATACATGTGAACTCTTCTTCGATAACGTTCGTGTTCCTAAAGAAAATCTTTTAGGCATGGAAGGTATGGGCTTTATTATGCTCATGAAAGAATTAGCATGGGAACGTATGTTGGTTGCAATTATCTGCCAAGCTGGTGCAGAAGCAGCGTTTGCACATACTGTTCAATATACAAAAGATCGTAAAGCATTTGGCAAGCCAATTAGTGCTTTCCAGAATACACGCTTTAAACTCGCAGAATTACGCACAGAAATTGATTTCTGTCGTACCTATTTAGATCGTTGTATGGAATTACAACTTGATGAAAAATTAAGTGTCGAAGCTGCTGCTGCCGCAAAATATAAAATTTCTGATATGTTTTCAAAAGTGGTTGATGAATGTCTTCAATTACATGGAGGCTATGGTTACATGCTGGAATATCCAATTGCTCGTGCTTATATTGACCACCGAGCAAACCGTATCTATGCAGGTACCAATGAAATTATGAAAGAGTTAATTTCTAGAACTCTTTAATCTTCACGATAAAAAGGAGGCTTATAGCCTCCTTTTTATATTTGAATATCAAGATACTAATTTGGGTTTACGTGTAGTAACTTCTGAATGCTTATGAAAGCGTAGAACACCATCATCAAATTTTGCATTTTTTAATGATTTTCGGTCTTCAAGATAATTATTGGTTACCTGCCATGGTGCTTGTTTACCTTGTTTAGGAATCACGTCAGCAGCACGACTAATATAACCAGATGATAAGCTACCCATGACTGTGTCCTCTTCCATCACAGTCTTATCACCAGATGGGATGACTTCATCATAATTATTCTTATCCATATAGTTTAATAAACGACAGATATAATCTGCTGCAATATCAACTTTTAATGTCCACGAAGCATTTACATAGCCAATAATCATCGCCATATTTGGTACATCGCTGAGCATCACGCCGTTATAAAGCATGTGTTCAGATGATTTAACTGGCTCTCCATCAATAGTTGCCTGCACACCACCCATGATTTGAACCTGTAAACCAGTTGCAGAAATAATGATATCTGCATCAAGATGTTTACCTGATTTTAATTGAATACCGGTCTCAGTAAATTTTTCAATTTGATCAGTTTCAACACTCGCCTTACCTTCACGAAGAATTTTAAATAAATCACCATCAGGTACCACACACAAACGCTGATCCCAAGGGTTATATGAAGGTGTAAAATGTTTCATATCTACTTTACCCTTAAGCTGCATTTCAATTGCTTTTAAGAGTAAACGACGAACTGTCTTCGGATGCTTTTGAGACAATGCATAAATTGCCCGTTGCATACCAATATTACGTGCACGTGTAAATTTATAAGCCGCCTCTTCAGACATAAATCTACGTGTTTTTTCATAGATGAAGTCAATAGACGGAACAGAAGCAATATAAGTCGGTGAACGTTGTAGCATCGTCACATGACCTGCGCCACCTTTTGACATAGCTGGTACTAAAGTAATTGCAGTAGCTCCACTACCAATAATTACTACTTTCTTACCCGTATAGTCTAAATTCTCTGGCCAATGCTGCGGATGAATAAGTTGACCTTTGAACGCTTCTTGATTTGGGAATGTCGGCGCATAGCCTTGATCATAATTATAATAACCTGTACAACCTACAACAAAGTTGGCTACCCAAGTCTGCTGTTTTTTATTACTGTCTTCGACAACAACATTCCACTTCTTAGATGAAGAATCATAATTTGCAGAAAGTACACGATGACCAAAATGAATTTTTTCTTTTAATTTAAATTCATCAATAACTTCGCCTAAATATCCTTTAATAGAAGCTCCATCAGCCAATACATTTGCTTTACGCCATGGTTTAAAGTTAAAACCAAAAGTTGACATATCTGAGTCTGAACGAATACCAGGATAACGAAAGAGGTCCCAAGTCCCACCAAAAGATTCACGACGCTCTAAAATTTCAAACTGACGTTGTGGAGAATTTTTAGATAAATGGGCAGCCACTCCGATTCCTGAAATGCCGGCACCAATGATTAGAATATCAACTTGCTTTTCCATTTTATTTTTATACCCATTGTTGAGAATATGACTTTATTAAAGCACAATTTTGACAATACACAATGTCAAGTTTGACCGTTTATCCGTTTTTTTATGTCACTTGAGGACAATTTTTAAATTTTCCATTTTTCAAAACATAAAAAAGACCGGCATAAAGCCGGCCTTTTTCGAATAATATCAATTATTCAGCTGAAGTGTTCACTTCACGATCTACAAGCTCAACGTAAGCCATCGGTGCTGCATCACCAGCACGGAAGCCCGCTTTAAGAACACGTAGATAACCGCCGTTACGTTCTTTGTAACGAGGGCCGAGTACGGTAAATAATTTACCAACAGTTGCAGCATTACGAGTACGAGCAAATGCTAAACGACGATTTGCTACAGTATCGTTTTTTGCTAGAGTGATTAAAGGCTCAGCAACACGACGTAATTCTTTAGCTTTAGGAACAGTTGTTTTGATCAACTCGTGTTCAAATAAAGAATTAGCCAAGTTTTGGAACATCGCTTTACGATGGCTGCTTGTACGGCCTAATTTCACACCACTATTACGATGACGCATGGTGATAGTCCTACTTAATTAACGGCTACGATAGGCAAAACGGTCGTCCATACGAAGACTAGCTGGTGGCCAGTTTTCAAGACGCATACCGAGTTGTAAGCCTTTCGATGCCAAAACATCTTTGATCTCTGTTAACGATTTTTTACCAAGGTTAGGAGTTTTTAACAACTCAACTTCAGTACGTTGAACGAGATCACCAATGTAGTAAATATTTTCTGCTTTCAAACAGTTAGCAGAACGAACAGTAAGCTCTAGATCATCTACTGGGCGAAGCAAGATTGGGTCAACTTCTTCACGAGGCTCTTGAGCAACTGGAGTTTGGTCTTTCTGAAGATCAACAAAAATTGCAATTTGTTGTTGCAAGATTGTTGCCGCTTTACGGATTGCTTCTTCAGGATCAACCGTTCCATTTGTTTCAAGGTCGATTACCAGCTTATCTAAATCGGTACGTTGTTCAACACGCGCATTTTCAACGGTGTAAGAAACACGTTTAATTGGGCTATAAGAAGCATCTAATTGCAAACGACCTACAGGACGTGTTTCACCTTCAGGGAAACGAGAATCAGAAGTTTCATAACCACGACCTTGAGCAACTTTCAAGCGCATTTTTAATGAACCTGAAGCACTCAAAGTACCGATTAAATGATCTGGGTTAACCACTTCAACATTATGAGGTAAACGAAGGTCGGCAGCAGTAATATCGCCAGGACCTTGTTTTTCTAATGTTAAATAAGCTTCATTTTGATCGAACAGCTTAATAGACAATCCTTTTAGGTTCAGCAAGAGCTCGACGATGTCCTGCTGCAAGCCTTCTAAAGTACTGTACTCGTGCTCGACACCTTCTATCTCTACTTCAACCACAGCAGCGCCAGGTAAAGAAGACAATAGAATGCGACGTAAAGCATTACCTAGAGTATGGCCAAAACCACGCTCTAAAGGTTCTAGAATCACTTTTGCCGAGGTCCCGCTTACCGCTTCGACCTTGATCGCTTGCGGAGTGAGAAACTCGTTTGCAGTACGCGTCATTATTGCTACCTCAAGGATTATTTAGAATACAATTCTACAATCAAGCTTTCGTTGATTTCAGCAGGTAAATCAGAACGATCTGGTGCAGCTTTAAACGTACCTTCAAGTTTAGAATGATCAACATCAATCCAAGCTGGAATACCACGTTGAGCAGCTAATTCAATCGCGTTTTTGATACGCAATTGTTGTTTAGCACCTTCGTGAACCGCAATTACATCACCCGCTTTAACTTGAATAGATGCGATGTTTACACGACGACCATTCAAAGTAATGCTACGGTGACTTACTAACTGACGAGCTTCTGCACGTGTAGAACCAAAACCCATGCGATAAACAACGTTATCAAGACGGCTTTCAAGCAATTTCAACAAGTTCTCACCAGTTGCGCCTTTTACACGAGCTGCTTCTTTATAGTAGTTACTAAATTGACGCTCTAACACACCGTAAATACGACGGACTTTTTGTTTTTCACGTAATTGTAGTGAATACTCAGATTGCTTACCACCGCGAGCCTGACCGTGTTGACCAGGTGCTTTGTTAGCTTTTTTAGTTTTGACGTCAAATGGTTTAACGCCAGATTTAAGTTGCAGGTCTGTCCCTTCGCGGCGAGAGAGTTTGCATTTTGGACCAATATAACGAGCCATGAATGTTTCTCCTTACACGCGACGTTTTTTAGGTGGACGGCAACCGTTGTGAGGAATTGGAGTCACATCGGTAATGCTGTTAATCTTATAACCCACTGCGCCTAATGCACGAACCGCAGACTCACGACCTGGACCAGGACCTTTTACAAGGACGTCAAGGTTTTTCAAACCGTAATCTAAAGCTGCTTTACCAGCAACTTCAGCAGCTACCTGAGCAGCAAACGGAGTTGATTTACGTGAACCACGGAAGCCTTGTCCACCTGAGGTGGCCCAAGCCAATGCATTACCTTGACGATCGGTAATCGTAACAATGGTGTTATTAAAAGACGCGTGAATGTGTGCAACACCTTCAGAGACGGTACGAGTGACCTTCTTGCGTGTGCGAGTATCTTTAGCCATCTTTTAGCTTCCAGAAATCTTACTTTTTAATCGGTTTGCGCGGACCTTTACGGGTACGTGCGTTAGTTTTGGTGCGTTGACCACGGACAGGCAAGCTGCGACGATGACGAAGGCCACGATAGCAACCTAAATCCATTAAACGTTTAATGTTCATGGAAATTTCGCGACGTAAGTCACCTTCGGTAGGAACCTTAGCAACTTCTGCACGAATCGCATCAAGCTGAGCATCGTCCAACTCACGGATCTTAGTAGTCTCAGTAATACCAACTGTAGCTAAGATATTCTTAGCAGTGTGGCGACCGATACCAAAGATGTAAGTGAGGGAGATAACAGCATGCTTGTTATCCGGAATGTTTACACCGGCAATACGAGCCATTCACTTTTCTCCAAAAAGGCAGTAGAGATAATCAACCGCCCCACAAAAATCTTGAGGGGCGGATATTAACCCAATTCGCCTACTGAAATCAACAGGTCTTGATTAGATTAACCTTGACGCTGCTTATGACGAGGTTCTGCGCTACAAATCACGCGAATAACCCCATTACGACGGATAACTTTACAGCTACCACAAATTTTCTTTACAGAAGCTTGTACTTTCATGATGAAACCTCTAAGTGCGCTTATCCCTTAGGATGAGCAGTCGTTTTTCTCATTAATGTTTGATTGTCATATTGATGAGATGTTAAATGCGCTTGTAGCTGAGCCATAAAGTCCATAACAACAACGACTACGATCAGTAATGAGGTACCACCCAAATAGAATGGAATACCAAAAGAACTTTGTAAAATCATTGGCATCAAACAAATGACTGTAATATAAATCGCACCAATAAACGTCAAACGATTAAGAATATGATCTAAGTAACGAGCAGTTTGCTCACCTGGGCGAATACCAGGCACATAAGCTCCGCTGCGTTTTAGATTTTCTGATACTTCCTTAGGGCTAAATACTAAAGCCGTATAAAAGTAACAGAAAAAGATAATT
This sequence comes from Acinetobacter nosocomialis, assembly GCF_041021905.1. Lineage (NCBI taxonomy): Bacteria > Pseudomonadati > Pseudomonadota > Gammaproteobacteria > Moraxellales > Moraxellaceae > Acinetobacter > Acinetobacter nosocomialis. Next base: position 3,511,311 of record NZ_CP157432.1, read on the forward strand.
AACGCACCAAAGAGCACCAAATACAAAGGCTGTCCAGGCGACAATACCAAAGCTAAATCTTGTAAGCTACGTTTAATTAAACCAGCATTCGGATCTGCACTACCCACCCATTGTCCAAGACTTGCTGGGAACAATAGTAAAGAACTTGCAAAAATCGCAGGAATCACACCAGCCATATTAATTTTTAATGGTAGATGTGTTTGCTGAGCTGTAAATATACGACGACCTTGCTGCTTCTGCGCATAGTTTACTGGAATACGACGTTGTGCTTTTTCAATAAACACAATCGCAGCCAATACACCAAGAGACAAAAGCCCAAAGATGACAAGACCAATCAAACTTGTTTGACCATTATCTACAGATGACACTGATTGCATAATTAATTTAGGCAAACCAGCTACAATACCTGCAAAAATAATCATTGAGATACCATTACCGATACCTCTTTCAGTGATTTGTTCACCTAACCACATTAAGAACATAGTTCCAGCTATAAGTGATGTAACCGCAGGTATATAGAATGCAAGTCCTGTAGACAGAGTAATACCCTGACCAATAAGGCCTGCACACATACCTACTGCCTGAACCACTGCAAGTAATAATGTACCTTGACGCGTATATTGATTAATTTTTCGCTTACCTTGCTCTCCTTCCTTTTTCAAGGCTTCAAGAGAAGGAATCACTGTTGACATTAACTGCACAATAATAGACGCAGAAATATAAGGCATGATCCCTAAAGCAAGAATCGACATTCGCTCTAAAGCACCGCCAGAAAACATATTGAATAGCCCAAGAATAGTTCCTTGGTTTGCATGAAATAAATTTTCTAACGCAGCATTATTAATGCCTGGTACTGGAATATGCGCTCCTAGTCGAAAGACCAGCAATGCACCGATTAGAAAACTCATCCGGCGAATAATTTCACGGTATTTCACATGAAATGGCTGACCTTTCATCATGTTGACATGACCTGAAGAACTAGGAGACATAGACACTCGAGATTACTCCTCGACTTTACCGCCAGCTGCTTCAATTGCAGCTTTAGCGCCTTTAGTCAATGCAACACCTTGAACAGTGAATGCACGAGTGATTTCACCAGAAAGCACGATACGAGCACGAATTTGATCGCGACGAACAACATTCGCAGCTTTTAAAGTTTCAAGGCTAACAATGTCGCCTTCCACTTTAGTTAACTCAGACAAACGTACTTCAGCAGTTTTTAAAGCGATTTGGCTAGTGAAACCGAATTTAGGTAAACGACGATAAATCGCTGTTTGACCGCCTTCGAAACCTGGACGAACGCCACCACTTTTACGTGATTTTTGACCTTTGACACCACGGCCACCAGTCTTACCAACGCCAGAACCGATACCACGGCCTAAACGACGGTGTTCACGTTTTGCACCTTCTGCAGGTGCAAGCTCATTTAAACGCAGAGTCATGGCTTATTCCTCTACACTAACCATATAGTAGACTTTGTTGATCATACCACGGTTAGAAGGCGTATCTTGCACTTCTACAGTATGACCAATACGACGCAGACCTAAACCTTGTAAGCAAAGCTTGTGATTTTTCAAGCGATGTGAAGAAGATTTAGTCTGGGTAACTTTAATCGTTTTCATGATTGATTACCCTTGAATTTCTTCTACTGATTTACCACGTTTCGCAGCGACTTTCTCAGGAGAAGTCATATCACGCAAACCTTTAAAAGTTGCGTTTACTACGTTAGCAGCATTTGTAGAACCATAACATTTAGCAAGTACGTTATGTACACCTGCAGCTTCAAGAACGGCACGCATTGCACCACCAGCGATTACGCCAGTACCTTCTGAAGCAGGTTGCATGTATACACGGCTTGCACCATGACGAGCATTCACAGGGTGTTGTAAAGTAGTACCAGCAAGGTCTACAGTGATCATGTTGCGACGAGCAGCTTCAAGTGCTTTAGAAATAGCAGCAGGAACTTCACGTGCTTTACCACGACCAAAACCAACACGACCATTACCATCACCCACAACAGTTAATGCTGTGAAAGAGAAGATACGACCGCCCTTAACAACTTTGGCTACACGATCAACGGCAACCAGCTTTTCAACAAGACCTTCGTTTTGTTCAACTTTAGCCATGATTAGAACTCCAAGCCGTTTTCACGAGCAGCATCAGCCAAGGCTTTGATACGACCATGATATTTAAAACCAGAACGGTCAAATGCAACTTTAGTTACACCAGCTGCTTTCGCGCGTTCTGCGATTAAAGCACCTACTTTAGTAGCTGCATCTACATTACCTGTAGTACCGCTACGTAAAGATGCATCCAAAGTTGAAGCTTGCGCTAAAACTTTGCCACCATCTGCTGAAATAACTTGAGCATAGATGTGACGCGGAGTGCGGTTTACACACAAACGAGTCGCACCCAATGCACGAATGTGCAAGCGTGTGCTTTTCGCACGACGCAAACGGGATTGTTTCTTTTCGTTCATAAGAACCTCGCGCCTTATTTCTTCTTAGCTTCTTTACGAAGAATGACTTCATCCGAATAACGAACACCTTTACCTTTATATGGTTCAGGAGCACGGTACGCACGGATTTCTGCCGCTACTTGACCTAACAACTGCTTGTTTGCTGATTTCAAAATGATTTCAGTTGCAGTTGGAGTTTCCGCTGTTACACCTTCTGGTAAAGCGTAGTCAATTGGGTGTGAATAACCAAGGTTAAGGTTTACAACAGTACCTTTAACCGCAGCTTTATAACCAACACCAACTAGCTGTAACTTACGTTCGAAGCCTTCGCTAACACCTTTTACAAGGTTGTTCAATACAGCGCGAGCAGTACCAGCTTGCATCCAAGCATCTTTCGATTCTTTAACTGGAGCAAGTTGAAGTTTACCTTCTTCCTGTTTTAGCTCGACCAGCGCATGCAGGTTGAAAGACAATGTACCTTTGCTGCCTTTCACTTCGACCTGCCGGCCGTTCTGAGTAACTGCTACACCATTAGGTACAGTTACTGGGGCTTTAGCCACACGAGACATGAGGAATCACCTATTAAGAAACAAAAGCAATAACTTCACCACCAACGCCTGCAGCACGTGCAGCGCGATCAGTCATGATGCCTTTGCTTGTAGAAACAATTGCAATACCTAAACCTTGCTTAACGCTTGGAAGTTTATCTTTACCACGGTATTGGCGAAGACCTGGACGGCTTACGCGCTTAACCATTTCGATAACTGGTTTGCCTTCGAAATATTTTAAAGTAATTGTCAAAGTAGATTTTGTCTCTTCTTGAGCAACTTCTACATTTGAAATATAACCTTCTTGTTGAAGTACGTTTGCAATTGCAACTTTCAACTTAGAAGAAGGCATAGAAACTGTTTGTTTCTTAGCCATTTGTGCGTTACGAACACGTGTTAGCATGTCGGCAACGGTATCTTGCATACTCATTTAGTCGCTCCTTACCAGCTTGCCTTAACAACGCCTGGTACATCACCCTGCATTACTGTGTCACGTAATTTGTTACGGCTTAAACCGAACTTACGGAAGTAACCATGAGGACGACCAGTTAAACCACAACGGTTACGAAGACGTACCGGAGATGCATTACGTGGCAATGCTTGTAACTTTAACATCGCTTCGAAACGCTCTTCTTCACTTGCGTTTACGTTTGCAATTGTAGCTTTTAATTCAGCACGTTTTGCAGCGTATTTAGCAACTGTTTTTTCGCGTTTCAATTCGCGATTAATCATACCTTTCTTAGCCATATCGACCTCTTATTTGAACGGGAAGCCGAATGCACGCATAAGCGCACGGCCTTCGTCATCGGTGCGAGCAGTCGTAGTAATGGTAATATCCATACCACGAATACGATCAATCTTATCGAAATCGATTTCAGGGAAAACGATTTGCTCTTTCAAACCCATTGAGTAGTTACCACGACCATCAAATGATTTCGAAGAGAAACCACGGAAGTCACGGATACGAGGGATTGCGATAGAGATCAAACGGTCCAAGAATTCGTACATTTGGTCGCCACGTAAAGTAACTTTACAACCAATTGGCCAACCATCACGGATTTTGAAACCTGCGATAGATTTACGAGCAAGTGTAATTACTGGTTTTTGACCAGCAATTAATTGCATGTCGACTACAGCGCCATCTAATAATTTCTTATCAGTTGCAGCTGCGCCTACACCCATGTTTAGGGTAATTTTTGTGATGCGTGGAATTTCCATCACGTTCTTAATGCCAAGTTCTTCTTTTAACTTTGCTTTAAGTTCATCGTTGTAACGTGCTTTAAGTCTGGCCATTGCCTTTTCAACCTATTACTTCGCTACCGCCACTGATTCACCATTTGATTTATAAACGCGAGTTTTCACGCCATCAATCACTTGGTAACCAACACGGTCAGCCTTCTGGGTTGTAGCATTTAAAATTGCCACGTTTGAAATATGAAGCGAAGCTTCTTGAGTAACTACACCGCCTTCAGCGCCAGTTACACGGTTAGGCTTTTGATGCTTCTTCACTAAGTTAAGGCCTTCAACCTTAACGCGGTCTTCAGAAACAGACAACACAGTACCCTGTTTGCCTTTTTCTTTACCTGCGATCACGATAACTTGATCGCCTTTTTTAATCTTAGCCATGATTGCCTCTTATAGAACTTCAGGAGCCAATGAAATGATTTTCATGAACTGTTCAGTACGAAGTTCACGAGTCACTGGTCCGAAGATACGAGTAGCAATCGGAGCTTTGTTGTTGTTCAAAATAACTGCAGCATTATCATCAAAACGGATCACAGAACCATCTGGACGACGAATGCCGAATTTAGTACGAACTACAACCGCATTCATCACGTCACCTTTTTTAACACGTGCGCGTGGGATTGCTTCTTTTACAGTAACTTTAATAATGTCGCCAACAGAAGCATAACGACGATGTGAACCACCAAGTACTTTAATACATTGTACGCGGCGAGCACCACTGTTGTCTGCTACGTCGAGCATAGTTTCGGTTTGAATCATTGCCCTACTCCAAAACCGAGCATCACCGGTCACAATTTCGAAAGGCTCAAAGAGTACTCGAAATTGACCGATGATGCAACAAGAACGTCGAATTACTCAGCAGCTGCTTCAACTACTTCCACTAAAGTCCAAGCTTTAGTTTTAGAAATTGGGCGGCTTTCTTTAATGGTTACAACATCACCAATTTTAGCAACATTGTTCTCATCATGAGCGTGTAACTTAGTTGAACGGCGAATTGACTTGCCATACAACGGGTGTTGAACGCGGCGTTCAATAAGAACAACAATAGATTTATCCATTTTGTCACTTACGACTTTGCCGGTTAACGTGCGGACTGTTTTTTCACTCATTGTCCGTTCCCCTGTTTTTCGGTAAGGAGTGTCTTAATACGAGCAATTGTCTTACGAGCAACTTGCACTTCGTGCGATTTACCCAACTGACCAGTTGCTTTCGCCATACGAAGACGGAATTGGTTAAGCTGCTGCTCATCAAGCAAAGCTTTCAACTCTTCTACCGATTTTTCACGTAGATCTTTAGTTTTCATTACATTACCGTCCGAGTCACGATAGTGGTTTTAAACGGAAGTTTAGCAGCAGCTAAAGCAAATGCTTCACGCGCTAATTCTTCGTTCACACCTTCAATTTCGTACAGGATCTTACCTGGTTGGATCTGGCAAACCCAGTATTCCACGCTACCCTTACCTTTACCCATACGCACTTCAAGAGGCTTTTGAGTAATTGGTTTATCCGGGAATACGCGAATAAAGATTTTACCACCACGCTTAATACGGCGGCTAATAGTACGACGTGCAGCTTCAATCTGACGCGCAGTCATACGACCACGTTCAGTTGCTTTAATTGCAATCGAACCAAATGATACTGTACTACCACGATGCGCTAGACCAGTGTTACGGCCTTTGTGCACTTTACGGAATTTGGTACGTTTAGGTTGCAACATGGATTATTCTCCCTTGTCAGCAGCACGGTCACCGCGACGACCACGACGCTCTTGACCTTCACCACGACCACGACCACGTTTAGCTGGACGATCTTCAGCAGGAGCAGGGTTCATGACTTGTTTCATGCCACCTAAGATCTCGCCACGGAAAATCCAAACTTTAACACCAATCGTACCGTAAGTTGTTTCTGCACGCATAGTTGCATAGTCAATGTCTGCACGTAATGTATGCAAAGGCACACGACCTTCACGATACCATTCTGTACGAGCAATCTCTGCACCACCTAAACGGCCAGACACTTCAACTTTGATACCTTTAGCACCAGCACGCATAGTGTTTTGAACCGCACGCTTCATAGCACGACGGAACATAACACGCTTTTCTAATTGAGAAGCAATTGCTTCAGCAACTAAACGCGCATCTAAGTCTGGGCGATCAATTTCGTTGATACTTACTTGCGCTGGAACACCCATAATGCTGGTAAGTTCGCGCTGTAATTTCTCAATATCTTCGCCTTTTTTACCGATTACGATACCAGGACGAGCTGTGCTAATAGTTACTTTAGCAGCGCCTGATGGACGTTCGATAAGAATATTGCTTACCATCGCATTCTTAAGTTTTTTAGTTAAAAACTCACGAACTTGAAGATCTTTAAGCAAGTATTCAGCGTATTGTTTCGGATTCGCATACCAGTTAGCGTTATGACGTTTCACAACACCTAGGCGGATACCGATTGGATGAACCTTCTGACCCATATCAAACCCCTACCTTAACGGTGATGTGACAAGTACGCTTAGTAATACGATCTGCACGGCCTTTAGCACGTGGCATAATACGTTTAAGGCTCATGCCTTCATCAACGTAAATCGTAGAAACTTTAAGATCGTCAACATCTAAACTGTTATTGTGTTCAGCGTTTGCAATCGCAGATTCCAATGCTTTTTTTACTAAAACAGCAGCTTTTTTATTGCTGAAGTTTAAGATATTTAAAGCATGCGCAACAGATTTGCCGCGAATAAGATCTGCAACCAAACGTGCTTTTTGTGCCGAGATAGCGGCACCGCGTAATTTAGCAGTTACTTCCATCATGACACCTATTAACGTTTAGATTTCTTGTCAACACCGTGACCACGATAGGTACGAGTTGGCGCGAATTCACCGAGTTTATGACCAACCATATGCTCAGTAACAATTACTGGAACGTGATTACGACCATTATGAACAGAGATTGTTAAACCAACAAAATCTGGAAGGATCATCGAACGACGAGACCAAGTTTTGATCGGCTTGCGAGAGTTACTAGCAACAGCCGCTTCAACCTTAGCGAACAAGTGCGCATCGACGAATGGGCCTTTTTTCAGAGAACGAGGCATTAGTCAGATTCCTTTACTTGACGCGACGGTCGCGAATAATCATCTTAGTCGTACGCTTATTGGTACGTGTCTTGTACCCTTTAGCTTTTTGACCCCATGGGCTTACAGGTTGAATACCTTTGTTACGCCCTTCACCACCACCGTGTGGGTGGTCAATCGGGTTCATCGCCATACCACGTACGGTAGGACGAACACCACGCCAGCGTGAAGCACCAGCTTTACCCAATGAACGAAGGTTGTTTTCTTGGTTAGAAACTTCACCAATTACAGCGCGGCATTCAACATGCACTTTACGCATTTCGCCTGAACGAAGACGAATAATCGCGTAAGAACCATCACGACCCAACAACTGAACAGAAGCACCAGCAGAACGCGCTAATTGTGCACCCTTACCAATTTTAAGTTCAACGTTATGAAGTGTAGAACCGATCGGCATATTACGAAGTGGCAAGCAGTTACCTGGACGAATTGGAGCATCGTTACCAGATTGTACTTTATCGCCAGCACGTAAACCTTTAGGTGCAATGATATAACGACGCTCACCGTCAGCATATTTCAATAAAGCAATATGTGCTGTACGGTTTGGATCGTATTCAATACGCTCTACAACAGCTGGGATGCTGTCTTTGTTACGTTTGAAGTCAACGATACGGTAGTGTTGTTTATGACCACCACCAACGTGACGAGTAGTAATGTGACCGTTGTTATTACGACCACCAGTACGTTTTTTAGCTTCAACCAACGGTGCGTAAGGAGCGCCTTTGTGAAGATGGTCATGAACCACTTTCTCTACAAAGCGACGTCCTGGAGACGTTGGCTTACATTTTTGAATCGGCATAATTTTCGTCCTTATTCCGCTGCGCTTTCAGCGGTATCGCCCAAGTCAGCCATTTCAACATCTTGGCCGGCTTTCAGGGTGACGTATGCTTTTTTAACATCAGAACGACGTCCTAATGTACGACCAAAGCGCTTAGTCTTACCTTTAGTAATAGTTGTGTTAACTTTAACAACTTCTACACCAAAAAGTTTTTCAACTGCTTTTTTGATTTCAAGTTTAGTAGCATTGATGTCTACTTTAAATACTTGAACACCAACAGTATCACCTAAAACTTGTGCCTTTTCTGAGAAGACTGGTCCTTTAAGGACTTGATAGATACGTTCGTTGTTCATCCGAGTTCTACCTCAATTTTCTTAGCAGCAGCTACAGACATCACAACTTTATCAAACGCGATCAAGCTTACAGGATCGATTGCAGTTGCATCCACCACATCTACATGTGGAAGGTTACGTGCTGCAAGATATAATTTCTCATCTACAGCGTCAGTAACGATTAATGCACGAGCAGCATTTAAGTCGTTAAGTTTTGCAAGCAATTCTTTAGTTTTTGGAGCTGCAACAGCAAACTCTTCAACTAATACAAGGCGATCTTGGCGAACAAGTTCAGCTAAGATACATTGCATTGCACCGCGGTACATCTTACGGTTTACTTTTTGAGACCAATCTTGTGGACGAGCAGCAAAAGTTTTACCACCACCAACCCAGATAGGGCTACGAATAGAACCCGCACGAGCACGACCAGTACCTTTTTGACGGAATGGTTTTTTACCACCGCCAGAAACGTCTGCACGCGATTTTTGAGCACGAGTACCTTGACGACCACCTGCTAAATAAGCAGTAACAACTTGGTGTACAAGAGCCTCGTTAAATTCACGTCCGAAAGCAACTTCAGACAATTCAACAGCAGAGCCGGAAACAGTTTTCAAATTCACGGTATTTCCCCTCAGGCCTTGATGGTAGGACGTACAATTACGTCACCGCCAGTTGCACCAGGAATTGCACCTTTAACAACTAAAACAGAACGTTCAGCGTCAATAGATACGATTTCAAGACCTTGTACTGTTACGCGTTCATCACCTAAGTGACCAGCCATTTTTTTGCCTTTGAACACGCGTCCAGGAGTTTGGTTTTGACCTGTAGAACCTAATACACGGTGAGAAACTGAGTTACCGTGAGTAGCGTCTTGGGTACGGAAGTTCCAACGTTTAACACCACCTTGGAAACCTTTACCTTTTGATTGACCAGTTACGTCAACAATTTGACCAACTGTGAACAAATCAACGCCAATAGTACCGCCAACTTCACGACCTTCAAGCTCAGCTTCAGTAACACGAAATTCTTTAACCAAGCGACCAGCAGCAACACCAGCTTTCGCGAAGTGACCTTTCTGAGCGTTAGTTACGCGAGATTCGCGACGTTCACCAGTAGTTACTTGAACAGCTTGATAACCATCAGTTTCAAGTGTTTTGATTTGCGTAATGCGGTTTGGATCGACTTCGATGACTGTAACAGGTACAGAAACACCAGCATCTGTAAAGATGCGAGTCATACCACATTTGCGACCGACTAAACCAATAGCCATGTGCATAAACCTCTAAAAAAGCGGCCTAATTAACTAATCGTTAATTAACCGAAAGCCTTAACCCAAAGCGATCTGAACATCAACACCAGCTGCAAGATCCAACTTCATCAATGCATCAACAGTTTTATCTGTAGGTTGAACGATGTCGATCAAACGTTTGTAGGTGCGGATTTCGTACTGGTCACGCGCATCTTTGTTAACGTGCGGTGAAGTAAGAACGTTGAAGCGTTCGATGCGAGTAGGCATCGGAATTGGACCACAAACTTGTGCGCCGGTACGCTTAGCGGTTTCTACGATCTCTTGAGCAGATTGATCAATCAGACGATGATCAAAAGACTTAAGACGGATACGAATTCTCTGGTTAGACATACCAGTAAACTCCAAGCCAAATATATAAAGAATCACCTTTGACGCATCTCACCTATTGGTAAGTGTCAAAGGCAGTGATAATCACCAAGGTCGTGATCGATGCCACGACTGTAATGCACATTTACTACTTTCTTCGCAGTAAATGCCCTCTTCTTGAGGGTCGCTCATTATAACGATTGTTTAAGTCTTATGCAATTCTCTTTTTCTATTTTTTGCTCAAATTCCACTTTAGCTACGTATTAATAATTCATTCTATGCATTTATTACAAACTCAATTGCTTTATTTAAGAGTTGATTACCTTGTTCAAATTTCTGTGCTTCTGAAGATTGCAGTTCATGTGCAGATTGAACATATTCTCCGTCAAAAATAGATAGCTCTTCTTCATTTTCCAGTAAAAGCTGTAAAGCTGCTGGTGTCATTTCCGGATGAAATTGAAAACCTAATACATTTTTCCCAATCTGATACATTTGATTACGGCAAGCAATGCTCTCAGCCAAACGTATAGCTCCTTTAGGTATTTCAAATGTTTCACTATGCCACTGCATCACATTGATTTCTTCAGGTAGCGGAAAACTTTCTTGTGGTAAGTTTGCAACTCTTTGAACTGTCGACCATCCTAGTTCTTGATAACGATTACGGCTTACTGCTGCACCCAATGCATTCGCAATTAGCTGCCCACCCAAGCAAAGACCTATTGCTGGTTTCCCTGCTGCCAAATATCGACGCAACCATCTTTTTTCTATTTTAAGCCATGGATAGTTTGCCTCGTCATTTACACTCATGGTCCCACCCATAATTAGTAGTAAGTCAACTTCTTCAATACGAGGTAAAGCTTCTATTTCAAGTGACCGATCTACGGGAAGTGCAAAGAATTCTGTAGAGCTAATAGTGGCGTGATGCGCTTTTAAAAACGAATAGCAACTTCCAAAACCTTCGCCAGCAATATGTTGAAAATAGTGAACACGTAAATGCGACTTCATGCGCTTAAACCTATTGTTGTTAGAATGTTGGTTTGATATTTGCAAAAATAAAGCCAAGTTTTTAGTGAATGTTACAGTAGTAACGAAACATCTTAGAATTAACCAAAAATCTGGCGAATAAATCAGTTTTCTCTTAATCTAATCTTATTATTTAAAGCATAGCGCCCCATGAAAAAGCATAACAATTTCCAAACCCGACTCATTCATGCACCACGAAAAGCACCACAATTTATTGAAACTGTGCAACCTCCCTTATTTCGTGCATCGACTATTATTTTTAAATCAACTACGCACCTTTTTGACCGTCACTGGACCGACCCTTATGATTACAGTTATGGAACGCACGGTACACCAACCACATTTACCTTAGGCGACAATATTGCTCAAATTGAAGGTGGCTTGTACTGTTTACTTGCACCCAGCGGCTTATCTGCAATTAACTTAGTTAACTCTGCTTTTTTAGCAACAGGCGATGAAGTTTGGGTCCCGGACAATATATATGGCCCAAATCTAGAGCATCTAAACCACTTAAAAGATCAATATGGTATTAGTGTCAAAATTTATAATTCAATTGATGTATCAAGTTTTAAGCCGACTGAAAAAACCAAGCTCTTATGGATAGAAGCAGCAGGTTCAGTGACTCTTGAATTTCCCGATCTTAAAGAACTTGTTAAAAAAGCCAAGTCACATGGAGTTGTAACTGCTTTAGATAATACTTGGGGCGCTGGACTTGCATTTAATGCTTTTGATTTCTCTGATGAGCACTTCTCGGTAGATCTAACCGTACATGCACTAACAAAATATCCAAGTGGTGGTGGTGATATTTTAATGGGAAGTGTTGTAACACGTGATGAAAAACTGTATCACCGCCTGTTCCGTACACATGCCATTCTAGGTATTGCTATCTCAGGAGATGATGCAGCACAAGTTCAGCGCAGCCTCGCACATATGTCACTACGATATAAACAGCAATCAGATAATGCAAAAACCTTATTGGAATGGTTGAAGCAACAGCCTCAATTTGCACAAGTTCTACATCCAAGCGATAAAGCCTCTCCAGGTCATCAATATTGGCAAGAGATTTGCACTACAGGTAAGAGTGCAGGATTAGTCAGTGTCATATTTAAACCTGACTATGATATTTCAGCAGTACGCCGTTTTTGTGACGCTCTTAAGTTATTTAAACTTGGCTTTAGCTGGGGTGGACCAGTTAGTCTGGTTATGCTTTATGATTTAAAAATGATGAGGAAACTTGAGAATACACATTTACAACAAGGTTTATTGGTTCGTTTGTGTATAGGGCTAGAAGATCCTCAAGATTTAATTCAAGATATCGAAAATGCACTAAAACATTTGTAAAACGACAACATCAATAGTGGCTCGCTCCAAGGGATAAAAATATATGGGTACACCGATTGTTATTGCAAAAAACATTAATGACACATCAAAAGAAATTGTTTTGCTTTCTCAATTTGCCAACCGACATGGCCTGATTGCAGGTGCTACGGGTACAGGTAAAACTGTCACCCTAAAAGTTCTTGCAGAAAGTTTTTCTCGAATCGGTGTTCCCGTCTTTCTTGCTGACGCAAAGGGTGATGTTTCAAGTCTTGCAAAAGCTGGCGAGGCCTCGGATAAATTTAATGAACGCTTAAAGCTTCTACAAATTGATAGTGTTCCATTTGCGGCTAATCCCGTTATTTTTTGGGATCTATTTGGGCAACAAGGCCATCCTATTCGGACCACTATTTCTGAGATTGGACCAATTTTATTAGCACGCATACTTAACCTAAATGATACTCAAGAAGGTGTTTTATCTGCTGTATTCCGCATTGCAGATGATCAAGGATTACTGTTAGTCGACTTTAAAGATCTGAAAGCTATGATCACCTTTGTGAGTGAACATGCGGCAGAATTTAAAGCCGAGTACGGCAATCTATCTCCAGCTAGTTTAGGAGCAATTCAGCGTAATTTACTCGCTCTTGCCGACCAAGGTGGAGACCAGTTCTTTGGAGAGCCAGCTTTAAATATTCTAGACTTTATACAAACTGATGCTAATGGTCGTGGCTATATCAATATTCTTGCTGCAGACAAGCTCATGAATACACCTAAGCTATACGCCACTTTCTTGTTATGGATGCTTTCTGAATTATTTGAACAACTTCCTGAAGTTGGTGATATGGATAAACCAAAACTCGTGTTTTTCTTTGATGAAGCTCACTTGTTATTCGACAACGCCAGTCAAGCTTTACAACAAAAAATTGAACAAGTTGTACGTTTAATTCGCTCTAAAGGCGTCGGTATTTACTTTATCACTCAAAACCCACTTGATTTACCAGAGAGTGTTTTGGGTCAGCTCGGTAACCGTGTGCAACATGCCCTACGCGCCTTTACCCCCAAAGATCAAAAAGCAGTAAAAACTGCTGCAGATACATTCCGTTCAAATCCTGATTTTAAAGTGGATGAGGCAATTACACAGCTAGCCGTGGGTGAGGCACTTATTAGTTGTCTAGATGAGCAAGGTACTCCACAAATTGTTGAACGTGGCTGGGTTATGCCTCCTTACTCTTCTTTTAGCCCTATCACACCTGAAGAACGAAAAACTTTAATTGAGCAAAGTATTATTGCTGGCGTCTATGAACAAGTCGTAGACCGTGAGAGTGCATATGAAATGCTCCAAAATAAAGTCGCTGAGCGTGAACAACAAAAACAAGATGCGGAGCTTGCCAAAGAGCAAGAAGCTTTAGAGAAACAGCAAGCTAAAGAACAAGAACGTCTAGCACGTGAACAGCAGAAAGAAGAAGAACGTGCGGCAAGAGAACGAGCAAAATTGACTCAAGATATTGTTGGAACTTTTGCAAAAAGTGCCGCTCGAAGTTTAGGGGGTAGTACTGGACAAAAATTAGTACGAGGATTACTCGGTTCATTATTTGGAAAATAAAAAATAATCAAATCAATCAATTAAATTAAGGGATGTAATATCCCTTAATTTTTTTAAGGTTTTTGTAAAAAAGCTATTGCCACAATTTTCTTAAAGATGTATTTTAAATACATCTTATATAGCCAGATAATTAAGGTCTAGCCATGACTCCACAACAAATTGAACTCGTTAAATCTACTGTACCTGTATTGCGCGAACATGGTGTTACTCTGACCACATACTTTTATAAACGTATGTTGAATAACAACCCAGAATTAAAAAATGTTTTTAATCTTGATGATCAAACCAGCCTACGCCAACCTCGTGCTCTTGCAGCAGCAGTACTCGCATATGCTGAAAATATTGAGAATCCTACAGTACTTGCCAAAGCAGTTGAACGCATTACCACGAAGCACGTGAGTTTAGACATTCAGCCAGATCAATATGCAATTGTGGGCGATAACTTGCTTCATTCAATTAGTGAAGTTTTAAATGTTCCTTTTGAATCAGAACTCATTGAAGCGTGGAAACAAGCTTATTTACAGTTAGCAGATATATTAATTGGTGTTGAAAAACAAAAATATGCGCAACTTGAGAGCTTAAAAGGTGGATGGGCTGGTTGGCGTTCATTTGAAATCACACAAATTGATCCACTTGAGTCTGGCAAACGTTTCACTTTAAAAGCAACTGACCATGAAGATGTATTAACTGGCCCAGCAAATGCCTTTATTTCTGTAAAAGTTCAAGTTCCCGACCAACAGCTTGAACAACCTAAAGCATTTAAATTCACAGAGGCTCAAGAAAATAATACTTATCATTTTGATGTTCAGCCTGAAGAAAACCATACAGAGTTCTCAGTTTCGAACATTTTGCTTGAACACTATAGAGTTGGTGATCAAGTACAAGTTTCAGCCCCTTTAACGCTGTAATTGAAAAAGCTCTAGCCTGAAAGTTTTATTCTTTAAACTTTCAGGCTAAGATGATCAACCTCTTATCCTTTTGTTTTTTGGTGATCATGCAACTTAATAAATTTACCGATTATGCTTTAAGAATATTAATGTATGTCGCTCGCCCAAGTGATGCACCGTATACAATTGCAGAAATCGCTCAAGATTTATATGTTTCACAAAATCATCTCGTGAAGGTTGTCCATTTTATGGGTAAACAAGAGTGGATTATTACTATTCGAGGTAAAGGCGGTGGAATTCGTTTAAATCCAAAAGCTTTAGATTTAAAGCTCGGCGCAATTGTGCGAATTTTACAAGGTGATCATCAAATTGTTGAATGCAATACTCCTCCTTGTGTTTTACGCTCGCATTGTGGTTTAAAAGGAATTCTTGATCAGGCTTTAGAAAGTTTCTATCAAAGTTTAGATCAGCATACCTTAGGTGAAGTTTTACAACAGCCTAAAACTGCATCCGACACATCCCCTATTTCCTTTTTGCAAATCTAATGTTTGTAATTCTATTTATCTTTACAACCAAGCTTACTGAAAATTAGCAAGAATAACCAAGCTCCTTTATACTAAGCGCGAGCCCTCTCATTTAAAAAGTTATTTTTTATGCGTCGTAGTGAAAAATCGAAAGACACCAAAGCCAGACTAGCACCCAAGCAAAAGATCAGTTATGAAAAAAAACCAGACCCGGCGATCACGGAATATGCCGTACAATCTTTGAACTGGTTACGCCAAGCTGAGTTTTTAATGAGTGCACCTAAATTGGCACTTTGTGTTGAAGATAGTGGCTACGAGATTGCTTTTGCAGGACGCTCAAATGCTGGTAAGTCTAGCGCTATTAATGCTTTAACTAACAAAAAACAACTCGCGCGTGCCTCAAAAAAACCTGGCCGTACGCAAATGATTAACTTCTTTAGTTTAGGTAATCCCGATCAACGTTTAGTTGACCTTCCAGGCTATGGTTATGCGGCTGTACCAGAGGATATGAAACGTGTTTGGCAAAAAGAATTGGAGAACTACTTAATCCATCGTAAAAGTTTACAAGGATTAGTTTTACTCATGGATATTCGCCACCCTTTACAGCACTTTGACATGATGATGCTAGAGTGGGCTTATTCCCGCCATTTATTTGTTCATATTCTTTTAACCAAAGCAGACAAACTTAACCGTGGTCCAGCAAACAAAGTTTTACTTGAAGTTAAACAACAATTGAAAAAAATGAAGCTTGATTTCTCAATTCAGCTTTTCTCTTCATTAAACAAACTAGGCTTAGAAGAACTCGCAAGTGTAATGGCTGGACGTCTACACTTCACACTTGAGCAACAGCCTGAATTTGACGTCGATGCGATCCCGGAAGCAAGCGATGAGGATGCAGAAGAGTAAATCGTCAAAACAGATACAATTTCTTTATTAAATTTATATTCAATTGGCCCCTATTGCTAAACACAAATGTAGGGGCTTTTTTTATACTCGTTATAACTTCATCGAGTTAAAAATCAGGACTAAATGATGAAATTGCTATCTTTTTTGAAGAATAAGGCTTTAGGTTCTTCTATTGATTATAAAATTCTTCCACGCAAGGTAAAATTTGACTGGAAAGATACCCCTGTAGACTGGATTCCAAACCAACCGTTTGCAAGTTATTTTATTAATGAAATTAATAATATCTTGCCTGCTGGAGAGTTCTGGTTCTGTCGACTCTATAATAAGGTTTTACCTCGTATTACCGATGAAAAACTTAAACAGGATGTCCAAGCATTTATTCGCCAAGAAGCAATGCACGCAAATGCACACACTTCTGCCAATAAAGAATATTTAAGCGCACGTAATATTGATATCCAGAGAAATCTGGACATTATGAATTATCTATTTACCACTGCTTTGGCAGATAAACCTTTTGATAAAGAAGTTCCTCAGTTCTTACAGGAACAATGGGATTTATTTCGTTTAGGTGTTATCGCAACTGTTGAGCATATGACCTGTGTACTCGGTAAATATGCGCTTTATAACAACCGTTGGGAAGAATTAGGCGCAGATCCAGAAATGGTAGATCTGGTTAAATGGCATGGTTCTGAAGAAATTGAACATCGCACCGTAGCCTTTGACTTATATCGTCATCTTGGTGGCGGATATATTCCACGTTACTATTTAAGCCTTGCTGTTATTACCCTTGTCCTTGGATTATGGGTAGACGGCGCTGCGCATATTATGAAGCAAGACCCTCGGTTTGCCGATGCGGCCAAATCTAAATTTTTTCCAGTTTGGGTTGCTGTAGAGTGGTACAAGATTAGCCGTAAAGATAATCAGGTATTACCAAATCCATTTTGGCTTATTGCTCAGCAAATTGACTATCTCATGCCTTGGTACGATCCAGTTAAAGAAGGTAGCACTGAAGATGCGGTAAGTTACTTATCTCAATCTCCAGCAGCAAAAAGAGCCGAGCTACAAGCCGCTTAAAAATAAAAAAGCAGGATTTTTAATCCTGCTTTTTTATTTAGCGATTAGAAACTGATATCTTTCTCTTTGGTATATCGATCTACAACTACACTAATCATCATATCGCCCTGTACATTTACCACTGTTCTTACTGTATCGAGCAACCGGTCGATTGGAAGTAAAATAGCAATTGCTTCGGCTGGTAACCCCACAGATTGCAATACCATAATCATAGTGACCATACCCGCACTTGGAATTCCTGGTGCACCAAGTGATGCAATCATCGCTGTTAAGCACACAACAATTTGCTGGGTCAGGTTTAAGTCTAATCCCACTAAATTTGCAACAAAGAGCGCAGCGGCAGCCTCATATAAAGCTGTACCATCCATGTTAAGTTGAGAACCTAAAGGAATCACAAAACCTGCCGTTTGAGGACGAACACCTAAGTTTTCCTGTGTGCACTTCATACTCAGCGGCATTGTTGCAGAGCTCGAACTTGTTGCAAACGCAGTAATTAAGGCTGTACGTGTACCTTTGAAAAAAGTCCAAGGACTCATACGACCAACAATCCAAAGCAGTAATGGCAAAACAACAGCACCATGGAAAATAGTGGTTCCAGTTACAACAACAGCAAACTCTGCCAAGCGGCTTAATACTGAAATATCTTCGGTAGCCATTAATTTAGCAAGTAATGCAAAAATTCCTAATGGTGCCAACTTCATGACCCATCCCACTAGCATCATCATCATTTCAAAAAACTGATGACTCAATAAGCGGATACTCTTAAAGCGTTCACCACCTTGAACCAACGCAAAACCCACAAATAGTGCAAACACCACAACAGCTAAAACATTTCCATCACTAAATGCTTTAAAGGGGTTAATTAACGTATTTTGAATAAAGTTAGTAAAGAAAGTTGCTGGGTTTAAGCTATCTGGTGCTTGATAGTTTTGCATTGATGCCTGAAAAATTGAAATATCTACGCCTCGCCCCACCTCAAATAAATGAGCACAGCCAATACCCAAGATTAAGGCCAATGTGGTGGTGGTGATAAAACATAAAAACGTAATTTTCCAAACAGGACCTAGCTGCCCTCCTGCCTGTAAATTTGAAACTCCCACAACAATAGAGCTGAAGATTAACGGCACCAACAACATTTTAAGCAGCCCAATAAAGACACTACTTAATATGCCTAACCCGTATAAGCTATGCTTTACAAAAGCAGTATCAGGATACATGGTAAGCATGAAGCCAAAGGCTAAACCTAAAATGGCAGCAATCAGAATTTGTGTATTTAAGTTCATATCAGCATTATTTTTTTCAGTAGGCAATCCTTTTGCAAATATGACATGAGCTTGCTTTTCATTCGAGCAATTTTTTGTCACATCCTTTCAATTAAAATAAAAAAGCCATCTTATGAGATGGCTTTATAAATAAGTTTACTGTGTTTCAATTTCCCGCAAACGAATTAAACCCTCTTGTACCGTACTACATACAAGTTGGCCATTTTGCCACATACGGCCAAAATTCAAACCACGAGAAGCTGCACTAACTGTTGCTTCCATGTCATAGAGCATCCATTCATCAGCGCGAAGTGGGCGATGGAAATAAATGGCATGATCAATACTGGCACACTGCAAACTTGGAGAAATATAGCTTAGACCATGTGGTCTTAAAGCCGTAGTCATCAAAGTAAAGTCCGAATAAAACGCCACAATTGCTTGATGTAAAGCGATATCATCAAGTTGTTTTGGAATATGGTCATGGGTACGGATATAGTGCGCATTATATGGCGCTTCCGGTTGTGGTTGAAATGGATTGACTGGATCAATCGGACGTATTTCAACATGACGTTCACGCATGAAACTTGCACGAACATTTTCCGGTACAAAATTAAGAATACCTTCTTTCAGTTCATTTTCCGACTTTAACGTCTCAGGAGCTGGATATTCTGGTTCTGAGTGTTGGTAGTTCAAGCCTTCTTCAGGATTGGCGAAAGATACCATTGCAGAGAAAATAACTCGTCCATGTTGGACTGCCCGAACCTGACGGCTGACAAAGCTTTTTCCATCACGCAAGCGATCTACTTCATAGATGATTGGAGCATTAATATCGCCACCATATAAAAAGTAAGCGTGCATAGAATGCGCAGGACGGTCAGTTGTATAAGAAGCTGCACGTAAAGCCTGCCCTAAAACCTGACCTCCAAAAACACGTTTACCGACCAAATTACGGCTAATTCCACGGTAAATATTTTCTTCAAGCTTTTCTAAAGTGAGCAGCTCAACCAGTTCTTGGGTTAACGCATTCATGAGAGATACCTTCATATTGCAGGCAAAATTGGTATTAAAGGACAGATGTGTAGAATCTATTGTGCCATAAAAAACTATTTGTACATGGAACAATCAGTCAACTTCTGACGAACATTGCCCTTAAAGCAGCTAAAAATACGATTTTTAACGATAAAAAATGCCAAAAGCATTATAATTTATAAGAAAGTAGCATATTGTTTTTTTTAATAAATGCCTCAAAATAATTACCCTCTGCATTTGGTGCTGGGATTTGTCTTTAAGAAGTAGGAGTTCTTATGTCCAAGAGTGGGTTTGGTCAAATGTATCGTCGGCTTTCAAGTAAGCTACTTGACCTCGTGGTAACACCACATGTTCTTGGGGAAGTTCCTACTGAACCAGTATCAGAAACATCGGAAACTGAAGCAAAGACTGAGCGCCAAAAGGTAGTGTGCTACGTCTTGCAAAATCATTCTCGCAGTAATGCGTTAGTGGTGGATGGGGAAACTCGCCGTTTAAATTTAAAACCTGCATTAGATCCGTTAGTCATCGGTTCTCATCAGGAAAAAGCATCAGTTTTATTTTTACAACATAATGATGAAAATAACCTATTAAATCCCCCCCCTCATGCTTTTCCACCTCGTTTAATTAAACTGATTGAAGTTTTACAAGCAAATCCTGAGCTCGATATAGAACTGGTTCCAGTAACCGTTTTATGGGGCCGCTCTCCAGATAAAGAAGACTCTTGGTTTAAGCTATTGTTCTCAGACACATGGGCAACACCAAGTACTGTTAAACAGCTTGTGAATATTGGTTTACATGGTCGTCAATCTTATTTAGAGTTCCATGAACCACAGTCTTTGCGTGACCTCGTTGAATATGCTCAACAGCATTATCCGAACCTTTCACCAGCGACTTATATTGTGAGCACTTTAAATGACTACCTTGACCGCCAACGTGAAGTTGTTTTAGGCCCTGACTTATCAGATCGCCGCAATGTCATGCAGTCGGTATTAAAGTCTCGTGATGTTCAAGAAGCTATTCGACGCGAAAGTATTCGTGGCAAAATCAGCATGCTTGAAGCAGAGCGCCGTGCGATTGGTTATGTCAACGAAATCGTATCTGACTATTCTCACTCAGCAGTTCGTTTTGCAGATTTAGCATTAACACGCTTATGGACTCAGCTTTATGACGGCGTAGAAGTTCATAACTTCAGCACTGTTCGTGAGCTCGCAAAAGACTATGAAATTGTTTACACACCATGTCACCGTAGCCATATTGACTACTTATTACTGTCTTATGTGATCTATAAACGTGGTTTGATGGTTCCGTATATTGCTGCGGGCGACAACTTAAACTTACCTTTCGTTGGTCAGCTTTTACGTGGTGGCGGTGCCTTCTTTATTCGCCGCTCTTTCCGTGGTAATGGCCTTTATACTTCGGTATTTAAAGAATATTTATATAGTATTCTTTCTCGCAACACACCACTTGAATACTTTATTGAAGGTGGACGTTCACGTACAGGTCGTTTATTACCACCGAAAACTGGCATGCTTGCAATGACCGTTCATAGCCATTTACGTGGCCGTGCCAAGCCAATTGTATTTGTACCAACTTATATTGGTTATGAACGTCTTATGGAAGGTTCGACCTATGTAGGCGAAATGCAAGGTAAGCCAAAAGAAGCTGAGTCTATTTTTGGTATTTTAAAAACACTTCGAAAAATTGAACGCATTTTCGGTAAGGTACACGTTAACTTTGGTGAACCTGTTTTTCTAGACGACTTGCTTAAACAGCACAATGCAGAAAATGTCTACATTGAAAAGAATGACGACCCAGTACCACCCGCTGTTTCAGAAGCAGTGAATAGCTCTGCAAATGCAATTTTAGAGAATATTAACCGTGCGGTAGTGATTAACCCGGTTTCTTTACTTTCAATTATTTTACTTGCAACACCAAAGCATACGCTTGATGAAGAAATCTGTATTAAACAGCTTGAAGCTTATCGCAATTTGGCATCAAATTTCCCTTATGATGCACGTACAGAAGTAACGCCTTTATCTGGTAAGGAAATTATTGCTTACGGCTTAAAACTTAAACTCATTAAGCGTGTACAGCATGCTCTTGGTGACATTATTGCGATTGAAGATAACCAAGCCGTTCTCCTCACTTATTTCCGTAATAACATTTTGCATGCTTTCGTTTTACCTTCATTGGTTGCATCTCTTGTTGAGCATAACGGAAAAATCAGTCGTACTGATTTAAGTAATGTCATCTATACACTTTACCCGTTCTTAAAAGCTGAACTATTCCTTAAATGGAAAAGTAGTGAACTTAAAGAACAGATTGAACAATATGCAGATGCATTGGTTCAATCAAAACTTATTGAGCAAGATGATGAAGGTAACTTGATTAGCTCTGCACCAAATACTGAAGAGCACAATCAGCTTGTTGTATTGGCAACACCTGTTAAACAAAGTCTTGAGCGTTATTACATGACGTTAGCTTTAATCACACAGCGTGGTTCAGGCAATATTTCAACAAAACAAGTTGAAGAGTTAAGTCATTTGTTAGGCCAACGTTTGTCTGTACTTTACGAGTTTAATTCTCCAGAGTTCTTTGATAAAGCCTTGTTCCAAAGCTTTATCAAAGTCTTAACTCAACAAAATTACATTCGAACAAATGACCAAGGCCAAATCGAGTTTGATGATAATTTCCGTCAAATGGCAGCAGGCGCACAGTTAGTACTTGATGAAGTAACGTTACAGATGTTGCAACACATCACCACCTTTACTGATGAAGAGTTAAAAGAAGCCCTTGAAGCAATGGCATCTCAACAAGCTAAACGCCGTTTAAAACGTAAGAAATCTTAAATTTTTAGTCAAAATAAAAGGCAACTCAGGTTGCCTTTTATTTTATCGACGCATAGAACATTCAAAGTAACGTGGATCATCGATACAACGTAAGCGTTTCATTAGCTCAACAAAGTATGCATCATAATATCCAGAGCGAACATATTGATTCCGTATTTTGGCCACCATAATGTCATAGCTCTGCTTTTCGTAAAAAGAAACATCTACCCAATAATAGGCAGGTAAATGATTTTCCCACTGCATTGCTCTATTCGTTAGTAATTGACTATTTTGCACAAACCAAGCCCGAATTTTTCGTCCAAAATTGGCAGGATAAGCTTGAGGTTTAATAATTAGATTTACCCCGAAATAAGCCAATGGAAAATTAATCACTTGAGTGTCTGGCCCGAAATCTTTCTGTAAGTTATAAGGTAAAAGACCATAAATCGGTGCAGGCATAATATCGATTTTATTTTGCTGGAACTGGGCAATTGCATTGGATAAATCAACATAGACTGGCTGCGCCCCTACACTTCTCACCAAAGCCTGCTGTGGCGGATTATTAGCCAAGACTCCGACTCGCTGGCCTCTAAGCTGTGCAACTTTTGATATTTTTTTGTTTTTCATGACCATGTACGCTGTTCCTACTGGAATCATACCGACCACTTCATAGTCTTGATTAATGAGTTTTTTCTCAATTGTAGGATGGTTTAAAAGCTGCAATAAATTTCGGGCGGTTCGGTTATTAGGTATAAGACCAATACCCGAACTGCTCCCCATAAAATGATTGTACTGATAAGTATTAAAGTTACTTGCTGCTAGCCCCGAACATTTCCCCTCATCAAAAGCTTGTATAGCTTGCTGCTCTTTTTGATAACTGACGACCTTGAACTTGACTTGATATTGCTGAGCATATAATCGAATGTCGTTTAAACGACGCGTTATATCCCCTTGGGTACCCATAGGATCATATGTACACCACACCTGATCTTGAGCCCAACTCGCAACTGACATTACGCTCAAAATAAGAGCTAAACAAAATTTCTTCACTTGCAACCTTTTTTTCTTTATCGGCAATTTGATTGCCTCTTCTGGTATTTCTATTGTTATTTAAAGTTTAGTCTAAATTTTAATTTGTACCATGAGCATTTAAACATAATAAATAGTCATTAAAGCAAATCGGATGTTCAAGCTGAAAACCTGTTTCAAATAAATGTTTCGCATATATCTTTTTACCTGAAACATGGGCTGAGTCTAAAGTAAGAAGTGGTAAATCCAACTGACTTTGGAACCACAGTAAAACTTCATGTAAAGGTACAGGAGCATTATTTGCAACAAGATAACTCTTATGCGGTTTTTCAAAATCGGCTAAAAATGCTAAAAATCTTGCTAAATCATCGATATGAATACGATTACTATAGTGAATATTTGGATAGGACTGGGTGTTTTCAGCCATGCGTTTTAATCGGTCAATCGAAGTACCATAAATCCCTGTAGGACGTACAATCACGCACTGAGCTGGAAAGTATTTCTGCCAAAGCAATTCCATATTATGCAGGATATGTCCTTGAGCATCATTCGGGTGAATCTCACTATCATCATTAATAGTTTCACCAGAGTTTTCACCATATACACGTGTAGATGACACAACAATGAGTCTTTTGACCGGATGTGATTTTAATGCTTGACGAATAGGTTCAATACTATCAACGTAAGTATGTTGATAACCTTGAACTGTACTATCGTCTGGAGAAAGTAAAATATACACTACATCTACAGGCGCAATTTCACTTAAATCAAGTGTAAAAATATCCTGTACGAGGTGTTTCCCGTAAGGATCTGTTTTTTCGCTACGGCTGATTGTGGTAATTTGATGTCCTGTCTCAAATAGTTGTTTAGCAACACGCTGAGATGTTTTACCATAACCGATAAATAATATATGCATAGAGAACTCGTTGAGGGGACATGACTTCAGTCCATCAGTTACAAGGCGTTGGATCGGCTTCAGCAGCCCTACTCGAAAAACTAAATATTTTTACCACAGATGATTTACTGTTTCATCTGCCCCGTGATTATGAAGATCGCAGTACCATTATTCCTATGAATCAATTGGTGGTTGGTCGTAGTTATTTACTCGAGGGTGAAGTCAAATCTGTTGATTTCCCTCCAGGTAAACGTAAATCTATGGCCGCATTAATACAAGATGAATTTGGTAAGGTGACTTTACGCTTTTATCATATTTATAAAAATTTAACCGACAAAATAAAACCTGGTAACCGTTTACGTATTTTTGGTGAAGTTCGCGTAGGTGCAAGGGGACTTGAGCTTTATCATCCAGAAATTCAGCTCATTAATGAGCATACGCCTCTACCCAAAACGCAGCTCACGGCAATTTACCCAAGTACTGATGGTTTAACGCAACCTAAGTTACGTGAATATGTTAAACAAGCGTTGAAGCATCATAGTGATGCTCTACCTGAGCTGCTTCCTAAACAATATACAAATGGATACGCACTCAAAGAAGCCCTACATTACATTCATGAGCCACCTGTCGATGCCAATATGATTCAATTGGCCCAAGGGTCTCATCCTGCTCAGCAACGCCTTATTTTTGAAGAGTTGGTCGCACATCAAATTAGCCTTCTCACGCGACGTGCTTATATTCGTCAAATTGCCTCGCCTGCTTTTCCGAGTAGTAAAGTACTTGCAAAAAAACTGTTAGAAGCTCTTCCCTTTCAAATGACCAACGCACAAAAGCGTGTATCAAAAGAAATTTTAAGCGACTTAAAACAACACCAACCGATGTTACGCTTAGTACAAGGTGATGTAGGTGCAGGTAAAACTTTAGTTGCGGCAGTTGCTGCATGTCACGCCTTAGAAGCAGATTGGCAAGTTGCCTTAATGGCACCTACCGAAATTTTAGCAGAGCAGCATTATTTAAATTTTAAACGCTGGTTTGAACCTTTAGGTATTACAGTAGCTTGGCTGTCAGGCAAACAAAAAGGTAAAGCACGAACACAAGCTGAACAACAAATCAAAGAGGGCCATGCCGAGCTTATTGTAGGTACGCATGCTTTGTTTCAAGATAATGTTGAGTTTGCCAAACTAGGACTCGTGATTATTGATGAGCAGCACCGCTTTGGGGTGGATCAACGATTAGCCTTACGCAACAAAGGCGCAGAACAACTCACACCACATCAACTCGTCATGACTGCTACGCCAATTCCTAGAACATTAGCAATGAGTGCTTATGGCGATTTGGATACATCGATTATTGATGAATTGCCGCCAGGCCGAACTCCAATTCAGACCGTCACAATTCCGCTAGATCGTCGTGAAGAAGTGCTAAATCGAATTGCTACAAATTGCCGAGAAGGTAAACAAGCCTACTGGGTATGTACTCTGGTTGAACAGTCCGAAACTTTAGATGCTCAAGCTGCGGAAGCCACTTATCAAGAAATGAAAGAGCGCTTTCCTGAACTTAATATTGGTTTGGTCCATGGCAAAATGAAAGCTGATGAAAAGCAATCTGTCATGCAAGCATTTAAAAACAATGAACTACAACTGCTAATTGCAACAACTGTTATTGAGGTTGGGGTAGATGTACCTAATGCCTCAATTATGGTCATTGAAAATGCTGAACGCTTAGGTCTTTCACAACTACACCAATTACGAGGTCGAGTCGGACGAGGTGCAAAGGCTAGTTTTTGTGTTCTTCTCTATAAACCCCCACTTTCACAAAATGGGCAAGAAAGACTTTCAATTTTAAGAGAAAGTAACGACGGCTTTGTCATTGCTGAAAAAGACCTTGAATTACGAGGTCCGGGTGAATTATTAGGAACAAAACAGACAGGTGATATGGGCTTCCGTGTCGCACGTTTAGAACGAGATGATCATTTACTGAGTCAAGCGCATTACGTTGCACAACAAGTTCTAAAAGATTACCCTGAGCAAGCTGACGCCCTCTTGAAACGGTGGCTGCCTGAAGCACCTCGATACGCTTATGTTTAAGTTGTTCAACCCTCAATATCTTTTTCAGTTATTGTCCCCTTGCCTATTATGTGAAATAGGAACACGGGAAAAATATTCACTTTGTAAAGAATGTTGGGAACAACTACCGTGGCTTAAGCAAACAGTTCAGCGCAATGATCAATCTGTTCTTGTGGCTTGCCACTACGCATATCCAATTAATCGCATAATTCAGCAGTTCAAATATGAACAAAAATTACACTATCAAACCTTACTTGCCGAAGTCTTACAGCAAATAAAATTTCCTAAGGTACAAGCCATAGTACCTATGCCTATTTCTAAACAACGCTTAACTGAACGTGGTTTTAATCAATCCTTATTACTCGCCAAACTTTTAAGTAAACAATTAAAAATACCTGTTTGGCAGCCTGTGCAGCGCCTAAATGAACGCTCTCAAAAAGGATTGTCTCGCCTCGAAAGATTTGAAAATATTGAACAGCAATTTGTTGCTATGACTCAAGAAAAACGGCGTTACCGTCGTGTGCTGATTATTGATGATGTAATCACAACAGGAAGTTCAATTCACGCTTTAAGTCAGGCACTAAAACAGCTAGGGTGCACATCTATTTATGCAAGTTGCCTAGCTGCTGCCTCATCTACATCATATTAAAATTATAGAGTTGTAGATAAGTTCTGCTCACACCATGGAATTACAATTTCTTTGGTTAATGGCGCAAGTTTTGTCTCGGAATCATTAAATTTTATCCACTTCATTTCAGCAATCTCGGCTGCAATTTGTGGAGACTGTTTCAAACGAACTAAATATAAATGACTAATCAGCGTATGATCTGGTTCATTGGCTGCTGCTGTCACAAAACGGCCTATAAACCGCTCTATTACACACGAGCTACCTATTTCTTCCAAGATTTCACGTTGTATAGCAGTTTCCGGAGCCTCATTCGGCTCCAGTTTACCGCCTACTTGCATAAAAGCCTGTGTATTACGCTTTCTAACAAGCAATAATTCATTTTGTTCATTTAAGATCACCGCAGCGGCGACCGTAATTGTTTTCACCTATCTAACCTCATTTATGGTTGAACATCCGCATTTGTCCATTTTGGAGCAGGCGGCTGATATTGTTCAAATTGCTGAAGAATATCCTCAATTTTATCCGAAGCGATCAATTTATCGGCAAACCTTGCTTGGCTAAAACCTTTATCTACAGTTCCTTGAACCATTTTAAGCAAATCTTCATAAAAGCCCGCTACATTTAGAAAAGCACACGGCTTTTGATGAATACCTAATTGTGCCCATGTCCATTGTTCAAAGATTTCTTCCAATGTACCTGCCCCACCTGGTAAAGCAATAAAACCGTCCGATAGATCTGCCATTTTGGTCTTACGCTCATGCATATTCTCGACGACATATAGTCTTGTCAGCCCGGGATGAGCTAACTCGCGATCGACTAAAGCACGAGGAATGACGCCAATGACTTGTCCACCGGCTTGTAAAGCACTATCAGCGACAACGCCCATTAAACCCGAACGACCACCACCATAAACAAGAGTTTTACCTTGTTTAGCAATAGTTTGACCGGTTAATTGAGCAATTTGTTGAAAGATTGGGTCTGAACCTAAAGATGAACCACAGAAAATACAAATTGAATTCATAGTATAAAAACCGTTTTATTGAACTGTCATGCTGACAAACTAGACTATCGACAGAGTTTTTTTTTGCAAAATAGCGTATTGGCAAGTGTTTTTCGGCAAATCCTTGTCTAAAATACACCCATCAATTTCCATCAGACTGCGTGAGGAAAAAAGACACATGCTTGAAGCCTTTTATGCCACAGAACGCGGAAGTCTGGAAGATGCCACCATCAACGGTGGATTTGATCTACATCCCGAATTAGTATGGCTTGATCTAATTGCACCCTCTCAAGAAGAACAACAATGGGTCTTAGATGCCTACGATCAGAACTTACCTACACTAAAGTCGCTAGAAGACATTTCATCTTCTGCTCGATTCTACCGTGATGATGACGGCATTTTGCATATCAGCACCTATTTTTTAACGAAAAATAAAAATTATCAGGTTGATGGAGATGCGGAAGATTCATCACATATGCTTGCCATGGTACAAACCGTAGCATTTATTTTACATAAAGATCGCTTAT
The DNA here is from genome assembly GCF_041021905.1 of Acinetobacter nosocomialis. NCBI lineage: Bacteria > Pseudomonadati > Pseudomonadota > Gammaproteobacteria > Moraxellales > Moraxellaceae > Acinetobacter > Acinetobacter nosocomialis. Next base: position 3,540,014 of record NZ_CP157432.1, read on the forward strand.
TTACTTTGCGTGGTGAGAAGCTAGTTGCATTTCGTGCATTTCGTGCGCGAGCTCGTCGTAATGACTATGAAATGGATTACAAAGATCCAACTTGGATTTTATTGGGCTTGCTTGAAGCAAAACTGGATGAGCTTGCGGATATCTTAGAAGATATCCACAAGGATCTAGAAAAATACTCTACTGAGGTGCTCAACAACCATCAACGTGAGAAGATTTTAGACCTTGATGACATGATTACCCGCTTGGCTCAACAAGAAGATATGCTTGGAAAAGCTCAACTGTGTTTAATTGATTTACGAAGAGTCTTAACATTTTTATCTCGTCCACGTGCCTTAGGCAGTCATATCTACGATGCAGATATCCGAGAGCTCAGTGAAGACGTTCGTTCACTTGTAGAACATGATGCTTTCTTATTCCAAAAAGTACGATTCTTGCTTGATACAACGTCTGGGTTCATTAACACTGAGCAAAACGATACGATTCGTCGATTCTCGATTTTACCAAGTATGTTAGCACCACCAATGCTGATCGCGAGTATCTATGGCATGAACACTGAAGTATTGCCTTTTGCTCATGGTAAAAGTAGTTTTATCGCAGTCTTATTAATCATTATTGGCTTTTTTATTGGCCCTATCATTTATTTCCGCTGGAAAAAGTGGATTTAAAGCCTGTCCATATTCACCAATCCTTTATATAAAAAAAGCACCTAAATTTAGGTGCTTTTTTTATCTTTGCATAATCAGACCAAATGTAGATCTTCTTGCAAATGGCAAGCTTGAATGATTTTCAGCATCTTCTCTGGAACATTTTTAAAATGTAATCCAGACTTCTGTGGCGTCTGACGTAACCATTGAACTAACACCGCCAATGCTAACGTATTACCATGCTCAAGCTGTTTTAAATCAACAATTAGAGGAAAGCTAGTCTGCTTTTTAATAATTGCCAATCCAGCTTGATATTGTTGTTCAGCATTTTCAAAATCGATTTTGCCTGAAACAACTAACTCTTGGTTAAGATACTGAACCACTCTTCACCTACTTATTTTTGTTTGTTCTGATTAACAGCAGCATCTGCATCAGGTTGGAACGTAGCAATTGCTTTATTTAAATCGCCACCATTACGCTTAACAGTTGCAGCAAACTGGTTGCGGAACTGTAATCCTAAATCAATACCAGAAACATTGATGTTACGGATTTTCCACTGCGAACCTTTGTCAGCCAACTGGAACGACACAGGAATTTTATCGCCATTGTGGTTGAAGTCTAAAGTTACAACAGGGTTTTTGCCTGCAGTCGCTTTATAAGGACGCATGGTGTAAGTCTGGTTTGTATACTTAGCAAATGCACTACCGTAATTCTCAATTAATGTGTTACGGAAGTTTGTTTCAAACTGAGCACGCTGTGCAGCCGTACTATACTGATTTGTCGCATAAGTACCCATCACAATACGAGTGAACGCTTGTGAGTCAACATACGGATCTAAATTTTGACGTATGATTGATTTAACTAAAGCAGGGTTGTTTTGCAACTTGGCATGATCTGTTTTTAAACGAGCAATCAAACCATCAGCAACACGCTTAATAAAATCAGGTGGTGCTTCTGAAGGTGCAGCAAAAGCTGTACCAGCAATCATAGTAGACAAAACACTTGCTGTCAGGGTTTGTTTAAACAACTTATTCACCTGGAACCACTCCTTCAAATAATCTCTTACTCAACAAATGACGGCTGTGCGCTGCTGTCAGTACTTGCAGGAGCTTTTTCTTCTGCTGAGGATGATGAACCAGCGGCAACTTTACCTGCGCCACCACCAGTAATAAATTTACTAATTAAATCTTCTAAATCCATCGTTCCTTGGGTATTAGAAATTGTATCGCCACGTTTAAGGTAGTTAAGACCACCACCCGGTACGATTTTTAAATATTTCTCACCCAATAAACCATTGGTTGCAACCATTATATAAGCATCTTCATCAATACTGGTGATGGATGACATGTTACTGATCAGTTGCTGTTCCATTGTTTTTTGTTGCGCTGGAGTCGCTTGCGTATAATCAGAACTATAACGTAATTCGTCTAAAGCATTTTTTTGAACTTCTTTTAACTGTTCAGCATTAAAACTTGTCAGTTTTCCATCAAGATCAAAAGTTACTGTAGCTAAACGTGTAACCGGATCAAGCGTGATTGAATCAACACGACCAATTGTTACACCGCTCATCGTTACTTTAGCACGTGGTTTAAGTCCGTTAACATTATCAAACTGAGCTTTCATGGTGTAACCTTCGCTCAAGTTTGTACCCACCAAACCACTTACTTTCATCGCTAAAAAGAATAAAGCAATACCGAAGATAATGACAAAGATACCTACGGCCAGCTCACTAGTACGTGATTTCATTAAATCCCTCCGAACATGACCGCAGTCAACACGAAATCAAAACCTAAAACACATAATGAAGAATATACAACCGTTCGGGTCATTGCCGTTGCAATGCCTTCAGGTGTTGGATCACATGCATACCCTTGGAAAACAGCAATCCATGTACAAAGTAAAGCAAATACAATGCTCTTAATGATGCCATTTACAACGTCATGGCCAAATTGAACATTATTTTGCATACCACTCCAGAAGGAGCCTTCATCAACGCCAAGAAAGTCAACACCAACCAATTTACCGCCAACGATACCAATCGCAGCAAAGATAACAGTTAACATTGGCAAACTGACTATGCCAGCCCAAAGACGTGGTGACACGATTTGCTTTAAAGGGTCAACACCAATCATTTCCATACTGGCAAGCTGTTCACTTTGTTTCATTGAACCAATTTCAGCAGTTAATGCAGAACCTGCTCGTCCAGCAAATAGTAAAGCAGCAACAACTGGTGCAAGCTCACGCAGTAAGGTTAAAGACACCATAGTGCCTAGCATTGATTCACTACCAACATTGACCAATATTGAGTAGCCTTGCAATCCGAGTACCAGACCAATAAATAAACCTGATACCGTGATAATAAGTAAAGACATTACCCCTACACGATGCATTTGATAGACGAAACGTCCAAAACCGCCTGCTGAAGGTAATGAAAAAATAATTTGTAAGAGCATCAGTGCCGCAACACCAATCCCTCGAATCCGCTCAATAACGAGTCTACCTAACCAGGCAATCGTATTCATGGACGAACCTCGTTATCTAAATAAGCTTGGTGGCTAAACTGGTACTCAACCGGACCTTCTGCAGAACCGGTTAAGAACTGTTTTACAAATGGAGAAGCATATTTTTGCAATTCTTCTGGTGTTCCTTCCCCTTGAATTTTTCCTTCTGCCACAACATAAATGTAATCGGCAATAGATAGGGTTTCAGGAACATCATGCGAAACAATAATGGTGGTTAAATCCAAAGCTTCTCGCAATGAGCGTATGAGACGTGTTAAAACACCTTTTACAATCGGGTCCTGCCCTGCAAAAGGTTCGTCATACATAATTAAATCTGGATCAAGCGCAATTGCACGAGCTAAAGCAACTCGTCGATTCATACCACCCGATAGCTCAGTAGGCATAAGCTGTTCTGTTCCACGCAGGCCAACAGACTCAAGCTTTAAAGCGACCAGTTCAGCAATCAGATTTTCAGAAAGCTTTGTATGTGCACGAATTGGAAAAGCGACATTTTCATACACCGACATATCGGTAAATAAAGCACCACTTTGGAATAGCATTCCCATACGTGCACGCGCTGCAAACAATTCCTGACGTGACATTTGAGCAATATCTTTACCATCAAGCAAAACTTCACCATGATCGGGAACAAGCTGCCCACCAATCAGACGTAATAAAGTCGTTTTACCTGTACCAGATGGTCCCATGATGGCCGTAATCTGGCCTCGACGTATATTTAAACTAATATTGTCATAAATGACGCGTTCCCCTCGATTAAAACTCAAATTTTTCACTTCAATGAGTGACTGAGTCGAGAGAGGAGTTTTATTATTCATAATGGCAATCATTCCTGCACTTTTATGCCCGCATACTATAACACTGAATTTTGAGAATCTTGTTGTAATTTTGACAAAAGCGAAACAAGCTCATTCATCAATATGAGCTAGATTTTGAAAAGAAATTTACTGATTGAGAACTTGAAACTGATCTACGAAATGGCCAGTTAATAAAGCATAGGCAAAATAGATTCCATTACACAAAGCGAGTGCAATAAAAAGGTATGGCAAACCATGTTGAAGTAATAATTTACTCAACCATGCCAAAGGAGTCTCTTTTCGCTTACTTTTGCGCATTATTACAATAAATGTTGAACTATTTCACACTTTTTTATTTTATAACAAAACTGAAAAATAAAAAAGGCCAGTATGTTAACTGGCCTTTTTTTTAAATCTTTTTAAGATTAACGGTCGAATTTACGACGACGTTCACCACGAGATTCTTGATTAAAATGTTCTTCACGAACTGCGCGACGTGGACGGTCTTCACCACCAAAACTACGTTTTGGACGGTCACCGAAACCACCTTCACGACGTGGACGATCTTCGCCACCAAAACTACGTTGTGGACGGTCACCAAAACCATTTTCACGACGAGGTTTATAATCTACGCGATTACCACGGTTGTCATCATTTGAATCAAAACGAGGCTTATCGTTAAAACCACCTTCACGACGTGGGCGATCAGAGTTGAACTCACGACGTGGACGGTCTTCACCACCAAAGCTACGTTTTGGACGATCTTCAAAACCACCTTCACGACGTGGACGGTCAGAGTTGAACTCACGACGCGGACGATCTTCACCACCGAAGCTACGCTTTGGACGATCTTCAAAACCACCTTCACGACGTGGACGGTCAGAGTTGAACTCGCGACGCGGACGATCTTCACCACCGAATGGGCGATCACCACGTGGTTTATCATCAAAGCTACGACGCGGACGGTCATCACGACCACCTTCACGGCGTTTGAAGTTACTTTCGCCTTCAAAACGACGACCACCGCCGAAACCGCCACCACGACGACCATCACGACCACCGTTGCCGCCACGACCGCGACCACCGCCATCACGACCTGAACGAGCAGGAGGTGGAGATGGCTCTAAACCTTCAATTTCAGAAACACTTAAACGTGCTTCTAAATATTCTTCAAGTGCACGAATCTTACCGCGCTCACGATAAGTCGCTAAAGTAATTGCCTGACCTGTACGACCCGCACGACCTGTACGACCAATACGGTGTACGTAGTCTTCATGCTTCATCGGTAAGCCGAAGTTAATAACGTGTGAAATTGTTGGAACGTCAAGACCACGTGCAGCAACGTCAGTAGCAACTAAGATTTTCGCACGGCCTTCACGGATACTACGTAAACGACGGTTACGAACTGTTTGCGGCATTGCACCGTGAAGTGCAACAACTGAATGACCTGCTTCAGCAAGCTCTTCAGCCAACATATCAGTGTCTTCTTGAGTGCTTGCAAAAACTACAGCTTGATCTAAGTTTTCATCACTTAACCAATGTGTAAGTAATTTTTTCTTATGCTCAAAACCATCAGTCCAATGCAATGTTTGCGTAATATCTGTATTGGTTGAATGACCTGTTTCAATTGCAATACGCATTGGATCTTTCATCATGCATGCTGCAAGACGAATAATACGATCAGCAAATGTTGCAGAGAACATTAATGTTTGTTTACGGTTAGCCGCTAATTCACTGATTGCCTCTAAGTCTTCAGAGAAACCTAGGTCAAGCATACGGTCCGCTTCATCAACGATTAAAGCATCTACTTGATCTAATTTAATTTGACGACGGTTTACCAAGTCAAGTAAACGACCTGGAGTTGCAACAACAACTTGCGCGCCTTTTAACTGTTGAATTTGTTTAGCAAACGGCATACCACCCATAATGGCAGCAATACGAACACCTTTCATGTGACGTACAAATGCGATTGCATCTTGGCTTACTTGTTGTGCTAATTCACGAGTAGGAGAAATTACCAAAATATTTGGTTGAGTTACAGCTTTCATGCGTTCTTTGAACGGAACGAAAGTTTCTTGACCTGCCAAGTTATTTAATGTCGGCAACAAGAATGCAGCAGTTTTACCAGAACCAGTCTGGCTAGAAACTAAAAGATCTTTACCTTCTAAAGCTGCAGGAATAGATTGTTCTTGCACAGGAGTCGGGGTAGTAAAACCTAAACCTTCAAGCGCTTGTTGTAAGGTTTCATGCAAAGAAAATTCGGCAAAAGTTTTGCTCATAGAGAGTTTCACCCTAATGGGTGCTCCATTTTTAATAAGTACAAAATAGACATCGGCACAAAGCGGCAAAGCAAAATTAGCTGAACCTTATTATTCAGCGGCAATCCGAGTAACGACGATGTGGATTAAACGCACGCTTGATTACGGCCGAACCTGAAGAATCGCTGAGCGATCGGGGCGCAAGAAATGGTCCTCTCTATGGACAGCGTGCGCTTACAATGAATAGAACAGAATGTTCAGGTAATGAACGGAAATTTAAGTGCGTGGGCGGATTATAGCAGAAAGAATTTAAAAGTCATGTGTTTTAATCAACTTTATCGTTATTTCTATTATTATTTCTATTTTACCGATCATTAAAAAATTAAAACCCTCTATAAAAAGAGGGTTTTAACTCACAAAGCGTTTCTCAATTATTTTGCAGCTTTATCCCAAGCAGGAACTACTGTTTGCATTAATGGTTTTAGCATTTTAAGTGAACAAGCAAGCACTTGACCATTTTCAAGTGAATCATTTCCACCACGAGCATCAACCACTACACCGCCTGCTTCTTTAATAATAAGTTCACCAGCAGCGATATCCCATGGTTTTAAACCAAGTTCAAAGAAACCATCGAAACGACCAGCAGCAACATAAGCTAAATCTAGAGCAGCTGAACCACCACGACGGATTTGAGCACCCGCTTGAGTAACAGCTAATAATGAAGCAAAGTGCTGCTCTGCATAAGATACGATTTCACCAGCACGTTTAGCACGATAAGGATGGCCTACTGCCAAGAACGTATTTTCTAAGCTATCTTTTACATTTACACGAATACGGCGTTGGTTCATCACCGCACCACGACCGCGACTTGCAGAGAACAATTCGTCACGTACAGGGTCATAAATTACGCCGTGCTGAGTAACGCCTTTGTGTTGAACTGCAATAGAAATACAGAAATGAGGGAAACCATTAATGAAGTTTTGCGTGCCATCAAGTGGGTCAATTACCCAGCACCAGTCTGCATCGTGGCCTTTGCCTTCTTGCAAACCGAACTCTTCACCTAAGAAGCTATGGTTTTTATAACTTTTACGTAATGTATCAATCGTTAATTGTTCTAAATAACGATCTACACGTGTTACAGGACCATCAATGCCTTTTTCTTCAACTTGCAAATCGAGTTTATGACGATTTTGATGCGCTTTTAAAAGCTCTTGACCAACTGTTTGAGCCGCACGCGCAGCCATCACCACCATAGGTTCCATTGAACACCCACTACAATACAAATTTGAAGATTTTGACAAAGAATAATGCATAAAAGCGCATACATTTTAGCAAATGAATGCGCTTTATGGGAAAAAATGTTTCAAAAATTTTATTAACGGATTAAACGACCTGATTTTGCTTAAGCCAAGCTCTCTCAATTGAGTTCAAAATACCTTTCGCATCTAAACCACAATCTTGCAGCATTTGATTATGTGAAGCCTGATGCAAGAATGAGTCTGGCAAACCTAAGTTAATGATAGGTTTAACAATTTGCTCTTGTGCCATAAACTCATTTACTGCACTACCTGCTCCACCCATAATCGCATGTTCTTCAACTGTCACGAATAAATGAGTATGTTCAGCCAAGTCTCGAATCATTTGCTCATCAAGCGGTTTTACAAAGCGCATATTTACAACACGCACACCAACATCGTGTTTTTGTGCAAGTTGCTCGGCAGCTTCTATAGCAACCATGACACGGCTACCAAATGCTAGAACTGTAATTTGCTCATCACTATTTGGTTTAATTTCTGCAACAATTTCAGCTTTACCTAATTCAAGAACCGACATTTCTTTTTGAATTTCGACACCCACACCTGCACCACGTGGATAACGTACTGCGGCAGGGCCATTATAGGCATAAGCTGTATGAAGCATTTGACGACATTCATTTTCGTCTTTTGGCGCCATAATCACCATATTCGGTACAGTACGCATATAGGCATAGTCATATGCACCTGCGTGTGTTGGGCCATCTTCACCCACTAGACCGGCACGATCAATACCGAAAGTTACATCAAGGTTTTGCAATGCAACATCATGAATAAGTTGATCATAACCACGCTGCAAGAATGTCGAATAAATTGCAACAACAGGTTTTAGCCCTTCACAAGCCATACCAGCTGCAAGTGTTACGGCATGCTGCTCTGCAATTGCGACATCAAAGAAACGCTGTGGGAATTGCTTGGCAAACTTAACCATGCCCGAGCCTTCACACATAGCAGGTGTGATCGCAAGCAACCGCTCATCTTGAGCAGCTTCATCGCATAACCATTCACCAAAAACATCCGAATACTTTGGTGGGGCTTTCCCGCCTGAAGTGGCATTAATTTTACTAATCGCATGGTAAGTAATCGGGTCAGCTTCAGCAGGAGCAAAGCCTTTGCCTTTTTTAGTATAAACGTGAACTAAACGTGGACCTTTACGCTTTTTAAGTGCATTGAACACTTGAACCAACTGATTGACATCGTGCCCATCAAATGGTCCAAAATAATCAAAACCAATTGCTTTAAATAGGTTATCTGCAGCATCGGTTGCCGATTGGTGTAATCGAGAGTTATAGGTCCATTTTGGATGTGGCTGGATATAAGCTTCACCATGTTCATTTACATTGACTAAATGACCTTTTTCCCAAATTGCAGCTAAATGCTTAGCAAAGCCACCAGTACTGCAAGAAATGGACATGTCATTGTCATTGAGTACAACAATCAAGTCAGCATCATGTGCAACCGCATCATTCATAGCCTCAAACGCCATGCCTGCAGTCATTGCACCATCACCTACGATACAAACAACTTCACATGGGTCATTTTGATAACGGCGTGCAAGTGACATACCTAGGCCAGCTGAAATCGCTGTTGATGAATGCCCTACTCCAAAGGTATCAAAAACCGATTCTTCTCTGGCAGGGAAAGCTGCTAATCCATTTTTTGAACGGATAGTTGTAATTTGTTCACGGCGACCAGTCAGGATTTTATGTGGATATGCTTGATGTCCTACATCCCAAACTAACCGGTCATTTGGTGTATTAAAACAATAATGCAGCGCAACCGTCAGCTCAACCACGCCGAGGTTAGCACCGAAATGGCCACCACTCTGGCCTGCTGCATATAAAATATATTGACGCAACTCATCAGCCACTTGAACCAGTTGGCTATGCTCGAGCTGACGTAATTGTTGAGGATGATCAATTGCATCTAACAATGGCGTAACAGGGCGTTGAGTTGGAATTTCGGTATACAACATATGTGGCAAAGCCTTTATAAGCCTGGCAAATCCTAAGCTGGGTCAAAATGGGTCGATCATACAATCGAATGAAGTCACCTTCAATCAGCCACATTTGCGAACGAGATCATGCAAAGCAGTCTCTCATACATTATGGGTATGGTTGGCAGATTATCCTGAATAATCTGACTATTTATCAACTATTATCGTCTTCTTTATACAAAAAAGAAAACCTTAGTGTGCAAAATGATTATGACAATTCGACCAATCTCCCAGCATTACGCTATACTTTAAACCGTTTTCGGTTAAAAGATGAGTTAATCTGTGCCTATAGAGTTCATTGCAACATCAAAACTCCCGACCGCTTTTGGTGAATTCAATATTTCTGTGTTTCAAGATCCAGCAACAGGTGAAGAACATGTGGCACTTTCTAAAGGGTTAGAAAATCCGCCAACAGGCCCTGTTTTGGTTCGTGTACATTCTGAATGCTTAACAGGTGATGCTTTTGCGTCATTAAAATGTGATTGTGGCCCACAATTACAAGCCACTCAAAAACTCATCAATGAAGCAGGACAAGGTGTAATTTTATATTTACGCCAAGAAGGTCGTGGAATTGGTTTAACCAATAAAATTCGTGCCTATGCTTTGCAAGATCAGGGTCACGATACAGTAGATGCCAATTTACTACTGAATTTACCTGCCGATGCACGCCGTTACGATATGTGTAGCATTATGCTCGATCACTTAAAAGTAAAAGAAGTGAAGTTAATTACCAATAATCCTTTGAAAATTCAGGCACTCAAAGATCAGGGTATTAATGTCGTAGATCGTGTACCGTTAACTGTCGGCCGCAATCCTTTTAATGAACAATATTTAAAAACCAAACGTGAAAGAATGGATCACCTTTATCAAAAAGATGATTTTTGATTCCAATTCCAAAATTTAAAAACAATATTTAAGGGATTTTTTCAAGATTTAGAAAAAATCCCTTACTTTTTTTATGGTTTTATGTTTTGATGTATTTAATTTATATCAATCATCTTTGAGGGTCATTATGCAACATCCGACTTCCACAGATATTCAACGTGTCCGCGAATTTCTCCTCGATTTACAAGCCCGTATTTGTGCTGGTTTAGAACAACAAGAAAAAGCTGGCGGTGGTACGGCAGAATTTATTATTGATGATTGGGAACGCCCTGAAGGCGGCGGCGGTCGTTCACGTGTGCTGCAAAATGGTACAGTGATCGAAAAAGGTGGTGTGATGTTTTCTCACATCAACATTAGTAAACTTCCTGCGTCTGCTACAGAACGTCACCCTCAAATTGCAGGCGCCAAAGCTCAAGCACTGGGTGTTTCTTTAGTGATTCACCCTAAAAACCCAAATATTCCAACTTCTCATGCCAATGTACGTTTATTCGTTGCAGAACGTGAAGGACAAGATCCGATTTGGTGGTTTGGCGGTGGTTTTGACTTAACGCCTTTTTATCCAGATGAGCAAGATGTTATCGATTGGCATCAAGCCGCTTATGACCTATGTAAACCTTTTGGTGACAATGTTTATGCTGAACATAAGCAATGGTGTGATGATTACTTTTATTTAAAGCATCGTGATGAACAGCGTGGTGTGGGTGGCTTATTTTTTGATGATTTAAATTGCTGGGATTTTGAAACTTGCTTTAAATATATTCAAGCTGTAGGCAATGGTTATTTAAATGCCATTTTGCCAATTTTCGAAAAACATCGTGAACAGCCTTATACCGAAGCTCAACGTGAGTTCCAAATTTACCGTCGCGGTAGATATGTCGAATACAACTTAGTATATGACCGTGGAACATTGTTTGGCTTACAAACAGGTGGACGCATCGAATCTATTTTAGTCAGCCTCCCTAACCTTGCAGGTTGGTCGTATCGCCCTGAATGGGATGAAGACTCACCAGAAAAACGTTTAACTGACTACTACTTAAAACCTCGTGATTGGTTAGGCTTAAAAGAAAAAGTCGCTTAATTTTTTGTTTTGGAGATTCTTTGGCTTCCACCCTAAAGGATCTCCTTTTTTGATTTCAACTTTTCTTACACCCTCCAAATATTTTTTCTTGTGCCAATTTGACTTATAGTGAGGCCTGCTGAATATTCAGTATAGGCTTTATCTGCTTCATGCCATTTTAAAATTTTGGATACAAGAATGACCAAACAGTTTGCAGTAATTGGCAACCCGATCGAACAATCACGCTCTCCTGAATTGCATCATGCTTTCGCTCAAAAAACAGGTGTTGATCTAAACTATCAAAAACGTCTCGCTCCTCTAGATGGTTTTGAGTCAAGCATGCGCAGTTTCTTTGCAGAAGGCGGCAGTGGCATGAATGTTACTATTCCCTTTAAAGAGCAAGCTTTTGCTTTATGTGATGTTTTAACCGAGCGTGCCCAAATTGCTAAAGCTGTAAATACCTTGTGGATGGAAAATGGCAAATTGCATGGTGACAATACAGATGGCCAAGGCTTAGTCGCTGCAATACAAGCTTTAGATTGGAACTTAGAAAATACAACTATTTTAATTTTAGGAGCTGGTGGTGCAACTCGTGGTGTCATTTACCCTCTGGTACAGGCTGGCGCTAAAAAGATCGTCATTGCCAACCGAACCCTCGCTCGTGCAGAACAACTTGTAGATGACTTAAAAACAGCAGTTCCACAAGCCCAATTACAAGCAATTTCTCTAAATGATTTAGACGGCGATTTTGATATTGTAATTAATGCAACTTCTGCAAGTCTTTCAGGTGATGCTTTACAACTTCCTGAAAAATTACAGTTCAAATATGCGTATGAAATGGCTTATGGCAAACCTTCTAGTTTCCTTGATCAGGCGAAACAGCGTAATGTGCCTTATGCAGAAGGTTTTGGTATGTTAGTAGGCCAAGCCATCGAAGCTTTTTATATCTGGAATAGTGTAAAACCAGACCTAAAAGATTTCTTATAAACAAAAAAAGAACCTACTTAAAGTAGGTTCTTTTTTTATCTCATTTACTATTTTTTAGCAGCGACCATTTGCTTATAAACATCTCGGAAAATTTCATAATCAATAAATTCATTATGTTCAGGTTTTAACTTCTGAATTGTTTTTTCCGTAAGCTGTTGTTTACGCGCGGCCACATAAACGTTTCCTAAAATATCAGCCGTTTCTGATAACAAATGGTTTTCTTCAGCAGAAACACCATTTTGTTTTTCAAATTCTAACTGATACTGCTTTGAGAACAGTTGGGCTGGCTGTTTATATTGCTTTTGTAGTTTCTGCCAAGCTTCACGCCCTGCTTTACCTTGCATAGTCTCTATTACAATATGATCTACAGCACGCCCTAACTCATGGTCAAACTGTTCATCCTGTTCAAGATGATGCTTTTTCTGTAAAGCAGTAATACGCTCTAAAGCTTTTCCTTGAGGGTTATAGGTATCTTCTTCCGAGAACCAGTAAGCATAAACCTCTGCAATTTCTTGTAACTGTTGAACAGAGTAATATTTGATATATGACGGTTTTTCAGCTGTTAATTTGGCAATAAATACTGCTTTATAAGTTTTGTCATAAGCATGCGTTGCATCATAGGTTTTATCAGCCAGTACAGCCAGATTTGCATCTAAATCTTGTACATCACTATGTGTGCCTACCGGATGCTCTAAAACATCACCTTGTCCAAGCTTTTCTCCAAAACCTTTAATAAAGTTTTCGAGCATAGAACCTTTACTTGCTTCAGCTACAGACTTGGCCTGTTTAAGCTGCTTTTGATCAATTGAGGTTGCTTTACCGTAATTTAAAATTTGCATGTCCGCTTTAATATTAAAGCTATGTTTAAACTCGGCTGGCGTATAAGCAACATCATAGGTCATGTTCACTGCACGACCTTTATCATCTAAAGCCACATCAATCGTGATTGGATTTCTTTGCTTAGGTAAAGCTTGCTCAATCTCGGCCTTGTGTTTTAGCCATAAAGCTTTGAATGCTTCATCATTGATAAACTGGTTTTGGTTATAAGCTTCAAAAGTTTGTTTTAAAGTGTCTCGGCGAGACTTGGTTTGAACTTTTTCAGCACTTGCCGCACTCTGATCTAGCACATCAATGTCATAAACTTGGCAATAATTAATATCACCTAAAGCAACCGGTTTTTTCAGTGACTTTAATTCAATACATTGATCTTCGGTAAGCGTTACAGCGTCTTCACCTTGTGCATCCTGTACACCACCTGCAGCTGCTTCTTCACTGACATCTTGATCTTCAGAAACTGATGCATCTGCTGCTGCCGGAGCTTGTGCTGCCGTAGTTAAATTGTCTTCACCTGCATCATTTGATGAAAGGCCACCATCAAAGTGTGCATTGATTAAACTATATAGTTCCTGACTTACAGCAGCGGCATCATCAGAAGAAACCTTTTGTTCTTCTTTATTAACAGCGCCTTTTTTCGCTTCAGAAGCAGCAAGCTCTTTTGCTACTTTTTCAGCCATTTTTTGGTTATCAAAACCTAATACACTTTTTTGAAGATATTTATCATTGACCTGACCATACAGCTCAACTTCTAAAAGCAACTCTTCAATGGTTGTTTTCAAACGAATTTTGTCAACTGCCCCAGCCTTACGATCAGTCTCTGTCAAAGATACACGTTGTAAGTTTTGCGGGTCAGCCAAACGATAAGAAACCGCGCTAGAAGCTTTAAGATATTCAATAAACTTCTTCGTATCGACATTTTTAAAGAAGTCTTTATATTTTGAAAAATCAATATAAGCCAAATTATTTTGATTTTCTTTATTGACTAAATACGGCATTAAACCGAAGTAATTTACGTAAAACTTATAATTTTCCAGATCAAGCACCATTGGCAATTTTGCCTGAACCAATAGCGTTGGTTTTTCATATCTAGCAGTAAGGTTAAATGAACCCATTTTTTGACGGTAATGAATTGAGCCGTCATAGCTAAACTGAAGATCATTCAATAAATTAATTAATACGGCATTTACTTTTTCAGAACGTGCTGAGGGCCCCAAATCACCTTGTTCATTTGCAATAGCTGCATATAAGGTCTGTTTCTGAGCTTTACTTAAACCAACTTTTTGCTCACGTAAATATTGATCAACTTTCTTTTGTAATTCGGCATCAAGTTTTGGACTATTTTCAGCTTTTCCATTTTGCTTTATTTGTGATGGATCAACCGTGATTTTAAAATTTCCGCGATAGTCATAACTTGGATATTCATACATCGCATTAACGCTTTGAATGGCCTTTTGCTCTAAATTCGCAGATGCCACTTGTGGACGCACGCCGTGTTGTGCACATGCAGTCAAGCCCAAACTAAATAAACATAAACTGAGATATTTTAAATGCATAACCTTTTTTAAAACCTTATCGCTTTATCTTTTTAACAAAACTTGCTAAAAATAAAAAAATTAGTTGTTTTTTCACATAAAAGTATAAGACCTGACTTTATCAGAAAATATAATTTCCAGTGTATTTATTTTCGACAAAATTCGCTTTTCTGACATTCTTTTCGGGTGTGATTAACATTGTATTTTTATCATGCGAGTGAATAATCAAATCATCGATTCAGATAATCCCACAATGTCTTACAATTAGGATTAAAGCCATGCCAGCATATAAAGCTCCCCTACACGATATCCGCTTCTTAATGAATGAAGTATTAGATTATCCTGCTCACTATAAAACTTTATCAAATGGTGAAAGTGCAGATCCAGATACTGTAGATATGATTCTTGAAGGTGCGGCAGATTATTGTGAAAACGTACTTTCTCCCCTTAACCAATCTGGCGATGAAGAAGGTTGCCATTTTGACAATGGCGAAGTGAAAACACCAAAAGGTTTTAAAGAAGCTTATGACCAGTTTGTAATGGGTGGCTGGCAAGGACTTTCTTATCCTGAAGAATTTGGTGGCCAAGGCCTTCCAATGTCTTTAAACCTGATTAAATCAGAGATGATGGGTACAGCGAACTGGTCATTTACCATGTATCCGGGTTTAAGCTCAGGTTGTATGAATACGATTTTGCAATTCGGTACAGATGAGCAAAAACAAACCTATATGCCTAAACTTGTTGAAGGTACATGGAGCGGCACAATGTGCTTAACCGAACCTCAATGTGGTACAGACTTAGGTCAGGTAAAAACTAAAGCTGAGCCTCAAGCTGATGGTACTTATAAAATTTCTGGTACAAAAATCTTCATTTCTGCTGGTGAACACGATTTAACTGAGAACATTATTCACATCGTGCTTGCACGTCTTCCAGATGCACCAGCAGGTACACGCGGTATTTCTTTATTTATCGTTCCTAAGTTTATTCCAACCGCTGATGGTGGCGTAGGTGAACGTAACACTGTTAGCTGTGGTTCAATCGAACACAAAATGGGTATTCGTGCTTCTGCAACGGCTGTATTGAACTTTGACAACGCTACAGGCTACCTCATTGGTGAAGTAAACAAAGGCTTACATGCGATGTTTACTTTTATGAACACTGCGCGTATTGGTACTGCGGTTCAAGGTATTGCACATGCTGAGTTATCTTTCCAAGGTGCTCTACCTTATGCCAAAGAACGTATGTCTATGCGTGCCCTTTCTGGTAAAAAAGATCCAGATAAAGTGGCTGATGCGATTATTCACCATGCTGATGTACGTCGTATGTTATTAACTCAAAAAGCGATCGCTGAAGGCGGTCGTTCAATGATCTACTACGCAGCACAGCTTGCTGACAAAATGACAGACGCTTTGACGCGCGGTGACCAAGCTGCATTTGAAGATTATGATGACAAACTTGGTTTCTATACACCAATTTTAAAAGGTTTCTTGACTGAGCTTGGCCTAGAAGCTGCTAACCACGGTATGCAAGTGTATGGTGGTCATGGCTACATCAAAGAATGGGGTATGGAGCAAATCGTACGTGATGCTCGTATTTCTACTTTATACGAAGGAACAACTGGTGTTCAGGCACTCGACTTGATTGGTCGTAAAGTGTTGTTAAGCTCAAAAGGTAAAGTAGTGCGTGAATACACTGCTGAAATCTTAAAATTCTGTGCAACACATGCACGTAATAAATACTTACGTCGTTTCGCTTGGGATTTAACAAAGCTTTGTGCTCAATGGAACACTTTAACTGTTCGTATCATGCTTGCTGCACGTAAAGACCGTGACATCGTATCTTCTGCTTCTGTAGATTTCTTGATGTTCTCAGGCTATGTCATGATGGCTTATTTCTGGGCTCAACAAGCCGTAGTTGCTTCTGAAAAATTAGAAGCAGGTGACGGTAAAGAAACTCCTGAATTCTATAAAGCAAAAATTAAAGTTGCTGATTTCTACTTCGACCGTTTATTACCACGTGCACAAGGTCATGCAGAATCAATGGTAACGACTTCTCGTACACTTACTTCATTACCAGTTGAACACTTTAGCTTCGACTACTAATAATAAGTAAGTAGTAAAATAAAAAAGAGCGCAATTAATATTGCGCTCTTTTTTATTGAATTAAAATAACTTTATTCTTTATTAAGTACATAAGCTTTTGTAGGAACAAAATAGTTTTGTTCTAAAAACTCACGATTTTTACCATAATCGCTATAGAACAGTTTTTCTAAATTTACGATTAATTTCTGTTTCGAAATAATATTGAAGTAGAAGTTAACATCTGATGTTGGACACTGAATCTTTAACTCATGAGCAGCAGAATCAACTTTCCAATTTAATGAAGGACATAATCGATTGATGACTGCACTTTTTGCACCATCTTTATTACTGATTCGCCCAAAATGAACAACGTTCCAATACGCAGTGCCATCAGGTAATAAGTTTAAAATATATTCCGCTTCACCTGTTTCACAATCGGCAAAATTATCTTCACATGAAATACGGGTATGATAGCGACCTGCATATTGTTGATCTGATTCAGATATTTTAGATGTCTGATCTGGTGCACCATCGGGTAAAAAAGTTCGCCCTGCTGCATCATCCAACGTTTTAACTGCAGTCGTACTTTTAACTAGACTATTATCATGTTTAGAGGTCGTTGCTAACGCTGAGTGATCCTTAGAATCGGCATGATTTGCATCACAGGCACTCAGCGCCATACATAAGATGGTTGCCAAACCTAAATGTTTAATTAAAAGACCAGACCACTTCAAAGACATATACATCATTCACATACAACAGCAATGTGACTGTTCAAATTATGATTTAAGAACACTACCATTACTGCTACAAACACTTTTAGCCCCGAAAGGGTGCATTTTAGTAGATGTTGCTTTCATTCATTTAAATCATTTACATATTTTAACTATTTTTAATTTTATCGGACTTTAATTAGTTAATTTTGTCGCCATATTTCTATTAACCAAGGGAAATAACAAACCTTGTCATTTATATATTTGAGGAGAACTACATGACCAATTCTGGTTTATATCGCTCGAACCGACAAAGCATGATCGCCGGTGTAATGGGCGGTATTGCTGAACGTTTTGGTTGGAACGCAAATTTATTACGCATTATTTTCGTATTGGTCTCGGTAATGAGTGCGGCTTTCCCAGGAATTTTAGTCTACTTGGTATTATGGTTAGTTATTCCGAAAAGACAGCCTGAACAAGTACAAGGTTATCAACAACCTGTTCGTACTGTACGAGAAGAACAAATACATTAAATCACTTAGTTTATTTTGGTCGCTACGGTTGCATCCCCTAATCAACCGTAGCTTTTTTTATGCTTAAAATTATAGTTTTCGATTTAACTGCTGTTGTAATGCCGCGATCATATCTGCACGGCTAATGATTCCTATCAGTTTTCGCTCTTCAACAACAGGAATATAGTTAAATGACTTCTCAACAAAGTAAGGTACAAGATCTTGAATAGGCTGAGTTGGTAGTACAGTAACAACTCGACGACTCATAATTTGCTTTACATAATGTTGCCATGAGTTTCTTGGATCGGCTGCCCCTTTAAACCACTCCACAACTTCATATAGCGCTAAAGTTCCTACTAAATGGTTTTCTGCATTGACCACAGGTAAGCTCATCAAGTTCACTTGTTTAAATTTATCTAATGCCTGATGAATATCATCATCTTCATGTAGTTTAATCACATCACGGCTCATAATATCCTGACAGGCATATTGGTTCACCATGCGTTCATTGGCATGTTCTTGCGCTTCTAAAATGATTTTTTCTAAATCGTACTGACTAATATCTAATAGTTCAGTGTGATGCTCTAATGCATATTCAATATCTTTTGGCTGAATTGAGACTTTTTGAGTTGGCGTTGGATCTTTACTGCGTTCATTTAAGTGTGCAGTAACCGGATAATGCCGCCCAATCAGTCGATTAAAAAAGATGGCGAAACCGAGTAGAAGTAATGAATTGAGTAGAACTGGATAGAAAACAAAATAGAAACCTAATTTGTGAATAGCCGCACCACCCAACACAGCCGTAATCGCAACTGCACCACTTGGTGGGTGCAAAGAGTCAGTGGTCATCATTAAAAATATAGCAAGCCCTACAGCCACACTAAAAGCCGTAGTTAAATCCGGAATGTACTGTGCACAGGCTACGCCAATAATGGCGGCTAAGGTATTACCAACAATAACATTCCAAGGCTGAGCCAGCGGACTGGTCGACACAGCAAATAAGAGAACTGAGGAAGCTCCCATAGGTGCAATGTACCATGCATTAATCCCATCTAAAACATACCAGCTAATTAAGGAAGAAATTGCTAAACCGCATAGCGCTCCAACGCCACAAAGCAACCGTTCTTTTAGTGGTAAAACCTTAAAATTCGGTTTTAAAATCTGTAACCATTCTGGCTGTATAACACTCACAGTACACCTTAGGGGATATGCCGTTATTTATAACGGGCAAAAGTATACGCCCAAAGCCACATAAAGTGCATTTAAATTATATCTTTAAATTATCAGAAAACCTGTTGAATATATTCTTACTATTTGAAAATTTTAATATTCCATCAATTTTTCATTTAAATAACGCCAGTAACGTTTCGGCAAATATTGCACATGGAGCTTTATATTCTGGCGTTCTGTAATATTTACGCTCTTAAAATAATCTTTCCAAAGCTGATCATACAAAACTTCTTGCTCATCTAACTCAAGCTGAAAGCTTTGACTCATTCCATTTTTTAAATTACGGTCAACGTCCGAGGCTTCGAGCGAAACTTCCTGTATTTCCCGTAAATCATAATAAATTCCAAACTTACGTTGCTCATCATAAATCAACCAACGCTGATCTTGATAACGCCGTTTAAAATGCGGCTGAATGAGTGGTAAAACATTAAAATCAGGACGAACCAGACTTAAAAAAAGCTCATCTTTAGTTTTCTTAAAACGAATAAAAGCCTCCATTCGATGCTTCTCTCGCCCGACCTTTTTCGTCCACTGTGCAATTGCCAGAACACTAGGATTTGAATAATCTTTTTCTATGGAAACATGGCTAGTAAACACATAAATACAGTAATTAAATAAATGCTGATAGGCATCTAAAGATTCGGATAAATAAGCAAAATAAAATTGTTTTAACGAAGAAGATGAAAGCTTTTTTTGTAGCGCAGCCCATACACGTTCAGCATGTTGCTCATTATTTGCAACCTCAATTTTATCGGCAAATAAACCATGTTGAGCTGCATCATTCAAACAGAGTCTGACTTGTAATTCTTTAAATTGAAATGCACGAAACACACAGCTTAGCAGCCCAACCATTGAACCATCAAAATAATAAGTAACCTCCTCATTAAACATGGCTAAAACCCAAGGCTTAATTGTGGCGAGAGTTGCTGCACATATTTCGAAGATCCCTGCGTTAAAATCTGCTGCCGAATAAAACTTGAAGACAATTCTTTTTGGAATTTTGGACTGTCTTCACAGCGAATAAAGAATTTTGCACGCTGATAGGCCACTCCGAGTTTTTTAAGTAAATCGGTATGGATTTTGCCAAACCGGCGTGCTTGCACAATTTTCTTGGCCGATTTCACCCCAATACCCGGTACACGTAAAATCATTTGATAATCTGCACGATTTAAATCTACTGGAAACTGCTCGGGATGCCTTAACGCCCAGCTTAATTTTGGGTCTACATCCAGATCCAAATTTGGGTGTTTTTCATTAACAATTTCATTGACTTCAAAACCGTAAAAACGCATCAACCAATCACTTTGATAGAGTCGATTTTCACGAAGCAACGGCGGTGCAGAACCAACAGCAGGCAAGCAATTATTTTCGGTATTAATTGGGATATAACCCGAATAATAGACGCGTTTGAGTTTAAATTCTTTATAGTGCTTGTCTGCCATGAACAAGACATCTTGATCTGACTCTTGATGCGCTCCTACCACCATTTGGGTGGTCTGCCCTGCTGGTACATATTTCGGCACATGCTTAATAACTTGTCGTTCATCTTTCAGTTGAATGAGTCTGTCACGAACCAAACCTAAATCTTTTTGTACTTCCTCATGTGATTTTTCTGGCGCAAAAGTTTTTAGCCCCATCTCTGTCGGCATTTCTAAATTAATACTCATCCGGTCAGCATATAAACCTGCTTCATGAATCAGTTCAGGCGATGCGCCCGGAATCGTTTTTAAGTGAATATAACCATTAAAGTTTTCTTCAAGACGCAACTTTTTAACCACTTGGAGCATGCGCTCCATCGTGTGATCGGCCGATTTAAAAATGCCGGAGCTTAAAAATAACCCTTCAATATAATTACGACGGTAAAAATTAATGGTTAAATCGACGACCTCTTGTACCGTAAATGCGGCACGTTGAACGTCATTAGAACGACGTGAAACACAATAGGCGCAGTCAAAAATACATACATTACTAAACAGAATTTTTAAGAGAGACACACAACGACCATCTTCAGTATAGCTATGGCAAATACCCGAATGACTGGCATCCCCCAAACCTTTATTTTTGTTTTTACGATCACTGCCACTTGATGAACAAGACACATCATATTTAGCAGCATCAGCAAGAATCTGTAGTTTTTCCCGAATGCGATCAGACATATCAAACGACTCATTTATGGCATCGTTTAGAAAATATCATGTCGCATTCTTAAATTTAATCTAGGGAAGTACGCTCAGCGTCATGAGGTGACGTTTAAAATAATCTGTCTTAATTAACGTATTCTTCAAGCTGCTTTACACGCTTTTCATACTCTTGCATTGGGCAATATGAATACATCGGTGAGCCGATATATGAACCTGCATTATTACATTCCTGATCTACATAGGCTTTCCAGAGTCGCTGAGATTTTAAAATATCTTGGTAACGTTCTGGCTGTTTGTATTCTTCGCTTTGTGCACGAATTTGATCAATCAGAGCAACAATTTTTTCTTCATAAGTCTTTTTAGCTTGTTCAGAACAGCTATACACGACCATATTATTAATGCTTTCAAGCTTCATTTCTTTAATGGTCTGGTCTACACATTGATTGTATTCATCTTGCTCATCAGTTTCAGTTTGCGCGTAAAGCCACGGGCTACAGAAAAGGCTGGATAAAACAATAAGTTTGCAGCAAAATTTCAACATAACTTCTTCTCAGTTCTATAATTTTTAATATGCTTCAATATAACAAAAAAACGATTATTCATGCACTTGCGCTTGCACCCCTACCATTGCTGAGTTTATCTGCCTTAGGGGTCATGACATTAAATGCTGAGTTTAACCTTTATTCGATTGGAGTTATTTTACTAGCCCATTTCTTATTTTATTTACTTTTTTATGGCCTTCTAATTATTCCTTTCGCATATATCATTTCCTATTTTCTGGCCCGTAAAAGTCGTTTAAATCTGATGAGTATTTTCATCAGCGGAACTGCGATCTGGATTTTGATTAGCCCTATTGCACGTTTGTTTTTTTGTCGGGTCATTCCCGTCTCCTTGGTGGAATATTTATAAGATTTACAGTTTTTATCTCATGATTTTATTTACCGGCTTTTGCTACTGGTTAAGCTTGAAATGGCTAAGCCGAAAACAAATAGGCTAATCACGTATTCATTTGATTAAGCCTTTGCCACTCCCCTACAAAATCCTTATACTTAGGGGCAATTTTTCTCATAAATTCGTGGATGCTACATGAGTCGCGCCATCTCGCACATTGATACATTTCAGGGCTTAATTCTTGCCCTACAAAACTATTGGGCCGAACAAGGCTGCGTCGTACTACAACCTTACGACATGGAAATGGGCGCTGGAACATTCCACACCGCAACATTCTTACGTGCTTTAGGGCCAGAGACTTGGAACGCGGCATACGTTCAACCTTCACGTCGTCCAAAAGATGGCCGCTACGGTGAAAACCCGAACCGTTTGCAACACTACTATCAGTTCCAAGTGGTACTTAAGCCAAACCCAGACAACATCCAGCAGCTTTATCTTGATTCTTTAAAAGCAATCGGGATTGATACGCTTACTCACGATATCCGTTTCGTAGAAGACAACTGGGAATCTCCAACTCTTGGGGCTTGGGGCTTAGGTTGGGAAGTTTGGCTTAACGGTATGGAAGTAACTCAGTTCACTTACTTCCAACAAGTTGGTGGTGTTGAATGTTACCCAGTAACAGGCGAAATCACTTACGGTTTAGAACGTCTTGCGATGTACCTACAGGGTGTTGATTCGGTATATGACCTTGTTTGGACCAAAGGCCAATTCGGCACGGTAACTTACGGCGACGTATTCCATCAAAATGAAGTTGAGCAATCGACTTATAACTTTGAATACGCTCCAGTTGATAAACTATTTGAACTGTTTGATTTCTACGAGTCAGAAGCTAACCGTTTAATGGAAGCTAAACTTCCACTACCAGCTTATGAGCAAGTCGTTAAAGCGTCTCATACCTTTAACTTGCTTGATGCACGTGGTGCAATTTCTGTGACTGAGCGTCAGCGTTACATTTTACGTGTACGTACTTTGGCGCGCGCAATTGCACAAAGTTATGTACAAGCGCGTGCAGAACTTGGCTTCCCAATGGCAGAACCGCATTTACGTGATGAAGTATTGGCACAGCTAAAAGCACAAGCTGAAAGTGAAGCAGCAAAGGCGGAGAAAAACTAATGAGCAAACATACTGTTTTATTCGAACTTGGCTGTGAAGAGCTTCCACCAAAAAGCTTAAAAACATTACGTGATGCATTACAGGCAGAAACGGTAAAAGGCTTAAATGATGCAGGCTTAAACTTCGCATCTATTGAAGCTTATGCAGCTCCACGTCGTTTAGCGCTTAAAATTGTTGATATCGATGCTGCGCAAGCGGATACACAAAAACGTTTTGACGGCCCTGCTGTTCAAGCAGCTTACGATGCAGAAGGCAAACCGACTAAAGCACTTGAAGGCTTTATGCGTGGTCAAGGCATTACTGCTGATCAGCTTTCTACTTTCCAAGCAGGTAAAGTTGAAAAAGTTTGCTATTTAAAAGATGTGAAAGGTCAAAGCCTTGACGCTTTACTTCCACAGATTTTACAAACTGCATTAGACAATTTACCAATTGCTAAGCGCATGCGTTCTGCTGCAAGCCGTACCGAATTTGTACGTCCAGTGAAATGGGTTCTCTTACTTAAAGATGACCAAATTGTTGACGCGACTATTCAAGATCACAAAGCTGGCAATGTGACTTATGGTCACCGTTTCCATGCACCTGAAGCAGTGACTTTAGCGCATGCAAATGACTATTTAGCTGCTTTAGAAAAAGCTTACGTTGTTGCGAACTTTGAAAAACGTCAAGCAACCATTCAAGAACAAGTGAAAAAGTTAGCTGATGAAGTTAACGCGACTGCAATTGTTCCAGCTGACTTACTTGATGAAGTAACAAGTCTGGTTGAATGGCCTGTAGCTTTACGTGCAACTTTTGAAGAGCGCTATTTAGCTGTTCCTCAAGAAGCTCTTATTACGACAATGCAAGACAACCAGAAATATTTCTGTTTGATCAATGCAGAAGGTAAATTACAACCTTACTTCATTACTGTTTCAAACATTGAGTCTAAAGACCCGACTCAAATTATTGAAGGTAATGAAAAAGTTGTTCGTCCTCGTCTGTCTGATGCTGAATTCTTCTTTTTACAAGACCAAAAGCAACCGCTTGCATCTCGTAAAGAAAAATTAGCAAACATGGTATTCCAAGCTCAGCTTGGTACGCTTTGGGACAAATCAACACGTATTGCAAAACTTGCAGTTGCATTATCTTCAATCACTGGTGCAAACCCAGCAGATGCTGAAAAAGCTGCATTACTTGCTAAATGCGACTTAACCTCTGAACTTGTTGGTGAATTCCCAGAACTTCAAGGTATTGCGGGTACTTACTACGCACGTATTGAAGGTGAAAACACTGAAGTTTCTGAAGCTTTAGGTGAGCAATATTTACCAAAATTTGCGGGTGATGTTTTACCAAAAACCAAAACAGGTACAACCATTGCCATTGCCGACCGTTTAGATACGCTGGTTGGTATTTTCGGTATTGGACAAGCGCCAACAGGCTCTAAAGACCCGTTTGCTCTTCGTCGTTCAGCAATTGGTATCTTACGTTTAATCATTGAAAATGAATTAGATGTAACGATTGAAGAGCTAGTGAATCTTGCGCTTCAAGGCTATGGCGATATCGTTAAAGACCACGACAAGACTCGTGCTGATGCTGTTGCATTCTTGGAAGGTCGTTACCGTGCCAAGTACGAAGACCAAGGCGTTGCTGTTGATGTACTTCAAGCCGTTCAAGCACTTGCACCAAAATCTCCACTTGATTTTGACAAGCGCGTAAATGCTGTTAACCACTTCCGCACATTACCTGAAGCTGCTGCACTTGCTGCTGCAAATAAACGTGTTGCTAATATTCTTGCAAAAGAAGCTGCACCAGAAGGTTCTGTAGTTGAAGCAAGCTTGGTTGAAGACGCTGAAAAAGCATTATTTGCTGAGCTTCAAGCAGTAACTCCTGTGGTTGAACCATTACTTGCAGCAAAAGACTACACTGCTGCCCTATCTAAGCTTGCAGCACTTCGCGCGCCGATTGATGCATTCTTTGATAGCGTAATGGTAATGGCAGATGATGCTGAACTGAAAGCAAACCGTTTACGTTTATTGGCTCAGTTGCGTAACTTGTTTACTGCTGTGGCTGATGTGAGTGTATTGCAGGGTTAATTAGTTCTTTTTAAATAAAGGGATCTTTTATAGATCCCTTTATTTTTTGAGTTAAATAAACTCTTTAATTTCTTCTAAACTTTTTGACGGCTCAAACCACATAAAATCATAATTGGCCACATCATGAATATAAAATGGATCATTTTTCATGATTTCCTCGGCTTCTTGAATAGAAGAGCTGAGAACCAAAATTACCCCACCTACTCTATTTTCGCGGCGACCTGATGCCAGAAATTTCTTTTGCTCATAGTAATGATCTAAAAATGCGATATGTTCTTTTAGCACTGCATCAACTTCGGCTAACGGTTTTTTATAAGTTAAAGTAACAACAATCATCTCATTCTCTTAAAGCAAGTAGCGCATGATATAGCTTATTCGATAGTACGCCTATTCCCCCAATTCATCCATACCAAACTCCCCACAATAATTACTCCACCTAGCAGCACCATCATTGACGGTTTTTCATTTAAGAAAAGAACCGCTAAACTCATCGCGACAATCGGCGAACAATATAAAAAATTCGATGCAATCGTTAACGGCATATTTTTAAGTACATATCCCCAAAGTACATAAGCCATTGCACTTGGGAAAATACCCAATAAGATAACTGACATATTGGCTTGCCAAGTAGCATGTAACATCTCATTCGGTAAATGGGCACTATAAAATAGTAAAGGAATGGTCCCGAACCAAATGATGTAGCACATCATGCTCAAGGCATCATAATTTAAGGCAAATTTTTTATATAAATTAAAATAAAGCCCCCATGCAATTGCAGCTAAAACTATCAATAAACTATAAGGACTCGGTACACCAAAACCATGATCTCCACTAACCACCAACACGGCTCCACAAAGGCCAAGCAAAATGCACAACCACTGTTTGAAACGAATTTTTTCTTTAAAAAGCAAAGCTGAAATAATAAAAGTGAATAGCGGAATAGATTGACTTAAAATGCTGGAAGCAACAGCAGTTACATATTGCTGCCCAGCATTTATAAGCAAATGATGCAGCGTTACAGAGAAAAATCCTAATACACCTAGCGCAGGAACATCTTTCCAATTTAAAGGCTGAATACCTTTTTTCATGACCAAAAGCAGTAAAAAAACTGATGCAATTAAAAAGCGGAGCAAAGCTATATGCTGCGGTGTATATGAATGCAAGGCACTATGTACACCAATAGGTGAATACCCCCAACAAAAGACAGTAATAGCAATACATAAGTAAAGCTTAAAAGCTGGAGGCTGGGTTTCCGCAGCAAGAGAAATTGCCATGTTAAATCTGCACTAATGAAATGGAACTCTTTCATCATATGCACATAGATAGTTGAATAAAATTAACTTATATTGAGTCAAATATTCATTAAAAGTGAATGATTAAATATGGATATTACCCAGTTAAAAATGTTTCAGACCGTGGTTGAATGCGGGACCATGGTTAAAGCATCACTACAACTACATTGCGTACCATCCAATATCACTACACGCATTAAGCAGCTTGAAGAAGAACTCGGCGCACCATTGTTTTATCGTGAAGGGAAAGCTTTAAAACTCACACCGTCAGGAGAAATCTTTCTCGATTATTGCCATAAAATTTTAGCGCTATGCGATGAAGCCAAACGGAGTATTCATCCTGATGCCCCCCCCTCTGGCCCGCTCAAAATTGGAGCTATTGAATCTTCTGCTACAACTCGCCTACCCAACTTACTTGCAAAATATCATCAACGTTATCCAGAAGTTTCTATTCAAATTATTACTGGCACATGGAAACAGTTATTGGTTGATATTTCTCAGCACAAACTTGATGGTGCAATTGTCGCAGGTAATATTGAGTTTCCGATGCTGAATAAACTCAGTATTTACCAAGAAGACATGGTCTTGATTGCATCTCACTCTTTAGGTGAAATTCATTGCCAAGAAGATCTGATTGGCAAAGAAATTTTTATGTGGACTGAAGGCTGCCCTTACCGTGCAGCTTTAGAAGAATGGCTTAAACTCAAGAATATTTCACTTCCCATCACCAGCATTACCAGTTATGCCACGATTATTGGTTGTGTGAGTGCTGGTTCTGGTGTGGCTTTAGTCCCTAAGAGTATTTATGAGCAATATAAAAATTTAGCGCATATTCAAAGCTATAAGTTTGAACATCTTGCCTTTATGCAAAATCACTTTTTCTGGCATAAAAACGTGAGCAACCATAAAGCAAGAGATACGTTTATAGAACTTATCAAGTCTGAATTTTATTTATAGGTCTCAGAAGAGTAAGTCAATTGCTGTTAAATGATGAATTCTCGTAATTAAATCGTATGGGTTTTATCACATGCCTGCACAAGATTTATTTTTAACAGTAAGATCAGCACTTCAACTTTTAAAGTAATTGGGGAGATTGATCCAAATGAAAACCTTACAAGTGTTATGCGTTGCAAGCTCTATACTGGCCTCATCAACCCTTTTTGCTGAAACAACACAGACACAACAAGTAAATGAAGTAGCACCTAAGACTCAACCTTATGGTGACAATCCAAGTTTAGGACGTGTTCTATTATATAAAACAGGAAAAGGCATAAAAAATTTAGGAGATTCTATTCAAGGTGCTTCCGAAAACACCTCACACAAAATTAGTGAAAAATGGCAAAGTACCAAAGAGTTTACAGCTGAAAAAGCAGAGGTCGTTCAACAAAAAGCAGATACAGCGAAAGTATTTACTGAACAGAAAATAGAACAAGCCAAACAAAATCTTACTAGTAGCCGAAATGGCCAAAACATACCAATTGAACAAGGCGAGTTAAGCAAATCTAGCACGACGACCAATTAAGTTTGAGTTTGAATAGCGCGATCATTTCGCGCTTTTTAAAAAATATAGACATTTAAAAATACTACAAAGAGCGAGGAATGTGCCTTATGAATAGTCAAAAACTTCTCTTTTCAACACTCTGCTGTGTAGCACTAACTGCTTGTGCAACCACAAAATCCGTTTCTTCTTATTCTCAGGCACAAGTTTTAGAACAAGATACCAATATCGAAGCTTATCCAACCACCACAGGCAATGTAGCCAAGCTCATTAAACACGATAAGCAAGCTTGTATGATTGAATTTACGGGTTATTTGGGTGGCGGACAAGTGACTGAACATTGGATTTTTAATAATAAAGGCCTGATTTCAGCCCAATCATTTACAGAGCAATATCCAGACTCTTCTGGCATATTAAGTCAAGCGACCAATTCGACAACCAAAAGCTCTACCACTTTTAATATCCAAGATCCCGAAATTCAAAATAATTTCAAAAAGCTTCAAAGTAATTTTAGTAAAGACAATTTAGCAAAGTGTGATTAAGGCTTTTTCATAAAAAAACTCGTTGCAGAAGTAATCTTTTGCAACGAGCCCTAGCCATTTAAATTTCTTGGACCTAATAAGAAATTATAAATATGCTATTTAGTTAACGGTTAAACCATTGGTTGCCGCCAGTAAATCAATACGTGGGAAAACCAAACCTGTTCTTGAATCTGTAATAGGTTTACCCGTGGTTTTTAAACGATTAATGGTCTGATCAATAGTTTCAGTTGGTGTAACACTGTTTGCTCTTAATAACGCAATTGCGCCAGCCACATGTGGCGTGGCTTGAGAAGTACCTCCCATAGTATAACCACCCGCAGTAATCATTGCCCCTGGTGCCAATAAAGTCACAAGACTGCCCCCGTTACTAAAACATGCCACCTTGTCCGCTGCCGTGGTTGGGTCAGAACATTTCACTGGGTTCCCCCATGAAACACCACCAATATTACTATCATATACAGCACCCACTCTTACCGCTCCAGCAACACAAGCAGGTGAAGAAATACCATCAGGAAATGCATCGTTACCTGATGCAACTACTGGTACTACCCCAGCAGCTCGCGCATTTGCGAACGCCGTTGCATAACTACTATTACTACATTCAGATTTGTATTTAACACCAGGAATACCAAGACTTAAATTGATCGCTTTAATATTGTATGTTTTAGCGTTATTTACTGCCCAGTTAATCCCTGCAAGGATATCGCTATCATAGGCTGAACCTGACCGAAAAACGTCTATTCCAATAATTTTTGTTTTGGTGGCAACTTTAGACACAATCGCTGAAACATTACTACCATGACCATTATCGTCAAGTGAGCCATCATCTGGGGCACTATCAAATGCATAAACGACACGGCACGTACTTGAAGGTGAATTAACTGCTGTACAACCAAAATCCGAATGTAAGTAATTTACCCCCGTATCAAGCACAGCCACACTAGAACCAGTTCCATTAAAGCCTTTGGTATTAGCTTGAGGCTGGTTAATTAAAGGCAAACTTTCCATGGTTGTCGCCTGATTAATCCGGTTTGGATATACAGCCTTAACGTTCGGATCATTAAGCAGATCAACCAAAGCTTCTTTATTACTAATTCGGTAAAAAGCTATAGGTAAATTATTGTAGTCCCGAAGTACTTGTACCCCTACACCACGATTAAACCTTGACTGGATATTCTTTTTATTTGCAGCAATATAATTTCGTCGCTCCAAACCTGTAGCCACACTTTCCGAAGGAATATTGTATTCAACAATAAGATCATTAGATTCATTGGTAACCAAAGCATCTAAGTTAATTTTACCCTGAAATACTTTTTGTTTTGCTGCTTGATTTAACTGCTGTTTGGCACCTTTAGCGTCCAAAGGAACAGCGGATGCAGTTGTACTTAAGATCGTACATAGACCTAATAGAAATAACGTTTTACTTTGCATTATTTTTCTCCGTAGTTTTTCAACTAACAATTTACTTATTTCGCTTTTATTTCATTTGCTGGATCTTTTTCTGGATCAATCGGTTGAATCGAAGGATCACTTTTTGTGTCATAAAAAGGAACAGTATCTTCTGATACGGGTTTGGGTTGAGTTGAATTTAAAGATAAGTTTTTAGGTTGAGCAGGCTCCTTAAGTTTAGAAAGTAAAGATGAAGTGTCTGGTTGTGATGAATTCGACTTGTTTAAAGCAGAATTGAACACCTCAGATGCACCGTTTGTTGGCTTAAAATAGAGAACAACGGCGACTAAGCCGACCAATATGAAAAGGGAAGCAATAATTTTCATCATTTAAGATCTCTGTTATTTTGTTTATAGACATCTATATTTATTTTTGATTATTCGAAATAAAGCGCTATTTCTTAAGATATATTTCATGTGAAATTTCTATTTCATGAAATATATAAACATGAGAAAAGCAAAATCATCTTTTCCCGAATAAGCAAAAATACAGTTCTGCCCTTTACGTTTATATTTCTGGCAGAATATGGTTCAAAAAAGCGCCAAAAAGCACCTTATTCTCATAATAAGCAATAACTATGCCGTTATCTCGAATAAAAAATGAAAAAAGAATCATCTTTATAGATATAGAAAAATGGTCATGTTAAATATTTTTGGGTATTTTTATTTTAGAAAAGAAAAAGACGAAAAGTATTTTGCTCGTTTTTAAATCATAAAATATCGGTATCTATTTCACTTTATTATTAATATTTTCTTTTCTCCACAATTTCTCCCTAATGTGTTGAATGACTGTAATGCTGTTGTAACGTTTTGATTAAGGTGATTCCCAAGCGAATCAAGCCTTAGATATGATGCGATTGCGTTTATGAAATACCTCACTAAAAGGGTATATTCTTTGAAGGATATCGCAATGAAAATGATGAAAACAGCTATCGTGACTGCAAGCGTTCTTGCCTCTGCTTCTATTTTTGCACAAAGTGCGGGCATTAATGCGGACGCTTCTGCTCAAGTAAATGTACAACCGGGTGGACTTGTTAGTGGCGTAACAAATACAGTTAAAAATACTGCACATACTGTAGGTAGCACTGCAAAACATGCTGGTCATGTAGCTGCTAACACTACGGTTAAAGCAACTAAAAAAACAACAGGAAAAGTAGCTGAACTTTCTTCTGATGCTGTAACAGGCACTAAACATTTTGCTACTGAAGCAGCAACAGGGACAAAAAATTTAGCGACTAAAGCTGCAACAGGTACTAAAAACTTAGCAGTTGAAGCTAAAGCTGATACAAAAGCACATCTTGATGCAGTAAAAACCAAAGTTGCTGAAAAACAGGCTGAACAAAAAGAATTTAGCGCTGAAAAACAAGCTGATGCTCAAGCACGTGTAGATGCAGTTAAAGCTCGCGTAGCTCAAAATCAAGCAGAGCAAAAAGAATTTGTTGCGGGTACTAAAGCTGATGCTCAAGCACAATTAAATGCAGCTCAACCAGCTCATGCAGTCAACGCTCAAACAGGCGTAAATGTTGGTGTTAATGTTGCTCCGGTTGGAATCAGTGCAAATGCAAACGTAAATGCAGGGGCTCAAGGCTCTACACAAAAAACTGAAAAGAAATCTTTCGTTAAAGGCCTTTTTGGCACTAACTAATTAAAGTTAGCAATAAAAAAGGGCGATGAATCGCCCTTTTTTATTTATCTAAAAATTATGAGTGTGTTTCGGTTAAAACCAAACCTGCACGTAAACCAATCTTCACATTTGGGTTTGGAAATAAAATCCAGACCTGATCTTGTTCAACTACATAGTTACCAGAAGGTTGAGTCGCAATGATTTCGCCTTTGGTAAATGTTGAAAAGTTCGGAGCCTCAGCCGATAAGTTCATTTGGAAATCCTCATCTTTTTTAATTAAAGAATCAGACACCTGAAACACTCGAATTTTTGTTTTATTTCTTAACGGTAAAGCTTGTTCAGAAACGACATTGCGAATAACTTCATCAATTGCGGCAAACTGACTCAAGTCATTTTGTCCAAATGGCAAAGCTTTGCCTAACTCCAAAGTTGCACTCGCAGCTTTAAAGCTTTCACTTGTAAAATGTGTAAATGTTTTACCCGCAGCCCTGTGATAAACCAAAGCATCTAAGTCAGCAGCTTCAAGGCTTGCTGTCAAATCAGCATCATAGTCATGCGTTTGATAAGGTAATAGAGCAAAGGTTGGTAATAATGAAGCACGAATTGCTGTATGTAAATCATAGTGATAGCGCTTAGCATTACTTGCACTTTCTTTAAAGAAAGTAGCAACTGCCTGCTCTAAAACCTCAGCTCGCTTAGACTCTTCAGTTAGAGGCAGATTTTTATACCCACCACAGAACATACGGTTTACATCATCATGTACATAACGCTTGCCTTGACGCATTGCATACGGATTACCCAATACAAGCAATAATCTCACTGCAAGCTTTAAACGCCCGGCAAATAAATCGGTGCAAAGATGAGCTAACAACTCAATTGGTGCCGTTTCATTCCCATGTACTCCAGCTGACAGTACGACAGCTTTGTCGTACTGCTCATGTGGTGTACATTCAAGAAGACCCTCACCTAACCAACGCCAAGTAAAATTATCTTGTTTCCCTTCGCGAGTTGTAGGCTGCTCACCTTGTAAGGTTAATGCTAGAAAATCTTGCATGTCACCTCCTCATTATTTTTGGAAAGGATAAACCGAACCCAAACCTAAAATTTTGGTCAGTTCATCAAGCGCCATACGGCTTTCCATGAGTAGGTGCGGATCTGCCAAATCTTCTTGAGCTAAACGATCGCGATAGTGTTTATCTACCCACTGGTTGAGTGTGCTAAACAATTGATCATTCATAAGAACTTTTGGATTTACGGCATTTAATTCGGTTTCATTTAATGCCACACGTAAACGCAAACAAGCCGGACCACCACCGTTACGCATACTTTCACGTAGGTCATACACTTGAATTGCATCAATTGGTGTACCCATTTGAATCATATCGTTCAAATAGCTCCATACCGCAGCATTTTGGCGAGACTCTTCTGGTACAACAATGGTCATGCCGCCATCTGGACGAGTCAAAATCTGGCTATTAAACAAATAAGTAGCAACAGCATCGTCTACAGTAACGCGGTTTTCAGGCACTTCAATCGAAATAAAGTCTTCACCGATGCTTGCCATCTTTTGACGAATTTCAGCAAATGCCTGATCTTGATTTAAGAAAGCATGTTGATGGTGGAATAAAACCTGTTGGTTACTTACCGCAATCACATCGTTATGGAAAACACCCTGATCAATCACATCTGGATTTTGTTGAACAAAAACCGTATGTGCATCATCTAAACGGTGCAAACGCGCAATTGCTTCACTTGCCTCACGCGTCTGACGTGCTGGATAACGCTTTGGTCCCGGTAAACCATTATTTAAATGTTGCTGACCATAAACGAAGACCTGAACACCACGCTTAGCATAATCACCACCTAAACGATTGTGATTTGCTGCCCCTTCATCACCAAACAAAGCCACTTGTGGTAAAGCTTCATGGTGTACAAAGTGACGTTCATTTTTAAAGATGGCTTGTAAGACTTGGCTTGTAGTTTCAGCTTCAATTGAACGATGAAATTTATTGTTCAGGTTAGCCGCAGTAAAATGCACGCGCTCATCTTGGCTATCAGCCGAAGGTGAAACAGTTGCAGCATTTGCAGTCCACATTGGAGAAGCTGAACTTAAAGATGACAATAGCTCTGGTGAATAGCGCATTGCTTGAGCAACAACACTAATGTCATCTCCAGTAAAACCTAAACGGCGTAGCATTGGAACATGTGGGCGTTCATGCGGAGCAAGTACACCTTGTTTCATTCCCATATCAGACAAGGCTTTCATTTTTAATAAGCCTTGTTTCGCTGCTAATTTTGGATTCGAGGTATTGTTACGGTTTTTGGTTGATGCTTCATTACCAAAAGACAAACCCGCATAGTGATGTGTTGGCCCCACTAAACCATCAAAATTTACTTCATATCCTTTCATTTTTTCTTTCCCTAGTGTTAAGGCAACACAATCCCTGGAGATAATTTTTCTGGCAACGTCAAGCTTTCACTTTCAAGTGAAGCCATTGGCCAAGCACAGTAGTCAGCAGCATAAAACGCACTTGCACGGTGGTTACCCGAAGCTCCAACACCACCAAATGGCGCAGCACTTGAAGCGCCTGTTAATGGTTTGTTCCAGTTCACAATACCGGCACGCGCTTCAATGAGTAAGTCATCAAATAGTTCACGTTTTGGAGAAACCAATCCAACAGACAAACCAAAACGAGTTGCATTGGCAATTTTTAATGCTTCATCAAAACTGTCATAACGTTGAATGGTGGTAAGCGGACCAAAATATTCTTCATCTGGAATACCCGCCACACCTGTTACATCAACAATACCTGGAGTAAGTAGCGAGCTGTCTTCTTGAGGACGCGTCATTAGCAATAAACTTTTGGCACCAAGCTCAAGTAACTTTTGCTGAGCATTCATCATGTTTGTCGCAGCAACTGATGAAATTACACCACCCATAAATGGTTGTTGCTCATCATTCCAACGGCCAACTTTTAGGTTTTTAGCAACCTCAACAAAACGTTGAATAAATGCATCACCTTCAGCACCATTTTTTACCAAGATACGGCGTGCACATGTACAACGCTGACCTGCCGAAACAAAAGCAGATTGAATAGTGAGGTTAACAACCGCATCAATATTTTCAATTTCATCAATAATCAATGCATTATTGCCGCCCATTTCAAGCGCAAGAATTTTCTCAGGCGCACCTGCCATTTGCTTATGCAAGTGATAACCAGTGTTTGCACTTCCGGTAAACAATAAGCCATCAATTTCATGAGAAGCAGCCAAGGCTTCACCAGTAGTACGGCCACCTTGAACTAAGTTCATTACACCATTTGGCAAACCTGCTTGTTGCCAAAGTTTTACAGTTTCTTCAGCAGTCCAAGGCGTTAATTCACTTGGTTTAAACACAACTGTGTTTCCAGCAAGCAAAGCAGGAACGATATGCCCATTTGGTAAATGGCCAGGGAAGTTATATGGACCAAAAACTGCAAGTACACCATGTGGACGATGACGTAAAGATGCCACACCATCTGCCATTTCAGTTGAGCTTTCGCCAGTACGTTGATGATAAGCACGAATCGAAATCGCAACTTTGCCAATCATTGACTGAACTTCAGTTAACGTTTCCCAAAAAGGCTTACTGGTTTCTTGACTAATTACTTCAGCTAAATGTTTTTTATTTTCTTCAAGCAGCTTTGCAAACTTTTCTACAATTGCAACACGCTCTGCAAAAGCTAAACGTGCCCATGCAGGAAATGCTGTACGTGCGGCTTGGCAAGCTTTTTCAACATCTGCAGCTGTAGCTTCAGTACCTGACCATACAGTTTGGTTATCAACTGGGTTTGTTTTTACAAATGTTGTACCGCTGCCTTGTAACCAGACACCGTTTATAAATAAAGAGTTTGACATCAGGATACTTCCATAGGATTTAGTGATAACACACGAACAGCGTGCCCTTCTTGTACACCGAGTTTTTCAGCTTGTTCATGGTTTAAATTTAGAATGTTATCTACGAGATCAAGCTTCATTAACATAGCCCGATAGTCGTGATAGTTATCATTGGCAACAAGGTATTGTGTTTTACCCACAGTCGCTTCATTAGTAATTTTGACAGTTAAAAATTGGCTTTCTTTAACTGCACGCAACTCATCAATATTGGCTTCAATGGTTGGACCTGCATCAAAAATATCGACATATCCTTGATAGCGTAAGCCTTCGGACTCAAGCACATGATAAGCAGGTAAAGTATGTGGATGCATTTTTCCAATCACTTCTTGTGCAGCCTTTGGTAAAAGGTCTACATAGACTGGAAAACGTGGCATAAGTTCCGCAATGAAAACTTTTTGGCCAATTCCACTTAAATAATCTGCTGTGGAGAAATCCATATTAAAGAAATGGTGACCAATCGCATCCCAGAAAGGTGAACAACCATTTTCATCAGAAAAACCACGCATCTCAGCAATAAGTTTTTTCTCAAAATATTGCTTAAATGCTGCGATAAACATAAAACGGATTTTTGATAAGAATTTACCGTTTTGGTTTTCACGACGTTCCGGATCTAAAAATAATGTGCAGAGCTCACTACTTCCCGTTCGATCATTACTTAAAAATAAAGTCGGTAATGCTTTATAGACATTTAATGCTTTTGAAGCATGTACTTGGGTTCCAACATGAAAGTTATACCAAGGTTCGATTAAACCCACAGCAACTTCAATTGCACTCACCCCAATAACACGTTGAGCTTCTGTATCCTCAAGAACAAACAAATAACCCTGTTCGCTCTTATGAACATTACCATTTAAAGTATTGCGAGTACGTGAAATTCGAGCCGAAAGCGTATCCATATTTTGTGGCAAGGAAGTCAGGCCAACACCTGACTTACCTGCTAATTTATAAATATCTTCAAGGTCTCGAAACTCGGCATGACGGACAATCATCATGGCTAGCTTTCCTTTTTTTTTATTTAGCCAACTTTGCCAAAGCTCTTTTTAAACGAGCTATCCCTTCATCAATATCTTGTTCAGGAATAATGAGTGAAGGTGTGAAACGAACTACGTTAGGCCCTGCGATTAAAGCAAGTAAACCTTCTTCACCTGCCCAAGTCGTAATATCTTTTGCTTTACCTGCATATTCAGCTTTTAATACGCAACCAATCAATAAACCTTGACCACGAATTTCATCAAAAACTTGATATTCAGCATTTAACGTATTTAATGCATCAAGGAAATATTGATGACGGTGTTTTACACCTTCAAGTACTTCTGGTGTATTAATAAACTCAAAGACTGCGCCTGCAACTGCACTTGCCAGCGGGTTACCGCCATACGTCGTGCCGTGTGTACCCACTGAAAAATGCGGCGCAAATTTATCAGTTGTTAACATTGCACCGACAGGGAAACCACCGCCCAGCGCTTTTGCAGTAGTGAGCACATCCGGTGTAACACCGTAGTTCATGTAGGCATAAAGTGCACCTGTACGGCCGACACCTGTTTGCACTTCATCAAAAATAAGTAAGGCACCAAACTGATCACACAGTGCACGTAAACCTTTTAAAAATTCGATATCAGCAGGAATTACCCCGCCCTCACCTTGTACAGGCTCTACAATTACTGCACAGGTTTGCTCATTAATAACTGCTTTAGCTGCTTCTAAATCATTATAAGCAACATGGCTAATGCCGTTTGGAAGTGGTGCAAAGTCTTGTGAATATTTTGGCTGACCACCAGCCGAAACGGTAAATAAAGTACGGCCGTGGAACGCGTTGTTAAATGCCACAATACCGCTTTTACCTGCGATACCGCTGTCAAGTCCAACTTTACGAGCAAGCTTTAATGCTGCTTCATTTGCTTCTGCACCTGAGTTACAGAAGAATACTTTGTCTGCAAATGTATTTTCAGTGAGTTGTTTAGCAAGACGCAGTACTGGTTCATTGGTATAACCATTGCCGACATGCCAAAGTTTTTTTGCTTGTTCTGTTAACGCATTGACTGCCACTGGATGCGCATGACCTAATGCATTTACTGCAATCCCGCCTGCAAAATCGATATATTCTTTATTTTCTTGATCCCAGATACGTGAACCTTCACCACGTACCGGAATGAAATTTGCCGGTGCAAATACTGGAACCATCCAGTCATTAAAGTTGCTTCGAGTTACAGAAATTGGCTGTTCCATGCTTACCTCAGTATCTATTTAATTTATTTAATCTGTCTTACTGTCTTTAATTCATTTAGAAAAAGGGACTGAACAAATAACCCTATACATCCTTTATATTTGCTCAGCCCACTTTTCCTAAAAGGTAATTTCCTCAGATTAGCCTGGGAAAATACCGCGTTCTTTACGAGCCTTTAAGATACGCTCACAAGCCAAGATGTAAGCTGCTGTACGTAAAGTACAAGCATTCTTATTCGCTGTATTCCAAACGTCATCCATTGCTTGAACCATCAACTTGTCTAAACGTTCGTTGATTTCTTCTTCGCTCCAGAAATAGCTCGCCATGTCTTGAACCCATTCGAAGTAACTTACAGTTACACCGCCGGCGTTACATACAACGTCAGGAACAACAACAATGCCACGCTCAACCAATACATCTTCAGCTTTAGGATAAGTCGGGCCGTTCGCGCCTTCTAAAATCAACTTAGCTTTAAGTTTTTCAGCACGCTCAACTGTGATTTGGCCTTCTAATGCAGCAGGAATAATGATGTCTACTTCAGCAGTCCAGAAATCTTCATCTGCAATTGATTGTGCACCAGCAAAACCGCCAACACCTTGGTTTGCGTTTACGTGCTCACGTAATGCAACAAGATCAATACCGTCAGCATTGAAAATTGTGCCAGTGTGGTCTTGAACGTGAGTGATTTTTGCTTTTGATTCAACAAATAAGAAAGCAGCTTCACTACCTACGTTACCAAAGCCTTGAACAGCAACTTTCGCGCCTTCAATTGGTAAGTTGATTTTTGCAGCAACTTCACGGCCAGTAACGAATACACCACGACCAGTCGCTTTAACACGTCCTAAAGAACCCCCTAAGTGAACTGGTTTACCAGTTACAACACCAGTCACTGTGTGACCTTGGCTAGTAGAATAAGTATCCATCATCCAACCCATGATATTGGCATTTGTACCAACGTCTGGAGCAGGAATGTCTTTTTGAGGTCCGATAATGTGACCAATTTCAGTCGTATAACGGCGAGTTAAACGCTCTAATTCACGAGTAGATAATTTACGTGGGTCAACACGGATACCACCTTTTGCACCACCAAATGGCAAGTTCAAAACAGCAGTTTTAATTGTCATCCATGCAGACAACGCCATCACTTCATTTAAATCAACATTTGGATGGTAACGAACACCACCTTTACCAGGACCGCGAGACAAGTTGTGTTGTACACGGTAGCCTTCAAAGTGCTGGATTGAACCGTCATCCATTACGATTGGTACATCAACAATAAGAGCACGCTTAGGACGCTTTAAAGTATCGATATAATCAGCTAAGTGTTCTAGATATGGCGCTACACGGTCAATTTGTGCCAAGTAAGTTTGCCATGCATCGCTATGTTCGTTTACGTATGAAAGATCTGACATCTTTTTTCCTATATACCTACATAGACTCAGATGTGATAAATCCGTAGTCTTTATTATTCAGCAACCAAAACCTTGCAATAACAATGTTTTGATTTATTTATAAAATCTTCCGCTCTTCTAAAGCTTCAGACCTTTTAAATTCCATCTTGTGATATCAAAAGTAAGATTTACTTTTATATATCGATATCTTTTACAATCTTTCTCTTGCTCATCTGCTGTTTATAAAAAATGTCTTTATAAAAGCAAAAGTTCCACCGCAATCAACTCAAAAAAGTCGATTGGAAATAAGTGCAAAAGAGGTGACATAACCGTTTGGGAGTTAAAAAGAACTAGGGTTCATAAAACAAAAAACCATAAGTCCATGAAATTATTTTTGACTAATCGATAGATCCCTCCATTAGTCTTTTTAAATAAAAATTGTTCAATAATACTGCAAGCTTCACATCACTACTCAAGCTGATTAATCGCGCTTTCATATAGACATAAAATCTTTAAGTAAATATAGCACAGAGCAAGATAATTTAGAACATTTTAAAATAAACAAGCAGAGAAAAAATAATCAATTTCCCCGAAATTTTATAATAAAAAAGTAACAAAGCCTAAAAAAAGCCTCAGCCATAATAATTTTATTTTATGGAAATTAAAAAAATATTAAAATTAAAAATGGTTAAAAAATTACCATTTAATAACAATAACTTAATTAACAAAAAATTTCAAAAATCCTTCAATTTTTTTAGAAAATTTCATAATATTTTTTTGTACAGTCTTATTTAAAATAAAAAATAGAAATATAAAAATTACACAACTATTAAATAATCATGTTAAACATATACTTATTTAAAGACTTATAATAATTAGCTATTAATAACATTCCGATAAATGGTTAATTTATGAATCATTATTTGAATTTATTATTAAAATAAAAAAAACATTTTTAAAAAAAATATATAAAAGTACTCTTCTATGCACATTTTATAGACATAAAAAAAGGTCCCATGAGGGACCTCTTATCAACCAAATTAAGCAATAAATAGGCTTAGTTTGGAGCACTCTCTTTCTTACGATAAAAGACAAAATAGCTGATATAACACAGTAAGATAAAGATAATACAGCAGATAAATCCAACCTGCATAGATGGATCAAACACCATACTGATACAAGTAACTATACAAAATAGCCCACCTACAATTGGAGTAAGAGGGAAAAGCGGAGCAGCAAAACGTAAATCTTTTGCTGTCTTTCCTGACTTATACCATTGTCTACGGAAGTTAAATTGTGAAATACAAATGGCAATCCAAACAACAACCATTGTAAAGGCAGCAACACCTAACAAATTTTTGAAAATTGTTTCTGGTGCAAACTGTTCTGAAAGCAACCCAGGAATAGCACCAAACATCGTCACAATAATGGCAACAATAGGTGTGCCAGATGGTGTAAGTTTAGCGAAAATTTTAGGTAATTGATTTTTTGCTGAAAGCGACCACATCATTCGTGATGCAGCAAATAAACCAGAATTGGCAGCTGAAAGCAGCGCCGTAATAATTACGAAGCGGATAATGTCTTCTGCATACGGAATACCAATATAATTAAATACTGTCACAAATGGACTACTGCTCACATCATTTGCATTAAGACCAGCAAGATGAAATGGAAGCAAAGAACAAATGACAACAATTGTTCCCACAAAGAATATGAGCAAACGCCAAATCGCTGCATTAATTGCCTTAGGTACAGTCTTTGCCGGTTCCTCTGCCTCACCTGCAGCAACTCCAATAAGCTCAGTACCAGAGAAGGCAAAGTTTACAATGAGCATGGTTGTGAAAATTGGGAATAAACCATGCGGGAACCAACCTTGAGCCGTTAAATTGCTGAATAACGGCGCTGTTTCATGTCCGTGATAAGGAATAAAACCAAAAATTGCCAATAAACCCAAAGTAATAAATACAATAATTGTTATAACTTTAATCAGAGCAAGCCAGAACTCAGATTCAGCAAATAAACGCGTTGAACTAATATTAAGGAAAAAGACAAGACCACCAAAAAACAAAGTCCACGCCCAAACAGAAGTAGATGGAAACCATTCCTTAACCAGCAAAGCTGCGGCAGTAAATTCAGTTCCTAAAGTGGCAGTCCAAGTCAACCAATATAGCCAGGTAATCATATAACCTGTGCCTGGACCAATATAGCGTCGTGCGTATTCACCGAAAGAGCCCGATTCAGGCACATGAACCGCTAGCTCACCAAGACAGAGCATAACGGTGTAGGCAATCAAACCGCCCAAGAAATAAGAGATAATTGCGCCAATTGGGCCAGCTTGAGCAATTACGTCGCCAGACCCTAAAAAAAGACCTGTACCTATGGCACCGCCAAGGGAGATCATCACCAAATGTCGAGTACTCATTGCTCGTTTCAAAGGTGCAGAACTTCCATGTTGCGATGCATCATTATTCCGATAATTTAATGATTGCATATAAAAAACTGTAACGACAATTTAGTAAAAAATCATTTTAGGAGAAAAAAATAAATATGCAATTATCTTTGAATAGTGAAGCTATTTTAAGCACCCCTTCTCAACACAAATAAAATTGCAATAAAAAACAATTAATTAATAGACTCCAAAGCAATCATTGTATTTTAAACAACCCAACAATATTTCTTTAATTTATATAAAACTAAAAACCATTAATTTTTAAATATAATAATTTTTCGCTTAATTTATCATGGCTACTTTTAGCCCTATCTTTATTTAAAAATTAATCGCATTATTTATTTAAATAATGACTTTTGATTTTATATACAAATAAATTAATAAAAAAATATTTTTTGAGCAAAAAATAAAGCCCAAATTTGAAGATTTGGGCTTTATTTAATCAATAAATTAAAATTAATAACTGGTCAGTACAAATTGTTGCGATGGTTGAACTGAACCTTCAATGTAGTCACAAACGCCTTGTTCATCACAATCTAAATTAAATTGCTTGTAGCTCAATGCAAAAAAATCAGCATATTGTTTAATGACAAACGGACTCATATCCGAGCTTAATGCATCACCTTGTTTGAATAATTTAATAATTTTTCGGTCATTCATACCTAACAAATAAATTTCATTATTTAATTCAATATGTGCAACTCCAGTCTGCTCTGTCACAATTGGAAGCAGATACGATGTGTTTGCTAGCACAACATCTATAGCATAAGCTTCAAGCTTTAAATTAATTAAATTGAATACCAAGACTGTACCAGAGTAAGTCTGCAAACCTTTTTTATAAGTTGCAGCTTGCTGAATGTACTGAATTTTAATTCCAAGCTTTTGAAAATCGTGCTCAGTTGCCTGCTTTGTTTTTAAAAGACTACGTGTAATCGCTTGCTTGAGCGGGTTATCTAAATAACGTTCATCTAATTGAAAATCATTTTGACGTAAAATTTTTAATAACATGCTGTCATGGTATGTCAGCACATTCGCAAGTACATTACGGTAATAGAATTTACTTTGTTTTTTGATTTTACGAACATGTTGATAGAAATACGTTTCATCAAATTCATGCTCAATAAAATCATGTAACAAACTTGAGCTTGCCAATACTGATAAAGCTTCATGCCCTGTAAAAGGTAAATGAACCGTATGTAAACTTGGCAATAGCTCTTTTATTTTTAAGTAATGTTCGCGATCGACAGCAAAGTAAGGATCATAAACAATAATATATTCACGACTTGCATCTACATCTTGCTGTTGAATTTGCATGTCTTTGTTCGCGACAGTATCAAAGAATTCAGCATAGCGGCGGTCTTCGACCTGTTCAGGGTCAATTGAATATTGAGGTACAAATGCAACGATTCGATTCATGTTTAAAAGGTTCGAATATTTGATTGCTGCATAGCCGCCCATTGAGCCACCATAACCTACAATATTTTTAAAACGCTGAAGAATAGGCAAAATGGCTTTGGCCATTTCAACCATACTGGCTTTTGGGAACCATGATTTTTGTTTTGGCATAATCCCAATAACATTGTATTGGTACTTTATTAGAGACTTTTCAGCATTGATAGATAAGCCACTCGCTCGGGTAATCAAATCGCCAAAAGAGAGAACTAATGTATTAGAATCGCCTTGTAAAAAAATGGCTCTAATGTGTTCGTCTTCAAAAATAATTTGCTTATCCATGCTCACACCGAAAGAAAATTTACTCCCACATACATCGTCAAAAATGAAACAAAATAGGTGTTTTGCCAATTTATGATTGCGGAGTATCTTATTTTATAGATGCCAGTCAGATTAAAAAGTGCAAAATATGACACAATCCTTACATCCTGCCGCTCAAAAAGGATTCAGCTCCGCTGCGGAGCTTTATCAGCAAGTTAGGCCGAATTATCCAGCAGAAATAGTCAGTTGGCTGCAAGAACGTCTCCAAATACATGAAAATTCTACTGTTATTGATCTTGGCTCAGGTACTGGCAAATTCTTACCCTACTTAAAACAA
Source organism: Acinetobacter nosocomialis (assembly GCF_041021905.1). Taxonomy (NCBI): domain Bacteria; kingdom Pseudomonadati; phylum Pseudomonadota; class Gammaproteobacteria; order Moraxellales; family Moraxellaceae; genus Acinetobacter; species Acinetobacter nosocomialis. Next base: position 3,584,103 of record NZ_CP157432.1, read on the forward strand.
ACACGTGCCAATATTATTGCAGTAGAGCCAATTGGCGAGATGTTACAACAGCTTCAGCAAGCCTATACTGATATTAAAACTTTACAGGCATTTAGCCATGCTATTCCGGTAAATGATCAACAAATTGATGCGGTCATTTGCGCTCAATCTTTCCATTGGTTCGACAACATGGAAACACTGACCGAAATCCATCGAATATTAAAACCGCAAGGACATTTAGGTCTCGTTTGGAATCAGCGTGATGAGCGTACAGACTGGGTGAAAGCCTTAGCAGATTTTTTACTACCTCTTGAAGGCGATACACCGCGTTACCATAGTGAAAAGTGGAAAAAGGTTTTTGAAAACCAAAATCTATTTAGTTTTGACAGTTTAGAAACTTTTTCGCAATCACAGCATGGTACTGTCGAACAAGTGGTGAGTAAAAGATTACTCTCTACAAGTTTTATTGCAGCAATGACTGAAAAAGATCAATTACAGCTCAAAGCTCAATTTGAGAAAATTGTTTATGATTTTACAGGCCTAGGCCCACAAGATCAGATTGATTTTCCATATGTCACATATGCATATCACTTTCAAAAAAGTACGTCGTCAAATCATAGAGAATAGGTTCGGTTGAAAGCTATGTTTAAAAAAACGCCTCATATCATTTTAATGTCTTTGCTCAGCTCTAGCCTATTATTGACTGCTTGTAAAAAAGCAGATGAACCAGCAAAGACTCAGCAATCTCATACAAGTTCATCTACTGATCAGGTGATGGAAAAGCTCAATGAAAGGCCTGTTAAAAAGTTCACAGCCACTGCTGACGATGCGCATGATATTGCTTTATTAGAAGACTATGACCGTCGCTTTACTGAAATGAGCGATGAAATGGAAACTGAGTTAGAAAAAATGCATGCGGCAGGTACACTCACCACAGAGTTTGAACAAAAACGTACACTTGATAATGTTCGCTCAGCATTGACCATGTTAAAAGACCTCGACTTAAAAACTGAACAAGGTCGCTATATTCAAGGCTTACTTTATCAATATTGGGAAAACCAAGAAAAACACATCAGTGATAAACAGGCCAATAAAGATGAACAAGTCAATCAACTTGCTGACTACTTACAAGCTCAGAACCAGTTGAAATACTGGAAAGCTTCACAGCAGCATTAATTTTATAGTGTGCAATAAAAAGCCTTCTGAACAAGAAGGCTTTTTAATTTATATATTTTGTTTTTCAACCCAATGAATCGATTGAACACGGAATAACTCACAAGCACCATCACCTGTATCAGTTGAGGTTAAAGATGACCGCCAAACTAAATTTTTATCTTTAATTTCGACCAAGTCACCTTTGAGGTATACCAAGTCACCGCGTTTAACTTGTTTAATTTGTTGAGCAATTTGAGGACTCGCAGGAATGATGTGCATATTAGACACCATTTGCATCGCTTGCTCAGCAGGTACAGGAAGCTTACTCATTTTCCAGTTCAAATAGCGGTCATACTGTTTAACTGAAATGGTACGAGCAATATCTGGTTGAGCAAATAGCCCCCAACTTACCGCATAATCGATCGGTGAGAACTTAGCTTGTTCATCATTTTTATAAATTTTTGAACCTAAAATTCTAAAATTGCCTTGAAATGGCTGTAACACAGAAATTGACTGATCTTTTTCAATCGGTAACAAACCATTTGCAATATTATATTCACCAGAAGTAGAGGCCGTCGAAGCAAAAGCTGAGCTGATACATAAAGAGGCCAACAAGCCTAGCATTACATGTTGTTTTTTCATCGCTTTATACCTCAAATATTACTAGATCAAATGCAGCAGATCTCTAATTTATAGTAGCTCTAAGCGATGAAAAAAATATCGGTATTTAGTAACAATACAGATCAATTTCGTCTATTTTTGTGCCTAATTAAATTGATTGTTAATCTTCAAAATCAATTCGCAACGTTTCAAAGCGTACCTTTCCTTCTTTTATTGCTTGAGCAATTGCTTGCTGTCCTTTGGTTAGACGAGCTCCCCCACTTTTAATATCAAGCAAGATAATCTGGATATCCTCGGCAGTTCCATCTCCATCTCTAAAATCGGTATAGCCATCAAAAATAACGTAATCAACCGGGTCACCCAGAAATTTGGCATCACTTGGTAAGTATTGAAACTCAGGTAAAATCGGAGCAAATTGTTCTGCCATTTTACCTTTTAATACAGCGCGGCTTGTATTCACACTCCGCTTTTGTGCCTGGGCAAGGGCCTGTTGATGCTCAAGCTCTAACTCTGCAATATATTGCTCGTATTCAGCCTTGATTCGACCATTACGGGTATTTGATAAAATAAGCGTTGTGATAATAATACCAATACCAGCACCTATAAGCATGGCCAGCCATACGGACATAAATTTTCCTTAATAAATTACATATCATCACGGTAGATGAGCAATCATATCTAAAATTACGAACTAGCTTAAACTTTTGTCAAAGGCAGTCATCTACTTCTCATAAAAAGATGCTAAGGTATAAGCAGAACAAGTGTGCTGCTGAATATAACTGAATTTATGAAAACGATACTTATTGCAAATCAAAAAGGTGGATGCGGAAAAACCATGACAGCCATTACGTTGGCAACAGCTTTGGCACAAAAAGGATATAAAGTAGCTTTAGCGGACTCTGATAACCAAAAATCTTCCTTACAATGGTTAAAGCAACGTCCAGAAAATGTAGCTGCAATTCAAAGCCTTGATTGGCGCCAAGAAAAATCTATTGGTGATGCACCTAAAAATTTAGATTATTTAATTATTGATGCACCCGGCGCTCTTTCAGGCGACCATGCTGAACAATTAGTCAGCGAAGCTCATGCCATTATTACACCACTTCAACCTTCATTTTTTGATATCGACAGTACACGTCGTTTTCTCAAGCATTTGCAGGATATTAAACGTATTCGCAAAGGAAAAGTACAAATTTTACTGCTTGCAAATCGTGTTAAACCGAATAGTGCTAGCTCAAAAGATATTCAGCAATTTTTTGAAAAAATCGAACATGAACCGATTGCATGGATTGCAGAGCGTAGTGCTTATGGCAGTTTAGCAATGCAAGGTTTGAGTGTGTTTGATAAACCACAAAAAAACTTTATTGCAATTCAAAGCCAGTGGCAGCCACTTTTAAATAAACTAATCGAAGATAAGTCCGAGTGGTTTTAAAAATAACTTTTTCATTTTTATTGAGCAGGAATGTATAGATCAGCATTTCTGCCTAAAATTTGCCTCAGGTCATTTTTCAGTTAATATGACCCCATTCTATTTAAATAATTAGAGAATTTTTGTTCGTGCATCCATACGCTCCTACTTTACAGCGCGTTTTATTGTTTGGGCTGTTTTTCATCCTGTTATTTTTAGGATTTAACATCCTGAAGTACTTTATTGTACCTGTAGTTTGGGCTGCGATTATCGCCTACATGACTTGGCCAATTTATTTAAGAATTCAGCGTTTTTTTGGCGAAAACCGTAATAATTTAAATGCCACAGTCATGATTAGCTTTGTTATTTTAGTTGTTGGTGTACCCCTGATCTGCGCTATTTTTATTTTGCAACATGAAGGTCGCAATCTCTATCTTGATTTACAGCGTCAGGTTTTTTCTGGTCATTTAAGCGTACCTGATTTCATTAAAAATCTTCCTTTTATTGGCAAAGAAATAACCAGAACACTAAATGATATAAACACCGACCCAAATAGTACGATTCAGAGTATTGCAGCTTGGATACAAAGCCATTTAAGTTATGGGCGAGTTTTAATCAATGAAATTAGTAAAAATCTCGTCAAACTTGGTTTTGCAATTTTAAGTCTTTTCTTCTTTTACCGTGACGGTCACACGATCTTAACTCAAGTGAGTAAAGCCTTAGAAATGGTGATTGGCCTACGTATTCACCATTATCTAGATACAATTTCAGAAACAACCCGTGCCGTTGTCTATGGTGTCGGTTTAACTGCAATTGCTCAAGCAGTACTTGCTGGATTGAGTTATTTCGTCGCTGGTGTACCGAATCCAATGGTGCTCACGATTGCGACGTTCTTATTAGCACTCATTCCCTTCGGTACCCCTGTTTCCTATTTAGGTGTTGGTCTATGGCTGTTTTCACAAGGGCAAACCATGGAAGCCATTGGCGTGGTTTTATGGGGTGTTCTGATTGTAAGTAGCTCAGACAATGTGATTCGCCCACTTGTAATTTCTGGTGCAACTCAAATTCCGTTTTTACTGATTATGTTTGGTGTACTGGGTGGTATTGCGAGTTTTGGTTTAGTCGGTTTATTTATTGGCCCTGTTATTTTAGCTGTTTTATTAGCGATTTGGCGTGAATGGCTTCATGAAACGATTGATCCTGAACCCATGCCCAAAACGACCATGATTTATGATTCGGATGATGATTTACCACCATCTAAAAATTAAGCCAATGATTTAAAAATGTTTCAGGATACAAAGTGACTATTTAAATTAACTTGTAGGCTTAACGAGCCTTTGCTTGAATAAAAAAATCAGCTTTATATCTATATATCTATAAGGACATCCAATAATGCCATTATTAAATAAAATGAGTGCAGTATGCGCACTGACAGCCTTATTAACAGTCGGTTGTAGCACGGTCAGCAAAACTGTTTCAGATACGACTCATGCATTAACGACAATGCATACCAAAAAAGTAGTCGATGTAAATGAAGTCACAGCTAATGGGATTGGTAAAAAAATCGGGACGATTAGCTTTCAAGACAGTGATAAAGGCTTAATTATTACCCCTGCTTTAGCAGATTTACCAAGCGGTACTCGTGGTTTCCATATTCATGAAAATGCATCGTGTGCTCCTGTTGTTAAAGATGGAAAACCAGGTGCTGCTTTAGCTGCGGGTAGTCACTATAATCCTAATCAAGCACCACATCATGGTACGCCAACTAACGGGCACTTGGGCGACTTACCAGCATTAGTCGTCGACAGCACCGGTGTTGCTACCACCGCTGTTATTGCGCCACGTTTAAAACTTGCGGACATTCAAGGTCGCGCAATCATGATTCATGCGGGTGGTGATAACTATTCAGATTCTCCTCTACCTTTAGGCGGTGGCGGAGCACGAATTGCCTGTGGCGTAATTCAATAATTTGTTATTTTTTAAATTGTGGGTATCTAAAAAGATATCCACAATTTTGTTATTTTATTAAGCAATTTAGACAAATTAATTATTATAAAATCTTAAAAACAAACTGACTTTTTTAAATAAAACGCATAATATTTTTCAAGTAATAAAAATTTAAATACCCCTTATCACGTACCCTCACATTTAGAAAAAAAGCCGTGAATTATTTGACTCAAATATTTAATCGTTTTAAAGCGAATTCAATTTTAATTTACTGCCTGCAAATTTTAATTGTACTCACAGGCACAACTTTAGGCTTACTGTGGTTGGGTCATAACGAACTCATTGTTCCTGTAACGTTAGGTGCGATTGCCGCAGCACTAACCGATTTTGACGATCGCTTAAGTCTTCGTTTACGCAACTTACTGTATGTCTGCCTACTCTTTTTTACTGTCAGCACTATTCTTGGATTTTTAGCACCCTATAAACTTTTATTTATTTTATATCTTTCAATTTCAAGTGCTTGTTTCATTTTATTGGGCGCCTTAGGTCAGCGCTACGCTACCATTTCTTTTGGTACAATTTTACTTTCAATTTATAGCATGTTTGGTTTAGGAGAATATGCTCACTGGTATCAACAGCCTACTTATTTTGTCTATGGCGCACTGTGGTACGGTCTAACTTCTATTTTATTTTTTATTCTTAAACCAACCCTTCCTTTACAAGATAAACTTTCACAAATTTTTGAAGAAATCTCTGCCTTACTTCAAGCTAAAGCACGCTTGTTCGATCCTGATAATAAAGAAAATGTTGAACAGCTTTTATTTGAATTATCACTCCAAAATACGCAAGTCGCGCAAAGTCTTAACCAAATACGTAGTTCCCTGCTAACTCGTCTTAAGGCATCACGAGTCAGTAATAAAAGTATTTACTGGTTAAACCTGTACTTTTTTGCCCGCGATATACATGAACAAGCGACTTCTAATTAACTACACTACGAACATATTCAACAAAACTTTAGCCGTAGTGATCTTATTTTCCGTTTTCAAAAAAATCTGCGTTTACAGGCCCAAGCTTGCCACGATTTAGCCCAATGTATTTTGCATAACCAGCAATATCAGTCTTCTCAAGAAGGACAAATTGTTTTAAACCATTTGGAAAGTTCTTTAAAAGACTGGATACAACAGCACCCGCAAAATTTTGAAGTTAAAAATCTAAAATTGATTTTTAATAATTTAAAAGGCATGCATGAACAATTTGAACAGCTTCAATATGCGCAGCCGTTTAATGAAACGCTAAGTCAAAACAAACAAGAACACCTCAATTTGCTAGATGATGATATTCAAGGTTTTTCTGACCTTGTATTAAAAATTCGGCAGCAACTAACACCACAATCTGCCCTATTTAGACATGCAATACGAATTGCGGTTGTGTTTGCTGCGGGTTACGCAATTTCTCTATTACCTTTTGCCCAACATGGCTACTGGATTTTACTCACTAGTTTATTTGTTTGCCAAATTACTTACTTTGCAACCAAAAGCCGTTTAAAACTTAGAACAATTGGAACCTTACTTGGCGTTTTATGGGGTATTCCTATTTTGTATTTTGTTCCAAGCATTGAAGGTCAACTCATTCTCACTATTATTTGTGGAGTGAGCTTTTTCTACTTGCGCCAGAAGAAATATGCTTTGGCAACACTGATGGCAACCTTAATGGTATTGCTCATTTTCAACTTAAAAGGTGCAGGTTTCAGTATTATTTTACCTCGTCTAATCGACACCTTATTAGGCTGCTTTATTGCATGGCTTGCTGTTAATTTTATATGGCCAGACTGGAACTTTCGTAATATTCCAAACAATATTAAAAAAAGTAGCCAAGCCACACTGGATTATTTCAATGTGATTGTTGAGCAATACCAACATGGTAAAAATCAGGACATTGAATATCGTAGAATTCGCCGTGCTGCACATAATGCACAAATTGAGCTCTCGAATATGATTTCGAGCTTAAGTGCTGAGCCCAACCCAAAACCGGAGCTGATTCATTACGCCTTTCGTTATTTAGTTTATAGTCATAGCCAGTTGAGTTATGTCGCAGCATTAGGTAGCCAAAGACAAAAAATTGAAGATCAACAGGTATTACAGCTTTTACTGGATTGCCAGCAAATTCTTAACCAAAGTTTATTTGAACAAGTTTCTGTTGACTTGAATTTTATTGAGCAAACTTTAAAGCAAATTCAAAGCTTAACAACTCATGAAGACTTTTCAGAAAGCTACACGCTCGTGTTAAAACAAATGAGCTTACTATTAGAAACCTTGCCTGAGTTGTTGACCCTTAAAAACAAACTTTTAGAGCAAGAAATTAAGTAGAATAAAAAATACCGGAATATAAATTCCGGTATTTTTTTAATGTAAATTTTGTGCAACTCTTTCCTGCATTTCCTCTTTTAAGGCCAAGCGTGGTTGAGTAAACCACAGTGCGATAAATGCAAAAGCAGATAGCACGAAAGCCCATAAGTGAAATTGAGTATAGAGATAACGTACAAGCTCAATCATTGCAAAAAAGCTCGTCATTAATAGCATTGAAACAGCAGCAGCTACAGTTCCTTTCGACACTTCAGATGACATAAGTGCAAAGCGATACAACACTGAGAAACTAATTCCTTCACCAAAGCAAATAAGTGTCATTCCCGTAAGTAAACAAGGAATTAAATAGATTTGCCAGACAACACCTAATATTAAAATGACTGTACCAGTGAGCATAATCGGTAAACCAATTAGGACTGTTTTACCTAAAGCCAAACGGTCAATAATTTTAATTAAAACGATGTTACCTACAATTAAACCTAAAAATACTGGGAATTGAGCTAATCCATATTGCACACTCGTTAGCTTGAGCTCATCGACCAAAATAATGGGCGATAATGCAATCCAAAGCATAAGCGGCATACCGACAAGCGGTAAGGCTAGCGTTAAACCAAGGAATTGCCGATTGCTAAATACTTTTTTAAAGTCATCAAAAAGATAGCTAAAAGGCTGCTTGGTTACACTCACCTTCTGACTCGGCATTTGTTTCTTTAAGCCAACCCAACTCAGCAGTGCAAGTAAAGCAATTGCCACAAAACCCCAGTGCCAAGATACATAATCAATTAAGAAAGCTCCAAGTACAGGTCCTAGCAAGGGCGCAAGTAATGAGATATTTGCCATGAGTGCCATGACTTTAATTGCATCACGTTCGGCAAAATTTTCTTGAATTGCCGCATATCCGACTGCTGAAATTACACTTAGCCCAATACCTTGTAGAAAACGTAATGTCAGAAAGTGTTCGATTTGTCTTGTTAATAAAATTAAAAAACAACACAAGGCAAAAAATAAAACACCAGTTAAAAGAACTTTCTTACGACCTAATCGATCTGATAAAGGCCCAAGTAACCATGCAACAGATGCACCACCTAATAAGTAAAATGACATTGAAGATGGTGCCCAAGTTGCACTTACACCAAAATCTTCAGTAATTGCCAACATAGCTGGCTGAATCAGGTCATTACCAATATAAACCGCAAATTCAAATAGCACTAAAGCTAAAGGAAACATCAACGTTGTACGGTTCAACGCTGTCGTTTGAATATTATTCATGAGTTGTACACTTCAAAATAGCGGCCAAAATGTCTCAGCAACTACATATTGAAATAAATAATGTAGTCATGACGATGACAGTATGGTCAGTCAATCTTTAGTTAAGCTGTTATATGCCGTGAGAGTGCATGTTTAGAATGTGAAACACCGTATTCACAAGGTGTCTAAGACAAGAAAAAATGTATGACGTGAGATTCGGTAATTTTTACCATTTGGCTTAATTGCCGGATGACACAATATCACTTTTTATATTGATCAGCAATCGGACAATTCCAACCATTTTAAATTCTATATTTTGCTTAGCCTCAACCCACTTTTATATTGTGAATAACTCTAAAGTTATCCACATATCTTCTACAGATTCAGCCTTAAGGACAAGGATTAACTTGGAAATCTGTTGTTTCCTGCCCTTTTGTACATTGGTAGCTTTGCTTTTTATTTACGATTTTCCAAATGGTCTGATCACGTTTTAATAAATATTCAGTACGTGTTTTTGATATAGCATCTTCACTAGGCACAGTTTGTAAAATAGTTACTTGTGCATTAGAAGCATCATCCAAAGCATTCATTTGCTGTGAAATACTTAAATTACTTGCGTTATTTAAAAGGTTTGGTTGATCGATCAAAACAGCTTGTATCGGACTATTAGCTTGAGGTGTAGGTGGGTTTGTATTCGGTGTACATGCACTCAGAACCAATAAATTACACATCATGAGTAAACCAATTTTTTTCATACTCAACTCCACCACAACTTCACCTTGATGCTAAAGGCTACAAACAATTTTTTCCGTTCAACTTTGTAAAATATATCTTTCAAGTAAAGCATAAATACAATATATCCAGTCCATATTAGTGATTTTTACTCAATAATATTTTTCCAATTACTGCATTTTTCTCTAAGAGTAACTTCTCTAAAGTATCGCTCAAGTTTAAGAATTGAATTAGAGAAACTTCCATGAGCAATATTTTAGTCATTAATGGCGCTAAACAATTTGCGCATTCAAATGGTGAATTAAATGACACACTCACGGCATTGGCAACGGACCATCTCACTGAACTAGGTCATGACGTACAAGTCACTCGTGCAGATAGCGACTACAATGCAGAAGCTGAGGTAGAAAAATTCTTATGGGCAGATGTCGTGATTTATCAAATGCCCGGCTGGTGGATGGGTGCACCGTGGACTGTAAAAAAATATATTGATGATGTATTTACGACAGGTCACGGTTCATTATATGCAAACGATGGTCGTAGCCGCTCTGATGCCTCAAAAAAATATGGTTCAGGTGGTTTAATTCATGACAAGAAATATATGCTGTCACTCACTTGGAATGCACCGATGGAAGCATTTAATGATGCAGATCAGTTCTTCCACGGCGTTGGTGTAGATGGTGTTTATTTACCATTTCATAAAGCCAATCAGTTCTTAGGTATGAGTACCCTACCAACATTTATTGTAAATGATGTAATTAAAATGCCTGACATTGATAGTTACGTTGAAGAATATAAAGCACATCTAAACACTGTATTTGCAGCAGCCTAATCCGGAGAAAACCATGCTTACCATTATTGCGGAAATTCGTACTCAATCGGGTGGACAGCACCGCCAAAACGTATTGGATGCATTTCAGAAAATCATTCCAACTGTTTTAGCAGAAGAAGGTTGTCATGGTTATGAACCTTTAATTGACCATAAATCAAATGCGAGCTTCCAGACTCAAGAGCCTGACACGATTGTTATGTTAGAAAAATGGGAAAGCGTGGCTCATCTTGAAGCACACTTAGCTACACCTCATATGCAAGCGCATCATGAAGCAGTCAAAGATGATGTCGTTGATGTCAAAATTAGAATTTTAGAGAGTGGCGTATAATTTAAAGGGTAAAAAAAGACGATATATTTATCGTCTTTTTATTTTTATGAGCAAAGCTGTGTTTGGAAACCTTTAGTATTTTTTCCTCTCGCACATTGGTAGCTCTTTTGCTTATTTTGCAATTGCCACTTTTCATCGACTAATTTAAATGAATATTCTGTACGAATAGCTGAAACAGAGTCATCCATTAAACCTGTTTGAATGACCGTAATACGAGAAACAGTCGGAGACTCTACACGGTTAAACACTTGCTGAACTGAGGTGTTATTGTGCTCTTTTACAATCTCAGGTTGAGCTTTAAGTACTTGTTGCATTGGGGTTTCCGAACCCACAAATGGAATTAATTTACTGGTCGTCGCACACCCAGTGAAAAGTCCAGCACAAAGTGCCGAAATTAAAAATAAACGTTGCATCTTTATCACCAAAACAAAAGGCATAGCTTTATGATGCTATGCCTTGCTCGGTTACTCTGTAGAAACTATGTAGTTGTAAGTATGGCTACTCTTTTACAGACCAAATATTTGTTCTTGCTTACACAACTTTAATGACAATCGTTTGATAAAATTAATTTCAAATACACATAACAAATAGGATCGTTATGCAACTGACTTATGCGGGACAAGTTTTCTTGGTGGTCGTTGCAGTTTTGATGATTTGGTCATTTGTACTCACCAAGTTTTGGGTCAAGCGTTTAGGTAAAAATCGTAAAAGTAGTAAATTTGAATTTGCTTATTTATTTGCCGTAGTTTTTAGTATTAGTGCTTTATTTTTCCCATTTACTTATTGGGTTTCTCAGGCAGTCTACGGCTTAGCAACCAAACCAACTTACGATGCAACTGTAGTGAGTTATACTTCTGAATGGGTAGATACTGAACGCACAGACTCAAATGGGCGTAAATATAAGACTAAAACACTCATGCATACTGCTCAGGTTCAATTTAAAGATAATCAAAATAGAACTCTAACTTTAGATAATTCAGTTCGCTCTGTTGATATGCCTGTAGTTGGTGAACATATTACTGTTGTTTATGAATCTGGTGATCACACAGCGCAAGAAAAGAGCTGGCGAACAATTCTATTGTTTGCAGCCGCTTTATTTATGCTATTTATTTTAGGTTATGTGTTGCTCATGATTATTGCCTACAGTCTAAAGCGCAACATGGAACCCTACAAAACATTTGCTAGCATGTTAATTTTTAAAGTCACGCTTCCACTTGGAACAATGGCGATGTTTTCGATGTTGTCTTATTCTATTTTTGCCTATTTCTTTTTAGGTAATCCAAGGGATTTACCTCTATGGGCCATTGTGCTTTGTAGTTTTTTTGCTCTTAGTCTTTTACCGTTGATTTATCATATTCTGACAGGTTGGAAAACGTACAAGAAATAAAAAATTTAATAAAAAAGCGCATCTTACGATACGCTTTTAGCAGAACTTCTTTTATTTAATAAAGCATTAGAGATCAAATAATTTACCCGGGTTCATAATACCTTTCGGGTCAAATACTTTTTTCAAAGCTTTCATATATTCAATTTCTTCAGGAGAACGCGAATATTCCAAATATGGCTTTTTCGTCATACCTACGCCATGCTCAGCAGAGATTGAACCATCGTATTTTTTCACGGTATCAAATACATATTTATTCACAACCTGACACTTCGCAAAGAACTCATCTTTGGTTAAGTTTTCAGGTTTCAAAATATTTAAGTGCAAGTTACCATCGCCGATATGACCGAACCAGCAAATTTCAAAATCAGGATAGTTCTCTTGAACAATTGCATCAATCTCACGAATAAATGCAGGTACGTGAGTAATTAATACAGAAATATCATTTTTGTATGGAATAAACGGTGCAATTGATTCAGAAATATCTTCGCGTAAACGCCATAAACTCTCTACTTGATCAAGGCTTTGGCTCATCACGCCATCAAGTACCCAGCCCTGCTCCATACAATGCTCGAAAATTTCCATTGCTTTGTCGATAATCGGCTCGTATGGTGCTTCAAACTCAAGTAATACATAGAACGGACATTCGGTTTCAAATGGACGTTGTACATGACCATTGTTTAAAACTTTTTGCATTGCAAGTTCACCAAAGAACTCAAATGCTGTTAAGTCGATATCTTTTTGGAACGCATGTAATACAGGCATTACTGCATCAAAATCAGGAACACCTAAAACTAAAACTTGTAAGTTTTGTGGTTGACGCTCAAGTTTAATTTCTGCTTCGGTCACTAAACCTAATGTGCCTTCACCACCAATAAACAAATGCTGTAATGCATAACCAGTTGCATTTTTAACCATGCCTTTGTTTAAACGTAAAATGTCGCCTTTACCAGTAACTACAGTTAAACCAAGCACCCAGTTACGTGTCATGCCATATTTAATGACTTTAATACCGCCAGCATTGGTACCAATATTACCGCCAATCTGACTAGAACCTGCTGATGCAAAGTCAACCGGATAATACATACTTTGTTCTTCTGCATAATTCTGCAATTGCTCAGTCACAACACCAGCTTGAACACGCACCATACGGTCTGCCGGGAAGAACTCAAGAATTTGGTTCATTTTGTCCATACTAATGACAATTTCACCATTGGTTGCTACTGCGCCAGCAGAGAGACCAGTACGGCCACCAGATGGCGTAATCGCGACATTAAACTGGTTCGCAAGTTTTACAACTGCCTGAACTTGTTCAGTCGTTGATGGAAAAACGATGACCGATGGGTTCGGATTAAAATGCTTGGTATGATCTTTACCCCAGTTTTCGAGACTATCAGCATCGGTTTTAATACGGTTTTCACCGACGATTGCTGTTAATTGGGTGAGTAACTCAGGTGTTAAAGCGACTGGAGCATTCATCGTTTGCAGACCTAGCAAGAAGTAAACTGTGGTGGGACTATGACCTCATATTCTCAAGGTTTTCACCTGAGCAAAGCCATAATGTTCAAGGAACTTCTATATTCTACATGTAACCGCACAAGCGATAAAGTTCATAATAGAGATACTGTCACTACAAAACATGTTTAAAACCAATAAATGTGTTTTTATAAGGCTCTAAAGGAAAACCTAAGCCTTTAAGAATACCAAGCATATTTCATAGCGCTCGGCAAGCCATAAACAGAAGTGATTAGACATAGATAAAATTGCCATAAGGCGATGGTATAAACGAAATATCTATAGCGCTGCCCAGTATGTTATTATACCGCCACCAAATTTGGCCTTTGTAGCGGAGCCGTAATGAGCCAACATCTTTCACTACCTAAAGATAAAATCCGTTTCCTTTTGTTAGAAGGCGTTCACCAAAACGCAGTCGATACTTTAAACGCTGCGGGTTACACCAATATTGACTATCGTAAAACTGCTCTTGAAGGCGAAGCGCTTAAAGAAGCAATTAAAGATGCTCACTTTATTGGTATTCGTTCGCGTACCCAATTGACTGAAGAAGTTTTCGAAGCTGCAAATAAATTGATCGCAGTAGGTTGTTTCTGTATCGGAACAAACCAAGTTGATCTTAAAGCAGCAATGGCACGTGGTATTCCTGTATTCAACGCACCGTATTCAAATACGCGTTCGGTGGCAGAGCTTGTACTTGCTGAAACAATTCTTCTTCTTCGCCGTGTTCCTGAAAAGTCAGCGGCTTGTCATCGTGGTGGTTGGGACAAATCTGCTGTGGGTTCTTTTGAAACTCGTGGCAAAACTTTAGGTATTGTGGGTTACGGTTCCATCGGTTCTCAACTTTCAGTTCTTGCTGAAAGCATGGGTATGCATGTTATTTATTATGATGCAGTCACTAAGTTACCAATGGGTAATGCTCGCCAAGTTGGTTCTTTAGATGAACTTTTAGCAACTGCTGATGTTGTGACTTTACATGTACCAGATGTTCCGTCTACACGTAACTTCTTTACTAAAGAACAATTTGCAAAAATGAAAGAAGGCGCAATCTTCTTAAATGCTGCACGTGGTACATGTGTAGTAATCGAAGATTTAGCTGATGCAATCAAATCTGGTCACCTTGCAGGTGCGGCAGTTGACGTATTCCCGAAAGAACCGAAAGCAAATGGTGAAGAATTCCAGTCTCCACTTCGTGGTTTAGACAACGTGATCTTGACTCCTCACGTTGGTGGTTCAACGATGGAAGCTCAAGCAAACATCGGTTTAGAAGTAGCAGAGAAATTCGTTGCTTACTCTGACAAGGGTATGACACTTTCTGCGGTAAACTTCCCAGAAATCGCATTGCCATTAACGGCGGGTCAACACCGTTTACTACACATCCATAAAAACGTACCGGGTGTATTGTCTAAAATCAACAACTTGTTTGCTGAACAAGGCATCAACATTTCTGGTCAGTCTCTTATGACTAAAGGTGACATTGGTTACCTCATTATGGATGTTGACGCTTCTGCATCTCAAGAAGCTTTAGATACATTACACGAAGTTGAAGGCACAATTCGCGTACGCGTATTGTTCTAATTCGAACTGTAAATTTAAAAGCCACAGCATTGTCTGTGGCTTTTTTATGGGTATTTACATTATCATGTGAAAAGTATACCAATTGATCAAATAATAAAATGTCCAGTCCAAGCCAGAAATCCCAGCTCCATGCTTTGGGCTTCCTTATTCTTGCTATGTTGAGCGTCCAAAGTAGCGCATCGTTAGCTAAAGTTTTATTTCAGAGCTTTCCCGTTTTGACAGTGTCTGCAATGCGTTTATGTATTGGAGCGTGTATTCTGGCTTTTATTTTTAAAATCTGGCGAATTAATTTTAGTCAGGTTCGATGGAAAGCGATTTTGGCTTATGGCTTTGCTCTTGCAGGCATGAATGCTCTTTTCTATTTATCTCTTGAACGTTTGCCGATCGGTATTGCAGTTGCATTTGAATTTATTGGCCCATTAAGCGTGGCTTTATATCATGCTCGCCAAAAATATGATTTTGTATGGGTCACTTTCGCAATTCTTGGACTCATTTTATTATTTCCTTTTAATCAAGCTCATAGCTTGGATTGGATCGGCGTTTTATTTGCAATGAGTGCGGGCGCATGTTGGGCGCTTTATATTATTGCAGGACAAAAACCTTCTGGAATTTCAGGTAATCACACCGTTTGTTTAGGTATGGCTATAGGTGCTTGCATACTTTTACCAATTACATTTTTTTCAGGCTCAATTGCTCAAGTTATAGAGCTGCCCTATCTTTTTTATTTTATTGGTTTAGCAATTTTGGCCAGTGCGCTTCCGTTTTCTTTAGAAATGTTAGCACTACGCAATTTAACCCCACTAAGCTTTGGAACATTGATGAGCCTAGAACCTGCAGTTGCAGCCCTTTCTGGCTTTATATTTTTAGGCGAATATCTGTTATGGAACCAATGGTTGGCACTCGCAACAATTATTACTGCTTCCGTCGGTTGTACCATAACGACTCAAAAAGCTCGTCAACAACGTGAAAAAACAGCAGGTTAACGCTATGAAACCTGCTGGTTAAAACACAATATTGGCTATAATTAATCACTCTTATTTTTTAAATATCAAATGAAGCGTTAAGGTATGTCCATGCAAAATCTTTCAATTATTGCTGTGCTATACATGATTTTGTCGATGGTCTCATATCAAATCAGCGCCTCATTTGCTAAGCAACTTATTGCAGCTTTGGACCCCCTTACCGTTACTATCTTAAGGTTATGTTTTGCCACAGTTATTGTTGCGGTCATGTTTCGCTCTTGGAAAATCTGGTCGCGCTTACCCTACTTAAAATGGCGTGATTTATTGATGTACTGTGCATCTTTAGGGTTAATGAATATTTTATTTTATACGTCGCTTGGAAAATTACCCCAAGGGATTGCTGTTGGATTAGAGTTTATTGGTCCATTAGGTCTTGCGCTTCTTTCGATTAAACAAAAGAGCGACTACATTTGGGTAGCGCTTGCCATGTTAGGTATTGCACTTATGGTACCTTGGCAAAACCCAGTTCAGCACCATTTCTCATATATAGGTGCAGCATGTGCTCTAGGTGCTGGGCTTTGCTGGGCGTTCTATATTTATTTCGGCCATAGAGTTGTGACTCAAAATATAGGAATGCATGCATTAACAATTGGAATCGGCGTATCTGCACTTGCATTACTACCAATTGGTATTTGGCATAATGCGCCTGCATTACTTGAGACACAGTACTGGGGTAAAGCATTACTTATCGCTATTTTAGCGACTGCAATTCCCTATGCACTCGATTTAATGGCACTCAAACAACTCAATAAATTAACTTATGGCACTCTAACGAGTTTAGCACCAGCATTGGCAGCATTAACGGGTTTCCTATTACTTCACGAAGAAATCAGCATGCTGCAATGGGTGGCTTTGGCTTGCGTAATGCTGGCCTCGATTGGAGTTACTTTAAGAAGTACTAAAAAAGCTGCATAGGTTTAATCTACTGCTGCTTTTTATACTTTTTATATTCCTTTAAATATTTATTGCCGAGCGTTTCTTTTTCGCTGTCTTTAAGAATTTTTCCAGCTTGTTGAAAAAATTTATGCTCTTCTTCTTTTAAATGATGATGAACTTTTTCACTTAACTGTCTGGCAGTGGCCAACCAGCTTGGGCTACTCATATCCGTTTTTTCAAGCTGTTCAACCAACTCATCCATTTCATGATGTTCAGATAAGGCATGTCGAGTAATATCCAAACCCACATCGTCAAACATTAAAGGGATATATAAATAACGGTCCTCGGCAACTGAATGAGCATAGAGTTCATTTTTTAATGCATCAAATAATTGTTTTCGTTCTTCAGTTAAACCATGAGTCTGGATTAATTGTTCAGAAAGGTTACGTTGATTTTCATGGCTTTCTCTTAATGCTTCGAAAATATTCATTCTCTTCCTCATTTTTTTAGCTAAAAAATCTTTTTTATTTCAAGGTTTATGATACTTTGAAATTTATATTGTTTACGTAGCTTAAAATGAGACTATTTTTTACACAGTTCTCTTTCTAGTAAATTTCTGTAATGATTTTTATATTTCGAATTTTAAATGATACATAAAAGTATGAACCGAACTCAAAGACAGCTCATACTTTCAATACTATTTTAGCCCGTGACAAAAATTTGATACCCTAAACGGCAAATCAAGATACTCACCAAAATTAAAAAGATAATACGGACAAAACCACTACCGTATTTAAGGGCGGTACGCACCCCAACAATAGAACCAATAACGTTTGCAGCTGCCATCATTAAACCGATATGTAAAATAGCGTGACCAGTTGGAATCAGAAAACTCAAAGCAGCAAGATTCGTCATGAAGTTACCGATTTTTGACAATGCTGAAGCATGTAAAAAATCGACTTGTAAAAAGCGGATAAAGAAAAAGATAAAGAAACTACCCGTACCCGGCCCAAAAATACCGTCGTAAAAGCCAATCGCCAAACTACCAATACCTGCTAAAACTAGCATTTTCGTAGTAATTTTTTGCTCAGTATGAACTTGACCAAAATTCTTTTTTACTAAGGTATAAATGGCAATTACGATCAGCATTACAAATACAAAAGGACGTAATACAGATTGTGGAATAAGTGATAAGCACGCTGCGCCAGCAAATGAGCTAATGAGAGCACAAATGGCAATGACTGCCAAAAGCTTCCATTGCAACTTCACTCTTTTTGCAAACGTATAAGCCGCCGATGCAGTACCAAAAATCGATGAAACTTTATTTGTACCAATAACCGTTGCAGTCTGCATGGACGGGAAAGTACTCATAATGCCGGGAATCTGGATGAGTCCACCGCCACCAACGGCAGCATCAATTGCTCCCGCAGTAAACGCAAAAAAGATCAAACTAAGGATAACATCCCATTCCATGCCCATGCTCTATACTCTACATCTACTACAAATTTAAGATACGCTTAGGTACCAACCGTTTTTTATCAGTAATCTCAGCCAAACCTAAACAGCGTTCACCCGAAAAAACCAAAACTTCTGCTTCCGCAGAATGATCAATATTGCTTTCTAAACCATTGCAAAAATATTTTTCCCTTCCTTCAGGAACCTGAATTTTTAAGAAATGGTCAATTGGCGCATACACTGGTAGTAACAAAGTTTCTCTTTGCTCTTCCGTTAAGCTTTCTAAATATTCAATGGTATAACTTGGGATTAACTCAAAATGCCCCGTTTGAATACGGTGAAGCATTGTCAAATGACCACCACAGCCAAGTGCCTCACCAATATCTTCACCTAGCACACGAATATATGTTCCTTTAGAACAGGTTACATCTAGAGTGATACTATTTTCGGTAAATTCAATAAGCTCTAAAGCATAAATCGTAACTGGGCGCGCTTCACGTTCAATCTCGATTCCTTTTCTGGCAAGCTCATATAACGGCTTACCCTCTTTTTTTAACGCCGAATACATCGGTGGAACTTGTTGAATGTCGCCTCTAAACTTTTCTAAAGTTTGCTCAATAAGCTCTTTGCTAAGAACAGGAATAGGACGTTCTTGTAAAATATCGCCTTCAACATCGCCTGTTGTTGTAGTTTGGCCTAATCGAACAGTCGTCTGATAACGCTTTGTCGAGTCCAGCAAATAATGTGAAAACTTAGTGGCCTCACCTAGACAAATAGGAAGTAAACCAGTCGCTAATGGATCTAATGCGCCAGTATGGCCTGCCTTTTGGGCACGGTACAGCCAACGCACTTTTTGCAAAGCGGCGTTTGAACTGAGCCCTAATGGTTTATTTAATAGAAATACACCACTGATATGGCGACGAGAAATTTTTTGATTTTTTGTCGTCATTTTTACTGGAACACAAAGCTAGAAAAAAGTGCCGACATGTTAGCAAATTCGGCAAGATATTTTCAGAATATTTAGATGCGTTTTCACTTATTTTATGGCACATTAATGATCGAGTAAAAAAACAACAAATTAAAACTTAAGGAAGATATCTTTATGCAAAGGATGCAGAAAAAGATATTGTGGTGTGTGCTCGGATTTTTTATTTTGAGCCTCATCGCATGTGTATATTGGCTAAGCCCCGACTCGAAAAGTAGTTCACCTCGGTTCAATCAGGATGAAACTAAAACTTTAACATCTACTCATCAAACACCTTTAAATTCAATAACAAGTGATAATGCTTACTTAAGTAAAAGTCAGCAAGATACTCAAGTTAATTGCCAGTTAAAAATTGATAGTTCTCAACATTTAGTTGTAAATAACCAAACCCGTGACTGTTTTGAATATTTTATTACACAGTATGGAGAATCTAATTTACAACAAGTCAAAACGCATTTTGAGAAATTCATACAAGATCAGTATTTAGAACCAGCCCGCTCACAGATTATTGACTTGTGGACTCGTTATTTAAAATACCGTGAGCAGCTTGCACAAATTCAACCACCTCAATCTAAACAACAAGATCAAAATTATTTTCAAAAGATCTTTAGTTCAATTCAAGATATTAGAAAACGTTTCTTCTCTGCATCTGAAATTGAAGGACTCTTTTCAACAGAAGATATCTATCAGAACTACACATTAGATCGCATGAAAATTTTGGAAGATTCATCTTTAAGTGAAATTGAAAAAGCTAAAAAGCTGAAAGAACGCTTTGAACAGCTACCAGCAGACTGGCAACAAAATCTGCAAGAACTATCAAAACTTGATGATTTGCATACGCTGACCAAACAAATTAAAGCTCGCAATGGTTCAGCGGAGGAACTGCGTCAAATGCGTACTGCACTTGTAGGAGCTGAGGCAACACAAAGATTAGAAACTTTAGATACGCAGCGTAATGCTTGGCAACAGCGAGTTACAGGCTTCTTAAAACAGCGTGATGAAGTTCTCAATAGCAATATGAGTGATAGTGCTAAAAATCAAGCAATTCAACAACTACGCCAACAACAATTTAGCTCATCACAGGAACAACTTCGTCTTCAAACTTTTGAAAAAGTCCATGACCAAGGAGGTGAACTACCATTTAACTATTAGGCTTTTCTATTTCAAAGTGAGCCAAACCTTATCCAGCAGTAACAGCTGCTGCTCATACAAAATAAAAATAGTGAGTAAAAAATGAAAAGGAACTTAATATTTTTCTGTGCTGCAATACTCTCAGGACTGAGTGTTTCAGCAACCCATGCCACAAATGCAGAGCAAGTAAAAAGCTCATTTGTCTATTCGAATTATGCTCAAACCAAATATCCATTGGTTTTTAATCATGGTATGGCCGGTTTTAGCCGAGTTGGGACAGATACGCTTGGTCTTGATTATTGGTATCAGATTCTTCCTGACCTTGCGCGTAACGGAGGAAATGTCTGGGCAACAAGGGTTTCACCGTTTAACTCAACCGAAGTTCGCGGAGAACAACTTGCCCAACAAGTAGAGGAAATTATTGCTATTACGGGAAAACCTAAAGTCAACTTAATCGGACATAGTCACGGGGGACCAACAGTTCGCTATGTCGCTGGTATCATGCCAGAGAAAGTTGCTTCACTTACTACTATCGGAGCACCTCACAAAGGATCTCCAATGGCAGATGTCATCCTGAACGTTGAAGGTACTCCTCTGTCTGGACTGGCAACATTAGTAAACTGGTTTTCAGCAGCGATTACTTGGGCAGAAGGCCTAGATCCAACTAGTTATCCGCATGACTCTTTAGCTGGCGCTCATAGCCTATCAACTCAAGGCTCGGCACAGTTTAATGCACAATTTCCGATGGGTGTTCCTACCACGTCTTGTGGTGAAGGTGCTT
This sequence comes from Acinetobacter nosocomialis, assembly GCF_041021905.1. Lineage (NCBI taxonomy): Bacteria > Pseudomonadati > Pseudomonadota > Gammaproteobacteria > Moraxellales > Moraxellaceae > Acinetobacter > Acinetobacter nosocomialis. The sequence goes on from NZ_CP157432.1 coordinate 3,605,440, forward strand.
ATCAAGAGAAAGGAATCTATATGTATTCATTCTCTGGCAATAAAGCACTCACAAATCCATTAGATCCTTTTGATATTGCATTAACAGGAAGTAGTTTGGTTGTTGACCCACTAGGAGATAACGATGGACTAGTTTCTAGATGTAGTGCCAAGTTTGGTAAGACTATTCGTGATGACTATAACTGGAACCATTTAGATGAAGTCAATCAAGTGCTTGGTATACGTTCTATTTTTGCAGCAGACCCAGTCTCGGTTTATCGTCAACATGCTAATCGTTTAAAACTACAAGGATTATGAGTTTCAAATAAAAAAATGCGCCAAAAGGCGCATTTTTTTACTCGGTATAAGCTTACGCTTTACGAGCTGGTAATTTTTCACGAATACGTGCAGCTTTACCAGACAAGTCACGGAGGTAGTAAAGTTTAGCACGACGAACGTCACCACGACGTTTCACTTCGATTTTAGCAACAACTGGTGAGTGAGTTTGGAATACACGCTCAACACCAACACCGCTAGAAATTTTACGTACTGTGAACGCAGAGTTCAAACCACGGTTTTTCTTAGCGATAACAACACCTTCAAATGCCTGAAGACGTTCACGGTCACCTTCTTTTACTTTAACTTGAACAACTACTGTGTCACCAGGAGCAAATTCAGGAAGGTCAGTTTTTAACTGTGCATTTTCAACAGCTTGAACTAAAGGATGTTTACCACTCATTGTGGGAATCTCCAATATGTGCGGAGTCAGAAGAGGTCTGAGTTTCCGCTGGGGATAGAGGCTAAAAACGCATATCAACCCGTTTAACTTTCCCTTTACGACAATCGTAAAGAGCCTTAATTACACATAAATCTATAAATTTAAATAGACTTATGGTTTAACTCGAAGCATTGCTTCTCGTCTTGTGTTAGAACTTTCGTTCTTGAGAATAGCAATTAAGAATTACCGCCATTCTCATGTATATCTTTTAGCCATTTTTTTTGCTGTTTAGTCAACTCTACTTTTTCTACCAACTCTGGTCGGCGTTCTAAAGTCCGTTGATATCGCTGCAAAAAACGCCACTTTTCAATGTTGGCATGATGTCCTGATTTTAAAATTTCAGGGACATCCAAACCTTCAAAGTGGTCTGGCTTAGTATATTGCGGACAATCTAAAAGACCATCTACAAAAGAATCTTGTATCGCTGATTGCTCATCTGACATTACATTCGGCAAACGGCGAATAATACTATCAAGCAACACCATGGCAGGTAGTTCACCGCCAGATAAAACATAATCTCCAATTGACCATTCCTGATCAACATAATGCTGGATCAAACGTTCATCGACGCCTTCATAACGTCCACACAATACAATCAAGCCGTCATAATCAACAAACTGCTGTACTGCCTGTTCATTTAAAGTTTTACCTTGTGGAGACATATACACCACAGGTACATGAACACATCCTGCTTGCGAAGCAAGTTGTTTGGCATGGTTAATTGCTTTTGCGAGAGGCTCAGCCATCATTACCATACCAGGACCACCGCCAAATGGACGTTCATCCACTCTCCGGTAACTCCCTTCAGCAAAATCACGTGGATTAATACAAGTGACTTGTACAATGTCACGCTTTGCTGCACGTCCGCTAATCCCGTAGGCTGTAATCGCTTCAAACATTTCAGGAAAAAGCGTAATGACTGCAAAAAACACCGCAGACTCCTCTATTTTCCTGCTGCGTTAATCCCCTAAAAAAGGATTAATAATCTACGCCCCAATTGACGTAAATGCGACCAGCTTCAAGATCAACGCGTTGTACCACGTCTTTATGCCAAGGAATCATGCGTTCTTCTGAATCAATGCTGTCTGGTGTAGCACGTACAACCATCACATCATTAGCTCCAGTTTCAAACAACTCATGAATTTGCCCTAGGTTTACTTCCTGTTCTTCATCATCAAGTCCTAACACCGTTAAGCCTTTCAAATCTGACCAGTAGTACTCATCTACATCTGCTTTTGGCAATTGAGATTTAGCAATCCAGATATTAGCGCCAACCAAGCTCTCTGCTCCAGTGCGATCACTCACACCTTTTAAAGAGACAACTAAGCCTTTACCATGTGGTTTCCAACGTTTTACATCAACTGTTTGCCAACCAGCCTTGGTCTCAATGTACCAAGGCAAGTAGTCAAACATATTGCTCATGGGTTCCGTATTGGAATACACCCAGAGCCACCCATTTAATCCATAAGCTGAACGTAACTGTCCAATCTGAATACGATCTTCGGGAACATTCTGTGTTGGTGTCATGGGCTACCTACTACAATAATTATGCAGTAGCTTTTTTAGCTTGAGCAGCCAAAGAAGCAACACGTTCAGAAGGTTGAGCACCTTGAGAAACCCAGTGAGCAAAACGGTCTGCGTCTAAACGAAGTTTTTCTGCTTGACCTTGTGCAGTTGGGTTAAAGAAACCGATACGCTCGATGAAACGACCATCACGTGCATTGCGGCTATCAGTCACAACGATTTGATAGAATGGACGTTTTTTTGCGCCGCCACGTGCTAAACGAATAACAACCATGATAAAAGCCTTATAATTCTTACGGATTATCCCTGCGCCGACCATCGGCAACACTTCAAACCCCTTTCATAGAGGGCGACATTCTACGTGATTTTCACCCTGAAAGAAAGATTAAATTTTGAGTTATCCGCAGTTTTGAATTTAAATTAGCGTCCATCCCAATTGGAAGTGGTTGAAGTTGTACAAGACTGACCTTTAGTCCAACATTTCTGCCCGTCACTATTCAAAAGTACAGTGCCATTTCCAACTTGAATCGTATTTGTTTTAGGAGTTGCAGTAAGCGTCCATGTTTGAGAGTTTGTGACTAGTGCAATAGTATAAATTGGATTGGATGCTGGATAATCTTTAGTAGTTAAACCATTATTGAGTGTAGCACTAGTATAATTATGATTAATCACATAGTAACTTTGTAGACGTTGCGCTGTTTGCATCATTTCATTTTGCACATCTGCACGATTCGTCCGAATTCTATATTGTGTATAGGAGGGGTAAGCAATTGCTGCCAAAATTGCAATAATAGCAACCACAATCATTAGCTCTATGAGGGTAAAACCTTCATATTTTTTCATTACCATGTCTCACTATTGCTACCACAGTCAGTATATCCATTGACTACATTTTTAACTTTTGTCATACAACGAAAACCATCGCTGTTTATAAGTAAATCATAGTTATTAGCTTGCTTAGGTTCACCACTACTATTCTTAGCCCGTTCAACAATAATAACCCAGTTTAAACCTTGCACTTTCGCAGAATCTGCTGTCTCGTTACCATCAGAGCCCTTTAAAATAGATAAAGGTAAATGTTGAGTGGCATCTAATAAAGTCAGTGTATACTTTGCAGTTGTCGATGTAGCATCCAGTGGCAACAATAGACTACTAGTGGTTGCATCATAAGGAGTGACCGTTCCAGCATTATAAATATAACTTGCATCAAAACCTTTATAGCTAAAGTTTTTGGCTTTAAACCGTTCTAGTTCTGAAGCAAGATGTTGCGCCTCCTGTTGTGCCACAGCCAGATCTCTTTTTTCCATATATCGTCTATAATTGGGATACGTAATCGCAGCTAAAACTGCGGTTACTATAAGTGTGATCATCAACTCAATTAAGGTAAATGCCCTTTGCTTCAACATTTTTCCACCTCTTAACGAGCTTCATACCAGCGCAAATGTTGCAATTTTACTGCCGTACTAAATACTTGACATTCTGGTAAGTTTTTATTGGCTGCTTTTGTACAATCAAGATCAGTTGAAACTACATTTTTTATTAGTTTATTACCCGTAGTATTACCCGAATAGTCTCCTAGTCCTGTTCCCAAAATACCAGCACCTAAATCTGTATTATTTGGTTGCGTTGTAGTACTACCATAAAAATCACATTTTCCAGTTGGCAAGCAAAACTGATAAAGCTTTGAATTACCTTTCACTCCGCCACCACAAGAACCATTTATCCCGTTGCCATCACGATAAAACACATTGACATAGAGCATACCATCTAAGGCATAAAGCCCATTCATGCCTTTATACACACCTGCACTATCCGAATAAGTATATTTCCAACCATTTTTTGTCGCGATATCCACTCCATTTTTATATGCATCACCAGTAAATTTATTAGTAAAATATGCATTTAAAGAAGCAAGAGCAACATCCTTTGTTTTTAAATCGGCATCAGCCAAACTATATAAATTCGCGTTCGCCACATCCTTGTCAAAAATAACAAATACGCCATCACTCGCACTGGTTGACGGAGACGGATTATTTGTACCAGTCACACCTGATAAGGGTGAACTACGATTACCTGAACTCAGGGCAACTACACCCACTATGGAACCATTTCCATCCCTAGAAACAGAAAAACTTGGCATTTCATAGAAACGCGGACTAGCACCCGTCCCAGCGCTATCATGCTGATTAAATATTCTTACCACATGTTTTGCAAAATCTGTTTTATCAGTAGATTCATTATTAAAATCAACACGAAAAACTTGCCCCCCTAAATCTCCAAAATACAAATGATCAACCAAACCATCACTATCACGATCAACCGCATTAATTTGACTGACTACGCTGTATTTTAAATCATTATTCTGAGTATATGCTTCTGCGCCTTTATTTTCTGTAGCATTTGCACTTGACCACCAGAGCAAATTACCATTGTTGGCATCAAACATATAGACACCAGAACCTTTCTTATTAGTCTGTTCATAGGCTGGGTCTTCATACCCCTCATCATAGCCCCCCCCCACAAACATCACTAATTTCTTCTGACCTCCAAATTTGACGTAAGCCAATGTTGGTTTTGACCAGCTTTGTCCCATATAGCTTAGTGCCTTAGTTGTATTTATTGTTCCATCCGTATTATCTGCACCAGCTGGATTAATATGAAACTTAAGTGTAGGACTCGTTATATCCGTTAAATCTAACGCGTAATAACTACGCCCTCCCATACGCAAACCGCCGTAAACCCATTGCAATCCTTTTAAAGCAATGTCTTTACCACTCGTACTATCTGTTACAGTACGTCCTGAATTTTTTACAGTCAATGTACCATCGGTTTTAGCCACATACTGCGTATAAGCACTCCAAGGAGCATCTATACCATAAAATAAAAGATTACTACCTCCTGTACTAGAAGTCTCACTTAAAAATGCTTTAGATTGTTTTTGCATAATTTCATTTGGTACAAAAGCAAAAGTTTCTTTTCCAGTTTCTGCATCAACAATATGTAAGAGACCTTGGGTACTACCAAACAGCAAATAGTCTTTGCGATTTGTAGTATCTAATTGCCCACCTGATATCGTAATTTTACCCTCTTGTGTCAAGAGAATTGGGGTTGAATGCATTATTGCACCGACTTGACGAAGTTCAGGTTTCTTTATGACATCATCTAAAGTTACCGTTTCATTTTCACCAATATTATATCCCAGTAAATTTAACCAATAGTTTTTAGCAGGATCATTTTGAAATGATGCAGAACCACTTGGATCTATTGCAAATAAGTTCTGCAAACTTACTTTATTGAGTGAATCACTTTCAGTAGCAGTATAAGGTGCTGCATTCCCTTTAATTTCTCGGTTGGTATAAAGCGTTCTATCTTCAACTCGAATATTATCTGTATTTAAATGTGTACCTAATGGTAGTTGCTGAGTTACACCACCATCCCACATACCTATAGCAGCCTGGTTCAATGACCCATCTGTATTAAATAGTTTTGTCGATTTATCTTTTGCGTACAATTGACCACTTTTGACATTATACTTATTCATATTTCCAACCCAAAGCTGAGTAGGATCCTGAGGTTTTGGTGTAAAAGAGGCATAATAAGCATAAGGCTGAATACGCAATGAATTTAATGCATCTTGAGGTAAAGTTGGCGATCCAGTAAGAACAGGTTTAAACCGAGGGCGAATATCATCCACAAAATATTTGATACTATTAATCACATCCTGTGTTGATTGTGCAGAATAAAATCCGCCATTACCAAATCCACCTACACTACTTGACAATTGAGCATGTGGTTTTGCTCCCCAGTTACATGTATTTTTAATATCTCCATCAGGTAAAGCCGAACAGTCATAAAAACGACGATTAACTGATTCAACTACATCGCCATCCTGATCTAGAATATCAACTGGTAAATCTTTAACATAAGTTGAACTATTGGGAAAATCGCTCCCGAAACCCACTACCGCAGTTTTAATATTATAGTTTGTACCTCTAAGTAATTTAGAAAACTTTCCTATTTCAGCCCAACCAGCATCACTTCCTCCTCCACTTAATCCAGTACCTGACAGCGGAATAGATTTATTCATAATTGCAGATGTGTAACTACTGGTAGAACTATTAGCAACGCCATCTGTTAAAAAATAAATTCCTTGCCCATTACAAGTATCCGCTCTTTCCGAGGCACTTAGTGGTGCTATATATCCATTATTATTATTTTTTGCAGTAGTTACAGAATAGCTATAACCACTATTTGTTAGCCCATAAGTATTAGCACCTAAAAAATATGCTCCAGCTTCTCCATAAGCAGCGGCAGAAGGAGTTCCATTATAAGCACTTAATCCCGTTACTATATCAATCAGCTTTTCTCTATTTGCTTGAGTTAATGCTACAACCGGATAAATTACACGCCCACTTTTTCCATCATGCGAATATGTAGATGTACTTGTTGGACTAGAAAACTGCCCCAGACCTATCCGTGTTGTATCAGGAAGCTCATCGCTACTCAGAATTTGAGTTAATGCAATCTTTAAACGAGATAACCGGTCATAACATCTATAACTATCAGAAGTTGAGCTAGTTTTAACACATTCATTTAAAATTCGATTTTTATATAAAGTAGCTAAATTATTGTAAGTAGTATTAGATACATTGCAGTAATTAACGTTATAAGTTTTTTGTGTACCACCCCTTACTTGATAAGTTTTACTTTCAACATTCACATCAGAAACATAAGTAGGAGAACGAGAAGACCCAATATTACTCCATGGACAAATATTGTAATCTTGATAGAGACTACTAGCAGAATTTCTGCTATTTAAATCAGTATAGTTATCTCCCGATCCCATACTTCCTGAGGTATCAAACATCAGAAATAAAGTAATTTTACTTGCACGAGGTATCTTATAAATATCAATATCACTGGCGAATACAGATACGCTACTACACGCCATTAAAGTTGACACCATCACAGAAAGCAATTTTCTTTTTTTTAAATTCATCATTTTTTTCAATCCCCAATCTTTCCACATTACGATGCCAACTGTGGTGAACCACCAACGGTATAATCTGCATGCTGCATGTTATAAGGTATATTCAACCCATCAAAACAAGCACCTACCAAAGAAGCGCGTTGTTTAAAGCAATTTTCTATTTGTGAGCTACTCGCTCCAGAAAAACTTGGCAACACTGAAATCACAGTAGCTCCAATATTATTCGAAATACTAGGAATACTACTTTGCCCTTGGCTCGTACCTAAAGGCACATTTCCAAAAGGAGTTACTGTAGTTGCTGCACGGGTTAAATAAATTTGAGATAAAACAGCTGAACGACCTGTTGCAAACCAATTGGACTTACAAAAACCGTCCACCCCAATTTTCGTTGTACCACCATCAGAAGTAATCGCACTTGCTTTTTGTAAACTAAAAAATGTATCTTCTGATGCTTTATAACAAAATACCAGCTCATCTTGTGCATTATCTGCCGAGTTAAAATAGGCAAACATGCCATTTAAAGCCAATTGCTGTTCAACCTTTGCTGGATTCTCAATATTAAATAATGCTGCGTCAGAGTTTTCGAGCAACAAAGCATTTACTTGACTATTAGTCGCAATTTTTAAGCCTAAGATGCCTGATTTAATCGCAAGAGTACCTAATAAAGTCACCATAATTAAAATAATAAGAACAACAATGAGTGTTGCGCCGTGCTGCTTTCTTATCATGAGGCCCCCAATGTGTTTCTTAATGCCACCACTTGACTTACAGCCTGTCGTAAATATTTTTGATTGACTGCATCTGTTCCATTTAATGTCACAGTCTGTCCTGCCAAGTTAAATGTTTTTTGGGTATTTAAATTTGAATCAGAACCAATTTTTCCAGTTGAACGCGCTAACACCCCAATTTCAACAGAAACCACTTGTAAATAATTTTTGGGATCAGTCACACTATTCCCCATAGCTGCTTTATATTCATTCAACGTCATATAACGCAACTTATTATTTACTAAATCTTTAACACCTAATCGCACTTTAAAAGCATCAATATATTGCATAATTTGTTGTGCGTTATTATCTAGACCAGTAATTGCGGTATCGTCAATAGCGTACCATCCTGCATCACAGGCCAATGAATAAGAAACCGGCTCACCTGTAGGTTTATTAATCTCTTTTAGGAAGTAACGCTGGACTATAGTTTTAGACTGCGCACTAGTAATTGTATTCCCTTCACAATCTATGATTTCATTTGCAGCAGGTACATATTGAATAGTTAACTGATCACTTTCCCCAGACGTATTGTCAGTATCATTACTCTGTAAAGAAACAAATTTAGTTTCTAAATTGGGAATATTTTGTAAATTGCTAGGAAGATTTTCTTTCGCAAAAATGATACCTGAACCAATCACTTTATTATTTACATATTGACTTGAAGGGGTATTCAAATTGGCATGTCGTAAATCATGTGTTAAAGATGAAAGTCCAAAATTGGCATTTTGATGTAAGCCTCCTAAACTACTTTGTAGTCCCATTGAGCGCTGACTACTTAAAAAAATGGCAAGCCCTGCAGCCACAATTAGTAAACCAAGCGCCAAAGCGATCATAAGTTCAATCAAAGTAAAAGCTTGTTGAGGTTTAATCATAATTATAAACCTCCATAATGGTACATTTTGCGTCAGGTACATAGGCTGTACCATTAGTACAATTCGGACTGCCATTACCATCTGTAGCTGTTGTACCCCCCCATGCTACATATATGCATTGACGAGTTCGATTTAATGAAAAACCTTTACAATTCAATATTGCAAGACTCATACCTAAATCTGTAGCATGTTGTTTGACCTGCACATAATCGTATTTCGCCATCTGAGCAGCATCACAAAATGTGGTAGAACAGTCTGTTAATGTGTCAGTGCCACCAATATCCACATAACTACTTAAACCTGTTCGATTCACACGTATACGCTCTGCTAAATCTCGGGCAATATTGGTTGCTTGAATGTTCTGACCTGCTTCAGTACTTGCAGCAACTGCTCGTATTTGTAAAGCAATAAAACCAAGTACAGCAACACTCAATAAAAGTAGTGCAACAAGCACTTCCATTAAACCAGCACCTTTTTGAGAAGTTATCATTATTCTTTCCCCAATTAATTCGGACAGCTGGTTGCCGATTTATCGTAAAAAATGATGCCATCTTTTTGTACATAAACATAAGATATTAAAGTGTTATCTAAAGTATGCCGGAATATAAAACATAAATTCCCTGTTGCCGTGGATTGCCCTTGGCGGTTATAAGTAACACTTGTAACACCACTGTATTTCTCAACGCGGCTAGAAGGTATCCATTTTTTATAAAAGGTGGTCACGCTACTATCTAAAGCCAACACTCGATTACTTTGTTTAAATACAGCTTCTGAACGAGTCTCAGACAGTAAGTTAACAAAATTACTGGTATCAACTATCAATTCATTTTTACGAATTGTTTTAGTAAAAGACGGTGCCGTCATCATTGCAATAATTGCCATTACTGCGATGGTTACCATGAGCTCAATTAAGGTGAACCCTTCTTGCGGAGTAATTCCCCTCATCCCCATAACCCCAAATAAATTTAAAACTTTTTATTTCTATATAAATTTTACGTTCTACTTTTACAAAACGAATACAAACCAGATAAAGGGTATAAAAAAACAGATAACCGTCATTTGACAATCATCTGTTTAAATTTTTTAAAATCAGTATGTTAAATAAGTCACATTTTATGCTTGAGTAACATGAATACGTAACTCTTTAGGAAGACTAAAAGTAATATTTTCTTCCCGCCCTTCTAACTCTTTAGGTGCTTGAGCTCCCCAGTCCTGTAAACGTTGAATCACTTGTTTAATTAAAATTTCTGGAGCAGAAGCACCTGCTGTAACGCCAATTTTATAAGTATCATTGAACCATGATTGTTCAAGCTGATCAGCGTTATCTACTAAATAAGCAGCTTTCCCCATACGTTCAGCAAGCTCTCGTAAACGATTCGAATTTGATGAATTAGGTGATCCAACAACCAATACGACATCGCATTTTTCAGCTAAATCACGTACGGCATCTTGTCTATTTTGAGTTGCATAACAAATATCATCTTTGCGTGGCCCTTGAATTTTAGGGAACTTCGCACGCAAAGCATCAATGACTTTCGCAGTATCATCAATAGATAAAGTCGTTTGTGTAACAAAAGCTAATTTTTCTGGATGTCTGACTTCAAGCGCTGCTACATCGGCTTCATCTTCGACCAAATAAATGTCACCGCCTTTTAATTTGTCATATTGCCCCATTGTTCCTTCAACTTCTGGGTGCCCTTCATGACCAATTAAAATCGCTTCTGTACCTTCACGGGCATATTTAGTCACTTCAATATGCACTTTCGTAACAAGCGGACAAGTCGCATCAAAAACTTTGAGACCTCGACGCTCTGCTTCTTGCTGGACCGCTTTTGAAACTCCGTGCGCACTGAAAATTACAATAGAATCATCTGGCACTTGATCCAGCTCATCAACGAAAACAGCCCCTCTTTGACGTAAGTCATCTACCACAAATTTATTGTGTACAACTTCATGACGCACATAAATAGGTGGATTAAAACATTCCAAAGCCCGATTGACGATTGCTATGGCTCGATCAACACCGGCACAAAAACCACGCGGATTAGCTAACACAATTTCCATAACAGCCTCAAAATTAATAAAACAGGGGAAGTTCTCGTAAATATTTGCAGTTAAAACTATTCAGTTTAAACGCACGGTACACTACAATAGCGAAGATATTTTATCATATCAGGAAAAATATCATGTCGGGTCTATTGTTTGTCGTTTCTGCTGCATCAGGAACGGGCAAAACATCTTTGGTGAAAGCCCTACTTGACCGTGTGAGCAATTTACATGTTTCAGTTTCGCATACTACCCGAGGTCAACGACCAGGTGAGTTAGATGGTGTTCACTATCATTTCACAACAAAAGATGTCTTTTTAGACCAAGTAAATCAAGGTGGATTTATTGAATACGCTGAAGTATTTGGTAACTACTACGGCACTTCTCAAGCAACTGTTAAACAACAATTAGCTCAAGGGCATGATGTCTTGCTTGAAATTGACTGGCAAGGTGCTGAGCAAGTACGTAAACTCTTTCCTGAATCTAAACAGATCTTTATTTTACCACCTACTCAATTCGATTTACGTCAACGATTATCTAACCGTGGCACAGACTCTGTGGAAGTTATCGAACATCGCTTAAGCTGTGCTGTGGAAGACATGCAACATTATGTAAATTTTGATTACATTATTATTAATGATGACTTTAATAAAGCACTTCATGAGCTTGAAGCAGTAATTACTGCAAACCGATTAGTGTTAACTCAACAAGCAAATAGACACCAAGCATTAATTCAGGACTTGATTACTCCTCAACCAAAACAGGAATAACTTGAGTCTAGAACGAAAGCCTTTTATACTATTTAGTCTGTTCAAATTTACCATTCCAAAACGAGAACTTTTATGGCACGCGTCACCGTTGAAGATTGTTTAGATCATGTAGACAACCGTTTTGAGCTTGTGCTCGTTGCAAGTAAACGTGCTCGTCAATTGGCACGTCAAGGCATGGAGCCAACTGTAGAATGGGATAACGACAAACCAACAGTTGTTGCTTTACGCGAAATCGCTGTAGGTCACGTAACGAAAGAAATTCTTAAACAACGTGAGCAAGATTATCAAACTTCTAGTCTTGATCTTGCCCTTTCTACAAACAGTTTAAATTTAGAAGGTTTTTCTTTCTAATTACTCCTGTTTCTATAAAAAACCATCGTTTCTTTGCGATGGTTTTTTATTTGGCTTCTTTATATTTAAAAACATATTGGCAAAAGCAATTATTTTCATTGAAAAAAAAATACACTTTTTCAAACGAAAAAATTGACAAGTTCCGCAATATGCTTTTCATTAAGAAGTAGATAGATTTAGTTTTTAAGTAACAGAAAAAGGGTGGTCTATGCCAGGCGAAGAGGTCAGCCAAGCCAAGCAACAGCTCAAATTAATTATCGAACCTTACTTATCAGTAAGTGAAGTCGAGAAAGTGCTTGCTGCCTGTGATTTTGGAGATCTGGCACACACTGGTATTACCCGTAAAAGTGGTGAACCTTATATTCTGCATCCTATTGCGGTCAGCTGTATTTTAGCTAATATGCGTTTAGATCCGGAAACTTTAATGGCAGCGCTCTTACATGACGTCATTGAAGATACTCAATATACCAAAGATGATATTATTGAGCGCTTCGGGCAAACAGTTGCAGAACTCGTTGATGGCGTAACTAAGCTAAGCCAGTCAAGCGATAAAGAATATAATAAAGCCGCATCTTTCAGAAAAATTCTGCAAGCAACCTTACAAGATCCACGCGTTATTATTATTAAATTAGCTGATCGCTATCATAATATGACCACATTGGGTGCTCTGCGTCCCGATAAACGTGCTCGTATCGCGCAAGAAACTTTTGATATTTTTGTACCTATGGCAAGATTAGTCGGCATGAATGAGATGGCTGATAATCTTGAAAATTTATGTTATCAAAATCTTGATTTAGATATGTTTGATAACGTTCAAAATGCTTTACTTCAAACCAAACCCGAACGATGTAAATATCAAAGTATTTGGGAACAAAATCTTGCAGAGCTTCTGCACAACTATCACATTCAAGGTCGCATTAAAAAGAAAAATAATAATATTGAGTTATTACGCCATTTCGTTAAAAACGAAATGGATTTACAAGAGCTGACTCATAGTCATGCTTTTGAAATCGTTTTACAGTCTATTGCTGACTGCGACCGCTTAGTGGCAGCATTAAAAGAAAATTTCCAAGTCATCCAGTATCAAGATCATATCCGCCGTCCACTACCTGGCGGGAATCAGTCTTTACTGATCAAGCTCAAAGGCGAAAAAACTACGCTATCACTCACCATCCAAACTGAATTGATGCGTAAAGCTGCCCGTTTTGGTGTGGTATTAGGTGAAAATGCTCCACAAACTTGTCGCTCTGCCATTCAGGCATCAATGCAAAATTTAAATACACTCATTGATAGTGAATGCGCTAAGACAACTTTTAACGATTTACTTGATTATCTACATCAAGAAAAAATTTGGGTCTATACCCCACATGGTCAATTACATGAATTACCACAAGGTGCAACAGTAGTTGATTTTGCCTATTCAGCTAGTCTTTTCTTGGGTAACCATGCGGTAGGTGCGAAAGTTGATGGTGAAATTAAGCCACTTTCAACCCCCCTAGTCAGTGGGCAAGTTATTGAAATTATTACTGATGTTTTAGCAACACCAAATCCAGATTGGCTTAGCTTTATTAATACTCAGAAAGCTCGTCGTGCTTTACAACACGTGCTCAAAGATCAAGATATTGAAGAACAACGCTTAGTCGGTGCCCAAGCACTTTCACGCGCGCTGAAACTATTTAATCGCTCAATCAACGACCTTTCAGATGCAGATTGGCTAGACCTCTTACAATGGCGTCATATTGACAATAAAAATGCATTATTTGAGCAAATTGCAGTTGGAGATTTACTTCCTCAACTTGTAGCCAACCATTTGTTTGCAAATGATAAACATCCACAAGTAGAAAATTCGGACCGATTAATTCAAGGTACTGAAGGTATCGATGTTAAATATGCTCACTGCTGTAACCCAATTTTAGGTGATTTAATTCAAGGTCATTTAACACGTCGTGGCCTAATTGTGCATCGTATTCGTTGTCATAATTTACTTCATGAACAACATCTACATCCAGAAAATATTATGCCGCTTCAATGGAAAGCAGATGATGTAGATGATGTACGATTTACAGCCTACCTTGCGATTTATATGGCAATGAATGATGAACAGGTATCAGATCTCATCTATCAATGCCGTAAAAATAATGCGGGGGTGGAAATGGTGCATTCCAATGAGCAGCGTACTTTCGTTAATATTGTAGTCAACAATCGTAAACATATTGCGAAAGTCATTCGTGATTTACGAATGCACTATGGATTCCCACGTATTGAGCGTTTGGATGCCCCTGCTCCACAAGCAGAAGTTTCTAAAGTCAGCTAAAAATTGTTCTACTTTACTAAAATCTAACTTTCCATAAGCACCTAATTAATTAAATCGATGATACTTTTGTCAAAACCTATCATCGATTATGATGGAAAAAGATTTAATCAAGGAGAACCAAATGTCCCGCCAAGTCATTCATACTGAAAATGCCCCTGCTGCTATCGGCACATATTCTCAAGCTATTTTAGTAGGTAACACACTCTATCTATCAGGGCAAATTGGTTTAGACCCTTACAGTATGGATCTTGTAGACGGTATTGAAGCTCAAATCCGCCGTGTATTCGATAATCTCAAAGCAGTATGTGAAGCTGCGGGTGGCTCACTTGCAGATATTGCAAAGCTCAATATTTTCCTTACTGATTTATCTAATTTCCAGCTTGTAAACCAAATTATGGGCGAATATTTTGCTCAGCCATACCCAGCTCGTGCAGCACTTGGGGTAGCAAGTCTACCTAAAGGCGCATTAGTAGAAATGGATGGAATTGTAATTATTAATCAATAAGATAAAGATTTAGCTACAGATTAATCCTTAAATATTTAGTTCTAAAATTAGATACCGCTATGCTTAGAAATCTAAACAACCATTAGATTTCCGCTTAGGCGGTATTTTTTTATCCAAAATCCCAATAAAGATAAATGAGATTTTAAATGAATTTCATTGAAAAACGATAATAATTATCAATAATATCAATTATCGCATTTATATTTGGGGATTACTCCCATGTACGTTTGCTTGTGTCGTGGCATTACCGATCAGGATATTAAAGACGCTATTGAAAATGGCGCTGAAAGCTATCGTGAAATTCGCGATTTGCTTGACCTCGGTACTTGCTGTGGACGCTGTGCACCAGAAGCACGTGCTATTATTAGTGAAGAATTAGCAGAAATTGCTGCGCGCATTTCTGTAGCTGCATGATAAAAATTAGTATTTAACAGTAAATTATTGACTCCTCCACCGCTTTTTGCGGAACGTTAATTGTTCCTCATTCAAGCGGTTTTTTTTGGAAGGAAATTCAGCTTTACCAATATTGTGTTGTTTTTGATTGCGATTTTCATTTGCTGTTCTATAAATTACTCGCCATATCTGTGAATGTTCACTAAAATGAATTCATAGATTGCCTTAATTGGATTAAGGCAGAAATTGTTTTGGAGTAGCTACAATGAAAGGCAATCGTGATGTAATCAATCAGCTTAACCAAGTGCTGTATCATCATTTAACTGCAATTAACCAATACTTTTTACACTCTCGCATGTTTAATGACTGGGGAATTGAACAACTCGGTTCTGCTGAATATAAAGAATCAATTCGTCAAATGAAGCATGCCGACAAGATTATTGAACGTATCTTATTTTTAGAAGGTCTCCCTAATCTTCAACACTTAGGTAAATTGTATATCGGTCAACATACAGAAGAAGTTCTGCAATGTGATATTCGCAAAGTGAAAGAAAACATTGAAGCTATTCAAAAAGCAGTTGCATTAGCTGAAACAGAGCAAGACTATGTAACACGTGATTTGGTACAAGAAATTTTAGAAAAAGAAGAAGAATACTGGGATTGGTTAGATACTCAAATTGACCTTATCGGTAGCGTTGGTATCGAAAACTATATCCAGAGCCAAATGTAATTTCTTATAAAAAAATCCCCTTGAATACAAGGGGATTTTTTTATTTATCTTTTAATAATTGCGGCAGTGTTATTTGCTGTCCATAAAGGTGCTGCAAAATAAATATTTGTCGCTCTGCCTGATCTATTTTTCCATTATAAGCAAGTAACTGAGCATATTTACGTAAATTATAGGGGGTTGCTTTGTTCTTCACAAAATTTCCCCATTGAATTAACTCTGCTTCAGATAAAGTTACATGAGGATTAAGCGCAATCCACTTTAAACGCTGCTCAAATTGGGTTAGAACAAAAATCTGGTCACTTCCCATAAGCTCGGCATTTGGCTGCTTATTTTTAAATAGTAAATTACTATTCATGACATATACGTTGTAATCACGCCAAATTGCGATCATAAGTATTAAGGTAACACCCCAAATTAAATGCAGAAGATGTTTACCTAGTACAAAACCTTTCAGTATTGGAGTCTGTGCTTGAATTACACCCAATAAAAAGCCACAAGTCAGTAAGAAATAAGCATAACGCTGCGGAAATTCTAACATGGCATGAATAAGTACTGTACAGACCATCATCACTGCAATAATCGAAATTGTTTCTTTCGCTTGTTGATTTAACCAAAACAACCAACATGTAAAGTAAGCAATAATCACGATACCAATTGGAATACCATTCCAAATAATAAGATCTAGCAATACATTGTGAGCACTAGTCGTCCATTCTGCTGTTGGGAAAAGAGTATAAGCAGACATTTGAGCAACACTAGTTTGATTCCACCCACATCCCAACCAAGGATGTTGCTGTACAGCGAGTAACATTTGCGTCCAGATATTAAAACGCAAATAACCAGAACTTGCCCGTTCAGCCAAGCTACTCGCCTGAGTTATATCTGTATGCGACCATGCATCAATTAAGCTTGTAAGAAACGGTAAAACTAAGCCCGCCATGAGGAAAAAGCCAGCACACCATAATAAGCCTTGAAAAAGTCCAAAACGCTTCGGTTTGTTAAATTGCTTAACAGCCCAATAGGTGAGTAAAAATGGAAAAACAATCCAAGAAGTGCGTGATTGACTTAGGACAACTGCAAATAAAATAGTTAGTGCTGATGGCAAGAGTAACCAAACTGAAGCCTTGTTCTTTTCATATAAATATAAGCATCCTAATAACCCCATAATGAGAAAGGTTGCCATATTATTGGGTTGGCCAAAGTTACCGTATGGACGATTACCAATCAAATGCAACATATATGCAAAATGTGTATCAATATTTAACCATTGGCAAACCGCAATAAAGCTAGTTGCAACTGAAACAATGACGGTAAGCAGGCTAAACCCTGTAAAAATTTGGTCCCGCTGCTGATAATCTAATGACAGGTTATAGCCAGCCACAACCATAAACCAAAAGCCTAATAAGTAAAGTGAACTTAACAAAGCTGTACTAAAATCAAAAACCAGACCAAAAGCCCACTGCATCACTGGAATTAAAATAAATGGCAATAGTAATAATTGCGCCCGCGGAATTTTTATATTTTGATAAAAAAGTGCAGCTACGGCACTTAGACCTGCCGCAAAGGTACTCATTTCACTAGAAAACATCACCCAAGGGTTATAGTGAAATGGAGATAGCCATGCAAAACCTAACAGGATTGCTGCGAGGAATAAAAAGAATACTTGCATAGTGACAGGTTACAGACCAAAAACTTGAGAAGAATTATACATGGAAGAAAGTGAGAAGAATTAGCTTGTATATGTATCTTCTCACAAGATTTCCTAACTTATTTCCATGGTCGTAAGTCTACAATTTTAACCACTTGAGCTGAGTTTTTATCCACTAAAACAACCATATCTATAGCATTTGCTTTTAAAGGAACCCATGCATTCGCTTCTGGGTATTTTTTCAAAATATTTTCTACATCTTGTTTAGAGTTAAATTTCTCTAATTCTTTTAAATTTTGAACTTTATGCTGCATAAGTGACTTAACTTGAATTAAATCAATATAAAGTTCTGGTCGTTGAGCAGAAGAAATACCACTAAATATTTCTTCAAACATACTTTTAGTACGTTGTTCCTTATTTTCTGGTATTTCAACAGCGGCAAATTGCGGAGTAAACCAAGAAGGATATCGGAATTGTGGCTGAATTATTTGAATATTGGGCTCAATAATTTCATTATTACGTACAAGTTCAAAACGATCTACATTATAAACTAACCAAGCAGGGCGACCTTGAGCAATGCTATATAAACCATACCCTAAGGCCAAAATTTGAATAAGGATAATTACTGCTAAATCAAATTTAAGTGTTTTTTTTGCTTCTTTATATACTAAAAAACTTAAAGTAGGGCCCAATATAACATCTATAGCTATCATCATTAAAAAAATTTGTATAACACCAACAGCTTTAGCTAAAGGTTGAGGATACCAAATAAAAAATACCCACAGAAGAATTAAAAAAGCGAACAAGAAAGAAATTAACAAATGGTAAAAAAAGAATTTAGATCTCATTGTTAATAATTTTTTCATAGTTTCATTTCCCCGTGTTTTTCCAACCAAATATCAATGAATCATTAACCTGATATAAAGATTCTGTACTAAATTTCTTATGATGTAATTTTTCAATAATCAATAAATGCTTTTTTGCTTCATGAAGCTGGTTATTAAGAGCAAGGGCCTGTGCATAACGATATAAAGCAGTGGGTGTAGCATAACGATATGATACTGATTTCATCCAATTTAATTCATCTTTTGACATATGAGCTACAGGAGGTGTACGAATAAATTTTAGCTGGTCTCGAAGTTGACTAAGTAATAAAATTTTAGGAGCAGATTGATTAGCATGAATATTTCCAATATTAAGAGACTCAAAACGTGCTAATTGAACATCTTTTTCAATAGCTTTATATTCTAGAAAAATCCAAATATATAAAGAAAAAGCAAAAACTATAAATATATAAAATAATTTATTATTCACGCTTATAGTTTTTACAGTATTATTTTCACCCTGTACCAAGCCTAATAAAAATCCAACCGGTAAAAGAAAAAAGGCGTATTCCAATGGAAACTCTAACATTGCATGAACTAAAACTGCCCCTACCATAGATAAAGCAGCAAAAGCTTCTATAGAAATAGCTAGTTTACTTAATTGATATAACCACCACCCAATAAAACCAACAATTAATATACCTAATGGTATTCCATTCCATATAAATATATCTAATATAATATTATGACTATGTTCAACCCACTCATCTGTTGGATATTTTAGAAAAACAGATAATTGTGCGACACTCACCTGATTCCATCCATAACCAAATAAGGGTTGCTCTTTTATTGCTATTAGCATCTGTTTCCACATTGGAATACGTAAATAGCCAGTTGTACTACGAGTTATGATATCAGCTGTGCCAATTACTCCCAATGAACTTGAAAATTTCGGCAAAACCAATATAAAAACGATATAAATAATTAAAAAATAAAATAATAAATTTTTATTTAATCTTGTTTTTAAGTAATTTTTTTTCCAAAACCACCAAATTATAAAAAGTGAAATAAATATCCAAGATGTACGCGATTGAGTTAATGCAATACCAAACAAAATAACAGTACCAATTATAACAAAGCCAATTTTATTAATATATTTTTTTTCATAAATATATAAACTTGATATCAACCCCATTGAAAGAAAAGTTGCACATGTATTAGGTTGAGCGAAATTAGCATAAGGTCTAGATGATTGAGATAGATCAACAAACCATATACTCCCATTACTTAATAACAACCATTGATTAATTTCAATATAAACACTGATTAAACCATTAAATAAAATAAGAAAAAACAACCAATTATAAATTTCTTTATTTTTTCTCTCTATTAAAAAACCAAATAATAAAGCAAGAACAAAACCTAATATATAAACAACCGCTATTAAAGCATCTCCTAAAAAAAATATCTTACCTGCCATAAACTGTAAAATTGGAATAAAAGCACTTAAAGATAAATATATAAAGGGCAAAGGTAACAATATTATTTGATTTTGTTTGACAAAAACTATACTTAAAATTAATAATGCTAAAAATGCAAGAAAATCACTATGTGCAGCAAGCCAAGGCATATAATGGTTAGGAATCAACCAAGCAGCACTCATTAAAAATGCTGCAAAAATAAAAACATATCTTACTAACATAATAATTTCTTGTTTAGAATAAAAAGAAAGGGATGTATAAACATCCCCTCTATATGACTAAGCTATTAATTAAGCACCGCGGCATGAACCTGGTAAAAATTTTGTAGGCATAGGATTTGTAGTACCTGGGCCACATTTCCACGCACCAACAGAAGTACCAATATTTGTATTTGTCATAGCAGTACCATTAGCTAAAGTTGGTGTCATAACAATCGTACTATTTCCAGCAGCCTTTAAAGATGAGTCATTTGTAGTAGTTACAGTAATTACACCATTTTGATCTGTTTGTACTTGCTGCACATATTTAGAAGCTGCACTTGTAGTAGAACCAACTTCACATCCCCACCCATTTGCTGCTGGTAAAGAACCACTTGCCGATTGATAAACTTCAGTTACAGTCGTACGGCATGCTGAACCAGCTAAAATTGCCTCAGATACTTTTGCACGAACTGTATAATCTTGATATGCAGGTAATGCGACAGCTGCTAAAATACCAATAATCGCTACAACGATCATGAGTTCGATTAATGTAAAACCTTTTTGTGCATTCATAGCCTTTTCCCCAAAGATTGTATGTATGTTTTTATATAAGCTTTTTGAGCTATAGAATATATAGCAGCAACCATGCCAACTTTTATTTTCATTAAAAAACAAAAACTTATAAATATTTTAAACTTATTTGAAATGCTAAAGCAGTAAATAAGTGACAAAAATTGTCATTATAATTTTTTTAGAATTAAATCACTAATAAAAATTTCTTTACAGTCTACTTCTTTTTTTTACTTTTTAATGTGACAAAAATCTCTTTAAAAATACATAATTAGATGACATTTTTTGTCAGTCAGTTTATTGTCCAAATTTTTTAAAACAGCTAGAGTTTGTGTAGATAAGTTAATTAATAATGATAGGTGCATTACCCAATTCATTATTCTGATCTGGCATATTTTCATCGTAAAACCGAGACATCACATCACCAATTTGCTGAACCCCAATCACTACAGCTTGTAGATACTTCTTTTGTTTAAGCTGCTGCACAATAGACTCACAAATCTGTTGCCATACCTGCTCAGTCGTCGCGCTTCGAATACCACGATCAAATATAATTTCTACTGTGCGTTCACATAAATTTAAATAGAGCAGTACACCGCTATTAAGTTCAGTATCCCAAACCCCAAGTTCTGCAAATAATTGCTGTGCCCTTAAGCGCGTGTTCTGTCTATATGCTTGTGAACAAGGAATATGCCCTTCTATAACAACCTGTATTTCACCCACATGACCAAGTTCTGCTTGTTGAACAGCTTCAGCAATAGCTTGTTTATCCCTTTTACTAAAATAGCGGCTACTAGCAGGAAAATAGCAAAGATGCTTAAACCAACGTTTTAAACTTGGCTCTACATATTCCTCAATTTTTGGATGAGTAATAATTTGTGTTGTTTCTGATGTTGTTACCATGACCCTGAAGCACCTCCACCACCAAAACGACCTCCGCCGCCGCCATAACCGCCGCCTCCACCACCGAAGCCGCCTCCGCGTCCACCACCACCAGAACCACTTAAAATAGCCTGTAAAATAAGTTGGGCAATTGAGGTAATAAGTAAAAAGAAAATACCAAATCCAAGTAATAAACTAGTGACCAAACCAGCACCGTTTACAAAGCCTGCTACCGCGGCAGCAACACCTGCTGTAGAAGCACTAAGAGGTCGACCAACAATAAAAGAGCCTATAATTCCGGCAATAAGAATAAACAACGCCATTGTCAAAGTAGTTTGTTTGGCTTGTTGTTCTTCGGCAGCCTGATGTTGGCGCTCTTTTAAATCTTGAGCAGCTTGCTGAGCAACTTCCGGATCTAGATTTAAAATCCTTCCGATTTCATCAAGACCAGCGTTTAAGCCTTGAGCATATTGGGCTTGTTTAAAATAAGGTGTAATTTGATTTCGAATAATTCGACTTGCAACGATATCAGGCAATACACCTTCTAAACCATAACCAGTCAAAATTTGTATTCTATGATCGTTAATTGCAACTGCGATAAGTAAACCATTATCTCGTTTACTCGAACCAAGTTGCCATTTTTCGCCGACACGTAAAGCGTAATCAAATATATCTTCTTGGCCTGTAGTCGGTACAATCACAATACCTATTTGTGCCTTACCTTGCTGGTATAGATTTAAAATTTTCTGATTGAGTTGCTGCTTTTCAGCTTCACTCAAAATATTGGCTTGATCAATAACAGGCTGATTTAATGTTGGTAAACCGCGAATTGATTCACCATCAGCCATGTCATTCGCAACCTGAGCTTGAGGCGCGGCACTTGAAGCAGCCTGCTCATTGATTTTAGGTTCCGATGCTTGAGCTTGCTGCTGTTGAATAATTTTACCTGCCACCACAGTATCAGTTTCATCTGTAGCAGTGGCAATATTATTCTCACTCCAAGCCGCACTCTGAAACAGAACACTGCAGCAGAGCACTATTAAGGTAATAACAAACACCTTAATTTGCTTAAACTGAAGCAATATAGTATTTTTCATGCGGCTCTTCCCTGATTTAAATTAATCGAAAGAAACTTTTGGAGCCTGCTGAGCCGATGCTTCTGCAGAGAAATTAGCTTTTGGATGCATACCAATCACTTTCGCTGTTACAGCTTGTGGGAACTGACGGACATAAGAGTTATAGTCTTGAACAGTTGTAATATAACGATTACGTGCCACAGCAATTCGGTTTTCTGTACCCTCAAGCTGAACCTGTAACTCTTGGAATTGGGTATTGGCTTTTAAGTCTGGGTAATTTTCTGAAACAGCAATCAGTCGAGATAACGCACCAGTTAACTGGCTTTGCGCTTGTTGATATTTTTCAAGTAATGCTGGGTCTTCCAATACTTCTTTATCAACCTTCAAGCCTGCTACATTTGCGCGTGCCTGAGTTACTTCAGTTAATACTTGCTCTTCGTGCTTAGCATAACCTTTAACTACATTTACAAGATTTGGTACTAAATCTGATCGACGTTGATATTGGTTCTGTACCTCAGACCAAGCCGCTGTTACAGCCTCATCTTTGACCTGTAAAGTATTATAGCCACAGCCGGAAAATAGTAAGGTGCTTGCAAGTGTTGTCGCGATTACAAGTTGTTTAAACGTTTTCATCGTCACTTTATCCTCAAGTTTTTCTTTATATTTTTAACCTCTTGTCTCGATTGTATGATGAATTTGGCATTATTGTGTTGCTTTTATTTTATAGATTTAAAAAAAAACCGGATCTTTAAATCCGGTTTTTTTATTCTAGCTTGGCCTTAACTTTGTTTCCTCTTGGAAACTTGTCATTTGATATTCATCCGCCAAATAACTCTTCCAGTAATCGACCATCTGGCCATAGTTTTTTTGACTCGGATGAAAGTCTTTTCTGTAATAAGCAAAATATTCAGGAGTTAGCTGTATAAGCATTTTAGCAAGCAAATATAGCCCAAATAAGTTACCTCCGACTTTAGGCAAGCTTTTCCATTTATCTTGCCAAAATAACCGCGTCGTACCATAGAAAGCAAGACTCGCAAATCCCGTAGTAACACTACGCATGAGTAAACGGCGAATACGATCATCACCATATACATGTTGGTACACATCAAATGCAACTGAACGATGCTCGATTTCCTCAATCGCATGCCAGACCCAAAGCTTTAGCGCATCTTGGTCCAAAGTTTTTAATAATTCAGGATGCTGTAAAATATACCCTCCAAGCAAAGCCGTAAAATGCTCAAATGCACATGTCAATGCCAGCTGTAGCTTAGGAGAAATTGTTCTTAAATATTTATCACGCTCATTCAACCAAGCCTGAAAACGATCCAGATTATAATCATCACGGCGCCAAGCCTCATTAAATTCACCATGCGCTTTTGAGTGCATCGCTTCTTGTCCAATAAAAGCTGCAATTTGTGCCTGCAATTGGGGATCGGAAACTTTGTCACGTACATTACGCACGCTATTTACAAAAAACTGTTCTCCTACGGGAAATGTTGAAGAGAGTGCAGTTAAAAAATGGGACATTAAAGGCGAATTTGCAAAATAATAGCGCTTGATTGCTTGAGGATTAAACTCAAGGCGACGCACTGTAATACCCAACGCTTTTCGACGATTTAAATATGATTTTTCTGCCGTCATACCTGCGATGTTCATGCTCAACACCTACTGTAGTGAAGAAGGAAGTTTTGAGTATCTCTTGCAACTAAGGGGCCAAAAAGGGCAAAAAAGCTTATTGTATTTGCCAAAAACATCAAACTGATTAACGGTAAAAAATAAAGCCTGCATATAGCAGGCTTTATCAAAAACTTTAGTAATGATTTTTAGATTAAACACCAAGATAATCTAAAATACCTTCAGCAGCTTGGCGACCTTCCCAAATAGCCGTAACTACAAGATCTGAACCACGCACCATATCACCACCAGCAAAGATTTTCGGGTTTGATGTCTGGAATTTAAATTCTTGGTGCTCTGGTGCAACTACACGACCTGAACCATCAAGATTAATATTCACATTACCAAACCAGTCTGCTGGACTTGGACGGAAACCAAACGCGAGTAAAACTGCATCTGCCGGTAAAATTTCTTCCGAACCTGGAATTGGCTCAGGGCTACGGCGGCCACGACTATCTGGTTCACCCATCTGCGTCGTTACCACTTTTACGCCTGTCACTTTGCCATTCTCACCAACAATTTCGATTGGTTGGCGGTTAAACAAGAACTTTACGCCTTCTTCATACGCATTTTTTACTTCACGTGCAGAACCTGGCATATTGCTTTCATCACGGCGATATGCACAAGTTACATCATGAGCACCTTGACGCAATGAAGTACGGTTACAGTCCATAGCGGTATCACCACCACCAAGAACAATAACTTTTTTACCGTCTAAGCTAATGTATTCACTTGGATCTTTTTCCCAACCTTGGCAACGGTTCACGTTAGAGATCAAGAAATCTAGCGCATCATAAACACCTTCAAGATCTTCACCCGGGAAACCACCTTTCATGTAGGTATAAGTTCCCATTCCCATGAATACTGCATCATATTCAGCAAGTAATTCATCAATCGTGACATCTTTACCAATTTCAGTATTTAAGCGGAATTCAATACCCATGCCAGTGAAAATTTCACGGCGGCGCTTCATCACATCCTTTTCCATTTTGAATTCTGGAATACCAAATGTCAGTAAGCCACCAATTTCAGGACGCTTATCAAATACAACTGGCTTAACACCACCGCGGGCTAAAATGTCGGCACAACCTAGCCCTGCTGGACCTGCACCAATGATCGCAACTTTTTTACCTGTCCACTTTACATGGGACATGTCTGGGCGCCAACCCAAAGCAAAAGCGGTGTCATTAATATATTTTTCAGCATTCCCAATAGTTACTGCACCAAAACCATCATTTAAGGTACAAGCACCTTCACACAAACGGTCCTGCGGACACACACGACCACATACCTCAGGTAAAGTGTTCGTTTGATGGCAAAGCTCAGCAGCCTGGAAAATTTGTCCTTCAGCAATGAGTTTTAACCAGTTTGGAATGTAGTTATGTACAGGACATTTCCATTCGCAATATGGGTTACCACAACCTAAACAACGGTGTGTCTGATTAGTGACAGTTTCCGAAGTAAAAGGTTTATAAATTTCCACAAATTCTGCTTTGCGGACAGTAATATCTTTTTTCTCTGGATCTTGACGTGGTACATCCAGAAATTGAAAGTCATTATTTAGGCGTTCTGCCATGTCTCTCTCCGTGGGTAGGCGCGGATTTCCCTGTTGCCCGCACCTGCCTATGTCTTTGCAGTCGTGGAATTATTGTGGATCAGCTTGCGTAGTTTTCAAAAGCGATTGCAAGTTAGCAGCTTTTGGTTTTACAAGCCAGAATTTACGGCTGTAGAAATCGAACTCATTGCGAATTTTATAAGCCCAAGCACTACCAGTTTCTTTAATATGCTCGTCAATAATACGCAACAAGAACTCTTTATGATCTTCCATAGATTCTGTTGAAATACGGGTTAAGTCAATTAACTCGTGGTTGTAGTAATCTACAAAGTCATTATCGAGGTCAAGCACATAAGCAAAACCGCCTGTCATACCTGCACCGAAGTTATGACCCACTTTTCCAAGCACAGTCACAACACCACCAGTCATATATTCACAGCAGTGGTCACCTGCACCTTCAATAACAGCAAATGCACCAGAGTTACGAACGGCGAAACGCTCACCTGCCGTACCAGCTGCAAATAACTTACCGCCAGTTGCGCCATATAAACAAGTATTACCAATAATTGCTGTATTTTGTGTTTGGAAAGGCGAACCTTTTGGTGGGAAGATCGAGATACGACCACCCGCCATGCCTTTACCTACATAGTCGTTTGCATCACCTTCAAGACGGATATGTAAACCACCAGCATTCCAAACACCAAGTGACTGACCAGCAGTACCTGTTAGGTTCATTACAACCGGATGTGCTTCCATACCCAAGTTGCCATAGCGACGAGCAATCTCACCCGATACACGTGCACCAATTGAACGGTCACAGTTCACGACATTAAAGTTGAACTGACCGCCTGCACTTGACTCAATTGCAGGAAGCATTTCTGCAACCATTTTCTCAGCCAATACACCTTTATCAAATGGTGCATTACCTTGTACTTCACAGTACTGCGCTTTACCTTCAGCAGCAGGATGAGAAGTTAACAATGCACTTAAATCAAGGTGAGCATGTTTTTCAGTTTCACCCGGCAATACTTCAAGTAAGTCCACACGACCAATTAAGTCTTTAAGTGAAGCTACACCAAGAGCCGCTAACCATTCACGTGTTTCTTCTGCAATAAAGTGGAAGAAGTTAATGAGCATTTGTGGTTCGCCAATATAGTGCTCTTGACGTAAATGGTCTTGTTGAGTTGCAACACCAGTTGCACAGTTGTTTAAGTGGCAAATACGTAGATATTTACAACCTAATGCAATCATTGGTGTTGAACCAAAACCGAAACTCTCAGCACCTAAAATTGCTGCCTTGATCACATCAAGACCAGTCTTTAAACCACCATCAGTTTGTACACGTACTTTGCCACGTAAGTCATTTACACGAAGTGCCTGATGCGCTTCACTCAAGCCAAGCTCCCATGGAGAACCTGCGTGGTGAATTGAAGAAAGCGGAGACGCAGCAGTACCACCGTCATAACCAGAAATGGTAATAAAGTCTGCATATGCTTTAGCAACACCAGCAGCAATCGTACCTACACCCGGTTCAGATACCAACTTCACAGATACCATCGCTTTCGGGTTAACTTGTTTCAAGTCAAAAATCAGTTGCGACAAATCTTCAATTGAGTAAATGTCGTGGTGTGGCGGAGGTGAAATAAGTGTCACACCCGGTACTGAGTAACGTAAACGCGCAATCAAGCCATTCACTTTACCACCTGGTAACTGACCACCTTCACCTGGTTTTGCACCTTGAGCAACTTTAATTTGCAAAACTTCAGCAGAAGTTAAGTAAGCAGGTGTTACACCGAAACGACCAGATGCAATTTGCTTAATTTTCGAGTTACGAATTGTGCCGTAACGTGCAGGATCTTCACCACCCTCACCAGAGTTTGAACGACCACCAATAGTGTTCATCGCAATTGCAATTGCTTCATGTGCTTCTGGAGAAAGCGCACCTAAAGACATGCCTGCCGAGTCGAAACGAGGCAAGATATCTTCAACCGATTCAACTTGTTCAACTGGGATCGGATTAGTTGTTTTTAACTTAAATAAGTCACGAATAGTCGCTACTGGACGGTTATTTACCAATTCAGCATATTCTTTAAAGTCTTCGTATTTACCAGAGCGAACCGCTTTATGTAGTGAGTTAATCACATCTGGGTTAAACGCATGGTACTCTTTACCAAATACGAATTTAAGCAAACCACCCTGATCAATTGGTTTACGACTTGACCAAGCTGTCGCCGCTAATTTTTTCTGGTCATTTTCAAGATCAACAAATGTTGCACCTTGGATACGACTTGGAACGCCTAAAAAACACTGATCTACAACTTCAGAAGATAAACCTACTGCTTCAAAAAGCTGACCACCACGGTAAGAAGCTACTGTCGAGATACCCATTTTCGAAAGAACTTTTAACAAGCCTTTCTCAATACCTTTACGGAAGTTTGCTTGTGCATGAATCGGATCACCTAAAAGCTCACCTTTCGCAATCAAGTCATTGATTACGTCATATGCAAGGTATGGGTAAACAGCAGTCGCACCAAAACCAAGTAATACCGCAAATTGGTGTGGATCACGTGCAAAACCAGTTTCAACCATAATGTTTGCATCAGTACGCAAACCAGTTTTAATGAGATAATGGTGTACCGCACCCGTTGCAAGTGCAGCGTTTGCAGGTAAGTAACCTTCACGAATGTTTTTATCAGTTAAAACAATTAGGGTTTTACCATCACGAACAGCTTGTGCAGATTCTTCACAAATACGCGTAATTGCCGCTTGCAAACCTTCTGTTTCAGCATAGTTCAAATCAATATCAACTGCCTCATAACCTGCACGCTCAATTGTACGGATTTGCTGCATTTTTGAATTTGACAATACAGGGCTAGAGATGATGATACGATCAGCATGCTCAGGACCTTGTTCGAATACGTTCTGCTCACGACCCAAACAGGTTTCAAGTGACATAACAATTGATTCACGCAGTGGGTCAATTGGTGGGTTTGTCACCTGTGCAAACTGTTGACGGAAGTAGTCGGTCACATGACGTACTTGACGAGACAATACAGCCATTGGCGTATCGTCACCCATAGAACCAACAGCTTCCTGACCGCTCTCAGCGATTGGACGTAACAACTGGTCGCGCTCTTCAAATGTCACCATAAACATTTTTTGAGCTGCTTTTAATGCTTCACCAGTTAAACCTTTATCAACAAGTTGCTCTTCAAGTTCTGGGTTTGCATTTAAGCGAATCGCGTGATCACGTAACCACTCACGGTACGGGCGCATGTTTTTCAAATGAGTACTAACATCTTTAGTATCAAGTACTTTACCTGTTAAAGTATCGACTACCAAGATTTGACCAGGACCTACACGACCCTTGGAAACTACGTCTTCAGGTTCATAGCCCCAAACACCAATTTCAGATGCTAAGGTAATATAATCATTTTTAGTAATTACCCAACGTGCAGGGCGCAGGCCATTACGGTCAAGCATACAAATCGCATGGCGGCCATCTTGAATAACAAGACCAGCAGGACCATCCCAAGCTTCCATATGTTTTGAGTTGAATTCATAGAATGCACGCAAGTCTGCATCTAGAGTTTCAACGTTTTGCCATGCTGGCGGTACGAGCATACGTAAAGCACGGAATAAATCCATACCACCGCCCACCAAGATCTCAAGCATATTATCCAAGCTTGAAGAATCCGAACCTGTACGGTTTACAATCGGGTTAAGCTCAGTAAGGCCTGGCAATAATGGGTTTGCAAATTTAGGAGTACGCGCTAACGCCCAGTTACGGTTTGCTGTAATCGTGTTGATTTCACCATTATGCGCAAGGTAACGGAATGGCTGAGCCAAAGGCCAACGCGGTAATGTATTTGTAGAGAAACGTTGGTGGAATACCACGATATGCGATTTTAAGCGCTCATCTGCCAAATCTGTATAGAACTCAGCAATTGCAGCAGGCATCATCAAGCCTTTATAGCTAATAACTGTCGAGCAAAGCGTAGTCACGTAAAATGACGGATCTTTTTGAAGTTGTTGTTCCGCACGGCGACGCGCCAAGAATAACTTACGGTTAAATTCAACCTCAGTTACACCCATTGGACAGTTCACAATGACTTGTTCAAAAGCTGGTAAAGATTGAAGCGCAATTTCACCTAATGCATCGTTATTTGTAGGGACGATACGCCAAGCGAGTACACGTAACCCTTCTGACTCAATTTCTTTTGTTAAAATATTTTTAGAGTGCTGTGCTAATGCAGGATCAATATTTAAAAATACCGTACCCACAGCAAAAATTTCACTTAGTGTAATATCACTTAGTTTTTTTGCTTCATCACGGAAAAATTGCTTTGGCATCGCCAATAATAAGCCGCAACCATCTCCCGTCTTGCCATCTGCGGCAATACCACCACGGTGCGTCATGCAACTTAAACTGTGAATCGCGGTTTCTACTAGATGATGACTTGATTCACCCTTCATATGGGCAATCAGTCCAAAACCACAGTTATCCTTAAACTCATCAGGCTGATATAAACCTTGAGCGGGAGCTACAGTATTAGGCGATGGCATGTGCATAGCGTACCCTTCTTTCAATAAGGCTCTTTCGAGCGTCAAACAAACAACTTCTTTTTGCGATAGTGCCTACGGATGACAGTTAGCTCAATGTTTCGCAAACAAAAAATTTTGGGCTGATAAGCCAATATACGCTGTTCCATTTTTACGTACACTGGTTTTTGCTAGAAAAATGTTTTGACTTATTTCGCACTCTTTTAAAGCAGTTGGACTCCACGCCTCTGCATAGAATTCACTTCTTAGAGGGCTAAAATAGTTTGCAGCACATTAATAAGCACAACAATAAAGCAAAAAGTGTGCCATATTGAAAAAGTAAGACTAAATCCTTATATTTATTATAAATATAGTTATTTTATTCGCGTTATCATGTTAAAAAATGTCTAAATATGCACCACATCTGATCAAAAAATATTATCATACAATCAGTTTGCACCATTTTTGCGCATATTATTAGATAAATTAATTCCCTTTTATGCCCTCATTTGTGGCATTTTTCTGTTGTCCCTCATTGATTCGTGTTTGAGGTGTTCTATTAGGCTGATCAATATTAGAATTTGATTGCTGTACATCAACCACATTTCCTTCTGCATCACGACGAATAATAGTAGTTTTTGTAGCTGAATTAGTTGCAGGAGCTTTAGGCTGAGCATTGGCAGTTCCCGTAGCTACTCCTGACATCAATAATGACTCATCAATTGTAGGTAAAGCAGCCGGACGCAGACGTACTTCATAAAGCTGATTATTGCCACCTTTCATCTCATCTGCCCCTAAGTCATTTACCAGTGAGGCATAACTTGAGAACTGTTGTGGCTGAGGTTTAACTGACTCAGGTAATTGCAGGTTAATTTGTGTTAATTGCTGAATTGCATCTTCTGAGCGTTTAAACGTGCCATAAACCAACACATACTGCTCTGCTTGTTGTTCCCCACTTAAACGGAAATAAATAAATTTATTACGGTCGGTACGATTTTTTAAAAAGTTTTTAATAATATCTTCATCAGAGGCACGAAATAACTCAAGCGTCCATTGTTTTTTATTTTCATTAATAAACTTTGTACCGCGAAACTCAGGTTCATGCTCACCCGAAGCCACAGTACGTGTAGTTAAATCGAGTGGACGAACCTCATCAGCCAAAGCACCTAGGTTAGGTGTTGTAGCAACTTTCTCTGGTTGAATTTGTACAGGCGCCTCAGAGTCAGCGGACTTTTCAACTTCAACCAGTTTTTTGCTATCTGTAATTACCCAAAAAATAAAAGCAAGCAATAAGCAGACAATACCACCAACCAACCAGATATATTGTTGAACATTCTGCCAAAGTGTACGTGATACAGTCATGCTTTACCTTATTTGTTATCCGTGTTGATTCGCCAAAATAGCTTGTTTCATCAATTCGACATCAAAGTCCTTGGTAATTACTGCTTGTCCAAGTTGCTTTAACAACACCAAACGTAATTGTCCATTAAGAACTTTTTTGTCATGAGCCATATATCCAAGGAAATCATCCAATGGAATTTGTGGACATGATATCGGCAAATTCGCACGTTGAATGATTTTTTTTGTACGAGCTACATCTTCATTTGAGATCCAGCCCAAACGCTGTGATAAATCTGCTGCCATCACCATACCAGTTGCAACAGCCTCACCATGCAACCAAGTACCATAACCTAGATACGACTCAATCGCATGGCCAAAAGTATGGCCTAAATTAAGTAAAGCGCGTTCACCTTGTTCTTTCTCATCATTCGCAACAATACGCGCTTTATGAACACATGAACGATAGACAGCTTCTGCAAGTAAATCAGCATATCTAGCAACAAGGCCATCCATATTTTCTTCAAGCCAAACCAAGAAATCAGCATCACCTAAAAGTGCATATTTGATCACTTCAGCTAAACCGGCCGAAAGCTCACGTTCTGGCAATGTATTCAATTGTGCCATATCAGCTAAAACGACTTGTGGTTGCTGAAAAGCACCTAACATATTCTTGCCAAGCGGATGATTGATTCCTGTTTTTCCGCCAACACTCGAATCGACTTGTGAAAGCAATGTCGTAGGAACCTGTACAAAACAAACGCCACGTTGGAAACAAGCAGAAGCAAAACCCGCCATATCCCCAATCACGCCACCACCTAAAGCTAAAACTGTACAATCGCGATTAAAGCCGGCTTCAAGCAATGCATCAAAAATTAAATTTAAATGTTGAATATCTTTATATTTTTCGCCGTCAGGTAAAATACAAGACGCAACCGTTTTACCCAGACTTTTTAATGCTTCTTGATAGTGGCTTAAATATAATGGTGCAACCGTAACATTGCTTACAATCATGACCTGTTGACCATGTATATATGGCTCGAGTAACTGTTTCGGGTCAAGTTGACTACCAATAAAAATAGGATAACGGCGTTCGCCTAATTCAACATGTAAAGTTTGCATGAATTTATAAAACCACTAGTCAGTTCGTCTATTTTAACTTGTTCGCTAGAATAAGTTGCAAAATCTTTTGTGCGAGATCACGTGCAGCACCTTGATTTGTTTCAATCGTATAATGTGCAACTTCTCTATACAGGGGGTCTCTAATCTTTAATAAATCCCGCAATTTTTGTTCAGGATTTTCAACTTGTAATAAGGGTCTGTTTTTATCCCGATAAGTTCTTTGTAGTTGTAATTCAACAGGAGTATATAAATAAATAACGATTCCACGTTGCTTTAAAAATTCTCGGTTAGATGCTTGAGTAATCGCCCCACCACCCGTAGCAAGCACTAATGCTTTACGTGAAGTGAGCTCATTTAAGACCACAGTTTCACGGGTACGAAATCCAACTTCTCCTTCTTTTTCAAAAATCCAGGGAATAGTCGCCCCTGTCTTGCGCTCAATTTCATGATCACTATCTAAGAATTCACGCCCTAATAGTTCTGCTAAATGACGTCCAACGGTTGTTTTTCCTGCCCCCATGGGCCCTACCAAATAAATATTTGGCAGGGTTTCAAACGCTTTGCTTGGCAAGGCGCCACCTATTTCAATTGCTTTCATTAAAAAATATATTAATGATTTCTCGCTAAAGTGTCATTAACAATTCGTGGTGTTACGAAAATCAATAATTCTTGCTTATCATCAGACTTTACATCTTTTCTAAATAAATGCCCTACAACAGGAATATCACCAAAAAACGGAACTTTGGTTTGAGAATTCGTCGTTGTTTGCTCGAATACACCACCTAAAATAACGGTCTCTCCATTATCAACCAGCACATTGGTATTAATATTATTCTTATTCAGAATTAATTCACCATTTGGGGCCGCACCTGCTACAGAGTCCTTAGAAATATCCAATTTCATTTGAATCTTACCGTCAGGCGTAATACTTGGAGTTACATTTAGGCTTAGTAATGCATCTTTAAATGATGTTGTAGCTGTTGAGCCTGCAGCAGAATTTGTCGTAGTTTGATATGGAACTTGTTGACCTGTTGCTACTTTCGCAGTTTGCTTATCGGCGGTCATCACTTTAGGCGTTGAAATTACTTCACCATAACCATCGGCTTGTAAAGCTGAGAGCTCAAGATCCAACATGAAGTCCGACATACTAATAAGACCAAAGGCAATACTACCGGCAGGATTAGAAACCCCCAAATCAACGTTTAAATTATCTGGGCGCTCAATCGTATATTTATAGCCACCTGTAGTTTCATCTTTTTTAGGTTCGCGCAGATTCCATAAAGTTGTTTCACTACCACCAACCAACAAATTTTTATTATTGGTAATACCTTGCGAAAGAATGCCCCACTTCACACCAAGTTCTTTGGTAAACGACGTAGACGCTCTCACAATACGTGCTTCAACCATAACCTGTTTAACTTGCACATCAAGCAAGTCAATCATTTTTCGAATTTGATCAATCGACTGAGCAGTATCATTAATAATAAGAGTATTAGTTCGGTCATCTTGAGTAATGGTACCGCGAGGGCTAAGTAAACTAC
The DNA here is from genome assembly GCF_041021905.1 of Acinetobacter nosocomialis. Lineage (NCBI taxonomy): Bacteria > Pseudomonadati > Pseudomonadota > Gammaproteobacteria > Moraxellales > Moraxellaceae > Acinetobacter > Acinetobacter nosocomialis. The sequence goes on from NZ_CP157432.1 coordinate 3,639,914, forward strand.
CCACATTATTCCCAAGACTATCAACGCCAGTATTTAAATTGGTTGAAGTTGAAGTTCCTCCACCAGAAGTATGTTGTAAGCCATTACTATTATTTGAGCCTTGAGTAATTAAACCCATAATATCGCCAGCTTTAGCGTATTTAAGTTGAATATACTCTGTCTGTAACGGAGCAAGTTTTACACTTTGCGCTACAGCTTTTGCTTCTTCCTCTTCCGCTTTAATCAACTCTGCAACAGGAGCAATCCAAATCACATTCCCATTACGACGTTTATCAAGATTTTTAGTTTTTAAAATAATATCCAGAGCCTGATCCCAAGGTACATCTTTTAAACGTAGCGTGATATTACCTTGCACACTATCAGCAGCCACCATATTGATTCCCGTAAAATCAGCAAGGAGCTGTAAAACACGGCGCACTTCGATGTCTTGAAAATCTAGCGAAAGCTTATTTCCAGAATAATTTGGCGTTTTATATAGAGAAGTTACATTTTTATCTTGTGGTCGTTTCAAACTGATTGTGAGCTTATTTTCAGCCTGATATGCCATGTATTCGTAGCTACCAGATGACTGAATAGTAATTACACCAGCACCTTTATCATTATAAGCATCAATACTTGAGACTGGTGTTGCAAAATCATTTACATTTAGACGACGCGCCAAATGTGCCGGAATTTTTGTACCTAAAGTTCTTATAACAACTTTACTGCCTTGTTGTTGAACATCTACAGGTGTATTACTTCCCAAAAGATCCACAACAACTAAACCTTCTCCCTGACTACCACGCTGAAATCCAATGTTTGAAATACCTTGTGGTTGTGCAGTAACTACTGGTACAGGTTTATTATTCGGTTGGACCGAATTAATTTTTAAAATGAAAGTATTACCTTCCACACGTGTTGTAAACGCTCCAGCATCTTTTAAATTTACAGTCAAACGTGAACGTTGATCATCTGAAGTTACATCTACAGAGCTTGCTTCATTGGTCGCAACAGCAATTTTAGACTGTTTTAAACTTTGTTGAGCTTTATCAAAATCTAATATTAAACGTGACGGATTTTCAAGTTGGTAAGCCTGTGGCTGTGGTGGCAATCCATTAAACATAACTCTAATTTCTGTGCCCTGACCTGCAACTTGCGTTGGTACTATATTGGTCATGCTGACCTGTGCAGATGCAGCCTGCATAATTGCAACAGCTACAGCCCCCATAGAAAACTGACGGAATACCTGATTCATTGTCTGACCATCCCCAATTAAATAATCTTTAAAAATACTTTTTCGTTTTTATTCCCTAAGTTTTAGGGTGCAGGCCCAATCAAGACCAAAGTTCTCGGTCTCTCGACATAGCCTTCTCGACCATCTGGCACAATCTCGACCAGATCAATCTGGGTTGGACTAATATGAGTAATACGGCCCTGATTCATGCCCATATAATTACCCACTTGTACCCGTTCAATTTGATGATCCGGTGTCTGAATCAAAGCCAATATTTGACCACGATTATTACGCATGCTTCCTTTCATATTTAAGGCTTCAAGTGCATAGTTTTCTAATGGTTGCGGTGCACGTGAGAAATTTGGATACACTCGCTTCCCGGCCATAATTTTAAGCTCAGCTGCCAGTGAGCTTGGCATAAACGGGCTTTTTAATTGATGAGCAGCATAATTAAATTGTGGTACAGGGGTAAAAATCGGCGCTGGCTCAATAGGGAGCGGTGGCTGATTACGAATACTTGCCATTTGCTGATTGACTGCGTCAATTCTTGAATCACATCCCACAAGAGCGGCACAGGCCAAAACATAAAGAGTAATTTGCTTAATTTTCATCATAACTCTCCTATTTCGGCTGAGCATTAGGGCTAGTTGGTGCAGTCGCCGCTGCAGCCTTAGCTGGTTGTGCCGATGCCTCTGGTGCTCCTATATATCGATAGGTTTTGGCTTTAATAGAATAATTAAGCACAGGAATATCTGACTTACTATCTTTAGCTTGAGCAGCCTCTACAACAAAGTCATGCATCGTCACAATACGTGGCAAAGCAGAGATACTACTTACGAAAGCACCGAAAGCGTGATAGTCGCCTGTTGCTTCGATGGCAATTGGTTGTTCAATAAAAATTTCCTGCTTTACTTCATCCTCTAAACGGATATTTTTAAATTTCAATCCAGAGTTCACACCAGTTAAGTTAATATCCTCAACTAAACTTGGAATCTCTGTTTCTTTCGGCAATTGTTCTAATTGCTGGTTGAAATTTGCCTGCATCTCTTGAAGCTGCACTTGATACTGCTGAAGATTACGTAATTTCGAGTCTTTTTCTCGAAATTCATTTAATAAATTACCTTCCTGAGCTTGGGCATTATCAATTGCTTGTAGCTTTGGCTGAATAGCAACAAAATAACCCAAAGCCAATACAGCAAAGAAAATAAAAGTCCAGCAAGTAATTTTTACAGATATTGGCCAACTACCATAGTTGTTCATATCAAGCGTATTAAATTGCTGAAGGAATTTATCGAGATTAAATTTCTTTTTCTTTGAAGCTGATTGCTCTAATGATAATTCTTGCAGTTCATCTTGACTCATTTGGCTGCCCCCGTGTCTTTTGCTACGGCTGGCTTATCAGCATCGTTATTCGTTGTGGTCACGCCCATTTCCCCCAAATCGACAGTCACAACAAAACTGCCATAGTTATCTTCCACCCTAGGAAGAAGAGAACTCGCAGTCTTATCTTTTTTATCTTCATTAGCCAAGAAAGAATTCATAAAAGCATTACGATACCAAGGAGACGATTCAAGGTTACGAAGCAATTCAGCTACCGTATTTGGACTCTCAGCTTTACCCTCGATCGTAAATTTATCCCCCACTCGACTGAATTTGGTTAGATACATTGCTGGTGGCGTGACTCGAACGAGCTCATCAACTAATCGCACCACTACTGGCCGTTGACTCTGCAAATTTTGAATCAACTTCATACGCTCAATAATGGCATCACGCTGCTCTTGTAAACCGTTTAATGCTTTTAATTGCTGATCAAGGTTTTGATTTGTACTTTTAATAAGTTGGTTTGCTTGTTCTTGATCATCTAATTTATGATCAAAATAGAACCATCCACCAAATACGGTTGTAATCCCCAAAACAACCACCCCAAAGCATAAAGTTATAAATTGTTTTTTTCGTTGTTCCCTCAGCTCTTCACGCCAAGGTAGTAAGTTAATTGTTGCCATTAATCAAAACTCCTTAAAGCCAAGCCGCATGCCACCATTAAAGATGAAGCATCATTTTCGATTTTTTGAACGTCGACTTGAGGAGAAAAACCCATTTGTAAAAATGGGTTGGCAATAGTGACACGGTAGCCTAATTTTTGCTGCAAAAGCTTGGCAAGACCTGGAATATTCGCATTGCCACCTGCAAGCAAAATATGGTCTATTTCGTTAAACTGAGATGAAGAAAAGAAGAATTGTAATGAGCGGGCCGCCTGCTGAACCACAGCATCTAGAAATGGATCTAGTACCTCAATTTCATAATCATCTGGCAAAGTACGGTCTTTTTTAGCTCGGCTTGCTTCTTCTAGAGAGAGGCCATAACGACTTTGAATTTCAAGCGTAAGTTGCTTACCACCAAAAACCTGCTCACGAGTATAAATAATCTTGCCATTTTGCATGACCGATAGTGTTGTCATGGTATGGCCGATATCTAAAATTCCTATCGTATTTGCGCCCATCGGCAAGCTATCAGCAAACACACTAAAAGCACGTTCGACTGCATAACTCTCGACATCTGCCAGTTTAGGATTCAAATCTGCCAATTCAAGAACTTCAACACGTGTTTCAACGTTTTCCGTTCTTGTTGCGACCAAAAGAACATTTACTCGATTTGGATTCAGCAAGCGATCAGGCAAAACCTCAAAATCAAGGCTCACCTCATCCAGCGGGAACGGTATGTACTGCTCCGCATCTACACGAATCTGAACTTCACGTTCGTCATCGCTCATATCTGCATCCATTTCGATAGTTTTATGAATAACCGTCGATGTTGGAACAGCAATTGCAGCGTTAGTGGTTTGGGGATTTGCTAAATTCATCGCCCGTTCCAAAGCTTCTGCTACCGCTTCTGGATTTAAGATATTTTTTTCAACTACACTGTTTTCAGGTAAAGGCATCAAAGCATAGCTTTCTACCCAATATTTACCGTTCTTGACAGAGAGCTCTAACAACTTAACAGAAGTCGAACTAATATCGACGCCCATTAACCCCTTATTAGGTTTACGATATAACCTGAGCACACTATTGTCCTATTATTTTTTTATCCCCAAAAAAAAATTACAAACCAATAATCTCGGTCTTTATTTTTACACGGATACAATATCTCATCTAACAATCCGCATGTCTAAAGGCTATACTGACCACAATTAGTTTGTATTCGATCTTATTAAAGCTTACTTATCATGAAAAAGCTATCCAGTTTGGGCTTCGTGCGTCCAATTTTTTTGATCATTATTATTATCTTAGTCTCACTTCCGATGGGATTTTATGGCATGTATCTCTATATTGCCCCAACCCTCCCGGAAATGAGTTCACTAAAAAAAGCACCGCTTTTAAAGCCCTTGCAAGTCTATACAGCCGACAACCAACTTATTGCTGAGTACGGTGGTAAACTTTCTATTCCTGTTGAATACAAACAAATTCCTCCTACGTTTATTCATGCATTCCTAGCAGCAGAAGATTCTTCTTTCTTCGAACACAGCGGCATTAGCTTTAAAGGTTTAGGCCGTGCTTTAAGTGAAAGTGTTACTGGGTCTGATGTGCAAACAGGTGGTTCTACCATCACAATGCAGGTTGCAAAAAACTATTATTTAAGCCCAGAAAGAACTTTAAAACGCAAACTAACCGAAATCTTTTTGGCCCGAAAAATTGAACAAAACTTATCTAAAGAAGACATCTTAAGTCTTTATGTGAATAAGATTTTCTTGGGTAAAAATGCTTACGGTATCGCAGCTGCTGCAAAAATTTACTATAACAAGAGTATTAATGAGCTCAGCATTGCTCAAATGGCTATGATTTCTGGCTTACCGAAAGCACCATCTAAATACAACCCAGTGGTTAACCCAGAACGGGCACTTGAACGCCGCAACTGGATTTTAGGCCGTATGTTGCAGCTCGGTTATATTTCTCAAGCAGAGTATCAAAAGGCAGTTGCAGAGCCGATCAACTTGAATATGCCCAACCGTGACCTAAATAATATTCACCCATATGCGGGTGAAATGGTCCGCTCAGAGCTTGTAAAACACTTTGGTGAACAAGCAATTGACTCAGGCTATAAGGTTTACACGACCATTAACGCCCAACGTCAGGCTATTGCAGAAAAATCTGTACAAGATGGTTTAGAGGCTTATGACCGTCGTCATGGCTGGCGTGGAGCAGAGGCACATGACAAACCATTAAGCCAATTTAGAGCTTATGCCAATACCTACCCTGCAGAAGTGACTAAAGTAAATAACAACTCTTTTGAAGCCTTAATGCAAGATGGTTCAACAGTCACTGTGCAATGGTCTGGCATGTCTTGGGCCCGCCCCTATCGCAATGCAAATAGCGTAGGTGGAGTACCTTCACGTGCATCTCAGATTGTTAAGGTTAAGGATATTGTTCGTTTACGTCCAAATGAAGCTAAAACTGCATGGTCGTTAGTTCAAGTACCTAAAGTTCAAGGTCAGCTTATCGCAATTAATCCAAATGATGGCTCCATTGAAGCAATTGTTGGTGGTTATAATTTCTATCAATCAAAATTTAACCGTGCTTTACAAGGCTGGCGTCAGCCGGGTTCGACCATCAAACCATTCCTTTATGCTTTAGCATTAGAACGTGGTATGACACCTTATAGCATGGTCAACGATAGCCCGATTACCATTGGTAAGTGGACACCAAAGAACTCTGATGGCCGTTACCTAGGTATGATTCCATTACGCCGTGCTTTGTATTTGTCTCGTAATACCGTCTCTGTAAGACTTTTACAAACTGTAGGGATTGAACGTACTCGTCAGTTATTCATGGATTTTGGTTTACAAGAAGATCAGATTCCACGTAACTACACCATTGCTTTAGGTACACCTCAAGTATTGCCAATTCAAATGGCAACAGGCTATGCAACGTTTGCAAACGGTGGCTACCGTGTCCAACCACATTTCATTCAACGTATTGAAGATGCATACGGTAAAGTGATTTACGAAGCTAAGCCAGAATATGCATGTATTCCATGTATTAATGCACCTGAAACAACTGAAGATGCACAGACAACTACACCAGATGATCAAGTTGTTGAAGTGACCAATAAAGAGTTGGAACAGAAAGAAAAGGCGGCCAAACAGCTCAACCTAAAACAAACTGATAAGAATAATAGTCAATATCGTCAAGCTCAGCGTATTTTAAAATCAAGCTCTGCTTATGATATGGCAAATATCTTACGTGACGTAATTGAGCATGGTACAGGTCGTGCCGCACTTAAAATTGGCCGTAGTGACTTGGGTGGTAAAACAGGTACAACGAACGACGCAAAAGATGCATGGTTTGCAGGTTTCAACGGCAAGTTAGTCGCAATTACATGGGTCGGCTTTGACCAACCAACAACACTTGGCCGTCGTGAGTATGGTGGTATTGCCGCATTACCAATCTGGATTAACTTTATGGATCAATCTTTAAAAGGTACTCCAGCTTCTTGGGTTCGTTTAGAAAAAGATGCTCAGGCACCTATTTCTCGTGACAAACAAGCTGTCGTTACAGAAATAGGCGATAAGAAAACATATCGTGCTGCACCACCATTAGCACGTCCACTCTATCGTCCTGCACCACCGCAACCGAAAGCTAACACCAATAATGACTTTGATGACCTACCTGGTGAGGAAATTGTAATTCCATCTAAGGCAGCACCTCCAGCAATGAAGCCTTCACAAGGAACAGCGCCGAAGCGTGATAAAGATGAATTAGAAAACTTGATTAACCAAATTGAGTAAAAATAAAAAAGCCATCGTTAGATGGCTTTTTTATTACGCTTTTGAAAAAGATAGATTTGAAAAGATGCTGTCACTTTCAGGTGTGATTGCTGTTCTAATTGCATCCGGCGCTCTGGAGATGCCTTATACGCATAAGGCGTCATAGCGATCAGATTCTTTAGGGCTTGTTGATCAAGCACAAAAGGCGCATCAATAATTTGCTCTTGCTTTAACTCAAACAAATCTTGTAGTTGCTCTACAAACTTTTCTGGTGTGTGAGGATTAACTTGCTCAAATAAAGCCTCACGCATGGCATACAAATGTTCAGAAGCAGGCGTAACAACAATTAAATAACCATCATCTTTTAAAACACGCGCAATTTCTGCTTGTGGAATCGGGCTAAAAAGACTCGTACACACATCTATACTTTGATCAATTACAGGTAAAGTTGCTCCTGTACCCACAACCCAAGTCACGTTGGCATTTAACTTTGCAGCACGTTGTACTGCATTTTTTGCAATATCTACACCTATACACTGCTCAACAACCTGTTGCATCGCACTAGTGTAATATCCCTCACCACAGCCAATATCAAGTACAGCTTTAGCTTTAAGATGCTTTAGCCAATGAACTACTGCTTGCTGTAAAGGCTGATAATAGCCACCCTGTAAAAAGGCACGGCGTGCATCTACAGACTCAGGAGTATCCCCGGGATTTTTACTGTGTTTATGCTGTACGACATGTAAGTTCACATAACCTTGCTTTGCAATGTCATAGCTATGACCCTGTTCACACCGCCATGTTTTGTTTACCAGCTCAAGTCGCTGACGACATACGGGGCACATTAAATTTTGCGTAGTCACGTTTAATTATTCTCTTGTTCTTTTTGTTGCAAATAAGCCTTAGCGTGCATTCCAACAAATGTGCGGCCTGCATTTGTTCCAGAAACCCATTCATCTACTTCAAACAAATCAAACAATCCCACTTTAATTAAAGTTGGAATTGCGATCTTCAACTCTTCTTCAATTTGCCCTCTTTGTCCCGCATTATAGAGTTCAATATTATGCAGCATTGTCGCGACAGTTCCCGTTTGTACCTGACTACCATCTTTAAGTACAACTTGAGGTAATACTTCCCCATCACTAACCACTTTTTGGTTAATTACAGATAATTGGTCTAGCCCAACAACCTTTGTCATTTACCTCTCCAATAAAAAAAGCCAGTAGAAACTGGCTTTATATTGACACCAAAATAAGTTCTAGCGCAATTTTAAGGTCATTAGGCCTAAAACAACTAGCATAATCGTAATAATCCAGAATCGAATTACAACTTGAGTTTCTTTCCAGCCTTGTTTTTCATAGTGATGGTGTAAAGGTGCCATCAAGAATACGCGCTTATTTCGCATTCGCAACGACCCGATTTGCAGGAATACTGATACAGCCTCCATCACAAAAACACCGCCCATAATCGCAAATACGATTTCTTGGCGTACCATCACGGCAATTGTTCCAAGCATTGCACCTAAAGCTAAAGCGCCCACATCACCCATAAAGACTTGTGCTGGATGTGCGTTATACCAAAGGAATGCTAAGCCTGCACCAATCATCGCAGAACAGATCACCACAAGCTCAGAGGTATATTTCACATATGGAATATGTAAATAGTTAGCGAAACGGATGTCACCAGATAAATAAGCAAATACACCTAAACCTGAAGCCACCATAACCACCGGCATAATAGCTAAACCATCTAAACCGTCAGTTAAGTTAACCGCATTAGAAGCACCATTAATTACTAAATAGGTGAATACAATAAATGCCAAGCCTAATGGAACAATAGAAAGTGGAATTGAAAGATTCTTGAAGAAAGGAATCAATAAATCCAGCATATTTGCTGTGTATTCTGAATTAGATTGTTCAGTTGCAATTAAATATAACGCAATACCAGCACCAAGTGAGGCAATAGAAGTCCAGAAGAATTTCTTACGTGCAGGTAAGCCCGCATTATCTTTATATCGAATCTTAATCCAGTCATCTGCCCAGCCAACCGCACCGAACACAACCATTACACCAAGTACAATCCAAACATAAGGGTTAGATAAATCAGCCCACAATAAAGTACTAATACCAATTGAGAGTAGAATTAAAACCCCTCCCATTGTCGGTGTACCCATTTTTTTGGCATGATTTTCAGGAGCAAACGAACTTACTGCCTGACCGTATTTTAACGCTTGTAATTTACGAATCATGATTGGTCCGAGAACCAAACCAATGGTCAGTGACGTTAATACACTGAGTAAAGAACGTAATGTTAAATAACGAACAACCTGAAACGAACTGTGATAGCCCGCAAGTTGTTCAAACAACCATAACAGCATTTAAAGTTTCTCCATCAAATCAGCCATCAACGTTTCCATATGAGTAAAGCGAGAACCTTTAAACAGGAAACTCATGGACTGGGGTTGATGTGTTTGGATTAGATTGATTAAAAATGGAAGCGCCTCAGCTTGAGTCTGAAATGCTTTCAATTTAGTAGAATGAAGGCCCGCACCTTCGAGAGCTGCTGAGGCAAACTGCCCAACTGCAATAATATGTTCTAAAGGAAGCTGAGCGAGATCGCGACCTAAATCATGATGTTCTTGCCAACTACTATCGCCAAGTTCCCCAATATCCCCCATCACCATGACTTTAATGCCATTTTGTTGAAGTAATACTTGTGCCGCAGCTCGCATAGATGTTGGATTAGCGTTATAAGTATCATCAATAAATAAATGAGGCGCTTTTTGAATAAAGTTCAAACGGCCTTTCGCGCCTTGTGCTTGCTCTAATCCTTTTACAATATCGTCTAGGCTAACACCTAATGCCAAAGCAAATGCTACTGCAGCAGTTGCATTTTGCACATTATGCTCACCTGCAAATGGCAGCCTTACAAAACTTGAACCTTGAGGTGTATGTAACTGGAAATTGGCAGATTGTGGCAACAATTCAATCTCTGTAGCAAAGACATCACCACCAGTACCAAAACTCATAATTTGATGACTTTTTGCTGCTTCACGAATCTCGGTAGTAAAGTCATCTTGTTGTGGAACAATAGCAACACCGTGAGGTAGAATATGACGATAAATTTCTGATTTAGCACGGCAAATACCATCGCGACCACCGAACTCACCTAAGTGAGCAGTCCCAATATTTAAAATGCCAGCGACATGCGGTTGAACAAGTTTTGATGTGTAATCAATTTCACCTTGATGATTTGCCCCAAGTTCCATCACTGCATATTGATGTTCATTGCGAAGCTCAAGAAGCATCATCGGCACACCAAGGTCATTATTTAAATTGCCTCGGGTAATCAATGTAGGAGCTAAACGAGATAAGATGCTTCCTAGCATTTCTTTAGTAGTGGTTTTACCGCTACTTCCCGTTAAAGCAATAACTTTCAATTGAGCATTTTGTTCACGGCGATATGCACCAAGTTGCCCCAAAGCTAAACGAGTATCAGCAACTACAAGTTGAGCAATGTTGGCATCTATAGGTTGCTCAACAATAGCGACTTGGCAACCATTTGCAGCGACTTGCGCGACAAAATTATGCGCATCGAAACGTTCACCTTTTAATGCTAAAAAGGCATCCCCACTTTCTGCATGACGCGAGTCAGTCAAAATACGTTTAATTTCAGTTTGAGGGATCTGGTCTTTATGCCAGTAACCCTGTGTTGCCTGTTGTAATTGTTGAGCTGTCCACGGTTCCAAAGGCACGGTACTGGTGGTTGAAGTATGCATAATTTTTCCTATTGTGCAGGGTAAGCAGCATCTACCGTATGATGTTGTGCATCAATCGCAGAACGCACTTCAACCACATCATCAAACCAGTGACGCACACCATTAATTTCTTGATAATTTTCATGACCTTTTCCGGCAATCACCACAATGTCACCAGCTTGAGCCTGCTGCGTAACAAATTTAATTGCTTCACGACGGTCATGAATTTCATGCATACGATGCCCTGAAAAATCTATTCCTTGCTTCATATCAGCAAAGATTTGTTCGGGGTCTTCTGTTCTTGGGTTATCTGAAGTCAGAATAACCGGATTTGCACCATCTAAAGCTGCTTGAGTCATGAGTGGGCGCTTACCACGGTCACGGTCACCACCACATCCAAATACAGCCCAAAGCTGATTCGAAACGTGACGCTTTAATGTTTTAAGCACTTGAATCAATGCATCCGGTGTATGCGCATAATCCACCACAAAAAGTCGCTCATCATCACGAATGACCTGCATTCGGCCTGGTGCGCCAATCAGTTTAGGAACAAAATTAACTAATGCTTGTAAATCGAAACCAGCTTGCTCAGCAGCGATCAGCGCCGCAATCAAGTTTTCAACATTAAAATGACCTAATAATGGACTTTCTACAGCAAATGAACCTTGCTGCCCCACTAAATTAAAGGTTGCACCCGCCAAGCTATAGCTTAAATCGGTAATATAATAATCGGCCGTATTTTGAGTAAGCGAATAAGTCAAAATTTTAGGTTGCGCTGGATTATTCTTCGCCGATTTAATCATTAAATCTGCATGTGCATCATCTAGATTAATCACAGCAACTTTTAACGAATTAAACTTGAATAAACGAGCCTTTGCTTCTGCATAAGCTTCTAGCGTGCCATGATAATCGAGGTGATCACGACTTAAGTTACTATAAACAGCAATTTCAATATCACAACCATTTAATCGGCCCTGCTCAAGACCATGCGAACTCGCTTCTAAAGAAGCAAAAGTTGCGCCGTGCTTAGCATAAGCATGTAATTCATTTTGTAACTGCAAAGCATCAAGAGTAGTATGTGTAGAAGGCGTTAAGTCCGGCAAAATACCATTACCAGTCGTTCCCATCACCGCACAGCGCTGCTGTTGCGAACTAATTAACTCAGCAATTAGGCGAGAAATAGTCGTTTTACCATTCGTACCTGTTACAGCAATAATCCGTAATGGTTTAACCGTATCAGTTTGTTGTAAATAACGTTTTTGCCACTCACCCATACGCTGACGCACATCAGAACATACCCACTCATTCGCGACACCTAATTCGGTTTCACTAATTACAGCAAGTGCCCCATTTGTTAAAGCTGCTTCAGCAAATGTGCGTGTTTTTTCAGGTTGGCTATAACTGGTCAAGGCAATAAAAATTTGGCCAGCTTCTACTTTACGACTATCTAAATTAAAGCCATGAAATGGCTGTTGAGGCCATTGTGCATCAATCTCGATTGGATTAATTTCTTGAAAAGAAACAGTCATAGCTTACCTGCGAATAGGATTTTGTGGAGTGTTAAGTGGCTTATCAAGCGGCACGTTCATTAAACGTAGTGACTCTTGCATAATACGAGCGAAAACTGGGGCAGCAACCAAACCACCGTAGTAACGACCTTGTGGATTTTCCACAACCACAATAACAGCTAAACGCGGATCACTAATTGGTGCAACGCCGGCAAATAAAGCACGATATTCACTATTTGAATAGCCTTTACCATCAGCACGCAATTTATGAGCAGTACCTGTTTTACCGCCTACTCGATAGCCTGGAATATTGGCTTGTGTCGCTGTACCACCCGGCATAGTCACTTGCTCAAGCATTAACAAGACTTGATCAGCAATTTTTGGGTTAAGAACTTGCTCCCCTTTAGGTGCCTGATCTAATTTATGCAAGCTTAATGGCATTTTGACGCCATGATTTGCAAGCATGGCATAGCCTTGTGCCAGCTGAAGAATAGTTGCGTTTAGACCATAACCATAAGCCATGGTACCAATTTGAGAAGAGTTTAATTTATTTACAGGAAGTACTAAACCAGAACTTTCCCCTGGGAACTTCACAGCAGAACGCTTACCAAAACCAACACGATTAAAGAAGGTCGGTAGAGTCTCTTTTGGAAGTGATAATGCAATTTTTGCAGAACCCACGTTTGAAGACTTAATAATCACACCTGTTACGGTCAAAGCCCCATAGTTATGAGTATCACGAATAGTATGCCAACCTAAACGCATTGAACCAGGAGAGGTATTTACAATCGTATTTGGTGTGTATTGACCCGTTTCTAATGCAGCAGAAATGGTAAATGGCTTCATGGTTGAACCCGGTTCGAACATATCGATCGCACCACGGTTACGCATAGCATCTTTATTAGACAAGCCATTCTTATCATTCGGGTTATAAGATGGCCAACTGGTCATTGCCAAAATCTCACCCGTTTTAACATCAACCGCAATAGCCGTTGCTGAACGTGCATTATTCGCAACACCCGCTGCGGTCAATTCGCGATACATAATGTACTGTAAACGAGAGTCGATACTTAAAGTGATATTCTCACCCGGCTCACCCTCACGAATCACCTCAGAAACTTTTAAACGATTACCACGCTTATCACGAATAATTTTTTGTTCGCCATCTACTCCAGAAAGCTGCTTATTCAACTGCATTTCCAGGCCTTCAACACCTTGACCCTCACTATTAGTCAAACCAATAATTTGGGCATTTGGTTGTGGCTGCGGATAATAGCGTTTGTAAGTTTTTTCTGCATAAACCCCTTGGAAGTTACCTTTCATAATGAGGTCAGCTTGTTGCGGTGGTACTTCTTTTTTCAAAACTAAATAACGAGAACGCGGACGCGCATTCATCTGTTTCTTAAGATCAGCACGATCAACACCGACCACATCGGCAAGCTCATCTAAGTTTAAATTTTTATCTGGTAATTGGCGTTTTAATTTACGATTTTTTGGATCTTGTTTTAGTTCAGCCGAAATTTGATCATATAAATGTTTAGTTTCAAAATAATCACGTGGGTCCATCACAATTTTCATGATTGGACTACTGATCGCTAAAGGCACACCGTGGCGATCACTAATTACACCACGCATAGCTTCTACACGTTCAGTACGCAAAATATTGGCATTGACCTTATTTTGTAAAAAGTCCTTATTAATGATCTGAACATAAAATGCACGTGCAATTAATACCACAAAACACAGGAGCACCACTGCCCAGAGCAGATAAAACCGCCACATATCAAAGGCAAGACTTGGTTTTTCCGAAATAGACTGCTGTTTTTTTCGTGTTTGCTTTGTTCGCTTATCTACCATACAGCAAGGCCTTACTTATTTTGCTCTGAGGTCATCGGTAAAGAAATTACCACCGTTTCTGCAGCCGGTGGCGAAAACATTCGTAATTGTGTCACAGCACGCGTACCAATTTGAGCAGTCGCACCAAATGTTTGTTGCTCAATCAATAAACGTCCCCATTCAGCATTGAGGTCATCACGTTCACGCATATAAGAGCTTAACTCTCTATAATCATGACGGTATTCAAATACTTGCAATACCACCATCATGGCACTGATGAAAACCAACGCCACCATGACTGTATATATCACAACTTTTTTGACCACTTTATTTTCTGTGGTTTCGATTTCATCACTGCTTTTCATTACGCGCCTTTTTGTTCCAAGCGTTCAGCAACCCGAAGCCATGCACTACGTGAACGTGGATTCGCTTTTACTTCTTCTTCACTCGCACGAACCCGTGAAATTTTCTTTAATCTTCTCGTATCAACCTGCTGTTGAGGCATTCCCCAACCAGAATCTTCTGCAAGCGTTGATTCTTTTTGAATAAACTGTTTAATCAACCTGTCTTCAAGCGAATGGAAGCTGATCACAGACAAACGCCCCTTTGGTTTAAGCAAGTCTACAGCTTGCGGTAAAAACACTTCAATATCATCTAGTTCTTTGTTAATAGCAATACGAATAGCCTGAAAAGTACGTGTCGCCGGATGCTTATGTTTTTCCCATTTTGGATGAGCTGTTTTTACAAGTTCAGCCAGTTGTGCTGTCGTATCTAATTTTCCAGCTTGTTTAATTGCTTTAGCAATACGTCGACTATATCGTTCTTCACCATATTGATAAATGATATTCGCCAACTGTTCCTCTTCAATTTCAAGTAACCATTCAGCAGCAGTCAAACCTTTAGAGTTATCCATACGCATATCTAAAGGGCCATCTTGCATAAAACTAAAGCCGCGTTCTGCCTGATCTAATTGAGGGGAAGATACGCCTAAGTCTGCCATAATTCCATCGACACTTTGCACCCCAATTTCCTGCATTTTTTCTTTTATATCAGCAAAACTTGCATGAATAATGGTAAATCTCGGGTCTTCTTGTGCTAAAGCGGCTGCAACTTCTAGAGCCTGAGGATCTTTATCAAAGGCATATACTCGAGCGTTTTCATCGAGTTTCGACAATAATAAGCGTGTATGCCCACCTCGTCCAAAGGTTGCATCGATATACACCCCAGTTGTGCGATCTGCCAATAAGCTTTCAACGGTCTCAAAAAGTAAGACAGAAATATGCGACATAGGAGTTAAATCATAGCGTAAAAATGTAACTGCACATTATCACCTTGTTTACGATGAACACCAAACGGCTTTTTGTAGGAAAATATTAATTTTTCATAGAGAAAACCGTTTTCTTTGCATTTTTTAAGCAAAATAAAAAGCAAGCTCACCTTTTCAGGTTCACTTGCTTCAATATGAAAAGTTTAATTAGTTTTTAAACTAGGGAGCTGCCCATATTTTATTTACTGTTTCCCATCATAAATCTGATCAAAGATAGCCCCATTGGCAAAGTGAGTTTGCTGGGCTTTTGCCCAGCCACCAAAAACATCATTAATCGTAAATAATTTAATTTTTGGAAATTGTGCTGCATATTTAGCAGCGACTTGAGGATTACGTGGACGAAAATAATGTTTCGCAGCCAACTCTTGCCCTAACGGTGAATATAAAAAGTTGAGATAGCCTTTTGCTAAAGTACGGTTACCGTCCTTATCGACTGTCTTATCTACAATCGCAACAGAAGGCTCTGCCAAAATTGAAATTGATGGGTACACAACTTCATATTTATCTTTATCGAGACCTTTCGTTGCCAATAATGCTTCATTTTCCCAAGAAAGTAGAACATCTCCAATTCCACGCTCAGCAAATGTAGTAAGCGAACCACGGGCTCCCGAATCTAGCACCTTAACATTGTGATAAAGTTTTTTAACTAGCTCTTTTGCTTTGGCGTCATTGCCACCAGGCTGTTTTAAAGCATATCCCCACGCAGAAAGATAAATCCAGCGCGGTGCTCCACCCGTTTTCGGATTAGGTGTAATAATTTCAACACCTGGTTTAGTTAAATCATTCCAATCACGGATATTCTTTGGATTACCTTTTCTAACCAGAAACACCACTGTAGAGGTATAAGGCGCAGAGTTATTAGGAAACTCTTTTTGCCAGTTTGGCTGGATATATCCAGCTTTAACAATCTCATCAATATCATTTGCTAAAGCCAAGGTTACTACATCGGCTTGAAGACCAGTTGCTACAGCTCGCGCCTGTTTTCCGGAGCCCCCATGAGATTGTTTAAAATCGACATCCTGACCGGTGCGTTGTTTCCAGAATTTTCCAAATGCCTGATTATATTCTTGATAAAATTCACGCGTTGGATCATAAGAAACATTTAAAAATGTAGTCGCAGCCTGTACTGCACTTACTGCTAACCCCATATATGTAGCGACCGCAATTTTTACTATTCTTTTCATTTATAAATACCAATTTTACTTTTAAACTATATTACATTTTTATATTTTAATTTTTCTATCAAACACTTATAACAATTCAAGGTTTATTAATCACTTTAAACGATATCATTCACGCTTACTTTTTATTCATAATTTCGAAAAGTTTTGTAATTATTCTTATAGTTTATTTATAGTCTTCACTTTATCTACACATTAATTTGTTAAATAATGAGACGTAATGGATACAGATAGGCTACATTTGAAAGATACCAACGTAAAATAAAGGTATTTTTTGTAAAAAGTGTGACATGGTTCTACTTTTTTATTAAAATTTATGTTTGAATCGTAGCGTTACCGTAATTTTACATTTGGTTAAACTCAAAAAATAGACGAAATGTACGTACTGAGGGGATGAGTAAAAATGAAAATTAAGTATGGAAAAGCTTTGAGTTTGGGTTTGGTGCTCAGTTTTGCATCACAATTATCAGTTGCCGCAGCACTCAAAGACACACCAACCAAAAGCGTTTCTGATCGCCAGTCTTCGCTTATTGAAAAAGCACTCGACCAGCAAAAACGCAATACTATAGCTCTACCATCTACAGATGATGAGTTAAAAGTACTTAACACTATTCGTGTAACACCTACTCAAAACTTTCTTGCAGCACAGCATGAGCGTTTCTCACGTTTTGTTCAGGCCATCTTCCAGCCACATACTTCTTAATATTTGAAACGACCCCTCATCGTTTCAACTTAAGCCCAGTCTGCCGTTAAATAAAAACGTCAGAATACTGGGCTTTTTCGTTATAATAGTTTCAATTTTTATTTTGACCCATTATCTATGAAAGTTCGTACTCGTATTGCACCTTCTCCTACTGGTTTCCCACATGTTGGTACTGCCTACATTGCTTTATTCAATATGTGTTTTGCGAAACAACATGGTGGGGAATTTATTTTAAGAATTGAAGATACCGACCAACTTCGCTCTACACCAGAATCTGAAAAAATGATTTTAGATTCTTTACGCTGGTTAGGTTTAAATTGGTCTGAAGGTCCAGATGTGGGTGGCCCACACGCGCCTTATCGCCAATCAGAGCGTATGGGAATTTATAAGCAATATGCGTTAGAACTTGTTGAAAAAGGCCATGCTTTTTACTGTTTCGCGACAGCAGAAGAACTTGATCAAATGCGTGCCGAACAGCAGGCTCGCGGTGAAACACCAAAATATGATGGCCGCGGTTTAAAGCTTTCTCAAGAAGAAGTAACTCGCCGCCTAGAAGCAGGCGAACCTCATGTCATCCGTATGAAAGTTCCAGAAGAAGGTGTATGTAAATTTAACGACTTACTCCGTGGGGAAGTAGAAATTCCTTGGGCACAAGTCGACATGCAAGTCCTTCTTAAGACTGATGGTTTACCAACTTACCATTTAGCGAATGTCGTTGATGACCATTTAATGGAAATCACTCATGTATTGCGTGGTGAAGAATGGCTTCCTTCTGCACCGAAGCATCAGTTGCTTTACCAATACTTTGATTGGGAAATGCCAACGCTTTGCCATATGCCTTTGCTACGTAATCCAGATAAATCGAAGTTATCTAAACGTAAAAATCCAACATCAATTAACTACTACCGCGATATCGGCGTCCTACCAGAAGCCTTACTCAACTATTTAGGCCGTATGGGCTGGTCAATGCCAGATGAGCGTGAAGTATTTACCCTGCAAGACATGATGGATCATTTTGATATTCAACGTGTATCTTTAGGCGGCCCAATTTTCGATGTTGAAAAACTCAAT
This sequence comes from Acinetobacter nosocomialis, assembly GCF_041021905.1. Lineage (NCBI taxonomy): Bacteria > Pseudomonadati > Pseudomonadota > Gammaproteobacteria > Moraxellales > Moraxellaceae > Acinetobacter > Acinetobacter nosocomialis. The sequence goes on from NZ_CP157432.1 coordinate 3,658,271, forward strand.
TGGTTAAATGGTCAATGGATTAAAGGTTTAACACCAGGCCAGCTACTAGACCGTTTACTTACTTGGAAGAGTGACCGCAATACATTAGAAGATATTGCTGCTGCAATTCAACCGCGTATTAATTTACTTTCTGAGGCAGTAAATTGGGCTGGTTTCTACTTTAACCATATGCCACAAATTACAGCCGAAATGTTTGAAAGTAAAAAATTGACTCAAGAACAAGTTCGCCAAAGCTTACAATTTGCTATTTGGCGTCTTGAAAGTCAGTTTACTTGGAATAATGACACGGTTAGCCAAACCTTAATGGACTTGGCAAATCAAATGGGTATTAAACTACGTGATTTTATGCCTGCTTTCTTTATCGCAATTGCTGGCTCAACCAGTTCAACACCAGTGATGCAATCAATGGTTACGCTTGGTCCAGATTTAACCTTTGCTCGCTTACGACATGCTTTAGAAATTGTTGGTGCACCGAGTAAAAAAGAGGTAAAAAACTGGGAAAAGCTCAATGAAAGCTTAAAACTGCCGAAAAATGAAGCAACTAGCGAAGCTTAATTCATTTTTTTGTTGACGTGTGGGCGCATTCACCCTAATATTGCGCTCACACAAACTGGGGCCATAGCTCAGTTGGTAGAGCGCTACAATGGCATTGTAGAGGTCAGCGGTTCGATCCCGCTTGGCTCCACCAAGATCCTTTGTGTTTGCCTCATCAAGTCCCTATCGTCTAGAGGCCTAGGACATCGCCCTTTCACGGCGGTAACCGGGGTTCGAATCCCCGTAGGGACGCCATTTTCTATTTTAAAAATTCCTTTTAAAGACTCTATCGTCACCTTCCTGTCTATTCTTTGACACCTTCTTGATTGCACATTTGTCTATTTTATCTAAAATAGCGTCTTTCTTAAATTCTCTCAATGTGTAATATGCAGCCATCTGACAATCAACTAGATGCTCAGCATCAGAACAGTACTGCACCTTTAAAAAGAGCCATGAGTACTCGCCACCTTGTGATGTTATCGCTAGGCGGTGCAATCGGTACTGGTTTATTTTTGGGTTCAGGGGAAGTCATTTCACAAACTGGACCTATTGGCGCAATTATTGCCTACATTCTTGGGGGTGCAATTGCTTACATGGTTATGCTCTGTTTAGGCGAGCTGGCTGTGCATATGCCTGTTTCTGGTTCTTTTGGTGCATATGCCCAAAAGTACATTAGTCCAAGTACAGGTTACATGATTTCATGGATGTATTGGCTAACATGGACAGCAACGCTAGGGACCGAGTTTACCGCTGCTGCCCTACTCATGCAGGAATGGTTTCCGCAAATTTCAATGTGGATCTGGACACTTATTTTTGCAGTGACGATTTTTGGACTAAATATTAGTTCAACTCGAGTATTTGCTGAATCTGAGTTCTGGTTAGCGCTTGTTAAGGTTGTTACCGTTATTGCCTTTATTGTGCTTGGGTTATTAGCCATTTTTGGTTTAATTCCTTTTCATGGCGCTCAAACTGCTCCTCTGTTTAGTAATTTAACAGCCCAAGGCTGGTTCCCACACGGTTTCCTCCCTATCTTTACTACCATGCTGATTGTGAATTTTGCGTTCTCTGGGACAGAACTAATTGGTGTGGCTGCTGGTGAAACTAAAGATCCTGCACAAAACGTCCCTAAAGCGATTAATGCTGCAATCTGGCGCCTTCTTATTTTCTTTGTCGGCACCATTATTGTGATCAGTGCATTACTCCCTTTCCAGCTTGCAGGCTTAAGCAGTGAAAGTGTAAGTAGCAGTCCTTTCGTTACTGTATTTAATTACATTGGTATTCCATATGCAGATGATATCATTCGTTTTGTAATTATTACTGCACTGCTCTCAGCCGCCAATTCAGGTTTATATGCCGCTTCACGCATGATGTGGTCTTTATCAGAACAAAAGCTTCTTCCAAGTGTATTTGCCAAGCTTTCAAAAAGTGGGACACCTATTGTTGCTTTAGTAGTCACCATGTTTGGCGCAATCCCAGGTTTGTTATCGGAACAGTTTGCACCTGAAACCATCTTTAAAAACTTACTCGGCGTTGCAGCTTTCACCATGGTTATTGTCTGGATGAGTATCTGTTTAAGTCAGTTCAATTTCCGTAGACACTGGTACCGAGCTGGACATACGGTTAAAGATTTAAAATATGCTGCACCATTATTTCCTATTGTCCCAATTTTAGGTTTTCTATTCTGCTTTATTACCTGTTTAAGTATGGCAGCGGACCCTCAAATGCGAGCGGGTTTTGTAGGTTGCTTAATTTTTACGGCTCTTTGCTATATCAGTTATTTTATTTTTTATCGCCATAAGGCCTAAGTGCTTGTAATTAAAAAGTGTAGCAAAAAGCTACACTTTTTTTTGTTTAGATACTGGCTTTATAGAATCTACCGTTGTAGATTAAAATTTATATTAAAAACAATTCCTTGTATACAATGAAAATTATATTTATCCATGGGATGAATCAACAAAATTACACAGCACATCGTTTAAAAGAGCACTGGCTAAGAGTCTTTAAACTGGGCTTAAAACAATTGCACTGTAGAGTTAATTTAAGAGATTTACATATACACATGCCTTTTTATGGCGATTTAATGACGAAATATCAACTCTCTAATCAATTAGATTTAAACACCTTACTTCCAAAATCCTTTAACTTTCATTTGCCTATCCATTTACACTCACAAGCCAACACACCTAAGGAACATACTCCTTTTGTGCCACATCTTCCTCTTTCTCCCGATCAACCCGCAGAAAGCTTATCAGAACGTTTATATCTGACTTCACAGTTAGTAAAAGATCGCGTTCTTAAAGAAATGGTGGTTCTTTTAAATAATTTTCCTAAATTACATGAGAGCTTAATTCAACAATTCTTGATTGAAACTTACATGTACTTATCTAATCCTGATTTTATGTACGAAGTTCATCAAAGAATTTTAAAACAAATGCATGATGATGAAGATTGTATTGTAGTCGCCCACTCTTTAGGTTCCGTGATCGCATTTCACTTGTTATCAGACCCGGCTTATCACTTTTCAGTACAACGCTTTGTTACCTTAGCTTCACCACTTTCTTTTCGGGTGATCCAAAGTAAACTCCCTATTCCGATTGAACGTCCAAAATGCCTCAATGGCGATTGGTATAATTTCTACTCAAAAGATGATTTTTTAACAGCTTTCCCATTAAGTGAAGCACCTTTTAATTTCACTCCACCAATTATCAATCAAGAAATTTTTACTTTTGCGAACCAACCCCATGAAATTGTAGGGTACTTACAACACCATGCAGTCATCAAAGCAATTATTGAACCTTTTCAATAAAAATTAGCCATAAATGCCTATATTTTCTACAATTTGAGTTATTTTTAAGCGCTTGAATGTTTTTTTTAATATTTCTTTAGAAAACTATTTGACACTTTTATTAAATCGACCTAATATACGCCCACCTCTGAAACGTCCCTATCGTCTAGAGGCCTAGGACATCGCCCTTTCACGGCGGTAACCGGGGTTCGAATCCCCGTAGGGACGCCAATATTTTTCAGATGTATGCCTCATATAAGTCCCTATCGTCTAGAGGCCTAGGACATCGCCCTTTCACGGCGGTAACCGGGGTTCGAATCCCCGTAGGGACGCCAAATTCTAAAAAGCCACTGCATGAAGACAGTGGCTTTTTTCTTATCTACGCAATAAAAAAGCTGATTATCAATCAGCTTCTCGTTTATGTAATTTAATTCGCAATTCCAACTTGGACTTCAAGACGACCTGATTGAACCCGTAGTCCTTTTATTTCGAATTGATCTACCAGTTGCTGCACAAGTTCACGGCTTTCCCTCAAAATATTGAGTCCCGGTAGAATACTAAAGTCGGTTAAATTTAAAAGTTTTTCTACCATCCATGAACGGTTATTAATGAAATCAATAAACCCTGCCTGTTCAAGGTCAATGAACCACATGCGATGACCATCACGCTGAATACCCGGAATATCACGAATCAAATGATTAATCAGCGATGGAATAGGCAACATATTAATGACTTCAAAACCGACTCGGCCAATACGACGGACTGCCCAATTCGACAATGTTCCACCATGCCGAATTTGTACATCTAGGCTTTCATCCATTTGACGTAAACGTAAGAATTTTTCTTGCCCAATACGGCATTCCAATACCCGAAAATCTAAACTCAGCCGATATAGGAACCGGTGATAGTGCCCATCGATTTCAACCTGAAACCGATCATTGCCACATTGAACTTTAATATCATCAATTTCTGAACGATCTATACGTTTACGAATTTGACTGTTTAACAACATCTCAGGTAAATATAAATTCAGCGTACTTTTCCCCAGAAAAGTACGAGCCATAATTAAGGCAACCTGACGCGCAGTTTCACTCGTTTCAGACACCATATCTCTAACAGTTCCTGCTGCCAGATTGGTCATGCCAACGACCCCACGCTTTGTGTGAGTTGTTACATGATCTAAAGCATCTAAGGCTGCATCTGCAACCTCTGCAAGATTACGTGTCGTATCACTAGCAAACCCAACGGCATCATGAGCATGTTGCAAGGTCTTATGCAGCAAACGGCGTGAGAATGACAGTTTTATAGGGTCAGGGTTCCCTGAAACTGTTGATGTCGTTATAGGCTCCGACTTATTGTCATCTTCTTGACCCAAGTCCCTCTCCTTTTTATATTTCTTTCGCATCCCATTAATTAGCTTTTCAGCTCATTTCCAGTGTTGAACACACTTGGTTTTTATCTAGATTAGCATGCTCTACGGTACTATTTTAACTTTTATGTGTACGCATAAATCATCATTTTTTCATATATGCTTGTTTCAAAAAAGTATTTTTATATCTAACTTTTATATCACTTTTTAAAAGCCCTACAATTTTTTTCCTTTCTTTGCATTTCCGTTAGAATAGATTCAAATTTAATGTGGAGCTGTCATGCAATATCGTTGCCCTCAATGTCAAAGTGTTAAAATTATGCCAGTAAGCCAAGGTGTTAACAGTGCCAAACCTGTTGTGCCTAAGAGCTTAGTGATTTTAGTTCCTGCCATTTTTGTACTATTACTCTTGGTTGTAATTAGTATTTTTATGTGGATTTTTGGCAATGGTGCAGGCACTTCTCTACAAATTGCAACGGTCGTTGTTTTTGTTGTGACTCTAGGGGCGGGTTTTATGTTCTGGCGTGATTTGCCGGACTTTAAATTGTCTATGCAAGCATTTATGCAGTCACAAAAACATTGGAAATGTCGTGACTGCAATCACGAATGGGAAATTTAAAAAAAGTATTCACATCAGCTTAGTGCTGATGTGAATGTTCTTTATCAGTCTCATCATGTTCATGTGAAGCATGTTGAGCGATATGCTGACAATTGATCTCGGCATCATCTTCAATTTGCAATGTCACTTCGCCAATACCATGCTCATGAGAAAGCATTTCAACAGCATCTTGATAGAGCTTAGTACGGTCAGCTTCAGGCGCAAATAAGTGCACAGTTAAATGAATGTTTTTAGAAGTAATCGCCCATACCTTGAGTTGGTGAATACTTTCAACACCATTTAAAGACAATAAATCTGCACGTAACTTTTCGATATCGACTTCTTCAGGTACGCCTTCGAGCAAAATATTAATACTTTGTTTCAGTAAAACCCAAGTTCTTGGTAATACCCAAAAACCAATCAATACCGCAATAATCGTATCGACCCAGTACCAGTTGGTGAAGTAAATCACAACTGCACCAATAATAACGCCAACCGAGCCTAGTGCATCACTCAACACCTCTAAATAAGCACCTTTCACGTTTAAGCTGTTATTGGCACTCGACATGAGGATTTTCATTGAGATAAGGTTAATCACTAAACCAATGGTTGCCACAATGAGCATGCCCACACTTTGAATTTCAGGCGGCTTAGAGAAGCGAATATAAGCTTCATATAAAATATAAATTGCCACTACGAAAAGCATGAGCGCATTAAATAATGCAGCCAAAATTTCAAAGCGCTGATAACCAAAAGTACGTTTATTATCGGCTGGACGCTTCGCAATCTGAATTGCAATCAGAGCAATTGCCAGAGCAGCGGCATCGGTAAACATATGCGCAGCGTCGGAGAGTAATGCCAAACTTTGTGTAATTAATCCAGCAACGACCTCAACAATTAAAAATGTTGAAGTCAGTGCTAAAGCAATCATTAATTTCTTAGCATTACCTTCAGTCACTACAGCATGACTATGATCATGACCATGTTGTCCACCCATTTTGCGGACTCCTTATTATTTATCTTTATGGTGAGGTAAAGATAACGATGGAAACATCACTATCTTTACCTCTTTCAAACACTTTTTTGAATTGACGCTGTCATCAAAAAAGATATCTCAAAACGATGACATTATGAATGCTCAGCGCTTTTCGCTTTGCTTTCATTCATCCATCGATAAATGACCGGTAATAAAACCAAAGTTAATATCGTAGATGAAATAATGCCACCGATTACGACCGTTGCCAAAGGTCGTTGCACTTCGGCTCCAGTTCCTGTTGCCAAAGCCATCGGAATAAAACCAAGTGAAGCAACAAATGCTGTCATTAATACTGGACGTAATCGTAATACCGCTCCTTTCCAGGTTGCCGCATGAACATCTAAAGTTGTTCTCAGCTCTTTAATAAACGTGAGCATGACCAAACCATTTAATACTGCAACACCCGATAAAGCGATAAAACCGACCCCAGCAGACATCGAAAGTGGTATATCTCTCAGCCATAAAGCCACTAATCCACCAGATAAAGCGAAAGGAACTCCACTAAATACCAGTAAGCTGTCTTTAAAATTACTGAATACAGCCATGAGCAACACAAAGATCATGATGAGCGCCATCGGCACGACGATTTGCATTCTTGCTGTAGCAGAAGCAAGATTCTCAAACTGTCCTCCATAGCCTAACCAGTAACCGCTAGGTAGCTTTTGCTGTGCCAGTTTGCTTTGCATCTCTTGTACAAAAGACCCAAGATCACGGTCACGCACATTTGCTGTCACAATGACACGGCGCTTACCATTTTCACGACTTACTTGAGCAAGGCCTAGAATATTCTCAACCTTAGCGACGTCTTGTAACTGAATCAGACCACCATTTGGTAAGCGAATCGGTAACTGAGCTAACTGCTGAGGCGTACGCATGTTTTCCTGCAAACGAATCACAAAATCGAAACGTCTATCTCCCTGTAAAATTTGCCCTACACTCTGCCCTCCAATACTGGCAGCCACAATATCCTGAATAGATTTGACTGATAGACCGTATTGGGCAGCCAATGCATGATCAACATCTACATTTAGTAATGGCAAACCGTCAGTCTGTTCAACTTTGACTTCACTGGCACCCGGAATGCTACGTAGCTGTTGAGCTATTTTTTCCGCTTCCTGATTGAGAACCTGCATATCGTCCCCAAAAATTTTCACCCCAATATCACTACGTACACCTGAAATAAGCTCATTAAAACGTAGTTCAATCGGTTGTGAAAATTCACTGTTATTACCAGGAATCTGGTTCACGAACTGCAGCATTCTGGCACGCAGTTCATCTATCGTTTCTTTAGGGTTTGGCCATTGATCGTGTGGTTTTAATAAAACAATACCATCGGAAATATTAGGAGGCATGACATCTGTAGCAACCTCGGCTGTTCCTGTTCTTGCAAAAATGGCTTTAATTTCGGGAAAAGCTTTCAATAACTGCTTTTCCACATTCTCCTGAATCTTAAGCGACTCTTCTATGCCAGTGCTCGGTGCACGCATGAGTTGCAGTGCAAAATCACCTTCACTTAACTGAGGTGCGAACTCACTACCCACTCGTGTTGCAATTGCACTTGTCAAAATCAAGATGCTGACCGCTGCTGTGACAACAACATATCGGAAGGCATAAGCCTTATCGAGTAAGCCTGCATAACCTTTTTTCAAGGTCATCATCCAGCGGCTTTCTTTTTCCTTCACCTCACCCGTAACAAATAAAGCAACAGCTGCCGGCACAAAGGTCACAGATAAAATAATTGCTCCCAATAACGCTAAAACGACGGTCATTGCCATAGGATGGAACATTTTTGCTTCTACGCCTGCTAAAGCAAAAATTGGTAAGTACACGACCATAATGATGATCTGACCAAATATTAATGGACGTCGTGCTTGTTTAGCGGCTAGAAAGACCTCTGTAAAGCGTTCTGAACGTGTTAGTAAGCGACCTTTTAAATGCTGCGCTTCAGCTAAACGCCGAATACAGTTTTCAACAATAACAACTGCTCCATCGACAATGATCCCGAAGTCTAAAGCTCCCAAACTCATCAGGTTGGCACTGATTTTTTGTTCTGCCATGCCCGTTAAGGTAAAAAGCATTGCCAATGGAATAATACAAGCAGTAATTAAAGCGGCACGAAAGTTTCCTAAAAAGATGAACAGGATAACGATGACTAAAATCGCTCCTTCAATCAAATTTTTAGCTACTGTTTTAATTGCTTTATCTACGAGGCTACTACGATCATAGACTGTTTCAATCACCACACCCTGAGGGAGTGATCTTTGGATTTCCTGAACTTTTTGATCAATCGCTTTGGCAATGGTTTTACTGTTTTCACCCATCATCATCATGGCGATACCTAAAACAGTTTCCTGTCCATTATAGGTAGCACCACCAGTACGCAAATCATGACCAATCGATACTGAGGCCACATCAGCAACACGTATAGGCAAACCGTTTTTCGTGGCGACCGTAACGTTCTGGATATCTTGTATCGACGTCAGCATACCCGGAACACGAACTGTGAGTTGCTGACCATTCTCTTCAATAAATCCGGCACCGCGGTTTTCATTGTTATTTTGAAGCGCATCTTGTAAATCGGTGAGAGGAATCTGCAACTGTTGTAACCGCGTTAGATCTGGTGAAACCACATAAGTTTTGTTGTATCCACCAATGCTATTAACCTCGGCTACCCCTTGTACACGTTGTAACTGGGGCCGAATAATCCAGTCTTGAATTTCACGCAGATCCATTGCGCTATAGGCTGAACCATCTGATTTTTTAGCATTAGGTTCCGCTTTTACCACCCATTGATAAATCTCACCAAGTCCAGTTGAAATTGGAGACATTTGTGGATCAATACTATCGGGTAAAGCACTCTTAGCTTCTTGTAAACGTTGATTAATTAACTGTCTTGCCCAGTAAATGTCAGTACCATCCTTAAAGATAATCGTGACCTGAGAAAGACCATATCTGGAAATTGAACGAGTCTGTTCCAGATTTGGAATGCCGGACATGGCATTTTCAATCGGATAAGTAATCCTTTGCTCAACTTCCGGTGCTGTAAAACCATTAGCTTGACTATTGATTTGTACCTGTACGTTGGTGATATCTGGCACGGCATCAATTGAAAGTTTCTGGTAGCTATAAATTCCGACACCAATCCAAGCAATGACAAACATCATGACCCAAATGGCGTTATTAATTGAAAACTGAATGATCCGATCAAACAAACCTTCAGCCGCTGGCAAATCAGGTTTATTAATGTCCATGCTCAGCCTCCCCTTTTTCAAGTTCGGACTTGAGCAAGAAACTACCTTGAGTCACATATTGCTGCTTTTCAGTAATTCCGGATTTAACTTCGACCCATTGTGCATCTGAAGAATAATTGCCTAACTCTACAGCAACAGGAGCAAAATGAATTTTGTCCTTCTCCTGTTTTGCAACAAAGACTACATTCTTTCCATCAATCTGTTGTACCGCTGCCTTGTTAATTCGTAATACAGTCGCTGCATTATTTTGTTTGAGTAATACATTGACCATTAAATTAGGGCGTAATTCTTTTGAAGGTGTCAGCACCTTGGCACGAACCTGTAAACGACCAGTTTGACTATCCGCTTCTGACGTTAAACTTTGTACCTGTGCTTTAAAAATATTGTTCGTTTGCAGCGATTTAAATTCAATTTCCTGATTAGGCTGAATATTGGTATTTGTACTTGGCAATACAAACTCAACCCATAGCTGATCTAGGCGATCAATAACAAATAACTGTTTTTCAGGGCCAATTTGCTCACCAATCACAATATCTTTACTGCTGATTACACCGCTTAAAGGTGCAGTTAAAACATATCGACCTTTACTTGAGCGAGTCGCTCCCAAGGCACTTAAACGGCTATTTGCAGCTTGTACCTGAATTTGCGCTTGACGATAAGCATTGTAAGCACGCTGATAATCTTGTCGTGCTGAAACACCTTGCTCCCACAATTGTTTTTCACGCTGATAATCTTGCTGAGCTAATGTTAGCGCTTCTTGCGCCATGCTTAAGTTAGCTTGTTGATCGACTAAATCTGGTACAAATAAAGTCGCAAGCGCCTGTCCCTTTTCAACTTGTTGTCCCAGCGCAACATTTACACTATCCACTCGGGCAGAAAATGTTGAAGAGACATGTGCTTGCTGGTCTGTATTTACAACAAGTTTGGCAGGGTATGAGAGATTCTGCTCAACTTCTCCGCGCCCTACTTGCTCTAACTTCACACCATATTCAACCAGTTGCTTGGAAGTGAGATTTAAACTTCCTTCCTCTTTTTCAGTCTCTCCATGACCCGCTTCACCTTCTGCATGCCCTTCTTCACTTTTTTCAGTAGTGGACTGCTTTTTCCCTGAGAAAAATAACCAAGCACTTAAAGCAAGACAAGCAATCAGCAGCGAAAGAGCAATAACCCATTGGTTTTTCATTTTTTTAACTGACATTACTCTGCCCCTCCAACTGTTGGCAACTTATAGGTGTCTTGCCATAAATTTTGATTAATTTGATTTAATGCATCTCCGGACATCACCATATTTGGATCAATCCCGAGAGCTAAACTTTCAGCCTCAATAGCTTTTTGCCAAGCAGATTTAAGGAGTTGAACTTTCTTCAATCGTTGTTCTTGTAATTGCAGGGTAGATTGCTGAACATCAGTAATTGCAAATTTACCGACTTTGAAGCCAAGCAACATTTTCTCCTGTACCGTCTCTGATAAAGGAATCTGTTGCTCATTCATCAAGTTATATTGCTGCTTTAAACCAGCCAACTCGTACTGTAGAGTACGAATAGAATCTAGGCTTTGCTTTTTATAAAAACTTTGCTGTTGGGCAATTAAATCAAGTTTGCTTTGGGCAATTTTCAGGGCATATTGCTGGCGATTAAAAATGTTTAAGGGAACCGCAATACCTACTCGAATCTGATTTTCGGTACTGCTCGTTTCTGCGGTTTTGCTACGAACCACGCCCATATTTACGGTAGGTGTTGGACGATTTTTTGCTTTTAAATAATTAATTTCAGAATTTTGTTGGATGGCTTGAAGTCGCATGGACTGTTCTAACAAATTCTGTTTTAAGTATTGATCGATGTCACCTTCATTTTTTAAAGGCCACGCACTTTTTATATCTGGACGTAAGGTGAAGTTATCTTCAGTCTCACCCCATAAGTTCGCCAATTTTCTTTTGGCACTACTTAGTGATAATTCAACTTCCTGATATAAACGTTGGTTTTCAACATGCGTCATTAAAGTCCGGTCTAAATCAACCTGAGCAATACTACCGGCCTGAAAGCGTAAACGAGTAGCATCTAAAAGGTTCTTACTCGTTCTTAACTGGGCTTTAGCAACTTCATGTTCAAGCTCCAAAATCGAAACTTGTGACCATAAATATTTGACAGCAAGCTTTAGCTGAGCATCATATAAAACCTGATTTAACTCAACTTGATTTTGCTGGACACTTGCCAGTTTTTTTGCTGCGGAACGTACACCAAAAACATCTAGTTTTTGCGATATACCAAGTTCTAGTTCCTGATCTTTTCCAGATTTAAAACCCGTTTGCTGTACAGAAACCGTCGGATTTTCCCATAACTGGCTCTGTCTGATATTGCTCTCTGCGATATCTTGTTGAGCTTGCCAAATTCCTGTTTGTGTCTGAAATTGCTTAACCTGCTCTAGTACTTGCTCAAACGTTAAAACATTCTGTACACGCTGCGGTTGAGTATTCTCAGCAAGATTTTGATTTGAATTAGCCGCAGTTGTTACCACACTAGTTGAAAGCGCAACTGCAGCAACTAATGATTTAAGTATCCAAGATGAGCTCAGACTGACGAAACGTTTTTCGTATAAAAAAATAGACATAAAGTAACCCTTTGAAATAAATAATATTTCTGGTGGGCTATTTTTCGGCTACCCCACCTATAGCAGGGTTAAAACAGGAGGCGGGTCTTGTTTAGAGATATGAGGAGACTTATAAGAATTAGACCAATAATATTGTTGTTTTGGCTCAGATGACTGTATTAACGGTGAAACAATTTTTTCTTGTGCTTCTACAATCACAACATGAAAACATGAAGGTAAATGATCATGATGATCAGACAAGTTCAAAGGAGCTTTGTGACTAGTCCCTTCAACCCCAGTCTTTTCAGTATGGCTATGTTGTGAAGATTCATAACTCAAAGCAGCATGATGTCCAAAATGATGCAATGCTTTTTCCTGATTTTCATGGGCGCAAAATGCCGCTGCCACATTCCATAAACTTTGGAATATAAGCAAACAGAATAAGACGGACATGAAAAGTGCAGAACGTGGCAACAGCACACCATTAAACTAAAAAGTTGAACAAAGCCACTATAGCAGGCTCCCGCCATGTAATAAAATTACAAAACATTGAATTATAGGTTCACTTTTTTACTCAGAAATTTTCCAAATTTTTCTGCATAAAAAAATTTTTTTAGAGCAATATGTATGTATAAAACTTTAACTACTTTCATATTAGTAACTTGCCTCGGTTTATGCGGTTGTGCAACTACAATGTTGTCCAATACCCTTCCTAGCGAAACAACCGAAGTTAAGACAAATATTTTAAAAACTGATCAGATTATTGCACTCGGGCAAGCCGTTAAAGATGACCAAAAACAAGGTATTGTCTTTGTTGGTCAAGACTATAATTACTTAATGACTGATGGTAGTTCTGAATTTTTAAAGATTATTAAAACTATACCTGCTAATGACAGAACACTTAATATCCCTTCCCCTCTTATACTCACTATGGAAGATGCAAATCATTTCAATGGTGTAATCCAAGTTCGCTATAATACCCAATTAGGAAATCTCAACGAAAAACAAAAAGATATGTTAAAAAAATTGGGGTTTAGAGAAAATTTTAATGCAGTACTAGAGCAACAAAAAAATCAGTACCCATATATTAATATTTTTTTCAAAGGCCAACTGTATGAAGCTAAAAATCCAAAAGATATACAGCAAAAATTAGAAAAACCATATGCCGTTGAACTACAAGAAAAAATTGAAACAACAACGAAGCACCCGTTTAAAAGCGCTACTCGCAAAGTACTCTATCCATTAGCGATGACTTTTGATGTGGTAACTATTTATCCGTTATTAATTTGGTCTGATTTAAGAGGCGATTTTAATAAATAAAAACTTTTTACTTAAATACAAAACCAGCTTTAAAGCTGGTTTTGTTTAAAAAAATTTCTTTTGTTTGTTATTGATAACTCTTATTGAATTCTTCGCATTCCCAAAAAAATTATGTTCTAGTTTTAAATTTACTCAAGAGAGTCTTTGTTTACATATAAATTTCGCTAAGCGTAAAAACATCTGTAACTTTTATGTAAGCTAAAACCTCATCATTTTTCATCCAAATGCGCTATATCACATTTACAAAATAAAACATAAGATTTCAATATAAGGGACTAGCTTAAAAGTGTGAGTCAATTCAATCAGATTGAGGAACAAGGGGAGACTATCATGGATATGAAAACAATCAAGCATGGGCTTAATCACTTGTTTGCCTTTGAAAACTTACCAGCCGATATGCATTCACAAGCTGAGGATGAAATTGAACAAGGCTTACGCTTTGAAGAGTTAGCCGTACAAGATCATGAACGTATGCAAAATTGGCTAGATATTACCCCAAACGACCGCAATGCGATGTGGTGTTACCTCCGTGCAGCTTTAAGAGGTAATGCTGACGCTTCTTTTAAACTTGGTATTGGCTATTTAAATGGTCAATTTGGTTTAGATAAAAACTACACTGAAGCTGAAAAGTGGTTAAACAAAGCAGCAAGTCAAGGTCATCCCGACGCTGAACGTTGCTTACAAGAAGCTTTCAGTAAACTTGCCTTCTAATAAAAAAACCAGCCCTTAGGCTGGTTTTTCAATTTAGGTGTAATTAGCCACCAATTTTTTTGTATTTCTTACGATGTGGTTGAGCATCATCACCAAGCTTAGCACGGCGATATGCTTCAAACTCGGTATAGTTACCTGTATAGAACTCTGGTTGCTCATCTTCAAATGACAAGATGTGAGTTGCAATACGGTCAAGGAACCAACGGTCATGCGATACAACCATTACCGTACCAGGGAACACTAAAATTGCATCTTCCAGTGCACGTAAAGTTTCTACGTCCAAGTCGTTTGATGGCTCATCCAGTAAGATAACGTTTGCACCTTGCTGTAAGATTTTTGCAAGTTGTAAACGGTTACGCTCACCACCTGACAATTCACCTACGCGTTTTTGCTGATCTTGGCCTTTAAAGTTAAAGCGACCAATATAAGCACGTGATGCAATTTCATAATCGCCCACTTTCAAGATATCTAAACCGCCAGAAACTTCTTCCCAAACTGTTTTGTTATCATCTAAAGTGTCACGAATCTGACCAACATAAGCAACTTTAACCGAATCACCCAGTGTTACAGTACCAGTGTCAGGTTTTTGCTCGCCTGTCATCATGCGGAATAAAGTCGTTTTACCCGCACCGTTAGGACCTACAATACCGACAATCGCTGCTGGTGGTACCGTAAATGATAAGTTTTCGTAAAGTAAACGGTCACCAAATGATTTGCTGATGTTCTCTACTTCAACAACCTTGTTACCTAAACGTGGACCAGGTGGAATATAGATTTCAGAGGTCTCGTTACGCTGTTGGAATTCGCGTGAGTTAAGTTCTTCAAAACGCTCCATACGCGCTTTGTTTTTCTTTTGCTGACCTTTCGCATTTTGACGAACCCATTCAAGTTCTTTTTTCAATGCTTTAGCAAAAGATTCTTCTTGTTTCTGCTCTTGTTCTAAACGAGCATTTTTTTGCTCCAACCAAGAAGTATAGTTACCTTGGTAAGGAATACCATGCCCACGGTCAAGCTCTAAGATCCACTCTGCAACGTTATCAAGGAAATAACGGTCATGCGTAATCGCAACAATTGTACCAGGGAAGTCTTTTAAGAAACGCTCTAACCACGATACAGACTCTGCATCCAAATGGTTCGTCGGTTCGTCAAGAAGTAACATATCTGGTTTAGAGAGCAATAAACGGCAAAGTGCTACACGGCGGCGTTCACCACCTGAAAGCTTACTTACGTCTGCATCCCATGCTGGAAGATTCAAGGCATCTGCCGCGATTTCAAGCTGGTTATTTAAGTTGTGTGCATCCCAAGCATGGATAATTGATTCTAATTTTTCCTGCTCTTTTGCAAGCGCATCAAAATCTGCATCTGGGTCTGCATATTCTGCAAATACCTGATCAAGACGTTCTAAAGCATCTAGAGCTTCACGTACGCCATCTTCAACGTTACCACGAACGTCTTTAGTTGGATCAAGCGGCGGTTCTTGCTCTAAATAGCCGATTTTAATTCCAGGTTGTGCACGAGCTTCACCAGAGAAATCTTTATCTACGCCAGCCATAATACGAAGCAAGGTAGATTTACCCGCACCGTTCAAACCGAGCACACCAATTTTGGCACCCGGGAAAAATGATAAAGAGATGTCTTTTAAGATTTCGCGCTTTGGCGGAACCATCTTAGACACTCGGTTCATCGTATAAATATATTGGGCCACGCAGGACTCCTCAATTGAAAAACCAACAGATCGCAATGAGCGAAAAATAGTAGCTATTATATGCTGAACGCAGCAAAAAAATAAGGCGTGATTAAGTTTAATCGTTTTTTATAACTGATAAATGACGTCAAAATTGTTTCCTGATATAAAAAATGCATGATCTTGAATCATGCATTTTTCGCTTATTACAGTGCTTGAAGATGAGTTCTTCTACATAGATTTATTTAATAAAATTATTGACTAACAAATTTTTAACATCATCTACCCGACCCGACATTAACGCTTTAATCGCATAGAGAGAGGTTGAAGAAACCTGATTCAGGTTAGGATCTGGCGGCATTACCAGCTCCATCGGATTGGTATGCACATCGAGTAAAGCAGGACCATCGTGTTTTAAAAAACTTTCCACTGCCTGTTCTAACCCGTTACCATGCGTTATCGTCTGTCCATGCAAACCAATTACGCGAGCAAGCTGACCGAAATCAGGATTGAGCAGGTCAGTATAATGGTCGAGCAAACCTTCCACTTTTTGTTCAAGCTCTACAAAATTGAGCGAACTATTATTAAATACCACAATCTTGATTGGCAGTTTTTCTTGAATTGTGGTGAGCAGATCTCCCAGTAACATGGCTAAGCCACCATCTCCACATAATGCAATGATCTGGCGGTTCGGGAATGCTTTTTGGGCTCCAAGTGCTTGCGGCATGGCATTGGCCATAGTGCCATGTAACAAGCTGGTAAAGGTTCGACGTTTTCCATTTACGTCAATATGCCTTAATACCCATACCATCGGTGAGCCACCATCTCCGAAGAAAATTGCATCTTGATCTGCATAACGGTTGAGTAAAGACACCAGATATTGTGGATGAATCAGCCCATCTTTACCTACCCGCTCTTCTTTACGACGTATTTCATCGCTCTCATGTTTCAACGCAAGACAATGATCTAGAAAATCACGCTCATGACGTGTTTCAAGCAGTGGCAATAATGCATCGAGTGTAGATGAAATTTTACCCACGGCACCTAATGTAATCGGATGGCGACGCCCCAAATGGGTCGGATCAATATCAATTTGCAAGATTTTGGCATGGCTTGGATAATACTGTGCCCATGCGAAATCGGTACCTAGCAAGATCAGCAAATCGCAATCCATGAGGGTGTGATAACCCGCTTTATTACCAAAAATACCCGTCATGCCCATATTGTATGGATTGTCGTATTCGACAAAATCCTTAGCACGTGAAGTATGTGCTACAGGAGCTTTTAACTTCTCTGCAAAAGCCACTAGTTGGTCATGCGCATCCTCACACCCAGCACCTGCATAAATTCCAATTCTTTGATGCTGTGAAATCAGGTGAACAATCTGGTTGAGTTCGGACTTATTCGGCAAAATATCGGGATTAGTTTGGCGCGGTACAAAAGGTAGACCCGCCTCAGCCGACGCTGCACTGATATTAGCAGGAACAATAACCACCGCGACACCACGTTTGGTTAGCGCAGCCTGACACGCCATGCTCATAATATGTCTGGCTTGTGAAGGTTGGGTAATCTCTTCACAAAAAACCGAATTTTTTGCATAAACCGATTTAAAATCGACATATTGTGGAAAGTCGACAAATCCTGCCATCTCGGTAGAAATCTGGCTTGCAATCAAAATTACAGGCGCACGATTACGATGCGATTCATATAAACCATTAATGAAGTGTAGGCTTCCTGGCCCACACGATCCTGCACATGCCGTCAAGTGACCACTAAGTAAAGCATCTGTACCTGCTGCAAAACCACCAACCTCTTCGTGGCGCACATGAATCCATTCAATTTTACTCTTAGACATGGAGTCAGTGACATGGTTTAAGGTGTCACCCACAATACCGTAGCAACGTTGAACACCTGCTTGTTCCAGTACCTCAATGATAATATCAGATACTTTTTGAGTACTCATTAGTTCACTTCTCCAGCTTTTTTATCATGAATTGAATTACTTGTACTTTTATAGTGTTCTTGCGGACGGCAGACCGCCAGTAAGTTTTTGTGGCGTTCTCTCAACTTCATGTAAATTTAATTGAGTGATTCGAAAAAAATAAAATAAGCTCTTTTATACTTAAAAATGCTGAACTTTACATAAAAATATCTAAATCATGAATAAAGAGTATGCTAAAAAATCTGGATTATTCTTTAACCACTTCGATGATAACAATGTCAAATACATACCGAGACGAAACCTTAGCCATTCACGCTGGCTACACTCCTGAAGCAACAACAAAAGCAGTAGCTGTTCCAATTTATCAAACAACTTCATATGCATTTGATAATACCCAACACGGTGCAGACCTTTTCGACTTAAAAGTTCAAGGCAATATTTATACCCGTATTATGAACCCGACCACTGCTGTGCTTGAGCAACGCCTTGCTGCTCTCGAAGGTGGCATTGGTGCTCTAGCTTTAGCATCCGGAATGGCAGCAATTACCTATGCCATTCAAACCATTACTGAGGCGGGAGACAATATTGCTTCAGTCTCAACTTTATATGGCGGTACATACAACTTATTTGCCCATACGCTGCCAAAACAGGGAATCGAAGTCCGCTTTTTCGATTATCAAAAACCCGAAAGCTTACGTAACTTAATAGATGATAAAACTAAGCTTGTTTTTGTCGAGTCAATTGGTAATCCGCTCGGCAATATCATCGATTTAGAAGCAATTTCAAAAATCGCCCATGAATATGGTGTACCTGTCGTTGTCGATAACACGGTTGCCACCCCTGCTTTATTAAAACCATTTCAATATGGGGCTGATATCGTTGTCCATTCGCTTACTAAATATATTGGTGGTCATGGTAATAGTATTGGCGGTGCAATCGTCGATAGCGGTAAATTTCCTTGGGGTAAATATCCAGAACGTTTTAAAGTTTTGAATACACCCGACCCAAGCTATCATGGTGTGAACTATGTCGAAGCATTAGGTGAGGCAGCTTATATTGCACGAGCTCGCGTTGTGCCATTACGCAATACAGGCGCAGCTATTAGCCCGCTCAGTGTTTTCTTAATTTTACAGGGTCTCGAAACTCTAAACTTACGCATTGAACGTCATACTGAAAATGCTCAGAAAATTGCGGAATATTTGCAAAACCATCCGAAAGTAAAATGGGTCAATTACGCAGGTCTAAAAGATCATCCACAACATCAACTTGCACAAAAATATGTAAAAGGCAAACCTTCTGCAATTTTATCTTTTGGCGTTCAGGATGGCCGTGAAGGCGGTACTCGTTTTATTGATGCACTAAAGTTATTTACCCGTCTTGTGAACATTGGCGATGCGAAAAGTTTAGCTTGCCACCCCGCAACCACAACTCACCGCCAGCTCAATGAACAAGAACTAAAAGCTGCCGGCGTAAG
The DNA here is from genome assembly GCF_041021905.1 of Acinetobacter nosocomialis. Taxonomy (NCBI): domain Bacteria; kingdom Pseudomonadati; phylum Pseudomonadota; class Gammaproteobacteria; order Moraxellales; family Moraxellaceae; genus Acinetobacter; species Acinetobacter nosocomialis. Next base: position 3,677,561 of record NZ_CP157432.1, read on the forward strand.
TGAAGATATGGTTCGCCTATCTATTGGTATTGAGCATGTAGATGACCTAATTGCCGATTTAGAACAAGCACTTTCATCTGTATAAATTTTAAACTCATCAATCAAGCCTCTGGAATATAGAGGCTTTTTTATTTTTAAGTCATTTAACCATTAAAAATAATTAATGGATTAGGGTAATAATTTAGAGTTTTTACTCTAAATAAATTGTTAAATTTCATATATTTACACACTAGACAATTTTTAAACATCTATTAAGATAGGGCAATATTTAGGAGTTCATCAGGATGAACCAACGGTTGTAAAAATAAAAATTACATACCGGAATAAATAGCCCCTGCCCCTACTTAGGTAAAATGCTGTGAATAAAAAATTAGAAGCTCTGTTCCAGGAAAAGGTACAAGGTAAAGTCATTTTAGTGACAGGCGCCTCAAGTGGAATCGGTTTAACGATTTCCAATAAACTTGCTGACGCTGGTGCGCATGTTTTACTGGTTGCCCGTACTCAAGAAACATTAGAAGAAGTAAAAGCAGATATTGAAAGCCGTGGCGGTCAGGCATCAATTTTCCCATGTGATCTGAACAACATGGAAATGATTGATCAGGTTTCTAAAGAGATTCTAGCTTCTGTTGATCATATTGATATTTTAATTAATAACGCTGGTCGTTCTATTCGTCGTGCTGTTCATGAGTCTTATGACCGTTTCCACGACTTTGAGCGTACCATGCAATTAAACTACTTTGGCGCTGTGCGTTTGGTTCTTAATATTTTACCGCACATGATTCAACGTAAAGACGGACAAATTATTAATATTAGTTCGATTGGTGTATTAGCAAATGCAACACGCTTCTCGGCTTATGTCGCTTCTAAAGCTGCACTTGATGCATTTAGCCGTTGTCTATCTGCCGAAGTTCATGCCCATAAAATTGCAATCACCTCAATTTATATGCCTTTAGTGCGTACTCCAATGATTGCGCCAACTAAAATTTATAAATATGTACCGACTCTATCACCTGAACAAGCAGCGGACTTAATTGCTTATGCGATTGTGAAACGTCCGAAACGTATTGCCACAAACTTAGGCCGTTTAGCTTCTATGACGTATTCGGTGGCACCTGGTATTAATAACATGTTTATGTCGATCGGTTTCCGTCTATTCCCAAGTTCAGATGCAGCAAAAGGTAAAAAGACTGAAAAACTAAATTGGGCACAAAAAGCTTATGCACGTCTTTTCCCTGGTGAGCATTGGTAATCTGCCATATTAAGGTTATTTAAAAATAAAAAAGCGCCTCTCATTAGGCGCTTTTTTATTAATCCTATTTAAGCATCTAAAAACTCAACATGCCCTGTTTTAACATCATAAATCGCACCAATAATTGCAATCTCACCACGATCTAGCAGGTCTTTCAGTACTGTGCTGTTATTAATAATATATTGAATATTGTAGTGAACATTCATTGCTGTCACCTGATTAATAAAAGCTTTGTTTAACTCACGTGGCTGCATAATGTCATATACACTTTCTACCGAACGCATGAGTGGGCCAAGCACATATTGAATATGCGGCATCTCTTTGACATCAGAAACTTGCTTTTGCTGTAAACGTAGCTGACATGCACTGGTCACTGCACCACAGTCTGTATGACCTAAAACTAAAATGACTTTTGAACCTTTGGCCTGACAAGCAAACTCAAGTGAGCCTAATACCTTTTGACCTGCAATATTACCGGCAATCCTTAAACTAAATAGATCACCAATCCCCACGTCAAAAATCATTTCAGTTGGAGCCCGAGAGTCCATACATCCCAACACGGCAGCAATTGGGTGCTGACCTTCATCTGCGGTGACACGAATTTGACGGTAAATATCACGTTGTAAACGTTCATTTTTTACAAAGCGTTCATTACCTTCTTTAAGTAGAGTAACGACCTGCTGCGGACTTAATTTGCGCTGTAGATCTCTCGTACTAATGTAAATATCCAAAACTGCATCATCCACCTCTTCATAGTGCTGCTTAAATCCAATAAGCTTAAGATCGACTTGGCGTTTAACTGCCGTCTCATTTTGATAGTCTTGAATGACCTGATAGATATCGGGATCAATCGAATCACATTGAGTGGCATCAATAATCAACTGCTGATCTTTATGAACATGCTCTAATGCAGAAATGAGCGCTGAACGATTCAGAAAAGTGACCTGTGATGGAAGCTCAATACGCGTCACAATTCCATGTAAATGCTTTTCTTTATATACGCGAACACCTTTATTAAAGTTGCCATACAAAATAAACGCGCTACTGGTAAATAAACCCACCAAAATTCCGGTTAACAAGTCTGTCAGTAAAATTGCAACGAGAGTGATAATGAAAGGTAAAAACTGTTTCCAGCCTTTTTGATAAAGCTGTTTGAATAACTTTGGATGAGTCAGTTTAAAACCAGTCACAATTAAAATCGCTGCGAGTGCAGACAATGGAATCATGTTCATGAGTTGAACAAAGAATAAAACAGCTAGCAGCAATAATATGCCGTGAATAATCGTGGAATATTTACTACGTGCGCCTGTATTTGCATTTACAGAACTGCGGACAATGACTGAAGTGACTGGCATTCCGCCAATTAAACCTGAAACAATATTCCCCGCACCTTGTGCCCACAGTTCACGGTTAGGTGGAGATGAGCGCTTTTGAGGATCAAGTTTGTCTGCGGCTTCTAAGTTTAGTAATGTCTCTAAAGACGCCACAATCGCGAGTGTAATTGCTCCGGTATAAATCAATGGTTCAGCCAGATAGCTAAAGTCTGGAAAAACCAATACCTCTTCTGGTGCTTGTAATATATTTGGTAGTTGAATCAAATTATTGGTTTGGACTACCCAAGATGAGCCAATATTCATTAAGACAAAATTTAAAACTGCAGCAATGACTACAGCAATTAAAGCTGAAGGTAGTGCTAATTTTTTAAGTGGACTGCTGTCCCAAGCTAAAATTAAAAATAAGCTCAGCAGTCCAATCAACGCCGCGCCAGTGTCAAACTTTTGGATAACCGTATCTGGTGTAGCAGTCCAAACGTCTTTCCATGAAAAATCAGTCAACCCAAATAAATACGGTAGCTGCGTCACAATAAGAATGGCACCAATGGCAGCCAGTAATCCTAAAATGACATTGTTTGGAATAAAGTTGGCAAAGAAACCCAACTTAAATACACCAAACAGAATTTGTAAAATTCCTGCAAATACAATACACAATAAAAAGGCGGCATAATTGCCGCCTAATTGGTCGAGTTGTACAAGGATGACCGCAGTCAACCCTGCTGCTGGGCCAGAGACACTGATGTGAGAACCACTCAGCAGGCCAACAATAATTCCACCAACAATTCCGGCAATAATACCAGAAATGATTGGAGCACCTGAGGCTAAGGCAATACCCAAACATAAGGGTAAGGCCACGAGAAATACGACCACTCCCGAAAGGAGATCGTTTAAATGAAATCTATTTTTCAGTTCTAAAGCCGGCATAAAAACAACCATTTATAATATAAAAAAACAATCAATTTTTAATATAACTGCCTGAAAGTGATGAACTTACCTCAAGGCTTTATCGATATTGTCTGACATCGGAAAAGGGTTAAAGTTGAGTTATGCTATAACGTTGTATAGTTGATTGTAGATTTCACACCGTTTTTGTTGATCTTAAGATTCACCTCATCTTTACCACTGCGATTTCTGAAAAACCGAATTTCACAATTTCTAAAGCAAACTTTAAAAATAATAAAAAACCTCCCGTTTGGGAGGTTTTTTTAGATGTTCTAAAGGCTCTTATTTAGAACCTTTAATTCCAGCTTGCAGTAACAATGCACCAAAACCACCAATTTTTTGCTCTTGAGGTTTCTCTTGCTTGCTACGTTGTGGACGTTCAACCTGATCTTTACGTGGTTGTTGAGGACGCTTACCTTGCGGCTTACGCTCAGAACGCTGTTCGTTATTTTGCTCACGACGCGGTGGACGCTGTGCCTTAACAGGAGCTGCACCTTCTGCACGCATACTCAAGTTCACACGATTACGCTCAGCATCAACTTGCATCACACGCACTTGTACGATTTGCCCTGGTTTTACCACTTTATGCGGGTCAGAAACGAATTCATTCGCTAATTCAGAGATATGAACTAAACCATCTTGGTGTACGCCAATATCAACAAAAGCACCAAAATTCGTCACATTCGTTACAACGCCTTCAAGCTGCATACCTTCAGTCAACTGAGCAACTTCAGTAATGTCTTCACGGAATTTAGCTGTGCGGAATTCTGGACGTGGGTCACGTCCTGGTTTTTCAAGTTCTGCTAAAACATCCTGAATAGTCGGCAAACCGAATTTATCATCGACAAACTCTTCTGCTTTCACCTGACGAATAATTTCAGTATTACCAATAATGTCTTTAACAGTTGTCGCTTTTGCTGCAACAATTTTCTCGACAAGACCATAACTTTCAGGGTGAACAGCAGAAGCATCTAAAGGTTCAGAACCATTTTGGATACGTAAGAAACCAGCTGCTTGTTCAAAAGTACGCTCGCCTAAACGTGGTACGCTTTTCAATGCTTGACGGTTATCAAAACGGCCATGTTCTTTACGGTATTCAACGATTTGCTGAGCAATCGCTTTATTTAAACCTGCAATGTAAGCCAAGATTGCTGGTGAAGCAGTATTTACATCAACACCAACAGCGTTCACACAGTCTTCTACCACTGCATCAAGCGTTTTTGCTAAACCAGTTTGATTTACGTCGTGTTGATACTGACCTACACCAATCGATTTCGGGTCAATCTTCACAAGTTCAGCAAGTGGGTCTTGTAAACGGCGCGCAATAGATACTGCGCCACGAATTGAAACATCAAGCTCTGGAAGTTCTGCTGCAGCAAGTTCGCTTGCAGAGTAAACAGATGCACCTGCTTCGCTTACAGTCACACGTGTTAATTTAAGGTCTGTATTTGCAGCCATCATTTCTGCAACTACAGCTTCTGTTTCACGGCTCGCAGTACCGTTACCAATCGCAATAAGCTCGACATTATATTCACGGCATAGACGTGCAAGCTCAGCAATAGAGCCTTCTTTGTCTTCTTTAGGCGCAAATGGGTAAATCGTGCTGTGAGCAAGTACATCACCAGCATCGCTTACAACAGCCAGTTTCACACCAGTACGAATACCAGGGTCAACACCCAAAGTCGTACGGCTACCAGCTGGCGCTGATAACAATAAGTGACGAAGGTTTTCAGCAAATACCTGCATTGCTTCTGCTTCGGCAGCAAGACGTTTTTCTGTCAGTAATGAATGCTCGATTTGAGGACGAACTTTACCTAACCAGAATAATTTTGCAGTTTGCTTCAAGAAGTCTTGGCGAGCTTGTGGCTGAACTTGATCTAGGTTGTATTCAGTTTCAATACGTGCCAATGGTGCATCATCTTCACCATCTACTTTTAAACCAAGTACGTTTTCTTGACGGCCACGTAACATTGCCAATAAACGATGAGAAGGTAATTTGTTGAGGCCTTCAGAAAATTCAAAGTAATCGCGGAACTTTTTGCCCACTTCTTTCTTTTCTTCAGAAGCAACAGTACTTTTTAGCACTGCTGTTTTTGCAAAAGTCGCTTTTAATTCTGTAGTAAGCGCAATGTTTTGTGCCCAATCATCAATCAAAATATGCTGGATTGCGTCTAACTGACTTTCTACATCTGGATAGTCTTCATGACTAAAACCAGCTAATGCTTCTGCCGGATCAATTTGTTCTGAAATAATTTTTTCGGCAATTGGCCCCAGACCCGCTTCTTTCGCCTTGAAAGACTTGCTCGTACGTTTAGGACGGTACGGCGCATAAATTTCTTCTAAAGCATTTTTTGTTTCGGCTGCATTCACCCGCGCCAACAAGTCATCATTCAATTTATTCTGTTCTTGCAATGACTGAATGACCTTTTCACGGCGCTCATATAAATCACGTAAATACGCTAAACGAGTATCTAATTGGCGTAACTGCGTATCATCTAAACCTTGTGTTACTTCTTTACGGTAACGGGCAATGAATGGAACACTGGCACCTTCATCAATTAAGCGGATGGCAGCTTCTACTTGGTTTGGACGTACGGCAAGCTCACTTGCCAACTGCTGAACTAAGTCAGTCATCGTGTTTGATCCCACAAGGATAAAGTTTAAAAGCACTGATTATAAAGACCAAGACTATAAAATCCACACTTGTTTGCGTATTCAAAACGTTTTTTTGTATTGACTGTGAATTTTTCACATTCTTTACTTCATAAAAAACGTTTTAGCTATTCATTTTGGTCTTCAAACCCATATTTTACTTTTTAAAAAATCTGAAATTTATAGGATATCCGTTAAGTAAAATGAAATTTTTAATATAAATTACGAGAAAATGAACATATTGATACAGTATCAGAATGAACAAAATTATAGTTTTTCTTATCTGTCTAAATAGATTATTAAGCTTTAATATTTGAATGAGTTCTCAACCTCTTAGAAAACAAACTTTAAAAAGTAGTGTTAATTTTTAAAATAATCTATTTGAAACAATTATTTATTAAAATTTAATCGAATAGAATTTAATGAGTGACCGAATGCTTGGTTTTTTCTTTAAGGCTTTGCTAAATTATGGGCATAAGATGTTGTTTTTTGGTTTCAAGCCCCTACGAAAATTGTAATTTTGAGCAAATTGATACATAGTCTTAACAAGAACATCGGCATTATACTGAGGGCTTGTTGGCAATAAGCCTAACCGATCCAATAATATATAAATTATGACTTTAAAAGGGAGTACATCATGAGTTTAGTTGTACCTGCTGAACATCCTGAAACCGTACATAACGAAACGGATCGTGTCGAACGCATTTTAGTGGTCGATGACGATGTGCGTTTACGTACCCTCTTGCAACGTTTTTTGGAAGATAAAGGCTTTGTTGTAAAAACTGCCCACGATGCCTCACAAATGGATCGTTTATTACAACGTGAGTTATTTTCACTTATCGTACTCGACTTTATGTTGCCCGTTGAAGATGGTTTAAGTATCTGTCGTCGTTTACGTCAGTCAAACATTGATACACCTATTATTATGCTAACTGCACGTGGTAGCGACTCTGACCGTATTGCTGGTCTTGAAGCTGGTGCAGATGACTATTTACCGAAACCATTCAACCCAAATGAGCTTTTAGCACGTATTCGCGCAGTATTACGTCGTCAGGTTCGTGAAGTTCCGGGTGCTCCAAGCCAACAAGTTGAAGTGGTTAGCTTTGGTCCATGGTCTTTAGATTTATCTACACGTACGCTTACTCGTGAAGGACAAATCGTTACTTTGACCACGGGTGAATTTGCCGTATTGAAAGCATTGGTACAGCATCCACGTGAACCGTTAACGCGCGACAAACTTATGAACTTGGCTCGTGGCCGTGAATGGGGTGCAATGGAGCGCTCAATTGACGTTCAAGTGTCTCGTCTACGTCGTTTAATTGAAGATAACCCAGCACGCGCACGTTATATTCAAACGGTATGGGGTGTAGGTTATGTATTTGTTCCAGATGGTGCTGAATAAGCTTGAGATAAATTAGAGTGAGTTTAGAGCCAATACCACCGCAAAACTTTACCGACTACGTTGCGTATTCAGAGCGTAAACGGACGAGATGGGAACGTTTTCTCGACAAAATTAAGCCACGTTCTGCTGCCATGCGTACCACAATTTTGGTACTGCTGGTGGTGTTCTTTAGCCTCTTTATGTCATTGTGGTTTTTTTGGCGAACCCTCTATTTACCCGAAATTCAACAGCATGCCCGTTATTTGGCTGTTGAACTCGAGCTAGTGAACAACCCTAATATTCGTATTTTTCATCGCGATACCGAAGTTGATGTTGATACTTGGTTGCGTAATCGGGTTGGCATTGAATATATAACCGACCCTAAAGAGTATCCAAGCGTTCGCGATAAAGTCATTGCGGAGTTTTTTACCAACCAAGTTGAACAAAAACTTGCAAATGAAATCGGCGCAAAAGACGTTACAGTTTACTTCCAGTTTAAACCTAGCCCACGCATCTGGATTCAAACACCAGAAATGCATGGCAATTGGGTTCGTGAGCCTTTAAAAACCTATGCAAACTATAGTCCTGAGCTATTAATTGGTTGGGTTGTGGGTGTGCCATTAGTTTCGGCCATCATTATTTTAATTTTGATTCGTCAAATGAACCGCCCATTACGTCGTTTGCAAAATGCCGCCAACGAATATAGTAAGTCTGGAACAGCACCATATTTAGATACTAACCATGGCCCTTTAGAAATTCGCCAGGTAAACCAAGCATTTAACCGCATGGTGTATACACTTGAGCAGACCGAGCGTGAAAGACGGATTATGCTAGCGGGTATTTCACACGATTTAAGAACCCCGCTTACACGTATTCGTTTAACCGCTGAAATGTTGCCTGATGAATTTCTACGTGAAGGTTTGGTCTATGATGTAGATGATATGGATGCAATTTTGAATCAGTTCATCTCGTATATGCGGGATGGTTCAGATGAAGAATTAAAAGACACCAATATCAATATATTATTGCAAGAATTAATTGTTCAATTTAAACCGCTTGATATTCGTTTTGAGGTGCAAGATGTTCCGATTATTCCTGCACGTAGCCTTTCTTTAAAACGTCTGATTGCCAACCTCATTAATAACGCAAAACGTTATGGTGCGGAGCCAATCGAACTCAGTGCAAAAGTTGAAAATGAACATATTTTAATTACGGTTGCCGACCATGGTGAAGGTATTCCAGAAGATCAGATTGAAGAATTAATGCAACCATTTGTAAGAGGTAATTCTGCTAGAACCATTCAAGGCAGTGGTTTAGGCCTTGCAATTGTTAAGCGTATTGTCGACATTCATCAAGGTGAAATTCAAATTCATAACCGTGAACAAGGCGGTTTAGAAGTGATTATTTCATTACCTATTCCAAAACCAGCGGCCGAAGAAAACACAACGCCAAATCCTTTGGAAAAAATTAAACAAACTTTAAGTGAGCGCTTCTAATTTGATCAATTGATCATTTAAAGCGCTATTTTAAAATTTATTAAATACTAAATAAATCAATACATTAAAATTCATAAAATAAATTTATACCGCCATTTATTTAAAAAATTAGACCTTAGCCTAACACCTATGCACTTTTCATTTTTTCATAGCTAAAATCCGGTATGTTTTGACAATATTGAGGATGTCCAATGTCTTTAAGTCGTATTCGCCTAGCTTCTCTTCATGACAAGGTCATCAGTGCTGAACAAGCTGCGCAATTCATCGAAAATGGAATGACTGTTGGTATGAGTGGTTTTACTCGTGCTGGCGAAGCTAAAGCTGTTCCTCAAGCACTTGTAGAGCTTGCAAAAAAGAATCCGTTAAAAATCACATTAATTACGGGTGCTAGCTTAGGTAATGACTTAGACAAACAACTCACGGAAGCAGGCGTTTTATCTCGTCGTATGCCATTTCAGGTAGACAATACTTTACGTCGTGCGATTAACAACGGCGAAGTTATGTTTATTGATCAACATTTATCAGAAACTGTTGAGCAAATGCGTAACCAGCAACTTAAACGTCCAGATGTTGCGGTGATTGAAGCAATTGCAATTACTGAAGATGGCGGCATTATTCCAACAACTTCTGTGGGTAACTCTGCAAGTTTCGCAATTTTTGCTGAAAAAGTTATTGTTGAAATCAACACATCTTTAAGCGAAAGCTTTGAAGGTTTGCACGACATCTATATTCCAACTTACCGTCCAACACGTACGCCAATTCCATTAACAAAAGTGGATGAGCGTATTGGTACAACAGCCATCCAGATCGATCCTGCAAAAATTGTAGGTATTGTCTTTAACGATACACATGACTCACCATCAACAGTCACTCCTCCAGATGAGGAGACTCAAGGCATCGCAAATCACCTGATTGCTTTCTTTGAAAAAGAAGTTGCTGAAGGCCGTTTACCTAAGAACCTTGGTCCATTACAAGCAGGGATCGGTTCAATTGCCAATGCAGTATTAACAGGTTTAAAAGATTCTAATTTTGAAGACCTCATCATGTACTCAGAAGTACTACAAGACTGTACTTTTGAACTCATTGATGCAGGTAAAATGAAGTTTGCTTCTGGTAGCTCAATTACCCTTTCAGCTAAATGTGGTGAGAAAGTTTTTGGCAATATCGAAGCTTACAAAGACAAATTAGTACTTCGTCCACAAGAAATTTCGAATCACCCTGAGCTTGTACGTCGTTTAGGTATTATCGGCATTAACACTGCACTTGAGTTTGATATTTACGGCAACGTGAACTCAACTCACGTATGTGGTACTAAAATGATGAATGGTATCGGTGGTTCAGGCGACTTCGCTCGTAATGCTCACTTGGCAATTTTTGTGACCAAATCAATTGCTAAGGGTGGCGATATCTCTTCTATCGTGCCAATGGTAAGCCACGTTGACCACAGTGAACACGACGTTGATATTTTAGTAACAGAGCAAGGTTTAGCAGACTTACGTGGTTTAGCACCTCGTGAACGTGCTCGCGCAATTATTGATAACTGTGTGCATCCGCTTTACCGTGATGCACTGAACGACTACTTTGATCGTGCATGTGCCAAAGGTGGTCATACTCCTCATTTACTTCGTGAAGCATTGTCTTGGCATGCAAACTTCGAAGAAACAGGTCAAATGCTTCAAGCGGCACCTGTTGCAAAATCAGCGTAAGCAATATTTTTAATTTAAGCACTCCTACGGGGGTGCTTTTTTATTTGTTTAAATTATTCACAAACTACTGCTCAATTGCGTATTTTTATTTTATCTTTTCAATACATCAAAACAAAAAGTAGAAATCCATATGTTTATTATTCGTCAATTTACAAATGCAGATCTGGATGATGTGGTCAATTTATGGGAAAGCTGCGACCTAACCCGTCCATGGAATAATCCTGAAACCGATATATTTAGAAAAGTCTCACAACAGGATGATTTGTTTTTGGTTGCAATTAAAGATGAGCAATTAATTGGCACGCTCATGGGCGGCTATGACGGTCATAGAGGCTGGATTAACTATTTGGCTGTTCATCCCCACCAACAACGTTTAGGAATCGCTACAGCGCTTGTTCAGCAGCTTGAAAAGCGCCTTATCGCTCGCGGCTGCCCAAAACTTCAATTATTGGTGCGTAAAGACAATCTAAATGTGCTGAACTTTTACGAACAGCTCGGTTATGACGAAGTAGAAGCCGTATGTTTAGGAAAACGACTCATTAATGATAGTCCTCACGACTAAAGACAAATTTCAGTTGAGCCATTTCTAGAAAGTTCAAACATTGTTGGGGATAACTGAGTTTGCTTGTGGATAAAATGAGATTTATACACAAGTGAAGTCTTAATATTTTTTATTAATAAATAGGCATGAAAAAAGCCCCATACTTTAAAGTATGGGGCTTTTTTGAATATGGTGGCGAGACCCAGGATCGAACTGGGGACACACGGATTTTCAATCCGTTGCTCTACCTACTGAGCTATCACGCCGATGGCCTGTATTAAGCCGCATCTCAGAACAATAGTCAACAATTATCCTGAGTTTCTGATTTAAATGAGTATTTTTTATACTTAAAAAAAATCCCTGATGGGATCAGGGATTGAAAACACAAATAATGGTGGCGAGACCCAGGATCGAACTGGGGACACACGGATTTTCAATCCGTTGCTCTACCTACTGAGCTATCACGCCGAAGTGGGCGTATTAAACAATGTTTATAAGAAGACGTCAAGCAACTTCCGTATTTTTTGTAACAAGTGTTTAATTTTAAATCACAAGTACAGTAAAAATAGGATTTTAGCTATGTAATTTACCAATATGCGCTAAGCAGCGATGAATGGCACCACAGCCTGGCTCAAAAATTTTAACGCCTTTTGATTCTTCTATACGACAAGCTTCTTCTACCAAGCGCTCAGCTACCCCACGACCACGGTTAGCAGGATGCACCACAATATATTCAAGTACCTTGCTTTCACCTTGTCCTGAACACCAGATTGCACCTATAATTTTGGTGTTAAATTCGGCAGTGTATAGCGTGGTATACTGCTGTAAATCTTGTTCAAGTTGTTCAATCGCATCGTGCCCGTCACCAAACTCCGGACTTGTGTCATACAGTCGCTCAAGCTGATCGCGGATCTCTGAATTATCTAGAGAACTATAAGCATGTACGGTAATAGGCATTGATTAACCCTCCTGAGCAAACTATGATGCTGTCACGAATTCGTCACAGCGAAATTGTCGTTAACATCCAATCATTTTTGACGTTTTTTGAGGAACGTGTCCATGACGCAACGTATCAGTGAAGTGGTTAGAAATACCAATGAAACCAAAATTCGAGTTCGTTTAAATCTCGATGGTACTGGTCAAGGCACACTAAACACCGGAGTTCCATTTTTAGACCATATGATTGATCAAATCAAGCGACATGGCTTATTTGATATCGATATTCATTGTGATGGAGACTTAGAGATTGACGATCATCATACCGTAGAAGACTGCGGTATCACGCTTGGACAGGCTTTTGCACAAGCTTTAGGCGATAAAAAAGGGTTACGCCGTTATGGTCATTTTTATGCACCATTAGATGAAGCTTTATCTCGTGTCGTTGTAGATTTATCTGGTCGTCCGGGTTTATTTATGGATATTCCATTTACTCGCGCACGTATCGGTACATTTGATGTGGATTTATTTTCCGAGTTTTTCCAAGGTTTCGTAAACCACGCCCTTATGACCTTACATATTGATAACTTGAAAGGTAAAAATAGCCACCATCAAATCGAGAGTGTATTTAAAGCACTAGCGCGTGCTTTGCGTATGGCATGTGAAATTGATTCACGTGCTGAAAACACGATTGCATCGACAAAAGGTAGCCTCTAATGACACGTATCGCGTTACTTGATTATGGCATGGGCAATCTACACTCAGCTGCTAAAGCACTTGAGCATGTAGGTGCTACAGTCGATGTAACTAACGACCCAAAATTAATTGCACAAGCCGACAAAATTGTTTTCCCGGGTGTTGGGGCAATGCGTGATTGTATGCAAGGCATGCGTGAAGCAGGTATTGATGAAGTCGTACGCAACGCTGCTTTTAATAAGCCAGTTCTTGCAATCTGTGTAGGCATGCAAGCGCTTCTACAAAGCTCTGAAGAAAATGGCGGTGTAGATGCCTTAGGTATTTTTGAAGGTGTTGTTAAACACTTTCCTCAAATGGAAGGCTTAAAAGTCCCACACATGGGCTGGAACCAAGTTCACCAAATGGACCCAAGCCATCCAATGTGGAACAACATTGATCAAGATGCTCGCTTCTACTTTGTACACAGCTATTATGTTGAACCTAAAGATGAAAATCTTGTAGCTGCAACATGTGAATACGGCGTGAACTTCTGTACGGCAATTCACAAAGATAATTTATTTGCGACTCAATTCCACCCAGAGAAAAGTCACACTGCAGGTTTACAGTTACTTAAAAACTTTGTGGAATGGAATATTTAATTTCACAAAAGTTTTAAACAGATCAGGTCTAGATGGCCTGATCTTTTTTTTTATTTATAATAACAAGCAATCATTTATAGAATGATATTTTATTCAACAAAATATTGAATATTCATACTTTTAAATAAAATCAAATGAACAGGATAAACACAATGAATTCACCTTTTGAAAATCAGCCACTTCAGCAAGATTCGCCCTTTAAGGCAAATGGACGTTTTGGACGGCTCTCTTATGCTGCTTGGACCTTCCTATTTACGTTAACCCTCGCTGCTGCTGTTCTACTTATTATTTTTACTTTCGGTCTTACACAAAATGAGGGCACCCCAGGTTTTACTGCGCCGGGCATCATCGCTATTGCCATTCTCTATATCGTTGGTATTTATATTAGCTTCGTATTTACTATTCGCCGTTTGCATGACCGTAATAATACAGGTTGGTTATCTTTACTCATGCTCGTACCTGTCGTGAACATTGGCCTTGCCGTTTATTTATTTTGTGCAAAAGGAACTGAAGGCCCTAATGATTATGGACCGAAGCGTCCAACACCAACTTGGGAACGTGTTTTAGGCTGGATTTATATTGCACTTATTCCGCTTGCAGTCATTTTTGCTATTGTTGCCACAATCATGGCTCCTACCTATGAAGGCTATGTTGAAAAAAGCGAAAGCGTTATCATTGGGTCCCCATCTCAGTCTCAATAATTTTTTAAAGTTTCGTAAAGCCTAGTTCTCTAGGCTTTATTCATATATAAAGGGAATAGCTCAATTTATTTGTACGCTGTTAAATATGTCCGAAGCCCCGTCCCTCCTTGATAAAGCCTCTATTCAGCAGCTTCCATCTTTTAAAAATCTTAACCACCAAAATATTGTGGTGATTGAAAATATTGAGCAATGCAAAACGATTGAAGAAGAATTAAAAGCAGCGATCTTTTTAGGATTTGATTCCGAATCTAAACCGACATTTCGAGTGGGCGAAGTCTCGACAGGTCCACACTTAATTCAACTTGCCACTGAACATAAAGCCTATTTATTTCATGTAAATTCATCGACTTTAAAATTTTTACAACCTATTTTATCGAACCAAAAACAACTTAAAGTCGGCTTTGGTCTTAAAAATGATAAACACATTTTTCATAAAAAAGGCATAGAGCTGGAAAGTTGTGTCGACCTTGCTAAAGGCTTTAATCACTTTGGTTTTAAACACCAAATGGGTGTACAAAAAGCTGTAGCACTACTATTTGGACAATATCTTGCAAAGTCAAAAAAAATCGGAACATCAAATTGGGCACAGAAGCCACTTACATCACAACAAATCAGTTATGCCGCTGCCGATGCGTATGCTGCCTTACTAGTATTTTTAGAGCTGCGTAAACAAAACCTATTACCGGCTCACATTTCACAAACGATTCAAACCGCACTTCATGCGTAAAGTTATAAAAGTCTTTTCTAAGGCTTAGCGATTGATCAATACTTTGCTAAGATGTGCACAATTTCATAAACATGATGAAGCAAGGAGCGAAAGCATGCTAATCATTCCAGCAATTGACCTGAAAGATGGTAAATGTGTGCGTTTAAAACAAGGGCGTATGGAAGACGATACCGTTTTCTCTGACGATCCGGTTGCAACTGCCCAGCATTGGGTAAATGAAGGCGCACGTCGTTTGCATTTGGTCGATTTGAATGGTGCTTTCGCAGGTACGCCTATCCATAAACCTGTTGTTGAAGCAATTGCTAAAGCTCAGCCAGAGTTACCAATTCAAATTGGTGGTGGTATTCGCTCATTAGAAACAATTGAACACTACTTAGAAGCTGGCGTGACTTTTGTCATTATCGGGACTAAAGCAGTTCAAGAGCCAGAATTTGTAGAAGAAGCTTGTAAGCGTTTTGCAGGTCACATCATTGTTGGTATTGATGCCATGAATGGTATGGTTGCAACTGACGGTTGGGCAAATGTTACCGACGTAAAAGCAACTGATTTAGCAAAACGTTTTGCAGATGCTGGCGTATCTAGCATTGTTTATACCGATATTGCGCGCGACGGCATGATGCAAGGTGTAAACGTTGAGCAAACTGTCAACTTGGCTCAATACTCAGGTTTACCAGTGATTGCTTCAGGTGGAGTAACGAACCTTGATGATGTTCGTAACTTAAAAGGCAAGCCAGGCATTTTAGGTGCGATTACAGGCCGCGCAATTTATGAAGGTACTTTAAACCTTCGTGAAGCTCAGCTTTTATTAGATGAAAATCGTCTTTAATTTTTAAGATGTAAAAAAGAGCCGCTTTAGGCTCTTTTTTATTTTAATCATTTCTAATTTAATAGTTTTTCTAAATCGATCACCTCATCTGCCAGTTCCATTGCATAAGGTGAATGCGTAATCATAACCACAGATGGAACGACTTGCTGAATATATGCAAGTATATCTCTTGCAGTATCTAGGTCTAAAGCTGCGGTCGGTTCATCTAATATAATGAGTTGTGGGCGTGCTAATAGACCTCGAAGGATACAAATCCTTTGCTTTTCTCCCCCTGAAAAATTCTTATAAATTTCAGTGAGGTCATCATCGAGCGTTAACTGATGCTTTTTCAAAATATGCGATAGGTTAAACTGCTCAAGCATCTGAATTAAGTAAGAATCTTCATATATATGCTGAGAGTTATAAATCAAATTTTCTCTTAAAGAATAAGGGAAAATAACAGGTTGCTGGGCAACATAGACCACTTCATCAAAAATATGCTTAGAAAAATTATGACTAATATCGATATTTTTATAAAAAAGCTGCCCTGACTGAATTTGATATACCCCCATTAAATAATTCATCAGAGAAGTTTTACCTAGCCCTGTTTGGCCAATCACGACATACGTTTTATTAGCCAAGATTGTTAAATTAAAATGATCTACTGCCCTTTTTCCTAACAAAAATTTAGCATTTGTAAATTGGAATAAGACTTCAGAATGTTGAATGGTAGATGATGTATATTGCTCTTTCTTGAGATTAAAATACTGTCGGTATTTTGCTAAAGCCACAAAGTTGCCATTTAACCGCATCAAACTTTGGGAAACAGCCAAAAATGGATTGGTGAGTTGAATAATATAAGTACTTATCAATACGAAAGCCCCAGCTGTCAATTGCTTGTCAGTTGAAAGAAATACGGTAAATAACATAAAAATAAGTAAGAATAGAAAGATCATAAACAACTGAGAAATCATCAATAATCCTATTTTCTTATTCCTATCTTTTGCAGTTTTGATATATAAATTTAGAGTGTCATTAAATTTTGATAACTGAAACGGCACTGCATTTTTTACTTTAATTTCATAGGAGTTAGATATTTGATGTATTAAATGACTATTCACTAAATTGTCTTTTTCATACATGGCATCGAATAGTGAACTACTTCTTTTATTTATATGAAAAGAAACAATAAAAATAATAATAGCGACCAATAAAAAGCTAATACTGAAAAGTAAACTAATGGTTGTAAACAAAACCGCAAAAATCATCACCAATTGAAAAATAATTGGTCCTAAATAAAAAGTTAACGTTAAATTAATCTCACCAAAAGCAGTACTTCCTCTTTCAAGATCACTCATTACTGTTCCAGCCTCAATTTGATCTTGTGCATCTTTTTTAAGATTTAAATAATTTTTCAATCCTGCAGAAATTAATGATCCTTTGAAATCGACCATCAAATAAGCCCCAAAAATATTTTGTGTCCAATGGCATAACTCATTGACTAACCATGCGGTCGCGTAGGCAACTACAAGTAGATATAAAAAATTAAATGGGAGTTGAATATTGAGTAAAAAATTATATTCGTGTGCAGAATAATCGATAATAATTTTTAGCAAGTATGGCAATAAAGTCGTAAAAAATGCCGCAAATACCACTAATAAAAACATAAGAAACATACTACTTCTTTGTTTCTTATAGTTTTCTTTAGAAATATTCCATATAAATTTATAGTTCTGAATATCTTGCGAACTTAATAAAAACTTCATTTATCTATCTTTTTTCTATTAAAACGAGTTAAAAATAATTTCATTACATAAGAAATATCATAACTTGTCTTATTTATTGTTCTTCATGTTTTTTGTTTAAAATTAGATTTTCAAATTTTTAAATAAGATAAATTCACTATATAAAACCAAATTCTTCATATAATTTTGAAAAGACTTTAAAGTTAATACACCACATTACGAATAAATTTAAGCACTTGATTACCACTATTAATATAAGTGTAAGTTACTGAACTGGCATATATAATTGAAGAACCGGCAGCTATGGTTTTTGAGCTATCTGCAAATTGTATGGTTAGCTCACCTTCTAATACATAAATAAGCTCTTGCCACCCTTCTGGGTCCGCTTCAGCAATATAAGACTCCCCTACTGCCAAAGACCATGTCCAAAGCTCAACTTGGCTGTGGGATGGAACTGAAGCTAGTAAAGTTGCTTTGCTTTCTTCTTTTTCGCCTTGCCAAGCAAGTACATTAACCAACGCATGTTCTTTATGCTCTGGTGCACTTACAATCGTTCTAAAGTTTACGCCCAACACTATCGCAATCGCATCGAGCTTAGCTAGGCTGATATTGACTTGTCCTGTCTCTAAAGCAGCAATAGTACGTCTACTTACACCCGCCTGGTCTGCTAATTCCTGTTGGCTTAAACCACGCTCATCTCTTAATGAACGAATATTTGTGCCTACGTGCTGTAAAACGGTACTCGACTGGCTCATAGAATAGGTTAGCAAAGAAAATTTGAGCAATATATTGCACAAAACAGAAGAATAGCGCAATATGTGCAGTATATTGCACAATTCATTCTAATTTTGAGTATGTCACCAATTTCTTTGAGTTCAAGCAAAGCCCCACAGTTAGCACTCGTTTTGATTACTATGATTTGGGGCGGAACATTTCTTACTGTGCAATATGCACTGAATTTTACATCGCCTATGTTTTTTGTAGGCTGCCGCTTTGCTGTAGCAGCACTAACGTTATTGCTTATTTCATTCAAAAGCATGAAAGGCGTTACGTTAAAAGACTTAGGTGCTGGTAGTGTGATTGGTCTAGTCATTGTGGGCGGCTATGGAACTCAAACAATTGGCCTGCAAACCATTCCGAGTAGTGAATCGGCTTTTTTAACGGCGCTTTATGTTCCGCTTGTTCCTATTTTAATGTGGCTCATCTTTAGAAAGACACCACATGCCATGACTTGGGTGGGTGCAGCTCTAGCTTTTACTGGTCTTGTTTTATTGACAGGGAATGGTTTTGAGCAAATTTCATTAAGTTTTGGGCAGCTTTTAACAGTACTTGGCTCAGTTGCGATTGCTTTGGAAATTATTTTTATTAGTTACTTTGCTGGCAAGGTAAATTTACGCCGTGTAACCATCATTCAGCTCGCTGTCGCATCTCTACTTTCTTTTGCCATTATGCCTATGGTGGGTGAACACACAATTCCAGCATTTTCATGGCCGCTTGTACTTACAGCTGTTACATTAGGTTTAGCAAGCGCACTGATTCAATTTGTAATGAACTGGGCTCAGCGTATGGTTGACCCTTCACGTGCTGCAATTATTTATGCAGGAGAACCTGTTTGGGCAGGAATTATTGGCCGAATTGCAGGTGAGCGTTTACCAGTTATTGCTCTTTTTGGCGGTGCTTTAGTGGTGTTAGGTGTCTTAGTCAGTGAGCTAAAACTTAAGCTACCGCTTAAGAAAAATAAAAGAGTTCGAGAATAAAAAAGAGAGCTTAACGCTCTCTTTTTTATTTATTAAGGTTGGTACATCGGGCGGTTATCGTTTAATGCAATCAAGCCGCGAATGGCACGATATACAATCCAGATCCATGCCGCGGCAATGACACCTACACAGAATACGGTTGAAGAGATCGCAACGCCTGCAAATAGATCGGTATTTTCGCCTGTAAAGAACAAGAAAATAAACGGCAAAAAGGCAATAATATTCCAAGCCAAATACCACCAGAATGTTCTGATTTGCCATGTAAAGTGGCTCGCAAAAATTGAACCTTGTACATCGGAACGTTTTACGTAGTTAATAATTAAAGCAATAATCGCAAGTAAACCGCCCGTAAAAATGGCAACAATATAAAGTACATACAAAATAAGTGTTAAAGTACGATTTGGATCTTGGTCGATAGAACTATTCATTTTTATACCTCTCAAGTGTAATAAAACAATTTACTTTTATGATCCCCGCAAAACGTTTAAAGGAGAAATTAGCCACAAAATCAAAAGTAAATGAAAGAATATGGTACAAAAATAAATCTTACGAAATGGTTGTTTTTGTGTTTTATGTCTCAGTTTTTGTTGTGCCCACCACGCAGCTGGCCAGCCTCCTAAAAAACTTACAATGTGCAAAGTCTGTTCAGGAACACGGCGATTGCCTAGTTGTGCAGCCTCTTTATCTTGTGAATATAGCCAATAACTTAAGACATTCATCATTAAGATAAACAATAAAGTATAAGCTGGCAGAACATGCATAAAGCTCATAATGCCCATTAAAACAAAATAAAATACGATCCCCATTTGCATAGCAGACCATGGTTTTGCTTGAAATGAAGATTCTGTTTTTGTTGACTTAGAAACTTTACGAGTTTGAGATGCCTTCAAATAAGTGACTTGCTGGGCACGAAAACGGCCTCGTTCATCCAAAATGACCAAATATTCTAGTGCACAGCCAATAATTGGCCGAGGACCGGGGCGTGCAAAATCTTTGATATGCAAAAAGACTCGCTCTTTTTCAGCATCATCCGGCTGAATAAAGCCATAACCCTTTTCGTCGAACCATTCGACTAAACGCCCCTGATCTCGCATCTTTATTCCTTTTATGCTTTTACATGACTTAAACGGTCTTGCATCATTGCTCGCATTTCTTGCGGATCTTTTTGCAAAATGTCGTCGCCTGTACGTCCTTCTTCTTTATTTTTTTGAGCAACTTGCAAACGCATTGACCAGAAACGGCACGCTGCCATTGCTAAGAATACATCTAAACATTCAAGTTCATCTGAAGTAAGCACTCGAACTTTTTGGTATGCCGCTAAGTAAGCTGCCACTTTGTCTGTGTTTAAATGTGCTGCTGGATATTCGGTACAAAAATCATTGATGGTAATCGCAATATCAAACAGTAATTCATCTTGATTTAACTCGTAAAAATCTAAGATACCTTGTAATTGATCACCTTCAAACAATGTATTGTCGCGGAACAAGTCTGAATGAATAAAACCTGTTGGTCGGTTCGAATACTGTGCTGTTTTCGCATTGAAAGCTTGATAAACCTGCTCAAGTAAAGCTTGGTCATCTTGAGACATATTTGGCTTAAGCTGCTCTGCAACGCCTGTCCAGTATTGATGATCGCGTCGATATTCACGCTCAAGCGGAAAATCTTGTAAAGCCACATGCAGTTTCGCTTGTGCATCTGCAATTGCCGCAACTTGTGCTACTGTGGTTTGCATGGGATGGTGTCCCATTAAGCGTGGTGCAATCTGTGCAGGCTTTTCTGCAATAACGTGAACCGCTTGGCCGCTATGTTTTAATGGCACGGCAACGGGTACATCATGAGTGCCTAATTGTTCAAGTACCGGAATGAGTTCGCCCGCCCCTTTGGCATCTAACTCTTCAAATACAGTCAATACATATTGTTTGCGGTTTGCATCTACCAAAAAATAATTGGTGTTTTGAATACCTCCCTGAATTGGGTTCAGCTCCAACACCTCTAATCCATAAGGTGCAGCAAAGGTGCGAACTTCATCTAAACTCAACGGGGTATAAACCGACATGGAAAACCTGCAAAAAACATCTGTGAAGTTTGATAGAATACCTCTTCCCTCCATGAAGGTGTAGCGCCTGTGTAGGAACTTTCACCAACGGCGATTATTTTTGGAAAAAGCTATGCTTGCTAAACGTATTATTCCTTGCCTAGACGTTGATAACGGACGCGTAGTTAAAGGCGTTCAATTCCTCGATATTCGTGATGCAGGCGACCCTGTTGAAGTGGCACGTCGCTATAACGAACAAGGTGCAGACGAAATTACTTTCTTAGACATTACCGCTACACATCATGGCCGCGATACCACTTACCGTACTGTTGAACGTATGGCCGAGACTGTATTCGTGCCCTTAACTGTCGGTGGTGGAGTACGTAAGGTTGAAGATATTCGTGCGTTATTAAATGCCGGTGCAGACAAAGTGAGTATTAACTCGGCTGCCGTATTTAACCCTGAATTTGTTCAAGAAGCCTCACAGCATTTTGGCGCGCAATGTATTGTGGTTGCGATTGATGCTAAAAAAACTGGCGACAACAAATGGGAAATCTTTACTCACGGTGGCCGTAAACCAACGGGTATTGATGCGATTGAATGGGCTGTAAAAATGGCTGACTACGGTGCGGGTGAGTTACTCATTACCAGTATGGACGCCGACGGCACTAAAGCAGGTTACGATATTGCTTTAATGCGTGCCATTAATGACCGCGTGACTATTCCAACGATTGCCTCAGGCGGTGTAGGTAACTTACAACACCTTGCAGACGGTATTTTACAAGGTGGTGCCGATGCAGTATTGGCAGCAAGTATTTTCCACTTTGGCCAATATACGATTCCAGAAGCTAAACAATATTTAGCTGAACAAGGCATCGAAATGCGCTTGTAAGCTTATTTATATTTAAAGGGGCAATATGCCCCTTTATTTTTTTATGCAGCGCCATCGACCATATTGATATCACTAACGAGTTGAGGCTTTTCTTTTTTCTCGACCCATTTTGCAGGGAAAATTTTTTCTACAGCTTGAGAGAGTGGTCTAGCAAGCATAGTAGGCAACCTTATCCCCAAAGGGTTTTGTTCTTTTAGGTCTGCCGAAGACACCACTCGTGTTCCCATCACATAATCAAACCAAGGTTTGGTCACGCACCAGTTGGCGTCTTGGTTCGAGTTCATATGGTGGTCGTAATGCCACGGAATTTTACGCTTTGCCCAGTCAGGCTCTAAATGTGCACGGCGATGAATATAGTAATAATTTCCTGCACTATACCAAGCTGCAAGCGCCATACCTTTTGAAAATGGGTAAAACATTGCACTTGAAACGGTTGCCACCACAGCAAGTGAAATTAACTCATTTTTAGTACGCCAGTTACTAACACCTTCAACATAGCAATCATCATGAAATTGTTGTTTACAGACTTCACGATGGTGTGCCCAATGGGACTCCATGCTTCTTGGTACTGGGCTATAACGCGGTTGTCCAGCACGGTGTACACCATGCAAAATATATTTATGCGCCACCCATTCAAATGCATTCGCAACTGCAATTCCTGCAATAAACCCTTTTAGCATCGCCTTACTCCTTTTTCTTTTTATTTAGAATATAAAATTCGCTATGCTAGGTATTGACCAGAATTTATGGTTTCATTGACAAATCACGACAAGAAAGAGGTGGTCAGGGATGCCACAACTAAAAAATTATACCGGCTCGGTATATGGAGGACTAGGACATCTATTAAAAGCTTATTGCGAAGCTAATGGCTTAGCTATTCCGGAACAATTAGAACAAATACAAAATCTGGAACGCTTTGACTATGTGGTTTGGCGTGATCTATTAGAAGTCATTTATAAACTCGACCCGAAGCCGGGTTTAGGGCTAGAAATTGCCAAATATGTGCAACCCAAACACTTAGGGATTATTGCCTACCTTGCTCTCTCTTGCGATAACTTAGGTGAAGCTTTAATTCGCTATCATGACTTTCACCGCCTAATTTATGACGGAAGTCCTTTAGTAGTCGAGTTACAAGGTCAATATGGCTCTATTCGCTGGGAAGCGACTGAGTTACACCCGACTCAACTTACCGATGAAATCGCGATTGCACTGGTGATTCAATTCTTACGTCTTTTTATGTCTCATGAAGATGTACACTTACATGAAGTACGTTTCTTAAATGCTGCCCCTAAAAATATCAGGATTTACGAGCAGTACTTTCAATGCCCTGTTCGTTTTAGCCAGCCCCGTACAGAGTTACTTATTCCAATTACTGAAATTCATAAACCGCTTAGCAGCGCTGACCACACTCTACAGCAGCTATTGGTTCAGCAAGCACAAGCACTTTTAGAACAGTTACCCAATTCGACTCAACTTGATCAACGTTTACAGCATTCAATTTTGACTGGCTTACAAAAAAATCAGTACCAAATTGAATATATTGCCAAGCAATTAGGCTTGTCTGTTCGGCAACTTCAACGGCATTTACAACAGCAGAACACCACCTTTCAGGAACGTGTTCAGCAAGTACGCTTTATGCTCGCAACCGAGTATTTAAAAGATCCGCATTTAAGCCTACAAGAGATTGCACTTTTGCTGTGTTATTCAGAACAAAGCGCATTTCAAAGAGCATTTAAGCATTGGACCAATCAAACACCGCAACAATGGAGAGATCAATTTTTAGACAAAGAATAACCTACCAAAACTTACAAATCTTTTCTTGATTAAAACAACACTGAAAACAAAAATTTCATATAGTCACATGCTTAATTTTTTGTGACATATTTCACATTAATTAAAAAATAGATCAATAGATGAGTAATCACAATGAATAAATATTTTGCTGAATTCCTAGGTACGTTTTGGCTAGTCTTTGGTGGTTGTGGTAGCGCAGTGTTAGCCGCAGCTTTCCCTGAACTTGGTATTGGCTTTGCAGGTGTAGCCCTTGCCTTTGGTTTAACCGTACTCACTGGTGCTTATGCTCTAGGGCATATCTCTGGTGGACATTTTAACCCCGCGGTCAGTGTCGGTCTTTGGGTCGGTGGCCGTTTCGATGTTAAAGATTTAATTCCATATATTGTTGCGCAAGTGGTTGGTGCGACTGCTGCTGCATTTGTTCTTTATATTATCGCTCAAGGTCAAGCTGGCTTTACTGGTGTGGGCGGGTTTGCAACCAATGGTTTTGGTGATTTATCGCCAAATAAATTTGGTTTAGGTTCTGCTTTTATTATTGAAGTGGTACTTACTGCGTTCTTCTTGATTGTTATTTTAGGATCAACACATGGTCGTGCGCCTGCTGGTTTTGCACCTATTGCGATTGGTCTTGCATTAACGCTTATTCACTTAATCAGTATTCCGGTTACAAACACTTCTGTGAACCCTGCACGTAGTACAGGTGTTGCATTCTTTGCTCAAACTGGTGCTTTAAGTCAGCTGTGGTTGTTCTGGGTAGCGCCGATTTTAGGTGCTGTGATTGGTGCAATTATTTATAAGGTAGTTGCTGGAGACAAGGATTAATTCTTTATATCTATAGCCTTAATATGCTATCGCGGTGGGGTGACATGGATGTCACCTGTTGAGCAGGGGTACACGGAAGTACCCTCTGATCAACAAAGACTTTTGCTTACTTTTGGTCTTTCAAAAGTAAGAAATGTCTATGCAAACTCAATAAGACCTAACGTGGTACTAAAGACTGTATGGCAACATGACTATGCTAAACATCACACATAAAATGTATAAATTATAAAAACGGATTATTCACTTCTTGTTCAGCTGGACGTTCAATTTTCTCAGGCAATTCTTCTTTTTCCAAAGCTGCAACCACATCATTTAAAAAGCTCTGTAGTGCTTTTGCCTGCTCTAACCCAACTTTGTCTTTGGTAATTTGCAAATTGCCATAAATGCTCACGCAATCGACATCATTTTCTAATGTTAAATCTTCAATTGAAGAAGACTCTGTACCCTTTTCAAATGGCTTAAACATAAGTGTTGTCTCGTTGTTATATGTTGATAGTGTAATACGACCAATCTATAAAAAATCAATCAAAATTAAAAGTGCCGATAAAATTAAAAAAGCACCCATCAAGATATTAAAATATTTCAAACGGTTGCCGTGATTGAGTAGCACTGAAAATTTATCACCACAGAATCCCCAAAAGAACAAGCATGCATAGCAGGTGAAGAAATAAATAATAATAAAGATCGGCAACGACTGCGGGTTTTCAATGCTAGTAAACATGGTAATGCCCGACACACAAGCCAACCATGCTTTAGGGTTCAGCCACTGTAACAAGAAGCCATCTTTAAAATTGGGAATGATCATCTGTTCTAGTGAAACACTAGAAATAGAAATATTTGCTGCAGAAAGAATAATTTTTATTCCGATATAACAAACAAATAGCGTTCCACAAATGGCAAGAATTTTTAAGACAACAGGAAATTGGGTTAATACACTTTGCAGCCCAAACGCCATAAATATTAAAAGCAAGGTAAAACCAATCGTGGCACCTGAAATATAGGGAAGTGATCTTTTTAAACCATGATTTAAGCTGGTTGATAAAATAACGGTATTGACGGGACCTGGGGTAATCGACATCGCAAAAGAAAAAAGAAACATCGAGGCAAACATTGTTATTGTCCTTATTTGAATAAATAGATGAATAGACAGATCTGTATATTCATCTTATTGTATTGAATAAGAACTGTACGACAATGCCTGCAAACGATTTATTTGATGATTTGCAAGAAATAGTTCACCAAAGCTTCTACTAGCTGTTTCACAATGGCTTTTCTGGTTTCTTCATCAATACTTGGAACTTTAGATTCCATAGGCTCAGAAGACGTGCTTTTCTGCTTTTTAAACTGGTCTTGTAATGCGTGGATCTGATCTGCACTTAAGTCTTGTTCACACTGGCTTTCTCCATCCCAGTGTAAATAGTCTAACTTCTGGTTTGGCTTAACTTGACTCGATATTAACGGCAGACGATAAACATTACGTTTTTGTTGTTCAGTTAACTGAGGAAACAGGTTAATTCCTAACTTTTCCTCTAAATAACAAACACTCACAACCTTAACCTGTTGCGAGTTGTTATTTGGTGCATAGTAAGCGCCAATTGCACCTGTTTTAGGATAATACACAGCCTTATACACTGCGCTTGGAACAATAACACCACGTCCAATCGTTTTGAGTCGTTGACCTTCAAAGATTGGTCCTGTCACAACATATGCATCTTGCTTTTGCTTAGTAACCACTGCACGAGTGGCATCTTCAAGCTTACGCCAAACTTCCTGATTATTTTTGGGTGCCTGTGGAACCATGTTACTCAGCGAAAAACTATCGAACTGCGAGTCCTTAGTCGGCATATCGCCATTTGGTGACATATGTCCACGGTCATAGCCTGAGCCACGATAATCGCTTAAAAGTGAACGGTGGCGCTCAGGAACACGTGTTTCTTCGTGGAAATTATCTTCACGTTTAATTTTAGTGCTTAAACGTTCAGGACTAAGATATTCAGCTGACCATAACGGCGTTTTAGACATCCCCGAGTACAAAACATTGAAGCCATTAAAGCACAGCGGATAACTGTCTTTTTTTAAACTTTCTTTATTTAAAGCAGGAGGAATTTCGCGATAAAACTGATTGAGACAAGTCGAGTTGGTACTTAAGGGCGAAAACCACTGTGAAATCTTTTCACTTCCAAAAGCAATTGCAAAACTTCCAGCAGCAACACAAGCAAGAATAATCTTGCCAAAATGCTGACTTAGAGAGAATGAATTTGTACCTGTACTACGTTTTTTACTTGCCATGTTTCTATCAATACCACTGTCCATATGCAGCTTAACAATCCTGCTTTTTTAAGTATATCGCTTAACTTTCAAATGGTTAAAACATGGTCATCTTTTTTGTAACTCTATTTCTTGTTCGGTAACAGTTTGTTGGCCTTGTGAGGAACTTTCACTATTGAATTGGGTTAATTGCGTATCTTTCATTGAAAACGACCAATCGCTTATGACATGGTTAGCTCCACAAATTTGGATAAAAATATAAACGGAGTCCATTTAATGATCCATTCAAAGATTATTGGTATTGGCGTAATTGCTGGACTGTGCAGTATGGCAGCCTTAGCTGAACCTGCGGTCCAACCCGGTGAGACTTTAGAAAGTTTATCTAAAGTAAAAGTGACTACAACCGTCAATGGCCAACCTGGCTCTATTAGTGATTTAGTTAAAAGTGGTCAAGTACAACCTGTTTCTGCTGCCCCAACAGGTGCTGCTCCTACAGGTGCTCCTATTCCAGCCGATGTACCGCCGGCTCCTCCTGCAGATGTACCACCAGCACCTCCTGCGGGCGGTGAAATGGCTGCTCCAGCACCACAAGACCCAAATACACCGCCACCACCGGCTAACCCTAACCAGTCAGCAGACCCAATGGCAAAAGATGGTGCATTGCCAGCAGATGCACCTATGCCACAAGCTCAATAATCAGAGCCATAAAAAAACCAAGACTTACGTCTTGGTTTTTTATTACATCAAATTTCTATATTTCGATTTGACTACCTAACTCCACCACACGGTTGGTTGGAATTTGATAGAAGTCACTCACCGGACTGGTATTACGTTGCATCGAAATAAACAGTTTTTCTCTCCACGGCGACATACCATCACCCACCGAGTGAACAATACGATCGCGCGAAATAAAGAAGCTGATATGCATTAAGTCATATTCAAGACCTAACTGCTCATAAGCTTGCATAAGTGCTTTCGGTACATTCATTTCATCTTTAAAGCCGTAGAAAATTTTAATACGGTAGAAATGTTCAGCTAAAGCTTCTGTTGTAATACGCTCTTCTGGTGCAACAAAAGGTACATCTTCAATCACCACAGTGACCAAGATATTACGCTGATGCAGTACTTTGTTGTGCTTAATGTTATGTAGCATGGCATGCGGTACAACGTTTGGCGTACCTGTCATAAACACGGCATCACCCGGTACCCAGTGCACGCTATTACCAATACTTTTTACAAACAAATCGAGCGACAAAGTATCGTGTTCAAGCTTAGCAAAAGTAAGCTCACGGCCACGTTTCCATGTCATCAAGATAGTGACTGCAATACCACCAATGAGTAATGGCACCCAACCGCCTGACAACACTTTAAGTGAAGTTGCTGCGACTAAAACCGACTCTAAAATAAAGAATGGAATAATCAGTAACACCACTTTTGGCCAGCTCCATTTCCACGCTGAGTAGATAAAGATGGAAACCAAAATCGTGTCACACAACATGGTTAAGGTCACTGCTAAACCATAAGCACTTGCCAAGTTTGAGCTGGTTTTGAAAATCAGAATTAAGATAATAATTGCGATTAAAAGTAACCAGTTTAAGAACGGCACATAGATCTGACCTTCTTCAGACTCAGAAGTATGTTTAATACTTAAACGTGGTAAATAACCCAATTGAATCGCTTGGCGAGCAAGAGAGAATACCCCAGAAATTACAGCTTGAGAGGCAATCACTGTTGCCATGGTCGCCATAATAATCATTGGGTAAAGTGCCCACTGCGGTACCAGTAGATAGAACGGGTTTTCAATTGCCGCAGGGTCACGAAGTAACAATGCGCCTTGTCCTGCATAGTTTAAAACCAAGCATGGCAACACCACAAAGAACCACGCAAGACGAATCGGAACAGGTCCAAAATGCCCCATGTCGGCATAGAGCGCTTCACCACCTGTTACTGTTAGCACCACAGCACCCATCACAAAAAACGTCATGACTGGATGATGGTAGATAAACTGAATTGCCCAATGTGGACTAAACATGCCGAGTACAATCGGTGTTTGAATGACGCTATGAAGGCCTAATGCACCTAAAGAGATAAACCACACAAGCGTAATTGGACCAAAGAACTTACCTACAAAGGCCGTACCATGTTTTTGAACTAAAAATAACGTCACAATAATGGCAATTGCAATTGGCATAATGAACGGGTCAAAAACGTTGGTTGCAATAGACAACCCTTCGACCGCAGACAATACCGAAATGGCTGGGGTAATAATACCGTCACCAAAGAACAGTGATGCCCCAATAAAACCAATCGCAATCATGTAGATTTTTTTGTTGTCGGCAATTTTTGCTTTACGCAAATTCAATGCAAGTAAGGCCATAATACCGCCTTCCCCATTGTTATCTGCACGCATGACAATTGCGACATACTTGATGCTGATAATCAGCATTAAGCACCAAAAAATAATGGATAAAATTCCTAATACGTTTTCAGGCTGAATTCCCAAACCATGGGCAGCATGGAAGGACTCTTTCAAGGCATAGAGCGGACTTGTTCCGATGTCTCCAAAGACCACCCCAAGAGCTGCCAAAGCCGTGGCAGGCAAGGTCGCTTTTTTGGCCGTATTTTGCATTGTGTAATTAAACCAATATGATTTTTAGCGCAATCTTATCACCTCTATTATTTTTTTTCTGTAATGCTCGTCTTAAATCTTGGCAGAACCTAATTTTTTAGTTACTATCGCACGCCTTGGTGAGGTGTCCGAGTGGCTGAAGGAGCACGCCTGGAAAGTGTGTATACGTTTGCGCGTATCGAGGGTTCGAATCCCTCTCTCACCGCCAGAATTCAAAAAGACCTAAATCGTTTTGATTTAGGTCTTTTTTTATTTTTAATAAAAATTAAAAGTTTAGTTATTAGCTAAATGTTTAGAAACATCCTTAGCGACTTGTACAGCAATATCATCCCACGCTTTATCTAATAAAGCTGTTTGTGAAGTACCACCAATTTTTGGATCCTTTAACTTAGAGTTAAATGTATTCGTCCATTTCTGACCTTTATATTCAAAGGTAGCAACTAAAGTTACATTTGCCACATCAATTGCAGGAGTAATATTGAACATACCAGCTGAGTATTCAAAGCCAGATTTAGCCTTTTCAACCGTAATCGTTAATGGGCTTCCATTTGGTGATAATTTTGCTATCTGAGCAATCGCTTCTTCTATACGACTCGATAGAGCTACGCCTGTAGGAATACGTGTTCTAGAAGCACTTCCTACAAAACCGTCTGCCCCTTGAATATCAATACGTTGAGGGAAAGTATCTGGATTCCATTTGATATGTACAGTATCTTGCACTTTTGGCAGAGCTGATAATTCTGAAACAGACGTATAGTTTAGACGGTTGTTAAAAGGTAAATTGATCGCGCACCCTGTTAATGTAGTTGCTAATACTAATGCACTTAAACTGAGTAGTTTTTTCATACTTTGAATCTCATGAGTTTTAGAAAATAAAAATTGGTTATCTCGAATTAACTTAATCCAAATCGAACACTTCTAATGACTCTACATAAGGCAAAATAAGATATTCATGATGAGATAAATGTTGTTCTAGCGAGTGATGCGTTGTTTGATTGAATTGATAAAAGCTGCTCAACTCATTAAGTAATTGAGGCGTTTTATTTGCATCAAATTTTGGTGTTTTCATAAAGAATAATAAGCTTGCCCCTAAACCCACATACTCTAAGCCATAGTTTTGATTTAAATGCTCAATCAAGCTAAAAGATTCAAAAGGGTTCAAATCACAACTAAAATATCCATTGAGGCATGCTGCAAATTTTTGAGTTTCAGTTTGACTAGTGACTAACTTTACTTGAATAACATCATCTAAAATTTTTTCGGGTTCAGCATTGATCTGTAGCAGAGTTACTTGATCTTCATCGCTAAACTTAAGTTTTTTAGGCAAGTCATTAAAGCCTATATAATTTTCTGGCTTTAATAATTGTTCTATATGATATTGAAGCTCTAAAGGTCGAGTATTTTCCCAACTTGCTTCACTGTCATCTTCAACGAGTTCTGTGGTATCAAAATAAAGTCCATCTCCCATTGAAGCATGCATAGAGGTGTATTGGCACTGTCCTATATCTTCTAAAAGTAATAATACTTTTTTAGGTAAATGCTTCTGCTTAACTTCTGAATATAAGTTAGTAACATCCTTCCATGAGCTGATTTCACTGATTGTTGCGTAGCATATTAATTCATAAGCGTCGTCAGTTATAAGGGAATTTTCTTTTTCTTTAATATCAAGAATAGTCATAAATTTTTAAATTTAATCTATATTTAGCGGACATTTATATCATAAATAAATTGTATATTTAACTTAAAACCTTAATGTAACTTTTTAAAAATCTTCTATATAAGAAGCCCAAACTCTCACGTTTAGGCCTCTCTACCTTAAAACCTTACTTAGACAACGCTAATAACTTCTGAACATACTCAATCGCATTATTTGCTACATCTTGATGAGTCGGAACATCGTCATCTTCTGAAGGGTTTGTGTCTAAACCATAAAATGCATGAAGTGGTTGATAGTCCGCCCCAACATATAAGGCAGTGAGCTGAAAAGAACTAAAAACTTGGTCCAACGTAAGTTTATATTCACCCTGCTCTGAATAAATATGTTCTTGACCACCCGCAGATACAGCCAGCATAAACTTCTTATTTTTAACTTTGTCACCTGTTGAACCGTAAGCCCATCCATATGTTAAAACTTCATCAAGCCATTGTTTCAAAAGTGGTGGACAGTTAAACCAATACACTGGAAATTGAAAAACTAAATTTTCGTGTTCTTCTACAAGCGCTTGTTCTTTGGCAACGTCAATTACGCCATCTGGGTAGGCTTGATAAATTTGGTGAACCGTAAATTGGTCTGGGTATTTTTCTAATTCCTCTACCCATCTTTTATTTACAACAGATTGGTCTATGTGAGGATGAGTAACAATGACTAATGTCTTTTTCATTATGAAAACACTCTTATCGGAAAGTTGATAAATCGATTATAGAAGTGTGCTTTCCTAAATATAAGTACGGTAATTTATGTTATATACTATACTAAAAGATAGTGTAGATTTTAAAAATGACTGAGTGCATTCCTTCATATACACCATTAGAAGATACGGGTTTTGGCTATACCCTTTCTTTGATTAATGGCAAATATAAAATGATTATTATGTATTGGCTGTATGAAAAAAATGTCATGCGTTTTAATGAGATGCAACGCTGTATTGGCAATATTTCATTTAGAACACTCAGCAATACGCTTAAAGAATTGGAAAGAGATGGACTGATTACTCGCAAGGAATATCCTCAAATTCCGCCAAAAGTTGAGTATCGACTTTCAGAAAAAGGGCAATCTTTAATTCCTTTATTAGATATGATGTGCCAATGGGGCGAGCAAAATAAGCCGTCTTAGTTTTATAGACTTAAAGTGATACTAAATATGAGAAATGAATTAAGAGAAATTTTTATTAAGGGATGCGACGATAAAATTGAAAAGAAGGGAAACAATGTCGGTCTATCTTTTTATGCTTTTTTTAAAAATAAGAATGATAACCCTGAGTTGCTGATGGAAGCAGCGCATTGGTGGATTATGGAGCATAAATTAGATCACTTTGAGAAGGCCGTTAAGATTAAACAGATGGTTTTGAGTGAGCGCTAGAAATTAAAGTTATCTAAATGATAGAAAAGCCGTATTTGCTACGGCTAAATTTTTTATTATATCCATCAAAATAAACATCTCCTTAACTTATATACTTTCTTCGCATTTAATTAAAAATAATAGATTAGTAGCAGTTAAATGTAGCGCATAACTTGTTAAATATTCAGGAACTTCTTTTATTTCATGTCCTTGTCCATGACCACCTTCTTTATTCCGTATTGTAGGTACACCACTTTCTAACAAAATATTCAATGAAGAAAATTGATTCTGAAGATATATAGGAACTAACCCATTATTCAAACAACTATTAATTAATTTTTTGGCGGTATCATTTGGATTAAATGGCCAAGAATGTTTTTTATGGATAGATTTCATTAAGCTTTCAAAAGCTTTAAGACATTCATTTAAGCATTCTTTATATCTCTGATGCCGATAATGTTCATGTGCAGATAAAAATTCGGCAAATGCTCCTTGGTAATCTCGGTCTTTTCCAAGAAGTTGAAGAACAGGCTTTACAACCTCAGAATGTAAAAATTGTGAATCAACCCTAATTAGCTCATCTTGCTCAAATTGATATCCAACACCAGCTTCTTTAAACCTTATATTTAGTTCCTCAATTGCCTTATCAGGTGTTTGTTTAGAGGAAAAAAACTTATGTGCATTTTCTCTCACATACTTGTTAATTACTTTAAAAAATATTTCAATAACATCTAAACAATACTCATGTTTTTTTTCATTCAATAAAAAGTCAAATATAACCTTATGATCACTTTCATAGTGTTCACCTAAAGAAAATCGCCCATATTCTTTACATAAAGTTTTATGTATAAACTCATATACTTGGTGTGCAGAGGGAGAACTCTCGTTACCTAATACATCTCTTATAATATGAATAATTTGAATCTTGAGAGTTTTAGGAATATCGTCATATTGATAAACATCTGGAATTTCTCCCCGTAATTTTTTTTGTCTTTTTGAAAATAGATCAAATATACTCAATTTATGGACCTCAAATTTGATAATTTATTAAATAAGAAAGATGTCATCTTTATAAAAATTTATTACAGTTAATATCAAGTATTTTATAAAAAAATTCAAACATATATTTTTTCTATTAACTTAAGATAAATAAATTATAAATTTCTAAAGTTCATTAGAAAAGATAATTATAAACTACAAAGCCCAACTCCCGTCGGGCCTTGCCCCCATCAAACCCGACTTAAAAAATAGTCGAGCAATGCATCCCTTTCATCGGTGTTATTAGTTCCTAAAAGCTGAACCATTGCTCCATCAATCACAAATAAAAACATATGCGCATCTTCAACTGTAGCGGCAGGCTTTACGGTTAAAAGGAGTTTATGAATTTCCTGAATAAGCCAGTTTCGGTAATCAATAACCACTTTATAAGCCGATGGATAATGCTTTTCTATTTCAAAAATTGCTTTAAAAGGCAAACGATAAAGCCCGTCTGAGTCAGCATGTAAAAAGAAAATTCTCTTGAGTTTATCGAACACCATCAGTTCACGGTACGAATAGATCGTAGAAAACACCTCTTCTTTTAAAGCGTCTGTTTGAAAAGTTAAGCTCATCTGAATGAGTCGTTCTTTGGAGCGAAAGTAGTTGTAAAAGGTGCCTTTATTGATTTGGGATTCGGCAATAATTCGGTCTACCCCGACTTTGTGAAACCCATATTGGTTAAATAAATCTTTTGCCGTGTGGAGCACTCGCAATGCTCTAAATGAAGCGTCTAAATTTTTCATGTATATCGCTTAAAATAATTTTTTGTTGTAAATAAAAGAGATAGAAATGCCGTCACTCTTAAATTGAGCGCTAAATACAGGCGTGCAAAAGCAGCACAAAAAAGGTGTGCTCGCCTATCTCAGGTTTTATTGTTGCTATGATTTTTTAGTCGTAATGACCTATGGCTTAAAACCTAGAGTCGGTTAAACCGTTTTAAAGACCAGTGGGATGTAGATGTAAAGATTTTGGCAAAGGTTGCCAATGAGAGAGATAAAATAGTACGCATGTGCGAACTCCTTGGGTAATTAAGAAGCTTCGCCACATCACTGCTAAATGATTATGGTGGCGAAACGAAAAGGGGTTAGCAGACTGATTTACCCAAAAATCAGCACATCCGAAGATGTCCCCCTCCCGTTCCGCCGCAGAGAGGGACACGTAGGGATGCCCACAAAAAAGAGAGACTTTTTCGTGTGCGTTGGGTAAATACGGCCTGCTAAAACCGACTGGCAATGTGGCCAGCAGGCAAAGGATAATCCGCGTGTTTTTAAGTGTCAATGTAAGGTTGAATAGAAATTAGTTAAATAATTATTGTTGTTTATTCAATTAGATATTTAAGCTAAAAAGACCTTCAACTTAAATTTAACGATGTCATGATAATAATAAAAATGATGACAGAGCGAAAAGGGATTAGCAGACTGGACACACAGAACCAGCACACCCGAAGGTGTCCTCTTATCGCTCTATCATAGAATGGTGGCAGATCGATAAGGGGTTAGCAGACTGGGTACAGCACCAGCACACTCGAAAGTGTCCCCTTTTCGTTCTACCGCAAAATCGTTTGCAAACAAAGAATAGTTATCAAGTTTTTAAGTGTCAATGCTCATATATTATTAATTTATAAAATGTTTTTATTTCTATTGGCTCATTCTTTCATTATTAATTTATCGTTCACTTTCAAACCTGTTTAAATGAACAGATTGATCCCGCTATAAATAAAAGCTACAGTTAATAAAGTTTGAATTTTATAAATTTAAATAAATTGATAACGCATGCAGGCAAAAACATGGAAACCATACATGATTTTTATCGCCGCTTTTCTTTAACCAAAGATAGCAGTTACTCGGTTCCATCGACTTCGTTTGGACATTTTAACGTGTTCCAACGCGATGCTTGCTCATTTCTGACACCTTATAGCCGCCGCGATTATTATAAAATTTCACTGGTTTTAGGCACAGGCGAACTTCACTACGCCAACCGCTGGATACGAGTCGACCGCCCTGCTTTACTGTTTTCAAACCCGATGGTGCCCTATGCATGGGAAATTAATTCACCCGAACAAGCAGGCTGGTTTTGTCTATTTACCGAAGAGTTTGTAAACCAAGAATCGCGTCAAAGCTTTTTAAAAGACTCACCGCTGTTTAAAGTCGACGGCGACCCGCTGTATTTTTTAAATGACCAGCAGGTTGATGAAATTTCATTTATTTTCAAAAAGATGATGAATGAAATAAATTCAGACTATATTCATAAATACAACGTTTTAAGAAACTATTTGCACCTGATTGTGCATGAAGCCATGAAAATGCAACCGACCCAACAGTTTGAAAAACATAGTAATGCTGCGGTGCGGATTTGCCATTTATTCTTTGAGCTATTAGAACGCCAGTTCCCCATCGACTCGCCCCATTTTCAGCTTAAACTCAAAACTGCAAATGACTATGCCTATGGCTTGTCGGTACATGTAAACCATTTAAACCGCGCTGTCAAAGAAGCCACAGGAAAAACCACCTCTGAGCATATTAGCTCGCGCATTACACAAGAAGCCAAAGCGCTGCTACAACACACCAGTTGGAATATTTCCGAAATTGCCTACAGCTTAGGCTTTGAATATTCAGCATATTTCACTAACTTCTTTAAGAAAAATACCGGATTTTCACCTAAAAAGTTCCGTGAAGACTGTGTAGCCTAAAAACAGATTGTTTGAATTTTATAATTATTGGTTTGAATGTTATACGTCAGTTTGAGCCAAAGCATTTTATAGTTTTTCTACTCAAGTGATTTTGCAAAAAGAGTGTGAAAAATGAAATATAGAACTTTAGGACAAACAGGCGAAAAAGTATCAGCACTTGGTTTAGGTTGCATGGGAATGAGCTTTGCCTATGGTGCCTCAGACGACACACAAAGCATTGCAACTCTAGAAAAGGCCTTAGACCTCGGCATTAACTTTTGGGACACTGCCGACATGTACGGCAACGGCGCAAACGAAGTTTTGCTCTCAAAAGTTTTAGAAAAACACCGCGACAAAGTATTCTTAGCGACCAAATTTGGCTTTCGCTATAAAGAAGACAACCTCAACCCGAAAAACTCTTTAGAGTCTTATATCGACGGCTCACCTGAGTGGATTAAAGTCGCGGTCGAAAACAGCTTAAGACGCTTAAATACAGACGTGATTGATTTGTATTATGCGCACCGCATAGACCCAAATGTTCCGGTTGAAGATACCATTGGCGCAATGGCAGACTTGGTCAAACAAGGTAAAGTTCGTTATTTAGGGCTGAGTGAAGCGTCGGCTGAAACTATTCGTAAAGCACATGCGATTCACCCGATTGCAGCGGTTCAACATGAATACTCACTACTTACCCGTGAGTTTGAACAAACCCATTTACATACCATTCGTGAGCTAGGTATTAGCCTTGTGCCGTATTCACCGTTATCACGCGGTTTAATTACCAATACGCTTGATGTAAATAACCTAGACGAAAACGATTTCCGTCGCCAGTTACCACGTTATCAGGGCGATAACTGGAAAAATAACCAAAGCTTGGCGCAAGCATTTAGCGAGTTTGCTCAAAGCAAAAATGCGACAGCGGCTCAACTGGCTTTGGCTTGGATTTTGGCGCAAGGTGACGACATTATTCCAATTCCGGGTACGCGTAAAATCGAGCGACTTGTGGAAAATGCGGGTGCTGTAGACCTTCATTTAACAGCGGCAGATTTGGCAGAAATTGAAGCGATTATTGCGAGATACCCAAACATGGGCGCACGCTATAACGCTCAGCAACTTGCTGCGGTGAACCACTAAAATATAAGCCATAAAAAAGTCCGACTCAGTGTCGGACTTTTTAATTTAGTCTTTGCTATATGTGCCTTGCTGGCGCCCACCTTCCCAAATCGCGTCTAAGGACTTGTCAGAAATCGTTAGACTTTCAGGGAATATACTTAAATCCTTTTTAAATTTAGCCTCTGGTTTTAAGCCAATACAGTCACCGTTTTTCCACCATGTGCCTTCGGCATATTGGTCTAAAGCACCCACAGCCAGCATCCATTGAAACTTGCCGTCTGGTTGAAGTAAAAGCTCTGAACCGACTTCCATCACGCCATGTAAATAGTAGTGCCCACTCCACGCCTCATCGGCCTTTTGGAATTTCACTTCCTTACAGGTACTAGTCGGCTCTGCATAAATGTGAGCAGAAAAAATAACCGTTGAAACAAGCAGTAAAGGTGCAAATATATTTTTCATTATTGTGTTCCTATATGTTTAATCTTATTTTCCAGACTCAACTTTTAAATACATTCCATCGGCATAAACGTTATGTCCAAAGCCACAACCCGACTCACCTTCGTTTTGTTTAACCTGAATGTAATTGCCTAATTTCGCATTAGATTTAAAATCAAGCTGAATACGGCAGTCTTCGTCTTTATAAATGGTTTGTTTGGCATTAGACGGCATTGTAGTGCCAAACTCACCCATATTTGGGCCATAAATTAAGCTTCTTATGCCCATATAAACACCCGAATAGCCAATGGCATACTGGCCCTGCTTACGACTTACCGTAATGTGATCCCACTCACCAAAACCTGAGTAACGTACATACTCACCCGACAGGTCATTGGAGGTTTTAGGGGCTGGTAACTGTTGAAGGTTAAACTGGCTAGATTTTGATTTTTCATCGAGCATAAACCATGCTCTCGCCCACAGTGGTTGCCCCAATTTGGCATAGGCTAAGCCCACGTTATTGTTGGCAACTTCAATATCACGGTCGGTAAATTTAACTGTGGTTTCATCTTCATTGGCTTTACAAAAAGCAGTCCAAGAAGCTTGGTTCTGGAAATTTTCGAGCGCTTTTTTATATTGTTTTTGGTCGTAGTTTTTCTTACCTAAGCTTGCGTATTGCTTCACTTTATTACAGCCTTGTTGTAATTCTTGTTCATAAGAAAACTCTGCATGAGTCACTGCTAAAGCTGAAAGTGTAAGAACCGCGCAACCTGTAATAATCGATTTAATCATTTTTAAAATTCTTTAATAATTAACTAATTATATAATATGAGTTAGCGCTATAAATCACAATTATTTGAAACAAAAGTCTATGAGAAGTGTTTAATTTTTTATAAAACTGGTTAAATTCACACAGAATAAACTACTGTAAATATTCAACCTTAACTGGTTATTTTAATTGAATATTCATCCAAAAAATCATGTAGACTGCATGCGTAAAATTTAGGAAGAATTATAAGAGTGAATAACTTAATTATTGGAACCCTATTTGCACTGTGTGCAGCGGCTTTAAATGCGTCGATTGGTGTAATTAGTAAATTACTCATGCATAGTGGTTTAAACCCACAAGACATTGCCTTTTTAAAAACCATTATCGCCTTTTTCTTTTTAAGTGTTTTTTTATTTAAAGTGCCTGTGAGCCAAAAGATTGCCTATATGAGTAGCACGCCAAGCAAGCTCAGTGTTTTTACTCAAATTGCCATCTGTGCCTTTTTAGGGATTTTCTCTTTATTCTTTTTCGAAACCATTGCCTATAACCATGGTGCTGCGGCTAATGTAGTGGTGGTCCTCATGGCTTCGGCTGCTATTTCTGCCCTATTTTTTGGTCGGTTTATTTTAAAAGAAAGCATCTATATTCACTCTCTTGTTGGAACATTATTGGCGGTTGCTGGGATTAGCATTATTTCGTGGAAAGGTGAAAATAGCCTTTTAATGCTGATTAATGCTTCTATTGCCGGTACGGGTTATGGCCTATTTTCGGTTTTAGTGAAAAAGTTCAAATTAAACGGCGGGCTGTTTCTAACTAAGTATTTATTGCTATTTGGTAGTGTTTATCTTGCAGTTCCGTTTTTAATCAACTTGCATAGCATTACTTTTAATAGTGACATTGTTTTAGGTTTGATTGGTTTAGCTGTTCTGCCGACCATACTCGGCTTTTTCTGCACCACCAAAGCGTTGTCTTATATGAGTGCCGCAAAGGTGCAAGTGACCGAGCTTTCCGAACCTATTTTTGCAGCGCTCATGGCTTGGGTTTTCATTCATGAACAGCCGACTTTATCGTTTTTATATGGCGCAATCTTCATTATTTCAGGCATCTTTTTAATGAACAAAGCGCCGAAATCAAACTAGCCAATTTCATCAATTTCGTTGGCGTGGTGACAAGCTACTTGCACCACACTGACAAAGTTAATCGCCATCTGTGAAGGGGCATGTTTTTTATAGGCAAGCCCTAAACCCACCGTAGGGATAGGTGCTTTCAAAGAGCGATAAGCCACACCCTGTATTTGCAATTGTTTGGTCGACTCAGGAACCAAAGACACTCCTAAGTTTGCCGACACCAACGATAAAATCGACACAATTTGCGGGGCGTTTTGTCCAATTTTCGGTTCAAAGCCACGCTCATGGCAGGCCTGTTTAATCGCATCAAAAAGCCCTGCGCTAATTGAAGGTGGGGAGACAATAAAGTCAAGCTCTCGCAGTGTGGTTAAATCAATTTCTTGTGTTGAATCATCTAGACTCAAAGACTCGGAAGGTAAAGCCGCAATGAGTGGCTCTGCTAATAATTCTTGCAAAATGAGGCTATCTGGAATATTGCGTGGTGAGCGAATAATTGCGACATCTAAACGGTCTTCAAGTAATAAATCGATGAGCAGTAAGGTATTGGCTTCTTCAAGCTTTAAATCCACTTTAGGATA
Source organism: Acinetobacter nosocomialis (assembly GCF_041021905.1). Taxonomy (NCBI): domain Bacteria; kingdom Pseudomonadati; phylum Pseudomonadota; class Gammaproteobacteria; order Moraxellales; family Moraxellaceae; genus Acinetobacter; species Acinetobacter nosocomialis. The sequence goes on from NZ_CP157432.1 coordinate 3,718,093, forward strand.
TTGCTGCTGAAAATAGCGAACGCATTTAGGAATTAAAGGGTTCAACATTGAAGTACCTGTAAAGCCTAATCGCAATTGGCCAACCTCGCCATTTGCTACCTGTTTAACAAGATTTACTGCATCTTCTACACGCTGCTGTACTGGCTGAATTGCATTTAAAAAGGCAAGCCCAGCTTCGGTCAGCTCCACTCCATGAGGAGAACGAATAAATAAATCTGCACCTAGCTCTTCTTCTAAGTCCCGTATTTGCATGCTTAAAGGTGGCTGACTCATGTTTAAGCGCTGCGCAGCTTTGGTAAAGTTTTTTTCTTCTGCTACTGCCAAAAAGTAGCGTATATGCCTGAGTTCCATTGCTATATATAAAACATATCGTGTCCCATTATTAAATATATTAGAAAAATACCCTCTAAATTGCTAATTTTAATTCATCGAATTTTCTCGATGCAGCATGCCCAAAGCACTGCTCTTTCTTTCTGTCATGGTCATGATATGAACTCTTCATCTACACCCAGTACCTTAAACACTGAGGCAACGTCCGTTCTTTCCCGCGAGTGGATTCACAAAGGGACTAAAGCCTATAAACACGCAGGATTTGCTTTATTCCTCGTAGGTTTTGCCAGCTTTTCTCTCATTTATTGTGTACAGCCACTGTTACCTGCATTTAGCCAAAGCTTCCAGATTAGCCCTGCAAGTAGTTCTTTGGCACTGTCATTAACCACGGCCTTTTTAGCCATTTCGATTGTGCTATCAAGCGCGTTTTCACAAGCGATTGGCCGTCGCGGTGTAATCTTTACGTCCATGCTGTGTGCCGCAATTTTAAATATTGTCTCGATGTTTACACCGAACTGGCATAGTTTGCTGATAGCACGTGCGTTAGAAGGTTTATTGCTTGGTGGTGTACCCGCAGTGACAATGGCTTGGATTGCCGAAGAAATTGCACCTGAGCACCTCGGTAAAACTATGGGTCTATATATTGCAGGGACAGCCTTTGGTGGCATGATGGGTCGTGTGGGCATGGGTATTTTGGTTGAATATTTTTCATGGCGCACCGCTTTAGGCTTGCTTGGCGCAATCTGTTTTATTTGCTCAATTGCCTTTTTAAACTTACTGCCTGCTTCGCGTAATTTTGTGCAGAAAAAAGGACTGAATTTAGGCTTTCACATGCAAATGTGGCGCGCTCATTTAAGCAATACTAAATTATTAAGCCTGTTTGCGATTGGTTTCTTGCTCACCAGTGTGTTTGTGACTCTGTTTAACTATGCGACCTTCCGTTTAAGCGGTGCACCTTATTCACTCAGTCAGACACAGATTAGCCTTATTTTCTTGTCATATAGCTTTGGCATGGTGTCTTCATCGTTGGCAGGTAGCTTAGCCGATCGCTTTGGTAAAAAAACCATGATGATGAGTGGCTTTGCGCTCATGATTGTGGGTAGCCTCATGACCCTGCTCAGCTCGCTTTTTGGCATTATCATTGGGATTGCCTTTATTACCACAGGCTTCTTTATTACCCACTCACTCACCAGTAGTTCAGTCGGCGCTGAAAGCAAACAAGCCAAAGCCCATGCCAGTTCGCTCTACTTACTGTTTTACTATATGGGTTCAAGTATTGTCGGTTCGGCAGGTGGTTGGTTCTGGCTACACGGCGGCTGGAGTGCGATTGTCGGTTTAACCGTTGTCTTGTCATTACTTGGAATATTTTTAGTGGTTTATACCTCTCACGCAAAAGCAAATTAATGTAGTAAAACCCTAAATTTTTGAGGCAAAATCCTATGAGTATTTAAAAATGATATGAAAAAATTTAAATGCTCATTTTTTGGCTTGTATTTTTTTTAAGAAACTGTAAAATTCACTCCACATCGCCGGCATAGCTCAGTTGGTAGAGCAACTGACTTGTAATCAGTAGGTCCACAGTTCGAATCCGTGTGCCGGCACCATCATTAAACCTCATGAATATTTGATTTATGGGGTTTTTTGTTGTCTATAGGTTTTGAAATATGCCAATATTTATAATTATTTTCCCCAATTCTTTAACCAGTTCTTTTGCTGCTGTTATATTTTGAGACCTAGTATGTCCATCATAATTTGAAGGTATATATTTTTCCAAAATTTTATTATAAACATGAGCTTCAAAATGATTTTCTTAAAAGAGTTGATTCCCGCCAAAATAAAAATCTTACATTCTTAATTTTTTTAAAAAATAGATTTAAAAATAAGAAATATTAAAAAGATACGATTATAATGCGCCCCCAAATAAGGTCATGATAATAAGCCCTATTTTATAAACATTCATTCATTACTACATTCAACGGGGAAAAGATGAAACTACGTTTTGTTTTGCCTACTTTATTTATAATGTTGCCTTTTACAGTACAAGCTCAAAACACGAGTTCTGCGGCTCAAGCAGAAAACATTGTAAAATCACCAGTCTGCGTACTTGAGACTGTACCTTCTGCTGACCACTATAAGTCTCTTAAACGCATTAAAGTCGCAAAAGGAATATATGGCGGCTATGAAGAAATAAAACCTAAATTAGCAAACGCAGCACGTAAATATGGTGCAGATGTAGTGATTGATTATGAGCAGAGACAAAGATTTGGTTTCTGGCCATGGCGTATTGTTCGTCCAGTACTTACAGGTATTGCGGTAAAATGGAATACACCATTTGATTGTGCTGCCTTAGGCGGAAAAGAAATTCGTTAATAAGAAATGAAAAAAAGCCCAACTTCCTGTTGGGCTTTTTTCGTATTTCGTTACTAGGTATACATCCTGTAATACCTCACGTCCTGATGCTTAAACTTATTATTGTTGTTTTACGTTTTGGAACTTCCTGTTCCTGATGAGTTCATCATAGGTAATTCGCGAGGTCATAGAAAGACGTCAATTTCCTGAATGGATGTAGGAAAAAGCTTACGAGCTTGTCAGAACAGCTACCCTTCTTTCTTCTTCTCTATCATTTTTTCAAAGTGTTTAAGGTTTGGGTTCAACATGTCCCAAGCATAGGCCTGACTCACAAAAACCTCCGCTTTAGGGTGATAGAGACTTGGGTCATCCAAAGTACCTGCGCGTATCGAGATCATTTCAGGAACAAGTTCAGGTAAACCAAAAAGCTGAGAACCACAAGTCGGGCAAAAAGCTCTTTTAATAGGACGGCCAGAAGAACCGACGGTCTCAAAATATTTAAGTTCGCCAGTTATTTTCAATTCAGATTGGTGAAAAAAAGCGATGGGCGCATAGGCTGAACCTGTGGCTTTTTGGCAATCTCGACAATGGCAATTAAAACTATAACGTGGCTCTGCATCGCTTTGATAGCTTACAGCTCCACATAAACATGATCCTTGATATTTAACTGGCATGGCACATCCTATTTTTTTATTGCTGTTATTTGAATATAACGGACATATCCATATTGATAGAGTTGTTGGCACAACTTTGCAGTCATTTGAATTTTAAACTTTGCCAACCCTCGACTATGGCTTTGTCCTTGTTGATTTCGAATATATTGTGAAAAACCTAATAATACCTGTTCTGACAAATCTTCGATTTTAATATCTGTAAAACCTTGTTGTTCCAAGGTAGTTTTCAGTATGTCTTCGGTTGGCACAGCATCCCAAGTGACATCGGCTGCCTTAAGTAAATAACGGTGCTTTTGTTCTTGAAAGGCTGTCATGTTCTCACATGAGTTAGCACGCATTAAGTAATGAAAACCTAATCGTCCTTTTGAATTTAAAACTGGCGTAACCGAATCAAGAAATGAATTTAAATGACTGTGATAAGCCGCATCAATACAGAGCACCACATCGAAAGGTTGTTTGAATTTAAATTGTTTTAAATTTAAAAATGAACCACAGAAAATCTGGCTTATTTCAGGAATAAGTTTTTGAATTTTATTAACACACGAGGCCTGTAGTTCGACTGCACTCAGGCTTTTGGGGTGATAGTACTGTAACCAGTGCAACAAACTTGCGCCCTGCCCACAGCCTAAATCAAGTAAATGATCTTTTGAATTTAAATTGACAGCTTGAGCCAAATGGTCAGCCAGTTGGCGACAAGCTTCACGGTAGGTTTGGGTATTTTTCCAAAAACCCAAATTTGTCCAAGCAAGCTCTTCACTATCTCCCAAACTTGATGCATCAATTGCATATTTATGGGGAACGAGGCGAGAAAGAGCTGCTCGAACTTTTGTTTTCACAATTTTAGTAACCGAGTTCTGGGGCAACTTCAACCTTAGGCTTTAATCCTACAAATGGTAAAGGTGCACCTAAGATTTCAGCAATATGCATTGCTGAAGTCACGGCTGATTCTAAAATTGGCAAACCATCACATGACCATGAACCACAGTAGAATACTTTACGGTTTGGTTCTAAGTGACGTTGCTGTAGCTCTTTATTTAAAGCAATGGTTTGTGAGTCTACAACTGCACGCGTTAAGGTCACTTTTGAAATGATTTTTTTAGGGTCAATATCAGTCACTGGACGCCAAGTCTGGAATACAGGATTTTTACCCACAAGCGATGGCTCTACCGCGTTCATCCAAACCGTAAACTGCTGACGAGTAAACTTACGGTCCATCATATAGCTCAGCACTGACCAGTCTTTACGGCGTGGCGGCATTACTGTTGCATCTGTATGAATAACCAAGTCGCCTTGTTCGAAACGGAACTGTTTAAGCAGATTCATATCTTCTGCAAACTGTTCAGGGTTTAAGAACTCTTCAAGTTTAGATGTTGGTGTCGCCACAATAACGCGGTCAAATGTACCTTGGTCACCTTTCTCATTTTCGACCAGAACCTTTTCACCTTGTAGCTCAACTTTTTTAATTGCCGAACCGCTATGGATATCAATGCCTTTAATTAAGCTGTCTACAAACGCAGGTGTACCACCTTTCATACGCAAGAGCATGTCGCCATCGGTTAAATGACGCAAAAACTCAAGAAGGTTTTTCGCAGGCCAGTCACCAATTGTTTTTGGGTTACATGTACAAATGGTATAAAGGACCGGCATTACTACACCATGCCAGAATACTTCTTCAATATCGTTCTGATTAATAAATTCAGCGAGAGTAATATCTTGATTTTTAGATTTGAAAAACTGGTGAATCGCAGTTTTTAATTGCAACATCCCTTTAACAAGACGCCAGCCATATTGCTGAATGCCTTTACGGTTATTGATAATTGGGAAATTACCAATACGACTACGAGATGTGGTTAACCATGTTTCAGTACGATCTTCGAATAACCAGCTACAAGACATGTAGGTACGTACTGGAAAAGTTTTAATACCTAAGTGTGCAGCAAGGCTAAGTGTATTTTTCCATAGATGCGGGTTCATAACACGCAATGGTGCATCAATAATCCCACCATCGAACTCAATGCTATGACTGTCCATTCCCCGGCCAGGAAGTGCTTCAAATATCGTGATTGTATGTCCTGCATCTTTCAGGATTCTTGCTGCTGCAAGTCCTGCCATTCCACTGCCAATAATTGCGATATCCAAAATGATGTCCCATTTTTCGAGAATTTTTTTGATTATCACTCATACCCTAAAAAAACACCGTATTAAAAACTACCAGATTTTTATTTTTTGCATCAATTTATATAGAAGAATTTAAACGAATTAGAGAAGCTGTCATTCATAAAATTTTACAAAAGAAGATGAGTGTATAAAAACCTATATTTTTTAAAAATTTAAAAAAATTCTTTTAAATAAAATGAGATAATTTAACTATATTTATATCATTCGTTTTACAAGCAATCCTTTTTGCGATATCATGGCATCATAATAATGAGAACTAAATCACACAAAACAATGCCGACACAATAATGATATCCATCATAAAAATAGAAACTTTACAGCGAAAAAGCCCGCTATTCACACTTGATAGCGGGCTTTTTATTACTTTGCTTTTAAAGATTTTTAAGAACAGCTTAGCAATTTATGCTTCTTGCATAATTGAACCAAATTTTCCACGATTAAAATCATCAATCGCTTCCATAATCTCGGCTTTGGTATTCATCACAAATGGTCCATAGCCTTCAATTGGCTCATTGAGTGGTTGACCAGTTAGCACTAAGAATTTAGTGTCTTCTTCAGCATTTAAGCTAAACTCAACTCCCTCACGAGATAAAATCGCAACGGTTTTACCTTCAAGACGGTTTGTATCATTAATGACAACCGCACCCTCTAATATCACCACAAGTGTGGTATGCCCTTCAGGCACATAAAGGGTATGTTTTTGGCCTTTGACCAATTTACCATCCCATACGTTTAATGGACTAAACGTCGTTGCTGCACCTTTTGCATCTGCATATTCACCTGCAATCACACGCAAATGGCTACCGTGCTCGTCTAGCGCAATGTCTGGAATATCTTTGGCTTCAATCGCTTGATATTTTCCAGGGGTCATTTTTGAATGTGAAGGTAAATTTACCCACAATTGCACCATTTCAAACAAGCCGCCATGCTCTGCAAATTCAGGAGAATGGAACTCTTCGTGTAACACTCCTGCACCCGCAGTCATCCATTGCACGTCACCGGTTTTAATGGTTCCGCCACCACCACTTGAGTCTTTATGTGTCACTTCACCTTGGTAGGCAATCGTCACAGTTTCGAAGCCACGGTGAGGATGTGAACCTACACCTTGTTGTTCGGTGGTTGGTGAGAAGTTATAAGGCGCTGCATAATCCAGTAACAAAAATGGGCTTAGGGTTTGGCCTAAACGGTCATAAGAGAACAGGTTATATACAGGGAAACCATCACCAACCCAATGCATGTGGTTATTTTGATATGCACCAAGAAATTTCTTCATCTGATCTCTCCTATATATGTAGGATTTTCTTGAACTGAGAGTAATTTTACGCCTCAATAATTGCAGTTTATAGATCAGGATTAGCAACACATTATTTCATATATGAGACAATCATAAAGTTTGCGGTATTCTTTAAAAGATCGTCCTATTTTTAAAATTCTTAATCCTATTTTTTAGACTTAATCACGACAATAAACTCAACTAGCATAATTTTAGGCACGAATGACTTACTTAATAATTTTGATTATTTATTTTGATAACATGAGGATATAAAAATGGCTCAAGATTACGTACGTTTAGACAAGGATAATGCTGCGGTTCTTTTAGTTGACCACCAAGCAGGTTTACTTTCTTTAGTTCGAGATATCGATCCTGATAAATTTAAAAATAATGTATTAGCGCTTGCAGATGCAGCAAAATATTTTAACTTACCAACTATTTTAACGACCAGTTTTGAAAATGGTCCAAACGGTCCTTTAGTTCCAGAACTAAAAGAACTTTTTCCAGATGCACCATTTATTCCACGTCCTGGTCAAATTAATGCATGGGACAATGAAGACTTCGTAAAAGCAGTTAAAGCGACAGGTAAAAAACAGCTAATTATTGCAGGTGTGGTGACCGAAGTTTGTGTCGCATTCCCTGCACTATCTGCACTCGCAGAAGGCTTCGAAGTGTTTGTGATTACTGATGCTTCTGGTACTTTCAATGAATTAACCCGTGATGCTGCTTGGGACCGTATGTCAAAAGCAGGTGCTCAGCTGATGACTTGGTTTGGTATGGCATGTGAGTTACACCGTGACTGGCGTAATGATGTAGAAGGCTTAGGTGCTCTCTTCTCAAATCATATTCCTGATTACCGCAACCTAATGACAAGCTATAGCTTTAATACATCGCAAAAATAAGCTGAATTGCTAAGATTAGAGTGCTTAAGCGCTCTAATCTTAAATTTAAATGGATTGATCTGAAATTGATAAGCTCTTTTGATGATTTTTATTATTTCTATTTAGTCGTAAAACACGGCGGCTTTAGTGCGGCCAGTGAAGCTGAAAATATTAGTAAATCCAAGCTCAGCCGACGCATTATTGACCTTGAAAATAAATTTAATGTCAGCCTGATTCAAAGAACAACCCGCCATTTTAAAGTGACCGATTTAGGCCAAGAGTTCTACGAAGAATGCTGCAAAGTTATTGCCCAAGTTGAATGCGCAGAAAACGTTTTGTTAAAACAAAAAAGTGAGCCTCAAGGACTAGTAAAAGTCAGCTGCCCACCTTTAATGATGCATTTTCAAATTAGAAAAATTTTAAATCAGTTTTTAAAAACCTACCCTAAAGTTGAAATATCGCTTGAGCTAACGAGCCGCCGAGTTGATATCTTGCATGATGACATCGACCTTGCGATTCGGACTAATTTCGAACCGAATGAAGATTCGAATTTAATTGTTCGTGATGTGATTAAAACCGATCACTGTCTAGTGGCTTCGCCTGAATTACTACAAGGTCGAACCATTGAACATTATTCTGAATTACAAGAGTTTCCAAGTATTAGCTTAGGTACTCAAAAGCAAAACTATATTTGGCATTTATGCAATATTCGAAATGGTGAATCAGTTGATGTGCCTTATCAGCCACGAATCAAAAGTAATGATTTGGCTGGTGTTTACTATTCTGTGATGGATGGTTTAGGCATTGCTGACCTGCCCTTTTTAACCGTTGAATCGGAAATTCGTAAAGGCACACTGGTTCATATTCTTCCTGACTGGAAGTCGAATATTGGCATGCTACAACTGGTTTATGTGTCCCGAAAAGGACAACGCCTTGTGGTCGAAAAACTCATTGAAACGCTAATCAAAGAACTCAGACGCTTACCTGAAAGCCATGAAGGGTATTTGCCAACTTAAATAAAAAAACCGGTCATGAATGGGCATGACCGGTTTTTTGTGAAACATCACATACAGCATAACTGCATGTTTTCGTTCAGAACAAAACGAACCCGCTTTGTTCCTTACTCAGATAAGTCTACGCAGAGGTATTTCATTTCGACATATTCTTCGATGCCGAATTTTGAACCTTCACGGCCTAGACCTGACTGTTTTACGCCACCAAACGGAGCAACTTCGTTTGAAATCGCGCCCGTGTTAATGCCGACCATACCGTACTCAAGTGCCTCACCCACTCGCCATTGACGAGCTGTGCTTTGAGTAAACAAATAAGCAGCTAAACCGAACTCGGTATCGTTCGCCATTGCCACTGCTTCATCTTCAGTTTTAAAGCGGAACAGTGGTGCAAGCGGACCAAAAGTTTCTTCTTTAGACACTTTCATGTCTTGTGTTACGCCAGTTAACACAGTCGGTTCAAAGAATGTACCGCCAAGTGCTGAACGCTGCCCACCGATACGAACTGTTGCACCTTTCTCAGTTGCATCTGCAATATGAGACTGAACTTTTGCAACTGCATCTTCATCAATTAAAGGGCCTTGAGTTGAACCTTCTTGACGGCCATCACCAACTTTAAGCTTAGATACGGCTTCAACCAAACGCTCTGCTAACGCATCATAAATACCGTCTTGAACATAAATACGGTTAGCACACACACAGGTTTGACCACTGTTACGATATTTACTTGCCATAATGCCCTGAACTGCTTGTTCAAGATTGGCATCGTCAAATACCACAACTGGCGCGTTACCACCGAGTTCAAGTGAAAGCTTTTTAATGGTTGGCGCACATTGTTGCATCAAGATACGGCCAACTTGTGTTGAACCAGTAAAGCTTAACTTACGAACAATATCGCTTTCGCATAGGGTTTTACCAACTTCAACCGCATCACCACTAATGTTAATTAAAACATCGGCTGGTAAGCCTGCCTGTAACGCCAATACTTCAAGTGCATAAGCGGTTAACGGCGTTTGTTCTGCTGGTTTAACCAACATAGAACAACCTGCAGCAATCGCTGGACCTGCTTTACGCGTAATCATGGCAGCCGGGAAGTTCCACGGCGTAATGGCAGCGGTAACACCAATTGCTTGTTTAATTACGAGCAGACGTTGATTTGGTTGAGTAGGTGTTAACACTTCACCATCAATACGGCGAGCTTGCTCGGCAAACCAGCGAATGAATGAAGCTGCATAACCAATTTCACCACGTGCTTCTGCTAATGGTTTACCTTGCTCAGCCGTTAAAATCTGTGCCAGATTTTCTTTGTGCTCAAGCATGAGGTTGTACCATGCCAATAACACATCAGCACGCGCCAAGGCAGTTTGCTTTTTCCAAGCAGCTTGCGCTTTTGCCGAACGGTTAATTGCAGCTTCAACCCCTGCGCGGTCATAGGTTTTCACCCATGCCAAAGTTTCACCCGTAGCAGCATCATTCACCTCGATATAGTCATTTGATGCAGGTGCTTCTAATGAAATATCAGGATGTTTTAATAAATACTGCAAATTATTTTGAATCATGCAGATTGCTCCATTGCTTTTGCACTACCTGCTTTTAGTGTCGCAAAACCTTGTTTCAAGATATCAAGACCTTGACGGAATTGCTCAGCAGGAATGGTTAATGGATATAAGAAACGAATTACATTACCGTATTTACCACAAGTAAGAAGTAACAACCCGTTTTCCATTGCATAGTTTTGTACAACTTTTGCTTGTTCAGCCGTTTCAAGTTCTACTGCAACCATTGAACCTAATGCACGAATATCAGTGACCACGTCGCCTGTTGCTTGTTGAATATCTTTAAGCGTAGCAACTAACTCGGCGCCTAACTCATTTGCACGGTCGCATAGGTTTTCTTCTTCAATCGCGTCAATCACGGCATGTGCAGCTGCAACTGCGATCGGGCTACCTGCATAAGTACCGCCTAGACCACCCGGGTTTGGTGCATCCATGACTTCTGCACGGCCCACAACACCCGAAATAGGGAAACCACCGCCTAAGCTTTTTGCCATCGTGATGAGATCTGCTTTAGTTTCATAATGGTTCATCGCAAACAATTTACCAGTACGCGCAAAACCAGATTGAACTTCATCAGCAACAAGTAAAATAGCGTGTTTGTCACAAATTGCGCGTAAACGTTTTAAGAACTCGGCTGGCACAACATTAAAACCGCCCTCACCTTGTACTGGCTCAAGTACAATTGCTGCTACGTCATGTGGTGCAATATCTTCACTGAAAATATCTTCAACGCTTTCAATTGCTGCGTCTACTGAAATACCTTTAGCAGGTACTGGGTAACGCGCATGGAACACACCCGCTGGCATCACACCGAAATCACGTTTGTAAGGCGCAGTTTTACCTGTCATTGCCATGGTCATGAATGAACGACCGTGGAAACCGTTACCAAAAGTGATAATGCCGTGACGACCTGTATAAGAACGAGCAATCTTCACCGCATTTTCAACTGCTTCTGCACCCGTAGTGAAAAAAGCTGACTTTGCAGGACCAGCAATTGGTGCGCGTTCATTAATACGCTCAGCTAAAGCCACATAGCTTTCATATGGTGTTACTTGATAGGCAGTATGCGTAAATTTAGTAAGTTGCTCAGTCACCGCTGCAATCACTTTAGGGTGGCGATGGCCTGTATTTAAAACCGCGATACCACCAGCAAAATCGATAAATTGGTTGCCTTCCTTGTCCCAAAGCGTGGCATTTTCAGCTTTTTCCGCATACCACTGACACATCACGCCTACACCACGTGGAGTTGCTTGCTGTTTACGTGCGTTAAGTGCAGAATGTTGATTATCCATTTGATTCCCTCATATTTTCATCATCAGTTGCAGCTTTGGTTTCTTGCATCCTGTGCTTAATTTTCAGGGTGCTTTACAACGACTGCCTATGCATGTAATTTCGCTCGTCTGACGCCAACTGACGAGAGCCACTTTTTAACTGTAGGAGAGAGCCAATTGCGTAGTTTACTTGGAGATCATTTGCTGCAACGACTCCAACAGGACACTGAAGGGAAACTACATCAACGCCTTTTCCGTTGCCTGCGTGGTGCCATTATTGATGGAGTCATCCAGCCGAAGACTCGTCTACCTGCATCACGCGACTTAGCCAGTGAAATTCATGTTTCAAGAAATACGGTGCTGAGCGCCTACGAACAACTACAGGCTGAAGGCTACTTAGAAGCGCGGACAGGACATGGCACTTGGGTTGCCGAAAAGTTACCAGAGAGTTTTTTAAATACACAAAATAAGAAAAAAGTAGTTTCTAGCCCAAATGTTCAAAGTTCTTACGCCCTCTCACAACGTGGCTCAAATTTATTAGGATATGCCGCAGCCTCGCCACATCAATGGGGTGCTTTTGTTCCGGGAGCACCCGATGTTACCGAGTTTCCTCATCATATTTTTAGCCGTATTCAAGCACGCTTAAGTCGCGAGCCGGACATTAACCGCCTGATTTATAGCAACGCTGGTGGCTGTATAGAGCTTCGAAGTGCGTTGGCAGATTACTTACGTGTTGCGCGTTCAGTTCAGTGCGATGCAGACCAGATTATTATTACCGAAGGCATTCATCAAGCGATTGATTTAGTCTCACGTGCACTGAGTGATATGGGAGATAAAGTCTGGATTGAAGATCCCGCCTATTGGGGAATGCGTAATACATTACGAATTAATGGCCTCGACATTCAGCCTATGCCTGTCGATGCTGAAGGCATTATTCCTGAAGAAAATCCGACAGTACCGCCTAAACTCATTTTTGTCACACCATCACATCAATATCCGCTTGGCTCACATCTAAGCCTTGATCGTCGCAGACAATTGATTCAAATTGCACGTCAGCACAATAGCTGGATTGTAGAAGATGACTATGACAGTGAGTTCCGTTTCTCGGGTCAGCCTTATCCATCTTTGCAAGGCTTAGAAAATAACGCACCTGTTTTATATATGGGCACGTTTAGTAAAACCATTTATCCATCCTTAAGAATTGGATATTTGGTCGTCCCTAAGCCGCTATTTTCACCGCTACGTATTGTCGCAGCTGAGCTTTACCGTGGTGGGCACTTGCTTGAGCAAAAGGCTCTCGCTGAATTTATTCGTGAAGGCCATTATGAAGCGCATATTCGCCGTATGCGCCTGCTCTATGGTAAACGCCGTGATTACTTGGTGAGTTTAATTCAACGCTACCTTGGCCCCGAATTTATTCATGAATATGACGAAGCAGCAGGGTTACATCTGGTTTTAAAACTGCCGAACAGTTGTGATGATGTCGCGATTGCGGCGACTGCGCTTGAACGTGGCGTTAAAGTTCGTCCACTGTCTCAGTACTACATGCAGTCACATGCACATGCCGAACGTGGACTGCTCATGGGCTTTGCTTGTGTAAATGAAAAAGACATGGTGATGGCTTTTGGCGTCTTGCTCCAATGCTTACGTGAAGCAGGCGTACCTACGCTGAATTAAAGATTCTTCCATATTAAGACAAACAAAAAGAGCCTCACAGTGAGGCTCTTTTTTTATTTAAAAATTTAAACTAATTTTTCTTCATGGCTATGAGTTAAATGAGTCGCTCTACGCTCTTTACCCCAACCCAGTTTTTCAGACAACAATCCGAAGAACACAATAATGCCGAATAGCGCTGTAGTGTAAATCACTTCTTTAAAATAGGTGCCTTCAATCAACATGGTAAGAATTGCACCAATAATTGCAAAGATCACCACGTAAGTTAAGTAAGGGAACATCCACATTTTAAAGTCAATTTTCACGCCTTCAGCTTCTAATTTTTTACGCATACGAAGCTGAGAATAAGCAATGGTTAAGTACACATATAGTGTTGCTGCACCTGTTGTTAGCATGAAAAAGTCATACACATCCATACTCTTAGTTGCAGTTAAAACCACGGCAATTACAGAGAAGAAGCATGACACAATTACGCCCACCCACGGACTACTTTTACTGTTTACAGAACCAAAACTTTTCGGTGCATCACCACGTTTAGATAATGAGAACAACATACGTGAACACGTATAAAGTGCTGAGTTAAAGCAGCTACATACCGAGGTTAGAACCACAAAGTTTACGATATGGCGCGCACCCGGAATACCAAGCGCAGACAACGTAACGCTATAGGTTCCCCAAGTAGAATCTTTCAAAAGTTCATTGTTGTGAGGAATTAAAGATACCGCAACGAACATTGAACCAACATAGAATAAAATAATACGCCAAACCACCGAGTTTGAAGCTTTACGAATTTCTTTAGATGGATTTGCCGACTCTGCTGCTGCTACAGTCACAATTTCAGCGCCAATATAGGCGAACATCACCCCAAGCAAGGCGGTAATCACTGATGAACCGCCATTTGGCATAAAGCCTTGAGAAGTTAAGTTACTAATACCAGATGCAGCCGGATTGCCCCAAGGCCATAAATGCATGATCGCTAAGCTACCAATCACAAGGAAAACAACAATCGCGATAACTTTGATGAGTGCAAACCAGAACTCGAATTCACCATAGTTCTTGACGTTTTGTAAATTAACAGCAACTAGTGCACCAATCACCACGGTCATATAGACCCAGATCGGTATAAACGGGAACCAGTTATTTAAAATTTTTCCTGCTACATAAGCTTCCCAGCCCATGAGCATTGCCAGCGTACACCAGTACAACCAACCAATTGAAAACCCTGCCCAACGACCAATCGCACGATCCGCATAAGTTGAAAAAGAGCCACTGTCGGGATTTAAAACGGCCATCTCGCCTAACATACGCATGATGAACCAAACGAGTAAACCACCTAAAGCATAAGTTAGAAAAACCACCGGACCGGTGTTGTAGATAATACTGCCTGAGCCAACAAAGAGAGAGCCACCAATAACCCCAGCAATCGAGATCATGGTTAAGTGGCGTGATTTAAGTCCATGTTTTAAACTTTGGGAGTGATTGGCTTCAGAACCATTTTGATGAGCTGCCATATCATTTTCCTTAATATATGGAGGATATCGGCTAGTCTCGGAAATCCTCCGAAGCCAAAAAATATCCCCTAAAAATTTAGCCGTTCTGCTCAACTCCTAAAACAGAAAATTCACTGAGCTTATCCGGCGCTTCCGTATGCATACTTCCAATGGCTTTAATTTGTCGTTTCGGCTCTCAAGAAACGAGAGCCATTTTTGTAATAAAAGAGAGAGCCAATTGCAAAATTTATACGCAAAATTGGCCCTTTTTGTATTAAGTGAGGCTAAATAGCTTTTAATTTTTATTTTAAGCAGTTTGAAATACTTTAGTTTTGTTCAGAAATTAATAACGCTTTTGTGCCTGTTTCCAAGGCCCTAAATATATGCTTTTGATCGGCTGGATAACAAATGTAATCACCAACTCCCAGCTCAACCGCTTCATCAATTAAACCCACCAAAGCTTTACCTTCAACCACAATAATATGTTCGACAGAACCGACCGGATGTGGTTCTGAAAGTCGATCTTCACCCGGTTCAACAATCAATAAATACACATCTCGGCGTGCATGGGGTGGACAGGTCGCCAACAAAATTGCTTTGTAATTGGCAATCTCCGAACTCACCGTTGGCCCATCACCACAGCGAATGACTTGCACTTGATTGCTCGGTTCTTCCATTAAACGTGCAAATGGAATATTGAGTGCAACACAAAGTGCCCATAAAGTTTCAATGCTAGGGTTACCTTGCCCTGCCTCTAATTGAGAAAGTGTAGATTTGGCAACACCTGCACGGCGCGCAACCTCTGCCAATGAAAGCCCTGCTCTTTGACGTTCACGCGCTAAACCTTTGGCAATAATTTCAATTGGCTGAGACATTCACCACACCCGTTCTATAAAAAAAACGATCGTTCGTTTTGACAAAACAATCAGACTTATTCATTATAATGGAAAATCGTTCGTTATATCATGCTATGTCTACATACTCTCTGATTAAAAAACTTAGTAAAGACACTACTCGCTCGATTTTCTTTGTGTGTCTAGCAACCAGCGTGGTTGGTATGTCTTTAGGTTCACTCGCTGCAAGTTATGGCTTAGCACTCTGGATTCCACTTTGCCTGTCCGTATTTGTGCTGGCAGGAACTGCTGAATTTATCTTTATTGGATTCTTGGCGGTAGGTGGTAGTCCAATTGCGGCTGCAATTGCAGGACTACTCGTCAATTTAAGACATCTACCTTTTGGCATTGCGGTCAATGAACTGATCCGAGGCAAATTCTCTCAGTATTTTGGGTCTCACATCATGAACGATGAAAGCGTTTTGTTTGGCATGGCACAACCTGACTTCGAGACAAAAAAAGCTGCTTATTGGTTGTGTGGTATAGGCATTATGCTGACTTGGCCACTGGGTGTCACTGCAGGTTATTTTATTGGGAGTGCTATTCCAGACCCAAAAACATTTGGTTTAGATGCCATTTTTCCTGCCATTTTAATTGCTCTTACTTTTAATGCTTTAAAGAATAAATCGACTCGAAAAGCTGCATTTGCCGGATCAACTTTAGCACTGATGACTACACCTTTTTTAGCCTCAGGGCTTCCAATTCTGATTTCGCTTTTTGGCTTAATATGGGGTAGAAAGAAATGAGTCAACAGTTACTTATTATTTTAGGTATAACTCTACTTGCACTTGGAACGTATGGTATTCGTTTTGCCGGCTTTCACTTAGGCGCCAAGTTTTCGTTTTCTGAAAAATACCAAGTTTTACTCTCAAATGGCGCAACCGTTTTGCTCTGTGCCATTGCGGTGACCACTACATTTTTTGAAGGCCAACATTTCGCAGGTTTCGCGCGTATATTTGGGGTGGCACTAGCACTGTTCTTGGTTTGGAAAAAAGTTCCGCTTTTATTGGTGATTTGTTTGGCCGCTGTTGGCACGGCACTTCTACGTTTGCTAGGAATTGAATAATAAAAAAGGCGAGATAAACTCGCCTTTTTTGAAACTTTGATTAGAACGGTAAATCGTCGTCTAAATCAGCTGGTGCAGACGCTGGTTGTTGCGGCGCTTTAGGAGCAAAACCACCACCTTGCGGGCTGTTGCCACCATTACCGAAACCACCTTGGCCACCATAACCACCGCCATTGTTTTGACCGTAGCCGCCACCTTGGTTGTTATTTTGATAACCGCCACCTTGTTGAGGTGCGTTAAAACGTGGTTGGTTAAAATCATTACCGCCAGCGAAACCTTGTTCACCTTGTTGACGAGCATCTAACATTTGCATCTGGTCGCCACGGATTTCTGTAGTGTAACGTTCCTGACCATTTTGGTCTGTCCACTGACGCGTACGTAATGAACCTTCGATATAAACCTTAGAACCTTTACGTAAAAACTGCTGAGCAATTTCCCCTAAACGGTTATGCAAAACAATACGGTGCCATTCTGTTTGTTCTTTACGTTCACCTGACGTTTTATCGGTCCAAACTTCACTTGTCGCGATTGAAAACTGGGTTAACGAGCCCCCATTTGGAAAAGTTTTTGTTTCAGGATCACGACCCAAAGTACCAACCAAAATAACCTTATTTACACCACGCATTAGCTGTCTTCATCCTATTCATTTCTATGTTTTACTTTATAAGAGTTATGCTTAAATGGCTACCTCTTTACCAAACAACTGCGTTAAATCACGTCGTGCAGCATCATCAAGAGACTGTTTATCGACTTTAATATAAGCAACTTGCTGGTCAGGCATCACCACAACTTCTTCAATACCACGAATTGCCAATAGCTGTGTGGTCCACTCATTCACCTGTTGCACTTGCGGCAATGGCAACACAATCGATGACAAATACCGCGGCTGAGCTAAACCAAAACTAATTAGCAGCCATATTATAGCAATCCCTGCTAAGACACTCCATCCAATCGCAGTATTATGTAACATCAATAATTGACCACCTAGTGTGCCGCCAAAAAAAGCCCCTAAAAACTGGCTACTAGCATTTACACCCATAGCGGTGGCTTTCGACTGAATTGGAGCAGACTTCGATAACCAAGATGGTAATAATGCTTCCATCACATTAAAAGCGATAAAGAAAATACCTAAGCCTGCAAGCAAGACATATTTGGACTGATAACCAAATATCAGTAATAGTAAACCTGCAATAATGCCTGTAATTGCGGTTAAGAAAATGCCGCGCATTTTGCGGTATTTCTCAGCGATGATAATGCTCGGAAATGCAAAAAATAAACTAATCACCAAGAGTGGCAAATACACTAAACCATGGCTCGCCAAAGGAATATGCGCAAACTCGATAAGCTGTGAAGGCACATAAATAAACATGGCTGTCAGTAATAAGTGCAATGCAAAAACTGACACATGTAAACGGTTTAAATCACCCATTTGAATGACTTGTTTAAGCTGTGCCATATAGCCTTGCTGATAATTACGATGATGGCGGGTCACTTTAGGCACCAGCAATAACATCAAAATCGCAATTAAGCCCATAATGGTTGTCACAAAGAACAAACCAGAAATACCAACAAGACTGGTGAGCCAAGGCCCTAGACTAAATGCCACCACAAAAGACAGACCAATACTCATGCCCATGGCAGCCATGGCTTTAGTACGCTGCTCTTCACGTGTCACATCAGCTAAAAGCGCCATGACCACTGCCGAAACTGCCCCAGCCCCAGCGATAGCACGGCCAATAATTACGCCATAAATCGTGTCTGATAAACCCGCAATTGCTCCGCCAATAGCAAAGAGTAGCAGACCAAATACTACAAGTGGTTTACGGCTAAAACGATCTGCCAGTAAGCTAAAAGGAATTTGTAAAATAGCCTGACTTAAGCCATATATACCCACAGCCAAACCTATGAGTGCTGGAGTCGCATATTGATATGACTGCCCGACTACAGAAAAAACCGGAATAATCATGAACAGACCCAACATGCGTAGTGCAAAAATACTACTTAAAGCAAAAGTTGAGCGGCGTTCCAAAGCATTCATCATATCAATACACGTTATCAAACTAGGCAAATTATAAGCCGATTCGTTTCTAAAAATACGGGAGAGATGATTTAAAATAACGATTTCGGCTTAAAAAAATAAAGAGGCATTTAGCCTCTTTATTCTATCGAACTTTACTGAAAATTAGCTTAAGACGATTCTTGTTCACGTTTTGCATATTGGATAGATGCAATTACTGCCCATGCAATAAATGCAACACCAATGAGGCCTGTCACGACTTCTGGTATATGTAAACCTGTACCACTTGCAATCATAATGAAAGCCAATGCACCAATCGCATAATGTGCACCATGTTCTAAAAACACATAAGCGTCTAATGTGCCCTTTTCAACAAGATAAACCGTCATTGAACGAACGAACATTGCACCAATTGCAAGACCTAGCATAATCACGACAACGTCGCTGGTAATGGCAAATGCACCAATTACACCATCGAAACTGAATGATGCATCTAACACTTCAAGGTATAAGAAACCACCCAAACCGGCTTTAATCACACCAGAAGCAGCGCCTGAACCGTCTTGCATGACTGCATTACCATCTTCATCAATTTCAGGTTCGCCGCCCAATAAATGACTAAGAACTTGTACACCAATGTAAACCACAATGCCCCAAACACCAGCCATTGTTACAGCTAAACGCTCATGATCTTCAACATAGCCCGCCATTACAATTAATGCGATGAGTGCAATAAAAACCGACATTGCTGGTACATTGGCTAGGTCAGATAATTTAACTTCAAGCCATCTAAACCAATGGGTTTCTTTCTCTTCATCAAAGAAGAAGTTTAAGAAAACCAACAATAAGAATGTTCCACCAAATGCAGAAATTTCCGCATGGTGAGCCATTAAACGTTCAGAATAGGTTTTTGGATCATTGAGTGCCATTTTAGCAACTTCAATAAAGCCCATGTCGGCAGTCATAGAAACAATCAAGACAGGGAAAATCAATCGCATACCAAAAACGGCGATGAGAATACCGACTGTCAAAAAGATCATTTTCCAAAAATGATCCCATCCACGAAGTACCGATGCATTTACGACAGCATTGTCAAAAGATAATGAAACCTCCATTACAGCTAAAATTGCAGTAATAGTTAAAGCTTTAAACATGGTCGACACGCCAGCTTCAGGTCCATGGGTAAAACCCCAGTAAGCGGCGAGTGCTAAACACACCACCGTAAAAAATATCGAAAATCGGAAATGCTTCATGGATCAGACCTATACCAAGAACTAAATTTAATCTTTATTAAAAACCGCGGCTATTATATCGATAATTAACCACAAAACGATGTTGTTTTATGCCGTTATTACCTTTACTTTATCTTCATGTTTAATAAAGAAATTTATAATATTTAATTAACTTGTTAATCGTATTAAATATTTTCTTGCGATATATCTATCATTATTATTTTTGTATTTTAAAATTGATTTAAAATCGAGGTTAGCTGTCTAATTTTAAATGGAATGATTTTATGCTTTTTTCTCAAGAACTCTGGCAACGTAATTTAAATTTATATCAAAAAATTCTCGACCTGCCTTTTAATCAGGAACTTGCTAACGGTACTTTAGATAAAGAAGCTTTTTGTCATTATGTCATTCAAGATGCTCAATACTTAGTGGCCTATGGTCGCGTACTGGCTGTTGCAGCAGCAAAAGCCTTTGATGCTGACGATATTATGCAGTTTTCAGATGCAGCTAAAATTGCAATTGTGGTTGAGCGCAGTTTGCATGATGACTTTATGAAAAATTTTGGTGTCACCAAAGAAGAATTTCAAAATACACCACTGACCTTGGCAGGCCATCATTACACTTCATTTTTAACAGCAACGGCTTGGTCTGAAAGCTACCCTGTTGTACTCGCTGCATTGTTACCTTGCTTCTGGATTTATGCCGAAGTCGGTAAAGATATTGTAAGCAAATCAATTCCTAACAACCCTTACCAAGCATGGATTGATACCTATGCAGGTGAAGAATTTCATACCGCCGTTCGCAATGTGATTGCCACTGTAGACAAAGTTGCTGCACGTTGTGATGCAGATACTTTAGAGAAAATGCATGCTGCTTACACAATGGGTGCAAAACTTGAGTGGTTATTTTGGGATAGTGCCTACCATCAAAGACAATGGTTAGGTTTAGATCAGATCTAAAATAAGATGAGGCTCTGACCATTTACTTCGTTAAATGGTCAGTCTTTCATTTAAATTTGAAACAATTGCCAACCATAAATTAACCCTGCCGCAGCGATCACCCAACATAAGGTTGCCAAGCCCAGACACGACCACATCGACACGCGTGTTGCCAGCATGTAAACCGCAACTAAATAAATGGCATAAGGAATAAGTGACCATAGACCAAACAGAGCCGTTTTTTGTAATGCTTCGGCTCCTTTTTGCTGAAAAACAATCACATGGGCAATTAAAGCAAAGGTAGGAAAAAGCGGGACTAAACCTGCAATATAAAATGCCTTACTTTTCGATAAAATCGAAATAATAAGGACAACCCCAGCCCCTAACATACACTTTAAAAATAACGCCCACATGCACTAATCCTATCTGGTTATTTCCATTTCAAAACGCTGTATTTTGCGCTTTTTAAAGAAAATTAACAGCGACTAAAGCAATCAATGCAGGAACTGCCTGAATATAAATAATCTTTTTACTGGCAGTCAGCCCGCCATATATACCCGCAATCAGTACACAGCCTAAAAAGAAGTTAGCAATTGATGTGGCAAATGGCGCATCAGCCAATAAAGACCAGAATAAACCTGCTGCTAAAAAGCCATTATAAAGACCTTGGTTCTGTGCCATGACTTTGGTGAGTTTTGCTTTTTCGGCATTATTTCCAAAGGCTTTCATGCCATAAGGCTTGTCCCACAAAAACATCTCTAACACTAAAATATAGACATGTAATATTGCGATAAGCGCAATTAAAATTTGTCCGATCATATAGTTTTCCTTTTTATTTTAAAGATATGAAAAAAGATCAGTCTCTCGACTGATCTTTTAGTGTTTTACGGTTTTAACAATACTTTGCCTTGTCGAGCACCTTGCGTTGCTCTTTGAGCGGCAGTTTTAATCTCATCAAAACTAAACACACCTTCTACAGGCAGAATTAATTTTTTCTGAGTCGCTAGTGTTAGCAGCTCAACGATCAGTTCCTTTTTACGAGCTGCTGGCATTTCTTTATTGACCACACTCGCCCAGAAACCTTTTACTGTCGCTTGTTTGAAAATCAAATCGCCCGATGAAATCTGCATGGTTTCGCCAGTCATACTACCAAATGAAACAAGTAGGCTATTTTCACTGAGTAAATTCAGCATTTCGCCACTTGCTGTTCCACCAATCGAGTCCACACCAGCAATAAGAGGTTGGTCACCATGAATCTGTTTAACTTGCTCTTTCCAATTCGGCTGATCAGTCGCAACCACATGTGGGATGCCTAATGCTTGCATCTCGGCAATTGCATCAGTACGACGAACCAGATTAATCACAGGTAAACCACGTGCCTGTGCAATCATCGCAACAGTTTTACCTACTGCACCATTTGCCGTGTTTTGGATTAACCATTGACCCGGTTGAACGTTAACAAAGTCTAAAAGCATGAGAGCACTAATTGGCATACCAATCAGTTGCGCTGCTGTTTCATCATCAATTTCATTATTTAAAGGAATAAGGCCTTGAGCTGGTGCAATAAAATATTCAGCCCAACTGCCATGCACAGCTGCAACGGCAATACGCTGCCCTACCTGTACATGTTCAACACCTTCACCTAACGCATCTACAATACCAACTGCCTCACTGCCACCAATCGCTGGTAAAGTTGGTTTATAGCCATAGCTTCCGCGTACTGTCCATACATCATGATTATGGATCGGAGACATGATGGTTTTAATACGCACTTCGCCTGCTTTTGGTTCAGGCTTTGGCATATCCGCCTGCTCTAAAACGTCTACAGGTTCGCCAAAATTACGATGGATAATACTTCGCATGCTTTATTCCTCTATCGGTTTTAAGAGTTGTTGGGTGGTTTCTAAGGCTAGGTATAAATGTGCTTTGTCTTGCGACAATTTTGTGAGTAAAGCAGCACCTAACCATAACTGATACATGACTTGCGCAGTTTTCAAAGGCTCAATGTGTTTTGGAATTGATCCTTCTTGTTGCCCTTCTTTGAGTAGCAAAGCCAAACGTTGCGTTAGTTTGTGCACACCATCATTGAGAATTTGACGCATATCTTCTGACAAGTCCGAAACTTCGGCTGCCAATTTCACAATCAGGCAGTTTTCAGCCCAGCTACCATGTACCGGATCATCAATCCACGCCTGCCATAAGGCCATTAAACGGGCGTGGGCACTTTGCTCACTGTGCTGCCAAAGCTGTTCCATACGAACTTTATAGTCCGCCATGTATTGCTCGAGCAACGCACAGCCGAAAGCCTCTTTCGAAGCAAAGTAGTGATAGAACGACCCTTTAGGTACGTCACAAGCCTTTAAGATTTCTTGCAAACCAACACCGACAAACCCTTTACGTAGTACTAGCTCAAAGCTGGTATCTAGAATGTGTTGTCGTGTAGTTTCGCTTTTGTTTAATCGTTTCATACATTCATCATAAACAACTATTAGACCAGTCGTCTAGTAAAATTATGTTGCTTGTGAAAATAGGCTAAGAGTAGAAATGTAGAGTGAGGAATGTTAAAAATACAATCTGCTTATTTAAACAAATTTTGTCGATTGTCGTTTAACCGTCACAATTTGTCGCTTTAAATCATTTTGTACTACTTGAACAATTTTAAATCGTTATCATATAGGGTCTGTTGTTTATAAATAGCCATATCTCCCTGTGACTAATCAAACAACACCTAAATTTTCATCAATACATAATTGAGATGTTTTATGAGCCAAAGTCATATCCGTATTCGAGGCGCACGTACCCATAACTTAAAAAATGTGTCACTCGATATTCCACGCGACAAATTTGTGGTGATTACGGGGCTATCAGGTTCAGGAAAATCTTCTCTTGCCTTTGATACCTTGTACGCCGAAGGACAACGCCGTTACGTCGAATCACTTTCGGCCTATGCTCGTCAGTTTTTATCGCAAATGGAAAAACCTGAAGTTGACTCGATTGAAGGTTTATCACCAGCGATTGCAATTGAGCAAAAATCTACCAGTCACAACCCACGTTCAACCGTCGGTACCATTACCGAAATTTACGACTATTTGCGTCTGCTTTATGCACGTGTCGGTACGCCTTATTGCCCTGAACACGACTTACCTATGGTTGCGCAAACTGTTTCTGAAATGGTCGATGCGGTAAAAACGCTTGAGGAAGGTACAGCACTTATGTTGCTTGCCCCAGTGGTACGTGAGCGTAAAGGTGAATACAGCAACCTGTTCGAACAACTACAAGGTCAAGGTTTTGTTCGTGCCCGTGTAGATGGCGAAATTATTGATATTGATACGCCACCGGAACTCGACAAAAAGAAAAAACATACCATTGAAGTCGTTGTTGACCGCTTCAAAGTACGTGATGACTTAGGCAACCGTATTGCTGAATCATTTGAGACCGCACTACGTTTAGGTGGTGATATTGCAGTTTTATCGTGGATGAATGGCGAACATCCAGATCGCGTTTTCTCTGCAAAACACTCATGTCCTGAGTGTGATCGCGCAGTTGCTGAACTTGAGCCACGTTTATTTTCATTTAACAACCCGTTCGGTGCCTGCCCTGTTTGTGATGGCTTAGGTACACGTAGCCATTTTAGTTCTGAGAAACTGATTCCAAATCCTGATCTTGCGATTAGCGAAGGTGCGATCCGTGGTTGGGATCGTCAACGTCCTTATTACTATTCAATGCTACAAAAAGTTGCCGACCACTTCGGTTTTCAACTTGATACGCCTTGGAACCAGTTAGATAAAGATACGCAAAAGAAATTTCTACAAGGTACTGGCAAAGAAAAAATCGACTTAAGTTATATCGATGAACGCGGCCGCAAACATACACGCGTACAACCTTTTGAAGGAATTTTGCCACATCTTGAGCGTCGCTACCGTGAAACTGAAAGTAACTATGTACGTGATGATTTAGCACAGTATTTATCTAATGCAGCATGTGATGCATGTGGAGGTTCACGTCTAAATGAAATTTCACGTCATGTTCGTGTAAAAGATAAAACCATTGCAGACATTACCCGCATGTCGATTGGCGATGCAGAAAGCTATTATCAAGATTTAAATCTTGAAGGTGCTAAAGGCGAAATTGCCGATAAAATCTTTAAAGAGATTCGTGAGCGTCTTCACTTCTTGGTGAGTGTTGGTCTGAACTATTTAAGTCTGGCTCGTTCTGCCGAAACACTATCGGGTGGTGAAGCTCAGCGTATCCGTTTAGCCTCGCAAATTGGTGCAGGTTTAATGGGTGTCATGTATGTCCTTGATGAACCGTCAATTGGTCTCCATCAACGCGATAATGATCGTTTATTACAAACTCTGATTCGCTTACGTGATTTAGGTAACACGGTATTAGTCGTTGAACACGATGAAGATGCAATCCGTGCAGCTGACCATATTATTGATATCGGCCCGGGTGCTGGGGTACATGGTGGCGTTGTCATTGCTGAAGGAACTTATGAGGAGCTGGCTAAACATGCCGACTCTCTTACAGGTCAATATCTTTCAGGCAAGCTTAAAATTGAGGTGCCAAAAAAACGTACTCAATCGCCACGTCCAGATGAATTCATCAAGCTTTCAGGTGCAGCAGGCCATAACTTAAAAAATGTCGATTTGACTATTCCACTTGGCATTATGACTTGTGTGACTGGGGTTTCAGGTTCGGGTAAATCAACACTGATTAACCGTACGTTACTTCCACTGGCTGCAACACAGCTTAATGGTGCAACAACCTTAACAGCTGAAAAGTTTGACTCAATTGATGGTCTACAACACCTTGATAAAGTCGTTGATATTGACCAAAGCCCGATTGGACGTACACCACGTTCTAACCCTGCAACGTACACAGGGCTATTTACACCAATCCGTGAGTTATTTGCTCAAACTCCAGAGGCGAAAGCCCGTGGTTATAGTGCAGGTCGTTTCTCGTTTAACGTGAAAGGCGGACGCTGCGAAGCATGCGAAGGCGACGGCATGATTAAAGTCGCAATGCACTTCTTACCAGACATGTATGTACCTTGCGATGCTTGTCATGGTAAACGCTATAACCGTGAAACACTTGAAGTCGGTTATAAAGGCAAAAACATTTCTGATGTTTTAGAAATGACGGTTGAAGATGCTGCTGAGTTCTTTAGTGCTATTCCAGTCATTCACCGCCGCTTAGAAACCTTAACTCAGGTTGGCTTAGGCTATATTCGTTTAGGTCAGGCGGCTACTACTCTCTCTGGTGGTGAAGCTCAACGTGTAAAACTGGCGCGTGAGTTAGCAAAACGTGATACGGGTAAAACGCTTTATATCTTGGATGAACCGACAACAGGTCTGCACTTCCACGATATTGCTAAGTTACTCGATATTTTGCATGAGCTACGCAACAAGGGTAATACCATTGTGGTGATTGAACATAACCTTGATGTCATTAAAACAGCGGACTGGGTTGTGGACTTAGGCCCTGAAGGTGGCTCAGGTGGTGGGCAAATTATTGCTGAAGGTACACCTGAACAAGTAGCTGAGGTCGAGATTTCCCATACGGGTCGTTTCTTGAAACCGATGTTGAAACAATAAAACAAAAAAGCCGGAAAGTGATTTCCGGCTTTTTTATCCCTCTACAACATTTCGTCCCCGAGCTTTAGCTCTTAAGAGTGAACGATCTGCTTTTTCTAACAGCTCCATCCAGCTGGTCGCGCCAATCGCAAACCCTATACTGACTGATACATGTAATTTTTCATTTGAGCCAGATAAATTAATTTCTTCTAAAGCAATCGCAATACGAATTTTTTCCGCCAATAGACGCGCATCTAAAAACGGCACCTGTTCTAATAAAATTAAAAACTCATCACCACCATAACGCACAATTAGATCAGAAGCGCGTACATTCGCTTTCAATTGATCGGTAATACGTTTAATCACTTGGTCACCAACAATATGACCATATTGATCATTCACATCTTTAAATCGATCTATATCAATAATCATTAAACAGGTTTGTGAAAACTTTTGAGGATAGCTCTCAACAATTTTTAAATACTCAGATAAAGCTAAACGGTTGGATACACCAGTTAACGGGTCTGTATTGGCAATATTTTTAAGTTGGAATTCAAACGCATCTCGCTGCTTAAGCATTCTTTGCAAACGGTCAATCGCTTCAAACAGTGAAATGAACTCACCTTTTTTAGGGTTCAATTCATCTACCGGATAATCTTTGCTATGAGACAAATCAAGAATTAAGGTACGGGCCTGAATAAGAGGCTCAAATACCCGCCTCTTTGCATAAATTAAGGTAAGTAAAGCAGCTGCTAACGATATGCTAGAAATAAGCAAAGTAAGAAAGAATTTCTTTTTTGCCAAATAGTTTTCCTGAGATGCAATCAAGACACTTTTATTAAGTAGAAAATTTTGTAAATCAATAACTGTTGTAAATTTATCAACGATTTGGTCTGTAAGTTCAGTTCCATTTAAATGGTAAGCCTCATGCTTCTGGCTTTCTTCTAAAAGTTGACCAACAATAGGCACACCTTTATCTAAAAATTCAGTTTTAACTCTTGCGTAAAGGCGATGATATTCAGGAGTCTTGGCTTGCTCAGACTGTAGCGTATCTACAAGTGCCCATAAGTAACGGGCTTGCTGTTGAGTCTGTAAAGAACGCGCCCGATTATCATTAGGAATCGTTTCTTTAAACGTCACTGGCGCAATAACATTAGATGCGGTACGACCGGCCTGATCACGCATGTCAGTTAAAACCACAATCAAAGTAAAATAGTTATTAATTTGGCTATCTTTACTTTTTAGCTGCAACATAAGCTTTTGCAAAATTTCCCGACAACTATCCCAAGCACCAAACATACCCAAAATGGCATTATCAAATTGCACAGAGGTTCTTGCCTGTTCAGGTGTTGCGGCATAATAGTCGACTACAGCCCGCGCCTGTTTCAAATCATCTTTAAATTTAGTATCTAAAATACGTGCTAAATCGGAATAACCCTCTTCTTCTAAAATACGAATAGTTTCATTAATTTGCTGATCGACAGTAAGCCGATACTCTAATAACTTCTTCTGATTTTTTAAAAAGTCGGCAGCGTTACTCGACATTAATTTATTTGCTGGCGCACGTTCTTTAGATACTTTATTTGCCACTTCAGCAATAGACTTTAAGCTTTTGATTTCAACCAACGCTTGTTTAGTTTTTAAATATTCTTGATAACTGCTAACAATAAGAGGCACAGCCATAAACAGTAAGGACAGAATAATGACCAACATAAAGAAAAATAGTCGATTACTGATATGTTCTGAACGTAATCCTGACATTTCTAGCTGGTACTCCGTAAATGCCCTACCATCATCACTACTATAAAATGAAGTAATTAACCCGCATCCTAGCACTTTAATGAGCAGAAGTTCAGCAACAAAGTTTGAATAACGCAATATAGGTCTTCATCGTTTGTATTTCATGAAAATCTGATCGAAAGAGCAAATGATGGCTATGGCAAAACTCCATTTTACAGCTGAAGTAAATTTCGCAATTCTATAGTTAGCTTCTTTTTCCTCTTGGATGCCTCTCCCAGCATCCGAAACCCAGCTTAGAGCTGGGTTCTTTTTTATACAAACCAAAAAGAAGAAATTTCATGTAATTTTTTTAATAAATGTTAATGTTTTCTTATAGATAAAAAAAAGCTCAACCTTGGGGAAAGCTGAGCTCGTAAAGTCTGATGTGATAACACATCGTATCTGGGAAAGTACTACCAACTATAAAAATGTTAGATAGTGAACTTTGCAATTGAATTGTGTGACTTATCTCTAATTTTGTAAAGTTGATTAAATTGATCAGAATTAATTTTTTAATCGTTTTTTTGATTTAAAAATGTTTTTTTTTAGCCTTATTCAATTATATAATTATTTTAAATAGATAGATTATTTAGATAAACTTATCAAAATAATGATAACTATTCCTCAAAATATATGAAAATTGAAACAAGAATAATATTCGAACGACTATTTATTAAACGAATCGACAAATTAATGAACGTTAAATCCGATCAATAAAATCATTTTTTCCAATTATAAATGTAATTATTTTGAAACTATTTAAAGCCAAATCCTTATGAATCTTAAGGTTTAGCTTCTTGTTAATGTTCATTTTTTTATCAGGTTGACATAAGACACTCTGATTGTTTATTTTTTAAACATTTTTAACATAAGTGTCAAATTTCCTTAACATTACGTTTCATCTATTATTGACTTCATAAATTGTTACAATACAATGACCCCAGCTTTATCTCTTGTTAATGCTGGAAATGATTATGAAAAAACTTGGTTTAGCCACTGCTGTATTATTAGCCATGACCGGTGCTCATGCTTATCAATTTGAAGTTCAAGGTCAATCTGAATATGTTGACACAACTGCAAACGATAAGAACTACACTGGTGACGTTGCTGGTACATTCTATTTGAAAAATGTTGATACAGCTAAGGGTCCTTTAGCTGAAGCAGCTTTCTTAAACCAAGCTTCTAGCGTGTCTTTAGGTTACAGCTATCAACAATATGACCAAAACAACGGTTTAAACTACCGTGTAGGTACATACGGCGTTAAAGGTGAGGCTTACGTTCCAACTCCTTATCTTCCTGTATACGCTAGCGCTACTTATAACCACACTGACGTTGACGGTAAAAACGCGATTTCTCGTGATGACCAAGGCGACCGTTATGCTTTAGAAGTTGGTGCAATGTTGTTACCTAACTTCTTGATGGCTGTTGGTTATACAAGCGTAGCTAACCAATTTGCTTTAGATAACTTCGGTATCATGAGCAACGGTATCTACTCTGCTGTTAACCAAACTGCTGCAATCCAAAACGATCAAGATGCTGTTACAGCTCGTGCTAAATATGTAGGTCCAATCGACGGAACTAACATGGCAATCGGTTTTGAAGCTGCTGGTGCTTTCGGTCAAGAAAACCAATACGGTTTAAAAACTGACCTTTACTTAACTCCTAAGTTAAGCGTTGGTGCTGCATTCATCGGTAACGACGGCGTAGCAAACATCAAAGGTAATGACCTTGGTGAATTCCGCCAAGCTTGGGGTGGTAACGTAAACTACTTCATCACTCCTGCTCTTGCAGTTGGTGCGTCTTACATGAAAGCTGACGTTAAAAAGTCTAGCTACGACACACAAACTATCGGCTTAAATGCTAAATTCCGTTTCTAATTTAATTTAGAAATTGAATTAAAAAAAAGGACTCAATTGAGTCCTTTTTTATGGCTATTAACTACGTACGATATTTAAGAAATGTAAATGACGTTCGTACTGATCAATAATATCCTGAATCAAATCTTCCTGCGTCCAGTCCATTACATCGTAGTTCTGCCCACCCTCTCTCAAAAATACTTCGGCTTGGAAATATTGACCATCTTCTGCTTCCGTACGACCAATTAAAAAACTTGGTGGTACTGTTTCACGTGAAACAACTTTATAAATAAAATTAATTTCATGATGATGATCGACTCGAAGCTGCATACCATCTTCAACTTCACTAATTGAAACTTCAAGATGACGACGTCTAAACTCATGCTGAATATTTTCAAAAGCTCGTGAAACCTGCTTTTCAATATATTGCTTCACCTCTTCTTCACTATGAGGATAATGCATGATCAAACCTAATCGTTGTTGCCAACTTCTTGGGTTATGAATGGCACGTGGGGTAATACGAGCTTCCTGAATTGCTTGCATTTTCGTGACATCAAGATGCAAAGCTTTTATTAACCCCCAACTCATCAAGAGCATGACTACAGTAAACGGCAACGCACTCATAATAATTGAAGACTGGAGTGCAGCAAGACCGCCAACCAAGAGTAAAATAATAGCCAGCACAGCCATCAATACTGTCCAGAACAGGCGCTGCCAAGTTGGTGAATTTTCAGTTTTTGCTGTTAAGTAGTCAGTAACGAGTGCTCCCGAGTCTGCTGAAGTCACAAAAAATAAAACCACTAAAATAGTAGCCAGAATATTCATGACACCTGACCATGGCAAGTGCCCTAAAAACTCAAATAGAGCAACTGAGGAGTCTTGCTGGACAGCCTGAATGAGAGTGGTTTGATGTTCATGGATAATGCTAAATAACGCGGCATTTCCTAAAAAGCCCATCCAAATGATGGTAAAGCCTGTCGGAATAAGAAGAACACCTACAATAAACTCTCGAATGGTACGACCACGGGAAACCCTTGCGATAAACATACCCACAAATGGTGACCATGAAATCCACCAAGCCCAATATAAAATGGTCCATCCCCCAATCCATCCATTTGGCTGATAAGCATATAAATTGAATGTCATGGTGAAAAGGTTAGATATATATTGCCCAGTATTTTGAATAGTGGTCTGAAGTAAATAAATACTAGGGCCAGCGATAAAAACAAATACTAATAATATTAAAGCTAAGACTAAGTTTAGCTCTGATAAGCGTTTAACCCCTTTATCTAAACCTAAGAACACAGATAATGAGGCTAAAATACTCACAAAAATAATGAGTAGAACTTGAATATTGGTACTTTGCTCGACACCAAATAAATAATGTAAACCAGAGTTAATTTGGGTGACACCAAATCCCAGAGAAGTCGCTACACCAAATACCGTACCAATGGTCGCAAATATATCGATACTGTCGCCCCACGGCCCATAAATCTTTTTACCAATGAGGGGGTAAAGGGCTGAGCGGGTCTTTAACGGTAAATTATGACGATAAGCAAAATAAGCTAATGCTAAACCGACCACAGCATAAATTGCCCATGCGTGTAAGCCCCAGTGGAAAAAAGTCACACGTAGAGCTTGCTGAGCTGCATCAATTGTCTGCGCATCTCCACTTGGTGGATTGACATAGTGCATGACAGGTTCAGCAACACCGAAGAACATTAAGCCAATACCCATACCGGCAGTAAACAGCATGGCAAACCATGAACCGTTACTATATTCAGGCTGGCTATGGTCAGGACCTAATTTAATCCGACCTATCGCAGAACAGGCAATATAAATGAGTAAAATAAGAAAGAATGCAACTGATAGAACATAGAACCAGCTAAATGAATCGGTGATCCACTGCTTTAACTGTTGCGTTAAAAGTTCAAAAGAACTCGGAGCGATCACGACAACTGCTAGGAACAAAGCAATAATAATGACCGTACCCAAAAAGACATTGGGATTAACATTTGCGAACCAACTCGTTTGTTTGGAAGGCATAAATCCTCCATGTTATTTTAATGAAAAGTGACAGGCATGAAGCCAATAAAGACATTCAGGAATGAACAAAGTTATATCTTTCAATAGAGAAAGCCGATCATACTGTAAACAAACTTAATTAATATTGCAGTTACAAAGGTGTAAATAAATTAAAACACCTCCTTCTTTATTTATCAGAATTCTTTTTAGGGGCATGAGAAATATACTGTAAAGCGATCAAACGCGTAACAATTAATGCCAAGTACATAACACCACAAAACATTTGTAACATCGCTAGAACACGTGCTGGTGGACTAAGGGGCATGAGGTCAGACAACCCTGTCGCTGACTGCAAACTAAAGCTTAAAAATAATAGATCTAGCCAAGTTTGTAAGTGATAAACATGGTTTGGATTTTGGAAGCTATTTGGAATTAGCAACTGACAAATGTTGTATAAAAAAGCAAATCCCCAAGCAATTAAAGTAAAAACAGCTGCTGCTGCAAACAGCTCATCTCGTGTCAAATATCGGTCAGCAAACATATAACGAAATAACCCATAAGCTGCCGAGAAGTAAGCTAAAGCTTCACAGCTATGAGCAAAAATCTGGATGGTTAAATTGCTGTAGCCTAATAAAATAAACACTGACGATATAATTGCGCCACTTACAAAGGTAAGTCCTAAAAAGGTAAACATAGGTGTTTGACGAATCACTTTAGCAATAATGAGTAAAGCAAGTACTCCTAATGCCCAAGTTAAAGTTCTATAAACCTCATTATCAAAAGTCAGCATAGCCAGAATAAGTAAAATGAATTGCACAAACAGCAACCATGCAGAAGGCAATAATCGAAAGCTCGCCCAGAACTCGATAATAGATCGCATTTAATTATTTTCCATTTTTTCATTATGTTTTGAATTATAGAAAATCATACTGTACAAAAAATAGGATAAACAAGTTGTTCTTTATTAAGGAGCTTCTTTTCAATAACCTTTAGGAGAAAAACAAAAAAAGCCCCGTAGGGCTTTTTATGACATGTTTAATACATTCTGATTAGTGGTCTGATGCACCAGAAGCACCAATACCTGTCATTGAACGTACATATTGTGCGTCGAAAGCAGCACGTTCTTTTTTCGCACGTGCTGAGTTATCAGTCACTGAGAAGAACCAACAGCAAAGGAACGACAATGGCATCGCAAACAATGCAGGACCATTGAACGGGTTAATTGGTGTATCTGAGATTTTTAAAGTATCAACCCATACCGCTTTAGATAAGATGATCAGTACAACAGCTGTTACCAAACCAACCACCCCACCAATCACAGCGCCACGTGTGGTTAAACCTTTCCAGAACATTGAAAGAACAAGTACCGGGAAGTTCGCACAACAAGCCACAGAAAACGCTAAACCTACCATGAATGCTACGTTTTGCTTTTCAAATAAAATACCCAAGATCATGGCAAAAACTGCTAAACCAAGCGTCGCGATTTTTGACATACGAAGTTCAGAAGCTGGAGTCGTTTGACCTTTTTTAAATACGTTAGCGTATAAGTCGTGTGAAATTGCAGATGCACCTGAAAGTGTTAAACCAGCAACAACAGCAAGAATCGTTGCGAACGCTACTGCTGAAATGAAGCCCATGAACAAGTCACCGCCTAAAGCGTCACTTAAATGCACAGCTGCCATGTTGTTACCGCCAACCAGCTCAAGCTTTCCTGTCATTGCCATTTTCGCAACATCAAGGAATTGCGGGTTGTTTGATACAAAAAGGATCGCACCGAAACCAATAATGAAAGTTAAAAGGTAGAAGTAACCAATAAAACCTGTTGCAACGACTACAGATTTACGTGCTTCTTTTGCGTCTTTTACAGTGAAGAAACGCATAAGAATGTGTGGAAGACCCGCTGTACCAAACATGAGTGCTAAACCAAGAGATAAAGCATCAATTGGGTTTGCAGCAAGTTTACCAGGACCCATAATTTTTGCAGCGTCGGCAAGGCTTATGTTATGGACTTTACTGAACACTTCAATAGATTGGGTGAACATATTGCTGAAACTGAAACCAACAGCTTTCATGACCATAAATGCCATAAAGGTTGCACCGCTCAGTAACATGACCGCTTTAATGATTTGTACCCATGTGGTTGCCAACATGCCACCAAAAATTACGTATGCCATCATTAATAGACCAACAATGACTACAGCAATGTTGTAGTTCAAACCAAATAGCAATTTAATCAGCTGACCTGCACCCACCATTTGCGCAATTAAATAAAATGCAACAACTACAAGTGAGCTAAAAGCAGCTAAAGTACGAACTGGTTTTTCTTCAAGACGGAATGACACTACGTCGGAAAGGTTATATTTACCGAGGTTACGTAAACGCTCTGCTACCAAGAATAAAACGATTGGCCAACCGACCATGAATCCCAGAGAATAAAGTAAGCCATCAAAACCAGAGCTAAACACCATTGCAGAAATACCAAGGAATGACGCCGCTGACATAAAGTCACCCGCAATTGCCAAACCATTTTGGAAACCACTAATTCCGCCACCAGCCGTATAGAAATCTTGTGCTGATTGAGTTTGTTTTGCAGCCCATTTAGTAATGAACAATGTGAAACCAACAAAGATGACAAACATGATGATGGCATGCCAGTTGGTTGCTTGCTGCTCAGCTTCACCTAAATCCGGGCCTGCCATAGCAACTGTTGAATATAGCGATGCTGCCGCCAATAAGGCTTTCGCTTTTAATGAATTCCATTTCATATTAGTGTAATCCTTTCTCGTGCGTGATGGCCTCGACTTCCTTCAACGCTTCTTCACTCAACTGATCAAGGGTGTTATTCGCGATGTAGGAATACACGCCACAAAGTACGAAAGATAAAATGATAATTCCTATTCCAAGAGGAATCCCCCATGTCGTTACACCGCCACTAAATGAACTCATCAAAAATTCTTTGTTGTAGCCTACAAGTAGCATAAAGCCCACGTAGAGAATTAACATGATGATGGTGAGGGTCCAACTTAATGCACTTTTTGTCTTGACCATTTTTTGAAACTTTGGATTACGTAGAATCTGTTCCACTTGGCTTTGATCCATAACCAAACTCCTTACATAGTGCCCAACCTTGGTCACTTTTTTTTAATGTATTTTTTCATTATTAAAGTTAGCAAGATTACCTCTAAGTCGTAACTTAGACTTTGGTCGTTAAAATTTAATCAATTTATAGCTTTGTATCGGCATAGGTTATGATAGACACACGGTTTCACTTATGTAGGTCATATGAACAGCTGGCTGATTATTGGGGTGCTCACTCTTTATATTGCGCTTTTATTTGTCTGTGCTTTTTTTGGTGAGAAGCATGCCAGTCGTCTTGGCACACGTGGCCGCATGTTTTTATTTAGTTTAACTTTAGGTGTCTATTGCTCATCATGGACATTTTATGGGGCAACCGGTGCAGCCGTACGTGAAGGCGTCATCTTCTTGCCTATTTATTTAGGCCCACTGTTATTTGTCTGGTTTGGTTACGATATCTGGCGGCGTTTAGGTCGAGTACGCCAGCACCATGCGATTTCGTCAATCGCTGACTTCGTCGCAGCGCGCTATGGTAAAAGTGGTGTGCTGGCCTCATTAGTTACTATTCTGGCGGTTATCGCGATTATCCCCTACCTCGCATTACAGCTCCGTGCAATCGCTTTAAGTACCTCGGTCATTATGGAGCAAAGCTCGCATATTCATACAACGACCAACAGTGTGTTATTGCTCACCAGTGTGCTTGCGATTTTAGCCATGATCTTTGGCACCAGACAGATCGCAAACACGGAACAGCACGGCGGCCTCATGCTTGCAGTTGCATTTGAGTCATTTGTGAAGTTATTTGCCTTACTTTGCGTTGCTTTATTTTTTATTTTTGAATCACCAGCTAACCTCAGCCAAATGACCTCTGATGTAAACCAGACTTTTCAGGAGGTTCAGCTCTTTGGTGTACCTGAAACTTTCTGGATTCAAACTTTACTGGCAGGCTTAGCCATTATTTGTTTACCACGCCAGTTCCACGTGGCGGTAGTCGAGCTACGCGATGAAAAGCATATTCGCGGTGCCCGTAAATGGTTCGCGGTTTATCTCATTTTAACTATTTTAGCTATTATCCCAATCGCAAGCTGGGCTTTGCATGCCGCACCGAAATTCCTAACTGTACCCGATGTGGCTGTACTGTCACTGCCGTTAAGTTACAACCAAGAATGGCTCGCTTTACTAGCCTTTTTAGGTGGCTTTTCAGCTTCGACAGGTATGTTACTGGTTTCATCAGTTGCATTGTCTATCATGCTCAGTAACGACTTGATTATGCCTGCCTTATGGCGTTTTAAATTGCTGTCGCGTCATGATAAACATTTACCTAAAGTTCTGAAGTTCAGCCGTCGTATCAGTATTGTCGCAGTGATGCTACTTGGCTTTTTATTTTTCCATTTCTTTAATGATATTAACCAACTTTCAGTTTTTGGTTTATTGGCGTTTAGTGCTGTAGCGCAGTTTGCTCCGGCACTGATTGGTGGTTTGTACTGGCGTGGCGGAAGCCGCCAAGGTGTCTATGCAGGTCTGATTGTTGGATTTTTAATGTGGAGTTATACCTTACTCTTTCCAACAATTTTGCGTAGCTTGCCTGAAGCCTATCAGGATGCTGCTCAAAGTATTTTGCTTTTTGGTCCTTTTGGCATTAATGCCTTACGTCCGGAATCTTTATTTGGTTTTGAGTCATTTGCACCTTTAACTCACGGTGTCATTTGGTCACTTGGTTTAAATATTGTTTTATATATCTGGATTTCAAAAATTTATCGACCAAGTGTGGCAGAACAAATTCAGGCAGAAAGCTTCTTCTACTATGAAACTAAGCCTTTACCATCACCGCACACATCTACTGATTTAACCTATCTTCCTCATGACGCGGCCCGTTTAAAAGTAGGTGATTTATTTGCCTTGGCAAAAAGAATTACAGGTGAGCAACCCACTACACAAGCGTTCGAGAACTTTTGTGAGCAAAATCATCTCACACTCAATCCAAATACAATTGCCAATGGTATGTGGTGGCGTTTTACCGAGCAATATCTGGCCGGTATTATCGGTGCTGCTTCTGCACGTACTTTGCTCACGACAGCCATGATTAATAACGGCCTTGCTTTGGGTCAAGTCGCTAATATTTTAGACCAAGCATCTCAGTGGCAACGTTTTAATCAAAATCTGCTTATGACCATGATTGACCACATGACCCAAGGGGTAAGTGTGGTCGATAAAAATATGTGTCTAGTCGCGTGGAACAACCAATATTTAAAACTATTTGGTTATCCAAAAGACCTTGTTTATGTCGGCTGCCCAATTGCCGACCTGATTCGTTATAACGCTGAACGC
Organism: Acinetobacter nosocomialis; assembly: GCF_041021905.1. NCBI lineage: Bacteria > Pseudomonadati > Pseudomonadota > Gammaproteobacteria > Moraxellales > Moraxellaceae > Acinetobacter > Acinetobacter nosocomialis. The sequence continues at coordinate 3,755,564 of NZ_CP157432.1, forward strand.
GGCGAATGTGGCCCCGGTTCAGTCGAAGAGCATGTACGCAAACGTCTTCACTGGATGAAAGTCGGCAGCGCCCACGAGTTTGAACGTATCCGTAAAGACGGCCGCGTTATTCAAATGCGAGGTAACCCAATTTCAGGCGGTGGTTTCGTCACGACATTTGCCGATATTACGGCCTTCCGTGCGAACGAAGCCGTACTTGAAGCTCGCGTAAAAGATCGGACTCAACAGCTTGCTGATGCCTTAACTGAACAACAGCTTGCACGTGAGCAAGCTGATATGGCCAATATGTCCAAGAGCCGATTTATTGCTGCGGCAAGTCACGATCTATTACAGCCTATGCATGCTGCTCGTCTGTTTAGTACTGTTCTTGAGCAAAGCATTTCGACTGAAGAAGACCGCCAAACCTTACAGCAACTTGACCGAGCACTCTATGGTGCAGAAAGTATGCTGTCTGCCCTACTCGATATTGCACGTTTGGAAGGCGGCACCATACAACCAAAGAGACAACCTTATCCATTGCATGATTTACTCAGTGACCTTGAGTTGCAGTTTAAATCAATCGCTGCTCAGCGGAATATTTCACTAAAAGTCCACGATGTGTCTTTCTGGATCGATACTGACCCGCAGTGGATTCGTCGTATTATTCAAAACTTTGTCAGCAATGCCCTACGCTATACCGCCAAAGGTCGAGTGGTAGTAGGCGTACTTCGTTCTGCACAGCAATCTGGTAATATTCGAATTGGGGTTTGGGATACTGGACCTGGTATTGCTGAAGAACAACGAATTAAGCTATTCCAAGAGTTTGAACGTTGCGGACATTTATCACCTTGGGGTGAACAAGGTTTAGGATTAGGTCTCGCCATCGTACAACGTATGACAGGTTTGCTAAATTACCCTGTTCATGTTTACTCCGAGTTAGGCAAAGGCTCATGCTTTATGATTGAGGTGCCTATTGTCGAGCCACCAAAAGTAGCAACACCAACTGTACAGGCCGTGCCTTTAAAAACAAAAGCCTATCGTATTTTGTGCCTAGACAATGATGAAACGATTCTTGAAGGTATGAGTAGTTTATTAGGTCGATGGGGTTATCAAGTTTTTAAAGCCACTGAACCTGAGCAAGCTCTAGACATTATTCAAAAAGAGAATATTCAGGTTTGGCTCATTGACCAGCATTTAAATAACAATCAGCTTGGCGTTGATTTTATTAATCAAAATCGTCAAGAAGATGTTCCCGTTGCCTTAATTACAGCGGACTCCCATCCCGAGTTACCACAGCAATTAAAAGAACTAAATATAGTTCTACTTAAAAAACCACTAAAACCGGCCTCATTAAGAGCTTGGTTATCTGGTCTTAAAATTGCTAGTACGACAGACTAATCATTTATCGCTTCCCAACTTTTGATAAGTTTGGGAAGCGATTCTTGGCAAAAATGTTTAGCTAAATTTAAGCCAATAGGCAGAACTGCTCAAAATGTCTACTTTTACTCAATAAATTATTGACCAAAATTTCCAAAGACTCTTTTTCTATGGCAAAGCTCACCTTTTTTGTAAGTGAACACTTGTACACTTAGTTACAATTTAATAAGACATTGTTTTTATAATTATTTATTTACTAAAAACCACTATATACGACTTTAGTCGTATTCTACTTGCATTATGCATGTCACATAAATATTCAAAACGCATTTTATTCGTCTGACGATTTATTTGAACTTATTTTGCCTGATCGCACCCCTGCTCATGAATTAACGCAAAGGACCACTGCCATGAATATTTCTGATAACAGTCCACAAGGCCAACTTTCTTCTCAACAGTTTTATCGCCAATACAGTGCCAATGCCTTACTTCCAGAGTTAGATTGGCAAAGTATTTTTCCGCACAGCAAGCTGAGCGAAGCACATATCAAAGCTCTTAATACAATTTATCAGTGTGCTGTGCCCCTCGCACTTAATGTATTTCATGATTTAAATTTTGATGTATTTGCACCTGCTGCTTATCATCCGCAAGGTTTGGGCTTATTTGACAAGTTAGCGCAACAAGAAGAGAACTTCTTAAAAGTCCTCACTGCTGAAAGTGAAAATCTTGATCATGACACACGCCATCAAATCTGGAGCATGCTTCTACGCGGTGGTGCTGTTCTGGTTTTCAAGGCTTGGCTTGGCCATGTCAAACTCGGAGAAAACCAATTAGATATGACTCAGTTTGATGAACTTTCTGACTTACTCTTTATTAAGACACCTCCACATCAACTTGCTGAGCGTTTGCATGTAGATGAAAAAGCAAAACTTGACCATATCTTCTTAATGTATGGCAATGATATTTTTCTTGATCGGTTCAACAGCCTAGAAACCGCAGCACTTTTTGTTGATTTAGGTGTTTATGATGCAGCTTTCTTAAGCTTGCGTGATGACCGGGTAGCTGAATATTTAAAAAGTAAAGGCTACGTGACCCAAGAACAAATTGATGATTTGCAATGTGCTCTTAACCCACTGTACTGCGACAGCCTAACACCTAAGCAAGATTGCCTTGCTTAAGTGGAACATATAAAAAAGACCTCCATTGAGGTCTTTTTTATTTTAGATTTTTTTATCTTCAATATTTAATGCACTAATTGCCAATACAGCCTGTGTACGATTTTGTACGCCTAGTTTTCTAAAAATAGCGGTTACGTGCGCTTTAATGGTGGCTTCTGAAACATCAAGCTCGTAAGCGATCTGTTTATTCAACAAACCTTCCGCAACCATCATCAAAACACGGAATTGTTGAGGCGTTAACGACTGAATACGTTCAGCCAAAGCAGTTTCATCTGCCGCACGCGGGTCAAGATTAATATTTGATGGAAGGTTTGGTGGTAACCAGATTTCGCCATCTAGAACTTGACGAATCGCTTCACCAATATGACTTGGATGAGCCGATTTAGGAATATAACCCATTGCACCATGTGCAATCGCACGTTGGATAATTGACGCTTCTTCGTGTGCAGAAACCACAATAATTGGAATAGAGGGATATTGTGCTCTTACATAGACCAGAGCAGAAAAGCCTGAAGCACCTGGTAAGTTTAAATCAAGTAATACCAGATCAGGTTCTGCCCCATTTTCCAAACGCTCATAAAACTCATCAACCGAAGCTGTTTCATGAATTTGTGCCTGTGGCAGGCTATAACGTACTGCTTGAATCAAAGCATGACGAAACAAAGGATGATCATCAACGATTAAAATATTCATAAGCGATTAAAGTAATCTTGAGCATAAGTATGGCCTATTGTAACCCTACTATTTAGATGAAAGATATGCTCATCTTATCCATTTTTATGCAAAATGTTGTTAAATACAGTCCTTTGCTTCGTTTTTCAGTTGTTTTTTACCTTTTAATCAAAATTAATCTATTTTTTATATAAGCTTCATTTTTATTCTAAAAAAGATATCACCAATAATTATATAAAATAAAAACAATTGCTTAACTTACTATTAAATTATAAAAATCAACTATTCGGGTTTTATATTTAAAACTGATAAGGTTGACCAATTTCGTTATTTTACAGTTTGCCGTCATTGTTGATTAATAAGTCCAATGTTGTTTTTTAGGCTTAGGAACCAAATCATGACTGGTATCGCATCATCAAAACCTTTAAATATTGTTGCTGTTTCTGGTGGCTTAAATACCCCATCTAAAACCGAAAGTCTGGTTCAGGCCATTCTTGATGAGTTATCTGAAGCAATTGATATTCAAGTTCACTTTATTAAATTAAGTGAAATCGGACCATTATTAGGCGGTGCATTTTATCGCAATCAACTCCCGCAACGTGTACAAGATGACCTTGCAGCAGTTGAAGCAGCAGATGCCTTGATTGTGGGTACACCTGTCTACCGTGCCTCTTTTACCGGTCTTTTCAAACACTTCTTTGACTTCGTTGAACAAACTGCATTAGTCGATGTACCTGTACTTTTAGCTGCGTCAGGTGGTAGTGATCGCCATGCTCTGGTACTCGAACACCAACTTCGCCCATTGTTCAGCTTCTTCCAAGCACAAACTTTACCAATTGGCGTATACGCAACAGATCGTGACTTTACTCCTGAATATACAGTGAAAAGTGAGCAACTAGCTGACCGTATTACACTGGCCGTAGCGCGTGCATTGCCAATTTTAGAGTGGGCGCCAGCAAAAGGTAAACGTGCTGAGGTGGTTAAACCTAAATCTCAACAAGCGAATCAAGAGCTTGGTATTAACAAGCAAATTGAGCAAGAAGAAGTATTACCTTCGGCAGCTGTACCAAACCTTGATGCAGCAGAATCTCGTTTGCATCACAAGTCTGGTAAATCATTAACGCATGTTGCCTAAGCGCAATATAGCTAAATAAAAATAACGAATGGGGAGAGAGCACCATGACGCAATTACAACAACCAATTAAATTTGCTTATTGGGTACCAAATGTAAGCGGTGGCCTTGTAGTGAGTAACATCGAACAGCGTACAGACTGGAGTTATGACTACAATGTTCGACTTGCACAGGCAGCCGAAAACAATGGTTTTGAATATGCGCTCACCCAAATTCGTTTTACGGCGGGCTATGGGGCAGAAAACCAGCATGAGTCCGTGAGTTTCAGTCATGCATTACTTGCAAAAACTGAAAAACTTAAAGTGATTGCGGCAATTCTTCCCGGCCCTTGGAAACCGGCACTTGCAGCTAAACAGTTGGCTACGATTGATTATCTAACCGAAGGCCGCATTGCTATTAATGTGGTAAGTGGTTGGTTTAGAGGCGAGTTTGATGCGATTGGTGAAGAGTGGCCTGAGCATGATGAGCGTTATGTTCGCTCTGAAGAGTTTATTCGCACGCTAAAAGGAATCTGGACCACAGATAACTATAGTTTCGATGGTAAGTATTACCAATTCCAGAACTACACACTTAAGCCAAAACCTCTGCAAAAACCACATATTGAAGTCTTTCAGGGCGGCAGTTCACGTGCAGCAAGAGATATGGCGTCTCGTGTATCCGACTGGTATTTCACCAATGGTAATACTGTAGAAGAAATTCAAAAACAAGTCGAAGATATTCGCACCAAAGCAAAAGCCAATAATCACCATGTCAAAATTGGGGTAAATGCGTTCATTATTGCCAGAGATACCGAAGAAGAAGCTAAAGCAGTACTTCAAGAAATTATTGATAAAGCCAATACTGAAGCAGTCAATGCATTTGGCGATGCAACTCGTGAAGCGGGTGCGGCTTCACCAGAACAAGAAGGCAACTGGGCAAAATCAACTTTTGAAGATTTAGTTCAATATAACGATGGCTTTAAAACCAATTTAATTGGTACACCTCAGCAAATTGCAGAGCGTATTGTGGCGCTTAAAAATGTAGGTGTCGATTTGGTTCTTTCCGGTTTCTTACACTTTATTGAAGAGGTGGAATATTTCGGAGAAAAAGTTCTGCCGCTCGTTCGTCAGTTAGAACTTCAACAGGAAAAGGAGGTAGAAATCCCAGCTAAATCAGCCTAAAAAACTCCAGTTAAACAGCGCAAAATAATAAAAACAACAAATTAAAATAAAGTTTTATTGGCTCCAAGACTCGGCTTGGAGCTTTTATTTTTTAAGATTTCTCAACTTCTCGAACAACAGTTTCAACCGAATAGCGGCACCATTTTGAAAGAACCTCAATAAATTCATTTAATGCTGTAGGTTCAAAATGACTCACAATCATATAACAGGCATTACCCATAACCTTAAAGCATTCATCAATCTGTTCGTATTGCTTGACCAAATTTTCAATTTCTTCAAAAGCGCGTTGTTCATTTAAATGCAAATGAATAAATTGTTTATGTAGGTATTGCACAGCAATGGTGTAGTTTTTGATAACTCCTGCATCCATCAACTGGGCTATTCGAGCACCTACAGCCTGCCCCGTTCGATGGACACGCTGACCAATTTCTTTATTTGTTAAACGGGAATCTTGCTTGAGTAATGCAATAATTTTTAGATCAATCGGGTCTAATTCAATATTCATTTTTCATGGCGAAAGAAAACTTGCGATAATGCTTTCATTTGACTATAGCCGATTTTTCAAGCAGAGAATAATCTTGTTTTATCTCATATCAACAAGAGTGTTCTCATGAAACAAGCACTATTAGTTATCGATGTACAAAATGATTATTTTAAAAATGGCAAAATGGAATTGGTTGGACCAGATCAAGCGCTCGATAAAATAAAACAGCTCGAGCAATATTTTATCGAAAAAGATTTACCGATTATTTATGTGCAACATATTAACCCGCCGCAGGCTAGCTTCTTTCAAGAAAATACAGATGGGGTTTTACTTCATCCCGAACTTCATGTTCATAATGATTCGTTGGTTGTAACCAAGCATTATCCCAATAGTTTTTTAGAAACTAATTTAGAAGAACTTTTAAAAGCACACCAAATTGATCAACTCGTGATTACAGGCATGATGACACATATGTGTATTGACTCAGGAACACGCGCAGCCAAAGAGCTTGGCTATCAACCCATCTTAATTGCAGATGCCACCGCAACACGTGATTTAAGCTATGCTGGAAAGACCGTAAAAGCTGAAGACGTGCAAATAGCTTTTTTAACTGCGCTTAGTACATTTGCAAATGTACAAAATACAACTGACTTTCTAGCAAGCTCTTAATGGCGCTTAATAAAAAAGCCCCCTTAGGGGCTTTTTTAGAGATTATTTTTGTCTATCGGGATAAACCGTGGCAATTAACTGCTCTACTACAGCAGGTTCAGCTAAGGTTGAGGTATCGCCCAAACTATCAAGCTCGTTTGCCGCAATTTTTCTTAAAATACGGCGCATGATTTTGCCAGAGCGCGTTTTAGGTAATGCTGGTGCCCAATGCAATGCATCTGGTGAAGCTACTGGCCCGAGTACTTTACGTACCCAGTTAATTAACTCTTTACGCAGCTCTTCCGATTCTGGAACACCCGCCTGTAAGGTCACGAAAGTACAAATACCTTGTCCTTTAATATCATGCGGCATACCCACCACGGCTGCTTCTGCTACTGATTCATGCGAAACAAGAGCACTTTCAATTTCAGCCGTACCTAGACGGTGGCCTGAAACGTTTAGGACATCGTCAACACGACCTGTAATCCAGTAATAACCATCTTCATCACGGCGAGCGCCATCACCTGTAAAATAAGTATTTTTGAAGGTTGAGAAATACGCCTCAATAAAGCGGTCTGGGTCACCCCAAATGGTACGCATCTGACCAGGCCATGAATCTTTAATCACAAGGTTACCTTCAGCTGCACCTTCTAATTCATTACCTTCACCATCTACAATGGCTGGTTGAATACCAAATAAAGGACGCGTTGCCGAACCTGGTTTTAAAGCTGTTGCACCCGGTAATGGTGCAATCAAAATACCGCCTGTCTCAGTTTGCCACCATGTATCAACAATTGGGCAACGGCCTTCGCCGACAACATTGTAGTACCAGTTCCAAGCCTCTGGGTTAATAGGTTCACCAACCGAACCAAGTAAACGTAAACTGCTACGATTACTTTCGCGTACATACGAATCACCTTCTCGCATCATGGCACGAATCGCGGTTGGCGCTGTATACAAGATAGAAACTTTATGTTTATCGACCACATGACCAAGACGTGCCCATGTTGGATATTGAGGTACACCTTCGAACATTAAGGTGGTCGTACCATTTGCCAACGGACCATAAATCAGATAACTATGCCCTGTAATCCAACCAATATCGGCTGTACACCAATACACATCGTCTTGTTTTAAATCGAAGACTTCTTTGAAAGTACTGGTTACATAGACCAGATAACCGCCTGTGGTATGCAACACACCTTTGGGTTTACCTGTTGAGCCTGAGGTATAAAGAATAAATAAAGGGTCTTCTGCCTTCATTGGTTCTGGAGGACAGTCAGCATCCACCTCCATAATAATAAGGTGATACCACAAATCACGGCCTGGCTTCATTTCGATTGGGTTTGCATTACGGTAAACCACAACCACATTTTCAACACACTCGGTACCCGGCAATGCTAAAGCCAAATCGACATTTTCTTTAAGTGGTAACAGCTTACCGGCACGTAGGCTTGAGTCTGCGGTAATTACAAGTTTAGCTTGGCTGTCTTCAATACGGCTTGCCAAAGAGTCTGGCGAGAAGCCACCAAATACCACGCAGTGAACTGCACCAATACGGGCACAAGCTAACATGGCAATTGCAGCCTCAGTCACCATTGGCATATACAGCACAACGCGGTCACCTTTACCAATGCCATATTTCTTTAAAACGTTGGCAAAGCGGCAGACTTCATCGTGTAATTCTTTATAAGAAACGATTTTATGACGAGAAGGATGGTCACCTTCCCAAATAATGGCAGGTTTATGTGGATGTTCTTTAAGATGCCTGTCCAAGCAATTTGCTGACACGTTCAACTCACCATCAGCAAACCATTCAATTTTGAAATTGTCTTTGTCAAAACTGGTATTTTTAACTTGGGTAAATGGCTTTATCCAATCGACAATTTTAGCTTGCTCTGCCCAGAATTCATCTGGGTTCTCGATAGAGTGTTGATAACGTTTAAAGTAGTCTGCTTCAACAGTACGAGCTGTTTTTTTAAATTCCTCTGGTACTGGATAGATCTCATTCATACGCAACTTCCTTGATCTTGTGCATCCCATCTCGAGACTGTGGCTATTATTTTACTGGATCTTATTTGTATGCCTTTTCAGTATGATGACTCTCTCAAAGTCAAAACAATCCGACTTTGGTCATATATTAATCACTTACTCAAACATACGAAATTGTGAACATTTTTATAAAATTAAGTTGATTTAAAACATTTGTCTATAGCTTTTACTTTTATAATTTTTTTAAGTTTTGATGGTTTTGACCATCAACAAAGTTTATTTTAGCTTTTAGAAGCAGTGCAGGAATAAAATAAGATGTTTGCCGAAACTCCCTCTTCACGACCACCAGAGCTTCCGTTTAAAGATAGTCCTTTTTCAATTCACGGTCGCTTTAACCGCATGAGTTATTTAGGTGGATATGGCCTAATTTATTTAATTACACTTATAGGTTATTTCATTTTAGCTTCCTTTCTTGGAAGTTTTCAGCTTTCAAGCGATCTATTTAATTTTGAGTTTTATAGCTCTCTTTCCGGCGTAAGTGCCTTAGTAGTATGGGCTTTTTGGCTATTTTTGATCTACCTCAATATTATTCTGGTCGTTCGGCGCTTACACGATTTAAATAAAAGTGGCTGGATGGGCCTGCTGTTATTTATTCCGGTGGTTCAGTTCTTTTTTATGATCTATTTATTACTTGCTTCTGGTACTGCAGGCCCAAATCAGTATGGCCCTGTTCGGCCTTCAACCTTTATCGAGAAACTGATGGCTTGGCTTATTTTAATCGCTATTTTAATTAGCCTTATTTCTACCGCAGGCTTTTTTTACTACTTCTCTGGTACCGATACTATCCAAACCCCAACACAAATTTTACAAAAAGGAACGCAATACTTTTAATTAAAAAACACTTTATTATTTAGATGAACTCATTATAGTAGGCGCACATTTTATCTCCTACTATGATGAAAGCTAAAAAAGCTTTCATGAATTTATTTAATTAGAGACTTGTCGTGGCTGATGAACAAAAATCCTTAACGGATGTTGCAAAAAATACAGGCGAACTTTTGCAAGAAGCGGGTACTAAAACCACTCAAACGGTTTTAGCACATACCGAGAAATATCATGATGCCTATACTACTATCGACAAAATCGTAGATAGTTTTTGGGAACGTGTACCTTATATCTGCATTGCGATTACCGTTTTTATTATTTTTTGGCTACTGACCAAATTATTTAAATTCTTTGTGCGTAAGACTTTAGAAAATCGTTCTTATACTCGCCAAAATTTGGTTCTTGTTTTAAACCGTGTCGGTAGTACAGCAATCTTATTCTTTGGTTTCTTAATTGCTTTAGTCATTATGATTCCAGGGTTTACGCCAGGCCAACTCATGAGTGCATTGGGTATTGGTTCGGTCGCAATTGGTTTTGCATTTAAAGATATTTTCCAAAACCTGCTTTCAGGTATTTTGATTTTATTGAGCGAGCCATTCCGTATTGGCGATTCGATTGTAGTGAATTCACTTGAAGGAACTGTAGAAGATATTCAAATTCGTGCAACGTTCCTGCGCTCACCGGATGGCCGTCGTATCGTTATTCCAAATGCAACCGTTTATACGAGTGCTTTAACGGTAAATACGGCTTACCAACAACGTCGCTGTGAGTTCGTAGTCGGTATTGGTTATGATGACGATGAGCAAAAAGCGAAACAAATTATTTTAGATATTCTCAATAATGACCGTAATGTACTCAGCCAGCCTGCTTTCTCGGTTAACGTGACAGCTCTAGCAGACTTTTCGGTTAACCTTACGGTACGTTGGTGGATTAATACCACTGAGACAGATATTTCGTCATCTACAAGCACTATTCAAGCTGAAGTAAAACAAGCCTTCAATGCAAATGGCATTAATATTCCTTACCCTATTCAGGAATTAAAAATGGCCGCTAATCATTCGCCATTGAATGCTGAGAGCTCAGCTAAATAAACGCCCTAAAATATAAGAAATAGACGTTTCGGTTCTTAAAATACGGTTGCCTAAGCTCATCGCTTGGCAACCGTTTTTTATGAGTAAATCAACTTCATAAGGAATAAATCCACCTTCCGGCCCGACCACTACACTACAAGCATGGCTAATATTAATTGGCATACTCTGCTCGGCATAAGGGTGAGCCACATAGGCAGGAGATTCTTCTGAAATTAGGGTTGGCAAAACGTCTTCAACAAAAGGTTTAAAACGTTTATACATTTGAATTTCAGGAACAATTGTGTCGCCTGCTTGCTCAAGTCCAAGCGTAACGTATTGTTCAATTTGCTGTAAAAATGGCGTTTGCCAATAGCTTTTATCAACGCGATAACTATGAATTAGGCTTATCTTTTCAACACCTAAAGTCACACTATCCATAATTAGACGGCGTAAAACTTTTGGTCTTGGCAAAGCCACAATTAAATGAACTGGAAGCTTCGCTGGTAGTGGTTCTTCGCGAATAGGCCGTATACGGACTTCGTGCTCATTTATTGAAACAATTTCAGTGATATAACGGACGCCGTTGCGAATACCAACTTTTAGGTTCTGGCCGACCGTGATATCAAGATGTTCACGCAAATGCTGTAATTGACGTTTTGAATGGATAGACCATGTATCCGATTGAACATCTTCAGGCTCTAGTAAAACAATATTCATGATTTTTCGGCCAGATAGCGATTAATCACCCCGATATGTTTTTGTAATGAACCTTGATTACGATGCAATACTTTATGCGCCTGTGCCACTAGCTGTTCAGTCGCCTCAGGCTCTGCCAGACACGCTAGCCAGATATCAACGACCTGCTGTGCATCTTGAGCGATAAGCACAGCATTTTCATCAATGAACTCATCAACAATCGTTTGAAAGTTAAAGTAACGCGGTCCAACCACTGTAGGTACATTTAAAACCATAGGTTCTAAAATGTTATGTCCACCACCCGGCTCATTTAAAGAACCACCTACAAAGCACACCTGACTTAACGCATACCATAACCAAAGCTCACCCATGCTGTCGGCTAAATAAACCTGTGTGCTGGCATGGATACTCTGTCCCATACTTCTACGATGCGTAACTAAATTTAAATTTTGGCAAATTTCAAATACTTCCTCGAAACGTTCAGGATGACGAGGCACCACAATACACACCAACTCACGGTCTGAATTTAAATGAGGCGCAAGTGCTTCTAAAATTTGTTGTTCTTCAGGTGCATGTGTACTGGCAATCGTCACAACCTGACGGTTTTCCAAATACCACTGCTGATGCAATTGGGCAGCTTGCTTAATAAAAGCCTCAGGTGCATGAATATCAAATTTAATATTTCCAACAACCTGACTTTTATGCTCGTCTAAACCAAGCTCAACATAACGCTGACGGGTTACACTATCTTGTGCTAATACCCAATCGATTTGCTTTAACATACCGGCAGTTAAACTTGAGACTTTACTATAGCCCTTTGCTGACTTTTCAGATAAACGAGCATTAAGTAATAAACATGGTACATGCTGTAATTTGGCTTGATCAATTAAATTGGGCCAAAGCTCAGTTTCAACTAATGCTAAAAGTTTCGGTTTGTATGATTCGAAGAATTGTTTTAAAAGAGGCTTTTGATCTACAGGCAAATAAACTGCTTGGAATAAATCTAAATATGGCTCTTTTAAAAAAAGTGACTTAGCGCGTGCCTGACCGGTTTTTGTAGTATTGGTCACTAAAACTGGCTGGCCAAGTTTGAGATAGTGCTCAATAAGTGGCTGCGCCGCATTGGTTTCTCCAACTGAAACCGCATGAAACCAGATGGCTTTTACATTTTTCGGATCTTCAAACGGCCCAAATCGTTCCAGACATTCCTGATGATATAATTCCAGACTTTCTGCACGTCTTTTTATTCGCCAACGATAAAACGGTTTTAATAAATGGAGTGCTGTGTTGTACCAAAATGGGGTCGCCAAGCGGTTTGCCTCAAATAGTCAAAATTTAAAAACTGGGGAAAATATAACATAGATAAAAAAAATGGCAGAGTTTCGATACCTAAACTCTACCATATACAAGAAAAGTCATTGACTGAACTCACAAAAGAGCAAATTCAGCAAATAGTAAATCTAAATAAAATAATGATTTTAAGAAGCTTCTAAAGCAGGATAGTCCGTATAACCTTCAGCGCCTTTAGCATATAAAGTCGTTGGTTGAAGCTCATTTAATGGTAGACCTTGCTCTAAACGTTGTAATAGATCAGGGTTAGCAATATAAGCCTTACCAAAAGATACAGCATCTGCCTGACCTTCACGCAAAATACGTTTTGCTGACTCTGGTGTCAGATTTTCATTGGCAATCCACACGCCATTAAATTTTTGACGTAATTGTGGACCGATACTATCGGCTGCTTCATATTCACGAGAGAAAATGAAAGCAACATTACGTTGACTTAATTGTTCAACCACATAACCGAATGTCGCTAGCGGATTTTCATCACCCATATCATGAGAGTCGCCACGCGGTGCAATATGTACACCTACTCGGCCAGCGCCCCACACTTCAATAAATGCATCAACCACTTCCAATAACAAGCGGGCGCGATTTTCAACTGGACCGCCATACTCATCATCACGTTGGTTGGTATTACTTTGAAGGAACTGGTCAATTAAATAACCATTTGCAGCATGTAATTCAACACCATCAAAACCTGCTGCTTTAGCTAGTTCTGCTGAATGTTTATATTGAGCAACAACTTCTTTAATTTCTTCAATCGAAAGCGCACGTGGTTTTACATATGGGCGTTTAGGGCGTAATAAACTCACTTCACCCGCAGGTTGAATTGCACTTGGAGCAACAGGAATATCACCATCCAAAAGTTCAGGATCGGAAATACGACCCACATGCCAAAGTTGAACTACAATTTTTGAACCTTGTGCATGAACTGCTTCAATAATCTTATTCCACGCTTGTGCCTGCTCTTGTGACCATAGTCCAGGGGTGTCTGCATAACCCACAGTTTTTGAACCAATCACTGTTGCTTCAGTGAGAATGAGACCAGCATTTGCACGTTGCTGATAATATTCCACCATTAAGTCGTTTGGAACACGACTTTCTCCACTACGTGCACGTGTTAATGGGGCCATTACCAGTCGATTTTTAATTTCAAAATCACCAACTGTTAAGGGAGTATTGAGTTCAGCCATGATCGCCTCGACTTACACTTTATTTGTTTTAAAGTGTTTGTTTTAAATGTTCGATATATTGCTGAATCAAAGCTTCGTTACGTGAAAAATAAGACCATTGTCCATATTTTTGGACCTGAATGAGACCAGCCTGCTGTAATACAGACAAATGATTGGACATTGTAGACTGAGCTACTTTACCCAAACGTTCAATATGACCTGCGCAAACCCCTTTTTCAAAACTACCACCACATTCTTCTACCGGTAAATAATGCGCAGGTTCCTTTAACCATTGCAGAATCTGCCGACGAAGAGGATTGGCTAGGGCTTTGCTAATTGCATCAATATCCATAGGCTCAACACGTCTTTTAAACGAACAAAGCTTTGTTCAGCATTTCGAAAACATAATATCGCATTTTTTCGATATTCATATCCATTTTTTTCGATATTCATATCGTATTTTTCCGATTAACTTCCGAACACTGAACTGCTTTGCCGTTTTAATCGCTAAAAATTTAAGAGTTTAAAAGAACTAAAAGTTCAAAAGACTCTTACAACCCCTGCTTTAAACTCGCTTCAATGAAGCGATCAAGATCACCGTCAAGAACTGCACCAGTATTTGAGTTTTCAACACCTGTACGTAAGTCCTTAATACGAGAGTCATCAAGTACATAAGAACGAATTTGGCTACCCCAACCAATATCAGACTTCGAGTCTTCAAGTGCTTGAGCTGCTTCATTACGTTTTTGCATTTCTAGTTCATACAATTTTGCACGTAACTGTTTCCATGCATGATCACGGTTCGCATGTTGTGAACGTTGGTTCTGACATGCAACCACAATACCTGATGGAATGTGCGTCAAACGAACTGCTGAATCTGTTTTGTTAATGTGCTGACCACCTGCACCAGATGCACGATAAGTATCGGTACGAACATCAGAAGGATTAATATCGATTTCGATATTGTCATCAACTTCTGGTGAAATAAATACCGCAGAGAATGAAGTATGACGACGGTTACCACTGTCAAATGGTGACTTACGCACTAAACGATGTACACCAGATTCTGTACGTAACCAGCCATATGCATATTCACCTTCAACGCGAATCGTTGCAGATTTGATACCTGCTACATCACCATCAGATACTTCCATAAGTTCTGCTTTAAAACCGTGACGTTCAATCCATCGCATATACATACGTAATAACATTGAAGCCCAATCTTGTGCTTCTGTACCGCCTGAACCTGCTTGAATCTCGACATAGCAAGGATTCGGATCCATTGGGTTGCTAAACATACGGCGGAATTCAAGTTTTGCTAATTCTTCTTCGGCAGCGCCAAGCTCAGATTGTACATCTACCAGCAAGCTTTCATCATCAGCTTCAACAGCTAAATCCAGCATTGCTTTTGCATCTTCAAGCTGTGTAGATAAACCATCTAAAACGTTAATAACGTTTTCTAGTTCGCCCTTTTCTTTTGCCATTGCCTGAGCACGGTTTTGATCATTCCAGATCGCAGGGTCTTCTAACTCACGTAAAACTTCTTCTAAACGTTCTTTTTTCAGATCGTAGTCAAAGATACCCCCGTAGTGTTTGGCTACGATCAGTTAAGTCTTTCAATTGGTTTAGATAAGGATTAATTTCCACGCGAGTGTTCCCATAAAAACAGATAAACAGTCGAATATTTTATCATAGCTATGGTTATCTTCGAACCTGCTTTAATTTATAACTGTCATTTCAATTTATAAATTTTTTAATTTTCTTTCAGAAGATTTTAAGCTTAATTCGTAACATCCCCATACAAAATTGGGTGCTTTTCCAGCATTTTTGAATTTCTACACAAAATCTCCTCAATTTTAATAAAATAAAACATTATGTTTTTGTATTTTAAAATCAATATCTTAAATTAAATATAGTTACAAAAAAAGCACATGGTTACAGTCCGGTTACTTGCACAAGATTGACGGTAAATGTTTTTGCTCTAGACTAAAAGTTGTAACAAAACATTTATAAAATCGTTTTTAGAGGGGAGAGATTCCATGAAAAAACTAGCAATTGCATCAGCTCTTTTATCTGCACTTGCAGTAAGTGGCGCAGCAAACGCTTACCAAGCTGAAGTTGGTGGTTCTTACACTTATCTTGATCCAGATAACGGCAGCAGCGTAAGTAAATTTGGTGTTGATGGGACTTATTATTTCAACCCTGTTCAAACACGTAATGCACCGCTTGCTGAAGCAGCATTCTTAAACCGTGCAAGCAACGTTAACGCACACGTTAACTATGGCGATAACAGCGGTACTAAAGATACTCAATATGGCGTAGGCGTTGAATACTATGTTCCTAACACTGACTTCTACCTTAGCGGTGATGTAGGCAGAAATGAACGTGAAATCGACAACACAAACTACGACCAAAAAGTTACAACTTATGCTGCAGAAGTAGGTTACTTACCAGCACCAGGTTTGTTACTTGCTTTGGGTGTTAAAGGTTATGATGAAAAAGACGGTAAAGACGGCGCAGATCCTACCGTTCGTGCGAAATACGTAACTCAAGTTGGTCAACATGACGTAAACCTTGAAGCGTATGGTGCGTTTGGTGACCTTGACGAATATAAAGTGCGTGGTGACTACTACATCGATAAAACTTTAAGTTTAGGTGTGGACTACTACAACAATGACTTAACTGATAAAGACGAATGGGGCATTAATGCTAAAAAATTCTTAAATCAGCAAGTAAGTCTTGAAGGTCGTATTGGTTTCGGTGATAACGACAACACTTATGGTGTTCGTGCAGCATACCGCTTCTAATCTTACCTAGATTTAAAAAATCCGCTCAATTGAGCGGATTTTTTTATTGATTTAAATGCACAATTCGTAGCTGTAAGCTCACATTGCCATTAAAAACATTACGGTCTATTTCATAAACTAAATGTACATGGTCACGCATTGGATCAAACTCGAAGCGGCCGGCTGCGTTAAAAGCAATCGCATCGAAAGTGTATTGATCTATCGCTAGTCTAAGTTTCAGGTGTGTCTCTTTGAGCCAACGGAAATCAATAACTTTAAAATGTCCCTCAAATTGAGGCAGTGGAAATTTTTGTCCCCATGGCCCTAACTGCTCAATCCAGTTCAAGGTATCTAACTGCAAAGCAGAGACAGGTAACTCACCATCAGTCCATAATGTCGCTTGAAAGATTGATTCATCCATCGCAGCGACACAATCATTAAATACTGTCTTAAAAGCTTCAAAGTTTTCTTTACGAATCGTAAGGCCGGCTGCCGCAGCATGTCCACCAAAATGGCTGACCAACTCAGGATGTTGTTCAGCAACTTGCTCAATAGTATCTCGAATGTGAACACCATCAATGGAACGTGCCGAGCCTTTAATATGAATGCCATCTTCATCGGGTGCAAAAACAATCGTTGGCCGATGAAATTGCTCTTTCAAACGCCCCGCGACAATCCCGATGACACCTTGGTGCCAGTTTTCTTCAAATAGAACAAGCGCCGCTGGAATATCTTGCTGTGAAAGCTGCAAATTATCTAAAGCCGATAAAGCTTGTTGTTTCATCTCCCCTTCAACTTGACGGCGGTCTATATTTAGCTGATTTAATTGTTGAGCAATTGGATAAGCAGTTTCCATCGAATCTGCTAATAAACACTCGATCCCAATGCGCATGCTCTCCATACGTCCAGCAGCATTAATGCGTGGTCCAAGCACAAAACCTAAGTCTTGCGCACGTATTGAAGTTTCCCGACCAGCAATATCGAGTAAAGCTAAAATCCCTACTCGACACTGATGTTGCTGAATACGTTTTACACCGGCATCAACCAAAATACGGTTGTTATAATCCAAAACAGCAACATCGGCATAAGTTCCCAAAGCGACTAAATCTAAATATTGAGTCACTTTACTTGTGCTTTTGCCTTGTCTATTGCGTAGACTCGCCAAATTGGCAAGTACATAAAAAGCAACGCCAACACCGGCAAGCGCCTTACTTGGAAACTCACATCCTAATTGGTTCGGGTTTACTACCGCCTCAGCAAGCGGGGTTTCTTTGGTCGTTAAATGATGATCGGTAATAATTACTTGCATACCTAAGGCATGTGCTGCATCAACACCAGCATGGCTGGAAATTCCATTATCTACCGTAATTAATAGATCGGGTTTATAAGTTTGATAAGCAAGCTCAGCAATGGCTGGAGTAAGGCCATAACCATATTTGAAACGATCTGGTACCAGATAGTCGACTTTTGCTCCCATATCGCGAAGCACGAGCATCATTAAAGCAGTGCTAGTTGCACCATCGGCATCATAATCTCCTACAATGACAATTTTTTTCTGCTCATCGATGGCTTGATCCATTAATGCTACAGCAGCATCCAAGCCTTTGAGCTCTGGAGCAAGCAGGTTCTTAAGTTTTAGCTCTAATTCTTGTTCAGATTGCACCCCACGTCTTGCCAAAATCTCGGCAATAAACGGAGGCACGCCCTGAAACTGTTCAGGGCGCGTCAATAAAGATCTTTGTTTAATTTGTATTTTTGTCATTTAAGGCATCAGTCGGTGCAATGTCCATTGACCGTCGATTTTTTCATAACTCAAGCGGTCATGTAAACGATTTGGTCGTCCTTGCCAGAATTCATAATAGTCCGGTTGCAGACGATATCCGCCCCAAAACTCTGGCTTATCGAGTACTTCACGGCTTTGAACTTGTTGTTGCAAGTCTTGAAAACGCTGTTGCAACAACTCTCGGCTTTCTATCTTACCGCTTTGCGGCGTACTGATATGAGCTGCAATCTGGCTATCACGTGGACGCTTATGGTAATAGTCGGTAGATTCCTGTTCAGGAATTTTGACGACATGACCACCCACTCGCACCTGACGCTCTAAACTAGGCCAATAAAATAACAGTTCAGCATATGGATTTTCTGCCAAATCTGCCCCTTTCTGGCTGTCATAGTTGGTATAGAAATCATAACCTGCTTCTGTCGCACCGCGTAACAATACAGTTCTAACATGCGGACGACCGCTAGCGCTCGCAGTTGCTAAAGACATTGCATATGGTTCGTGCAAGTTGGCGGCTAAGGCATGATTAAACCAACCTAAGAATTGTTCATGCGGATTACTCGCGACTTGTGTTTCGTACAATTCACCTTGTTCATAGCTTAAACGTAATTCGCTTAAGTCTTTAATGACGTCACTCATGCCATATACCTTATGCAACTTGCGCTTGTGAACGGACTGCATTTGCTAAATGTTCAGCCAAAGCATTCACTTCTTGTTCGTCATCACCTTCAACCATGACACGAATGACTGGCTCAGTTCCAGACTTACGAACTAAAATACGTCCACGTCCTTTAAGCTGTTCTTCTGCTTTATTGAACTCAGTCACTAATGCTGGAATAGAGTATGGATCAAGCATTTGTTCTAAACGTATATTTACAAGCACTTGTGGGAATAATTTAAAGTCCTGAACCAATTCATGGAGCGCTTTATTTTGCTCAACCATTACAGTTAACACTTGAAGTGCTGCAATAATCGCATCACCTGTTGTGCTCTTATCTAACGTTAGAATATGTCCAGATGGTTCTCCACCTGTAACCCATCCATTTTCATCTAATGCTTGTAATACATAGCGGTCGCCAACTTTTGCACGAACAAAGCTAACGTTTGCTTTTTCAAGTGCAATTTCAAGCGCCATATTACTCATAACAGTACCAACAATACCTACTGGCTTGTTTTTCGCTTGAGTCGCTAAAATATATAATATGTGGTCACCATCAATTAAGTTCCCAAACTTATCGACCATCACGACACGGTCGGCATCGCCATCAAAGGCAATTCCTAGATCAGCTTCTTGCTCAACTACTGCTTTTTGTAAACTTTCTGGGTGAGTCGAACCACAGTTTTCATTAATATTTAAACCATCTGGTTCGTTGTACAGAGCAACAACTTTGGCACCTAACTCACGGAAAACTGAAGGCCCAACGCTATAAGCTGCACCATGTGCACAATCCACAACAATTTTTAAATTATTTAAATCGAAGTGATATGGAAATGTAGACTTACAAAATTCAATGTAACGACCATTTGCATCATTTACACGAACACTTTTACCTAAGTTCGCAGTGTCATCAATAAATAACTCTTTTTCTAATTCTTTATTAATTTCTTCCTGTAATGAATCTGGTAATTTTTTACCTTCACTTGAGAAAAATTTAATTCCATTATCAAAATAAGGATTATGTGATGCAGAAATAACAATACCTGCATGCGCATGTAAGGCACGGGTAAGATGTGCAATAGCCGGTGTCGGCAATGGTCCAAGTAAGTGAACATATACGCCAGCAGCGTTTAATCCCGCCTGCAAAGCAGACTCTAAAATATAGCCAGATAAACGTGTATCTTTTCCTAATACCACAAGCGGTTTATTTTTTGGACTCGTTCGTTTTAATACCTTCCCTGCGGCGAACCCGAGTTTTAAAGCAAACTCTGGTGTAATCGGCATTTGCCCAAATTTTCCACGAATACCATCCGTTCCAAAATAACTCATAGCTTATCTCATTTTTACGCCACTTCAGCCGTGGCTCATTTCATATATGGCTATTCTGCCATATCTATTTTCATCAGATTTACTTTACACCAAAAACAAAAAGCCGTCAGTGTACTGACGGCTTTCTTACTTGATTTGGTTACTAAAATCTAACCAACACGATAGTTCGGAGCTTCTTTAGTAATCGTTACATCATGAACATGTGACTCAGACATGCCCGCTGAAGTAATTTTCACAAATTTCGCATTTTGGCGAAGGTCTTCAATCACTGATGAACCTGTATAGCCCATAGATGAACGTAAACCACCCATCATTTGATGAACGATGTTACCCATTGGGCCTTTATATGGAACACGACCTTCAATTCCTTCTGGTACTAACTTTTCAGCACCTGCTTTTGAATCCTGGAAGTAGCGGTCAGCAGAACCTGTCGCTCCAGCCATTGCACCTAATGAGCCCATACCACGATATGCTTTGTAGTAACGGCCTTGGAAGAATTCAACCTCACCAGGCGCTTCTTCAGTACCCGCTAGAAGTGAACCAACCATGATTGTGCTTGCACCTGCACCGATCGCTTTTGCCATATCGCCAGAGAAACGGATACCGCCATCTGCGATTAGAGGAATTTGATCTTTCAATGCATTAGCAACGCTGTCGATCGCAGAAATTTGCGGCATACCAATACCTGCCACAATACGTGTCGTACAGATAGAACCAGGACCAATACCTACTTTTACAGCATCTGCGCCTGCATCTAATAATGCCAATGCAGCATCACCAGTTGCAATATTACCGCCAATCACTTGGACTTGAGGGAAGTTTTGTTTTACCCAACGTACACGTTCAATAACACCAGCAGAGTGGCCATGTGCTGTATCAACAACAATGACGTCAACACCAGCTTCAACCAATGCTTCTACACGACTTGGTGTTTCAACACCTGTACCTACCGCAGCACCAACACGTAAACGACCAAGATCATCTTTACAACTATTTGGATAACTCTCAGCTTTACGGAAGTCAGTTACCGTAATTAAACCTTTAAGTTCGTTGTTTTCGCCAACGACCAAAACTTTTTCAATGCGATGCTTTTGCAATAATGCTTGAATATTTTCTTTAGACTCGCCTTCACGCACAGTCACCAAACGATCTTGGCCTGTCATGATGTTGCTAACAGGTTGTTCCAAGTTAGTTTCAAAACGTGTATCACGGCCTGTCACAATACCAACAACCTTGCCGTCTTTAACAACAGGTACACCGCTAATGTTATTAGCGCTGGTAATTGCAATCAGTTCACGTACTGTGGTTTCTGGGGTTACAGTGATTGGATCTTTCACCATACCCGCTTCGAATTTTTTCACACGGCGTACTTCTGCAGCTTGAGCAGCAATATCCATGTTTTTGTGCAAAATCCCGATACCACCATTTTGCGCCATTGCAATCGCCATACGTGACTCAGTCACTGTATCCATTGCAGCTGAAACTAATGGGATATTTAAATGAATGCCGCGAGTTAAACGTGTCTTTAAAGAGACATCTTTTGGGAGAACAGTAGAGTAGGCAGGAAGTAATAAGACATCATCGAAGGTTAGCGCTTCTTGAACGATGGTCAGCATAACAATCTCACTGGTAAATTCCGTGAGCTATTATAAACAAATTTCAATGCAATTTTCATATTATCTTTGCCTTTTTCAGCAATAGATATTTACCTACTCTAAATATTTCTCACTTATTATCGTGTTAGCTCATATTTAACTCACCTGATCATAATCATGATCATTTTCTGAATCTGCTGGGCTTACCTCAATCAAAGGAATCAATTGGTGCGCCAAGCGTGCTTTATTACACTGTTCATCTGCAATCTGTACTTCTTTACAGGTAGAACTACGCACAGCATAAATAGAACAACCTACCTCTTTACCAATTTCACCTGTTAAAGCCTGACATCGTGGCTGAGCTTGATTGGTTCCACGCATACACGAATAAACGGGTGTTAAAGGTTCAACGAGATGTTCATCCATTAACTCGGCCTCAGCCCAATAAAATGAAACCCGAAAATGTGCACAACACGCCCCACAGCGTAGGCACTCATCTGGAGTCGCAACTTGAGATAACATTTTTATTCAAATTCTCGTCATCAAAAATTTTTTCTATGGCGCAAAATCCTAAAAAAATTTCAAATTGGACTCAAGATATTGAAGATAACTTTTTATGTCGGACAGCTAAAAATTTGCTCAGTCATTAAATCTACGCCGCATGGTAAGGTCTCAATCCAGTCTAAAAACTGATTAATTATTTCTTTACCAATAAATGGAGTACCATGCTGAGGTACAATCATCTCAATATCCATTTGACGGACCATGTTGACCCATAAACGAATAACTTTATTGGAGCACATATAGCGCTGATGAAAAGCCTTCATTTTTATCACATGGGCATCAAAATCTTTCAGAGGCTGACTTGCATCCTCCACAATAGAAGCCCCCATATCACCAGAAAATAAAATCTTGGCAACTGGATCATAAAACTGAAAATTACCTACCGAATGTAGGAAATGGGCCGGAACCATGACAAGCTTTGATTCGCCTAGTTGAATCACTTGACCACGATCTGGTAGCTCAATCAGACGATCTTCCCAATTTCCTTTCATACGCTCACTCATAAATGATGAATTTAAGTGAGGTAAAAATCGTGCCCACAATTTAGAGGCCACTACTTTAGCATTGGTATAAACTAACCAACGAGGCATTGAAGTAATAATATCTGGGTCCTGATGTGAAGCGATTACATAGTCCAAATTTTTAAGACGAGTATATTTATTAAGTTCCATCGTCAATGGAACGTAGGTCAAGTCGCCACCTGGGTCAATAACGGCTGCTCGTTCATGATCAATAATTAAAAATTGATTGGCTTGTATGCCTTCCCCTTTGACCAAACTGGTAAAACTAATACATTTATGTACGCCATTATCAAATAATATCTGTGATGTTGTTTTTTCAAACCCCATACAATTCCCCAAAAAAATTTTAAATATTAGATATTTTTATATCCCTACTAAAATAAAGGGATTCTAAAATGCTTGCAATGAATTAATTGATATTTCTCATAATATTTTAAAATAGATTTTACTTTTCTTATTCTAGAAATGAATCATCAAGAAATTGAGTAATCCTCTAACATTTTCTTAAATAAGCTATATCGTAAAGTTTAACTTCTTCAAAGCTCAAAAAAACGCACTCTTCATGAATGCGTTTTTATACAAATTGAAAATAACTTAGAAGAAATAATGTTGTACTAGCGTAGAAACACCTACAATGAAGAAAATAGCTGCACCAATTTTATGAATCAGTGAGATAGAGAGACGTTCAGCTAATTTATTACCAATAAATACAGCTGGTGCATTGGCAATCATCATACCTAATGTTGTACCTAGCATCACCCAGAAAATACTGTCATAGCGTGCAGCTAAAGCGACTGTCGCAATTTGGGTTTTATCACCAATTTCTGCTAAGAAAAATAAAATAAAGGTTGCCCCAAAAACACCAAATTTTTGCCATTTATTAATGCTATCGGTTTCATCATCGAGCTTATCCGGAATAAGCATCCAGAATGCCATACCAATGAAACCAACAGCGAGTACCCAGACTAAAATTTCAGGGCTTAGAACTGTGGTAATCCATTGCCCAAGCACAGCAGAAATACCATGATTAATAAGTGTTGCTAAAAGAATCGCAATTAAAATAGGAATTGGCTTACGGAAACGCGCAGATAGCAAAAGTGCCAACAATTGAGTTTTATCGCCCATTTCAGCAAGGGCAACAATCGAAGTAGAAATCAGAAATTCTTGCATGTCGGTTCTCTGGCTAGCATAAATGCCTATGACCTACCCCTCCTGCTAGCCAAATATCATAAAATGATTGCAGAGTGGTAAATCAAAGGTCTTGCCAACTCAGAAACGATGAGACGTTTAAGCTATGATGACCATGTTCTGTTGAACAATTATGTTGACCATCACCTATTCACCTTTGCTGTGAATAGCGGCTACTCCCCAATGAAGTATGCGTTTATTATATTCAAGTCACTCGATTTTTCAAACTTTCAAGTAACAAATTTTACCCACGCCCACACGACTAATCGTGCAATACCTAATATCACTGCAAAATAAGCACTTATATGAATAAAACCAATAGGGCTACTGCTCGTTCCAGCCTGATATTCAAAGGGCAAAATCAAAGTAGCAACAAACACCTCAAAACCCATCACCACATAAGTCATCCATTCCCATGGAAAGTGTAAAATACTGACCCATATTCCCATCAATAAAAACACAATCAATAGTAAGGGCAACATAATTTTCAGAAAACCTAACATTTACTACTTCTCCTTTATGTAATAACGAGAAATTTCTCCTCACTCTCGATAAATCCTGCTTAATCTGTAGATTAACCTAAAAATTAAGTCAAACAGACATTAAAACAAAACCCCGCCGAAGCGAGGTTTTAGTATGTTCTTTCAAAGCATTAGATTAATAAAGTACGAATATCTTTAAGAAGTTTCGTAAGTTTATTTGTAAAGCGAGCTGCATCCGCACCATTAATTACACGGTGGTCATAAGACAATGACAACGGCAACATTAAGCGTGGATCAAAGTCTTTACCATTCCATACAGGCTGCATCGTTGCAGGTGAAATACCCAAAATTGCAACTTGTGGCCAGTTAACTAATGGCGTAAATGCTGTACCGCCAATTGAGCCCAAGCTTGTAATCGTGAAGTTAGCACCTTGTAAATCTTTCGGTGTTAATTTCTTATCACGCGCTTTTTTGCTGAGCTCACCCAATTCAACAGCAATTTGCTTAATTGATTTTTGGTCAGGATTACGTAGTACAGGCACTGTCAAACCATCTGGAGTCGCAACCGCAATACCCATATGGATTTCATTACGGAGCAATACAGATTTCTGATCATCTGCTAAGTGACCCGCGAAATAAGGCTCTTCTTTCAACAAATGTGCTACAGCTTTTGCAATAAATGCCAAAATTGTTAGGCTCACACCTTGTTTCTTAAAGCCGTCTTTCAACTCACCACGCCAAGCTTCTAACTCAGTAATATCCGCAAGGTCAAACTGAGTTACTTGTGGAATGTAGTTGTTTAAAGACAACTGCGGAATTGATACTTGCTGCAAACGCGTCAGTACTTTTTCTTCCACGCCACCAAATGCAGTAAAGTCAGGAAGCTTTGGTAAACCCGAAACTGCTGGTGCAGCCGCAGCAACTGGTGCCGCTTGTGGTGCAGTTAAACGACTCTTCACATAAGCAAAGATATCTTCTTTAACTACACGGCCATGCTCACCAGAAGTTTTAACTTGTGACAAAATCACGCCAAGTTCACGAGCAAGCTTACGAACAGCAGGACCTGCATATACTTTAGCGTTTTCTGCTTCTTGCTCTTTCGTTAACTTATCAGTGCCAGATGTAGGCGCCGCAGATGCAGACTGTGTTGTAGCAGGAGCTGCTGCTTTAGGTGCTGCTGCCTGTGGAGCTGGGGCTGCTTCTGCTTTTGCCGCTGGTGCAGCAGCAGGTGCTTGGCCTTCAGCTTCAATTGTTGCAAGCAATATACCTTGTGAAACTTGTTGGCCTGCTTGCAAGTGAATTGCTTTTACAACACCAGCAACGGTACTTGGAACTTCCACAGTTGCTTTATCTGATTCAACTACAACAAGGCTTTGGTCTACATCAACTTTATCGCCAACTTGTACTAAGATTTCAGCAACAACTGCTTTATCTACGCCCAAGTCAGGAACATTGATATCAACTGGACCAGATTGAGTAGTAGCTGCCGCAACAGTTTCTTGCTTTGTAGCAACCGGTTCAGCTGCCGCAGCTGGAGCTGGTGTAGTAGCAGGAGCTTCTGCTTGCGCATTAGATGCAGCTGCTGTTTTCACTTGAATAAGAACAACACCTTCTTTAACGGTATCGCCTTCTTTCACTTGAATACTTTCTACAGTACCAGCAACGCTACTTGGAACTTCCACAGTTGCTTTATCTGACTCTACAACAACAATACTTTGTTCAACATCAATTTGGTCACCCACTTTCACGAGGATTTCACCAACTAATGCTTTTTCAACGCCAATGTCAGGTACAGTCACGTCAACAGTTGCAGTTGATGTAGAGGCAGCAGGTTGAGCTGAAGCTTGAGTTTGCTGTGCAGGCGCTGGAGCAGCTGGTTTTTCAGCCGTAGGAGCCGGTGTTGGCTCTGGTGCTGCTTGTGCTACACCTTCTGCTTCGATCTCAATCAAAGCAACACCTTCAGTCACATCATCACCTTGATTAATCAAGATGCTTCTTACGACACCTGCTGAAGTGCTAGGCACTTCAACAGTTGCTTTATCAGACTCAAGCACAACGATACTGTCGTCAACTTCAACACGGTCGCCAACTTTTACTAAAATTTCAGCGACGTTTGCTTTATCTACACCAATATCAGGGGTCTTAATTTGCATGCTTAGTTCCCCTCACCTGTTTGCGTTTCATTGTATTCAGCAACTGGCTGAACTTCCGGATGTGCTTGTGGAGCCCATGCAACCGGACGGTCAGTATCTAACTCAAAGTTAGAAATTGCATCTTTCACTAAACGTGCGTCTACTTCACCTTCGTCAGCTAATTTTTTCAAAGTAGCAACAACAATGTGTGCAGCATCAACACCAAAGAAACTACGTAAGTTCGCGCGTGTATCTGAACGGCCGTAACCATCTGTACCTAATGCAACAAATGGGCGACCATCTGGAAGATACGCACGGATTTGTTCGCTATAAGCACGCATATGGTCGGTAGCAGAAACTACGATACCTTCCGTACCACGTAATTGTTTAGATACCCAAGATTCCTTAACTTCTTCAGCAAGTGGGTGTAGGCGGTTGTATTCTTCACATGCCATACCATCACGTGCTAACTCATTGAAGCTTGTTACACTCCAAACGTTTGAATGGATTTGGTATTCATCACGTAAGATTTTCGCAGCTTTAATCACTTCGCGAAGGATTACACCTGAACCAAGTAACTGGACAGTTGCTTTTTCATCTTTCTCGAATAAATACATACCACGTTTAATGCCTTCTTCAACGCCCTCTGGCATTTCAGGATGCTCGTAGTTCTCATTCATTACTGTTAAGTAATAGAACACACGCTCTTGGTTCACATACATACGTTGTAAACCATCATGTACGATTACCGCTAACTCATAACCAAAACATGGGTCATAAGACACGCAGTTTGGAATCGTGTTTGCCAAGATATGTGAATGACCGTCTTGGTGCTGTAAACCTTCACCGTTCAATGTCGTACGGCCTGCAGTCGCGCCTAACAAGAAACCTTGAGCTTGTGCGTCACCCGCAGCCCATGCAATATCACCAATACGTTGGAAACCAAACATTGAGTAATACATGTACATTGGAATCATTGGCAAGTTATTAGTTGAATAACTTGTCGCTAACGCAGCCCATGCACTCATCGCACCTGCTTCGTTAATCCCTTCTTGTAACATGTGACCGTCTTTTGCTTCACGGTAATGCATTAACTGTTCTTGGTCTTCTGGCGTGTATTTTTGGCCGTGAGCAGCATAAATACCAAGCTGACGGAACATACCTTCTAAACCAAAAGTACGTGCTTCATCTGGAACGATTGGCACTACGCGGTCTTTAATCGCTTTTTCTTTAAGTAAAGCAGCAATTAAACGAACCATCACCATAGTAGTTGATTGCTCTTTGCCACCCGAACCTTTCAACACTGCATCAAATACAGATAATTCAGGAATCGCTAAAGATTCACTCTCACGACGACGTGCAGGCAGGTATCCACCTAAAGCTTCACGACGCGCTTTCATATATTTCATTTCTGGAGAGTTTTCACTTGGGCGATAGAATGGAAGCTCTTCTAATTGCTCATCTGAAAATGGAAGATTGAAACGGTCACGTACATATCTTAAAGAGTCAATTTGCATCTTTTTGATTTGGTGAGTTTTGTTTACCGCTTCAATTTCTTCAGACAAACCATAACCTTTAATGGTTTTCGCCAAGATCACTGTTGGTTGGCCTTTCGCTTTCATCGCTTCTGCATATGCAGCAAAAACTTTGTAAGGGTCATGACCACCACGGTTTAACGCATCAATATCTTCATCGCTTAAATCTTTTACAAGTTCCGCAGCTTCTGGGTACTTACCAAAGAATTTTTCACGTGTATATGCGCCACCTTTTACTTGATAACGCTGATAGTCACCATCAACAGCTTCTTCCATACGTGCTTTTAATGCACCGCTTGTATCTTTAGCAAGTAGTGGATCCCAATGACGGCCCCATACTACTTTAATGACACGCCAGCCTGCGCCACGGAAGATCGATTCAAGTTCTTGAATAATTTTACCGTTACCACGTACAGGACCATCTAGACGCTGTAAGTTACAGTTAACTACCCAAATTAAGTTATCAAGCTTCTCACGACCAGCCAGTGAGATGGCACCTAAGCTTTCTGGCTCATCCATCTCGCCATCGCCGAGGTATGCCCAAACTTTACGATCTTCTTCTTTGATCAGGCCACGGTTCATCAAATATTTTTGAATGTGCGCTTGATAAATCGACATGATTGGACCAAGACCCATTGATACAGTTGGGAACTGCCAATAGTCCGGCATTAAATACGGATGTGGATAGCTTGGTAAACCGTTACCGCCAACTTCACGGCGGAAATTACTTAACTGTTCTTCAGTTAAACGTCCTTCAAGGAATGAACGTGCATAAATACCAGGAGCACAGTGTCCTTGGTAATAAATCATATCTCCGCCAAAGTTATCGCTGTTTGCGCGGAAGAAATGGTTAAAACCTACGTCATATAATGTTGCACTTGATGCGAAGCTCGCCAAGTGACCACCTAAATCATCACCTGTTTTATTCGCGCGAAGTACCATTGCTAAGGCATTCCAACGAATCAATGCACGAATACGGCGTTCCATATCTTGGTCGCCTGGCATTGCAGGTTGTTCTTCAACAGAAATTGTATTTAAGTAAGGTGTATTGAGACGTTGAATTGGAACATGCTTAGCAATTGCTTGTTGGTAAAGTTTTTCCAACAAGAATGCCGCTCGCTCAGTTCCCATATGTTGTAAAACTGAATCGAATGCATCTTGCCATTCTTGGGTTTCTTGTGCGTCGGAGTCACCGTAAAACGCCATAATTCACCTGTTCCTTGTTCTCTAATCTACTTTGTATTTTTACCACGTTTTGCCCCTCTCAAGTTATTGCCACGGGTGAATGTGAGGGGGCTCTATTATTTTCTGAATGAATAGTCATTGACCGAGCAGTAAACAAAATAACAAAAAAACGCCAATATAGGCGTTTTTTTATACGATCATTGCGTTAAGAAAGGTTTATGTTCATTTCAGATTCATAAATTTAATAACCTTGAACTTTTATGAAACTCTATTAAGGCAACATTGCTAAGTAAGTTGATGGATTCTTACGTTGACCATCTTTAACTACTTCATAATGTAAATGCGGTCCTGTACAACGACCTGTACAGCCCACGTTAGCAATATGATCACCAGCAGAAACCTGGTCACCTACACGAACTAATAAACGTGAAGCGTGTGCATAGCGTGTTAAATAACCATTACCGTGGTTGATTTCAACATATTGTCCATAACCTGTACCCCAACCTGATTTAGTTACAATACCAGGACCAGTTGCATAGATCGGTGTACCACTTGGTGCCGACATGTCTAAACCACCATGATGCTCTGCACGACCACCCATGGTACGGCCACCAAAGTTAGAAGAAACACGTACGCTATCTGGAAGAGGATGAGAAACTAACCAAGAATAAGGATTTGAAGAAGAGGCATTAAAAGAATTTTTTGCAGTCGTATGACCATATTTTTTGGCCAGTGAGTCATTATTGAGCTCAACTGTTTTAGGACGTAAAGTGACTGAAACTTTAGCACTCGCCGGAAGATCTAAATCATCAGGATGTGTATATGAACCTTGAGATAATGTTTTTGATAACTGTTCCAATCGATCTGAATCAGTAGATTGGTTAATATTTTGATAATCTGCAAAAGCAACCGATGCAGCCGAAGCGGCAAGTGAAAACGCTAATAAAATACGACGCGTGTGCATAAAAACCTCTTGAAACTGTTCTTACTCAAGTTCCTTATGATCTCTTCCTTGATATCAGTTGAAATGAACGCTTAAGATTAGGACAAGAAATCATTCGAGAACGATCAATGTCTAAACCCGATAACGTTTTTCAACAATCCGGAAAACACATAAAAACAGGAAACCTTACGTTTCTAACAACGCAAGTCGCGCAATGGCAAAGACTTACGAAAATAATCCAACCCTTATTGCCCCAACCGGAACAATGGCAGGTTGTGTGTTATCAAAATGGCACTTTAATTATTACTGGTGAAAATCAGGCAATGATTAGTCAACTCAGCTATTTACAGAGCCAATATATATCTAAATTATCTCAACTCGAAGGACTAAAAGACCTACAAAGAATTCAAGTTCGCTTAAGAAATAAAACTATTCCTACAGCGCCCCCATCTGAGCCTTCTAAATCCATCCCCCCGGAAACACAAGAAATGTTACGTAGTGCTGCCGACTTCGTGAGCGACCCTAAGCTTAGCCAAGCTTTACTACGTTTGGCAAGCAATAAAAAATGATGAGCTTTCTATTCCTTAATTAGAATCGTTCTTATTATGTGATTAAAATCACAGTTTTTATTGTTACATTATAACATAGCCAAATAAAGACAATGACTTATGTCACACTCACGTATGGAATTGGACAGTCTTTCTCGTCATTAAATGTTACAATTTCATAATTACTCGGATCACTTTGAACATTGCGTAATAGCTGATTATTTAAAGCATGTCCTGATTTATAGCCATCGAACTTGGCAATAATTTGATGACCAAGTAAATACAAATCACCTACTGCATCTAAAATTTTGTGACGAACGAATTCATCGGCAAATCGTAGGCCTTCTTCGTTCACAACACCTGTATCATCTACACCAATGGCATTGTCTAGACTTGCCCCTAAAGCTAAATTATTTGCTTTGAGGTAATCTAAATCCTTCATAAAACCAAAAGTACGTGCCTCACTGACTTCATACACAAAGGTTTCAGTAGAAAAATCGATAGTCGCAGATTGATATTCTTTTGCAAAGGCAGGATGATCAAAATCAATCGTAAAGTTGAGTTGAAAACCATTATGTGGTCTAAAAATCGCTTTTTTATCATCAATTAAAGCTTCAACTGGCTTTAATATTCTTATAAATTTTTTCGGGGCTTCTTGTTCACGCAAGCCACCTTGCATTAACAAATAAATAAATGGTCCAGCACTACCATCCATAATGGGGACTTCAGATGCTGACACTTCTACAATTAAATTATCAATTCCTAAACCAGCAATCGCACTCATCACATGCTCAATGGTACCTACTTTAATATCGCCAGTAACAAGGTTTGAACACATGAATGCTTCTTGAATCAGCAATGCATTAGCAGGAATATCGACAGGTGGATTTAAATCGATACGGCGAAATACAATACCTCCATCCACGGTATGTGGAATGAAATTGATCATCACTTTTTGACCGCTATGAAGACCTATTCCACTCGCTTTTACCACACGACTGAGAGTACGCTGTTTCACCATGCTTTGTAACTTCTTTTTTAAAACCGCTATACGTTAGCATATTTAGTCATTGATCAAAAATAAAAAAAGGCAGTGTTTATACACTGCCTTTTAATAGATTGAACGCTATATTACTTACGTTGCTGATTTTTCAAGTAATCTTGAATACTCATTGGAGAAGAACGCGGTGATGAACTTGGTGCATTATTCACATCATTTTCAGCATTTTGACGCTTATTAATTGCTGGAACATCATCTTCATCTACAGATTGTGCAGATTGAGTTGCTGTATGACTTACAGTATTACGCTTTCTTGGTTCTGCATCAGCTGCATTACGTGTTAAACCAGTTGCAATCACAGTTACACGTAATTCATCACGCGCATCTGGATCAAATACTGTACCGTAGAAAATCTCGCCTTCATCAAGGTCAACAATTTGGTTAACCACATCAGTAATGATTTCAGTTTCACGTAACGTGATGTCATCACCACCTGTAATGTTAATTAACACGCCTTTTGCATTAATAATATTCACATTATCAAGTAGTGGACTACGGATGGCTTGTTCAGCAGCTTGACGAGCACGGTCTTCACCACGGCCTAAACCAGCACCCATCATTGCATAACCGCGAGTACTCATTGCAGTTTTCAAATCGGCGAAGTCAAGGTTAATGTGACCGCGGTTAACCACAAGGTCAAAGATACTACGTACAGCGTTTAACAATACATCATCTGCCTTTTTATAGGCATCTTTCATTGAAATATCACCATACACGCTTAATAAGCGTTGGTTAGGAATAATAATCAATGAATCAACATGTGCTTCAAGCGCTTCAATACCACGCTCAGCAGATTTTTGACGACGACGACCTTCAAAGTTAAATGGCGTTGTTACAACACCAACAGTCAAAATCCCCATTTCTTTAGCAACTTCGGCAACAACCGGAGCTGCACCAGTACCTGTACCACCACCCATACCAGCGGTTACAAATACCATGTCAGTTCCTTCAAGGTGCTGACGAATAATTTCACGGCTTTCTTCTGCGGCAACCTGACCTACTTCAGGGTTAGCACCAGCACCTAGACCACGTGTACTTTGCTCACCTAACTGAATTTTGAAAGGGGCATTCATACAGTCAAGTGCTTGTTTATCTGTATTGGCACAAACGAATTTAACACCCTGAATATCAGACTGTACCATGTGCTGAACGGCATTACCGCCACCGCCACCTACACCAAATACAGTGAAACGGGCTTGACCGTTGCCATCGTTTAGTTCATCTTCTATAAATTCAAATGAGGCCATGACCTTTAGGGTTCCTAATACATTATGGCAGTCACTTCAGCCCGTATACTGCCTTGATTTTCAAAAATAACTAATTTTAAGAATGCTGTGCAATACAAACCTTGTCAAGTACAGTGGTTTTCTCTTACAACTTCCTAACAATTCTACCAATAAATCCATACATCCTAAAAAATGGCTTTAAGTTTGCTATTAAACGCATTCCAGCCATTCACCATTCGTTCCCATACCGAACGGTCATTCCCCTCTTCAGGTTCCTCAACAGCTTCTTGTAATTCGCTTTGGCTAAACATAAGCAAACCAGCTGCTGTCGCATACATTGATCGGCGTAATGCAGCCTGATGCTGATCATCAGCATACACCTGTAATGGTGGATTACCTAAATGAGCAGACACACCCAGCATACGACGAGCCAAACTTACCATACCTTCGATTTGACAAGCATCGCCTGTCAACACTACACCATGATACAGGCCATGGATTGCACCGCTTTGTTCGAGTTCTTCGCGAATCTGGCTAAAAATCTCTTCATAACGCGCAATAATAATTTCTGATAACTCAATACGACTAATCGTTTGAGGGCCATCAATACCCTGAACTTGAATCATATGGTCAGGCTTAACAGCACTTAGATCAACACAGCCATGCAGAATTTTAATGCGTTCAGCTTCTTCAGTAGTTGTTTGCAATACAGCAGCAATGTCACGTGTCACATGCTCACCACCACGTTGTAATGTACGTGCTAAAGCCAAACGGCCATCTAAATAAACTGCCAGGTTGGTAATACCTGCACCGATATCAACAAGACAGACACCATATTCTTTTTCATCTTTCAGCAAACTTGCTTCAGCCGTAGCCAAGCAAGAAACTACCATTTTCTCAACACCAATGTTCGCACCTTTCATAGCACGATCAAGATTTTGCATAGTGGCAATCGGCATCATCATGAGCTGATAATGACCAGTCATGCTGTGAGCAGTCATATTGATTGGGTTTTGGACCCATTCTGCAGAATCACCTAACTCAAACCCGAGTGGCACTGCACTCGCTAGATAGTAGTCTGAAGTCACATGACTTGCTTTTGCTAACTCTAATGCACGGACAACTTCATTGGTTGTAATCACATGTGCTGGGTTAGCAACAGGTGTGCGTCCAGAAGCATAGAAACTTTGCAACTCGGTACTCGGAATAGAGACCCACGCACTATGAATGCGACATTCGGCCATATTTTCCGCTTCAGCAACGGCGTTTTTAATCGCAGCAATGACTTTATCGAGACTTACAATTTTTCCTTTGTTCATGCCTCGATTGCGAGCAGTTGCCATACCGATAACCTGAATGTTATCCGGCGCATGAATTTTTCCAATCAAAACTGAAACTTTATGCGTCCCAATGTCAATCGCAACAACTGAGGGAACAGCTTCACTCATCACTCATACCATTTCTTTGTTGTCTAATACCAGGCAAATTGCCTATTTTAAAGCCACGTATTATGGCTTTGCTTTTGCACCACCTGCAATGCTTGTGTCATCACTCGTTACAACAAACTGACCATTCACAATTTTAGGTGGGGTTGCATTCTTCCATTGAATAGATAATCCATTACGATATCGCAAATCAATGGCTGAGATTTTCGTCCACACAGGTTTTAGGTCAGATTGTGCCAAATGACTTAAACGTTGCAATTTATTCATTGTTTGATCTTGGTCAACAATAATTCGTAAACCAGAATCAAACTGCATAAACCAAGTCATTCGCTCTGTTAGATATAACTCTTTTAAACGCAAATTAACAGGATGGAATAACTGATTAATTTCATTATAGCGTCGCATCATCATTTTAGACTGGCTTACCGGACCATGTAACAGCGGAAGCTCAGGATGAAGTCTCGGTTCTGCCTCACTAAATACGTCACCACCATCGCTTAATAAGCGACCTGTTCCCCAACGGGCGATCGCATGTCGAGGCATCACACGAACACGAATACCATTTGGCCAGGCACGAGATACGACAACTCGGTCTACCCATGAAATTTCTAATGCTTTATCACGAATCTGCTCTAAGTCAGACGTAAAGTAATTATCTTTTACAATCGGCTGCACATATCGCATCACTTGCTGATTCTCAACCGGAGTTGTTGAACCTACCACCTCAAGCTTTGCGACAGTTGCATCAGTAATAACTTTATATAGACCGTAAATTCCGACCGCCAAGACTAAAAAGGCAATAACCAACAGCACCCATCCGCCAGCATTGGCAAGCTTTTGCTTGCGCGTAGGCGGTTTTTCATGAATGGAGGTAATCGCCGCACGTTTACGGCGCATGGAAGCCGGAAGTTGTGCCATATTTAAGCCGTACCTTCCAATGTTTGCTCAAGAATTGCAACACACAATTCATCAAAGCTATAGCCCACGGCTTTAGCAGCTTTTGGCACAAGTGAATGGCTGGTCATACCCGGCACAGTATTTACTTCTAGAAGCCAGAAATTACCTTGCTCATCCTGCATTGCATCAATACGACCCCAACCTTCTGCACCTACAGCCTGAAAAGCGCGTAAGCATAAGGCTTGTAGTTTTTTCTCTTCGGTTTCGCTAAGACCGCAAGGAATGCCATATTCGACGTCATTGCGTTGATATTTTGCTTCATAATCATAAAAAGCAACATCTGCTGGTGGCTGCAAACGAATAACAGGTAACGGCTGGCCATTTAAGAATGAAATCGTAAATTCGCGTCCCGTAATCCATTTTTCTGCCATGACAACAGCGTCGTGCTGAGTTGCCTTTTCAATTGCTGCTGCAAAGTCTTCAGCCTTTTCAACCTTACTCATGCCTACACTTGAACCTTCATGTACAGGCTTAATAATGACAGGTAAACCTAATTCAGCAATGACTGAGTCTAGATCTGTTTCTTTAGTAATAATGCGATACGGTGCTGTTGGTAAGTCACTACCTTGCCAGATTTGCTTGGTTTTGACCTTATCCATGCCTATTGCAGAACCTTGTACACCCGTTCCTGTATAAGGGATGTTTAACCACTCAAGCACACCTTGGATTTGACCGTCTTCGCCACCACGACCATGCAATACAATAAATGCACGGTCATAGTTTACAAGTTCAGTCACGCTACGGTCTTGCGGATCAAATGCCTCAGCCTGAACACCTGAACGTAACAAAGCGTCCAGAACTGCCTGACCACTATCTAAAGACACAGCACGCTCAGCCGATTTTCCACCAAGTAACACAGCAACTTTGCCGAATTTTGTAGCATTTGACACGTTTAAATCCTTAACCCGATAATTCAATACTTTTTGTTTATTTCACATACAAATGGTGCTGTGCAAGTTCTACTGAAATTGCTCCAACGTTACCTGCACCTTGCGTTAATAACAAGTCATTTGGTTGTAACACATTTTGCATGATGTTTTGCAAATTACCTTCAACCGGATCAATTAAAATCGGCTCAACCTGACCACGCAAGCGAATACTACGCGCCAAAGTACGGCTATCTGCGCCAACAATTGGTTTTTCTCCAGCCGGATAAACTTCTAGTAATAATAATTGGTCGACTTGAGATAAAACTTCAATAAAGTCATCAAAACAATCACGAGTACGAGAGTAACGGTGTGGTTGGAAAAGCATCACTAAACGACGGTCAGGATGACTTTGACGAGCAGCTTTAATCGTAGCTTCCACTTCTTTAGGGTGATGTCCATAGTCATCGACTAATTTCACATTACCTTCACCAAGCTCAAATTCACCTTGTACTTGGAAGCGACGTCCAACACCACTAAAGCCTTTTAATGCACGGCTAATTGCTTCATCAGAAACACCTTCATCAGTTGCAACACCAATCGCAGCCAACGCATTTAAAACATTATGTAAACCAGGCTGATTAATGGTTAAACGCAACGGCTCACGGCCTTTACGCAATACCGTGAAGTGCGAACGCATGCCATCTTGTTCTACATCAATTGCACGGATGTCATTATCTTCGTTAAAACCATAAGTAATAACTGGACGACCTACACGCGGCAAAATCTCACGAATATTTGCGTCATCACCACAAACTACAGCTAAGCCATAGAATGGCAAGTTATGAAGGAACTGTACGAAAGTATCTTTTAATTTATCAAAACTGCCTTCATAAGTGTCCATATGGTCAGCATCGATGTTGGTCACAATCGCTGCCATTGGCTGCAAATAAAGGAAAGATGCATCCGATTCGTCAGCTTCAGCAACAATAAAACGGCTTTCACCAAGTGCCGCATTTACGCCTGTACTGTTAAGTAAACCACCGATCACATAAGTTGGATCAAGATTTTCTTCAGCCAACATTGTAGTTAACAAACTCGTTGTCGTGGTTTTACCGTGTGTGCCTGCTACCGCAATACCATGACGGTAACGCATAAGCTCACCGAGCATTTCTGCACGGCGTACGATTGGGGTACGTTGCTCAATTGCGGCTTTCACTTCCGGGTTTTCTGGATCAATAGCCGTTGACACAACAAGCACATTGGCGTTCTTAATATTTTCTGCTTCGTGTCCAATATAGACCTTAATGCCATTTTCTTCTAATTGTTGCGTGGTTTTTGAAGCTTTAATATCTGAACCGGAAATTTTATATCCTTGGTTAGCTAACACCTCAGCAATACCACACATACCTGCACCGCCAATACCCACAAAATGAATATGTTTGATACGGCGCATTTCAGGCACTTTAATCAATTTTTTTGCTTGGTTTGCAGCTGTTGTTGGAGACATAGTAAATCCGATTACATTTTTTGAATAAGATCAACCACATGCTGAGTTGCATTTGGTTGGGCATGTTGACGCGCTTTCACTGCCATTTCTGTAAGCAATTGGCGGTTCATCAACGTAGTAAACAATTGATTTAAAACTTCTGGTGTCATGGTCGATTGCTGGCAAATTTTTGCAGCTCCGACATCGGCCAGAAATTTGGCATTTGCAGTTTGGTGGTCATCTACCGCGATTGGAAGCGGCACAAAAACTGCTGCAACTCCAGCGGTAGCAACTTCTGTCACAGTTAAAGCGCCCGCACGGCAAATAATCAGGTCTGCTTCGCTATAGGCTTTTGCCATATCTTCAATAAAAGGCAAAACCTGTACAGTTAAATTTGCTGGCGCATCTGCGTACAAAGCTTGAGTCGCCTCAACCTGTTGCTGACCACATTGATGGAAAATATTCAGGGGCACTTGAAGTTGTTTTAATGCCGGAGGTAAACGTTCATTAAGTGCTTTTGCACCTAAAGACCCACCCACAATTAAAATATTTAACGGCTTACCCGCTTGCTCACGCTCATCGTAGCGCCATTTGGGGCTTAAAATATCTGTAATTTCGCGGCGTACCGGATTTCCGGTAGTGACCACTTTTTCGCTCGCAGGAAAAGTATTTGGGAATGCTTCGCATACTACTTTAGCTACACGTGACAACTGTGCATTGGTAAAACCGGCAACTGCATTTTGCTCATGAATGAGAACAGGAATACCTAATAAGCGAGCAGCCAGACCACCCGGTCCTGCAACATAGCCACCAAAACCAGCTACTGCATCAACTTTAAGCTGTTTCATATAGCGCATCGCGCTAAAAGTTGCTTTTAAAATTTTAAAAGGCGCAGCAAGTTTACGGATGATCCCATTGCCACGTACGCCTTGAATATCAATTTGATATATTGGAATATTTTGATCTTTTAATAACCGATTTTCCATACCTGTTGGCGTGGCTAACCATGAAACTTGACAACCTTGCTGTTGAAGTTGTTTGGCTACGGCGAGGGCTGGAAAAACATGTCCACCAGTACCGGCAGCCATCATCATGACATGTTTAGGTTTGCTTTGCTGTGAATCTGTCACGGTCTAATTCTTCAACTCAAAAAACAATGGAAATTGTCATCTATTTTTGTAGCCGTTTATTTTAATCCTAAAGCTTCATTAACGAAAAGCGAATTTCACTCGTTTATAACAGAAAGATGTGCTTTTTTGAAAATATGCCTACAAAGCGCTAGCGTATTTCATATTGTGGTTTTATTAATTGATATATTTTTAGGTGATTTCCCAGCATACGCTTAGGAAATCACTCAAACTGGATTATTGAGCAGGACGACCCGCTTCTAATACGTCAAATAGATCATCGGCAATTGATGTACCAAATTGAGCATCAATTTCACGAATACAGGTTGGGCTAGTCACATTAATTTCAGTCACATAATTACCAATCACATCAAGCCCAACAAATACCAATCCTTTTTCACGTAAGAAAGGCCCGATTTTCGCTGCAATGAGTTTGTCATTTTCAGTAAGTGGACGCGCTTGACCTAAACCACCAGCTGCCAAATTACCACGCACTTCACCATTTTGTGGAATACGAGCTAGACAGTACGGAACAGGTTCACCATTCACCATTAGAATTCGTTTATCCCCTTCTACAATTTCAGGAATATAACGCTGCGCCATAATTGGACGAGTGCCTAATTCTGTCAACATTTCCAATGTAGAACCAATATTTACACCGTCTTGGTATAAACGGAAAATACCCATCCCGCCCATCCCGTCAAGTGGCTTAACAATCACATCGCCATGTTCTTTAATAAATTCACGAATCAGGCTCTGCTGTGATGTCACAAGTGTAGGCACTTGTAGCTCTGGAAACTGCGTAGCAAAAAGTTTTTCATTGCAATCACGCAGTGATTGAGGCTTGTTAATAATCCATGCGCCTTCGCGCTCAGCTTGCTCAAGCACATAAGTCGTGTAGACAAAATTCATGTCGAAAGGCGGATCTTTACGCATGAGTACAACATCATAAGCCGCGATCGATTCTTTTTTCTTTTCGCCCAACTCATAATAATGATTGTAATCTTCGAAAACTTTTAACGGAGA
Organism: Acinetobacter nosocomialis; assembly: GCF_041021905.1. Classification (NCBI taxonomy): domain Bacteria; kingdom Pseudomonadati; phylum Pseudomonadota; class Gammaproteobacteria; order Moraxellales; family Moraxellaceae; genus Acinetobacter; species Acinetobacter nosocomialis. The sequence goes on from NZ_CP157432.1 coordinate 3,795,795, forward strand.
GATTAGACCGTAAGCCTTACCTTGATCGATATATAAATCTTGTTGTAATGCATAACCTAACTCATGTCCACGACGGCTCGCCGCCCACAACATTGCCATGGTTGAATCCTTTTTCAGATTTACGGTTTCAATCGGATCCATGACGACAAGTACACGCATGCTCAAGCTCTTCTTAAAATTTAAATTAGTATGAGTATAACTGAGATTTTTCACTCATTTTTCTTAATTTCAGTAAAACCTTATCTGTTATTTCTTTATCTTGAATTCAGATAAACTCAGTTAAACTAAGATCATAAAATATTATTTTTTAAAGGCTAAAGATGAAACTTTATCGCTATTTAACAGGCCCTGATGACTCTGCTTTTTGCGCACGAGTGACTAAAGCGCTCAATCATGGCTGGGAATTATATGGAGCACCAACCATGACCTTTAATGGCACTCAAGTGATAGTGGGCCAAGCAATTTGCAAAACGATTGATGAAAACTATGATCCAGAAATGGATATTGTAGATGTGCTCAAAAACAATGCTTAACTCTAAGGGTGTTTTTTAATAATGAAGCACCCTCTTCAAACCTCTATTCATAAATAAAACTAATCATTTCAATCAAGCAATTATTCATCACATAAATTATTTTTTTAAAATCAACAATTAAAAATCTATCACGATAATTTTATAAGCAATAGTTCTTTTATTCTAAACAATTAAATGATTATAATTATCATTTATACTTTTATTTTTGTTAATTGACTTTATTTTTATGTTAAAAATTTCTATATCATCTCCCCAAATTAAAAGCTCGTTCCCACTTAGCCTACTCAGTTTAATGATCTTGAATATTCAAGGTGCCTACGCAGAGGAATTAGCGGACTCATCTTCAAAAGTTGCAGCAGTCATGCCAACTATAAAAATTGAAGCGATGAGTGAACTCGATCCCATCAAAAGTTATATCGACTATGACAAAGCCAATGTCACACGTAATGGTTTAGACAAAAAAGATATTCCGCAAACTATTGATACTATTGATGTTCAAAAATATAAAATTTATGGATCAAATGACTTAAGCGTCATGCTGCAAGGTACCCCAGGGGTATCAACCAGTTACGATATGCGTGGTGATGGAATTACCATTCGTGGTTTTGGTGCAGACACAGGTGATATTTACCGCGACGGTATACGTGAAAGCGGGCAAGTACGTCGCAGTACAGCCAATATCGAACGTATTGAAATTTTAAAAGGCCCTGCTTCGGTTTTGTATGGACGTAGCGCTGGTGGTGGGGTTGTGAATATGGTGAGTAAGTTTGCCAATTTTGACTCTAAAAGTTCAGTTGGTGCATATGCGGGTTCATACGATAATTACGGAACAACGGCTGACATCAACCAAGTACTTAACGACAATTTAGCAGTACGTTTGACTGGAGAATATGGCGAGGCAGGCAGCTTCCGCTCAGGTATTAAAAATAAAATTGAGATGCTCTCTCCAAGCTTTACCTATAAAAATGACGATGGAACACTCACTTGGACCACACAATATACCTATGACAAATTAGGTCGAGTTCCTGACCGTGGGCCAACGCGTGACAATCTACCTGTAGATACATCTATCAAAACAGGATTTGCCCAAGATGGCGATTATGTTGATGATATTTTGCAAGTGGTCCGCACCGATGTAAATTATGAATATGCACCTGACTGGAACTTCCACTGGGCAGCGAGTTACCGTCAAGCAGAACAGAACTTTGACCACTTTTATTTTGGAACTTATTGTGGGTTAGATGGCAAAGATTTAAAAGGCAAAACCTGTACAACAAAAAAAGGCTATATCAATCAAATTTACTATTGGCAACAAACTAGCAATAAGACCACGACCAATACCTTTGATATTAAGGGCAAATTCAAAACAGGCTCGCTTGAGCATCAAATTATGGTCGGTACAGACTGGACCTATGAGCAACGAGAACCACGTCTAGCCAATAAGACTCAAAACGGTTCAGCCATTTATGGTTATATTAATCCGCTCACTGGTGAACGTGAATATAGTCGTGGCAATGGCCCTCTTTTAATTAGCCAACATAACTACAATGAAGGTACCACTTATGGTGTATTTGTTCAGGATTTAATTGGTCTAAATGACCAACTTAAACTCATGATGGGCCTACGTTATGATTACTTTGACTTTTCAACTACCAATAAACTTAATAATGATCATCGTAATGTAAAAGACAGTAGTCTTAGTCCAAATGTGGGTTTAGTCTGGCAACCCGTTCCAGAACATAGCTTTTATACGTCTTACTCTAAGAGTTTTGCACCATTTGGCGGACAAATGGGTGTTAACCAAGTTACTGGGAGCACCGATGTCACAAAAATGGATAAAGAGCCTCAATATAATGAGCAATATGAAGTGGGTGTAAAAAGTGAATGGTTAGATAATCGGTTAAATACTCAATTTTCTGTCTTTGATATTCGTAAAAATAATATTCGCTATAAACCAAACCCAGACAGTGAGCCAGATGTATGGGCAACTGCGGGTCAGCATCAATCTCGTGGTCTCGAATTTAGCTTTATTGGGCGTGTACTTGATAATGTCTTTGTTCGCGGTGGGTATGGCTACACAGATGCAAAAGTAAAAGAAGACAAGCAAAATCCTGAACGTGAAGGCAACTATTTAGCAAACACATCTAAGAACACAGGTAATTTATTTGTTCGTTATTTACCAACCGAGCAGTGGTATACCGAAGTGGGCGTGACCTATGTCGGTTCTTATTATCCAAATATTAATAATCAAGTAAAAATGGAAGGCTTCAATCGTGTCGATGCAGCAATTGGCTATAGTGCCGACCCGTGGAATGTTACGCTTGCGGTGAACAATTTAACAAATAAAGAATACTGGCGTTCAGACAGCATGCCAGGCACACCACGTAATGTGTTATTGCGTTTGAATTATCAATTTTAAGTAAGTATTAAAAAGGCATACCCCTATTTTAGAGGTATGCCTTTTTCTTGTTAGATACCGTATCTTTCACGATAAGCTTGCATATTGGCTAAAGCTTCTTTTTCGCCTTTCGCCTCTAAATAATCCATTAAATCTTTCATGGTAATCAGTGCGTGCACAGGAATTTCTAATTCTTTTTGAACTTCCTGAATTGCAGAAAGCTCACCTTGACCACGTTCTTGACGATCTAGCGCAACCAAAACACCCGCAATAGTTGCACCAGCATTTTTCAAAATCGTTATCACTTCGCGAATCGCTGTGCCTGCGGTAATCACGTCATCAATAATCCAAACTTTTTTACCTTCAACCGCAGCACCGACTAAAACACCGCCTTCACCATGATCTTTTGCTTCTTTGCGGTTAAAGCCCCATGGCACGCTCTTGTTATGTGTTTGCGACAAAGCAACAGCAGTCGCAGCTACAAATGGAATACCTTTGTAAGCTGGTCCAAAAATCACATCAACATTTTCGCATTGTGTTAATTTATCGGCATAGCCTTGCGCTAAAAGAGATAAAGCTTCACCATCGTTGAGTAGGCCTGCATTAAAAAAATAAGGACTCACGCGTCCAGATTTTAAAGTAAACTCACCAAATTTAAGCACACCGCGTGATAATGCGAGTTCGATAAATGCTTGCGGGTGAAATGACACAGGCGTTGTCATGAGGTGCTCCAAATTCACAATTGAGGTTAAATTTTCGCATGATACCAAAGGATCAGTATCCAAGTGATGTAAAAATTCTTCGAGTCGTTTCCATTAACGTAAATGGCTTACGTTCTTCAGTGACGAAAGGCTTACTTGAATGGTTAGAACAATCCGATGCCGATGTCGTATGCATGCAGGAAAGCCGCATTACCCATGAACAATGGACTGAAAAGTTTAGACCCGAGGGATGGCATACCCATCTCTTTCCAGCAGAGCGTGCAGGTTACGCAGGTACTGCAATTTATAGCCGCTTACCCTTTGTCTCTATTAAAGATGGTTTAGGGTTTGAATTGGCCGATAGTCAAGGCCGCTTCATTTCTGCCGAATTCGATTTAGGTTTGTCACATCCCGTACATATTGCATCATTATACTTACCTTCGGGCTCAAGTGGTGAAGAAGCGCAGGCACGTAAAGATTTATTTTTGGGTGAATACGCAAAAATCTTAAAACAATGGCGTGATGAGAATAAGTCCATCATTATTTGTGGCGATTACAACATCGTTCATAAACGGATTGATATTAAAAACTGGTCGGGCAACCAAAAGTCGTCTGGCTGTTTACCACATGAGCGTGCTTGGCTTGATCATATTTATGATGAACTTGGCTATGTAGACACCTTCCGTGTGGTAAGAACAGAAGCCGAATTGTACTCATGGTGGTCAAATCGCGGACAAGCTCGTGCGAAAAACGTAGGGTGGCGTATTGACTACCAAGCATGTTCACCAGACTGGAAAGCACGCACAGTAAATGCATGGGTTTATAAAGATCAATGGTTTAGCGATCATGCTCCAGTTATCATCGACTATAAAATTCAAGATTAAGTGAACAAGTGTTCACTTGCATTGTCGTTTTTGCTTACAACACATGTCGTTTTTGAGTATTTTTCTTACACACGTTTAACGGCATTATAGCCCCACGGCACAGGGAAGCAGTCAGGATGACGCAAAAGGATAGGACGCCGTAGGAAGATAAAATAAACTTAAGATAAGTTTATTTGCAAGGATGTGACAATGGACGTTGAAATGAGACCCGCATGATCAGGATGATTAAATGCGGGTTTTCTCTTTTCTATCTCTTATTTTTTGCGCTAAGTTCTTTTAGTTTTCTAGATTCTTCTTATTGAGTTCATTATTACCTTGTCTTATGACAATAACATGACATTCTTTATTGTTTTAATCATTATTTTTCATTTGTTTTAAAAGTATCGGTATAAAGTAGTGCCCAAATGCATTTTGGGTTAGGCTGTGTGTTCTTTCTTTTTGACATGATCCGATAAAATGTTAAAAATTTATGGTATTAAAAACTGTAATTCAATGAAAAAAGCATTTGATGCCTTACAAGCAAAAGGTTTGAGTTACGAATTTCACGACTATAAGAAACAAGGGATTGATGCCGATACCTTGAAAATCTGGTTAAAAGAAATTGGACAAGATACCGTTCTCAACAAGAAAGGTACTACGTGGAAAAAACTATCTGAAGATGAACAAACTCGTGCTTTAAGTAGCGAAGATTATCTTATTGAAGCGCTAATTGCTCAGCCAAGCTTAATTAAACGACCAGTTCTACAGACCTCTAAAGGTTTTCTGGTCGGTTTTGATGAAACTGCCTATCAAAACTTAAATGCATAAAAAAACGAGCCAAATGGCTCGTTTTTTTCATTCACAGATTTAGTTCGCACGAATCCACGTTTGGTTACGGCCCAATGCTGAAACACCAATATAGCCGCGTAATTTAAGCTTTTTACCACCCTCAGCCAACTCACCTTTTAATTTGTAAGTTTTGCCAGATTTAGGGTCTAAAATTGTACCGTTTTCATAACTGGTACCACCTACATTTTTTAGATTATGTACAATGGTCACACCTTTAAGCGGTTTGTTTTTATACGGACCTTCACATTTTGTACAAGAGTTTTCTTCACCTGGTGTCAAAATGCTTTGAATGGTTGCAGTTAAGGTTCCATCCTTCTGTTCCGTAAACTTTACTACGGCTTTGGGCTTATTGGTTTGGTCATCAATCGTTTTCCATACCGTTCCGTTTAGTGGGTCAGCCGCATTGGCAAATGCAGCCATACCAACAAGTCCTAAAGCTAAAGCAATCTTTTTCATTTTTGTAATATCCTTGGGTCTTTCAAGACTTCAGTATTCAAAACTCGCAACGATATTGCAATTTTTGAATGTGACTGTTTCGTGTAACCTTGTAACCTTGAAAAATAAAATTTATAGGGAAACAAGTTATTAACATAAGCGGATACTATATGAATATACCAAACGTTTTAAAATATTATTTAACAGAAACATTTCTTAAAACAGCAATTCGCAAACCAAGTCAGTTGAATTTACCTCCAACTGCTCTACGCCCTATGCTTGAACAACTTTGCCGAGCATTTCCAAAACAAAAAAATGTAACTGTTCGTCCGATCCGACTTGCTGGTGTAAAAGGTGAGGAAATTAAAGCTCAGGATTCAGCAACCCAGCTTATTTTTCATATTCACGGCGGCGCTTTTTTTCTGGGCAGTGTAAAAACCCATCATGCATTTATGACGGATTTAGCTGCCCGCACTCAAATGCAAATCATTCATGTGGACTATCCACTTGCACCGGAACATCCATATCCTGAAGCGATCGAAGCATTATATGACGTATATCAATCATTATTAGTTCAAGGTATTCAGCCCAAAGATATTATTTTATCGGGAGATTCATGCGGGGCTAATTTAGCTTTGGCACTTTGCTTGCGTTTAAAAGAACAACCCGAACTCATGCCAAGCGGTCTAATTTTATTGTCACCTTTCTTAGATTTGACCTTAACCAGTGAATCTTTAAGATTTAACCAAAAACATGATGCCTTGCTTTCTCTTGAAGCCCTGCAAATAGGTATTCAACATTATATTGGCAACCATATTGCAGCAGATGACCCACGTGTTTCGCCTATTTTTGATAACTTAGAAGGTTTGCCACCGACTTTAGTACAGGTGGGTTCTAAAGAAATTTTATTAGACGATGCAAAACGCTTTAGAGAAAAAGCTGAAGAAGCAGGTGTCAAAGTACATTTTAAACTTTATACAGGCATGTGGCATAACTTTCAGATGTTTAATGCTTGGTTCGACGAAGCAAAACATGCGATGGCAGATATTGCCGAATTTGCTCATGAACTTGATAAAACTTAATTAAAATGAATGAAGTGATGAGTTTGAAATACCTCTCACTTCATCTTATTTATAAAAACTTTAATCTTAAGGTTTAATGAGTGAATCATGGTATGTTTAGGTTATGAATCATTCAAACTCCCCCATTTTAGGATGATCTGAAGAAGAGATATCACTATTTAGGAGTTCCTTTATTATTATGAAAATTCGTTTAATCACTCATCCTATAAATAAAATAAAACAGGTGATTCTCGAATTCATCCATAACAATCATATTATTAATTGGACCCCGTTACAAAAAAGTGCACTGATGCTGACCCTCGCCTGTGCAATGAATTTCAGTTGGATTTTATGGAAAGGTTATATCTTAATAACGCCTAGTGTCTGGCAATGGTCAAATTTACCTTTAGTCGAATCACAGCTCTGGCTCAACTTATTGACCTTATTTTTATTAGCTTTGCTGATTATTCCGTGTTACCGCTATAAAGACCAAGACTGGGCTCAAAAAATTGTTCCTCTTATTAGCGTGCAAGCCTTTATGCTCATGCTGTGTCACGATGGTTATTTAATAGGAAGTATCAGCCCAGCCACAATGGTCGGTTATGTAGGTACGATTGGCGTAGGTTTAGTTTTATTTGAAAGAAAAATTGTTTATAGCGCTTTTATACCAGCAACAATTATTTTAGCCGTGTGTACTTATTTAAGTATGAATGGGGTTATACCCTACGCTCCACTATTTAACTTCACGGCTATCCGACATGCTCAAACCAATCCATTTTGGTTAGGGAGTATGCTGTTTTTTATTATGCCAATTTTAGTGGCGTGCTTTATTTTATTTGAAATTCTACTAACTCAATGGCGCCAAAGAGAAACTTATATTCAACGCTTAAGCCAGATCGACCCATTAACTAATGTATTAAATAGACGCAGTTTAAATGCGCATCTTGAAACACTGCACGAACAACAATTCGATTATGCTTTAGTCCTTCTCGACATAGACCATTTTAAAAAAATTAATGATGTATATGGACATCATCAGGGCGATCAGGTCCTGATTAAAATTGCTCAATGTCTTTCTGAAAATTTACGTACTGAAGACATCATTGGTCGATTTGGTGGAGAAGAATTTATTTTATTACTCCCTCATACCGACATTATTCAAGCGGAAAAAATTGCGGAACGTTGCCGACTTGCCTTACAAGGGTTATCTATTTTCAATAATCAGAATATTCAGATTCATGTAAGTGCAAGCTTTGGAATTAGTAGCTCTGCTTTTGCAAACGATCCATACGTTGTGATTCGACAGGCCGATGAAGCACTTTATGCGGTAAAGGCTTCAGGGCGTAATCAAGTCCGCACTTTTCAACAAATACCACATATAAAATCAATTTGACTATTTAGCTTTCGATAAGCTGGAAAGCTGTTGCGAAAGCTCTTGCTGACTAAAGGCACCTGTTAAACGCAAAGAACGAATTTCTTGTTGTTGCTTATTTAAAAAGAGATAGGTTGGTGGCCCAAGAATATTCCACTGCTTGAGTAGAGCTTCATGTGACTGATCATAATGGCTCAAATCAAGCTTAATGAGGTAGTAAGGCGCAAGAGCTGACTGAACTTCTGGTGCTTTTAAAATACGATGTTCAATAGGCTGACAAGCCACACACCAATCTGCATAGACATCCACGACAATAGCCCGATCAGCAGGCGCTGCTGCTAAAATTTTCTGAAAGTCTGCGGCTGTAGTTGCAACATGCCATTCAGCCATATGGTCGGAACTTTGCAAACTTCGATTTTGAAAATGCTGATACTGGTTATAAGCAACAAATGGCGTTACCAATAAAAGTAGTAAGGCATATAGCCACTGTAACTGCCCTTTTTTCCAAAAGAATTGATACAGCGCATAAATAATAAAAGCCAGCCCTAGCAATAAACTAAGCACTTGCATGCCCCAATCTGGCAATAAAGGGCGAATAAAATAAAGACTTAATCCTAACATCAGAAAAGCAAAAATTACTTTAATCTGATGCATCCAGTCACCTGCTTTAGGTAAGAACTTTGCACCTAAAACACTGGCAATGAGTAAAGGAATTCCCATCCCAAAACCTAGACAGAATAAAAGCAAAGCACCTTGCCATTGGTTCTGGGTTTGAGAAATAAATAATAAGGTTCCAGCTAAAGGTGCAGTCATACATGGACCAACCAAGAGCGCAGAAACTACGCCCATGACCCCGGCACCAACCAAAGTACCACCTTGTTGCATAGACTGAATACGATCAAGCCGATTTAACCACGTTTGCGGTAAACGAAGCTCAAACAATCCAAATAGATTCAGCGCAAAAACTACAAACAGTAAACTAAACGCGATAAGCGTAGCAGGCTGTTGTAACCAGCGTTGGAAATTTAGCCCTGCTGAAGAAGCAATTAAACCTAGACCTGCATAAACCAATGCCATACTACACACAAAGGTAAGCGCAATGGTCCAAGCCTTTAAACCCTTATGTTCTCGAATAATCAGTGAGGTTAAAATTGGCAACATTGGTAAAGAACATGGCGTAAATGCAAGCAGCATGCCTAAACCTAAAAACAATAAAACACCATACCAAAGTGAGTGTTCAATTAATTTAGCTGACCAAATCTGGTCTTGTGCAATTTGGGGAGCAGCCGCTTCAGCTTTATTTTCTGAACTTGTCGGATCTTCTAAAGGTTCTTGAGATACTGGTTTATTTGCCAAATCTAATAAGCGTTTCTGTGCTGTTCCTGCTTGATTTTGTACACCAACCAGACCATCTGCATCGGTTTGAAACTCAATAGTTTGTGGCGGATAACAAATACGGTCTTTGGCACAGCCTTGCCAAGTTACAGTGTAGTGCTCTGAAGGTTTAGTCTTAATCTGGAAGTTGACTTGATGGTAATAAACCTGACTTTGCCCATAGTTCTCATCATATTGAGAAACGGCTTTAGGCAAATTTAAAGCTAAAGGTTGATTACCCTGCTGGACAGTAAATTTATGCTGATACAAATAATAATTTGGCTGAATCTGCCACGATAACTTTGCGGTATGCGATTGTGGCGATTCAACCGAAAATGAAAAAGCCTGTTCGGGTGAAAGTAGCTTATCTTCTGCAAAAACAAACTGGCTCAATACAAAACTAGCAGCTGCTAGAAAATAAATAATTCCCTGAGAAATAAGCTTTTTCATTAACATCAATTCAAGTTGGTTTTATCAAAATAAGAATGCCATGCCCAAGCCACCATGGTAGCCTTTATCTTGACCCTCTAAATCGACACCTACACTTGCATCAAGTTGAGTACGTTTATTAACTGCATACACTAAACCTGTACCTAAACCATATTGGTAGTCTTGGCTTTCAGCTTTACGGTAAACAAATTCAGAATAGCCAGAAAGTTTGCCAGCAATTTTATAATTGATTGTTGGAATGGCTGTTACAGCCCAGTTGCTGTTTTGCACTTCGTAACGCATCGTAATTGCAGTATTGATCAAATCATTATACTGATAAGCCACTGCTGAACTTAAACTATAAATATCGTCATGTTCAGTAAACTCATCATTACCCGTTGCAATAAGCGCTTGAGCCAAGACAGCCATTGTTAAATTTTCATCATTTAAATCAATCGCTTTTTTTAAGCCGATGCTTACATCACCTAAACCAGAGGTATCTGTCTTTTTACCAGCGCGCTTGGTTTGAGTCCAACCCGGACCTTGCCAACCCAATTGTAATTCTAAGTCTTTCGCCAAACCTGTACGGAATAACATATCGCCATGTACAGTTACGGTTTTTTCTTTCACGCCATCAACAGTTGCTTCTGTATAAGTTGCACTTGGCAAACCTTGTTCCCAAGCTAACTGCCCCACTGGAGTGATACCTGTTCCGAAGCCCGAACCTGGACGGTCAAACGAGAACTCTGCGGCAAAACTACTTCCTGCGGCAACAGTGGTCAGAGCAAAAGTTAAAATTTGAAATGTTCTCATTCTATATTCCAATCAAGTAGTTAGTTCTTTTGACATTTTTGCTCCATGATGGCGCAATAACTCTAGTGTTTCACGCTCTTCTTGAAGCGCTTCTGACCAATCTATTTCATCAAAATCACAATCAAAGAACAACTGACTGATTGAAGATAAAATGGTGAGTCCTTCTTCATCACGTGTGTTTGGATCAACTTTTTCATCAAGTAAACGTTGAACCGCTGGTGCGCATGCCGAACTTGCTGCATCCCATAGTGGACCATAAAATTCTTCTGCATCCCAAAGATGAACATTTGCCTTTGCCTGAATTAAGGCTTCAAGGATATCGAGATAAACTTGTAATGCTTGATCTTTTTCTTCTTTTGATAAGGGAGTGCCTGCTTCATACGCTTCCGAGACATCTTCCCACCATTTAAAAATTCCATCACAAATAATTGATACAGGTGGCCCTTGTTCCGGATCAATGAAATTCGGATCAAGCCCCTCAGCAAGTAATTTTTGTACTTGCGTAAGTTCTAATTCTTCTATGGCTTTAATTAAAGCCTGCTGCTGGGTGGTTAACATGACCATCTCTCAAAAATATATTAGGGCTATTATGCCTAATCTCTGATGAAGATTTTAGAGGTCAATGCTATTGCATTGCAAACCAAAAGTTGTGAAGAGTTTTTATCCGTCTTTTTTATTTTTCATAAAAAAAGCCCCGAAGGGCTTTTTAGCAATTTTTAAACTTCATCATCAATGAATTCTGGTTGACCACCTCTCGGGTGTTCCTTTTTCTCAAAAGTATGTTCAAGGCTACGTTTTAGTTTTTCAATCGCACCATGAATTGAGGCATCAATATTTCCTGCTTTATGGTGCACTGCCACTGGTTTCAAGCCAGCAGGACGTGCTTCGATCATACAGTGGATATCTTTATCGCCACCTTTGTCCCCATTTTCATCACTAAAATGAACTGAGAAATGTGTAATACGTTCGCTATGACGTTGGAATTCTTGAGTAAGTTCTGCACGTACATAAGTAATTAAACGTTCACTATTATGGATGTTTTTATCTGTGCGGATTTCAATATTCATAAATACCATCCTCTCTTTCTTACTGTGGATCTTTTCTATGCAAAACTTTTTTATGTTGGCATGTTTTAAGCATGCATGAACTGACTTTAATTGTACATTTTGATGGTGTAATGGTTTGTTATCTCCTGACTTAAACGTACCGCTTTTAATTTATTTTGAAGATCTTCATACCTTCAATATCAGTCCATCTATAAAAATATGCAAGCTGATTTTTTAAATTTTTATGAAAAATTGAACAAAAGGAGAGCAATTGTGACCGAATCTTATCTATCTGGAGCAGAACTCATTGAGCAGATTCAAAAGTCTCCTTATTCACGTGATTTAATCGGTTATCACGGACAGCCTCCAGAGGTGAAATGGCCCAACAATGCTAAGATTGCCGTGCAATTTGTGTTGAATTATGAAGAAGGTGGCGAAAAGCATATTGAACACGGCGACGCAGGTTCGGAGCAATTTTTATCAGAAATTATTGGTGCTGCAAGCTATCCAGCTAAGCATATGTCGATGGACTCTATGTACGAATATGGTTCACGTGCTGGTTTTTGGCGCATCCATAGTGAGTTCCAACGGCGCAAGCTTCCAATGACTATCTTCGGCGTTGCCATGGCGCTGGCCCGTAACCCTTATATTGTCGAAGCCATTAAAGAAGCTGATTATGATGTCGTTTCTCATGGCTACCGCTGGCTTCACTATCAAGATACCGACATTGAAGTCGAAAAACAGCACATGGAACAAGCCTTATCAGTTTTAGAAAACTTGTTTGGAAATAAGACTATAGGTTGGTATACCGGACGTGATAGTCCTAATACCCGTCAGTTACTCGCAGAGTTTCCACAAATACAATACGACTCTGATTATTATGGTGATGACCTGCCTTTTTGGACCACACTGACCAATACGGCTGGTGCATCACGTCCTCATCTCATTATTCCTTATACGCTCGAATGTAACGACATGAAATTCTGCTCACCGGGCGGATTTAATAGCTCAGAGCAGTTTTTCCAATATTTAAAAGATAGTTTTGATGTTCTGTATGCAGAAGGTGAAACTGCACCAAAAATGATGTCTATTGGAATGCACTGCCGTATTTTAGGGCGTCCGGGTCGTTTTAAAGCCTTACAAAGATTCCTCGACTATATTCAAATGCACGATCGTGTCTGGGTGTGTCGTCGTCAGGATATTGCAGAATATTGGTTTAAAAATCACATAACTCGTTAGTTGGTTATTAATTTTCCAAATTCATTAGTGAAAGATTAACCACTCTTGGCACTGTTATTGCTAAAACTCTATATCATGATAACGAGTTTAGGAATAACAGTGTTTTTAGCCGAGTTTAATCAAGCCCCATCCGAGCAACTCAAGACTCTGTTAAACAACTGCGTCCATATTCCTGCTTGGGCCGAAAAAATTATTTCAGAACGTCCCTACTCTTCAACATCAGTTCTTTTAGGGTATGCAGAACAATTAAGCCACACATGGTCATGGCAAGAAATTCAGGCCGCTTTAGCAACCCATCCAAAAATTGGGGAACGACAGGCAAAAAAACAACTCAATGCAAAAGAGCAAGATTTTTCAGTTAAAGAACAAGCTGGTATCTCGTTGGATGAGCAAACACAACAAGCTCTGCTGCAAGGTAATCTTGAGTATGAACAGAAGTTTGGTTTTATTTTTTTAATTAAAGCAGCCGGCCTCAGTAGCGAAGATATTTTAAAAAAACTCCATCAACGTCTTCAAAACAACTTAGCTATAGAAAAAGTCATTGTACATGAGCAACTCGCAGCAATTGCTCTATTACGTCTATCACAGGAAGTACAAACATGATCAGCACTCATATTTTAGATACGAATTTAGGTAAACCGGCTGCACAGGTCGAAGTGAAATTGTTTCATGCAGCAACTCACGAACTAATTGCGACCGCAACCACTAATCAAGATGGGCGAGTGAGTGATTTTGAAATAAACGACTTGAGTGAAGGTGCTTATCAACTTGAATTTGAAATTGCTCCTTATTTTGCCTCGCAAGAAGTCAAAACTTTTTTCCCGCGTGTTTGTATTCAATTTTTTATAGAAGACATCAATCAGCATTATCACATTCCATTACTAATCAGCCCCTTTGCCTACTCCACTTATCGCGGCAGCTAATTCAAATATAAATAGGAGAAAAATATGAATCATCGACAAAAGAATGCGATTTCTCCAGAGCATGAATATTTAGGAATTTCAAAAAGTTTTGCTTATGGCTTACAGCATGTACTTACCATGTATGGCGGCATTGTAGCACCGCCACTTATTATTGGAATGGCAGCTGGTTTAAGCTCGGCACAAGTCGGAATGCTCATTGCAGCAGCGCTATTTGTGGGCGGATTGGCAACTCTCATACAAACCATGGGAACAAAATATCTAGGCGCAAAACTACCTTTAGTTCAGGGGGTGTCTTTTGCAGGTGTGGCGACCATGGTTGCCATTATCACCACAGGCGGTGGTCTACCTGCAGTTTACGGGGCAGTCATTGTAGCCTCTCTAGTTGGGCTTTGCCTTGCGCCCTACTTTTCAAAAATCATTCGTTTTTTCCCACCTGTTGTAACCGGATGCGTCATCACGATTATTGGGCTATCTCTATTACCTGTTGCAATTCGTTGGATGATGGGTGGTAACGAGAAAGCACCCAACTGGGGAAGTGTAGAAAATATTTCTTTGGCACTACTGACCTTAGGTATTGTGATTATTCTGAATATGCTACCTCAAGCCGGTATTCGTCGCTTATCCATATTATTGGCGATCATGGCTGGTAGTATATTGGCCTACTTCATGGGTTTTGGTGATTTTAGTCACGTGAGCTCAGGTGCATGGCTGCAATTCCCTCATCTATTTGCATTTGGTTTACCGACTTTTGAGCTCAGTGCGATTTTATCGATGCTGATTGTTACCTTAGTAATTATGACGGAAACCACTGCTGACATTATTGCGGTCGGAGACATTGTAGGAACTGAAGTCGATTCAAAACGTATTGCCAATGGCGTTCGTGCAGATATGTTCTCGAGTGCTATTGCACCTATTTTTGGTTCATTCATGCAAAGTGCTTTTGCACAAAATGTAGGATTGGTAGCAATTACAGGGATTAAGAGCCGTTTTGTCGTGGCAGCAGGCGGTGTCATTCTCATCATTTTAGGTCTATTGCCTGTTATGGGTCGCCTTATTGCAGCAATCCCTATGCCTGTACTTGGTGGTGCAGGTCTGGTCTTGTTTGGATCAGTTGCAGCGAGCGGAATCCGTACTTTGGCAAAAATTAATTATAACGATCAGAAAAATTTGATTATTGTCGCGACTGCTTTATCAGCAGGGATGATTCCTATTATTAACCATGAATTCTATGCTCACTTTCCAGTTTGGGTACAAACTTTGTTCCATTCGGGTATTAGTTCAACTTGTATCTTTGCTATCTTATTGAATTTGTTATTTAATCATTTACCTTCATTTCGTAGCTCATCTGCCCCTCAATTGAGCCAAACCATAAATACACGAAATACACATTAATGAATTCGTTTTTAGCGCCCCACTTCGGTGGGCTTTTTTTTAACCGTTGATCAAATTTGGCTTCATTTTTGCTTAAGACCCTGTATCCTTAGCGTGCTTTATTTGGGGGGAGATCATTTAAATGCAATTAAAGCAACTTGCGGCTACTTGTGCCTTGTTATCTGCAACAGCCATGGTTCAGGCAAAACCAATTTGGCAAGATTTTAGCGTGACTGGTCTTTATGGTGAAAACTATGAAGTTGTAGACGCAAAAGAAACCACCATCACTTTGGAATATGCAGCAAAAGTTAAATATGCTGATGTGTTCTTCTTCATGGACCGTATGCGCGGTGAAGATGATCATAAAAGTACATATTTTGAGTTATCACCACGTTTAAGCTTAGGTGAAATATCTGGCAAAAAATTGGCTTATGGCCCAATTAAAGATGTGCTCATTAGTACCACTTGGGAAAGTAATAGCGAAAACGGCAACAATTTCGATAACTTCTTATATGGTTTTGCTGTTGATTTAGATATTCCGTATTTTAAATATGCGAATTTAAATTTCTACCGTGCAAACAACGAGAAAACTGATGACGATTATCAAATGACATTCGTCTATGGAATTCCATTTAATATTGCATCTGAAGAATTCTTGGTTGATGGTTTCCTAGATTGGTCAACTGCTGAAGGTGACCATGCCAGTGAGTTGAACTGGACAACTCAATGGAAATGGAATGTAGGTAAACACATTTCTCCTGACACACGCCTGTACCTAGGTATTGAGCACTCTGTGTGGAATAATAAATTTGGCCTACAAGGCCGAGACGAAAATAACGTCAGTGCTTTGGTTAAATACCACTTCTAAAATTTTTTATTTAGAAGCATAAAACAGCAAGGAAAAATTCCTTGCTGTTTTTGTTTTAGTCGAGTGGATTACCGACAATATTACTAATAATACCCTGCATAATATGTCCGCCTTGTTCACGGCGTAATTCTTCATACCAAGCTTGGGTAACAGTTTCATCTTTCATATGGGTTACATCACAACGTTTGCGTGCACGAAGCACCAATTCATTGGCACGTTCATTACGTTTGTTTTGATAGCGGCGTAAAGCATCTTCTAGTCCCAAAGTATTAATTTGCAAAGAGCGCGCTAAATAAATCGCATCTTCCATGGCTTGGCAGCCACCTTGCCCAATATCAGGTGTGGTGCTATGAGCGGCATCACCTAAAATCACCACGCGACCTTTATAAAATTGGGTAAACGGTTCAATATCATGTATTTCTACCCGATTGGTCTTTTGCGGGTCTAAGCGTTCAATGAGCTGCTGTACAGGCTGACACCAATCAGCAAAATATTGTTTTAAGAGCTTTTTATATTCATCCCGATTATTCTCTAACCCTGCTGGTAAAGGTACATCTAAAAAGAAATAAAAACGTCCATCGGCAACTGGCATCAGAGACGCTCGCTTACCCTCTCCTACATAAGTCGTCCATTGCTGAGCTGGCGCTAAATCTTCAGAGATTTCAACCAAACCATTCCAGTTCACATAACCTGCATAACGGCGCTGTACCTGCTGACCTAATACATAGGCACGAGTCATTGAATGCGTACCATCAGCCCCAATCAGTAAGTCGGCTTGTGTTGAACTACCATCTGCAAAATGCACTTCGACATAATCAGCTTTATTCTCAAGGCTGACCATTTTTTTGCCTAAATAAATCTGATCTCGACCAAACTCATCCATCAGCATATTTTGTAAATCGGCACGTGCGACCGGATAAGGGCGTTGTCCCACTTCTTCAATTAATGGCCGTAAACTGAATTGTGTCATCACATCTCCAGTTAAACCATCTACATAGGCCAAGTCATCCATTTGCCCACCAAGTTTGGCGATTTTCTCGGTTAATCCCAGATAATTTAGACATTTCACACCATTCGACCACAGCGAAATTGCAGCGCCGACTGGAAGAATCTTTTCAGTTTGCTCAAAAATACGAACTTGGTGACCAAATTTCTTTAATGCAATGCCTGTGGTTAGACCTCCCATTCCCGCACCAATAATCACCACATTCATAACACGCTCCTATAGATATTCACCTATAGGGTGCTTATGCTAAAAACATGCCATCGTTCAAAATTTATTGAGCTTTTCCACCAAACTGGCATGCACCATGCTTATATATTTATGTATAAAACTCATCTCAGCACGCTCAGTGTGAGTGCAGTTTTAAATGAAAAATCATGTTTTTAACAAGAAATACGGATACTCCATTATGGCAACATTGCACGCTCCAGCTTTTGAACTTCCTGAAATTTTGAATACTAAAACTAATTTGGCGGATGCCCGAATTGGTGCACAAGTGATTGAGTGTTCAGATGATTTCTTTGCAGAAGCAAAACGTATGCTGCAATTTGAAGCACCTATTTTTGTTGAAGATAAATTCGATGATAACGGCAAATGGATGGACGGTTGGGAGACCCGCCGTAAGCGTCATGCGGGCTATGACTGGTGTATTGTGAAGCTAGGAGTGAGTGGAAAAATCAGTGCACTTGATATCGACACCACGTTTTTTACAGGAAATTATCCTGCATCTGCATCATTAGAGGCATGTTATGCACCAAATGGTGACCTTAATGGGGCAAAATGGCAGAGTATTTTAGGAAATACAGAGCTAGGGCCGAGTCAACATCATATTTTCATGGTCAATAATGATGCAATTTTCACTCATATACGCCTCAATATTTTCCCAGATGGTGGTGTCGCCCGTTTACGCGTTTATGGTGATGTTCATATTCAGGTGTCTGATACAGAGCAAACACTCGACTTATTGGCTCTTGAAAATGGTGGTCGCGTAATTGCCTATAGCGATGCGCACTTTGGACACCCGCGTAATTTGATTAACCCAGGCCGTGGCGTCAATATGGGCGATGGATGGGAAACCAAACGCCGCCGCGCACCAGGTTATGACTGGTGTATTCTTGCGTTGGGTAAAAGCGGAAAAATTGAAAAAATTGAAATTGATACGGCGCACTTTAAAGGGAACTTCCCTGCCCAAGTATCGATACAAGCGGTCTACCTTGAAAATGCAACCGATGCACAATTAATTCCACAAAGTATGTTTTGGTCTTATTTACTAGAAGCCCAACCTATGCAAATGGACCATATTCATGAATATGTGAATGAGATTTTACAGCATGAAAAAATCTCACATATCCGTATTAACATGATTCCGGATGGTGGCATTAGTCGTGTCCGTTTATGGGGGAAAATTGCCAAGTCATGATCATAGATACTGTTCAGATTCAGCCCTTAACTATTGAGAACTTTCAGCCCTTCGGAGAAGTTATTTGTTGTGATGGGCATGATTTTTTTCATATTAATGATGCCCACACCGAACGCTACCATGCGCTCGTTGAAACTGAAATTGAGGGTGAAGCAAAAGCAGGGATCAGTATTTTCCGTAACATCAAGGCCAGTGTCTTGCCTATGGAAATTTCCATGCTAGAGCGACATCCGAAAGGTTCTCAAGCATTTATTCCATTACAGCAACAAAAGTTTTTAATTATTGTCGCACCCGCTTTAGATGAAAATACTCCCGATATTTCCAAGCTCTGTGCTTTCATCTCGAATGGTAAGCAAAGTATTAATTATCGGGCAGGCACATGGCATCACCCTTTGCTTACCTTTGAGGCACCCAGTGATTTTGTAGTAATAGATCGGATTGGAGGTGGTGCAAATTGCGATGTTTTTCAATTTCCACAACCTATAGAAATTAGGTTTTAAATAAAGAATAAGTTATACAGACCTGTCTGCTTTAGTCTAATTATTTAAATACTGCATACTATTGTGTAATTAAAATAAAAAATCCCCGCCTATTGTGCGGGGATTTTTTTAATACTTTTTTAAACCGTGATATCAGCTAAGTTACCCTTTTGCTCAAGCCACTGCTTACGGTCTGCTGCACGTTTTTTCGCAAGGAGCTTGTCGAGTAAACCTGCTGTTAAATGTGCATCATCTAGATCGAGCTGAACCAAACGACGGGTGTTCGGATCCATGGTTGTTTCACGTAGTTGAATTGCATTCATCTCGCCCAATCCTTTGAATCGGGTAATTTGCGGATTCTTATTACCTTTAACATTTTTTAAAATGGTTTCAAGCTCTTCATCATCTAGCGCGTAATGAACATCTTTACCAATGTCGATACGGAACAATGGCGGCATTGCTACAAATAAATGGCCTTCTTCAACCAATGCTGGAAAGTGTTTAACGAATAAAGCACATAGCAGAGTCGCAATGTGCAAACCGTCTGAGTCGGCATCGGCCAAAATACAGATTTTGCCATAGCGCAGTTCTGACAAATCATCACTGCCCGGGTCTACACCAATTGCAATCGCAATGTCGTGAACTTCCTGAGAAGCAAGTACTTCATCAGAAGAAACCTCCCATGTATTTAAGATTTTTCCACGAATTGGCATAATAGCCTGAAAGTTCTTGTCGCGCGCCTGTTTGGCACTACCACCAGCCGAGTCACCCTCGACAATGAATAACTCACTTTCTTCGCGTGTTTGGCCCACGCAGTCTGCCAATTTACCCGGTAAAGCCGGACCAGAAACAATCTTTTTACGCTCAACTTTTTTCGCAGCTTTTAAACGTCGACCTGCTTTAGAAATTGCCATTTCGGCAAGTTGCATAGCAATTTCAGCATGCTGGTTGAGCCAGAGCGCAAACGCATCCTTAGCAATATTTAAAACAATATTGGCAGCTTCACGACTCGAAAGACGCTCTTTGGTTTGCCCAGAGAACTGTGGTTCTTGGAACTTGAGCGATAAAATGTAATTCACGCCATCCCAAACATCTTCAGCCGAAAGTTTAAGATTACGTGGTAATAAATTACGTAACTCACAGAATTCACGTAATGCCTCGGTCACACCCGAACGTAAACCGTTTACATGTGTACCGCCTTGTGCAGTCGGAATCAGATTGACGTAGCTTTCTTGAACCTGCTCACCGCCTTCTACATTCCAGCAAATCGCAAACTCACAGGCTGCGCGGTCTGCTTGTCCACTACTTACAAATGCAGGGTTTGGCAAAATTTCACGATCTTGTAATTCATCCATCAAATAATCGACAAGGCCATTTTCAAATTGCCATTCGATTTTTTCATCATTAATTTGATCGATATAAGTGATTTTTAAACCAGCTGCTAAAACAGCTTTGGCTTTTAAATTATGTTTAAGTGCTTTTAAAGCAAATTTTGGACTATCAAAATATTTAGCTTCAGGCCAGAAACGTACCGTAGTTCCTGTCGCACGTTTAGGTGCTTTACCTTCTAACACCGCTAAAGGAGCAACAGGTTCACCTTGCTCAAATGCCATCTGGTATAAATTACCCTGACGCTGAACTTCTACCTCAACACGTGTAGATAAAGCGTTTACAACTGAAATCCCCACACCATGTAAACCACCTGAAAACTGATAGTTATCAGTACTAAACTTACCACCAGCATGCAGCTTGGTTAAAATGATTTCGATACCACTTTGGCCATATTCAGGATGAATATCAACTGGCATACCACGGCCATTATCTTCAACTGACAATGAACCATCTTTATAAACCGTGACACAGATTTTGTCGGCATGACCGGCTAATGCTTCATCGACAGCATTATCAATAACTTCTTGGGCTAAATGGTTAGGACGAGAAGTATCGGTATACATCCCCGGACGACGACGAACAGGGTCTAAACCGGAAAGAACTTCAAGCGATTGAGCCGTATATTGTGTCACGTTGTACGTTTTCCTTATTTGATGGTGTGCGCAAAGAATTCGATCACTAAGGGTAATTTTTCTTCAAAATCTTCCATGGCATGATTGCCATGAGCATCCGTCAAAATCAATGAGGATGGTGTTGCAGCACTATAATAGCGTTGTGCTTGACGATAATCCAAAATTTCGTCGCCTTGTTGCAATAAGACGAGTATTTTGTCAGCATTTTCAGGTTGTTTCAGTTCCAGTTGTTCTAACTGTCGTAACTGAACATGATCAATTGACCATAGATCATTCACCTTATAAGGCATGCTTTCAACTTGAAATAACTCATCAAACAGCTTCCATGGTTGCATAGCAGGGTTAATCAGTACAGCCGGAACATTATATTTCGCGACAAAATATGTCGCAAAAAATCCACCAAGACTACTGCCGACTAAAGCTACCTTTTCTAAAGACTGAATCATTTCTGAAACTTGTGCTACGACCTGATCTGGAGATCTATTTAAATCTGGCAAATGCACATTTATACCCAATTCGCTACAATATTGCTTAAGGCTCAGCCCTTTAATCGAAGAAGAGCTGCTATTAAAGCCATGGAGGTAGATAATATTCATATATTTCCCTCTTAAATTGAGAATAAACTCACATTTTTGTTCTCAGTTTGTATATAAAAACCCTATTGTCAGACAAGAAAAACGTCTCAACTTACCATTCATCAGTATTTTAAAAACATGTGTTATTTAAACTACTAAGATGGAAACGTTAGCTGCCGTTCATAAAAAGTACAGCTTAAAACGTCGGTTATAACGTAAATGGGGAAAAGATATGCCGAGCTTAACACCGTTACATGAAACTTATTGTAAATGGGATCGTACGCCACCAAGTCAGGCCGACGTACTAGAAGGTTTAGCTCAACTGTTCAGCACCAGCTTAAATGGTGTACATGAATTAATACAAGTCATTAATATTGAAGTGTTAAAAAATGCTTTTGGTATTAGTGCTCAAAATGCTAATAATTTTCAAAAACGCCCATCTGTGCAAAAGGTCTACCAGTTTTCCTATGGTGCCTTACAAAAATATGGTCGTTATTTTTTAGCGCCGGGTTTACGTCGTATTATTGAAAAGTTTCCGACCCTTCATGAAAAGCCATTAACACCCACACTTCATTTTTTGGTGGGTATTTTAAATGGTATTTTTGGAGACTATTTGCTTAAGCAACATAGTCCACTTGCCTTGCCGATGGTGCTATATGATCACTACGGTGCAATCCAGCAAGGCGAACTTGCAGGGCGTATCGTAATTTTAGTTCATGGTTTGTGTATGAACCATCTTACTTGGTCAAATGCACACTATGGTGGCATTGGTGAGCGTCTGTTAGCACAGCGTGACCATAACACCATGCTATATTTAAATTACAACACAGGTCGCCGCATTTCAGCCAATGGGCGCAGTTTTTCAAACTTATTAGAAGATTTAGTACAGCGCAATCCAAGAATTACTAGTATTGATTTAATTGGTCACAGTATGGGTGGCCTGGTTTCCCGTAGCGCACTGTTTTACGGTAAACAAAATATGTACCAATGGATTCATATGGTCGAAAACCTCGTCTGTATTGGTTCTCCACACCATGGTGCAGTACTTGAGCGTTTTGGATTTGCTATACAAGATAAGCTCGGAGCTTTCCCATTTGTTGGGTTACTGGGTCAGCTAGTTAATATCCGTAGTAATGGCATTTTAGACTTACGCCATGGCAGCGTTCGTGATGATGACTGGGAATATATGGATGCCCGTATTGGCATGATGGATGACAACCGTGCGCCGGCTCCACTACCCTCCCATATCAATACCTTTTTAGTGGCAGGAACACTCGAGTTTGAAAAGGTGCGTAATAAAGCACTTACCGTAATTGGCGATTACTTAGTGAGTGTGAAAAGCGCACTTGGCGAACATCCAAATCCACGTTTTCAGCTTAAAGTTCCAGACTCACATAAAGCCGTTTTTTATGGCTTAAACCATTTTGAAATTCAGTATCACTCAAGTGTTGCTGAACAGATTACTCGCTGGCTATATCCTCATGTGAATGATTATGTGCAAGACGGTATTCAAACCCATATTATTGATATGCCGAACTATACGCTTGAAGATTTGGAAGGGATTGTAGAGACGTAAATAGAGCCCAACTTTTGTTGGGCTTCTTTAACAAACTAGCTTTTGTAGAAGAAAGATAATATTTTAAATATCAACCATCCAAGCTTTATTGGCAATTACTCTTCCATTTTTTATATTTAAAACAATATTGTAAGCTGCTGCACCACCATTATTAAAAGTATTTAAAATATAAATATTATTATTTAAATAATATATTTTAAAATCAGCAAGCTCGTTCTTATCACCATCTATACCATTTTTAGGAAAAAAGTATTGTTCTATATCATTTTTACCAATTTCAATTTTCTTATCTTTATCCTTAATTATGATTTTATCAAGTTGTAAAAAATCATTATTAGGTAAAGTACCATCAGTACCAAAGAATTGTTTATTCTTAAAATACTTATATTCACCTTTAAAAGTTTTATAAAGTTTAGGATCTAAAATAGCTTTTTTTGCATACACTTCTAGTATTATGTTTTTATCATTATAAACAGCTTTTTCTCTAGAATATTGAGATAGTTTAATAGAAGTGTACCCACTAAAATTATTTATTCTATTTTTATAGATAAATCCAGTTACACCATTGCTTGCATTAACTAAACAAAAATTATTAGTCTGTTCATCCATCACACAAGAAACAATTTCATTATTATTTAATTTGGACGTAACTTTAGAATTTAAAATTGAATTTTCCCTTACATTCACATACCCATCTTTATCTTGAATAAAACCAAAGTCAGCATATGAAGCCTCAATAGATCCGATCATGAAAGAAGTAAAAACTATAAATTTAAGATATTGTTTCATTTAAGCTAAGCTCATTATTTACTTTGAATGATCTCTTTTATAACAATATCATCTTTCAAAATAATATTGTTATAAAATATAATCAAAATTTTAAAAATTTATGGTTATTCTTTATCATCATGAAAATCACTTTCATATTTCTAACAAGCCGCAATTTATATACTGCATTAACATAATCACTAAATAAAAAAATTATTGCTGTAGGATTTTAATCAAATTAGTATTATTATTGTATTTTATATTCTTAATAAGCTTACATTTCCCTTTATTTTCTATCAGAAAATCAATAAATTTACCATGTGTAGGCGTATTAAATTTAACAGTAACAATATTATCTGTAGCTTGTAGTATACTAAATTTACCTATATCATCTTGTGCATTACTTAAAATATTAAAATCTATATTGCATACACCATTTAAATTACTTCTACAAGCATAATCTTTTACTAACATATTTGTTAATTGATTAGAAAAAAACCTAGAAATAGTTTTTCTATCAGCACTCTCAATAATTTTATTTCCATCCACAGGATAGTTTTTATATAAGTTTATGATTAAAATTTTTGAGTCTTCAAAACATTTCTCATCATTACTTGCATTTGTAACACCAAAGAAAAAGGATAGAAAAATAAGTGTAAATAATTTGTATTTCATAAGTTATACCTAAACTGGTGCTTTATTTTATAAGAAAACTTACAAAAAAACATCATAACAATATTTTTATTTAACTCATCTATAATTATATTTTGCATATATTTTTAGAATTACACATTTTATCTTATACTTTTATTAAAACTCACATAAAGTAATATTTTTTAGCTTAAAGTATTTTTAAATTCAGTGCCACCCAATTTTTCTAAAAAAATTTCTTGCTAGTTTTTTCCTCATGTACATGATTATGTACAAGAAGGTATTCAAACTCATAATTGATAAGTGAAACTATACGCTCAAAGATTTGGAAGTGTTGTAAAGAAATAAAAAAGCCCAACTATGATAGAGATAGTTGGGCTTTAAAATAGAGTTAATAACTTAACATGTCTTACAACAGGTTAGATAAAAATCATCTCAAAATCTAGAATTATTTTAGCTCTTCATTAAAATTACTATTAATGAAGTAATTTTATATTTTCTAAATAAATATAATAATTAATGACTCTAATCAATTTTTTTAAATTCTAAACACCATTCGCTTCCCACATTTCAACAGCTTCTTGACATTGCTCAAGAGAATGGAATGCAAATACTCTAGCATCTTTCATTGTAATTCTAATAGCATCAGAATTTAAATCGAATACATTTTTCTCAATAGAACATTGATAATTCTTTAATTTATAACCGTTTAATTTCTTACATTTTGGCTGTTCTAAATTTTCATCAAAAGTATACCAATCATTTAAGGTTTTACCCATACAAGTAATTTTATCCTGAGCATCCATTTGCGGTTTTGAATTTTCCTTTTTTTTATCTTTTACTTGAGAAACAGTAGTTTCTTTTATTAGTGAGTCACTAGAGTTACTTAACTGTGACTTTATAACTGAATTTGATTCTTTTTGCTGTTCAACAGATGCATTAGATTCTTTTTCCAGTTTGTTAAAATCATTGCAAGCCGTCAAAAATAAAAAACTTAGCGCTATTAAAATTTTATTCATTACCAATCTCATAATGTTGAATTGTCTAAAAAAGTAGTAGGATCTATTAGATCAGAGCGTCGTTGATAGGCATTATTGCCACGAACTGTTAATGGACTAGTATCTTTAGGATTAGAATACATCTCCAAATGCAACATCATACTTGGAACTTGTACTGTGAGTTTACCGACATAGCCAATAGTTTGTCCGCGTTTTACATCATCTCCAACTTTTACTAAGGACTTCCCTGCCAGAACCTCGCCATAGCGTATAATATGTTTTTTATGTACAATTTCAATTACATCAGTACCAGAATAAAAAGCTTTTACTACACGTACTTTTCCATCAGCCATCGCTCTAATCTCAGTTCCTGTTGGTGCATACAGATCACAACCTGCGTGTTTACGTTTTCCACCACTACGATTAGAACCAAATCGAGCAAATCCATTTTTATATGAATTTGTCCGTACCTTTAAAGGGAATAAATATGAACCATCATCTTTTGGCTTATCTATTCTTATTTCAATGACTGGCATAGGATTCTTCAATATAGCGGTATAAAGTACTTGTTCTTTACTATCAACATCTACAACAATTTCAATTTTTTTTCCTTCTTCGCCTCGATGTTTTTTTAATCCAATCCCATCTTGTCCAGTATAATGTGTTCTTTTTGCACCATTATACTTAATTGAATAAGCTAGATTTTCTTCCTTACCTGTCTCTTTATTAATTGTTTTAATAGTAAAAGCGACATCACTACCATACTGTTTGGTTAAAGGATTACCATTTTTCTCTGTATGAACATTCTCTGTTTTTCCTAATGAAGGAATAAAATCAATTAAGTAATCAACAAAGCTCTCTTCTTTCTTAGATGAGGTTTCTTTCGCTGGTGTAGTTTTTGCTGGTACTGTCTTACTTGGAGTATTTGAAGCTACTCGAGGCATCTGTATTGTTGTAGCCGCAGAATTTAAGTTGACATTGATTACGGAAATACTTGGATCATTTCTTAATGTCAAAACAGGTTGCTTATTTGAAAGTAGCAATTTATAAACAAATGCATTCAACATTTTTAATTGAATAAAGCCATTACTATCCGTTGTTTTTTCTATTTCTCTACCTCTATATGAAACAAAAAACTTATTATTTTTTAAAATTTTACCTTTACTATCATGTATCTTCAATTTCACGCTGACTAGCCCTAATGGGACTGATATACAGCTATTTTCTATTCCTTTAGTTACGGATATTGTTTTTAGTTTTTGATAACCTTTACTTCCATTTACCAATATATCTAAACTTTCACCCTCTTCTGCAATTATACCAGTTTTTATTCCTGAACTATCAGAAGTATGCTCTTTGATCTTACCTTTATATCTTACGAAAAACCTCATATTCGTTATTTTTCTATTTGTGTCACTTTCTATTATGGCTATATCAAATTTTATATCTTTAGAAGTATGTGTTTTCACCTCATCTTTATTCGAATCAACAGTTTTCTGTTCCACAACAACAACTTTTTCTTGTTTTGGCTCTGGTTCAGCAGGTTTTTGTAAGACAGACTGAATTTTAATATCTTCACTTACACTTAATTCAATAGATTGTTTTTTATCAGAGGCTTGTGTGATGATCGCAGATTGTTTACCATCTGCTTTAATTACAATTTTACTACCTGGATGTCTAATAATAACAGGTAATACTCCTTGCTCATCTGACTCTGCATTTACAATAAACTTTGATTGTTTAAACTTACCACTATATTCAGATTCAATAGTTACTTTTTTATTTTTTGCTATTTGTCCAATTTGGTTCTTTAATTTTATATATATTTTTCTACTACAACAGCTTTCTAAATCATAATGGTTAAACATCTCAATATATTTACTAATATGAACATTATTTCCATCTACTTCTTTATAATTCCCTTTAAAACCTGATATACCTAAAAAAGAACCTAAGCCTCCGTCACCAACTAAATGAGCCCCTGCAATGGCACCCGATTCAGTAATTTCAATTCCATTTATTATTTTCCCATAGTATTCATTAAAACTTCTATTTCTTAATCGTTTGCAAAGAAGATCTATCCATTCTCCAATGATTTGAACCTGCTTAGCAGGAGATTTCAAAAAATCTGATAAAGAATTAACACTATTGTGACCAGTCCAACTCCCAGTCCAATCGTTTTCTTCCGTTTTATCAGAATTATCCTTCCAATGCTTATAATAACCAAGATCGATAAGTGCAGCTTCCCCAAACTGAAAAAAACCAATATAACCCAGAGAATTTTTATTTTGGCTTGCTCTAATGTTTACTGGTGCCGATAAGGGTAAACTTAAATCTGATGAAGATTCCATTCTTGAAACGGCACAAATAAATCCATATCGCGTTAATGGATATGACTTTTGATTTATAGATTTACCATTTTTCATTTATTTAAGTCCTCAAAACTAAATTTTTTAATATCAATTTTTTTATTATTGATATATGAACTTAAAATAGGTTTCATTTTCTCAAAATTCCCCAATCCAGGGCAACTTAACTCAACGCCATTTTTATTTGCTTTTTTTGTTGGAAAAAACTTATCTTCAAACATATCATAGCGACCTAAATTTCTAAAATATGAAAAATAATTACCATTAGTATCACTAATGATATTTATATCACTATGATCATTTTTTAGATAAGCATAATAAACTTGGTATTTATTTTTATTCACTTCAATAACTTGACATTCCCCTGTTGACATCCATTGAGCATCTTTTGGGTTTAAGCCAATAGTCTTTACAAGCTTTGCTTTATTGCTATCTTCCCAAATTTGTTTACATGGGACATTAACTTTATCAATTTTGATACTTTCATTTTTATTTTTGAAGCTATCCCAAATTTTTTCACAAGCATTTTCTTCAGCAAAAGCTTGTATTGAGATAAATGTGCTCAGTAGCAATGTTAGACTGCGTTTCATCTCTTATACTCCAAATTTATTAAAATCATCTTCTAGATCATCTTTATATTCATCATCTAGCGCTTCTGCAAGCTGGCTCTGAATTCCATCATCTACAAAATCCCCAGTATCATGATTATAAATATCTTCATTTAATTCCTTCGTAGGTATAATATTTTTATTGTCATTATTGCTAATAAATTGAATTTCGACAGTATCTGATGAATCACTAAATATCCTTGGTGTTCGACCCATTTCATCTAATATTCCAATATATTCTGTATTCTTTGTTTTATTGATAACTTTAAATCTAACTTCCTCTTTCAAATTTTCTAAATTGAAAATATCACTAAAATCAAATCTTCGACTAAAAATTCCACTCTCAGGCATTTTCGGCAACTCAGCATTTACTGTTGCCCCACTCGTAAACAAATGCTGCCCAGCTTTACTTTCAAACTTACCGCCTGTTGTTGAAAAAACGCCATTGGCATTAATTTTGAGCTGTGACCCACCTGCGGTTAATACAATTTCTTTTGGACTCGTAAGCTCGATTTTATCTTCAGTAGAAATGAGCTTAATCACCTTCTTCGCAATTGCTTCAATAGCATCGTCTTGTGCTTGTAATTCGAGCTTTCCTTTTGCTGCATAAGCACGCAAACCTTTTTGAGCAGCGAACAAACTGATTTTGTCTTGTGCGTGCCCAATAATATTTTTTTGCGCACTCAAATTAATTGAACCGCTGGCACTTTCAGCAATATCTTGCGATGCTTGCAGGATAATATTTTCAGGTGTGGTCAAGGCAATGCCATTTGGTGAAGCTAATAGCATTAAGGCTTGTCTAAAGATTTTGCCTTGTTCTTGCTGTTTAGTATCGGAACTGCTTTCTAAACCTTGGGTATAACCCTCCATAAAGCCTTGTAAAGAACTCAATGCTTTAGAAGGTGACACTTCCAATTTACTGCCTTTACTAAAAGTGCCACATACACTCATCATGTCAAAGTCTTTAGTCTCAACATTGGCTAAGACCTTTCCAACCTCTTTAATACTCTCAAATGGATTTTTATGAATACGATCTTTAATGCTTGCAAGTTTACCTTTAACGAGGTCGGCACCATGTTCTTCAACATTTTCGATGAATGCTTTTAAGTTTTCCACCGCATCTTTGGCATCGCTAAAGAAAGCATTAAATTCATCTACAACGCCTTTTGCATTACCGCCTAGAGCACCAATATCCTCAATAAAGCCGCCACAGCTTTTGAGTGCATGTATAGGGTCGTTATTAATGCCTTCCTTAAACAGATTTACCGTACTATTTAATGCTTGTCCTGTGGTTTTTAGCTCAAGCGACTGGATGAATTTGGGTAAGCGATTAATCACGTTTAAAGCATCAGTTTGTTGCTTGGCTGCAACTTCACTGAGCATTTTCATACTTTCATAGCCTTGTGAAAGTAAAGATTGTGCTTGTGCAGCCTCTAAATGGTCGGCAATCGCCTGCTCTTGTGCATAGGTACTAATGAGCATGCCTTTACCCGCACGCACAGCTCCCCAAGCATCTGTTCTGAGCTCAAAGCCTTCACCACGGCCTTGGCTCGTCTCTTGTTCTTTTGGATGACTTAAATTACCTAAATTCAGCTGTGTTGCTGCATGACTACTTTGGAGTTGGGTACTGATTTGCCCGGTTGTGTCATCAAAACGTAATTGGTTAAAGCCACTGCCATTGATTTCCTGACTGCGAATCCCGCTCAGTTTTTTAGTTGCAGGAAGTTGCCCTTTTACATCGAACTTAGTGGGTGAACGCTGCGCTTCATGGATGCGCCCAGTCACAAATGGACGGTCAATATTGCCGTCAAAGAAGTCAATGACAACCACTTCACCAATACGCGGCAAGAAACGTGCCCCATAGCCTTCTCCTGCCCAAGGAGTCAGTACATCCACCCATGCCGAGTCGGTATCATTGTCATTGCTTCCAGCACCACCGTCATGGCCATGATCATCACTACGGGTAAATAGAAAACGTACTTTAATGCGTCCCCATTCATCGACATGAATGGTTTCTCCCTCTGGTCCCACGACTTTTGCTCTTTGTGGGTAGGCAATTGGGCGATGCTGTTCTGGATTATATTCAGGCGCAGTTTTGATTTGACGGCGTATTAGAGTCAGCTCATTACCTTGACGTTCGATATCATCGTAACCATGTTGATCCCAACGACTTTGGGTTAATAACTGGCTAACCTGCTGGTGTAAATCTTTAGGTAAGTTATTTTGATTATAGAAGTTTTTAGCAATGATCAAGAACTCTTGATCTGCCCCTTCATGCTGATCAATTTCAGGGTGCTCGCGTAGATTAAACCAATACCCGACTTGGCTATCGCGGACACTACTATAGGCTTTAAAGTATTTAGCCCGACTCGCATGCATGTCGGTGAAGTGCTGATTTAGTTTTTCTAATTGACTACTGCCTGAAGCCGTTGCCTGATCTTCCCCTTTTAAATCTTGCATCCAAGCAGGGCTTACGTGCCAAGCCTGCTCAAGACTTAAAGTGGCTGAGTCAAAGTTATCTGAATGTGTATGTGTAGTAACAACCGAACCATTACCCTCTTCTTGTGCAAGGGCATCGGGTTGCCAGCGCTGCACATGTACCGCGGTTGGTTGTAAACTCCGCACTGCAACAAAGCCAGTAATACTATCTTGATATTCGGTTGCGCTACTTCTGTGATAGCGAATACTACGACGCTCTAAAGCCTGATACTGGCTATTATCATCAATGAGTCTTAGTTTTTGAGTTTGTATTGGCGCAGTAAAATGCGGAACAAAAAGCTCTGTTTCATCAATGAGCCAACTAATACCTTCACTTCGCCATAAGCGTGTAAGAAAGTCATAGTCAGACTCATTATGCTGCATAGTAAAAGGTCGAATATCATAGTTTTGACCTAAGCCGCTCAAGTCAAGACTTAAACTCGCAGCAAACAGTGGACTTTTTTCCTGCCACTCTTTAAATAAAACTTCGGTAATTTCTAAGATACTTTTATTCATAAAAACACGACTATTACGGCGTTTGTGCCATAAATTTGTCGCATCTTCTATAGTCAGCTTATAAAGTGTTAAAGCACCATCACTTTGTCCATAACTGGCTTCAGTCACAATACCTGTGGTTCGGAACAATTGGCCCGAATCTGTGACTTGATCAACAGCGACCTGAACACCAATAAATTGCTTCAATGCAATTTGAGCATTGGTTGAAAGGCAGATCAATTCCGCCATTAGGCCACCATTCAGCTGATGTTGGCCTTCTATACGTTGTAAGAATATTTGGTTATTGAGTAGTTCATTAGAAAATTGTACATGGATAGCACGTTTCTGAGCATTTAGCCCTATTTTTTCCAAGACACTAAATATATTAAAAACCATTTTTTTATAATCATTAGGATATATAAACGGCTGCACTTTATAAAAAACAGAACTATCTGTCTACAAAATTATGCGTTATTTCTATCAATTTTTCTTATATTTTCACTTGTTCGAATATGATTAAAAAAAGCCCAACTTAAGTTGGGTTTTTTTTAATCATATTAAATTCACTTTTTAGCAGTCTTAAATGCCGGATAAAAACGGAATAACTGCCATAAACAGACCAGTAAAAGTAAAAGGAAATAAACCAAAGACCATACTGGTAAAGACTGACCTAAAAAAGTCCAGTCAATTGCAGCACACTCACCTGAACCAGAAAGCACTTCTTGTAAAACTGCTTTCATGGGTAATGCATCGATTAAATAATTTAAACCTGGTCCACAACTTGGTACTTGGTCTGGTGGTAAATGCTGTAGCCAAACATGACGGCCTGCCACGCCCACTGACCATAAAATTGCAATGCCTGCTAAAAATGCATAGAAGCGTTTAATCGCATTAGAAACTGGGTTATGCAAAAATGCAATGAGCGCCACAAACCCCATTGCCATTAAGCCAACACGTTGAAAAATACAGAGCGGACATGGCTCTAACCCTTTTACATGTTCCAAATATAACGCAAAAGACATGCCGACAATGCTTGCCAGTACAAGCAGTCCACTCACCAAACGGTAACTTAATCGCATGTAAAACCTCATTTTTATCTATATTGTTCAAGATATTGATCAAAACTGATCTGACTATCTTGTTCAAGTTGTTCTTGCTGCTGTAAAGATTGTGCAGCCAATTGTTCAAAATATTGCAAAGTCTCTGCACTGATTTCATGCTTTTCATAACTTTCAGCATGCATCTGTGCCATATGACTGCCAAAGCTCCAGGTTCCACCATGCTTTAACGTGTCATCAATCACATGCGCAGATAGTGTTTCATCTACTTCATCAATACGTTCTTGCATCACGGCCAAAGCCGAGCTGTACAGATCTGTCGCATAGGTCTGATCAAGTAACTTGGCACAATCCTGCATATTAGAAATGTGCTGACGTGCCCAATCTTCAATATGGTAAGACCCGTTTAAATCAGTAATCGTCGCATTTGGCGCTCGGCCACGATTGACCACTTCTGTCTGGTTCTTCTCAATCAAATCTTGCTCGGGACATAACAACTCAGGGCTATCACTGAGTAAGCAATAAAGCGCCAGTGCCTCAAGGAAACCAGCCGTTGTTTCATTTACACCAATTGGCGAATATGGATTTACATCCACTGCACGAAGTTCAACATAACCCACTCCTCGATTTTGCAAGGCTTGAGAAGGTGTTTCTCCCGCGTGTGGGACCTGTTTTGGACGCACGAGACTGTAATATTCATTCTCGATCTGTAAAACATGATCATTAATTTGCAACGGTTCACCAGAGGCATCATTTAACCCTAAACGGCTAAATGGCGGGTAAGGAGAATGTACTGCTTTTTGTAAACCAGCCAGATAACCAGATAAGTTGTTGTAATGGATACCTAAACTTTTTTGTGCCGAGTTCTGGTAGCCTAAACGTCCCATCCGTAATGCTGTAGCATACGGTAAATAGTATGACCCTTTGATTAAAGGCAACAAATGATGTTCATGTCCGGTCAAGAAACAACGACAAACCGATGGACTCGCCCCGACTAAGAACATAACCAGTGGGGTCAGACGAATAAAGTTACGAATAAGCCCAAAATAGCGATGGCTACGATAATCTTGCAGACTGAGTGCTTTTAATTTTTCGTCAGTTTCATGTTCCTGCAAGGCAGAAAAAAGAGAATCGGGAAAAGATAAATTATAGTGGACGCCTGAAATGGTCTGCATACGGCGACCATAACGAATACCCAAACCACGGCGATAAAGTGTCTTAAAACGACCAATATTAGAAGTACCGTATTGAGCTAATCGAATTCGTTCTTCATTGTCATCTAGCATACATGGCATAGACAAGGGCCAAAGCTTTTCGCCATTTTCTAAATGACGATGCACAACTGCATGAATATCGGTGAGCTCATGTAGGGCATCCTCAATGGTTGGCTGTGGTGAGGTAATAAACTCCATTAACGCTTCAGAATAATCTGTGGTGATTTTCGGATGTGTTAAAGCTGAACCTAAAGCCTTTGGATGTAACTCTTGTGATAAGAACCCATTACTTTGCATACGTAGGCTTTCACGTTCTATTCCACGTAACATGCCTTGTAGTAGCGACGAATCCACCCAAGCAGGAATAACTGATTGAGATGGTGTAGTGGGTTGACTCATGCATTTGCTCGCTTATAAAAGATCACTATATACAAAATCGTGACATGATATGGATATTGATATGATCACATCATTTCGGTTTGGCAATTTTTATCACAATCTTGTTATTTAAGACACGAAAGAATTGTGATTTTATTGAAGAATAATTGCTAAAGAGTTGTCAATATCATGAACGATCAAGACATTTTAAACTTCTGGTTTTCACCTGAACACCGTTCACTTTGGTTTGCAAAAAGTGATGATTTTGACAAAAAAATCCGTGATCAATTTGCAGATATTCATCAGCAGGCAACTCGAGCAGAACTTTGGTCTTGGCGGAAAACCCCAGAAGGTCGTCTTGCAGAGATTATTGTGCTAGATCAGTTTTCTCGCAACATTTATCGTGATCAACCTGAATCTTTTGCATATGACAGCCTCGCTTTAGCTCTGTCACAAGAAGCAATTAGCTTACAACTCGATGCACAGCTTAATCCTGACCAGCGCTCATTTTTGTATATGCCATTTATGCATAGTGAATCAAAATTGATCCATGAGTTTGCTTTAAAGTTATTTCAACGCCTCGGCAATGAAATTAATTTAAGCTTTGAGAAAAAGCATAAAGTGATTATTGATCGCTTTGGACGTTATCCTCATCGCAATGCCATCCTTGGACGTGCCTCAACACCAGAGGAAACT
The DNA here is from genome assembly GCF_041021905.1 of Acinetobacter nosocomialis. Classification (NCBI taxonomy): domain Bacteria; kingdom Pseudomonadati; phylum Pseudomonadota; class Gammaproteobacteria; order Moraxellales; family Moraxellaceae; genus Acinetobacter; species Acinetobacter nosocomialis. The sequence continues at coordinate 3,830,860 of NZ_CP157432.1, forward strand.
GAATTTTTACTAGAACCGAACAGTAGTTTTTAAGACTTCTCTTTTTTAATGCTGAGTCATCCATTCTTCCATGCTCAGCTGGGAGTTCACCATGAAATATCTCTCTCTTTGTTTAGCTTTAGGCACTGCCTTAACTCTAAGTGCTTGTTCAACTATACCAAGCAAACCAAAAACCTTCGATCAGCTTGGCCAGTTTTCAGCCTATCCGTTAAATGCTCAAACGTTTCGAATCAGTTTCCAAGCTGACTCAAACATGAGCTATGGAACAGCTGAAGAAATTACTTTAGTGAAATCAGCACAAACGACCGTACAAAAAGGCTTCCGCTTTTTTAAAGTACAAAATGACCCAAGTAATCAAAGCCAAAAACCACCTCGTCAGGCTGTGGTTTATCCAGCTGCACCGAGTTTTTATCCGTATGGTTATGGGCGTCGTTATCCGGGTTTCTGGCATGATCCGTTCTATGATTTCCCGCAAGTGGTCAATATCGACCCTGTTCAAGTGTCGTATACTATTGAATGTTATCGGGATCAAAAGCAGGCTCCTCAAGATGCCTTTGATGCAACGTTAATTCTCAAATCTATCGGACAAAAATATGGTTTAAGCCCGACAGGAGAATTGTTGCCGCCACCTGAGCCGCCAGTAAAACAAAAATGAATAGGATGACCGTATGAATATGGCAGAAGAAGTACACCATGCACCCAATCTGAAGCGCAGCAAATATTTCGCTACGATGGCACTTATTATTGTGGTGGTGCTGTGGATTGGGTTATTGATCGCCAATCGCTTTCTGCCAGAGTACACAGACTTAATTCATATTTTAATGCTAGGTGCGGAAGCTGGTGTAGTGGGTGGACTAGCCGATTGGTATGCGATTACCGTTCTGTTTCGAAACCCATTTGGCAAGCTTCCCATCCCTAAATTTTTGCGGGATCATACCGAAATTATTCCGCGCAATAAGGCCCGTATTGCAGAGTCAATGGGCCGCTTTGTGCAGGAAAACTTCCTGTCGCCTCAGGTGGTCGAACGAAGCTTAGAAAAAACTGACCTAAGCCTTGCCATTGGTCAATGGCTAGCAAGCCCACAAAACAATACGCAAGTGGTACAGCTTATTCAGCAAACTGTACCTAAAGTTTTTGAATTTGTGAGCCAAGAACAAATTGCCAATTTCGTGCAAAACAACAGTGTGCAATGGGTGCGTAACACTCAAGTCAATAAACTTGCGAGTGAAATGCTGCGTGCAGTATTGGAGAATGATTTCCACCAAGATGTATTGCAGCGTGGTCTCGATATCGCGCATGAGTGGGTGGTACAAAACCCAGATAAAACTCGTGAATTAACCCGAAAAATGTTCAAAGCATTAGGCGTCTGGTCACTTGCAAAAGGTGCAAGCTGGATTGGTATTGATGTTCAGCAGCGCACCATCGATTCACTGGTTGAAAAAGTAGAATCCATGTTGGCCGACCACGAGCACCCATGGCGACAGGAAATTGAAACTATTGCTCACTCGCTTATGCTGGAGCTAGCAAATCCTGATAGTGTTGCCAGTCAACGCTTAAATAGCGGTAAAGATGCGCTATTAGATAGCCCTCAAGTTCTAAATTTCATTAGTGGTGCTGTGACTATTTTGTGTGATGCCATTAAAGAAGATTTAATGAAAGAAGACTCTGGTATTGCAATGAACCTCAGAGCTGCCATTCAGCAGTTGGGTGAAAACCTTGTCCAAAATGTAAAAGTTCGTGAAGTTCTCAACAAAGAAATGACAGGACTTGCCATGAACTTTACGGACCAATATAGCCATAAAATCATACGCTATGTGAGTGAGCGCATTCATGAATGGGACTCACGTGAAATGATTGGAAAAATTGAAAACGAAGTCGGTGGCGACTTACACATGATTCGTGTCAACGGTGTTGTGGTCGGTGCATTTATCGGTTTAACTCTAGGTGTAATTCGCGCAGCGATTGAATCGATTTTATAACGTTAATAATTATCTTAAGAGAATAACATGCTACAGCTTCAGTCAAAATTGCCCGCACAAGGGGTCACTATTTTTAGTACCATGACGGCAATGGCACAGCGCTTAGGTGCACTTAACCTTTCACAAGGTTTCCCGGATTTTCCTGCACCCCCTGCTTTGCTCGAAGCTTTAGCTCAGGCAACTTTGGCTGGACATAACCAGTACCCACCTGGTGATGGCATTCTCGCGCTACGTGAACAGCTCGCTTTACAGTTTCAGCAGCGTGATCAAATTCAACTTGACCCTATCACAGAAATCACAATCACCCCTGGCGCGACCATAGCAATTTTCTGTGCCATACAAGCCTGCATCAATGCAGGTGATGAAGTCATTATTTTTGATCCGAGTTATGACAGCTATGGACCTTCTGTCGAGTTAGCAGGCGGTAAAGCTGTTCGTATTGCTCTACAAGCACCTGACTTTAAAGTGAACTGGCAACAAGTTAAAGATTTGATTAACGATAAAACCCGTATGATTGTGGTGAATACACCCCACAATCCAACTGGCACCATTTGGGAAAAACAGGACTGGTTAGAACTTATTGAACTGATTCAAGATAAAAATATTTTGGTTTTATCCGACGAAGTCTATGAACACTTAGTTTTTGATGGTCAACAGCACTTTAGCGCGTTGCATTTTCCAGAGCTTAGAGAACGTAGTTTTGTGATTGGCTCTTTTGGAAAAACCTTTCATGTGACAGGCTGGAAAACCGGTTACTGTGTTGCTGCACCTGAATTAATGCGTCTATTCCGGCAAATTTATCAATATGCAAATTTCTGTGGTACGACGCCTTGTCAGATTGCGCTTGCGCAATATATGCAGCAACATCCAGAACATATTCAGGAACTTTCACAGTTTTATCAGACTAAACGAGATCGTTTTAATCAGGCAATTCACAATAGTCGTTTTTTATTTAAACCATCTCAAGGGACTTATTTCCAAAACCTTGATTACAGTCAGATTAGACCCGACTTAAACGATGTTGAAATGTGCCAGTTTCTTGCCGAGCAACATAAAATTGTGGCTATTCCTGTTTCAGTGTTTTACCAACAAGCACCTGAGTCTTTACGCCTGATTCGTTTCTGCTTTGCTAAAAATGATGAAACATTGCAAAAAGCAGGAGAAATCTTGAATGAATGTTAATAAATTTAGAAACTTAGCATAGTAAAACACTACAAGAAATTTCAACTAAATATGCTAAGTTGAATGTCCGCCCCGCTCATCAAAGAGATGGGCGATGGAGAACACATGCCACCAAGACAATCTTTAATACATCAGCAAAATCTATGGAAAACATTTTTTGTTTTCTTATTGCCGCTCATTGCTACCAATATCTTGCAAAATTTATCTGGCACCATTAATACCATCTTTGTTGGACAAATGATGGGTGTCGATGCAATTGCCGCAGTCTCTGTATATTTCCCCATTTTGTTTTTACTACTTGCCTTTATTATTGGAGTTTCAACTGGTACTACTGTTTTAGTTGGACAGGCATGGGGCGCGCAGGATATAGAAAAAGTTCAAAGTGTGGTGGGTTCTACTCTTTTTATGACCATCATTGGGGGAGTCATTACCGCGATTATTGGGGCATTCTTCGCCCATGATATTTTAGAGCTTTTAGGTACTGACCCCAAGGTGATGCATCTTGCTTTACCTTATGTGCGATGGATGCTCGCAGGTAGTCCACTTTTATTTGTTTATATTATCTATACCTCAATTTTACGTGGTGTAGGTGACAGCACCACGCCCTTACTGGCACTGGCTTTAACCAGTGTAATCGGTGTGATTATTACCCCAATTTTGCTTAAAGGTTATTTTGGCTTCCCTGCTCTAGGGATTATTGCACCCGCTATAGCATCAATTATTAGTTATATTGCGATTTTAATTTTTCTTGCGATTTATCTAAATAAGAAAAAGCACCCACTTCGACCGAACCGCCAGCTTTTGCAGCATATCCGCCACAACCCAGAACTGAGCAAGATCATTTTACGTCTGGGTGTGCCAACTGGTATTCAAATGATTACCACCTCTATGGCGGGACTCGTGATTGTAGGTTTGGTTAACCGCTTTGGCGCTCATGCCACAGCTGCCTATGGTGCCGTCAACCAAGTACTCAACTATATTCAGTTCCCTGCTTTGTCTATCTCAATTGCAGCTTCAATTTTTGCAGCTCAAGCAATTGGTGCAGGTAAGTCAGACTTACTCGCACGTGTTACCCGCACAGCTTTAGGCATGAACTTTTTATTCACAGGTGTGTTAATTGCACTTGGCTATCTATTTTCAAAATATTTGATGGCCTTATTCATTACCGACCCAACTGTGGTGGTATTAGGACAGCAGCTCTTATTTATTGTACTTTGGGCAATTTTATTTTTTGGTGCAGGTGCTATTTTTGCATCAATCATGCGGGCCAGCGGTACAGTTACCGTCCCAATGCTGTTAAATATCTCGGCTATTTTGTTGATTGAAATCCCATGCGCTTACTGGTTTAGCTCCATGTGGGGGCTTAAAGGGATCTGGATTGCTTATGCCTTGGCATTTGTGAGCCTTTGTATCGTTCAAGGCTTGTATTACCAGTTTATATGGAAGAAAAAGAAGATCAAAGTTCTTATTTAAAACAGCTTAAGCCTTATAAAAAAAGCCATCAATTGATGGCTTTTTTAATTTAAATCTTATTTCATCCATTTGGTTACAACGGTTGAAGCACGTTGATATCCAGTTGGGAACAAACGCTGAAGTGCATCAAGAAATTTTGCATCACTACCAATCAATAAACGACGTTTATTTTTCAAAACGGCATCTAGAATTTGACGAGCTGCTTCTTCTGGTGGGGTACGTAGGAATTTATCAAAGTTTTGAATAGATTTAGCTGGGTCCATACCCAAACTACTCAAACTGTCATTCATTTTTGCAGCTTTAGCAATATTGGTGCGAATGCCGCCAGGATGTACACATAGCGAACTTACGCCACATTTTTCAATATCTAACTCTTGGCGTAACGATTCGGTAAATCCACGCACCGCAAATTTGGTTGCATTATAGCCAGACTGAGTTGGCTGAGCTGTTAAACCAAATAAGCTCGAAATGTTAATAATGTGCCCATCTTGAGTTTGCTTAATGAACGGTAAAAATTCTTTGGTACCGTAAACCACGCCCCAAAAATTAATTCCAACAATCCATTCTAAATCTTCGTAGCTTGCGCCTTCTACAGTTGAACCTAAAGCGACACCAGCATTGTTAAAAATGAGATTAACAGAGCCATGATCTTGAACGGTTTCCTGTGCCCACTGCTTTACCGCTTCACGATCAGAAACATCCAACTTTTTAGTTGTTACAGTAATATTACTGTACGGTTTTAATAGCTCAACAGTTTTCTCTAAACCCTTTTCATTAATATCACTTAATGAAAGATGGCAGCCTTGTTTCGCTAAGAGAATTGCTAATTGTTGCCCAATGCCAGAACCTGCACCCGTGATTGCAGCGACTTTGTTTTTAAAATTTTTCATTGTCCATCCTTTGTTTTTCGATTTGCACAACTGGTTCATTGCATGTGCACTTTAGACTCTTTTAATATAATTTTGACAATATTCATTGTCAATATAGTACACTGTAATTTCAGATAGATTGGCACAATTCTGCTGACGGCTTTATCATAAGCCTCATACTTGCTGAAAAACCGAAAAATCAGGAAACCATTTATTTATGGCGACAAACGACTCAACCAATAAAAAGAAAACAAAAACTGCGGGTAAAGAACGCCAGTTCAAAGGATTATCTCTTTCTGAGCGTAAAGAGGTACGCCGCGAAAAACTCATTGAAGCCGGTATTGCGACTTATGGAACCCTTGGCTTTTTTTCAGTGACGGTAAAAGATGTCTGCCAAGAAGCAAAACTCACTGAACGTTATTTTTATGAATCATTTAAAAAGAGTGAGGATTTATTCCAAACTATCTTTTTAAAAATGATTGAAGAATTACAGCAAAACTTAATGCAAGCTGTGATTAAGGCTGCACCAGATCCAGAAAAAATGGTCGATGCAGGGTTAAGAGCGCTTCTGACAACCTTAAAAGATGACCCTCGTTTAGCTCGTATCGTCTACGTTGATGCAGTTCTGGTTCAGGAATTACATAATCAGGCCACCATTCAGGAAACCCTTGCCCAGTTTGACCGTATGATTCAAGCGTTCGTTATGCTGACCATGCCGCAAATACAGCACAAGGAAAATGAGCTCTCTTTAATTGCAACGGGCTTAAACGGATATGTGACTCAAATTGCGATTCGATGGGTCATGGGTGGCTTTGAGCAGTCTCTTGAACAAGTTTTAACAGCCTGCCGTATTGTTTTCTTGTCTTTGTTGGCACAAGTTTCAAAATAATATTAAAGTTTTTTGACACTGCTTTAAGGCTAAAAACCTAGCTGGAAGCAAACTGTTAACATATTGAATGGCTTTAAGAAAATTTATGCATCCCTGTCATCATTCGGTCATGTGCTTGCCGTATTTTTGTCACAAATTATTGCTAAATTCGATTTTATAGACTTTTCTGCAATGAAATTGTCATAATTAATCTTTGTAATAAGCCTGTCATAACTACAAAACGGTTCACCGTTAAAATCTACAAGGTATTACGCTGTGAAAGATGACTATATTTTAATTGTCGATGATGAGCTTCCTATTCGTGAAATGATCCATACTTCTTTGGATATGGCAGGCTTTCAATGTTTACAGGCTGAAGATGCCAAACAGGCCCATCAAATTATCGTCGACCAACGTCCAGCACTTATCTTGCTTGATTGGATGTTACCTGGAGGCGTAAGTGGTGTGGATTTATGCCGCCGCTTAAAACGCGATGAAAACCTAGCAGAAATTCCAGTCATTATGCTGACTGCGCGCGGTGAGGAAGACCACAAAGTACAAGGTCTAGATGCCGGTGCAGACGATTATATGACTAAGCCATTTTCAACACGTGAACTGGTTTCTCGTATTAAAGCTGTTTTACGCCGTGCAAATGCGCTAAGCGGTGAAAAAACCATTGATGCCAATGGTTTAATTCTTGATCCTGTAAGCCAACGCGTGAGCTTTGGTAACAGCATTTTAGATATGGGGCCAACAGAATATCGCTTGCTTGCATTTTTTATGACCCATCCAGAACGTGCATATACACGTGCCCAGTTGCTCGATCAGGTGTGGGGCGGTAATGTATACATCGAAGACCGTACCATCGATGTACATATCCGTCGTTTGCGTAAAGTGTTAGAACCTTTTGGTGTTGACCGATTTGTTCAAACCGTACGTGGTACAGGTTATCGTTTCTCTACACGTGCAGATTTAGCCGCAGGTTAACCAAAATTTATGTATGAACCTTACCCCGTCCCTGAACAGGTACGTGAACAAAAGCTTTCCCGTTACAGTAGTTTGTGGACGTTTGCTAAACAAGATTTACGACTTTTATTATTTTTCCTGATTATTGCAGGTTTAGTCGGTTTAGGGGTTGGGTATTTCTGGAGCTGTATTTTTATCGCCTTCGTGGTGTTTTTTGCGCTCCAGTTACGTTCTTTATATTTGGTGAATGACTGGATTGCCAACAATCCTTACGATGTTCCTCCCAACCTAAGTGGTATTTGGGGGGCATTATTATTTAATGTGTATCGTGCTCAGCGTCAGGAACGAATTGTTCAGGCCGAAATGGTTGGGCTAATTGACCGTGCCCAATCTTCTTTAGTTGCCCTAGCTGAGGCAGTTGTTTTAATTGATGATCAACATCAAATCGAATGGTGGAACCCAGCCGCAGAGCGTTTACTGGGAATTAGTCCACTTGACCGTGGTCGCAACTTATTAACTATTTTGCGTCAGCCTACTTTTATTGAATATTTTAACAATATTGATCAAGCGCCCGATGGGATTAAACTCCATTCTAATCTTGATGATGACCGTTATGTACAGGTTAAGCTCACACGGTTCGGTGGAGAAAGTCGCTTACTTGTAGCTTACGACGTAACGCGTATGCACAACCTTGAGCAAATGCGTAAAGACTTCGTCGATAATATTTCGCATGAGCTTCGCACCCCCTTAACTGTACTGAGCGGCTATATCGAAACATTTACCGACCAAGAAGATATTAGCCCACGCTGGAAACGTGCATTTGACCAAATGCAATCACAAACAAAACGTATGAATGCGTTAGTGAATGATTTATTGCTGTTATCAAATTTAGAAAACAACAAAAAAATTGCAAAAAATCAGATTATTGAAATGCCGAGCTTAATGAATCAACTGTTTGATGATGCTCAGGCCTACAATGCCGATTATGGCCACACACTCAATTTGCATATTGATAGCCACTGTGACCTGATTGGTTCCGACATGGAAATTGCCAGCGCATTTAGTAATTTAATTACCAATGCCATTAAATACACACCCAAAGGTGGAACCATTACCATTGGCTGGCATGATGACGGTGAACATGCTTACTTTAGCGTACAAGATACCGGTATCGGGATTAACCCGAAACATTTACCGCGTCTGACCGAACGCTTTTATCGCGTAGACAGTGACCGTAGTCGCCAAACAGGTGGAACAGGTTTAGGCCTTGCGATTGTAAAACACGTACTTATGCAGCATGGTGCTTATTTAGACGTGCAATCTAAAGAAAATGAAGGGTCAACCTTTACCGCAGTTTTTCCAAAAGAAAGACTATATAACATGACCTAAAGTTGCCTTCTCACATATAAAAAGCCGACTCTTGAAAAGTCGGCTTTTTTGTCACATTTCAAACTATTTATTTAAAATTAGAGCAATAAGATTTAGTCTGATTTTTTTCTATAATATTTAAAAAGTTGGTGGCAAAAGTACTACTCTGACGCAGTGCATCGCGATGATCTCCCCCATCAATTGTTTGATAAATAGTTGGCTTTTTTGATTTGCATAGCTGTTGGTAATAAGCATATGTCCCTCTCGGGTCAACCAAATGATCTTTAGAACCTTGTACGATCATTAATGGTACGGTAGGCACCATATTTTCAATGGACTGCTGCTTCAGATAAGTCAAAAGAGGTCTTAAATCTGCATTAGCTTTAAATATGCTCGAAGGTGATTTCTTCAAGTCAGATTGAAGTTCAGATAAACAGCGGCTACGTGCTTGCGTTAGCACAGTGTTCATTTCGGGACTAACTAAATTTTCAGGGACAATACTTGGTTCTGCTGCTTGCGCTCCCAATAACACAATCGGGAAGAAAGCTGCCACGCTAGGTTCTGGGTTTGGATTAGTTTTTACATACTCTGCAATGCCTTCATATTGATAGCCACCTGGCGCAAGCGCAATCGCTCCTTTTAAATCTAGTTCAGGTGCATCTTTTTGCCCATAAGCCGCCACGGCAATAGCAGCAGCTCCGCCTTGGCTATGGCCCATCACTAGCCACTGTTTATTAAAATCTTTTGGCTTAAATGCATGTAACGCTCGTACGGCATCTACCACCGTGTGCAGTTGGCTCTTGGCATTCATATAAGGATGTGCACCTAGCGTACCTAATCCCTGATAATCGGGTGCAACGACCGCATAGCCGCGTGCAAGCCAAGAATCTAAAGCTTTGGAAGCAACTTCTTGATAAGAATGAACAGGGCCACCTACATAGTCACCAGAAGGTGCACAGGTGTCAGCAACTCCGGTCGTGCCATGCGCCCAAGCCAGTATAGGCCAGCCATTTTTTGGAGGCGTTCCTTTTGGTAATAAAATAAATGCTGAGGCAACGATAGGTTCACCATTCACACCTCGACTACGATAATTGACCAGCAAACGTTGATCTGCATGAGGAAATAAACTCGTCACATCTTGTTGTTCGATGGACAGTATAGAACCCGGTTTTTCACTCACTATTTGCTTACTCAAATCTGTCATTGGAGTAGCCATAGCAGAACCGGATGCCAAACAAATACTGCTCAATAAAAATTTTAATAAAGAATTACTTTTTTTAATCAAGGGATTACTCCTCTACTTTCTAATCATCATTTCAAATTGAACTTATAAAAAATATGCCCCTATTGCATATAACGAACCCAACAAGAGGCAAATGAAAGAACTCACATACCAAAATAGATCACTATTTCCACTAAATCTAGCCTTTAACCATGGAAATGCCAAACCACGCAAAATAAATGGAATGGCAACTAGAGAAATAATCATTTTTTCAAATGGTAAATTCATAAAACGAGTTGCTGCGCAAAAAGCGTAAAAAGAAAAAATACAAAGAATAAAACCTACAGCTATAGCCATAAAATTCGGGTACCAATGCCCTTTTTCGACCATCTGAACAATACTTTTCCCAGCCCCTAAAAACCGAAAACCATTTGCTCCCCAAAACACACAAATAAAATGAAGTAACGCGGCCACAAAAGTCAAAACCGAAGCAAAATATAGGCTAATGATAGGAGTTGGGGACATTTTATTCTCTTAGTAAGTATTTATAATGAGTTGAAAATTTATTTACTGATAAACATTATATTTAAAAATATAGTTAATTATAAAAATGTGAATAAAAAAAGAGAGCAGATGCTCTCTTTTTTTTATTATTTATGAGTTAAATCGTGTGGCCCATACGTTCGCCCATGACAACAACTGACTCGGCTTTAAAACGTTTTTCCCACTCGATTTTATCTTTTTCAAATAAAATAATAGCAGTAGAACCTAAATAAAAACGACCAAGCTCCGCACCTTTCTCTAGCTTCAACTGATGATGCTGTAATTCGATACGACCCGATGGTTTTACTTTACCTGTTGCCACAGTTTCAATACCTGCAACAATCATAGCGCCGACTAAAACAACAGCCATACGACCAAGTTCAGTATCAAACAAGCAAACCATACGCTCATTACGGGCAAATAAACCCGGTACATTTTCAGCAGTCACCTGATTTACTGAAAATAACTCACCCGGTACATATAAAGTTTCAGTTAATGTGCCTGAAAATGGCATATGAACACGGTGATAATCGCGTGGAGACAAATAAACCGTTGCAAACTCACCTTCTTGGAAAGGTTGAGCAAGTTGTGGGTCACCAATTAATTTTTCTACAGAGAAACTTTGGCCTTTTGCCTGAAAAACTTCGCCAGCAGTAATTTTACCAATTTGAGAAATTGCGCCATCTGCTGGTGAAACAATACTATCTGGGTTTTCATCAACCAGTCGTACGCCATCTTTCAATGCACGAGTAAAGAAATCATTAAAAGATTTATATTTGAGTGCATTGCCTTGCTCTGCAATCGACAAGTCAATGCCGTATTTGGTTTTAAATGCATGAATAACCGCAGCTTTTAATACTGGATTTTCACTTGCAGCAACTTTACCCACTACACGGCTTAACTGATGCTGAGGAACAAGGTTTTGTGCCTTAATAAATAATTCTTTTTTTAAGCGAGATGTAAAACTCAAGACGGCGATTCTCCAGTAATGATAGGACTATCGAGGCGATTGCCCCATTCACTCCACGCACCATCATAGGCTTTTGCTTCCCAACCTAAAAGTCTAGCCAAAATATAGGCCAAACCAGAACGGTGATGTGACTGGCAGTATACGACTACAGGTTGTTTTAAATCGAACCCAAGTTGTTCAAGACGCTGCCGCGTGCGTTCAAGCGGATGCAATTTTAGATGATTTTGTCGATTAAGTGCAGTACTCCATTCAAAATGGAGTGCATTTGGGATGTGACCACCGCGTCGCGCTGCTAAACGAACACCGCTGTACTCATCAATCGTTCTGCAATCCCACAATTGAATGCTTTCTTGTTCAACCTGTTTACGTAATTCTTCATAGTTCACTCGGAACTGTGCAGCATGTGATAAATCAATCTGGATTAAATCATCAACTCGAGGCAGTTCTTCAACCTCAGCTGTAGTCGGTAAACCTGCCCCAAGCCATGCATGAATACCGCCATTAATTAAACTCGTACGTGTAAATCCTAAGCAATGCAAATTCCAGATTAAACGTCCTGCCCATGCTCCACCTTCATCATCGTAGACCACTACATGGTGATTTGGTGAAATATTCAATTTTTCAATGAGGGCTTGTAGACCTGCTTCATCTGGCAAAATACCAGTGGCTTCTTCATGCTGAGCGACCAACCATTTAGGCTGTAAATGAATTGCATGTGAAATATGGAGCTGCTCATAAACTGATGCACGACTCAAATCTACAATACGGATATATTCATTGCCTAAATAAGGCACTAACTCTTCTGCTTCTATTAATAAATCGAGTTTAAAATCAGGGAGTGTCATCGTCATGGTTACTTTTTATACCAGCTTAATTTCATCTTAGCATAAGCTTATATCTATCAAACTCTGATTTTCTGCTACCGTTTAGCAGAAAATCAGATATAAACATTCACAAGCGTTAAGTAGCTGCCAAACTGTCAGACTACATTGTGATTAAACAGCTTCATCAAGTTCTTCAATTTGGAAAACCTGACGCAAATAAGCCAAGAACGTATCGTTATCAGTCATAGTTTTGCCAGGGCTATCCGAAATTTTGGCAACCGACTGACCATTACACTCAACCAGTTTCAATACAATATTGAGCGGTGTTTGGCCCATGTCATTGGTCAAATTAGTACCAATACCGAAACTCACCTGAAAACGGTCTTTGAAATATTGATGTAGCTCCCAAGCCTTTGGCAAATTAAGGCCATCACTAAAGGTCAACATTTTGGTTTTGGTGTCAATTTTTAATTTACGGTAGTGCGCATAAGCCTTATCACCCCATTCATATGGATCACCACTGTCATGACGTAAGCCATCAAATAGTTTGGCAAAATACAGGTCAAAATCTCTTAAGAAAGCGTCCATACCAACAACGTCGGTCAAAGCGATTCCCAAGTCTCCACGATATTCTTGAACCCATGTTTCTAAAGCAGCTTTTTGAAAATCACGTAAACGGACATCAAGCGCCTGAAACGCCTGCAAGAATTCATGTGCCATGGTTCCAATTGGCGTGATATTTAATTCTTTAGCCAGCAAAACATTACTTGTTCCACGGAATACATTTGGCACAGTTTTATGAAATGCAGCAACTACATGTTTTTGCCATTCAAAACTATAGCGACGGCGTGTACCAAAATCAGAAACTAAAAATGGAGGGTCATTCGGCTGTTGAGATTTTTCGTACTGCTGAATCAATTCAAGCTTTGCTTGTAAACGTCGTTCGCCTTCCGCCCAAACTTCGTCTGTTTTAATGCGGCTAAAATATAATTCATTTACAATCGCTAGGACAAAAATCTCGAACATCATGGCCTGAACCATTGGCCCTTCAATCCGAATATCTAGTCGACCTTCATTATCAATACTGGCCTGAATAAAACGTCGTTTAAGTTGGAATAATTCTAAATAATCGACAAAGTCGCTTTTAATAAAACGTAATTTTCTTAAATATTGTAGTTCGTCTTCTTTATATTTGAGATTACATAAATGGTCGAGTTGCTCGTTTAAGTCATCCAAAATATCCACTAATGGATAAACAGTATCTTCTAAATTTCTGCAACGAAAATGGTAGACACTATGTGTTTGCGGGAATTTATGCAAAACCACTTGTAGCATCGTAAATTTGTACAAGTCTGTATCAAGTAAAGAATGGATAATTGGAGACATAGTCAATGATTATTCGCTTGCTTCTTAGCATTAAAGCATATTTTTATAGATGAATTATGAGCTTTTATACCATTGTTGCAACTCCATGAAATTTCCTTTTAAAAATCATTTAAATTAATTTCTGCTAAACTGCATCAATTCAAATAATTGCAGAAACTCTCTCTAACAATGCGCGCTTTAATACAACGAGTTCTTGAAGCTAAAGTCGTGGTAGACGGTGAAACGACCGGTGAAATCCAGAATGGCTTATTGGTTTTTTTAGGAATTGGCCGAGACGATACTTTAGCCATAGGTCAGAAGCTTATCGATAAAATTTTGAAATATCGTATTTTTGATGATGAGCAAGGCAAAATGGGCTGGAATGTATCTCAAGCAAATGGCGGAGTCCTGCTTGTATCTCAGTTCACGCTCATGGCACAAACCCAAAAAGGCTTACGTCCAGACTTTGGTCCAGCCATGCCACCGAGCGACGCAAAAGCACTTTATGAACAGTTGGTTGAATATACCCGTTCACAGTTTGAAAATGTTCAAACAGGTATTTTTGCTGCTGATATGAAAGTACACCTCATTAATGATGGACCAGTTACTTTCAATTTAGAAGTTGAAGCATAGATATAAAAAAACTCCCGATCGGGAGTTTTTTTTAGGTCCTAACGACCAGTCTTTTCTTTAATAAAGGCACGCGCCTGACGTACTTTATCTTTTACTGGTTTAGGTAATTTTGGTGGAATCAATTTAGCTGCCTGGTTAAACCAAACAAGTAGGCTGAAATCGCCTTCCATTTTGATACTACCCTCTTGCATACCCGTCATAAATGCAGTTGGGTCGCCTTTGAGTAAGGTTTTTACACCTTGTTCACTATCTGCAAACTGCAAAATAAAGTCAGCTTTTTCAGGTGAACCAGCGACTGTATCAATATGGCCATGGTTAATAATAATTTGGCGAGCCACACCTAAATCAGTACCAATTTGAATGCGGAATGCGCGGTCATGCACTAGCTCAATAAACTTAGGACTTGTACGTGCCAACTGTTTCATACGCAGTGCCAAACCTGCTACCAATAAATCTAACGGGTCTGTACTGACATCAACAAGTGGTAACTTGACTACAGGTATAGAAGAAAGTTTCATGAACATTCACGCCTATTGTATTTTTATGAAAACCTTGGGGCAAAACTCAGCAAGGGCTCCCCATTGCCTGTTTTGTGCATCGACTGATGATATTCTAATTGGCAACGCAATCTATATATGAAACGTCAACAGACCAGCCTATCGTAGCATAACTGGCTATTTTTTAATAAATGCTTTGTATAATAAAAATCATGTTTTCGTAAATAAAAAAGGCATGCTGTGCATACCTTTTTACCGTTAGATAACAATTTAATTATCGGCTAGAACATTGCTGCTGATCATCTTCATATACTGGCGTATGTTCTATATATTGGCGATTTGCCAAAGCCTTCTGTGCCTGTTTATCCTCACGTAATAAAATAAATGTGACCATTACCATCGCTAGACTTAGTGCAGTTAAATAACTATATGTGACTGGCATTTCAAAAGTGACTTGAACTCCAAAACGGACCACTTCCAATAGCCCCCAAAAAAACATCCCTGCAAGCATAAAACCAAGCCAACGACGGTAAGGAGAAAAGAACACAGCAACAAGCGCGACAGCAATTAAGCTGAGTCCGGCGATAGCGGCAAAATTCGCTGTTACCATAGAAACCTCCGTCTTAATGAAAACGTCTAAAAACATTCGGTCTGAACACCAGACCTCATTCCAAAAACAACTTTAATTCATGATTTGTGTTGAAGCTTAGAAAGCATTATGGATGTTTTTTTTTAGAAAAAAAGACCTGTTATTTGTCGAAGCGACATACTTTGTCGCAACATTCTTTTGTCATTACATTTTTGCAAATTTAAAAAAGTTCTACTTCCTATATGGCGTCAATTCTGGCGTGTCATTACAAAAAACTATGCTGTTTTTTTGCCTCAAAATAAGTTTTTTTCAGTTTTTTTTATTGCCTTTTTTCTGTGCATCATTTTGTCATAACTTGCTTGTTTTTATGACTATTCTGCATAAAAAAAGCGCTACTCTTGAGCAGCGCTTAATGATTGTTCAGTATTATTTAAGCACGGCTTAAATCTTTGTCATGCATACCGAGTAAATACAAGACACCATCTAATCCAACGCTTGAAATCGCCTGATTGGCATTTTGACGAACAAGCGGTTTAGCACGATATGCGACGCCAAGACCCGCAATCGCAAGCATCGGTAAATCATTTGCGCCATCGCCGACAGCCATTGCCTGTTCTAGTGAAATACCAAGTTTGTTGGCAAGCTCACGCAGCAACTCTGCTTTACGCGCACCATCAACAATTACACCTTTTACTTCACCTGTTACAACGCCATCTTGTACATCTAAAACGTTGGCATGAACTTCATCAATACCTAATTTAGCTTGTAAATATTCAGCAAAATACTGGAAACCACCAGATAAAATTGCCGTTTTATATCCAAGTGCTTTTAAAGTCGAAATAAGGCGTTCCGCACCTTCAGTAATGGTCAAACGCTCAGCGATTTTAGGTAAAACAGATGCATCAAGACCCTTTAATAATGCAACACGTGCACGGAAACTTTGTTGGAAGTCCAACTCACCTTGCATTGCTCTTTCAGTAATTTCAGCAACTTGCGCGCCTACCCCTGCTTCAAGCGCCAATTCATCAATCACTTCTTGTTCAATTAAAGTTGAATCCATATCGAAACACACTAAACGGCGATTACGTCGATAAGCGTTGTCTTCTTGAACAGCAACATCAATATTTAATTCGCTTGAAAGAAGTAAACAAGCAGCACGCATCGCTTGTGCATCTAAAGTTGGACCACTGCTTAAACCAAACTGAACACAGGCACGACGAGGCAAGGTACTGTCTTTTTCAAGGTCTACACGGCCCGATAAACGGGTGACAGTTTCAATGTTAAAGCCTTGTGTAGACACAATTTGTGTAACTGCTTGTAAATGTGCAGCAGTCAGTTCAGGCGCTAAAGCAGTGACGATATAACGGGTTCGTCCACCTTCGCTTACCCATTGATCGTATTCTGTGCCCGAGATTGGTTTAAAGCGCACTGTTAAGCCAATATCATGTGCTAAAATCAAAATCTCTTTCATTGCCAACGCTGTCGCAGTTTCATTTTCAGAGGCGACCACGATGCCCAATGTCAGTTGATTATGAATAACGGCCTGACCTACATCCAGTATTTGCAATGAATGTACGGATAGTACTTGCATTAATCGGGTAAACTGGTTTGGTTGGTCCGGTCCTAAAAAGGATATAAGAATGATTTCTCGCATGAATTGACTCTAGTCTGAGTGACAACTATTGTAAGAATCATAATCGAATTTCAATATAATTGCCTTGGAAGTTTAACTTGATTGCGCCTAGACAAGGGCTATTTGCTAGCCTACTGATCATTAGTTTTGCATTGCATACCTTTTTATTGGTGATTGCAACGACACACCAGCTCAATGAAAACCGTGCGAGTCAAGGTCAGCTCATGACCAGTCAACTCGTAGCAGACAGCTTATCTGAGCTTGAGCCTGCCAATACGGTATCTTTGGCGCTTATTGCCAATCGCTATGCGACCAATCCAAGTGTGGCATCTATCCGTATTCTTGATGCCAATAAACAAGTTTTGGCAACAAGCGGTATGTCAAAAACTCGCGAAGGTGAAATTTTTGTTCGTGATGCTCTTCAAAACGAGAAGAAAGTCGGTTCTATTGAAATTACGCTTATTCAACCAAGTATTGGGGAAATTCTTCGTACCCAATGGCTTGCGATTTTAGCTTCACTGTTCCTACATATTTTATTATGGCTTGCTTACCGTGCTATCGCTCGTCCAACCCGTAGCGAATACTTGGCCCGTATTAATGAAGAAAATCGTTTAAAACATGAGATTCAAGAGTTAACTCAAGCACTCGCACTAGAAAAGCAAAATACAGTGACCTTGGTCGCACAAGCTCAGCAGCAAGCTAAAGCTAAACCACTGGTTCGTACACAACCAGAAAAAAGCGCTGAGTCTCCAGATCAAGATACCTTGGCACTTAATATTCAGTTTTATGACCCTAAACAGTTGTTAAGTAGCGTTAACCAGTCTGTTTCTGTTCCTTACTTTAAACTTTGTCAGCTCTTTTTAAATAAAAGTATTGAGCTATGCACGAAGCATTATCATTTAAAGTCTACAGATATTGAGGTAGTAGATGAGTTCCATGCCGAAGGCGCAACACTCGCAATCTCAACTTCACATGCACACGCTGTAGAGTGCCTACTTATGGTAGGTACAGTGTTCCAATTACTGTCAGACGTTTTATATAAGCGTTACCGTGAAGATAAACGCTTTGCACTGCAAACCCGTAGTGCCGTGTGTCATGCTGTAGAAGCAATGCAAATTGACGCCAAAGAAGCTGCTCAGCGTTTAGCACAACATCTTCACGCGAAAGAATCTGCACTTTATCTTGATAATGATCAGCTTAAAGCGATTCAAGACAGCTATCAGCTTGTTGCTATGCCAAACCCAAGTAATGTTATGACTCGCCATGCATTTATGATTAACGGCATGAATGCTGAATGTGCAGAGCTTGCGCAAAATATTCGAACTGAAATTTTGATGGGCAAAAAATCAATTCCACAAAATGATAGCCCAAGTAGTGCAGCTTCTTAAAAGTCTTTGTGCGCATTTAAACCTAGCCTTTTGGCTAGGTTTTTTTTATTTAAATTCATGGTATTTAGTTTAAATAATTTTATTCTCTTATGATTTATTCAGATAAATAAATCCAGATCTATTATGTCTCGTTATAAATTTGGATAAATCAGAATCATAGGCAAAATTCTATAAACAGCGTAAACTATGCGAAATTTATTCAATAGAAATTGTCTTACGACAAAAAAAGGTGAAAGCGAATGCCGCTGAGTCGTGTTGAAGATCTTGTCGCCGATATTCGTGCAGGCAAAATGGTTATTTTGATGGATGACGAAGATCGCGAAAATGAAGGTGATCTTGTCATGGCAGCAACGCATGTTCGTCCTGAAGATATTAACTTCATGATTACACATGCACGTGGTCTAGTTTGCCTAACGTTAAGCCGTGAGCGCTGTAAACAGTTAAATCTTCCTTTGATGGTTGATCAAAATGGTGCTCAGCATAGTACAAACTTTACGTTATCGATCGAAGCAGCTGAAGGTATTACAACGGGTATTTCAGCAGCAGAGCGTGCACATACAATTCAAACGGCTGTCGCAGCGCATGCAAAACCAAGCGATATCGTACAACCGGGCCACATTTTCCCACTCATGGCTCAGCCAGGTGGTGTTTTACACCGTGCAGGTCATACCGAAGCAGGCTGTGATTTAACACGTCTAGCGGGCTTTGAACCTGCATCTGTGATTTGTGAAATCATCAATGAAGATGGCACAATGGCACGCCGTGCAGATTTAGAAATTTTTGCCGAGAAGCATGGCCTAAAAATTGGTACAATTGCCGACTTAATTCACTACCGTATGACGAATGAGCAAACTGTAGAACGTCTGGATCAAAAAACGATTCAAACAGAATACGGATCATTTGAGCTCTATCGCTATCGCGAGATCGGTAACCCGGACATTCATTTGGCTTTAGTTAAAGGCGAGCCAAAAGAAGGGGTTACAACGGTACGTGTACACGGTTTCAGCCCAATTCGTGATTTGCTTAAGCTGAATAAGGCTGACGGCGAACCTGCTTGGAATCTTGACCGTGCACTACAGACGATCGCAGCAAGTGACCGCGGCGTTTTAGTCTGGATCGGGCAAGATCATTTGCAAGACTTGGGACCAGCGTTGGATGATTTAAACAAGCCAAAACCGGTGAAATCCAATGCAGCACTTTCACATCAATATCAAACGATTGGTGTAGGTGCTCAAATTTTGCGTGATTTAGGTGTTGAAAAAATGAAGCTTCTTAGCTCACCATTACGTTTCAATGCCTTATCTGGCTTTAATTTAGAAGTAGTGGAATATGTCACTGCTGATCAAATCACAACGAAATAATCGAGGTTGCTATGGCAATTCGCCGTATTGAAGGTTTATTACATCTCGCAAGCGAAGGTCGTTATGCGATTTTAGTGGGTCGTTTCAACAGCTTTGTTGTTGAACACTTATTGGAAGGCGCGATCGACACATTAAAACGTCACGGCGTAAATGAAGATAACATTACTGTTATTCACGCTCCTGGCGCTTGGGAACTCCCGATCGTTGCTAAAAAATTAGCTACATCAAACCAGTTTGACGCCATCATTGCTCTTGGTGCAGTGATTCGCGGTAGCACGCCTCACTTTGACTTTGTTGCTGGTGAATGTGCAAAAGGTTTAGGTGTAGTTGCGTTAGAAAGCAGCTTGCCTGTTATCAATGGTGTATTAACTACTGACAGCATCGAGCAAGCAATCGAACGCTCAGGTACAAAAGCAGGAAACAAAGGTAGCGAAGCTGCTTTAACTGCAATTGAAATGGTTAATTTATTAAAGGCAATTTAAAGCATGTCTCAAACACTGCAAGCCGCTTATGCAGCAAAACGCAAAGCACGTCGTTTTGCTGTACAAGGTATTTATGAATGGCAAATGAGTCACAACCCTGTACACGAAATTGAAGCACGTACCCGTGCTGAAAATGCAATGCACAAGGTCGACTTAAGCTATTATCACGAACTACTTACTCAAGTCATCGCTCAACACGAAGACCTTGATGCGTTACTTATTCCGGTACTTGACCGTGAAATTGACGCACTTGATGGTGTAGAGCTTGCGACTTTACGTTTAGGTGCTTACGAGTTACGTGATCATTTAGAAATTCCATATCGTGTGGTACTTGATGAAGCAATCGAACTCGCTAAACATTTTGGCGGAGCAGACAGTCATAAATACATCAATGGTGTATTAGACCGCCTAAGTTCGACACTGCGTAGCGCAGAAAAACAACAAGCAAACTAATAGGCTTGGTGTTCTATGGCTGAGTTTTCAATTATTGACCAGTACTTTAATCGGCAGTCAAACTCCGATGTCGCGCTTGGTATTGGTGATGACTCAGCCTTAATTACTCCCCCTCCAAATCAACAACTGGTGATCTGTGCAGATACACTTGTTGCTGGACGTCATTTCCCTCTTGAAACCTCACCTCATGCGATTGGCTGGAAAAGTGTTGCTGTAAATCTTTCAGATATTGCCGCAATGGGTGCCAAACCGCACAGTATTTTACTAGCAATCAGCTTGCCTCAAGTTGACCATGAGTGGCTTAAAGGGTTTAGTCAGGGAATCTATGACTGTTGTAATCAGTTTGGTGTCGCCTTAATTGGTGGAGATACCACTCAAGGCCCACATCTCACCATTACCGTTACCGCAATGGGCTGGATTGAAACCGGAAAAGCCGTGTTACGTTCAGGCGCAAAAGTTGGTGATTATGTGTGTGTGAGCGGTCAGGTGGGCGATGCAGCCTACGGTTTACAACACTTAGGCCATCCTCTACAGCAAAGACTCGACTATCCGACACCACGCTGTCAGCTTGGACAAGAGCTAAAAGGCCTTGCCTCTAGCATGATTGATGTGTCAGATGGCTTAGCGCAAGATTTAGGACATATTTTAAAAGCATCCAAGGTTGGAGCCCGACTCGTCTTGGAAGAATTACCTGTTGACCCTGTATTGCAACAACTAAAAGAACAACAACGTTGGCAATATGCGCTTGCAGGTGGTGATGACTACGAATTATGTTTTACAATAACACCGCAAAATTATGAAAAACTTTTGCAAAAACAACTGGACGTTAAGATTACAATGATCGGACAGATCGTTGAGCAAACAAAACTAACTTTTGAGCATTTGGGTTCAGATTACCCATTGCAAATTCATGGATACCAACACTTTGCATAAACCGCCGATTCATTTTAAGAACATGTCTTGGTTCAACCGCTGCATCGTTTTCTGTGGGGTTGGTTTTGGATCTGGTCTCGCTCCTAAAGCACCCGGTACTTTTGGTTCTGCTTTTGCCTTACTTTTCATTCCTATCTGGTTATCTCTCGGATTTACCTTAAGTTTAATCGCTATTCTCATCATGTCCTTGGTGGGAATTTATATTTGTGGTCAAACGGCAAAAGTCCTTGATGTTCATGATGATGGGCGAATTGTTTGGGATGAATTTGCAGGACAATCAATTACTCTTCTGCCTTTAATATTTTTTAATATAATGTCGTTACAATGGGCACTAATTGGTTTTTGCTTATTCCGCCTGTTTGATGTTTGGAAACCTTGGCCAATCCGTGTTGCCGACCAGAAAGTTGCTGGCGGTTTCGGAATTATGCTGGATGACATCATTGCAGGGCTTTGGGCGGCACTCTGTATCATCATATTTATTACTTTCTGGGGCGTAACGCCATTTAAGTAGGTTTACTCATGTCAACTACCGTCATTATCCTAGCTGCAGGCAAAGGAACGCGAATGCGTTCACAACTACCTAAAGTATTGCAACCTTTAGCTGGTCGCCCACTCCTAGGACATGTTATTAAGACAGCAAAACAACTATTAGCAGAAAATATCATTACCATTTATGGACATGGCGGCGATCACGTAAAACAGACGTTTGCACAAGAAAACATTCAATGGGTTGAACAAGCAGAACAATTAGGTACAGGTCATGCTGTACAAATGACTTTACCAGTACTTCCTAAAGACGGTATTTCATTAATTTTATACGGTGATGTTCCTTTAGTCCGTCAAACAACGCTAGAGCAACTTGTTGAAGTATCAAGTAAAACCGGTATTGGGATGATTACTTTACATGTCGATAACCCAACAGGTTATGGCCGTATTGTTCGCCAAGACGGAAAAATTCAAGCGATTGTTGAACATAAAGATGCAACTGATGCTCAGCGCCAAATTCAAGAAATCAACACAGGTATTTACTGTGTAAGCAATGCAAAACTTCATGAATGGTTACCTAAGCTTTCTAATGAAAACGCGCAAGGCGAATACTATTTAACTGACATCGTTGCGATGGCAGTTGCAGATGGCTTAGAAATTGCCTCAATTCAACCAGAGCTCGCATTTGAAGTTGAAGGGGTTAATGACCGCTTACAACTTGCGGCACTTGAGCGCGATTTTCAGCAACAGCAAGCAAAAGAACTTATGCAACAAGGCGTAACTTTTGCCGACCCTGCTCGTTTCGATTTACGTGGTTCTGTGAAAGTTGGACACGATGTCCGTATTGACGTAAATGTCATTATTGAAGGTGACTGTGAACTCGGTGACTTTGTAGAAATCGGTGCTGGTTGTATTTTGAAAAATACAAAAATTGCAGCGGGAACCAAAGTTCAGCCTTATAGTGTTTTTGATGGTGCAATTGTTGGTGAAAACACCCAAATTGGTCCATTTGCACGCTTACGCCCAGGCGCTAAATTGGCAAACGAAGTACACATTGGTAACTTTGTTGAAGTCAAAAACACAACCATTGGTCTTGGCAGTAAAGCCAATCATTTCACCTACTTAGGTGATGCCGAGATCGGTGCCGATTCAAATATTGGGGCAGGTACAATTACCTGCAATTATGATGGTGCAAATAAACACAAAACCACTATTGGCGATGCAGTCTTTATCGGTTCTAATAGCTCGCTGGTTGCGCCTGTGACTATTGGAAATGGAGCAACAGTCGGTGCGGGTTCTGTGATTACGAAAGATGTGGCTGAACAAAGTCTCTCCTTTGAACGTGCTCAACAAATTTCTAAGGCAAATTATCAACGTCCCCAAAAGCGTGAAAAATAAGAGGATTGAATTATGTGTGGTATCGTCGGAGGCGTTGCAGAGCGTTGTGTAACCGAAATTTTAATTGAAGGTTTAAAACGTCTTGAATATCGCGGTTATGATTCAGCAGGCGTTGCTGTACTGAATAATGAAGAAGTTTTACGTGAGCGTCGTGTAGGTAAGGTGATTAATCTTGCCGATGCAGTTGCTGATCAGCAGCTCACTGGGGTAGTTGGTATTGCTCATACACGTTGGGCAACACATGGTAAACCAACTGAAAATAATGCTCACCCGCACATGTCGGGTAAAGTGGCAGTCGTTCACAACGGTATTATCGAAAACTATCAAGAGCTTAAAGATGACCTTCAAGCTTTAGGCTATGTATTTACCTCTCAAACAGATACAGAAGTTGTCGCTCACTTAGTTGCAGAAGCACTAAAAAGCACTGACAGCTTACTTGAAGCAGTACAATCTGTTGTTCCTCAGCTTAAAGGGGCATACGCACTGGGTATTATCCATAGCGATTACCCAGATGAGTTAATCACTGTACGCGAAGGTTCACCACTTGTGATTGGTGTAGGTATTGGTGAGAACTTTATTAGTTCAGACCAACTTGCGCTTTTACCTGTAACTAACCGTTTTATGTATTTAGAAGAAGGTGATATTGCTCGCCTGACTCGTACTTCAATTGAAGTATTTGCAAACGGTGAACTTGTTGAACGTCCAGTGAAAGAGCTTGACGCAACGGTAAGCAATGCTTCAAAAGGTGAATACAAGCACTACATGCTCAAAGAGATTTATGAGCAACCAGAAGCAATTAAACAAACGATTTCTCAAGCACTGGATGGCAACAGCTTACGCGAAGACTTCTTGCAAAATGCTGAAGCAGACTTTAGCAAAGTTCAAAGCGTACAGATTATTGCATGTGGTACAAGCTATCACTCAGGCATGATCGCGAAATATTGGTTTGAACAACTGATTGGCGTGCCTTGCCAAGTTGAAATCGCAAGTGAATTCCGCTATCGCACACCTGTGATTGTTGAAAATACGCTCTATATCTGTATTTCTCAATCAGGTGAAACAGCCGATACTTTAGCTGCATTACGTGAAACTCAAAAACGTGCCAAAGCAAACAATATCGATATTCAAACTTTGACTATCTGTAACGTTGCGACGTCTTCAATGGTACGTGAAACTGATCACCACTTATTGACCCTTGCTGGGCCTGAAATTGGTGTTGCATCAACTAAAGCGTTCACGACTCAGCTTGCTGCACTTATGCTACTCGTCTTAAAAATTGGACAAGTAAAACAGCGTATTAGCAATGTCATGATTGAAGAGATTGCTCGCGAATTGTGGCACAGCCCGAAAGTAATTCTTGATACGCTTAAGAATGATGCTGAAATTTTACGTTTATCAGAATTGTTTGTTGAAAAACAACACTGTTTATTCTTAGGCCGTGGCACACACTATCCAATCGCTTTGGAAGGTGCGTTAAAGCTTAAAGAAATTTCATATATTCACGCAGAAGGTTATGCGGCTGGTGAGTTAAAACATGGGCCATTGGCACTTGTTGATACTGAAATGCCAATCGTGATTCTTGCGCCAAACGATGAAATGCTTGATAAGCTTAAGTCAAATATGGAAGAAGTTCAGGCGCGTGGCGGTGAATTATTCGTATTCGCTGATGAAAATAGCGGCGTAGTTGAAAAAGATCGTCAACACGTTGTACAAATTCCGGCAGTAAACGAATGGCTCGCTCCAATCATTTATAGCGTACCAGTTCAGTTATTGTCTTATCACGTTGCTGTATTACGTGGTACAGACGTTGACCAGCCACGTAACTTGGCTAAGTCAGTAACTGTAGAATAAAAATATAGGGTTATCAAAGCTGCCATAGTTTTGATAATTCATATTGAAAAGCCCGATATGTAACGCATATCGGGCTTTTTTATTGCCTGATTCAAAGGATTCATATAAAACAAATACAAAATGGAAAAAGGAAGGTCGTGGTATACTTTGTAAGCTACCCCAATGAGGTATGCCTTTATAATTATAATTTTGAAAGACATGATTACAATTGGAATTTTAATGAAACAGGTGTGCTTGATGGCATAGTCGTTTAGGAAAGAAATATAGAAATAAGAATAGATGCGAGTAAAGGTAAATATGTTTACATGCAAGGAGAAATTCATTTTTTAATTAAGTTTACTACCCTGCATGCACTCCAGCACCAAGAGTAAAATAATGAAACGTATTGCATTAGTTATTATTGGATTATGTGTTATATACTTTATTTATCAATTATATAGTGCAAATCCTTCTTGTTACTTAAAGGGTTCTATTTGCACGTCGGAGTTCAAATATTCAAATTCTGTTGAACGTTCCTTATATATAAATAATAAAGAAATCTCTTCTGATCAAAAGCAATCATGGATAGATAATCACCATATTTATCCAAAAGGTGAAAATGGATATTGGAATTATTGTAAGGAATATTCAAAAAGCTCTATGGTTTGCTCATTTCAATATCTTGTGAATATTAGTAAATGTAAAGACTTAAGTGTAGATAAATACCCAATTGAAAACTGGGGATTAAGGTTTTATAAGATATCGATGCTTGATAAGGAAAAGCTTACTTATACATTGGAGTTGTATGAGGGGAAAAAAGATTCTTGGATGCAAAGCCAATTGATCAATACTGATCAAGAAGTATTATGCGATTCTGAAGTTAAACCTTATTAATTGATAAAAAGCAAAAATTGAAGAAAAGATTAGAAAAACCTCCCCCCTAGGCCCCCATGCCACAACATTCTTTTACTTTTGCGCTGATTTAAAGTTTGAGAGATCATTGCGACACAGAGATAAAGGAGCTAAGCGAACTTAGCCCATTTCAGTTTCGTTGCAGTGTTGAATGCTGCTAAATAAGCTAGGGGCAAAGTCCTGTGGGAGAACAGGACTTTGCAAACTGGTGTGTTTTAAACGTTGCATGGTTTGAGGTGAATACACCTGTGCAAGCTGTTGGCAAACACAATTACAACTGGCTTGCATGTGTTCACCTGACAAACAAATTCTTTTAAATTCCTGCTGAGCATTGGCTTCATCATTGGTAATACTGTAAGCACCGACCACAAGGTTTAAAATCAATATAAATTTATGAAGTTTCATATTATTCTCATGATTATTTATATCTTTAAATAAAATGAAAATATAATTCGATTAAATATTAAAATAATTTTTAGACAATAATTAATCCTCCCACAAACATAGGAAAATAAAATAATTAAAATTTTAAAATAGAAATAATTTATAAATTTAAAAAATCAGGTCGCAAAAACCCATATTTTAAATAAATAAAATAATTAATTGAGAGAGAAAATGAGTTTAAATAATGGCATGGCCAACTCCTTAAAAATGGAGTTCTACCACCAGATTACCGCGAACTAATTTAGGGTGGTAGAACGAAAGAGGGTTAGCAGACTGACCTAGCGACCAGCACGCGCGTACGCGTCCCCCTTCCGCCCTACCATAGAGAAAAAGGGGGCACAAAGGTTCCACACGGGAAATACTGAGGAAGTATAACCCGCTACGCTAGGGTCGGTCTGCTAAAACCGGCTGGCAATGTAGGCCAGCAACGAGATAATAATTGGTGATTTTAATTACGTCAATTTATTTTAATAAAAAAGTTTAAATATAGTTATTTTATTCATATTTAAATAATATTACCCCTCTTATTATATTTATGGCTTTTAATTAAATTTAAAATATAAACTTGGGCTATATATTTAGTTAATAAAATAGACTAATCGTTAATTTTAATTTAATAGTCTATATAAAAATATAAGATAAGAAAATTTAAGTATAAAAGAATTTAATCAAGGTGCTCTGAGCTTAGAATTTTGTGATTAAAATTTTTTGACAATGACTCTAAAGGTTAGAGCAAGCTATTTTGAGTTTTTTTATAGTCATAAATCTGATTATAAAATTGAAATATTTATAAATTTCATATACTTTAAATTGTTTAAAATTCACTCAAAAATAGTAACAATAAGATAGGTAAAACATGATTTCTTTAGAGCTTTTCATTACATTTTTAATTACTACAATTATTTTTGCTTATATTCCGGGTCCAGCAATGCTGTATACCGCTGCACAGACGCTTTCCCGCGGTAGAAAATCTGGTTTAATGGCTGCATTTGGAATTTTCTTAGGAGGCTGTTTTCATATCATAGCGGCGTCTTTGGGCCTAACCACCATCTTTCAAATTATTCCAAAACTCTATGATATTATTAAAATTTTAGGTGCTTTGTATTTAGTTTGGTTAGGCATTAAATTAATTAGATCTGCCTCGTCCCCTACTATTCAGCAAAATGTTGAAAATGGTCAGTTATCTTTGAAGCAGAGCATTCTGGTCGAAGTTTTAAACCCTAAAACCGCTATTTTTTATATCGCATTTTTACCTCAATTTATTAATACCTCATTAGATTTTCCAGTTTGGTCTCAATTCATCATTTTAGGAATGATTGTAAATCTAATCTTCGTTTCTGCTGATGTGGTTTGTGTGTTTTTAGCCAATTACATTAGTCAGAAATTAACTAAATCAAAGAAGCCCCAAAAATCTATGTCAGTGATGGGTGGTCTCATTTTTATGGGGCTAGGCGTTTTTCTTGGTTTTAAAAACCAGTAGTTTGTACGGGTAATCGCGTACCTAACAAAGAAAAAGTAACGTCCGCAACTTCCAACGAGTCTGAACTGGTCCAAATAATATGGTTCCCTTCATTTGGACTTTCAGAACTTAAATGATACTGATTGAGCTGCCGTATTAATTGGGCTGTTACAGCTTCGGAAGGCTCAATAATTTGAATATCACGCCCTACAATTTCCTGAATCGTGTCTGAAACAAACGGATAATGTGTACATCCTAAAATAATCGTATCGACTTTTTGCTCGACCAACAGTGCCAAAATATTTTTTAAATAATCCTTAACTTCCGCTGTATGTGCTTTGCCCGTTTCAATTTTTTCAGCCAAACCAATACACGGCACCAAAGACACTTTAATATCTTGCGCATACGTTTCAATTAAACTTTTTAAGTTTTTGCCCTTCACCGTGGTTGCCGTTGCCAAAACAGCAATATGCTTGCTCACGGTCATGGCCACAGCAGGTTTTACCGCTGGTTCTATCGCAATAAGTGGGACATTAATTTGCGCTCTAATCGTTTCAACCGCTACAGCTGTCATAGTATTACAAGCAATCACGATCGCTTTGCACTTACCTTGAGCCACTAGGTTTGAAATTAAATGCGTGGTTCGTGAAACAATCCAGTCGCTTTCTCTGTCTCCATAAGGGACATATTTCGAGTCGGCGAAATAGATAATGTCTTCATTCGGAAGAGCCTGCCGAATATGCTTAAAGAGAGACAACCCGCCTAAACCAGAGTCAATCATTCCAATCGGGTTGTTATTGTTATTCATGGTTTGTCCTGCATTTCATATATTTAGAAAAATTCTTTCATGGTTGCCAAGTCTGTTAGCACGACTTTGGGTTGAATGGTTTTTAATTTTTCGGCCGATGTATAACCCCAACCTACCGCAGCAAAATCAATGCCTGCTTTATGTGCAGCTTCGCCATCGGTGGTTTGGTCGCCGACATAAATTGCTTGGTTTTTACTTACATCCAAAATGTTGAGAACACGCGTTATCCGCTTCGCTTTGCCAAATATAGACGAGCCGCCATCAATATGACTAAAAAGCTCACAGAGTTCTTTACCCAGTACATTTTGACAGTTTTCTTTAGAGTTTGAAGTAATAATTGCGAGCGTATATCCACGCTTATGCAGTTCAATTAAGTGGTCCCGCATACCTTCAAACAAATGAATTTCTTCATCTCTTTCTTTCATTAACTGAATAAAATCTTTCGCAATCCAAGGCAGTTTCCATCGAGAAACATTCATCTCTTTCATAATTTCTCTAGGCGTAAGTTGTTTGTAGTACTCGACTTCGTGAAGGCTTACCGATTTAAACTTATACTTTGCGGAAAGTTGATTTAAAACGCTTAGAAAAAAATGAAAGGAGTCGGCTAAAGTGCCATCTAAATCAAAAATAATCGCTTGATATTGTTTTAGGTTTTTTTCCATTTCTAGTTTCGAAAATATATTTTTTATTATTATATTCTGTTTTCTATTGGTTTTTAAATCAGGCCCAACGAGGACCTGACCTAAATTTTGAATTTTATTTTAAGCTGCCGCTTTTTGTTCCTTTATCCAATTTTTAATACGGGCATCGAGTATATTTAAAGGCAATGTTCCTGCATTTAAAACCATGTCATGGAAGGCTTTGATATCAAAACGATCTCCAAGCTCCTGTTTGGCGAGCTCCCGTAGCTCTAAAATTTTGAGTTGGCCCATCTTATAAGCTAATGCTTGGGCAGGAATAGCAATATATCGATCAGTCTCTGCCTGAATATCAGGCTCGTCTAAAGCAGAGTGTTCTCGCATAAAATCAATCATTTGCTGACGGGTCCATTTTTTATAATGTACGCCAGTGTCAACCACTAGACGACAGGCACGGAACAACTCACTCGATAGTCTTCCATAGTCTGAAAGTGGGTCTTTATAGAAACCAACATCTTTACCTAGTTGCTCTGCGTAAAGTGCCCATCCTTCTATATAGGCAGTATGGTTAGGCTGCTTTCGGAACATCGGCAAATTTGGCAGGTTTTGGGCAATATCAATCTGCATATGGTGGCCGGGAATTGCCTCATGGTAAGCGGTTGCTTCCATTGATATTTTAGAACGTTCAGAGAAGTCCCCCGTATTTACATACACTTGTCCGGGACGTGAACCATCAGGTGTTCCTTGGTGATACTCCGCTCCTGCCGCTTCTTTTTCTCGATATTGCTCTACAGGTAAAACTTCGACTTTATTTTTAGGTAATAAACCAAAGAGCTTCGGCAACTCCGGTTGCATTTGGGCAATATACCCGCGATAAATCTCTAAAATTTCTTCACGAGATTTTGGGAAAACAGCGGGATTTGTTTTTAAGGATTGTTGGAAACTTTTTAAGTTATTAAAACCTTGTGCTTTCGCAATTTTCAGCATTTCCGCTTCTATACGAGCAACTTCTTTTAACCCGAGCTGATGAATAGTTTCAGGGCTCTCTAGCGTAGTCGTATTGTTTTCTACATAAAAGCGATAGAGTTCGTCACCGTTTGGCAAGCTCCATATACCCTCGTGTTGTCGTCCATGGGGTAAGTAATCTTTCTGAATAAACGTACCGAGTTTTTGATAAGCGGGGCGAACATTCTGATCTATGGCCTGTAGTATTTCACGACTTAAACGTTCTTGTTCTGCTTTAGAAATGTTGTTTGGAAATTGCTTTAATGGAGAAGCAAATACACTGTCTTTCCCTACTGGAGCTGCAATACTATCAATCTGCTTTGCCACCTTTTCAATTAAATACTTGGGTGGCATCAACCCGTCTTTTTGTCCTTGTTTTGCTAACTGAATCCCTTGATCAAGAATAAGAGGAATTTGTTTTAAACGAGCAATATAGTCTTGATATTGTTTAGTATTATTAAATGGAATCGAACTAATAAATCCCGGAAATTGTAAATGTAGCCCCCACATTTGATTAAAAGGCATCTCATACAATTTCAAATCATAATTTTTAAGAGTTTCTTTCAACTGATAAATCATTAAATCTTTATTTAATTGATCAGTTGCTGAAAATCCTGCGCTATCAATCGCTTCAAAACGTTTTAAAAAATTTTGCGTAGTTTTTTTATCTTTCTCAATCTGATTTTTTGAAGACTCGGTCCATCGATCGTTGTAGCGTAAATCGCCTAAAGTCGTTGCAGTTTCAGGATTATTTTTCAAAGTATATTCCCATTGTTCTTGTAAAAGCTGATTTAAAGCTTTCACCCGAACAGAGACATTAGTGTTTTGCTTAGATTGTGATTTTTCGATGGTATTTGTATTTATTTCGGGGGTTGTAGCATTAGACGAATGAGACATCCAAAATAAAACACTGATACAAGCAAAATGTAAGGTTCTGTTTTTCATTTAGTTATCCAAACATATTTAACGAAGTTTAAAATATAGACAAAACAAATTACGTGCCAAGCAGCCTATAAAATAGTGTAAAAATCGAGTATTTTTTTAACTCAATGATTTTATAAATTAATTTTCTTTTTAATTAAATTATTTACAGTTGCTATCTATATTCCCTATTTGACTTTAATTTACCAGAAAGTCAAAAAAAGCGCACATGAGCGATCTCAGTGCACTTTTTCATTTCTACATTAAAAATTGTTTCTCAAGAAAACAAATATTGATAAACAATATACGCAGCCAGTTTTGCTGTTCGATTGTCCAAATCAAATTTTGGATTGCACTCAGCAATATCTAGAAGTTTGATTTTGCCAGTCTCTTGAATATGCTTAAAAATTGCTTCAAAAGTAGCTAAATCAATTCCTTTTACGGCTGGCGCACTGACCCCCGGTGCAACCGCAGCCGCGAAGACATCTAAATCAATCGTAACGTACAAGCAGTCTACTTTTTCAATAAAAGCATCAACCGCCGCGAGCACGTTTGGTAGGTTAAAAATATTAACCTCATGATCGCGTAAATATGAACAATTTAAAGCATCGGCTGTATCAAACAAAACTTTAGTATTGGCATGGTTGGCGACCCCAATACATAAATAATTAAATTGTTTTTGATGCTGTTCTGAAAGCCTTGCTGCTTGTAAAAAAGGTGTTCCAGAGGTGGCATGCTCTGCTTCACGCAAATCAAAATGGGCATCAAAATTAATAATACCTATTTTTTTATCTGGCGCGTGGGCTTGTACATATTGGAACAGACCACTAAAGCTACCAAATGCAACTTCATGTCCACCGCCCAACACAATCGGTTTTAAACCATTTTGTAGGCTGTTTGCGACTTGCTCTGCCAACTCGGTTTGTGCTTGCTCTAAATTCTCATATTCACAAGTCACCGTACCCAAATCGACCAGACTTACTGGACGATGAATCGGTAAGTTAGCAAGTTGCGCGCGGATTGCATCTGGTGCGTCGGCAGCACCGACGCGGCCTTTGTTACGTTTCACGCCTTCATCAGAGCTAAAACCAATCAGGGCAAATTCGGCATGTTGAGTTTTGTTCACAATATGGTGAATACGTTGATGTGACTCACCCTCGCCATCATGTCGGCCTTGCCATTTAAATGTGTGATTCATGTGACACCGTTTAAAAAATAACTTCTTGTCCATGCTGAACGACTCGCTTAGGCAAATCTCCGCCAAGCCAGTAAACAATTTCAGATGGATGTTCAATATCCCAAGCTACAAAGTCAGCGACTTTACCCTGCTCCAAACTGCCGTGTGTTTGCTCTAAACCGAGCGCTTGTGCAGCATGAATGGTGACACCCGCTAAAGCTTGCTCAGGTGTTAAACGGAATAACGTACTGCCCATATTCAGCATTAAACGTACAGAAAGTGCTGGAGATGTACCCGGATTTAAATCACTCGACAGCGCAATACGCACTCCATGCTTAATCAGACTTTCAATTGGTGGGTATTGTGTTTCACGCAATAAATAAAAGGCACCCGGCAATAACACAGCAACCGTACCCGACTCTGCCATGGCTTTGACATCGTTTTCGGTCATGTACTCTAAATGGTCAGCCGACAAAGCATGATAACGTGCTGCCAAGCTTGAGCCGCCTAGTGATGAAAGCTGTTCAGCATGAAGCTTAACGGGTAGACCCAATGATTGTGCCGTTTTGAAAACACGTTCGACCTGAGCGGGTGAAAATGCCAAATGCTCGCAGAACGCATCTACTGCATCAACTAAACCTTCAGCATGTAGTTTAGGCAACATTTCTGTACAGATATGCTCGATATAAGCATCGCTTTGGTCTTTGTACTCTGGCGGTAACGCATGGGCAGCCAAACAGGTACTTTTGACCGTCATCGGTAATTTTTCACCAATTTGACGGATTACACGCAGCATTTTGCGCTCGTTTTCGTAGTTGAGTCCGTAACCAGACTTAATTTCAATGGTGGTGACACCGTCTTGCTGCATACAGCGAATACGTTTCAGTGCTGAGTTTAATAGCTGTTCTTCGCTTGCTTCACGTGTTGCGCGTACTGTACTTGCAATACCGCCACCGCTTGCTGCAATTTCAGCATAACTTACGCCTTGTAAGCGCTTTTCAAACTCAACACTACGGTTGCCACCAAAAACACTATGCGTATGACAGTCGATGAACCCTGGAGTTACCCAAGCACCATTTAAGTCAACTGTTTCGGAATAAGTGTCGGCAGGAAGTTGTTGTTGTTTTCCAATCCAGTGGATGAGATGCCCTTCGGTAACAATTGCAGCATCTTCGATATAAGAATATTGCCCATTTTGCATGGTCGCAATATGGCAGTTTTGCCAAAGTTTTTTCATTAGCCTATCCTCGAAACTGCCCAACAGTAAAACTATTGGGCAGTTGATTTGTTAGCTTTCCATTTCTATGTTTTGCTGGACAGGCTCACTTTCCTTTCCCAAGCTTTGCTCCGGTTTTACCCAAATGCGATACGCAATGGTTAACAGAACAAGCCAAGTGATTCCTACATAAATTGCAGGACGCGAGTCTGGGAAGTAGCCCATCATGACTAAAATGAACACCATAAAACCGATTGCAAAAGCAGGTGCATATGGCCAGCCAAATACAGGGAAATCTAGTGCCTTAATTTCAGCAGTAGATAATTTACGGCGCATCGCCACTTGCGAAAGCAAGATCATGAGCCATACCCAAACAGTTGCAAACGTTGCAATTGAAGCAATGATGACAAATACATTTTCAGGAATCAGGTAGTTCAGCACCACACCAATTAACAGCACGCCAGCCATAACCACAACAGTCATCCAAGGCACACCATTACGTGAAAGTTTCTTGAACACTTGCGGTGCTTGACCACGATTTGCCATACCGTACAACATACGGCCTGCACCAAATACATCACTATTAATTGCTGAAATTGCTGCTGTCACCACCACAATATTTAAAATATTTGCAGCAGATTTAATGCCTAAGTTTTCAAAAATTTGTACAAACGGGCTGCCTTGGCTACCAATCTGGTTCCATGGGAAAATCGACATCAGTACAAAAATAGTCAGTACATAGAACAGTAAGATACGGACTGGAACGGCATTAATTGCTTTTGGTAGAGTCGTTTTCGGGTCTTGTGACTCACCTGCGGTTAAACCAATAATTTCGATCCCGCCAAAAGCGAATACCACTACAGATAAACATGCCACTAAACCTGCAATACCATGTGGCATGAAGCCATCATAAATCCATAGGTTTTGAAGCCCCGGTACAACATTGCTGTGGTCAACATGGAAACCGTAGAACATTAAACCCAAGCCACCTAAAATCATGGCAACAATGGCACTGACTTTAACAATAGAAAGCCAAAATTCGAGTTCACCAAAGACTTTTACATGAATCAGGTTAATTGCGCCTAGAAACATGATGAGAGACAAAATCCAGATCCACCGTGGTACATCGGGATACCAGAACCCCATATAAATACCAAATGCAGTGACATCGGCAATTGCAACAATCACCATCTCAAAAACATAGGTCCAACCTGTGGTAAAACCCGCCAATGGACCAATGTACTGAGATGCATAGTGGCTGAATGAGCCAGAAACAGGGTTATGGACAGCCATCTCACCCAGCGCGCGCATAACGATATAAATTGCAATCCCTGCAACGATATACGCGAGTAATACTGAAGGCCCTGCCATTTTGATGGCAGTCGCCGAACCATAGAAAAGCCCAGTTCCAATTGCTGAGCCCAATGCCAAGAAACGAATATGGCGGGTGTTTAAACCCCGCTGTAGTGTGGAGTTTTGTGACATTATAATCTCCAATCCTTGAGGAAATTTAGTTGGATTCGGCCACTCCATGTGACCGTTTTATCAATCACACTTCAGATAAACTAGGGAGTAGTTTTGGAATGAGTAACTTGTTTAGGCAACCACTCGCAAGCAATTCACTAGCCTGTTCGATATCCGGAGCAAAGAAACGATCTTCGCTGTAGTAAGGAACTTGATCGCGCAAGATTTTACGAGCTTGTTCAAGTTTAGGCGAGCTTTTTAAACCTTCACGGAAGTCTAAACCCTGACAAGCGCCTAACCATTCAACAGCTAAAATGCCACGAACGTTGTCAGCCATGTACCAAAGACGCTTACCAGCATTCGGAGCCATCGATACGTGGTCTTCCTGATTGGCAGACGTTGGTAAACTATCAACGCTTGCAGGATGTGCAAGTGCTTTATTATCGCTCGCGAGTGCAGCAGCTGTCACTTGTGCAATCATAAAGCCTGAGTTAACACCGCCATTTGCAACCAAGAATGGTGGAAGTTGTGACATGTGGCGGTCCATCATCATCGAAATACGACGTTCAGACAGTGAGCCAATTTCAGCAATCGCCAATGCTAAATTATCTGCCGCCATTGCAACAGGCTCTGCATGGAAGTTACCACCAGAAATCACGTCACCTTGTTCAGCAAAAACAAGCGGGTTATCTGATACAGCATTTGCTTCAATTTCTAATACTTCAGCAGCCTGACGGATTTGGGTTAAACATGCACCCATGACCTGTGGCTGGCAACGTAAAGAGTATGGGTCTTGAACTTTGCTACAGTCTTCATGTGAATGTGCAATTTCACTTGAGTCAGTTAATAGGTCACGATAAGCCGCAGCTACATCAATTTGACCACGTTGGCCACGTACTTCGTGAATACGCGCATCGAATGGTGCACGTGAACCCAACATTGCTTCAACACTTAAGCCACCACAAACCGTTGCAGCAGCAAACAAGTCTTCAGCTTCAAACAAGCCACGTAACGCATAAGCAGTTGACACTTGTGTACCGTTTAAAAGTGCCAAACCTTCTTTAGCAGCTAAAGAAATTGGTTCTAAACCTGCAACTTTTAAAGCTTCAACGGCTGGTAACCATTCACCCTTATAACGTGCCTTACCTTCACCAAGTAAAACTAAAGACATGTGTGCAAGCGGTGCCAAGTCACCTGAAGCACCTACTGAACCTTTCAATGGAATGTGGGGGTAAACTTCGGCATTAATTAAAGCCAACAAAGCATCAATTACTTTACGACGGATACCTGAGAAACCACGCGCCAAGCTATTTGCTTTTAATAGAATAATTAAACGAACCATTGCATCATCAAGTGCTTCACCTACACCTGCTGCATGTGACAGAACCAATGAACGTTGTAACTTTTCTAAATCTTCAGGAGCAATTTTGGTTGACGCGAGTAAGCCAAAGCCTGTGTTAATACCGTAAGCTGTACGCCCTTCATTTACAATTTTCTCAACGCAAGCCACACTTGCATCAATTGCAGATGAAGCACTTTCATCCAATTTAACTTTGATCGGGTTGAGATACGCTTGACGTAAATCGGCTAAGGTCAGTTTTCCCGGTTGGATAAGTAATTCCATGTTGGCTTCCTAATTTTTTGCACTATATTCTGCTGAGACGGTGCTTTTCACAATTGCAAAAAGCACCGCTAGTTCTTCCATGTATTTTTATTGCGTGATCATTGGCAAGTGTAAGCCTTGCTCTTTGGCACAGTTAATCGCAATTTCATAACCTGCATCGGCATGACGCATAACACCTGTTGCAGGGTCATTGGTCAGTACGCGAGCAATACGTGCAGCAGCTTCA
This sequence comes from Acinetobacter nosocomialis, assembly GCF_041021905.1. NCBI lineage: Bacteria > Pseudomonadati > Pseudomonadota > Gammaproteobacteria > Moraxellales > Moraxellaceae > Acinetobacter > Acinetobacter nosocomialis. The sequence goes on from NZ_CP157432.1 coordinate 3,868,066, forward strand.
TCTGTACCATCACACACAATCACAACGCCTGAGTGTTGAGAGAAGCCCATACCTACACCACCACCGTGATGTAAAGACACCCAAGTTGCGCCGCCTGCTGTATTTAACAACGCATTTAATAAAGGCCAGTCTGATACTGCGTCTGAACCGTCTTGCATTGCTTCAGTTTCACGGTTAGGACTTGCAACTGAACCTGAGTCCAAGTGGTCACGACCAATCACAACTGGTGCAGACAATTCACCGCTACGAACCATTTCGTTAAATGCCAAACCAAGTTTTGCACGTAAGCCCAAACCTACCCAGCAAATACGCGCTGGTAAGCCTTGGAAGCTAATGCGTTCACGAGCCATGTCTAACCAGTGATGTAAATGTTCATCATCAGGAATTAACTCTTTAACTTTGGCATCTGTTTTATAAATGTCTTCTGGGTCACCAGAAAGCGCTGCCCAACGGAATGGACCAATACCGCGGCAGAACAATGGACGGATATAAGCAGGTACGAAGCCTGGAAAATCAAAAGCGTTTGCTACGCCTTCATCTTTCGCCATTTGACGGATGTTGTTGCCATAGTCAAATGTTGGAACACCCATTTTCTGGAAATCAAGCATCGCTTGTACGTGCTTCGCCATCGACTGTTTTGCAGCTTTTACCACAGCTTCTGGTTCAGTTTTCGCACGTGCACGATATTCGTCCCAAGTCCAACCTACTGGTAAGTAGCCATTAAGTGGATCGTGTGCACTTGTTTGGTCTGTCACCATGTCTGGACGCACACCACGGCGAACAAGCTCAGGTAAAATTTCAGCAGCATTACCATGAAGCGCAATGGAAATTGCTTTGCCTTCTTTTGTATAGCGGTCAATACGCGCTAAAGCATCATCTAAATCAGTCGCTTGTTCGTCTACATAACGAGTACGTAAACGGAAATCGATACTTGCTTGTTGGCATTCAATGTTTAAAGAACATGCACCTGCAAGTGTTGCAGCTAGAGGCTGAGCACCACCCATACCACCTAAACCAGCAGTAAGAACCCAACGACCTTTTAAGTCCCCGTTGTAGTGTTGGCGGCCTGCCTCAACGAAAGTTTCATAAGTACCTTGTACAATGCCTTGGCTACCAATGTAGATCCATGAACCTGCTGTCATTTGACCGTACATTGCAAGTGCTTTTGCGTCTAACTCGTTGAAGTGTTCCCAATTTGCCCAGTGTGGTACAAGATTTGAGTTTGCAATTAAAACACGAGGTGCATCTTTATGAGTTTTAAACACACCAACTGGTTTGCCTGATTGAACCAATAAAGTTTCGTCAGTTTCAAGATTTTTTAACGTATCTACAATTTTGTCGAAACATTCCCAGTTTCGTGCTGCACGACCAATACCACCGTATACAACTAACTCTTTCGGGTTTTCTGCAACGTCCGGATCAAGGTTATTCATCAACATACGCAATGGGGCTTCAGTTAACCAACTCTTAGCCGTTAATTCAGTGCCGCGTGGTGCACGAATTTCTACATCACGAAATTTTGTTGTCGTTGTTGTCACAGTCGGACTCCTTCCTTTGAGCTTACATCAGCAGAACATCACTTGTTTCTGCATTTGTATAGTAATGTATTAACTTGTATATACATCCATATACTACACAAATATTTTTCGGCGTGAAGAGGGTGACTCATATTTTTTAAAAAAAATTGAATAAGCTTATGAATTAAATTAATTTATTTTTATGTCTGGCATAAAAAAAGCACATATCTTCTCACAAGACATGTGCTTTTTAAGAGGTAAATGATGTCTTTTTATCGTTGAATTAACTCAATGACATAGCAGCTTTTAAGTTGTTTTTTGGGAAAATTGATTGATGTGACACCAGATTTTTTCTCAATTTTTAATGTCTCATGAGCAGCAATCTGAACGGAATGATCATTCACATTTACTTGTGTTTCACTACCCTGATTAAAAATGAAAATCAGGTCTGCCGAACTTATAAATGCCTGCTCCGCTGCATCATTCAACCACTGAAAACGGGCATAAAACTTTGCAGGATCATAAATTAAATTTAAATCTCGAATTGCACCCTCTAATAGTTCACTTTGAACCTGACTCTCACCATGAAAAGCAAAAATATCGCCTTGGTTTAGCGTTTTGGCAGGAAGCTCATCGACATACAGTACTATGCCCTGTCCATCGAGGACGCTAATAATGCGCTGCTTATTGGGAAATAACGAAAATGGTCCGGAAGTGGTTACATCTGCCATCGAAATGCGCCAATCGAAATCGGCTTCACCTTGGCTTCTGGCAATTTCTAAAGTGAAACCCGCACCGTTTTTCCAAAGCATTTTTGTATATTGATCGGCCCTGATCAATTCAATCATGGATTAAATTTCCCTTCGAGATAATAACGGCTACCCGGATAAATCAGACGTGCACTTGAAATGAGTTGTTTGTTTGACCATGTACGGCGACGGATCAGTAAACACGGTTCAGCTTTAGTAATCTTCAACCATTTACACTCTTGAGCAGATGCTAAAACCGCCTCAACAATGTGTTCACCTTCCGTCACTGGTGCTTTCGCCATGAGATAAGCATTAGGTGTAATGGTTTTAAAATCTTGTTCTAAATAATCTGGAATCAGCGCTGCATCGACTAAACGATCTTCGACCTGAACAGGTACATCATTTTCATAATGCACAATAATCGAGTGAAATAATCTTTGCCCTTCGCGAGTTTGCATTAACACGCTTTGCTCTGCATTTGCATAAATTTGTTCTAAGACTAAAACTTCAGCGTGGTGCTTATGGTTTCGTGCAATAATCTCATCGGCGATATTATTAATTTGAAAAAGTGCAGTTCGGCCTTGCCCTTCAGCAACGAAAGAACCAACGCCCTGAATTCGAACGAGCAAACCCTCAGTCGTTAATTCACGTAGCGCACGGTTTACCGTCATACGGCTACAACCGAGTTGATTAACCAGTTCACTTTCCGAAGGAATTTTTTTATTTACAGCCCAAGTACCTTCATAAATCTTTTGTGAAATCAATTGTTTTACGCGTTGATATAAAGGAACTGGACTATCAGCTTCAATCGAAAGCTCAGTATGTTCTTGTTTTGATGTTCTGGGCATAACAAATACTCAAAAAGGCAGCAGGCAAAAAGGTATTTTAGTTGACATGCTATGTATATACAACCACATACAACATGTTAATTTATGAATTAAAGATATTTTAAGAAGTCTAAAAAATAAACATAGTTCGGTAAAAGCTAATTTAAAGTTTTATGTAGAAAAATTCAAATATATAAAAGCTTTATCAATATTTATTTAATAATTATTTCTGCTATGCCTTAGCTCAATTCAAAGAAGCAAAAATGTAGTCTTTTTTAGTTTACGAAATGCTGCTTAAAATTTTTATTTAAAATAACTGATCAATAGTATTCTGCTGCCACACAGTATATTAATAAAACTGGAAGCACATCGAATGCGTAATTATAAAATAGATATTCTTCGAGGAATGTCTATCCTATTGGTTCTTTTACACCATTTTAATATTCCCTATAAACTCAAAGATACATGGTTAGGTTTTGATTTCTTAGGTGAAGCATTTAGCACAGTCATCGCAAGAAATGGAAACTATGGTGTCACCATGTTTTTTGTGATTTCGGGTTTTTTAATTACCCACCACACTTTAAAAAGAGATAAACAATTTTCTGCGATTAACCTCAAGCATTTTTATATCCGACGGGCAGCGCGTATCTTGCCGTGTTTAGTATTACTCATTTTAGGGGTAAGCATACTTGGTTCATTTGACTTAAAACCCTTTATGAACCAAGCTCCGAATGGCATTGAGGTTTCCTATTCCTTAACCATATTTGCAGCTTTAACCTTCTGGATGAATATCCTGATTATTAAATTCGGTTGGGTAAACTACGCCTTGGGCGTGTTGTGGTCACTCTCTGTGGAAGAAGTTTTCTATTTTGTTTTTCCATTATTGTGCTTGCTTACGCGTAGTAATAAGGTCTTTATTGCTGTACTGATTGGGGTAATTATTTACGGGCCTTATTTTAGGTCCCTGCATTTTGGGGAAGAAAGCGGCGCCTATTTATATCACTATTTTTCGAGTTTTGATGGTATAGCGATTGGCTGTTTAACGGCGATTTTTTCTCATAAATATCAGCCAAATTGGCACTATAAAAAACTTCTTTCATGGCTAATTATTTTAGGTATGACCGCTCTATATTTATATGCGCCAATTAAAGAAGTGAGTACATGGGGTATTAGCCTATTTGCTTTTGCCACAGGCTTACTGATTTTGTGTTTTCAACATCCTTCCGGAACACAGGCGCATAATCTATTGACCAAAGTGATGGTCTGGTTGGGGCAACGAAGTTACGAAACTTATCTGTTCCATCTGGTAGTACTAGGTCTTATGAAAGCTGCTTTTGTTCCGGTTCAAACCGACGCTAGCATCAAAATTATGCTTTTAATTGGCTATCTAGTTCTAACTTTTGTTATTAGCGCAGCAATTGAAAAATATTATTCCACCCCGCTTAACAGCTACATTCGAAAGATTTTCATTAAAGATAAATCATAAAAATAAGCCCCTTGAAAATAGGGGCTTTTGTTTTATTAAGCGATCAACATGGTTTCATCATCTTGCTTAAAAGGGTTCGACCAGTTCTGCCAAGCTTGTGGCCCTAAAGCCATTTCTTCATCACTTAATAAACAACCATCTAAGCGTTCTATTAAAGCTTGCTCATCCATTTGCATACCAATTAAAACCAATTCCTGACGCGCATCACCTGTGCGAGCGTCCCAGTTTTTCTTAATTTGTTCAATACTGGCGAGGTCACTCGGCCAGTCTTCTTCTGAAACAGCAGCCCACCAATAACCTGCTAAACCGTGTCGAGCCATTGCACCTGCTTGTGACCATGAATAAGCCAAAGTCGGTTCGGCAGCCAACCAGAAAAAGCCTTTTGAACGCACGACTCCCGGCCATTCAGCCTGCACCAAATCATAAAAACGTTCTGGATGGAAAGGTCGACGTGCGCGGTAAACAAAGCTACTGATTCCGTACTCTTCAGTTTCAGGTGTATGCTCGCCGCGTAACTCTTTTAACCAGCCCGGTGCTTGCGCGGCTTCATCAAAATCAAATAGCTGTGTATTTAAGATTTTATCTAAGGCAATTTTTCCAAATTGAGCAATTTCAATTCGAGCACGCGGGTTTAGAGTTTTTAAAATGGCGATAAGCTGGTCTTGCTGCGCCTGATCAATCAAATCAACTTTATTCAGCACAATCACATCACAAAACTCAATCTGATCAATAAGCAAATCGACCACAGTTCTCTCATCTTGCTCGCCTAATGACTCACCACGTTGTTGCAGTGAATCAACTGAACTGTAATCTTTAAGAAAGTTAAAAGCATCGACTACCGTGACCATAGTATCAAGTCGAGCAAACTCATTGAGAGAGTTTCCATCTTCATCTTCAAAGGTAAAAGTTTCTGCTACTGGTAATGGTTCTGAAATACCCGTTGACTCAATCACCAATTGGTCAAAGCGCCCTTCATCGGCTAAGCGTCTCACCTCAACCAGTAAATCTTCTCGTAGCGTGCAACAGATACAGCCGTTACTCATTTCAACCAGTTTTTCATCTGTTCTTGAAAGCTCTGCCCCACCTTCACGTACTAATGCTGCATCAATATTTACCTCAGACATATCATTAACAATCACGGCAATACGGCGGCCTTCACGATTATTTAAAATATGGTTGAGTAATGTGGTCTTTCCTGCACCCAAAAAGCCAGATAAAACGGTAACAGGAAGCTTGGCAAATGAGTTGGCGATTGCAGTGTGCATGGCTTGATCTCTTTGAATAATATTTAAACTGATCATGGCTGGCCAATTAAATATGGCCAGATCACAGGCGTAACCTATTTCTAAACCCTATTAATGTTATGTTATAACATAACTATTGATCAAGTTTTTATTCCAGTTTTATCTAAGCCAATTTACTTAATCTTTGAAAAAACTGCTTTTATAGTCACTGACAAATCGAGGTTCTATAGTGATGGTCAGGTCCCCATGAACGGAATCCTTGGCTATCAATATGAATTTGTCCCGAGGCATAAACACCAAGACCCATGTTAAGTGCTTGTCCTTTGGTTTCCCAGAACTGACAAAGTTTAGTTTTGGTTTGTTGAATATTGAACTGGTCTAAGTCGTTAGGCTGTTCTGGTCCAATTCGAAAATCAAGCGCTGCATTAAAGACATGTCGGGAAGCATCCGCCCCACCTGCACAGCGGTTTAAAGATAAAGCTCGATAGGCCGATGTCACTTCAAAATCGTTAATTACACCATCGTCAACCAATGCTTTTAAGATACTAAGCGTTGGTACAATATTGGACCAAATCTCGCGTGGTGGCACGGCATAAGGCTCCACTCCACATTTTTGCCAGTCACGAGCTGAACGCAATAACTCATAATCTGGAACTAAATTGGTAAGCCCTTTTTGATTAAGAAATTGCTTATAAGCTTGTACAGACTGCGCATGATCTGCGGTTGCAATCCAGGCAATATAATCTTCGGGTTGTTGTTTTATTCTTACTACCGTTTTAGATGGCTGAGGCAAAGAGTGAGGATGTTTAGAAACGGTTGGCTTAGGTGTTTGAGTGGTACACGCAGTCAGAGAAAGTAAGAGTAAACCTAAATAGGAATATTTCATAAATATGTTGTTCCTCCCTCAACATCGGGAAGCCTTAGTTATTCATTCAAGAGATATTATAATATAACAATTATAAAGTCCTTTAATTTCTGTTGTAAATTTTAAAAATAAAAAAGGACGTATACGATACGTCCCTTTTCGTTCCTAATTAAGGTCTAATTACACATCTGCTTCTAGAGCATGTACAGGCTGCTCAGCCTTTAACTTACGGCGTTTAAACTGATAAGCCACCATCAAACACAAAATCCATCCCGGAATCATCATAACCGCAACACGCATATCTGGTGTTAGCGACATTACAACTAAAATTCCAAGCATAAACACCATGCAAAGGTAGTTGCTAAATGGATACATAAAGCTTGGGAATTTAGTGGTTTGACCTTGGCGCATCATGAATTTACGGAATTTTAAATGTGTCCATGAAATTACGACCCAGTTAATCACAATCGCTGCTACAACAAGCATCATGAGTAAGCCAAACGCTTTTTCAGGGAAAATGTAATTTAACAATACACATAAAATAGTGACTGCCGCAGAAAGGATCACTGCATTGGTTGGAATACCGCGTTTATTAATACGAGCAAATACTTTTGGAGCATTTCCTTGCTGAGCAAGGCCGAGCAACATACGGCTACTGCAATAACTTGTGCCGTTATAGACCGAAACCGCAGCAGTCAAAATCACGAAGTTGAGTAAAGTTGCAACACCTTGGCTGTCTAAAGAAGCAAACACCATTACAAAAGGGCTGCCACCTTGTGCCATTTGATTCCAAGGAAATAATGAGAATAAAACAAGAAGCGTCGCAATATAGAAAATCAAAATACGATAGATAATCTGGTTTACCGCTTTAGGTAAAGTTTTATCTGGGTCTCGTGCTTCTGCCGCAGTAATACCAAAAAGCTCGATCCCACCAAAAGCAAAAATAATGACCGCCATTGCCATGACCAAACCTTTAATGCCAAATGGGAAGAAACCACCCAATGCCCAAAGGTTTGAAATGCTGGCCTGTGGCCCTGCTGTACCGGTTGCAAGTAAATACGAGCCGAAACCGATCATAGCTAAAATAGCTAAGATTTTGACAATGGAAAACCAAAATTCCATTTCGCCAAAAAACTTAACATGCAGCAAATTAATACCATTAATGAGAATAAAGAACGTTAGAGCGGATGCCCACGTTGGGATTTGCGGCCACCAATATTGAATATAAAGACCAATTGCACTTAACTCTGCCATACATACCAGTACGTTGAGTACCCAGTAGTTCCATCCTGACATGAAGCCTGCAAAAGGTCCCCAATATTTATAAGCAAAATGACTAAACGAACCACTTACTGGCTCTTCGACCACCATTTCACCGAGCTGGCGCATCATTAAAAAAGCAATAAATCCGGCAATCGCATAACCCAAGATTACCGATGGACCTGCCAATTTAATCGATTGTGATATACCAAGAAACAGCCCTGTACCAATCGCTCCACCCAATGCAATCAGCTGGATGTGACGATTACTTAAACCGTGTTTCAGGTTTCCTTGCTCTTGTGTTGACATATGATTATTCTCATCCTTGTCACGTAATTTTTTTCCAATAAATTACGTATATCATAAATTGATCAGATTTTCATAGGGATTGATGAAAAAATAATTGCGTTACTTTTCTCACAACCGCGCATGAAAACAGAAAATGCAAGAAATAACAATTATTATGCAATGTGTAATCAAATTATGTATTGCGTAATTTGATGAATTCAGTATTATAAGAACCATGAAGTAATTGGTTGTTCTCGGTCTCTATCAAACTCATAAGTAAAAAATGACCTCAATAAAGGTTAAAACTTACTGAGTAGCTCAGTCCCTAGACCGAACTTTTATTTGTATAAGACGCGAGATGAAGACAAGGAAGCGAAAATGGAACAAAAACTAAACTCTTTTATTGAAGTTTCACCTCAATCTGATTTCACTATTCATAATTTGCCTTATGGTATTTTTAGTAGAACAGCCGAAGGCGAGCGTCAGGTCGGTGTAGCTATCGGTGATTGGGTGATTGATCTCGCTGCTCTTGAAAAGCATGGTCTTTTAAAACTTTCAGATCAAGACACATACTTTAACCAATCTACACTCAATAAATTTATTGAATCTGGCAAAGCCAACTGGTCTAAAGTTCGTAAAACGCTACAGTCTCTTCTTTCAGTTGAAAACTCAACGCTTCAAGAAAATGAAGCATTACGTCAGGAAGTTTTAGTTAAGCAAGACAGCGTGACTTTACATTTGCCTGTCCAAGTTCCAGGCTATACCGATTTTTATTCTTCTAAAGAACATGCAACTAATGTGGGCTGTATGTTCCGTGACCCTAAAAATGCTTTGCTTCCAAACTGGAGCGAGTTGCCTGTTGGTTATAACGGCCGTGCTAGCTCTGTTGTGGTCAGTGGAACTCACGTCGTACGCCCTTCTGGTCAGATTAAGCTTCCAAATGAAGAACGTCCGGTTTTCTCAGCAACTCGCAAACTCGATTTTGAACTTGAGACTGCATTTATTGTGGGCAAACCAACTCAATTAGGCCAGCCAATTGCAATTGAAGATGCATGGGATCATATTTTTGGCATGGTTTTGCTAAATGACTGGTCAGCACGCGATATCCAGCAATGGGAATATGTTCCACTTGGACCTTTCAACGCTAAAACATTTGCAAGCTCGATTTCACCTTGGGTGGTTACACTTGAAGCACTTGAGCCATTTAAAGTTGAAGGGCCAAAACAAGAACCGAAGCCTCTCGCTTACTTACAAGAAAATATAGCGAATAGTTACGACATTAATTTGAGTGTTGAAATTCAAAGCCCAAATTCAGCACAAACTGATGTGATCTGTAAAACCAATTTCAAATATATGTATTGGTCTATGGCTCAGCAGCTGACTCACCACACGATTGCTGGTTGTAACGTTCAGGTCGGCGATTTAATGGGTTCAGGGACTATTTCAGGTTCTACACCTGACTCTTATGGTAGCTTGCTTGAGCTGACGTGGAACACCACCAAACCGTTAACACTTGCGAATGGTGAAACTCGTGGTTTCTTACAAGACGGTGATACGCTCATTATGAAAGGACACTGTGAGAAAAATGGTATTCGTGTTGGCTTTGGTGAAGTTCGGAATACGGTACTTCCTGCATTAAATTTCGATTTTGCAGAAACTTCGGAGCCAGACTATGAAGCTGTATAGTTACTTTCGTAGCTCTGCAGCTTACAGAGTACGGATTGGCCTCAACCTTAAAAATCTCGCTTATGAAACTGCACCAGTTCATTTGGTTAAAAACGAGCAGCAAAGTGAAGACTATTTAAAGTTAAATCGCAGTGCCTTAGTGCCAACTTTAGTAGATGGCGATTTAACTTTGTCACAGTCATTAAGTATTTTGGAATATCTAGATGAACAATATCCGGAAACCAAATTACTCCCAAATGATGTGAAAGAGAGAGCCAAAATCCGTGCTTTTGCACAGGCAATTGCCTGTGATATTCATCCGTTAAATAACTTACGTGTGCTGAAATATTTAAAAAATGACTTAAATGTTTCGGACGAACAAAAAAATTACTGGTATCAGCACTGGATTCTTGAAGGTTTTCAAACGCTCGAACAGCAACTTCAAGATTCAAATGGACAGTTTTGCTTTGGGCACGAAGCAACGATTGCCGATTGCTGCCTCATTCCACAGGTCTATAACGCGAAACGCTTCAAGATAGATTTATCTGCGTTTCCAAAAATTGAATCAATTTATCAACATTGTTTGTCTATCCCAGCCTTCTATAACGCGGCGCCAGAACAACAACCAGATTGGGAATAGTAAAAGGAGTTTCAACATGACATTTGCCATTAAAAAAATACATCACGTTGCATATCGCTGTAAGGATGCGAAAGAAACTGTTGAGTGGTATAAAAAAATGCTCAACATGGACTTTATCTTAGCTTTTGCTGAAGACCATGTACCTTCAACGAAAGCCTTCGACCCTTATATGCATTTATTCCTAGATGCTGGTCAGGGCAACGTTTTGGCATTTTTTGAATTACCAACCCAACCAGAAATGGGCCGAGATGAAAACACGCCTCAATGGGTACAACATATTGCCTTTGAAGTTGAAGATTTAAATGCCCTTTTAGCTGCCAAAAAACATTTGGAAGACAACGGCGTTAAAGTGCTAGGTATTACCAACCATGGTATCTTCCATTCAATTTATTTCTTTGACCCAAATGGCCATCGTTTAGAACTGACTTATAACGATGTACATGCTGAAGAGAAAATTGCAAAAATTACTGAAGAAATGAAAACTGAAATGTTAGATGAATGGAGCAAAACCAAACGTGCTCCACACCATACTCATTTCTTGCATGAAGAAGAATTAGGCGCATAATTCTTTCAAAGCAATTGTTTCAAAAGTCGGCATTGGTGGGAATAGTTTGAATGAACTGTTCTATATCAATGCCGATTTATATTGTTTAAATCTACTAAACTTCTCTCAATTTACGCTATAAATGAAAGATGAAGGTATTTGTAAGAATTGTTGATTATTAAACATGTGAATTTCGCTAATAGAAAAAGGTGATTTCTATTTTTCTATAGGCTCAGGCATGATGTAAATCGCATCAATTCCAATTTATGTTTATACATAACTGTTTAACTGCTGAAGTAAATCGATTAAGGGTATTTAAATGATTGAAGAAAAAATATCTGGGGGGGTTCAATCACTTGAAGTTGGCTTATCCGTACTAAATGCCCTTTTAGAGCACAATCAACCGATTATTCTCAAAGACTTATCGAGTAAGCTTGAGATGCATCCTGCCAAAGTACACCGTTATTTGGTGAGCTTAATTCGCATGGATTACGCCAAACAGCTTGAAGACGGTCAATATGCTCTAGGCGATCAGGCATGGCGTTTAGGCTTAAACTGCATTCAGCACAGTGACACTTTACAGTTGGTACAACATCTAATTTACGACCTACAAAGCAAAATTGGCTGTGGCATTCAAATTAGTAAGTGGTCGCCAAAAGGCCCTGTGGTGGTTCAATCTATTGAATCTAATCACCCTATTTCGATTGTGACCAAAGTCGGTTCAATTATGCCTTTAGTCAATTCTGCTGCAGGACGTTTATTTGCTTCTTACCTTCCGGAGCATTTTATTCGTCCATTACTAGAAGCTGAATGGCAAAAACATCAAGAACTTGGGCTAAACATTGCACCACATAATTGGGAAGAGTTTTTAGAACTTAAAGAGACGATTCGCCAGCAACAAATGTCTGCGGCTAAAGGTGATTTACTTACGGGTATTAACGCTGTAGGTCTGCCGGTATTTAACTCAAACCAAGGGATTGAGTTTTGTATTGTGGCGCTTGATAGCGAAATGTTTTTACCCGTTGACCCACAAAGTAAAATTATTGAAACACTTAAAAATGAGATTAATTCGATTAATCAATACATTAAAAGCCGCTAAATCAATAGCTATAAAAAAACCAAGAGCATTGCTCTTGGTTTTTTTAGATTAGAGACAAAGCAAAACTTATTTTGCTTCGAGAACACCACGGCGGATTTGGTCACGTTCAATCGATTCAAACAATGCCTTGAAGTTACCTTCACCAAAACCATCGTCATCTTTACGTTGAATAAATTCGAAGAAAACTGGCCCAATCATATTTTGAGAGAAGATTTGCAATAAAAGCTTCTTCTGACCATCTTTAGTATTACCATCAAGCAAAATACCGCGCTGTTTTAATTCATCAGTCGGTTCGCCATGCTCAGGTAAGCGATCTTCCAACATTTCATAATACGTGTTTGGCGGTGGAGTCATAAATTGCAGACCCAAGCCTTTTAACTTATCCCAAGTCGAAATTAAGTCATCACAAATAAATGCAATATGCTGAATACCTTCGCCATTAAAATCAGCTAAGAATTCTGCAATTTGGCCGTTACCTTTGTCTGAATCTTCATTTAAAGGAATACGGATCATGCCATCTGGAGCAGTTAATGCTTTAGATGTTAAACCTGTATATTCACCTTTAATGTCGAAGTAACGAATTTCTTGGAAGTTAAAAATCTTCTCATAGAAGTTCGCCCAGTACTCCATACGGCCTTTGTAGACGTTATGAGTTAAGTGGTCAATTTCTTTTAAGCCCGCACCTTCAGGGTTACGCTGGGTATCATCAAAGAAAATAAAGTCATTTTCATAAATGTCGCGGTCAACCAAGAAGATTGGCATGCCACCAATACCTTTAATTGCCGGAATGTTAAGCTCCATTGGCCCAACATTCGAATACATTGGTTCTGCACCAAGTTCAACAGCCTTTTTAAAAGCTTTTGCCGCATCACGAGTTTTGAATCCCATTGCGCAAGCAGATGGACCATGCTCATTAAAAAAGAATGAAGCATAAGATTCTGGCTGATAATTCAGGATAATATTGATATTTCCTTGACGCCATAAGTACGCTTTTTTCGATTTATGCTTGGCTACTTTTGAAAAGCCGATTGTTTCAAAAATTGGATCTAATTCATTTTCTTTTGAAACAAACTCAATAAATGCAAAACCGCATAATTCTAATGGGTTCTCTAAAATATCCATCTAGTTTCCCTCTGGTAATTACCTGATCCGTTTACTTCTCATGCTGATCTGGTCAGCTCCTTTCTCTATAGAATACGTATTTGCTGGGAGAGTGTTTGAACCGTCAAAATGCCTTAGCCCAACGCATCCTATGAGAAAAAAACCAATAACTAAAACGAAGATTGAATGAGCGCAAAGCCGATGATTAATTTCCCTTCTATATGGTCTTTGTTTTCCATACACACTGTCCTTTCTTATCTAAAAGTACGATTGAGATTTTTCAATAATCCTTTAAAAATCGTCTTTTCCTAAAGTCATTCCTAGATTTATGGAGGCCAACATCCTTGTTGGTCCTCCAATGGCCATTTACCTTAAAACAGATGCTACTAAAAACAATTAAATTATGCAATACATAATTTAATTATGAATTGTGTAATTTATTAATCAAATTACGCCATTTGTTTGTACTTGTTTTAGATTTCATATTTTATAAATCATTGGGTACACTCACATGGCTTTTAAAGTTCTAATGACGGAAAACCCATGCTTTTAATCAGTGCCTGTTTAATTGGGGAGCCTGTACGCTACGATGGGCGCTCTTGCTTGCACACAACGCTTCAGCAGTTATTTTTAAATAAAAAAGCCCATGCACTTTGCCCAGAGTTATTAGGTGGATTTAGCACCCCTCGTCTACCCGCAGAAATTGTGGGAGGGAACAGGTCAAGATGTACTTGATGGCAAGGCAAAAATCGCGGATTCATCTGGTTTAGATGTAACCGAGCTATATTTAAAAGGCGCCTACCGTACTTTAGAAATTGCACGGCAAATACAAGCAACTTGCGTGGTTTTAAAAGAAAATAGTCCGTCTTGCGGTAGCCAAAAAATTTATAACGGTACTTTTCAAGGTGAGAGAATTACAGGTGTGGGGATTACCACAGCACTGTTACAGCGCCATGGCTTTGAAGTAATTTCTGAAAATGAGATTGAAGAATGGTTAACAACACATCCTCTTTAAGGTTGTGTTGATTTACCTAATCAAAAACCTCTTAATTGCTTTCTAAAACGGAAACAGAAAGCACTCAATACACAAGCTACTAAATAGCTTATGACTGCCATACTCCAAAAACCATAAATTCCCATTGCAGAAATCGAGTGACTCCCCCAGTGCAGCCCTTTATAAGCCATCCACCAACCACCACCCAATCCGAAACATAGCACCACGACTAAAAAAATCAGCATGGGTAAAATCGACACATCCCAACAACGCAGCAAAGAGGTTAGTAAAGACATTAAGCCATCTAGAAAATGAGACATGCAGACAATCAACAGCAGTGATGCTGCCAAAATCTGTACAGCCAAATCATCTGAATAGAACGTGACAATTAAGTCCCGCTCCAACCATAAACACAGGGACAGACTGCCACTCACTGCCATAATTACCCATATACTTTGTCTGGCAATTTTGTTTGCTTCGTCCATGTTCCCGCTGCCCATAGACCTCGACACCAAAATGCTATAAGCCGAGGCAATTGAGGAAGGAAAAATAAACATGAAGCCGCCCGTACTCGCGACAATTTGATGGGCTGCAGACACCACCCTCCCGAAAGGCAAAATTAAAATAGCAACCGAACAAAATGCAACAACATCCATCAACGCCATGATCGCGGTAGGTATCCCTATTTTTAAAATCATACGCAGACTTTGTCGGCTATCTTCAACCGACCGCTCTGGATGTTCAATAAAGATGTATCCTTTCTCCAAGAAAAACAGGTAATAAACAGCCAACATAAACCACCGAACAATAATAGTGGCTAATAAAGCTCCTATCGCACCGAGTGGCGGAATTGAAAATGAAGCAACACCATAAATTAAAAGATAGGACAAAATAATTTTAAGAATGAAGAAAAGACTATCTGATAATAAAACCTTGTGTGCATTTTCAGTAACCTGAGACAAAGCTGTAAATAAACGCATCAGTAAATGCGCAGGTAAAATAAATACCAAAGCCCAAATACAGTTTTTAGTAATTGAAACGACATGTTCAGATGCACCAAATAATTTTGGTAAATCACGGAATACGTAAAGCAGGCCAATACTGATCAATGCCGAACATAACATTAGCCAAATGCCTTGAATAAAAATCTGACGTATACGCGGTAAATCATGGCAACCATATGCTTCTGAAAGCTTGAGTATCACACCTTGCAGAATCCCCATCCCAATGACATAAATCACTGTATATAAAGATAAGGTTACCGATAATGCGGCGACATGGTCATTGCTAAAATGCCCTACATACGCAATATCAACCAATCCACTTAAAACTACAATTAAATTGCTAGAAAGCATGGGTATAAATAATTTAAAAATCTGGTTCATCAAAAAAAGCCTTATCTTTTTCTTTGCGATTTATGTTGATATTCACGTTATTTTTAATGCATCAATTCAAAGCAAAAGACATACCAGTTCTAAATTCAGCTCTCCCTAAAATGTTCTTTAAATAAAAAAGCCAAACTATTCGTTTGGCCTCTTTTTAATGTGTGTTGTATACAGTTATTCCTGTTTGTGTTTACTTGCCCAATAAGTTGCAAGCGCCGGGCCCGAAATATTATGCCAAAGACTGAAAATAGCACTCGGTACTGCTGTAATCGGAGAAGCCGCAAAATGCACTGCCGCAAGCGCTACGCCTAAGCCTGAGTTTTGCATACCGACTTCTACCGCAATTGCTTTACTGTCTGCATAAGGCAATTTAAAGAAACGCGCTGCAGTAAAACCTAATAAATAACCAAGCCCATTATGTAATATCACTACCGCCAAAATGAGCAAACCCGACTGTAAAATAGCTGCTTTACTGCCACCAATAATAGCTGCCACAATCGCAACAATTGCAATCACTGAAACTAAAGGCATGACTTGAATATAAGATTCGACCTGACGTTTAAGCCAAGTTCGTAAAATCAGACCAATCACAATCGGAAGTAGCACCACCTGCAAAATTGAAATAAACATCGAAGCTGCATCAATCTTTAACCATTGGCTGGCAAGCAGATAGAAAATTGCAGGCGTTAATACAGGAGCTAAAAGTGTTGATACCGATGTACAAGCGACCGATAAAGCCACATTGCCTTTAGCCATATAGGTAATTACGTTTGAAGCTGTTCCGCCTGGGCAACAACCTACCAAAATAACGCCGACTGCAATTTCAGGAGGCAAATTAAATAATTTACACAGAACAAATGCCAAACCAGGCATCACCACAAACTGCGCGACAACCCCAATTAACACGGCTTTAGGGCTTTGTAGTACTCCTTTAAAATCATCAACGGTCATGGTCATTCCCATGCCAAGCATAATAATGCCCAAGATCCATGGAATATAAGCTTTAAGCCAGACAAAAAACTCGGGTTGCCAGAGTGCCAATGCCGCAAAAACGATGACCCATAAAGCAAACGTTTTCTGAACAAAGTGAGTAAAACGTAATAATGCAGACATGCTGTTCATCCATATCAAATTGCAATTAAAGCCCAAACAACATGGACACTATCTCTAGCATTCACTCAACAAGTCAGTTGATTGAATACGGACAACACCTTGCTGCTGCATGGCTTGCCATGCCTGCTCTAAAGAGCCATTGAGATTAATGCCTTTACAGGCATCTTCAATCACTAAAGTTTTAAAGCCTAGTTGAATGGCATCTAAAGCAGTCCATGCGACACAAAAGTCTGTAGCTATACCGACCACATAAACCGTATCAATGCCGCGCTCTTTTAAGTAACCCGTTAAACCCGTCATTGTGGCGTGGTCTGCTTCCACAAAAGCCGAGTAACTATCAATATGAGCATGAAAACCTTTTCGGATAATCAGTTGAGCTGACGGGATATTTAAATCCGGATGAAACTCGGCATCATGCGTGCCTTGTACACAATGCTTAGGCCAAAGCACTTGTGGTCCATAGTCAAGTTCAATAGTTTCAAATGGCTGCTTACCCGAGTGGTTAGCTGCAAAAGAAATATGATTATCTGGATGCCAGTCTTGTGTAAGAATTACATTTTCAAAACAACCCGCCAATTGGTTAATAGTTGGAATAATTGTATCGGCGTCGGCAACTGCTAAGTTCCCACCTGGCGTAAAACCATTTTGTACATCAACTACGACTAAAGCCGCATTTTGTGGTTGTTTATTCATTTTCATGCCATCTTAAGTCCCATTCGGGAGAAATATGCATTTTATCTTGCCATAAAAAAGACAGTGTTAAGTAGAAACTGGAAGAATTGCACCATATTGTCATCTTTACTGTCTTTTATTTGAAATGATCAAATTGGCATTCTATGTTTCGCTCAAGTTTACATAGGGTTTATCAGTTAAGCATATTGTTCTTATGCGTCTGATCAGTCATAATTTGCATAATTGTCATTCAACAATCTGTTATTGTTAGAACTGGACAATCAAAATACTGCAACCATCCCACATTTTGTTTTTCTTACCTCAGATTCGGATGGATAAATAGGATATTTTTTAAAATGACTCAGCAAGCACAGACCATTCAAGGCTCAATCGTCGCAATTGTCACTCCCATGTTGAAAGATGGCGGTGTAGATTGGAAGGGTCTTGAGAAGCTGGTTGAGTGGCACATAGAACAAGGTACAAACAGTATTGTAGCCGTCGGTACAACCGGCGAAGCCTCAACATTGAGCATGGAAGAGCACACACAGGTTATTAAAGAAATTATTCGTGTAGCCAATAAACGTATTCCAATTATTGCCGGTACTGGTGCAAACTCAACCCGTGAAGCAATCGAATTAACTAAAGCTGCTAAAGACCTCGGTGCTGATGCAGCTTTACTTGTAACGCCATACTATAACAAACCAACCCAAGAAGGCCTTTACCAGCACTACAAGGCTGTTGCTGAAGCTGTTGAATTACCTCTTATTCTCTATAACGTACCTGGTCGCACAGGCGTAGACTTGTCAAACGATACAGCAGTACGTTTAGCAGAGATTCCTAACATTGTGGGTATTAAAGACGCTACAGGTGACGTACCTCGTGGTAAAGCCTTAATTGAAGCTTTAAACGGCAAAATGGCTGTTTACTCAGGTGACGATGAAACTGCATGGGAACTTATGCTTCTTGGCGCAGACGGTAATATCTCGGTTACTGCAAACATTGCACCTAAGGCAATGAGTGAAGTATGCGCGGTTGCAATTGCTAAAGATGAGCCACAAGCGAAGACGCTTAACAATAAGATTGCAAATTTACACAATATTCTATTTTGCGAATCAAACCCAATTCCTGTGAAATGGGCACTACATGAGATGGGACTGATTGATACTGGTATTCGTTTACCACTCACTCCTCTCGCTGAGCAATATCGCGAACCTCTCCGCAATGCCCTAAAAGATGCGGGAATTATTTAATAAGAGCAATTTATGATGCAATTACGTCTTGGTTTAGTCCTTGCAGTTTCAGCCTTAAGTTTAGCTGGCTGTGGTCGCTTCGCACTCAATAATCACTCTTTAGATTATAAAAAAGCAAAGCAACTCGCCCCGCTTGAGTACCCTGCCGATGCAACTGTACGACCAGCGACTCCTTTGTATCCTGCACCAACAGTAGACCAGCTCGCTATCGATCATGCGCCGAAGTTTGAAAACAAGCGTGGCAACCGTTTTGCATTGCCACGTCCTGAACAAACCCAAGCTGATACAGCAGATACATCTGCTCAATCAGGTAGCGCGCTTAGTCGCCCTCAACTTGTAACAGATGGTAATAAGAATCCACTGTTAAAAATTGATGGAAGTACTGCCGAGATTTGGCAATACACCAAAGCAACCTTAAGCACGTTAAATTACAATGTTATCGCTCAAGGCAGTAATCAAGCGACGATTAAAGTAAATGACAAAACTTATGTGCTTAAACTGACTGGTGTTGGCTCTAGTCATAGCCTTGCTCTCTTTAATCCAGACAACACTTTTGCAAGCCCTGATGTTGCTGCGGAAGTGTTAAACCAGATTTACCAAAATTGGCCAGCCTAGTCGTTTACTAGGCATTTTTTTTTAAAAGGTTCCCTCATGTTAAAACAAACCTTGCTCTATACTGGTAAAGCAAAATCTGTATATGAAACAGACAATGCCGACCATCTGATTTTAGTCTTTCGTGATGATGCCTCTGCGTTCAATGGCGAAAAAATCGAACAACTAGATCGTAAAGGCAAGGTGAACAACCGTTTTAACGCCTTCATCATGGAAAAGCTTGCTGAAGCAGGTATCGAAACGCATTTTGAAAAATTGCTTTCTCCAACTGAAGTTCTTGTTAAAAAACTTCAAATGATTCCTGTTGAATGTGTAATCCGTAACTACGCAGCTGGTTCTTTATGCCGTCGTTTAGGTGTAGAAGAAGGTAAAGAGCTTACTCCTCCTACATTTGAATTGTTCTACAAAGATGATGGCCTAGGCGATCCAATGGTTAACGAATCTCAAGCGATTGCTTTAGGTTGGGCGACTGCTGAACAGTTAGAACAAATGAAAGTGTTAACTTATAAAGTAAATGATGTATTAAAAGCATTATTTGCTGAAGGCAACATGATTTTGGTGGACTTCAAACTTGAATTTGGTGTTTTCCATGACCGTATCGTACTTGGTGATGAATTCTCTCCAGACGGTTGCCGTTTATGGGATAAAGATACTAAGAAGAAACTCGACAAAGACCGTTTCCGTCAAGGTTTAGGCGGTGTTGTTGAAGCTTATGAAGAAGTTGCTGCTCGTTTAGGCGTAGATTTATCTGACATCTAATTCATCAGCTTCATTAAAAAAACCGGGCATTTCAGCTCGGTTTTTTTATTTGCAGTACCCTAGGAATTTAAGGAAAGTAGACAGATTTGTATATTTAATTAAATTATGACTTGCACAATCTAAAAACAAAGCACTAAAATCTAAAAAAACATTAATTGCATCACAATAATTAAATTTAAAGTATGGTGAATCCAATGAAACTATTTAAGCCTGAAAAGAAATTAATGAATCACTCGATACATTTTGGTGAAAACCCATTAGTGATTTTATCTAATTTTAGCGACTCTGCTTTGAAACAAGGTTGGAGCCAAGCTGAAGTAGAAACGGTTATTTCTGAAGCTTCTCAAGGTGATTATATGAAACTTATACGTACATTGAGAACATATACATTCCTTTAATTCTCTGCGTTGCTGTAAGCGCTCAATCTCAAACCTAACTAGTTTATAGAGAACGCTCGCCTTTCACTCGGGCGGTAAATAGTCTTGCCATACGATACTCTTAATCTCTTTTTATACTTAATGGTCTTATCTGGTTAATTACGTTCATCCGTATATTATTTTGCTTACTGCCGTACCCTTCAATTTATAAAAAGACACATAAAGCTGGTAGGAATAAACTAGATTTATCCCGAATGCTGCCTTAACAATGAATAAAAATAATAAGTAAAAAATATTTATTCAGTGAGGAGCAAATCTGATGGATCATGAAATAGAGGAAAAAAAGGTCGAGCAAACCTTAAGCTGGCGTGAAAAAATGGCAGTAGAAGAACACGAGAAACTGTCACCCCGTTTAGTCTATGAAATTATCCGTCGTGATGGTGCGGAAGAACTGGATCGCCCAACAGCTGCACTGATCTTTTCAGGAATTGCTGCTGGTTTGGTCATTAGCTTCTCATTTGTATTTAAAGCGATTATTGCTTCTTATATCCCAACTGATGCCATCTGGACCGATTTAATCACCAATTTTGGTTATACCATTGGGTTCCTGATTGCTATTTTGGGCCACATGCAACTTTTTACCGAAAATACCATTACTACAGTTGTGCCCTTATTTAAGCCTTTTAGTTTGGACAAATTACGAGCTGTGGGCCGTTTATGGGGAATTGTGATTCTATGCAATATCATTGGAACAGCTTTGGCGAGTTTATTTTTCCTGACCACAGACCTGTTTACTCCAGACATTGATAAAGCACTAGATGAGCTGGCGCATCATGTTGCATCTTTTTCTGCAATCCAGAACCTGCTTAAAGGGGTTATGTCGGGACTTTTAATTGCCGCATTGGTGTGGATGCTGCCTTCAGTCAGCAATAAATTCCTAGTCATCTTTTTCATGACTTATTTAATAGGACTAGGCGACTTTACCCATGTGGTCGTTGGCTCTACCGAAATGTCCTATTTGGTCTGGCAAGGAGAAGCTTCTCTTGGTGAATATCTGTTTAATTTCCTGATCCCAACCACCATTGGAAACATTATTGGTGGTACAGGCGTATTCACGCTACTGATTTACGGTCAGGTCACTGAAGAATTGGATTAGCAAGAAGCAATAGAAACTATTGCTCCTGCTGCCATCGGCGTTGCTGGAGGCGCTCACCTTCAACTTCACGCTTGTTTCTCGCCGACTCATAGAGTTTGATTCCCTTCAACTCAGGTGGTAAGTAGTCTTGCAGTACAAAGTGCTCTGGGTAGTCATGAGGATAGAGATAATTAATTCCATAACCTTGCTGTTTCATCAGCTTGGTCGGCGCATTTCTCAAGTGTAAAGGTACTGGTAAATTTGCCGTTTTCTCAGCAAGTTCTAAGGCCTTATTAATCGCGAGGTAAGTACTGTTACTTTTCGCGCTGGTTGCTAGGTAAACCGCGGTTTGACCCAAAATAATTCGCGCCTCAGGCATACCCACCGCCTGTACCGAGCGGAAACATTCACCTGCAAGCAATAGCGCATTTGGATTCGAGTTCCCAATATCTTCTGAGGCAGCAATCAGCATACGTCTTGCAATAAAAACCGGATCTTCCCCGCCTTTAAGCATCCGCGCCATCCAGTACAAAGCAGCATCTGGATCACTACCACGAATCGATTTAATAAAAGCAGAAACGAGGTCGTAATGCTGTTCACCCGATTTGTCATAACGCGCAATATTTTGCTGAGCGACTTTTACAACCACTGCATTGGTAATGGTATTTTCAACTTCTGGCTCAAATGTACTTGCAATTAAGTCTAGTAAATTAAGTGCTTTACGGGCATCACCTGCCGCAAACTGTAAAAGAGCATCGTACTCTTCAATGTGAATGTAGCGTTCTTTTAAGAATTTATCTGCTTGAAGTGCGTTGTTGAGTAAGGTCTGAATTGCTTCACTGTCTAAACTGTTTAAAGTATAAACCTGACAGCGCGATAAAAGCGCACTATTGACTTCAAAAGACGGATTTTCAGTGGTCGCACCTATTAAGGTGATTTTACCTTTTTCTACGGCACCTAATAATGCATCTTGCTGTGATTTATTAAAGCGATGGATTTCGTCAATAAAAACTACAGGTGTTAGTAAATCACCACTTTCTGCAATCACTTCACGTAATTCTTTTACGCCCGTATTCAGCGCAGATAAGCTTACAAATGGACGATCTATCGCCTGAGCTAAAAGCAAAGCAATTGTCGTTTTACCAACGCCTGGAGGTCCCCAAAAAATAATAGAAGGCAAATGTCCCTGATCAATCATTTGACGTAAGGGTGCATGTTCACCTAACAAATGATCTTGCCCAATAATTTCAGACAAGTCTCTCGGGCGCAGGCGTTCAGGAAGTGGAATATGGGTGTCTGACATCTCAAATAGCTTTATCGTCTTTTCACTATAGTCTATTGTGTCTCACAGAAATCTACAATTTGAATCTATGAGACCCATCCTTTATTTATAGGCTAACTCAAGGCCTTAAGAGAGTTTCTTACTCAGCTTGAGTAAGCGAGCATTGGGGCCATCTTCAATTATCCAAATTGAACCGTCTTGTGCTTCATGTAACCCACGAATACGTTGCTTCATCTCTAATCTTTGCACTTCTTTTACGGGCTTATGCTCTAAATCTACAACTACAATGGCTTGTGAAGACAACCCACCAATTAAGGCTTTATTTTGCCATGCCGGAAATTGTTGCCCGCGATAAATAATTAAGCTCGACGGTGAGATTACAGGAGTCCAGTCTATCTCGGGTGCTTTAAACTCTGGGCGAGTGTTATGATCTGGAATAGGCTGACCTGAATAATGGTCGCCATTTGAAACAACCGGATACCCATAGTTTTCGCCTTTAACGATGATATTAAGCTCATCACCACCTTTAGGCCCCATCTCAACCACCCATAGCTGTCCTTGGCGGTCAAAGGCCATGCCTAAGGGATTACGGTGTCCAAGTGACCATATTTCAGCAGTAACACCGCCTTGCTTATAAAAAGGGTTACCTACAGCTGCTGAACCGTCATCATTTAAACGTAGAATTTTACCCAAATTACTTTTCATGTCTTGGGCAGGGTCAAACTTTTGGCGCTCACCTGAACTGACCCAAAGCTTACCATCTGCGCCAAAAAGCATACGATGCCCATAATGGCCCTGTCCTGAAACTTTAGGTACTTGCTGCCAAATCTGCTTTATATACTTAAGTTTTGGCTGATTAGGGTTAGATAAATCTAATTTTGCACGTGAAATCACCGCACCAGATCCACCCTGCCCTTTGGCCGCATAACTGAGATATATCCAGTGATTTTCGGCAAAATCTGGATGCAAAGCGACATCTCCTAAACCACCTTGGCCACCATAGTTCACCGCTGGAACATCCTGAACATCTTGTACTTTTTTATTTTGGGGATTAAAAATTTTTAATTTACCTTGCCGTTCAGTAACTAATAAACGTTGGTCCGGCAAAGTGGTAATTGCCCAAGGCTCATTAAAATGTGCGACTGCCTCGACCTGATAAACTTGTTTGGCACCACTAGTTTGCTCTGTTTTTGCAGTTGTATTTTGTTCAGGACTTTTTGAATTAGTATTATTAGACCCGCAGGCCATTAACAAGAAGAAACTACTACATAATAAGGGGGCTGCTAGTCGTTTCATCATTTTTATCTCCTTTTGCTTTTATTTTTATATAACGGAGATAGTTAAAAACTTTACGATTAAAATGTTACTTTATTATACGCTGTAATTAAAAATGCCCATCGGGAGCATATTAACGCACCCAACGCACCACATAATCTTCTAGGTCATCTTCATGTACATCAGTTTCAGGAATACATCGTCCTGCAACCGACTTTTTCGCCTTAACCACGCTTTGTCTCGTACCCGTATTTAAATAGTGCCAAGAAGGTAAATTCTTACCTTCATTCAACCGTTTATAGGCACAGCTCGATGGTAACCAGTGTATGGTTTTTAAGCTTTCCGGCGTCAACTGTAAACAGTCAGGAACTTGCTGCTGACGATTTGAATAGTCTGAACAACGTCCGGTAGAGCAATCCAGCAATTTACACGCTACCTTGGTGTAAGCTACTTCATGGGTATCTTCATCTTCTAGCTTGACCAGACAACATAAACCACACCCATCACACAAAGCTTCCCACTCAGGCTGTGTAAGCTGCTCAAGCGTATAATTTTTCCAAAACAATGGACGAAGTGAGGTCTCGGTAGACATAGGTTTTAACAGCTATATACATAAAGCAAACTCAGATTATAGCATTGAAGTAATCTCTGCTTAAGGAAAGAAACCGTATTTTTAGCATCACAAAATGATTGTTTAATATACATTTCAACCACATAAACGACACATTCCGTGTAAAAAACACGCTATATAGTAAAAACACAATGAAAAATAAGGAGGACAGCATATGTTCCGTTGGGCAATAATTTTTGCAGTGATTGCACTCATTGCCAGTCTATTAGGGTTTGGTGGTGTTGCAGGGTTATCTAAAGACTTTGCCGTGATTTTATTAGTTGTGGCTGTAATTCTCGCTGTTATTGGTTTTATTTCGCGAGGCCGAACCTAATTTAATTATGACCATATAAAAAAGAAGGAACCTGTTCCTTCTTTTTTATTGCCCAAATGTTTCTATGTTTTTCTTTTGATGTAGATTTTTACATAGTTATTTATATAGCTTTTATTTTTTATGCTTTAATCAAGTGTATTTAAACCAAGCTAAATTTCAGGATTAATGTCATGAGTACAGCAATTAAAACCCGTGAAATTCAATACACTGCACCAGATGGCAGCCATTTAATTGGTTACTTTGCAGCTCCAGAAAGTGAGACCCCTGTACCTGGTGTCATTATTGGTCCTGAGTGGTGGGGACGTAACGAATACACTGAACAACGTGCGCGTGAACTTGCTGAACACGGCTATGCTGCACTTGCAATTGATATGTATGGCGATAAAAAAGTGACGACGACTGCTGCTCAAGCTTACGAATGGATGATGCAGACATTTGAAGAGTTAGACACGGTGACTGACCGCGCTAATGCAGGGCTTCAAACTTTAGCTGCTCAACCGGAAGTGAATAGTGAAAAACTTGCAGCAGTAGGTTTTTGCTATGGCGGCAAAGTGGTACTCGATTTAGCTCGCTCAGGTGCTCCCCTCAAAGCAACAGCGACATTCCATGGTACATTAACTCCTAAGGCACCTGCTCAAAAAGGCAACATTCAAGGTGAGGTATTGGTTCTACATGGTGAACTAGACAGCATGGTCACCTTAGAAGATG
Source organism: Acinetobacter nosocomialis (assembly GCF_041021905.1). Taxonomy (NCBI): domain Bacteria; kingdom Pseudomonadati; phylum Pseudomonadota; class Gammaproteobacteria; order Moraxellales; family Moraxellaceae; genus Acinetobacter; species Acinetobacter nosocomialis. Next base: position 3,893,857 of record NZ_CP157432.1, read on the forward strand.
TTGCTAATTTTGAAAAAGAGATGCAAGCTGCTGAGGTTAAACATGAGGTAGTGGTTTTAAAGGATGCTAAACATGGCTTTAGTAACCCGCTTGCAGATGAAAGAGCTAAAGCGAACGGCGTAGATCTTGGCTACAACAGCGAAGCGGAAAAACAAGGCCTTGCTAAAATGTACGCTTTATTAGAACGTACTTTAAAATAAAAGAAGCAAATTTGGAGCAAATGGTTCTTTTTTCGCATTTGCTCCCTTAAATCTTTATGACTTTGCAATATTTTTCCTGTATTTTTTAAACCATACTTCAATAACTATACTCCCGTTGAGCTAGAGCAAAGCCTAGTCTTATTTCCCGCACTCGGGGTTTAATGGAATAACATGAGAGGATACAACAATGACTGACAAGAAATGTCCGTATTGCAATTTTGATGAATATGACATCATTGATAAGAATGAATTTGCTGTAATTTTACCTGACCCAAATCCGTTGTCTAAAGGCCACTGTGTAGTGACTCCACTGCGCCATGTAAGTTCGTTTTTTGACATTACCTCTAAAGAGCATGAAAGCTTACTGACACTTCTTGAAATTGCCCGTCATGAAACACAGCTTCGTCATCAACCAGCTGGTTTCCATATTGGCTTTAATGATGGTGAAGTGTTTGGACAAACTTCTGACCATTTCCATATTCATGTCATTCCTTACTATAAAAACCAACCGTTGAAACTTGATCAACGTTGGGGCGTAAAAGAGGATTAATCCTTTTTTATGCTTGAAGCAGAGACTACTCGTTTTAAAGTAGTCTCTGTTTTAACAGGCTCGTTCTGATTGCTTGCTTTAAACAAAACTTAACCCAAATTTCAGCTATAATTTAACCCTTACTTTTCTTCTATAGCTGTTCATGCCTGAATTTTCTTTTTCTGATGCCCTCTTAAACTGGTTCGATCAACATGGTCGTCATGATTTGCCTTGGCAAGTCGCAGATGATCCATACAAAGTCTGGGTTTCTGAAATTATGTTACAGCAAACTCAGGTAAAAACAGTTCTGCAATATTTTGATCGCTTTATGGAGCGCTTCCCAACTGTAGAAGCTTTAGGCCATGCAACTTGGGATGAAGTAGCCCCTTTTTGGGCAGGTCTTGGCTATTACGCTCGTGCACGCAATTTGCATAAAGCTGCCAGACTTGTAGCACAGCAAGGCAAATTTCCTGAAACCCTAGAAGAATGGATTGCACTACCCGGCATTGGTCGCTCGACCGCAGGCGCGCTTATGTCTTTAGGTTTACGTCAGTACGGCGTGATTATGGATGGCAATGTGAAACGCGTTTTAGCTCGTTTCTTTGCCATTGAGGATGACTTAAGCAAGCCACAACACGAACGTGAAATGTGGAAACTCGCTGAAGAGCTATGCCCAACCCAACGCAACCATGACTACACACAAGCGATTATGGACTTGGGTGCAACCATCTGCACACCTAAAAAGCCTCTTTGTTTATATTGTCCAATGCAATCTCATTGTCAGGCTTATCAGCAAGGTTTAGAACAAGAATTACCTTTTAAAAAACCGAAAAAAACACCGCCTGTTAAAACGGCAGATGTTCTTATTATTCAGTGCGAAGATGAATGGTTCTGGCAGCAACGCCAAGCTCATGGTCTATGGGGCGGTTTATTTTGTTTACCTATTTTAGAAAATGAACATGAACGCTTAAAATTAAGTCAGCAATTTAAACTACAACCTCAAGCACAAACCTTTCAGATCAGTCATAGCTTTACTCACTTCACATGGTTACTTAATGCTCATGTGTTCCACGTGGAACCTGATCAGAAAGAACATCTGGCGATTGAACTTGAAGGCCAATGGCTGAGTCCGGAACAAGCTGTCGCTAAAGGTGTTCCAACTGCTATGAAAAAATTGATCTCGACAAGCCGTTCATGACATAGTGAGCAAAATAATTTTGATATGGCTGTGACAGGGAGTATTTTGTGCGACGTTTAGTTTCCCATCTCTCACTTGGTTTTCTCATTATTCTATTAGCAGCCTGTGCCAGTGCGCCTAAAAAGCCTGCTCCGCTTTCACCAGCCCAAGTTAGCAAACTCAAGAGTATGCAGCTTCCAAGTCGGCTTCCTGTTCCGGTAAAAGGTGTCGATCGAGATGAGTTAAAAGACACATGGGGCGCTGCTCGGAGTCAGGGTCGTAGCCACGAAGGAATTGATATTTTGGCTCCACGTGGAACCAAAGTGTACAGTACAACCGAAGGGCTGGTGGCAGATCTTCGTAATAATAACCTCGGTGGCAAAGTCATCTGGATTTTAGGCCCGGCAGGAACATGGCATTATTATGCTCATCTTGATGGACATAAACGTGGCTTAAACGTGGGTGACTATGTCAAAAAGGGCGATCTGATTGGCTATGTCGGCAATACGGGAAATGCACGTTATACTTCACCTCATCTTCATTATGGTCTTTACTTAGATGGTAAAGGTCGTGGTGCTGTTAATCCTTATTCATATTTACGCTAGGAACATTTTATGTCGGAAGCGCTGATCAATCGCTTAGTAGAGTTTGCCGAGTCTGGCAACCAGCAAAAGATCATTCTAAATGGCAATAGCTATCAAGGCTGGATCATGGAAATCAGCGATGATGCCCTACTGATCAGTACCGGTTTTTCAGATAAAGTCGGCAAAGATTTTTGGCTAAAGTTTGAAGACTTAACCCAAGCCGAACTATATTATTGGGATACTCGCCCAAATGAATGGGTACCATTCAAACTCTAAAATACTAAGATAAATATAAGGAGCATCATCATGAAAATTCAACGCTGCGGATGGTGTTCCAACGATCCACTCTATATTGCTTACCATGATGAAGAATGGGGCAAACCAGAACACAACGAAGCCCGATTATTTGAAATGCTCTGTCTTGAAGGGCAACAAGCAGGTCTATCTTGGATTACCGTACTCAAAAAAAGAGAAAGCTACCGCCAGCACTTTTTTAATCATCCTATTGCTGACATTGCCGCATTTACGGATGACTTTTTAGAAAAAAAACTATCCGATGCAGGCTTAATTCGTCACTTAGGCAAACTCAAAGCCATTCGCGATAATGCGATTGCTTGGCAAGCCCTTAAAGCCCAAGTTGGTGATGTTCCTGCATGGCTTTGGCAGTTTGTAGATGCCACTCCTCAGCACAATGATGTTATAGATTATCGTAAGGCCCCTGCTCAAACTGAGCTCAGTGTAAAGCTATCTAAAACGCTTAAAAAAAATGGTTTCAAATTTGTTGGTCCAACCACCTGCTATGCGTTTATGCAGGCAGTGGGTATGGTCAATGATCATGAAAACGATTGTCAATTTAAAGCTTCATAACCCACCAGAACGGTTCAAATCCGCTTAAGGAGTTTCCGATGAGCAATAATACGATTCAGGCTTATGCAGCAATGCAGGCAGGTGAAAAACTGGTTCCTTACCAATTTGATGCAGGTGAATTACAACCACATCAGGTTGAAGTAAAAGTTGAATACTGTGGTTTGTGTCATTCCGATATTTCAGTTCTGAACAATGAGTGGCGCTCAACCGTCTACCCCGTAGTTGCAGGCCATGAAATTATTGGAAGAATTGTAGCTTTGGGTTCAGAAGCCAAAGGTTTACAAATTGGGCAACGTGTTGGTATTGGCTGGACTGCTGAAAGTTGCCAAGCGTGTGATGAATGTATTGGCGGTCAGCAAGTTCTTTGTACGGGCGAAAATGTCGCAACAATCGTGGGTCATGCAGGTGGCTTTGCCGATAAAGTCCGTGCAGGCTGGCAATGGGCCATTCCCCTTCCAGATGATTTAGATGCTGAAAGTGCTGGTCCCCTACTTTGCGGCGGAATTACCGTTTTTGACCCACTCCTCAAACACAAAATACAAGCAACGCATCATGTGGGTGTGATTGGTATTGGCGGTTTAGGTCATATCGCCATTAAGCTACTCAAAGCTTGGGGCTGTGAAATCACTGCTTTTAGTTCTAACCCAGATAAAACTGAAGAACTCAAAGCAATGGGAGCCGACCATGTAGTAAATAGCCGCGATACAGAAGCGGTAAAAGCTCAAAAAGGTAAATTTGATTTATTGCTGAGTACCGTAAATGTGACTTTAAATTGGCGAGCTTTTATTTCTACGTTAGCACCAAACGGTTCGTTGCACTTCTTAGGGCTGACTTTAGAACCTGTTCCTGTTTCTGTCGGCTCACTTATTGATGGTGCCAAATCAGTAACAGGCTCACCTACTGGTTCACCTGCTGCTCTACGCCAACTTTTAAAGTTTGCCGCACGCAAAAAAATTGCCCCTCAAATTGAGCTATTTCCAATGTCACAGCTCAATGAAGCAATTGAACGTCTACACTCAGGTCAGGCACGCTACCGTATTGTGCTTAAAGCAGACTTTGCAGAATAAAACTAACTCACTGTTTTCATCTGTTGTCGCGACCAGTCTGCCAAGCTCATAATTGCTTGGCGGACATCGGCAGTTAACTCATGGCCTGCGTTTAAACGAATGAAATGTCGATAGCGTTCATCCTCACCAAAAACATGACCCGGTACCACCGTAATTCCCTGAGCTTGAGCAGTGTAATAGAGCGCTAAACTATCTACACTCTTAGGTAACTGTATCCATAATGCATATCCGCCTTCGGGCTGGCTCAATGCAATTGGTATACCTTCAAAAGCTTTTAAAATACAGCTACGGTATTCTTCGACTTGTCGCATCAAGTTGGGTCTTAACTGCTCTAAATGCTCTCGATAACCACGACTATAAATAAAATCAGCTAGACCTAACTGCAAGGGTGTATTCACGCCAATATTACTTACCAGCAGTTCAAGTTTTAAATGTTCTAGCTTTGTTGTTAAACAAAACCACCCTACCCGATATGCGCTCGACAAGGACTTAGAAACCGAACCACACCAAACCACATAACCTTCACGGTCCCAATATCGAATGGGTAATGGCCGCTCACTACTGTAGCCACATTCACCAAAAATATCGTCTTCAATAATAAAACACTGATACTTTGCAGCTAACTCAGCAATCTTCTGTTTCTCTGCATTACTAAAACAATATCCCAATGGATTTTGATAGTTGGCTGTCATTAAGCAAACCTTCACCAAACCTTGCTGCATTAAAGACTCTAAGTGCTCAAGATCAATGCCACGATGATCTGCCGGAATCTCAACAATTTGTCGTTTTAAACTTGCTAATAACTGTAAATGACCATTGTAGGTGGGTGTAGGTATAAGAATACTATCGCCCACTTCAGTGAGTTTCTGAATTATTAAAGACAAAGCCGGCATACAGCCATTGGTAATAAAAATATCTTCCGGAGCGATATAAATACCATCTTCACGCCAATGATCAGATAGCGCTTTTCTTAATTGTTCATGGCCTTGTTTATTACATTAAAGAAAATCTTGAGGCTGACAATTTTTTAAAGCACGTTGAATAGAACGACGTAACCCCTCTACAGGAATAAAGTGGGGCGTTAACTGAATCGATCCTAAAGGTACAAGGTGGCTTTGTAAGGCAGCTTCCTGAATTTGGTTATGCAGTTCCAGATTTGAGACATGCCGAGGCAAAGATAAGAAATCCGGACTATCCGGAATAGGGCTAGATGGGGTGCGAGCAACCACAAAATAACCTGACTTCGGCTTTACATAAATAAGCCCCCTCGCCTCAAGCAATTCATAGCAACTTTTTGCGGTACTTAAGCTAATACCATGTTGACGGGCAAAATCTCGTAAGGAAATAAGCCTCTGATGAGGTTTCAGTTCATCTTGATAAATACGGTGTGCTAACTGATTGGCAAGAACCTGATATTGGAAAGTCATTCTGTGCTGCTTTTTTAAAAATTTCTGTATCTGTATTGATTTATAGAACACCTTTAGGCTATGGAAATCAACTCAAAGAGTAGCAAACTAATGAAATTAAAAGCTATATTGTTATTTACTATTGTTTTAGCAGGTTGCCAACCACAGCCCAAAAATGAGCAGCACAGACACACGATTTGCCAAAGTTTGATTGAAGGTTATTTAAAAATGACCAACCAACAAGACTACAAAATGGAACAGCGAACTGATGACGAGACCAGTGCGATTTCTCATTATCAATATAAACGAAATAGCTCAAATGAAGTTGTCATGGTGAATTCAGTTTATTCGAACTTATATTTTAGCTGCCGAGACCAGCAAAAAAGCTATTTTCTTTCCCAACATTCAGCAGAAGGACAAACAATTCCCATTTTAGAAGTTCATTTTCCAAGTGATATCTATGGAACTTTTAGAGACAGGTTTTAAAACCATCTTTTAACTGTTCTGCCAAAAACTCAATAAATAAGCGTATTCGTTTTGGTAGATGCTCTTGTTGATAATACACAGCATGGATGCTTTGATATTGATGTTCAATTTGATCTTCAAATAATGCAATCAATCTCCCTTCTTCCATATCTTTCCAAATTTCAAATTCAGATAGCCGTGCAATACCATGTCCTCTAATCGTCAGCTGGCGCACAGTCTCACCACTAGAAGCTTTAATGTTTGCTTGTGCGAAAAAATATTCGTCACCGATTTTAATTGGCCAGCTATTGATATATGTCGGTCTGGTAAAACCAATCAAATCATGCTGCTTAAGTTCTTCAGGTTGTGTTGGTGTTCCCTTAAAAGCTAGATAGTCAGGACTTGCCACAATATATAAACGGCTCTTACATACCAATTTGGCGTGCAGACTAGAGTCATTAAGCTCCCCAAATCGAAATGCGACATCGGTTTTATGCTGAAGTAAGTCAATCACCTGATCATTACTATTTAACTCGATTTCAATATCGGGATAGCACGCACGAAACTTATGCATTAATGGTGCAATCACGTGCAAAACAAACGGTGTGGCGGAATCAACACGAATAAGGCCAGCAGTCCCCTGATCAGACTTTTGTAGTTCTTCTTCGGCCGCATTCAGTTCATTTAAAATTTTTCGAGCCTTCGTAAGGAACTGTTGCCCTTCTTGAGTGAGTTTTAGTTTACGCGTTGTTCGTTCTAACAATGTTACATCTAACTTCGCTTCCAAACGTGTTAAAGATCGACTCACCCCTGAAGGTGTTTGCTTTAAATGTTCTGCTGCCGCCACAAATGAACCTGTATCAACAATTGTGATAAAGGCAATAAGTTCTTCAATTGTTGATTTCATGGTTTATTCTATTATTGACTAAACTTCAAAGATATTTTGCTTATTCATCTATTTTTTCGCAACAATAAAAAAAGCAAAATGCATCTCAAGTTAAACAATTATTTAATTCCAGGTGAATACATGAATATCCCACGTTTTGGTCTAGGAACTTTCCGCCTTAAAGAACAAGCTGTGATTGATTCTGTTAAAAATGCGCTAGATGTCGGTTATCGTGCAATTGATACTGCTCAAATTTATGAAAATGAAGCAGCAATTGGTCAAGCGATTGCTGAAAGTGGCGTATCACGTCAGGACTTATTTTTAACTACAAAAATCTGGGTAGATAATTTTGCCCAAGAGAAGTTTATTCCAAGCTTAAAAGAGAGCTTACAAAAGCTTCGTACTGACCATGTCGATTTAACTTTGATTCACTGGCCAGCACCGGACTTAGGCGTTTCGATTCCTGAAGTCATGCAGCTTTTACTTGAAGCAAAACAACAAGGCTTAACCAAACAAATTGGTATTTCGAACTTTAATATTGCACTTACTCAACAAGCAATTGACACAATTGGTGTAGAGCATATTGCAACAAATCAGATTGAGCTGAGTCCTTATCTTCAAAACCATAAACTTGTAAATTTCTTACAAGAGAAGAATATTGATGTCACTTCATACATGACGCTTGCATACGGCAAAGTGCTTCACGATCCTGTTTTAGCTGAAATTGCGGCAGCAAATAAAGCGTCAACAGCACAAATTGCACTGGCATGGGCATTGCAACGTGGTTTTGCAGTTATTCCATCTTCGACTAAACGTGAAAACCTGATTAGCAACTTAAAAGCACAGGATATCGAGTTAACTTCAGCTGAAATGCAAATGATTGCTGAGCTCGACCGTAATGGCCGTGAAGTTAGCCCAGAGCCATGGGCACCTGTTTGGGACTAAACTCATGAACACTCAATCAAATACGGCGTTCTCGTTATTGGCCTTGGCAATTGGTGCCTTTGCCATTGGTACCACGGAATTTTCTCCAATGGGATTGCTACCGAATATCGCTCATGATTTAGGTATTTCAATTCCAACAGCCGGAATGTTAATTACAGGCTATGCACTTGGTGTAATGCTCGGTGCCCCCTTCATGACCCTATGGTTTGGTGGTTTTGCACGACGTAATGCGCTTATTTTTTTGATGGCGATCTTTACGGTGGGTAACCTGATTGCAGCGTTTTCACCAAGCTATATGAGCTTATTAGGTGCACGTCTCATTACAAGCCTGAACCACGGTGCCTTTTTCGGGATTGGCTCTGTTGTGGCAGCGAGTATTGTACCTGCGCACAAACAAGCCAGTGCTGTAGCAACCATGTTTATGGGTTTAACCATTGCCAATATTGGTGGTGTACCTTTGGCAACATGGGTTGGGCAAAATATTGGCTGGCGTATGTCTTTCCTTGCAATCTCCGTGCTCGGCGTTATTACTATGCTCGCTTTATGGAAAGCACTACCGCAAGGTATGGTTGCCCAAAAACCTAATGTAAAGGCCGAGTTGAAGGTATTAACGCGTACTCCTGTGGTGCTTGCATTACTCACAACCGTACTTGGTGCAGGAGCAATGTTTACGCTCTATACCTATATTGCGCCAAGTTTGACTGAGTTTACCCATGCTTCACCGACCTTCATTACGTTCATGTTAGTGTTGATTGGTGTCGGTTTCTCGATTGGTAACCATTTAGGTGGCCGTTTTGCAGACTTGTCCATCAACAAAACTCTGATTGGTTTCTTGGTGCTGTTGATCGTGATGATGGTGACTTTCCCAATTCTTGCCCAAAGCCAGATTGGAGCAGCCATTGCGTTGGTGATTTGGGGTGCAGCAACCTTTGCTTTAGTACCGCCCTTACAAATGCGTGTCATGTCAGTGGCTCACGAAGCTCCAGGGCTTGCCTCTTCAGTAAATATCGGTGCGTTTAACCTAGGTAACGCAGTCGGTGCCGCCGCAGGTGCGTTAGTACTCGATTTAGGTTGGGGTTATAGCGCAGTATCATTTGCTGGTGCATTATTGGCGGGGTTAGGTTTGTTACTGGTTCTATTCCAAATCAAACGTGAAAGCAGCCCGACACAAGCTTTGCAACAGTGTTCAGATTAATAAAAAAAGCGCCTGATCTCAGGCGCTTTTTTTCACTTACTTATTTTAAAATATCGGGTAATTTAGGTTGCTCATAAATCGGGTTCATTACTTCCCGCTTCATTTTAAGCAGCATCTGATAAGGTTGCTGTTGAACAAACATATTTACGAAGCTTAAAGGAATTGAACCTGCAGGATCAGCATAACCACTCGTGGTTACTTTAACTTTGTTATTCGCTAATTTCTGGAACGTCCATTCACCTTCATAACGGGTTAAACGAACCACATCAGGTTGAGTCGGATAGTTACTATTAATCGCTGTGTTCTTAATCGTAATAACACCATTAGCAGCTTTACTCATTTTTCCTTTAACGACTACATCGCGATCTTTTAGGGGAAAAGGAAAATCTAATACCATATATAAAGTAAATTCACCCTTCTTCTCATCTTGAGAGAGCATTTCAACTTTACCCATATAAGGAACCCATTGCGCTGCGCGATTTACATCTAAAATTACTGCAACAGCACGCTCAATGGGTACATCAAAGGTTGTTTCAGCTTTGTATTGAAAGACTGGATTATCGGCCTTTTGATAGGTCCAGACTTTAATATGATTACGGTCTAGACTGAGTTTAGCCTTGTCTGTAGGGGCAGCCCCTACACAGAGGCTGCTTAAGCAAAGAAGAGTGGTTAAAGCAATTTGTTTTTTATTCATGTTCTGCTCTATCTTGTTTTTCTCGCCACATATAGGACGTGTACAGATGGTTTACACCTGTACGTCGTTCAACCCTAACACATCTTTCATGTCGTATTTGTGCGCTTCACGACCTACAACCCATGCAGCAGCTCGTACTGCGCCAGCAGCAAAGTTCATACGGTTAGTGGCTTTATGAGTCACTTCAACGCGCTCACCCTCACCAATAAACATGACAGTATGTTCACCAACAATATCGCCACCACGGATGGTCTCAAACCCAATGGTTTGGCGATCACGTGGACCGGTATGCCCTTCACGACCATAAACAGCAACTTCTTTTAAGTTACGGCCTAAAGTATCAGCAATCGCCTCACCCATCATGAGTGCTGTACCAGATGGTGCATCTACTTTATGACGGTGATGAGCCTCAATCACTTCAATATCTACTGTATCGCCAAATACTTTTGCTGCAAGCTCAAGTAACTTGATTGATACATTTACGCCAACAGAATAGTTTGCCGCATATACAACAGGTATGTGTTTTGCCGTTTCATCAAGCTCAGCTTTTTGTTCATCGGACATACCCGTTGTTCCAATCACTATAGCTACCCCAGCTTCACGACATAACTTTAGGTGCTCAGATGTCGCAGCAGGAGTCGAAAAGTCAATTACAACGTCACAGTCTTTAAGAACCTCAGCCAAGCTTCCGGTAAGCTTCACTCCAATTGAACCAATTCCTGCAAGTTCACCAGCATCAGCACCGATTAAAGTACTTTCTGGGCGTACAACAGCAGCTCCCAATTGATAACCTGCTTGTTGAACTGCCTGAATAAGTATACGACCCATACGGCCGCCTGCACCCAAAATACCAATGCGTGGAGCTGCTGACATAATCCTTCCCAATCTTGTGTTTTACGTAATTGGCTTACTATATCAAAACTCTTTGCTCACAATAAAAAGTAAAAAATATTTTTTAAGATGAACCGAAATTTAAACAGTTTTCACAAAAGTTAAAGAATTGATCTGCACACTACTGAGCCACGAATGAAAAAAAGATGACTATAAGGAGTTCAGCATGCATTCGAAAATTATGGGCTTAATAGCCGTTATGGGGATGATGAGTTCAGTGGCATTTGCAGAACCTGCAATCCAACCTGGGGACACACTAGAAAGCTTATCTAAAGCACGCATTACCACAAATGTAAATTCTCAGGCAGCAACACCTACACCTCAAAAAAGTCTGGCAAGCAATACTAATGCTGAAGTTAAAGTCGAGGATATCGACCCGATCATTGAAGAAAAAACCGCAGAAGTAGAAACAGTAAAAGTAGCTGTACAACCAGTGACTCAAGCTACTGTCGAGGCTGTAGTAGCTCCAGTTGCATCAAACGAACTTATTGTAAGTGTTGACGATATTGATGTCGCTCATCCTACAGAGTAATCGCTAGTCATTTTCTTTTAAGCAGAATAACAATAATAAGATAAATCAGCGCAATAAAAAGGCGGATATTTTTGAATATCCGCCTTCTTTTTAATTTCTGATCTAATCAATCATTAATCAAATAAGCGATCAAAGAATGATTTTTTCTTTGGTGAAGAGGCACTGTCTTCGCCATCAAAAGATGCTTGTAATTCTTTAAGCAATTCACGTTGACGAGAGGTTAAGTTGACTGGTGTTTCTACCACGATACGGCAAAGTAGATCACCCACCATACTGCTACGTACAGGGCGCACACCTTTACCACGTAAACGGAATAATTTACCTGTTTGAGTACCCTCAGGAATCTTCAAGCTAACGCGGCCTTCCAACGTTGGGATTTCAATTTCTTTACCAAGTGCAGCATCCGCAATGCTTACTGGTACGTCCATATATAAATCGGCGCCATCACGTTGGAAAATTTCGTGTTCACGAACCACCACTTCAACGTATAAGTCACCAGCTTGACCATCACGGATCGCCTCGCCTTTACCACTTAAACGAACGCGGTCACCGTTGTCGACACCCGCTGGAATAGTGACTTCTAATGTTTGCTGACGATCAGCTACACCTGAACCATGACATGCATGGCATGGGTTCTTAATAATTTTGCCTTGGCCACGACATGTGCCGCAAGTTTGTTGTACAGAGAAGAAACCTTGCTGCATACGCACTTGTCCTGAACCATGACAAGTTTTACAAGTTTCCACATCTTTTGGATTTTTAGAGCCTTTACCATCACACACGTCACATGGTGCCGGAGCAGTAAAGGTAATTGTTTTCTTAACCCCTTTTACAGCTTCCTCAAGGGTAAGTTCCATTACATAGCGTAAATCTGAACCGCGACGTTGGCGTTGCTGACGTCCGCCGCCACCAAACGCTCCACCAAAGATATCACCGAACTGGCTAAAAATATCTTCTGCACTGAAACCGCCAAAGCCACCACCAGCGCCACCAAAGCCACCTTCAAACGCATTATGTCCCATACGGTCATACATGCTGCGTTTTTCGCTGTCCGATAAAATCTCATAAGCTTCTGAAGCTTCTTTAAATTTTTCTTCAGCCTCGGCATTGTCAGGGTTTCTGTCAGGATGATATTTCATCGCCAATTTACGATAGGCTTTTTTGATCTCATCATCACTTGCGGTTTTTGAAACGCCTAAAACCTCATAATAATCACGTTTAGCCATGTTTGGCGGTGCTCCTCACGGAAATTTTATCAATACTCTATTGCCGACTAAATGGGGGGCTTTAGCCGAATTTACAAGGGGAAAACTTTCAAAAAACAGATATATTAAAAAACTGCCTTATTTTTTAAATATTTAGACAAGCCTTTTAACCATGCATTTAATAAAAATAACCAAGCAATAGCGCTAAAAACAACACCAGCAACTGTTGATGCCGTTACCCAAAGGTTACTGTTCCATGCAAAAAAGAAAAGAGGAATAAACCAAACAACAGCAAAAACTGACATGAAGAGGAATAGAATACCATTGCGCATAATCCAGAGCGCATGAGCATGAATCCAAACTTCCGCATCATCCACAACAGCTACTTTACGAGCGACCAGATAAGCAAAGGCCGCAAAAATAACCGTAAACAATGCAAGAAACATGAACGCATAAGAAATCACAATATAACGGCGATGCTGTTCGATATGGTCTTGCCCCATCTGTATTTCACCTCAATTCACTGCACTGTGCCTATTTTTTATGCAGTGAAATAATCCTGTATTTTTTGTGTAAAGACAGGTGCTACTATATTGGAGTTTTCAATATTTCGCACCTTTATTCACAAAAAATTTATGTATTTTATGCTGTTTTTTTCACCTTAAACCACGCAGCATACAATGCAGGCAGGAAAAATAATGTCAGCAAGGTGGCTACAATCAGTCCACCCATAATTGCAACGGCCATTGGACCGAAGAAAATACTTCGTGAAAGTGGGATCATTGCTAATACCGCTGCCAAGGCTGTCAGAATAATTGGACGGAAACGGCGTACGGTTGCGTCAATAATCGCTTCCCATGTTGGATGCCCTGCTTGCCGGTCTTGTTCAATCTGATCAATCAGAATGAGTGAGTTACGCATAATCATTCCGGATAAAGCAATGGTTCCCAGCATAGCCACAAAACCAAATGGCTTATTAAATAAAAGTAAGAACAAAACTACTCCAATTAAACCTAATGGTGCAGTCAAAAATACAATAGTTGCTCTCGATAGACTCTTAAGCTGAATCATGAGTAATGTCATGACCACTGCCAAAAATAATGGCATACCAGCATTGACCGAACTTTGTCCTCGTGCTGACTCTTCGACAGTTCCCCCCACTTCAATGAGGTAACCACTTGGTAACTCAGCACGTAACTTATCCATTGATTCGGCTAACTCGCCAACAACAGTCGCTGGCTGTAATTTGGTACGAATATCTGCACGTACGGTAATTGTTGGTAAGCGGTTACGATGCCAGATCAGGCCATCTTCAAATCTATATTCAATTTTAGCAATCTGAGCTAAAGGCACTGTCGTACCATTTGCAGTTGGGACTGCTAAACTTGCAAGAGAAGCGACTTCAACACGCTCAGCTTGATCACCACGTAAACGGATTTCGATCAGCTCACGCTTTTCACGATACTGTTCAATCGCACTACCTGTAATTGAAGCATTCAGGAAGTTTGCCAAATCCACACTTGAGACACCCATTTGTCGAGCACGATCTTGATCAATCTGAATCGCAATGATTTTGCTCGGCTCACCCCAGTCCAAATGTACATTGGTAGTATTTGGGTTTTCACCAATCACCTTCGCAACCTGCTGTGCTTCTTTACGTACCAGATTGAGATCTTCACCTGACACACGATACTGCAATGGATAACCTACAGGCGGACCATTTTCCAGTAATGACACACGGGTACGAACTTGTGGGAGCAACTGTTTAATTTGAGTTTCTAGCGAGCGACGAATTTCATCACGGTCATCAAGTGAGGTCGCTAAAACAACAAACTGTGCAAAGCTCGCTTGTGGTAATTGCTGGTCTAACGGTAAATAAAAACGTGGTGAGCCTGTACCCACATAGGCCACATAGTTATCAATACCTTTTTGTTTAGACAGGAACTGTTCAACCTTTTTCACCGCTTGTTCTGTAGCAGTTAAAGAAGCGCCTTCTTCAAGTTTTAGATCAACTAAAATTTCGGTACGGTTTGATGGCGGGAAAAACTGCTGAGGAACCATTTTAAACATCAGTACAGAGAGCACGAATATCCCAACCGTTGTCGCAATTACAGTCTTACGATAGGTCACACAAAACTCGACCATTTTCCTAAAACGTAAATAGAAACTAGATTGATAAGGATCGTAATGATGGTCCTGTGAAATCTCGATCGTTTGTGGTTGCGGTTTTTTCGTTAATCTTGCCCATAAACGAACATACCAAGGAGCTTGATGCCCAGTCTTGGTAAAATCAGGCAGTAGTTTTTCACCCAAATAAGGCACAAATAAAACTGCAGCAACCCAAGACACCAATAAGGCAATGGTCACCACCTGAAAGATTGAACGTGTATATTCACCCGTACTGGACTGTGCCGTAGCGATAGGTAAAAAACCTGCCGCGGTAATCAATGTTCCTGTCAGCATTGGAAAGGCCGTTGTTTTCCATGCAAATCCAGCAGCCTTAATTCGGCTATAGCCCTGTTCCATCTTAATTGCCATCATCTCGACTGCAATAATGGCGTCATCAACCAGTAGACCTAAAGCTAAAATCAGAGCACCGAGAGAAATTTTATGTAACCCGACATCGAATACATTCATGCCGGCAAAAGTCATTGCTAAAACTAAAGGAATGGAAAAAGCGACTACCAATCCGGTACGGAAACCTAAAGAGAAAAAGCTCACTAACAAGACAATAATGATTGCTTCAGCGAGTACTTTTACAAATTCATGAATACTACGTTGTACTGCTACAGGTTGATCAGATACCTTCTGTAGTTTCATGCCTAAAGGTAAGGTTTTTTGGAGCTGGGCAAATTCGGACTCTAGATTTTTGCCCAAGGCAATAATATCCCCGCCTTTACGCATAGACACGGCGAGACCAATACCATTTTCCCCCATAAAACGCATACGTGGCTGAGCCGGTTGACTAAAACCACGGTAGACATCAGCAACATCACCAAGCTGGATGGTTTTATTGCCGACTAATAAAGGAATTTTTTTAATTTCATCAACGCTGTTTAAATGCCCACTTACACGTATTTGAATACGGTCTGTACCGGTTTCAAAGAAACCTGCGCTTGCCATACTATTTTGCTTTTGTAAGGCTTCTTGAATTGCAGAAAGAGGAATACCGAGTTGGACTGCTTTTGTATTTGAAATCTCAATCCAGATTTTTTGATCTTGTAAGCCAATCAATTCAACTTTACTAACATCCTTGACTCTTTGTAGTTGTAATTGCAAACGATCTGCATATTCTTTGAGAAGTGCATAGTCAAAGTCTTTGCCTGTCAGTACATAAATATTACCGAAAGTATCCCCGAACTCATCATTGAAAAAAGGACCCTGTACACCACTTGGCAGTTCAGTACGAATGTCATTAACCTTTTTACGAACGTTGTACCAAACATCAGGAATTTGTGCAGAAGTGAGCGAGTCCTTAGCAACAAATGTAACCATCGACTCACCTGGACGGGAGTAGGCCATAATCTTTTCATACTGCCCAGTTGTCATCAGTTCCTTTTCAATACGATCAGTCACTAACGTTGAAACTTCTTTGGCAGTCGCTCCAGGCCAGAATGTTTTGACAACCATCACTTTAAAGGTAAATGGCGGATCTTCACTTTGAGATAATTTGGAATAGGAAATTGCACCGATAATGGCAAGCAACAACATAAAATAAAGGACGATACCTTTATTGTTCAGTGCCCATTCCGAGAGATTGAATTTCATGGCTTTGTTGCCCCCTGAATTTTCACCGCGCGGTTTTCACGGTCAATCGGATGGATCTTCTGCTTATCACGTAGTAAATGGACACCACCAATCACAACCCAATCATTTGGTGTTAACCCCGTTAATACAGGCACACTGTCTCGGCCATAAGCTCCCACGGTTACAGGTACTTTGCGTAAAGTTTGATTTGCATTTACGACCCATACATAGGGCTGATTATCTGTGGCAGAAACACTCGAAAGTGGCACACTCATGACATTGGTTTGAGTCGAGCTAAAAAATACCCGAGCACTTTGTCCAAGCTGAATAGCAGATTGGCCTTCTTTGAGTGCTACTTTGACTGTAAAAGTACGAGACTGGTCAGCCGCTGGAGAAACTTCACGTACATATCCGGCAAATTTTTCATTCGGTTTAGACCACAAGGTAATCCAAGCTGCTTGACCAACCTTGATCTCGGTAACTGCTTGTTCTGGTACGCCTATAACCACTTCACGTTCGCCATCAATAGCCAATTGATAAGCTGCTTGTCCTGCTGAAACGACTTGTCCAATTTCAATATTACGCGCGGTAATCACTCCGTTTTTATTAGAAATAAGTTGGTTATAACCAGTTTGATTTGCAGAAACTTCATAGTTAGAGCGGGCTTGTTGTAACGCTGCTTGCGCTGCGTCGTATTGATTTTTTACCGTATCAAATTGTGAACGGCTAACTGCATTTACAGGTAATAATTGTTGGAAACGTTTAAGTTCATCTGATGCTGTTTTCGCTGCTGCCTGTGCATTTTGTAATTGAGCTTTGGCCGCATTTAATTGTAACTGTGCATCTGCTACATCGAGTTTCGCTAAAACTTGTCCAACTTTAACTCGGTCACCTACATCGACATAGCGAGCCGTAACTTGTCCACCTACTCGAAATGCCAAGGCAGTTTGTTGTCGAGCCTGTACATCTCCTGCATAGCTTTTTAATTCGTTTAGTGTGGTCGAAGGCTGCGTTACCATCACGTAGGGTATTTCTTCTGTTTTGGGTGCCTCTTTACTACACCCCATTAATGTGACCGTGCAAACAATCACCATACTCATGATGAGAGGTTTTAACAGATTCATATCTTATCGCTCTTATTCAAACTGATTTTTTAAGGCACAATATGCTTGCATCATAGTTTGTTTGTTTTTTAATTAATATACCCATGGGTACATTAATTAAAAAAAACTTATAAATATTTATTTTTTTAATCTTTTATTAGAGGGTTTTGTGCAAACAGTTAATCAAAGTGGTCGCCCCAAAGATCTAGAAAAGCGTGCTCGTATCCTACAAGCTGCTAAAGCTATTTTTTTAAAATCTGGTTATCACGGTACCAGCATGAACCAGATTGCGCAGGAAGCAGGCGTTACCAAACTTACGGTTTATAACCACTTTCAAGACAAAGCCAATCTATTTATCTGTGCGATTACGGAAACATGTGAAGAGACACTCGGCACTAAACAATTTGAATTAGATGCTTCCGTAGACTTTTATCAAGCACTTTTTAGTGTGTGTTCACGCGCCTTACAAATTATTTATTCACCTGAGGCACTAAAACTTGAACATGTATTATTTGAACTCGCAGCGGAACAAAGCCCATTAGCTGAACAATTTTTTACGGCATCTCATACTCGCCTGCAAAATGAGTTAGCTGCGTTCTTCCAAAAGGCAGCCGAATTAGGCTTTATTCAATCCGATGATCCGATTTATCAAACAGAACTTCTTTTAACTTTATTGCTTGGTGTACGCCACCATAAGGTTTTACTTGGAATTATTACTGTACCCAATGCTCAAGAACTAAATCAGATTATTCGAGATGCTCTTGACTTATTTTTCCTCAAATATCGGAATTAAACCAAAGTCCGATTGCCAAAATTTGCATCAGGTGCATGCCATCTTTTGAAGCGTTATAAGCGATTTAAATGTTATTTTTTAAGCAAAAATTCACATTTTCTTACGCTCAAAGCTTGGAATGTTCGTTAATCGCGCTATATTCGATAAGAATAAGAACAGGAGAAAATAGCATGGTTCAGCAAATCGATGCGCCACTGCGTGAGGATGTCCGCTTACTTGGCAATTTGTTAGGTGAAACCCTAAAACAACATGCAGGACAAGAACTGTTTAATCAGATCGAGCAAATCCGTGCTCTTGCCAAAGGTGCACGTGATGGTCAAGCTGAAGCCGAAAAGCAATTAGAACAATTATTTTTAGAACTGCCCGATGAAGAGCTATTACCTCTTACCCGCGCTTTCTCTCATTTTCTGAATTTTGCCAATATTGCCGAGCAATATCATGTGGTACGTAGCCGCAGACAGGCAGAGTTTGATTCGGAGGCTAATTCTCCAAATCCACTTGTTCACTTATTTCAAAAGTTTAAAGATAAAAGTATTTCGACAGAAAAACTATTCCAGCAAATTTGTGATCTTAAGATCGAATTGGTACTTACAGCACACCCAACCGAAGTAAGCCGTCGTACCCTCATTCAAAAATATGACGATATTAATGCTTGTCTTTCACAACTCGATCAGCAAAAACTTACTCCACGCGAACGTCAAAATGCGCTTGCCAACTTAAAACAACAAATTAGTTCAGCTTGGCAGACAGATGAAATCAGACAGCACCGCCCGACTCCTGTCGATGAAGCAAAATGGGGCTTTGCAACCATTGAGCAAACGCTTTGGAACGCCGTACCTAAGTTTATTCGTGAATTAAATGAGTTAGTTCAAGACAATTGCCAACAAAACTTACCACTCAATATTGCACCAGTCCGCTTCGCATCTTGGATGGGCGGCGACCGTGATGGTAACCCGAACGTTACTCATCAAATCACTCAAGAAGTATTATGGTTATCACGCTGGCAAGCTGCCGACCTTTACCTAAGAGATATTGAGAATTTACGTTGGGAGCTTTCAATTCAGGCTTGTTCTGAAGAGATGATTCAAGCGATTGGTAGTCCACACCCAGAACCTTATCGCGAGTATTTACGTGCAACACGAGAGCGTTTAAAAGCAACTCGTCATTGGTTAGCCCAGCGCCTACAAGGTTTAGAAGCAGACGATAGCAATGTCATTAAAAGTAAAGATGAGCTATTACAACCATTATTGCTGTGCTATCGCTCTTTAATTGATAGTAATCTGCCTGAAATCGCAAATGGTCAACTTCTCGACTTTATCTACCGTGTGAACTGTTTTGGTATTGAACTACTTAAACTTGATATTCGCCAAGAATCAGGCCGTCATCGCCAAGCCATTTCAGCCATTACCGAATACTTAGGTTTGGGTAATTTTGAGTCATGGACTGAACAAGCCCGTCAAAACTTCCTGATTCAGGAGCTCCAAAGCAAACGCCCGTTGCTACCCAAATATATTAATGAGCCTGAAGGTAGTTTGATTGGCCACCCAGATGTACAGGAAGTATTTGCAACTATGCGTACTTTGGCAGACCAACCACCAGAGTCGTTAGGAGCTTATATTATTTCGATGGCTGAATATCCGAGTGATGTTTTAGCTGTATTGTTATTGCAAAAAGAAGCAGGTATTCAGCACCCTTTACGTGTGGTGCCTCTATTTGAAACTTTAAAAGATTTAGATGGCGCTGCAACTACCATGAATACGCTGTTCAATATGCATTGGTATAAGCAGCACATTCAGGGCAAACACGAAGTTATGATCGGTTACTCTGACTCTGCAAAAGATGCTGGCTTCATGTCTGCTAACTGGGCCCAATACCGTGCTCAAGAAGAGCTGACTGCAATTGCTCGTACACACGGCGTACAGTTGACTCTGTTCCACGGTCGTGGCGGCTCAATTAGCCGTGGTGGTGCTCCAACCCAACAGGCACTCTTTTCGCAACCACCGGGTTCGATCTCTGGTGCAATTCGTGTAACAGAACAAGGTGAAATGATCCGCTTCAAATTCGGTCTAGAAGGTATTGCCATGCAAAACCTTGAAATCTATACCGCAGCAACACTTGAAGCGACCTTGTTACCGCCGCCAGAGCCTAAGGCTGAGTGGCGTGAACTTATGAACCGTATGACAGACCATTCCGTGAAGGTTTATCGCCAAACCGTGCGTGAAAACCCACATTTTGTGAAGTATTTACGGACTGTCACGCCTGAACTTGAATTACAAATGTTGCCACTAGGCTCGCGTCCGGCAAAACGTAAAGTGAGTGGTGGTATTGAATCTTTGCGTGCAATTCCATGGGTATTTGCGTGGACTCAAATCCGCTTGATGTTACCAGCATGGTTAGGTACAGGCGCTGCCATTAATGAAGTAATTGCCGATCAGCAAAAAGCAACACTTGATGAAATGCTCCAGCAATGGCCTTATTTCCAAACGCTCATTGATATGTTGGAAATGGTATTATCTAAAGCCGATGCCAACATTGCACTCTACTACGAGTCTCATTTAACTGAAGATGAAGATTTAAAAGTGCTCGGTAACCAATTACGTCAGCGCTTAAAAGATGCTGTTGAAACGTTACTTAAATTGAAAGATGAATCAAAGCTTCTTAGCAATAACGAGGTTCTGGATCAATCTATGCAGGTCCGTAAACCATATTTACTTCCTTTGCATCTTTTACAAGCTGAACTCATGAAACGCCGCCGTGATTATCTCGCGGAGCGTCAGGCAGAACATACCCCTGTTGACCATGCACTGATGGTGAGTATTGCAGGTATTGCTGCTGGTTTACGTAATACGGGCTAAGCTGTTTTTACCAATTGTTTGACAAAGCAGTACATCGATGATGTGCTGCTTTTTACTTGCAAAGTTCCCCATTTTTTATAAATTTTCCACGATTTTTTATTTTTTTAAATATTTTTTAAAAATCATAAAATTAATTTTTATAATAAAAAAATAACTAATTCCTTATATTTAGAATTCTTTAAATTATACCAATCGTTAAAAAATAATTACTTTTCACTCACATACTGCTCTCTAGAGATTAAATGCATTCCCAAGAAAGAGTATCATTGCACCAATTAAAGAATAACGAGCTCATTTTATGTCCAACTGGTTTCCAAAATGGCAGCCTTACCAAGGTGATGTTGACCATCGACCGGTCTCTACCAATGAATATCTCCCCCCAGTTCAAAGTGCCATTTTAGGCATCCAACATGCATTTGCTATGTTTGGAGCCACCGTTTTAGCACCATTACTCATGGGCTTTAATCCTAACCTTGCTATTTTAATGTCTGGTATCTGTACCATCCTGTTCTTCTTAATTACAGGTGGTCGTGTTCCAAGTTATTTAGGATCGAGTTTTGCCTTTATTGGTGTTGTTGCCGCAGCTACGGGGCATATCACAGGTTCAGGAGCCAATCCAAATCTTTCAATTGCGTTAGGCGGAATCGTAGCCTGCGGTATCTTTTATGCACTCATCGGTTTTATTGTGATGCTTACTGGTACACGCTGGATTGAAAAACTTATGCCACCTGTGGTGACTGGCGCAATCGTGATGATTATTGGTCTAAACCTTGCACCTGTCACCATTAAAGGTGTTGCAGGCCAACCCTTTGAAATGTGGATGGCTTTAATTACCGTACTTTGTATGGGCAGTATTGCGGTCTTTACGCGTGGTTTATTACAACGTTTACTTCTATTAGTTGGTTTGATTTTGGCTTATGCAATTTATGCCATTACGACTAATGGGTTAGGTTTAGGTAAACCAATCGATTTTAGCCAGATCTCACAGGCTGCATGGTTCGGTATTCCAAGCTTTTCACATCCTACTTTTGATACCAAGGCTATTTTAATTATCGCGCCGGTTGCACTCATTTTAGTGGCAGAAAACTTAGGCCATATTAAAGCAGTAGGTGCAATGACTGGTGAAAACCTGACGCCACAATTAGGCAAAGCATTTGTTGCAGATGGTTTAGCGACTACACTTTCTGGTAGTGTTGGCGCACCTGGCATGACCACTTACGGTGAAAACATTGGTGTGATGGCGGTTACTCGTGTGTACTCAACGATTGTATTTGTGATTGCAGGTATCTTCGCTATTTTCTTAGGGCTATCCCCAAAATTTGGTGCTGTCATTAGCACTATTCCAAGTGCAGTCCTCACAGGTGCATCTATTGTGGTATTTGGTTTAATTACTATTGCTGGTGCAAAAATCTGGATCGAAAACAAAGTTGATTTTTCTAACAATAAAAACCTGATTGTTGCTTCTGTGACGATTATTTTAGGTGCTGGTAACTTTGAATTATTGTTCGGTAATTTCAATTTAGGCGGTATCGGTACCGCAACTTTTGCAGCCATTATTTTAAACTGGTTGTTTAGTTTAAAAGATAAAACTTAAATTCAAAAAGGCAGCGTAAGCTGCCTTTTTTCATTCCGATTTAGTATGATGAATTTTTGCGTTTCAATACGTTCCTATCATGCGTTTTGATTTTTTTGATTTACAGCTAGTTCTTCATATTGTCTCGACTGGTAGTCTAACCAAAGGTGCTGACCGTTCTGCAATTTCACTTCAAGCAGCGAGTGAGCGTATAAAAAAACTCGAACAGTATTTTGAAACACCCTTATTTATTCGCCAAACCACAGGCGTAGAACTCACCACAGCTGGACATGCATTTGTAGAGCATGCTCGTCAGCTTTTAGCTCAAAAAGATCAACTCGAACAAGAAATGCAGCGCTTTAAGTCTTCTACAACTCAAGCATTAACACTTTGGTGTAACTCTTCTGCTCAAAGCGAATATTTGCCTCCTTTATTACCGCAATATCTGGTGCTTCATCCCGAAATGAGTATCGATTTGCACGAAGCAGAAAGTTCAGAAATTGTAGATGCATTAACCCAAGGAATTGCGAGCCTTGGTTTGGTCTCAAGCTTTTTTGATACTCGACATTTGCAAACGAAAGAATTTGCAAGTGATCCTTTAGTTTTGATTTGTCCTGCTACACATGAGTTAGCTCAATATCAAAAGCTAAATTTGGTAGAGGCTTTAAGCTATGGTTTTATTGGCCTTAAAGCCCATCACTCTTTGCAACAGTCCATTGAAACTCAAGCGAAATTATTAGGCTTTAATATACAGTATCGTTTGCGCCTACCTAACTTTAGTGCAATTGCTGAGGTTGTTGCCAAAGGCGTGGGTATTGCGATTATGCCTGCCCGTGCGGCGCAGCGCTTGCAATCGGATTATGATTTTCATTCCATCCAATTACTCGGCGCATGGGCAAACCGAAAACTACTTTTGGCAACACAAAATTTCAGCCAACTGTCTAGTAGTTATAAGCAATTTGCAGATTTCCTATTAGAGCATCGCCCTTAGAAATTTGGCTTAGTGCAAAATCATATAAAGCCCTAATGACACTAAACCTATAAAAAAGATACGGCGAAATAACTGCTCATTGAGTCGATAACGAATTCTTTTACCGATCCACATTCCAACGAGTGCCGCCAACAAAGCAGCAAAAGATAAACGATAGTCCAGTGTTACTCCCGACATCGGGTTATGATGTAAAAACACTGCAAGGCAAATGGTAGAGACGGTAAATGTTAATCCCAAGGCTTGTACCAGTTCGTCACGTTTTAAATGTAAAGACTGCAAATATGGCACGATAGGAATAATAATAACGCCTGTTGCTACTGTCACTGCCCCACCAATATATCCAATAATCGGCGATAACCAGCGCTCATGTTTACCTAAGTGTGGAAGTTTCTTGACGCATAATCCATAAAGCCCATATAAGGCCAACATACTTCCTAATAAAATCTCACTACTGTGCCCATGGCTTTGACTTAAAGTCGGCAAAAAGCTCCATATTGAACCAGCAACAATGCCTATAAGCAAAGTCCAGAAACGGCGAATAAAAGACCAAACATGCCCCTCAGCAAAAAGCTGCCAGACATTGGTGACCATTGAAGGAACAATGAGTAGGGATGCTGCCTGAAAAGGACTCATTGCGATGGTAAGTAAGCCCATTGAGACCGCGGGCAATCCTAAGCCGATCATGCCTTTAATCATGCCCGCAAAGACAAATACCATCATAATAATAGCTAGAAATGTCACTGTTTATCTCCGATTCCCTACATGGTTATGCTACGGAAAAAACAGGTTTTGCCCTATTCTTGTTTTTGGGAGTAGGCCTCAATTAGAAGTTGAGGCTGTTTTATATTTTTCTTCTAAAACATTGCTAAAAATGCTTTCAATCATCCAAACCCGATACAAGCTATTAAATACATAACTTTGCCCATCAATACGCAACTCTAAAACTGGTAAATCAGGCTGATGTTTATTCTTGCAAAGCGCATCATTTTGCTCCAAAACAGACGGTACATCCTGTTCGGTTAAATGCTCAATGCCAAGTTGTTGCTGTAACTGTTGGAAATGCTTCTGGAAAGAGGGATCTTTTCCTTTCGTCCAAACGGCCTGCAAAATAGTAAAAATTGTATCAAGTTGCTGATTTTCCGGCACACTATAGAAAAGTTTCGCCATCTCAAGTGTACTTTCTTCTGTAGGGCGGCAAAAAGGTGTAAAAGCAACCTCTGTACGTTTAGAAACTCGCGTTGCCAAGCTCCAGTCAAACCAGTCTCGGCCTCGATAACTCAGCGGATAAACTTTTAGCTGAATATCATAATAGTCAGCGAGCTCTTCTTTAATATAAGCAAGCAGCAACCAGCTCATTGGGTCTTCTAAAGCAATAAATACATCAAGTTCAGGATGCAGAGCCTGAATTTCATTAAGTGCTTCAGCATCATTAATCAAATGTTCACGCCATTCGATATGATTAATTAAAAAAATTGGAATACCTGTCAGTAACTTTTGTTGTTTTAAACGACGAGTTAGACGTAATAAATCATCCACTGCGTGATATTTACGTCCACCAAATTCAAAGTACGCTGCCTGTACAGGTTCATCTGTAAAAATACGTTCTGGAAAATGCTGTGGTATCTGATGCTTCACCGCCATGGCATGTAAAGTACGTAACTTTCCATATTGCTGTTGCCAAAGCATGTGAAAGATATCTTCAAGTAAATGGAAGAAGTTCTGACCTTGTAATGGGGTTCTTTTTAGTATGACAGCGGCTTGTTTTAAAGCTTCTTGGCTTGGGATTTCTGGGAACTCATCAAAAGCAAAACGATGCTGATTTGCTAAAATCTTGGCATCATTTAAACAATAATGCTGCCACTCCTCTTGCGTCATGCTGTTCGGAGGTTCAGAAGCTGTATGAGAAATAATAATTTTTAAAGGTTTAAGCTCATCACTTAAAATTTCATCTAGCTGAGACAATTGCTGAACAGCCAGATAGCTATACACATCATCAAGTCGTAAATAAATACTTAAACCATTTTCCGTGGGTAACACCGCTTGACGAGAAGGCTTTTGGTAAAACCAGCTCGATCGGATAGGGTCAAACCAACGGCGTAACAATGACATGAGTAGTGCCTCTAAAAATAAATCCTAAGCGAGATCAAAAGTTATTTTTGATCATAGTGCAAGGTGAAACAGTAGTCGAGATGGAAAAATGACTACCTAAGTTCGCGCAGAAAATATGTCATGTTATTTCGCGAGTTTCTGCGTAGGTGAAGATTTTATCACCATTTTATGGCAAACCCATAGAATGATCTGAAAACACCTTTTCCTACAAGCGGATTTTTTTTTACCAGACATAAAAAATGCACCCATAACATGATATCAATTCATCGTGTTAATGGGTGCATGTTTCCTATTCAATTATTAAAATTGAATATTTTATAGAACGCGTACAGCTCCTTTTGCCGCACTTGTAGTATGCATTGCATAAACTTTTAACGCTTTTGATACTTTACGTTTACGTTCTTCTTTCGGATGCCAGCCTTTCGCTTCTTGAACTGTACGACGGTGCGCCATAGTCGCATCATCAATATTCAAGTGAATGGTACGGTTTGGAATATCAATTTCGATGGTATCGCCATCTTCAACTAAACCAATTGCACCGCCTTCAGCAGCTTCTGGCGAAACGTGACCAATTGAAAGACCTGATGAACCACCAGAGAAACGACCATCTGTAACCAACGCACAGTCTTTTCCTAAACCTTTCGATTTAAGATAGCTGGTTGGGTAAAGCATTTCTTGCATGCCCGGACCACCACGTGGACCTTCGTAGCGAATAACAACAACATCGCCAGCTTTAATCTCATTGCCTAAAATTGCTTCTACAGCTGCATCTTGGCTCTCAAAAACACGTGCTGTACCAGTGAATTTTAAAATAGATTCATCTACCCCCGCAGTTTTTACGATACAACCATCAAGTGCAATGTTGCCGTATAAAACAGCTAAACCACCATCTTTAGAGAATGCATGTTCTGCATTACGAATTACGCCCTTTTCACGGTCGCCATCTAAAGTTGAGTAGTAACGGTTTTGTGAGAATGCAACCTGAGTTGGAACACCGCCCGGAGATGAACGATAGAACTCATAAACCTCTGCATTTTCAGTACGGATAATGTCCCACTTATCTAACGCATCTTTTAAAGTTTTTTCATGTACTGTCGGTACAGATACATCCAGTAAATTAGCACGATCAAGCTCGCCTAAAATGGCCATGATACCGCCTGCACGATGTACATCTTCCATATGTACGTCTTGTTTTGCTGGCGCTACTTTTGAAAGCACTGGTACTCGACGTGACAACTCATCAATGTCGTCCATCGTAAAATCAACTTCAGCTTCATTTGCCGCAGCTAACAAGTGGAGAACTGTATTGGTTGAACCGCCCATTGCAATATCAAGTGTCATCGCATTTTTAAAGGCAGCTTTAGTGGCAATTGAACGAGGCAAAATACTTGCATCTTCTTGTTCGTAATAGCGCTTAGCCAATTCAACAATAAGCTGACCTGCTTTTAAGAATAATTTTTTACGGTTTGCATGCGTTGCAACGATAGAACCATTGCCCGGTAAAGATAAACCTAAAGCTTCGGTTAAACAGTTCATTGAGTTTGCAGTAAACATACCTGAACATGAACCACAAGTTGGACATGCTGAACGTTCAAACTCTGCAACTTCTTCGTCGGTGTAACTATCATCAGCAGCAACAACCATCGCATCTACAAGGTCAATGGCCTTTTCATCACCACGGAATTTAACCTTACCTGCTTCCATTGGTCCGCCAGACACAAACACCACAGGAATATTTAGACGCATCGCAGCCATCAACATTCCCGGAGTAATTTTGTCACAGTTCGAAATACATACCATCGCATCGGCGCAATGAGCATTCACCATATATTCAACTGAATCCGCAATTAAATCACGTGATGGTAATGAATAAAGCATGCCGTCATGCCCCATCGCGATACCATCATCCACCGCAATTGTATTGAACTCTTTAGCAACACCACCTGCTGCCTGAATTTCTGCTGCGACAAGCTGCCCTAAATCTTTTAGATGGACATGGCCCGGAACAAATTGAGTAAATGAATTGACCACTGCAATAATTGGTTTGCCGAAATCTTCATCTTTCATTCCTGTTGCACGCCATAAGCCACGTGCGCCAGCCATATTTCTTCCGTGTGTCGATGTTTTTGAACGATAGTCAGGCATTTGTATTTCCAACAAGTTGTGCTTGAGTGAAATGACTTCCACTCTGGCTGAATGATACTGATATAGCGTTAGATCAGTCGGAATATTGACTCATCATCATAATTTGATCATTCTCCATTCTATAGAAGCAAATAATATAGGGAAAGCCAAGAACGATAATACTCAGTCAATATTTAGCAAAACTTACATGAATAATTTTTTATTTTTTTATAACCTTTTTTTATCAATAAAATTTTTTCAATAATTTTTTGTTCACTATTTAAAAACTAAAATGCTCAATCGCCATGAGTTTAGGGCTTCAAACGTTTTTCACGTATACTACTCATAAACTCTTTTTGGATTGCATTTGTGAAAATTATTTTTGCTGGCACCCCCGAATTTGCTGCAACAGCATTGGCGGCTTTATTAAAAACTTCCCATGAAATTATCGCGGTTTATACTCAACCAGACCGTAAAGCAGGCCGTGGACAAAAACTAACACCGTCTCCTGTCAAACAGCTTGCACTGGAACATAATATTCCTGTTTATCAACCGCTTCACTTCAAAGCTTCAACTGAAGAAGGCTTGGCTGCTCAACAAGAACTGGCTGCTTTAGGCGCTGATGTCATGGTGGTTGCAGCATATGGTTTAATTCTTCCACAAGCTGTGCTCGATACACCTAAATATGGCTGTTTAAATATTCACGGCTCGCTATTACCACGTTGGCGTGGTGCAGCGCCAATTCAACGCGCGATTGCAACAGGTGATGAAGAAACCGGCATTACCATCATGCAAATGGCGGCAGGTTTAGATACAGGCGATATGATGTATAAAACCTATTGTCCGATCACTACCGAAGATACTTCTGCGACTTTACATGACAAGTTAGCAGCACAAGGAGCAACAGCAATTTGTGCGGTACTCGAGTCAGAAGAAACTCTGCAAAAATATTTGGCAGAACGCGAAGTCCAAGACGAAAGCTTAACGGTCTATGCTCATAAACTCGTGAAGTCAGAAGCTCGTATTGATTGGTCTATGAATGCAGTTCAAGTAGATCGCAATATCCGTGCATTCAACCCTTGGCCAGTCGCTTTTGTTCAACTTGATGAAAATAATGCACTGCGTGTTTGGAATTCTCTAGTTTCTAGCCAAAGCAAAGCACATGCTCAAGCTGGTGAAATTATTGCAATTGATAAACAAGGCGTACATGTTGCTTGCGGTGAAAATACATTTATTTGTCTAACGAGCGTACAGTGGCCAGGTGGTAAAGCATTAAATGCTCAACAAATTGCACAAACTCAAAAACTTCATGTAGGACAGATTCTGCCATGAGTCAGGTTACTTCAAACTCATCACGTTTTAACCTGCGCGCTCAAGTCGTCCAAACGTTACTCAAAGTTCAGCAGGGCCAATCATTGGCTAGTATTTTAAATACACAGCTGAATCAAGTCGCAGAGCGTGATCGTGCGTTATTTCATGAACTTGTTCTAGGTACTTTACGCCAATGGTTCGCACTTAAGTCAATTAGTCTGCCTTTGCTCAGCAAACCTTTAAACAATGAGACAGTAGAAACTTGTTTATACGTTGGTCTTTATCAAGTTTTATGCACGCGTATTGCAGCGCACGCTGCCATCTCAGAAACAGTAGATGCGACTAAACAACTTGGTTTCCCTGCACTCAGCGGTATTGTGAATGCAATTTTGCGCCGAGCAACTCGCGAAACTGAGGACTTTCAACAAGGTTTACAGCAAGCCCATGGCTTACCAAGTTGGCTTTTTAAGCGTTTAAAAAAGGATTGGGGAGAACAAACAGAAGCTCTCTGCCAATCGTTAAAGCAAGCCGCACCTTTGACTTTACGAGTAAACCAACGCCATATTGGTCGCGATGCTTATTTAGCAAAACTACAAAGTTTAGATATTCAGGCACGTGCGTGTACTCTATCTGACGCGGGTATTATTCTTGAACAATCTGTACAAATCACACAGTTACCGGGTTTTGAACAGGGCTGGTTTTCTGTACAAGATGAACATGCACAGCTATGTGCAACCTTATTGCCTGATTTAAACAATAAAACAGTTATTGATGCGTGTGCGGCTCCAGGTGGAAAAACGGCTCATTTGCTTGAAAAATTTAAACCAGCCCAGTTAATCGCCATTGATCAGGATCCAAGTCGTTTAGTCCGTGTAACTGAAAACCTAAACCGACTAGCACTAGATCAAAGCCATACTGAAATTCTGGCAGCCGATGCAACCAAGTGGACTCCAGCCCAACCTGTGGATTGTATCGTGCTTGATGCACCTTGTTCTGCGACAGGTGTAATTCGACGTCATCCTGACATACGTCTATTGCGCCAATCTAGTGACATAGCCCAAACCATTGAGCTACAAAAGCAGATCTTAGAGCACATGTGGCAGCAACTTAAAGTTGGAGGCACCCTGCTTTACATCACCTGTTCAATTTTAAAAGCTGAAAATGAACAGCAGATGACTAGCTTCTTTGCAAAGCATACCGATGTAAAAGAAGTAAAAATTGAAGCAGATTGGGGAATTGAACAAACTCATGGTAGACAACTGTTGCCAGAAGCACAATCTGGTGATGGTTTCTATTATTGTAAAATTCAAAAAATTGCATAAAAAAAGCAGGCTTTTAAGCCTGCTTTTTTACTAGATCAGTATTAAAGAGTGTGCTGGTCTTTGACTTCTTCTAAGACTTCATCTAACTCTTCAGGATGTCTTGATAAATGTAAAATGGATAAAGCTAGTCCACCCCATACAAATACCATTGAAATTATCATCATCACGATTGCCGAAGTATTCATTATTTTATCCTCCTAGCGATCTTTCATTTTACTTAACACGATAGCAACGACTGCACAGAAAATAACACTGCCCCAGCCAAATACACCTTGTAAGCTCATACTATAAGTATCATAGCCATTTTTGATCAAATTAAAAACAGTCATAGTGAGTGTTGTTAATAGGATAAAAGTAGTAATCACGGTTAAGGTGAAATCCCATCCCTTACCCAATTGAATGGTTGAGATACGATTGACATGATCACGAAGCTCTCTAAGAGCTGAGCGCTTAAACCAAGCTACGCTAATAATTGATATCAATGCTCCCCCAATAATGCCAATGTTATTGATAAAATGGTCGACAATATCAACGAGCTTAATTGCATTTACACTTGAGAATAAAATAATTGAGACTAGAGCACTACCACCACCAATAATGGTTACCGCTTTCTTACGACTCCACTTCAACTTATCTTGCATCGCTGCAATAGGTACTTCCAAAATACTAACCATTGAAGAAATACCAGCTACAAATAATGAAGAGAAGAATAAAAGGCCGAATAGATCAGCACCAGAACCTAAACTTGAAATAATTTTAGGGAAGGCAATAAATGCGAGACCAATACCACCACTCACCACATCTTTAACTTCAGTACCTGCAGCATGTGCCATAAAGCCAAGCGCTGCAAAAATACCGATACCCGCTAAAATCTCTGTCGATGCATTCGCAAATCCAACAATAAGACCTGAGCCAGTTAAATTGGTTTTTGGTTTTAAGTAAGATGCATAGGTCACCATAATCCCGAAACCAACAGAGAGTGAGAAGAAAGTATGACCATAGGCTGCTAACCAAACTTTATAGTCCATCATGGCAGACCAGTTTGGAGTAAAGAAAGCATTTAAACCTTGTACTGCACCCGGTAAACGTAATGACTGAATCACTAAAATCGTAAATAAGATGAATAATAAAGGCATGAAAATCTTATTAGATAATTCAACACCTTTTTTCACTCCACCATATAAAATGATTAAAGTCAGTGCCCAAATTCCAACAATTGGCCAGAATAAATGGCCTACAAACTGCAAATCAAAGCCAGTCGCTTTTGTGGTTTGTAAATAGGTATTGAAGAAGAAGCCTTCCGGGTCACTTCCCCACATTTGGCCAATAGAAAAATAAATGTAGCTACCAGCCCAAGTCAGAACACTTGCGTAATACAAACCAATAATGATACAGACGCAAACCTGCCACCATCCTAGAGTTTCTCCGCCTTTAAACAAAGCTCTATACGCTTTAGGAGGCGATCCTGTACTACGATGACCTACTGCATAATCTAAAAATAGTAATGGTAAACCTGCCGTAATAAGTGCAAGTAAGTAAGGAATAAGGAACGCACCACCACCATTTTCATAAGCAACGTAGGGGAAACGCCAAATATTACCTAAACCAACAGCCGAACCAACGGCTGCGATAATAAAACCAGATCGTGACGTCCAGTTTTCACGAGAATCTGTCATAGAACACCTAATGTTAAAAGATTACTTATTTTTACTGCTTTTGTTGATTGTTATTCCGCACGCAAAAAAAGAACCAAAGAATACTTTTGTGTTTGATAGAGAATAAAAGGCACCTTTTGAGTATTTTTATTTTCATGTCAAACAAGCAAAAATAGAAAATTCTTCCTTAAAGATTTTTGTCCATTTTTTGCCCCTATATAGTTGAACAATACCCGTTTTTATTTATTTTTACTGTAATTTCCGTCTGAAATTTTACGTTTTTTAGAGATTTTGATTTAGATTGGTTATTTTTTAGCTAATATTCATGTTCTAAAACATATTATTAGAGAATATAAGCAATGATATTTTCTACCATTTAAATTATTTTCTACTTTATAAAGTAGATATATCAACCAATTTTAGATGAGTAAAATCACAGAATCTTACCGACGTATTACACAAAATTTATACTAAAATTTTTCCTAACAAGCCCCACTTTAAATCTATATTTTAATAATAAAATCAAAAACATAAATTAATAAAAATAATTCTAATTCTAAAAGTTTTATATTCACCATTTTTCATCAATGCATAACTTCTCAGATGTCTATATCATGCGCTCAAAGATTTCTTTTCTTAGGATATGATGATGAAGATATTAAAAATGTCTTTTTTGGCACTCGGGATGAGTCTTAGCGGATTTGCTCAAGCGGATTTTATAGGAGTTAAAGGGGACGTGGGCTATTGGTTTTACGATGGTAAAGCAAACATGTCTACACAATTGCCAGATGACCAAGACTTAGATCGAAAAGGCAGTGCACAACTTTCATTAGCATTCGAGCACCCAATCCCATTTATTCCAAATGCAAAAATTCGTTACGTCAATCTAGATACACAAACTAAATCAGAGACCTTAGGTCAAGCTAACTATAAGATTAATTTAGATCATAGTGATT
Source organism: Acinetobacter nosocomialis (assembly GCF_041021905.1). NCBI lineage: Bacteria > Pseudomonadati > Pseudomonadota > Gammaproteobacteria > Moraxellales > Moraxellaceae > Acinetobacter > Acinetobacter nosocomialis. Next base: position 3,927,039 of record NZ_CP157432.1, read on the forward strand.
TTATTCTTTATTATGAATTACTGGATAATATTGTGAGTGTGGATGCGGGTCTGGGTGCAACCGTATTAAATGGTGATATCACCGCCTATACAGGTAAACGTGTAGATATTGATAAAACATATCCTATTGCTTATTTGTCGGGAGAAGTAAAACTTCCATTCACAGGTTTAAGTGCTAAAGGTGAAGCAACTTATACAAACTTTAATGATGCAAAAATCACAGATGCATTAGCAGAAGTAAAGTATAAATTTGTCGATAATTTAGTAGTCGATTTAGGCCTTAAAGCAGGCTATCGTGTACTCAATATTGACTTAGATGATTATGATAACAATGACCTTAAATTTGAGTTTAAAGGACCATATGTAGGCTTAGAAGCACACTTCTAAATCAGACTTTCAGGTATAAACAAGAACTCTATATGAGTTCTTGTTTATTTAAACCATATCCACATAATCTAAATATTCTCGAATTCTTTGACACCATTCTCGAATATTTGGATATAACTTTAAATCAAAGCCGCCTTCGTCAGCGACATGTGTATATGCATATAAAGCAATATCAGCAATGGTTAATTGATTTCCAACAAGATAATCATACTCTACTAAAGCTTTATCCATAATAGATAGCGCTTTATGGCCTTTTGGTTGTAAATTCTGGTATTCATCTATTCTTTCTGGCGGTAAGCCTAAATATTTATTAATAAAACGAGCAACTGCAATAAATGGTTCATGGCTATACTGCTCAAAGAACATCCACTGATACATTTTTGCTTTAATAAAAGGATCTGTAGGAATAAATTTTGATCCTTCAGCTACATAACCTAAAATAGCATTGGACTCACTCAAAACACGACCATCATCAAGCACTAATACAGGTATTTTTCCATTAGGATTTAGCGACAAAAAATTATCTGTTTGAGTTTCTTTGTTTAAAATATCAACATGGATCCATGTATGATTAATTTTTAATAAGGAAAGTAATAATTTAATCTTATAACAATTACCCGAACTCACATCACCATAAATTATCATTGATCCACTTCCCTTATTATGCATACTTAAAAGTTTAATTTTCTTGTTATTTATAACAGAAGTCTTTCTTCGAATTAATATATATCTGATTTTATTCTGTACTATAGCCAGACTTTCATCGAATTTAGCTATTTCTAGCTGCAATAAAAAACACCCCCACTCTTTAGAATGGGGGTGTTTGGAATAATGAGCTGGCGATGACTTACTCTCACATGGGTAACCCCACACTACCATCAGCGCTAAGAGGTTTCACTTCTGAGTTCGGGAAGGGATCAGGTGGTTCACTCTTGCTATGGTCGCCAGCACAACTGTTTATGGATACTTGCTTTGGTCTTATTGACTGCCGAAGCGTTTTCCAAATCTTTACAGATTGGGCTGATTGAATCTGGCTGTGTTCATTTTATCTAGTGGAATAACTAAATCAAGTTGCTTTGTAGATTTATGAATCGATTGATGCTTTATATACAACTGCTTGGGTGTTGTATAGTCAAGCCTCACGAGCAATTAGTATTGGTCAGCTTCACATATCACTATGCTTCCACATCCAACCTATCAACGTCCTAGTCTCGAACGGCTCTTTAGAGGAATAAATTCCTAGGGAAATCTTATCTTGAGGTAGGCTTCCCGCTTAGATGCTTTCAGCGGTTATCCCTTCCGAACATAGCTACCCGGCGATGCGACTGGCGTCACAACCGGTACACCAGAGGTTCGTCCACTCTGGTCCTCTCGTACTAGGAGCAGATCCTCTCAAATTTCCAGCGCCCACGGTAGATAGGGACCGAACTGTCTCACGACGTTCTAAACCCAGCTCGCGTACCTCTTTAAATGGCGAACAGCCATACCCTTGGGACCTGCTTCAGCCCCAGGATGAGATGAGCCGACATCGAGGTGCCAAACACCGCCGTCGATATGAACTCTTGGGCGGTATCAGCCTGTTATCCCCAGAGTACCTTTTATCCGTTGAGCGATGGCCCTTCCATACAGAACCACCGGATCACTAAGACCTACTTTCGTACCTGCTCGACTTGTGGGTCTCGCAGTTAAGCGCGCTTTTGCCTTTATACTCTACGCGTGATTTCCGACCACGCTGAGCGCACCTTCGTACTCCTCCGTTACTCTTTAGGAGGAGACCGCCCCAGTCAAACTACCCACCAGACACGGTCCTCGTCCCGGATAACGGGACAGAGTTAGAACCTCAACATTACCAGGGTGGTATTTCAAGGACGGCTCCATTGGAACTAGCGTTCCAACTTCAAAGCCTCCCACCTATCCTACACAAGTAAGGTCAAAGTTCAGTGTCAAGCTGCAGTAAAGGTTCACGGGGTCTTTCCGTCTAGCCGCGGGTACACTGCATCTTCACAGCGATTTCGATTTCACTGAGCCTCTGCTGGAGACAGCGCCGCCATCATTATGCCATTCGTGCAGGTCGGAACTTACCCGACAAGGAATTTCGCTACCTTAGGACCGTTATAGTTACGGCCGCCGTTTACTGGGGCTTCGATCAAGAGCTTCGCTTACGCTAACCCCATCAATTAACCTTCCAGCACCGGGCAGGCATCACACCCTATACGTCCACTTTCGTGTTTGCAGAGTGCTATGTTTTTAATAAACAGTTGCAGCGGCCTGGTTTCTGCGGCTGTCATCAGCTCAGGAAGCAAGTTCCATCACCAACAACAGCGTACCTTCTCCCGAAGTTACGGTACCATTTTGCCTAGTTCCTTCAGCAGAGTTCTCTCAAGCGCCTTGGTCTACTCGACCTGACCACCTGTGTCGGTTTCGGGTACGATTCCTGTGTAACTGAAGCTTAGAGACTTTTCCTGGAAGCATGGTATCAGCCACTTCGCTGTACAAGTACAGCTTGCTATCGGATCTCAGTATAGAGTACCCCGGATTTGCCTAAGATACATACCTACATCCTTCCACCTGGACAACCAACGCCAGGCTGACTTAACCTTCTCCGTCCTCTCATCGCATTACACAGAAGTATTGGAATATTAACCAATTTCCCATCGACTACGCCTTTCGGCCTCGCCTTAGGGGTCGACTCACCCAGCCCCGATTAACGTTGGACTGGAACCCTTGGTCTTTCGGCGAACGGGTTTTTCACCCGTTTTGTCGTTACTCACGTCAGCATTCGCACTTCTGATACCTCCAGCATACTTCTCAATACACCTTCATCGGCTTACAGAACGCTCCCCTACCACTTGACTAATGTCAAATCCGCAGCTTCGGCACATAGTTTTAGCCCCGTTACATCTTCCGCGCAGGCCGACTCGACTAGTGAGCTATTACGCTTTCTTTAAAGGGTGGCTGCTTCTAAGCCAACCTCCTAGCTGTCTATGCCTTCCCACATCGTTTCCCACTTAACTATGATTTTGGGGCCTTAGCTGGCGGTCTGGATTGTTTTCCTCTTGACTACGGACGTTAGCACCCGCAGTCTGTCTCCCGGATAGTACTCATAGGTATTCGGAGTTTGCATCGGTTTGGTAAGTCGGGATGACCCCCTAGCCGAAACAGTGCTCTACCCCCTATGGTATTCGTCCGAGGCGCTACCTAAATAGCTTTCGGGGAGAACCAGCTATCACCAGGCTTGATTAGCCTTTCACCCCTATCCACAAGTCATCCCCTGGCTTTTCAACGACAGTGGGTTCGGTCCTCCAGTTAGTGTTACCCAACCTTCAACCTGCTCATGGATAGATCGCCTGGTTTCGGGTCTATACCCAGCAACTAAACGCCCTATTAAGACTCGATTTCTCTACGGCTCCCCTATACGGTTAACCTCGCTACTGAATATAAGTCGCTGACCCATTATACAAAAGGTACGCAGTCACACCACGAAGGTGCTCCCACTGCTTGTATGCATGCGGTTTCAGGATCTATTTCACTCCCCTCACAGGGGTTCTTTTCGCCTTTCCCTCACGGTACTGGTTCACTATCGGTCAGTCAGGAGTATTTAGCCTTGGAGGATGGTCCCCCCATATTCAGACAAGGTTTCACGTGCCTCGCCCTACTCGTCATCATTATGTGTGCCCTTTCGTGTACGGGAATATCACCCTCTACGTTCGCACTTCCCAGAGCGTTCCACTAAAACACACATAACTTAATGGGCTGATCCCCGTTCGCTCGCCGCTACTGAGGGAATCTCAATTGATTTCTTTTCCTAAGGGTACTGAGATGTTTCACTTCCCCTCGTTCGCCTTGCAACACTATGTATTCATGTTGCAATACCTACCTTAAAGTAGGTGGGTTCCCCCATTCAGACATCTCCGGATCAAAGGATATTTGCCGCCTCCCCGGAGCTTTTCGCAGGCTATCACGTCTTTCATCGCCTCTGACTGCCAAGGCATCCACCACATGCACTTAATTACTTGACTATACAACCCCAAACAGTCGACGTTACCTACAAGTTAGTAACTTCAACATTTCAGTTTAGAGCACTGTGTATTTAAACACTGTACAGCTTCAATCTAAATTCATATACCAAAACGCTTGATTCAGTTAATTTGCTAGTTCTCAATTCATTCAGATTAATTACTTAATCTAAACTCTTGAGTGAACAATTTATTTCAGACTCAATTTTGCCAATCTGTTAATGAATAAACACGCCTTCGTCAGGTCATGCTTAATACCGTGATACTTAAATCACAGAAGTTAATAAACCAAGACCGAAATCTCTATTTACTAATTTCTGTAATCCGAACTTATCTTAAGTTCTGGTGGAGACTAGGAGAGTCGAACTCCTGACCTCCTGCGTGCAAAGCAGGCGCTCTACCAACTAAGCTAAGTCCCCAGCTTACATCATCAGTCATGTATCTTTTATCTATAACTTTAACCAGTCAAAGTCATGGTGGGTCTGACAAGACTTGAACTTGTGACCCCACGCTTATCAAGCGTGTGCTCTAACCAACTGAGCTACAGACCCTCAGATACATCTATGAAGAACAACTTGTTGTGGATTCTTACCAATCGTCAATCTTTCGTTAAGGAGGTGATCCAGCCGCAGGTTCCCCTACGGCTACCTTGTTACGACTTCACCCCAGTCATCGGCCACACCGTGGTAACCGCCCTCTTTGCAGTTAGGCTAGCTACTTCTGGTGCAACAAACTCCCATGGTGTGACGGGCGGTGTGTACAAGGCCCGGGAACGTATTCACCGCGGCATTCTGATCCGCGATTACTAGCGATTCCGACTTCATGGAGTCGAGTTGCAGACTCCAATCCGGACTACGATCGGCTTTTTGAGATTAGCATCACATCGCTGTGTAGCAACCCTTTGTACCGACCATTGTAGCACGTGTGTAGCCCTGGCCGTAAGGGCCATGATGACTTGACGTCGTCCCCGCCTTCCTCCAGTTTGTCACTGGCAGTATCCTTAAAGTTCCCGACATTACTCGCTGGCAAATAAGGAAAAGGGTTGCGCTCGTTGCGGGACTTAACCCAACATCTCACGACACGAGCTGACGACAGCCATGCAGCACCTGTATGTAAGTTCCCGAAGGCACCAATCCATCTCTGGAAAGTTCTTACTATGTCAAGGCCAGGTAAGGTTCTTCGCGTTGCATCGAATTAAACCACATGCTCCACCGCTTGTGCGGGCCCCCGTCAATTCATTTGAGTTTTAGTCTTGCGACCGTACTCCCCAGGCGGTCTACTTATCGCGTTAGCTGCGCCACTAAAGCCTCAAAGGCCCCAACGGCTAGTAGACATCGTTTACGGCATGGACTACCAGGGTATCTAATCCTGTTTGCTCCCCATGCTTTCGCACCTCAGCGTCAGTGTTAGGCCAGATGGCTGCCTTCGCCATCGGTATTCCTCCAGATCTCTACGCATTTCACCGCTACACCTGGAATTCTACCATCCTCTCCCACACTCTAGCTAACCAGTATCGAATGCAATTCCCAAGTTAAGCTCGGGGATTTCACATTTGACTTAATTAGCCGCCTACGCGCGCTTTACGCCCAGTAAATCCGATTAACGCTTGCACCCTCTGTATTACCGCGGCTGCTGGCACAGAGTTAGCCGGTGCTTATTCTGCGAGTAACGTCCACTATCTCTAGGTATTATCTAAAGTAGCCTCCTCCTCGCTTAAAGTGCTTTACAACCATAAGGCCTTCTTCACACACGCGGCATGGCTGGATCAGGCTTGCGCCCATTGTCCAATATTCCCCACTGCTGCCTCCCGTAGGAGTCTGGGCCGTGTCTCAGTCCCAGTGTGGCGGATCATCCTCTCAGACCCGCTACAGATCGTCGCCTTGGTAGGCCTTTACCCCACCAACTAGCTAATCCGACTTAGGCTCATCTATTAGCGCAAGGTCCGAAGATCCCCTGCTTTCTCCCGTAGGACGTATGCGGTATTAGCATCCCTTTCGAGATGTTGTCCCCCACTAATAGGCAGATTCCTAAGCATTACTCACCCGTCCGCCGCTAGGTCCAGTAGCAAGCTACCTTCCCCCGCTCGACTTGCATGTGTTAAGCCTGCCGCCAGCGTTCAATCTGAGCCATGATCAAACTCTTCAGTTAAAATCATTTTGCACCTTATTATAGACAAGGTGCCAATTCTGGCTCATCAATTACTGACTTAAATTTCGCTCAAATAAACTTCGAGTAATTTAAACCAATCAATCAATGAAAATTATTTCGATTAATCAATCAGTAAAAATCCACACAAGTTGTTCTTCAATTCTCTTAATGATTTTTCTGCTCCTCGTCAGAGACAGATCCAACACAATACTAAACTCTTATCTTAACCCTGTAAGCTAAGATATTCTCGTGTATCGCGTCGGGATGAGTGCATTATAGGGAAAAAAAACCGGTACGCAAGCACTTTTATAAATATCCATGCTCGACCGGTTCTTTTTCAGTCAAATAAATTTAAAAAATAATTTAAATTATTGATTTATATATTTAATTTATTTTTTCATTGTTTTGATCTTTATATCTACTATCTTTATAGGCTGTTTTGGTACGTTTTGATGCATGCCATAGTTTGATGTAGGAACCTGAACAATACGGTCTACTACATCCATTCCTTTTACGACTTTACCAAAAACGGCATACCCAGGATTTCCCGGTGAACGGTTAAGAAATTTATTATCTGCGACATTTATAAAAAATTGGCTAGTAGCTGAATCTGGATCTGATGTACGAGCCATCGCTAAAGTACCACGTGTATTTGCAATACCATTTCCTGCTTCGTTCTTAATAGGTGCTCGTGTTGTCTTTTCCTGCATATTTGCAGTCATGCCACCCCCTTGTGCCATGAAACCAGGAATCACACGATGAAAAATTGTTTCTTTATAAAAACCAGACTTTATATAGCTTTTAAAGTTATTCACACTAATCGGTGCTTTATCGTCATACAACTCTATTTCGATGTTGCCTAAATTTGTTTGCATCTCAACTAAGCTATTAGCCCATACTGAGTGACTACTTAGACCTAGACAAAACAACATCAATAACTTTTTCATATTTTCCTACAATAAGCTTTATAAAAAGATAATTATTAAATCTAATCGCCTACAGCGAAGAATTCTAGTGACTATTTATTAAGAATTTTTAAGTCTATTTGTTTATTTAATCCATGTTCCACGTGAAACATGGATTATTGAATTTACTTAACTATTTTTATCCCAAAATTTTCTGAAGTTTTTACTAATTTCGATAGTATGACGTTTGGCTTTTCTAGAAATTGGAGTCAGGTTAATAAAACCATGAGTCTGTTCCGGAAACTCTTCGTAATACATTTTTACGCCATTTTGTCTTAATTTATGACTATATATTTTCGCTTCATCATGTAGGACATCATGTCCAGCTGTAATCACAAAAGCTGGTGGATTTTTCTTTAGGTTGCCATAGGTGGGTGAAATAATTGGATCATCAAGTTCTACATTATGCTGAGTTGCATAATATTGTGTGACGTAATCAATATCGGTATTTGTTAAAACCAATCCTTCGTTATAGGCATAAAAAGAAGGATGTCTGCTTTTAAAATCTACTGTTGGATAGATAAGTAATTGTGCTTGTGGTGCATAAGCTTTATTTACTGATCTTTGCGCTACAACAGTACTAATATTTCCTCCTGCACTGTCCCCTGCAACCGCAATTCTATTTTTTAATATTTTTAATTGTCTGCGATTTTGATAAACCCATGCTAATGCATCTTCACATGACTGAATTAAATGTTGTGGTGAAACTTCCGGAGCAAGAGGATAGTCGATACTGAGGACCTGTACTTTTGCATATTTTGCTAATAAACGACAAACTTCATCATGAGTATCTAAACCACCTACAACAAAACCACCCCCGTGATAAAACACGATTAATGGCAGTTTCTTATTAGGAGCCGGATGATAATGTCTGGCAAAGATTGTGCCGCTTTGTAGTGGAAGACGAATATCTTCTACTGATTCAATATAAGTTGGTTTTTGACGTATGGCCTGCATTTGTGCATCAAACATTCTTCTTGATTGAATCGGATCAGAGCCAATGAAACCCACTCTCCCCTGTTTGATTTGCACAGCCATCATGCATTTCGTAAATGAATCGAGATCTGGGTATTGATAAGAATATCCTAAAATTTTAGCGAGAGACTCTTGGGCTAGTCGGGGTAACCTATCAAGTGCTCGAGCAGCAGGGCCTTGTCCCTTATCTAGCAATGTTTGAATTTTTTGATTAAATGCTGTCATGCCTGTCTCCTTGAATCCCTCTTATCCTTCATATTTTCTACAGAATTCTTTGTTGTTTGACTATATTCGCATACAACTCATGCAATCAAGATACAAAGGTAAAAACCAATCTACGCTAATCTGATTTATAGCAAATGTCATTAACAAATCTGTCGATTAAAATAGGACTTTTTTGCCAATTATTGTTAACAGACAAAAAGAGGGACTGCTATGTCAGCAAAACTAGTTGTTACTATGTTAGCAACCAGTCTTTTAACTGTAGGCTGTGTTGCTTATCCAGATGATCCTTATTATCGTGGTGGCGGATATGGTTACCATGATCATGATCGTCGCTATGATCGTGATGATCAACGTCGATATAATGATTGGGAACGAAAACGTTGGGAAGAGCGTCAACGAGTATATGTACAACAACGTAAAGACTTTCGTGAACAAGAAAAAAATCGTCGTGAATGGGAAAAAAGGCACCGTGATTGGGATAAAAAACGGGTAGAAAATCGAGATCATGATCGCCGAGATTATCGTCACGATGATTAAACTCACTAAGATATAAAAAGCCCCAAAGAGATAAGTCTTCTGGGGCTTTTTTGAGGAATATAAATTCTCTCTAATTTATAGAAAAATGAGTAGCAGCTCATTTCATATATGTATCGGCATCATGAACATATATGTTCTATAAACTCATATCTCTTATTTTTAGCAGTGTATTACTGAGCAGTTGCAGAACCTGAAACTGAACCAGAAGCACCAGCGTCTACTTGACCAGGTTGTGCTTGACCAGAAACACCTGCGTCGATACCAGCACCAGCATGTACGCCAGATGGGCTAGCACTTGTTTGAGCAGAACCAGAAGCGTTTAAACCAGCTTCTGATGCACAACCAACAGCTGTAAGAGCAACACCAGCAAGTACTACAGAGATAAGACCTAATTTTTTCATGATTGCTTTCCTTTCATTACGACAAACGTTTAAATGCAAAGTTCATCTTCGCGCTGCCTATAATTCACAATTTTTTTTTCTGACGTGCGTATCATTGGTTGTCTTTTGTAGTAATAGAAGTACAAATTCTGCAATTTTTTATTAAATTCATTTTTTTAATATGACCAACCTAATTTATAAATTAAACCATAGATAAACGTTTGTTTAATTTTATCAATTTTTCCTTTTCATTCTGCTTGGCCGTTATATTTAAAATTTTTCCATTTATAGAAACGCTATATAAGGTACGTAGACTGTTACAGAGCTTTTTGGCCCTTAAAAGTGGTTTTTCATAAAAAAGCCGCGAATGATCACGGCTCTTTTAAAAGTGAATACGGTTTAAATGTTAAATTATGGCCACTGCATTTCACCTTTTACGACCTTAGCCCCTAACTCTAAGCTATCCACGCTTTGAAGTGTTGGATATTGCTTTTGCATGAGTTTGCTCAACTCAGTAGCATTTTTAGTTGCTTTAGCTGCTTTTTCATAGCTATTTAAATAATTAATTGAAAAGTTAACAGCATCTAGGCCTTGTGGTGCACCTTCTACCATATGAGCAGGTACAACAATTTTAGGTTGAAGGGCTTTAATGCTTTCTAAAGATTGAATGACTTCCACACGATCTTTGGTTTTAGGGGTATCGGCCATCCATAAATGAATGCCTGAAGATACCGGAATACCACCCACAACTGCTTTTGCAGAAGGAACCCATAAATAAGTAAGCTCTTTTTTACCTTTAATCTCGATTGATTCATTCTCAAGTTTTAAAGTTTTAGCAGTGTAAGCTTGAGGCACAATAATTTGGCTAGGTGCATTTGCACCCATTTGTGGCCCCCAATATTTAACTTTAAGCGCTTGAGTATCCTGAATATGCTTTACTGTTTCCGGCGTAGCAATGATCTGTACATTCGGGAAATACTGTTTAAATACGTCTAAGCCGAAATAATAGTCCGGGTCACCATAGCTTACAAAAATAGTTTTTAATGTTTTACCGCTATCGAGAATATTTGCAGCAATACGTAAAGCTTCAGATTTTGAAAATTGTGCATTAACCAATAAAACTTCCTTATCCCCTTCTATTAAGGTTGAAGTCACACCGAAGTGTTCTGGTTTAGCAAGAAAACTCTGAATTTTCAGTTCTTGAGCAAAAGCTGACTGAGCCATGGTTAATGCTGTAGCAGTAGCAAGTGCGGAAGCGGTTAATTTAAATAATTTCATTAGGTATTCTCCTGTTTCATGAAGAACACTTTAAATTGCAATTTATGTAAGATAAACGCACTAATTTAAGATAAACTGTTGCATATATTGTAATAATAGCTAGACATATGGATACTTTAAAAGCGATTCAGGTCTTTGTTTCTATTGCACAACATGGCAATTTGACCAAAGCAGCCGAGCATCTTAATTATTCTCGTGCCATGGTTTCGCGTTATCTTGAACACCTTGAGCATACATTCTCAACTCGACTTTTCCAAAGAAATACCCGAAAAATATCTCTTACTCCAGCAGGTGAGAAAGCTCTACTCTACTGTGAAAATATTTTACAACAGCAGTTACTCTTACAAGAACTCGCTGCACCTGAGCAGCATAATGGAACAATTCGTTTTACGTGCGGTTTATTTTTGTTTGAACTGGGGGTAGCAGAATGTATTCGACAGTTTAAACGTCAGCATCCACATATTGATTTTGATGTTTACTTAACTGAAAACACCATGGATCTTATCGATGCACAAGTAGACTTGGCGTTACGTATCACTCAAAAGGTGGCCGATGGTTTAATTGCACGACCCGTTTGTCAAATCGAGTCTGTGTTCTGTGCTCATCCTGATTATTTGAAACAGCACAGTCCCCTGCTCCATCCTCGTCAACTTATTCAACATGAATGTATTGCTCATCACAGCCAACATCAATACTGGACACTTTTTGATAATGAACAACAGCCTCAGAACTATCCTTTAAATGTCACTTTTAAAAGTAATGATGTGAATGCGCTTTACGATATGTGCTTACACGCACAGGGGGTCGCAATGTTACCTACTTTATTAGTGGAGAAGGATTTAAAAGAAAAACGTCTAACTCCTTTATTTAAAAACTTTACGGCCCCTGAGTTAAGTTTGTCGGTCGTGTATGCTTCTAGACAGCATTTACCTCGAATTACTCAAGAATTTATAGCTTTTATGATTGAAAAGCTGGATTTTTACTTAAAACCGCAAAATTAAAGCTTTAAATTGCCGTGTACGCTTGAATTTTTAGGCAATGCCCATACTTCATCCCTATTAATGAATTACAGCATATGCATGGCAGTTCAGGTTTTACGCAGTAAATACTGATGCCAAAAAGGACTGTACATGTTTAAAAACCCATTTAAACGGAGATCATCAATGGCTAATGAGCAAAATGAGCAAGCTCAAGACATTCAAAATGAGCAAGCTGAGCAATCTAACGAGCAAACTCAGGCTGAAAGTGTAGAGCAAGCAAACGACGTTACCGTTGAATCTTTACAAGCGCAAATCACCAAACTAGAAGAAAATCTTAAGCTTGAAAAAGCTCGTACTGCTAATGCAGTTTACGAAGCACAAAAAAGCGTAGAGCGTATTCAACGTGAGTCTGAGAAACATAAAGAGACTGTACTTGAAAAATTTGCCAAAGAATTGTTGGACTCTGTCGACAATTTAGAACGTGCAATTCAGGCAGCTGGTGGTGAAGAAACACCTGTACTTGAAGGTGTTAAGTTAACCTTAAAGTCACTGTTAACGACTCTTGAGAAATTTGGTGTTGTAGAAGCTGATACTCAAAATGGTTTCAATGCAGATTTACACCAAGCTGTTGGTATTGATCCAAATGCCAAAGCCAATGAAATCGGCACCGTTTTACAAAAAGGCTATACCTTAAATGGTCGCTTGTTGCGCCCTGCTATGGTTATGGTTGGTCAATAAAATGAGCAAAAGCGAAGCATCGCTTCGCTAAAAGCACAAAATTTGAGAGTTTTTTGATTTTTTTTCATAAAAATGCTTGAAAAAAACCGATTGACTCTCATATCGAATAACAAGCAAAAACATTGCAACAGAATTTTAGAGGAACACACCAAATGGCGAAAATTATTGGTATTGACTTAGGTACTACCAACTCATGTGTTGCTGTACTTGAAGGCGATAAAGTAAAAGTAATCGAAAACGCTGAAGGCGCACGTACAACTCCATCGATCATTGCTTATAAAGATGGCGAGATCTTAGTTGGCCAAAGTGCTAAGCGTCAGGCAGTAACAAACCCTAAAAATACATTATTCGCGATCAAGCGTTTAATTGGTCGTCGTTATGAAGATCAAGCAGTACAAAAAGACATCGGTCTTGTACCGTATAAAATCATCAAAGCAGATAATGGTGATGCTTGGGTTGAAGTAAACGATAAAAAATTAGCACCTCAACAAATCTCTGCAGAAATCTTGAAAAAGATGAAGAAAACAGCAGAAGATTACTTAGGTGAAACAGTAACTGAAGCGGTAATTACCGTTCCTGCTTACTTTAACGATGCTCAACGTCAAGCAACTAAAGATGCGGGTAAAATCGCTGGTTTAGATGTTAAACGTATCATTAACGAACCAACTGCTGCTGCACTTGCGTTCGGTATGGATAAAAAAGAAGGCGACCGTAAAGTTGCAGTTTACGACTTAGGTGGTGGTACATTCGACGTATCTATCATTGAAATCGCGGATCTTGATGGCGACCAGCAAATTGAAGTGTTATCAACTAATGGTGATACTTTCCTTGGTGGTGAAGACTTTGATAACGCATTAATTGAATACTTGGTTGAAGAATTCAAGAAAGAACAAAGTGTGAACTTGAAAAATGATCCACTTGCGTTACAACGTTTGAAAGAAGCTGCTGAAAAAGCAAAAATCGAGCTTTCTTCATCAAATGCAACTGAAATCAACCTTCCATACATCACTGCTGATGCTTCTGGTCCTAAACACTTAGTGATCAATGTAACACGTGCAAAACTTGAAGGTTTAGTTGCTGATTTAGTTGCTCGTACGATTGAACCTTGTAAGATTGCACTTAAAGATGCTGGTCTTTCGACTTCTGACATCTCTGACGTAATCTTGGTTGGTGGTCAGTCTCGTATGCCGCTTGTACAACAAAAAGTACAAGAATTCTTCGGTAAAGAGCCACGTAAAGACGTGAACCCTGACGAAGCAGTTGCTATCGGTGCTGCAATTCAAGGTGCTGTATTATCTGGTGACAAGAATGACGTATTACTTCTTGACGTAACACCATTAACTTTAGGTATTGAAACAATGGGCGGTGTATTAACACCAATCATTGAGAAAAACACGACGATTCCTGCGAAGAAATCACAAGTGTTCTCTACTGCTGCTGATAACCAACCAGCTGTAGATATTTCAGTTTACCAAGGTGAACGTAAGATGGCTCAACAAAACAAATTGTTGGGTAACTTCCAATTAGGCGATATCCCACCTGCTCCACGTGGTGTGCCGCAAATTGAAGTATCGTTTGACATCAACGCTGACGGTATCTTGAAAGTATCTGCGAAAGATAAGAGCACTGGTAAAGAGCAATCGATTCAGATTAAAGCAAACTCAGGTTTGTCTGATGCTGAAATCGAAGCAATGATTAAAGATGCTGAAGCGAATGCTGAAGAAGACCGTAAGTTTGAAGAACTTGCAAAAGCTCGTAATGAAGCTGATGCATTAATTTCAAGCTCGAACAAAGCTGTTAAAGATCTTGGTGACAAAGTGACTGAAGATGAAAAAACAGCGGTAAGCACAGCAGTTTCTGAACTTGAAGCAGCAACTAAAGAAAACGACGTTGACGCGATTAAAGCGAAAACTGAAGCTTTACAAAACATTTTGATGCCGATCACTCAACGTGCTTATGAACAAGCACAACAAGCTGGTGGTGCTGAAGGTTTTGATCCTAATGCATTCCAAGGCGGTGATGCTGGTCAACAAAAAGCTGATGATGGCGTTGTAGATGCTGAATTTACAGAAGTAAAAGATGACAAAAAATAATTTGTCTCTTTAAAAAGACCGCGCGAAAGCGCGGTTTTTTATTATTTACAAAAAAATAACAATTATTATTTTTATATTTATTTGCTATTTTTTAGACAAAAAAGTCAATTATAAAAATTAACTATTTATTATTTATAAAAAATTTAAAGAATTAGAATCACTGTTATTAAATCCATTTATTTTTACATTAATGCCAAATAAATAGATTTATTTATTCCGTTTCTTTAGCAAGATCACAAAATGATCGCCTTCTTTGGTCTCCTTTATCACTTTGACGAATCTAAATTACTTACTAACAATAAGAATTTATTTATATTTTTATTTTTACCATGAAAAAATTTCTATGGTGGGGAATGAGCTTTTACTTAAGTATGAGCTTACACACAGTTGCTTTAGCTCAAAGCCCTTTATCAACTATTTCTTTTAATCAACCTCTAAAATACAAGATTGATTATATAGATCCACGCTTTCATATTACCAAGGAACAGTTTGTTCAAATTGGTAAAGAAGCTGCTGAAATTTGGCAGAAAGAAACTGGAAAAACTTATTTTATTTATGACTCACAAGCAGAGCTTACAATTAATTTAGTATTTGATGATTATCAAACTGCTCAAAATGAAAGAAAAATTAATATAAATAAGTTATTACAGCAGCAGGAAGAATGGCGGGAGAAAAATAAAGCTGTTCTTTTATCTAAACAACAAATAGAGGAGGAAACTACTCTTTTGAATGAAGCCAAAGTCCAGCTTAATAATAGATTTGAACAATATCAAAAGGATGTAACTATCTTTAACCAAGGAAATGTTGGGAAATTTAATCAAGCTGATTTAATTAAACGTCAAGCTGAGCTAACCAGATTATCATTAGATTTAAAAACAAAATTTTCTCATCATAGTAATAAAATAGAAACTCTTAATGCGCAAATTAAGCAAATAAATCAACATCAAAACATGCTTAATCAAGCTATCAAGGAATTTAATTTAAGCACAACTGATCGTCCTGAGACTTTTCATAAAGGCTTATTTAGTCAAAATCAAATTCAGATTTATGGCTTTAATTCATTTGATGATTTGCGTTTAACACTTGCCCATGAATTTGGACATGCATTGGGACTAAAACACACTACTGACCCTAAATCTTTGATGTATCCTCGTTTAAAGGAACAAGATATTCATAACTTCAAATTAACACATTCAGATTTAGATTTACTGAGTTCAACTTATAGTTCAAATGACAAAAATCATTAAAACTAACTGATTAAATAAACTAAATAAAATAAAAACTGTTCAAATTTTACTAACAAATAATTTGGCAAATGGTAAAAAATAATGAGACCAAAGTCTCATTTATTTATCGAAATTGTATATTTTTTGATTGATTTTTCATTTTATCTTCTTATAATACGTTTTTTTTAAATCTCCCCCCTGACGACTATGCGCTTAACATCTTTGTTATTAGGCTTGGCTTTTGCTTTTTCTAATTTTCAGGCCAATGCTCATCTTGCAACTCCTGTAAACACTCAAGTTCAGCAAAAAAATGCTCAACATTTAACATATAGAATTGCTGAAGTTGATCCTCGTTTTGGTTTAAGTCAAGATCAATTGATTCAGATTACTCAGCAAGCTGCTGATATCTGGAAAGAAGGTACAGGTAAAAATTACTTTACTTATGACCCAAATGCAAAGTTAGAAATTCGTCTTGTATACGATGATAGCCAAAATCGTTCAGCAGAGCGTCAAAAAATTTCTGCTCAGTTTAAGCAAGATCAACAACGTGTAATTGATGAACAGCAGCAAATTAAGCAGTTGAAGCAAAATTTAAGTCAAACTCAATCTGATCTTGAAAACAAAAAACAGATCTTAAATGAGAAGTTGAAAAATTTTGATCAACAAATGATGCAGTTTAACGAAGGTAAATTAGCACCTGAATACACAGCAAAATCTCTTGCGAAGACTCAGAAAGATTTACAGAAGCAAACTGTTTCTTTGAAGAAAGATATTGCCGCTTATAATCAGCAAGCTGCAGATTTAAACAAAAAGGTTAATCACTTTAATCAGATTAACGATCAGTTCAATCAATCTTTAAATCAGTTTAAGCAAAATGCCCAAGCTGATGTATTTAAGAAAGGGATTTATAACGGTAAACAAATCACAATTTATGAGTATAGCTCAATTGATGATTTACGTTTAACGATTGCTCATGAATTAGGCCATGCACTAGGCTTAAAACATAGCGATCAACCGGGTGCCCTAATGTACTCAGTTCGCAAAGACAGCGATAAAAAAAGTAATGTTTTAACTGATGCTGATCGTGATCTATTAAACGCTTTACCTCAATAATTAGTTATGAGACATAACGATGTATCTATTTTATAAATAGATACATCGAAATTCATGTCAAAGTCATGTTATTGTGGTTGTAAGAGCCGTCTAAAATAGAATGGAGATCAAGATGAGTTATTATCATATCCTGATTGAAGTAAATGACCACATTAGTACGATTGAACAAACTCGAGATATCGAACTATTTGATATTATTGAACTTAAACCGTACCTTCATTCTATTTTGTTGCCTTACTTTAACGAGCAAGAAATTGAGCTTGAAGATGAAAATATTGAATATAAAGATATTTTACATCTTGAAGTTAAACAGACTTTACTGCCTATCGAACATTTAATTGAAGAAGAACAGAAGCAATTACCAAGTGACACTGATGTCACTATTACTGCTTATGAAATCTTTAATGATCGCGACCTAAGCCAAGATGTCACTTCAGTTATTTTTGATATTTTAGAAGCAGTAAAGCTAGATCAATCCATAATTTAGCTATTCAATAAAAAAGGTCTGCATATGCAGACCTTTTTATTTAATGCCTTATTGCATCATTTTCCGTGCTTGTTCCTGACGGAATGCACGTAAAATTTGTTGCCCTGCCCGTCCTGTTGGATTTAAACCTAAACGGGTTTGCTCCTGACGTATAGCAACACGGGTTTTATCACCAATCAGTCCATCAACAGCACCAATATCATAACCACGATTAATCAAAAATTGCTGAATCTCTCGACGCTCTGCACGAGAAGTACCTGGATCATCTGTTGGCCAAGAAGCAATGAATGGTTTCCCACCTTTTAAACGATCAGATAAATGTGCAATTGCAAGTCCATAACTTTCGGCTGCGTTATAGCTATAAATAGCATCAAAATTTTTAAATACTAAAAAGATTGGACCACTTGCTCCTGCAGGCGCCATTAACCCAGCTGGTGTGCTACCAGATAATGCACCTTGAATTAAGGGTGTACCATCAATTCGGGTTACTCCACGTGAACTCCAGCTACTCAATGGCTTTTTAGAGCGACGCCCTTCTCCATCAATTGACATACCTGATGGAATTTTGACTTCAAAGCCCCAAGGCATACCAGTTTGCCATCCAGCTTTATTCAAGAAATTAGCCGTAGATGCCAATGCATCTGCTGTGCTAGACACTAAATCACGACGACCATCACCATCAAAATCAACAGCTAAGCGTTCATAAGTTGATGGCATAAACTGTGTATGTCCAAAAGCGCCAGCCCATGAACCTTTAAGTTGATCTTCGGTTAAATCACCGCGTTGCAAAATACGCATAGTGGCAAAAAATTCTGTCCGGAAATAACTTTGCCGGCGCCCTTCACAACTTAATGTTCCAAGTGCCTGCAATAAAGGATATTTTCCAGAAATATCGCCAAAATTACTTTCAACGCCCCACACTGCCACAATTGTTTCAGGCGGTACGCCATAAACTTGAGAGGCACGATTTAAAACATCACGATATTGCGCTAATTTTTGTTTCCCAAGCTCAACACGTTCTTCATCTACAAGACCAGATAAATAGTCCCAAATTGGTGTCGAAAACTCTGGCTGATAATTTAACTTATCAATTACTGAGTAGTCCGGCGTTAAATTTTGTGTATAACGGTCATACGTGCTACCCGAAACACCCGCAGCAATCGCTTGCGAACGTAAATTTGCCAAACAACTCTGAAAATTATTATTAGGCGTGTAAGTATTGCTATTCGTTACAGGAACTGTTGCATTACTAGATATTGTAGAAGTAGAACCATTAATTATCAGCTCTGCTTGAGCCTGAGTCATTGCCAAAAATATAGACCCAACAATACAAGAAAAACGTCGCATATTATCCTAGTTCAATTTTTAAATTTAAATTTGTCTTTACCATACCATTATGGACTCAAAATTTTCAGAGAGAAATCGTAAATTTGAATTCATAATTCCTTCTTTAAATTCATTTCCAGAGTTTTAAATTCAAATTTTGCATCTAGTTTTAAATTTAAAACTTCCAACATCAGATTAATTATTTTTAAATTCAAAAATCGCACCCATACTTTAAATTCAAAACATCAGTTTAAATTTAAATATTCAAACCATAAACCAACTGTGGATAACTTATAAAACCACACACTAAAACTGCCGAAATCCCTATATTCTCTGTATCTTTCATCATCTTTATACGCTACAAGCCCCTCACCACTCATGGATACATGTTTTAAATTTAAAAGTTAGATATAGTTTTGAATTCAAAATACCACTCAGATAACATGCATCTTTTTAAATTCAAAACGCACATAAGCTAGAGACCCGATTTAAATTCAAACTTTAGGTATTGGGGATAACTTATTTTAAATTCAAAACCACCAAAAACAAGTTATTCTATTTTTAAATTCAAAATTACAACCTTTATTTAAATTCAAAAGCTCAATAGAAGTTATCCACAGCAAGACAATATTAGATTTTTTAATTTTTTTAAATTTAAAAGATAAAAAAAGCGATCCGAAGATCGCTTTTTTGCAAATTTTAACTGAATTAAATGGTCATATCAGCTGTTAATGCGAGTGGTTCTGGCAAAATTTTCGCTAATTGACGGCATAAATTCGTCAATTCATTACTATCCACAGGCATTAAGGTAATGTGGCCTAACTTACGGCCAGCACGTTCTGATTTGTTATAAAGGTGCAGATGAGCGCCATTTAGTGCTAAAACATCTTCAGTTTTAGGATGCTGACCAATAATATTGATCATGACCGTTGGTCGAACAACGTCTGTTGAACCTAATGGTAACCCTGCAACAGCTCGAATATGGTTTTCAAACTGTGAACATACAGCACCTTCAATTGACCAGTGACCTGAGTTATGCACACGTGGTGCCATCTCATTCGCGCATAAGCCTTGTTCTGTCACAAATAGCTCGAGAGTTAGCACACCTACATAGTTGAGATGATTTAACAAACGCGTAATGTAGTCTTGAGCAACAGGTTGTAGAGCTTCACTATTCGGTGCAGGAACGATTGAGTGCGACAAAATACCATTGTGATGGTGGTTTTCAGCCAATGGCCAAGTCTTCACTTCACCATTTTGACCACGTACTGCAATAATCGAAACTTCGCGAGAAAACTTCACAAAGCTTTCAGCAACTAAGCTTTTTGCAGGACCAAGCTCTGCCCAAGCTGTATCAATTTGGTCTTCTGAACGAAGTACAAACTGACCTTTGCCGTCATATCCACCAGTTGCTGTCTTGAGCACAATTGGTAAACCAAGCTCAGCAACAGCTTTTTTTAAGCTTTCTAGGCTGTCTACAGCACGATACGGCGCAACAGGAATCGCAAGTTCATCAAATAATGCTTTTTCTGACAAACGATTTTGTGCAGTTGCTAAAGCAATACGGGGAGGGTGCAATGTTTTGGTTTGTGTTAAAACATCTACGTCCGCAACCGGCGTATTTTCAAACTCAAGACTAAAAACATCAGCACTTTCAATAAACTGCTTTAAACCTTGTTCATCTTGGCTAGAAAAAACTTGGCCTAAAACACCTGCTGGACAATCTGTATTTGCTTCAAAAAAAGTACATTGAATATTTAATGGTAAAGCTGCTTGCGCCATCATACGGCCCAATTGCCCACCACCAAAAATACCGATAGTTTTATCCATTTCAGCCTCTTAAACCTGTCCAGGAATATTGTTGCTTGCAACTTTATCAGTTTGCGCAGCACGGAAATCTGCAACATTTTTTGCGATTTCAGGACGAGTTAAACCTAAGATTTGAGCAGCCATAATCGCAGCATTAGTCGCACCAGCTGGGCCAATTGCCAAAGTACCGACTGCAATACCTGCTGGCATTTGTACGATTGAAAGTAATGAATCTACACCATTTAAAATTGATGATTTAACTGGTACACCCAACACAGGTAAGTCAGTTTTTGCCGCACACATACCCGGTAAATGCGCAGCGCCACCAGCGCCTGCAATAATCACTTGAATACCGCGATCACGCGCAGTTTCTGCGTATTCAAATAAACGGTCTGGCGTACGGTGAGCAGATACCACTTCCGCTTCAAATGGGACACCAAGCTGTTTAAGCATATTGGCAGTATGTTCAAGCGTTGCCCAATCGGACTGGGAACCCATGATAATTCCGACTAAAGGTTGGGTATCTGTTGCGACCGCGTTCATTGGCATTTCCAAAGCGTAAAAATGGTAAAAACTCGACTTGTACCAAGCCAAGCATGAGAGAAAAAGATGAGGCCAATATTATAGCTGTTTTTTCACTCACCCCAAAGCCCAAGTTTATGAGGAAAAAGCGTGAATCCGATGGATTTAACAACGATCTGTCTTAAAACCCAATTTCAAATAATTTTACTGGCTTCTAAATACAAAATAGACACAACCAAACAGGCATAACATGGCCCAAACATAGTCTAATTTAAACGGCTGCTTAAACAGCAACACCATAAATGGCACAAATACAATAAGCGTAACCACTTCTTGGGTAATTTTCATTTCACCCAAGGTCCAGCCTTGGTCACTCAAGATTCGAGTTGCCGGAATCATAAAACTATATTCCAGCAGGGCAATTATCCAACCGAATAAAATCGCTTGCCAGAATGGAGCATGATGCAAAAACTTGAGATGCCCATACCAGGCAAGTGTCATAAAACAGTTCGAAATAACTAATAGCACAAAAGCTAAAACCGTTGGGCTCAAAGGCACATCCTTCATCGTCACGATGATATAAGTATTAATATGGATAAAAAATATTATAAAAGATAAAACTGTAATTCAGCTTAAATCTAAAAAATAAAGCTGTACTTTTATGGGTGCTTCAAACACATAGAACAACAACGAATTTTGACTATCTTTTCCAGTTGAGCCTTGCTATCGTTGCTGGCAAATTTATCAATAATGAAAACACAGTAATTCACATTAATACTGTGTACAAAAGCAGTGGAGAAGGCGAGCAATGCATCTGCATATCTTGGGTATTTGTGGCACTTTTATGGGCTCTTTAGCACTTTTAGCTCGTGATTTAGGACATAAGGTAACAGGTTCCGATTCAAACGTTTACCCGCCAATGTCTACCCAGTTAGAAAATGCAGGTATTGAACTCATGCAAGGCTATGACCGTAGTCATTTACAGCCTCATCCAGATTTAGTCATTGTCGGCAATGCTATGAAACGTGGTATTGATGCCGTCGAATACATGCTCAATGAAGGTCTGCCATATATTTCTGGTCCACAGTTCCTTGCTGACCACGTTTTACAAGGCAAACATGTCCTTGGGGTGGCGGGTACGCATGGAAAAACAACCACAACAACCATGTTGGCTTGGGTACTTGATCAGGCGGGTTTAAACCCAGGCTTTTTAATTGGTGGTGTTCCACTTGGTTTTAGTGAAAGTGCTCGTTTAGGCGGTGGCAAATACTTCTGCGTTGAAGCCGACGAATATGACTCAGCTTTCTTTGATAAGCGTTCTAAGTTTGTTCACTATCATCCAAAAACGGCGATTTTAAATAACCTTGAATTTGACCATGCCGATATTTTTGATGACTTAGCAGCAATTCAAAAACAGTTCCATCATCTGGTTCGTACTATTCCAAGTGAAGGCCGTATTATTGCGCCAATTACCGAAACTCATATTGATGAAGTACTTGAAATGGGCTGCTGGACACCAGTGATTCGTACAAGTTTAGAAGCAAATGAAAAAGCAGCCTTATCTGCCGAATTAATTTCAATTGATGGCAGCCATTTTAAAGTACTCGAAAATGGTCATGCCATTGGCGAAGTGAAATGGAGCATGACAGGGCAACACAGCGTAGCAAATGCTTTGGCAACCATTGCAGCCGCTCAACATGTGGGTGTTTCGCTTGAAAAGGCTTGTGACGCTTTATCTAACTTTGGCGGTGTGAAACGCCGTATGGAGTTACTCGGTACAGTGAATGGTATTGAGGTTTATGATGACTTCGCTCACCATCCAACAGCAATTGATACGACTTTGGATGGCGCACGTAAACGTTTAGGCGAACGTCGTTTATGGGCCATTATTGAGCCACGTTCAAATACCATGCGCATGGGTAGCCATAAAGATGGCTTGGCACATTCAGCACGCTTAGCAGATGACGTTATCTGGTATCAGCCAGAAGGTTTAGACTGGGATTTGCAACCAGTAATTGAAGCTGCTTCAAACCGCGCTCAAGTCAGCCGTTCACTTGATGAAATTATTAACCGTATTGTTAATGAAGCAGGTGAGGGCGATGCTGTTGTGATTATGTCTAATGGCGGCTTTGGTGGCTTACATCAAAAACTTATAAACGCATTAAAAGCAAAAGCTGCTTAACTTTCTCTCTAGATGATTTAATAAAAAAACGGGTTTCAGTTTGAAACCCGTTTTTTTAGTTTAATGGTTTTTAAACCTGCTTTGGCTCTATATCTTCTATAAATTTATTCGAGATGAATAAACGTAACGTATAAACAATACCCATCGCAAACACGCTATACCCCACGTTATTACAAATAAATGGAATACATAAAATAATGAGTGCAGTAATAGGATAAAACCATTTAGAAATTCCAGCTAAACATTCAAACTCGTATAACATCCATATACAAGTGGTATAAAGCACCACACTCACTGCGACAATTACGCCCATATATAAATCAGAGATATGTGCATGATGGGTCGTGACATCCACGGCGGCGGCAAGCGCAGCACCTACGGCAGCAATACTCACAAAGACAAAATAATGGCCATAACCCCATACAAATGGACGCACACCTTTAAAATGATGATGTTGTTCACTACGATCAAAGTAAGCCCACCACATTGCGAACATGAGCATCAATCCACCAATCATTAAGAAAACGGCTGGAATATTGATAGATTGAGCCGCAAGCGCATCACGTATGGCATTAAAACTCCCTACGATTGATTCGCCTAAAACAATAATAGTGAGGAGAGCATAGCGCTCTACAATATGATGAGGATGCCACGGTGTAGGCGAATGTTTTTCCGCATAGATAGGAACAAATAACTCGAACACAACCAGACATAAAAATAGAGGTATAGAAAGGACATGAGCAAAGTTAGCTACAAGCCAACCAATTTGTACTAAGACTATACCGATCGCATAGCGGTAAGCCGTAACTCGCCGTTCAGGATCATGTTTTGCTGCGCGAAGCCACTGGGTGACTAAAGCCAAGCGCATAATCACATAACCTACAATAATGATGTCAAAGTCCTGACTACGAAATACATCAGGAATACCTGCGGCCATGACCAATGAACCCACAATCTGTACAAAGGTAAGGCACCGATACAATGCGTCATCATTATCGTAAGCTGAAGCGAACCATGAAAAATTCATCCACGCCCACCACAGTGCAAAAAATACCATCAGGTAGCTTGGCAGAGCATGCCAGAGATGATTTTCAATAATCGCATGATGTAACTGCTGACCCGCTGTGGCAATCGCAACCACAAAAATTAAATCGAACAATAGTTCAAGGGGAGTCGCTGCTCTATGCGGCTGTTTTGGATCTCTTGGAGATAAAGGCCTCAAACTTAATTTTTTCTGTTTTTCTTGAGTAGTCATAAAATTAACGTTCTCGAATAAAGTGCCAACACGTTAACACTTTAATATTAACGTCCAGATCACGCATTAAAAATTATTCAGGTCTGATGATTAATCTTTACTCATCAATAAACTATATTTCATTTTTGTGACAATTCTTTATCAAGACAATAGCCTTAATTCTTTATCATAGCCCACGTTTTTTTGTTCTCGTTTGGAATATGAATGTCTTTAGAAACACTCAACCTTAGCTTATTCCATGTCATCAATGGTGCTCAGGATGCGAGTCAATTTATCATTCGTCTTGCTATCTTTTTTGCTAATGATCTCCTGTATATTCTTTTATTCATACTTACATTTTTATGGTTTTATGGCGATCAAGATTTAAAAAATAGGGTCATTAAATCTGTCTTTTTAACCTGCATATCACTTTTGGTGGGTTATATTATTTCTCTGTTTTATCACCATCCAAGACCGTTTGTGATGGGTGTGGGCACCACGTTTATTGAACATGCGCCAACAGCGTCTTTTCCAAGTAATCATATGCTAATTTTTAGCACCATCTCGCTATCTTATTTGTTTGCTCAGCGCAAAATGATTGGAATGATTCTTTTATTTTTGTCATTTGTGGTGGCATGGTCACGTATTTATTTAGGTGTGCATTTCCCTTTAGATATGTTGGGTGCTTTTATTGTCGCGCTATTGGTCAATACAGCAGGTTATTACTTTTGGAATGCTTACGGTACAAGTTTGACCGCATTCTTTATTCACCTTTACCAGATTATATGTAAACCACTTTTAGATCGTGGTTTGATTAAATAATCCATAGAACTTTTAGTATTCACGCTACGACATTAAGTTCAGTTGCGTAATACAAAAAAATCTGCCATTCTATGTGAAATTGGATAGGTTTTATCCAATACAGAATTTAGTTTGACAAGGGGAGTAGCCTCCTCCAAACATAACAGCAATGTTATGTGTCAGATATCGTCAATACACTTTTATTAAAAAGTCGGTATCTGAGCATCGTGAAATTCATGATGTAGGCAAGACCTTGATCATGTTGGTACAGATGTTTAATTCATCTGGCAACTGGTCGAGGTTTTTTTATGCCCAATTGCCGGATGTAGGGAGGATTTATGGAAACAATCGGCAATTTATGGCTGTACGTAGCATTCTTTGGCATAGTCATTGTCATGCTCCTAATTGATTTCTTGGGCTTTAAACAAAAGCAGGGCCAGGATGTCTCAATTAAGCAAGCTGCCTACTGGAGTGTGGCGTGGGTAAGCGTCGCGGTCTTATTTGGTGGCGGTTTATGGCTTTATCTTCAACAAACGGTTGGGGTGACCTTAGCAAACCAAAAAACCATGGAATACTTTGCAGGTTACTTACTTGAAAAGTCCCTCGCGATTGACAACGTTTTCGTCTGGTTAATGATTTTTGCGGCATTTGCTATTCCAGCGGCACTACAACGTAAAATTTTGCTCTACGGCGTATTAGGCGCAATCGTACTGCGTACTCTCTTTATTTTCATTGGTGCATGGTTCGTTCAAGAGTTCTCTTGGGTGCTTTATATTTTCGGTGCGTTCTTGGTATATACAGGCTTCAAGTTCTTAAAAGGCCAAGAAGAAGAAACCAATATCGAAGACATCAAAGTTTTAAAGTGGCTACGTAAGCACATGCGTATTACGCCGCAGCTTGAAGGTGACAAATTCTTTGTACGTCAAAATGGTTTATTATGGGCAACGCCGTTATTTCTAGTTTTAATTTTAGTTGAAGCTTCAGATGTCATTTTCGCGGTAGATTCTATTCCTGCTATTTTCGCAGTAACGAGTGATCCATTTATTGTTTTAACGGCGAACTTAATGGCAATTTTAGGTTTACGCGCAATGTTCTTCTTACTTGCTGGCGCTGCTTCTAAACTGCATTACTTGCCATATGGCTTAGGCATTATCTTATTGTTCATTGGTGCAAAAATGTTGTTGCTTGATGTATTCCATATGCCAATCTGGATCTCGTTAAGCTTTATTGTCATAGTGTTAGCAATCACTGCTTACCTTTCTTTACGACACAATAAGCGACACATCTCATAGAATCTTTACTTACATAATATTAAAGGGCTTTCATAGAAAGCCCTTTTTAAATTAGGAATTGACTATTTTTAATTTTGGCCATTGTTGTAACCAATTTTTGCTTTCTACACGATTTTTGAAAGTCTGATAACTAACTAGAGCTGAATTCCAACGTAAATTCAATTCAAATAAATCTGATAAGCCAAAAGGTGCAATTATTTCTAAATTACCGAATGTGTCGAAACGTATTGCTATAGCTGTTGCTGTTTCAGACCATAATGATAATGCTTCCTCAATCGAAGTTAATGGTTGAATTTTTTCACCATTATCTTTACGGTACCATGTATGTACCAAAGCCTGATTAACAACATCCCAATCTTGATTTGGAAATTTGCTTTTTAAATCACTTTGCAACTTTTTTTGATAACTATCATCATATTCATTAGCATTATAATAAATCACATCCATATCACTTGTATTTAAATCATAAGTTTTGCCATGTAAATATGACCAAACAGTGTTTCTCACCGCACCAGCACTTAAATAAACTTTTGGATGCAATTGAGAAATGATAGCTAATATCTTTAATAAACAAGGAGATTTCATCACCAAATCAATAAAATCTTGTTGATAATTATTATATATATTTGTCATATTTTGAAAAATACTAAAGACATCCACCATGTAATAGTACATAGAAGCTCTGTACTTTAAAAGCGCTGATCAATATCATATGCCAACTAAAAATTTATCTTTCCTAATCAGAAACATAATAGATAACAGCAATTCGGTATTTCATGCCGAACATACTTATTAAAATGTGTGGAGTCTCATGCGTTCTAAAAAAATTAATCTTGTCGTGGTCCCTTTATTACTCACGGCATGTAGCCATAAAGATGGTCCATTAGTACAAGATGTATATAACAACCAATATGACTGTGCTCGCGACTGGAATAACGAAACATGTAAACAAGAAAATAGCTCAAGTGGACATGGTTCTAGCTATGTTGGTAGCCGCTATTTAGGTCCCGCGTATTATCGAAACAATCGGGAAGTTTCTTATCACGGCAATACCTTACATCCTTACAGCAATTTGAGTGTAGGTCACCCCACTGTTTCAAGTACGGCGAAAAGCGCATCTTCTTCATCCCCAATTCGTGGGGGTTTTGGTCGTAGCGGCTTCTCTTTCGGCGGCTAACTCCTCAGGCATTCACTGAATATGAAAAGAAAAATATTTACTCCACGTCCAGACTGGCAAGTGGAGCATCAAAATATTGGTTTCGATTATTTTAATTTACCTTCTCTCGATGGCTCAATTTACTGGTCTGAAGGGGTTGCTTATGAATTTACGCTTAAGCAGATTGAACAACTTAAAGATGCAGCAAATGAACTGCATCAGATGTGTTTATCGGTAGTAGGAGACCTCATTCAACGGGGTAACTATCCTGCTTACTTTCAAATTCCCGAAACCGCTATAAGCCATATTGAATACTCATGGAAACAAAATGCTCCGATGCTGTATGGCCGTTTTGATTTCGCTTACGATGGGCGAAATATCAAAATGCTGGAATATAACGCCGACACACCGACTGGCTTACTTGAAGCTTCTGTAGCGCAGTGGCTGTGGATAGAACAAGTTTCGGGCATTGCAAACCGAGACCAGTTCAATAGCATTCACGAAGATCTGATTAAACGCTGGAAGACAATTTTACCGCGGGGTAGCCATGTGCATTTTGCTGCCTGTCAGGAAGCGGGAAGGGAAGACTGGGGCAATTTAGAGTACTTGATGGATACCGCTTACCAAGCTCATCTACAAGTTTCTGAGCTTTCTATGGAGAACATAGGCTGGAACGGGCAAGATTTTGTTGATCTCCATAATCAGCCCATTCAAAACATATTTAAACTCTATCCATGGGAATGGATCTGGGAAGAAGCATTTTCTCAATATATCCACCCACAAACACAATGGATAGAACCTTGCTGGAAAATGCTACTTTCAAATAAGGCGATTCTGGTTGAGCTTTGGAAGCGTTATCCAAACCATCCATTATTAGTCGAATCCCATACCTATAACCCGCAACAAGCTTTGACTGGCAAATGGGTGAAAAAGCCGATTTTGGCAAGGGAAGGTGCCAATATTCGGGTTTTACAAGACGGCCATGACCAAGGCACGGCTTCTGGTAGCTTTTATTTTGATGACTATGACAAATATGGTTATGTCGTACAGAAATGGGTAGACACCCCATTATTTTCAGGACAACTGCCTACACTCGGTTTATGGATGGTCGGACATCAATGTGCAGGCATGTCTATTCGTGAAGATTGCTATGAGATTATTGGTAATGACGCCCATTTTGCAGCGCATTATTTTGTCGATTAATAAACACCCAGACAGATATAAAAAAGCACTTTTTAGGTGCTTTTTTATTGTGCCCTCAACGCAATCAATCAGTGCATTCTAAGTACATAGCGAATAATAAACTTTAGCTTTTAAAGCTAAATTAGAACAAAAATTCAAAAAACAATATTAATTAACCACATGTATTTTAATATTTTTATCTAATTTATTTTCTTAAAAGTCAATATTGGCAAGCTCTTTGCATCTCTAAAAAAGAAAAAAGCCTAGATTTTAGGGGCTCGTGAGAGCCCTGATTTTTTTAAGGAGTGATGCCATGAATGCGATTCCAACTCTAACGCCGCTTGCCATGCCGTGTAACAGCAGTTTTGATGCAAAAGATTGGGAAATTTTATCGAGCCATTGGTATCCGGTTGCGCGTATTCAAGATGTCTCTACTGCGCCTCAACGTGTCACACTACTAGATAGACGTCAATATGGCACTCTACCAGACACAAAGTGGTGAAATTCATCTGGTCCGAGACATTTGCCCACATCGTGGCGTGCCTTTAACCAAAGGTTGGGTCGATGGTGAGGAGATTGTGTGTCCTTATCACGGTCTACGCTATAACACTGAAGGGAAATGTACTCAAATACCAGCTCAGCCCGAACTAACAAAAATTTCTGATCGTTTTTCTCTAACTAAATTTCCGGTTGTGCAAAGATACGGTCTCATTTGGACCAGTATTCATGGTCGTGATATTACTCAAGCCAATATTCCTGTATTAGATACTTGGGATGATGCAGAGCATCAAGCAATTTTGCCACCTTTTGTGGATATTGGTGGCTCTAGTGGTCGTCAGCTTGAAGGGTTTATCGATGTCGCTCATTTTGCGTGGGTACATCACAACGCCTTTGCGAATCGTGATAATCCTGTCGTCCCTAAATATCACACTGAACGTACCAACTACGGCTTAAAAACGGTCTATATCAGCAATGTCAGTAATTATCCGCATGAGCTAAAACATCTCGAACCAGAAGGCTTTTTGTGGAAGCGTACTTTTGAGGTTTATCCGCCATTTTCTGCCGTACTTACTGTCGATTTTCCAGAAGGTGGGGTCTTAAAAATTTTAAATGCCTGTTGTCCTATCTCAAGTAATAAAACCCGTTTATTTGTTCCACTCACACGTAACTTTGACCAAACAGGTGATTTAGAAAAAGTATATGCATTTAATGCGCAAATTTTTGCCGAAGATCAAGACATGGTCGAATCACAAAAACCAGAAGAACTACCGCTCGATCTAATGATGGAAGCACATTTTGAAGCAGATCGTTCATCAACGACTTATCGACGGATTTTGGCTGAATGGGGACTAAGTAAACGTTATACGGTTTAAATCTTGGCTAACTGGGGTACAATCAATCGAAAAAAGTGAAAATATATAGGCTATCCATGTCATTGATCGCAAATACCACCGTTGTACGTGGTCGTTTTTTAGATATTCAACAAACTGTCTCTGAGCCAACTGATATTCCAAATCAAGTACGTTATTTGGAAGATGGTGTATTGATTAGTGAACATGGAAAAATCAAATGGTTTGGTGCATGGGAAGATGCTCAACAGCATCTACCTGCTGGAGTTGAGGTTCAACATTATCCAGAACAATTAATTGTACCTGGCTTTATTGATACCCATATTCACTTCCCGCAAACCGAAATGGTTGGAGCATACGGCGAACAACTTTTAAGCTGGCTTAATACTTATACTTTCCCAACCGAAATACAGTTTCAAGACAAAGCATATGCAAGCGAAATTGCCCAGTTCTTTGTTCAGGAACTCTTAAAACACGGCACAACCACAGCCCTCGTTTTCTGTACAGTTCATCCCGAATCTGTGGATGCCTTATTTGAAGCCGCAGAACGCGTTCAGATGCGTTTAATTGCCGGTAAGGTACTCATGGACCGTAATGCCCCTGAAGCGCTGTGTGACACACCAGAAACGGCTTACAGCGATACTAAAGCACTCATTGAAAAATGGCATGGTAAAGGCCGTGCTCTGTATGCGATTACGCCACGATTTGCACCGACTTCTACACCTGAGCAATTAGAAAGAGCAGGGCAGCTAAAACAAGAATTTCCAGATGTTTATATCCATACGCATTTAAGTGAAAACAAAGATGAAATCGCTTGGGTGAAATCTTTATTTCCGGAACAAGCTGGCTATTTAGATGTTTATCAACACTATGGCCTAACTGGTAAACGTTCTGTGTTTGCGCATTGTGTTCACTTAGAAGATGAAGAATGGCAATGTATGCATGATACACAATCGGCTATCGCATTTTGCCCAACTTCAAATCTGTTCTTAGGTAGTGGTTTATTCCCATTGAAAAAAACTTGGGAAAAGCAAGTCAAAGTAGGTTTGGGGACAGACATTGGTGCAGGTACTTCGTTTAGCTTACTGCAAACTGTTAACGAGGCTTATAAGGTTCAGCAATTACAAGGTGATAAACTTTCAGCTTATGAAGCGCTTTATCATGCAACCTTAGGCGGAGCAAAAGCGCTTGATTTACAAGATCAGTTAGGCAACTTCAACATCGGTAAAGAAGCAGACTTTGTGGTACTCAACCTAAAGCCAACAGCATTACAGGAGCTTCGCCAGTCTAAATCCAAATCTGTTGAAGATTCACTGTTTGCATTATTCACTTTAGGTGATGACCGTAATATTGAGGCGACTTATATTTATGGAAACCGTGCTTATCAAAAAGAAACAGCCAAATAAAAAAGGCATTGTTAAGTTTTTGTTATTATTTGGAATATGTGCTCTTGCATTAAAGCATGATCGACATAATCCGCAAAATGATAAAATTTCAGACCCATCAAAGGGTGCATGAAACGTCATTTTGCTTTAAAATTTTACCATTAACTCAGATTTTCGAGGTGTTGCAGGTCAACACCTTTTTTATTTTTTCTTTTATATCTTGTAGGAATCTGCCATGACTGTTGCAATGAGCATCATGATTTCAACCGAAGAAATTCAAGCAAAAGTCAAAGAGCTCGGCGAGCAAATCAATTCTCATTATGCAAATAGTGACAAAGAATTGGTTCTGATTGGTCTACTTCGTGGTTCTGTTATTTTCATGGCAGACTTATGCCGTACCATTACCAAACCGCACGAACTCGATTTCATGACAGTGTCTAGTTACGGCGGCGGTACCACTTCAAGTCGAGACGTTAAAATCTTAAAAGATCTTGACGGTGAAATTCGTGGTAAAGATGTGCTGGTGGTTGAAGATATTATTGACTCTGGCAACACCTTAAGCAAAGTTGTGGAAATGTTGCAAACTCGCGAACCAAATTCGATTCAATTATGCACATTAGTGAGTAAACCATCACGCCGTGAAATTGATCTCGAAGTTAAGTTTTTAGGTTTTGAAGTTGAAGATCGGTTTATTGTAGGCTATGGCTTAGACTACGACCAGAAATATCGTCACTTGCCATTTATTGGTGAGATTGGGTTATAAATTTCATAAAAATGGCACCATAAGGTGCTATTTTTTTATATAACGTTTTAGCTTTGAACAAAAAAGACACAAAAAGTCGCAATCTGCTACAGACAAAACAGTTGGCTCTGTCGCACGATAGAATATGAAGCAAAATCATTAACTTCATCAAAAAAACAACTGGAGAACAAATATGTGGTCACTTATTGTTGCTATTGTGGTTGGTTTCTTCGCAGGCTTAATTGCACGTGCTTTACATCCTGGTGATGATAAAGCAGGTTTTATCGTTACTACTTTAATTGGTATCGCAGGTTCACTTTTAGCCACTTATGGTGGTCGTTTACTTGGTCTTTACGGAGAAAATTCAGCTGCGGGCTTTATCGCTTCCGTAATTGGTGCAGTCATCATTTTGTTTATTTACAACTTGATTGCACGAAAAAGCTAAACTTCAGTTCATTCATAAAAAAAGCACCTAATGGTGCTTTTTTTATTTACAGGCCTAGCTCTTTCCAAACTTCCTGAATTTCTTCAGCAGACCTTGCACCTACTAGTTTAAAACCGTTTGCAAAAATTAGGGTAGGAGTAGCATTAAAACCTAATTTTCTTCCAAGTTCCAAGTTCCGATCAATTGGGTTTGCGCAGCTCGCAACTGTTGGTTTTACACCTTGTTCAATCAGTTTCTTCCAAGAGTATG
This sequence comes from Acinetobacter nosocomialis, assembly GCF_041021905.1. Classification (NCBI taxonomy): domain Bacteria; kingdom Pseudomonadati; phylum Pseudomonadota; class Gammaproteobacteria; order Moraxellales; family Moraxellaceae; genus Acinetobacter; species Acinetobacter nosocomialis. The sequence continues at coordinate 3,960,260 of NZ_CP157432.1, forward strand.
ATTGGCTCGGTGCACACCAAACTTGTCTAGAAACCACAATAGACTGAGGTTTTAAAGGGTAAATAAACGTGTAAATTGTTACATCTTTAAGTTTATCGAGTTCAGGTTCAAGTTTTTTACAATAAGGGCAATTCGGATCGGAGAATACCGCTAAAACATGCTGACCATTACCTTTGACCGTTTTAATGGCATCTTTTAAAGGTAATTGCTTCCAATCAATTGAGTTTTGTCCTAGAACTAAGTCTTTGGTTAAATTCTTCTGGTCCTTTAAGCGGATCATAGAGCCTACCAGCATATGCTGACCATCTTCACCAAGATAAATGATTTGTTGATCTAGATTGGCACTATATAACCCAGGCATTTCGGTTTTCTGAATATTACTAATTTTTAAATTAGGATATTGTTTTTTAATATTTTCCCGAACTGTATCTACATTAGCGAAACTCAAACTTGTTGTTAGACTAAATAATGCCAATATTCCTAATTTTTTAAGCATAAAACCGACTCGAGGACAGGAGAGTGAACATTTTAGTCAGTTCCGTTAATGAAAACAGAACTGATTACCGAGATATAACCAAACTTCTACCCAGTTATGCTAATGTTTCACGTGGAACATAAATAGGTTTTAAAGTATTAATTTCTACCGATATATGCACGATTTCATCATGAATCGATAAAGCATGACGAATCTGGTCTGCATTCAAAGAAATATCATCAGTTTCTAGCGCTAAAATACAAGAAAATTTACCTTTCGCGACTTTCCAGACATGAATATCTGTAATTTCAACATGTTTTGGAAATTCAGTTATGACTTCCCGAATTTCTTCAACTACCGGATGATCCATTTCAGCATCTAGAAGAGTTTTTCCTGTCTCTTTCATTAAACCAAATGACCACTTTGCAACTAAAATAGCGCCTAAAATCCCTAAAAGTGCATCTAAAAAATCCCATCCAAAATACTTACCGGCACACAGCGCAACAATTGCAAAAACAGAAGTCACAGCGTCTGCAACCACATGTAAAAATGCAGCTTTTTGGTTCAAATCATGGTGATGAGGCCGATGCTCATGCTCATGCTCATGCTCATGCTCATGGTGATGGTGATGGTGATGGTGATGGTGATGGTGACCATCATCATGAAGTAACCAAGCACAAATCAAGTTAACAATTAAACCTAAAATTGCAATTGGAATAGCTTCGTTATAAAAAATCTCAACTGGATTCAATAAACGTTGAAATGACTGAAAAGCCATAATAATAGCGACAACCATAAGCAAAATTGCACTGCTATAGCCGGCTAAAATCTCAATCTTCCACGTCCCAAAACTAAAACGATGGTCTTTTGAATAATGTTGAGCTGCGCGATATGCAAAATAGGCTAAACCGAGCGCCAACATATGTGAGCTCATATGCCAGCCATCAGCCAAAAGTGCCATCGAGTTAAAAAACCACCCTCCAAATATCTCTAAAACCATCATGGAAGCCGTTAAAATGGTTGCAATCAAAATCCGTTTTTGTGCTAAGGGATTTCCTTCATCAAACTGATGTTGATGATGACGTGATACACTATGATCCTGCATAAAATTTAAACCCAATATACTCCCTACCAGTATATTAAATTCTACAAGAGAAAACAGATGAGTCACATTGGTCAGGATAAAAAAATTCTTAATCGTGTAAAACGATTAAAAGGACAAATCAACAGCATTGAAAATTCGATAGAACAAGCAGAATCTTCATGTATCGATATTTTGCAGCAAGTTGCAGCCATAAAAGGTGCTATAAACGGTTTAATGAGTGAATTAATGGAACAGCACTTACATCATCATGTGCTTAAAGGTGCAGAAATCGATCAAAATGAGCTAAAAGAATTTTTAAAAGTTTTAAAAAGATATGGCTAAAAGAAAGTTCTGGATGACACAACAATACGTATCATCCAGATTATTTAAAATTATTTTCCAATGCAGAAAGAACCGAAGATTTTGCCTAATAGATCATCGGCACTAAAGTCTCCAGTAATTTCACCTAAAGCATTTTGAGCAAGACGTAGTGATTCAGCAACGAGTTCACCAGCGTTAAATACAACAAGTTGCTCATGTGCCTCTGCCAAATAGAGCTGAGTGCGCTTCATTGCGTCTAAATGACGAGTTCTCGCAATAAATGTATCTTCCTCAGGGTGAAAGCCTGCATGCGCTGTAATCGCATCTACGAGGCCTTGTACACCCATCTCTTGTTTTGCTGAAACTGTAATATGACGGAATCCTTGATAATCACCTATTTCGGCAGATTGACCAGTTAAATCACATTTATTGCCAATTAACATGAGACGACGCGGTTCAATATGTTCAGCAAAGTATTCTTGAGCGAGTTGTAATGGGTCATCACCTTGATTTAAATCGTAGACCAATAACAGCAGATCGGCCTGCTCAATTTCTTTGATTGCACGGCGAATACCTTCTTTCTCGACCACATCTCCCGTTTCACGAAGACCTGCAGTATCAGTTAAGGTAATTGGTAAACCATTTAAGCTAATTTTTTCATGCAAAACATCACGAGTCGTACCAGCAATGTCCGTTACAATCGCTCGTTCTACACCAGCAAGCGCATTTAACAAGCTCGATTTACCCGCATTTGGTTTACCCGCAATAACAACCTGTAGACCTTCACGGAGTAATTGCCCTTGTCGTGCAGAAGTTTGAACTGCATGCACCGACTGTTGAACATCTTCCAGTAAAGCTAAAATTTTGCCATCAGCCAAAAAATCAATTTCTTCTTCTGGAAAATCAATCGCAGCTTCTACGTGCAAACGTAAATGAATCAGTTTTTCTAAAACTGTATTAATTTTTGTTGAAAATGCACCTTGCAGAGAACGAACTGCCGAACGAGCCGCAGCTTGAGAGGTGGCATCAATTAAATCGGCAATAGCTTCCGCTTGTACCAAATCCATTTTGCCATTTTCAAAAGCTCGCATGGAGAATTCCCCAGCTTTTGCAGCAATCGCACCCAGCTCGAATAGACGGCCAAGGAGAGCATTTTGAATGACTGGACCGCCGTGCCCCTGTAACTCGACAACATCTTCACCGGTAAAAGAATGTGGATTTGGAAAGCATAGGACAATGCCTTCATCCATAATGCTTCCATCAGCATCATAAAACTTACGAAAACCTGCCATACGCGCTTCAGGCAAGTTTTTTTGTGTCAACTTTTGAGCAATTTCATAGGCCTTAGGTCCAGATAAGCGAATCACGCCCACTCCACCACGCCCTGGTGGCGTTGCAATTGCAGCAATTGTGGTTTGACTTTGCATATTATTCACCTAAAAAACCTAAAATACAGCCAAAGAAAAATCCGCCTAAGATTACCATCTTAAGCGGATTGATTCAGCAAAAGTTCAACGATTAAGATGCTGATTCAGTCTTGTTTAGACGACTTTTCTCAACACTCTTGTTAATAAACCATTGCTGTAAAATGGTAATACTGTTGTTCACAATCCAGTACAACACTAGACCCGCAGGGAAGAACAACATAAATACCGTGAACATAATCGGCATAATGCGGAATACTTTCGCTTGCATTGGATCAGCTGGTTGCGGGTTCAACATTTGCTGAGCAAACATTGTCGCACCCATAATTAACGGCAAGATGAACCAAGGATCCATTGCAGATAAGTCTTGAATCCAGCCTAACCATGGTGCATGACGTAATTCCACACTTTCCATGAGTACCCAGTACAACGCAAGGAAAATTGGCATTTGTAGCAATAACGGTAAACAACCAGACAATGGGTTCACTTGTTCACGTTTATAAAGCGCCATCATTTCTTGCGAGAAGCGCATACGGTCTTCACCGAACTCTTCTTTCATGCGTTGCATTTCTGGTGCAATCACACGCATTTTCGCCATAGAACGATAACTTTTTGAAGATAAAGGCCATAAAATCATCTTCACCATAATGGTAAGTAAGATGATTGACCATCCCCAGTTGCCTACAATGCTATGGAAGAATTGAAGACCTAAGAACAATAACTTCGCAATTGGCCATAACCAACCATAGTCCACAGTCTGGTTCAGACCGACAGCTAAATCTTTTAATTCAGATTGTACTTTAGGACCTGAATAAAGCTTTGCATCTACTTCCATTGAAGTGCCAGCTGGAACATTAATTACTGGCGAAGTAAAGCCAATAATATTCATATGATCCGCAGACTGACGTGATTCAAGCTTAGCAACATAAGGCTGACCATTTGCTTGAGTCAGTTTAAGGTTTCCTGGAATCCAAGCACTTACAAAATAGTGCTGAACAATCGCAACCCACCCACCTTTAGCATCAGCATTTAATTTTTCTTCTGAGAAATTAGCAAACTTAAGCTTGTTATAGTGTGAATCAGGCGTACCCCAAGCTCCCCCTAAGAACGTCCCTAGAGTAAAAATACCTTGAGAAGACTTACCAGGATCCTCAGAGTTATCACGCTTTAACTGTCCAAACATCTGACCTTGCCAGTTTTGTTGGCTACGGTTAATCACTTGATGGCTTACAACAATCGGGTATTGACCTTGGGTAAAGGTAAAAGTTTTAATAATTTCAACGCCTTCTGGTGTTTTAAATACCATAGGTACGCTTAAAACTTTTTCAAACTGTCCCTTTTGATCCTGCACACCCTTAGCATCAGCCAAAGTATATGATGTTTTTTCAACCGCATATAACGGACGACCACCACGACTACTATCTGGTCCATTCAAACCAATTAAGCCAGACTGAGCAACATATGTACGCTTGGCATCATTTTCAAGCATAACAAAAGGTTGATTACTGTCTTTGCTTTTGTCGTGAGAGAGTAATTCAATACGAACAATATCACCACCTTTTGGATTAATCCAAAGATGATAAAGGTCAGTTTGTACTGAAATAAGCTGTTGATTCACAGGTGCTGTCGCATCTGTGGTTTGTGACTGCGCAATATTTGCTTGTGGCACATCGGAAGCCACTGTTGCAGTTTTAGCATTTGGCAAATCAGCAGATATTTCATGTGAACTTACAGCCGCCGCTTGTTGTTGCGGTGCAGTTGCAGCATTTCCATAATCTTTTTGCCAAGCCAAAATGAGCAAATATGCGGTGACAAACATGGCCCCGAGAATTGCAAACCTGGCCCATTGTTGCATATCTATTACCCCAAATGGTTAGAGAGATTTTGCTTCATTAAACGATCACGAAAGGGTACAGCAACATGATGCGTTTGAGAATCTATTTGATGAAACGAAATAAAACGAATTGCTTTTGGCGGTACCGGATCATATCCGGAGCCTCCCCATGGATGACATCTGCAAATACGTTTAGAAGATAGCCAAACGCCTTTGATTGCACCATGAGTTTGTAATGCTTCTATCGCATATTGGGAACAAGTTGGGATATAACGACAACGGGGTCCAAGAAGCGGACTAATCGCAATTTGATACAGTCGAATGAACCAACGCAAAATACGAACCATTGGTCATCTCTTAATTTTGCGAGGTTGGGACAACTTTAGAATGTTTTTTTGCCAAGCGTTGTAATTTTTGCCAAGCAAAATCTAATTGTTGATATAGCTCAGCGTTCGTAATCGTTTCTATACCAACTTTAGGCATTACAACAACATCTATGTCTAACCCAAATTTCGGCTGATTTAGACGAAAGCTCTCACGAGCAAGACGCTTTATTCGATTTCTTTCATGCGCACGGCGCACTTTTTTCTTAGCAACAACAATACCCAAACGGCTATTAGGCTGTTCGGTGAATTTTGCAAGAAATAAAAAATGGGGTTGATGCACTTTAAAAAGCGCACCATCAAATACACTTTTATAATCTGCAGCACAGCGTACACGACGATCTGTGCTAAAACTGTAAAGTGCCATCACACCCAAGTCTGGTCAGCGTAACAGTAATTAAACAGTTAAGCTATGACGACCTTTTGCACGACGACGAGCTAATACTTGACGACCAGCTTTAGTTGCCATACGAGCACGGAAACCATGAACGCGTTTACGCTTTAATTCAGATGGTTGGAAAGTACGTTTCATATCGAAACTCCCAAAAATGATCTTTCTATAAAGGTCCGCGATTTTATTGTGCAATGTTTACTCTGTCAATGATAAACAGAGAAAGTTTTGTATTTAAGTCAAATTTTTAGTTCTTCATCCTCTCTTTATATTAAGTCAATTTTTATCATTTAAAAGTTATACACAAAGTAATTGTTTATTTTTATTATGACTTTTAAGATATACACTTCTTATTTACATACTTATCAACAAACCTAGATGTGAAATGAGTTTGGATTTGGTATATTTGAATTTAAATTCATATTTTTTAGTTATCCACAATTGGAAGTGACCCTATTAAATAAATTCAAATTTTAAAATTTAAATTTATTCTTATTAGTGTGGACTTTTTCTGTGGATTTGATGGTTTTAAATTTAAAAAACATATATTTGAATTGTTGATAACTCTGTTTTTATTATCTTTATGGATTGTGGATAAGTTTATGTGATAATTTATCCACAGGATGTGCAAAAAGTTATACACAATTGGTTTTGAATTTAAATTTATTCACAAGAGATTTCTTTTTAGTCAAAATCAACCGAATTCGTCATGACAGATGTGGATAACTTGGGTAGAATGGCGACCCCTTCTCATCAGGAAGGGTTAATCTTTAAATGATTTGAATTTAAAACGCAGACATAGGGGATACAC